>NZ_BNBL01000005.1 GCF_014655595.1 Streptomyces griseocarneus | reverse complement strand
CACGTGGCCTGAGGACGGGTACGGCCGCGGTCGACGACACGCCACGGCCAACCGTGCACGAGATCGTAAAGCGTGTTGCAGAAGGCTGTGATCTGGGCATTTCCTTGGTATGGCCGGGGTGTTGAGGGCTGAGCCGTTGTGGGTGGAGACGTTCACTGGGCTGCGTATGCGGCAGTTCGAGGGGCTGTTGCGGGTGGTGCGGGAGCGGGGTGGCAATGGCCCTGGTGGCGGCCGGCCGTGGTGTCTGCCGCTGGCGGACCGGGTACTGCTGGTGGCCGTGTACTACCGGACCAACCTCACGATGCGGCAGCTCGCGCCGCTGTTCGGGGTCTCACCGGCGACCGTGTGCCGGGTGATCCAGCGGCTGCGACCCCTGCTGGCCCTCGAGCCGGCCCTCCAGCCCGCCAACGCCGCGGACCGGCTGTGGATCGTGGACGGCACCTTGATCCCCGTGCGTGACCGGACGGTCGGCGCCTCGAGCCGCAACTACCGCTTCTCAGCGAACGTGCAGGTCATCATCGATGCCGACACGAAACTGGTGGTCGCCACCGCCCGGCCGGCTCCGGGCAACAAGGCCGACGCCCACGTCTGGCGGAACTCGGGGCTGCCCGCCCAGTGCCAGGGCGTCATGGTGCTCGGCGACGGCGCTTACATCAACACCGGACTCATCGTCCCGCACCGCAAACGCCAGGGACGGCCGCTCCTGCCCGGTGAGGAAGCGGACAATGCCGAACACCGCAAAGTCCGTGCCCGTGCGGAGCATGCCTTCGCGAGGATGAAGAACTACAAGATCCTCCGCGACTGCCGGCAACGCGGCGACGGCCTTCACCGCGCAGTCCAGATCACAGCCTTCTGCAACACGCTTTAAAACCTGTCTCGTAACTCTGGATCAGGTGCGGCGTTGAGCTGGTCGTGCAGGTTGTCACGGCTCAACGCCATGAGCTCATAGAGGTGTTCACTGGGCTCCGCCTGCGCCAGTTCCAGCGTCTGGTGCGGGCTGTCCACCGCAACGGTGGCCGGGCTCTGGACCCGGACCGGCCGGGCCGCCCATGGGCACTGCCCCTGGAGGACCGCGTCCTGCTCGTGGCGATGTACTGCCGCACGAACCTCACCATGCGCCAGCTCGCCCCGCTCTTCGGGATCTCCCCGGCGTCCGTCGGCCGGATCATCGGCCGGCACGGTCCCCTGCTGGCCCTGGCCCCGGGCAGGCGAAAGCCCGGACGGCACCACATCCTCATCGTGGACGGCACGCTGGTGCCCACGAGAGACCGGACGGTGTCGGCCTCGTCGAAGAACTACCGCTACTCGGCGAACCTCCAGGTCCTGATCAAAGCGGACACCCGGGTGGCCGCCGGCCGGCCGCTGCCAGGCAACCGAAACGACTGCACCGCCTTCGCCGAGTCCGGCATCAAAGACGCCTGCGGCAACGCGACCGTCCTCGCCGACGGCGGCTACCAGGGCACTGGCGTCCTGATGCCCCACCGTCGCCAGGCCGGGCAGGACCGGCTGCCCGACTGGAAGGAACAGCACAACACCTCCCACCGGCGGGTACGCGCCCGCGTCGAGCACGCCTTCGCGCGCATGAAAGAACTGGAAGATCCTGCGTGACTGCCGTCTGAAAGGTGACGGCGTCTGGTGGGCCACCAGTGGCGTAGCCCACATGCACAATCTCGCCCTCAGTCACTGATCACAGCGTCACGAGACAAGCTTTAGAAATTGGGGACGTGACCCTTGGTCGCACTCGGCGCAGGGTCACCCGAGCGCCAAATTCGAGGTTGCCGCCAGACTGCCGACGCGGCGCTTGGCGTCTTGACGAAGGCGTTCTGTACCGGGACGGCGATGTGACACCAGGAGACGGCCGTGTGCCACATCCGCTTGTTGAACCAGTGCCCATCTTTGGGCCCGTCCTGGTGGAGGAGAGAGACGACGAGCCATCCGTCGTATCGTCCGGCGATGGCGTAGGCGTCGATGCGCCCATTGCTGCCCTCGGGGATGTCGAGAGTATTTCCGACACTGTTGGAGTTGGTCCAGGATGTCTGGTCACTGGTGGCATGCGAGTACTGGAACTGAGCTTGGGCAGTGCCTTTCGCACCGCCCTTCTCAAGGTTGACGCTCAGCGTGCCGCCGGCGGACCAGCCATCAGTGGTGGTGTGTGTGTCACTGACCGTCTGTGCGACTGTGTACGTGAGCGTGGTCTTTCCGGGGGCCGAGTCCGTGCTGACCAGCCATGGGTACTCTGCGTTCTTCTTGCCGACGAAGTAGGTGTTCGCCGTGCCGAAGTACTCAACGTACTCGGGAAGGTAGTCCAAAAAGTCCCGGATCAGAATATCTGCACAGTTGTCCACGCCGAACATCCTGCCCTTGTTCCATGACCATTTCGGAAATCGATCGGGAGCTGCGTCCCCTAGGAGTTTCCAGCATTCGAAGTCTGGAATATCATGAAACCTGACATATCGCCACGTGGAGCCCCGCGGGATTCCCTGGACAGCGATGTACTCGGGAATGGTATAGCCGGTGTGCATTTCCTCGGCGACGTTTCCGGTGAGCATGCGATCCAAGTCCGAGGGTCCGGACAATCGAAGGTCTGGCTCCGGAGTCACCCCCACGGACATGCCTGCAGCATCCATCAGTGTCGGGTTCTTTTCCGTCTGAGTCATTGATCAGGCCTTTCGCTCGGGGATCCTGGCGGAACAAGTCTCCATGCGAACTCACCACGCCGCACGCGGGAGATCACCAGGATGCTCACCATCCACCACCTGCGCGGTCGTGCGGGAGGAGGAGGACCTCGGCCCGCTGTGGCTGCCTCTGCCCACGGCGAAGGAGTGTGAGCTGTTCGGTAAGAGCTCGACGACCCGTGGTGGGAGATCCGCCAGAGGGGAGGGGTGCATGGGGTGACCGGGTGACTGCGCCGGCCCGACACCCGCCAGCCGAGGAGCGGCCCATTCCACCGGTGGTGCGTCCGAGGACACGCGCACACCCCGGCCGTCCGCAGCCGCCCTGGACGTTCGGCTCGGAATCCGCTTCCCCGGCCGCGGAAGAGCGTGCGGCCGGTCAGAAGTGCGCGATCAGGAAATCCCGGACCTCGGCGTGGGTCATCGACCCCGTGCTGCGTGCCGCCACCGCACCGTCCTTGAGCAGGACGACGGACGGGGCCCCAGTGACGCCGTACCGCTTGGTCGCCTCCGGACAACGGGTGATGTCGATCTTGACGGCCGTCAGGAGGTTCGCGTACTCCTCGGCGATCCGACCCACGACAAGGTCCATTGCCCGGCAGGCCTCGATCGCCTTCGGCCACGTCCCGGAGAAGTAGGCGAGGACCGGGCCTTCGCTCATCCTGAGGACAAAGTCGACCTCCTCGTCCTCCAGTGGCTGATGAACGCGTCTTGGCATCGGAACTCCTGACCTCGTGATCGACGTATCGGGACACCATCATCGCCTGTGACACCCGCGTTCGACGCCGACCGCGGCCAGGCCCCGGTCCCGGTCTTCACCGCGTCCCGGGGCGTCGTCGGCGAGCGGGCCGGCCCCGAAGCGATGGGCGACCTGATCGGCTCCTTCGAGAACGACAGCGCGTCCCGATGACGACCGCCGCCACCTCACCGCGCACCGACCTGGAGCCGTTCCTCGCCGGCCACCCCCGCGGATCGTGGTCGGCCGACGAATACGCCGCCGCTCAGCGAGTCCAGGGCACCGACGCCGGAGTCGTCATGGGCCTTGGCAGCGATCAGTTCCTTGTGGTCACCGACACCACCACCCCGGAGCGCGGCGCTCCCCCGTTACCGCCCTCCATCAGCGACCCCAAGGGGCGCTGGCGACGATCGGCGGGGAGGTGAGTCCAAGGGCGGCGTTGTCCTTGCCGTCCCGCATGTGGTTGAGCCAGCGTTCGTACCAGGCGAGGAAGTCCGGGGCCGAGGAGACGTTCGCGGGCCAGAAGCCGTCCGCGTTACCGGTGAGCATGCGGCCGGTAAGGGGGCCGGTCACACCGATGAGGCACAGGTCGGTACAGCCCATCTCGACGATGTGGAGGAACAGGTCCCCCCACAGAGCGTCCGGGTGGTCGACATGAGTGAACCCGCGCGGGCTTCCGTCCAGCGGTTTCCCGTTCATCGTGTACAGCCTGCACTCCTCCAGCGGGAGAAGACCGTAGAAGGGGCCGGCACCACTACCACCAAGCTGGACAAGGAACTCCCGGTAGGCCACCGGAAGCTGGATGCGGTGTTCACGCTCGAAGGCGTCTGCCTGCACGGGCTTGATACACGCCCCAAGGCGAAACTGGTGACGCTCCGCGCCCATCGAGTAGCTTCGCTGCGCCTGGTACGGCATCCGCGCCAGCTTGGAGCGAATACGCGATATACGGGAATCCATCGAAGGATCTCTTCTCTCGTCCACCGAAACCCTACCGACCGGCTCGGGTGAGACACATCCGGGAGGGGTCTGCAGAAGCGTCGAATTTCGACTCGCACGCCACACCACCTGCATCACCGAGGACGTGCGCCACGGACACTGGCACTCGATCTCACAAGCCTCAGAACCTGCCGGATCGTTTGGGGAAGTAGTCTTCGAGTGTGCCTTCGCGGTGGACGTCGAGCGTGGCGCAGTGCAGTCCGCTCCCGAAGGGAGCCACGTCCCAGAATGGCACCGGGACGACCTCGAAGCCCAGGTGGTCGAGCTGTTCCATCTGTGCGGTCTCGCTCGCTTCCACGCAGACCGTTCCGGGGGCCAGCACCAGCACGTTCATCGACAGCCAGCGGCTGCACACGGACAGCGGCGGTGGGGCCTGCCGTCCGGGGGTGGCGGCCTGGACGACCTGCCAGTCGTTGGCTTTGAGGTACTGCAGCAGCTCCCGTTCCGTGGGCGGTTCGGCGCAGTGGAGCACGAGCCCTGGGCGGAGCGGCACCCAGGTGGCGTCGATGTGCATGGGGTGCGCGCTCTCGAATGTCACCCCGTGCACGCGGTGCTCCGGCAGGTGCTGCCGGAGCCAGCGGATCCCGGCCGTGTTCGTGGCGAGGGACCGCTGGACGAACAGGTCCTTGCCGCAGCGGGCGATGTCGGCGGCGTCGAAGAGTGGTTCGGCCTCGGTCAGCACGAGCTCCCCGGCCCTGACGCGGGCGATCTGCTCCTCATACGGCAGAGCCTCGTACTCGCCCCAGAAGCCCGGCCGGTAGGACGTCTCGGTCATCCGGGGCTTGGGGGCCGCCTCCCAGCGCATGCCGGGGTCGGCGCGGAAGTAGGACTCGATCAGCGGCCGGTGGGCCAGGTATTCGAACCCGCGGCTGCGAAACGGCATGGTCGCCTCGAGCAGCTCGTTCCCGATCACCACCAGGACATCCCGGACGGGCATGGCCCAGAACATGCTCTCCTGCGACCACTCAGGGGTGGCGACCGGCCGGCTGAAGTCCAGCGGCCGGGGCCGGTCGACCCGGATGCCGCGCGCTTCGAGAATGCGGGCGAAGTCGTCCAGCTGCTCGCTGGCCGCCGCCGTCGTCTCCTCAGAGAACCCTGCGCGCCACCGGTGACGTACACGGTCGGCAGCCGCCGGTCGAAGCCGCGCAGGCCCAGGGCTTCCGCCGCCTTGTCCGGGTGCCCGGCCAGCACCTCCGGCCGGATCGGATTCCCGGTGACGACCGCGGCGCCGCGTACCACCTCCGGCAGAAGGGGCATGGTCGACTCCGAGGGCATCGCGATCCGCGTCGCCGAGCTCGCCAGCTTCCGGTTCGCCAGGCCCAGGCGCACCGTCTGCTCGTGCAGCACCAGCGGGCGCCGGCACATTTGGGCGGCCAGGCCGGCCGGGACGGCGACGATGCCGCGGAGCGGCGAGGATCACGTCGCCACGATCGGCCGCGCGCGTTGATGGGGATCGGGGCTGCCATCTCGCTCATGCGGTGCGTGTGTTTGTACGGCGGCTTCTTCCGTCTTGTTCGCGTCCACAAGGGACGCAGTGACCAGCCAGGACAACTGCAGGGCGTACTCGCGGACGTGAATGATGAGGATCTCCGGAAATGGCGCTGCCCGCAGTTGCTTGAAAGGCCAGGTCACCGGCATGGAGGGGACGTGGTTCCAGTGCCTCTCCGAAGACCGTTACCCAGCAGCCACAACCTGGCCGGCCGTGACCTGGGGAGGGTTGGGTAGCAGTGACGCGAGGTTGTCCCGTACGAAGTCCGCCGCCCTCCTGACCGACTCTTCGGCCCCGGCTTGGTCTTCAAAGACGCTGGTAGAGACCATCAATCCATCCCCCGCGTCAACCCAGTAGTAGGCCACGAATCCTGGCACCTGGCGGAGAAGAGGCACGAATCCCTCGTTCACTCGCCGTCCCGCCTCGGCAGGATCAGTCACCCCTTCATAGCGTCGGAGCACGGCGTACATGGCTGATCTCCTCATGGATTCCAAGGTCACATCGTGCGAGACGACATACCCCCCACCGCGTGTCCCTCGCTCGGGGGCGTCCGGAAGGTACTCGGATGGGCGCATCGGTGATCTGTTGCATCGCCTCGCCCATCGTCCGCCACCCCGCGCGCACATGCAGCATGCGGATCAACGGCCCCAGCCGCTCGCCGGTGCTGGGCCCGGTCCATCGCACCAAGATCCCACCGCACCCAGCCGCACAACATCAGGCATGTCGATCCAATGCCTCCGAAAGAGGCTGCCCCAGGAAACCCTGGGGCCGTGACGCGGCGGCACCGCACTGTGCCCGGGCTGACGAGCGGGCACAGCAGCCCCTTCTCCCCGGCAGCCGAGCACGGCCCGGGCCGGCCCGCCAGAGCCGGGCCGGGCCGGTCTGTATCGCACCGAGCGGTCCGGCGCAGGTCGTCCCGGCCTCAAGGCGGATGGGACGGTCACACCGTCTGCCGTGGTTCCAAGGCGCATCACCGGCTTAATCGGCGCCGCTCGCCGATGCCAGGACAGCGATCGGCGTCACCGAGCCGGGCCGGGTCGAATTGTCACCGCATGTTAGCGTCGAATGTTTGCACGATCGTGACGGATGGTGTTTCCGTTCGTCCGGTTTCCCTTGTTCATCTTGTTGGCCGGGTGCTCATTCCTGCCAGGCCTTCCTCGGTACGTCCCCATACGGAAGGCTCTTCATGAACCACCTGGACCGCCCCGCCACCTCCCACGGCGACCTCGCCCGGCCCGTGCCCCTGACCCCGGAGGTGGCCCCGGTGGCCTCCTTCGCCGATCTGGGACTGCCGGCCGCGGTGCTGCGCGCGCTCACCGAGCACGGACTGCGCGAGCCCTTCCCGATCCAGGCGGCCACGCTGCCCGCCGCCCTGGCGGGGCGCGACGTCCTGGGGCGCGGGCGCACGGGATCGGGCAAGACGCTCGCTTTCGGCCTGCCGCTGCTCGCACGGACGGCCGGGCGACGCGCGGAGCCGAAGCAGCCGCTTGCTCTGGTCCTGGTGCCCACCCGGGAGCTGGCCCAGCAGGTCACCGAGGCACTCGCGCCGTATGCTGACGCGCTCCGGCTGCGGATGGCCACGGTCGTCGGCGGCATGTCGATCGGCCGGCAGAGCGCCGCGCTGCGCGACGGGGCCGAGGTCGTCGTCGCCACCCCCGGCCGCCTGCACGACCTCATCAAGCGCGGAGCCTGCCGCCTGGGGCGGGTACGGATCACCGTCCTCGACGAGGCCGACCAGATGTGCGACATGGGCTTCCTGCCGCAGGTCACCGAGGCACTCGACCAGGTGCACCCAGACGGCCAGCGCATGCTGTTCTCGGCCACCCTGGACCGCGACGTCGACCACCTGGTCCGCCGCTACCTCCACGACCCCCTCGTCCACTCGGCCGACCCGTCCGCGGGCGCTGTCACGACGATGGACCACCATGTGCTGGTCGTCCACGGCCCCGACCGTTACGCCGTCACCACGGAGATAGCCTCCCGCGACGGCCGCGTACTGCTGTTCCTGGACACCAAGCACGCGGTCGACCAGCTCACCCGGCATCTGCGGGCCAGCGGAGTGCACGCCGCGGCCCTGCACAGTGGCAAGTCCCAGCCGCAGCGCACGCGGACCCTCGCGCAGTTCAAGAACGGCCAGATCACTGTCCTGGTGGCGACCAATGTCGCGGCCCGTGGTCTGCACGTCGACGACCTCGATCTTGTGGTCAACGTCGACCCGCCCACCGACCCTAAGGACTATCTGCACCGAGCGGGCCGCACCGCCCGGGCCGGTCGGTCCGGCATTGTCGTCACGCTGGTGCTGTCGGCCCAGCGCCGCGAGACGAGCCGGCTGATGGCCGAGGCCGGCGTAGAGCCGACGGTCACCAAGGTGCGCTCGGGTGAGGCGGAGCTGAGCCGGATCACCGGCGCCAAGGCCCCCTCCGGCACCCCGATCGACGGCGGGCCCGCCGCACCCCGGGCCAAGAACACCAACGCCCCCTTCCGTGGCCTGGGCACCAGCAAGGACGCCTCCCGCGGCACCGGCGGCAAGTCCCGCAAGGCAAGCGAGGCCCGCAAGCTCGCCGAGGCCCGCAAGGCGGCCCGGGTACGCCGCGGCAGCTGAGAACCCACCACCCGCACAGCCACTGCCCCGACAGCCCCGGATATTCCTGATCACATGCCTGGGCGCCGGCGCGGACACCCTCTGACCCCGCCCGAAGTTTCCTGTCGTGAGTCCACCCACAAGACGGATGCTCTCGGAGAAGGACGCTCTCGTGGCGTGCCCGGCCGCGAGCCGGGGACCAGCCAACGCCCGGAGCGGAGAGGGAGGAGCGGGTGGCGCACGCCAGGCGGGGTCGGAGTCGACACCCAAGCGGGGTGGATCGACACGATGCCGGGCGACTGCCGCGACCAGGGCTGAGAAGCGGATACCACGGCCTGGTCAGGCATGGCGGCTTCCTGCTGCTGCAGGAGCCAGCGCACGTCGATGTGCAGGATCGGCGGCATCAGGTCAGGCAGCCCGTCCGGTGCCGGGCTCAACTGGCACAGTTCCCGGCGAGCCGCTGCTCATCGGCTGGCGTCAGGTTCAGCGGTGGCGACTGTGATGCCCGTCAGGTCTTCTTGTTCAGCTTGCGTGCCTCACAGTTGTCACTCCGTGGCATGGTCAAGGCACCGAGCAGACCGAGGGCGGCGCGGGCGTACTGGGCACCGGGTCGGCCGGAGCCCAGCGCGGCTGGTCCCCCACGCGCCGGCTGACGCCAGTCGGTCTCAGCTGCTAGATCTTCCACTCGGGCGAGTAGTGACGGTAGTCGCAGTCCCAGCCGTTCGGCGTTCTCTCCTTCCGCGCCTTCCCGTTGGTGAGGCAGAAGTACTCGGCGACGGCAGTCCGTACCGTGTGCTCCCGGCCCGACGGGTCAGTGATGGTCACCAGATCCTCGAAGCACCAGTCGTCCGAGCCGCCCTTCCACAGCTGGATCTTCGTTGCGGTCCCGAAGCTCTCCGGGACGTTGATCACGTACGTGTCGACGTCCCCGCGTTCGAAGTCGTTGTGGTTGCGCTGGTCGAAGTCGGTCCACTGGGAATGCTGGCCCGCCGCGTTGGTCAGCCGCCCCATGGCTCGGCTGTCGGTCCCGCAGTGGCCGCCCACTTCTCTGCAGCGCGCGGCCGCCGTCCTCGGTCTGGGAGAGCGGGCTGTGACCTCCGTACCCGTCGACCTCGACCTCGACATGGACGCCGCAGCACTGAAGGTGCTGCTCAAGGAGGCCGCCAGCCGGGGCGAGACCCTGATAGCCGTCGTGGCCACCACCGGCACAACCGACACCGGCGGCATCGACCCGCTGCCCCTGATCGCCGACAGCGCCGAATGGTACGGCGTCTGGCTCCACATGGACGCCGCCTACGGCGGCGGGGCGCTGCTCTCCGACTGGCTCGCCCAGGCGTCGAGCGCGCCGACTCGGTCTGCCTGGACTGGCACAAGCTGGGCCGGCAACCGGCCCCCGCCGGAGTCTTCCTGGTCCGGCGGGCCGAGACCTACGCCCCGCTGGGCCGACGCGCCGTCTATCTCAACCCGGCCGACGACGAGGAAGCGGGCTACCCCAGCCTGTTGGGCCTCTCCCTGAGCACCACGCGCCGCCCAGATGCCTTCAAGATCGCCGTCACCCTGGCGGCCCTGGGCCGCACCGACCTGGGCCGGCTCGTGGACACCTGCCACGACCTCGCCCACCACGTCGCGGCCACCGTCGACGCCCACCCGCGGTTGGAACTGCACACGGCCCCGGTCCTCACCACCGCCGTCTTCCGCTACTTGCCCGCCTCCGGGGACCCCGCCGACACGGACCGCTTCAACGCGGCGCTGCGCCGCCGTCTGCTGACGGAGGGCCGGGCGGTCGCCGGCCGCACCGAACTCCCCGGCCGGGGCCTGGGCCGTGTACAGCTCAAGGTCACCGTGCTCAACCCGCAAAGCAGTTCGGCCAAGGTGGACGCCGTGCTGGCCGCTGTCGTGACTACCGGGGAGGCGGAGGAGGCCGGGGGTGTCGGGAGCGCCGGTGTTGGAGCGCCGGGGAACCGCGAGAGGAGCTCGACAGGGTGCCCGTGCAGCCCCGGCCCGCGGTGCCGCCCCCGTCGTCGATGTCAGTGGTGCCCGTTAAGGTCGGCGCACGGAGATCGGCGAGCACCACCACGGGGGCGACAAACATGGACACGGGCATGGACACGGACAGCGATGCGACGGGCGAGCGGCGGGAGACGGCAACGGGCGACAGCCAGTGGTGCCGCCTGACCAAGGCCGCGTTGCCGGCGGGGCTGACGCACGCCCCCAGTCGCCGCTTCCTCGTCGAGGAGGGGCTGCCCGTCGCGGCGGCGGACCTCGACTTCAGCGAACTGGGCACGGACGGCCCGGAAGCCGGCGCCGATGGACTGTTCGTCCTCGGTGAGACCGACTACTGCGGCCACGTGGTCCTCGACGGGGCGACCGGCGAGGTCTATCTCATGGAGGAGGCCGGGCACGACGCGCGCCGCGACCTCCTCGCCTCAAGCCTCCCCGCCCTCGCGGGCCTGATACGGGAAACCGAGGAGCTCTCCGCGGCGGCCCGGCGAACCGAGGAGCACGGTGGTCGCCGCGGCCCGGCGGTCGTCGCCGAGGCACGCGACGCCGCCGAGCGGCGCATGCGCGCCGTCGACCCCCGGCTCTTCGCCTCCGACACTCCGCCGGCGCACTGGAGCACCGTGCTGCTGATGCGCTCCTTGAGCTGGGGTGCCCGGCCCGGCGGCCCCGGCGAGCCCCTGCATGTCTTCGACACCGACCTCGTCGAGGATCTCGCCCGGCTCGCCGGCGACGGCACGGTGCACCGCTTCGACCCGGACCGGTTGCCGTGCCAGCTCACGCACGAGCCCACCCGGCGATTGCTCGTCGGCATGGGGCTTCCGTCGGACGGCGGGCTCTTCAGCGCGTGCGAGGAACCGATGCGGACCATGGGGGAGGTCTACCCGAAGTCCTTCGGCTCCGAGACCGGGCACGAAGACGAAGGTGGCGAGGACGGTCCCGTCGATCGCCGGTACCAGCGCGAATTCCTCGCGCTCGGGTGGTGGCCGCACGACCTCACGATCGCTCTCGACGGCACCACCGGACGGCTCGAGCTGCCCGACTGGTACGACGACGGCGAACCGCACCCGTATCTCCACCACGACCTGTCGGCGCTGCTCTACGCCTGCTGGACGTACGAGCGGTTGCGCGAGGAGTGGGGCCGCTGGGAGTACCGCGCGGCGGAGGAGACCTGGCAGGTGTTCGACCCCAAGCAGCTCCTCCACCGGCGCGTCGACGAGATGGTGGAGGCCGTCGACCCGGAGGCGTTCGCGACCTCTCGGCACTCTTGGAGGATGCTCGCCGAGGACGACTACACCGGAGGGCTCCTGGCATAGCCCCGCCGCACAGTCGTCCAGGCCGTCCCTCCCACAGGCGCAATGCCCGCGCACACCGTTCGGCGGGCGTGGCGCGAGGCATTGTTCCCGTGTGCGGGCTGCGGGGCGTGGGACGAGGACGGGCCGGGTCGTCCGGCTGATGACGGCCGCTGTGCTGGGGGTGGTGCTGGCGCTCGCGTCGGCACCACCCGCCGGGGCGGAGCCCGCAGACCGGGAGACGGGCCCGGCACAGGGCGACTTCCTGAACGCGTTCCTGTATTCCGTTGCCCACCCCCGGGCCTTTCCGGCCGGGGTGAACGACCCCGGCTGCCCCTCCCCCGGCCCACGTCACCCGCACCCGGTGGTGCTGGTCAACGGCACCCTGGAGAACGCCTACGTCAACTGGTCACGGCTCGCCCCCCAGCTGCGGGCCGACGGTCACTGCGTCTTCGCCTTCAACTACGGCGGCGTCGGCGGCAGCCCGTTCCAGCAGCTGGGCCCCATGCGGACCTCGGCCCGTCAGCTCGCCGCCTTCGTCGACCACGTGCGCGCCGTGACCGGGGCCCGGCGGGTGGACCTGGTCGGCCATTCCCAGGGCGGACTGCTGCCGCTCTACTACATCAACCGCCTGCACGGCCGGGAGAAGGTGCACCGCATGATCGGTGTCGAGCCCGCGAGCCGGGGCGTGCGCGTGTACGGGGTGCTCACCATCATCGGCCGGACCCCCGGCCTCTCCCGGGTCCTGAGCCTGCCCTGCGCCGCGTGCGCCGACTTCACCGCGGGCTCGGCGTTCCTGCGCGAGACCGCGGAAGGCGGCTACACCCGGCCCGGAGTGGAGTACACGACCATCGTCTCCCGCACCGACGGCGCGGTCACGGTGCCAGAAGCGCAGCTTCCGCCGGCCGCCAATGTCACCAACATCGTGACGCAGGACGTGTGCCCGCAGGATCTCACCGACCACGTCAACGCCGTCTACGACGACATCACCCTGCGCCTGGTCCGCGACGCCCTCGACCCTGCTGCCGCCGTACCGCCCCACTGCCACATCGTGCTGCCCCTCCTGCCGCCCCAGCCGTCGCGCGGCGTACGAACGCTCCCCGCACGGCCCGTTACGGTTCAGGCCCCGCGTGACCGTAGTGCGCGCTGAGGGGCGTGAGTTCGGGCTCGCCCCCATGTCGTCCGTAAGCTCCCCCGGTGCCCCGCCGGGCCGGTGGCCTCCGTCCTCCAGGCCGCACAGGCCCGGTCGCACACAGTCGCGCAAAGTCGCACGAGGGGGAAAGCCGCGAGCAGCAGATGCCCCATCCCGAGAACGGTCCGGTGGTGGACAGCGGCACGCCGACGGTGTGCCGGAGCCCCACCCGGCGCAGGAGTCCGCTGGCCATCCACGCTGTGCTCGCGCTCCGTTCTGAGCGGGCTTTGAGCAGGGCTCCCGTGCCCTTGTTGGCTCAACATGCCCGTTCCCTGGCCGGGCGCCATGACGTCCCAGGCCGGAACCCTGCCAGTTATGTGGTGGGGAGCGGTGGTCGATCGAGGCGAATTTAGCGTCGGCAGCGACGCAGTGACGATGACGGAATCAGCCGGTCCGAGGCGAAACCCATGACCCTTCATGGGCTGTTACGCAGCCTTGACCTGCCCGGGGCTCATCAGAATTTCATCTGCGAAGCTACGATCCGCCACCGCCGCCGCACAGGTGGGCTGTTTCAGTCGTGATTCCACTGCCGTCACCTCGACGGCCAGCGACTGCCAGACCGGCCTCTCATCATCCGCCGGCGGCGGCCGACCGCCACCAAGCCATCACGATATTCGGCCAACTTGCACATTCCCGAGGACCTTCGGCGGCCGTGGCGCCTTGAATGTTTGCGCGTCGGCGTGAACGGCCCTATGAACGATGGGGGCAGAGAGGCATCGGCGCGACAGAAGACAATCCAGCGAATCGAGCCAGGCGGTGTCTGGCGGTGAGCCGGAAGGAGGAGCGTCGATCCCGACGGCCGACCCCCCGGCAGAGTCCGCATGATCCCGACCGCATCCAGTGCGGGCACGGAACACAACCAATCGGAAAACCAGGAGAAAACGAACATGTCCGTACCAGGTTTACATCGTCACCACGAAGGACGGGACCGAAGACCGCACAGGCGGCGCCGTGCCCTGTCAGGGGCGACGCCGGCCGCCGCTGCCGCATTCAGCGGTCCAGCGACGGCCGCCGCGCCCGCGCATCCTGCCGACCGCGGCAGTGCCGTCGCGAAGACGGCGGCGGTGTGAGGCCGAACGGGCCGAAGAACGAACGTGGAAGATTCTGGCACTACGCCGGTTCGATCTTGAGTGGATTCACATGCCACCGGAAAAAGGGGGACCACCTTTGAAACGCGTCAGACAGCTGCTGGCGGCGATAGCCTCACTCGCCCTCACCGCCGCCCTGCTGGCCCTGGGAACCTCCCAGGCCGCCGCTGCCCCGGCCACGGCCCGGCCCGCCCCCCACGGCCAGGGCACCTGCAAGCCCGTCCCCCCCGGCAAGGGAGCCCCTAAGGACGCGGCGTGGGCCTGCTACAAGATCAGTTCCAGATCGCCCGCCCCCGCACGCGCCCTTGCCCCCGCTCCCCGCGACGGCGACGATCCGAACAGTCCGGATAGCCTGTGCGGCAAACAACCCCCAGACAACTCCACTCGCCTCGCGTACTGCATGACAAAGGGATTGAGATGGACCTACCTGAGCAGCGATCAGAAGACGGTGATCGGCGGCGCCGAGGGCGACCTCGCCATCTACTCCAGGCTCAAGGACACGCCGAAGGCCAATTGGACGGAGAGCGCTGTCGCCATCTTGCGCAGTAAAACGGACAATATCCCCGCCGTGGAGGTGGCCCTGCTGCCCACCTGCATCGGCCAGTGCGCCGTGACGTCAGGGCCCGTCGTGGCCAAGCTGGAGAAAGTGGGTGGCGAGGGTGGCGGGTCCATCACTTACAGCTCTTCGGTCAGCAAGGGCACCCAGGCGCTGGTCCGGCCTCAATACCACCTGGAATTGGACATCCTGCTTCCCTCGGAACGCCTGCCGTCTGTGAACACCGACTGGCTCGGCCCCCAGATACGCTGTGACGACATGGTCGGCCAATGGCCGGGCTGCGTCATCCCGGAGCACATGGCCAACGTGACCATCCGCAAGTCGCTCTACCGGGCCGCCGCCGTCACCTACGAGTGGGCGCAGAAGAACCTGACCACCTTCAGCATGGGCACCGAGGCCAAACCCCTACACCGCAAGGAAGCCACCGAAAAGGAAATAGAACGCAGGCGAGACATTACCTGCAATCTGGGACCGGACAAGTTCGTGAGGGACAATTCGCTGGTGCCGGATGACTCGTGTGATGAGTTCCCCTTCGCCGCGTCCCAGGAGGGCGGCAATGCGGGTTCCCTGTGCGTGGACATCCTTCCCCAGCAGGTGGGCGGTGTGTGGGATGTCAAGAACGTCAAGGTCCTGCGGAACGGCGCGAACGCCGCGAACGCGCCCTGTGTGCGCTCCCACGTCACCAGGGCCGACAACGTCGCGGCGGGCCGTGATGAGTTCGGAGCTGCGGTGCGGTCTGACCGCATCATCGACAACGAGCCCTTCCAGGTGATCATCCCGTAACCGGCACCGTAAAACGGGATGGGTGCGGCTCTCCTGGGGCGAGCTCGTCGGTCAGGCCGTGAGGGCGTCGGCGATCTGCGCCACGGTGTAGCAAGTCTGTCGCACCGGCGCGGCCCCGTGACGGGCGTGCATGAGGTGCAGCGATGGGCTCAAGCCTCGATGGCCGCATGGCCGACTTTCAGGTCGGCCAGTTCGCGCAAGCAGGGCTCACGGGGAACGGGCTCTCGCGGTAGATCTGTGGCATGACCACCTGATCCCGAAGCAGGGCGGCCGGCTCCAGTGCGCCATCCTGGCGCAGCCAGGCGCGCCCCTGGGCTACTTCAACAACAGAAGAACCGCAGATCGAAACCCCTCGAAAGAGGTCTTGACCTGCGGTTCTTCAAACTGTGTATCAGTACTCTGAGTAGCCCCGACGGGGGCACACGGCAGATGGATGCAGGATGCGCCCCTGGTCATCGACGCCTTGTGTTCGCTGGACCGATCTGTCGTGTGAGAAGCGGTTCGCGGTTCGCTTCGGGCGAGGGTGAGTTTCGTCGACGAGGTCAGCGAGATAGTCCAGCCGGCCCGGACGTAGCGTCGCTTCTTCGATCCGCCCGACAGGTATCAGGCCGTCGAGGACGTCGACGACGAACTGGGACGCGGGGCATGGCTTCGAACTCGTCTCGTGAGTCGTCGTTCAGCACCGTGTGCGTATCAGGTGACGGATGCTCAGCGATGGCCGGCCCCGCCGGTCAGTCGATGCCGTCGATGATGCGGAAGTCGCGCTCGACGCCGTCGGGGAGGGCCACCAGCGCCTTCTGGTATGCCTCGCTCTCGTATGCCGCGACGGCCTGTTCAAAGCTGTCGAACTCGATCAGAACGACGCGTTGCGTGATTCCGGCCTCGTGGGCGACGACTCGACCGCCACGGGACGGGATCCGGGACAGGGTGCGCCCGCCCCCAGCCTGGACAGCCGGACCCGCCAGCTTGTCGTAGGCAGTCAGCGCCTCAGGGTCGGAAATGGCGGGGTAGACACTGACCCAGTAGCCCTTGGCCATGGAAACCTCCTGTGTTCGGCCGGACACGTCCGACTTCGAATTGACACTCGGATCGATCGATCCCGGCGACGGGTACCGCAGTCAGTTGAACCGTCATATGCGCAGGTTAGGGCTTGACGTGGGGTCGAGGGAAAGATCAATACGGGATAGACTCAGAACGGATCGTTATCAATCGGCAGGGAGGGCACGTGGCGCCGGATACGGTGAGCCTGCGGTACTTCCTGGTGCTGGCGCAGGAGTTGAACTTCACCCGCGCGGCCGCACGGATCGGTATCGCACAGCCCGCACTCAGCGCCCGGATGCGCCGATTGGAGGCGGAACTCGGTACGACCCTGCTGGTCCGCAACACGCGTAGCGTCGTACTGACCACGGCCGGTGCGGCTCTGGCGGAGTCCGCGCCGCCCGCGCTGGCGGCGCTGGACCGGGCATGGGACACCGCCCGGAGCGCGGCGGCCGGTGAACTGGGCACGCTGCGCATCGGATACAGCCTCAGCACCGGGGCCGAGACGGCACCGGCCCTGGTGGACAGGCTGATTCGCGGCAACAGCGGACTCGAGGTCGGCGCGGTCCCGATGGCGACACCGGAGATCTCCCCCGCGGTCGCCGACGGCCGCATCGATGCCGGGATCACCCGCGGTGAACAGCCGGGCCGCAGCGTGCGCCGGTACCTGCTGCGGCGTGCGCGCATCGGGGTCCAGCTGGCGCAGCGCCATCCGCTTGCCGAACACCCGGAGATCGAGATCGCCGACGCGGCCGCGTATCCGCTGCGACTCCCGGACCGTGCGGCCAACCCCGTGATCCACGATCAGCTGTCCGCACTGTTCCGAGACACCCGACCACACCCCCGATTCCACACGCCCGCAGTCTCTTTCGACATGTCTCAGCGCGACCTGCGCGACGGGGTCACCCTCGCCCCGGCCGGAGAAGCCGCGGTCACGGCACAACCGCCCGGCATCACCTGGCGACCGCTGCGGGGCGCACCCAGCCTGACGATCCACCTGGTCCTCCCACGCGAGCAGTCGCCGCTACACCGCCGCATCCGTGCCGTCGCCAAAACCCTGGCGCACGACCTGCACTGGCTGCCGGACTGACGCGCAACAGGTCAAGCGAGACGGACGACGGCGGTGGCGAGGCCGAAGACCTTGCGCCCGGCGGACTTCGCGGTGATGACGACGGCGGTCTTGCTGAATGTCCGACACGACCTCGCTACGCCGGCGGATCAGCATCCGATGATGGCCCCGGGTCCGGTCCGAGTCGTACACCGCGGCGACGTCCTCGGCCAGCCCGAGATCTCGGCGGATACCGCGCCTTCGCCGATGCCGAACCGGACAAGCACGGGTAACCGGCGGGAACGCCCGCCGTCAACGGCGTCCATGACGTCGGTCAATGCTTAACGCCAACCACTGTTCCATTGCTCCCCGAGGCCGTCCCAGGGGACGCGGCCGGACCGACGGGCCATGCCGACGTACTCGCACATCCGCTTGTAGTCGCGCTCGGCCTTGGCCATCACCCCGTCGCTGACGAGCACGTACCAGAGCTGCCGCAGCGAGACGGGCAGGTGCTCGTGGTAGCGGTCGAGGACGGTGTCGACCGCGGCCGGCACGCGGAGGGTCTCGCGCTTCGGCCGCCAGTGGGGCTGCGGCCCCCGAGGTCGCTTGTCCGGCACGGGCCCTCACCTCCTTTACCTCAAGAGTCCGCCAAGGCGTCCTTTCTCGGCAAGGGCTACTGACAGGTGGCCTGACCTGCGCTTTCAGTGCCGCCGAGTCGGGTCGCGGTTGAGCTGGGCCATGAGTTCGCGGTTGGTCGTGCGGGCGGCGTTCAGCTCGTCGCCCTGGTCCTGGAGCTTGAGTTCCAGGTCGACCACCTGCTGTTCGAGGGGGGTGATCTTGGCCTTGAGCTGCTCGGTGTCGTCCGGGCCGCCGATGCCGACCTCGCGCCAGACCTGCTCGCCCAACACCTCGCCGAGGCGGGCTTCGAGGCTGCGGACCTGGGCAGCGAGGCGGGCGGATCGGGCGTCGGCCGCCAGGAGGTCGGCCTGCAGAGAGGCCCGGCTGACCATGGGTCCACGGCCGCCCGGGACGGCTGGCGGCTCGGCGGCCTGGGCGTGGACCTGGCCCAGGAGGTCGCGGTGACGGTAGAGGAAGGTGCGGTCGACGCCGGCCCGGCGGGCGATCACGGTGACGCTGATCTCGGTGCCCTCCTTGGCGGCGGCGGCCAGGGCGGCCTGGACGCGCCGGCGGCGCCGGCCGGTGTCGGCGCGGCGGCCTTCGGCCATGGCCTGGACGCTTGGCTCGGGTGCGGTCATGCGGGTCGCTCCGGTCTCAGGTCGGGCAGGGGCCGGCGGATGCGGGGCATGCCGAGGAAGCCCTGGCGGGTCTTGCGGACGATGGCGGCGGCCTGCTGGATCTGGTCGCGTTCGTCGTCGGTGAGCTGGTCGACGTCCTCGGTGACGCGCTGGATCAGCCGCCGCGCCCGGCGGATCTCCTCGTCGGACGGGGCGGCCTCGGCGCGGGCCCAGGCGTCGGCCTCGGGCATCGCGAGCAGCTTCTCCCTGGTGCGGAGCAGGTCGTCGAGGCAGGAGCGGAGTTCGGGGCAGCACATCGACTCGAACAGGTCGAGGTGGGAGCACAGCTGGCGCAGGATCTCCGGGGGCAGGTCCTGCCCCTCCTCGGAGGGCTCGGCGGCCTTGGGCACATCGCGGAGGGTGATGACGAAGTCGTCCGGCAGGCCGGCCATCGGAGCGCCGGGGCGGGTCAGGCCCATCGCGCGGGCCTCCCTCAGTGCCTGTGTGGGATCTCTTGATCGGTTGCCTGGCCCCTCGTGTGGGTGATCGCGGGACCTGTGGCCATGGGTCTGGGTCGTCGTCGTGGCTCGCCGGCGATGAGAGAGCCCGCCCCACGGTGCGGCCTCCTGCCCTCCCCGGACAGGGGGCCGCAACGGCTTTGGGTCTCTGGTCGGTGAGCCGGTCCCTGCCTCGAAGCGCAGCGAGGCAGAAAAGGGGGTCGAGTAGGAGCGGAGCCGGGAGTGCAGCCCGCAGTTCGAGGCCGCGTCCAGCTGCGAGTCGAGCGCTTGGCCGAGTGTCGAGCAGCGTGCGTAGCCGATCCGGATGTCCGCGGTCGGGACATCGGGTTCGACTGGGGCCGGGGGCGGGGTGCCGGGCCGCCACGGCTGTCCCGGTCCCCGGTCGGCGGGGGTCGGCACCCGCAGCAGCTTCGCGAGCCGGGGCACCTTCGTGAACCGGCCGGTGTGATAGGCGCCGGCGACCGCGCCGCCGCGCGAGCGGCACGGCGATCCGGACTCGGCACCGCACCGCGGGCAGAGATGGCGCTCGACATCCCGGCCGAGCCGCTTCATCTCATACACGGTGAAGACAGCACGGCAATGCGGGGCGTGAGCCTTGATCTCCCGATGCCGCCGAGCTCACCGCGCTCGCCGACCACCTCACCGCGCACGGCCTGGTCCTGGAGATGCTCGCCGGACCCCTTGCCCGGGATGTACGACCCGAGCGGGCCCGGCCGGCTGCTGTTCGTTCTTCGCGGCGATGGCAGAGACCGAGCGGGAGAACATCGGCGAGTCCACCCTTGAAGGCCTCGATGCCGCCGCCCGCAAGGGCAAGCACGGCGGCCGGCCCCCGGTCATCACCGACGACATGCTCCACACCGTCCTCCGACGCCGTGCGGCCGGCGAATCCGTCGAGCAGATCCAGCCCGGCCTGATCACCCCCACCGGCAAGCGCAAGGGGCACAGCCCGTCCGTCGCCAGCATCTACCGGGCCCCGCCGAACATGCCGGACGAGAGGCATACCCCGAGGCCGTCGAGGCGGCGCAATCCGATTTCGCTGCGCTGACCAACGGCGAGATTCCCGAGCCCCGTACCGGGACGGAGGCCCGGATGTCACGCTGACCGCCTTCTTCAGTGCCGGGCCAGGAGCCGAGTAGGACATGCTGCGCCCTAATTCATGTCTACGGTCAGTACAGGAGTGCGGAAGCGCCCGTCTGGCTTTGTACACGAGAACGGGTTCTGGCTCAGCTTCTGTGGGGCCGTCACTCTGAGTGATAGTCGAGTCTTTCGTAGCGGCTCTTGAAGTCGCCCGAAAATGAGCTGTGGTCAAGGTAGTTGGGCTGACAGTTCGGGGCCGTGGAAGAGGCCGTGCTCCGGTTGAAGGAGCTGTTGTTCCCGTCGATCGCGGACGTTGCGGTGCTGTCGGTGAACGTGAGCATCGCGATGGTGCGCGTCGATGCGTACTGCACCACGGACGGCGCGACGTGTCCGGTGTGTGGAGCCTGGTCGAACCGGGTCCATGGTTCCTACCTGCGGTTTCCCGCCGATGTGCCTAGCGCAGGGCGAAGCGTTGTTCTCCAGCTGAGGGTCCGTCGGTTCATCTGCCAGAACGCCTCGTGCGTGCGACGCACCTTCGTCGAGCAGTTAACGGGTCTGACCCGCCGGTACGGTCAGCGGACCGAACGTCTGCGTTCGGCCCTGGCCGCAGTGGGGCTTGCCTTGGCGGGCCGGGCCGGCGCCCGCTTGGCCTCCGTCCTCGGGATGCCCATCAGCCGCAGCACCGTCCTTCGCCTGGTCGACGCGCTTCCCGAGCCGGACGTGCCCGCGCCGCGGGTGGTCGGCGCCGACGAGTACGCCACCCGCAAGGGCCGCCACTACGGCACGGTCCTCGTCGATATCGAGACGCGGCGCCCCGTTGACCTGCTGCCCGACCGGGAGGCGCCGACGCTGGCCGCGTGGCTGGCACAGCGGCCCGGTGTCGAGGTCGTCTGCCGCGACCGTGCCCCGTTCTTCGCCGAGGGCGCCGCCGCCGGGGCACCGCAGGCCGTCCAGGTCGCGGACAGGTGGCATCTCTGGCACAACCTGAGCGAGGCCGCCGAGAGGACCGTCGCACAACACCGCCGCTGCCTGCGTGTCCTGGTCCCCGAGGCACCTGAACCCGAGCCTGAACAGGCCCCGGCGGAAGAGGCGTCCGGCTCGCCGTGGCCGACCGGCCACCGGTTCGCCGACCGCACCCGGAGCACACACGCCGCCGTCCACGCGCTGCTGAAAGCAGGCCACAGCCGCCGCGCGATCCAGCGGCAGCTCCACATGACCAGCCGCACCGTCAAGCGGTACGCCGACGCTGCCAAGCCCGAAGACCTCTTTACCGGTCAGTGGCAGACCCGGCCGTCCGTCCTGGACGAGTACAAGACCTACCTCGACGACCGCTGGAGCGAGGGGTGCACCAACGCCTGGAAACTATGGGAGGAAATCGTCCCGCTCGGCTACAAGGGCAGCTACCAGCGCGTTCGCGCCTACCTCCACCAGAAGCGCACCTCACCGCGACCCGTGACCGCACGCCCGCCCTCGCCCCGGGCCGTCGCCGGATGGATCCTCCGTCGCCCGGAAACCCTCTCCGAGACCGACCAGCTCCACCTCAAGACCGTCCGGGCCCACTGCCCCGAACTGGACACCCTCACCCGCCATGTCCGCTCCTTCGCGACCATGCTCACCGAGCGCCAGGGCGAGCGCCTGCCGGACTGGCTCGATGCCGTCCGACAGGACGACCTACCCAGTCTCCATACCCTCGCCGCAGGCATCGACCGCGACCGCGATGCCGTCATCGCCGGCCTCACCCTGCCCTGGAACTCGGGCCCCGTCGAAGGCCATGTCAATCGGATCAAGATGCTCAAGCGCCAGATGTTCGGCCGCGCGGGCTTCGCCCTCCTGCGAAAACCAGTCCTGCTCGCGCCATGACGCGGGCGGTCGGTTCAGAGGCCGAGCAGCACAGGTCTGGCTGGAACACCGGAGGTGATCAACGCCCTCAAAGGAGTCGCAAGGTCGCGGGGGGAAAAGAGGTCCGGACCGTCATAACTGGCGACTTCCTGTGGGTGCCACCACTCCAGCCCGGTGATGTTCTCCTCGGCGAGCTCGTCGTCGGACAGCGCCCCGCGCGGGTTGAACCCTGCAGTGCGCACGAGGAAGTAGTCATTGACGACGCCGTCGTAGCCCGCTGCGTGCCCAGGCGCCACCACTTCTTGGTGCCACACGTGCGGGGGGTCGGTCCTGACAGCGAGGCCCACCTCTTCCCGCAGTTCGCGACGTAATGCGGCAAGTGGTGTCTCGTCCTGTTCGATTCCTCCGCCCGGAGCTGCCCACACCACCGTTCCCGCCAGCTCTGGAATCGCGAACCGACAGAGAAGGATGCGGTCGTCCTCGTCGAGGATGATCGCGCGTACTGAGAGACGCAGGTTCACGGATGGCATCCGGACACGCTAACTGCCTGGGCAAGGGTGATGTGATTGAACAGGTGGGCCGAGCCCAGTAGCTCTCTGTCACTGGCCACAGAAGCTGTGCCAGAACCCGTTCTCGCGAACAGAGCCAGATCCGCTGAGGCACGTTGACGATGTACGTACCCTCGATTCGGATGTCCCTCGTCCGCTACGGGTACCTCCCCCACCCTCCGGGCGGGCAGCCGCAGCGACCTGCTGCCCCGTCCTCACTCCTGCATCCCAGCCTGCTCCCGGTCCGTCGGCCCCGCCAGCAAGCCGGACAATGCGGGCACCTGCCGCACCCGGCGAGCGCGCCGTCCGGCTGAACACCTCGTGCGCTGCCCGCTGCTGGATGTGAGCGTGGCAGTGCGAGGCGGAGCGGCGAGCTGGAGGAGGCGATCGTCGTGGCGCGACCGACCTGGTCGGGTGGGCGGCGACGGCGTCGGCCGGGCGGGGCGATCGTGCGAAGACGAAAGCAGTCGCAGGGTTCGCTGGCGGGCTGGTAGAAAATGGGATGACTACTGACGCCGTTGATCCCATGGACCGTCTGATCGCTGAGCGATCCTGCGAGCGCCTCATCATCGAGTTCGTCCGCAAGCTCGACTTGGGTGACCCAAGTGAGGTGGCCGAGCTGTTCACTACTGACGGGATCTGGGAGTGGGCTGCAGGTGACCGCAGCATCCGGGGTCGTGACGCCCTTCGCGCCTACTTCGGTTCTCGGCCTGCCGACCGGCTCTCGCGCCGTATCTGCACGAACATCCTGGTGACCCTCACATCCGAGTCGACAGCGACCGCGACCACCTACTTCACGACCTACCGTGTCGACGGTCATACCGGCGGCATGCTGCCCGCGCGACCCCCTGTCCAGGTGGGTCACTACGAGGACACCTTCCGCAAGGTCGACGGCCGGTGGCTTATCAGCAACCGTTCCCTGTTCCTGGCCTTCGCCGGACCTACCGAGCGCCTGGCACCTGCAGACGAATCGTAAGCACGTGCTCGTACCCCCGAATGGCCGGTTGAGGGGCCGGCGGCACCAGGCCGGTCTCCGAAAGCCCAAGTGATTCCCGAGATCGTGATCCTCGAGCGCCACTGTGTCCCGGGGCTTTGTATCCGGCGCGTATCAGGAAGCGCTTGGTCGTCCATCAACAAAGCGCGCCGACCGCGGCGGAGGGAGGCCGGCAGGGGTTTCGGAGGGCCGTGGGGCCGACGGCTGCCCGGCCCGATGGCATCCATTCCGACCTGGGGGTTTACGGATGGAGGAGCCCCTGGACAGGTGTTTCGCGTGTCCGCTGTACGACCCGGCCGTGCCCCTCGGTGTCTGTCGTATCGTTCGTTCCGGGTCGTCGGCCGCGCATGAGTCGTCAGTGCAGCCAGGACCGCCGTCTCACCTGACCCGCCCGAACAGGAGCCCCCGCCCGTGTCCTCGTCCGCCCCGGCTGGGGTCTCTTCGCGCCCTGTTCGCGTGTTGCTGGTGGAGGACGACGACCTGATGCGCCGGTCCTTCACCGTCGCCCTGGAGCGCTACGGCTACGAGATGAAGGCCGCGGCCGACGGTCTCACCGGGCTCGAGCTCTTTCGCGACGAGAGCTTCGACCTGCTGATCCTGGATGTGATGCTGCCCGGCCTGGACGGGATCGGCCTGTGCCGCAGAGTCCGGGAGACCAGCTTGGTGCCCGTCTTGATGATGTCCGCTCGTGGCGACGGGCTCGATGTCGTCGCCGGCCTGGAGGCCGGAGCGGACGACTACGTGGTCAAGCCCGTGGACACCTACGTGCTCGTGGCACGCATCCGCTCCCTGCTGCGGCGGGCGACCTACGCGGCCGCCCCAGGGCCCGTGCGGGCTCCGGGCGAGGAGCCGCCGTCCGAGGGAGACGTGCTGGTGCTCGGGGACCTGACCATCGACACGGCCGGCATGGAGGTGTTCCTCTCCCAAAGCCCGGTGGCGTTGACCCCCACCGAACTGAAGCTGCTGCTGGAGTTCGCCGCCCACCCGGGCGTCGTGCTGGACCGGCACACCCTGCTGCGCAACGTCTGGGAGTACGGCTGGGACGGCGACAGCCGGGTCGTGGACCTGTGCGTGCAACGGCTGCGCAAGAAGCTGGGGCGAGAGCGGATCGAAACAGTCCGCGGCTTCGGCTACAAGCTCAGGCGATGAGACCGGTGCGTCCGTTCCACCGGCTACGGCCGGCCCTCGCGTCCTTGCGCTGGAAGATCGCCGCGCTGGCCGCCGCCACGGCGTGCCTGGTGGCGGTGGCCGTGGGCGCGCTGGTGCACGTATGGACCGCGCAGGACATCCGCGACAGTGCCGGAGCGCAGGCCTTCAACGCCGTGTACTCGGCCATGGACGTCTACCGGCGTACCGGAACGCTCGCGGACGGCGCCGAGCTCGATCCGGCCGAGCTGCCCGCCGCGCTGAGCCACCCGGCCGACGGCGACCGGCACACGGCCTACGACGGGCGCGTCGAGGGAAATCTGGGGCCGAGCGTCTGGGCCGCGCAGCGGACCGGCGGACCGGGCAGCCCGGTCCTCGCCGTCCGGGTCAACATGAGCCCGGAACTCCACACCCTGCACCGGCTCGACGTGACCATGACGCTGGCCTCGCTGGTCGCGCTCGCGGCGGCCGTGCCGCTGGCGGGGTACGGGGCCGGGTTGCTCGGCCGCCGGCTACGGCGGGTCTCCGAGACCGCGGGCCGGATCGCCGCCGGGGACCTCGACGCCCGGACCGGGCCCACCAAGGGCCGCGACGAGGTGGCCGACATCGCCGCAACCGTCGACCTCATGGCCGACAGCCTCGGCCGACGGCTGCGCACCGAGCGCCGGTTCACCGCGGACGTGGCCCATGAGCTGCGTACTCCTGTCGGCGGTCTGCTGGCCGCCGCCGACCTGCTGCCGCCCGGTGAGACGGAGGATCTGCTCCGGGCCCGGGTGCGTGATCTGCGCGGTCTGGTCGAGGACCTGCTGGAGATCTCCCGGCTGGACGCGGGCGCCGAACAGCCGGTCCGGGCCCGGGTGCCGCTCGGCGCGGTCGTCTCCGAGGCCGTGGCGCGCACCGGCTTCGACACCGAGGTCACCGTCGCCGGCACGCAGCGCGACGCAGAGGTCGCCGACACGCAGCCCGCGGAGGATCCCGGCACGCGGCACGCGGGGGATGCCACGACCGTGGAGACCGACCCGCGCCGCCTGGAGCGGATCGTCGGCAATCTCGTCGTCAACGCCCACCGGCACGGGGGCACCCCGGTGCGGGTCACCGTCGAGGGCCGTACGGTCGTCGTGCGCGACCACGGCCCGGGCTTCCCGGCGGACCTGCTGGTCCATGGTCCGCGCCGGTTCCACACGGGCGCGACCGAGCGCGGCTCGGGCCACGGTCTGGGGCTGACGATCGCCCTGGGACAGGCCCGGGTGCTCGGCGCCGAGCTGCGCCTGGACAACGCCCCGGACGGCGGCGCCGTCGCCACCCTGCGCCTGCCGACCTGACCTCCCGGCACCCGCAGAACCTCTGCCCCCCCCCCCGCCGCACAACTGCTACACAGCGGAGCGGACGCCGATACACAGCAGCCCGGGCCCCGATACGTTCCCCCGGCACCCTTCGAAGTGCATCTTTCCGCACCGAAGAGGAGTCCCTGTGATCGTCGATCCCTTTGCCCCGCACGCGCTGCACACGACGCCGGGGATCGCGGCCGCCACCGTCGGCCTGACGAAGGTCTACGGCAGCGGCGACACCCAGGTCGTCGCCCTGGACGGGGTCGGCATCGACTTCCGCGAGGGCGAGTTCACCGCGATCATGGGCCCTTCCGGCTGCGGCAAATCCACCCTGATGCACTGCGCCGCCGGGCTCGACTCGCCCAGTTCCGGTTCCGTGCGCATCGGCACCACCGAACTGAGCACGCTCAACGACCGGCAGCTCACCGAGCTGCGCCGCGACCGGATCGGCTTCATCTTCCAGGCGTTCAACCTGCTGCCGACGCTGACCGCGCTGGAGAACATCACGCTGCCGCTGAACATCGCCGGGCGCCGCCCCGACCGGCAGTGGCTGGACCGCGTCATCGCCATGCTCGGCCTCTCCCAGCGCCTCGGCCACCGGCCCGCACAGCTGTCCGGCGGGCAGCAGCAGCGCGTCGCGGTGGCCCGCGCCCTGGCCTCCCGCCCCGCGATCGTCTTCGGCGACGAGCCCACCGGCAACCTCGACTCCCGAGCCGGGGCCGAGGTCCTCGGCTTCCTGCGCGACTCGGTACGCGAGCTCGGCCAGACCGTCGTCATGGTCACCCACGACCCCGTGGCCGCCGGGTACGCCGACCGCGTGGTCTTCCTCGCCGACGGCCGCCTGGTGGACGAGATGACGCGTCCCACCCCGGACCGGGTCCTGGACCGGATGCTGCGTCTTTCCGGGGAGAACCCGCAGACCCCCGCCGTCGACGGCCCCTCGCGCACCAGCTGACCGCATCCGTCGAGCCCGCCTCCCAGGCCTCGCGCACCGCGCCGCACGTCCCTGCCCCTTCCCCGTTCCCGAAAGCTGCCCATGCTGAGAACAGCCCTGCGCAACGTCCTGGCGCACAAGGCCCGTCTGGCCATGACCGTCCTCGCGGTCTGCCTGGGCGTCGCGTTCGTCTCCGGCACCCTCGTCTTCGCGGACTCCTCCGCCGCGGCCTACCGCGCCGCCGCGTCGCGGAACTTCGCGGGCATCGCGGTCACCGTGACCGCGAAGGAGCCCCCGCCGGGGGCCGCCGCGGACCGGCGCACCAGCGTGCTCGACGACGCGCTCGTGCGGAAACTGGCCGACGTACCCGGTGTCGCCGCCGTGCGGCCGTCGGTCGACGGCTCGGCCACCCTGAACGCCGCCGACGGCACTCCGATGCGGGCCGACAAGGCGTGGGCGCACCTGGCCGCCGCCTACGTACCCGGCGCGGACGGCAAGGACAGCCGCTATCCGCTGGTCAAGGGGCACGCCCCCACGGGCGACGGCGAACTGGCCGTGGACAGCGGCACCGCCGCCGCGGGCCACCTCCGTATCGGCGACACCGTCACGCTGGCCACGGACGGCCCGGCGATGACCAAGCAGCTCGTCGGCATCGTCACCACCAAGGACTCCCGGGTGACCGCCGGCGGCACCCTCGCCCTGTTCGACAAGGCGACCGCCCAGCACCTGTTCGCCACCCCGGGCCACTACACCGGAATCGACCTGTCCGCCGCGTCCGGCACCCACCAGGCCGAGCTCTCGCGCCGGGTCTCCGGCGTGCTTCCGGCCGACCGTGCCGAGGCCGCCAGTGGCAGCGCCCAGGCCGCCCAGCAGGCCACCAACGTCGACACCATGACCCGTGGCCACGAAAAGCTGCCGCTGGTCTTCGCCGGGGTCTCGCTGTTCATCGGCTCGTTCCTCGTCGTCAACACCTTCACCATGCTCATCACCCGGCGCACTCGCGAGATCGCACTGCTGCGGGCGATCGGCGCCTCGCGCCGTCAGGTGGTCCGCTCCGTCCTCTGGGAGGCCCTGCTGGTCGGCCTCGCCGCGTCGGCGGCCGGATTCGTACTCGGCCTGGGCATCGCCTCGGTACTGCCCGACATCCTGGGCACCGGCACGGACCCGCTGCCCCGCGGCCCCCTGGTGATCGGTCCGAGCCCGGTCGTGGCCGCGCTCGGTGTGGGCGTGGGCGTCACCGTGCTCGCCGCGTGGCTGCCCTCCCGCAGGGCGGCGAAGGTCGCGCCCGTCGAGGCCATGCGCTCGGCCGAACAGCCGCCCTCCACCTCCCGGTCCCGCATCCGCGCCGTGGCCGGTCTCGCCCTCCTCGTCCTCGGCGCCGGCCTGCTGATCTCGCTCACGGGAGCGAAGGACGCCTCGGAGAAGAACCTCAACAGCGCGATGCTCGGCTGCGCCGTCCTCGTCACCGCCATGATCGTGCTGGCGCCGTTGCTCGCCGCCCCCGTGATCCGGCTGACCGGACGGCTGACCCGCCGCTTCGGGGTCACCGGCCATCTCGCGCAGGAGAACGCGCTGCGCGACCCGCGGCGCACCGCGGCCACCGCCTCCGCCCTGATGATCAGCACGGCACTCGTCGCCGGGCTCGCCGTCCTCGGCAACTCCACCGGACAGGCCCTCGACCACCAGGCCGCGGCCGGCCTCGGCGCCGACTACGTGATCGGCACCCGTACCCCCACGGTCGCCATCGACCCGGCCGCCGTACAGCGGGTGGCCGGCACCCCGCGAGTACGGAGCGCGACCGCCGTCGCCGACTCCACCATGGTCATCGGCGGCAGCGTCCGGGGCATCTCCGGCGTCGAGCCCGACACGGTGAAGGACGTCATGAGGCTCGGCCTCACCAGCGGTTCCCTCGCGGATCTCGGGCCGGGCCGGATCGCCGTCTCCGCCACCATCGCCCGGGAACACGGCGTGAGCGCGGGCGGCAGGATCAACGCCGCCATGGGCCGCGACCAGGGCTACGAGCAGTACTCCGTCGTGGCCGTGTACCAGGACAACCCCATCGCCGGCGACGTCCTCGGCTCCCGTACCGAAGTACAGCGGAACAGCTTCAAGCCCGGCTCCGTCCAGCGGATCCTCGTGCGCACCGACAGCGGCGCGACCTCCAAGGCCACCGAGGGCCGGCTGCGCACCGCCGTGGGCAACAACCCGCTGCTGAAGGTGCAGGACCGAAAGGCCCTCGTCCGCGAGGCCGCCGGCACCATGGGCGATCTGCTCACCCTGATGTACGGGCTGCTGGCCATCGGCGTCGTGATCGCCTCGCTCGGCATCGTGAACACCCTGGCCATGTCGGTCGCCGAACGCACCCGAGAGATCGGCGTACTGCGCGCCATCGGCATGGACCGTGCCGGCATCCGGCGGATGATCCGCCTGGAAGCGGTCACCGTCGCCGCGTTCGGCACCCTCCTCGGCCTGGCGGGCGGGCTGTTCAGCGCCTGGGCCGTCGGCTCGCTGGCCAACGGCGCGATGGAGCAGTACTCCCTGGCACTGCCCTGGGGAACGCTGCTCCTCGTGTGCCTGGCCTCCCTCGCGATCGGCGCGATCGCGGCCGCCGTCCCGGCCCGCCGGGCGGCCGCCCTGAGCCCACTGGAGGCTGTCGCGGAGGTGTGACGCACGATCCCCGGGCCGCAGCGCGGGCCCCGCCGGAGCGGGGCCCGCCGGTCTCAGCTGGCGCCCTCCTTCAGGGCGATGCCCTGAAGGTTGTAGACCAGGCCCTCGTTGGACTCCGCCAGTGAGTGGTGCAGCACCTGAACCTGCACGTCCAGCGGTGTGTTGGGCTCGATGCTGTGGCCCGTCGCGGGTGACTCGATGATGACGTGGCCGTCCGCGCCGCCGTCCTTCACCACCGTGTACCAGTGGTCCTTGTACGCCGGGTTGAAGCGGCTTCCGGCGGGCAGTCCGTCGAAGGAGAGCTGCCACTGCTGGACGCGGTTCCGGCTGGCGGCCAGTGTGAAGGTGTACGACCAGACGTAGCCCTTGTACTCCTCGGGCCAGCTCTGCTCGAAGCCGTTCTTCGACTTGATGGTGACGTCGATCTTCGGCGGGGTCACCTTCGTGGTCACCGAGCCGGTCTTGTCCGGCGAGGTGTTGGTGATGTCCGGAGTCTCGATCTTCGACGTACTGGTGAGGTCGCCGGTGAAGTTCTGCTCGATCGTGCCGGTGACGCGGATGACGGCCTTGCCGCCCCGGGGCAGGTTCAGGGGCTGGGTGAAGTCGGTGCCGGAGACGGTGCCCTGGCCGGCCGTCGCGCCGCCGGAGAGCTGGGGCGTCTCGAACCGCGCCCCGGTGATCTGTGCGGCGAGGGTGCCCGTGATCTTCGCTGCGGGAACGGCGTTCGGGCCCTTGTTCTCCACCGTCATCGTGTAGGAGATCGGCTTGCCCGAGTCGGCCGTGGCGGGTCCGCGCATGCCCAGCGGGACCTCGGCGGTCGGCGGTGCCGTCACCGTGGTCGTGACGGAGTCGGAGTACTTCGTCGCGATGTTGGCGCGCGTCTCCGAAGTAACCGTGGCGTCGCACGTGATGCTGCCGGTGGTGCCGGTCTTGACCGTACCGTTCAGCGGAATGACGGCCTTGCCGCCCACCGGGAGGTTCAGCGGCTGCGTGAACGTCCCGTCCGTGATGGTGCCCGCGCCCGCCGTCGCGCCGCCGCTGAGTTCGAGCGTGCCGAAGGCCGGGGCGGTCACCTCCGTCGGCAGCTTGCCGGTGACCTTCGCGTCCGGAACGGCGTTGGGCCCCTTGTTCTCGACCGTGATCCGGTAGTCGATCCGCGAGCCGGCCTGGAGGGACTGCGGGCCCGTCATCGCCAGCGGGAACTCGGCGGGCAGCGTCACCTCGAGGTCGCGGACCTCGTAGTTGTTGGTGAGCGCGCCCGTGGCGGCCGACAGGCCGAGCTTGAGGGTGCCGGGGAGCGGGGCCTGGCCCGTGGCGGTGCGCAGGTCGTAGTCGTCGATCAGCCGCTGCCAGTTGTTGTCCTTGCGGACGGAGACCGACACCTTGCGGTCGGTGATCGACAGGAGGACGCGGGTGGGGTTCGCACGCTCGAGGCTCAGCGTGGGCAGGGCCGCTCCCACGAGGTAGCGGTAGCCGTCGTATCCGTCCCCGGAGCCGCGCAGCACGACGTTGTCGGGCCTCGTCCCGGGTCCGGTGTCCCCCGCCTGGGTCGGGTTGGAGAACGAGCCGTGCTGGTCCACGCCGATGCCGACGTAGCCGTGGGAGACGCCGGGCTGCTTGTCCCCCTGTCCCTTGCGGTAGCAGGCGTAGCCGAGGGCTCCGCCGGGACCGCCCACGCCGGTCTCGTGCGCGCCGTCGATGAGGAAGAACGAGAGCCCGTCGGCGGGGTCGCCACTCCCGTACGCGGCGAGGTCGAACTGCACCGAGATGCCGTCACTGCTGGGGAAGGCGACGTTCAACAGGGCCGTCCCGGCTTGGAACGTCCTGGCCTGCGTGAGGCTGAGCCAGCCCTCGCCGGTCATCCTCGCGGAGCCGTACAGCTTCCAGTCGGGCGGGACGGTGGAGCCGGCAAAGGACTGCTTGTAGGGGAACAGCGACATCCCGAGGACCTCCGTGGCGGATGAGGACGGGTTCGCGTACGCGACCAACAGCGCGAACGTACGGGTGCGCCGGGTCTTCCCGCACCGGCGCGATCGCGCCACCGGCGCGGGAAGTGCCCTATCAAGACATGGGGTTGGCATCGCGGCGCACCGGGCCTCCGCCCTGGCTCGGGGGTGCGCCCGGAGCGCGCGGAATATGCCGCCGCCATGGCCGGAACCGACTCCGTAACCGTTTCTGCCGACGGGCGCCCGGAGCGCCATTGGCCTGCTTTGCCCCGTCGCCGGGCTCCTGGGCGTACGAAACACCGGCGGTCAAGGGCGGTCGGGACGCGCGCCTGGGCGTCCGCCCTACGCGTCGGCCGTCTTGCTGTCGATGACCGTGTCGAGCTGGGCCGTCAGGTCGTCGACCATGCGGCCGAGCAGGCGGACGAACTCGGCGCGGTCACGGTCGGACCACTCGGCCAGGCCGGCGGTGTCGAGGATGACGAGGATCGTCATCGCGGGCCGGTCCAGTGCCACATCGGCTGCCGCTGCGGCATGCTCGAACAGCTGCCCACGATTGAGCAGAGCGCTGAGCTGGGTCATGCGCGGCAGCAGCCCCGTGATCGCCTCGCCTCCGTCGGCCACTGCGGGGCCCGGTTCCAGATCTTGCCAACCAGAGGGGCGTTCAGCGTGTACCAGAAGTCGGGCTTGTCGAGGTAGTAGACGTCGCGGATCTTGAGGATCCCGACGGCCCTGCGCTCCTCCGTCTCACGGATCATGCCGAGGGCGGCGCCCTCCTGGGGCCCGACGGCGTTGCCGCCGCCCTCGCCCCGCGTGATGGTGACGACCGCGCTGCCGAGCCCCTCCTTCTCCTTCCACCGCCCCAAGGTGGCCAGGGACTGGAACTCGTCGTCCGGGTGGGCGCCGATGAACAGGACGTCGGTGTGCGCCCGGTCCGTACCGCCGCTCGAAGCCCCGCGCCCGGTCGGCTCGGCCTTCGTGTCGCAGGCGGTCACCGCCGGCACCCGCGCGATCAGTCCGGCCGCCGCCAGCGCGAGGGGCAGGGTGCTTCGCCGTTTGCGCGGATGTTTGCATGGGCGTTTGCGGGGACGTTTACATGGACGTTTGCGTGAATTCACGGAAACTCGTCCTTTCCTCCGGTCATCCCCTGGTCTGCCCACGCATTCCGGCACGCCATCGCCCTGTCCGATCCCGATCCGCTCCGCAGGCTGAAGCTCCAGGAATTCTTCGCCAAGTGGTACGGAGAGCAATTCACCGTTGTTCCCACCGCTCGCGCGGAGGACACCGCGCAGGTGGTGAACGCCCTCACCCAGGAGGGAATCGACGTGGTGCTCGTCGCCGCGGTGGGCGACGAGCCGGGCGCCTCGGCGGTGCTGGAGCGCGCCGGTGCGGCTGAAGGGGAACCCGGGGCGGCTCTGGCTGGCGCCCGACGGCGAGGGTGAGGCCGCCGGGGCCCGCGACAGCGCACCCGCCCGGCTGCCGTTCACCACCGACACGCTGGCGGAACTGGACCCGCGCGTCGTCGACAACGCCATCGCCGACTGGTGGGAGCACGCGACACCGGACCAGCGTGACGGTCTCGAGCAGGTGACGGTCCGGGCACCCCACCGTTCCCTCAAGGCGTTCGAGGTCCGGGCCTTCCTCACCGGCAGCGGCTTCGTCATCAAGTGTCAGAAGCCGGAACCGCCCACGGACGAGAACGTGTACGTGACGGTCCCCGGGATGTCCCAGCCGCTCAAGGACCCCTCCCTCGCCCGCCTGGCGGTCGCCCTGAAGCTGGTGGACCCGGCCGATGACAACGCCTGGTTCGACATCATCGTCGTGGGCGGGGGCCCGGCCGGGCTGTCCACCGCGGTCTACGCGGGGACCGAGGGCCTCAAGACGCTGGTCATCGAGGACGACGTGCCCGGCGGCCAGGTCGGGCCCAGCACCCAGATCGCCAACTACTTCGGCTTCCCCGACGGGATCGCCGGCTTCGAACTCGCCCGCCGGGCACTGAAGCAGGCCCGCAAGTACAAGGTGGCCTGGCAGCCCGCCCACCAGGCCACCGAGCTGCGGATCGGCGACGCCCAGAAGCCGCACGAGGTGACCGTCGGCGGGACCGAGACCCACACCTACAAGGCCGGGGCGGTCGTCCTCGCCAGCGGGTTGAAAGCCACCCAGATGGACGTCCCGGGGCTCAAACCCCTGCTCGGGCGCGGCGTCTACTACAGCGCCCTGGCCGTCGACGCGCCGGAGACGACGGGCGACCGCGTGGCCATCGTGGGCGGCGGCAACTCCGCCGGCCAGGCCGCGCTCCACTTTGCCAAGTACACCAAGGACGTCACCATCATCATCCGCGGCGACAGCATCAACTGGCGAGCCTTGAGATCACGCACAACCAAACGGACGACGTCCGCTACCTGGACGCCCGCTGGCTGTATCTCCTGCTCGGCGGAAAGCCGGACATCGGCTGGGTCGGCAAGGAGGCGAAGAAGAAGATCGCCGTGTCCACCGTCTCGGGTGCCGTGCTGACCGGGATGAACATCCCCGGCCACGCCAAGGCCCTCGTGAAGATCGCCGAACTCGCGCAGAAGGAGGGGGAGAAGAGGGGGTACACGGGAGCCCAGCTGGCCAAGTACGTCGAAACCGAGGTCCAGAAGGCACGCGCGGCCAACAACGAGACCAGCGTGCCCGGCGTCTACGCGGCCGGAGACGTGCAGTACGGCGTCCCGCCGCGCGTGGGTTCCGCCGTGGGGCAGGGCGCGGCCGTCCTCGGCGAGCTCTTCCACTACATCACCAAGCACCCCGGCCTCTTCCCGTCCTTCAAGCCGAAAACGTGACCGCCGGCCTCCGCGTCGGTGGACTGCGGTGGCGAGGTCAGGGGGCTCTGTGCCGGCGTCTCCAGAACGGCCGGTGCGGCCAGCGCTGTTCGAACGCGTAGTACGTGTGCCGGTTGCGCAGGTGGGCGGCGACGATGCCGTCGACGTTCGCGGCGTAGTGGTCGAGGTCCGCGGCGTCGCCGCCCAGGCGCGCGGCGACCGCCTCGCCCGCTCTCATGCCCGTGTAGAGCGCGGTGAGGATGCCTTGGGAGGAGAGCGGGTCGAAGGCCGCCGCCGCGTCGCCGGCGGCGGTCCAGCCGTCTCCGTGCACCCGGTCGAGGCGCGCGGTGTGGGCGGGTGCCCGCCGTGGCGTCACGCGGGCCGCGCGGCCATGGCGCAGGCCGGCGCCGGCGCGCGCGGCGATGTGGCGCGTGGCGGCGAGCCGGTCGAGCCAGGGCGGGCCGGTACGGGCGGCCGGGAGGTCCGCGTCGGTGAACCAGACGACGAGCAGGCGTTCCGAGGGCAGCGCGGCGGCGTACCACCAGCCGTCGGGCGCCGCCTCCACCAGCGTCGAGTTGTCGGCGCGGACTTCCCGGTCGCGGCCGAGGACGCAGTGGAGCGCGATGAGACGGTCGTACGTACGCCGCCGCGCACCGCAGGCGGTGGCGATGGCGGCGCGGCGTCCCGTGGTGTCGACGAGCCACCGGCACCGTACGGTCCGGCGGTCGTCGGCCGGGTGGTCATCGATCCGGCGGTCGTCGGCCCGGCGCAGGGCGACCGTCCAGGTGCCGTCGGCGTGCCGGGCCCGGGGGCGGACGGTCGTGCGCGTCTCGACGTGCGCTCCCGCCGCCTGGGCGCAGGCGCGCAGGCGGCGGTCGAAGAGCAGGCGGTCGAGGTGCCAGCCGGGGCCGTGCGGGTCGTTGACGCTGTCCACCGCGCCGAGTGCGGGCGAGCCCCAGGCGGAGAGATTGGCGTAGCACGGCAGGTGGCCGTCTCCGGGGATCCGGTCGCCGACTCCCAGGTCGCGCAGGAGCACTCCGGCGGCGGCCGGCAGCGCTTCGCCGACGCTGGGGGCGCCGGTGGCCGCGTCGGCCAGTACGACCGTACGCCCCTCCCGGAGCAGGGCCAGGGCGGCGGCCGCGCCGGCGGGCCCACCGCCGGCCACCACGACGTCGTACAGATCGTCGCGACTCCTCACGAGGTCTCTCCGACCGCGCCCTCCCCGTAGGGGTCGAGCTTGTCGATGTACCCGACGGTGATGACGTCCGGCGGGTAGCCCGTGGCGTCGGAGACCTCGGAGACGACGCTGTCGAGGGAGGCCCGGTCCAGGCCGGCGGCCTCGTCGACGTGGATGTTCACCAGGTTGTGGTCGTCGGACACCCCGGTGAGGTCGAAGCCGGGAACGGACTCGACCTGCAGGTTCTCGGGGTACTTCCCGTCGCCCACGGTGTACGGGCGGACCTCGACGATGCCGAACTTGTGCCATTCCTCCGCCGCTTGGACCAACTGCTGCTTCGGGTCGTTCCCGCGCAGACCGCGCAGCCACGAGGCGCGGCGGGCGAAGGCGTCCTCACGGGCTCCTTCCCCCGCGTCCGGGTCGTTGACGACGTGGTAGTCCGATTCCTTGAGGACGTGGTTGGGCACCCGGGCGGGCCAGAAGGTCGGCAGGTGGGGGTCGTAGCGCGGCCCGAGGTTCGCCCGGTTGAATTCGTATCCCCAGCGGCAGCTGGCAGTGTCGGTCTGCCAGGGGACGGCCATCCACCGGGTCAGGCCGCCGGGCGCCTGGGCGTGGAGCGGCCCGTCGGAGGCCAGTGCCCGCTGTTGGGTGAGTGCGGCGCCGTAGTCCGGTTCCGGCTGTCCTGCCGGCCGGTGCCGGACGCGGAACGGCTCGGAGTACATCGAGGGGTGCCGGACGGGCCAGGTGACCTCGCAGCCGGGGTGGAAGGCGTCGGCGAGGCAGAAGTCGAGCGCGGCGCGGTCCAGGAGGCCGGGCTGGTCCGCGACGGGGGCGTCCTCGAGGGAGTGGGGGAACCCGGCCCAGGGGCTGGGATCGAAGTCACCCTTCACCCACTTCAGCAGCATGTCGTCCTGCAGCTTCGAGAGGGTCATGTACTGCAGTTCGGATTTCGGCTTGCTGGCCATTCCGTCGCCGTAGAGCCAGGGCCAGGTCATGGGCGCGAGGCCGTCGCGCTCGAGGTCGCGCAGGGCGGTGTAGATCTGCCGGCGCAGTTCCTGGTGGGTCTCGCCGGTGCCGGAGAGGCGGCGCAGCGTCTCGGGGGCCATGAAGTGTTCCGGTCCGCCGAAGCCGAAGTGGGTGGCGAAGCCCTTGTTGACCCATTGGAGTTCGCAGAACCGGCGGAGGATGGGCTTGATGTCCCGGTCGAAGGACACGCTGGTGGGCGCGGGGAGCGTGCCTTCGTCGACGAAGAGGTCGACGAGCAGGTCGTAGACCGTGCGCAGGGTCTTCACGTCGGGTGCGTAGTTGGGCGGGGCGACCACGAGCCAGGCGGGCTGGACGGGCACGGCGTGGCCGCCGAGGGTGAGTTGCGCGGTGACGGGGCCGTCGGAGGTGTCGTCGTACCAGCCGTCGTTGTTGGCGAACGACGTCAGCAGCTTGCTCTGGGGAGACTTCGCCGCACCGGCGCCGCCGAGCACCACCAGACGTCCGTCGGCATCGGCGTGCATCCGGCCCAGCGAAACGGCTTGGCCGCAGAATTTCCCGCCGGTGAATTCCACCGTCTGGCCGCTGGACGCGTTCAGGGACTTGCGGCCCGGGTCGATGACGAGTCGGCCGCGGTCGGTTTCGGTCGAGTTGCGTCGCGGCGAGCTGATGTTCACGCTGTCGTCGATGTCGAGGGCGAGGTTGAACGCGTACCAGGCGCCCTTCCTGTTGGCCAGGTGCACGCTCCAGGTGAGGGCGGCGCCGGGATCGGTGGCCTTGATCTCACGGACGACACGGCCCGCCGCGTCGTACCCGTAGATCCGGAACCGTGCCGCCTGGCGTTTCACCGCTCCCTGGGAGTCCTTGTACGAGCCGGCGGGTGCGGGCTGCGGGTCGGGGGTCTCGGGGCCGAGGAACCATCCGTCGGGGTCGGTGCTGTTGCCCACGCGGGCGACACCGATGGCGGGATGGATCCTGGCAGAGGCGATGTCGTCGGGCACGGTCCGGGCCTCTCTGCCCGACGCGGCGGCCGGGGCTGTGGGAGGGAGAGCTTGCTTGCCATCAGGTGACTGCTATGCCCAGAATTGACCGCAATGAGAATGCATGGCTACGCCATATAACATATTGTGATCATTTGGCATGTACGGCCGTCCGCCGGACCGGGGTGGAGGTAGGGACGTGTCCCGGCTGCTCGTGGTGCAGAACGACCCGCGCGCCCATGCGGGCCGTCTCGGTGACTGGCTGAACGAGGACGGAATCGACCTGGAAGTGATCGCGGCCCACGACGGGGCCGGCCCACCCGCGCGCCTGGGGCACCGGGCCCTCCTCGTCCTCGGCGGCGGGTACCTGCCGGACGACGACGAACGCGCACCCTGGCTCGCACCCACCCGCGCACTCGTGGCCCAGGCCCTGGAGACCGGAGCACCGTTCCTGGGCGTCTGCCTCGGCGGCCAGCTACTGGCCCACGTGGCCGGCGGCACGGTCCGCGGGCGGCACGGAGCGCCGGAGATCGGCAGCACTCCCCTGACCCTGCGACCCGAGGCCGACGACGACCCCCTCTTCACCGGGCTGCCCCGCCGCGTCACCGCCATCGAGCAGCATGTGGACGCCATCACGGCGCTTCCCCCGGACGCGGTATGGCTGGTGACCGGCGAACACTGCCCGTACCAGGCCTTTCGGGTGGGAGAGCATGCCTGGGGAGTCCAGTTCCACCCGGAGGCCGGCCCGGACACCGTCCGGCGGTGGGATCGCGACCGGCTCACAGCCCTCGGCCTCGACCCCGACGAGCTCCTGCGCCGGGCGACCGCCGACGAACCGGCGGCAGCCGCCATCTGGCGGAAGGTCGCCGCACGCTTCGCACGCGTCGTACGTACCACGGTGCCGCCGCCTTGACCTCCGGGCGCCCCGCATCATCCGTACGAGCGGCCGACGCATGTGGCGCCTCGCAGAGGGACAGCTCTTGGGCGTTCCCACCTCACCCAGGAAGGATGCCCATGCGACACCTCGTCCCGAAGAGCTTCGGTGGGCTCGCCGCTGCGGCAGTGCTCTCGCTTACCGTTCCCGGGTCCGCTTCCGCGGCGTCCGGACAACTCGTCCTCAACGGACGCGTCTTCACCAACCCGCCGTCCGGGTGGTTCCGCAACCTGAACGCGCCCCTGTCGGTTGTCATGAAACGGTGCCGCCCTGTGTGGTCCTGGCGACCAGCAGTGCGTGTGCGGCGCGCAGGGTCGTGGTGCGCCGCAGGTCGTCCTCGGTCAGGTGGACGCCGTAGTCCTCCTCCAGGACGACTTGCATCTCGAGCGCCAGTAGGGAGTCCGCGCCCAGGTCCTCGACGAAGCGGGCGTCGTCGGTGACTTCCTCCGGGTCGAGTTCGAGCGTCTCGGCGATGGTGGCGCGCAGTTCCTCGATGTCGATGGCGGTGTGGTGGGGGGTCATCGTGTCTCCAGGGTGGGGTCGGTGGGTGGCTGAGGGTGTACCGCGGTGAGGGCGCAGGTGCCGTCGGGGCTGGCGGTGGCCACGATGTGGGGTGGGCCCGGTGCCGTGAGGCCATGGGCGATGTGGAGGACGGGCAGCAGGGTTCCGCTGCCGGCCGGCAGGAAGTCGGTGCGCAGGCCGAGCGTCCTCAGCTGGGAGAGGAGTCGGGTGGCCACGGGAGAGGGTTCGGCGATGAGCCGGACCGGCGGATGGATGTTCCGGTGGCGGGCCGGCGTGACTCGGGCGAGGGCCTCGGCGGTCGTCCGCAGGGCGTCGGGGGCCGGTGTGCCGGAGGCAAGGAGGGGAGCGAGGAAGAAGGTGGCCGTCGCGCACGTGCCATGGAGTGCGGCGCCGCGGGCGGCGGCCGCGGCCCGGGGTTCGAGGACGAGCACGGCCGCGCCGGCGTCGGAGGCGGAGTGGCCGGAGTGGTGGGAAGGGAGCGCGGCCTCGGTGGATCCGGCGAGCAGGAGGTCGCACCGTCCGGCGGCGTATGCGCGGGACCCCGCCTGCAGTGCCTGCAGGCCCGCCGCGCGTGGTGAGGTGAGGGTGAGGTTCCAGCCCTTGATGCCGTGTTCCATGGCGACTCGGCCCGCGAGGGTGTTGACGGAGAAGTACGGGGCCGTCGCCGGGCTGAGGCGGTCCGCTCCGGCCGTGGTGACCGTCTCGTCCATGGCGTCGATCAGGCCCGCGATGCCGTTCTCCGTGCCGACGGCCATGCCACGTCGCGGTTCCGGGATCCGGGTCACCGCGTCTCCGGCGTCCCGTAGTGCGCGGCGGGTCGCGGCGATCAGGTAGCGGCAGCCCGGAGGAACGTACTTGTACCCCCGGGGGCCGAGTTCGCTCACCACGTCGAACCAGTCCTCATCGGCGTCGGCCGGGGTACGGAGGTCGAGCTTGGCCGGGTCGTTCCCCCAAGGAGAGACCACACCAATGCCGGTGACCACCAGCGTGTCCGCCCTCATGCGGCGCTGCCCTCGAGCACGAGTGACACGTTGTTCCCTCCGAAAGCGAAGGCGTTGACGAGGATGTGGCGGCCCGTCAGCGGCTGTGAGGGGCCCTGGGGCAGGTTGACCGGGCAGTGGGGGTCCTGCTCCGGTCCGAGGGGTGCGTTGGGCGGTACGGTGCCGTGGTCCAGCATGAGCGCGGCCGCCAGCGCGCCCAGGGCGCCCGCGGCCCCGGCGGTGTGGCCGATGAGCGCTTTGAGGCTGTAGACGGGCAGGTGGGCCGCGTGGTCGCCGAAGACGGCACCCAGGGCCTGGCTCTCCACGACGTCGTTGAGGCGAGTGCCGGTGCCATGGGGCACGACGCATCCCACCGTCCCGGTGGTGGCCCCGGCCTCGTCCAGGGCGTCGGTCATGGCGCGGCGGATCTGGCTTCCTGCGGGTTCCGGCGCGGTGAGGTGGTGGGCGTCGCAGCTCCATCCGGACCCGGCGAGCCTGGCGTAGGCGTGCCGGACGCCGCGGCGGCGGGCGTGGTCCGCCGTCTCCAGGACGAACACGGCGGCGCCTTCGCCGAAGACCGTGCCGGCGCGGTCGCGGTGGAAGGGCCGGCAGGCTCGGGCGTCGACGGCTCCCATGCGGTTGAAGCAGGCCAGGGCGACCCTGCTGTACGCCTCGGCACCGCCGGCCACGACGACCTCGGCCTCCCCTGTGCGGATCAGGTCCGCGGCGATCGCCAGGGCGAAGCCGCCCGCCGCGCAGGCGTTGCTGACGCACGTGGCGCCGGCACCGCTGCCGATCGCGGTCGCGAGGGCCGCGGCGACGGTGAAGCCCGGCGGGGCGGGCCGGGCGGCGGCGAGGGGGCGTTCCCAGTGGTCGGCGTTGCCGCCGCCGGTGCCGAGAACCACCGGAGCCCGGGCACATTCCGAGGAGGTCAGCCCGGCGTCGACGATGGCCTCGCGGGCCGCGGTCAGTGCCAGCCGGGTGGCGCGGCCGTCGGTGCCGGGTTCGGCGGGTGCCGGGTGGATCAGCGGCAGCCGCATCCGCGCGCCGGGGTCGGCCGCCGGCCGGGGGCGGATCTCCGGGGCGGCGCACAGAGCCTTCCACATGGCGGGCACTCCGACGCCGAGGCAGGACACGGCCCCCGCTCCGGTGATCAGGACGGGCGTCATTCTTCACCTTTCCGGTGGGGCTTCTTCGCAATGGGGCCTCGGAGGGCCGGGCAGGCCGGGCCGGGGCATCGACGAGAGGGCGGAGAGCAGGACGGCCGCCGCGGCGTCGTCCTCCGGGGCGCCCCCCGATACGGCCAGGGCCGTGGGCGGGGTGCCGGGCGGCGGGGTGACGGAGAGCCAGGCGGCGGCCGCGACGCATTGGAGCACCCCAAGAGCACCGGAGGCGGGCGGCAGCGTACGGGCCATGTCACAGACGGCGCAGATGTGGGGTGGGCGCCCGTCGTCGGCGCGGTGGCCGGGTGGGAGCCAGAGACCCGCCTCCTTGCCGGCGCCCACCGCGCGGACGGCGGCAGCCGGATCCCGGCGGCGGGCGTACGCGGTCACCGTCACGGAATTCGGCCGACCGCGCCCGGCCGCCGCCTGGGCGGTCTCGAGGACGAGTGCCGCCGCGCCGTCGAGCAGCCGGTCGCCGGGGGCGCGGGCCTGGTCGGCCACCATGTGCAGCGGCACCGGGTCGGCGGGTTCCACGCCCACGACGACCATGCGCCGGGCCCGCCCCGACCGGAGGGCCCGTACGGCCCACCCCACGGCGTCGAGCCCCGAGGTGGCGCCGTTGCAGAGCGTCAGGTTGACGGCGTTCAGCCCGAATCGGATGGCCACGCTGGAGGCGACGACGTTGCTGCACGCGGTGGGCAGATCCACCACGCGCAGCCCCGCCGGGCCCGCCCGGACGGCCGCGTCGGCGGACCGGCACACCGTGTCGAGATTGCCGAGGTTCGAACTCACCACCGTGCCGACCGTCGTCCCCGGCACGGTGAGGGAACCGTCCTTCAGCAACCCCGCTTCGGCGAGGGCCGCCTCGGCCGCGACCAGGGCGATCCTCGTCGCCCGGTCCTTGAACCTGGTGTCCCGCCCGGACGGCGGCCACGGGAGCGGGGGATGTGGCGGGCGGACGGCCGCCAGCAGGCCCGCGCCCTGCGGCACGCCCGGAATCGCGACGCCGGTCCCGGCGACCAGCACCGTCGTCGAAGGGCACGTCATAGGGCCTTCCCCAGGATCGCCACGGCGTTGACGCCTCCGAAGCCGAACGCGTCGATCTGCGCGGTCACCGGGGCGTGGCCACCCACCGGGCCGCCGGTGGCGAACCTCAGCCCCGTCGCCTCGTCGATCGGATCGCTCAACCCCACGGCCGGCGGCACCCGGCCGGTGCGCAGGCACTCGGTGGCGATCACCGTGGCGAGCAGCCCGGAACAGCCCGAGGTGTGCCCGGTCATCGCTTCCACGGAGATGATCAGGGGGCTTTCGCCGCCGGTGCCGAAGACCCGGGCCAGCGCCAGCGCCTCGGCCCGGTCGTTGACGAGCGAGCCGGTGCCCTGAGCGTGGACGAGATCGACGTCCGACGCCTTGATCCCGGCCTGTTCGTGTGCCCGCGTCTGCGTACCGACGAGCCCGTCCACGTCGGGTGCGGTCACATGGCGGGCGTCACAGTGCAGGGCCACCGAACGCAGCACCGCGCGGGCCGGTCCCCCGCGGCGCAGTACCACGGCGGCGGCACCCTCCCCGAGCAACTGGCCGCTCCGGGCCCGGTCGAAGGGCCTGACCTCCCGCGGGCTCTGCGGCTGCGCCCGGTCGAGCAGGCCGTACATGCTCGCCGTGATGGTGTCGACGCCGGCGGCCACCACCGTGTCCGCGTCGCCCGCGGCGAGCAGGTCGGCGGCGAGAGCCAGCGCGTACAGCGAAGCGGAGCAGGCGCCGCCGAAGGTATGGGTGTCCACCGCGCCGAACCGGTCTCGCAGGGCACGGCCGAAGGACAGGTCGGCGACGTCGAGCCGGCCTCGCTCCGCCCACCGGCGTTCTGCCGCCCGCAGACCCCGCAGTCCGCTGCCGACCAGGACCGGGACATCGGTCAGGTCCGCGGGAAGGCCGGCCTGGCCGAGGGCCTCGGCGACGGCCTGGCACAGCCGGTCGGCCGGCTCCCGGGGCGGGCCCGGGATCTCGAAGGCGTGCCGGGTGCGCATGCGGGAGGTGTCGAAGGCACGCAAGGGGACCGGGCCGCCGCGGCCGGCGCACAGGGCGTCGAAGGTGACGGCGGTCCCCGTGCCGAGGCTGGTCACCGCGCCCGTCCCGGCGATCCGCCAGGTCTGCGTGGGGCCGTTCACGGCGTGCTCCAGGCCGCGGCGACGCGGTCGGCCAGGCCACGGATCGTGGGCGGGTCGCCGAAGGACGCCGCGAGGGTGCGGCCCAAGGTGGTGCCGAGCGTGGCGACGACGTCGATCAGGACCAGCGAGTCGGCCCCGAGATGGTGGAGGTTCTCGTCCGGCCCGGGCAGCCGCCCGTCGTCCGCCTCGAGCAGGCCGCCGACCTGCTCCCGCAGGATCTGCTGGAGGATCGCGCTCCGTTCGGCCGGTGCCGCCTCTTCGACGCGACGGCGGGCGTCGGCCGAGGGCCCGCCGGCACCGGGGCCGGGCCGCTCCGACGGGCCGGGGTGACGAAGAGGCGGTTCCACCCAGTGGCGACGGCGCTCGTAGGGGTACGTGGGCAGGGGCACCCGGCGCCCCACGGGCCCGTACCAGTGCGTCCAGTCGACCTCGGCGCCGGCGGCCCAGGCCCGGCCCACGGCGTCCAGCAGCACCTCGGTGGCCGTCCGGCCGCCGTCGCAGTCGAAGGAGAGAGCGACCAGACCGGCGTCCTTCAGGAGCGCCTCCACCGCCTGCCGGTCGTCCTCCACGGTCTCCGTCCGGGTCCAGGTATCCGGGGAGACCGCCTCGTCCGGCCGCAGCCAACCCGACCCCGGATCCACCGGAATGCCCGGCTCCGCACAGGTCACCGCCCCGGCGGCACGCCCGGTGGCCAGAGCCGGCACGGCGGCGGGCGGGAACACCCCGGCCAGGCACCCGGCGGCGAGCCGGGCGGGCCCCCGTCCCACCACGGCGGCGGGCCGCACGCCCCACGCCCGGCACGTCCGCGCCAGCGCGTAAGGGACGACGAAGCGGGCCGCGTCCTCGCGCTCCAGCACGGCTCGCGGGTCGGTGCCGAACGCCGCCGCGCACGCGTCCACCACCGCCCGGAACGCGGCCGCCTCCCGGTACAGTTCGCCGGCGCCCGGGAAAGGTCCGGTGCCGGTCAGCACGTAGGCGAAGCGTGGCGGGCTCTCCTCGCGCTCCCCGCTCCGTACCCGGTCCGGGTCCAGGAGCGCCAAGGTGAGCGCGGCCTCGGCGACACCGCCGCAGACCACCGCCCGGCGGTGGGCGTGGTGGGCCCGTCCCATGGTCAAGGTGTACGCGACCGATGTGAGGTCCAGGCCGGGGTGTCGGCGCAGGTACCGGGCCAGATCCCCGGTGGCGCGCTCCAGCGCCCGGGGCGTACGGGCCGAGAGCAGCAGCACTTCGCCGCCGCGCGGCTGTGGCGCGGGCGGTGGTGCGGGCGGTTCCTCCAGGACCACGTGCGCGTTGGTGCCGCCGATCCCGAACGAGCTGACCCCGGCCCGCCGGGGGCCGGCCCCGCCCGGCCACGGTGTGCAAGTGGTGCCGACGCGGAAGGGGCCCGCGGAGAAGTCGATGTCGGGATTGGGGGCACGGAAGTGCAGGCTCGGCACGAGCGTGCGGTGGCGGAGCATCAGGGCGGTCTTGATCAGGCCGGCCATGCCCGCGGCCGCGTCCAGGTGACCGATGTTGGTCTTGACCGACCCCAGCACGGTCACGCCGCCGTCCCCCGCGCCCGGGCCGGACCCGAACGCCCGGTTGAGGGCCGCCACTTCAACGGGATCACCCAGTGGTGTACCGGTGCCGTGCGCCTCCACGTAACCGATCGTCCCGGGCGGACAGCCCGCCACGCGCTGCGCCTCTTCGATGACGGCGGCCTGCCGCTCGACGCTCGGCGCGGTGAACCCGGCCTTGAGCGCGCCGTCGTTGTTGATCGCTGTCCCCTTGATCACGGCGTGCACGGTGTCGCCGTCCGCCACGGCGTCGTCCAGCGGTTTGAGGACGACGACGCCCGTACCGCTGCCGATCACGGTGCCCCGGGCCTCGGCGTCGAAGGCCCGGCAGTGGCCGTCCGGGGAGAAGATCATTCCTTGCTGGTGCACGTGGCCCTCGTCCTGGGGCATGCGCAGATGGACGGCGCCCGCCAGCGCGATGCCGCACTCGCCCGCGAGGAGGCTCAGGCAGGCCAGGTGCACGGCGACCAGCGAGGTGGAACAGGCGGTGTTGACCGCGACGCTCGGCCCGCGCAGGCCGAGCTTGTACGAGACCCGGGTGGTGAGGAAGTCCTTGTCGTTGGCGAGCATGAGCCGGTAGCGGCCGAGCGCCGACGCCTCGGCGTAGCGGTCGGCGAGATTGCCCGGGAGATAGGTGTTCATGCCCGCCCCTCCGAAGACCCCGATCTCTCCCGGGTAGGCGCGGGGGTCGCATCCGGCGTCCTCCAGGGCGGCGAGCGCGCACTCCAGGAAATGCCGGTGCTGCGGATCGAGGATCTCGGCCTCGTCGTCGCCGATGCCGAAGTGACCGGCGTCGAACCGGTCCACTCCCGGGATCGCCTGGACCGCACGCACATGGCCGGGCACCGCCAGACGGGCGGGATCGGCCCCGGCGGCGAGCAGCTCGTCCTCGGTCGCGAACCGGACCGTCTCCCGGCCTTCGCGCAGGACCTCCCAGAACGCGTCCGGGGAGGGGGCGCCGGGGAACCGGCACGCCATTCCGATGATCGCCACGTCGCAGCCGCTCATGCTCCCGCCCCGCCGCCCCGCAGCACGACGCCGAGATCCGCCGCGGTCTCCCGCAGGTCCAGGAACTGCCGGGCCACGAAGCGCGCCGCGTCCTCGGTGGCATCCAGCTGTGTGAAGAGCTCGATGAGTTCCCTTTCCTGTGCGGCCGGTTCGCCACGGCTCCCGGCGATGTCCAGGACGACGCGCTTGAGCCGCTCCTCGACGGCGGGGAGGTCGACGGCACGGGGGAAGGCGATGCCGAACGTGGAGCGGTGACGGTTCTCGTCGCGTCGGACGGCTCGCCGGTGGCTGGCGGCGTTGAGCTTGTAGAACATGCAGTCCCAGTTCAGGAACGAGTAATAGTTCAGCAGCGGGAACAAGGTGCAGTGCGTCTCCAGCGGGGAGGAGGCGTAGAGCCCCTTCTCCTTGAGTTCGGCGACGATGCGGTCCGGGTCGTAGGCGTAGCGCATGGCGATGAACGGGAAGACGATCCGGGGCAGTTCGTCGTCGTCGGCGAAGAGCAGCCGTTCCAGCTCGCCCCGGAAGAACTCGTCCGCGAGCCGCCGTCCGAAGGTCCGGTAGAAGCCGCGCACCACCTCGCGCACGTCGGATTCCATGGTCAGGATCTGCTGCGGGTCGGCGCACAGCACGATGTACGGGATCCGGTGGCGAAAGGCATGGAGGATCGCTCTGATGACGAAGAACGTGCGGCAGGAGACGCACGGCAGCTTCTCGTCCAGGTACGTCCCCGGTTTCGCCGGGGTCCGGTTGAAGACCTCCCGCATCACGGCCTTGATGGTGTCGTCGTCGGAGTCGAGCACGAAGGTGGCGGCAATGCGCTCGCGAGCCAGCCTGATGTTCTCGGCCGCGTGGACGCTCTCGAACGGCACGTCGAAGGTGTAGCAGAGCACCCGCTTGCCGTGTTCGTTGACGAACTTGTCCAGCATGTAGGTGCTGTCCTTGCCCCCGCTGTACATGAAGAGGCAGTCGTGGTCGCCGTGGGGGTTGGGACCGCTGCGCGTGAATTCCTCGAAGACCCGCTTGGTGTACGTGAAGTTCTCCATCAGGTCACCGGCGACATCGAGTGTGCACAGGCTGCACACGCCGTCGTCGCCGAAACGGATACCGGGATGGTTCTCCTTGAGCGCGCACACGGTGCACATGCGCATGGCGAACGCTCCTTCTCTCGCGGCTCGTCGGGGTCGCCCGCGGCTCGTCGGACGGTGGCCGGTGACTCGTCGGGCGGTGGCTAGCGGATACGGGGGCGCCGGCGCAGGTCACCCAGTGCGCTACGGGCAGCCGTCCGGCGAGGGGTTTCCGGCGGGTCCAGGCGGCGGGCCAGCGCACGGATGGTCGGGTACATGAACATCTCCACCCGGGTCAGCGGGATGTGCTGCTCCGTTCGCAGCCGGGCCATGACGCGCATCAGCGACAGCGAATCACCGCCCACCTCGAAGAAGTTGTCCTCCACCCCGACGTGTGCGAGGCCCAGCACGTCGCGCCAGATCGCGGCGACGGCCTGTTCGGTGCGATCGGCCGGGCCGGCCCCGCCCTCCGGCGGGGTGAGCGCCGGTGCGGGCAGCGCCTTCCGGTCCGTCTTGCCGTTGGCGGTGAGCGGGATGCGGTCCAGCGCGACGAAGCGGGAGGGGACCATGTAGGCGGGCAGCACGGCGGCCAGGTGAGCGCGCAGTTCCCCTGCGGGGGCGGGGGTGCCGTGCGGAACCGTCCAGCCCACCAGCCGGTCCTCGCGTACGGCAACCACCGCCTCGGCGACGGCCGGGTGGGTGCGCAGCGCCGCCTCGATCTCGCCGGGCTCGATCCGGTGGCCGTGCACCTTCACCTGGCTGTCGGCCCGGCCGAGGAATTCCAGGTGCCCATCCGTCCGGGCGCGGACCAGGTCGCCGGTGCGGTACAGGGTTCCGGTGACGCCCGGTACGGTCACGAAGCGCTCGGCCGTCAGCTCGGGCCGGTTCAGATAGCCGGAGGCGACCTGTTCACCGCCGATGTACAGCTCCCCCGCCATCCCGGGCGGCAGCTGTCTCCGCTCGTCGTCCAGCACGTGGAAGCGGGTGTTGGCCACTGGCGGGCCGATCAGGGCCGGCCGGCCGGGCAGCACCTCGGCGACCGCGGACCAGATCGTGGCCTCGGTGGGCCCGTACAGGTTCCACACGCGGCCGCCGTGGCGCAGCAGCTCCGGGGCGAGGTCCGGGGGCATCGCCTCGCCGCCGCACAGGATCCGCGGCGGTGCGGCAGCGGGCCGGCCCCGCCAGCCGGCGTCGAGGAGCATGCGCCACGTGGCGGGGGTGGCCTGCATGACGGTGGGGCGGCGGTCCTCCAGCAGCCGCCGGAGGAGGAAGCCGTCGCCGGACGCCTGGGCGGGGGCGAGTTCGACGTGCCCTCCAGTGGCCAGCGGTACGTACAGTTCCAGTCCGGCGATGTCGAAGCAGACGGTGGTGACGGCGAGCATCCGGTCCGCCGCGGTGAAGCCGGGGACGCGGGCCATCGCGCACGTGAAGTTGGTCAGCGCCCGGTGGCTGATCCGCACGCCCTTGGGACGGCCGGTGGAGCCCGAGGTGTAGATGACGTAGGCGTCGGATCCGCTCGGTACGCCGCCTCCGTGCTCGGGCTCGGCGGCCTCGACGGCCTCCCGGTCCCGGTCCAGGACGAGGACGCCGGTGCCGGTCGCGGGCAGGGTGCCGGCGAGGCGGGAGTCGGTGACCAGCAGGACCGGTGCGGCGTCGGCGATCATGCCGGCGATGCGGACGGGCGGGTAGAGGGGGTCCAGCGGGACGTAGGCCGCACCGGACTTCATGATGCCGAGGAGGGTGACCACCAGGTCGCAGGAGCGGTCCAGGAGGACGCCCACCGTGCGACCGGGACCGGCGCCCAGGGCTCGCAGGTGCCCGGCCAGCCGGGACGAGCGACGGTCGAGCTCGCCGTAGGTCTCGGTGCGGCGGCCGCCGGTCACGGCGGGTGCCTGCGGGTGGAGCGCGGCCCGGTGGGCGATCAGCCGGTGCACGCAGGTGTCGAGCGGGAACGCCGTCGCGGTGTCGTTCCAGGCGGCCGCCGCCCGCCGTGCCGCGTCGGTGCCCAGGGGGATCCGGGCCGGCTCCGCATCCGGTGTCCGGGCCAGGGCTCGCAGGTAGGCGGCGGCGTAGGCGGGAAGCGGGCCGGGTGGGCCCGCCCATCGGCACGGGCCCGGCCCGAGCGGAAGGCGGATCAGCAGGGCAGTGTCCGGCGGCGGGACGGCGGCTTCCCCCGGACCGGTGTCCTCCGCGAGCTCGACGGTGATGGGCAACGTGTCGGGAGTCAGGCGGGGGTGACGAGCCCACAGGTCGTACGGGATGGGGGCCCGCCCGGTCGCCTCGCGCAGCCGGCCGGCCACGTCGGCGCGGCACGCCGCCATGTCCCGTCCCGTCAGGTGCGGCAGGCGCAGCGGCACCCAGTCGGCGTACAGCGCGTCGGTCACGGGGTGGCCCGTACCGGTCCGTGGCAGGCGCAGGCGCACGTCCGTCCCGGCCGCCGCCCCCGCTCGGACGAGAAACGCCAGGAAGGCCGTGAGCAGCCACTCGGTGCGCTCGGGTCCTGGTCCGGCCAGGACGTCCGGCACGGGGATCTCGGCGAAGGTGAGCGGGCCGTCGGCCCGGTGGGGCAGGTCGGCCGGGGTGAGGCCGGTGAGCCGCCGGACCCAGAACGGCTCGTCACGCAGGCTTCGCGCCTGGGCCCGGCCGGCCGCCTCCAGCAGGGCGGGGCCGGGCACGGGGAGCCGGTCCGGTGGTCCGGCGGTGGGAAGCCGCCGGCCGGACGGCGTGGCGATCAGGGAGAGCAGCACGTCCCGGCTGCCGGTGGCGACCACCAGGCCGCTGGTGTCGCCGGTGTCGTCGGCCCGCAGTACGGTGCCCGGCGGCCGGCCGGAGCGGCCGGGGAGCACGGTCAGCGCGCGCACCAGCACGGGCCGGCCGTCGAGCACCGCTTTGGCGGTGCCGAACGGGTTGGGGTGCGGCCCGAAGTCGGCTGCCCGCACGGCGGCGTCCAGTTCCCCGGCGGGGCGGTCCCAGCTCAGGAAGCCGCCTCCTGGCGGCCGGTCGAAGCGGCCGTGGTGGATGCGGCCGGCCGGATCCTGCGGCCGCCTCCGGGACCGGCCCGCCGCGAGCAGGTCGGTCAGTTCGCCGAAGGAGTCGATTCCCGCCTGAAGGCACTTGACGTTCAGCGTGCCGCTCGTCTCCCCGGGCTCCAGCGGGACCTCGCGGCGCAGCAGGACGTCGCCCGCGTCCGCTTCCTCGGTCATCACATGCCAGGTCACGCCGTGGGAGGCCGCGCGTCCGAGGAGCGCCCAGGTGGTGGCGTGCAGCCCGGAGTGTCCGGGCAGCGGGGCGTCGTGGAAGTTGACCGCCAGGTGCCTGGGCAGGGACAGGACGGGGGCGGGCAGCAGGCGCAGGTTGGCGATGCTGAAGAGGTAGTCGAAGGGCTCGGCCGAGAGGAAGGCGGTCAGCTCCGGGCCGAAGCCGGTGGTTCGCAGGCCGGCATGCGCCGCCCAGTCCCGGATTCCGGTGTCGGGCGTGGTCACCCCGAGCACCCGGTGGCCGCGCTCCAGGAGGAGTTCGGTGCAGGAGGCCAGCATGGCGTTCTGGCCGATCAGGTGGCAGCTGAAGCGTTGTGGCGTATCCGTCATCCCAGACCCAGCCTCGTCATCGCCCTGCGCAGGGCCGTCAGCCGCCGGGCGTGGCGCTCCGCGTCCGTCCCCGGGCGGGGGTCGAAGACGTCGGCCCGTGCCTGGGCCAGCACTTGGAGGTCGGTGTACTGCAACAGTCCCTGGGCACCGTGCCGGTATCCGATTCCGGAATCCTTCCGGCCGCCCAGGGGCGCGCCGTAGGAGACGTGGGCCGTGCGGAAGCCTTCGTTGATGCTGACCGCCCCGGCCGTCAGCCGTGAGGCAAGTGCCTCGGCGTGCGCCGGGCTGCGGCTCCATACGCTGGCGGTGAGGCCGTACGGGCCCTCGTTGGCGAGGGCGATCGCCTCGTCGTCGTCGCGGAACGGCCGGACGGACACCACAGGGCCGAATGTCTCGTCCGTGTGGACGTCCATGCCGGGGGTGACGCCGGTGAGGACGGTCGGTTCGTGGAACAGCGGCCCGATGTCCGGGCGCGCGCGGCCTCCGTACAGCAGCCGGGCGCCCTTGCCGAGGGCGTCGTCGATGTGCCCGGTGACGCGGTCGAGCTGGCGGCCGGTGGTGAGCGATCCCATGTCGGCGCCGAAGTCGAAGGCGCTGGACATCTTCATCGCGGCGACGCGCTCCAGGAAGGTCTCCAGGAAGCGGTCGTAGAGCGAGGAGTGGACCAGGAGGCGCTCGGCGGACATGCACAGCTGCCCGGCGCTGGTGAAGCAGGCCCGTACCGCGCCGGCCGCGGCCCGCTCGACGTCGGCGTCGGCGAGGACGAGCAGGGGGTTCTTCCCGCCGAGTTCGAGCATGCAGCCGATGAGCCGGTCCGCGGCCCGGCGGGCGAGGAGCCGGCCGACGGCGGTGGAGCCGGTGAAGGCCAGGTGGTCGGCCCGGTCGAGCAGGGTGGGTCCGATGTCCTCGGGCTCGCCCACGACGACCTGCCAGAGTCCGTCGGGCAGGCCCGCCTCGAGGCACAGCTCGCGCACCCACAAGGTGGTGCACGCGGTCTGTGTGTCGGCCTTGTGGACCACGGCGTTACCCGCCAGCAGGGCGGGGACGACGTCGGTCACCCCCAGGCTGAGCGGGTAGTTCCATGGGGTGACCACGGCGACGACGCCCTTGGGGTGGCGCAACTCGCGGAGTCTCGTCAGCAGGGGCAGCGCGCCGCGCCGGCGGCGCGGGCCCAGCAGGGCGGGGGCGCGGCGCGCGTAGTAGTGGCAGACCCCCGCGGCATCGACCACTTCTTCGAAGGCGTGGGTCCGGGCCTTGCCGGTCTCCCACTGGAGGAGGTCGAGGGCCTCGCGCTGCCGGTCGAGCAGCAGGTCGTGCAGCCGGCCGAGGACGCGGGCGCGGTCGCGGACGTCGCGCGCGGCCCACGTCCTGCCGGCCGCGCGTGCCTGGTCGTACGCGCGTGACACGTCGTCGGGTGTGGCGCCCGGGAGGCGGGCGATGACGTCCAGGGTGAAGGGCGCGCGCGGGACGAGCCGCGGGCCGTCGCCTTTGAGCAGCACGGCCAGCCGGTCTGCGGTCGCGGACGGCTGGTGCGGGGGTCCGCTCGTCTGGGGGCGCACGGGTCAGTCCTCGCGGGGGGTCAGGCCGCCGTCGGCGTAGAGCAAGTCGATGACCTCCCGGTAGTGGTTCCGGATGTGCTGCCGGCGCAGCTTGAGGGTGGGGGTGACCAGGCCCGAACCGGGCGTCCAGGGGCCGTCGACGACGGCGAACCGCCTGACCCGTTCCGGCGGGGAGAGCAGCCGGTTGCCGCGGGTGACGGCGTCGCGGACGCGGTCGGTCGCCATGGTCCCGGTGAGGGTGATCAGCGCGACGTTGTACGGGCGGCCGTCCCCGATCACGCACACCTGGTCGATCAAGGATTCGTGCTGGGCGATCCGCTCCTCGATGCGGGCAGGGGCCATGTTCTTGCCGTAGGCGTTGACGATGAGCTCCTTCTTGCGCCCGGTGATCCGCAGGGAACCGTCGTCGTCCACCTCGCCGAGGTCCCCCGTGTGCAGCCAGCCCTCCGTGTCGAGGACGGCGGCGGTCTCCCGGGGCCTGCCCCGGTATCCGCGCATGGTGATGGGGCCGCGGACGAGGATCTCGCCGTCGGGTGCCGTGCGCAGTTCCACACCGGGCAGCGGTGGTCCGATCCAGCCCGGCCGATGGTGTCCGGGCACGGTCACACAGGCGGCCGCGCACAGTTCGGTCATGCCCCAGATCTCGCCGGCCGGCAGTCCGAGGGCGCGTAGGAAGGCCATGGTCCCACCGCGTACTGGGGCCGCGCCCACGTGCACGAACCGCGCGTGGTCCAGCCCGAGCACGGCGCGCACGGGTGCCAGGTGAGTGGGCTCCAGCCGCTCGTATTCGGCCCGTGCGGCGGTGTCCTCTCCCCCGGCGGCCAGCCGCTCCCCCAGGTCGAGGGCGCGCAGGGCACCGTGGCGGAAGCCGTCCGGTGCCCGGCCGATCTCGGCGAGCAGCCGGGAGCGCAGCTTCTCCCAGACGCGCGGGACGGAGAAGAGCCACTGCGGCCGGACGTCCGGCAGTACGGAGAAGAGCCGGTCCACCTCCGGGCAGCAGGTGACATCGGCGCCCAGGGCCATGGGCAGGTAGTGCGAGCAGCAGCGCTCGGCGATGTGCGCCATGGGCAGGTAGGACACCAGCCTGCACCCGGCCGGCAGCGGCACCCGTGCCAGGAAGGCCCGGCCGGTGGCCCGTACCGCGGCATGGGTGAGCTCGACGCCCTTGGGCGGTCCGGTGGTGCCCGAGGTGTAGACGACGGTGAGGACGTCGCCGGGGCGGGCCCGGTGGGCGTAGGGGTCCGCCTCTCCCGCCTCCAGCAGTCCGGCGAGTCCGTGCGCCTCGGTGACGACGGCCGACTCCCGAAGCCCCGGGCAGTCGCGCAGGAGCGTCCCGGCCCGTTCCCGCCCCGGCTCGTCGAAGACCAGGACGCTCGCCCGGGAGTCGGCCACGACGTGGCGGAGCTCCTCGTCGGCGGCGGTCGGGTAGAGCGAGCAGGTCGTCACGCCGAGCGTCATGGCGGCCGCGTCCACGATGTGGAACTCGGGCCGGTTGCCCAGCAGGAGTGCGACGGTGTCGCCGGGCCGCAGCCCGAGCCGGGCCAGGCCCGCGGCGCAGCGCCGGGCGGCAGCCCGGTACTCGGCCCAGGTGTGGGTCTCGCGGCCGGGCCCGCGCAGTGCGGGGCGATCGGCGAAGGCCCGGGCCGTCAGGTCGAAGGCGTCGGTGAGGGCGGGCAGTTCCAGCGCACGGCGGATGTGGCCGTCGAGAGCGCCGGCCGGGGCGGCTTGCGTCATCGCGTCACCTGTCGTGTCCGGTCTTCGGTGGTGCGGCGGGTGGTGTGGTGAAGGCGCTGGGGGACTCGGGCAGCCAGCGGTACTCCAGTGCTCCCAGTGCCAGACGGGCCCGGGGCGCGATGACGCCGAGCAGTTCGCCGAGCGTGCCCAGCCGAGTGGAGACCCGTGGCCTGCCGGTGACCAGTGCGGTGGCGATCATGTGGGCTGCTTCATGGGCGTCGATGGCGGGCAGCCGGGCGAAGGCCGTCGTGGGACGGCTCATCCGGGTGCGGACGAGGGGGAGGTGGACGGTGCTGACCGTGATGCCCTCGCGTCTGAGCTCGGGGGCGAGTGACTGTGCGAAGGCTTCGAGAGCGGCCTTCGAGGGGTTGTAGGCGGTGAATCGGGACATGGCCAGCTGGAGTCCGATGGTGGAGACGTTGACGATGTGCCCGTGGCCGCGTTCGCGCATCCCCGGGAGCAGGGCCAGCGTGAGGTCCACCGCGCCGAAGTAGTTGACCGCCATCGTCCTGCGGTAGTCGTGCGGCCGCTCGACGGCGTGCAGGGTTCCCCGGCGGATGGAACGCCCTGCGTTGTTGATCAGTACGTCCACGCCGCCGTGGACGCTGGTCACCTTGCCGACCACGGCGGCGAGTTCGTCGGCGGCGGTCAGGTCCACGGCGAAGGTCCGTACGCTGCCGCCGCTGCCGGCGGTGGCGTGGCGCGCGGTCTCGTGCAGGGCCTTCTCGTCACGGCCGAGCAGGATCAGCTCGGCGCCGGCCCGTCCCAGCAGGATCGCGAGCTGGCGTCCGATGGTGCCGGAGGCGCCGGTGACCAGCACCCGGCGGCCGCCCACGCGCTCGGCGAGGCGGCGGACCGGCCGGCTGGGGGCCGAGGTCCCAAAGACCGCCGCGCCGAGTCGCCGGCGCAGCCGGCCGCCCGCCGCGAATGCTGCGGGATGGGTCCGGTCATGGGAGGTGCGCATGGTCCTCGTCACGGTTCCTTCGGTTGCCGTGCTGCCACTACGTCGCCGGGGTGCCCGCCGGGGTCAGTCCGGCGGGCGCCGGAGTCCGGTCCTGGCGACCGAGACCCCTTGCAGGTGGGAGGTGCGCAGGTTCGGGTAGTTCAGCTCGCCGTGGACACCACCGGTACGGCCGGTGCCGCCGTGCGTACCGAGGTAGGGGACGAAGCCGATGTGGGATTCGTTGACCTTCAGCAGCCCGGCGTTGGTCACCCGGCGCACGAAGGCGTCGACGACCTTCTCGTCGGCGGACCACAGGGAGTTGCGCAGTCCGTACTCGTTGTCGTTGACGAACGCGATGACCTCGTCGAGCAGTTCACCGTTCCCGTCCTGCTCGTCGGGGACGACGACCGCCAGCAGCGGGAAGAACGTCTCCTCGCGCACGGCCCGGACCCGGCGCGCGTCGCGCAGGCCGTCGATGCGGACCACGGTGGGTTCCAGGAAGGCCCCGGTGAGCGACGGCTCCCCGGAGAGGCCGACCCGCCGGCCGCCGCACAGGACACGTCCGCCGTGCTGCCGGGCGTCGGCGAGGACCTCGTGGAAGCGGTCCATCTTCAGTACGGGGCTGAGCAGCACGTCCGGAGCGTCGGGAAGGCCGGGGCGCAGCTCGCGGCAACGGGCGGTGAGGCGCTCCAGGAGCGGGCCGGCGACGTCCGGGTGGGCGACGGCGGTCTTGGGCACCATGCAGATCTGCCCGGAACCGTAGAAGCACTCGAGGAGCGCCTCCACCGCGCCGTCGAGGTCGGCGTCGTTCCACACCACCAAGGTGTCGTTGCCGGAGAGTTCGAGGACGGGCTTCTTCCCGTGCGTCACGCACTCGGTGCCGAATTCCAGCCCGACGTCGCTGTCGCCGAAGAACATGATGTCGTCGACGTGCGGGCTGGCGAGCCACTGGCGCAGCATGGGGCGGGTGGCGCCGGAGACCACGTTCACGGTGCCCGGCGGCGCCCCGAGTTCTTCGAGGATCGGGACGACCAGCTCGCGGTAGACGAAGGCGACCCCCAGGGGTGCGGTGCGCGGAGCCTTGACCACCAGGGTGTTGCCCGCGCCGAGGGCGGCCGTGCCGAGGAAGGAGTTGGAGGCGGCGGCGTTCTGGGGCGGGTTGAGGCAGACGACGCCGTCGGGTTTGCGGAGCAGGGACAGGGTCCGGCCGGGCGCGTCGAAGTGCTGTTCCAGCTGGCTGCGGTAGAAGGAGACGGTCTCCTCGCTGCTGCCCATGAGCATCCCGGCGATCTCCCACTCGGCCAGCCGGCGCGGATGGCCCTCGGAGACGAGGATCGACAGCAGCTCGTCGTAACGCGCCGTGAGGGCGGCGTGCAGCCGCGGTCCGAGCTCCATCCGGGTGTCCAGATCAAAAGCGGACCACTGCGCGCGAGCGGTGTGCGCCGCGAGGAGCGCGTCCGCCACGTCGTCGCTGCTGCTGAGCCCGACCCGTCCCACGATCCCTTCGGTAACGCCCTCCTGGGCCTCGCCGCCCGCCCTCTCCAGGCGGCGCTTGCGGGTGAAGGTGCCCCGCGGGTCGAGCAGGAAGGCCCCGGCGTCGAGGCAGTAGGTCCAGCGCCTGCCGGGCCGGTCCTGGCCGCCGATGTACTGCGCGTAGGAGTACACGATCGTCACCGCCCGCCCCGGTCGGCGAACACGGGATCGCCCGCGGCGACGGACTCGTACGGTTCGGCGTCCGTCATCTCCCCGGCCGTGAATGCCCCGTAGGCGCCGAGGTCGAGCAGACCGTGACCGCTGTAGCAGAAGACGATCACAGCGCGGCGCCGGGTGCGACGGCACTCCTCGGCGATCTCCACGGTGGCCCGGATCGCGTGCGCGGTCTCGGGGGCGGGCAGCAGGCCGTGCAGCCGGGCGAAGAGCGAGCCGACCGCGAAGACCTCCTTCTGCGCGTACGCCCGCGAGCCGAGGATTCCCTCGGCCCGGGCGAGGCCGACGAGCGGGGCGGCGCCGTGGTAGCGCAGGCCGCCGGAATGGATCGGCGGGGGGACGAAGTCGTGACCGAGGGTGTACGTACGGGCCAGCGGGCCGAGACCGCTGGCGTCGGCGAAGTCGTACCGGTACTCGCCGGCGGTCAGCGTCGGACAGGCGGCCGGCTCGGCGGCGAGGATCTCGAGGTCGGCCCCGGCCAGCTTGTCGCCCACGAACGGGAAGGCGAACCCTCCCATGTTGCTGCCGCAGCCCACGGAGGCGACCAGGAAGTCGGGCTGCTTGCCGATCTGCTCCAACTGCTCGCGGGTCTCCACCCCGACGACGGTCTGGTGGAGGAGAACATGGTTGGCGAAGGCACCCATCGAGAACCGGTCGCCCGGGTTCTGCCGTACGGTCTCCAGGGCCTCGCTCACCGCGGTGGCCTCGGAGCCCGGGTGGTCGGGGCTCTTCTCCAGGAGTTCCCGGCCGTAGGCGGTGTGCGGACCCGGGCTGGGCAGCACCTGCTGCCCGAAGGTCTCCATGAAGTGGCGTCGGTAGGGCTTGCTCTCGAAACTTGCCCGGACCATGTAGACCAGGGCCTTCATTCCGAACCGGGCGCACGCCAGGGACAGCGCCGCGCCCCATTGCCCGGCCCCGGTGTCGGTGACGAGCCGGTCGATTCCCTCCAGCCGGGCGTAGTAGGCCTGCGCCAGTGCGGAGTTGAGCTTGTGCGAGCCGGACGGGCTGGCACCCTCGTACTTGAAGTAGATCTCCGCCGGGGTGTCCAGGTGGCGCTCGAGGGCGTGCGCCCTGAACAGAGGGGTCGGGCGCCACAGTCCGTATGCCGAGCGTACCTCTTCGGGGATGGTGACCCACCGCTCGAGGGACGTCTCCTGGGCGATCAGGGCCTTGGGCAGCAGCCGTTCCATGAATTCCTCGCCCACCGGCTTTCTGTTCGCCGGATCGAGATAGTCGTCCGGGGCGCGGGGGAGATCAGGGAGTACGTTGTACCAACGCTTCGGGATCTTCGAGAGCGGAAGGTCGTGGCGCTCCAGGGAGTTCACGGGGCTGTGTTTCCTCTCGGGCAACGTCAGGGAACGTCGTCACGCCTGACCGGAAGGCTCGGTGAGCCGAACCCGGCAGTGGTAGGTGAATTCGGCCTCGGCGACGCACTCACCTTCGCCGTCCTGCAAGGAGGACGTCACGGTGGCCTCGAACCGCTCTCCCGCGGCAAGGCTCCGAACCGTTGACCGGAGTTCCCGGCCGGGGAATTCCGCCACGGCCCGGATTTCTCCGCGAGCCTTCCTGCGGTAGGTCATCCGCGATTCCCGGAGCACGAACACCGTCGCAGTGATCCATTCCGCGAGCGCTCCGGCCAGAGCCGCTCCAGCGGCCGCTTCGGCGACGAGGAAGAGCGCGCCCGCATGCCGGGTGCCCACATGGTTGAGCGTATCGGCGGAATCCGGCAGCACGGCTGTGGCGCAGTCATCGCCGATCGCGATGACATCCGCCCCCACATGTTTCTGGAACGGCACCAACTCATTGATGAAGGCCCGGATCTCCTCCAGGGAAGGAGCGGGTAACCGGGCCGGATCTGCTGGTGGTTGAGAGCTCAGGACCGTCTCCTACCGACATTCTGCCGCTGAAGATGTGACGGGAGGTCACCGATGTTCCCACGGGGTGAGTGGCGCTCACAACGGTCCCGAATCGCAGGGATCCGAGTCAAGCGATCGCCCGATCTCCCATCGAAGTCATCTTGTATGACTTTCTGTCGGGCCGTTCCCCAGCATCGCTCCGGGCCGTTTTTCCGATCATTCAGCCAGGGGCACGGCACTTCCTGCATCATGGAGCCGGGCACGCTCGCGCAATCCGTTCACCCATGCCTTGCGGAGAACCTTGCCGCGCGACGAGAGCGAGATCCTGATGCCGGAAAAGCCAGTCGAGCGGCAGGAGCGCGAGCAAGCGACGGAGCGGCGCGGCGGGGACGCCCCGGAGGCGGCCGCGGCCGATCCCCGGCGCTGGCGGGTCCTGGCCGCCTTGGTCGTCAGCCTCGTGCTCGTCGTCCTCGACACATCCATCGTCAGCGTCGCCCTGCGCACCCTGGCCCTGCCCACCCCCGACGGACTCGAGGCCTCCAACAGCCAACTGCAATGGACCGTCGACTCCTACACCCTGGTCTTCGCCACCCTGCTGATCACCGCCGGGCTCGCGGCCGACCGCATGGGCCGCAAACGCACACTGCTGGCCGGGCTTCTGGTCTTCGGCGCCTTCTCCGCCGCCTCCGCCTACTCCCACAGCGCGGCCCAACTCATCGCGGCCCGCGCCGGCATGGGCATCGGTGCGGCCCTCGTCGTCCCCGCCACCCTCGCCATCATCACCAACGTCTTCCCGCCCCGGGAACGGGCGAAGGCGATCGGTCTGTGGGCCGCCTCGGCCGGACTCGCCGTGGCCATCGGCCCCGTCACCGGCGGCCTGCTGCTGGAGCACTACTGGTGGGGCTCACTCTTCCTGATCAACATCCCCATCGTCCTCGTGGGAACCGTCGCCATCGCGCTGTTCGTCCCCGAATCCGCCGACCCGATCCGCCGGCCCTTCGACCCCGTCGGCATCCTGCTGTGCGTCGCCGGCCTCGGACTGCTCGTCCTCGGCATCATCAAGGGTGGCGAGACCGGCGACTGGGCCGTGGTCCCCGTATGGGCGAACATGCTGGCCGGCCTCGCCCTGCTGGCCTGCTTCGTCGCCTGGGAACACCGCAGTGCGCACCCGGCGCTGGACCTGCGGTGCTTCCGTGACGCCCGCTTCTCCGCCGCCGTCGCCGCCATCGCCGTGGTCTTCTTCGGCCTCCTGGGCTCCTCCTTCTACATGATCTTCTATCTCCAGAGCGTGCGCGGTTACAACGCCCTGCAGGCAGGCTGCTGCCTCCTCCCCCTGGCCATCGGCCAGATCGCCCTCTCCCCGCACAGCACGATCCTGGCCCGCCGCCTGGGCGCCCGAGCCGTCTGCACAGGGGGGATGACCCTGACCGCGCTGACATTCCTCGGCGTGAGCGTCCTGGACCAGAACTCCCCCCTCTGGGTGTGCGAAGCCCTCTTCTTCCTCATGGGAGGAGCCATGGGCTACGTCATGCCCGCCGCCACCTCCTCCGCCATGGCCACACTCCCCCGGCACCGCGCCGGAACGGGCGCCGCCGTACTCAACTCCCTCCGCCAGGTGGGAGGAGCACTGGGAGTCGCGGTCCTCGGCTCACTGCTCGCGTCCCGGTACCACGACCAGATCGACCACCATCTCGGCCCCCTGCCTCCTGCCCTGCGCCCGCACGCCCAGGAGTCCGTCGCCGGAGCCCTCACCGTCGCCGACCGCCTCGGCCCCACCGGATCCGGCCTCGCCGGGCACGCGGTGGACGCCTTCATCTCGGCGATGCGCGTGACCTCACTGACAGCCGCGGGGGTCACGTTCCTCGGAGCACTCGCCGTCCTCGTCACGCTCCGCGCACCACGAGTCCGTACCGCGGACACCCACACCGGCCCGGCACCGGGCCCCGCGGAGACACACAGCGCAAGCCGCACGGAATAGCCTCCGCGTCCACGGCACCCCGACGCCGTTGTCTTCACAACTCGTCGGCCAGGTCCTCCCAGTTCATCTGCTGCAGCACGACACGCGTCGTGGCCCGGAACTGCTGGTGGCGACCCGGATCGCTGTCCAGCCTCTCCATGACCTTGGCCAGCACGACGGCGGTACGCATGGCCTTGGACTGGGGGTCCTGCGCGTTCCCCACGTACGGCAGCACGTGGGTGTCGAACTCCTCCCACGAGATGGGGCGGCTGCCGTCTCTGTGGAGGTCGATCCACCAGGCACGTGCCGCATCGGCGCTGACGAGTATCTCGTTCCTCAGGTGGCCGATCCGGTCGGAGTCGAGTCGATGCAGAAGCTGTTGCTCACGACGAGCGTCCTCGTACGCCTGGGAACGGGCGCGGTCCTCGGGGGCGAGGCGGAGTGTGATGCGCGCTCTGATCTCCGTCGCGGATCCCTCTGTTACCGGCCCCCATTCGGACAGCCGGAGGGCCAGGGCGTTCTGCGCTCCGTCGAGCGCCGACGGCATGTGCTCGCCGGTGATGGGGCGGGCGATGTCCTCGAGAGCCTGGCGTGCGACGGAGCGCACAACGCCCCGGCCCCGCTCCCGGAGCTCGGGGGCGGGGCGGCAGCGCAGTACGCCACTGGCGCTGTAGTGGATGCCGAAGAGCGCTGTGGGCCAGGTGGCGGAGATGCGCAGGCGCATGCTCCGCCGCAGCCCGAAGTACGACATCACCCGGCGGCTGCCTTGCGACGCTCATGGTTCCGGATGATCGCCTGCTCGAGGATCCGGCCCCAGAAGGTCTGCTGGAACTCCTCGTCCCTCGCGAAGAAGCGCTTGAAGCTGCTCCGGTGCACCTCGGGTTCGTACACGTCTGCCAGGAGGTCGGTCAGCACGTCGGCCGGAAGGTCCCCCTTCTCCGCGGCGACACCCCACCGGGTCAGTTCCGCGTCCGCGGCCTCCCGCGCGTCGTCATCGCCGAGCAGCGATTGCCAGGCACGTACGAAGCGCACTCGCCCGTCGTGCTCGCTCGCCGTGTCCAGCAGGAGCCGTGCCCCCACGTCGCTGGAGGCGAGGGCGAGGAAGGCGACCAGGGCGTGCCGTTTGGGCTGCTGCTCCCCCAGCCAGGTCCTGAGCGCCCTGGCCACTTCGGCCGGGTTGACCTCGCTGAGCTTCCTGAAGGCTTCCGCCATCGGCTGGGAAGGGTACGCGGAATGGGCCGCTGCTCTGGCCAGGCGGGTCATGGCGATGCCCGGCTGGTGGACCGCCAGCTCGCCCCCGCAGATCTCCGTGACCAGAGCGATCAGCTCGGCCGGTGGCTTCGCGGCGGTCATCCATTGGTAGAGCCTGTTCCTGACGTACCTCCCGATCTCGGGGTCCAGCGCCGCATGGGTGAGAACCTCGACGGCCAGCGAACGGCGGCGCCCGGCGAGGTCCCTTCCGACACGGTCGATGATGGCGTTGTCGTGTACGTCGGTGGCCAGGTTGAGCAGCGATCCCATGACGAGGCGCGCGTCGTCCTCGGGCAGGCTCTGGTCCGCCGCCACGGCGACGGCCCAGGTGCGCAGCAGGTCCCGCTGCGTGGGGAACTCCTCCCACAGGTGTCGCAGCACCGCGGGGGCCAGGTCGTGTTTGTTCCGGTCGTGGAACACGCGATCGCCGTGGGACCCGAGGTGTGCCGCCTCCAGTCGCCGGCTGGAGGTCGCGTCCGAGAGGACGTCCAACGGTTCGCGGGAGAGATTCAGGCTTTGCAGCAGCATGTCGGCCGCTTGGACGACCGACCGCTTGGTGCCGCCGTTCAGGAGGGCGCCGGCCCAGACCATGGCGCGGGTGGCGACGAGTGTGGGTTCCCCGGGCCCCTGTTTCGACGGGCTGAGGAGGTCGCCGATGTGGTGGTGCCAGCCCCGGAATTCGTCGACGATGGCGCTGTCGTCGTGTTCCGTCGCCTCCTGGACGATGCGGGCCAGGCGGCGTGCGTCCTGGGCCGGCGGGTTGGACTCCCAGATGTCGCCGTAGGCCGTGCCCTCGAGCCAGCTGACCTTGTGGGCGGCGCCGCGGCGTCGGAGCTCCTGGGTGACCAGCGGCTTCGCGTCGGGCGAGGGAAGCACGACCGTGAACGGACGTGTCGCTTCCGCCCACTGTCCCTGCCAGCTCTGCGGCGTGGCGAGGACGACGAGGTACCGATCGGCTCCCTTGCCGGTCTCTCCGTACCCCCGCAGCATCTCGCCGAAGCGCGGGCCGGGAGGCTCGGGCATCTCGGAGAGGTCCAGGAGGTACCTGCCACCCGGTGCGGCCGGGAGCTTGGCCACGTCGGGCTTGGACCACTCGGGTTCCAGGTCCGTGAACAGCGGCCCGACGGAGAGGGGCGCGGCCGTGCCGAGCAGGCGGAGGGCAGCCGTCCGTCGTCCGTTTCCGGGGGGCGCGCACAGGACGACGACTCCGCCCTGGGCGAGGAGCTCTTGGGCCTGAGTCCATCGCCGGCTGTCGCGCGGTGCGACGAAGCGGTCATCGGCGCAGGCGTGCAAGTCGGTCAGGGGGACCGGCTGGGGACGTACGAAGTCGTTGCCGTAGAAGTTCTGGGTGTCCGCTTGGAAGCCGAGGCCGCCGGGGACCACTTCCTGCGTGAACTGCTTGGCGGGGTGGACCGGGTGGCCGGGTTCCGCGTCCGCGGTGTGGGGTACGGCGGCCTCCGCTTCGGCCGTGCCCTGCTCGTGTTCGGACTCGTCGGTGGAGTCGGCCGGGTGGCGGCCTCCCCCGAGTGACCAGATGGGCCGGCCCGGCCATGAGGAGCGCCTGGGCGATGGCGTCGCCTCCTCCTCCCGGGGTACGGGCCGGCTGTCCCGGCCCTCGCCACTGCCCTCGCCACTGCCGTCGCCACTGCCGTCGGCGCGAGCACCGGAGTTCGCGTCCAGGTGGGGCTCCCCCGGCGGCCGGGTGAAGTAGGTGTCGTCGGTCATCGCAGTCCCCCGAAGCCGTTGAAGTGCTGGTGCTGGCCCTGAACGTTTCCGTTGCCGTGCTGAGTGAAGGACACCGCCGCGGGAGCGGGCGACGGCGCCTGCGCCTGCGGCTCGCCGGGTGTCCGTGAAGACGGCTGCGAAGGCGCCTGCGACGTGCCGGCATCGGCGGTCTCGAAGATGCCGGGGTCCGCCAGGCCCCAGTCGAGGCCCGGGACGTGCAGCCAGGCGGGCTGCTCGAAGGTCTTGACCTTGGCGATGCTCCGCGCATAGTGCGCGGGAAGCGTTCCGCCCGTCGCCAGCCCGCTGCGGAAGACATCTTCGTGGACGCGCTGCGAGATGACGACAGCCGTATTGGTCAGTTCGGGATTGGCGCGTGCCAACAGGTCACGCAACGCGTCGTGGTCCAGCAGCCGGTGGGTTTCCACCATCGGTACGCCGAGCCCGGTGGGGGGCAACGGGCCGACGTGGATACTGACCCGCAACTGCAGGGCCGGCCGGCCGGGGTTGTGCCGCCGGTGGTCGTGGAGGACCTGGCTGAGCGCCTCGGGGAAGCACCCGACCAGAGCGGGCAACACCTCGGGGTCCATGCCGGCGACGTACCCGTCCCCGGTGTGCTGCGGGAAGGCGCGCTGCTCCCACCTGGCGCTCAGGCCGACGGCCGACAGCGCCTGCGCGAGCACCTGCTGGATGACGGCGTTGACCTGCTGCATGCCGGTGCTGTTGTGCGCGCTGAAGCTTCTCGCGTCGACCGCGAGGACGGCGCGGTAGGGCCATAGCGGCTCCCAGGACGGAGTCATAGGGCGTCTCTTCTCTTCGTGTCTCTTCGTGGAAGGTGCCGGCGAAGCGGTCACAAGCGACTGTGGCGGCAGACGGCCGGCGGCACCGTCCAGCGCTGGACGGTGCCGTGGTGACGTGGACCACATCGCGCTGCCGGCGCCGTGCTCTACCCCTCGGAGAGCTCCGCGAGGGCGGCACTGTCATTGACCACCAGGCGGCCACGCCCCAGGGTCAGCACTCCGATGGCGTGGAGATCACGGAGCACCGCCATCACCGAGGAACGGCTCATCGCCGCCATGACGGCGAGTTCCTCCCGGTCCATGCCCAGTTGCACACTGACGGCTCCTTCAACGTCCGGGACGCCGACTTCGGCTGCCAGGTAGCCGACCACTCGCGCCACACGCGCTCGGGGCGGCAACCGGATCAGCGCGGCATGCAGGTGTTCGTTCTCCTGCATGCGTTCGACGGCGAGCCGGTACACGGCCCCCTCCAGGTGGTGCCGGGCAAGGTAGCCACGGAACGCGTGCGCGGGCAGCACGTACCCGGTGCACGCGGTCACGGCTGTCACCGTGGCCGATCTGCGGTGGTCGAGGAGCGCTCCCATCTCGCCCAGCACTTCGCCCGCACCACGCAGGGCCAGAGGGACGTGGTCCCCGCTCCGGGCCGACTGCGCGACCTTGACGATGCCGTCGGTGAGAGCGATGACGGCGGTCGCCGTCTCCCCTTGACTCAACAACACCGACCCTCGCCGGTACTGGCGCCGTTGGCCGCGGCGCACAAGATCCGCCCAGGCCTCTTCGGGCACCACGCCGCGAAAGTTCATGAATCCCCCGTCCGCACTTCCCCGCCCGCGCTCCCCGTCCGGGCGCCCCCGTCCGCGGCGGCTGCTAACCGATCACGGCCGCGATGCCCAGCGCACCCGAGCCCGTCACCGCCGCCGCGAACGACCACTGCACCCGGCGGTGCTTGGCCCAGGCGATCTCACTCATGACCACCAGCTGCCGCGACAGCGCGGCCAGTAGATCTCTCTCACGCAGCGCGCTCTCCAACTGCTCGGGCTCGAAGTGCCGCAGGTGGCCGAAGAACAGGTAGTCCTCGTCGGGTTCCTGCCCTCGCCGTTCGGACCGCAGGTTGGGTGACACCGCCGCTGCCGCGAGGCAGGCACCCGCCAGGAGCGTCAGCACACCCGCCCACCCCAACACCTGCGCCAGGACCGGCCCCCGGCGGAATCCATGGCCGGCTCCGGTCAGCACCCCGATCAGTGCCAGCACGGCCGACTGCAGGCTGAGCGCGATCGACGCCTTGGTGTCGGCCTTGCCCGTCCAGTCCGCCAGAGCCGTCTGAATCCTCCACGCCGCATCCAACGGATCTGCCGCCACCAGTTTTTCCGCCCTTTCACGGCTCCGGACGGCCCCACCAGCCGACTTTTCGGCACCATGATCGCTCACCGCCCGCGCGAACCAGCCCGGCGACCGTTCTTCGGCCGAAAATGACCCATCCGACAGCGCGGATCCCGGGCCGTCGTGGTCCCGGCAGCACTCACCGCCGTGGCAGTCACTCGCGGCGCCCTGCCTCCTGGCACGCTGCCTCCCAGCGAAGACGACGGCAACGGCCACGGCAGTGGTGCGCCGCAGGGAGGGGGCACATGCCTCAGCCCTGTTCGGCACCCGCCAAAGCGCCTGGAGCACGAGCGGTGCCGTACTTTCAGCGGCACCGCGAGGATCACATGCCCCGCTCGCGCGGCACTACGCGTAGGCGCCAGGCTCGCCCCCGCGACCGCCAGGGCCTTCGCCATGCGCATCATGCGTTTCCTCCCTCGTCGAGACCTCGTCGAACTCGTGTGGCACGAGGATGACGCGAGGGGTGCCGACAGGTCCTCGACCCTCAGTGCACGGTACTTGCCGGTTCGTGCACCGGCTCCGGCGTATCCGGACACCCCGGGCCTGGCGATCCGCCGGGGCGTGCCGAACACCCCGCAGCGGCTGACCGACGAGGGCTTCGGCGGGGAGGCCCTGGACATCGTCGGCCGAGCTTCAGGCCGCGGTCCGCTCGGGCGCGGCGGACGCGGGCGCGCTCGTCCGGCCGGACCACCAGATCGAGGCGAGCAGGAGCGTGCCGGGAAGGATTCCGGCGACCACCCCGATGACGGCGGCGGAGGCACCGCACGCCGCCAGCACCAGGGCGGCGGCACCGCAGGCCGCCATCGACCCGCCGAGCACGCGCAGCCCGGGCCTTCCCCAGGCGACCGCAAGACCGAAGAAGTGCACGCCGACCACGAAGGCGATCCAGCCCACGGCCGCGCGCGGGGTGTGCAGCACCCTGCTGATCACCAGCAGCCCGGCCGCGAGCCCGAGCACTTCGGCCGCCACCACGTACCAGTAGCGCCGCCCGAAGCTCGCGCCCGGCGTCGCGTCACCGCTGCTCCCGGTGCCTCCACCGCGCCGCCGCCCGAAGACGACCAGGCCGAGGAACGCGGCGATGGCGGCTATGCGCAGCGGAACGGCGACGGCCATCGGCAGGGTGCCCGCGTTCGCCTGGATGAAGAAGAGCCCGAAGCTGGCACCGATGAGCCTGCCGACCTGATCCTTTGTCATGAACAGGAGTTTTTCACCCGTGTGGATCATCGGCCAAATCCCGCCTTGACAGCACAGCGGACGGTCGTGGACTCCCCTTTCCGGTCCCCTTCGGCCCTCTACCGGGTCAGTGGTCCGCCGGGTCACCGGTCCTGGCTGAGTTCGTACAGCTCCTGGAACAGCCCGCCGGCGCGGACGAGCCGGTCGAACGTGCCCTGCTCGGTAATGCGGCCTCGTTCCATGTCGTCGACGAGTTCACCGTGCCGGCCAACGACCCCCACGAGCACCCGGACGACGGCCCCACCGTTTTCGTAACGCTCTCAGATCGCACGGGCGCGACAGCGGCCGACTCGTCCGCCGCACGCACGGCGGCCCGGCACGCACTCACACCACGAGAGATGTACCGGGCCGCACCGGGTCACTCCCCCGGGTGACGCCGTACCCGGCGCCACCGTTCCGCAGCCCATACTCGGTCGCTGTGACCCTTGACACCGAGAAGTCCCGAAGCCGGGACGACGTCCGTTGGCTGACCGTGCTGGAGCCCATGGTCGGTGACCTGCTCGACCGGCATCTGGCCACTTCCCGGGAGTGGTTCCCCCATCAGTACGTGCCGTGGGGCAGGGCGAGCGACTTCGACGGGCCGCTGGGCGGCGAGGAGTGGCGCGAGGAGCAGTCGGCGCTGGCGGCACCCGTACGCGGGGCGCTGGTGCTCAACCTGCTCACCGAGGACAACCTCCCCGGCTATCACCACGCCTTCGCCACAACGGTGTCGGCCGACGGCGCCTGGGGCACCTGGCTGCACCGGTGGACGGCCGAGGAGGACCGGCACTCGGCCGCCCTCCGCGCCTACCTGCACGCCGCGCGCGCCGTCGACCCCGTCGCGCTCGAGCGCGCCCGGATGCGCCAGGTGTCCACCGGTTTCCGGTTCGGTGACAGCGGCGTCCTGCCCGGGCTGGCGTACGTGATGGTGCAGGAACTGGCGACGCGCGTGGCGCACCGCAATGCCGGCCGGCACAGCGGCGATCCCGTCTGCGAAGGGCTGATGGCGCGCGTCGCCGCGGACGAGAACCTCCACATGGTGTTCTACCGCGACCTCTTCCGCGCCGCCCTGTCGATCGAACCCGGCCCGGCCCTGGAGGCGCTGTCGCGCACGCTGCGCGCCTTCCGCATGCCCGGGCACGGCGCCCCCGACTTCGAGCGGCTGGCGGCGGACGTGGCACTCGGCGGGATCTTCCACGTGGGCGTGTTCCACGACGAGGTGGCGGCACCGCTGCTGCGTACGCTCAAGGCACTCGACATGCCGGCCGCCGGCTCTCGGGGGCGGCGGTGCCAGGACGAGCTGGGGCAGTGGCTGGAGGCCCTCGGGGAGCGGGCCCGGGCCTTCGACGAGCGGCGTGCGGCGCTGCTGGAGGCCCGGGCGCGGGACGGAGCGGGGCTGTTCAGGGCCGGGTGAAGGCCAGGCAGACGTTGTGGCCGCCGAAGCCGAAGGAGTTACTGACGGCGGCCACGACGTCCTGGCTGCGGGGCGCCTTCACCACCAGGTCGAGGTCCGGGAGGGCGGGGTCGGGCGCGTCGGTGTTGGCCGTGGGCGGCACGGTGCCCTCCCGCAGGCTCAGCACCGTCAGCACCGCCTCGACCGCGCCCGCGGCCCCCAGCGCGTGACCGAGGGCGCCCTTGGCCGAGGTGACGCTCGGCCCGTGCGGGAACACCCGGGCGATGAGCCGCGCCTCCACGGCGTCCCCCTGCGGGGTGGAGGTGCCGTGCGCGTTGACATGACCGATGTCTTCCGGGGCGAGACCCGCCGCGGCCAGCGCGGCGCGCACCGCCGCCTCGGCACCTCGGCCCGTGGGGTCGGGAGCGGTGGGATGGTACGCGTCCGTGGCCGCCCCGCAGCCCGCGAGCAGCGCCCGGGGCCGCACCCGCCGGGCGCGTGCGTCCTCGGCCCGTTCCAGAACCAGCACGGCGGCGGCCTCGGCCATCACGAAACCGTCGCGGTCGGCGGCGAACGGCCGGGACGCGGCCGCCGGATCGGCCGTACGGGCCGAGAGCGCGCCGGCCCGGTGGAAACCGGTCACCATCAGTGGCGTGCTGCCCGACTCCGCGCCCCCGGCGACGACCACGTCGCACAGACCCTGCGTCAGCCAGCCGTGCGCCACCGCCAGCGCGCTCGCGCCGGAGGCGCAGGCCGTGGCAGTGACCACGCTGGGCCCACGGGCACCGAGCACGAGCGCGATCTCGCCTGCCGCCATGTTCGGAATCACCATCGGCACGACCAGGGGCGAGACGGACTCCGGCCCCTGCTCGGCAAGCCTGCGGTACTGGGCCTCCCAGGCCCACGCCCCGCCCAGCCCGCAGCCGACCACCACACCGACGCGGGCCCCGTCCCACGTCGCCGGGGACAGGCCCGCGTCCCGCACGGCCTCGTCGGCCGCGGCGAGGGCGAGGGTGGTGAAGCGGTCCAGTCGCCACAGCTGACGGTGCCCCACGGCCGGCTCGAACGGTTCGGGCACGCGGCAGCTGAAGTCGACCGGCAGGCCGGCGAGTCCGGGATCGCGCGTGGCCGTGGAGCGGCCCTCGCACACCGCTCGCCACAAGGCGCCGGCGTCCGTGCCGGCCGGCGTCACCGCGCCCAGGCCGGTCACCGCTACGGCGGGTCGGCCGGTCACCTCGCGGTGGCGGTGTCGCCGCGCAGCCTGGCGTCCACGGCCTCGCCGAGGGCACCCAGGGTGAGGTCCGCGCCGACCTCCTCGCCGGTGAAGCGGACACCGGTACGGTCGGTCAGGGTCAGGGCGAACTCCACGAGCGCCAGGGAGTCCAGCTCCAGCCCGGCGAGCGTGGCGCCGGGCGACACCCGGTCGGACGGAACCCGGAACTTGCCGGTCAGGACATCGACGACGAGGCCGTAGCCCTGGATCTCGGTACTCATGGTGGTGACCGTCCTCTGGTACGAGAGGGGATGCGAGGGAGATGCGAGCGCCGGGAGAAGAGGAAAGGCGCTGCAAACCGGGACATCGTGCGGGCCCGCCCATGGTCGCGGCAAACCCCCGTCACTCCCCCGGGTGACCGTCTCCCCGGCCCCGCCCCGCCGGCCGTCCCGCGTACTACCGTTTGCCGCACTGTTGTCCGCCGGGCCGGGCCCGCCGGGCGCCGTCCGTCCGGTGTGCGCCGGCCGTCCGGTGTGCCGCGAAGAAGTGCCACACGAAGAAGTGCCACGGGAAGAGGTGCCGTTGATCGTCATCACCGGGGCCACCGGCTTCCTCGGCTCCCACCTCCTCCCCCATCTGCTCGCCACCGGCGAGCCGGTCACAGCCCTGGTCCGCGACGAGCCGCCGTCCGCGCTGCGCCGACTGCTGCGTGCCGTGGCCGCCGCCGGCGATGGACGGGCCCTGCTCGACGACCTGCCCTCCCGCGTCCGGTTCCTGCGGGCGGACCTGTCCGCTCCGGCCCTCGGCCTGTCCGGGCACGAGCACCGTGAACTCGCCGGAGCGGCCCGGCAGATCTGGCACTGCGCCGCCCTGACCACCATGACCGCCGACCCGTCGCTGCTGCGCCACGTCAACGTGGAGGGCACCCGGCGCGTCCTGGAACTGGCCGGTGCCGCGCCACGGGCCCGGCTGCTGCACGTGAGCACCGCCTACGTGTGCGGTGCCCGGCAGGGCCTCGTCCGCGAGGACGACCTCGACGACGACGCCGGCTTCCTCAACCCGTACGAGGAGTCGAAGTTCGCGGCCGAACGGCTGGTTCGCTCCTGGGCCCGGGAGCACGGCCGGCCGGTCACCGTGTTCCGGCCCAGCGTGCTCGTCTCGGACCGCCGACGGCCGCCGCGCACCCCACGCCACCCGCTGTCGGTGCTCGGCCGCGGCCTGCGGCTCCTGGCGGAGGAGGCGGGCCCGCCCGCCCCGGTGGGCCTGGCGGGTTCGCCGGCGGCGACCACGAACCTGCTGCCGGCCGCTTACGCCGCGCGGGCCATGGCCGCCGTCGCGGCCGCCCCGCCCGGGCACGCCTGCGACACGTACCACGTCGTCCACCCTGTCGACACGCCCGTCACCGACGTGCTGGAGGCGATGGGCGACGTCTGCCCGGACCTGTCGGTGCGGCTGACGGCGGACCCCCGGCCCCTCGACGCCCGGTTCGCCGAGCTGACGGCCGGCTTCCACCGCTACGCGGCCTCGGCCGTGCGCTTCGACCGCACCCGCCTGGACACCGTCGCGCCCCTGCCGGCACCTCCCCCGCCCGTCACCCGCGACTACCTCCGGAAGGCTCTGAGTTCGTGACCGACGCCTATACCCTGCTCACCGGCTTCCTCCGCGACCGCTTCGCCGTGCCCGCCGCGGAACTGACCGAGGACACCACGTTCACCGACCTCGGCATGGACTCCCTCGACCTCGGCGAGATGGCCGTACTCGTACGCAAGGCGCACGGCCTGGCGCTGGAGGACGTGCGGGCCGGCAGCACGCTTCGGGAGGCAGCCGACCGGCTGGACGCGGCCCGCCGGGCCGCCGCCCCGGCGGCCGGTCCCGGGCCCGTGGCGTGAGAGGCCGGGAACGGGACGTCGCGGTCACGGGCCTGGGCCTGGTCACGCCGTGCGGCACCGGCACGGCCGCCACGTGGCGGGGGCTGTGCTCCGGTGTGCCCACCGCCGTCGCCGACGAGCGGCTGAGCGGGGCGCTGGTGGACATCTGCTGCCCGGTGGGCGAGTTCGGGGCCGTCGAAGCGCTCGGTCACCGGGTGGTCCTGCGGACCGACAGGTTCACCCAGATGGCGCTGGTCGCGGCGCGGGAGGCGCTCGCCGACGCCGCCCTCTCCCCCGCCGAGTGGGATCCGTCCCGGGTGGGCGTGGTGATCGGGGTGAGCACGGGCAGCACCGAGAGCTGGGCCCCGCACTTCGCCAGCCTCGCGGCCGGGCGGCCCGAGGACGTCTCGCCCTTCCTCCTGCCCCGCACGGTGCCCAACATGGCGGCGGCCGAGATCGCCATCCGGTTCGGCGCGCAAGGGCCCGGCTTCGCCGTCAGCACGGCCTGCGCCGCCGGCGCCACGGCGATCGGCGTCGCACGCGACCTCGTCCGGTCGGGAACGTGCGACGTCGTCGTCGCCGGGGGCAGCGAGGCCCCGGCGGTGCCCATCGTCGCCACCTGCTTCGCCCAGATGGGCGCGCTCTCCCGGCGCACCGACGATCCAGCGGGCGCGTGCCGGCCGTTCGCCGCCGGCCGGGACGGCTTCGTCCTCGGCGAGGGCGCCGGCATGCTGATCCTGGAACGCCCCGAGCACGCCACCGCGCGCGGCGCCACCCTCCACGCCCGTCTGACGGGCTACGGCGCCTCGTCCGACGCCCACCACATCACCGCGCCCCACCCGCAGGGGCGGGGCGCGGAGGCGGCGATACGCGCCGCCCTCGCGGACGCGGGACTGGTCCCCCGCGACATCGGTCACGTGAACGCGCACGGCACGGGTACCGTCCTCAATGACCTCGCGGAGGCCCGGGCGTTGCGTCGTGTCTTCGGTACGCCGCCCCCGGTGACGGCCGTCAAGAGCATCGTCGGCCACGCACTCGGCGGGGCGGGCGCGATCGAGGCGGCCTGCACGGTCCTCTCCCTGCGGCACGGGCTGGTACCCCCCACCGCCAACCACGACGAGCCGGACCCTGACTGCGACCTCGACGTGGTGACGGCGGCCCCCCGGCCCGTCAGGGCCACCTCCGCGCTGTCCAACGCGTTCGGCTTCGGAGGGCAGAACGCCGTCCTCGTCTTCGAAACGCCTTGAGCGTCCTGATAGTTGGTCCGACGACGCCCGTCACCATTGCGGGTGATCGGCGACACCGGAGGGCGACGCGACGGCGCTGGCGTCGTTGGACAGCCCATGGCGATTCTCACGACGCTGAAGAAGCGAAAAAGGCTGCTGACCCTCTCCCTCCTCTCAGCGACCGCACTGAGCGCCCTCGGCGTGGCGCTGGTGGGCCCGGCACTCCCCGTGACCGGATCGGGCACGTTCTGCCTCGCCAAGAACACGGGACTCGCCCTGACAGGCACCCAGGGCGCGGCGGAGAAGGAGGGCTGTGTGGCCCTTCCGGGCAAGGGCAACCTCTCCATGGACCTGATGAGCGGCGAGATTCCGCTGAAGGGCGGTATGCGGCTGTCGGCCGGCGGACACCGGCTCGACGTGACCGGGCTGCGCATCCGTGTACCCAGCCGCACCACGACCGCGGACATCGCGGTCGACGGCGGCGCGCGCTCGTCCGTCACCTTCCTGACCTATGGCATCAGCCCGTCGCACGTGACCGTCGACCATCAGGCGGCCCGGGCCCGGGCGATGAACCTGAAGCTCGCCGAACCGGCCGGTGCCGCCTTCCGCAAGGCGTTCCCGGCCGCGCACGTCGCACCCGGCGGCGACCTCTTCGTCTTCGACGGTTCGGCCGCCTTCACACCCGGCGGGGTGCCGGCACCCTGACCTCCGGTCGGCCGGAGGACCCCGGCAGGGCAGTGCCTTTCACCCGTCGGAGGTCCGGAGGGTGCCGGTGACCCGGAGGGCGTTCTCCGTGTCGAGGCCGAGGCGGGCCGCCCAGGCGAGGGCGTCGTCGAGGGTGGCGTCCGCGTCGGCCAGGCAGGCGGCGGTGAGGGCGGGGGGCACTCCGCCCTTGTCGAGCAGGGCGGTCCACTGGCGTCCGGTCAGGGAGAGGTAGCGGAGGTCCGTCAGGTCGGCCAGAACGGCCGGATCGAGGACGGCGGCCCGGGAGAGGTCGAGACCGCGCAGGTGGGGGACGGTGCGCAACGGGGTGAGGTCGGCCGGGACGGTGGTGGTCAGATCGAGGGAGGCGAGGTGGGGGTGGCCGGCGAGCGGGGTCAGATCGCCGGTGCCGAGGGTGACGCGCAGGGATTCGACGGGCAGGTCGCGTACCGGCGTCAGGTCGGTGGTGGCGGAGCGGTTGAGGTGCAGTCGGCGAAGGCGGGGGGCCGCGGTGAGCGGGGCGAGGTCGACGTGGCCGGGGGCGTCGTTGATGTGGATCGCCTGGAGGGTGGCCGGGACCTCATCGGGGATCTCGCTGATGATCTCCCGGGGGGCGTGGTCGCAGGCGGGTTCGAGCAGGGCGATGTGGTCGCCGCGCTTCTCGTACGCGCCCTGGTCCAGCAGTTCCAGGTAGTGGCCCAGGAGTGAGGTGACCGAGTCGGCGACATGGCCGGGGCCGTCGTCGTAGTCGCGGCCGGTACGGATGATCTGCCCGGGACGGCCGTCGCGGGCCGGGGCCGTGTCGACGGCCAGGTAGTTGCCGTCCTCGCTGGTGGCGAAGCGCAGCCAGCCGGCGTGGCCTCCGCAGCGGCGGACGGTATCGGCGGGGGTGGCGTCGAGGACGACGGCGTCCCATTCGAGGTCCCAGCCGTACCAGGGCCGTTCGCCCGCGCTCTCGGCGTGCTCGGCGACGAGGCTCTCCAGCGACAGCCAGGCGTTGCCCTGGAACAGATAGCGGTGCTCGTGGTCGACACCGTCACCGTCGGCGATCGTGTAGAGCGCCCGCAGGTCGGGGGGCAGCCGGCGGCCGAGGCGGCGTTCGGCTTCGTCGATCGCGGCGGCGGTGGCGGGCGGGGGCAGTTCCTCGGGGTGTCCGAGGATCGCGGCGCGCCGCTCGAGGAAGGCGCGGAAGCGGGTCCTGGCCAGCTCGGGGTCACCGGCCGGCGCCGCGGTGCCGGGCTCCTGCAGCAGGCCGGGCTGGGGCAGCCGGTGGTCGGGGTCGAGGACCGCTTGGAAGCCGCTGCCCGTCCCGGTCACCCGGCTGATGGCGTCGTTGAAGGCGACGAGCCGGTACTCGCCGGACGGCCGGCACTGGATCTCGAGGCTGACGGGCTCCCAGCCGCGGTCTTCGCGCAGTGCCTCGGCCAGTGCCATGAGTTCCCTGTACGGATTGGGCAAGCCGCTGTTCCAGCGGTCCTTTCGCGGGGAGTAGCCGCCGGTCGCCGAGGTGCCGCCCCGCCCTGCCCGGCTGTGCAGCACCGCGTGCGTCCAACCGCTCGGCGCGCTCGCGGCGATCGCCTCGACTATCGGCCGTAGGGTCCGGTCCACCATGCTCTGCTCCCGTGCTGTCGCTGTTGCCAGGGCATCATGGCAGCGACCACTGACACACGGAGAACCCCGGACCCTCGGGCGCGCAACCGGAGAGGGGCCGGGAAGGGCATCCCCGTCGCATGCCGTTCCCGGCCTTCGGTGCCCGGCGGGGCCGCTCGGCCCCGCCTCGTACCCCGGCGGCCGCGAGCAGCAGGAGGCGCAGGCCGGCGAGCGGCAGCCGACGGCGCCGTCCGCGTCTCTTGTCCCATGCCCCCATCGCGGGTTCCTCCCGCCCCGTCGCCCAAGGTACGAGGCGTCTTCGGGCGCGGGAACCCGGCGGGCGCGCGGAAAACCGGTTGTCCGCGGGGGTGGCCGGTGCGCAAGCTGAAGGGCACTCGATCACCGATGGGAGCATGCGATGCGCCGATTCCTCGAAACACCCCAACGCCCTTACCGGACAGTGGATTTCGAGGACTTCGTCACCCATGCAGATCCAGCACACCCTGAACATCGGCATCGTCGCGCACGTGGACGCGGGTAAGACCAGCCTGACCGAGCGCCTGCTGTTCGACACCGGCACGATCGACCGGCTCGGCAGCGTCGACGGCGGGAGCACGCGGACGGACACCGGGTCCGTCGAGCGACGGCGCGGCACCACCGTCCGCTCCGCGGTCGTCTCCTTCGCCGTCGGCACGACGCAGGTCAATCTCATCGACACCCCCGGGCACGCCGATTTCGTGGCCGAGGTCGAGCGGGCCCTCGAGGTGCTCGACGGCGCGGTCCTGGTGCTCTCGGCCGTCGAGGGTGTCCAGGCACACACCCGCGTCCTGATGCGGACCCTGCGCGACATGGGGTTGCCGGTGCTCGTCTTCGTCAACAAGATCGACCGGCCGGGTGCCCGGCGGGACGGTCTGCTGACGGACATCCGGCGGAAGCTGACGCCGCATGTCCTCCCCATGACGGCGGTGCGCGACCTCGGTACGCGCGCCGCTCGCGCACTGCCCGAGTCGTTCGACGACCCGGACTTCCGTACGCGCACGGGCGAGGCGCTCGCCGAGACGGACGACGTGCTGCTCGCCCGGATCGTGGACGGTCCGCCGCCCTCCCGTGAGGAGCTGAGGGCCGCGCTCCGCGACCGCACGGCACGGGGGCTGGTGCACCCCGTGTACTTCGGTTCCGCGCTGAGCGGGCAGGGCGTCGGCGCTCTCGTCGAGGGGATCACAGGCCTGCTCCGGCCCCCGCGCGCCGACACCGCCGACACGGCACCGGCGGAGGCGGCCGCGCCGACGGGCACGGTCTTCGCGGTCGACCGCGATCCGTCCGGCCGGAAGACCGCTTACCTGCGGCTGTCCACCGGGGCGCTGACCGCGCGCCGGCGGGTCACGCTCCACCGCCGCGGACCGGACGGCACGCACGACGCGTACACCGGCCGGATCACCTCGCTCGACGTGGTCGGCCGCGCCGGCGACGGCGACGGCACGAGCCGTCTGACGGCGGGGAACATCGGGAAGCTCACCGGCCTGACCGAGGTCCGGGTGGGCGACCTGCTGGGAGAGCCCGACGGGCGGGCCGGCGGTCCGCGCCGCCCACGCTTCCCCGCGCCCACGCTGCGGACCGTCGTCCGGCCGCGCGACGCGGCGCCCGGGGCGGCGGCGCGCCTGCGCGCGGCCCTGCGGAGCCTCGCCGAGCAGGATCCGCTGATCCACGCGAGTGCCGAGCCCGACGGCGCCACGTCGGTGCTGCTGTACGGCGAGATCCAGAAGGAAATCATCGCGGCCGCTCTCACGGAGGAGTTCGGTATCGAGGCCGTCTTCGAACCCAGCCGCACCGCATGCGTCGAACGCCCCGTCGGCACCGGCGAGGCGTACGAGGAGATGGGGCGGCGCGCCCCGTCCCCCAGCGGCTTCTGGGCCACCGTCGGGCTGCGCGTCGAGCCGGCGGAGCGGGACACCGGTGTCGCCTTCCGGTACGAGACCGAGCTGGGTGCCCTCCCCCACGCCTTCCACTGCGCCGTCGAGGAGAGCGTGCACGCCGCGCTGCGACGGGGCCCGCACGGCTGGGCGGTCACCGACTGCACGGTCACCCTCGTCCGCTCGGGCTTCGCGGGCCCGGTCAGCACGGCCGGCGACTTCCGCGGGCTGACACCGGTGGTGCTGGGCAGGGCCCTGGAGCGCGCCGGCACACGGGTGTTCGAGCCCTGCCACCGCTTCGAGGCGGACATTCCCCCGGACGCGCTCGCGGCGGTCACCGGGTGTCTCGCCGAACTGGGCGCGGACATCGGCGAAACGGCGGGCGGCACGGAGTCGTGGCTCCTCAGGGGCCTGGTGCCGGCCCGCCGGGTCCGCGCCGTCGAACAGGGGCTCCCGGGCCTGACGCGCGGCGAGGGCGTGTGGTGGTCGCGACCGTGCGGCGACGGACCGCTGATCGGCTCGCCGTGATCGTCGCGGCACCGGCCACGCCCTCTTCCCGCCGGGCGGACGAACGGGTCCGGGGTGGACCCGTTCACGTCAGGCGCACGGCGCGCACGGTCATCCGAACTGACCGGGCTGGTAGTCGCCGGCGGGCATCCGGAGCATCACGTTCGCGCGGTTGAAGGCGTTGATGAGGGTGATGACGCCCACCAGGGCGCCGAGCTGCTCCTCGTCGTAGTGCTTGGCGGCGTTCGCCCACACCTCGTCCGGGACGCCGCCAGCCGCGTCGGCGATGCGGGTGGCCTCCTCCGCCAGCTCCAGCGCGGCGCGCTCTGCCTCGGTGAAGACCGTGGCCTCGCGCCAGACCGCGACCAGGTTGAGGCGCTCGGCGGACTCCCCGGCGTGTACGGCGTCCTTGAAGTGCATGTCGGTGCAGAAGCCGCAGCCGTTGATCTGGCTGGCGCGGAGCTTCACCAGCTCCTGCGTCGAGGCCGGCAGGGTCGAGTCCTCGAGCACCTTGCCCGCGGCGATGACGTGCTTGAAGACCTTGCCCAGGACCGGGTTGGTGAAGGCGTTGAGACGTGCTTCCATGATGCGCTCCATGCCGTTGTCCGACGGTTACACAACTTTGACGAGACAGCTCGGCGCGTTGTGACATGACCGCCTGTGACGTGCGTCTCGCCCGTCGCGCCGCGACGTCAGGATCCCGCGCCGACCTGGGCGGTCGGTCTTCGCCGGACACCCGCCCCCCCTGGGGAACGACCGCCCGCACAGGATGGTTGTGATCTTCGAACAGCATGTGATCGACAACGGGGGAACAGAGCATGGCGCACGACGACGACCAGGTGCACGGGACTGTGGCGGAGGGGTTCGAGGCCGTACGGGAGGCATTCGCCGCGGTGCTCGAGGAGGCACGGGACGCGCCCGAGGCGCAGCTCGTGGTCCATGTGGACGGCCGCCGGGTGGTCGACCTGTGGGGCGGCCCCGGCACGGCGGCGGACACGCTGACCGGCCTCTACTCCATCACCAAGGGTGCCGCCCACCTCGTGGTCGCGCTCCTGGTGCAGGACGGCGTCCTCGACCTGAACCGCGAAGTGGCAGCGTACTGGCCGGAGTTCGCGGCGGAGGGCAAGGACCGGCTCACCCTGCGCGAGCTGCTCGCGCACCGTTCCGGAGTCGTCGGCGTCGACGGCGGGTTCACCACCGGGGAGTTGGCCGACGACCGGCTGATGGCCGCGCGGCTCGCCGGGCAGCTGCCGTTCTGGGAGCCGGGAACGGCCTATGGCTACCACGGGTTCGTGATCGGCGCCCTGACGGGCGAGGTCGTGCGGCGGGTCACCGGCCGCTCGATCCAGGAGATCCACGAGGAGCGGATCCGGGCGCCGTACGGGCTCGACTTCCACCTGGGCCTGCCCGAGGCCCTCGAAGCGCGCTATGCCGACGTGCTGCCGATGCTGCCCACGCCGGAGGAGGCCAGGCGGCTCGCCGCCAGGGCGGCGGCCCCGGGCAGCGTCAGGAGCATCGCCTTCAACCAGAACGCGACCCCGCCGACCGACCTGGTGGCCCTCGCCAACACCCGTGCCGTCCGGGCACTCGGCCCCACATCGTCCGGCGGGATCGGCACCGCGCGGGGCGTGGCGGGCATGTACGCCGCGGCGATCAGCGAGGTGGACGGCCGGGCTCCGCTGCTGAAGCCGGAGACCGTCACCGAGTTCGCCCACGTCCACTACCGCGGGACCGACCTGGTCACCGGCAACAACGACGTCTTCGGGCTGGGCTTCGAGGAACTGAGCGGCCGCTACCCCTTCCTCGGCCCGGACGCCTTCGGCCACAGCGGCGCGACCGGCTCGCTCGGCTTCGCAGACCCCGACAGCGGCGTGGCCTACGCGTACACACGCCGCCGCTTCGGCTTCCCGTCGGGGTACGGCGCGGGCCCCGAGAACCACCGGCTGGCCGAGGCCGCGGTGCGGGCGGCCGCCGCCGGACGCCAGGCGTACTGATCGCGAGCGTCGCGGCCGGGGCGAGGCCCGGACCAACTCGTCGAGGAATGAGGAGATTTCTGACGCTGCCGGGCGGCGATACCGGTGACTATGCTGATCATCCGTTCGGACAGCGAGGGGGCAGCATGATCAACGTCGACGGATATCTGGCCGTATTAGGGGTGGCCCAGCCGGCGGCCCCGACCGCCGAGGCGCTGCGGGCACTGCACCGGGCGCAGGTGGAACGGGTCGCCTACGAGAACCTCGACATCCACCTGGGGAGACCGACCAGCATCGACGCCGCGGAATCCGTGGCCCGGATCATGCGCGGGCGCGGCGGCTACTGCTTCCACCTCAACGGGGCCTTCAGCGCGCTGCTGACGGCCCTGGGCTATGACGTCACCCTGCACCGGGCCGGCGTGCAGTCCACCCCCGAGGACCCCGCGGGCGCGACCGGCAACCACCTCGCGCTCACCGTACGGCTCGACGGCGAGCGGTGGCTGGTCGACACCGGGCTCGCCGACGCGATGCACGAGCCGCTGCCGCTGCGCGAAGGCAGCTACACCCAGGGGCCGTTCACCTGCGCTCTGACCTCGTCGGTGGCGGAGCCCGGCGGCTGGCGGCTCACCCATGACCCCCGCGGCGCGTTCACGGCGATGGACTTCGCCCCGGACCCCGTGGAGCTGTCCTCCTTCGCCACGGACCACACCTGGCTGTCCACCTCCCCCGAGTCCCCCTTCGTCCGGGTCTTCACCGCCTTTCTCCGCGACGCCAAGGGCGTGGACATGCTGCGGGGCTGTGTGCTGCAACGGATCGACGCCGGGGGCACGGACGAGCGGACCATCGACTCGGCCGACGACTGGTACGACGTACTGACCGACGTGTTCCGGCTGGACCTGACCGACATCGACGCCCCCGCGCGGGCAGAGCTGTGGCACCGCGTCCACACCGGGCACCAGGAGTGGGAGGCCGCGGGACGGCGGTGAGGGGTGCCCCCTGTCGGAATCTCCCCGCCCCTCACCAGCGGACCGACGTCATGGTGACCGTACGCCCGTCACGCACGCGCAGGGCCCCGTAGACCCAGGTTTTGTCAGGCCCGCGGCCGTAGTCGACCTCGGACTTGATGCGGTGCCCGTCCGGCGACCGGCCCGGCGCCGGCGGGAAGGTACGCGGGATCACCGGTCCCAGTTCGTCGGCGCACAGCACGGTCACGCCGTCCGGCGGGTTGGTGCAGAGACCGATGATCCGCGTCCTTTTGGGGCGAAGTCCGGATCCTTCGAGCGGGTCCAGGAGCGGGTCCAGGAGCGGGTGCGGCGCCATCGCACGCCTTCGGCCAGCAGGGTCCAGCGAACCTGACTGCGGCCCGCCACGACGCCCGCCCGGCGGGCCACTGCGGCCAGGCAGTCCGGCGTCCACTCCGGCGGACCGGCCTCATCCTCGGCTTCCAGCTCTCCGCAGGGCTGCCACGACAGCCTGCCCGGCGGCACCAACCTGACCAGCGCGACGATGCGGGACCGTTCTTCCTCAGTGATCCGCCGCTGGCGGCCCTGCCCGCCCAGGTCCTCGAGCCCTTCCAAACCCGAGCGGTTGAACCGGTGCAGCCAGCACCGCACCGTCTTCTGACTGCAGCCCACCTCGGCGACCATCGCCGGCACCCGCAGTCCGCACCAGCTCAGTCCGACCATCCGGGCCCGCATCACAGCATCCCGCGGTGCTTCCGAGCCTGTGCCAGCCTGTGGATCAGTGCCTGCTCGATCTCGTCACGGCCAGACCTTGCCAGCAACACCATCCCCCAACACCCGCCCCAGGCGCCCATAACCTCCCCGCCACCAGGACATCTACCCAGCGGAAGAGGAATCGAGCACTAGCGGAGTGGGTCCCGGAGCGCACACGCGCTTCGGGGATTCCCCGTGCCCGGCCTAGACTCCCCGCGTGAGCAAGCAGCCGACCTTCCGGATCGTCGACGGCGAGCGGATACCGGGGCTGTCCCGGCCCGCGTTCGTGCGCAACGGCGACCACCACTACCTCGTACAGCTCGGGATCTACGCCGACGGACTGATCGACTGCTGGGGGCTGCTCACGCTCGAGGAGTTCGCCGCCGACCTGCGCCGGGGCAGGATTGCGACCCGGTTCGAGGAGGGGGCGCGGGCGGCGGTCCACGAGACGGTCGAGTGGGAGTTCGGCAAGGTCAACGGCCACCTCACGCCGGAGTCGCTGTACGCCGAGATCCGCGACGACATCGACGACCTGAACGGTCGGCCCGACTCCACCGCCCGGGCCTGGCGCGCCCTGCACGAGTTCCGCGCAGACCCCACCGAGGAGCGGCGGGCCGTCCTGCGCGCCGCGTACGAGGAGATCCCCGAGCACGAGCGGCACGCGGCGCTCGCGGATCACTCTGTGGGGGACGGCCCTCTGTACGACCTGGCCGTGGGCCCGGGCGGAGACGTGACCCCGGAGGAGTACCAGGAGTCGCTGGACTACTTCGACGAGGAGTGGGGCGATCCGCTGGAGTGGCTCACCCGGCAGGACCAGGAGCCGGAGCCGGAGCCTGCGGACGAGACCGTCGTGCTCCACGAGTGGCACGTGCCGGAAGACTGGCCCGAGGACGCGAGCCCGTCGGCGGTGCTCCGCAACGAGTACCCGGCCCCGGTCCGCATCGGCGACGTCACCTACCGGAACGTTCACGAGGCGTGGCTGGCCGTCGATCCGGCCCCGGAGGCCCGGACCGCGGTGATGGCCGCGCTCCTACGGGCCAAGTACGACCAGCACCCCGCACTCGCCGACGTCCTGACCGGCACGGGACCGGCCCGCATCCTCTACCGGGCGAACTCCTTCGCCCTCTCCGAAATCGCCTTCTGGGGTCACGAGGGTGAGGGCCGCAACTGGATGGGACGCCTCCTGGAAGCGACCCGAGCCGAACTCCACGCCCGCCGCCTGGGCCTGCCGCACTGACCGGAACCACCAGGCCCCGCCCTCAGACGAGAGCAGTCACCTGAAGCGCGAGGCCGACGTGCAGCAGCAGGCACGTACCCCACCCCTTGGCGCCCCGCCGGCCATGGCGGACCACACTCACCCACCCCGCGACCGTCAGCACGGCGACGAGCGCCAGCAGAATCCACGCCGTGACCAGCCACGGCGTGGAGAGGTCGCTCAGGTACCTGATCAGCGGCACCGGTATGAGGAGGACCAGGGGCACGCCCCACGTACCCTCGCTCGCCTTGCCGTCGGAGGCAGGTTCAGGTGCCGGTTCAGGGACCGGCGCATCGGTTCTCGTGTCGTTGTCCACCCACAGAGCCTGCCCTCCCGACCACCCCCACGGGAAGGGCCCGCCCCCTACCTCCTCGAGAAACTGACCTCCACCCGGCGGTTCTTCCTGCGCCCGTCCTCCGTTCCGTTGTCGGAGATCGGGTACTGCTCGCCGTATCCGCGGATCCCATAGCGGATACGGCGACGAGCCCAGGTCCTTCGCGAGCTGCCTCTGCACCACGTTGGCGCGCTCCCTGGAGAGGGCCACGCCGACCAGGCCTTCGCGCAACTGTTCCTTTCGTGGGCGCAGGTGCAGCAAAAGCGCCACCCGGTTTGCCTACGTCCGGAAGGTCTCTACCGCCAACACCTGCGGACCCTGTGCGAGGCCACCGTCACCGCCGACCTCCAGCGCCTGCGCGCCTTCCTCGTCAGCTGCATCCCCGAGCCCGACGGAGCCATGGTCCTCGGCTGCGTCCTCCACTTCGCCGACCGCATCCGAGATGCTCACCACCCCAGCCCCCAACTGACCAGGCTCCTCCCACCGCCCCGGCCAGGGCCGAACCCGGCCCCGGACCCGGCCAGAGCCGGGCACGCGGCTCGAAGGCGATCCGCGACCGGCACCGCCAACGGGGATCACCCACGCCATTCCCGAGCGGGCTGACCAGGCTCGCACCGGCTCAGGTGCGACAGCTGCGGCGGCCGGCCGCCGACCTTCGACCGCGAGGTCTACAAGCAGCACACGTGGTGGAAAGCTGCTTCAACCGCCTTAAACAGTGGCGCGGCATCGCCGCCCGCTACGACAAGACCGCTCAGTCCTACGAAGCAGCAGTTGCCACGTGCCGAGGGCTCTCAGTTCAGCGGCGGCGCCGAGGTGGCCGACGGTGCTGAGGATGCCGGGCTGGGCGCCGCCCCTTGCCGGGCGCGTTCCATGTGCCGGTGGCGAGCAGCGGGACCTCGGTCCAGTAGGAGCGGATGGTGCCGATTCCGTCGGGTGCGATGAACGAGGATCACAGCGAGCCGTAGCGCGAACCGCACGCCAGCCTCGCCCTCTGCCTCGAGACGCTGCGGGCCCGGCTGCCGGAACAGCACTTCAACATGCTGGCCGACGCCGTACGCGAGACGGCGGCGGCGCCGCCGGCGGACGGCCGCGAAGGCATCATCGACGCCGGCGAGGAACTGCATCCGGACCTGCACCAGGAGTTCACCACGGTCCTGACCATCCTGGCCAACGACCGCATGGACCACCACAGGGTGGAGGTGGCCGAAAATGCTCTCCTCAAGCCCTTCACACAGGCCATTGAATGCCGTGACCAACACTGATCATCCATCAGCATCAGTGCACTCTTCACGCTTGGGAGACACCCCATGAGACGACTCCGCACCGCGGGTCTGGCACTTCTCGGCGCGACGCTCGTCGCCTCCGTCACGGCGAGCCCGGCCCAGGCCTCGCCGGGCGAGACCCGCACGGTGTGCGCCGACTCGATGACCCCGGACGGCTGGGTCGACGTGAACTGGGGCACCAGCGCCTCGTGCCGCGTGATGGGCGGCTCGAACATCAAGATGATCAAGCAACTGGACGGCCTCCCCGTCGGCACCCAGGTCAATGCCTGCGCCAGCGCGCTCCCGCCGAAGGGCTGGACCAAGGTCCAGACCTACTACAGTGGCGGCTGCGTGGTCTTCGTCAACTCCTCCTTCACGCCGAACGCTTGGCTGCTGCAGAAGACCTCCTGACCGGAGGTCGGCGAGGGTGTGGCACTCAGCCAAGCGGCCGTCACCGACGAGCTCACCTGATCCGGGGACGGGCGTGCGACCTGGCCGTACGGGACGGAGCGGATACGGGGCGCGCAGCACATCGTCTGGCGGTGCATCGGCGGGCACGACATCTTCACCGGCCCGTGACGCACCCACGAACGGCGACGGCCGGACCCCCGGGTGGGGTCCGGCCGTCGCTCGTCAGCCTGGGAAGTTCCGAGCCACTCCGCCTTCGGAAGGCTGAGCACCAAAACCCTGTCGAGGCTTAGTAGTCGGCTCCGTAAATCCTTCGAGGGTTGGCTGTGGAGCCTGTGTTGTGTGTGGTGCGGGGTCAGATGCTGGGGTCGGTGAGGTAGATGCCGCAGGCACAGTCGAGGGCGTCTTCGGGGGTGCCGGCGAAGCCGCTGGTGGGCAGGATGGCGTCTTAATACTCATCGGTGCTCGCGAGGTAGAGGGCGAAGCCCCAGATACTGGCGGATCCGCCGTAGCGCAGACGCATCTGTTCGCCGTCATTCAATCGCGGCGTTTGACAGCGAACCCAGTCGTTCAGGCTTCCTTGTCAGCGAGCCTGGCCGCTCTTCGGCCTGATGCCTTTGATGCTGCTCGGGGTTCCGTCCGGGGCGAACGAGTGGTGGAAGGTGAAGGCGTGCTGCGCGGAGCCGTGGTTGTGGAGGTGTTCCAGCCTGGAAACCCCGTCCTGCCAGGTGGGTATCACACCGTCGGAGACCCACCAGCACACGTAACTCGGGTGTCCTGTCCTCTCGAACCAGTCGTAACGCCTGTTCAGCGCCTCACGGTGCAGACCGGTGTAGATGGCGTCGAAGGCGGGGCTCAGGTCGGTCCACAGTGAGAGGGTCGCGTCCAGGGCGGCGGTTTCCACAGTGCGGCCCTTGCCGTACCAGGTCGGTACGGCGAACTCGCCCCATGCACCCCAGTCCAAGTCGAAATGTGTGCCCCGGCCGCGGTCTGCCGCTTCAGCACGAGCGAGGTATCCGGGGTGCTTGCTGATTTTCCCGTAGATGGCCTTGCCGCTGTCGTGGAGTTCGCGTGTGAGAGGTGTGGGATCGGCGAGAGGTGACTTCAGGACGCCGAATGTGTACAGCGCAAGTTGGGGCATGCGTCTCTTCCTGCTTGGGGGTGCCTGGTGTGGACCCGGTTCGGTGGCTTGGGCATGGGGGCGGGCGAGGGTTCGTGGGGCGTGACCGACTCATCCCGTCGCGGGTGGCTCAGCCTGAAGGAACTCCTGCGCGACCGTGGGTGATCGCCGGAGACCAGGTGAAGGTAGCTGCCTCTGCGGCCCATGTCGAAGTTGCGTTTTCCCTGTCCAAGTGGCCTCTTGTACCGGTCATTGCGGGGGCTGGGGCGGTGACGGGCGGGGCAGGCTGCGGGGTACGAGTGATCCACTTCGGCCGGTCGGCTCGCCCGCCATGCCCGTCCGCCCCCTGTCCGACAGCCCCGAGTGCCGCCGAGCGCGTGCGGTTGAAGAAGATGGCCTACGGCCACAGGACCGAGCACCGGCTGAGGGTGCGTGCACAGGTGGTGCTGGACGCCGCGCGTGGACACTCCAGTGCATGCATCGCCCGGGAGACGGGTCTGCATTTGGACACCGTGCGTCGCCGGCCAGCCCAGGAGGCGCTCAAGCACTGGCAACACCGCTCCTGGATCTTCATCACCAGCCTCGGCTTCCGGCTGAAGGCCGCCCGGGTGCTGGACCTGTACGCCCGCACCTGGCAGGGCGAACAGCTCGGCGATGACGAGTACGTGATCAGCGCGGACGAGAAGACCTCCATCCAGGCCCGGTGCCGCTGCCACCCCACCCTCGCCGCCCGGCAAGGCCAGGGCGATGCGCGTCAATCACACCTACGGACGCGGCGGTGCCCTGGCCTGCCTCGCCGCCTACGACGTCCACGCCGCGCGTAACAGCACTGCGACGTCGCCACCGGCGCCAAGCCCTGCGAGTGGCGCGCCCCGGATCCCGAACTGGAGAAGAGGTACCACCCGTCATGAACGGGGACGTGCATCTGCTGGATCCGCCGGCCCCGACCTCACGTCGTGATCGAGGGCGTCCAGTACGACGTCGAACCGGCCGTAGCCGACAGTCCGGTCAGCGCGCTGTCCCGCGCCTGGTGCGCTGACTGTGAGGGCCGAATACATGTACCCCTCCTGGCGCGTCACGGTGCAGAACCGTGCTGTAGGACGTACGGGGTTCGCTGGCTGTGTGAGACATCCCTCTCCCGTCGTCGTGGCGCTGGTGGCCTGGGACGGTTGACCATGTAGTCATGACCTCCTCGCCCCGCCCACCCCACGTCGGTAGCCGACCGGATCCGATAGACGGGACCACCGCGCTCGATGGAGAGTCCGCTCCCGCCCGCGGGTACCTGCTGGACAACGCGCGCGCCGAGGCGGGCGAGCGATTCGTTTGGCTGGCCGAGCTGTTCGACGGCGTGACACGCGGGCACTTCGATCGACTGGGGGTCAGGGCCGGCTCGCGCTGCTGGGAAGTGGGGGCCGGTGGCCCCGGTATCCCGGAGGCGCTCGCGGCGGCCGTCGGTCCGACCGGGCACGTGCTGGCCACGGACATCGACCCGTCGTGGCTGAAGACAGGCGACGGGTACGAGGTGCGCCGGCACGACGTCGCCGCTGACCCGCCCCCGGAGCCGGGGACGTTCGATCTGGTGCACGCCCGCCTCGTGCTGGTCCATGTACCCGACCGGGCCCGGGCGTTGGCCACGATGGTGGCAGCACTACGGCCCGGCGGCTGGCTGCTGGTCGAGGACGCCGATACCGCTCTGCAGCCACTGGCATGCCTGGACGACAGCGGCCCTGCGCAGCGGCGGGCCAACCGGCTGCGTGACGCGGTCCGGGAGCTGCTGACGCGCCGCGGCGCGGACCTGCGCTACGGCCGGACACTGCCGCGGGCATTGCGTGAGGCCGGCTTGGTAGACGTCGCCGCAGCGGGCGCTTTCCCGGTCGGCGGGCTGGCCTGCGACCGGCTGGAGGCGGCGACCATCCGGCACGTGCGCGGCGAGTTGCTCGCGGCCGGCCTGGCCGACGACGCCGAGATCGACGCGCACCTGGCCGCCATCCACGCGGGCGAACTCGACCTGACACTCGCGCCGCTGATCTCGGCCTGGGGACGCCGTCCAGCCGAGCACCCGCCGGCACTCGGTTAGGTGCGGATCCAGGCGTTGTCCGACCTGCCCGCAGCGCTGTTCGTCGAGGAAATTTTCGGGCCGCAGGAGTAGCCCCTTACTCCATGGTTGAACGCTGAGGATCGGGGCTATCCGGGTGCCTTCAGCGGCTGTGGCCGTCTGTTCGTCGTGCTCACGCAACATCCGCATGACGGTGGCGGGTGAGGCGTGCTGGCCCTTTTTCTTGCCGGTGGTGATGACGAGCCGCTTGGCGATGTCGCGCAGGCTCATCTCCTGCTCGAGCAGGTGGAGGGCCATGGACAGCATGGACTCGTCAATGACGCCCGCGCCGCCGATCGTCTCGCCGGGCCTGCGGGCGGACTCGTGGCCTTCAGGGTGCGGTCGCGGATGTACTCGCGTTCCATGCCAGACAGGGCGCCCAACACGGTAAACACGACTCCGGAGGGGTCGTGTGAGCCCTGGAGCTCACCGTCGAGGAACTCCAAGCCGACGTCGCTCGCCTTCAGTTCCTCGGCCAGAGTCGCCAGTTCGATGCCGGGCCGAGCCGCTTGTGCTCGAAGCGCTCCACCCCGGGCGTGATGATGACGAGCATGTCCGCAATCTCGCCGGGCGCGGCGGCAAAGGCATGCTGTGTGCCGGGCGGTACGACGACCATGTCTCCGCGCTCCGCGGTGACTACTTGATCGCCCGACAGCGTACGTCGTGTGCCAGGTTGAAGGCCCCGGAGGCTTCTGCCGGACAGTGATCGCCAGCCGGGCGGTCAGGACAGCACACCCCGGTTTCCCTAGCCGACAGCGCCATGAGTCCGAGGCCCGGAACGCTCAGGACGGAGGTCGGTGAGCTGCTGGCCCGCAAGCCGAAGATGACTCTCTCGGTCGAGAAGACCCGCATCACCCACATCGACGACAGCTTCGTCTTCCGGGGATTCCACATTCAGCGAAGGCCCTGGCCTCGACGGCCGCCCCGTCGTCGGGGCACGATGAACATGCTCGGAATCAGGCGGCTCAGTGGAAGGCGGCGGCATTCTCCGAGGCCCATTGCTGAAACGTCCTGGCCGGGTCACCGGTGATCTGGGAAGCAGTGTCGCGCACCGTGAGCAGCTCGTCGTTGACGTCGCCTCCTGTCACGTCGAGCACTGCGTCCGCGGCTTCGTCGCCCAGGAAGACGGCCATCTGACGATGGGCTTCCTGCCGGCTGATCTCGGCGAACGGCACTTCTCGCCCCAGTACCGCCGCGATGGTCCTGACCTGCTGCCGGGCCGTGATCCGCTCCGGACCGGTCAGCGCATATGTCTGCTGTTGGTGGCCGGACTCGGTCAGTGCCACCCGGGCCACCGATGCGATGTCTGCGGGATGGATCGTGGGAAGGCCAATGTCCGCATAAGGTACACGGACCGTTTCGCGCTCGCGGATCGTTCCCGCCCACCACAGGGCATTCGAGGCGAACTGTGTCGGCCGCAGGATCGTCCACGCCATGCCACTGTCCTTGAGCAGCTGCTCGACAGCCAGGTTCTCGCCGGCGGGGCCCAAGTGCGGATGGGTCTGGACGGTAATGGACGACACCAGCACTACGTGCTCCACGTCTGCCCGCCGAGCCGCCTCGATGATCTCGGCGTCCGGACCCATGCGTGACACAAGAAACAGCGATCGCACACCCTCCAACGCGGGCTTCAGCGAGGCTGTCCGAGCGAAGTCACCCGCAACGGCTTCGACCCCTTCCGGGAACGCGGCCCGCGCAATGTCACGAGTGAGCCCCCTCAGCGGCCCGGCGCCGAACGCCTGGAGCTCTCGCAGGAGGGCGCTTCCTATATTTCCCGTGGCTCCGGTTACAAGGATCATGAGGACTTCTCCTGTCATCAGGCGGTGATCAACATGCCATGACGTTAGGACCTCAACCAAACTTCAGGTCAAGAAGACTCAGCAGGCGCCATGAGCTGGGCACGTCAGCCAAGACGGCCTCGGCCCGGAAGAAAGAGCCACCTGGCGGCGGGCCAGGAACGACCGGTCCCCGCACCCAGACCGGCCGCACCCGCGGCAACCACCGCCGCCGGCCGGCTACCCATGAGAAGGCCGAAACCGGCTCCGCCCACCACCGCGCCCTCGACAAACGCGACAGCAGCACCGGGTTCCGCTCCGGCGAGCATGAACGCACCAAGGAGCGTGACAGTCTCCAGGACACCATCGTTGAACGACACAGCGGCGGCCGCCTCCGTGCGAACCCCGGGTCCACACGCACAGGACCCAGCCGCCGCACCCCGGAGCCCCAGCCGGTCTCATGCCTCCCGGCCGGCCCCCTCATCCGAACTCGCGCTGCGAACCCGGCGTTACGCGACTCCGGGCGGGACAGCCAGTGGCTGTCACCAGTACCCGGCAGGCCCAACGACGAGGCGAGCGTCTGGGTGATCGTCCGGCGTATGCGGCGGAGGTCCGAGGGTGCCCTCGTCGACCGTTGCTCGACCCGTCGCCGGTCCGGGCGGTGGGGCACTCAAAGTTCACGTACCGGTTCCGCAGCCCGGCGCTCGTCTAGAAGGCGTTGACGCTGAACCACGCCGTCGGCGGCTTCCACAGCATCAGCTCGATCGCCTGCCACGCCGCAGCCGCCAGCTCCCACACGCCGGTCACCATCGCGTCGAACGCCTCCGTGCGCACTCACCGGTCGTCGTCGACGCGGGCCTTGACTGACGTACAGGGCGGGCCAGCGGACCTCGGCTCCTGGCGGGCAGGCGCCCACCAGGCCTCGCTGGTGTCGGCGACGACGCGCAGCGCGTGCTCGCTCCACACGCGGCCGGAACGGTGCACGTCGCGCTGTACGAGCGTCTGTCCCGTCTCGAAGCTGCGCACCCGTTCCTCCTTCGCTGTGACCGGGCCGTTCGGCTCGCGGCCTCCAGCCCAGCGCCGACCAGGCGGCCTGGGCAAGCTCCCGTTGGGGGGAGCTTGCCCAGGCTCCCCCCACATGCTTGCCCAGCAGATCAGGCCGGCTCCCGCAGCGAGCGGGCAAGCCCGGTGCCGTCGCAGTGGAAACACCGGCTGCCCCCTGGTGCGCTGCGGGGGCCGATGGTGCTGGCGGCGCTCTGGAAGAGCCGGTGAGGCCGGCGGCATGGGCCGTGTGGATCGTATGCAGTACGTACAGGATCCCGCATAGCACCTGCCGGTCCGGCAACGGCTTGCGGCCCGGATGCCGGAACCGACGCTCCTTGCACAGCAGCAGCGGTCCGAGCCGTTCCCACAGCTCATCCGACACGACCCACGGCGATGCCCGCGCAGCGGAGCGAACGCTCAACTCCCGCTCCGGACACGGCCACCAGGACCCATCCACCTCATCGTGTTAGCCGTTGTAAGAGGGCATCTGATCTAGGGTCCCTTCTTCAAAGTCTCTTACGGTCCTGGATTCTGCTTCCGCCAAGCCATGATCCCGCTCTTATCTTCTGTCTCGCGCCTTCTCGTAAGCGGCCAGTTCCTCCGCACTGCCGATGAAGGCCGGCCCACAGAGTGGCGGAAGGCGATCGACAACCATCGCTACTGCGACCTGTGCGCTGACCGTCTCGGCGATCCGCGGGCTGCTCCGACCCGGTCCTTCGACGTAGTACCGGCCACCTCCCAGCGTGCCGATGTAGGGGATGTCCCACGTGTGGCGGATCTCCGTGCACCTGCTGAAGTGCAGCTCCCACATGCCAGTCCAGGGGTAGAGCTGACGAAGCAGCGGCTCGGCATGCGCCACCCGCACCAGCTCGGCAAACGGTTCCAGAAGCGGTGATCCTTCCGGCCCAGAAGGTTCACCCGTAGTGGCCAGGATCTTGTGCCAGGCTGCTTCAACGATGTCGGTCATACCGTGATTGTGCGGGAACCATTGTCCCGTCACCAAAGATCACCTGCTGACGGTCCTGGCCGGATGCACAGACATGAACTCACCGACCGGGAATTGGATTTACTCGCTCCGCTCATACCCTGGTGTGTCTGGGGTGATCTCGAAGACGAGGGTGGGGGTGTGCGGTTTTGTCTCCAAGATGTAGGTGCCGAGGTTGTGCGGGCGTAAGCCCGTGCTGAGGCCGAGCGGTGCCGCAGAATCACGGCCTGGATACCGCAACCGGACCCTACGATGCTGGGCCTTTACCACCACTCGATCAGCGAGCGCGTGGGCTGGGCAACGGAGCAGGGCACCCACAAGATGCACGAGTCCAATTCGAGCTTCGCAACGCTGGGGCCTCACGGCTGAGGAGCCCTTGGCGCTCGACGCCTTGGACAGGTCGACAACCAGGACCAGGACCAGGATCTGTCTGACAATTCGAGTCGGATCAGGCCAGGCTGTTCGGTGCGTGCGCCAAGAGAACCCCTCTTGTCTGACGGGGGCAAGGAGGGCTCATGCCAGGCGGCCCAGCCGCGGCGGGGATTGTCAGGCAGACCCTAATCCCAGCGGCTCGGATCGTGGACGGCCCGGGTCCACTGGGCCTCGAACTCTTCTTGGCCGATCACGAACGGCACCCACGCAGGGTCGTAGCGGTCCACCCACGGCGGGTTGAAGGGCCAGTCCTCCGGGGTGCTCCGGTAGGCCATCCCGTCCTCGGTCAGCTCGACCTGGCGGAGCCGACGGCCGTCAGGGCCGACCTCCATCAGGTAGACCATCGGATCGTCGTCCTCGTCCCAACGGCGGCTCAGGTACAGCAGGTCCCGGCCGGCCAAAGCGCCGAAGCCCGGCATGCCGCGCTGGGCGTCCCGTTCGGCTCTGGCCTCGGCCAAGCCGGGCGGTGTGGTCGGTCCGTCGACGTCGGCCTCGTCAAGCCCCCACGTCTCGGCCTCTGCGCGGGTGGCCTCGGTGTGCACGACCTCCACTTCGGCGAAGGTCTCCAGCACCTCCTGTTCGGACCGGGCGTGGACCCACCACCAGGTGCCGCCCATGCCGTAGTCGTGCAGGACCAGAAAACGTGTCTTCGATGCCGTGTCAGACGGGGCCACCCGTACACCCTAAGGCGTGCCTAGCACCCCTGTTGCCGCAGGTGAACGGGCGTGGCCGTCAGTGGCGGGACCACCGTCAGGTGGTCAACGGCGTGCTGCGTCATCTGCGGACCGGGGCTCCATGGCGTGACCTGCCTGAGCGATACGGGCCCTGGCAGACGGCGTACAAGCGGTTCTGCCAATGGGAATCGGACGGCACTTGGGCCCACCTGCTCGAACACATTGTGATCGATGCCTCCAGCATCAAGTTGCTGACCATCACTGTGGGTACGGCGGCGCGGGTGGCGGCGGAGGCCGGAAAGGCGGCATCGGCGGAGACGGCGCCGCGGGTGGTGCGGGCGCACGCGCCGGCGGTGTGACCAGGATCCAGGCTCCGGACGGAAGCGAGCTGGCTACCGCCGTCACCGGCGGTGTCGGCGGGGGCGGCAGCGGAGGCGCCCCAGGCGGCAACAGCACAGGGGGCGATGGTGGTGGCGCCGCCGCCGGTGCCGGTGCCGGCAGTCCGGGAACGAGCGGCGCTTCAGTGCCTGTTTCTCAACCTCCGGTATGGATCTTTGGGTGGGTCTAATCTGGTTTGGTGGCCGGGGGTGACGGGCCTGTACGCGGACGTCGTTGTCCGGGCTGCGGTGACTGGCTGAGGCCGGATGCCGGGCCCCGGGCGGTGTTCTGCTCGGGGGTGTGCCGGTCCAGGCAGTGGCGCCGGCTGCGGCGGGTGAGGCTGCGGGCGGCGGCGCTGGAGCGGGACGAGGGCCGGCGGGTCTGCCCGGTGTGCGGGGCGGTCTGGGTGGCCGGGTTGGATCACCGCAGCAACGCGGTGTACTGCTCGGCGAAGTGCCGTCGGAGGGCATGGGTAGCGCGGAAGGAACTGTTCGCCCAAGCGTCCAAATAAACGCTTCCGCGAACGGTTCATGTGTCCGATTTGTTTTCGAATGGTCAGTTGCTGTCATTGCCGGTGTTCGATCTCGAAACGGATTGACGCTGGCGGGAGTTGGGCCGGGGTGTCCTCTCCGGTGGTCCGGTCTGCCGGGCCCTTGCCCCTTGAGGATGGTGAGGCGTCATGCCCACCGCCGTGATCGGCCATATCACCCGCGACGCTACGAGGAGTTCATCGGCGCCGACCGGGAACTGGTCGAGCAGATGCAGCGCATCCAGTTCACCATCGGGGACCACGCGCTGGAGATCGAGCCGATGCAGCAGGTCGGCGGCGCACATCCGGCCCCCAGCGAGGATCTGTTCGGCGTCGATGCCTCGTTGCAGATCTATGCCGACGACCTGGGGCTGTCGCTGAGTACGGTCCGCAACTACCGGTTCGCCGCCCACCGCTGGCCCGAAGAGCAGCGTCGTCACGGCGTCTCCCACAAGGTCCACTACATCCTCGCGAGCATCGGGGACGACACCGAGCGCTTCGAGACGATCGGGGCGCCTCCGCTGGACGAGCGCGCCGGGGTACGGCGCTGGACGACGGGCCTGGCCAAGAAGCATGTCGGGCAGCGCCCGGACCGGCCCGAGACGGTGCCGCAGAAGGTGGCGGCCATCCATCGTCTGGCCGGCGACGACGAGGTCGCGGCCCAGGTGGCCGCGGACGTGCTGCGCCGTCCGGCGGTGGCGGCCAAAGTGGTCGCGGATGACACCGCCCGGCACATGGTCAACAAAGCGCAGACCACGCAGCACAAGACGGAGGTTGTGCACGACCTGATCGAGGATGACACGGTCGCGGCGCAGGTCGCCTCCGATGTGCTGCGCCGTCCGGAGGTCGCGGCCCGGGTGGTCGCCGACGACACCGCCCGGCACGCGGTCAACCGGGCTCAGACCGACAGTTCGCAGCAGCAGGCGGACACCTTCCGCCGCCAGACGCCGGCCGGGCGGGCGGGCGGGCGGGCGGGCGGGCGGGCGGGCGGTGAGGAAGATCGAGCGGACCGCCGAGTTCCTGGACCTGGTCGGCGCCTGCCATCATTTCGTGGCCGCCTGCGGGAAGACGGTGCCCCAGCTGCGCGGCCGGCAGCTGTCGGACGACGAACGGGCCGTCCTGGCGCAGAACGTCGCGCGCTGCCGGGCCGTTCTGGACTGGATCGAGACTGCCGCCGAGACCGGCGACGTCGACGTGGACGAGGAACTCGCCCGCCTTCTGCGGGGAGAGTAGCCGTGGCCAAGCGCTCTCCGGCCTCGGAGCGCCACGCCGACTTGATCCGCACTGCCTTGTTCGAGGTCGCGCCCGCTGGGATGGTGCTCATTCGGCTGATGGGCTCGTGCGAGCTCAGCCGCTGGCAGACCAGGCGGGGGCTGGCCACGCTGCGCGATCTGTGTGCCGAACGCGGCTGGCCGCCGGTGACCTGGACGCGTGACCTGGGCTATCACTTCTGTGCGAGCGAGGCCGAGCTGGAGGAGTGGGAGCGGGCCTGGCTCAGCGAGAAGCTCACCCAGTTCCGCCGGGTGATCACGGGCACGATCGGCCCGCACCTGGCCCTGTTCCCGAAGAGCACGTGGGCGGGCTACCTCAGCGACCAGATGAAGGCGATCGAGTCGAACCTCACGATGGCCGCCCGGCCACCGCACTGACGCCGACGCGGCCGGGGCGCTCGCCGAGAGATCAGGAGACCGGGGTCCGGTCCACGCGTCCGCCGTACTCCCCACACGGGCCGGGCCTCGTCCCCTGATGCGCGAGCCCCGCTACCCCTCCGACATGACCGACGCTGAATGGCACCTGATCGAGCCGCTTCTGCCCGTCCCGGCCTGCCAGAAACCGACCGGCGGGCACCCCGAAGCCCACCCCCGGCGGGAGATCATCGACGGCATCCGCTATCTGGTCGACAACGGCATCAAGTGGCGCGCCATGCCCGCCGACTTCGCGCCCTGGCGCACGATCTACGGGTTCGCGCGGCGCTGGGCCGCCGCCGGGGTCATCGGTGTCATCCGCGACCAGCTCCGCCGCAAGGTCCGTCTCGCCAGCGGGAAGACACCCCGCGCGGCCTCGGCGATCGTCGACTCCCAGAGCATCAAGGCCTCCGAGACGGTCGGCAAGGACACGAGGGGATGGGACGAAGCCAAGAAGATCAACGGGAGGAAAAGGCACCTGATCTGCGATAGCAGGGGCCTGGTGCTGCTGGTGATGGTCACCGCGGCCAACGTGACCGACCGTGACGCGGCCAAGGAGCTGTTATTCCGCCTCGCGCTCATTCACCCTGAGATCGCCATCGTCTGGGCCGACTCCGCATACGCCGGAAAGCTGGTGACCTGGGCCAGGACCTACCTCGACATCACCATCAAAACGGTACGGCGCCCGCCGGACGCGAAGGGCTTCGTCGTCCTCCCGCGCAGGTGGGTAGTCGAGCGATCATGGTCGTGGATCATGCGGGCCCGACGGCATTGCCGGGACCACGAACGGCTCCCCGAGAGCGAATCGTTGATCACCTGGGCGGCCATCACCCTGATGACGAGGCGCCTGACCCGCCGCAGGGCCCAGCCCGCCACCCGACGCGACGTCACCCCGTACTACCTGGCACAGGCCGCCTGATCACCCGGCGGACTCGGGGCCGTCACCCTTCCCGAATCACTGATGCCAGCGCAGGACCCCGAGGTTCTCTGTCACAGGACACCAAGCTCACTCTGCCCTGGACTGAGTCCGGTCTCGATCGCCCGGCCGATCTTGCCCGCCCACAGCTCTGCATCGACGAACGGCCGCCGTTTGTATTGCTCGACCAGCTCGCCCGGAAGGCATCCCTGGCGCCGGGGTGATCGGGCCGGATCAGCGATCGAACCCTGGGATCAGCGCGGCCAGGTCGAACTCGAGCTCTCCGACCTTGGCGATCAGGTCCCAGTCGGCGGCCTTGGTGCTGGAGCTGAGGGGCGCCTCGCCGGAGTCGCCGTCCGCCCATGCCGAAGGCGAGGCAAGCAGAGCGGCGGAGGCGGCAATGACGATGAAGGTGGCGGCGCGCGCCTTGGTAATCTTCACATCTGTCACAACGTAGTTCCGCTCCATCGGTTACGTTTCCCCGCGCCGTCCCACTCAGCGCGGCGCATCAGCGTCGCTTCTCAGACAGATCTACAGCGGCAGCCCACTTCGTCTTCACCGACCAGGCAGCCTGATCTTTGTGCTTAATCCCCTGGTCTGTGACGCTCGGTGAGCGCAGGCGGGGTTGCTCTGGAGGGACATGCGTGCGCTGAGGCGCTCGTCGAGAGCGCACTGGATCGCGTCACGGCGGTCAGAAGCAGTCATATCTCTTCGTAGTGGGGCTTGATCCTGTGAAAGCCTCGTTGACGCGAGGCCTGGCCTCCTGGAGTGCGTACGGGCCTGTCCGGCAGGTCGGGTGCCCTGTCCACCGAGCCGGCTGCGGCGGACCAGTCACCCATGGTCATCGACCGGCGCGCTCCGGTTTGCTGACGGTCGAACGCGGTGCCCAACGTGTTTGGGGGTCGACGTTCGTTCGGGTGGGTGCTCGTCGAGGATCGCCCGGGCAGGCCTGGTTGGGGCTTTCCTGTGTTTGTCCGTCATACGGCTGAACACAGGATGGAGTAGCGACTTGTTGAGGAATGCGGTGCGGGCCGTGGTGGTCTCGGCTCTGGTGGCCGGGTCGCTGTCCGTTGGGCGCGCTGGGGACCGCCGAGGCGGCCGACACGCGGTGCACAGCCGGCGTCTGCCGGGCGGAGTTCACCAAGACGCAGGACTGGATCGAGTTCGTGGTCCCTGAGGGCGTGCACAGCGTCACCGGCTACGTGTGGGGCGCGGGCGGTGGCGGTGGAGCCACCGGAGGCGGAGGCGGGGGCGGCGGTGGCACCCGCGTGGCGACCTCCGCCGCCAAGAACATCCGGAAGGGCGGGGGTGGCGGCGGTGCAGGTGGTGGCGGTGGTGCAGGTGGTGGCGGTGGTGCAGGTGGCGGCGGCGGCACCAGCGGCGGCTTCGTGTACGGCAAGTTCAAGGTCGCGCCTGGGCAGAAGCTGAAAGTGTTCGTCGGCCGCGGCGGGGAGGCCGGCGGCGCGGGCGGCGTCGGAAGTCCCGGCGGTGCCGGAGCGCAAGAGTAGAAGGGCGGGTCCGGCAAGGACGCATACAACGCGGCGCTCGGAGGCAGCGGCGGCGGCTCCAACATCAAGGACGGCAAGTACGGCACGTGGCTGCTGGACGCCCGCGGGGGCGTGGGCGGCGGCCACGGCAACGGCGGCAAGGGCGGGGCGGGAGGCTGCGGCGGCGGGAGCACCGGCTCAAAGTGCGCCTATCCCGAATCCGGGCGCCACCGCCAGGATCCCTACGCTCTGAACGGCGGGCACCCCGGTCAACCGGGCCAGGGCGGCCCGGCGGCGACGGCCCGCGGGGCGGTGGCGCGGGCCAGGTCGGCAGCGTCGGCACGCCCGGTACGAAGGGCGGCGACGGCGCCTGGCCCGTCGACCCCAACGGGCCCGACGCGGGCGGGCAGCCCGGCCTGCCCGGAACGGGCGGCGCGGGCGGCGACGGCGGCAAGGGAGCCCGCGGCGCCTCCAACGAGCGCCTGTCCGAGAACTGGGGCAGCGACGGGCAGCAAGGCCAGGTCGGCGCCCCCGGCCTCGCCGGCGGCGACGGCTACGTCGTGGTCGTCTGGGACCAGCCGACCACCTGACGCGGAACGCAGCGGGAGGCCGGCAGACCGACCTCCCGCTCGCACTGTTCAGCGTGCCGAAACCGCCCAATACCCCCATACCACATCAGATTCGGGAGTTAGGACAGCTTCTCAGCGTGGATTTCGGGGCTGTCAGGCGAGGGCGGTGGGCGCGGGGCGGACGGTGTGCGGCTGCTGCTGGGCCCGGATGCGGATCGGCCTGGGCTTGACGACGGCATCGGCCGTTCGACGGGGTAGGGCTCCGTGCGCGGAGGCCTGGGCGGGCGGGTGAGGCGGCGGACCATGAGCGTGATCCACGAACGGCCGCAAGAGCATCGCTTCGCATACGGACCATCCCAGCTCCGCCCGAACGCGAGTCCGGTTCCGGCGCATCCCCGGCCTTGGGACTGGTAAGCCCGCATGTCGTGGTGTCACGTATTCATGGGCGCGGCCTACACAGTTGTCACGATGAGTGGTGATGGAGCCCGCGTAGGTGTCGCCTTCGGGCTGGGGCGGTGCTGCTGAGGGGTCTGCCTTCGGCTATGCCCGGCACTCCCACTCACGTCAACCCGTCTGTGTGGGGTACGCCCGGTCGAGTTCAGGACGCCTGTGCACCCTGGAAATTCGGCTGGTCGTCGCCTCAACACCGCTGTCTGGGGGTCCGAGGTGTGTCAGAAAGCGGGAGGGGAATGCATGTCGCGATTCTGCTCCGGCTTATGGGAGAAAGTCATGTACCTGACCATCAACACCCCTTCCAACGTGGTGGAGGGCCAGTCCGTGAAGCTCATGTTCGGAGGTGGCGAGGGCCCGTACACCGTGCGCGTACTGCCGGGCAACAACCCCGGGGGTGAGCCGCTGACGGAGTTCCCGGCCACGGATAACACATCGACCGAGTGGGCCGTGGATCTGCCCGCCGGCACCTCCGTGGGGCTCACCGTCACCGATGCCACCGGGGCGATGGCTCAATCGGCGCCCTTCACGATCAACGCTTGACCACCGGTTTGAGCCGTTGGGACGCGGGAGCGTCTGACCGGCTGAAACCGGGCTTGGCCCACGGGTACAGGCGTTGTCACTGGGAGTGATCTTGAGCAGCGGAGGACTCCGGCAGGTGGCGGGGTCCTCCAGGGGCAACCGCGTTTCACCTGCGGTGCTCGTCGGTCTTTGCTGTCGGGTGCCGTTCAGTGCTTCAGCGTTCCAGGCGAAGTCGCAGTGATTCCTTCAGTTGTGGCGGCGGTGTGAGTGGCGTGGTGGAGCAGGCGGGCGATCTCTCCCAGGCACAGCTCCAGGCGCCAGGGGAGGTCGGGCGCGCTGGTCCCGGCCGGGTGCAGGGTCAGGTCGTCGCGTCCGGTCGCGCGGGCCGTGCGGGTGATGTCGCTGAGGGTGCGCTCGGTGTGCGGATTGCCGGAGATGATCAGGATGTGCGCCCCGGCGGCTGGGGGTATGGCGGGGTGGTCCCTGTGGGCGGTGCCGGGCGGCGGCATTCAGTGCGGTCAGTGCCAGGCCGTCCGCGGTGTGCAGCCTTTGCCACAGGACGGTGCGACGCGGTACCCCCGTGACGGTGGCCGGCCGGTGGCGGGGTGGTGGTCGGTGAGGATCAGGCGGGGGCCGAAGACGGTCAGGGCGGCGGCGATGACGAGTTCGTACTCGGTGGCGAACGGGCGCTGCCACATATCGCGAGCGGTTCACTCGATCGGCAGGACGTCAGCGCTCGCGGACGCGGCTCGGCCCGAGGTGCATGAATCCGGCAACGCCCAGCACTACCCCGAGCTTCCTGCACTGAGCTTCTTCGAGTTGTCCGCCGATCGAGCGACGGGCGGTGAGACGGAACGCGCGAGGCCCCCGTGCTGTTGATCGAGATGTCTGACGTCTCAATCTCGCTGCTCGGGGGCCTCGTTGGTCAACTACCCTGCCCTGCTTGATCTGCTCGCCGACCGCGCACCAGGCCTGCGGCAGGTCCTGCGCGAGCCCGACTCCTACTTCGGCCCGCTACGCCGACTCGGTGCTGAACGCCACGGTCAGCGCCACTGAAGCAGGAACTTCTGGTTCGGGGCTCCGCTGCACTTGTACAGGCCGAGCCAGGCACCGTTGCTCATCGCGTAGTTCAGTACGTCCATGCACAAGCCGGTGGCGAGATGCACGTACGAGTAGACGCCTACCTGGACAGGGTCAGGGACGGGTCGCCAGTCTTGGGACTTCTGTCCCTGGCAGTCCCATTCGTTGAGGTAAGTACCGCTTACGGCATCGGGCCCGCCATAAACGTCAATGCACTTGCCGGTCTGCTTGTTGACGAACTTCATCGACCTGGGTACTGAGCCCCCATTGGTTCGCCACTGCTGATTCCCGCCGTGATGGTCATCGTAGGTGATGATATGTGTTCCGTTGGTACTTGACTGGCCAGCCACGTCCAATACGCGTCCGTTATTACTGATGCTGGTCACAGCAACGGTGTCCGAGGACCTGCGAGCAGAAAACTGCACTGGATAATGGTCCGACCCCCTGCCGCCCATCCGTTCGGCGGAGTAATTACCTCCGATATCCTGCGATGAAACCAGGTAGTCCAGTTCGTTACCGCTTTGGTGCGTAGGGTTTCCGCTGCGATAGACATGCGCATGGAGGCCACGGAGCACTCTTTCGAACGAATCCGTATCCGGGCTCCGGTTGAAGTCGCCCATTGCATGCCACGCCGAGACATGAGCTATCGACGCCTCGGTCCGAATGCTGTCCAGCAACACCGCGACGTCCCCACCCCCGCTGGCGAGCGCGTGCAGGTTGAAGTAGGCGTTGTTACCGAAGACCAGGCCCAGCGCAGGACGACCCTCAGTGCCAGCGCCTGGAGCAACCAGGATGCTATCGGCAGCCTGATGCGTGACCATGGCCAAATTGACCCGACCGCGACCGTTTGAGGACGGATTCAGGTAGTAAACGTGCCGGTCCCCCCGCCCTGTCCGCCAGAGGTAATGTCTGACCGTGAATCCGCGGATCTGGTAGTCGTTTTGGTGCACCATCATCAGACGCGGATCGGCTCCGGCCTCCTGCACCGCGACTATGCTGTTTTCCCTGCTGAGTACCTCGACCTCGGTCCACCTGGCACCCTGAGAATTATAGGTGGCCATCTTGATCTGCTCTGGCTTCAGGTCTGCGGCGTACGCGGGAGAAGTCGGCAACCCCACAAACGCACCGATGATCATTGCGAACGCTGCCAATAGGGCAACAATTCTCGTATTTTTTTGCATGTAAAACAATCCAGTCGTTCTCAAATCCAGCCCCTCCAGAAATCCCGCACTAGACTATCCTTCACTGGGCGTGGAAACCGGATCCCCTTCGGCGTGCCAGGTTCGGCAATACGAGCAGGGGCCCGGAAAGGGCGAGCGAGAGCCCAGGGCCGTCTTCCCCCTGGCGGTTTTATACTTCACGCCTCCACCTTCAGATGCGTATCAATAGAACACGGGTCGGCATCGGAGGGCAGGCGCGGAAGGATTCCCGTCCCAGCTGTTCCTTGCGGCGTGCATGAGATTGGCAGGTACCGATGTGAGCTGCCAATCTGGCACAGAGAAATCAGACTCCCATTCCCCGCTAACGCTTCGCTCACGTCTTGCTGACGCGCCGCTCACGTTGCCGGTGCGTCGGGGATGCGGCGTAGCTGATGTCCACATCGGCGCCGTCCACCTGGAAACGGCGGGTGGCCGGGCACGTCGGCCCGCTGCACATCGTCGCGGGGCCAGCGCACCGGCGCGTCTGCGTCGATGAACCCGCCGAGCTTCTCGAACGTCTCCTGGCCGTACGGGGAGTGGGACAGGCGGGGGAAGTGCAGAGTGATCGTCCGCCCGCCCTCCAGGGCGAGCGTGGCCGGCTCCGGCGGCGGCTCAGCTTCGAAGATCTTGCCGTGGATGCGCAGCCAGTCCTCAGCGGCGGCGAGCTGGAACCGGGGGCTTTCCTCCGTACCGCCGACGGCGGGCGGGAAGTCGACGTGGTGGCGGCGCCAGTTGGCCACGGCGGCGCGGCCGACGCCGGCTAGCCGCGCGATCTGCGAGAGGCTGACCAGGTCCTCGTCCACGATGGTCCTCACCCGAAAGAGACACGTGCGACGACGGCCAGGAGCTCACCGGTGCGGGCCGCTTGCGTCAGAACCGTCTCGTCGGCGGCGTCCTTGACCGGTCCGGCGACCAGGACGTGCTGGGCGCGGTCGAGGAGGTCCCACCAGTTCTCCGGCGGGGACACGGTCTCGGCCGCGTCCCACAGGTGCGGCAGGACGTCGTCGCCCTCCTCGGTGACGTGGGTCAGACAGACCAGGGACCGGGAGGCGATGTCCACCCGCAGCCGCCAGGAGACGTCGAGCCCCGGCATCCGGCGCAGGTCCCAGGGCTGCCAGCCGGTACGGCGGCGCAGATCTTCGATCCCGGCACCTGTGGTCTCGCACTCCAGCGTGAGCATGGGCAACCACCCCTCCCCGCCGGGCGCGGCCGTACGGGTCAGCAGCACCCGGTACCGCGGAACGCCGTCGGGGTCGTCAAGCAGGAGACGGACAACCTTGAAGGGGCTTCCGGGGGCCTCGTCGACCCACGCGGTCGCACTGCCCTGGGAGTCCGTATCCAGCGCCTGGGCCGTCAGCGGCGCGCCGCCGGCAGCCCAGTGGTCGAGCACGTCCTCCAGGAGTTCGGCGGCCGCCGCTTCCGGCAGCTGCTCGAGCGCGGCGAACGCCGCGGTGCCGTCCCCGGATTCGGCGGCCGCCAGCGCCAGCCGCGCCCACAGGCGCGTCGTGGACGAGGCGAGCGGTGAGTGCGCGGCACCGCGGTTCAACGACAGCCCGTAGACCGTGCCGGCGACCGTACGTTGACCGGCGGCCGGGGCCTCGACTCACCTAGCTACCCCCGGGGGCCAAGGTGTTACGACCGTAACAGCTTCGGTGATGCGCTCGAACGAAGGTCCAGGAAGAGGTGCGATTGAACCGCTTCCTGGACATGTGAGCGATCCCCCACCGATACGTCGTGCCTTACGTGCCTAACTGCGGGCTACCTGTCTGACCTGCACAAAAAGTCAGCAGCACTAGATAACGAGCGTGGGGGTCGCGGGTGAGTTCGGAGCGTGCCCAGGGGTGGTGCAGCAGGCGCGGGTCGGTGCCGGCGAGGCGGCCGAGGATGTCGTCGATGCCGCCGTCGCGTGCGTTCCGCAGCCGCTGGCCACCCCAGAGGGTGACCGGGCCGGTCCGGCAGCCGTGTTCGTCCCGCAGTTGGCGCAGCAGGCGGAGTCTGCGCTCGTTGGCTGTCCACAGGCCCGCGACGATGCGCGTCTCGTCGAAGGCCATGCCCGCCGGGGGCCACGCCGCCTCGAGCAGTGCCATCTCACCGACCAGGCCCAGCGCCCGGGCCCTTTGTGTGGGCGTGCAGGTGAGGGTGTTTTTGGCCGTGTTCCGGTGCCAGCCAATGCCGGGCCGCAGCCGCCGCCAGTTCCCCGGCGTCCTCGAGCCAGGGCACACCTAAGAGGTCGAACAGAGCGCGCAGGCGGTGACGATGGTGTTCAGCGAACGTCTGAGCGATCAGTGTCCGCTCCGGCGGGTCCGTGATCATTCCTAGGGAGCGTAGTGCACCCAGTGCGGACGTGGCCGCCGTGCCGTGGACCTGATCGGCCCCCGCCTACAGCACCCCACGACCCGGCTCTCTCATGGCGATGGGAGGACCTGCTGCTGAAGGCGGGCAGTGCCTGTTTGCGATTTCGAGGGCCGAGCCGAGCGTCGTAACGCCCGGCGGGGTGGCTGAGCGGGGCGCATGGTCAGAACAGCGAAAGTCGTTATGTCTGCCTTTCTGCACTCCTTGGGTGACGTCCCGACGCCCCAGACCGACACCCTTCTGACATGGATGCTTCAGAAATAGACACTCAGGCAAAGGCGGTGAGGGGTACAGCGGCGGCGGGCATGGCGGCGCCGGAGAGGACGCCGGCGATGGCACCGCCGGTGGTGCCGGCGGCAAGGGCCGCGACCCCGACAGCTACGGGGCGAGGTGCGGCAAGAGCGGCAGTTCAAGTCCCTGGCCACAGGGGCGGCGACGGCAGGGGCCACAGGGGCGTCAACCGAGGCGGCGATGGCGCCAGCCCCGGCAGCTGCCATGCGCCGCCCATTCCGGCAAAGTGCAGGCACTCCGGCGGCGGTGGCGGCGGAGGCTCTGATGCTGCCGGCGGCAAGGGCGCCCACGGCGGCACCCACGGCCACGCGAGTTCCAATGCTCCCAGCGCCAAACAAACAGGTGGCGGCGCTGGCGGGGCAGGCGGCAACGGCTGCATCGTGCTGTCCTGGTGAACGCAACGCCAACCCGCTGTGGGCCAGCGGCTGGTCCCCAGCCCGACCAGCCGGTCGAGCCACCTTTGATGTGATCACCATGGCCTGACCTGCCCGTGTCCGGTGACGGCGGCCCGCTCCGGGGCTGCCGTCACCATGGCTGTGCTGCGGTACAAGGCGCTGCGGCGGGTTCACATGCGCTATCACTCTGATCTTGTGCCCTGGCGCCTACCAGCGTGCTGACCATTTTCGTGAACAGAACCACGGGGGCGTGGACACACCATGAGAGCGCGGTTGGCGAACGCGCGCCCCTCGGAGCACCGGTGTAGCCCCTGAGCATGCGTTTTGCGTACAGAGGGCCCGGAAAACCTCCCGGTGTTTCTGCAGGCGGCAGTCGCCGCCACAACTCTCAGGAGGCCCGCCATCAACAGCATCCGTCGTGCCGCCGCCGCAGCCACGGCAGGTATTCTCCTCGCCCTCGGAAGCGTGGTCGTGGCCACGCCCGCCCACGCTGACAACGAGGTAGCGAAGCTGGTCTGCTCGGTCCTCAAGACCGGCTACGACCAGGCACAGCTCGTCGGGTGCCAGGATCTGGAGTAAGAGCCTCGCCAGTGGCGCCGTGCAGTCCTCCGTGACCACGAGTGGTGCAAAGCTGGAGATCCGGGACGCATTGATGCGGAGGCTCACCGCTGTGCGAGCCGCCTGGTCACACGGGTGCAGGAGCGAGGCGGACGGTCCAGGGCCGGCGTTCCCCACTCGCCGCCTCCAGCCCCAGCCGGCCTGACCAGCATCGCCCGGAAGCGACGACTCCTCTTCCCCTCGGCTATTGCGCGGGGAAGAGGTGTCGCCATCCCGGACGGGCGTGTCGCAGCCCTAGGTATCAGGAAACCCCGTGAGCACAGCCTGGGGTCGACAGGATGAGCGTATGGGTCATGGGGAATGAGTCCGGACTGGATGCGGCCGATCTTAGTCAGGTATCCGGAGGATTCGGTGGAGGCGGCCGTGGAGGCCGACGCACTCGACGCCGCGCTGGATGTGAACACGGTGCTGATGCGGAGGGCGCTGTTCGGGGTAGCCGCACGGGACGCCGGCAAGGCACCACGTGGCGGGTAGTGGTCGCGGTGAAGGCCGGCTGTCCGCAGCAGGCACAGGGCAACCTCAACTCGCTGATGTGGTTCCGTGCGAAGGACGAGGCGCAGAACACAGCGGAGCGGCGTTCGGTGCTGGCAGCGGTAGCCCGGCTGGAGAGCGAACGCGTTGATGAGCTCACCGCGCTCGGCATCCGCTACCGGGTGGTGCGTGCCGAGGAGTACGCCGGGCTGGGGCAGGACGGCATCGAGCAACCCCGGCCCGACCCACCCCGAGCCCGCCGTCCCCAACTGGGACCGGGGGAAGCGGGAGGCGCGGATCGATGACGGTCTGATCCTGGACCCCGAAGCACCGGTCACGCCCGTCCAGGCCGCGGAACGGCTGGCGCTGCGCGATCTGGACTACGCCGGGGCCCGTTTCCCCGAGGACGTACGCAGGGACTCCCAAAAGGCGCTTACAGCCCATCCGGACGTGATGCTGCTGTCTCCGGTGTTCAGGGGCGTGGAAAGGGACGGTCCTGGGTCGAAGGTCGGCGGCGGTGTGCACGCCCGTGCCCACGACGCCCGCAAGGCCCTGGACTTCTCCCTGACCTGGTTCGAGCCCCGCCAGCGAGGCCTGATTCCCTGAGACACCGACGACAGGACGGTCGACGCCCGCGCGGTGGCCGCCGAAGGCACCGACCCCGCGGCCGGAGAGCTGGCCGAGTACGTCCAGGCTGCCGACCGGCTGCGGACCGAACGCGCGAACCAGCTCGAGGTCGGGGGCACCGTCTACCAGATCTGCCACGCCCGCCGACTACTGCGATGGGGCCCCGACGGTCCAGAAGGACCACGCCCCTCCGACACCAACAGCCACCCACCCGCACCACGCCACCCCCACCTCGACGAAGACGGCAATGTTCATTACGACGACAACGACGAAGCCTGAAATCACTCGCGTAGAAGCCATCGGCGTGGAGAGGACCGCGGCCAGAAGATCGCGGAGGTCCCCATCAGGTACAACGGGCGCACGGAAGCGCACTGACTGAGCGAGCCTGTCGAAGCTCAGGATTCGCGGTCCACTGCCTTGGCCAACCGCATGGCCAGTTCGGCCACGCAATTCCGGGTGGCCTCGTCCAGCGGCTCAGGCTGCGAGGCTGCTTCCAGAATCAGTGCCGCGGCATGGAGGAGAGCCGCAGGCAGCTGGACATCCTCAATAGTGGCGATCAGCGCGGCTGCCTGCTCAGCCGGCGAGGCAGACTCGGTACGGATGATCGCTCGCACGCCCTTGCCGAGAGAACGGGTACGAGATGGTGTTGCGGGCGCTGTGGTCATGAGAGGCAGCCTGCCGTGCGAAAGTCGTTCCTCAGCGGACAGCTACGCATAGGGGCGCCCGCCTGGTCAGCCAGCAGGACCTGCTATCGGGGCGAGCACGGGGCACCCGAATGAGACCGCCGGAATCCGGACACTGCTCCGCCTGTTGGCCTTCAACCACTGGTGTTGATCAGCTTGATCACTGCTGAGCCGAGACCGCCTAGCGAACCGAGCAGCACCAGGGACCATCCGATGAACTGGTTCCGCACCTCGGCAATCTCCTTACGATCTTCCTCATCGACTGGCGAGAACAGCAACCGCAGGAACATGAAGGTCAACACAGGGAACAAAATGATCAACAGCGCCCTGAAATGCCACTTCTCCTTGCGAGAGAGTGCCAGTCGATAACTAGGGCCGGGAAGCTGCTGGAACGTGAACCATGCGCGTGCCGATGATCCGACGAAGGCGAGGAACGCACCGCATACCGACATCCAGCTGCCGACGGTCGTCCATTCCTCGGGTTTGTAGGCCACGCAGCGACAAACGCAATTCCGAACCGGAGGTTACAAGGCACTCGCGGCCTGCCCGGCACGAGCCCGCTCATCCCCATCGCTTCCGCGAGCGTGACGCAGTCCGCCTCGCTGCGAGCCCCCGCTGCGACTCGCCCGTAGGCCACGCCGATCACGGGGGCGATGTCCCGCAGTAGCCCTCGAGCTGGGCGCGGCGGGAGTCTGTCAGCGAACATTCACACGATGCCTTTGGCCTTGGTGTCGAGCCCGGTCCGCCCATGCGGACGTGGAACAGCCGGGCTGTCACTGCTCGTGCGAGCGCCCGCGCACCTTTCGCACAATCTCCTCGCCCAGCAGTTTGCGATCCGCGTCCGGCCCGAAGCGCTGTGCCTCTACCGCTTCGGCCAGCCTCCTGGCCTGGTCCGCGTCGAGCATGTCGACCATTTGCGCCGCAAGCCGCAAGGCGTGGTACTGCTCAAAGGGGGTGTGCGAGTGCGTGATGGCGGCGAGGGTGGCCTCGAAGTTCCACAGTTCGGGGCTGGCCTGCATCATTGCCAAGGCGGTGATGCGCTCCTCGTCCGTGCCCTCCCGCAACCAGCGCGAGACCTCGGCCGGCTCGAAGGGCTGTTCTCGTGCCAAGCGGCGCGCACGAGCAACGACCTCTTCCAACGCCCAGAGACGTGAGGCACCGGGGCGCATAGAGCGGCGTACTGAGCCGTACTCGGTGGCGATGGGCCGTGCAGCGTCCATCAGGGTCCTCGCCTCTGCACGTAGCTCATGGGCCGTGGCGATGTCTCCCTGGCGCTCGGACTCCTCCGCCAAGGCGAACCTCTCCGCTGCATCGGCCCGCATTCTCAGCGTAGCCCCTCCGAACTCCAGGCTCTCGATGCGACTGCCGAGCAGAGCGAGGAGAACCAGGACGCCCCCCAATACGATCAGCGCCGCCGAGCCGGTCCCGTTTTGGGTCACGAAGACCGCAAGTGCCCCCGCGCAAAGTGACGCCGCACCCAGAAAGGCCGTGAGTGTGCGCAGGGCAGGCGTGAACCAGATGGACGCGGCTCTCCCCTTCACTGGCCTCTCCGCTTCTGCTCGGATGAGCGTGAAACTATCGGCAAACGACAGGAAATCGACCAATTGAGGCCTCGTGTCGATGTCCTCCAGGGGCACAGCACCTGCCTCTTGCCAGATTGAGGGAGGAGCACGTGAGTGGTGTTCAGCGCGGCCGCGACCGTGGCGTCGGCTGCCGTCAGCATCGTGATCAACTTCAGGCACCGGGTGCGCACGCAATTCAACGATCCGGGCTGTCCGTACCCGTACCCGTACCCGTACGTCTACGTTCTCCCTTCGGGTCCGGGCGCCGACACGTGATTGCCCTGCTGGCGCCGACGGGCCCAACTGGTTGTGACGCGCGACAGCGCTCACCCCCGCACCGCCGTGGGGTGAGCGCCGTTCTCGTTCGTGTGGTTCCAGCGGTGACCAGCGGACGCCGTAGGGGTTGGGCAAGCCGCCGTGCGCCGACACCGAAGGCACGCCGTACACACGTTCGTTCACTCTGGAGGACCTCGGACCCGGCCCCTACCGGCCGTACGGCAGGCTCCTGCCGCGACCACAGCGCAGCCGCGTCGCACCCTGAGCCGAGGACTCCGCACCTTCATCGCCCCCGCCCCGAACCGCCCGTCGCCGAGAAGGCAACGGATCTCTCCGCCGGTGCCGCACCGGAAGTCGAGGAACACGCCGATGCCACAGCGGAGGCGGCCTGCCGTCTCGTCGACTCCGCGCACCCCCACGGGCCGGCGCCGGACAGCGTCACCGCGGACCTCTACGCGACGGGCAGGCTCCTGCTGGAGTCTCCTTGGGTACTGGGCGCTGACGTCCTGGAGTGGTTCGCCTGGAACCCCGTCCTGAGCAAGCCGGACACCACTGCGTAGTCCTGCCCCGCGGTCTGTGTTCCTGCGGCGACGCCGTGTAGGTACCGGAAAGAGACAGCAGGACGAGGAGCAGCAGATGAGCGAGCGGACCATCCATCTTGATGCCGATCCGGGCGACTGGCGTTGCCGGAAGATCCGTGTCCGGCCGACTCGGTGGTACGCCACGGTCGAGCTCGACCGCGACGGGTACGTCGATGCCGCGTCCAGAAGGGGCCATGCGGCCGAGCTGCCGACTCTCTACAGCGACGCCGTCGAGAAGGTACGCGGTGCGGCCGCCGACCGTCTTTGGTACGACGGGTTCCCGGGCGGCTTCGTCTGGAGCAGCGGGTCACGCTGGGTCGCCTTGTCCGTTCCGTACGCGGAGGTCGAGGCTGCGGTCGAAGCCCTGCGCGTGGCCGAGCTCGACCACGACTACAGCGGGCTTGAGGCGCTGGCCTGCCGGCTGGCGCTGCCCGTGGACGACTGGCTCGCTCCTGGTGAGCGGGAGTTGGTGCGGGGCGTGGACTTCCACTCGCCTCCTGGTGTGTTCCTGAGGTTCCTGCGCGGCAAGGCCAAGAGAAGCGGCCTGCGTCTCAACGGCCGGGCGACGGCCGGAAGCGTGTGGGTGCGCCCGACACTGCCGCCGGCACAGAAGGAGCTGCGGGAGAAGCTCCCCGGGCGGTACCCCGGGTGGGTGGACCGGTGGAGCGGTCATGTCGCATCGGATGACGCGCCCTTTCGGCCCTGGGTGGGCGGCCGGGACCAGGACCTCAGTTGTCGCGCCACGCCCGTCCGGTTCCGGACCGTGCTGCCTCCCGTCGGCAGTGACTGCCGGTGCGGGATGAGCCTGAAGGAGGACTGGAACAGCGGTCGCGAGCACGCCGACCACCACGCGGCATGGACGTTCGGAGTGCGGGTGGCGAAGAACCTCGGCTGGCTGGGTGACCTGGCCGTAGTGACGACGCAGTCCCCCATCGCGTGGCGGAAGCTCGCCTACAAGGTGGCGCGGATGCCACAGAAGGAGAACCACTACGACTTCCGCTCCTGGTCCCACATCGGCGAGCCCGAGGAGACCGAGGACAATGTCCGAGCCTACCTGTTGAAGGCGAACGGGCATGTCATCGGCTACCTGGCGGCCCGTGACACCGGCCATCACCGGCCCTGGGATCTTGTCGACGACTCCCCGTACGGCGACGCGGACGACACCCTGCGGCCCCAAATCAGCCTGGTCTGGGTGGCCGGTGCCTACCGGCGTCAGAGGGTGGGCGCCACGCTCGTCAAGGCACTCGCTGACGACTTCGGCTCCTCAGTAGCCGAGGTGTCCTGGTCCACCCCGATCAGTGAGTCGGGCACGCAACTCGCGCGCCGGCTCTCACCCGAGGGCATCTGGGTGAGCTGAATCGCCTGCGGACTGGTGGCGCCGTGGGAGGCACAGGAACGGCCGCCTTGAGGTGCGTGTGGTGAGCGAAGCACGCGACCGTGACGGGTTCGTCGACAGCCCGCACCTTCCAGGTGCGGGTTCTCACGCACGCCGGCGTCGGCAGCGTGATCGGTCTGCCAGCCGGCGAACGGGGCGCGGGAGAGGCGGGGCTGTCCCGTCTGCCCGAGAACCGGTGTGGCGCCCCGTACCCCATTGCAGAGGCCGGGGCTAACGCGAAGGACGGGTGGATGTCGTGCGGCTACGGCGGAAGGTCCGTCTCCGTCAGGTTGGAGTGGTGCTTGACCTGCCGTTTCACCCGGTGAGGGCGAGGTTGTGCAGGGTGGCGACGGCCTGGACGGCGTGGTGGAGGCCGTCGCCCGATCCACCCGCATCACCACCGCACGAACGTCGCCGAGAACCTCCTCCAGCCCTGCCCGGCCGCGCCTTGAGACGGCGTCCGGTGGATCAGCTGCACGCCGACTGGCCCGCTCCTCAGAGAGGGTTGTATCCGTTTGTCCTGCGCTGTGACTCGATGGCGTCGCACCAGAGGTCGAGGTCGGGGGCGGCGCTCAGTTCGCGGGAACGGGCCTTCGCCCGGCGGGAGGCGCGCTTGCCGACCTGGCTGCGCGCCTGTTCCAGAAACTCGCCCTCACCGCGCGGCGGTATCCCGCCGTCGAGACGTTCGAGGGCTTTGCCCACCCGGCCGAGCTCGAGGGTGCCGCCGTGGGCGGGGGCGAGAGCATCGTCCCGGACACGCATCCGCGTCTGGGGGTACCGCGCGCGGTGCCCGCGCCGCGCGTCGTCCAGGAGCGATCGCAGGTCATCCGTGACACGGCCACCGCGGAGCACGTACCAGAAGTTGTTCAGCTCAAAGTGGTCCTCCAGGGGCGAGGTGTTCAGCGTGACGCAGCCCCGGGGGGGCCTCCGCGGCCGCCTGCTCCGCCTCGTATCTCCGTTTGCCGGCGCGCTGTCGTTCGATGTGGTCCAGTTCCCTGGCCCTGCCCCATTCTCGGCGAGCCGCTGTGTTGTGAGCCTCGACGCGAGCGTGCCGACGATGCCCAGGAACACGATCGGCAACGCCACCATGACCACTCCTCGCTTCCGCCGGACACACCCCGGGCAGCGGGGTCCACGGCTCGGGGACGCGCTCGCGCATCACCCGGTGGAGCCCGGGGCCGTTCATTCGCCGGCCGTCGGCTCCGAGTGAGCGGCGTCCCAGGCCGCCCGCGAGGCGGCAATGAACGGCCGGTGGGCGATCGACCAGTCCGCGAGGGCCTTGACGAGGTGGGTGAGACTGTGACCCATTTCCGTCAGCTCGTACTCGACCTGGGGCGGCACGGTGGGATACACGGTCCGCGTCACCACCCCGTCGCGCTCCAGACGCCGGACAGTAAGCGTGAGCATACGCTGCGAGATATTGCCCGGGATGGCGCGCTGCAGCTCCTTGAACCGCCGTATGCCCGAGGCGAGCTCGACCACCACGTAAACGGACCACTTGTCGCCGAGCCGGTCCAGCACATCCCTCACGCCGCACTCGTCCTGCGGCGTCTCGCAGACGATCACGGGCTCGTCCGGCACCGAGGTGGTTACCGCGGTGTGCCCTACTGACATCAAAGTGCCTCCTTATGCGATCGAAACTCGCTCCCCATGATGGAAACACACAGCTCAGGAGGGAGATCTCAATGATTCTGGTAACCGGTGCAGGCGGCGCTCTCGGACAGCTCGTCGCCGACGAACTGGCCGGGCGGGACGACGTCGTCCTCGGCACCCGCACCCCCCGCTCCGCCGCGGAGCGGCGCGTCGACTTCGACGACCCGTCCTCGCTCGACTTCACCGGCGTGGACACCCTGCTGCTCATCTCGGCCGGGTACGGCGAGGACGACGTCGTCATCGCCCGCCACGACGCGGCGATATCGGCGGCCGAGAGAGCGGGCGTGCGGCACATCGTCTACACCAGCCTCAGCGGCGACGGCGACCACCTGGCCTACGCCCTCGCCCACCGCTGGACCGAACGCCGCCTCGGGCGCAGCCCGCTGGCGTGGACGATCCTGCGCAACGGGCTCTACGCCGAGTTCCTCGCCGGTATCGCGGCCCCGGGACCCGACGGGACGATCGCGGCGCCGCTGGGCGAGGGCCGCCTGGCCGCGGTGGCCCGCGCCGACCTCGCGGCGGTGGCGGCCCGGGTGGCGGCCGAGCCGGATCGGCACGCGGGGCGGGTGTACGAGCTCGTCGGCGAGCGGGCCCTGGGCGGCGCCGAGCTGGCCGCCGCGATCGGCGGCTCGTACGAGCCCTCCTCGCTCGGCGCCGCCCGCGAGGCGATCACAGAGGCCGGCCAGGCGCTGCCCTACCAGGTGCCGATGCTGGTGGGCACGTACTCAGTGATCGCCGGGGGCTTCCTGGACGGCAGCGGGATCGAGGACAACGCCCTGCGCACGCTCCTGGGACGCGAGCCCCGGCCGGCACTGGAGGTGTACGAGGCCGTGGTCGCTGCGGCGCGGACGGCTGGAGAGGCATGACCGTGAAACTCTCCGTGACAGGTGAAACCGGGAGGACCGGCCCGCAGGTCGCGGAGGTTCCGAGGGTGCACCCCCGACGGCACCCGTGACATCGGCGAAGCCGTCGGCTGCACATCTGCATACCTGGCCCGGGCGCCCCACGGGCAGCAGGGCCGCGGGCCACGCGGCGACGGGAGCGGCGCAGGTCCATCCCGGCCGCGACCGGGCGTGCGACGGCCGAGAAGTATCGCGCTGGTGGCGTCGGTGGCAGCTTGGTGCGATGGACTGGACAGCACCGGCGAGCGCAGTGACCGGCGGCCTGGTCGCCGTCGCTGCTGCCTACCTGGCAGACCGCAGACGCTGGCGTCGAGAGGAACGGGCACGGGCGGCAGGAGCGTCAACGGGCCGCGTACGCACAGTTCCTGGCAGCCTTGTTCGTGGCGCGGGAACAGATCTTCGCGGCCAGCCGTTGGCCACGCAGGTCATCCGAGCGCAAGAGGTCAGCCGGGGCGGCGGTGCGTGAGCACGAGGTGTACGCCCGCCGCTACCAAATGGAGCTGACGACAAGCCAACAGGTCAGGCACTGCACGGAGGCGGCGCTGAACGCCCTGCTCGAATACCGCAACGAAGTCGCTGCCGGTAAACGCTGGAACGATCCCCGGTGCACGACCAAGCGCGAACACTTCCGTCAATGCCAGCAGCGCCTGCTCCGGGCCATGCGCACCGACCTCGAGCCAGGCTGACGCGAGGAACCACCACACCTGTAGCCCCGGCCCGCGGGGTGGCCGGCAACGGCGGCGGCTCCCCCTCGCCCCTGGCCGCGCGAGCGGTCAGCTCACGGTGGACAGCGGCAACGTTCCCCTTCCACAGCCCGAGCAGAGCCCGGATCTCGGGGGTGACCGTGAACCTCCCGTGGTACGGGGCACGCGCCCCCGGCGTCCGGGCTGCAGCCTTGTCCTTCTCAGCCCCGGCCAGCCACCGCCACACCGCCCGCTCCCGCACACCCAGCGCGTCCGCCGCCGACCTCACATGCCCAGTGGGGGGGCTTCCCCTCCCTGCGCAACGCCCGAACCGACACAGCCGGCAGAACCAGCGCCCGAACCGCCCCCCAACCCCTCCGAGACCGGGTGATGCTCTTCCGGATCCATCCATCGATCACACCAACCATCCACCGGCCAGTGGATCAGAACACACAAATCTGAAACTGCATCACCCCTCATGCGATCCCCCCCCCAGGACAGCGATCCCACCCCGATCTCTCACCCCAAGACAGTGAACCCACACCCCGAAACAGCCACCGACCAGCATCAGCACACCAATGCCCGCTGTCTCTCACACCACTGACCCGAAACCGGAAAATCGCAACCAGGCAACCGGTCCGTCGGCATCCTCGCCCGCGTGAAATTCACCCGGGCCCTGGACTACGTTCGCGAGTTCGACTCCGCCCTCGCCCCCTGGAAGCCGGCTGTCCGCGAGCTCGTCCGCCGAACCCGCGAAGACCTGGGCATCGCCGCCTCACAGTGCACCGTAAGCTTCCCGATCATGTGCGAGAACCGACTGGGTGCCTTGTTGGAGGCCGGATTCACCGACCGGCTGGGACAGCGGGACAGGAAGCTGCTGGCGCGCCGCGCCTTGCTCAAGGGCGTGGGCGAGAAGCCGCCGTTCTACCTTCCGACCAGTTGGTGGTACGTGGTACCGGGTGAGAACTACGAGGGCTTGTTCGCGGCGCTGGACCTCCACGACCGGGTCCCGGTCACCTTCCGCGAGGGACTCGACGTGGCTGACCTGCCGGCCAGGCCGGACGCCGACCCGGTCTTCGTCACGCCTGAAATCGACCGCTGGCGTCTGATATTCGGAAACCTCGACAGTGTCATCGGCTGGGACTGGGACGACATGATGGGGGCCGTGGAACGGCTGAGCGCCCAGTGCGGCCAGGCCCAGATGTTCTTCGAGGACATCGCGGGCGGAGCGGATATCTGGGTGGTCGCCGAAGCGGGTCGCATCCGGCGCCGGTACGCGCGGGAGAGCAACCCCGAGTGGGTGGGCGAGCCCCTGCCGTGGGAGACGCTGGCTGTCGACGACGAGGATTTCGACCCGGAGTTCGACGAGGCCGAGCCCAACGAGGGCACAGCCGATGCCATGACGGCGTGCGAGTACCTGTCCGTGCACCCGAGCCCGGTGGACGCCGACACCGAGATACGCGGCCACGGCTGGCTGGCCATGAGCGCCCCGGACGTAGGCCACGAGGGATTGGAAGAACTGGCTCGATCTTGAAGTGACACCAGAGAGAACTGCTCGGCCTGCGGGCTCACAGCACGCTACCCGGCGCCCCCTCGACGTACGCCTCAACAGCCGGGCGACCCAGTGGAATCTGCGCACCACACTGCGCGGTGCCCGGGAGTTCCTGCAGCGCACCGGCGTCACGGCCCGGCCCGTGGGCCCATGAGCAAGCGGCCAGGTCCCACGAGGACCTGGCCGCTGTGCCGTTCGCGCAGGGGCGACAGGATTCGAACCTGCGACTAGCGGGTTTGGAGTCCGCTGCTCTGGCCGGGCTGAGCTACGCCCCTTCGGTGGCTGAAGCCTGCCACAGGAGCAGTTCCTCCTGCCACCGGATTTCGGGCAGGGCATCGGCAATGGATCAGCGGCGGGGCGGCGGTGACCTGGAAGACCGGAGCCACCCACGATCACCTCGCCGCCAGGGCCGATGCCGGTGCCGACAGGCGCCCGGTACGCGGCATGTGCGGCACGGCCCACTCCGCCGGACGCAATGAGCATTTCATCCGCTGGTTTGTGTTTGGTCTTGGGATAGGTTCCGCGCCAGTTCGGGGTGGATTCGGCGGTGAGTCTGCGGCTCATCAGGTCGATCACCGCGAGGTGAATCACCGCTTCGGAGCGGTGCGGGTGGGTCTCGTAGTCGCGGGCGAGGCGGCGGTGGTGCATGAACCAGCCGAAGGTCCGCTCGATCGCCCACCTTCTTGGAATCACCTTGAATCCTCGGGTTCCCAAGGGCCGCTGGACGAGGTGGACGTCAAGGCCGAGGCGGGCGCCGTGGTCGATGGCGGTGGTGCGGTAGCCGCCGTCGGCCCAGACCTTGGTCACGCGCGGATGTGAGGTGGCGATGTGGTCGACGAGTTGCTTGCCGCCGACTGAGTCGTGGACCGAGGATGCCGCCAACGCACACGGCCAACCATGCACGAGCTCGTTAGATCTATGCCTTCTTGTCCTTCGCGCGCGCCTCGAACTGACCGGTCTGGAGGAAGGCGACCCGATCCTCCGGAGTGCCCTTCAACGCCGCCTTAGCCGCAGCCTTCACGAAGGGTCCCCCCTCATTGAAGATCCGCGAGATAAGGACATAGTTGTCCTCGTCCAGGGCCTTGAACTGACCGGCCTCCAGGAAGGCGACCCGGTCTTCCGGAGTGCCCTTCAGCGCGGCCTTGCCGGCCTCCTTCACCCCAGGACCACCGAAGTAGATGATCCGCGATATCAGGACCTCGTTGTCGGTGTCTCTTTCCTCGAACTGACCGTTCTCGAGGAACTTCCTCATGTCCGCGGCCGTGCCATCGAGCGCCGCCCTACCGGCAGCCTTCACCCCCGGGCCTCCAAGGCTGACGATGCGCAGGATCTCGTTCCGGTCCTTCTCCGCCTGCTGGTCCTTGCCGGCGGGCTCTTCGGCCTGCTGCCCGGCGGTCTTCGCCACTGAGCTCTGGGCCGACTGTGTAGACGAACCTGCGGCGGCGCCATCAGCGAAGGCCGACGAGGTCAGCAGGACGGCCGGAGCGACGGCGGCCACGGTGACCACCGCGGCCATACGAGATAACTTCAAGGCAGTACCCACCCTCTTCGTGACATCTGTGTGTCAGCCAACTATAGGAGCCAAACCCGGCGTGATCCACTGGTTAGATCCAGCGCTTGCCGACTCCTCCGATAGGCAGGCCCGTCATGGCTCCCCGTGCCCGCCGACCCTGTAGCCGACGGGCCAGAAGACCTGAGCCTGCAGTGGACGCCCCTAATCGCCGTGCGCTGCTTTCCGCGCGGGCGGGGATGGCGGCACAAGCCGGACACACGGCGACAATGTGCCATGGCTACCTCACGTCGATCCCTCGAATCCGCGTTGACCTTGCTTGGTCCAGTGCGGCAGGCTGTTGTTCATGTAGAACGAGGCAAGAATGCATCGGAGAGGCCTGTGAAGATCACCATTGAGGGTGCGTCACCCGCCTTCGAGGAGAAGCTGCTTCGACTTCTCGACGAGCATCGCCACGAGCTGGCCATCACCGCGGACACCGATTGGAGCGAGGACCGCGCCGAGTGGTTTCTGCGCAGCGTTACCCTCGCCGCCCGCACCTTCGTACGTCGAGTGGTCGACGGTGGCGGTTGGGCCGATGCCGGGGACTTGCGCGACGAGTTCGGCTCCTTGCGCGGGCCGACTGTTGCCCTGGCTCGGGGGCTGCAGCGCGGGGTGCGCCAGGGACGGTGGCCGCAGGGCACCGAAGCGCCGGTCGCCGTGGTCTACGACCCGGACAACCCGTCCTGGCAGCGGGCTGTCGGCTACCAGATGCCCACCGAGCACTTGCTCGTCTTCCAAGCCGCCTTCACCCGCCTTGACGAGGCGACCGGATGACCTCCGGCCGCCCCTCCATCGCGTTGCTTGAAGGCAGCCGCCCTACGGCGGCATCACTCTGTACCGGCCTTGGCAAAAGGAGATACCTATGGCTGACGACCTTCTGATCGACAACTCACCCCAGGCCCGGATCACCACCGGACTCGTCCACTGGCGCCACGCACTGGGCCGCGATGCACACTGCCTGGTGCGTTTGGTCCAGCCGACCTCGCCCGGGCGATCCTCCGTAATCCTCTCGGAGCTGGCCAGCAATCCCGATGCCTACGGTCTGATCAGCGACTTTCCCGCTGCCGCCACCGCCGCTCTGGCCCTGCTCCTGCCCCACGCGGCGCTCGACCCGCAAACCATCCGGTGGTTCGCTCACCACGGTGAATTCTCCACCTACGACCCGACAGGAGCCACAACTCTCATCGAGGTCACACTGACCTACACCGGCGACCGGTACCACGGGGACCTGCGTGGGCAACAGCTCCTGCCTCCGGAGCAGACCGCTGAGCTCTTCGAGTCCTGGCAGCTCGAACCCGTTCCCACTGCCACCGCACGCCTGGGCCACACCGGCTGAGAAACCGACGACCGCACATGACTACCCATCAGCTGTCCGGCACGGATCTTCTGCGCACGGTGCGAGGAGATCTCGAGCCCTACCGCCAGGCCATCCAGCCCAACGACCAGCGCGTCGCCGTCCTCCGTTTCCTTCCCGCGGACAACGATCCGCCACACTGGGCACGGCGCATGGAAGCATCCCGCGTCTCCGCAGACCAGAAGGTACGGGCCTTCACCCACCTCGGCTTCGACGTCGACCACGTAGCGCTACCAGGAACCGTCTCGACGAGCGAGTTCGCCGATCGACTCGACGCCTACAACGCTGATCCGCGTGTGCAGGCAATCATCGTGCAGATGCCCGCACCAGCCCACCTCACCCCGCTCGTGCAGCGCCTCGAACCGGCCAAGGACATCGACGGGCTGCTCCACGACAGGTCATTACAGCGGGCCTGCGCCACCGCGGACGGGATCGCACGCATCGTCACACCGTTCGCCGACAACGCCTCCATAGCCGTCGTGGGAGCGCGCGGGTTCGTCGGCTCCGGCGTAGTCCGGCTGCTCCAGGACCAAGGCATGCGTGTCATGCCGCTCGATATGGGGGACGACCTGCGCCGCGCAGCCCAGGCCGACATCGTCGTCTCCACGGCCGGCAACCCGCACCTGCTCACCACGGAGCACATCCGGCCCCACCACCGCCTGGTCGTCGACTCCGGCTTCACCCCCCTGGCGGATGGCACCGTCGCCGGTGACATCCATCCAGAAGCGGCTCGCCTCCCCCAGAACATCACCCCCGTCCCCGGCGGCGTAGGACCGGTCGAAATGGCCGTACTCATGGAGCGGGCCGTACGCCAGACCGCCGACCCCAACGTGCCGTCATGGACCTTCCCGGCCGCCCCGTACAAGAGCCGTGTCCAGTTCGCCGCGACCATGCACAGCCTCGGCAGGCCTCCGGCGCGCCCCACCTCCCATCCGGATTTCCGTATGCCGCCGCAACTCCGTGGACCGGGAACCAGTCGCGGCCACGACGGCGGCCGCGCCCGCTGAACGAAGGACCGCAGTGCTCACCATCACCGACTACACGCCTCTCTCCGCCGTCCGGATCGCCGCGGCCGTTCAGGCCGGTGAGCTGTCAGCGCTCGAGGTTGTCGACGCGGCCCTGGCCTGTGTCGAGGAACGCGACGTGACCGTCCGGGCATTCCGCGAAATCTGGCCCGGCCAGGCCCGCGAACGCGCCGCCGAAATCGACGCGCGCGTCCGCCAGGGGGATCAGCTCCCCCTGGCCGGGGTGCCGCTCGGCATCAAGGCCACCGAAGGCCTCAACGCCTTCCAGAGCGAACGCCTGATCGCCGCCGGCTGCGTCCCCATCGGTACCACCTCGGTACCGCACCGCGGCAGCGGCTGGCAGACCTACGGCCATACCGACCGGGGACCCACCACCAACCCCCTCAACCCCGCCCGCTCCCCCGGCGGCTCCTCAGCAGGATCGGCCGCCGCCGTGGCTGCCGGCATGGTCCCCCTGGCCACAGGCTCCGACGGCGCCGGCTCCGCCCGCATCCCTGCCGCGTGGTGCGCCATCCTCGGACTCAAGCCCACCAACGGCGCCTTTCCCGCACGCGACCGCGCCGGACTCAACACCCCCGGGCCCCTCGCACGCCACGCCCACGACGCTGCCGCCTACCTCCACGCCCTCGCCGGGCACCAGGACACCGCGCCTCCGGTGCCGTGGTCGCCGTGCACGGTGGCCTGGTCGCCGACGCTCGGCTTCGCCGACACCACCCCCGAGATCGCCACCACCGCACGTGCAGCCCTCGAGCGCCTCACCGACGCTGGCCTGCTCATGCTCACCGACACCACCGTGCTCCTGAACGACCCCGCTCCCGCATGGAGCAGCCTGCGCAGCACGCAACACGACCATCACTCAGACATCACCGAACTGATCAGTGGAAACGACCGCCACCTACAAGAGCTCTTCGACCAGGTCGACATCCTCGCCACCCCGACCACGCCCCACCCGCCCCACGGCCACGACGGACCCGGCCGGCGCATGAGCGTGGCCCTCACCTGGGCCTTCAACATCAGCGGCCACCCCCGCCATCACCATCCCCGCAGGAGCCACCCCCAGCGGCGAACCCGTCGGCCTTCAGCTCATCACCCGCCACGGCGGCGAACAGCTACTGCTCCGCCTCGCCATGGAAGCGAAGGGAGGGGGCAATACCGCACGGCTGGGAGAAGGCAGAGGCTGACCGGCAGTCCGCATGGGGGGGCCGGGGGACGTAAATCGTTCGATTGACAGGCCCCCGGATAGCGGGTCCCTTGAGCCTTGGTGGTCGCCCGGGTTGGCAAGTCGGTTCCGGTTTCACCCTGGCGGGGAAAGACAGGCTGTCACGCGGAGCTCCTCCCAAGGTGGCCGCATGGACGTATGGGTGAAGCGGCCGGACGGCGCCGGCTACGTCGCTCCGCGCATGGCCAGCGCGGTTCGCGCCAGCCCGCGCAGCCAGGCGTGGGCGTGGTCGGTGTCGTAGCGCTGATGCCACGACAGGTATATCGGTGCCGATGGCAGTTCGAGCGGGAGGGGGAGCACGACCAGGCCGAGGTCGGCGACCGCTGACCGCGTGGTGGCTTCGGGGACGCTGATCAGGAGATCGGAGTCGCGCGCGAACTCCAGCGCGGCCGCTTCCGTGGGCGCGGTCGCCACCACGCGGCGGGTGAGGCCGAGCCGCGCGAGGGCGTCGTCGAGGGCATTGCTGAGGTTTCCACGTCGCGAGACGGTGACGTGCTCAGCGGCGGCGTACTGCTTTGCGGTGACAGTCCTCACGCGGGTGAGGGGGTGTCCCTGCCTCACGACGATGACGAGGCGGGTCTCGCCCACGTTCTCGGCACGGATGTCCGGTGCGCTCGTGCGGTTGGCGTTCGCCTCCAGGTCGACCTCGCCGCGCCGCAACTCGGGGGTGTCGATGCTCGATTCCGCGACGAAGCGCAATCGCACGCCCGGCGCCTGTCCGCGTACGGCCGCGAGCAGTGCGGGGCCGCTCAAGGCGACCAGGGAATCGTGCCAGCGGAGTGTGAAGGTGCGCTCCAACGTTGCCAGATCGAGTTCACGGCTCGGTGCCAGCACCCCCTGGACCTGGTGCAGCAGCTCGTGCACCTGTTCCCGGACGGCGATCGCATACGGCGTCGGGGTCATCGTGCGGCCGGTGCGCACCAGGATCTGATCTCCGGTCGTGCGTCGGATTCGGCCCAGACTCCGGCTCATCGCGGGGGCGGTGACGTGCAGGCGCGCGGCCGCCCCGGCCACACTTCCCTCCTCCAGCAGCGCGTCGAGCGCGGCGAGCAGGTTCAAATCCAATTGCATGCGAGTAATCCTAGACGTGCTTGACATGCATTTGAAGTTAATTAAAGGGCTCTATACCTTCGATACGAGAGCGCAAGACGGAACACACAGCTTGGCCCGACCCGCCTCATCACCCCTCCTCACACGGGAGTACCACCATGTCCGAAACGCTTCAGACCACCGGCGTCGCCGTCTCCGACGCCGACCTGCTCGGCCGGACCGCGATCGCCGTGCGCGCGGCCGGTTCGGCGCTGCGCGAGCGCTTCGGCGAGATGGTCCGCTACCAGACCCGCGAAGAGCTGATGCGCGCGCTCGCCGCCAACGACGACACGGCCCTCGATATCCTGCGCCCCCGCCTCACGCGCCTGCGCCCGGACGCCGGCTGGGTGGAGGACGAACTGGACGGCGGGGCGCTGCCGCCCGGCGAATGGTGGGTCGTGGATCCGGCCGAAGGCAACGTCAACCACCTGCACGCCCTGCCGGAGTGGGCGGTGACCGCCACCCTCGTGCGTGAGAACCAGCCGGTGCTCACCGCAGTCCACCTGCCGTTGACCGGCGAGACCTACACCGCGCTCACCGGCGCGGGCGCCCATCTCGACGGCCGGCCGCTGCACGTCTCCCAGACCACGGACCTCGGCCTGAGCATCGTGGCCACCAGCCAGGCCCGGCCGGACGAGGACGAGAAGGTCGTGCGGCGCGTCGGCTCCTCGATCACCGCGATGCTCTTCGACGCGCTCGTCGTCCGCACCGCCGTGCCCGCGACCCTGCACCTGCTGAACGTGGCCGCCGGCCGGATCGACGCCTTCTGGCAGTTCGCCGGCGCCCGCGCGGACCTGCTGCCCGGGGCGCTGCTCGTCACCGAGGCCGGCGGACGGATCTCCGACGCCGAGGGCCGCCCCTGGACCCCGCAGAGCGAGAGCTTCCTGGCCGCCGCGCCCGGCGTCCACGCCGAGGCCGTCGCCACGCTCTCACGCTGACCGCGCACCACAACCTGCACCCACGGAAGGACCAGATCATCATGACCACGATCGCAGTTCTCGGAAACGGCCGCGTCGGCGGCAACCTGGCCACAGCCCTCACCCGGGCAGGGCATGAGGTGACCGTGGCGGACCGCGCGCCGGGCGCCGCCGCCGACGCTGCCCGGACAGCCCAGATCGTCATCAACGCCACCCCGGGTGCCGGCTCGCTGGACCGGCTCGTCGCCCTGCGCGAGGAACTGCGCGACAAGATCCTCGTCGACGTCTCCAACGCCACCGTCGACGGACCGGACGGACTGCCCGCCGACCTGATCTACCCCGGCTCAAGCCTCGCCGAGCAACTCCAGGAAGCGCTCCCCGAAACGCGCGTCGTCAAGACACTCAACACCATGCTCTTCCCGGTGATGACCGCGCCAGCCACGCTCACCCAGGCGCCCGACGCCTTCCTCTCCGGCGAGGACCCGCAGGCCAAGCAGACCGTCCGTGAACTGCTCATCGACCTCGGCTGGCGCAAGGAGTGGATCACTGATCTCGGCGGGATCCAGACCGCCCGCGCCACGGAGGCCGCGATACTGTTCGTACCGCACGTGATTCGGTCCAGCGGATTCGCGCCCTTCGCGATCTCGATCGCCCGCTGATCCGCACACAGTGCACCGCCCCCCGTCGGGCCCACATCCAGAACGGATACGACAGCGCAGCCAGGGCCAGCGATTCAGCGCCGGACGGCGACCCGTGGCCACCCTTCCCGGGGCCGTCGGCCTCGCACCGAGGAATCGGCCCATCTCACGGCGGACGCGCTTTCGGAGCTGGTCGCGAACTCTGCCGCCGATGCCCGCGGCGGCCGCCGGCACCGGCCTCACACTCGCCGATCCAAGTGCGGGTGCGGGTGCATGGCGCTGGCGCTGGTGCCGGACAGCATCACGCTGCCGCTGAAGCAGTGACCTGGCGTCGATGGTCAGGCTGCCTGGCCATAGCCGTCCGCGTCGGGGCCGTCGCCGCGCAGCGGGCTGAAGTCGACGTCCAGGTGCGGGTCGTACGCCTCGGGCTCAAGGCCGAGTTCGTTGGTGGCGTACTCGCCGAAGCGGCGGATGTGCTTCGGTCAGGTACGGCGAGATGGCGGGCAAGCCATCCCGGCGGCCTATAGGGCGCCCCCCCATCAGCAGCACCACCCGGCAGATCGGCGCGGTGCTCGGCGTGGCGGTACTCGGAGCCATCGTCCGCACCCGGCAATCCGGCGGCGCCTCCTTCGAGACCGGCCTCAACAGCGCCTTCCTCGCTGCCGGCACCGTCGCTTTGGCCACCGCCGTGTTCATCGGCCTGTGGCTGGCGAGGTCCAAGCCCGCGGAAGGCTCCGCGGCGCCGCAACGTTCCACCGATCCAGGTGCGGTCGCCACCTCGAACGAGGCATCCGTGACCAGCCGTTGACGGCAACACCGAGCTTGGCCGGGAGGCAGCGAACCGGAACCGCCGCTACCACCAACCACGGTTCCGTTGTTCCCCGAGGCTGTACACACAGCAGCAGGGCGTCCGTAGGAAACAAGCCTCACCGTCCAGCGCCGACCATGCCGCAACTGCACACCTCTCACGCTTTAATGCCAAGGCTGCCGATCTATGCCCAGGACGGCACCACGTTCAATGAATTCGACAACGAATCACCAGGGGAATAAACACGCGCATCACGCCAAAGGGGCGGCGCCGGGCCTTCTCTTTGAGGATCTGTACCTTGCGGATCTTGCGAGAAAGCCCCTTGATCGCGCGGGTATCGCAGGCATGTCGGCCAGCGTCCAGTTGCCGAGGGCGGGCAGGGCGCGGCTAGGTCGTGGTTGTAGCGGCGGCCTTGGCAGCGTTCCATTCCGTGCGGAACAGGCCGGGCAGTTCACCGCGCTCGATGACGCGGACTGCGAGAGGATCGACGCGGCTGCCTCCAGGCCCTCGCCCACGCGATCACCGGCGGCACCTGTGACGCTGTGCTGTCAGCCGTGCAGGGCGGCGTGGCGGCGCTGGTCACGGGCCTGGTACGGCCGATGTGACGTGCCGAGCGCGAGCGGCTGACGTGTCCTTCACAGCAGCCGCGGGCTTGTGTCAGTGTGAACATAGGGTGGCTTCGTGTTCCTTCTCCGCACCCGCGCCGCTTGCGCTGCCATGGTCCTGTCCACATTCTTTGTCTCAGCCTGTTCTGCCACGGGAACGGACCAGGGCGACGACCCCCAGGAAGCCATACACCCCACTACCGAGGGCCCGGACGCCGATGCCCCGGCGAACGTGCGGCGACCGAACCCAGATGCCGTCTTCGACTACCAACTCGGCGGCGCGTACCCGCCTGCCGGCAAGGTGCGGGCTGTCTCCCGTGACCGTGAGGCCAAACCTGCCGACGGGCTTTACAACATTTGCTACGTCAACGCCTTCCAGACGCAACCGGGCGAAGCCGTCAGTTGGTGGAAGAATAAGCATCCGGACCTGCTCCTGAAGAACGACAATGGCCAACTGATCGTCGACAAGGACTGGGACGAACCCCTCCTGGACATCTCGACCCCGGCCAAGCGCGAGGCCCTGATGAACATCATCGGCCCATGGATCGACGGCTGTGCCACGGCGCATTACGACGCGGTGGAACCGGACAACCTCGATTCCTACGAGCGCTCCGACGGCAAGCTCACCTCCCAGCACGCGGTCGCCTTCGCTCGTCTCCTGGCCGCCCGCGCACACAAGCGGAACCTGGCCATCGCCCAGAAGAACACCACTGACCTGCTTCCCCAGCACACGCGCATCGGGTTCGACTTCGCCGTTGTCGAAGAATGCGGACGCTACAAGGAATGTCCCGAATTCAGCCGCGCCTACGGTGCCAGGGTCTTCGACATCGAGTACGGGAGGAACGACTTCACCGCTGCTTGCCGAGCGTGGGGGAAGGAGTTGTCCATCACCCTGCGCGATCGGGAGGTCAGCCCTGCCGGTAAGCACGGCTACGTGTACGAGTCCTGCTGAACGCCTTCCGATGCGGTGCCCCGGGGATGCTGCCCCCGGTCATGTACTGAGCCACCCGGTCCCCCAATGACCAGCCGGCCGAGCTGTTCTCGCTGCTGCTCGGCCGTCGCACGGCGCTGCGCCAGAGCATGGGTGTAGGCGGCTTCGCGGGGCGCTGGACGCGGGTGGCCTCGATCGGGGTCGGATGACCGTCCGCAACGGCCTCCGTTTCCGGGAATGCTGCGGGCTCAGCTCGCGCAGCGCGCGGTTCTGCCGCTCGACTGCTTGGGCGATAGCCGGGTCCACACGGCTGTCCCGGGCGGTCGGCCCGGTGCGCGGCGAGCACGCCGCGGTAGCCCTCGCAGGCCCTCTCCCTTGTCTTCACCAACCGGGGCCATGGGGTGACGGTGGTCCTCGATCAGCAGAGGGAACCGTCCACCACATGGATCGAGTGATGTGGATCACGGGTCGGGTTTCAAGATTGTTTGCCGGAATGCGGTCGGCGCGCGGCCGAAGGGTGAAGCTGCTGAACAATCGCACTCCTAGGAGTACCGCACGTGACCGCTCTTCCGGCCCGGCCCGACGACACCGCCACCGGCCTGCCCCGGTGCCGAGGCAAGGCCCCGACGCTCTTGGACGCCCTGAGGATCCCTCACCCGGTCGCGCCGCCGCAGATGGAGGACGCCCAGGACGGCCTTCTCTCAGTGCTGCCCGACGGCACCGTGATCATCGGTCAAGTCTCTGCGGACTTCGCCCGGAAGGCAGCACCCAACAACACGGAGGGCTTCAGCCATCCCCTCCAGCAGTGCGTGCTCGATGGGCTGCTGACGCACGCGGCGATCCTCAGGGGAGACACCGGTCTGCAGGCGCGGCTCGACCAGTTCGCCACCCGGATCCTGCGGCTGCGTACCGGTGAACGATGGCGCGAAGCCCTCTCCACCGCGCTGCTGGGCGACTGGGTTGCCCCGCTGGCGCAGGAGCGCCGCCTGCTGCCCGATGCCATCGGCGTACTGCGGACGGAAGTGCGCACCATCCACCGGCAGCTGGTGCCGCTGTGGCGGCGCCGGGCCGGCGGCCTGTCCCGCGACGGCCACCGTGTGGAACGGCGCGTGCTCCTGCAGGAGACGCCCTGCGCGGAAGGCCTCACCTGCGGGACCTCCTCGCCGAAAGCACCTGCTCGGGCGACGCGATGCTGGACCTGGTCCCCGGCGATGCCCGCCTCGCCCGCATCCTGACCGCCCTTGCACCCGGCGAGCGGGCGGTGGTCCTGGCCCTCGGACTGCCCGGGGTGAGTACCTGGACCGAGGCCGCCGAGTACGCCGGCGCCGACGACCCGCCCGCCTTCGGCGAGCGAGTACGACGCAAGACCCGCCGCCTGGCGGCCGAATACAAGCGCCGCGACGGCCAGCGGCAGGACGCCACTGCCGGCAGGCTGTGGCAGCCCCAGCAGGAAGGCCGCGCGGCGTGAGCATGATCGTCCTGCTGCTGATCCTGCTGCTCGCCGTGGTCACGCTGCTCGTAGGCGTCGGCATGCTGGCCCTGTTGCTGTACCGCCCCAGCTGGTGTGCTCCCGTAGCCGGGACCGTCGCTGTCATGACGTTCATGGCCACCGCCGTCGGGCTGCTGGTGGCCGTCACCCGCATCTGACTTCCGCTGGCGGCGGACGCACAGGCCCGCCGCCGGCCTCCGCCTCCTTGCGCACGCGTTCCATGGCTCGTTTGACGGCCTGGGCGACGCCGGGGCTGCCCTCCTGGAAAAGGTCGACACCGATGGTCTCCCGGCATCGCGGTCTTCTTCGTGCGTACTCCTTGGCGCCTCCAGCATAGCGTTCACCCCCAATTCATTGCAACGCACAACACCGGTTTGTTGCATTAACCCTCAAGATCAGTGCAACGATTTACCGGCCTTGACCTGCACTTATGGCGATTCTGCGCAACGATTGCGTTGCTGTACCCATGAAGGCAACGTAGCGTTTCCATTGTCAGAAACGACGAAGCAAAGGAAAAGGCAATGCAGAAGTTCACCACCACCGCCCCGATCGCCACCGTCCTCGACATCCCCGCGGGACGCATCCGCTTCATCGCCGCCGACCGCGCCGACACCACGGTCGAGGTCCTCCCCGCCGACGCCTCCAAGAGCCGCGATGTGAAGGCGGCGGAGCAGATCGAGGTCGCGTACGCCGACGGCGTCCTGCGGATCGAAGCCGCACCGGCGAAGAACCGGATCCTGGGCAACTCCGGCTCCGTCGAGGTGACCGTCCAGCTGCCCGCCGGCTCCCACGTCGAGGCGAAGGCGGCCCTCGCCGAACTCCGCGGCGTCGGACGCCTCGGCGACGTCACCTTTGAGGGCGCACAGGCCACGGTCAAGCTCGACGAGACCGCCAGCGCTCGCCTCACCCTCGAGGCCGGCGGCATCTCCCTCGGCCGCCTGAACGGCCCCGCGCAGATCAGCACCCAGAAGGGCGACCTCCACATCGCCGAAGCCGTGCACGGCACGGTCGAACTGCGCACCGAGTACGGCGAGATCTCGGTCGACGCCGCCCACGGAGTCTCCGCCTCCCTGGACGCCGGTACCTCTACGGCCGCATCCACAACGCGCTCAACAACACCGACGGCAACGCCGCCCGCCTGAACATCACCGCCACCACCTCCTACGGCAACATCACCTCCTGCAGCCTCTAGAACGCCACCCGGCCCGAAGAGGCCGACGAGACCATCGACGTGCGCGGCCGCACCCCCTAAGGCGACATCGCGACGTCCACCGCGGCCTCGCAGGCCGAGCGGTGCGCCTTCCGCGGAGTGAGCCATCAAAGGGATCGGATCATGGAGACAGCACAGAGCCAGCAGCAGGCGGCACCCGGCGCCTTCACCGCCTTCGCCCGCTTCGTACTCTGCGGCGGCGGGGTGGGGCTCGCCTCCAGCTTCGCCGTAGCGGCCCTCGCCTCCTGGATTCCCTGGGCCCTGGCCAACGCCCTGATCACCGTGGTCTCCACGCTCCTCGCCACCGAGCTGCACGCCCGCTTCACCTTCGGCGCCCGCGGACGCGCGACCCGCCGCCAGCATGCACAGTCGGCCGGGTCCGCGGCTGCCGCGTACGCGGTGACCTGCCTGGCGATGTTTGTCCTACAGCAGTTGGTGGCGGCACCCGGTGCGGTACTCGAGCAGGTCGTTTACCTGTCCGCCTCCGCACTCGCCGGTGTGGCACGGTTCGCGGTGCTGCGCCTCGTCGTCTTCGCGCGCGGCCGCTCGCAGGCCACGACCACCGCCCTCCCCGTGCAGACGACCGTGGCCCGCGCCTCGGCACCGGCCGGCCCCGCAGAACTCTGCCGCGCCGCCTGACCGTTCCGCCGGGCGGCTCGCCGATTGCCTTCTACGTCGTCGAGCCGGGATGTCACGGAATCGCGGCCAGGACCATTTTCAAAGAGCGCCATCAGGGTCTGGGTGCGGCGGTCGGTGAGGAGGCGCAGGGCCGGTTCAGTGGCCGCGAGAAAGGCCGCGGCTCACCTCGTACGAGGGCCTCGACAGGCGGATCGGCCGCCTCCGATCGGGTGGCTCGACGACACACATCGTCAGGCCGCGTATCCGGCCAGGCACCAGCGCGCTGCGCTGAGCGGTATGGACAAGAAACGGTGGCTCCGGCCGAAGCGAACATGGGCATGGGGCCTCCTGGGCGGGCTTGGTGCGGTCGCCGTAGTGGGAACAGCGATGTGGCAAGTCCCCTGGTGGCTCGACGCCCAGTACCTCAACACGCATCTGACCCAGCCCCAGGCGATCACTGTCACAGGAATGCGCACTGCTCTGCTGGGGATCGGTGCTGGCGGTCGGGCCGCGGTCGGCATCCTCTACACCCACCGCACGCTCCACCAAAACCGTGAGGGACAGGTCACTGACCGGTACACCAAGGCCATCAGTCAGATTGCCTCCGACAAGCCAGTCGAACAGCTCGGCGGAATTTACGCGCTGGAGCGCATCATGCGCGACTCAGCGAAGGACCACGTCACCATCGTCGAAGTCCTCGCCGCATTCGTCCGTGAACATGCCCCCGCCCCAGCAGAACCCACCGTGGCGAACTGGTTCCGGTTCATAATCCGACGTGCCACAAGCATGTCCGCGGGGAGAGGTACCGGTTGTGCAGCGTACGGAACGGCGCCCGCCCGAACCGCTCCAGGCTGCGCTGACCGTCCTCGGCCGCCCGCCCCAGGACCGCGACGAGCCTTTCCGTATCAACCTGAGGCACACCGATCTACGCGGCGCGAACCTAGTCCTGGCCCACCTTGAGCGGGCAGACCTGCGCGAAGCCCACCTGGAGGGGGCGGATCTGAGCGGGTCCCACCTGGAGGGGGCCTTCCTGAACGGGGCCATCTGGAGAAGGCCCACCTGTTCGGGGCCCATCTGGAAGGGGCCGACCTTGAGGAGGCCTACCCGGAGGGGGCAGACCTGCCCGAGACCCGCCTGGAAAAGGCTCGTGGTCGGACGGTTGAGTAGTTTATGTTCGCCTGCCCCAGAATGTGGACTTCCCTGCCAGCGCACCTCGCTGCTGATGCCAGGGGCATTGGTTTCTCGGCGAACGCTGCCGGGACCCCACCAGGGCGCCGCGCCCCTGGCCGCCACGGGGCCAGCCGAGGCAGGAGGCGCTGTCTCCGCTCACGATCGAGGTACTGGTCACCCTCTGGCCAACGAACCCAACATGAAGAGGGCCCCGGGCGCCTCGTGCCCCAACTACTGCGATTCACCGCAGCGCCTGGGCCCGGCTCACGTCGGACACAGCGCGCGCTCGTAGCTGCCCGACTCAGGGGCCGGCGATCAGCCGGAGAATGAGGACGGCGTCGAGATCCTGGCTGTAGCGGTACACCACCGAGATCCCGCGTCCGCCGGTCTCCTCGGGCAGTAGATCGACCACCTGTAGATCACTGTCGGGCATGGGGTGGCCCTGCCGGGGGTTGCCCTCTAGGGCAGTCCGGGCGCTGTCGACGGGCGGCCTGCTCACCCCGGGTCAACTCGATCCGCACCTTCTCGGCGGCATCGGAGTAAAACGCGTGGGTCACCGGGCAGCCTCGGCGAGCTTGCGCCGCATCTCAGCCATGACGTCCTCGGTCGACCGCCCCACCGCGGCCGACCCCACGGAGTCGAGCCGCAACAGGACGCGGTGGCGGTAGTGCTGCGTGAGCTTGCGGACTGCCGTCAGATCGTCCAGATCGGCGGCGTCCAGGTCCTCCTCGAACTGCTCCATATCGCCGGGGAAGCCGTGGGTCCGCAGGGCGGCCCGGAGCTCGCGCGGTGCGCGCATGGGCGGGGTGAAGCCGGTCCGGCCGTCGTGATGGTCGGGCTGAACGGTCACGGTGGATACTTCCTCGTTGCTGGATCGACGCTACTCGGGGAACCCGTACTCTCGCGGTCTCCCCGCTGCATTCGGGCCACGAAACAGCGCAGCGTATCGTGCGGCTGTACGCTCCCGCCCACTTGCGTACTCGCGCCGTACGACGCAGCGGTCGGGTCAGAGATTTGCGACGAGCCCCGTTGAAAGCCAGCCGAGACAACACCCCCAGGGCTGCCTCAGGGCATGACGTCCTTCTCAGGCAGGCAGTACAACAGCCCCTATTGAGGGGATCGAGCGGCCGAGATCGGGGAAGAGGTCGCGGGCAACGCGGATGACTTCCTTGGTGGCGACGGTGGGGCGTCTGCCGACGCGGGCGCGGGCGGCGGCCAGGCCCTCGTTGGTGCCGATGACGATGAGTTCGCGGATGAACTCCGTGAGGGCGGTTCGTTCACAGCACCTCATGTTGGCTGTCGGTCTGTCAGGACAGCCGCCAGATGATGAAGTATCCGCGGCTCGTTCTCCCCTGCAATTCGGCCCGGACCTGCGCGATCAGTCCTATGGCGTCGTCCGTCAGCTGAGCACGGGCTTCCGCTCGTGCGGGCCAGGCGCTCCATGGTGATCCGGTTTCGATACTGACGTCGTCGACCTCGCCTTCCGACTCCGTCCAGGTCACCAGCTGTGGAAGCCGCGGGCCGTCCGTGGCGACAAGCCCGATGAGTGCACCGCGGAGGGCTGCGTACCGCACGTGGATGACGTCGGAGGCGTAGAGGTCGACAAGGCTGTCGACGTCTGGGGTGATGTTCCATTCCTCGACCGACAGGTATGGCTTGGCGACTTCGTCCAGTTCGTCGAGCGCTTCGAGCAGTCGGTCGGCCCACTTGATCAAGGCGAGATAGGGCTCGGCTCGCTTGTCGCGTAGGTCCTGAGCATGTGATCGCTTCTGAAGCGCACGTTCCTGCGCGGCGGAGAGCCGCTCTTGCGTCTCGAGAGCGTCGCGCGTGTTCTCCCGCTGTGCGCGCAGGGAGAGCACTGTCGTCACTAGGCTCGCGACGACCGCTAACCCTGCGACGCCTGTCGACGCCAGACTCACGATGATCTGGGAATCCACGAGCGCCAGCCTCCCCCATGTAACCAGCCGTCACCGAGTTGCCACGTATCGCTGTCGCGCTGTGCTTCTGCTGGATAGGCTGCCGCGCGATGACGACGTGACGTGCCGGTCCTTCCGGGGCGCCCGCACTGGTCAGCCACCCTATGTCGGGGGCTGTTTGGGGCGCGGCCACCCCGGGAGCCATCCGGGTGGCCGCGCCCACGGTTAGCCCTCCGTCGAGAGGGATGACCGGTGGGCGAATGCCCGCCCCGGGAGAAAGGCGCGACACGTGCGCCATCGCAAAAGGAAGGACTGGACTCTTCTGCGGGCCCGGCTCTACCGGATCTACCGCTGGGTGGCACCCTTGCTGGGCGCCACCGTCGTAGCGGCACTCCGGTGGTGGTTGGAGAGGTGAATTCCCAGCTGTAGCCCTCACCAGAAGTATTGGTGAGGGATCCAGCCGATGTTCCTTCAAGGAAGCCTGTCGCCGTGCCTGCGGCGGTGGGCTTCGCCACGCCCGCCGGCCGTGCCTGGCTGGCCCGGCCCCCGGCTGCCCCGCCGGGTGGACGTCGCGCTCACCACGGTACCGGCTCCGCCCCCGTCTGGCAGGGAAAATGCCCCGCAGGAGCTCCGGCAGACCGACCACGGGCCCGGCAACTCGCAGAGTGGGTGCTCGACAGCTTGTTCTCTGAGCCCGGTAGCAGAAGGCGACCGGGCAGGGATGGCAGCGCAGACACTGTTCTCGAGACGTCCCATCCCGCGTACGCACTGGCATCCCGTACCGGGGCAATGCAGACCCTGAGCCAAATCGGGGACACGGCGGTGACCCGCCGCGCGCCATTCGGTTGAAGGCCGTATGCCCACCTCACGCCCTCGCCGCCGCGCGCGACCGCCAGCCGTCACCCGCTCCCACGCCCCGTTGACCGACGAGTTCGCTGACCACCCGGCCACGTGCCGACAGGCGTTCCAGATCGCCATCGACTTCGGTTCGTGGCCGTCGACGCGATCGCGGACTTCCTCCCGCAGGAAGAGTCGATCGCCCTGGTCAAGCGCTTGGCGTTCTGCGACTGCGGCCGGCTCGCTCTGGACGACAACGAACTGACCCGCAAAGCTCTGAGCAGTGTTGCCGCCGAAAACCTGACCGCCCTCCGTGGTCTTGTACTGGCCGCGATCGACTACGCCCACCGCGCTTTCGGCTGCGTTGTCTTAGCGCCCTCGTCCACGAACTCACCGAGGGCAGCCGAGCGACGTTCGAAACCCCGGCACTTACCGCCCTTCTGGACCGTGTCCGCACGGCGCATGAGGCCGAGCACGGCCACGCCGGGCACAGCCGGGTCCCCGACGCGGTGACATGGCCAAAGACCGCGGCCTCCTCCATGCCGGAGCTCGTTCCGCACCACTGACCCGCCGCACGCAATACGGAGCGCACAGCGGGTGGGGTGTCTAGCGGCGTGGGAGCTCTGCCGGGTCCCGGCTGACTGCACGGCTTCCCCGGTGCCACAGCCGGGGCGGTCCTGCGGCGTGCTGTCCATCTCCCCTTCCCTCGGCACTATCACCCGGTCAGCCCAACGAGCTTGATTTCCACGAGCAACGGGGCATCAGCGACAGAGCAGAGTGGTCTTACCGAGGCTGGGCAGAGGCGACGGTCCGGTGACGAGGAGCTGCAGGCCGTAGGCATGCTGGCGAACCCGGCCCGCCAAAGCCGGCGGGCCGGTTACCCGCGGGTTGGCTGCTCCCTGTCTGAGCTGGAATCGTCAGGTCGCGTCGGCTGGGCCATGTCGACGAAGCGGCTGTAGTGGCCCTGGAAGGCGATGGTGATCGTGGCGGTGGGTCCGTTGCGGTGTTTCGCCACGATGAGGTCGGCCTCTCCTGCGCGAGGCGACTCCTTTTCGTAGGCGTCTTCACGGTGGAGCAGTATGACCATGTCCGCGTTGTCCTCCAGGGCTCCGGAGTCGCGCAGGTCACTGAGTTGAGGCTTCTTGTCGACGCGCTGCTCGGGACCCCGGTTGAGCTGGGAGATCGCGACGATGGGTACGCCGAGTTCCTTGGCCAGGAGTTTGAGGCAGCGGGATATCTCGGAGATCTCCTCGTAGCGGGAGGAGAAGGGACGGGTTCCGTAGGTGAGCATGTGCAGGGCATCGACGACGATGAGCCGAATGTCCTGCTGGCTGTGCAGCCGACGGCATTGGGCACGCAGGTCCGTCAGGGTGGAGTAGGCGCCGTCTTGGATGTACAGGGGGGCTGCGGCGATGTCGGGCATCCGGCGCGCCAGGCGGGTCCAGTCATCGTCGGTCATCGACCCGGAGCGCATGTGGTGCAGGGCGACGCGTGCTTCCGCGGAGAACAGCCGGATGGCGACCTCTTCCCGGCCGGCCTCGAGAGTGAACAGCGCCGCGGGCAGGTCGTTCCTGATACAGGCAGCACGCAGGAAGTCCAGAGCGAGGGTGGACTTGCCCATGGCGGGGCGGGCGGCAATCACGGTCAGGTGGCCGGGCTGCAGGCCGTTGGTCAGGGCATCGAGGTCCGCAAAGCCGGTGGGCACGCCGGTGACCTGGGTCCGGGCGGAGCCGATCGCTTCGATCGTGTCGAGCGCGTCTTCCAGTACGTCGCTGAGCGAGTACAGGGGCGGCAGCACGTTGCGGCGGTGGGTGGTGGCGGCGAAGATCTCGGCTTGGGCTGCCTCAATGATCTGGTCCGCGTTCTCCGCAGAGGCCTCGGCGATGAGGTTTTCGATGTGTACTGCGGCCACTTTGGCCCGACGCAGTCGGGCCAAGGCCTGTAGGCGAGCAGCATCCTTCGTCCAGGCTGCTCCTCGTTTTGAGGAACCGGCCAGGGAAGCCAGGTATGCAGCGCCGCCGGCCTTGTCGAGGTCCTTGTGCTTTGTGAGCCATGCGGCGACCGAGGCAGGGTCGGGTGTCTCCTCGTCGGCGTAGACGGCGAGGATGGCGTTGTAGATCAGCTCGTGGGCACGACGGTAGAAATCCTCGCCGCAGAGGACTTCCACAACGTCGGCGATGGCCTCCGCGGAGTGCAGCATCGCGCGCAAGACGGCCTTCTCGGCGTTCAGGTCGTGCGGAACGTGCTCTGGTTCGATGCTGTTCGGTGCCACCTGACGGTCCCCCCTCTTTCTCGCGCGGGGAGCCACCCCACGCCATGGTCACCGGGTCAGCCTAAAACCCGGTCGGTGCCGCCACGCAGTGGGCGGGATCATCTGTTCTCCCGGGCTCGCTGGGTGCGCGCCCGGAGTACGGCTCGGACATACATGTCGGCCGATGCCGCCTGGCGCTCTGTGGTGGCGAGCGTGGGCACGGGTTCACGAGGCAGACGCCGAGATTGCCGCTCGGCGGCGGCCTCGACTGCCTTATCGACAGGAGCGGTCTGGGTGATCTCGCACGACCGGCGTTGTTCGTGACTGTGGGAGTCAGTCCAGTGTGGGCCTCGCGCAGTCGACGGCGTCGTGGGCACGGGGGACTCTCCCGCCCCGTCACCGACACCCTCGAAATCCCCCGACATGGTGGGCTCGGGATGGCGCATCTCCTGTGCTGTGGGCTTGGTATCGCAGGCCTGTGAACTCGTGGCGGAAGAGCCGGCTGCCGCGGGGCGGTGCACAAGGCGTGTGGGGCGTGACAGCTCAGGACCGCGGATGCTGATGGTCCGTATGGTCTGCGCAGCCGTGTGGTCGTTGAGGCGCACGATGAGCATCGGCACGAGGAGCTGTAGCTGTGTCGCCCAGGCCCGAGAATCGGCCTGTACCGTCAGCCTTCCAGAGTCCAGGTCAAAATGGACTACCCGCACTCTTCGGGCCATTTCTGCCCCGACGGTGTCTTCCCACTGCCTCAGCACAGTGGAGCTGATGAGGAAACCCGCTGGCATCCGGGCAGCGAGGACTTCCTCGACGACCGAGGACAGGGCGACGGGCTGTGTCCGGCCCCTGCGACGGGTCGGTATCTTCCTTGCCTGAGCGGGCGAGAACCTACGGCGATGAGCGTCCTCCCGGGCGCGGCGCAAGGCGATGCGTGCCAGATCCGGCTTTTCCGCCCGCTCGCTCACCTCAGGCCTCCCTCGACATATCTAATATCCCCCGCGCCCGCGCCCGGCCACGCAGCCCTCACCGGCTTGATGGCCGCCCCTGGCCTACCGGCCGCAACGGCCACATGCCGGAGCTGGCCTCACGGATGCACAGTGCGGCAAAAGCTGCAAGCCTCACCTTGAGCCGGATCTTATGGGTGGCCCAGGCGCAGGAGGGCCAGCACAGGCACTGCGGGCACTGGGTATACGGAGCTTTGACAGGACGTCCGCAGGTGCCGCGTCGACCCGTGCACTCGCTCATCGGCGGCCTGTAGGCGATGGCCTCGAATGCTGTCCGTGCAGCAGCCGGTGCCGGCGCTGAATCGACCTCATCGGTCAAGGCATCGTCAGCGGCAACGCTGGAGCCGGTGCCTTGGCAGGCAGCGCAAGGCCAGTCAGGATTGTCCCGGCTGAACCCATCCTCACAGCCGTTCAGGACACGGCGATGGTACCGGTGTGGGAAGCGGGAGCGGCTATCGGAGCCAGGCGGGCCGGATCCGCGGTGAGCCGGCAGAACAACAGGAGAAAGATCATGAAGTTTTGGGCCCACTGGAGCGGGCGCTGGCCGGGGCTCAGGAGCGGAAGCCGATGACGCCGAAGCCGGGCCGGGCCTTCGCGTGCCGCATCCAGCCCAGGCACTGCATGACGGCCTCGACGACCTCGGGCTCCAGCAGCGGCGCCTGCCCCGACTCGTCGACTGCCCGCTTGGTGGCCTCGAACTGTTCCAGCGCCTGGGTGATGGCCTCGGGCGTCCACTCGCCGCAGCCCGGCGTGTGGGTGTACGGGAGGGGTTCGGGCAGACCGTTGTAGCTGAAGGCTGCCACGGACACGGCGGTGATTCCCAGGGCGGTCAGGCCCTCGTCGACTACGGACAGCCAGTCGCCCCGGTGCGGTGTGAAGCAGGAGTTGTCCAGGAACGAGCCGGTCAGTGAGCACAGCCGGTCGTAGGCGTAGCCGTACTGGAAGGCGTGGTCCTGGTCGTCGCTGAAGGGGCCGCCGTAGATGACGGCGCGCAGTGCCTCGTATGCCGTGGGGGCGCCTTCCTTGATCGAGTAGCTGAAGTAGTCGTCGTCGCGGGCCAGGCTGTCGCCGAATTGGGTGCGGATCACCTCAAGCAGCTGGTCGTCGCGGGATCCGACCAAGGCACGCGTAGCGGTCACGTCGAGCAGGTAGACGCTCAGGGAAGAACTCATGAGACGGGACTCTAAGGGGAGGCACTGACAGCGCTGCATGCGGCGGCTGACCGGTGCGCAGCCGTGGTCTGAGTACCTCGGCCCGTCCACCGTGAGCGCTGGTACGGATTCGGGGTCTGAGGAACATCCGTGTCAGATCGTGCGCTAAGTACTCTCCGGGCTGTCTGGTGCTTTGACCTGGGGTGATTGAGCATCAGAGCCTTCGACGGTCGTTGTTGTCGATCTTCGGAGAGCTGTTGTGGCGGTCGAGTTCCTGACGGATGAGCAGGCGGCCCGGTACGGGGCGTTTCATGCGGCGCCTTCGCGGGCGAAGCTGGAGCGGTACTTCTTCCTGGACGACGCGGACCGGGAGGCGGTGCAGGCCAAGCGCCGCTCGCACAACCAGCTCGGGTTCGCGGTCCAGCGCAGCCGGCGAGCTCCGTCTGGTGTACGAGCCGCTGGAGAGCAAGTGGAGCCGCTACCACGCCACCCACTGCCGGTGCGGTCACGACTGGCTCATCGCGCACGCCGTCTCCGCCGGGTTCACCGTGATCCCCCGGGGCAAGACCGGCTACTACGGGCTCGTAGGCCCCGGCCTGACGGAAGGCGTGAATGAGTCGGCATTGACCGCCAACGCCCTTTGGGAGGCCGTAACCGGCAAGCCCGGCACCCAGACCTGGTACGAGAGCGTGCAGATCACCTGCCGGTCGGCAGGCAGTACGCTCGCCTGGACCCCGAGCGCACCGACGCGATCTCTGCCGGTCTGGACACTACCCGTCATCCTGGGTCCGTCACCTACGAGGACGAACTGCGCGCCCGCGGGCAGCTCCTGCACGCCCGCCGCGAAGAGCTCCAGCGCGATGGCCGACGCCTACGCAAGGAATACGAGGGCTTCAAGGACCCGGCCGACCGCGACGGCTGGCTCCGGCTGGCCGCCAATCTGACCGCTTCAGCGAGCCTGGAGGACGCCGTCGCCGACGTCTACGACGAGCCGGCCCTCGCCGAGGAACACCGCGCCGCCGCCGACCGCCACTGTGAGTACGCCAGCAACTCCCGTACCTTCACCGACCTCTGCCTCAAGCGGGCCGGGGACCTGTAGAGAACGGGGTGGTAGAAGGACAGAGAGCGCCGCTGAGCGGCACAGCAGAGGATCTCAAGTGATGAGGCAGACGACCCTGTCCGCACCCCGGGTCCCGTCCTTTACCGTGCGGGCGACCTCATCCCCTCAGAGGTTAGCCCTCCGTGTGTTTGGCACTCCAGCCAGGGTTGGTTTCCGGGCCCAAGAAGAGCAGGACGTCATCTGAAGCTGGCGGAGCAGTCACGCCGCAACGCGAACCAGCCCGCCGTTCAGCAATGTCCCGAGCAGGAATGATCAACTCAGGCATCACACGAGGGAAAGACATGCCTGCACGAAACGGGATCTCCATAACCGACCAACTGGAGCCCTGGGCTGCTGTCCGTGGACCCGGCCATCAGGGTGACGCGCTGAACTGGCTGTCCAAGGGCGCGACCGGGGACTCGGCGAACGCGGTGAAGGCCCTGTTCTCGTATAACGCGACCGCCGGGGTCCTCCGCTGTTCTGATGGTCAGTGGCGGGGGCGCCAGCGGGTGAACATGCACTGGTCGTCACCCGCGCCGAGCATGAAGGGCAGGGCGACGCGGTCGAGGGAGAAGGCTTCGCCGGGGGCGTGGACGGTGTAGCCGCAACGGGAGTGGAAGGTGGCGAGGTCGCGGTCGGTCTCGTACGAGCCGTACAGCAGGTAGTAGCCGAGCTGCTGGTGGACCTGCCAGGCCCGTTTGAGCAGCGCGGCGGCGATGCCCTGGCCTCGGGCGTGCTCGGCGACGGCCAGGCCGTGGACCTTGGCTATGAACATGCTCAGGGCCATGGCCTTCTCGGTGCCGTAGCCGCTGTTCATGGCCATGTCGATGACGGTTGGGGGCGGTGGCGGACAGGACGCCGGTGGTGCGGTCGTGTTCGTCGGTGGCGACCAGGGTGAGGCAGACGGTGGTCAGGGCCTCGTTCATGGGCTGGTCGGTGAAGGCGGCGGAGGCGGCGTCGTAGTACGCGGCCGTGCCGCTGTGGCCCAGTCCGGCGAGCATGGCCGAGGCCGCCGTGCCGTCCTCGATGGCCGTGCGCAGGACCGGCATGAACCGGACGCCGTCCCCGGAGGTGGCCATCAGGGCGTCGGCCGCCTCGGCGTCCTTGGGGCGGGCCAGGCGGATGCGGGTGTCGGCCGGGCCCTGCCAGCCCGCTCGGAGGCGGTCGGCGGACAACGGGGACGTCTTCTTGGTCGTGTGCTTGGCCATGTCAGAGGTCGATGTCCACGAGCGGCGGCAGATGGCGCAGGGCGTCGGGCAGTTCGGCGATGCTGCGCTGTACGTACCAGCCGCGGGCCCAGCGCAGGACGGCGGCGCGGCCAAGGTGCCATTCGTCGCAGAACTGGGAGAGCACGTCGATGCAGAAGTCTTCGCGGAGCGCGACGAGAGTGTCGTCCTGGGGGTAGGCGATGATGGACATCCCGCACTCGTCGGGGTCGCCGAGGTCGAGGGCGTCGGCGAGGATCGCCGCGGCGGCCCGGCTGGTGCCGCCGCCGTTGTAGCCCCAGCCGAAGCCGCCGAGTTTCGTCTGCGTCCTTCGCGACGAGTTCGTGCAGCACGGTGACGTTCTCACACTGGGTGGGGCCGTCCTCAGGCTTCTCGACCAGGAGCCGGGCGGGCTGCCATTGGTCTTCGTCGCTGCCGGCTCACTGGATGCCGTGGCACGTACGGTCCTCGTACGCCATCGTGTCCCCTCCCGTTGATCGTTGTGACGGACGCTCCCACCCTGCCGGACGCGCGCACGCGCTGACAGGGCGCGGCTGGTCAGGTCACTGGCGGGAAGAGTTCGAGCAGGCGTTCCTCGTGCCGGGTCCGCAGGGGTCCCTCCGCCGAGGTCCGGCCGGTGCATGATCGTGGGCATGAGCAAGCCGCACTGGGTCGAGACCGGCGTCTACGGGCTCCAGGTCCGTCACGGTGACGATGGCCGCATCTACACGCGCACCGCCGGCGGCGTCCGCGCGGCCGAGCTTGCCGAGGTGCGGCGGCTGACGGCTCTGCGGCCTGCCGAGACCCCGCCGGGCGGTCCCTGGACGCCGGAGCCGGCCCGCACCGTCCTCTCGGTGCTCGGCCTGCCGACGGGGTGAGGACGCCTCGTGGGCCCGAGCCATGAGCTCTGGTGGCTTTCCGCAGGTCAGGCGGCAACCTCGACGACGGAGAGGACTGAGCCGGGAACGGCCAGTCCTGTCCACAGCCGCAGTGGGTGGCGTGGTCGCGGCTGCTCTTCAGTGGCTCGTACACGAGACGGGAGTGACAGGACATCTCCGACGTCACCATGGGGTCCAGGGACACCATCAGCGAGGCAGCGTGACGAGCCCCATTTCATAGGCGGTGATGACGAGCTGGACCCGGTCCCGGGCGCCCAGTTTGGTGAGCAGCCGTGACACGTGCGACTTGGCGGTGGCCACCGTGATGAAGAGGTCCTCCGCGATCTCGGTGTTCGACCGGCCGCGTCCGACCAGGGTCAGTACTTCCCGTTCCCGCTCGGTGATGCCCTCGACCGGTCGTGGGGAGCGCTCCGGGGCTGCCGCGGGGCGCCCGATGAAGTCGGCGATCAGACGGCGCGTCACACCCGGCGCGATCAGTGCGTCGCCGGCGGCGACCACGCGGACCGCCGCGAGGATGTCGTCCAGCGCCATGTCCTTGACCATGAAGCCGCTCGCGCCGGCCCGGAGCGCGCCGTAGACGTAGTCGTCCTCGTCAAATGTGGTCAGGACGAGGACGCGTGTGGTTGTCGGACCGGCTGTGATCCGGCGGGTGGCCTCGATCCCGTCCATGCCGGGCATCCGGATGTCCATCACCACGACATCGGGACTGACATCCCCGACCAGTTGGACCGCCTCAGCACCGGTGCAGGCCTCACCGACGACCTCCAGGTCGGGGTGATCGGCCATGAGTACGCGCAGACCGGACCGCACCAGCGGCTGATCATCGGCGAGCACCACCCGAACTGTCATCGGGCTTCCACCGAAACTCCGATGGGTGCGGGCAGCGGCAGCCGGGCCGCCACGCGGAAGCCGCCTTCGGGGCGCGGCCCGGCGCTGAGGTGGCCGTGCAGCAGGCCGGCCCGCTCCCGCATCCCGATGATGCCGAAGCCGTGGGCCGAGCGGTTCCCGGTAGCGCCGCGTCCGTCGTCGATGACCTCCACGGACAGTTCCTCGTTCCCGTAGTCGATGGCCACCCGGCAGCGCCCGGTGCCCGCGTGGCGGACCACGTTGGTCAGCGCCTCCTGCACGATCCGATAAGCGGACAGGTCGATGTCGGCCGGCAGAGGACGTTGCTCCCCGCTGCGGCGCACGTCGACGCGTACCCCCGCATCCGCGGTCGCTGCCGCCAGCCGTTCGACGTCCGCCAGCCCCGGCGAAGGTGCGAGCGGCGACTGCTCCGATGCGGTCGCGCCCAGGTCGGCCTGACGGAGCGACACCAGAGTACGCCGAAGGCCCGACAGGGTCTCTCTGCTGGTGGCCTCGATGGCGCGCAGGGCTTTTCGCGCCTCCGCCGGCTGGGTCTGGATGACCCGGCTGCCCACACCGGCCTGGATGGCGATGATGCCGATGCTGTGCGCGACCATGTCGTGCAGTTCCCGTGCGATCCGCAGCCGTTCGGCCGTCACGGCCTCGGCCACCTCCTGCGAATGCAGCGCCACCGCGTGCTCGCGGCGCTCGCGACTCAGCAGACCGACCGTGCAGGATGCGGCCATCGCCAAGAGGGCGATCACGACGTTGACGGTCAGGTTGTCCCCGTGCGCGAAGACGCCGATCACCAGGAGTTGCACGGCGAAGGACACGGCCACGGCGACGATCGAAGCCGGCCGTGCGCAGGTGGCGACGACGAAGCCCAGGACGAGGTCCGCCGCCAGATACGAAAGGAACTGTCCCTGATACGACGGTGCCAGGCCCTCATGGACGGAGTCCGGAGTGCCCACCACCACGGCCGTGGATCCGAGGAGTGCCATGGCCAGAGCCAGCTGCGGCTTGCGTCGCACCACGCCGATGAGCAGGCTCACGGCCAGCAGCGACCCGACAGCGTGGACCGTGCCCGACGCCCGCGTCGCGCCCCCCACCAGCAGACCCACCATGAGCAGGTAGGAGGCACCCCCGGCCCAGGCCAGCGCCTTGGTTCTCGTCATCGGCGGTGTGCCCTCTCGGGAACAGGACCTCGGTGCGCAAAGCGCGCAGGCAACGGAGTGATCGTTATGGGGTGCACGCCGCGAGACTAACCGGACACCGCCGGCGTGGCATCGGCCCGGGGACGTACGCCCACGGGCTAACCCGGTCGCGCGATTGCCGCCCACGGCCCCATGTCCGGACAGGGCTCCTCTCGGCACTGTGGGTGCCGTGATCGAAGTCAACGAACTCACCAAGCGTTACGGCAGCAAGACGGCTGTCGACCATCTGTCCTTCACCGTGCGGCCGGGCGAGGTCACCGGATTCCTCGGCCCCAACGGAGCCGGCAAGTCCACCACCCTGCGGATGATCCTCGGCCTGGATGCTCCCACCACCGGCACCGCCACCGTCAGCGGCGTCCCTTTCCGCCACCACCCGCGGGGACTGCGGCACGTCGGCGCCCTCCTCGACGCCGGCCAGGTCCACGGCGGACGCAGCGCCGCCGCCCACCTGTCCGCCCTGGCCCGCAGCAACGGCATCCCACGACGCCGGGTGGACGCGGTGCTTCAGGAAGTGGGGCTGGCCGAGGCGGCGAACCGCCGCATCGGCGGATTCTCCCTCGGTATGAAGCAGCGAATGGGGATCGCCACCGCCCTCCTCGGCGACCCGCCCGTGCTCATGTTCGACGAGCCGATCAACGGCATGGACCCGGAGGGCGTGCTCTGGGTACGCCGACTCTTCCGGCGCCTGGCCGCCGAGGGCCGCACGGTCTTCCTCTCCAGCCACCTGATGTCGGAAATGGAGAACACCGCCGACCAGCTGGTCGTCATAGGCCGGGGCCGCCTCATCGCCGCCGAGTCGGTAGGTGACTTCGCGGCCCGCGGCACCCGTCGCAGCGTCGTGGTGGGCACACCGCAGGCCGCCGAGCTGGCAGCAGTGCTGACCGCGGCGGGCGCCTCCGTCGAGCCGGAGGGCTCGGCGGGCGCCGAGAAGCTCGCCGTGACCGGGCTCCCGGCGGACCGGATCGGAGCACTCGCCTTCGAGAACCGTATCCGAGTGGACGAGCTGACCACCCGCACCGCCTCACTGGAGGCGGCCTTCATGGAACTCACCGCCGACAGCGTCGAATACCAGGCAGGACAGCCCCGATGACCACACTCGCCTCCGTCTCCCCGGCCACCGCCGTCACCGGGCCGCCCGTCCGCTTCCGCGACCTGCTCGCCGCCGAGTGGATCAAGATGCGGTCCCTGCGCTCCACCCCGTGGACGATCGCACTCACTGTCCTGTTCGTCGTCGGGTCCGCCGCCGTGGCCACGCTGGCGGACAAGGCCGCGCGCTCCGGCCCCGCTGATTTCCTGCCCTACGACGCCTACCCGCCGGCCGGCTACTGGACGCTGATGCTCGTCGCCAGCAGCATGGGCGCCCTCACCGTCGTGAGCGAGTACAGCAGCGGTCTGATCCGCACCACCACCGTGGCCGTCCCGGCCCGCGGCTCGGTGGTGCTGGCCAAGGCGGCCGTCACCGCCGCGCTGTGGACCGTGGTCGGCACGGCCGCCTCCACAGGTTCCTTCCTGGTCTCCCAGGCCATCCTGGACGGGCACCATGCCGGGGTTCCGATCACCCACCCCGGGGTGTTCCGGGCGCTGGTGGCATCCGTGTTGCTGGCTCCGGTCTGTGCTCTGGTCGGTCTGGGCCTCGGTGTTCTGCTCCGGCATGCCGCCGGGACCATGGTCACCAGCATCTTCACCCTGCTGATGCTGCCCACCATGTTCTCGGAGAGCAACCGGTGGTCGGCGGACATCAAACACGCGCTGGTGTCGGCCGCCTGGAATCGCCTGGTCCAAACCTGGGAGCCGGATCCCGGATCCCTGGGCTACACCGCCACGGTCCCCGGATCCTGGATCGTGTACGCGCTCTGGCCACTGATCACGGTCGCACTCGCCGTTCTCGTCGTGAGGCGCCGCGACGTGTGAGCGTGCCTCCAGGACGCGCAGCCCCTGGAGGCACGCTCCGGGGCAAGGCCCCGGTAGCTCGTCGCACCCTTGATGGCGGTCTCTCATAAATGACCTTTATGAGAATCACCGCCCGCGACGGTCGTCACCCACAGCTACACAACGGTTGGTCGGCAGTTGAGCGACAGGGCGGAAGTCCCCGATCACGCGGATCGGGGGCTTCCGCGTTTACGAGCCCGGCCGGAGGGGGTCTGGGCGGGTCCCTGTTGCGGCCCCGGGTGCCGGGTGCCCGTTTACGCGGCCGGGGTGAGTTCGGCGCGGCCGAACAGCAGCGCGTAGCCGGTGGGGAGCTGGTGGAGGATGCGGGTGATGAGGTCGGGGCCGGCGTGGGCGGCGACGGCGGAGAAGACGGAGCCGGTGTCCCACCGGGTGGTGGCCAGGGAGGCGCCGGAGCGGGCGGCGAGGTCCTTGACGAAGGCCCATCCGGTCAGCGGCTGGGTGTCGGGGATCTGCGCGGTCAGGACGCGTGCGGCCTCCAGGGGCAGGCAGGCGGCCAGGTCGACGCGTTCGTCGCCGGTCAGCTGGCGTCCCAGCCCCGAAAGGACCAGGCGGACGGCTTCCTCGGCTCTCTCACGGGTGGGGTAGGCGCCTTCGTAGCGGACCTTCTCCAGCATCTGCTCGTACGCCGTCCCGTACGGCTGCTGGTGCTCAGACGGTACGCGCACGTCGGTGATCACTGCGGTGCATGCCTTTCGTGAAGCCAGGGTGGAGCGGTGCCGGTGTGCGGCACCGGTGTCAGGTGGGCTGGGGGCGGCCGAAGAGGAGGTCGTAGCCGGCGGGGAGCTGGAGCAGGATCTGCCCCAGCAGGTCGTCGCCGGCGGTGTCGGCGACCGTGGACAGGACGGCACTGACGTCCCAGGCCGCGGTCTGCTCGGTGGCGCCCTCGATCCAGGCTGCGGTCGCCCGCACGAACCGCTCCGGGGACAGCGGTTCGGCGCTCTGCAGCGGGTTGAGCAGGATCAGGGCGAAGCCCTCCGGCAGGCGGGCTGCCAGCTGGGCGCGGACTTCGCCGACCAGGTGCGCGTCAAGCAGGGCGAGCACCACGCGGGCCGCGCGCTCGGCTTCCTCCACGGTGCCGTACTCGCCGCGTTCCTTCACGTGGTCGAGGAACGCTTCGCGTCGCAGAGTCATCTCAACCGCCACCCCTTACTTCTTCGGACTGCCCACAGGGGTGCGGAGGGCGGGGTGAGGGGGGAGATCAGGTGCCCGTCCTCCGCACCTGTCCGGCCGGTGTCAGCCGGAGATCTCCTTGTGGCCGGTCCCGACGCCGATGGAGATCTTGCGGGGCTTGGCGCGCTCGGCGATCGGGATGCGCAGCGTGAGCACGCCCGCGTCGTAGTCGGCCTGGATGTGCTCGGTGTCGAGGGTGTCGGCGAGCACGATCTGGCGGGAGAAGACGCCCAGCGGCCGCTCGGACAGCTCCATCTGCACGTCGTCGGCCTTCGCCACCGGCCGCCGCTCGGCCTTGACCGTCAGCATGTTCCGCTCGACGTCGATGTCGATCGCCTCGGCGCTGACGCCGGGGAGGTCGAAGGCCACCACGTACTCGTCGCCCTCGCGGTAGGCGTCCATCGGCATCGCCGACGGCCGCGACCAGGTACCCGGGCCCATCAGCTGCTGCGCCAGCCGGTCCAGCTCACGGAAGGGGTCGGTGCGCATCAACATCGTGAAAACACCTCCAGCAGGTTCAGGCAGTTACTGCCAATGCGCCTCACTGACACCGTTGTAACATGTCATCCAATGGATGACAAACATGATGTCGTCTGCCTGATGACAATCCGAGGGAGGTGCCCGTGAAACCGGCCGACCAGCCGACCCCGCCCAGCACCGACGCCCACAGCCCGGCGTCGTTCCTCGCCGCCGCGGCGGCCCTTGACGCCATAGACGACGCCCTACGCGTCGCCCGGCAAGAGTCCAGGGACATCCCCGATACCCCCGGTCCCGGACCGGAGCAGGCGCTGGCCTCCCTGTTGCTGCTGCGGCAGGTCCGCGAGCAGCTCGCCGGGTGGGAGACCGGTCTGATCGAAACGGCCCGCGACGCGGGCGCCAGCTGGGCCGACCTCGCCCACCCCCTCGGCGTCGCCAGCCGCCAGGCCGCCGAGCGCCGCTACCTGCGCGGCCGCCCCGGCCCCGCCGGGACCACCGGCGAACAGCGCGTCCAGGCCACCCGCCAGGCCCGGGCCGCCGACCGCACCACCGCCACCTGGGCCCGCCGCAACGCCGCAGATCTACGCCGGCTCGCCGGCCAGATCACCGCACTCACCGACCTTCCCCCCGCCGCCCGCCGCCCGCTCAGCGAGCTCCACGCGGCCCTCGCCCACGACGACCCCGCCGACCTCATCGCCCCCCTGGCCGCCGCCCGCCCCCACCTGACCACCGCCCACCCCGACCTCGCCGCCCGGCTCGACACCCTCACACCCCCCTGACCCCGCCCGGCGCACCGCAACAACAGCCCGGTCAGCCCCCGCCCCCAGGTGGGTGAACGAGCGGAGACCTGGAGACCGACGCGGCCGGCCTGCGAGCCCACCTGGCCCGCCCCCTCACCGGGCAGGGCCTGGGCGAAGGGTGGAACGCAGCGAGTGGCCAAGATGTCGAGGTGCCGGTTCGTGCCAGGCTGCGGACCGGCCCCGGCCTTTCAGGCGGCCTGACCGAAGCCGGCCGCGGCCGGGTCCGGCTCGCGCAGCGGGGTGAAGTCCACGTCCAGCTTCGGGTCGTACGCCTCGGGCTGGATGCCGAGCCCGTGGGGGCTGTAGGGGTCCCGCCGGTAATGCTGCTGGATTGATTCCCAATGGGTTGTCAAGCCGGCCGATCTTGATCCTGGGTGCCGTCAGGCCGCCGTGGCCACCGGGTATTCGGGAGGCTTCCTCCAGTGCCACGATCCGGTCAGCCGCCACAGCAACACACACTGCACCCTGTGGCCGATGTGCCGGACCGGATGCACCGCTGTGCTGGCCGCGCCGGGCTCCAACCGGGCGCCGCTGTGCTCTGCGAGCGGCTACGGGTCGGCCGGTCTCAGTCGTCGATCCATGCTTCCACGTGGAAGTCGACGGAGGCGTCGCGGATGTCGATGAGTGACATGCTCTTGATGGTGAGCAGACCGGCCCAGCCCTGCTGGTTACGCACGCAGATCTGCGATCCTTTGCTGAGTTTGTCCGTGTCGATGGAAGAGGTGAAGCCGGCCTTCTTACGGCAGGTTTCGCGTGACCCCTTCTCGCCTCTGCCCAGCCGGATGAGCTGGGACCTGTCAGCGCCGAGGTAGCAGCCCCCGGACTCCGCACAGTGCAGGAAGATGTCATCCGCGTAGCCCTGACGCGGCGTGAGCGACGTGTCGGCCAGCTCGAAGTGGCTGCCGGCGGGCAGGGTCATCTTCTGGTAATCCACCCGCGACTTTACCCGCGTCATGTCGTCGGGAGCCGTGCTGTCGCTGTTCGTCAGGGTGTATCCCGCCACGGCGCTGGCGGTCACGGCGAGTGCGCCCAGGGCCGTGAACAGGACGGTACGCGTGGTGCGTTTCCGTGGCGGCTTCGGAGCGTGCGAGGACGGCTTCGGGATGTACGAGGGCGGTGGGGCGGGCGGGGACGGCGGCACGACCACGGTGAGCGGGGCCGTGGGCGCCGGGCCGGGAGCCGGTGGCCGCTGCGCGATGCCCGCCGCGACCCCGGCCGGCAACCAGCCCTCGCCGCGCCGCAGCTGGGTGTCGTCGCCCGCGGCGCGGCACAGCTCGATGACCGTGGACAGCGCCGGGCGCTGCCCCGGGTCCTTGGCCAGGCACCGGGCTACGAGGTCCTGCAGCTCCGCAGGCACTGCGGACAGGTTCGGTTCCTGGTGGACGATGCGGTAGAGCACGGCATGGGAGGGTCCGTCCCCGTAGGCGGGCGCGGCTGTCGCGGCGAAGACGGCCACCTGGCCGAGGGCGAAGACATCCGTCGCCGCGGTGACCTCGGTACCGGATGCCTGTTCGGGCGCCATGAAGGACGGCGTCCCCACAGCCACCCCGGTCGCGGTCAGCGCCGTGGCGTCGGCGGCCCGCGCGATGCCGAAGTCGATGACGCGCGGGCCGTCGGGGGCGAGCAGCACGTTCGACGGCTTCAGGTCGCGGTGCACCAGGCCAGCGCCGTGGATCGCCTGCAGCGCCTCAGCGATACCGGCGACGAGCAGCAGCACGGTCGGCACCGGGAGCGGTCCGTGGGCGGCGACCGCGGAGGACAGAGTGGGGCCGGGCACGTATGCCGTGGCCAGCCACGGCCGCGGGCCGTCGGTGTCGCTGTCGAGTACCGGCGCCGTGCACAGCCCCTGGACGCGTCGGGCAGCCGCCACCTCGTCGGCGAACCGCCGCCGGAACTCCGGGTCCTCGGCGAATTCCGGCCGGATCACCTTGATCGCCACAGGGCGGCCGGCCGGGGTGTAGGAGAGGTAGACCTTGCCCATACCGCCGGAACCGAGCCGCGCGACGAGCCGGTAGTCCCCGACCACCGACGGAGCGTCGTCCTCCAGATCCTGGAAGACTCCGGCCGACCTGCTGTTTTCCATGATCTCCACACCCCCGGCCCGCACCCTAACCAAGCGCCTCTCCCACCTCAACTTCGGTGGCACCCTTTGGCCGGCGGGCGGCCTTGCGGGCCCCTGGATCACCGAGCCGTGTCCGATGGTGACAGGCCGAATCGGTGCGTTCTGTGGACCGCAGCGTTGGCCGGGGTTTGGAACGCAGTACTGGCTCCAGTCCGGGGGGGGAGGTGTGTGAGGCACCCCTGGTGACGTGCAGAAACTCGGCTCTGGGATGCTTGACCTGTACAGCTTTTGGCACGATTCGAGGGGGCCGGGATGCGTTGGCATGCGGTGGGGACGATATGCGCGCTGGTAGTAGCCACATCGATCACGAGCACCGGGTGCGCCCGCTACTTTGCGTGCGGCGACGAGGGCAGGCGGCCGGGCGGGCTCACCAGCCAGGACATGGTCGGCACCTACAAGGCTGACCCGTTCGGGACGGTCACCCTCCGCGCTGATGGAACGTTCAGCGCGAGTGACTGGCCCGAGTTCAACTATCCGGACGACCCGAAGCACACCGGCGGCGGCTCCGGCACCTGGAAGCTCACACCGGAAGACAAGGTCATCGGGATGGACGACGACATCACGCTGTCCTTCACAGGCGGCAAACAGGTCTGGAACCGGGACTTCGAGCAGCCGGACCGGAAATTCAGCTTCGGCGTCACCGGCAGCAGGGAGAAGCCCCGCATCTACCGATTCACCACAGACCCCGACATTTGTGAACTGCACACGCTACGCCACCAGTAACCCCTCGCCGTCTCCGGGGAGCGCCCCGGCCGATGTCAGTGCCCGCGCGCATCTGAAAAGTCAGCTGAAGCCGCCGGGGCCGGAGGAGGGCTTATCCGGAAGCTGGTGCGGATGCAGGGCGTTCCGGGCGGCTGCTCGATCCCACCTGTGCTGGCGCCCATCTCGGCCGCGCACACCTGGGGCCATCGGTCCGCGCAGGCCTCGCGGCCGCGCTGCTCGGCAGACGATTGCCCACCGACACGCACATGCGCCCCTGGTGCCGACCTCATGCCGGTACTGGGGGGGCTTTTGTCGTTGGAGGGAAAACAGCAGGTGCCCGTCGACACCGCACGCCGCGGCACACCCTCGTTCCGCGGTGGTGGGAGCGGGACGGGGCCGGCGGATGGGTGCTCCGGGACGGGCCGTCCGACGCGTCACGATGGCTCGACGCCGCGTACAGCGACACCACGCTCGTCACCAGTGTGGGCGCACTGCACGCGGACCTCGCCACCGAGGACGACCGGCCGCGCGGGCTGCCGACGTCGTCCTCGACCCTGCCGAGCCTCAATATCCAGATGTTCCAGCACGCCAAGATCGGCGACGCCGACAACGTGCTGCACATCGGGACCGGGCCCGGCGTCGCCGACTGCATGCTCGCCCACCGGCTCAGCGACAAGCAGATCACCAGCATCGACGTCGACCCCTACCTCGTCGAGGCAGCGCGCACCCGCCTCCACGAGATCGGCCTCAACCCGACGATCCTCGCCGCCGACGCCACCGGCGAGCTACCAGGCGGCGGCGACGCCCTGATCGCCACTGTCGGCGTGCGGCCGGTCCCCGAAAGCTGGATCGCTGCACTGCGGCCCGGCGGCCGGCTCGTGGCCACGATCGCCGGCACCTCGCTCATCATCACCGCGACCAAGGACGAGTCCGGCCGCGCCGCCGGCCGCATCTCCTGGGACCGGGCCGGCTTCATGCGCACCCGCCACGGCGCCGACTACCCGCCCCAGCTCGCAAGCCTGCTCGCCACCGCGCGCGAACAAGACGGCGAGGAGATCACCATCGGCCGGTACCCCGTCGTCCACGTCACCGACGCATGGGACCTCGCGTCAATGCTGGAAGTGACCGCCCCGGGTATCGAGCACGAATTCACCGAGAAGGGGGCGCAGCGCATCGCGCTCATGGCACACGCGGACGGCTCATGGGCCCGCGCCGTCGGCCGCGGAAAGAAGAACCCCGAAGTCCACCAGGGCGGCCCCCGCCGCCTCTGGGACCTCCTCGACGACATCCGCCTGGACTGGCTCAGCCGCGGCGAGCTACCCGTGCGCGGCACCCGCGTCTTCATCAGGCAGGACGGAACCACCTTCCTCGCTCGAGGAGACTGGCGCGTAAAGCTGTAAGAGCAACGCGAGGCCCCGGCCACCCACCACATACGGATGGTCGAGGCCTCTTCCCGTGCGCCCACGGCACCCCAGCTCATCCCGCACTGGGCACATTCGCCTCAACACCGTGACGCGATGAACGCGCCGACGAACTGATGCCAGGGTTCATACGGGCGGGAGTGGAGGCACACCGAAGGGCCGGTGGCGCTGTTCAACCCCGCGGTGACGTGGCTGCACAAGAACCGGGTGCTGCTGTCGAGTATCTCGGTGCTGGCCCGGCAGGTGTCGGAGGCCTGCACGGTGGCGGAGCGGCGGCTGTACGCGTCGGTGGCCAGGGCCGCGCACAAGGCGGACCGGACGCTGGCGCCGGCGCTGGTGGGCTGCTGGAGGTGCGTGGGGATTCACCAACTGAGACGGGTTCGGCGCCTGGTTGCGGGCTGATCTGGTGCACCGCGACGACCAGCTCTTCCTGCTGGGACGGGGTGGAGCCGGCAACGTGCACCACGTGATCCGCGCTGCGGATCAGGGATTTCAGCTCACGGTCTGGCCGGACGACATCACCGTCAGCCCCAACGCGCATCCCCAGGAGTACCCACCCACCCTCGGTAGGCCGAAGCTGGGTCTGTGGCTGAGACCGAGCAGAGGAGCCAGTCAAGGGAAACGGCTCTCTGCCCTGTTGCCATGCGGTGATCCCAGCGGCGGGCGGGGCGCGGTGAGCCGCTGCCTGGCCTGCTGCACTCCGACGCGTGCGTGGAGGTCATTGCCGCAGGGGCGGGGCAGTCTTGCGGCTGACCTGCGGTGGAGCGGGCAACCATTGATCGCCTACCTGAGCTGGGGTGATCGTTTCGCGGATACCCGGGCCTTCTATGCTCGGCTGCATATGCACGAGACGGGTGCTGGAAAGGGGGTCTCGTGCGGCGCCTTTGGCCTGGGCCATACTCCGCATGTGGATGCTGGCAGCGGGGTTGACGTTGTCAGCGACCGGATGCAGTGGCGGTGAGGCGGTTTCCCGCGAGGGGGCCAGTGCTGTGAGTGACGCGCGTGTTTTCGGCAGGATGATTCGGAGCCACCAGAGCGACGAGATGGAGAGCCACTCCTCGACGCTGAATCCTCCCGCCCAGAGGTCGTTCCAGCCGGCTTCTGGTCGTCACACACGTTGAGCTGGACGGCCGTCGGAGCGGAGCGGCTGTTCGCAGGACTCGGGGACGATTGGGCGGACTGGTGTCGCTCCGGCGGCAATTCTTTCCGACGCCATTCCTTGATCTTGATGCCGCTCCTAGGCTGACGGTGTGGCGGCCAGGGGCGAGCGTTCAGGTCCAGATCCTCGAAGCGTGATGCGTTGGTCGTTGAGCCTGCACGTTGCTGTTGTGCTGTTGCTGTCCGCCTTCACCGTCGGCATCGTCGCGGCAGTGCTCTGGCTGCTTCTGGGTACACCTCGGCTGCACGTGGCCGGACCACTCAAGCCCGGAGATATTTACGACGGCATCAAGATCGCACTGGCGATCGTCGCCGGAGCCGGCGGCGTGGTGGCTCTGGTCGTCGGCTACCGGCGCCAGCACCTCAATGAAGTGACTGAGGAGCGTGAGCGCGGCAGGGCCTTCACCGACCGGTTCGGGGCCGCAGCCGATCAGCTCGGCGCCGATCAACCAGCGGCTCGGATGGCAGGTGCATTTGCCATGGCCCGACTCGCCGACGAGTGGCGCCAGGAGCGTCAGACCTGTATCGACGTGCTATGCGGCTACCTGAGGATGCCCCATGCGCCTGATCCTCCAGCCGACGAGCCGGCCTTCGTCGCCTGGCAACGCGAACGTGAGATACGCAAGACCGTCCTCCGGCTCATCGCCGCCCATCTGCGAGACGACTCACCCGAATCCTGGCAGGGGTACGATCTCGACTTCACCGGCGCCGTGCTCGACGAGGCGTACTTCCGCGGCGCCCGCTTCACCGGCGGCGACATAATCTTCCTCAACGCGCTCTTCGTCGGCCACGATCGAGACCAGGTGGTCTTCGATGAGGTCGAATTCGCCAGCGGGAGTTGCATCTACTTCCGCCTCGCCGAGTTCCGCAGCGGCTCCGTACGCTTCGACCGGGCCGTCTTCAGTGGCGGCTGGGTCACCTTTGACAGCGCCCGCTTCACCGGCGCCCGTGTGAACTTCCGGGATGCCGCCTTCAGTGACGGAGAGATCCGCTTCGAGGACGCGGAGTTCTCCGACGGTCTCATCGACTTCGCCGGCTCCACCTTCACCGGCACCGTCATGGACTTCGGCGAGCACCGCCTCCAGAGGCTCCACGTCACAGTCCCGCCCGCCCGCTTCACCGGCGGCACCGTCGATTTCTCCCGTACCGCGACGTTCACCCATCCCCCACGCTTCGGCCTGCATACAGCGCCCGAAGGGCTCCTGCTACCACCCGGCACCAACATCTCCGACCTGCCCTGACAGTGCCAGGGAGCCGCGCTTTCCCTGTCCAGAGCTGTGGTCACTCGATGGAGGGAAGCGCTTGATGTTCATCAGCTCTCTGGGCGGGGATACCCGACCCGTATTCACAAGATCACAAATGGCTCCCGAACTCGCCGTCCCACTGGCTCTCATTCATCCCGCCGAAAACAACACGCGGGACGCAGGCCGCGCGAGCGGTACCGGCACAGTGCTCGACGCCGAGGCCCTGAGAAAGGCTCTTCCGGATCTGCAGAGCATGCTGGTGGGCTGGACGTCAGGACATGTGCAACTGAGAGCCCGGGAGGTACCCCGGAAAGAGCGGTGCCCGGATGGTGGTGGCCCTAAGGGCTGCAGGTTGCATTGGATCCTGGGCACCGTGCAGTACAGGGCCCCTGGCAACTCAGGCGGTGTGGGCTGGATCCTGGCTGCGTGTCCCGCCCGGGAGGTAGCGGGTACTGCCTTCGAGGAGAGAAGGGAATCCGTGGCGGGCGGGGCCTCCGAGATCTCCATGCCAAGGGTCGGTGAAGAAGAGCGTGGCCTACGCCGAGCCGCGGGCTGCCTACGCCGGACCAAGCATCAGAATGACCGTACGCGTGGGCACCGTCATCGCCATCATGACGTATTACGACTCGGACAAGGATCCGCACAGTGCCCAGGTCCTGCCGTCTCTGGCCCTGACGCAGGCGAAGTGTCTGATTCAGGCGGAGCTGAGCCAGGTGCCGACGGCTTCAGCTGGCTGAACTCCGAAACGACCCGCAAGAGAATTCGACGGGCCATCATGGAGCGGCGACGCTAGCACCTCCCGGGATTCCTCGAAGGACCGCCGTCTCCCTGTTCGATGTAGCCGCGCACACCAGTCGTGTTGTTGGTGATACGCCACCAGTACGTCTCCAGGGGGCCAGGGGTCCCACAGTGCACAGTAACGCTGTGGCTGCGGTACCCGAGCCCTCGGATGGTCGAGCCGGACCTCGGCGCGTTGCGGATGCTCACGCCGTCGGTGTAGAAGCGGCCAGACACCGCACGCTCGCCGGCGGGAGCAGCCAGGGCAGTGTCCGAGGCCGCGAGCATTGCGGGCGCGACAAGACTCACAGCCAGAAAGCCACGGATCGCACGGCGAGCCCAGGCTCTTCCGGATCGTCTGCTTGATCTCTCGCCTGTCATCATTCGACTCCCTGTCTCTGATGTTTCCATAGACCGATAACCCATAACCGGCAATCAAGGAACCGGTCGACCAGAGTCAAGACGGAAAGCCCGTCAAAACAATTTGGCGGAAACTCACTCTGGTTGTGATTTCAGAGACCATTCTGGATCAATGACACGGCTCCACTGGCATCGAGCCTGGCTGCCACACCGTGCGACTCAGCAGGTTCCTCGGCACGGCACGCACGCTGGACCCACCCACGCCCGAGGGGCCTGCCGGCCGTTGCAGCCGGATCGCGGCCACCAGCACACTGCCGTGAAACATAGGCGCGCTTCTCGTAGCGAGTGGCCACCGCCCGGAAGCCTTTGATCGCGTTCATGGTTCGCTCCGCTTCATTGCGGCGACGGTAGATCTCTTTGTCGAAGCCTGTGGGCCGGCTGCCCGCGCTGCCCCGGCGTTGGCGGTTGGACCGCTAGTTGGCCGGCTCGGGGATGGTGTGCTTGATCTGCCGACGGCGCAGATAGCGACGGATCCGGCGGGAACTGTAGGCCAGTCGGCACACAGGTCATCTGGACGGGTACGGGGATGCCCACCACCCATTCGGGCGACGCCGATGCGGTCCAGTACCTCGATCAGCTGCGGGGCGTCACCCCACTGCCCGGGGGTGATGACGAACGCGAGCGGACGCCGTCCGCCCTCGAACGCCAGATGAATCTTGCAGGTGAAGCCGCCTCGCGATCGGCCCAGCGCCTCATCATCCCGGTGCCGTGTCGGACAAGTCCGCTCCCCAGGGACATGGGGAGCACGCTTGCGGGCTCCGACGGCATGTTGATGGGCGCGACAGACAGTGGAGTCCGCGCTGACCAGCGATCAGTCGATACACCCCTCGTCTCCCATGTGCCGTCCGCCGACCATCGGCGGTGACGGTCGTACACCGTCTGCCACTTTCCGAACCGTGGCGGCAGATCGCGCCACGGAATCCTGGTGCGCAACTGGAACAAGACGCCGTTGATCACCCTCCGATAACACTGCCACCGCCCGCCCCGGCCAGCGTTCCTCGGCACGTACGGCTGCAACCGCGCCCACTCCGCGTCGCTGAGATCACCCCGCCCCGCATCACCACGAACGACGCACCCATCAGCACGTCACCGACCCATCAGACACGGCCTAGGACGGCGCGGGAGGGCTGATTCGGCGGTCCAGGTCGGGAGTGCTTGCCCACGGTCTCGAAAGTCTCGAGCGGCGACCGTAGCCGGGTGCTTTGTCGCGAGATCCGCTTCCCAGACGCTCCTCCACCGCGACGGTGCGGTACAAGCGGGCGGCAGCCCAGCAGGGTATTCAGGCGGGAGTCGAGGCGGGCGGCCTCCTCGAGAGCCTGTTGGGCTGCGGCAGCGCCCTGGCTGGCCTCCGCCCCGGCGCCATCATCCCCGAGCGGCGTGGGCACAGGTGGATCCGGCCCCGGGCCGGGCGCGGATGGACAGGGCAGACCGCCCACGTGACCACGACGTAGTCGGGCAGGACGAAGCAAGCCGGTCACGCCATGGGGACTGCCTCGTCGCGGGTCGGGCCAGCCGCGGACATGATGGCCTGCCAGGGGGCGGAGTCGAAGATGAGCGTGATGGAGGTAATCCGGCCGTCGTGGAGCTGGAAGTGCTCGGCCGTGTGCTGGGTGATGCCGACGGCCGGGATGGTGTGGACGTCGTAGAGCAGGGTGGCCTCGGTCTTGCCGTACAGCTCGCTGATCAGCTCTACGCCGGTGACGATGCCCAGAAGCCCGTCCAGGCCGTCGAGGTGGCCGGTCGGACTGTCGGAGGTGATGAACGGGCTGCGGAAGCTGAAGCCTTCGCCGATCTGGGCAGCGGCCGTGGTGACGTCTCCCCGGAAACGGGCCTCGTGGTAGGCCCTGACGGCGCGTCGGGCGGCCGTGTTGGCTGAGTCGGTGGTCATGCGATGCTCCGTCGGTGTCGGTTCAGGAAGTCGGCGGCTCGTCGCGCCGGGGTGCGTTCAGGTACTGCTCAATGCGTTGCTGGTTCTCGACCATGCGCAGGCACAGGTCGCGGAACCGGGCGAGTTCGTCTTCGGTGAAGTTCTGGAAGACGGCGGACATGGCGCGCTGCGTCGGCTGCCGGAAGTTGTCCAGCCAGTCGAGGCCGGCTGGTGTGATCGTGGCTCGTACCGACCTGCGGTCGTGCTGGTCCTGGACCCGCTGCGCCAGCCCGTCACGCTCGAGCGTGTCGACCAGGCCGGTGACGTTGCGGGAACTCACCCCTGCCGCGCGGGCCAGTTCGCCGATGCTCAGGCCCTGGTCCGTGGCCGTACTCAGTCGTGCGAGGACGTCGAGCGCCCCCGCGCTGAGCCCCCGTCCCCCCGCACCGTGCGAACGCAGCCGGTCGACCGCCTGTGAGGCCGACCGGACGGCTGCGGCCGTCTCCAGTGCCAGGGTGTCGTCCCCCGCCGCGAACGCCTGCATGGAGTCCCGGACGCCAGGGTCGTAGAGGAAGCCATCAGGGTCGCGGGCCAGGCCAGGTTTATGTACGTGCTTCATAATGAAGCCACACTCTACTTTGATCAGTGGCCGCATCGCCAGAGACCGCCGCCGCGCGATGCCCGAAGATCCCGCCCTCGCGGGGACGAAGCAGGCGATGTTGCCGCGTCGGCTCTGCGCACTGCTCTTGGTTCTGGCCGACATTTCCTCGGCCCCGGACTCGGCAGCTGCTCTCCCCATCGACGTACAGCCGCTCTCCGTCTCACCTACGCAGCCACTCCTGTCATGCGCGGCTCAGGGACAGGTACTGACCCCAACACCCCCACTTCACAGGCGCTGCCGCTCTGCCCTGCCGCGGGAGTCGGCCGGTGAGTGATCCCCTGCTCGTGCTGCACCTGGCCGCGCTGTTCCGGTGGGAGCAGCATGAGACCGGCGGGTGCCGGTGCCTGTGTGGCCCCTACCACCTCGAATCCCCTGGCCCAGCTGTCGCCGGCGGTTGTACGGCCGCTGGCGAGCCCGGGCTGCTCAAACGACGTGTGCTCAGCCGAGCCCCGCCGTCGGGTGTCCTTGCGGTGGACGAGCTTGGTCTTGTCGGGATGCAATCGCAGCCCGGCTTCCTCCATCCTCGCTTCGATCGCCGCCCAGACCGGGGGACTCGGTGTTCGCCTCCGCAGCTTTGACCTTGAGGGCCTGATCCACGGAGCCGAAGAACTTCTCACCCGGTCCGGGCGTGCTCACGCTCTCCGGCGGCCGGCGTGGCCCGCCGCAGTCGCCGGGCCGTCATCAGACCGGCGAGTGCCGCCGCCGCAGCCCAGCAGCCGGCCCACCCCAGGGCTGCCCTCGTGCCCCACAGGTCCACCACCTTGCCCGCCGTCGCGGAGCCGATGGAGATGCCGATGCCCATCGAGGTGGTCACCAGGGCCATGCCCTCGGTGAGCCGGTGCCGGGGCACATGGCGCTCGACCGCCGAGAACCCGGCGATCAGCGCCGGGGCCATGGTCAGCCCCAGCAGGACCGCCGCGGGGAACAGGAAAGCGACTCCGGGCGCAACGGCGAACACCAGAGTGCCGCCCGCGAACAGCGGCAGCGTGGCGGCCAGCCGACGCTCCGGCGGTGACGACCACGGGCGGGCGCCGTACCAGAGACCGGCCACGGCACTGCCCAGCGCGAGCAGCCCCAGGACCCAACCGCTCGCCGCCTTCGCACCGTGCTCCTCCGTGAACGCCACGACACCCAGGTCGATGATGCTCCCGGCCGTACCCACGGCGATGAACGTGACCATCAGCAGGGGGAGACCGGGCGCCGTCAGCGCGGTGCCGCGCCCGTGCCGGCCCGCGTCGGCGACCGGCGGCTCGGTGCCCGGCTGAAGGGCCAGCGCCGTCTGGCCGGCAACGGTGCAGACCAGGGCCAGTACCAGCCCCGCCATGGGGGCGACACCCGTGACCAGCACGGCCACCGCGATGGGGCCGACGACGAGGATCACCTCGTCCACCACCGACTCGAACGCCAGGGCGGCGTGCAGCAACGGCGAGCCGTGCAGCAAGTGACTCCAGCGCGCGCGGATCAGCGAACCGATCGCCGGCATGGTGCCGCCCGAGAGCGCGGAGAGCAGCACCAGGCTCCACGCCGGGCCACCCCACTGGACGGCGGCGAGGAACCCCGCCCGGCTCACCGCGTTGGCGAGCGTGGTGACGGCGAGCACCCTGCTCTGCCGCTGCCGGTCCACGCGGCGGCTGAGCAGGGGGCTGGCCACCGAGTACGTGAGCGCGTACGCGGCCGACACCAGGCCGGCCAGACCGTACGAGCCCGTGTCCGAGGAGACGAGGAACACGGTGCCCAGCACCGTCATCAGGTGCGCCAGCCGCGCCACGAACCCTGCCGCCACGAAGCCGGGTGCCCCGGGGACGGAGAGGATCTTGCCGTAGGGGTTGTCCATGGGTGTCCGCAGCCCGTCACTAGCCGGCCGGTGGCCCGTCCGTGGTTGATGAGTTGCCCGTCAGTAGCCTGTCAGGTCGCCGATGTCCTTGGCCCGTGTCGGCACGAGGAAGCTCCGCTCGAAGGTCAGCACCACTTCTCCGGTCGACTTGCTCCCGGTCGTACGACAGCCCACGATGCCCTCTCCGGGGCGGCTCCGGGAGAGGCGCCTGGAGAGGATCTCGCTCTCCGCGTAGAGCGTGTCGCCGGTGAAGACCGGGGCGGGCAGCCGGATGTGCTCCCACCCCAGGTTCGCGATGGCGCGGCCGCTCGTGCTGCGCGCCGCCATGCCGCCCACGATGCTCAGCGTCACCAGGCTGGAGACCAGCGGACGGCCCCACTGGGTATGGGCGCAGTACGCCGCGTCGATGTGCAGCGGCGCGGCGTTCATGCTGAGCATGCTCATCAGGACGTTGTCCATCTCGGTGACCGTGCGGCCCGGCCGGTGCTCGAAGACGTCGCCGACGGTGAAGTCCTCGAAATGGAAGCCGACCTGCTCCCGGTACCGCTGCTCCCCCACCCGCCGGTAGCCGGTGATCGCCGGTTCGTCCATGCCCGCCTTCTTTCCCTGTCTCAGTGGTCCGCGCCGGTGACGTCCTTGACGTCCTCCACGAAGGCGGCGATCTGTTCCCGGCCGAGGTCTGCCCGGAGCATGATCCGCAGGCCGGCCTCACCGCGCGGGACGATGGGGAAGAACACCGCGGAGCTGTAGTAGCCGCGCCGGTACAGTTCGGCCGAGAGCTTCACCGCGCGGTCGGCGTCCCCGACGTCGATCCGGCGTACGGGCAGGCCGTTGCCCGCGTGCGCGGTGGGGAACAGCTCGTCGAAGTAGTCGATGTTGCCCTGGTGGCGGCGCTGCAGCTCGCCGAGCTCGGGAGAGCGGTGCAGCGCGGCGGAGGCGAGGGCCGCGCCGACGATGGGGATCTCCATGTTCGACGACCAGCCGACCGGCCCCGCATGGCGCATGAGCAGGCTCTGGGCCCGCCGGTCGCCCAGCATCGCCACCGCCCCGCTGCCGCAGCCGAACCCCTTGCTCAGGGTCGCCACGATGATGGTCAGGGGATTGACGCCGAGATGGGAACGGACGTAGCCCTCGCCGTGCTCGCCGAAGATGGACAGCCCGTGGGAGTCGTCCAGGTAGAGGAAGAGCCCGTAGCGCTCCTGGAGTTCCCGCAGCCCGTCCAGGGCGGCCGCGCCGCCCATGGAGTACGCGCCGTCCGCGACGTAGGCGACGTTCGGATACCTGCGGCAGACGTCCTCGAGGTAGTCGAGGTCGTTGTGCGGGCTGGTCAGCACCAGCGTCTCGTCCGCGCAGATCGGCTTCACGTACGCCATGGAGAAGTGGCACATCCGGTCGAAGACCATCACCCGCGGGCCGCCCGGGGCCAGATGGCCGGAGGCCAGGAGCGGCAGGATGCCGGCGGTGAGCACGCTGCAGGTGACGCCGGGCAGGATGAACGCGCCGAACAGTTCGCCGAGTTCTTCCTCCAGGCGGAACAGCAGGTCGTGCCGGATGCGCGTGTTGGCCAGCGAGAGGCCCAGACTGCGGGCCTCCTCCAGTGCGTCGATCGCTCCCTGTACCACCTTGGGGTGGTAGTTCAGACCCAGGTAGGAGCACGAGCACATGTTGATGAATTCATGACCGGATTCGCGGACGAACAGCCGGTTGTTCGATTCGGCTTCGACGTGGATATCGATCAGACCGTGGTCCGCGGCGGCCTGCCAATAGGGGTCGGAGGAGGCCAGCAGTTTCTCGCTGTTGCGGTACTGCCGAGGCCCTTGCCAGTTCTGGATTTCGTGCGTTTCGATGCTCACTGCTGACTCCCGCTTACCGAAGGAAAGACGGATGGTTCGGTCGTGCCGAATTCTTCGACCAGCCGTCGGGCCGCCTCGAAGAACGGGGTCCCCACCATCGCGCCGTCCACGACGGCGATGCCGTCGCCGCTCGCCCGGCCCGCCGCGACGACCCTGCGGGCCTTCTCCAGCAGTTCGGCATCGGGCGAGAACGCTTCGTTGATGGCGGGCACTTGACGAGGGTGCACAGCGATCTTCCCGCTGAACCCGAGGTCCCGGGAGAGCGCTGCCTCGTATTTCAGTCCGGCGGCGTCGGCGAACGCGAAGAAGGGGGCGTCCACCACGTCGATGCCCGCGGCCCGGGCGCTGTTGACCAGCCGGGCGCGGGCATGGAGCAGAGGGTCCCAGGCGAGCCGGGCCCCTACGTCGAAGGAGTAGTCGGCAGCGCCGAAGACCAGTGCGCGCAGCCGAGGCGACGCGGCAGCGATCCGGCCGGCGTTCTCCAGTCCCCGTGGCGTCTCCACCACGGCGAAGAACTGGGTCTCGGGACAGGATCCATGCAGGACGCGCTCGACGATCTCGATGTCGCGCGCCGACTCCGCCTTGGGGATCACGACCACGGCCGGCTTGACGGCATAGTGCCGCAGGGCCAGCAGATCACGCAGCCCGTCCGGCTCTATCACGGAGTTGATACGTATCCCGCACCGGGTGGCCGCGGCCGAGGTGCCGGTGAAAAACAACTCGGCCCGCCTGCGCGCCTCCTCCTTGTCCCGGTGCGGAACGGAATCCTCTAGGTCTACGACACACATATCGGCGCCCGAGTGGTGGCTCTTCGGGTACCGGTCCACGTCCGACGCCGATGTGGACAACAGGGAACGGCAATAACGGGTGTACTTCATGAGCAGGTCTCCGACCCGGCTGATGACGCTGTCGAGGCACCGGTGCTGCCGCGTCGTGTCGGATCGCCGGAATTCATCCTCCGCTTTCCGGGGTGCGACGGTGCAGTGTGCGGCAATCGACGGTGGTGCCGGAAACGACAATAGCCTTCGCAGGGAGGATTTGTCGCTGCCTATTTTTGGAGCGGGGCCGCCCTGTTCCGGTGCATGTATATCGCCTGCCCCAAAAGTATTTCCGGGATATCAGGCGTCCCACATGCACCTGATGCAGCGCGTAAGGGAGCGCCGTGGCGCGGAGTTGAGCCCGGTCGTGAAATGCGGATGTTTCTCGAGAGACAGACCTGACTGGCGCCCTGTCACCGTGGAGCTGGTCGGGTCGGCGTCTCCGCCGGGCCTCGCCAGGACCGGATGGGCGGTATGCCCTGCACCGGCGGGATGAGGGCCTGGCTGTCGTGCAGGTCCGCACCGGAGTCGCCGATGGAGGGGTTCCGGGAACATGGCTGTTCTTCGCCGCCGTCCCGAGACCGTGCCCGGGCGAGGCGGTCTCGCGACGTGTCTCTTCGACGGGTCGGTCGGTGGACGCCAGCGGGACGTCAGCGCCACGGCAGCAGAACGTTAGCGGCGGTCCCCAGACTCATGAATTCCTTCAGTTCAGGCGCGGCTCGCCGGAGAGAACCAGGCGTTTGCCGCACGCTCAACCCCAAGGGAATTCCCATGCGCGCGTTTCACACCCGCACCACCACGGTCCTCGCCGCCACGGCCACCGCCGTGCTCGCTCTGACCCTCACCGCCTGCGGCGAGGACGGTTCCGGCACGAAGTCCTCCGGACCGGCGGCCGACACCGCCGCATCAGCGCCCTCGTCGGCGCAGTCCGCGCAGGGCACCGCCAGCGGGAAGAACGGCGGCACCGCGCGGGGCGCCGGGACCGCGAAGGCCTCCACCGGGCAGGCGGTCGCGAGCACGCCCGTCTGCACCGCCAAGAACGTCTCCATCAGTGCCGCCTACCAGGGCGGGCCGCCGTACACCCACATCGTCCTGACGGCGAAGAACACCTCGGGCCACAGCTGCAAGCTGAACGGCTTCCCGGAGATCCAGTTCCTCGAAAGCCACCGGGAGAACGTGCCGCCGGTCGCCAAGAGCAAGCCTGCCACGCCCGTCGTGCTCACCGCCGGTGCCCCCGCCTACGCAGTGGTGAAGGTGTCGGACGGTGGGCGCGAGGAGAACACCGAGCCCGTGACGGCCTTCTCGGTCACGCTCCAGGGAGGCGGCGGCATGGCCGCCGTGAAGGCTCCGGGCGGTGGCATCGCCGTCGACCCGGCGAAGTGGGCGACCGGCTACTGGACGCACGAGCTGCGCAACGGCGCCGACGATTTCTGAGCCGTCATCCCCACTCGCCTGCTCCCACCAGCATCGGCACAGCATTGCCCGAGTGGGCGGGACGTTCACGCTGTCGCCGAGCATGACGGATGGGTGTGACGTGACCCAGCACGGCTTGGCGTGGGCGTTCTTCGCGGGATGAGCACGTGCCCGCACCGCTCCCCCGGGAAGCGGTGCGGCACGGAGTCAGGGCATCTCCGTGCCGTCGCACTGGCGGACGCCGGGGGCTGCCTTGGCGGTGACGACCTTCGGGGCGCGAACGGTGAAGGCTGAGGAGCCCCCCGGTGTTCCGTTCACGCGCGTCCCACCGGCCCGCCGACGCACGGTCACGGGCGGGCCGTGAGCCGCCCCAGCGCCGCGTCGTACCGTGCCCGGAACCCCTCGTCCTCCGACACCCGCAGCAGTGCGCCGAGCGCCCGTACCGCGCCGTCCTCGTAGCCGGACGACTCCGCCTCCCGGGCCGCCAGGTCGAGCTGCCGGATGCCCTCGGCCTCGTCCCCGAGCCCCAGCAGCGCCTCTCCCCTCACCATGAGCAGCAGTATTCGGGGCACGTCGGCGGTGCCCGATCGATCGTCGAAGGCGAGGGCCTCGGTCGCCGTGTCGAGGGCCGGGCGCCATTCCCCGGCGTCGACCCGATGCCGGGCGAGGTGCTGCATGGCCAGTCTCTCGATGGTCCTGTCGCCGGCCTTGCGCGCCAGTTCCACCGCCCGCTCGCATATCTCCGCGGCCTCGTCCGGGTCGCCGAGCGCCGCTTGCGCCACGGCCAGGACGATCAGCGCGTTCGCCTCGGCGACCAGGTCGCCCGCCCGGGAGGCCAGTGTGGAGGCGGCCCCCAGGCGAGTCAGCGCCTCCGCGATGCGCCCTTCCTCGATCAGCACCCAGCCGAGCACGTTCAGCACCCGTGACTCTCCGTACGGATCGGCATCCGCCCGTGCCGCCTCGAGCGCGGTCTCCAGGAGCGGAACCCAGCCGTCCCGCACGCGCCAGACGATCAGCGGCCACAGCGTCAGGACGATCCGCCAGGTCCTGCCGTGCAGACCGGCGGCGCGCGCCGCGGCCACCGCCAGCGTGAGGTCGTCCCTCTCGGCCGCGTACCAGGCCACGGCGGCGGACCGGTCGCCGAACTCCCGCACGACGGCGGGCGGCAGGAAATCCACCGGCATCGGGAAGCACTCCTCGTTGCCGGGCTCGGCCGCCGCCACAGCCGCGAGGGCCGTGGCGATGTAGTGGTCGAGCACACGCCTGAGCGCATCGGGTCCGGAGTCCAGGCCACGCGCGTAGAGCCGTACGAGATCGTGCAGCGTCCAGCGGCCGGGCGCCGTCTCCGTGACGAGGTGCGCGACGGCCAGCCGCTCCAGGGCGGTCTCGGCGGCTGCCGGGTCCGTGCCCGCCAGGGCCGCCGCCGCATACCGGTCGATGTGCGTGCCGGGGTGGCGGCCGAGATGGGCGAACTGACGGGAGACGTGCCCGGGGAGCTGTTGCAGCGTCAGGCGCAGCGCCGCTCGCACGCCGGTGTCCTCCACGTCCAGCAGGCTCAGCCGACGTGTCTCGTCGGACAGCTCGGCGGTCATCCCGCCCAGCGACCGGCCGGGCCGTTGCGCCAGCCTGGCGGCGGCCACCCGGAGCGCGAGCGGCAGCCCGCCGCACAGCTCGGCCAGCCGTCGCGCGGCCACCGGCTCGGCGAGCACCCGTTCCCTGCCGAGCACCTTGGCGAGGAGCGCCGTGCCGTCCTCCGGCCCGAGCACGTCCACGGGCACGGGCCGGGCCGCGTCGGTGACTATCAGCCCCGGCAACTGGTGTCTGCTGGTGACGACGGTGACGCAACGGGCCCCGCCCGGCAGGAGCGGCCGGACCTGCTCGGAGTCCCGCGCGTTGTCCAGCACGACGAGCAGCCGGCGGTCGGCGGCGAGCGACCGGAACAACGCGGCCGCGCCGCTCGCCGACTCCGGTATCCGGCGCTGCGCGACACCGAGCGCCGGCAGGAACTCGCGCAGCACCTCGATGAGGGCCGGCTCGCCCGTGTCGCCGAAGCCGCGCAGGTCGGCGTAGAGCCGCCCGTCGGGGAAACCGGCACGGCCGTGGTGTGCCCACTGCAGCACGAGGGCCGTCTTCCCGACCCCGGCGGGGCCGGTGACCAGACAGACGGGCGCCTCGCCCGCGGCGGCCCGGGACAGGGCGGCGAGCTCCGCCGCCCGCCCGTGGAAGCCGCGCGGCGCGCGCGGCAGCAGATCGGGCGCACCGGTCCGGGGAACGGCATCCGGTACGGGGGCAGGAGGCGGGGCCTGCGTCGTGGTGGCCGAGCGCGGAACCGGAACCGCGGCGGCGGCCTCCGTCATGCCCCCCGCGGTGGCCTCCGCCATGTCTCCTTCACCGCCGCGCAAGGCCAGGGCATAGGCCTCCGCCAGTTCCCGGCCCGGGTCCACGCCCAGTTCATCGGCGAGCAACCGCCGGGTGCGATGGAACCAGTCGAGCGCCTCCGAGCGGCGGCCCGCCTTCTGGAGCGCTCCCATGAGGGCGGCGGACAGCGATTCGCGCAGCGGGTGGGCAACCGCCTCGGCGCGCAGGACAGTGGCGGCCCGGGCGTGCTCGCCCAACCGCGCGTACGCGGAGGCCAGCTGCTCCACCGAAGCCAGGCGGAGCTCTTCCAGCGCGTGCGCGGCGGCCTGGAGCGGCGGACTCGGATGCACGTCGGCCAGCGCGGGCCCCTGCCACAGCGACAGCGCCTCCTGGTACATCGCCACGGCATCGGCCGGGGCGCGCTGCCCCCGGGCCAGGGCCACCAGCTCCTCGAAGCGGTGCGCGTCCAGCAGCGTGTCCGGCATCCGCAGGACGTAGCCCGCGCCCTGGGTGATCAGCTCGACCCCGTACATCTCGGCGCCGGCGGCCGCCAGCAAGGTCCGCAGCTTCGACACATGGCCCTGGATGACCCCGCGGGCGTGGAGCGGCGGTTCAAGGTCCCACAGAGCCGCCGTCAGCTGCTCGACCGAGACCGGGTAGTTGGGCCTCAGCAGCAGCGCGGTGAGCAGGCTGCGCCGCTTGGCGGGGCCGAGAGGGACGTCGCCGGTATCGGTGGTGATCGCCACCGTGCCAAGCAGCCGGAATTCCACGGGTTCCATGCCTCCTAGTAAGAAAGAACCAGGATGCCGGAGCTCCGGGGCACCGCCGACCCGCTGGGGCGTGTATCGGAAGGGCCTGGTGACGACGACGGAGAGCCCATTTGTGATCCAGAATGATTGGATGGTCACGCTTGAGACTCCCCGTTTGATCCTGCGTCGCTGGCGCGAGGAAGACGTTGCGCCCATGGCTGCCGTCAATGCCGACCCCGAGGTCATGCGGTGGATCCGTGACGGCAGCGTCCGTGACGAACAGCAGACTCGCGGCGGGGTCCGGGCATGGGAGAGCGAGTGGGAGTCACAGGGCTTCGGCCTGTTCGCCGTGGAGATCCGGTCCACTGGCGAGCTGGCTGGGTTCACCGGCCTTTCGGTGCCCGACTTCTTGCCGGAGGTACTGCCGGCGGTTGAGGTCGGCTGGCGGCTGGGACGTTCCCACTGGGGGCAGGGCTTGGCCACCGAGGCCGCTGCGGCCGCTGTACGGTTCGCGTTCGAAGAGCGAGGGCTGGAGCGGATCGTCAGCATCATTCAAGTGGGCAACGACGCCTCCGAACGGATCACGACCAAGCTTGGGATGCATCCGGTCCGCGAGACCGTCAATCCCACCTGCGGTCGGCGAGTACGGGTGTTCGAGTTGTCGTCGGACCAGTACGTCACAACCACTCGTTGATGGCGGGCGCCGCCGCCCTCTGCTCGGCGGCGCGGCGGCGGCCGGCGGCCGCCCGGGCCGGGTCGCCGAGCTGATCCGCGAGCCGGGCCTGGGCGCCCCAGTTGTACGGGCACAGCGGGCGCAGGTTGATCCGCTCGCTCAGCAGCGTGCGCGCCAGGTCCCGGCGCCCCGCGTGGAGCGCCGCCTCCACCAAGGTCTTCTGTACGGCGTCCCGTTGGGCGTGGCTGCCGCCGAACGTCTGCAGACGGTGGCGGAGCGGGAGCAGCAGGTCGACCGCCTCGTCGTACCGTCGCCGCCCGTACGCGACGAGCGCCCGGCACACCGGCAGCCCGACCTCGGCGGTCATCGAGGCGTTGGACACCCGCGGGTCCGCGGTGCGGACCCAGGCCTCGCGGTCGCGGATGAGAGCGTCGGCGTCGGAGAGGCGGTCCGCTCCGACGTAGGCCATGACGGCGTGGGCGTCGTTGAAGGCGTAGTAGGGGCCGTCCTTCCGGCTCGCCCAGGCGTCGGCCAGGGCGGCCCAGCGGTCACCGGTGTCGGCACCGGCCAGGTACAGCCGCCACAGCAGCGAGGCCGCGTCCAGTAGTTCCATCGCGACGCCGGCCGAGCCCTCGTGGTGCAGGCCGGCGTCGTAGACGTCGAGCACCCGGTCGGTGCGTCCCGCCTCCAGGGCGTAGAGGGCGTAGTGCCACCAGTTGTGGACGTTGAGGTAGTTGCCGTCCGCCCAGTCGCCCGCGCGGTCGTCCAGGTAGCGGATGCCGTCGGCGAACCGACCCTGCATCTCGTAGGCGTGCACGACCGCGTGAATGCCCCATACGTCGCGGGGGTCGCGTTCCACCGCCTCCAGGGCCACCTGCTCCGACTGGCGGTAGTGGCCCGCTTCCTCCAGGCCGAACCCGTACATGCCGAGCAGGAAGCCGTAGTGCGGATCGTCCGTGTCCCAGGCGGACAGCGCCCCGCCGATGCGGTCGCGCAGCAGCACGGCGTTGCCGGTGAAGAAATCGATCTGGTGCCCCACCGCCAGGGCGAGCGCGTCGCGCGGATACGACACGCTGATCTCGCCGAGCAGACGACCGGCGCCGTGGATGTCGCCGTGCAGCCAGGCGGAGGCGGCCTCGATGTGCATCCGCTCCCGGGGCGTGACCTCCGGCATGTGCACGCTCCGGCGGAATTCCCCGAACCGCCTGCGGGCCGCGGCCGCGTCCTTCTCCTCTGTGCCCAGCAGGCCGAGATACGCCGTGAAGACGTTTCCCATGACGGAGCGGGGGGAGGCGGCGACGGCCGCCTCCGCTTCCGCGTTCACCTCTTCGCGGAAGTACAGCAGGCACTCCAGCGCGTTCTCGTAGTGCCGCACCGCCTCGGCGCCGGTGCCCGTCATCGCCTGTGCGTGCCGATCCTTTTCCACCCCGGTTCCTCTCGTCCCGCCGCCTGCGGCAGTACATCCCTGCCCGGTGGTGCGGGTCCGGATGCGCAAGGTGGGGCCGGTCGGCTCAGACGTACTCGGTCAGGTCGATGGCGTGGACCTGCAGCGCAAAGCCGTACTCGGGGTGGGTCGTCTCGCGCTCGGGTTCCATGCCGAGCTTGCGGATCACGTTCTCGGAGGCCTCGTTGCCCATCCGGTCGATGGCGATGACGCGGTCGAGCCCGCGGTCCTGGAGTGCGAACTCCAGCGTGGCCTGGGCGGCTTCGGAGGCGTAGCCCTGGCCCCAGAACGACTGGCCGAGCCGCCAGCAGATCTCCACGGCGGGCAGCACCTCGGGCAGGTACGTGGGGACGGTCAGCCCCACGAGGCCGGCCAGCTCGCCCGAGGCGAGGAGCTCGACGGCGAAGATGCCGAAGCCCTCGTCGTCCCACTCCTCCTCCCACCGCTCGATGGCCTCGGCCGTCTGGTCCAGGTCGAGGGTCGAGCCGTCGCCGATCCACTGCATGACCCGCGGGTCCGCGTTGATGTCCGCCAGGGGGGCGAGGTCGTCGTCGTGCCAGCGGCGCAGGAGGAGGCGGGGGGTGTGGATCTCGGTCATGGCCCCATCCTGCGCCACGCCGGGCCACAACAGAAATCGGTGCCCCGGCGGCGCGTGTTCCCCTCCGTCGGCTCCCGCACGGGGCGGGCCTACGACTCGTCGTGGTGCCGGTGCCCCGGGTGTCGCAGGTGCGTCCAGATGTGCCGCGCACGGCGGCCCGCTTCCGTCCGGCTGTGGGCGACCAGGCGCCGGGCCTGCTCCGGGGTCTCCACCATCGGGCCCGAGCCGCGCAGGGGCTTGCCCGCGGTCTCGTGGAGGAAGAAGGCGGAGACGACCCCGATCACGCCGGCGGCCATCAGGTAGTACGCGGGGATCATCTCGTCGTGGGTCGCCTCGAGCAGCGCCGAGACGGCCAGCGGGGTCGTGCCGCCGAAGAGCGAGACGGAGATGTTGTACGAGACGGACAGCGCCCCGTACCGCAGGCGGGTCGGGAAGAGGGCGGGCAGGGTCGCGGCGGCGGTGCCGGCGAAGCACACCAGCAGCAGGCCGAGGATGAGGCAGCCGAAGGCCGGGAGCAGGGCGCCGCCGGCCCGGATCAGCAGCATCGCCGGGGCGGCGAGGGCCACCAGGGCGGCGCTTCCCGCCATGAAGACGGGACGGCGCCCCCAGAGGTCGGAGGTGCGGCCCACGGTGGTGATGGTCAGGGCCACGAGGATCATGGTGCCGAGGATCAGCAACTGTGCCGTGGTGGGGTCCTCGCCGAGGGTTTCGGTCATGTACGTCGGCAGATAGGACGTCACGAGATAGCTGGTGACGTTGTAGACCACCACCAGGCCCATGCAGATGAGTACCGCGTGCCAGTGCTTGGTGAAGATCTCCTTCAGTCGCCCGTGCCCGGACTGGCGCGCCTCCTCGGCGTTCGCCAGTCGGGCGTCGGCCTCGGCGGCGGCCTCCGCCTCCGCGCGGAAGGCCGGCGTCTCCTCCAGGCGCATCCGCATGTACAGGCCGATCAGGCCCAGCGGGCCTGCCACGAGGAACGGCAGGCGCCATCCCCAGTCCGTCATGCCGTCGGTGCCCAGGGCCGCGGTGAGCACCGTGACCAGACCCGAACCGAGCGCGTAGCCGACGAACGTGCCGAAGTCGAGCCAACTGCCGAGGAAGCCGCGGCGCTTGTCGGGCGCGTATTCGGCGATGTACGTGGTGGCCCCGGCGTACTCGCCGCCGGTGGAGAAGCCCTGGACCAGCCGGCAGACGAGGAGCAGCACGGGCGCGCCGAAGCCGGCCGTCGCGTAGCTGGGGAGGAAGCCGACGGCGAAGGTGCTGACCGCCATCATGATCATGGTGGCGGCGAGGACCTTCTGACGCCCGATCCGGTCACCGAGGGGGCCGAAGACCAGGCCGCCGAGGGGGCGTACGAGGAAGGCGGCGGCGAAGGTGGCGAAGGCGGAGATCACCTGTGCGCCGGGGGAGCTGGAGGGGAAGAAGACCTTGCCCAGGGTGGCCGCCATGTAGGCGTACACGCCGAAGTCGAACCACTCCATCATGTTGCCCAGCGCGGCGGCGGACACCGCGCGGTGCACTTCGGGGCGGTCCGTGACCGTGACGTCGTCGATGGTCAGTGGCGTCTTGCGGCGCCGCAGCAGGGTGCGGAGCATCCGGTCCGTGGCCGAGCTGCCGCCGCGCTGCGGCGCCGTACGCCCGGTCGGGGACGTCCTCGGCACCTTCGGCGTCTTCGGCGTCTTCGGCTTTCTTTTGCGATCGGCGCTCATGCTCTCCTGCCAGGGGGTCGTGCGGCGGGTCGGCCGGTGCGGGTGGCTGCGTCAGGCGGCGGTGGATATTCCTCACTTATGAGCGGTTTGCCATAATTTATTCCTGACGTGTTGATCAGCCACGCGCGTGCCCGGACGAGCGCCGGTCAATCCCCCTGAGTCAAACGTTCACGGCTGTCGCCCTCCCGGCGGCCGCCACGGCGGCTCCTGACCGGCCCGGCCGTCCCGGCCGGCGTCCGGTCCCGTGCCGTGCGGGCCTCCCGGCCGCCCGAACGTGACGTCGCCGTGCACGTGCCCCGCCTGGATCACTTCCTCCGTACGTGCCTGTCCAGATACCTCGTTGTGGATATGGACGGTGCCCTGGCCTGCGTGCGGCACGCGGAAGTCCGGGGGCTCCTGCCAGCGGGACCCGGCGAAGTTCCGCAGGGCTGCGGCGACGTCCACCGGGACGGTGGCCCTCGTCGACAGGGGGAGGACGAAGAACCACCCGTCGGCGCCGCGGAAGTACCGCGCGGGCGCGGGCGCGCCGGGCCGGGGCAGCACGTGCAGGGCGTACACCTTGGTGTCGCGCTTGCGGTGGATGAGTTTGCGTACGGCGACGGATTGCACGTCCGCCCAGGCCAGCCGGCCGCGGTGGCGCCCCATCCTGAACTCGATGTGCGCCGGGGTCAGGCGCAGCGCCTGCGCCTGGGGCGGCAGGAGCCAGTGGACCAGCATGATCAGCACCCCGAAGCCGCACATGGCCAGGGACGCTCCGGCGGCCACCAGCCAGTTGCCCTGCACGCCCGAACGGATGAAGACCATGACCGCGAGGAAGAGAATCACCGGCCAGTGGGCGAGGGAGAGCCGGCGACTCCTGCCCTCGGCGCTGAATCCGTGCGTGTCGTGGCGGACGGTCCAGCCCTTGAGCGACCCCAGGGGGGACCTCTCGAATTCGGCCAGCGCGTCACGGAACCGGGGAAGGGGCGCGGAAGCCGAGGCGGACTCGGGAGGCCGGAGGTACGGAGAAGGCCGGGCATCGTGCGGATACGGCAGGGCATCCCGCGGATACGGCAGGGCCGCAGGGGCGTCGTCCCGCTCGGTGCCGGCCAGGTGCTCCTGGAGCCGCAGATGGCGGAACCGGTAGACGCCGCCGCTGCGCTGCAGCAACCCGCCGTGATGCGCGTCGCGCAGGAACTCCATCAGCGACCAGGGCACCCGCCCCGCGATCGCCAGACACCCCTTGGCCAGCAGCCAGCGGCTCCACAGACTCATCAGCAGGAGCATCGCGGCAGCCCCGAACCAGGCGGTGACGCCCCGCGCCAGGGCCGCGCCGACGGTTTCGTAGACGTACCAGCCGAACGCCCCCTGCCCGACGCCGATCAGCACGGCCACGGTGCCCACGGAGAGCCAGGCGGCCGTGCGCTCGCTGCCCAGCACCTCGTCGGGCGTGCTCGCGTCCTCGGTGTCCGAGGGGGCGGCGATCGTCACCATGACCAGCGGAGCCAGCACGGTGCTGCAGACGACCATCACCACGTACGGGCGGGCGTCGTGCGCCCCCACGACCATGGCGGTGAACAGTCCGGCGGGCAGAGCGACCACCGCCGACGCCTTCAGACCCCGCCCGAGGGAAGCGGCCCGGCCCGCCGAGCGCAGGGCGGCGCCGATGCGGAACGGATTGGCGCGTCGGCGGGGTCGCCCCAGCCGGAACCCGAACCACATGTCCACCGCGATCCAGACGGCCATGGCGTGGACCAGGCCGTTGGTCAGCGCCAGCTCCAGCCCCCAGCCGGCCATGGGATCCCCTGCCTGCGAGGAGACGAACCAGTCGCGGGTGACCGCGGCGACCTGGGACAGGGCGAGGCACACCAGGGCCAGCGCGGGCAGCAGCATGACGCGCACCAGGGCGGTGCGGTGCAGGTCCCACCAGGCGAACTCCGTGGTGCGGCGGCCGGTGAGGTGGCGGGCGAGATGGGCGAGCCAGTGCCGCGAGCGCCCCGGGTTCCACTGGTTCGGCGCGTGCAACCGGTCCGGGGAGTGGGGCTGCCGGGTGAACACCGCCGGAATGATCAGGTCGAGCAGGTACTTCTCGACCGCCTCCCGCGAGGGGAACGGCCGGCGCACCAGGTCCAGCGGGTCGGCGGGCGGTGCCTGAAAGCCTCGGCGGGCCAGCCAGATCATCAGCGGACTGGTCAGGGCCTGCGCGACGGGCCCCTCGGGCTCCCGGTCCACGGCGTCGAGCATCAGCTTCCAGCTCCGGCGTACCTGTGGCGCCGCCGACCGCAGCAGATAGGCGGTCGCGTCCCCCAGGCCGACCGGCTGGGCCTCGATCACCGCGGCCCGTGCGATGGCGGCCCCCGCCTCCTCTGCCGCGCGGTACTCCCGCGTGCGGGACGTGAGGACGACCGCGTCCTTCTCCCCCAGGGCCCGGTCGATCTCACGGACCACCAGGGAACGCCGGTGCGCGGGAAGCTCGTCGAGCCCGTCGAGCACGGGGAGGACCAGCCCGTCCTGGACCAGCCGCGCCGCTGGGTGGCCGCCGTCGACGCGCGGCAGGCCCGGATGGTCCTCGGCTATCCGCCGCGCCAGCCAGCCGCGAAAGTGCTCCCGCGACGGATCCCACGACTCCAGCGTCAGCACGACGGGCACGGGCGGCCGCACCTCGCCGCCTCCTACGTCGCCTCCTCCGTCGCGCGGAGCGCGCCGCGCCGTCAGGCAGCGTTCCGCCAGCTCCAGGGTCAGCAGCACCGCCAGCGTCGACTTGCCCGCGCCCGGGCCGCCCAGCACCACCAGACGACGGTGCCCCAGCCCGAGGAAGACGTCCGCCATCCTCGCCATCTGCCCGCCGGGCCCGCCGCCGCCCCGTAACTCGGGCCAATCCGCCCGCCAGCGCACCGCCAGAGGCTCGGCCGAGGCCAGGTCCCAGGCGTTCAGCTCCGCCGACCACTGCGTGCGGATGCTGCGCGCCAAGGCCCACGCGGCGCGTTCCACGGGATCGGCCGCGGGCGGCAGATGCACCGTGACGTCTCCGTGGACGTACCCGATCTGCAGCACGTACTCCGCCGTGCCCCGCATGACGTTGTGGGAGCGCAACTCATCTGCCATGACGGCATTGTGGGCCACAAGTGCGGCCGTACCGCTCCTCTTACGAAAGTGACGGAGGGGACTTGCGTCAGTGGCAGGGGGGTACGGGCACTGGGGCAGGGATGCGCTGAGGGACTGGCTGGGGTGGCTCGCGACCTCGGCATCGACGTCGCAGACGAGGCCGGCCCGTTCCCGTCCGTACCGCCGCCCGGCAGTGCATCCTCCCCTCCCGCCTCCCGGCGGTTCCGATCACGATCCACTGACCGCCCTCGCCGACATCCCGGCCGCAAACGCCGGGGCCATCGAATGACTGGCCCCGTTGACGAGAGTTCTGGTCAGAAAACACTGAAGGCCCGGCAAGTACCGGGCCTTCACGCGTGAGTAGCGGGGACAGGATTTGAACCTGCGACCTCTGGGTTATGAGCCCAGCGAGCTACCGAGCTGCTCCACCCCGCGTCGGTACGGTGAACACTACAGCAGTCTCCCGGCTGAGCCGAACCGTGATCCTCTGGATGCGTGCCATGTCAGCCGGTGCCGACCCGGCTGTCAAAGCCGTCCGCCCAGGCCTTCTCCACCGGGCCGGTCCTCGTGGAGAACGCGGCCTGACCTGCCAGGAAGGCTTGTCCGGGCAGGTCAGGAGCGCCGATGATTCGGAAATGAGACCAGAAGTACGAACCTTCGTCGCCGACGGCCCGCTGCCCGACTGGGACGCCGAGGAGGAAGAGATCGATCGGCGCGTCACCCAGCTCGAAGCCATCACCAAGCCGGTGACGGCAGAGGAAGCGGCCTCGCTCGCCACGTGCTTCGGCCCCGACGACTGCTATGGGGTCGCCTGGACGCTCCTCCACCTCATCGAGACCGGCCCCAACCTGGTCCTCAAGACCAAACCGGCTCCGGACGCCAACGAGTGGCACCACCGGCTCTACGACCGTGCCGCGTTCGAAGAGACCACTCCAACGACTTGACGCGTTGGACACGTGAGGCGTGCGTCTATGTGCTTGGTCGAGGCCGGAGACCAGTAGCTCGCGCAGCATCGCGCCGGCGCCGGGAGCTCCCTCGCGCGCTCGGTGACCAACGCGCCGATCGCGGCACCGAGGCCCATCGGCACGCGTCCGTGCCGCCTGAGCATCGGGCCGCGTCAGGCCGTGAAGGCGTTCAGCTTCGCGCCTGTCACCGGAGCCTTGGGCTTGAACGTGTAGTCGAACTTGTACGTCGTCTCGTGCGAGCTCGTGAAGTGCGGGCACACCAGCGGGCCGACCATCCCGCCCTGCGCGCCCATCTCGATCCACCAGCCCGCGCAGCGCCCGTCAGGCGTGCCGCCCCAGCCCTTGCCTGGCAGCAGGTCCTCGACCCAGCCGGTGACCCGCGTGGTGCCGTCGCTCTGCGGGCACATCGATATCTCGCCGCGCCCGAAGGACTTTGTCCCGGCAGCCGTGACGCACGCCGCCCCATCGGATGACGCGGCCTGGGCGCCGGGGGCGGCGGCCAGCAGCGTCAGGGCGCCGGCTGCAGCGGTCGCGCCGGTCAGGGCCAGGGTGCGGACAAAACGTCTCATGGTCGTTCCTTCTCTCCTAAAGGGCTGATCCCGAGACAACCACGAAGTAGATCAACAACGCCAGAGGGCGTTCAACCGCCAGTACCGGACCGCGAGCCACCGGTCAGCAAGGGCCGAGCAACAGCCCGGCGCCGCCTTGAAGTTCGTCTCGAACGCTTCGCTTCCTCGTGGTCCGTGTGCTGTCAGGATTGGGGTGGGTGAGTCACGTCGAAGCCGTCCTGAGCCCTGTCCGGCTGTTTCGCGCGCCATCTCGGAAAAGCCTGTTCCCTTCCCATGCCCGCCCCCACGGGATGCAGCTGCCAAGGTCCAGGCGCCCGAGCCGGGACAGGCGCTGCACGGTCGCAACGAACGCCCGGGTGAACAGGCGCTGTGAGGACTGCTCGCCGTCCGGAACCCGGTTGCGACAACCCCGTAGGAGCCGCGACGATCAGCGGATGTTCGAACTGCTGCCGAGGATCGGGATCGTCCTGCCGGACAGCGCAGGAACCCTCCGCTTCGGCATGGACGAGGACGCCGCACAGGCGACTCTGGCCCGCCTCGGCCAGGTCCGCGGTGACGACGTCCCCGGCGCACCGTGGGCCCTCACCGTCGCATGCGGCGACCTCGAGCTGACCGCCGGACCGGACGCCATCGCCCGGTCCGGACCACAGCAGACCGACCCACTCCTGACGAACGTCGTACTGCGCCGAACCGGGCACACGCGCCGACCGCACCCCCGCCTGCCCATGGCCGGACACGACACCCGCCCACCGGTGTGCTGGGGCCCGGCCGCGGTCCCGGTCGTCCTCGACGACATCGACCTGTTCGGCTACCCGGCGACCGAGGTACTGGAGGCACTCGGAGACGACCGAGACAGCGGCCTCCGGCTCCGGCCCGTCGTACCGGGCGGCTACGCCCACGAGGTCACCTTCCGACGTGAGCGCCTGCCCCGGGGCGGGGACCGTACCGGTACCGACGAGCCGGTCCTCGCCGACTACGAGCACATGTGGACGACCGGACGAAACGCATGGCAGCTGGAACGGACAGGCACCGGCTATCTCATCGTCCTGAAGGGCGATCAGCCCATGGATATGTTGATCTGCCACGACACGCTGGCCGATCAGATCATCGCCAGGATGATCGCAGCCGGCGTCGAGATCGTGGCCGGGTGAGGAGACGCCCAAGAAGGCACCGGAGCCTTTGACCAACGGCCACGCCGCCCGCCGGGGGCAAGTACCGGCCGCTGTCGATCGCACTGACCCCGGCTCAGGCCGTCGACAGCCGCAGTTCGTCCCGGTCAGGAGTTCACGGAGGTGCGGGCGGGGGGACCCGGTGGCGGTGCGCGTCGCGCCCGGCCGTGCATGTAACAGACATGCATTAGGGAGTGGTTGGGCGGAACGGTTCGCCGGGACGGGTGCATCCTGGTGATCAGAAACGTTCGCTCGCACCAACTAGTACCGAGCGGTCGGCACCCCCAACCGATATTGAGGCAGAAACGATGCGCGTTCAAAAGTTAACCTTCGCCGCCCTGGCCATCGCCGCGGGTCTCACGCTCACGGCCTGCCAGAGCGACGATGACGGCAAGGGACAGAGCGACCCGTCGTCTGCGTCCTCGGTGTCTTCCTCGGGCGGAGGTTCGGGCCCGGGCGCTTCGGATCAGGGCAGCGGAAAGGAATCCGGCGGGAAGGACTCCGCCGGGAAGAGCTCGGGCGGGCAGGGCGCGGCCGCCGGGACCGGCTCCAAGGAGAGCGGCAAGGCCGCCAAGTGCCGTACCGATGAGCTGCGGATCACGGCGAAGGACGGCACCATCGACGGTGACCCCGATGGCACCGTCGTGGTGGAACTGAAGAACCGCGGCGGCCACAGCTGCGCGATCTCCGGGTACGCGGGCGTCGATCTGAAGACCAACGCGGGGTCGCTGTCCGCGAAGCGCACGGGCGAGCAGGCCCCCTCGACCGTCCTCAAGGCCGGGCAGTCGACGTTCTTCGGCATCAACTACCCGTTCAACAAGTCGGGTGGCTCCGGCGTCCGCGTCACGGGGCTGCTGGTGACCCCGCCGAGCGAGACGAAGACGGTCTCCCTTCCTTGGCCGGGCGCCGCCACGTTGCCCGTCACCGATGGCTCCGGCTCCCCGGTGAAGGTCGGCCCGATCGGAAGCGCCGGTCAGGGCGGCTGATCCGCACGCCCTTCAGGGATGGCGTCACGTGACCCGGCCGAGCTGCGCAGTCGTGGGAGGTGGCGGTGGCCCCGGTCATCGCCGGGATGAGCCCTCGGCTGCTAGAGGGCATGTCGAGGCCGTGGGCTGCACCCACAGTGCGCGCGTCTGCACCTGCTCTCGTCGAGGAACTGCAGACGCGCCCGCCGATTGATGGGCCCGGCTCCCGTATCCCGGGGTCTCGACAAGGCCTCCTGATTTGTGGCGTGGGTCACTCTTTCGGCGGTTGCTACGCGCGTATACCGTGGACACCCGCTTAGGTTTGAACTAGCTTTGAAGTCATGGCTACCCCGGTGGAGGCGACGTTCTCCGAGCTCCTCCAGAGGCCGAAGGACACCGTCGCCAAGCTGTACCAGACCGTTCGCAAGGGCATCCGCCTGTACCGGCGGGGTGACGAGGACCTCTATCTGACGACGGCCGCGCGGGCCGAGGCCGCGGTCGAGGTCGTCGACTCCACCACTCGTGTCTTCGCTGCCCTCCTGCGCGAGGACTCCGACCAGATCAGTCGGCTCACCGACGGCTTCGCCGCAGCGTTCCCATGGCTGCGGTTCCTACCCGAGGAACAGCGTCACCAGTTCGTGCGGGATCTGATCGACACGGCGCGGGCGAGCACGGACCTCGGCATAATCAACCCGATCGCTCAGGTGATAACCGAGTGGAAGCACACGGCCGAGGTGTACGCCGATCCTGAGCTGCAAGCGGCGTTGATGGCCGAGTACGTGGACGAGGACTACGGTCCTGCGCCAGAACCAGGAGTAGCCGGCGAGTGAGCCTGGGCAAGGGAGATCCGGTACCGCCTCCGCCTGGGCCGGGTGAGTACGACGTCCGATTCGGTTCGCGGGATGCTGCCGAGGGCTGGCAACTGCTGTGCAAGCAGGCGAGCAGCAATGTCTTATGGGCGTGGGAGGAGATGCGGAAGCGACCCGCTCCGTACCCCCCGACGCCCCGGCACCATCAGCTGCGTGGGCCGCTCGCGAGCGCGGTCAGGAACGGCAAGGCGCTGTCGCAGTGGCAGATCGAGGTCACCGGCGCCGGCAGGCTCTGGTACCTGTTCGATGCGGAGAAGCGGGTCTGCTGGCTGGTGAAGGCCACGACTGGCCATCCCCGGGAGACCGACTAGGTTTTTGGATTTCGTCCGGCGCACCCGCCCGAACCAGGGACTTTCGTTTGAATCGTCGGGCGGGCCGGAAGAGGAAGATGCCGGCGATATGGTCGGCGGCTGTGGGCAAGCCCGTGCCGGTTGTGTGCGGGCCGGAATCGAGGCGGTGGCCGCAGGCCCCGGGAGCGGCCGGTCAGGTCAGCTGGACCACTGTCACCGCCGCTCCGGCGCCGCCCGGCTTCCAGACGCGCAGCAACAGTTGGTTGCGGTTGTTGACCCCTTCGATGGAGCTCACCGTGCCGCCGACGTCCTGGCCCTCCAAGAGTTCGTCGAGGCGGTGCACGTCGCCGTGCCCGTCCCAGACCGCGGGGGTCGTCGTGCGGCCCTTGTCCGTGAGCACGTACACCGTGCCGACGATCCAGCCACGATCATTGATGGCCGTGGCTTCTCCGCCGAGGCCGAAGTCGGAGAGGGCGTGGGGCTCCGTGGGGGTGTCCCAGCGGACCGGAGTGATCGTCATGAGGTCGGCGCGTTGCTGGGCGCCCACGACCACGTCGCGGTTGTTGATGCCCAGCGCCCATGCGGGCCTGGTCTCACCGGGCAGGGGTACCTGCGTGACCGTTGTGCCGTCGGGCTGCCACCTCACCGCCGAGGCGCTGGTTCTGCCCACGATCACGCCCTCGTCGTTGATCGCCTCCGCACGCGAGCGCTCACCGTTGACGGCCAGTCGCTGGAACCCCGCCTCCGGCTGCCAGCGGTAGTACGAGACGACCGGCTCCGGGCGTGGGCCCCGTGGGGTGTTGACCCAGACGATGTGATAGGCGGACAGCATCACCGTGCCGTCGTTGTTCATGCGCACCCGCTCGACCTTGTCGTCGACTGGGTGACCGATGGTCGTCGGCCTTCCGTCCCTGCCCCAGATGACGAGCTCGCCGTCTCCCGCACCCACGACCCGGCCGTCATCCGTGATGGCCTGCGGCACGGCGTTCGAGGCGCGCTCCAGGGCCCTCGTGCTGCCGGACGACGCGTCCCACACCGCGGGTCCGGTCGACGGGGCGGAGAAGGCGACTTCGCCGTGTTTGTTGATGGTGCGGGCGGTGATCCCGTCGTCCAGCGTGCCGATCACTCGGGCCCTGACGTCCTTCACGGGCGGCGCGGCCGTGGCGGTACCCGTCGGGATCAGCAGTGCGCCCAGCAGTATTACCGTGAGGGTAAGGCGTCTCATGGTTCCCCCTTGGATCGTTCGGAAGAAGGACTACCGTGCTCGCCGCCGCCCCCTCGCCGTCGCCGGAATCCGGCAGGTGGCACTTTTCCGCCACCCTGTGACACGACCGTGACCGGAAGCGTGGCTTCCGCCATAGCCTGCCGTGCCCCGGTCTGATCGACTCGGTGAAATGCGCAAAGCCCCCCTCACTCGACCCGCTCTGCTTGCCGGACTCCTGCTGCTCACGGCGTGCGGGTCACAGAAGGCCGAGGAACAGGGCGGCGGCCTGACGCAGACCCAGGTGCCCGGCGCCCAGGGCCTTCCCGGTGACTCCCCCTGCGGAGGTCAGCCCTCCGCAACGGCAGTCAAGCCCGGCGCGTCGCCCCTGCCCGGAGGCTCTTCCCATGAGGAGAAGGACGGAGTCACGATCACCGGCCTGAGTCGAGGCACACCTCACTGCGCGGAGTTCGCGGTCACCAACCACAAGACCGAACCCTTCAGCTACACGATCACCTTCACCTTCCTCTCGAGCACCGGCGAGGCGCTGGCGAGTCGGAAGGAGACCGTGCCGTCCGTCAAGCCCGGGCGGACGGCGAAGGGCACCGTCACTGCGAGCGGGCTGCCCTCCGGCGCGCCGAGCACAGCACGCGTACGGATCACCGAGGTGAGGAGCGTCCCCAGCGACGAAGCGCCTTCCCAAGGAGGCTCCTGCCCGACCTCGGGCATTCGCGTGTACGCCGATGACGGCGATGCCGCCATGGGACTCCGCGTCGTAAGTCTGCACCTGGAGAACTGCGGAACTCAGCTCTTCCGGCTCAACGGCTATCCGCGGCTGCAGCCCCTCGACAAGGACCACAAACCCGTCGCCAGCGTGAAGACCCTCCAGGGCGGCAGCTCCGTCGCCACCGGCACTGGAGCCGACGGCGTGCCTCAGCCGCTGGAACTGAAGCCCGGCGAGCGCGCCTACGCCACTCTGGTGTGGCGCAACACCGTGGAAGGCGGGACCGGCGGGACCGGCGATCCCGTGAACGCTCCCTATGCCAGGGTGTGGGCGAAACCCGGCGCCGCCCCGGTGATGGTGATCCCGGAGCTCGACCTGGGCACGACGGGGAAGCTCGGCGTCGGCCCCTGGAAGAAGGACGAGAAGCCCACGCCGGACACCGGCGGCGCATCCGGCGCCCGGCCGTCCGAACCGCCGGCCGCGTCCGCGGCACCCGTACAGCCGTAACGGGCACGGAACCGGTCCGGGGGATCCCAGCACACCACCCAACTCGAGAACATCAACCTGCGCTGCCAGGTCACCGCGGCCGACAACTTCCTCACTCGGCTCGCGGGGTCGGAGGACTCGCCCTGGGCGCCTGCACATCCGCGAGCCCCGAACGACCTCAGCCCTGTTTGGCCTGAGCCTCCTTGGCGGACGCCTCCAGTCGGTTCCGGTAATCCTGGTACCAGGCCTCGTCGTGGCCATCCATGTTGCTGTTGTCCTTCCGCAGACCGACCTTGCCGTCGATCAGTTCGCGGACGATGTCGGCGTGGCCGGCGTGCCGGTTCGTCTCGGCCGTCATGTGCAGCATGATCCGCTGAAGTGTCACTTCTCCGTTATCGCCCCACCACGGGACGTGGCCCATCGCGTCGAGCGGCAGCGCCTCGATCGTCGCGTCCGCGTGAGCCCAGGCGCGGTGGTAAAGGTTGAGAACATCCTCGCGCGACTCGTTGGCAGGGGCCCACATGTCCGAGTTGGGCTCGGCGCCCTCCTCGTGCCAGGGGAGGGCTTCGTTGTGTGGGCGGCCGAAGGTCGGGCCGAAGTACCCGAGCTCGACGCCGGCGAGGTGCTTGACGAGGCCGAGGAGGTTGCCCGGCGGGGCGCGAACTCCCTTTCCGGGTTCTGAGGGAGCGGGAGGAAAAGAACAGCGCGGCGATCAAACGGGCCCCGTCGGCGGCGTCACCAGTCGATGTGCGCGGTGATCCAGCCGGCCAGGCCGTCTTCGTCGTCTGCGGAGGGCAGGTCGGGGCCACAGGTGAGGGGGGTGCAGGACAACTGCAAGTGGGTGAGGTAGCCGTAGGGACCGTTGTCGGCTGTCGGCCCGAGTATCAGGGCGTGAGTGGGGGTGCGCCAGATGCGGTGCGTCAGTGCGGGCCCGGCAACCACGGTCACAGAGGACGAAAACGTTCGCTCGGGGGGCATGCCGAGGTGTTCGGTCACCGCCTGCGCGGCCTGCGCGAGTACGGCCTCACAGTCCTGGTCCGTGCACGGCCTGCGGCCGCTCCAGCCCGGCTGTTCCTGCCAGCGGTCCATGAGCCCGTACAACCATGATTCGTTGGCCATTCTTTCGTCGTGCGGGTCAACGGGGTACAGCTCTCCGAAGACCAGGAAAGTCCGCGCGTCCGGGTTCCCGAACGGGCTGGCATGGTCGGAACACAGCACATGCTGTTCCGCGGTGCGGAAGGAATCACAGACCAGGCTGTCCTCCCAGCACCACCCCCGCCGCTGCACTTCGGCATCGACCGCCTCGAAGCCGTCGGAGACGTCGGACTCGGCCGGCAGACCCACAAGTTCGGCAACGGCCCCGACTGTCAACGGACGGTGGGCAAGGGCATGTACAGGAAACAGCATGCGCAACACCCTAAAGGTGGCCCTATCGCTGCCGGACCCCGCGCTCCACTTCCACAGCAATCCTGCCCCGCATTCATGGGCGGCCGAGCCGAAGAGGGGAATTCGCAAAGTTCGGGGCAGCGGGAAAGCCGAGGTCGAGCATCGCGACGCCGGGCCCGGAGTCAGGGAGCCGGCGGAGCGGGCTCGGGGCGAGCAGCAGATGGCGGGATGGCCATGCCCATGCCATAAACTCCGGATCGTCCCGGCCGTCGGAGCCGGGCCGCACCACGGGGAATCACCATGGCTGTTCGCCACGTTTTCACATCCGCGCTCGTCATCGCCGGCGCACTCGCCCTGACCGCCTGCGGGCCCGATGAGGACACCGGCGCATCCGGATCGTCGGCGACTCCGCCGAACAGCGCCACGGCTCAGCCGTCGGCCAAGCCGTCGTCTGCCGGAGGCGGAGACACCCGGGGCAAGGGCGGCTGCCCCACGATCAAGCCCGGCCACAAGGTCATCTGGGTCAACAACGTCGAGGGCGCGATGAACAACGTCATCGCCAAGGACACCAAGACGGCCTGCAACCCGTCGTCAAAGGCAGGGGCCTCCTACCAGCCCGTGGGCGAACTCAAGACCTACGCCCTGGACCCGAACACCAAGTTCGTCCTCATCACCAAGGACGGCGGCGGCAAGATCCCCGGGCCCAAGGCGGGCCCCGGCAGTGGCGTCGCCCATGTGAAGACCTGCGCGGACCCGGACGGCAAGCAGTACGACGGCGGGCAGCAGAAGACGAAGGACGGGGAGTTCTGCTGGGGCAAGAACTTCTACGACGTCGCGGTGGGCTCCGACAACAAGATCACGGAGATGACCGAAGTCTTCTCGTCGTAGCCACACCCCTCATGGCCCGGCGCGACCGGGGCCGTCGCTCCGCATTGGTGCAGTGGCATCGGCGGCGACGCGACGATCTCGGTTCCCGCCATGGCCGGTTGCCCCACGCACGCCCGGCCGGACCGCACCACTCTTGCCCTGTCCTCAGTCGTCAGTCGTCTGTCTTGATCTTCTTCATGGTCAGGTGGGATTCGACGCGCAGGATGCCGGGGAGGCCGGTGAGCTTGCCGGTGAGGAAGGCGCTGTAGGCGGCGTGGTCGGCGACGGCGACCCGGAGGAAGTAGTCGGGGCGGCCGAACATCCGGCGGAACTCTATGACCTCCTCATAGGAGGCCAGGGTCTCCTCCAGCGTTTCGATGGTCTTGAGGTCGTTGGCGTAGACCTCGATGTCGATCATCACCTCCAGGCCGCGGCCGACGGCTTCCGGGTTGATGACCGCGCGGTAGCCGGTGATGGCGCCGACCTCCTCCAGCCGTTTGAGACGGCGCAGGCACGGCGGCGGGGTCAGACCGACCCGCTTGGCCAGTTCCACGTTGGTCAGCCGCCCGTCCTGACGCAGATGAAACAAAATTTCCCTGTCGACCGCATCCAGGCCGAGTTCATTGCTCACAGGTCCAGAATAGGGGAATTTTTAGCAACCATATGTGGTGGAAATCCGCCTAAAATTTCAACATGCCCGCGTTTCCGATCGCTATAAGCGATCCCCCTCGTCATGCCCCCGATCCCCCACCCCGACAGCCGTCCGAGGCGACGGCGGCCCTGAAGGACTCCGCCTCCGTGGGGCTGGGCCTGCTGCCGCTCGGACTCGCCCTCGGCGTGCTCATCACCCACGCCGGCCTGCCCTGGTGGTGCGCGAGCCTGTCCACCGCCGTCATCTACGCCGGCTCGTTCGAGTTCCTCCTCGTCGGCCTTGTGGTGGTGGCCGCGCCCCTGGTGACGGTCGCGCTGACCGCCTTCCTGGTCAACGTCCGGCACGTGTTCTACGCGCTGTCCTTCCCGCTCGACCGCGTCCACGGGCGCCTGGCCAGGGCTTACAGCACGTTCGCCCTGATCGACGAGGCATACGCCCTGGCCACCGGCCCACAGGCCCGGTCCTGGTCCGGCGCGCGCATTGTGTGGTTGCAGATGTACATGCAGCTGTACTGGGTCGGCGGCGCCACCGTCGGCGCCCTGCTCGGCTCAGTGATACCCGACAGTGTCACCGGCCTGGACTTCGCCCTGACCGCCCTGTTCACCGTGCTGGCCCTCGACGCCGTCAGGGAACGGCGCGGCGACCTGCCCACCCCCGTCCTCGCGCTGCTCAGCGCGCTGGCCGCCCGCCTGATCCTCCCCGGCCAGCTGTTGCCGGCGGCCTTCACCCTCTTCACCGCCGCGCTCCTGACCCGACACCTCACCACCCGCAGGAGGCCGGCCCATGCCTGACACCCGCTATCTGCTCATGGCCATCGCCGTCTCGGCCGCCATCACCTGGGCCCTGCGCGCCCTGCCCTTCACGTTCCTGGCCCCCTTGCGCGCCAGCGCGACCGTCAAGTACCTCGGCGCCCGCATGCCCGCCGGTGTCATGGTGATCCTTTTCGTCTACTGCCTGCGCGACCTTCCGCTGCCCGGACCACACGCCGCCGCACCCCTGGCGGCCCTGGCCGTCACCGTCGGGCTGCACCTTTGGCGCCGCAACGCCCTGCTGAGCATCCTCGGCGGCACCATCGTCAGCGTGGCCCTGGCCAGTACCCTCTTCGCCCACTGAGCCGTTCCAGCAGCGAGCGAGCCGCCCCGATATGACGCGGCGGCCGGGCCTGGACAAGCTCACCGGCGTCCAGTACGTGGATATGCGCGGCAACCAGCGACCTCGCCGGGGTCCCGGCCAGGTGGACCAGAGCCCAGCGCGCCCACGGCGCGCGTGGCGCCGCCGACCGGCACGGCTGCCCTCGACGACCGTTCCCGCTGCCCCGCCGCGTGCACTGATGCTCTAGAAGCGCCGTTCGTCGGCCTCCTACCGTCGTGTGGACGTGTTCCGGTGAGCCGCCGGGTGAGTGGTACGCCGCCGCTACGAGAGGAACGCCCGCTGTGCGTGTGCGCGAGGAACGGGAGCAAGCCGAGGCCGCCGGACACCTGATCCGGTCGCCCGGGAACAGCACGCCCGGGCACCGCTCGAAGCGGTGGACGAATTGCTCCTCCAACATGTCCACCACACTTGCGCGGAATCGCTGGGGGCCGGGCACACCGAACGGCTCCGCGTGGTGGGCGAACTCCAGCAGGGCCAGCGGGTTTCCGTGCGCCTCGGCCAGGATCCGGTCGATGACCTCGGCATCCGGCCCGACATGCGTCCCCGCTCTCAGCAGGGCCCGGGCGTCCTCGTCACCCAGGCCCGCGAGGGGCACGCGCGGAAGCTCGGCGAGTCCGGACGGCGAACGGACATCGCGCGCGGCGAACACCATCGCGATCCGCTCGGCGGGCACCCGCCGGGCCACGAACACCAGCACGCGCCGCGAAGCATCGTCGATCCAGTGGGCGTCGTCCACCACGCAGCAGACAGGTCCGTCCTGCGCCACCTCGCGCAGCAGCCCCAGGACGGCGAGACCGACCGTCAACGGATCGGGCGAGGTCTGCGCGCCGAGCCCGAACACCGCCTCCAACGCCCTCCGCTGCACCACGGGAAGTCTTTGCCGGTATTCGAGAACCGGAGCGCACAGCTGGTGCAGCGTCGCGTAGAGAAGGTCTCGCTCGAACTCCGTACCGGCGGCCCGCAACACCTCGAACCCGTCCAGTTCTTCCACCACGGCGTCGATGAGCGCCGACTTGCCGATCCCCGCCTCCCCCGCCACCACGACGGCCCCACCACGCCCGGCGGCCGCCGAGGTCATTAATCGATCGAACTCACGCCGCTCCGCATGTCGAGCCACGAGCTGCACCGGAATCGTCCTCCGAGTCAATTGCTAGAGGTTTCTCACGATCGCCTTCCTATGGAGTCAGGCCCCTCCCTCCTGCACGGCGGGCGCCCTGCACGGCGGGCGCCGGTTCAGGGAGGAGGAGAGACCGCGGGACACCTCTCCCGCACGGTCCCGGTGACGATCTGCCCGTCGGCACGACCGGGCGCCTGCCGAGCCGCTGTCCACGGCGCGGTGCGCCGGTGCAGCTCCTCAGCCGGTGCCTTCCTGACTGATCTCACGTCTGGGAGACGTCGGGCACGGCCGACAGGTTCTTGATCGCAAGCGACATTTCTCCGCCTCCGTGGCCGACACCGACGGCCTGGAGAGAGCGGTGGTCACCAACGCCGCCGACCGGGCATCAGCCCGTCGAGCGCCGTCCGGCGAGGCAGCCGAGTCCGACACGTCCCTGCCCCGCCGGCCGGGCAGCTCCGACGGCGACGTGGCCGAAGAGGTGCCTCGCGGACGGTCCGGCGAGCTGCCGGAGGGGCAGCGCGGCGGCGCTTCTTGCGAGGGGTCCTCACAGGAGTCGCTGGTGGTGTGACTGCCGGCTTGCCTGGTCGTCGGGCCGACTCGGCGGACGCCAGGGCCTGGCCGGGGGAGGCTGAAGGTCAGCGGTCCGGCGGGCTGCGTCGTCATCTTCACCCACCAGTCGGCCGAATGCTCCGGTTGCGGCTCGGTCTACAGGCCCGTGCCGTCCGTGTCCTGTACGGACTCGGCCTCTTCCAAGGATCCCTCGAGTGTGCCTGTGGCGAGCTTCCGGATCTCCAGGGGCTTTGCCGGCCGGCGGAGCACCACTTCGGTTCGGGGCTGATAGAGGAGCTGCCCGTCCTTGTCCCTGCTCGCCTTCCAGTACTCCCCGCGCGTACGGCCTTCGTTCACCGCCGCTATGACCGCGCGCTGTTCCAGGCTGAGTGCGCTGGACCGGTACTTCACGTCGGCCAGGACCACCGTCAGCTCTTCCGGGGCCCGGGTGCCCTGCCTGATCTCGAAGAGTCCGTCGAAGACCAGGAAGTCGATGACTCCGCCGACGTGGACGATGTCCTTGGGGTGGTAGCCGTGTTCCGCCGCGTGCGGGAAGGCGTTCTCCGCGACGTGGCCGTCGAACGTACTGCGCGAGCTGCGAGCCGCTATCCTGCCTCGTTCTTTCAGAGCCCTCTCGTGATTCTCCACGGCTAATCGGAGCTCGTCACGAGCCGTATCGGCGCGCTGCTGCGCTGCCTGGGCGTCGGCTCGGGCCGAGCGCACCAGGAGGACTGCCATGGCCATCACCACCACCAGGACGCCCGCCATGGCGATGAAGAGTGCTGTCACCTGTTCCCCCCTCACAACACGGAAACGGCCAGTCTTTCAACGTAACCGGCGAGCGGGACGAAAAATTGCCCATCCGGGCCCCAGCGGCCCGTCACATCGACTCCTGGCAGCACCCGAAGCGCTTCCCCATGCCCTCTGCATTCCCCTCCCGTTCGCACGGGCCGACCCGGCGTGGCGCGCTCGCCGTGGGACTGGCCGCCGGCACCGGAGCGGTCGTCGCGGCTGCCGCGCCCGCACGGGCCACGCCCACTCCCGAACCCGGCACCCGCACCGGCACCGGCACCGGGCCGTCACCCGTGTCGTCCCCGGCTCGCCCGTGCCGGAGCCTCCGAGCGCCATCAGAACACTGAAATTGAACGATTCGTCCGCGAAGAGCCTCATGGCTCCGGCCGCGCTGACGGACGTCGTGCGGTACGACAAGAAGACGTCCCTTCCGGTGTGGTTCTTCCGGCCCGACGGCTCCGGCAAGCCGCGCCCGACCGTCATCCTCACCAACGGCAGCGACGGCCAGAACGTCGACATGTGGACCTACGGTGTCTCCACCGCGCTGGACCGGGGCTGGAACGCCCTCGTCTACGACGGGCCAGGTCAGGGCCAGTTGCTCTCTACCCGGGGCAGCCGGCCGAGTTCTACGAGAAGCTGCGCTGCCCGAAGAAGTACGTGAAGCTGACGGCCGCAACCGGCGCCCAGTTGCACTGCTCCCCCATGGCGCCGCAGCAGCACTGCGAGGTCGTCTTCGACTGGCTGGAGGAGACGCTGGGCGGGCACGCCGGCCGGGCACGCTGACGGGGCGGCTCCGGCCGGGCGACCGTGCGGCAGCCCCACCGCGAGACACCCAGTATTCGCCGACTTTGCCATCAGGCTTGCGATGGGCTGTTTCCCACGCCAAGGTCGTCCGACGGATGGGACCGCGACCCTTTCAGTCAGGAAGCGCTGGGTTCTCCCTCCGGGAAGCTGTTCCCACCCACCCAGAGTTCTCGCCGCACGTCCTCGCCGCAGGTCGGGCTACCGCTGAGTCCGGATGGTCTGGGCCCGAGTTCCGATCTGATCGTGTACAGGCTTCTCCAGGGAGGCATCGATGCTCCATCTGCAACGGGTACCCCGGTCGCCCGCACGCGGACGCATACGCTTCGCGCTGTGTGCCGTCGTCGCACTGCTCGCCACGTTGACAGCCCACCCCCAGGCATCACACGCCACCGACAGGGCCGGAGCCAGGGCCACTCACGCCGCTGACCGACCGGTCATGGCGTGGCGGGGCATGGGGGCGGACAACCTGATCTGGTGGTCGTACTTCGACGGCACCAACTGGTCCTCCCAACAGGCGCTGACGGACCGACGCACCGAAGCCGCACCCGCCCTCACCCGCGGCACCAATGGACGACTCCTCATGGCCTGGCGCGGCGCAGCCGACAACCACATCTGGTGGTCCCAGTACGACGGCGCCAACTGGACCGCACCGCAGGCTCTGAACGACCGAAGAACCGACGGATCTCCGGCCCTGGGTACCGGAGCCGACGGCACGCCTGTAATGGCCTGGCGGGGCATGGGGGCGGACAACCTGATCTGGTGGTCGTACTTCGACGGCACCAACTGGTCCTCCCAGCAGGCGCTGACAGACCGACGCACCGAAGCCGCTCCCGCCCTCACCCGCGGCAGCAATGGACGACTCCTCATGACCTGGCGCGGCGCAAGCGACAACCACATCTGGTGGTCCCAGTACAACGGCTACAGCTGGTCCGCGCAGCAAGCGCTCAACGACCGCAGAACGGACGTTTCGCCGGCTCTGGGTACCGGAGCGGACGGTACGCCTGTGATGGCCTGGCGAGGCGCAGGCCCCGACACCCTCATCTGGTGGTCGTACTTCGACGGCACCAACTGGTCCTCCCAGCAGGCATTGACGGACCGACGCACTGAAGCCGCACCCGCCTTGTCGCGCGGCGCCGACGGACAGCTCCTCATGGCCTGGCGCGGCGCAAGCGACAACCACATCCTGTGGTCCCGGCACAACTGGTCCGCACCACAAGAGCTCTACGATCGAAGGACCGACGGCGCCCCCGCACTGGGGTTCTGACGGCTCCGGCTCTGCGCGGCCGGTAGCCGTCGGCGGGATGTCACCGCACGGCCGTGTCGGCCGGCCGGGCGACCGGGCGTGCGGTCCGCCTGCCCAGGGCGGTCCGCTTGCCCAGGGCGGTTCCGGGGCAGGATCATCACCGTATGTTCGAATTCCTGCCAGAGGTCGGCATCAGGCTGCCCGGCCGCGCGGGCACGCTCCGGCTGGGGATGGACGAGCGTGCGGCGCAATGGGCCGTCGCCACGGTGGCGGACGTCCACGAGAGGTGGGTCTGCGGCGCCGGCTGGGCTTTCACCGCTCAGTACGACGGCCTGACGCTCCACGCCCACGGCGACACCCGGAACCGTGACGGCGCGCACGAGGACGTTTCCGGACTGGCCGAGATCACCCTGACCCGCGCCCCGGACACGCTCGCCGCCGGGTCCGGCTGCCCTGTCGTCCTTCACGGCATCGACCTCTTCGGATATCCGGCCGCCGAGGTCCTCGACGCACTCGGCGGCGCGCCTCCCGCCACGTTTCGGCTTGCAGGGGATGGCGACGGCCGCTACCTGATCACCGCGTCGCTCCGTGCGGAAGCGGTCCGGGGCGCGGCCCAGTGGATCCGGCCGTGCCCGTCGGCGGTTGACGTCGACGGTTGAGCCGGCCGGCAACCGTGAGCTCCAGCTGCACCGTGCCGGCCGGTGGCCAAGCCCTCGCCACCAAGGGAAGCGTCCAGTCCGAGCAATGCGCCCCCACGAAGGTGCAGATTAAGACATGGCACTGGATGGGCAATTACGGTTCGGTCTACGCGGCCGCACACCACGGACGGGCTCCTGCGTTGCACTTCCGCGTTGCACTTCCGCGCCGCCCCGACGCCGGTCCCCCGTGGCCTCAGTCCACGACTCCCATCGCCTCCGCGTCAGCCGGTGGGAGCCATCCCGGGCCGGCGAGCCGCATCCACCGCTGTGACGCGCCGAGCTCCTGCGCTGCTGTCCGCAGCGCGTCGAGACCCGGGTGCCGCAGGCCGCGCCGCCACACCATCGACACCGGTGACAGGGGTACGGGCTTGACCAGAGGCCTCAGCACCATCCCCGGCACCTCGATGAACTCGACGCTCGCCAAAACCGACCATCCCCGCTTGCGTACCACCCGGACGAACTCCTCCGCCCCCTCGATCCCGGGGAACGGCTCGGCCATGACGATCCCGTGCCCGTCGAAGAGCCGGGCGGCGAGATCGGTCCACTCCGCGGTGGCGGGGTTCCCGGCACCGGCGTACACCGTCTCGCCCCGCAACGCCCCCACCGGCACGGCGTCGTGGCCGGCCAGCGGATGGTCCTCACGCAGCAGGACGGCCATCCGCTCCAGCCGGACGGGCAGGTGATCGAGTCGCTCCCGTACCTCCGGCGCCAGCCCGGCGATCCTGCCGAAGGAGACGTCGAGCCGCCCGGCGAGGATGTGCTCGGCCGCGCCGGTCAGGCCACTGCGGTAGCGGGCGACGAACTCGAGCCCGGGCGCCGCTTCCCGTGCCGCGGTCACCACGCGCCCCCCTGTGGACACAGGCCCTCCGACGTCGACGAGCAGCGGCCGGCTCTCTCCCTCCCGCGCCGCCGCCAGTTCGTCGTACGCGGCGAGGACGCGCCGAACGTACGGCAGGAGCCGGGCGCCCTCCGCCGTGAGCGAGACGGCCCGGGTGGTCCGGGTGAACAGCGTGGCACCGACGGCCTTCTCGAGCCGCTGGATGTCACGGCTGAGCGCCTGCTGGGCAATGTAAAGGCGCGCCGCGGCGCGCGTGAAATGAAGCTCCTCGGCAACGGCGGCGAAGGCTCGCAGCAAACGCGGTTCCAGGTCGTACGGCACGTGAAGCAGTCAACAACAGCAACGTAGTAAATGGCCAGTGATCAGGTGTTGGACCCTTCGGCGCCGACCGGCGACCGTTGTCTGCATGATTCTTTTCCTCGCCGCCCCGCCCCGCTGGACACCCGACGCGCGCCCCACGTTCCGCGCACGCTTCCGCTCCGCCGCCGGCGCCGTCCTCGCCACCGCCCGACGTGCGCGTTCCTGACCGTTCGGGGTACGGAGATCAGTGGCGTAGAGATGCTCCGCACTGGTCGGTTGCCCGGAACACCGTCTCCGTGCCGATGGGCGCGGCCCATACGAGGATCAGGTGTTCCTCCGCGCCCGTATCGCCGTCGCGGGAGGCGTCCCGGCCACGTGCGTGGACCCGTACCCGGTACGGTCCCGGGCCGGCCCCGGAAAAGCGCGGAAAGACGTCCCGGGCGGTCCTGGGGGGTTCCTGATCGCCGTCCTCGTCCGGCTCCCAGGGGTTGGTCTCCTCCGGCAGGGAGAACACCCCGGCGGCCCGGCCGTCCAGCGCGAGCGACACCTCGACGATCTCGCTGTACCGCTCGTGGTCGGCGGCCGAGGGCGGCAGTGGCGGAGCGTCCAGCACCTGGACGGTCAGTTTCAGAGAACCGGACCGCATCCCGGTGCTCACCACGCCCCACACCCCGCCGTCCGTGACCTGCCCGTCCGGGCCCACGGAGGCGACCAGGCCGTTGAACCCGGTGAAGGAGAAGTCGACCGGGCCCGCGTCGCCCTCCAGCAGGTACTGACCGTGGTCGATCTCGATCTGTGCTGTCACCGCCGCCATCTGCCGCCCTCTCACCTTCCTCTTCGGCTTCCTTCGTCAGGTTTGTTTGTCAGCTTTGTTTGCCGGCTTCCTTTGCCGGCCCGCTCCTCGTCAGCCGGCGTCGACCCAGAAGCGGTCGCCGTTGAGGATCCGGTTGTTGTCGTAGAACGTGCGGATCTGGTAGCCCTGCCGGTCGTTCTCGTTCTTCGGCACCCAGCGCCAGCCCCAGTCCGGCCACTGCGTCCGCGACGCCCCCTGAAGGGTAGAGGCGAAGGGGTATTCGTCACACGTCTGCCCCGGAGGGCGCGGACGGGAGGCCGGGCACGCGGCCTCGTTGTTGGCCTTCCGGATCCCCGCGTTCGAGGTGTACACCAGCGGGTTCGGGTTCGCGCCCGTCTTGCGGCCGTAGTGGTGCGGCCCGACCCGCTGGACCTTCCTGATGCCCTGGGAGATGTACGGGAACTGCTTCATCTCCGTCATCGTGGGCCAGTACTCGGGCAGGACACACCCGGCTCCCATTCCGCCACGGCCCATGTTGCGTATGGAGTCGCAGCGCACACTGGCCGAGGTCAGATCATGCTGGGCAACGCCGACCCAGCCGGGGTTGAAGAAGACGGCCGTGGCGCGGTTCTGGCCCTTGCCGCGTTCCTTGCCCTGTTTGTCGATCGTGGACCGCATCTTCCACTGGCCCTCGTTCGTACGCCCCTCACCCATGCGCTGCATGGGGAAGTTCGTGAACAGCGTCGTGCACTTGTCCGCGGACGCGCAGCGGCCCACCCCGTAGACACTGGTGCCGGCGATGCGGCCCCAGCCGCCGGTCTTCTTCATCGAAACCGTCTGGTCCCAGGTCAGGGAGTCGTTCTTGGCGACGATCATGCCGACGGACAGGTAGTAGAGCTGCCCGACGAGCCGGCCGGTGCGCACGTTCCGCACGTTGATCAGGCGGGACTCGGGGTTGCAGGCCCGGCCACGGCTGGTGAACTTCCAGCCCTTGTTGGGCGCGGTCGCGCAGGGACCGGCGGCCAGCAGTTCCTTGGCAGCGGGAGTTCTGAGCTGCGCCGCCGCCTCCTCCTCGGCTGCGGGCGCGTCGCACGCCGCCAGGGCTTCGTCCTCCGCGGCCGCCTTCGCGAGCGCCGGGAGGCGCTTGTCCAGCTCCGTACAGTCCGGGACCGCGGCGGCCGCGGACACGGTCGCGGGCATGGAAGCGCCCCCGGCCTGCGGCGTGGTGTCGGCCGCGGTGGATACGGGGGCGAGGAGGGTTCCCAGGATGGCTACCGCTCCGAGAGCGGGCACGGTTATTCGCTTTAACTGCATGGATTCCCTTCGAAGGTGATGGACATAGACATGGGCATGAACATGCCATGCGTCGCTTGCCGATCCTACGCAGTCAACCGTGATCATCTCCAACAACTCACCTATATCAGCGAGCAGTTGGACGCCCTGCATTGCCGTCGGCCGTCATCGTGCCGCCAAGCACCAAGGCACGGCCTTCAGGTGGATTCAGCCCGCGCCGCCTTGCCCCATCCCGGCCTGAAGCAGGCGCGGGGAGACGGCGAATCCGTGCCTCGATCGCCTGCTACGTCACCTACGCCCTCAACGACACCACGGCTGCGCAGCTGGTCCAGGTTGCCGGGGCCGCCTACGTCGAGGTGGCGGCGAGCTACGGTGACAGCTACATAGGCCAGGCGTGCCTCGCCTGTGGAGATCGGGCCTGGGCGGCCGAACGCGTCGGGCTCGGGTTCCGCGAAGTCCTCGCCAATCCGTACGGAGGACCACTCGCGACCTTCAGCCTTGTGGAGAGTGGCGACTCTTCCATCGCACGCGTTCTCGGCGCCAAGGCGGTCAACGGCTTCAAGGACCGCGTCGTCGGTGCCGAGGTCATCGACAAGCTCGACCCATGGCAGCAGGTCTTCGCCTGCCTGGTCGTTCTCGGCATGGTCCTGGAGCTCGCCCCAGGTTTTGGACAAGAACAGCTCCGGGGTGGCGCAGACGCGCTCGGGCCGTGCCGCGGAGCATACGTAAGTGGTGCAGGGCCGCCCTGGTCGTGCAGCCGGGCGGTGGGCCCAAGGCGGGGCGCCCGAAAGGTCAGTCGCCTCCACCGCCCCCACAGGACGAGCCGCCCCCACAGGACGAGCCACCTCCACAGGACCAGCTGCCGCCACAGGCGTAGCCGCCCTGTTCACCCCATGACCTGCTTCGCCTTGTCGGCCGGCTGTTACCCCTTCTGCTGACGCGCACTATCGCGACGAGCACCAAGGTAAGCATGATCCCCAGCACCACCAGGTATCCCACTCGTCCGCCCCCGTTCGGTCTCCTTGCGATCTCTGTGCGAGAGCAATGCCCCCGTGTTCAGCGCATCAAGCGCGCCTTGAGCAACTCCAGAGGTTCCGAACACTCGACGTCACACATCGTGGCGGACGGGAGCTGTGGGGCCCTCGTCATCGACGAGGGCCCCTTTCCTGGCTACCAAGTACCGCCGGGCGGGCGAAGCTCCCCAACAGCGTCAGCTCCATGGGGGGGTACTGGTTTCGGCACCAGCACCTACCGAAGGAGCACCACGCCTAGGGGCAAACAGGGCGAGATCGTCGGAAGGAATCGCGGCCGGCTTTTCGGGCAGAAGGGCCTGGGCGTCCCCGAGCGCGCGCCTGTTGAATTCGAAGAAGAGATCAAAGACGACGGGCGGCCGGTCCGACGGAGGTCGGACCGGCCGCCCCGCCGAGGGGGCTCAGGGCAGCTGGGCCGTGATCACCGCGGTCGTGCAGAGGAGGGCGGCCAGCGGGAGGGCGGGCATGGCGAAGGTGATGGCGCGCAGCCAGGGCCGGCGACCCCGGGTGGTCGGGAGGGTGGGCCAGCGGCGGACGGACTCGGCGGCCGTGGCGGCGAGCAGGCCGGCGCCGAGGGCGGAGACGACGCCCGGGACGTGGCCCCACTCGCCGACCCGCAGGGCGAGCAGCCAGCAGGTGGCGGCGGTCAGCGGCAGGGAGACGGCCTTGAGCCGGTCCAGCGGGCGGGAGAGGCGGGCCCGGCGGGGCCGCACGAGGCCGAGCAGAGCGAGTGCGGGTGCGCCGGCCGAGAGCAGGACGGTGAAGGCGAGCAGGATCGGGTGCGGGGTCGGCGGCTCGTCGAACTCGGGGGCGCTGATGCCGAGCAGCTCGAAGCCGATCTTCTCGGTCGGTGTGCGGGTGGAGTTGGCGAGCACGACCACCGCGCGCTGGTCGGAGGTGTAGGCGACGAACGCGCGTGAGCCGTTGGTCAGCCCGTTGTGCCAGCCGACCTTGGTGCCACCGGCGTTCCACAGCTGCCAGCCGAGCCCGATCCGTCCGTCCCGGTCGGCGTAGTCGGCGACCGCGGCCCGCGGGGTGTGGGTCAGGGCGAGCGCAGCGGGCGGGTTCGGGGCGGTGTTGGCGGCGAGGAAGGCGGCGAGGTCGGCGCTGGTGGTCCAGGTGCCGGTGCCGACCGCCGCCCACTGCGGGTTGGTCCACGGGACGACCGGGGTGCCGGCGGTGTGGAACGGCAGGATGGCGCCGTCCGGGGTGCCGGGGGCAGTGCGGACGGTGGTGTGCTCCATGCCGAGCGGGGCGAGGACCCGCTCGCGCAGGGCGGTCGGGTAGTCGCGCCCGTCGACCTTGGCCAGGGTCTTGCCGAGGACGGCGTAGCCGAGGTTGGAGTAGGAGAACCCGGTGTCGGGCTTCGGCCCGTAGCCGGAGAGGCCGGTGAGCGCACGGACCGGGTCGCCGAGTACGGAGTAGCCGTCGCCGCCCAGCAGGTAGCCGGCCATCGCCAGCGGGAACTGCGCGCCGTCGGGCGGGAAGGACGGCAGGCCGGCGGTGTGGGTGGCGAGCTGCTCGACGGTGATGCCGGCCACCGCCGGATCGGCGAAGGTGTACTCGGGCCAGAGCCCGCCGACGGTGTCGGTGAGCCTGATCTTCCCGGCGTCCAGCAGGCTGCCGAGGAGGCTCGCGGTGAGCACCTTCTGTGCCGAGCCGGTCTCGAAGACGGTGTCCGGGGTGACGGGGGTGGAGCCGTCGGTGGTGCCCAGCGCGGCCCGGGTCACCTTGCCGTGGTCGATCACCGCGACCGAGACACCCACCGAGCCGCCCGCGCCCTGCCCGTCCGGCAGCAGGCCGGCGACCCGCTCGGACAGTGCGGCGTCACCGCTGCGGTGAGCGGCGGCCGGCGCGCTGCGCGGACCGACGGCGAAGGCGGCCAGCGCGGCGAGGACGGCGGCGGCCGCCGTCCACCGGATGGTTCGCCGCCGACCCGCGTGCTGGGAGCGGGCGTTGGGTGAGGTGGAACCGGGTGGAGCGGTCTCGGACACGGGCACGGGCACGGGGCTTTCCTCCAACAGATGCGGACAGATGCGGGCGGCGGCCGCCGAATCCGGCCGCCGACTGATGACGCTTCACGTTCGCCCAGGTCAGAGCCGTCCCGCGGCGGCCGTCCGGCCCGTTGTGAAGTAGCCGATCGGCTACCTTGGCGCTGCTCGCCTCCCACGTACGGTGTCGCTATGCACAATCGGTCAGCAGTTCACCCGCCCACGCCGGCCGCCCGCGCGGGCACCGTCGGCCCGGCCCACCTGGTGCCGCTCGCCCTCGCCGCCGGGAGCCTGTTGCTGGCCGTGCTCGCCGACCTCGACCGCTGGTGGGGCATGCGCCCGGGGCCGGTCGCCGACGGCCTCTTCCTCGCCTCCGGCACGGCGATGTCCGCCCTCGCGCTCTGGGCGCTGCGTCCCGGCACCTCGCGGTCGGCAACCTCGGCCGCCGTCGCCGGGGCCCTGTCGGTGACCTTCGCCGCCTCCGCCGGGTACCGGCTGCTGGACGCCGAGCACCGGCCGAGCGGTGTCACCGAGGCGCTCGCCCTCGCGCTGCTGCTCTCCCTGGTCGCCTACCGCTGCCGGCCGCTGGTGATCGCGGGTACGGCCCTCGCCTCCTTCGCCGCGCTGCTGGCCGCCGCCGGGCGCGGTGGCGGGCCGTTCGACGTGGACAACGCGCTGCTGGTGCTGGTCCTGCTCGGGCCCGGCCTGCTGCTGCGCTGGCGCGCCGAGCGCCGCGCCTGGCACATCGAGCGCGCGGTGCGCGAGGAGCGCAACGCCCTGGCCCGGGACCTGCACGACGTCGTCGCCCATCAGGTCACCGGCATCGTCGTCCAGGCGCAGGCGCTGCAGCACGTCGCGGCCCGCGACCCCGAGTTGCTGCGTGCCGCGCTGGCCGACATCGAGCACGCGGGAGCGGACGCGCTGGCCGCCATGCGCCGGCTGGTCGGCGCGCTGCGCGAGGGCGAGCACCCGGACATGGACGGCGACTCGCCGGCCCGTCGGCTCGCCTCCCTCGCCCGGCCCGGCGACGGCCACCGGCCCGAGGTGGCGGTGCGCGGCGAGGCCGAACTGGACCGCGCCCCGACCGAGCTCGCCGCCGCGGTCCTCCGGATCGCCCAGGAGGCCGTGACCAACACCGACCGCCACGCCCGCGGCGCCACCCAGGTCACCGTCCTGGTCCGCGGCGAGGGCGGCCAACTTCACCTGGACGTGCACGACGACGGCCGCGGTCCGGTCCGCGCCCACACCGGGGACGGCTACCGGGACGGCTACGGGCTGATCGGCATGGCGGAGCGGGCCAAGCTGCTCGGAGGCACCTTCCACGCCGGCCCGGCCGAGTCCGGCACCGGCTGGCAGGTCGCCGCCCGGCTGCCGGGCCTGTCCGGCTCACCGACCCCGGCGGGCGGCGCGCGGACGGCGGCCCGGTGACCATCCGCGTCCTGCTCGCCGACGACCAGCGCATGGTCCGCACCGGCTTCCGCTACATCCTCGACGCCGAACCGGACATCGAGGTCGTCGCCGAGGCCGGCGACGGCATCGAGGCGCTCCGGCTCGCCGAACACCACCGCCCCGACGTCTGCCTGCTGGACATCCGGATGCCCGGCATCACCGGCCTCGACGTCACCCGCCGCCTGGCCGGCCCCGGCGTCGCCGACCCGCTGCGCGTCATCGTCGTCACCACCTTCGACCTCGACGAGTACGTGCACGAGGCCCTGCACGGCGGCGCGGCCGGGTTCCTCCTCAAGGACGCCGGCCCGGCCATGCTCATCGAGGCGGTCCGGGCCGCCGCCCGGGGCGAGGCCATGGTCTCCCCCCAGGTCACCGTCCGGCTGCTGCGGCACTTCACCGCCGACCGCGGGCGGCTGCCGCTGCCCGGCGCGGGCGGGCACCCGCTGTCCGAACGCGAGCTGGCGACCGTTCAGGCCGCCGCCGAGGGCCTCACCAACGCCGAGATCGCCGAACGCCTGCACATCTCGCTCGGCACGGTCAAGAAGCACCTCGCCGGCGCCCAGCTGAAACTCGACGTCCGCAACCGGGTCGAACTCGCTGCCTGGGCCTACCGCCACGGCCACATGGACGGCCCTTCACCGGTGCCGGAGCACCGGTAGCCGTCGAGTCGCGGCCTGCCGTTGACCGCAACCGAAGGCCGCGACGGGCCTCCGGGAGCTGGGGACGGGCGAGGTCCGGCACGCTGGCCAGAGCAATGCGGCGGCGGTCCGGGACCCGGGCGTCAAGGAATTCTTGACAAGTCGGCCGCGTCAAGGTTTCCTTGACGCATGTTGATCTTGAATTCGAGGTCCCGGCACCGGGATCTCTTCCCCGCCACCTCATCCATGGCCGCCGCTCTGCCCCTCGCCGTGAGTCTGCCGGCCGTGACGGTGATGTTCGGCGACCGGTTCGGCACCTCCGCCACCGTCGCCCTGATCGTCGTGGGCCTCGCACTCATCGCCTGCACGGCCGGCCTGGCCGCCCGGGCCGCGGCCCGCGACTCCGCCGGGCAGGCGCGCCGCGACGAGGCAGTCCTCGACGCCCTCGAGCCTCTTGCCGGACTGAGCCGATGAGTAACGAACCCCTGCTCCACCCCGCGGAGATGGACCGGATCCGCGAAGGCATCGCCGCAGCCGTCCTCGGCGCCCCCGAGGGTCTGGCCGACTCCCTCGAACACGACGCCCACGGTTACCTGCGCCTGGTCGACGCCTCGCGCGTCGGCGCCGAGGAGGCAAGCCGGCTGCTGCGCGAGGCCGTCCACGGCGCCAGGGCCGCCGGCCACAGCTGGGACACGGTGGGCCGCGTCCTGGGAGTGAGCCGCCAGGCCGCCCAGCAGCGCTTCGCGGACAAGGCCACAGACGCCAGCCCCTCGGCACCGCCCGCCGGGGGACCCAACGCCCCCAAGCGCCGCACCCTCAGCGGACTGTCCGCGTTCAACGAGATGGCCGCCCTGGAAGAAGCCGGCCGCGACGGCTGGCACATGGTCGGCTACGGCCCCTTCTTCCACGAGGTCGAGGCCTCCGGCCACCCCTGGGAACACTGCCGGGTCACGCTCCCCTCCATCGCGCGACACCGGCGCATGCAATCAGAAGGCTGGATCCCGGTCGGCGCAGGATGGTTCCCCTGGCGCTACTACAAGCGACCCGTCAACCCCGGCACCTAACGCCGAGCCGGCCACGTCGGCCGGCGGCGGATGATGGATCACCCCGGGCCGGTGGCACCGACTACTGCCCGGACCGGCTGCGGGCCCACTTCTTGAAGCCACCGACGTGGTGGAGCAGCTCAGCTCCACGTTTGTCGACCGAGCCCGGGAAGCCGGTGCCGCCGGCGCGGGCGCAGCGCAGGACGGCAGTGAAGTCCGGCAGCGTGGTTCTCGTGTGCCTCGCGCAGCCCGACCGCCTGGTCGTCGTGCCCGGGTGGGTTCGCCGGCAACGTTGACGCGGCGGGGGCGGCCGGAGAACGCCTCCGACATCCGCCACATCCCCGCCCTGCACGGCTAGCGGCGGAAACCCACAACCTTGTGCTGATCATCCAGCGCGAACAAGGCGTCAGCGAGCAGCGGGCCATCGGCCACATCACCGCGATGGCCCGCGAGCATGTCGAGCGCTTCCTCAACCTCGAGCACAGCATCCCCGCCCTGTGCCGGGAACTGCGCCTGAACCCCGGCCAGACAGGGCACGAACACCGGTACACCGAGGGCATGCGGCACTGGATGCGCGACTGCTACGACTGGGAGTCCGCCACGGCCCGCTACCGCGCCGACAGCCGGCTACCCGCCTCCGGCCCCGGACACCTGGAAGAACTCGCCAGCCCACGCTGACACGAACCCCGCCACGCGTCGACGCCCCGGACACCTTTCTCACTCATCGCATCCGCCCCCTGGCCATGGCGGACTGCCGCGGTGGCAGCGACACCCAGCGCGCCGTACTCCGCTTCGGCACGGCGGTCACCCCGGTCGCGGCCGCGCTGCGCTATGACGTGACGTACCGGCTGCCCGCCGGCGACCCGGGCGAGCACGATCGGTCCCGCTGGGTGCCGGTCACCTGGAACACCCGGTGGGCGCGGGCCTCGCCTTGGTCGACGCCGACGGCTACGACCACGCGCGCCGGCGGCGGCTCGAGCACCGCAACCGGCACCACGAACTGTTCCACCGCCCGGAGAAGGAGCCCCAGACGTGAGCACCAACGCCTACAAGCACTGGCAAGACCTCCAAGTCCACTGCCCCGGCGACGTCCCGCCGGCCACGCCGCTGACGTGGCTGGCCGAGAAGCACCAGGAACACGCCGACCGGCTGACCAACCGCCTGCTCCCCACTGACTCCCTGCACGAGGCCGAGCGGGCCACCACCGACGACGCCCTTGCCGTGCTCGCGCTGCGCGAGGCCGTCCGCCGCGAGATGGAGTACGGCCGCGGTGCCCATGTCCGCGACGCCCTGCAGCTCGGCGCCACCTGGAACGAGGTCGCCGCTGCCCTCGACCTGGCCCCCGACGAAGCCCGCGAGGTGCTGCGGGCCTGGGCTGACGGCCAGCGCCACCTGTACACCGCATCCGAGGAACGGGGCGAGCAGCCACTGGGCCTCAGCGCCGAGCAGCACGCCACCGTCCTGGCCCTGGCCGAGCTCGGTGACGACGAGCGGGTTCCGGCGGAGGGTGAGCGATGACGGGCACCACGCGGTTCGGGCTGTAGGAGCGGCCCCACCACGCCTACGCCGAGGCGGTCGCTGACGCGGTCGGACCCGCCGGCACCCAGGTCGGTTTCCGCTGGAACCGGCTCAGCCTGCTGGAGCCGGTTCTGGGCCTGGCGGAGTCGATGCCGTCGGAAATCGCCCGCTGGATGGAGCACCGCAGCCGCGCCCGGCTCTTCTGGCCCATGGTGCACTCCGGCCAGCCTTCTCTTGCCTGTCGGGCCCGGCTCAGACCCCGCCCATCGCCGTCTGCGCGCTCTCGGCCCCGGCCTCGCGCTGGTCGTACTCGGCGCGCGCGGTGGCGATCTCGTCCTGGTGGTCCTCGGTCCAGGTGACGAGCGCCTGGATGGTGTCGTGCAGCGTCGTGCCCAACGGGGTGAGCTGGTAGTCCACGCGCGGCGGGACGACCGGGTGCACCGTGCGGCGCACCAGTCCGTCGCGCTCCAGCTGGCGCAGTGTCACCGTCAGCATGCGCTGGCTGATCCCGTCGATCTCGCGCCGCAGTTCGGTGAAGCGCAGGGTGCGGCGGTCGAGCAGGGCGATGGCGAGCAGCGACCACTTGTCGGCCACGCGGTCGAGGATCTGACGGACCTCGCAGCCCTCTCGGGTGTCCCACTGGCGGGCCTGGTCGTCCTCGGTTCCCGTGCAGTAACTCGGTGACTTCAAAGTGCCTTCTTCCATGGTCGTTCAGGGTGCACCACGATCGAGGCAGTAACAAGAGGGAACTGACAGGAAGTTTAGTAACTGCCTGCGACGCCTTCGTTCTCTCCTTTCTCCTCTTTCCTTTTCGCTTGAAGGAGCCACCCTGTGTCCACGTCGTCCACGTCACCACCGCCGGAGCCCGGCGCCGCCCGTCTGGGCGGGCGCGCCTGGGGAGTGCTCTTCGTACTGTGTGGAGCGATCTTCCTGGAGGGCATCGATGTGGCCATGCTCAATGTGGCCCTGCCGTCGATCCGTGCCGACCTGGGGATGTCCACCGGTGAGCTGCAGTGGGTGATGAGCGCCTACGTCGTGGGTTACGGCGGGTTCATGCTGCTGGGCGGAAGAGCGGCGGACCTCTTCGGCCGCCGGCAGATGTTTCTGTTCTGGCTCACCGTGTTCCTGCTCTTCTCCGGCCTGGGCGGCTTCGCCGACGATGGACCGACGCTCATCGCCGCCCGCTTCGTGACGGGGGTCGCCGCCGCGTTCATGACTCCGGCCGGGCTGTCCATCATCACGACCGGCTTCGAGGAGGGGCCGCAGCGCGACAAGGCCCTTCTGGTCTACTCGGGCACCGCGGCCGGAGGCTTCTCCGTCGGCCTGGTCGTCGGGGGGCTGCTGACCTCGGCCGACTGGCGCTGGGTGTTCTTCGCGCCCGTAGTCCTGTCGTTCGTCATCCTGGTCGCCGCCCTCGTCCTCATCCCCAAGTCCGAGCGGCCCGACCGGGCCGGGCAGCGTGTCGATCTGATCGGGGCGCTCACCGTGACCGGCGCGATCGTGCTCCTCGTCCTCGCCGTCGAACGCGCCGCCCACACCAGCCTGGTCCAGACGCTGGGCACCCTCGCCGCGGGCTTCGCGCTCCTCACCGTCTTCGTACTGGCCGAACGCCGGGCGGCCGCCCCGCTCGTGCGGCTGGGGGTCTTCCGCAGTGGTTCCCTGGTGCGCGCCAACCTCGCCGCGCTGCTCTTCTCCGCCGGCTTCTTCGGCTTCCAGTTCATCGCCGTGCTGTATCTGCGGGAGCTACGCGGCTGGTCCACGGTCCAGACCAGCCTCGCCTGGCCGAGGACATCCGCGGCCACCGCTCCGGGCAGCCCCTTGCCACCATGCGCTCCTACCTCGACGCGCTGGACACCGCCCCGTTCGGGCCACCCGGCACGGCCGCCTCGCCGCACCGCGTACTCGCCGCCCTGGCCCCCGGCATGCTCGCCCTCGCCGCCGAACGAGCCCGGGGCGCAACGGTGCTGGGCATGCCCGTCGAGTACACCCGCACCGCCAGGACCGTTCTCGGAGACGACGGCCTGTTGGCCGTCACGCAGCTGTGCGTGCTCACCCACGACCGCGCCGACACCGCCGACCTGGCCCGCACCACGGCCGCGGCCGCCCTGCCGAACCGCCGCGACCTGCTGCGGGGGCTTGGATACGAGAACCCGGACGCGCGCGACGACCGGCTGGTCGACGCGCTGGTGGCCCACGGCCGTGCCGAGGACATCGCCCAGCGCGTCCACGAGCACTTCGACGCCGGAGCCGACCACGTCAGCCTCCACCTCATGACCACCACACCCGACTCCCCGTCCGTACGGCAGTGGGAGCAACTCGCCATGCACCTGCCCATCTGACCAGGGACACCCGCACAGGCACAACGACACGGCACGAGTGCGGATACCCTGAAAGCCGTCGCCGCCGGCTCCCGGGCTGCTGATGATGAGGCGAGCCTTATCTGTCGCTGCCGTCCTCGCCGCATCAACACACGCGCGCCCTACACACCGGGCCGGGTCGTGGCGTGGCCGGCACCGCGCGGCGTCGGCCACGGCAGGATCTACGGACGGTCAGCCATCGCCACGGCCCGCCCGGCTGCGCTGGCGCAGCGCGATCCGGTTGCCATCGGGATCCACTGCCTCGATGCGGACCCCGAACGGGTAGTCCTCCGGTTCGGGCTGGTCGAACGTCACACCGCGGTCGCGAAGCACCTCGAAGTCCTTCCTCAGGTCGTCCGATTCGAGGAAGAGCGGACCGGGCGTGATGCCCGGCTGCGCCTCGGCCGGCTGCCCCGGGACAGCAGCGCGCGGCCACAGCATGATCTCGAGCGAACTGCCGGGAACGCCCACCGTGAGGAAACGTCCATCAGGACCCGGATAGTCGACACGCTTCTCCAGGCCGAGCTGTTCCGTATAGAACCTCAGCGCGCGGTCTTGATCGGTGACATACAGCGTCACATACATGACGTTTACAAACATTGTGTCGTCCTCCCATGTGCCGGTCCGGCGACCTCCGCGCCCGCGGTGCCGATCAGCCTCGGAGTTCGAGTCGGTCGTCAGTCACCCGGGTGGGGTCGTGTTGCTTCGTCACTTCACTGACGAACCTCGATGGGAGAATGTGACGAACGGACGAAAAAATCTGCCGTCCGATGGCCGGGCCTGTCTCGGCCTGCGGAGGTGGTCAGTCGGTCGGTGCCACCGGGGCGCAGCCCGCCCGTTTGGCGGCGGCGTTGGCTCCGTTGGCGAAAACCCGTTCCGGGCCGGGACCGGCCGCTTTGCTCATCTTTTCGCTGAAGTACTGGAAGAAGACGGCCTTTTTGTCACCACAGTCGGCGCGTACGAGGGCGGTTGACTTCCCGAGTACTGCCTTGCCTCGCCAGCCGGTGGCGGGTACGCCTTCGTCGGTCATGCCGTCGAACAGCGCCTCCAGGCGGGGGAGCCCGTTCACTGCGATGAACTGCCCGGCGAGCTCCGCGTCGGCGCCGGGCACCGCGGTCGCGGAGCAGATCTGCAGCCGCTTGTCCGCACCGGTCTGGCTCCAGGCCAGGGATTCGCCGTCACCGGCGTGCAGGCCCTTGATGTCACAGACCCCCCACCTCATGGGGCTCTTCCTCTCGGTCCGGGCCTTCTCCGTCTCCTCGGGAGGGAAGGGGGAGGCCAGGCGCGGTGTCCTGGCGGGTGCACACCCCGCTTTCCGCATGCCGTGGTCGGCCGCGGCGAGGAGCATCTTCGCGATGTCCCTCTTGTCCAAGGTGGGGACGATGGTGTGAGAGGTGCCGGAGGCGGATACCCCGGTGCTGCGCGTGCGGAGGGTGACGGCTGCGGGACGCCCGTCCACGTCGCACTCCTTGGGCAGGACGAATACCCCCCGGTCGGCTCCGACCATGCCGGGGAGATCGTCGGGGAGCCGGTCCGACTCCCCCTGGAGGAACTCGCCCAGCCATTCCGTACGGGCTGCCGCGGGGCCGGGTATCACGCCGTAGCTGACGGTGACCCGGTCCTCGTAGCGGATCGTTTCCCTCGAGCCGGCGCTTTCGGCGTGGACCGTGACGGTGCAGGTACCGCGGGGGTCACGGCTGGAAGGCGCAGTCTCGGCGGCCGTGCGCGTACCACCGTCGTAGAACGCCTTCTCGCCGAGGAACATCGGTCCGCTGTCCTGCTCCCACGCACCCCAGCAGTAGCGGTCCTTGCTCTTGAAAGGCCCAATGCCGCCCGCCCAGCAGCCGGCCCCCGCGGCCAGCGCGAGGGCCACCCCACCGATGGTTGCCTTCCGGTACCGGCGGGCCCTTGTCCCGGCCCGGCCCGGCTCGCTCTCCGTCACTCTGCCCCCTCATCAGCTCCGCATCGGCTCCGCTGGGCCGCGCCGCCGCGAGCGCTCGCGCGGGCCACATGGGTGATCACCTTATGGGAGTAACGATCACCGTCCGGCCCGACCGACCGGGACTTTCCCCGTATACGCGTCAGAGAATGCGCCAGGCGACGGCGTAAGGCTGGGCGAACCGGGTGATGCGGTGGGCGCGGACGACGACCTCGGCCTCCCCGGCGGGGATGTCCCGCCACTGGACCTGCTCGACGTTGTTGAAACGGTCGAAACCGGGATCCGTGCCCATGTTGCCGTGGCGTTCCTGACCGCCTGCGCGGACGATCAGGTCGAGGTCGTTCTGCAGGGCCGGGCCAGGGGGGTCCGTCCACACGAGGGTGATCTTCAGGGTATGGCCCGCCCCCTCCGGAACCGGGATGCGGAACTCGCGTTCCTCTCCCTGGTCCAGCTCCTCGGCGTCGGTGAAGCCCGCCCGGTCGCCATCGGTCGGGAGGACGACGGCGCGCTGGAGGTTGACGATGCCGAAGCCGGAGTTGTTGTTCGGGGAAGGGCCAGCCTCGGTGGGGATGTACTGGCCCTTGAGCTCATCGGCACCGTTGATCAGCATGGCCTTGATGAGCGCGGCGCTCGGCTTCGGGGTGCCGTTCTTCATCAGCGTCTCGCGCAGCACCGCCACACAGCCGGCGACCAGCGGGGTGGCCATGCTGGTGCCGCTGTCGAACATGAACGCGGGGTCTGTGGAGACACCGAAGTTCTGGCGGTCGGGTGCCGCCCGCGAGCGCGTCGAGAGGATCGACGTGCCGGGGGCGACGACATCGGGCTTGAACCGGCCATCCGCGGTCGGACCGCGGCTGCTGAAGGCCGCCATCCCGGCGGGGTTGTCCGCCATCTTGTTCCCGTGGATCGGTGGGGCAGGGAACTTGATCGGTCCGTTGAACAGCCTGTCATCGTAGGTGAAGGGGATCTCGGGGCGGTTGCTTTCGCTGGCGCCCACGGTGATGACGTTCTTGGCTCCCGTCTCGTCGCTGACGGACCTCAGGTTGATGCGGCCGTCTCCGTCCCGGTCCGTGCCGTCGTTGCCGGCGGCGAAGCAGATGACGAAGTCCTTGTGGTCCCAGACCATCTGATCGGCCTCGCCCGCGGCCGGGCCGTACGGAAGCCCTGGGATGCCCGGGCCCCACGAGTTGGTGTGGATCCGTACCCCGTCCTCCAGGAAGGGCGGCTCGAACAGGTCGAGCAGGTTGTCCGGGATGCCGGCGAGAGATCCGTTCTTGGCCATCACCGACTGGAGGACCAGTCGCGCCTCGGGAGCCGTGCCGGTGATGGCGCCGCCCATGGACTCCGACGTCCCGTCGCCGAGGACCGAGCCCGCCACGTGGGTGCCGTGCCCGCTGGGGTCGTCCGTCCGCGCGGGGCTCGTGCGTCCCAGGGCGATCAGGCGCTTGACCCGGCCGGCGAAGGCAGGGTGCACATCGGTGGTCGAACCCTTGTCGAAGCCGGTGTCGGCGACGCACACGATCTGCCCCTCACCCCGGAACTTCGTGCCGTTGAGGGACACGTGGGCGTGCATCAGTGTCCCCGCGACGGTGTTGTACAGCACCCGCTCCGGGACTTCCTCGATCTCCTTCACCTCGTCGAGCGCGGCCAGTGCGGACAGGTCCTCCTTGCGGGCCGTCATCCGCACCTTGCCGCGGCTGGGCCGTACGTCGCCGGGGCTGACTCCGGCCGCCTCCGCGATCCGGTCCCGTACGCCGCCCACGCTCGCATCGACGTCCTCGTGCAGGACGACGTCGACGGTGCGGGTCCCGTCACCCGCCGCCTCCAGGGGATCGGCCAGCACGGCGACACTCGAACGCAGCCGGGCCGACTGCAGCGACCGGCCGATCTTGAAGCCGTTGAAGTACACGTCCGCCCAGGCCACGAACGGCAGTGCGCGCACGGCGTCCAGATCCGTGGCCCGGTAGCCGCACAGGTAGGTGTCCTCCGGAACGTACTCGTGGACCACCACCCCATGCGCCGCGAGCTGTTCCCTCTCCTCGGCCGTGGGCGGGTGCGTGGTCTGGACGAGCAGGTAGTTGGACGCGGAGGCGTCCGCGGACGTCAACGATGCGGTGGCCAGTTCGTCAGCCTGGACCAGCGGGTCCATCGTGACGCCGTTGATGGTGATACGGGCCATGCCGAACTCCCGGAGGGGGTGGGGAAGGCGCGCACCGGGCAGCCGTGGCGCCCCGGCACTGCCCGTGCCGACGCCCATATGGCCGAAGCCCGCCTGAACCGGTGGCACGCCGGGCTGCGTGGTTACTTCCGTACGGCCAACACGCTAGGCGGGCGACTGTCCACCTGCACGCCACTCCTGGTGGAGGCCCCCCATACGGGCTCGGCATTACTCCGGAGGGCGCTCGGCAGCAGCGTCGGCCTGCGCAAACATCGCCGGGCATCCGCGAGACAGTGACGGTATGACCACCTGGGCCATCACTGAACTCGGTCCACATGACCGGCGAGCCGTGGCGGACGCCGGCAGCCTGACCGAGGCCATCTTGGGGCGCGGCATGTTCACCGTCGAAAACGTCCTTGAGGGCCTCCGCGACGGGGCCCTGCTCTTCCTGACCGCATACGCGGGAAAGCCTCCCGTTCCGGTGGGCGCGGCGACCGCCCGTGTGCTGGACGACGACGGCTACCGCGACCTCATCGCCCCCATGCCACCCGGCACCCTCCCCGCCGCTCCGCCCTCAGCCGGCGGCCGCCGGATCGGCCGGCTGAACTCCTTGGCCGTGACCGAGCCGCTGCGCGGCCGCGGCCTCGGCAGCGCCCTCACCGCACACCGCACCGAGTGGCTGCGAGAGCGGTGCACCGAGGCGTACACGATTTCCTGGCTGCACAACCAGCACGGGCGCAGCGAAGGCCTGCTCCGGGCCCTCGGCTGGCAGCCGGTCGCCGTCCTCCACGACTACTGGTTGCAGGCCACAACGACCGGCGACCAGTCCTGCCCCCAGTGCGGCCGCCCCTGTCACTGCCCTGGCCTGCTGCTGCGCCTGCCCATCCCTTCGACGGTCGCGGCCCGGCTCGCCTCTCGCGGGAGTGCTCGGGGCCGCTTAGCCTGAGATCAGGGGTCCTCGAGTGGAAAGGGAGCCTTGAGATGCATTTCGTCCTGCTCGCGACCCACACGCCGGACATCTGTCCGACCGCCAACGCGACGACGCGCGACCTGATGCTGAAGACCGCTCCTGAGCTGCCGAACCTCGCCCAGAAGGCAGGCGTCGACATCGTGGCCGGTCCCTTCGTCAATCGCGAGCACACGGTTGTTGTGGTCGTGCAAGCCGACAAGGCCGAGAATGTCGACCGCTTCCTCGTGGAGGCTCGTCTCCCCCAGTGGAACAGCGTTCGTGTGCTGCCGTCGCTGACCATGGAAGAGGGTCTCACCGAGATCCGAGCGCAGACGCCGATCTTCTGACCCGCCTGCTCAGGCACGGGGCGGTGTCGGTGCGGGCGCCGGGGTACGCCATCGACCGCCGTTCTAGTGGCAGCCGCGAACACCATCTGATTGCTCCTAGCGCTCCGGTCCGACTTCGCGGTCTTGTCGGGGGTGCAGAGCCTCAGTTGGCAGTAAGTCCGGTGCTGCACATATACCGCGTTGTGGGTCCAGGGGCGCTGCCATAAGGTCGGCGGCATGTCTTTACGTCTTCGTATGCGTCAAGCACTGCCGGAAGCGATGCGCGCCCGTGACAAGGCCGCGGTGAGCGCCCTGCGCTCAACACTCGCTGCGCTGGACAACGCCGAGGCGGTGCCCGTGGACGAAGCCGAGCTTCGCGGCGTGGCCCTTGAGCAGTCGCCGGCTGGTGTAGGTGTCACCGAAGCAGCGCGCCGTGAGCTGAGCGAGCGCAGTGTGGTGGATGTCGTACGCGCCGAGGCCGCCGAGCGGCTGGAGGTTGCGGCGCAGTTGACTGCGCCCGCGCACGCTGACCGAGCCGCGCGGCTCCGCGCGGAGGCCGCCGTGCTGCTTCGCTTCCTCGACGGTCCCGCCACCGCATAGGACGCAGCCCCGCAGCGCACCGGAAGTGGCGCCGGACGCAGAAGTCAGGGCCGACGGCCGGGCACCGTGGCGGGCGGGACCATGGCGCGTACCAGCCGGCCGAGCCCCTCCGTTGCTTCGAGCCCGCGCCTGTCCCGTCTCACCGACACCTGATCGCAGCACCCGGCCTACGGGTTAGGGGCCTACGGGCCGACGGGCCCGGCGTCGCCGGCTCGTGCGGCGGCCGCCGCCTCCAGCAGGGGCCAGCCGTCGACCTCCACCGCCCGTCGCTCCCCCGGCTGCCACCCGCGGGCCGACGCCGCGTCGAGCAGGGCCCGGACGGCGCCCGGTTCGTGCAGGTTCAATGAGCCGCCCCGGACGTACCCCACGTCCCCGGAGCCCATGGGGAACCCGCCCGGGACGTACCGGCCCGGGCCGTCGGCGAAGACGATGCGCAGCGGGCCGCCGGTGCCGGCCGGCTGCGGGTGGAGCGTGAGGGTCTCGCGGCAGTCCGCGGACCGGCCGCTGTCCAGCACGCGGTGGCTGTGGCGGAGCGTCCATAGGTACGCGCGCCCGTCGGCGACCAGCCGGCGGGGCTTCTTCGGATGGCGGGGCACGGAGCCGAGGGTACGCGGCCTGATCCACGAGGCACCCGCCAGTCAGGCCAGACGCCGCAGCTCACTCCTCCGGCTCGGCTGCCACGATGTCCAGCAGTCCGGGAAACCGCTGCTCGATGTCGGCCCGGCGCAGGCTGGCCATCCGGCTGTTGCCCCGGTCGACCTGCCGGATCAACCCGGCCTCGCGCAGTGCACGGAAGTGGTGCGTGACGGTCGCCTTGGAGACCGGCAGCCCGAAGGAACTGCATGTCCGCGCCGCGCCGTCGGGTTCGGCTGCCAGCTCACGCACCACTCGGCGGCGCAGCGGATCCGCCAGCGCGGAGAGTACCGGGCCGAGCTCGATCTCCTCGACGCTCGGGTGTCCTTCGTCGTCGGGCATGCGGGACACCTCCCTTCAGGTATGGATTGCATCGTACCTACAAGTTCGGTAGCGTCCAGCAGGTACGAGATTGATCGTACCTATCGAGGAGAGAACCCCGCATGACTCAGCCCTTCGCACTCGTCGGCACCGCTCACCCCAAACCCGAACGCGCCGAGGAGTTGAAGCAGCTTCTGCTCTCGTTCGTCGAGCCGACCCGGCAGGAGGATGGCTGCCTGGAATACCACTTCCACGAAGATCGCAACGACCCCGGCGTCTTCGTCTTCTACGAGGCCTGGCGCTCCCAGGCCGATCTCGATGCCCACCTCGCCCTCCCCCACATGCAAGCCTTCTGGGAGCGGCGCATGGACTACCTGGAGACCGACCTCGACGTCCGCTTTCTCACCATGCACAGCCCCTACCAGCCGGCCGGCCGAACCGGAGCGTGACCTCCGGCACCCCCGTTTCGCCGATCCCGACGTGCTCGACCTCCGCAGGCAGGATGGCGGGCACCTGGCCTTCGGCCACGGCGTTCACCAGTGTCCGGGCCGGCAGCCGGCCCGCGTCGAGATGCGGGTCGCCTTCCCCGCGCCGGCAACCGTTTCCCCACGCTCCGCCTGGTCGTACCCGCTGAAGAGGTCGGCCGGACGCCCCGGCCGGCGATTCTCCAGGTCTTTCCGGCGCGGCGTATGACATCGAAGCGGTGCGGATGCATGACTATACGTATTTGCGGCGGATTCCTGCGCGGCCGAGCGAAATGACGAGCCGGACAGGTGCGGTTCCGGTTCGTTGGTGCTGAGTCTTGTGCGGAGGCTGCTGTGAACCTTGATGACGTTGCCTACTGCGAAATTCATCCGGCGCTGGGGATCGCGCGTGTCGGCAACAGCCCGGATGAATTCTTCGTAGGTCCGGAGGCGCCGGGGATCCCAGTCCACCCGATGGGGGGATTCAAGGACACCGAAGGACGGGTGAAGCGTCAGGCGGCGCGCTTCCGTATCTACGGATACGACAAGGAGCACAACGTCCTGGGAGAGGTGACCGCGGCCGACGCCGAGGTGACGTGGTCGGTCGAGCTGGCCAACAAGAAGGCGGCCTGGTTCAAGTTCCACGGGCGTTTTCACCAGTCGGATTCCGCGGACAACCTGCGCAACCAACAGGTGGATCCGGCCGACGCGCAAGCACGCGCGGCACTGATGATCACACCAGGACCCCGCAGTGTGAGCGGTCCGAATGCCGATGGCGGTGACGCGCGCTTCGATACGGGGACGTTCCTCGGCACACCGGTCCCGCTCGGGGAACTGCGTACGGACGAGGCGGGCCGCCTCCTTGTCCTGGGCGGGTTCGGGCACGCGGCGTCCGCGAAGCCGGACAACCCATTGGTGACCTACGCGAACAACGATTTCTGGCACGACGACATCTCCGACGGGCCGGTCACGGCGACGGTCGGCCTCGGTGGCGGGCGAACGATCCCGGTGACGCCCGCCTGGGTGATCGTCGCGCCGCCCGACTTCGCTCCGGACACCCAGAACCTGGTGACGCTCTACGACGTCGCCCGGGAGGTCGCCGAGGAGGCCGGCTGGGTGCCGCAGGCGGCGGAGGTTTCGTTCACCCGCGACGTCCACCCGGTGCTCGCCCGCATGTGCGGATACGCCTGGGTGAACGCGAACGCGCTGCGCGGGCACGGCGAGGACGGGCCGGGTGATTTCCTCGCTCCGGAGCGCCTGGCACACCTGGCATCGAACGCCCCCGAAAACACGGACTTCCGGATGACCGTGTTCAACCGGCTGCGCACCCCCGGTGCCGAGGACGTGACCCAGGCGAACTACGCGTTCATGCCCCAGCTCGCGGGGGACGACGGCGATCCGATCAACGGCAAGCCCCGAACGTGGTTCACGGTCACCCCCAGGCAGTACGAACGGCTGCGCCGGTGGGCCGCGGGTGACTTCATCGCCGACGGCACGAGCCCCGCCGCCCCCGTACCGTTGGCCGACCTGCCCGTCGCCGACCAGCCCCACGCACTCGTACGGGCCGCACTCGAAGCGTGTGTCGGGGGCCCGTTCTTCCCGGGCATCGAGATGACGTACATCGCCGACGAACCCGGCACCTGGGCCGGACCGTTCCGGCTGCGCGAGAACCTGACGCCGGGAGACGTCACCAAGTACATGGCCGTCCCATGGCATGCCGACTTCTATGAGTGCCACACCCACTGGTGGCCGGCTCAACGCCCGGACGACGTGCTGCCCGAAGAGCGGTACCGCAGTCTGATCCGGGCCGCACAGGGCAGGGCCAGGTCGACGGAGCTGAGCACCTGGCGCAGGCCCTGGGCGCGAGGCGTGGGAATCCAGCCGGTCTATCCGCCCGACCTCGATCCGTTGCCGGGTGAGAGCGGGCAGCATTATCAGGACCGCGTGGAAAATCTCTGGCGCGTGCTCCGCGAACACGCGGGCGACAACGACATGGTCAAGAAGTGGAGCAGTCTCGGCTTCGTCGTCGCCCGCACCGGCGTGACGGGCGAGACCGTACTGGTGGAGACCGAACGCGCCGAGAAGGTCGGACTCAGCGACCGCGAGTGGTTCTACGTTCTGCAGCACCCCGACCGCTTTCCCGAGCACGCCAAGGCCGCGCGGGACTACGCGAAGTCGGTCCTTGACGACGCGGTGGCGGCCCAGGACAATCCGGCGTTTCCCTTGACGCTGCGCCCGTTCCGCTATACGAGCGATGCGTTCGAAGCACGCCTGCAGCTCATCTACACACAGCTCGTGCAGGAATCGGAAGGTGCCGACCCGTCGGCGGACCCGACGTTCCCCAGCCGCCGTGACCTGGTCGAGCGGATCCGGCAGTTCGCGCCGTTCAACCTGCTCGACGGTGCCTGGTTGCGCAATGCGACCCCGGTCGGGCCGATCAGTGGGATCCACTCACTGCTGTTCTCCATCTGGATGGACGAGGTGGGCGGCGGGGATCCCGCTCTGAACCACTCGAACCTCTACTCCGACCTGCTGCACAGCGTGGGCCTGTACCTGCCGCCGGTGGACTCCTACGAGTTCGCGATGTTGCCCGAAATGCTCGACTCGGCGTACACCGTCGGCGCCTTCCAGCTGGCGATCTCCCAGCACTCGAAGCAGTTCTTCCCCGAGATTCTCGGGATGACGCTGCAGCTGGAATGGGAGGTGGTGGGGCTGACACCGGCCGTGAGACTCTTCGACTACCACGGCATCAGCTCGCAGTTCTACAAGATGCACATCGGTATCGACAACGCCGCCGCCGGGCACGGCGCCAAGGCCCGCGACGCGGTCATCCAGTATCTGGAAGAGGTCTACAACCGCGGCGGTGACGAGGCCGTCCAGCGTCAGTGGCAGCGCATCTGGAACGGCTACGTGGCCTTCGCCATCACCGGAACCCTGGGCAACGACCTCAGGGCGCTGGTGGACAACCCGCCCACGCCGGAAGACCGGCTGATCGACCTCATCAGCCGTAAGGCGCCGTTCGCCTCTCTCAACCACGACGGAAAACGACTGGGCGAGAACCAGCTCAACGACTGGTTCCTGGACCCGCCCGGTCTGCTCCAGGAACTCCAGGAGTCCGGGTTCATCCAGGCCGGCGACCCGGAGAACAGCCCCTTCTTCGCGCTGACCACCTACACCGGCCCCATGTACAAGGTCTTCGACGACAGCGAGCTGGAGTTGTGGCGCCAGTGGACGCGCTGGCTCGGGACCCCCTCGCCGCCGAGGCCGGAGCTCACGCCGCTCGAGGCGATGATCCTGCTGGTCGACTCCCTGCGTCCACGTCAGACAGGCGCCGCCCCGCATGCCCGTAACCTCATCACCGGCCCGGATCCCACGGACACCACCCGGACCAGGGAGGAGCCGGTGGCCTGGTGGTTCACCCAGCCGACCGCGTCGCTCCTGAGCGCCCTCGTCCATCCGGAGAACGCGCTCGTCTCGCCCGGCAACCCCGAACAGAGCTCCTTCGTCCGAGATCTGCTCGCCCCCACGAACCGGATGGGCCAGGCGTTCGCCGCGATGGTGCCGGGCACGGGCAGGACCGGGCGGGACATCACCGTCGCTTGGATCGCCGCGGGCTGCCCGCTTCCGGATCTGACGCCCCCGCAGGCGCGGGTCCTGCTCTCCTCACCGGTCGTGGCGGAGAAGGCGGTCGCGGCGGAGAAGGCGGTCGCGGCCGTCACCGCGGTCAGCCGACCCGACATCACCGGCATGGGCGCCGTCCACTGATGGGCCCCGTTCAACTGATGGGCTCGGTTCACTGATGGGCGCCGTCCGCTGATGAGCTCCCGCGTCCCTGACGTGACCTGTGACGTCGCGATCGCCGGTGGAGGACCGGCGGGCAACGCGGCCGCCATCACCCTTCGCCACCACGGTGCCTCCGTACTCGTCGTGGACCCCGGCCGCATGCCCCGGTGGAAGCCCGGGGAGAGCCTGGCACCGGCGGCCAGGGCCTTGCTCGCGCGCCTCGGTGTACTCGAGCGGATCAGCGCCGGACCGCACACGCCCTGTTTAGGCAACCAGTCGGCCTGGGGGCGGAACACGCTTGCCGAATCCGATTTCCTCTTCAGCCGTTACGGTGCGGGATGGCACCTCGACCGTGTCCTCTTCGACCGCACGCTCACCGATGCCGCCCGCCGGGCGGGAGCCCGCGAACTGACCGGCCGGGTCGGGGCGGCACGACGAGTGTGCGGGCAGTGGGAGCTCGCCGTCGGCGCCAGGACGATCCGCGCGCGGTATCTCCTCGACGCGACCGGCGCGGCCGCGCGCCTCGCCCGTCATGCGGGAGCCACCGTCACCCGGACCGATCGTCTGGTCGCGGTCGCTGCACTCCTGCCATCCGGCGCCTCGAACCGGGAGGTTCCCCGCACGTCGCTCGTCGAGTCGGCTGCCCTGGGCTGGTGGTACACCGCCCCGCTGTCCGCGGGCGCATCCGTCGTCATGGCAATGACAGACGCCGACCTCGTCGCGCGCCACGCGCTCCACACCCCCGAGCACTGGTGGAAGCACCTCATGGCGACCACACATGTCCGCGGACGCGTCCGCCGCGTCGTACCGCTTCAGGGCGGACTGCGCGTCGTGCGGGCGGCAACCTCCTGCACCCACCCCGCGGCCGGACCGGGCTGGGCGGCGATCGGCGATGCCGCCACCACATCGGATCCGATCGCGGCACGTGGCATTCTCACCGCCCTGGCCACCGGCATCACAGCCGCCGACGCCGTTCACGCCGACGCTGCCGGCTCCTCAGGAGCGCTGGAGGCCTACGCGGAACGGATCGTGTCCACCCACCAGGAGTACCTCCACGCGCGCCGCATCTGCTACGGAAGCGAGAAGCGCTGGGACACACCGTTCTGGAACAGGCGCCGCTGAGCGACGGGGATCTCGGGCGGCTTCGGAAGGGCTTCCCGCAGGCGGTCGAGGAGTACCCGGGCCGCGGGGCTCGAGGGACCGGTGGCCTGCCAGGCGAGCGCGATGCGGGCACGCATCTCGGGCCGGACGATCCGCAGGGTGCGGAGCTGCCCGGTGAGGGCGGACCCGTCCTCTCCGGCAGGTAGCACGGCGATGCCCAGGCCCCGCGCGGCGAGTTGCGCGAGCACGTGCGGGGCTGCCGCCTCGAAGGTGACCCGGGGCCGGAACCCTGCCTGCGCACAGCCGCGTTCGAGCGCCGCGCGCACCCCGGTGCCGCGCGGCAGGCAGATCAGCGGCCGATCGCGGAGATCGGCAAGCGGGACGCTCGTACCGTCGACGCGGTCGAGAAGCGGATCGCCGGGCGCGACAGCGGCAACCAGCGGGACGTCGATCACTATCTGGAAGGCCGCTCCGGGCGGAGGCACCTCCTCTGCCGTCCCGAGAACGGCGATGTCGAGCTCGCCGGCCAGGAGCGCGGCCTGCATCCGCTCCGTGGTGTCCTCGGTGAGAGCCACCTCCACTGAGGGGTGGGCGTCGTGGAAGTCCGCCAGCAAAGCGGCGATGTCGAAGGCGTGGCCGGTGGCGCCGGAGACCAGGCCGAGCGTGACCCGGCCGCGCAGCAGCCCCGTGTAGGCATCCACTGTCTGCTGCACCGCGTCCGCAGCGGCCAGTGCGGCGCGGGCGTAGGGGAGGACCGCCCGGCCCACCTCGGTCAGGGTCACCGACCGGCTGGAGCGGTCGAGCAGGGGCTGTCCCAGCTCCTTCTCCAACTGCCGGATCTGGGCGCTGAGGCCGGGCTGGGCCAGGTGCAGCCGGGCGGCGGCCCGGGTGAAGCCACCCTCCTCGACGACACAGACGAAGTAGCGCAGCTGACGAAGTTCCATAAGCAACGATTCTAGGTATCAGCAGAACTATCTACTGGCGCTATCGTTCGGCCGGCCGCAGGCTTGATCGCATGAAGAACGCGACAGCCCGCAAGGGGAGGAGCACCGAGGCCAGGGCCGCGATCGCGGCGGAACGCCGAGAACTGGCCGACCTGTTCGACACTCTGCGAACCGAGCAGTGGAACGAGCAGAGCCTCTGCGTGGGATGGCGCGTTCGCGAGGTCGCGGCGCACATGTCGATGGGGTTCCGGCTCTCCTTGCCCGTGACGCTCGGCGAGTTGGTCAAGGCGCGCGGGAACCTTCACCGTATGACCGACCGGGTCGCACGCAGGGATGCGGCCGCCCATTCCACCACCGCACTCACCGCCTTCCTGCGGGACAACGCCCACCACCCCTGGACACCACCGGTCGGCGGGTTCGCGGCGGCGCTCGGCCACGACGTGGTGCACGGGCTGGACATCACCGTCGCTCTCGGCCTCGACCGGCGCGTCCCCGAGGACCGGCTGCGCATCCTGCTCGACGAGATCCGGCCCAGCAGCCTGAAGTTCTTCGGCGCCGATCTCGACGGCGTACGGCTGTACGCCGAGGACCTCGACTGGTCGTACGGCTCCGGCTCGCCCGTGTTCGGCGCCGCCCAGGACCTCCTGCTGCTGGCCTACGGTCGCAGGCTTCCGGACGGCCGGCTCCGAGGAGAGCTGAGCAGCCGTTTCACCCGACCCGCCAACGAAGCGTGAACGATATGCGCACCCGGCTCCTCCTGGGCTTGTCCCTGCTGTCCACTGGTCTGCTCGCCGGAGCCTTCGGCTACGGCGCCGCCAACCTCGTCCCGACCTTCAACTCCGTGCCGATCGACATGAGACTCGACTTCCACACCGAGCTGATGAAGATGAACGGGATCACCATGCAGGGGGCGATGGCGGTCTCGGCTCTCAGTGCCCTCGCCCTGGCCGCCCTGACACGCGAACGGGCCCGGGTCCTCGCAGCCACGGCAGGGCTCCTGACCGTCGCGTCCTTCCTGATCACCCGGTTCGGGAATGTCCCGATCAACGGCCGCATCAAGCAGTGGGCCGCCACCACGCCGCCGGCCGGCCATGCGGAGATCCTGCGCCGCTGGGAGCTGTTCAACGATGCCCGTACCTGCACTGCCATAGCTGCCTTCGCCGTCCTGATCTCTCTTGCCCTGCGGCAGGCAGGCGGACAGGGGGCAGGCAGGCAGGCGAGCGACACCGGCAGTGTCGGGCTTGCGGTAGGAAAAACAATGCCCCCGCCGGAACGTACCGAGAGGTTCAGGCGCGCTTGAAAGGGGACGTGCGCAGTGGGTGGAGCCGACGTTCGCGTCAGCTCCACCCACTGCTGGTCATGGTGACAAGGTCAGCACTTGTTGGCCGGGTGCTTGGAACCGCCGTCGTCCAGACGGTCGTTGTAGACCCATCCGTTGATGTCCTTGCCATCGACGCGGACGTGGGTCCACTTGTGGCCGTGGTCGTTCTCCACCCAGCAGTGGTATTGCAGCACCGTGCCGCCGGAGACCTCCTTGACCACGGAGCAGTCCTCGCTGGGACCCGTGCGGATCTTGGCCCCGTCCCCCTTGGGCGTGCCGTTGCCCGGGGACTTGTTGGACCAGGTGGGGTGGGAGCAGGCGTTGGCCCCACTGGTATCGGCACTGGCCGAAGGCGCTGTGACCGCCACGGTCGCCGAGGCCATCAGCAGCGGCACCACGGCCGCGGCGACAAGCCCTGCCTTCCCTCTGTTCACACTCATGCGTTTCCCCTTTGGCTCGACGGGCAGCCGGTGCGGCTGCCCCTGGTCACGAGAACGCTGCGCGCAGGAGCGGGCGAACACGAATGACCAGGAAGGACCGGCGAGGATTTCGGCGAAAGCCTCGAGCGGCGCTGGTCATTGCCGGCTCACTGTGAAGGTTTCTGCGAATCCTTACGGCTTCACAGCCTTCGTCACGCAGGAAAAGCTACGTCGCGTTCACTCCAACGTCAATGAAATACGAGCGCAGTTCATACGAATCGGCAGGTCGGCGCGCAGAATCTATTGCAATGACCTTGATGGTTAATGCAAAGAAATCGCGGTGTCGTTGCAACGAGCCACTCGTGAACGCACACTGGTACCCGACTCCGGACCGCACGAGGTGACCACCGATGCCGGGAAGCAGACTGACGCAGCAGGAGCGCCGGCACATCGCCGCCGGACTGGCCGGCGGGCTCTCCTACGCCGACATCGCCAAACGCCTGGACCGGTCGACGTCGACCATCACCAGGGAAGTGATGCGCAACGGCGGTCCCATCGAGTACCGCGCAGACCGTGCGCACCACGCAACCGGGCTACGTGCGCGGCGGGGCAGACGCTCCGGTACGTGCGTCCCGCCGGCCACCACCTCCACCGCTGCCTCCGCCACCGCCACCTACGGGCGGGACGCGGGAGCGGTGCGCGACTACGACAAGCGGCTCACGCAGGTCCTGGTCGATCTGGGGTTGACGCGGATGGCGGCCGGCGTGCTCGTCTGCCTGTACACCACCGACTCGGGAAGTGTCACCGCCGCCGACCTCGTCCAGCGGCTGCGCGTCAGCCCGGCATCGATCTCCAAGGCTGTCGGCTACCTTGAGGGGCAGGCACTGATCCGGCGCGAGCGCGACGCCGGGCAGCGGCGCGACCGGTACGTCATCGATGAGGGCGTGTGGTACCGATCCATGCTGGTCAGTGCCCGGCTGACCGCCGTCCTCGCCGAGACCGCCCGTGACGGCGCAGGCCTCCTCGGGACCGAGACACCTGCCGGGGACCGGCTGAGAAACATGGGTGAGCTTCTCGAGCACGTGGGCCGCGACCTGCTCCGGTCGGTCGAGCACTGGCGACATGCCTCGTTCGCCCGGCAGCCCCCGCGAACCGGCGACGACAGCCTCACCGGAGTCGGCCCAGCAGCCCATGGCGTCTCCTCGGTGCCCGACATCGCCCGGCCACCGCTATTACCGGCGGTAGTGACACCGGCCGGACGTCCATGAGCCCTGCGACCACCCGTTCAACGCGGCGAAGGCCGTGTCCGCCTGTCGGCAGTCCCGTTCGCTGCGGTGTACTTCCGGTAATGGCTGATCGTCTCCCGAGTACCCTTGCCGGGTGCAGCTGACCCCCTTGGACCGCGTCGAGGAGACCGAGGCCATCGGCCTGGCCGGTCCCGACGCGGATACGTTCCCTGTATCCGGCGCCACTGTTGCCCTCGGGAGCTCATCAACGGTCGTCATTGCGGTGGCCGGCGACGACCCGTCGGCCAGCGGGGTGTGGAACGCCGAGGAGTTCCGTCTGATCGGACCTGCTCCCGCTCCGGTCACGTCGCGGCTCATGGGCCCCATGCCCTTCACCACAGCAGGGTCCCCGCCGGAGCTGCCCGTCCACCTCTTCGTACGCCTTCACGGCGCCTGCCTGTACCTCGGCGTCGTGCGCGTCTCGATGTGCGAGACCAGCGAGGACGTACTCGCCCGCTGCCACCTCACCATCAGCCCGCCGCTGAGCCGCGAGACCCTCGACTTGGTAAGGCCCCCGGCCACGCCGCCCCCTCCTCTCCCTGATCTGGGCTGGCTCGGTGACGTGGGAACGGCTCCCGGCAGGGCCCTGGAGCGCTTCGTCACCAGCTGGTACCCATCGACTCACCCACAGCCGCTGTCCGTCGACATGCCCGACTTCATGCCCAGGGAACTGGCCGACTTCTATCGGCTGGCTGCGCGGAGGCCGGCCATCATGGGGGGCTACAACCGGATCGTGCCGATCCACGAATTGCGTCCGGAGAGCGGCGCGGGGCTCCTTGTCTTCGGTGTTGAATGCCAGGGCGGCTGGACCTGGTCGATACCCCGGGCGGAGGACGACACCAACATCGATCCCCCCGTATGGCTTGAGGATCACCGCGGCGAGGACCACCGGCCCGTGGCCGAGCAGGAACCTCTGAGCAGTTTCCTCCTGCAGTTCACCTTGAAAGAGGCCGCGATCACCGCCCCCTACCGGGCCATTTCCTTCGACCTTCCCAGGCGTTTCCTGCCGCAGCTCGAGGACTGTCTGCAACGCGTTCCCCTGCGGTCATTCCTCTCGCCCGTAGCCCCGACGGACTTCTTCGTCGGCCCCGGGCTCGTCGCCACGGTTGCGGCCGGCTGGGACAAGGACAAGGCCGAGGTCTGCATAGGTGCCCATCACCGCAGCGCGCTGCACCCGCTTGGCCGGCTTGGCCTCCCGTGGCGGGCCTTCGACGGGTGACCTCCCCCGCAATGCAGAGCTGGCCGGCCTAGCAGCAGTGGGAAGACGGCATGGGCGCCGCCCGGCCGGCGTATCCCTCACTTCAGTGCCAGCAGCAGTGAGCCGTCTTCCGGGCCGACAAACCCTAGCCGCTCCTCCGGCCGAAGGGCCGCCCAGCGTGTGCTGTCGATCTACGTCGTACGGATCTTCCGCCCCGCGGGACGTGGAGCCGTGCCCGGACACGGTCACGGTCACGACTCCACTGGGCGAAGCGGTGGTACACGGTCTGCCGGCACGGCAAGCTCAACGCGCCGGCCAGCCGGCCGGCCGGCCAACCAGCCGACCGGCCAAAGAAAACGGCACCCAACGAGACGTGTGCAGGGTCGGCGAGGGCGCGGTCAGAACCAGTGCAGGCAGTGCGGGGAGCGCTCGGCGCGGAAGAGGGCGTCAGCGAGGGTGGCCGCGCCCGGGCGGTGGGCCCTGATGTGTCCGGCACGCACGAGCGTGCTCGGGGCGGTGCCGCCGAGGTAGACCGAGCCCAGGTCGCTCACGTCCAGGGACAGGTCGGGCTCCCGGTCCGTCGGGACGCAGTCGGCCTTGCCGTCCCGGACGGTCAGCAGGTAGCGGCCGTGCTCGCCGAGGAACGGGTCGTCGACGTCGAGGACGAGCTCGCCGTCCATCAACCAACCGCGCGCGGTCAGCGCACGCGGGACGTCCAGCAGCCGCACCCAGAGCCAGTCGGTGTCGCCGCTCACCTCGCCGGCGCGGAAGTCCGCAAGCTGCCAGCGCAGCGGGTGCTCGGGCGAAACGTGCTTGAACACGACCTGAGTGACCAGGTCGTGTCCGAGTACGAACCGGGCCAGGGCCGTGTAGGCGGCGTCGTCGGTGGCGATGGTCTCGTCGACCGTCAAGGTGTTGGCCTCGCCGATCGAGTAGCTGGCGTACCCGTCCGGGACGCCGTCGGCGTCACGGTGGACGGCGATGTAGCGCGGCGCCGGCGAGATCGGGGGCTGCCCTGCGCGCAAGGCCCACCAGCGGTGCGGCCGGGACAGCGCGCCGGGCTGTGCGCGGCGGTACCGGTCGTACACCTCTTCCAGGATCTCGCCGCACTCGGCACGACGCAGCAGCTCGACCGAGCCGCTGTCCGAACCGGTCGCCGGTGCGTCGGCCGTTCCGCGCGCCCGGGGAAAGGCGAAGGCGGCCTGGTGGCGCGGCACCGTCAGCCGCGCGGTGTAGGTCGCCGGTCCGTAGCCGGACCTGCCGTAGATCGGAGCCTCGGAGGCAAGCAGTACGGAGAGGAACTCCCCGCGGGCCCGCAGCTCGGTGAGCTGATGCCGCATCATCGCGCTGAGCACGCCCTGGCGCCGGTGCGAGGGCAGGACGCCGACGGCGGTCACCCCCGCGGCCGGGACGAGGGTCTCACCGGGCAGGGTGAGCTCGAAGGAGTGCGCGGCGGCGGTGCCGACGGGTCGCCCGTCCGCCGTCAGGGCGAGCAGACAGCGGTCCGTTTCGAGCGCCGACCACCAGAGCCCGCCGCCCTCGATCGGGGTTTCCGGGAAGCGCCCGAACGCGGCATGGAGCGTGTCGACGAATACGTCGAGGTCCTGGTCGGTCGTGGGGCGGATCTCCATTGCTGCTGCTGCCTCCCTGGGATACGGGCACCACGACTCGTGGTGCCCCGCCACAGTGCAGCGTTGACCCGTGGCCAGGGCAAGCGAATTACGGCCGGGCCCGCGGCAGGTCACAGCACAGCCCGGTCCCTGCCCAGCCCCAGGGACTGTTCGCCCTCCCGGACAGCCAAGTCGTAGCTCATGCCCGGACCTTCTCCCGCGGCACCGACAAGCCTGGGTCACCGGACCAATCCGCCCGGCACCTCACCCGGCCAGGCGGGCGGCCTTGACCTCGCGCTGCGCGAACACTTCCTCACGACGGTCCGCCATCTGCCGCAGCGCGTCCTTTCGGTCTCGCTTGGACAGGCGGTCGAGATAGGTGCGCCCGAAGAGATGGTCGGTCTCGTGCTGCAGGCACCGCGCGAAGTAGCCCGTTCCTTCAATGACAAGGGAGTTGCCGTCCTTGTCGAACCCGCGAACGACGGCACGATCAGTACGGGAAACAGTCATGGTGGCACCAGGCACGGACAGGCAGCCCTCGAATTCGTCAATGAGTCGGCGGCTATCTGGATCGGGCAGGTCCAGGACAGGGTTGATGACGTGACCGACATGCCGGACCCCATAGTCGTCCGGGCAGTCGTACACGAACAGGCGCAGGTCGACGCCCACCTGGTTGGCCGCCAGGCCGGCCCCGTCGGCCACATACATCGTCCGGAACATGTCGTCGATCAACGCCGACAGCTCGGGAGAGCCGAACTCGGTCACCTCCTGGCACGAACGACTCAGGATCTCCTCCCCCACCACCGTGACCCGTCGCACGGAACCCCGTTCCGCCTCCGGCGGCAAAGCGGGATACGAGTCGACGGGCTGGCCCTGCACACGGACTCGCCGGTCCACGGGACGGGACCGGCCGTGACGAACAGACATCGTTTTCTCCCCTTCTGCGCACGCCACACAGGCCGCGGACGACACCGCGGCCTGCACCTCGGCGCAAGATCCATTTGCCAAGCCCTTTGCAAAGTAGCAGACTTTGCAAAGTGACTGAAGATGACCTCAACTCCCAGCACGACCAGGCACGGGACACCGGCGACGAACTGCGCGAGCACGAGGTCCGCACGGCCCTGCTGGGCCTGCTGGCCGAAGTCGGCACCGCCACGGCGACAGAAGCCGCCGCCCGACTCGGCTACAGCTCCGGGCTCTGCTCATTTCACCTTCGGCAGCTCGCACGCCACGGACACATCGAAGAGGCCCCCCACAATGGGGGCCGCGCGCGCCCCTGGCGCCTGAGGCAGAACACCACCGCTGCCGGCGGGCCCGCGGAGCAGGAATTCGGCGACTTGGCCCGCGGGCTGGAGGACGAGAGCTGGCTGCGATGGCTCGCCCAACGCGATCAAGCACCGAGCGAATGGCGCCATGACGAGGCCTTCAGCGCTGTCACCTACCTGACGCCCGAAGAGATGAGCCGGGTCGCGGACGCCGTCCGACGAGCACTCGCCCCCTACCAAGACCGCGAACAACGCCCCCTGGCCCGACCTGACGGCGCCCGACCGGTGGCCCTCATCACCCGGCTGTTCCCCTTGCTCCCCCACGGGGCGGACGAGGAGGGCCAGGCCTGAGCGGTCGAGGAATGCGCGGCGTGAGACAACCTGAGGTCTGGGGTGTTCTGGGATGTCGCCCGCCGGCAGATCGCAGCCGGCCCCGCTGCCCTCTCGGCCCTGTGGGGGCTTCTGACATCATCTCGACATGACCCCAGCTCTCCCCCGCACCGTCCGAGCCGTCGATACCGACCAGCTCCTGGACCTGGAACAGGAGGCCGCCACAGGCCGCTTCAACCAGCGGCTCCCGGTCGCCTGGCTCCGAGAGCACCTCGCCGCAGAGGCGACGCACTACCTGCTCCCTACACTTGCGCAACGGCTCAACCACCGTCCCGAAGTGTCTCCGCAGTGGAGGTGCCAGCTGCTGATGACCGTCAGGACCGGCGAACAGATCTGGGGTCTGCTCGACATCCTTCCCGACACCTTCGACAAGCTTCCGGAAACCTTGGACGCAGCATCCAAGAAGGACATCGCCAGCCGCATGGAGCAAGCCGTAACCCAACGTGAGTGGGCAGAACGGATGACTGCTGACGCAGCAAGCACGCCCCTCCTTGCGAGGCGATGACCAGGACGAGGGATCTTATGGGCTGACTTCTCCAGCCGTCCCCGTGACCTTCACCGTCGCAGCCGCGCTCACCGGGATACCGCCCGGCTCCTACGACGTCATCACCTGCGTTGCCACCATTCATTACCTGCCGTTCGCTGACGCTCTCACCCAACAAAGGCCGTAACGCACCCCGGCCCACCTCCATGACCGCCCCCACCCAACAAGCGACCACGGCCTTCCCCGAAACCCTCCGCACCACCCGCTCCGCACTCCCCGGCGCACGGCTGCGCCGACGACAATTCTGGCGCTACACGCTGGTATGGCAGCAGCGCTGACGACAGCGTGAACGAAACGGGTGAAGGCCCCTTCCTTACTAGGCACTGTTTCTCGGATCATGTTCGGAGCCAGATGGCGAGGGCTGCGAGTGTGACGGTGCCGAGGTAGATGTAGGCGCGTTTGTCGTAGCGGGTGGCGACGGCGCGGAAGCCTTTGAGGCGGTTGATGGCGCGTTCGACAGTGTTGCGTTTCTTGTAGCGTTCGCTGTCGAAGCCGGTGGGCCGGCCGCCTCGGGATCCTCGGTTCTTCCGGTGTCTGCGCTGGTCGAGACGTTCGGGGATGGTGTGCCGGATTCCGCGTCGTCGCAGGTAGCGGCGGTTTCTCCGGGATGTGTAGGCCTTGTCCGCCAGGAGATGATCGGGCCGGGTGCGGGGTCGTCCGGCTCCGGCCCGGGGCACGCGGACCTGCTCCAGCACGCGCTCGAGCTGGGGGCCGTCACCGTAGTGTCCGGGTGTCAGGACGAGGGCGAGTGGCCGGCATCGTCCGTCGGCGACGAGGTGGATCTTGGTGGTGAATCCTCCGCGGGAACGTCCCAGGCACTCGCCGATCTGACCACCTCCTCCAGCCGGACGGCCAGTTTCCGCAGCACCGGATCGGCCTGGTTCGTCCCCCGCCCGGCCCCCTTTTGAGGAACCGCGGGTGCCGGCGCTTTCCTCGCGCCGGCGGCGTGCTGGTGGGCCCGCACCGCTGTCGAGTCCACCGACACCTCCCAGTCGATCCCGCCCGCGGCGTCCTCGGCTGCCTGGATACGAGACAGCAGCATTTTCCACGTTCCATCAGCTGACCAGCGGCGATGCCGTTTATAGACCGTCTCCCACGGCCCGAACCGCTCCGGCAGATCCCGCCACTACACACCAGTCCTCACCCGGTAGAGCACCCCGTTGATCACCCGGCGGTGATCGCTCCACCGGCCCCCACGCACACCACCAGGAGGTAAGAACGACTCCAGCCGATCCCACTCCGCATTCGTCAGATCCCCACGGCCCATACAACCAGCCTGACCCCAACACCCCACCCAGGTCAGGAGATCCGAGAAACAGTGCCTAGTCCCTTGTGTGGTCGATCTGCCGGCTGCGTGCACGGTCAGGGGCAATGGCCGGTAGTGGCTGTCGCGCTCAGGGCGGACCTGTGAGGTGCCTGCAGGCAGGATTACAAGGGCTGACACTGAACGGTACCGTGCGCGATCAGCCGAGCACGGCCACTCAGGCCGGTCTGAGCAGTACTCCCGATCAGCTCGGGGCACCGAGGGCGTTTGATGGCTCCTGCGGACGTGATCACCGATGCCTCGGATGAGGCCGCGGGCAGCCGAGCGTGCGGCCCGGGACCGCAGGTGGGCGGAGTCGGGCGGGGATCGCCCTGACTCTGCTGATCCCGGCCGCGGTCGTCTCGAGGATCTTGTACCTCTCCCCGGAGCATGGCGGCCGTTGCCTTACCTACGGCGAGCAATGTTCGTCGGTGTCCGAGGCATGGAGGGCTTTCCGGTGTCCGCAACGCTCGGGCTGCTGGCGGTCGGCGGATCCAGCCGCCGGCAATGGTTCCATGCGGTTCGCAGGGGGACGGTCCTCGCGCAGGTCCTGGCCCAAGTCGTGACGGCAGCGATGTTTCTCGGTTGAGCCCGAGACCGGGCCACGGCACGCATCTCCCCCTCCAGTTCCGAAGAGAAAAACGCAGAAAAGTACGGACCCTGATACGATTCAGGGCCATGATCAAGAAGAAGGGTGAGGACCTCACCCTCGATGCCGTGACCTCGGCGCGCCGCGCGTGGAAGAAGGCCGAGGCCGACTTCCACGCCGCCATCGTCCGCGCGTTCGAGGCCAAGCCCGTCCACGGCCGCAAGGCCGAGATCGCAGGCGCCGCCGGCTTCTCCGACTCCCGCGTTCGCCAGATCCTCAACGACGCCGCCAAGGCCGATCGGGACAAGGGGCAGGCCGCGTGAGCGCCCACTCCGCCACCCGGCGCCCGGCCGGCGTCCCGCCCATGCCCGAACGCACCCCGAAAGCACTTCGGGAAGCGATCGCCGCCCACGCGCCCCAGCTTCTCGCCGACTTCGACCGGCACTGGAAGCGGGACATCGCCGACACCTACGACCTCACTCCCGTACCGGCGTTCCTGGCTCGCTGGTGGACCGAGTACGCCCTCGCCCGCAACCCCGAGCTGGACGCCCGGGTGACCGACCTCGAGGACCGCGCCGCCGAAGCCGACGACACTGCCGAGGCCCGCGCCCTCCTCGAGCAGGCTGCACACCTGCGGCGGGAAGCCGGCCGTGTGGAGCCCGGTCAGTGACCGCAGGGTTCATGGGCCCGCCCTGGCAGATCGACTACGTCGAAGCCGCACGCGTGTACCGCGACTCACTGCCTGAAGAAGTGAGGAACAAGTTCCGGGACATCCTCATCGACATCCTCACCGCCAAAGACCCCTACCGCCCCGGGGAACACGTCCCGGTCGAACCCGCCCGGTCCACCCGCTTCCGCGGCCCCCACATCCTCACCTTCGACAGCGGCCGGGGATGGGCCCGCTTCGTCTTCATCCGCCGCACCGCAGACCCGCAGGTCATCATCGAAGAACTTTTCTGGCAATGACCACGCACCCAGAACTCCGCCGCCGCACTCGCTCCCGCGCCGCAGGGGCCGGGCCCTGACCCTCCTGGCTGCCCTCGCCGAACTCGCAGCCTCCGCATTGCGCCCCCGGCGGGACCGACCCTCCGACGGAGACGGCTGACCCGACCGCTCCAAGAGCCAGCAAGTCGCAGCACACCGAGAGACTTTCGCTACGCCCGCCTTACTCGTTGCCGCAGGCGGCTGGCTGACGGTCGCCGGGCGTGGGCCTCCTCGGCGCCGACGAGTTCGCGGCGACGTACATGCCGCAGGGCATGGGTGCGCAGATACGCCTCGGTGCCGACCGGGCTGCATGCACGCGCCAGGCTGCCCGGATGTTCCGCTCAGGGTCGACAGAGACAGCACGGGCCGAGACGGCGGCTCCAGGCTCGGGGGTGGTGGGTGCGTGTTCAGGGACGCGTCTGCCCCAGCAACGGCAGCCGGTCCGCCTCGGTGTCAGTGCCCTACGGCATGATGATCGCTGTGGACACCGAGATACTCATAAACGTCTGGCAGCGGCTTCTCACCGACCCTCGCAAGTCGTGGGTGCTATTCGAACACGGCACGTGTGTCGTGCTGACCGCTCCGGACGGAGACCTTGCTGAACAGGCCACCGAGATCCTGAAGGAATTCGGGCCTGTGCACGCCGGATCTTCGGCAGGAGACTTCGGAGTGATCGACCTCAGGGATGCTGAAGGATGGGCCGTCACCGGGCACCACCGCGACGTCCTCACCTATGTCGGCCCTGATGAGCCGGGTGATCAGTCCGAGCTCGCTGTCGGCCTCTGCGGACGCTCCAAGCGCGATCAGGACGGAACGGAGCTTCGCATCGTTCACGTCGAGGACAAGCGCGTCCCGGCAGACCTGGCGTAGGTATCAGGGTCTCACCCGTGGGGGCGCTGGCGACGTATCCGCTCCGGGCCCCGGCGGGGCCTCCGGCAATCCGGCTCGGCGACCAGGCGACTGGTCGTCGTGCCTGTGATGTGACCAAGTGCCTCGTAATGACGGGGCTGGACCTGCAGGACAAGTCGACGGACAGCGAAGAATCTGCCGCACTGCGGTGCGACGCCGAACCCGCAACAGGTGGATTTCCAGGCTGCCCCGTAGCCATCGCCGGAGGCCGCTGGCTTCGCTCGCTTCGGTCGACCGGTTCACCCTCGACGGCACCATCTTTGAGACCCGACGGACTCCTGCTCCGTGCCAACGCCCAGACCCGAGCCGAAGCTCAAGTCAGGAGACTCTCGCCCATGGCCGTCGGCCAGCTCACCGCCTCACGATGAGTTGGCCGGTAATCCCTCGGTGTGAAGCTCCGCCAACTCCTCGGAAGCCGGTAGCCCCGGGTCACGAACGGGACGGCCGGCCTCGGATACCCAGTTGGGCCGGAAGCGTTCGACGAAGTCCATGAAGTCATTCCGTAGATACCGAGCATCGGACGGCTTCAGCCGGATCTGCTGGCGGCTGTCAGCCCACCAGACCTCGAAGTCGGCAACCGTGCCTTCCAAAGGCCAATCACCACCCTCTTCAGGCAGCAGCAGGACGTCGACGAAGCCTTCGACGCCCAGGCCGATGTCCACGGTGATCCCGACCGCACCAGGGCGGGGTACCTTCACGACCGTGCCTTCGAAGACCTGCCCGAAGTGCAGGCCTCCCCGAATCCGAGCCCACTCCGCCTCTGTCACCACCAACGCATCATCGCACCTTCGTCCCGAGTCGCGGCAGCAGAGGCTCAGCGTGAACTCATGCTCAAAGCGGACTCCACACTCGCAACAGCATTCCCTCACGGATACGTACAGCCGGGCGGGCCCCGGGGGTCGTTGCGGTACAGACGAATGCTCGTACAGCGGTGATCTGCTGGTGGTCAGCCTTGCCAGGCGACAAGTGACTTCACCACCTGGCAAGACTGACCAGGGCGGGGCGAATCCTGAGCCGGTGAGACTTCACGACCCGTAGCGGGGATCTGGATCAACGCTGAGTAGAGCGCCGATATCGGAACCCAGAAACAGGGTGCCTCGCCCGGTGACCTCGGCATGACAACCTTGGTGAACAGACCGAGGAGCATTTCGAGAGCCGGTCCGGCCCCCGGCATGAAGATGGCCTTGTCGCCGACGCATCCGTGATGCTGAACGGGGTATCAATGACCGGTTCGCCTTCGAGGCAGATACACCCGTCAGGTGTATGGCACAAGCACCAACCAGCTCCGTGAGGACTTTCAGCACACGCCCAGTTGTGGATTTGTCGTGTGCCGACGGCTGGCCGATACAGCGCTAGCGCCGCATCGGCCAACGTTCGCCCTGCATATATGGTCAGGACATGGATGCCTGCCACCAACCGACGCTTGACGAGATTGAAGGGCGCTTCGTCGCGCTTGTCGATGGTCGTCTGACCCGGGACGAGGCCGACCGCTGGGCCGGGCGGTGGGTGGCCGACGACGGGCTTGTCTGGGACGACATCTCCTGGTGGGCACTGAGCCTCCTACACGGAATCGACCTACCCGCAGACGAGAGCGGCGCCTACCTGCACGACGACGAGCAGCTCCGTGCATGGCTCGCCGAGCTGAGGAAACGCCGGACGATGTGACGTGCCTATAGCTGCCGTCCCGGCGCCGGTCACTGCCAGGCTGTGCGCATGGCCGAACGGGTACGGGTGCGGGAGATCGATGACGACGAGGGTCGACGACTACTGCGGATCATCCGCAAAGACACCGGCTCAGTCGTGACATGGCGGCGTGCGCAGATGGTTCTGCTGTCCGCGCAGGGCATGCCAGTGGCGAAGATCGCCGAGGTGACGTTCACCAGCCCGGACCGGGTCCGCGATGTGATCCACGACTTCAACGCGGACGGCTTCGAGGCGCTCTACCCGAAGTACAAGGGCGGAGGGCCGCGGACCTTCACCCTGCCGGAGCGCCGTGAGATCAAGACGATCGCCAAGTCCAAGCCGGCCGAGCACGGCCTGCCGTTCTCGACCTGGAGTCTGGCCAAGCTGGCCGACTCCCTCGTCGCCGAGGGGGTGGTCGATGACATCAGCCACGAGGGCCTTCGGTCCTGCTCCGCGAGGAGGGCGTCTCCTTTGACCTGGAAGGCCTCCCGCGACCCCGACTACGAGGCCAAGAAGGCCCGGGACGAATACCTCTACGCCATCGCCGATGGCGAGGTCAGACCCGAGCCCGGGGAGCCTGAGGTCGTGTTCTGCATGGACGAGTTCGGCCCGCTCAACCTCCAGCCCCACCCCGGCGGCATTGGGCCGAACACGGCGGAAAGCACAAAGACCCGACGCGCGAGCCTAGGCCGCGGCGGCGTGTGACCTACACCCGACCGCACGGGGCGAGGCACCTGTTCGCCGCCTACGACCTGGGCAAGAACAAGCTCTACGGGCACATCAAGAAGACCAAGAACCGCTCGAAGTTCCTGGAGTTCTGCCACTACCTGTGCAGCCTCCGCCCGGCCGACGTGCGCATCGCCATCGTCTGCGACGACTTCTCCCCGCACGTGACCACCAAGCGCTGCCGTCGGGTTGTGGACTGGGCCGAGGCCAACAACGTCGAGATCGCCTATGCCCAGACCAACAGCTTCTGGCTCAACAGGATCGAGGCCCAGTTCGCGGCCCTGCGCTACTTCACCCTCGACGACACCGACCACGCCAGCCACAAGAAGCAGGGCAGCATGATCCGCCGCTACATCATGTGGCGGAACAAGCACGCCCAGGATGAGCGCCTACGCGAGGTCGTCAACAAGGCGAACGTTGCCTGATGCGGCACTAGAAGACCGGTGAAGAGGCGACGAGCGTGTCCAGCAGCTGGTTGCGGGCCTCTTCACCGTTGCAGGCGATCTGAGATCCACCCGGGTCGGCATAGTCATGGACCCGGCAGCATACGGCAGCGATCGCTCCGGTGCCGGGGACCTCACGGATCATTCGGCGGACGGCGACGGCCCCCGGCATGTGGCCCACGCATCAGGCTCGACCGGCTCACTCGACGACTGTCCCCTCATGCCTACAACTCTGGCCCTGGATCACGTGGTCCAGGGCCAGAACAACCCAACATCCTCACCGATCTTCTAGCTGACAGGCCGCAGGTAGAAGCGGAAGCTGACGTTACCGCCGCAGTCGGCGGGGCCCCCGGTACGGCCGATGGTCATATTGGATTTGAAGTAGACCTTCTTCCTGCCGTCCAGCTTGACGGTCTTGTTGATCTTGAAGGTCGCGGAGTGGTCCCGGGCATCGCCGGGAATGGGGTGAGGGTCCCACTGGGTGCGCCAAACGGTCCCGTCATTGCCCCGGACCATGAACTGACCCTGTGCGTTCGACTCGACGCCGGTGCGGTAGGTGAGGCGTATCGACTTCACGTAGATCTCTTCTTTGGTGACCTTGCCCAGGTCCCATTTGGCGAAGCCGATGATCCAGGCGTCCCGCTTGCAGCCGGAGAGGTCAGTCACGTCCTCCTCCACAGTGCCGCTGTGCACGACACGCGGACCTCCGACCTTGACCTTGTTCTCGAAAGCAGGGCGGTGTACCTCAGCGGAGGCCGTCCCGGTCCCGACTGTGGTGACCAGAGCGACAGCTCCGGCCGCCGCCATGATGGAAGTGCGCTTATTGATCAAGCTAGGCATGGAAGACCTTTCCAGGGAAATCCCTCATGACGCGAGTGGGCGGGCAGCGGACACCGATCCGGCACGGAGACTCCGCTCCGAGTCCGGCAGTTGAGCCGAAGCCGGGGAGCTGCCCTTGTTCTCCCTTCACTCTTCTGCCTGCCCGGCCCGCCCACACCGGCTGGCGGGAGGATCACCATCCGCCTTGCGGTGGAGGCAGCGCGGCTCTTCTTCATCCGCCAGGGGGACCAGCAGCCGTGTGACAATCCGCCGAAGTCGGCCAGCTGTTCAAGCCGGTTCATCCATGCGGCCGTTCCACCTTGAAGACAACGGCGCCAGGCCTACCGGCCTCGACCCGGCACGCTATGCCGCGGGAACGAATTCGAGTGGTTGATCAGCCGATTGAAGATCTACCGGGTCGTGGCCACGCGCTTTGACAAGAGGGGATACGACCGCCGGACAGACTCTGGGAGGCGCGGTTCAGCGGCACAGGGCCGTGTCCACGAGACGCTCCACGCGCTTCATGGTTGCCTTGTCGGTCGGCTGGATGGTCACCGCGATGTTGACGGCGCGGCCGCCGTCGGTGGCGCCGCCCCGGGTCTCGTATCCCGTAGTGCTACCGCCGTGACCCCAGTAGACACCGCGGCCGCACGACAGTGGCGTGCTCACGAGCCCCAGTCCGTAGCGGGCGCCGGAGGCGAAGGGGAATCCAGCGGGGACGGTGGTGCGCATCTGGGCGAGCTGGGCCTCCGGAAGGAGGCTGCCGGGGGTCAGGAGCGCGGTGAAGAAACGGTTGAGGTCGGAGTTGGTGGAGATCATCTGACCTGCCGCCCAGCCCCAGGAGGGGTCCAATTCCGTGCCGTCACGCAGAGGCGCGCCTGCCGAATCCTGGTAGTAGCCCTTGGGATGGGGTTCCCGGATGGTCACGTCGCCGGGGGCGGGGAAATAGGTGTGTCGCAGCCCGATGCGTTTGATGATGCGCTGGTCTATTTCTTCAGCGAGGGGGTGGTCGGTGACCTTCTGGATGATCAGGCCGGCCAGCACGTAGTTCGTGTTGCTGTACCCCCATTTCTCCCCAGGGGCGAAGTCGGCCTTGTGCTGGAGAGCGATGCCGAGGAGGTCGAGGGGGTCGTAAGTCCGGACGTCGTCACCGAGGTACTTGACGTAGTTGGGAAGTCCGCTGGTGTGCTGCAGGAGCTGACGGACGGTGATGTGGCGTCCGTCGATCCCCTCCCCGCGTACGAGGTCCGGCAGATAGGTGTCGACCTTGTCGTCGAGGCCGATCTTCCCTTCACCGACCAGTTGCAGCACGACCACCGCGGTGAACGTCTTGGTGTTGCTACCGATCCGCACCTGACCGTCCCTGGGCACCTTCGACCCGGTGGCCAGGTCACCAACGCCTGCGGTGTAGGTACGGGTGCGGCCGTCACGGTCCTTGACGCTCGCCAGCGCGGCGGGTACGCCGTCGGAGCGCACCAGCCGGCTCAGGCCCTGCTGAACGGCATCCGGCCTGGCTGTGGCAAATGCCGCGGGCGGCGCCAGGGCGCCCATCGCTATAACGCCGACAGCCACTGCGGCCGCGGCCGGCACGGCTCTGCGCCGACTACCCCGTCGCCCGGAAGAACGGAACCTCTGCCATGTCTGCTCACGCACGACCCAACTCCTACGGAATCACTGGAAACCAGCGGTATATGCCGGGCTCAGCATTTCCGGGTACGGCAGCCCGGGACGATCCTGCTACCCGCCGAGCTCCAGGTAGGGCTAACCCCCGGTGCGCTCAGTCGGCGAGGAACGGCGCGGGGACGCCCTGGCCGCGGTGGCGGATCGACTTGTCGAAGCCGGTGGGCCGGCTGCCGGCGCTGCCGCGGCAGCGTCCAGGCAGTGCGGAGTCTGTGCTGCGGGCCTCGGGAGAGAAGTGGCCGCCCGCCTCGCATGTCACTGAGGCTCACGGCTGATTACCGCGCGCCCCCATGCGCTTCGTCCGCCCCCTCGTCTGCCCCTCACCTACGTGTACTCCTGCGGTGGAATGGCTGGCACTTCCGCCACTGCTCGGCAATGAGCCGCCGCAGCTTCGTGCTGATGGGCAGCGTTTCGCCAGTCGTCCAGTGGTGTTGTGGCTGTTGCGGCTGTTGCGACTTCGAGTGGTCTCGAAGCTTGAGTCGGGGGGACGAAGCATGAGTGACGGGGCCGGTGGTGGAGCAGCAGGATCTCCTGCCCCCAGGTATGGGCCATCAGTAGTTACCGCTGTTGCGGCCATCTTGGCTGCAATAATCGGGGGGATATTCTTGTTGTACGCAAGATCCGATGGTCCGAGTGGCGGAGGGAATTCCGCGTCAGCAGGCCCTGATGGCGGAGGGTCTGATTCGGGAGGGGGCCGTGAGAGCCCAGCCATCGACACATCACCATCAACCGACGGATCTCCCACCCAGTCGACCCCTCGGTCGTCAGTAAGTGCACGGGGGAAAGCATCACCGCCTTCTTCCAAAGCCCGATGGACGGGCCCCGTAACCCTCCCGTTGACCCTCAATGGAAATTCTGACGTCGGTGCAGATTTTGACGGGAAAAGCCCAGGGCGGCTCGTGGGCGTGGACGATGATCTGCGCGGTGATTACAGCGCGTCGGCAGCGGTTATGGTGATGACCGGCCGTGCGGCAGAAGCGCCGGGGGATGTTGGTGACCTAAGTCGTGCCGACTGCGAGAAGCGACTGCCCCCAGGTGTTGCGCGGGGGCCGGCATGGGTCCCCCTCACGCGTAGCAACGCAGTCTCTGGAACGTACTGCTTCACCACCACGGAGGGGCATGTGGCGGCCTTCTCAATGGTATCCGCCAATCTCCCCCTCCCCGATTCGGTCACGGTCAAGGTGGTGCTATGGGAATAGCACGTTTCACCCGCGTGCTCGACCTCGTGGCTGGCTCGCTCCCCCGCCCGGGCTGGTCAGGGTGCCGGTTCGAGGCCCCAGGCGACGGCCCGTCCTGCGGCGGCCACGCGGTTGGGGACGTCGAGTTTGGCGAGGATGTGCTCGATGTGGGTGGCGACGGTGCGCGGGCTGACGTACAGGCGATCGGCTATCTCCCGGTTGGTCCGGCCCTGGGTGAGTTCCGCCAGCACCTCGAGCTCGCGCGGGGAGAGCGCCGCGGGGCGGGCGACCGTACGGCACAGGACGACTGTGCGGTTCCCCTGGCGGGTCAGGTGCAGTTCGAGCATCCGTTGCCGGTACGGAACCAGCACCGTGGTCGGCAGCGTCCGTCGTGCGGCCGTCTGCCGCAGCAGGACCACGAGCGGGGAGCCGGCCTCGGTGAGGCCGGGCAGCGGCTCCCCGCTCACTGCCACCGGAACCGGGCCCTCGGCGGCCTCGGTGTCCGGCAGGAGCACGACACAGGTGTGGCCGGAGCCGCCGGGCCCCGGGGAGCGGTGCCCGGCGAGCGGGTCGGCGACGGCCGCGAGGCACTCGCCCAGCAGGGTCATCACGGCCCGGACGGCCGGCTGGTCGCACCGTGTCCGTGTGGTGCTGATGTTGAGGATGCCCACGTACCGGCCGTCCGCGGAGAACAGGCACTGGGCCACGCCGTCCTGGACGCCCAGGGGTTCGAGGACCTCCTGGAATCCGGTGGAGGCCCCCCGCACCGGAACGGGCACGTCGTGCCACCAGCTCGTGGTGCCCGGCGCGTGCCGGATGAGCGCGAAGGCCGGATCGTCGTGCAGGCGGGTCTCGATGTAACGGGTGGTGCCCGCCGGGTAGCTGCCGGCCAACGTGACGTGGCGGCGGAGCAACGGGTCCCACCGGGACAACGACGCGTGGTCGTGGTCGATCACCGCGGACAGCGCCGTCAGGACGGCCTCGGCACCGCCCGTCCCTTGCACGGCGTGGCGCGCGGCCTCGCGTACGTCCAGGGCGGCGCTCAGGACGTCCGTCGTGCTCGGCTGCGCTGTCATGGGCGTCGGCTCGGCTTTCATCCGCTCAGAATGATCATCCGGTATGCGGACGTCAAACGGTGAGTTCGTCGTGCACGACGTCACCGCCGACGGCCGTGAACACCACGGGCATGGCGGGGATGTCGTGCGGGTCGGCGGTCAGCAGATCGCCCGCGAGCACGCACAGGTCGGCGACCTTGCCCACCTCCAGGGTGCCCTTCCAGTCCTCTGCGAAGTCCTGCCAGGCCGCGTCGGAGGTATAGGTGCGCAGGGCCTCGGCAAGCCGGATGCGCTGGTCGGGTCCGCTGACGCGGCCGCTGGCCCTGGATTCGCGCAGCATCATCGTGGCGACGCCCTGCCTCCAGTCGGGGAGGGTGACGGGGGCGTCGGAGCCGCTGGTGACGGTCACGCCGGCGTCGATCGCGTCCCGGTAGGGCCATTCGTACGCCGCCCGCTGCGGGCCGACGAACTCCTCCTCGAGGTCGGCGACGGTCCATTTGATGGTCGGGTTCATGTTGACGCCGAAGCCGTGCTGAGCCAGCGTGCGCATGCTGCGGGCGGTGAGGAAGTCGCCGTGGATGACGTAGTGGCGGGCGTCGGAGCGGGGGTGTGAGGCGGACGCCGCGGCGAAGGCGTCGACGACGGTGTCGATGGCCCGGTCGCCGGTGACGTGGACACCGGCCTGGTACCCGGCGGCGTGGGTGTACCGGATCATCTCCGTGATCTGGGCGACGCGCTCGTCGTCGGTCTCCCCGCCGATGCACAGCGAGCCGCAGCCGCCGCCGACGTACGGCTCGTGCATCCAGGCCGTCTTGTTGACCGGGATGCCGTCGGCGAACAGCTTGACACCGAGGACGGCGAGGCGGCGGGGGTCGGTGGACGGGGGCTCGTCCATGGCTGCCAGCGTACGCACGAACTCCTCGGCCGTGCCGGTCATCCCGGTCGGCAGCAGCAGTACGCCGACCCGCGCGGTCAGTTCGCCGTCGGCGAGCAGACGCCGGTAGACGTCGAGGGTGCTGTGGGCCATGGCGCCGCGCATCAGGGCGTCGCCGCCCGGGCCGAGGCCGGGCTCGGTGTAGCTGGTGATGCCGAGCCGGGCCAGGGTGCGCAGGGTGGCCCGGATCGCGTCGGCGCGCACCTCCGGGGAGAGGGCGGGCAGGGCCCGGTGGACGAGGTCCTGGGCGCCTTCCTGGAGGAGGCCGGTGGGCTCGCCCGCCGCGTCGGTGACGATGACCCCTCCGGGCGGGACGGGGGTGTTCCGGTCCACCACGGCCCGCGCGAGCGCCGCGGAGTTGACCCAGGTGGCGTGGCCCGTGGCGGAGTACAGCAGGACGGGGTGATCCGGGCTGACGGCGTCCAGGTCGTGCCGGCTGGGCAGCCGGGAGGGGTCGGCGACGCACTCGGCGAGGTATCCCGTGTCCCACCCGTGTCCGCTGATCCACTCCCCCGCGGGGGTCGTCTCGGCCGCCTTCCACACGGCTTCGGCCACGTCGGCCAGTGATCGCACGGCGGGGTGGGAGACGTCGACGGACAGCGGCGGCATGGTCAGCCCCAAGGCGCAGCCGTGCAGGTGCGAGTCGTTGATGCCGGGCAGGAGCGTTCCGCCGCCGAGGTCGACTGTCCGGGTGGCGGGGCCGGCGTGCGCCATCACCTCGTCCCGGTCGCCGACCGCGCTGACGAGGCCGTCGGTGACCGCAAGGGCGGAGGCCACGGTGAAGCGGGAGTCGACGGTGAGGACCGAACCGTTGACGAAGACGAGATCTGCCGGAGTGCCGGGCACCGGGATGTCCTATCTGTCGGGGGCTGATGGCGGGTGGGCTCCCATGGGGTCGGCCGGGAAGCTGACAGCACTGTGTCCTCGGGCGGGGTCCGCGCACATCGGTCATCCAACCGATGTCCGGCCGGTCCGGGCGGACGACTCGTCGGGGAGCGGGCCGCGTTGCCCGGCAACCAGGCAGCGTCGCCCGCGACGGCGTCACAGTCGCCATAGAGGGCTTGGGACCCGGTCCAACCAGGCGGCAGGACTGCGCCCGACCGACGCGCGCGCCATCGTCGCCCCCCCGACACCTGGGTCGAGCCCCCGCAGCGCGAAGTGGTAGCCACCATGACGACTTGAACCTCACGCGACGTGAGGATGCATCGTTGTCCTATGACTGCTTCTGCCACCTGGAAAGTCGGTCCGCTCGCCACGGCCAGCGGACTGACCGTGCGCACCCTGCACCACTGGGACACCATCGGTCTGCTCAGCCCCTCCCGGCGCACCGCGGGCGGGCACCGGGAGTACACCGAGGACGACCTCGTCCGCCTGTATCAGGTGCTGGCTCTGCGTGGTCTGGGGCTGAGCCTGGAGACCATCGCCGTCTGCCTGGATGCCGGAGTCGATCCTGAGCGCCTGGTCCGGGACCACCTGGCGGGCGTAGAGGCCTCCATCGCCGCCCTCGACACCCTGAGGCAACGGCTCCTGCGACTCGGCACCGAGCTGGCTGCTGACCGGGCCCCGGCGGCCACGGACTTGCTCGACGCGTTGCGGGCCATCGGCGGCACCGGTCCGGAGGGCGAGCAGACGCTGCGTCGCCACCTGGACGCCGACCAGATGGAAGTGCTGACGACCCGTGCCGCGGCCCTGGGGCCCGCGAAGCATTACCTGCTGGAGATCGAATGGCCGGAGCTGTACCGCAGAGCCGACCGGCTCCGCATGGCCGGAACCCCTCCCACCGATCCCAAGGTCCGGCGGCTGGTGGCCCGCATGGACGAGCTGGGCACGTTGTTCACCGGCGGTGACGCCGGCATCTCCGCCGGTGTACGCGACGCCTGGCATGACGACCCGGCCGCCATGTCCGGAAACCCGGCCGCTCCGGCTGACGACTGGCGCGAGCTGGCCGACTACCTGGACATCGCCCGCCACAGCACAACCTGAACAGCTTCCGCTGTCGTCAGCCTTTCATCCTCACGTACCGAAGGAGCCCGGCCGGCATGGACCGTCGCACCCGCATGCGTATCGCCCTGACCTCGACGTTCCCCACCCTCCTCACCCTTCCGCTCTGCTGCCTCCTCGCTGCGGTCGGCGCAGCCCCGTGGGACATACTCCTCGCCCTGCCGGTCGCGCTCACAGTGCACGCCGTCATCAACTTCATCCGTCTGGGACCGAGGCTGCCAGCCGCCGATGCCGGGCGCTCGAGAACCTTGTGAGCACAGGCGTCGGCCCAGTACTGGCGGTATTCAGGGGGCCTCTCGCGTGTCGGCACCTTCTGCTCGGTGGCGGCGACGCGGAAACGGGCGCGGCCGGCCGGGAGCTCGGCGCGGGTGCGGTGGGACGGCCGGTCAGCGGCCCGGGAAAGATCGACTGGCTGCTCAGCGGTCGCCGAGTACCGCGACTGCGAAGGCCAGCCTCCGGTCCAGCCAGGGTGCCTTGATGCTGAACGTGTAGTCGTTCGACTCCATCACCGTCTCGTCGCCTGCGGACCACAGCAATGTCCGGTCTCTTTGATCGCCGCCCTCGGGTTCGGACATGAACACGGCCATCGCCAACCCACCGAGAACCTTGCCCGCTGCGTGGGCGGCGGCACCCAACGGGTTGAGCGTGGACCACTTGTTGAGCCCTGTGATTTCGGGGTGGCCCGGTTGCTCGATACGCCAAGTGTGCCGAAGGAGCTGATTCGACGGCGGTACGCGCCGGATACCGCCGATGTCCCGGCCTTGACCGTCGTGCACCCGGTAGTGGCGCTCGTCCCCGACGGATACGGGATCGCCGATCGAGCAAAGGGTCCGCTGAGTCCCCTGGTCTTCGTACAGCACATGGCCGACGGTGCGGACGCCGGCTGGACGCGGTCCGAAGAACGCGCAAGGGGCATTGACACGCTCCTGGCCCTCACGCCGGGGAACACGCACGGCGTTCTGCCCGACCATGGGGCGCTTACGATTCGGGCCGATGTCCCGTTCCACGGTGTCTATTTTGAACCGCTCGACGTCCCGCCAGTCGACGGCGGGGACCGGGGGCTCGATGTTCCTGTTTCTTCCGAAAACCATGGGCCAACTCTAGGACGGCTCCTCCGAGCCCCGGCTGCAATGCTTGACCCTCCTTGATCAAGGTCCTGGCGGCCGAATTACGCTACGTATCAGCAGGAATGCCGAGGCGCGGCCTTCGGGGAGCGCGGCGAGCGGCGGACAAGGCAGCCGTACCGGAGGAGTACAAGAATTCTGCAACGACCCGCAAGCGCTCAAGGTGCCCAGGTGAGGGCCGTACGCGTCACGGCCGGCGTGTGCACGCTCCTGCTCGCCACGGGGTGCGGCACATTCGGAGGAGGTAGCGCAATTCCTCGGCCCTCCTCCGCCGCCCGGACCGAAGCGGCTCCCCCTCCCCCGCCGGACAAGGGTCCGCTGTGCGACGGGGACAAGGACCGGGGTCCGGGGATCGAAGGCATCCGCATCCTCAAGGGCGGCTTCGCACGGCTCCCCGGCGGTGCGACGGTCGCGTACGCGGAGGCTCGCTCGGACGGCGCGTCCCGCAAGGCCGTGCTGGCCGAGGGCGAGACGCCCGCCGACCTCAGGGACGGGCAGCACTGGACCGTGGCGCCCCGGGAGGACCTCACCGTCAAGGGCCATGCCTACACGGTCCGGCAGATCTGCACCTACCGGGTCGTGCTCACGCCCAAGAACGCGGATGAAGCCTCGCCAACACCGACTCCCACCCCGCAGGGAGGCGACATGAACACCTGGCCGGCCGTCGCCGACGGCCGCTGGCGGCTGGCGGCTGGCGGCTGGCGGCTGGCGGCTGGCGGCTGGCGGCTGCGCTGGCACGTACCGCACACCCAGTACGGGGGCGAGGGCTACAGCGTCGTCCTGTCAGGCACTCAAGACAACCCCAAGCGGGCCGACATCGGCGTCGGCAGTGGGGATGCGGAACCGTCACCGGATTTCAGGCCCGGATATGTGGATCTGCGCCTGGTGAGTTGAGGAACCGTGGGGCGTTGCGATCCATCGGACGCGGAGTGGGCTCGCACACCAACCCCGAATGCAAAGACCAGCGGGCCTACGTCTTCTACGGCACGGTAGCCGTTGCCGCCATGCGCCTCTGGCTCCGTCAGAAACCCACCGGACAGCCCCTAGTCGATCACGGCGTCCTACAGGCCTAAGGCGCCGGCATAGCCGACTCTCGGGTCGCGTAGATGTCCCGGAGCCGGGCGGAAAGGGCTTCATACGCGGCATTGGCCCGCGCGCCCAGGGCGCCGGAGTCGACCGGCTCGTCGAGCAGGACGCCCGCCGCGGCCAGCGTCAGGGCCTTCTCCGCGGCGTCGGCCAGCGCCCGGACGTCGTCCGCCAGGATGAAGCCGATCTGGGACCGCAGGGCGTCGAGAGCGGCGTCCGACGCAGCGGACGCGTCCAGCATCGGCTGCCGGTAGGTCTCCGGCGGAGCGGCCGGGTCCTCCCGGAGGCGCGACCGGTAGTGCCGCCTGGCCGAACCGAAGGCGTGGAGCGACATCATGGCGTTCCGTAGCAGGGTGTTCACCTCGACGAGCTGGGCCAGCTCGAACGTCTCACGGCGTTCCGCGGCCACCTTGTACCGCTCGGCCGCCCTGGCCTGCGCTTCCCGCCTGGACTGGGAGCGGTTGTTGATGAAGCCCATCGTCAGAACCGTGGCCTGGCCGATCAGGATCGACGCGACAGTTGAGAACCATCCCCAGCCCCCCGAAACCATGCCAGCAGTCTAGATATCCTGCGCGGGAACGCAGAAGCGCCGACCGCGCCCTTCCCGGGGCACCAGCGGTCCGGCCCAGCGCCTGCCACGGCCCGGTGCACGCCTCGACCACACCACCACCGCCCGCCGGTCCGGCAGCATCCGGCACACCGGTACGACGGTGATCCAACGCCTTGCCTGCGCACTCACCGGACACGCTCTAAGGCTCTCCCTCGGGCCGACGGCGACCGCGTCCGGCGACCCGGACCCACGCAGGAACCGTACGCAGTGGATGGCCGGCAGCTGCGCGGCGAGGTGTTGAACCGTCAGCCGGCTGTGATCTCGAGGTGTCCGTCCTGCAAGACGTGGGCGGAAACCGCGGTGAGATCCTTGACCGCCGCGTCTGCCTCGAGTTCCTCCGGCGCATGTGTGGTCGTGAGGGCGATGGTGGCCATGCCTGCCGCGCGCCCGGCGGCCAGTCCGGCCGGAGCGTCCTCGACGACGACGCAACGGGACGGGTCGACGCCGAGACGCTCGGCCGCCAGGAGGAATGGCTCCGGGTGGGGCTTGTGGTGAGTGGTGTCGTCGACGGTGATGAGGACCTTGGGGTGGATCCCCAGCTGGGCGAGGCGGGCCTCGGCCACGCGGCGGGCGCCGGAGGTCACTACTGCCCAGCGGTCCGCAGGCAGCGAAGTGATGAGCTCGACAGCTCCCGGCACCGGAGCCACGTTGCCGGCCAGGGCGTCAGCCACCTCAGCGCCCTCCAAGCGCTGGACCGCTTCGGCCACCTGGTCGGCGGGCATCAGATCCGCGATGATCGCGGAGGCGGGGCGGCCATGAACCGGGACTCGCGACATCACTTCTTGAATGGTCATTCCGTACGACTCCGCCCACTGCCTCCACGCGCCGCGGGCCACCAGACGCATGGAAACGATCGTGTCGTCGCTGTCGAACAGGAGAGCGTCAGCCGAAAAGCGCATGGCTGGGAGCGTACCTGGGGGCCCCGGATCCCGGCGCGTGGAGGGGCGGCAGACTTGACGGCCTGGACCATGGGCAGAGGGCCCGGGGCCGCAGAAGTTGTGGGGGTGCGTGGGTGGATCTCAGTTCAGTGATCATCGCGCTGGCAGGTGTCGCAGGGACCCTGGGAGGATCACTCCTCACTCAGCGAGGTTCCGAACGCGTGAAGCGCCGTGAGATAGAGCTCGTTCGCGCCCATGAGGAGAACCGCGAGAACCGTTCGCTCCGACGGACCTGTTATGTGGAACTCAACCGGGATGCACGGCAGTTCACCACGGCACTCAACCGCCACCTGCACGTCATGAGGGAACGCGGTGCGGAGGACTCCGACAGGGCCCTGCTCGAAGAGGCGAAGAACGCTCACCGCGATCGGTACTCCGAAGCGCAGATGATCGCCCCCGACGAAGTGCTCATGCGGGCGAGTGCCGTCAACCAGGCCCTGACCAAGGCCTACGGCCAGGTCAAACGCCTCGAACGAGATGCCCCCGGGCCGGGCGAGACGATGGAGACGGCCGCCCAGGCCCAGCACGCGGTCTGGGACTTGATCCGAGCCATGAGAACCGCCATGCGTCACGACCTCGGCGTGTCGCATGAAGGTTGACAGCCGCACTCAGCGCCGCACAGTCCCTGACCCAGCTGCTCCACCTGGCCGAGCACGCTCCCCGTGCCGTGCCTCCACTCCGGTTGCCTCGTCCTGCTCGCCCTCAGTTCAGCCCTCGTAGTCCTCGCTCTGCGAGGTGAAGGGCACCTCACGGGAGCGCAGCCACTGCACGAACCGAGCTTCGATCTCGGGCGAGCCGTGCGCTTCGGAGTTCTCGTCCTTGGTCACCACCGCATCGCGGACTGCTTCCAGCACCGTCGCGGGGTCGTCCACGAGCCGGGATACGTCTTCGGCGGCAACCGTGTGCCAGCGCCGGTGCTCCCTGACATGCTCACCGATCTGCATCATCACGGCATAGCCGCTGTCGGTGCAGTACAGCACCAGATCGCCGGCGCCGGACAGCTGTGCCGTCGCGATACTCACGCCCGATGAGCTCTTGACCTCACCCAGAACGAGCGAGCGCTCGATCGCGACCGGCTGACGACTCGTCTCGGACATTCCACTTTCCCCCAGTCCGTCCTGCGCTGCGACTTCCGGCAGCAGGATCATCCTATGACGGCTCTGACGTGGCCCGTTCTGCGGGAGAGCAGCGCCGGCACGCCGCGTGCCCAGGTCATGTCCGTGCCCTGCTCGCGGTACTTGTGCTGGTACGCGCCGGCCGGCTCGATAGGGCGCCAGGGCCGGCGGTGGCGGTCGTCAGCCGGGCTGCCGCTTCGGCGTTGAGGCGCCGGAAGTCCGCGGCTTCCGTGCGGTGGCGGTCGATCCAGTGGCGGGTGGCCTGCTCGTAGAGGCTGCGGTGGGTCTTGGAGCGGCCCACCTGGCGGTCGCATTCGGCCGTGGTGACGGCGAGCGCGATGGCCTGGTCGCGGGGCAGGGAGCTCGCCCGGGCGCGGGCGTCGTCCGGGGTGGCGAAGCGGTGGCCGCCTTCCCGGGCGCGTACGCAGGCGCTCCAACGGGCGGTGGCCTCCTTGTACTCCGTACTCTCCTCGACCTCCTTGTCCACGGGGCGGAAGCGTGTGTTCACGAAGGTGTCGGCGCGGATCCACTTCTCGTAGTCGCCGAAGAGTTCGGTGCGGGCCTTCGCCAAGCATCCGGCCGTGGGGTGCTTCATGGCGCCGACTCCGGGGACGTCGACCGTGATCCTGCGTTGTCCGTCCGGCCCCAACAGGGCCTTGCCCCAGGCGTCACGCCGTTGTGAGGACAGCCCCGCGAGGTACTCGCGTTCCTTCTGCTCCGCGCGTGAGGCGGGCTGGGCGGGGCTGTCGCCGGCCGGGCCGAAGCCTTCCCGCCGGGCGCGGGCCACGTCGTCCAGGGTCAGGTTCTCGTTCTGGGCGGCGGCCTCGGCGCGCAGGCCGGCGGGGTCCGCGGGGGCGTAGAAGAAGGAGAAGCCCTGGCGGTTCATGCAGTCCCGCACCAGGGACTGTTCGGCGTCCGCGAGTCGCGCTCTGGTCTCGGCGGGCAGGTCGAGGGCGTCGGTGCGCACGGCGGCCGGGGCGGGGGCGGGAACGCGGTCCGGTGGGGCGGAGCAGGCGGTGGCCGCGAGGGTGAGCGGGGCGCCGGCGAGGAGGACGAGGGCTCGGACGGTGTCACTGCGCGTCATGGAGTTCCTCCGGTACCGATGCGGACGTGCGTGGCGGTACGGGCCGGTCGGGAACCCGTACCCCCACGCGGACACGGCGACGGACGTCAGCAGCCGGCGGTGGTCATCTTGCCGAGGGACGCCAGCTTCCCGGCCGGACGGTGCTGGTACCAGATGACGCCGGCGCGGGCACAGGCGTAGTAGGACGAGCTGATCCGGTTGGGCTGGGAGTAGAGCTTCATGGCCTTCGACATGCGGTTGAAGGACGACTGGTCTTTCTGGAAGACGAGCGGCGGGACGAGGTTGGAGTGCCAGCTGAACGGCTCCCAGTTCCCTTCGTGGCCGGGCTTGTTCCATACGCAGTAGTTGCCGGGCGGACAGTCGTGCGGAGACGCCTGTGCGGGGGTGGCGGCGACGAGCCCGCCGACGAGGAGTGCGCCTGCGGCGAGCGCCGCGGATACCGTCTTCTTGATCACGGGGTCACCTCGGTCGTCGGAGGTACGGAGACGCCCGGCGGCGGTTGCGCCGGGCGGGGCCAATCCTCGTGAAGGGCTTCCCGGAAGGGAACGGATGCGGGTTGTCCCGGACACAGCAGCCGGCGTCTGCGCTGGTCGGACGCCTGTCCGGGACGCTGTCCCGGACACGGCGGGAGGCTTGAGAGGTAGCTGGGCGGTCGCCCATGGTTCCCGCTCCTCACACGGGGCGGTCCCGGGCCGGCTGTTGGCCCGTCACGCGCCCGAGCCTGCCCCTGCCGCCTCCACCAGCGCTTCTCCGGCGCGCGTGCGTGCGTACAGCACATGGCGGCCGGCACGGTGGGCGCTCACCAGGCCGGCCGTGCGCAGAGCCGCCAGGTGCTGGGAGACGCCGCCGGGGGTGAGGCCGGTGCGGCGGGCGAGGTCGGTGGTGGAGGCGGGGGTGGCCAGTTCGGCCAGGAGGGCGGCCCGGGAGCGGCCGACCACACCGGCCAGAGCCTCGGAGACCGTCGCGGGCCGGGCGTGCCACAGCGTGCCGATCCCCCGCGGCGGGTAGTACAGCGCGGGCTGCCACGGCTCGGTGAGCACCGAGAAGATCCGCGGCCAGACGAACGCGGAGGGCACCAGCAGCAGCCCACGGCCGTCGAGCCGGCGGGGTCCGCGGACGGTGCGGTGTTCCAGGTGCAGGGTGCCTTCCGCCCAGGTGACCTGGGGGTCGAGGTCCGCGAACACCTGCTGCGCGCCGCCCTCGACAAGACGGCCCGCCCGGTAACGGATGTCGCTCTCCAGGAAGGTGAGGACGCGTGACCAGTACGGGGCCAGGGCCAGCTCCCAGTACGCCTCGATCGTGTCCGCCAGCCGGGCGAGTTCCACCGCCGGGTCGGCGCGCAGCGCGGCCATGCGGTGGGGCGGGACCGCGGACGTGGTCCGCAGCAGTGCCGGCGGGGTGGCCCGTACCGCCGCCAGTTCCACCGACAGGGACGGCAGGGGCGTCGTGGGCGGCGGGCAGAGGAAGCCCGGAACACTGCCCGCCCACGGCGAGCGCCTCGGCACGGGGACGAGGTCGAACAGCGGGGCCAGATCGACGCCTGCCGCGGCCAGCCGCGGGCGCGCCTGGTCCGCCCACGGGCGGTGCAGGCCTTGCTCGTCCGCGCCCTTGAGCACGCGCACGCTCGCCATCACCTCCCACAGGGGGGACAGTGCGAAGCGCGTACGGGCCACGTCCGCTATGCCGAACTCGATCTCGATCATTTAGGTCAGGCTAAATCACTGGGTGGGGGCGGGTGAGGCCCCGCAGGGTGCACCGCATGACTCCCGCACTCGAATCCCCATGGCGCTCACGTGACTTCCGCACCCTCTTCGCCGCCGGCGCCTTCAGTCACCTCGGCACCAACATCGGTTACGTGGCGGTGCCGCTGCTCGCCGTCACCGCGCTCGACGCGAGTCCCGGGCAGGCGGGCGCGCTGGCCGCGTTGTCCACGGCCGCCTTCCTGCTGATCGGCCTGCCCGCGGGCGCGTGGGTGGACCGGATGCCGGGGCGGCGCGTGCTGGTGGCCGCCGATGCCGCCCGCGCCGCGCTGCTCGTCTCCGTCCCCGTGGCCTGGTGGCTGGACGTGCTGTCGCTGCCGCAGCTGTACGCGGTCGTGCTGCTCAACGGGTGCGCCACCGTGTTCTTCGACGTCGGCTCGCAGAGCATCCTGCCCGAACTCGTCGGCCGCGAGCGCCTCGTACCCGCGAACGCCGCGATCGTGACCCTGATGGCCGGTGCCGCCATCGCGGGCCGCGGCGCCGGCGGCTTCCTGGTGCAGCTGTGCACAGCCCCCGTGGCGCTCGCGGGCGGGGCCGTCGCCTATCTGGCCTCGGCCCTCGGCCTCACCGGCATCGGCCGCCGCGGCGCGCCCGCCGCGGTGCGTGGGGCGGCGGCGCCGGCCGCCGGGCGACGGTTGCGGACCGAGGTGGCGGAAGGGCTCCGACACGTCCTCGGCAGCCGTGAGCTGTGCGCCCTGGCGCTCACCGGGGCGCTCGGCAACCTCGGCGCGCAGATGGTCAACACCATGCTGCCGGTGTTGTTCGTCCGCGAGCTCGGCCTGTCCGCCGGGGCGCTCGGCCTGTACTGGGCGGCGGGCGGCCTGGGCCTCCTGCTCGGCGCGAGCTGTGCCCGCCGCCTCGCCGGGCGCTTCGGCCACGGCCGCGTCCTGGGCCTGGCCGGGCTGTGGTTCGCCCCGGCCGGGCTCGCGGTGGCGCTGGCCGGACGCGGGCCGTGGCTGTGGGTGGCCGCCGCCGGCTGGCTGATCACCATGACGAAGACGGGCATCGACAACGTGCTCGGAGTCAGCCTGCGTCAGCATCTGACGCCGGACTCCCTGCTCGGCCGCATGAATGCCACGTTCCGTTTCCTGCTGACCGGCGCCCTCGCCGTCGGCTCCGCGCTGGGCGGGCTCATCGGCGAGTTCGCGGGCGTGCGCACGGCGATGTGGGTGGGCGCGGTGTGCCTGACGGCCGCGTTCCTCCCCGTCTTCCGCTCCCCCATTCGTACGCTGCGGGAGCTCCCGGCGGCCGCGAGGACGACTCGTGAAGCGGATGCGGTTGCGGGTGCGGATGCCGATGCGGATCCGGACGCGCGGGTGAGACCGTAATCCGGATGCGGAGGTGAGACCGTGACCACCGGGCCCGGCACGGCTCACTCCGGGCCGCCCGGCCGGCGGACCCGGGGCGATGCGGCGCGGTCTGCCGGAGCGACCGCCCCTCACCCGCGCCCGCCGCCCCCTCTCCCCTGTTACTCGACGACGAGCTCGACCGGGACGTTGCCGCGGGTCGCGTTGGAGTACGGGCAGACCTGGTGCGCCTGCTCGACCAGCTTGCGGCCCGTCGCGGCGTCGACCGTGTCGGGCAGCTCCACGCGCAGCGTGACCGCCAGCCCGTAGCCCTCGCCCTCCTTGCCGATGCCGACCTCGGCGGTCACCGCGGCATCGCCGAGGTCGACCTTCGCGTGCCGGCCGACCAGGCCGAGGGCGCTGGCGAAGCACGCCGCGTAGCCGGCGGCGAACAGCTGCTCCGGGTTCGTCCCCTCACCATTGCCGCCCATCTCCACCGGGAGGGCGAGCCCGACGTCGAGGCGGCCGTCGGAGCTGACGGCGCGGCCTTCACGGCCGTGGGTGGCGGTGGCGACGGCGGTGTACAGGGTTTCCATGGAAACCATCCTTCTCGAAGATCGCGGCGGTCGCCTGTCCGGCCCGCCTGACGACCATCACGATAGTGCACGATTTAATTGTGCGCAATTAAATGCCTGCCGAGCTATCCTGGGCGCATGACGAAGCCGCCGACCGCCCCGCCCGGAACCACGCCCCACGAGGACTACCTCCGCCTGGACCGGCAGCTGTGCTTCTCCCTCAATGCCGCCTCCCGCGCGTTCGGCGCCGTCTACCGCACGCTCCTGAAGGACCTCGGCCTCACCTACCCCCAGTACCTGGTCATGCTGGCCCTCTGGGAGCACACCGAGCTGCCCGTGAAACGATTGGGCGAGCTTCTGCGCCTGGACTCGGGGACGCTCTCCCCACTCCTCAAGCGCCTGGAAGCGGCCGGCCTCGTGCACCGCGAACGCAGCACGCAGGACGAGCGCTCCGTGCTCGTCCGCCTCACCCCGGCCGGCACGGAGCTGCGCGAGGAGGCCGCGCTCGTACCGGTCCGGATCGCCGCCGCCACGGGGTTCAACGCCCAGGACGCCGCCGACCTGCGCACACTCCTCGAACGACTGACGCTCGCCCTCGACGGCGCGGCTCTCGGCGGCGCAGTCCTCGATGGCGCAGTCCTCGACAGCGCGCCGCCCTGCGACTGACGGCACCCCCGTCGTCGCCCGTCGCGGGCGTCATCACCGGCACCGCGGACCAGGTGCCGCTCAGCCGTCCAGCCAGCACACCTCGTACGGCGCCAGGGTCAGAACCCGGCCGTCCACACTGGCCACGACCCGCCGCCGCTCCGTGTTGACGACGAGCACGGCGCCCTCGTCGGCGAGGACCTGGATCCTGGCACCGGCTTCGGCGGAGGCGACGACCGGGCGGAAGGTGGCCCCCGGCGGGAACTCGCGGGCGAACCGGCCCAGCAGCCGTCCCATGGGCAACTCGTGCCCTCCCCCGTCCAGGTGGGTGCTCCGCCAAAGACAGCCCGGACAGTCGCTCCCGGCTGCCTGCTGCGGATTCCAGTAGAAGGCGGTGGCGGCACCGCTCAGGGCCAGCCACATCATCGCGGTGGCCTGTACGGCGGTGCGGCGCTGCTCGCTCCAGCCGTCCCGGCCGCACGCCCGGCCGTCTTCGGCGGGCGGCTCGACGTACCACTCGGCCCACCACACCGGGAGGTCGGTGACGCTCCTCAGCCAGCGGGTGACGTCGGCGAACTTCTCGGTGGCGGCGAACTCGTCGGGGATCGTCCGGTGACCCTCGCGGGTGTAACTGGCTCCGTCCACGACGACGAAGTCCGCTCCCGCCTTGTGCTCGTTCCAGTAGCGGATGGCCTCGACAGCGCGCCGGTCGAGTGCGCCCCAGGGGCCGCGTACGTCGGGTGAGCCGTCCTCGTCGCCGGGGGGCTCGTGGTCGACCACGACGTACGGGCCGCCGACGCGGTTCTCCGGGTTCTGCCGCTTCAGCTCCGCGTGGACGAGGTTGTACAGCTCCGTGTACCCCTCGTGGTTCCAGCGGCGCCTGTCCTCGTCGTAGAAGCCCTTCAGCTCGTTCCACACGAGGAAGTGCCGGATGTCCGGGTACCGCCGCGCCACCACACCCGCGAGCCGCGCGAAGTCCGCGTAGTGCCGCGGGGCTGGAGCCGCCTCCAGCCGGTTCCAGTCGGTACGTCCCTTCCGCCCGCCCTTCATCCAGTCGGGGGCGCCGCACAGGGTGAGGACGGGGGTCCCGCCCGTGGCCCGCATCAGCGCGACGCGCTCGTCGAGCGCCTCGAAGTCGTAGCGCCCGGGCGAGGGTTCGGGGTTCTCCGCACCCCACCCCATGAGGTGCTGGTTCTGCGGCATGGGCTGCGCGGAGAGCAGGGCGGCGGCTCGGCGGGTGGCGTCCGGCGCGCCATGGTCCGCGCTGTACTGGGTGTGGGTGAAGCCGAAGCCCAGGTGGAGCCCGGCCTGATCGCCGGGTGTCCCGGGCGACTCCCCCTGCTCGCCTCCGCTCGCGCCGAGCAGCCCGCCAAACCGTGAACCGATTCGTGAACCGAACCCTGAACCGAACCGTGCGCCGAAGCCCCACCGTTCCGTGCCGGACGGTGTCGACTTCGGCGCTTCATCGCGTGGCCCCACGATGTACAAGAGTATCCGTGATCGTCCGGATTTCCTGCGGTTGTCATCGCGCGCTCGGCGGAACGGCCGTCCGGGGCTGGGCAGTTGCCCCACCGGGGAACCCGCAACAGCAGCCTGAAGGGCGGCGCCGTCAACGGGGCAAGTCATCGGCCTCGTGAGGCGCCGGCGGTGTCAGCGGCGCGCCGGCCCGGCTGCCGGTGCGAAGCTGAGCGGGTGGCGGACCGACTCCGGGCCGCGGACGCGGGTGCCGAAGACCACCAGCTCGCAGGCGCCCTCGGTGCGGCAGTCGACAGTGCGGCCGTCGATGCTGGTGAAGCCGGCCGAGAGGGTGACCGTCTCGTCGACCCGGCCGTCGTCGTCGGTCGCGGGTGGCCTGGTGCGGGAGCGGCAGCCGAAGGTGTCGGCCGAGCCGGTGGCACACTCCATGATCAGCACGTGGTACTGGGGCTCGTAGCCCTTGCCCGTGGCGCGCACCGACTGGCCGTCCACCAGTCCCTTGTCCGGGTTCACGTCGAACGTGGGCGGCGGCTCCAGGCGGCCGTTCGGCCTGAACTGCAGCGGGACGGTGGTCAGCAGGGCGCCGGTGTTGTCGGTGAGGGCCAGGGAGCACGGGTTGCCGGATGAGGCCTTGCGGCAGTCGACGTTCCCCGTGGGGGTGGCGAGTTGGGCGTACAGCTTTTTCGGGGAGGCCCCGTACGTGCCGTCCGGGTACACACGGAACTGGCGGCCGGTGGCGTCGTCACAGGTGGTCGCGGATGCCGAGGGTCCGCACAGCTTGACCCAGACACGTTCCTTGGGCGGGCCGCCGGCGATCGTGAACGTGACGATGTCGCCGTCCAGGAGGCCGGTGGTGCGGTTCACCACCAGCCGGGGAGCGGTCGTGGCGGCGGCTCGTGGGGCCGATGCGGCCCCCGGGGACTGCAGCCGCCACGGGCCCCAGCCGGCGCCGGGTGCCGACTGGTAGATCTCCCACGTGCGGTCCCGGTTCCATTCACGTGCCGTCAGGTGGATTCGCCCGTCGGGAAGTTGCTCCACGGTGCTGGGTTGGCTCAGGCCTACGTTCTGCTCCGGGAGCCGGCCCAGGGACTGGACCGGGCCCCAGCCTTCGCCGGCGTTCTGCTGGTGCCGCACTTCCATCGCGTTGCCGCTCCGCGCCCCCGAGGCGAAGGCGTCGATGCTGCCGTCCCGCTCCTTGAACAGCACGACTGCGCCGTGGTACGGCGCCGGTGCGAGGCCGAACGCTTCGGGGGTGCTCCAGCCGTCGTTCTGCTCCACCGCGTGGCAGAAGGAGCCGTAGGTGGAGAACAGCAGCTCGAGATCGCCCGCCGAGTTCTCGATCGCCGCGACGGCGTAGCTCTTCGGGCCGACGGTTCCCGCGCTCACCCGCTGCCACTGCCCGTACGGGCCGCCCGGCGCGTCCTGTTCGCGGTGCCAAACGAAGGGCAGGCCCCCTGTCGCCGTGGCGTCGTAGAAGAGCTGGAACTGAGCAATCCGGCCATCCGCACGGTCCACGGACACCAGGCTGTCGGCCACCGGCCTGCTGGCCAGGCCCTTGGCACCGCTATCCGTCTGGCAGGCGCCCGCGGCACCGGTCGCGCCTGCGGCACCGGTCGCGGCCGTGGTACCCGTCGCGGCCGCGGCGGACTTCGCCGGGGCGGGTGCGGCCAAGGCCGCCGAGGGGGCCGCCACGGCTCCGCCGCAGGCGAGCGCCAGCACGACGGCACCATGCACCACTGCCCCGACTCGTCTGTCCCGCCACCCTCTTCGCCGTAAATCCATCGACTTCCCCACCTTCGAATCGTCCTCATCCGGCTCAACCGGCAGGGGAGCATCTTCGTGCCGCACTGCGGCCCCCACCAGCCCTCGATTTCGGCCAGCGTTCCCCGCGCCCTCGGAGGCGTGAAGTTGTTTGTGGGACGTGCCTGCGCCGACACCCTCATGCGCCACCGGCATGTCCGGGCGGCATGCTCATTCGGCATGTATCCGGCACGCGTATCCGGCATGCGTATCCGGCATGCACATCCAGCATGCGCATGCGGCATGATCTCGGTCCGAAATTCGCCTATGTAGTTTCGTCCTCCCCATTGATGCCGGTACGCATCACGGCTTGCATGGCTCTGCCCGGAATTGTTCCGGCCGCCGGAGAACTCCGGCCAGACGCCTCACGAGGGGGAACCCGTGCGGAGACCCAGCGCGCGTACGGCACGATCAGGAAGATTCAGAACAAGGCATGGCATGTCCGGTGCGGCGGCGCTGATCGGCGTCGCCGCACTCGTCGTTTCCGCGGTGCCCGCCGACGCGGCGGCGAAACCGGGCCCCGGCCCGGGCGACGCGGTGCCGGGCAAGCACACCGCGGCACCCGCGTGGGTGACCGGCATCCGGGAACAGGTGCCGGCGTCGGGAAGCGCGGCCGACGCGGCGCTCCGGCACCTCGCCGACAAGGAGAGCCGCTACCGGATCGCCCGCCCGGACCGGGACCTGAAGCCCCTGCGGACCACCACCACCGGCCATTCCGAGACCGTGCGCCTGCAGCAGAAGCACAACGGGGTGGACGTCCTCGGCGGGCAGTACGTCGTCCGGCTGGATGCGCAGGGCGGCAAACGTTTCGTCACGGGCACGTCAGGCCGGTACTTCACCGGTCTGACCGTCCCGACCGAGCCCGCCGTCGACGCGGCGACGGCCGTCGAGCAGGCGATCGACGCCGTGATGCTACAGCTCGGACCGCAACGGCCCGTCCGGGACGACGCGAAGGACGGTCCGGGCGCGGACGGGACCAAGGAGTCGCTGGCGGGCACGTCCCGCGGCCTCGTGGTGCTGCCCAGGGGCGCGGGCGTACTCACCCACCACGTGACGGTACGCGGCACCGACCCGGCCCACGGGGGCCCTGTGCTGCGCGAGGTGTACATCGAGGCGCGGACCGGCTACCCGGTCCTTCAGTACAGCGGGATCAAGACGTTCCGGACCCCGAAGGCTCCCCCGGGGCCCGGCGCGCCCTCCAGGCCCGGCGCGCCCTCCGGAGTCGGCACGCCTTCCGGGGCTGGGAAGCCGGCGGCCGCGGAACGGCCGGGCGCGGAACGGCCGGGCGCAGGCCGCAACTCCGCCTCCGCGCCGGGCGGTGGGACGCGGGGCTCCGGCGTCCGGCTCGGCGGCGAGAAGGTCGAGCTGCGGCTGGACCGGGACGAGGAGCGCAACGCGTACGTGATGCGCGACCGCTCGCGGGCGCAGAACGACGGCGACAGTAACTTGATCTCCACCTGGGACGCGCGCGGCCGTAGCTACTCCGAGGTGTGGCGCGAGTGGCCGGCCAACCTGAAGGAGTTCGCCTCACCCACGGCGGACTTCGGCGAGGAGGCGACCGGTACGGGTGCGGTCGACGCGCACTGGGCGGCGGGCCGGGTCCACGACTACTTCAGGGACGTCCACGGGCGGAGCGGCCTGGACGGCCGCGGCACGGCCGTGAATTCCCTAGTGGGTCTGGGGTTCGGGTACGCGGACGCCCTCTGGGACGGCCAGAAGGTGATCTACGGGGGTGGTGACGCGGACCTCTTCCCGTTCTCCGCCGCGCTCGACGTCGTAGGGCGCGAGCTGACGCACGGCGTCATCGAGAGCACCGCGAACCTCGTGCACGCGGGCCAGTCCGGCGCACTGGGCGAGGCGATCGCCGACTACTTCGGCAACGCCGTCGAGACCGACGCCCGCGGCATCCCCATGGACAGCCCCGACGCGGGTCTGCTCGGCGAGACGCTGTGCCGGGCGAAGACCCCCCGGGCGTGCGCCACGCGCGACCTGAACGACGGGAGGACCACGTCCAAGTCGTTCCTGGGCGTGGGCATCGGCACCGACAACGGCGGCGTCCACCTCAACTCGACCATCTTCTCCGGCGCCCTGTGGGACATCCGTGAGGACCTCGACCGCACCCTCGCCGACAGGATCGTCCACAAGGCGCTCACGGAGTACCTGAGCCCGCTGGACGGCTTCACCGAGGGCAGGGCCGCCGTGCTCGCCGCAGCCCGAGACCTCAAGGTCACCGACCGCGGCTACAAGACCGTCGAACGCGCCTTCAACGCCCACGGCATCGTCCCCGGCTGGGAACTCGCCCTCGGCGTCGATTCCGACCGGCTGCTCGGCCGGGTCAACACCGACGACCGCACCTCCGCGGGGGCGGGCGGCGGCTGGTGGGCCGCCTCCACGTCCAACGACGACGGCTCCGAGCCCTACTCGGTCTGGGCCGGACGCCTCGACGGCACCGGCGGGAAGAGGCTGATCAGCCCCAACGACGGGCGCTACCACGTGGATCCGGTCACCGACGGGAAGACCGTGGTGTGGGAGGCGCACCGGGGCCGGACCACGGAGATCCTCGCCCGGCCGCTCGCGGGAGGTCCCGTCACGAAGCTGTTCTCCTCGGCGAACCCCATCACGTCGCTGCGCGTCGAGGGGAAGACCGTGACGTTCCAGACCCACCGGCGCCATGCCGGCTCCCGAGTGGCGTACCTGCGGATGGGCGAGACCGAACCTACGTACGTGGCCCCGGGCAGCCCGGAGCGCCTCGCGAGCACCGCCGACCCCTCCCTCCGCAACGGCCGCATCGCCTTCACCACGTGGCACCGCGTGGACGGCGGCTGGCGGCACGACACGGAGGTCCTGGACGTCGCCACCGGCAAGCGGACGATGATGGGGCAGATCGGCACCGCCCCGCCCTCCCTCAGCGGAACGGCCATCACCGGCACGTACGTCTTCTGGCTGGTCCGCGGCTCCGACTCCGACGGCAGCACCTCGACCGCCGTACGCCGGTCGAACCTGGACGGTACGGGCACCGTCGACATCAGTCCCGGCACGGGCAAGGACGCCCTGGACGGGACCGGCCTGTCGGCCTCCGACGAAGCGGTGACGGTCTCCGTGCGGACGCCGGACCCGCAGCTGCGCAACGAGACACTGGCCAAGCTGTGGCAGTTGTCGCCGGACGGCTCGCACCGGGGCCGGGTCTCCTGCAACCGTGGTGAGCAGCTCTCGCACGCCTCCGCGGGCGGCAGGCAGGTGATCTGGGTGGACGCCACCACCGGCTACACCGACCTCGTCACCCGCACCCGCCCCGCCGGCACCTGCGCCTGATTCCGGCCGCACCCCCCGCACACGACCGCCGACAGCCCGCATCGCACCGCACCGCACCGCCTGGGGCTGTCGGCGGATCACGGGTCGCGGCTCACGGCTCACGGCTCACGCGCAGGAGACCAGGATCACCGCCGTCGTCGCCAGCGCGGCGTATATGGCGGCCGCCACCCGGAGGCCGAAGCGCAGGAGGGTGTGCTCCGAGACGTCCGCGGCCTTCGCGCGGTCTCCGGCCACCGCCAGGATCAGCATGATCATCGGCAGTGAGGTGAAGACGGCGTGACCCGCCGCGCTGTTCTGCAAGGCCGCGAACCACGTGCCGAGTCCGGCGCCGCTCGGCGCGAGGTGCTCCTGAAGCGTCATCATCATGGCGTTGCCGCCGACGTTCGAGCCGGTGATGAAGCCGCTGAGCATGCCGAGTGCGGGCGCTACCAGCGCGGTGACCAGCGGCGGCGCCCCGGCCGCCGCCGCGCCCAGCTCACCGATCATGCCGCTGTCCGCCATCAGCCGCCCGAGGGCGACGAACCCGGTCAGCGCGAGCAGCGGCCGACCGGCACGGGCCAGCGCGGCGCGGGCGTCCGGGCCGTGCGGGCGGCCGCGGTCCAGCAGCAGGGCGGCGGCCAGCAGGGGCAGACCCGGTGAAGACAGCAGCGTGAAGCTCGCGTTGCCCGCGTGCAGTTCCAGGGAAGGGACTCCGGCGGCCGTCGCCGCGCGGGTGAGGGCGATACCGCCGAGGACGAGGCCGTACGCCTGCAGGACCGCGCGCGGCGGCAGCAGCCGGCCGCCGGGCTCCGCGCCGGAGCGGGACCGGCGGACGGCGACGAGCGCCAGCCCGATGGCCGTGGTGACCAGCCCGGCCAGTACGCCCGCCGGCTGGACCACGCCCGCCAGGTTGAGCGCCAGCAACCCGAGCGAGAGCGCCCCGCCCGCGGCCGCGGCCATGACGGCGGTACGGAACCGGTGCTGAGGGCGCGCCAGCAGGGCCGCCCACACGGTCACCAGCGGGAAGACCAGGCCGCTGGTGACCGCGGTGGCGGTGCCCAGGGTGGCCGTCCCCGTGCCGGTGAGCGCGGCGCCGATGACGGTCGCGAGGCCGAGGGTGCCCCACGGCATGATGTTCATGCCGAGCATGGCCTGCCGCAGGGCGGTCGGAGGCGGCGCCAGGGCGAGCAGCACGGGCACGGTGACCAGCAGCGACACCCCGAAGCCGGTGAGCGCCTCCACCGTGGGCGCGATGCCCGCCACCACCAGGGCGATCTTCGCGGGGCCGGGAAGCGGCCATCCGCGCACCCACTCCTGCAGCGACCGGTGCACCTCGCGGCGGGTGAGCACCTGGCTGAGGTAGACCCCGGGCAGCATCACCGCGGCGGCGTTGAGCACCAGCAGACCGGCTCCCCCGGCCCCCGTTGCCAGCATCTTGCCCGACAGCGTGAAGTCCGGCAGCCACCAGATCAGTACCGCCGCCAGCGCGGCGCCCGAGACCGCCGCCCAGTGCGCCGGCCGGCGAAGCCCCGTGATCATTCCCAGCACCATGACGAGCGGGGACACCGCTATTGCCCACACCATTTGTTCCAGCCGCCTTTCATCTCTCGCTATACGGCTGCGGTACAGCCTGGCGGCGCGGCCGACGGCGGTCTTGAACGAAAGTCGCGGAACGATCCGCAGGTCACGGGGGGCAGAGTTCAGGGACGGATGGCCCCCGGGGTGACCCCGAAGTACCGCTTGCAGATGCGGGTCAGGTGCGCTTGGTCGGCGAAGCCCGTGGCGGCTGCCACCTCGGCCGGCCGCTGCCCGGCCAGCAGCAGGCGGCGCGCCCGGTTGGCGCGCAGCCGCAGCAGATAGGCGTGCGGCGGCAACCCGTACGCCCGGCGGAAGGCGGCGATGAGCGAGGCCCGAGGCATGCCCGCGGCGACGCTGAGCTCCGCAACAGTGACGGCCTCGGTCCACCGGTCGTGCAGCAGCTGCCGGGCCAGATCCGGGCCACGCCCCGCGCCGTGCGGAGCCCCGACGTCGGACACCCGGCCGGTACGGGCATGCCGACGCAGCACCGCCCCCAGGCCGTCGAGCAGCAGGGACTCGGCGGTGAGAGGATCGCCGGCGAGCTCCTGCTCGCGGTGGACACGCCGCAGCCTGGCGAACAGGGCGGCGTCCCGCACAGCCGTTTCCGGGAACCAGACATCCCGGACGCCCAACTGCTCGCGGGCCAGCTCGCCGACCATCGCGGTGTCGAAGTAGAACATCCGGTACCGCCAGCCGGACTCCGCGGCGGCGAAACCGGTGTGCACCTGCCCGGGATTGAGGATCACCAACTGTCCGGCCGGTATCACGACCCTGCCGCCTGCCATCTGCAGCCCCTCCGCGCCCTGCTCGATGACGCCGACGGAAAGCTGCTCGTGACTGTGCCGGTCAAAGGCGAAACGCTCGAAACGCGCGGCCAGCAACTCCACCTGCGGACTGCCGACCGCGGTCCACAACCGCGCATGCTCGCCTCCCGCACCACCCATCAGCGCATGATCGCAGAAGGGCACCCCGGGTCCTATGGCTCTGCTCACAGCAGCGGCAGTACGGCACGCCCGCTCACGGGCCGAGCCGCGCGTTCAGCCACAGTGCGACGGAGCGCGCGAGTCGACGGGTTTCGCCAGGCCCGACGCGCATTCCTGCGGCGACTGCGACTCACGTCCGACCTGCACGGAGAGCACGTCCTCGCCCAGCGGCACGCACACCCGTACCTCGTGCGCTCCACGCAGGCAGAGGTGAGCCGGGCCCAGAGTGTGATCGGTACCACCGTTTCCAGCTGTACAGCGACCGGGCGACGGCCGGCGCGTCGATCGGCTGTTGGCGGAGAGGGCAGGATTCGAACCTGCGTGGGCATAACCCGACCGTAAGCTGCTGCTCTGGTCCCCGATAAGCCACTCCGGGCACCTCTCCGTGACCTGAACCGGATATCCCGGCCCGCTCACAGAGACAACACTGCCAGCCCTCGCTGACGCAGCCCTGACACACAACTGACCAGCAACCCAGGGCAGGACGGCAGAGCGATCTCCATACTTGGCAAGCGGGTTGGGCGTGGTCCCGGCGCCAACCCAGCCCCCAGGAGGCGAGAGTCCCGCTCCGGCGGAGGTAAGCCAGGCGCAGCCGGTGGCTGAGTGGCTCCGTCACCCAGTCGCAGCAGGAGAACCTGCAGGCGACCGAGCCAGGGTGAGGCCGCAGAGCCAAAAACCGGTCAGCGCAGGCGGAGGTCAGCCGCGAGCACGCGTTCAGCGATCCGAAAGGCGAGGGCGGAGGCCACGACGTGCATCACGGCTCGGCGGACGCATCCACGAGCCCCGGTGGGGCCGGAGGGTTGGACGAGCGCGTTCGTGAATTTTTGTTATCGCGGTTGCGGCCGCGGGTCTCCTGAGTGTTGGACCAGCACTCAGTGACCCCGCACCGGAAGTGATCCGCGTGAATCGTGAACCCGAGACTCCGACGTTCGACCCTGCCTCCGACGGCACCCGGCGCTCGCGCCGCCGTGGCAGGCGCCCCCGGCGGGCGATGGCTATAGGCGGGACGGTGGGGCTGATAGCCGTCGTGGGCGGCGGGTACGGCGTGGCCCAGTCGCTGTCGGGCGGCGGGGAGAGCCGCACGTCCGCCTCCACGGTGTCCGAGCCGGCCACCGGCCGGCCCACCGGCCCGTCGCAGCAGCACCCCTACGTGGCGGCGGCCGCCTCGTCGGCTCCGAACTCCTCCGCACGCAGCGCGTCCCCGAGCGCGAGCGCGTCGGAGGCCGCGGGCAAGGAGCAGGGCAAGGACAAGAAGAAGGACCAGGCCGAGGCCGGTGCTGAGGCCGGTGCTGAGGCCGGTGCTGAGGCCGGTACCGAGGGCGGGGAGAAGTCCGGAGCCCGGACACCCGCCAAGACCAAGGAAGCGCCCTCCACGGGCAGCGGGGCCGGCAACGGCTTCAGCAGCGTACGCAAGCCGCCGGCCGGCGGTGGCGGCACCAAGGCCGGTGGCGCGAACGGCAAGCACGTGCAGCAGGTCGTCGACATGGTCAACGCGGAGCGTGCGAAGGTCGGCTGCTCACCGCTCACCATCAATAAGAAGCTGCAGGCGGCGGCCCAGGGCCACTCCGACGACATGGCAGCCCGGGACTACTACGCCCACACCAGCCCGGAGGGCAAGAGCCCTGGCGACCGGATGACCGCCGCCGGGTACCGCTGGAGCACGTACGGCGAGAACATCTTCAAGAGCCCCAAGGACGCCCGCACGGCGATGGACGGCTGGATGAAGAGCCCCGGCCACCGCGCCAACATCCTGAACTGCTCCTTCAAGGAGATCGGCGTGGGCGTCAACTTCAAGTCGAACGGTCCGTGGTGGACGCAGAACTTCGGCGCGTCCTTCTGACGTACTCGTGACCGCGTAGGCCTCTGGCAGCTACGTCCTGCCGGCGGCCTACGCGGTACCGTTCACACTCATGCGGCGATCCAGTCTGCCCTGGGGCGAAGTCGACGTATGCGCTGACGCCTCGGTGCCCATTTCTCGGCACACCGTCCGTCGCCCTGCTGCCCCGCAGTAGGCCAAGCTTCGTTTCGGGGGCAGTCTGATGGATCCGATGGCGATGAGTCGTGCCGAGGCTGTGGCCCTCGTACAGCGGATCATGGATGTGGACTACGTTTCCGAGCGTGAGGCCTACGGCTGGCTGGACGTGCTCGACAGAGCCCTGGCATGTCCGACTGGCCACGTCAGCGGACTGATCTTCTGGCCGCCGGAGCGGGATCTCTCGGCGGAAGAGGTGGTCGATCGGGCGCTGGCATACCGGCCGATCACCTTGTGAGGCCGGGATTCGGCTCCGGAGACAGATCTGCGGGGCCCGCGTTGGGGTGAGCACCGACTCCTGCCCGGAACACGGAAATCCGACTCACCGGCATCAGGCTGCTCGCGGTCGCGTCCATGGCCCGTGCTCGGCGTGAGCAGCGGTGAGTGTCCGGATTCGATCCATCAGCAGATCCGGGATCCTGGACGAGGACGCGACCGAGTGAGAGGGAGTCCGATGAATCGAATTCGCTCGCATGTTCGATCTCTGGCAGGATGCGGGAATGGCGATGGAACATGAAGTCCCTTCAGGATTCGGCGCCCGTGATCCTGGGCGGCCTTGGCTGCGCCGGCCGGGGATCCCTGGTGATCTACTGAGGGCGAAGGCGCTGGCGTACGACCCGAGTGGGTTCACATGCTCACAACCGACACCCGAAGCGGAGAGCGCCGAGTACGGGGCATGCGAGTTCACGCTGGACGGCCTCTCGGTCAGGTTCCGCGTGGCCAAGACGACCCCGACGAAGGTCGGCCAGTTCGTCACGGTGTGGAAGAGGTCCGCGAGCGGGCCGATCCAGCCCTTCGATGCCGCAGATCCCGTTGATCTTTTCGTCATCAGCACCTGCGAGGGCGAGCGGTTCGGGCAGTTCGTGATCCCCCGAGACGTGCTCCGCGAGCGGGGCATCGTGTCAACGAACGGTTCCGGCGGGAAACGGGCATTCCGCGTCTACCCGCCATGGGTGACAACCACCAACCGCCAAGCCCGCAGCACACAGACCTGGCAGGTGAAACACTTCCTCCAGTTGTCCGAAGACGAGCCCATCGACATTTCCCGCGCCCAGGAGCTCTATCACCCGGTGCAGGCGCCCTAGGCACCACTGCCACTGGCCCCACGCGACAATTCAGAGCGGGCTACTTCCCACCAGGCAGGAGAACCGCCCGCAATTGCGGCCCGTGCCCCCTCGCGCCACGGCGGCGCTACGTCCGGCTCCGGGGCGGTCACCCCGGCAGGCCCCACTCCTCGGGGCCGCCGCCACGCCACTCGATCATCGTCGGGTCCTCGATGTCGTAGCTGCCTGTCTCCAGACCGGCCCGGTGGAGGATTTCCTCCACCTCCTGGGCCGTGTACGCCATGCCGAGAATCTCACCGTCCGCGCGCACCCGCCGCCCGCCGGAATCATCTGGCGGGTACACGACGATCCGCGGCTCGGTCTCCATGCCACTACTGTGCGCGCCACCGTCCCGGAGGGCACGTAGAGCTACTCCGTCTTAGGGTCTGGTCGGCGGATCCATGCAGTGTTTCCAAGGTCCCGCCCCAAGATTCGGCGAAGCATCGCGTACGGGGAAGGTCCGCCAGTCATGGCCTACGCGTCGGATTTCGCTGCGTCTCGGGGTAGGGCTGCCAGCCAGCGTTCCACCCAGTGCCGCTGTGCGCTCTCCAGATACCCGGAGGAGGCGCGACGCCGCGCCTCCTCCCGAAGACCCGGGATGTTCCCGGGGCGGGTGACGACCGAGAGGCCGATGCCGACCTGGTAGTAACCGCTGTGCATGAGCACGTCCCCGTCGAGCGAGGCCATGATGAAGGCTGGGTTGCCCGCTCCGGCCCCCAGGACGGAGCTCGCACAACCGGCTCCGGCAACGTCCCACGTGGGTGCGATCTCCACCCGCACCCACCTGCACGCGATCTGCTCCGGCTCCGCCTCGTTCGGATCCGACCCCGAGATGTCCAGCCCGACCAGGAACTCCCGTCCGCCGTCCGTCCCGTCCGTCCCGTCCGTGAAGAGACCCCGCTCCAGCGCGAGACGCTCCCACTCTTCGTTGATGCGTGCGCAGAGATCGGCCTCGTCGTGGCGGATCAGCACGCCGGCACGGCCCTCCTCCTGGCCCAGGTAGCCCATGCCGGAGGCCGCCGACACCGGGATCAGCTCGTCCGTGATCGGGACGACCTCGCGGAACAGCAGCCCAGCAGCGGCCAGACCGGCGACGACCTTCGCGTCGGGTATTCGCATCACGCCATGATGATGCACGACGCCGGCCGCCCACCTTGTAGGCATCGGGACGGGCTACCGACCTGTACGGCGACACGGGCACCTGGCGACCCCGCGGGCTGCCGCTGCTTCTCTGCCACTCATGGCTTGAGCCACGTCATGGCTTGAGCCACGCTCGCAGGAGTGCGCAGGATCGGCAGGTGGCGGGCTGTGGCGCCGGCGCCAGGACCATCCCCCGCACTCCTGCGGTCGGCTCAGCCGAAGAGGTGGATGTTCTCGTCGACCCAGTCGCGCAGGGTCAGCGGGGCGCTTCCGGTGAGTTCCTCGACGGAGTCGGAGAGCTTCCAGTCCCAGGCGGCCGACTGGCGCTTGAGTTCCAGCAGGGCTTCGAGGCGGGGACCGCCCCAGCCCAGGCGGTCGAACTCCGCCTGCGTCTCGGCCTGAGTACGCTCGATGACCTGCACCTCCTCGCCGAGGGCCGCGCCGACGATCTCGCCCTGGCGCCGCGGGCTGAGCGCTTCGCCGCCGGTGAGGGTGTAGGTACGGCCTTCGTGACCGGGGGTGGTGAGGACCGTGGCGGCCACGGAGGCGATGTCCCGGGGGTGGATCATGGCGGAGACCGGGTCGCCCTCCGTGACGTACATGGTCCGCTCGGTGCGGATGGTGTGGGCGTAGCTGTAGAGGTAGACCATGAAGGTGCCGGGGCGCAGGATCGTCCACGCCAGGCCGGATTCCTGGACGACCTGCTCGCCGTGGCGGTGGCCGGAGCTCAGCGGGTCGGTGGCGTCGTGGGTGACGCCGCTGGTGGAGAGCTTGACGAGGTGCTGGACGCCGGCTGCGCGGGCGGCGGCGACGAGGGTGCGCTCCTGGACCGGGCCCTCGGGGCCGTAGCCCGGCGGGACGACGAAGACGCGGTCGATGCCGTCGAGCGCGGCGGGGAGCGTCTCGGGCTTGTCGAAGTCGCCGGCGACGACGTCGACACCGGACGGGAAGTCGGTCTTCTCGGGCGTACGGGTCATGGCCCGTACGGGTACGCCATCGGTGGCGAGCCGGGCGACGAGTTCGCTGCCGACGTTGCCGGTGGCACCGGTGATCAGAATCATGCGTGGGTCTCCTTGGAAAGGGGCACGGCGGAACGCGCCGTGCGGCGGGTCGGTCGTGGAGGGGGTGGGAAGGCCGTGGAGCGGAAGAGAAGGTCAGGACTCGCCGCGGTCGGCGGCGGCCGCAGGCGCGGTGGGCTGATCGGGCTCGGCGCTGCCGCGGCTCGGGCTCTGGCTCCGGCTCTGGCCCCGGCTCTGACTCTGGCCGTCGGAGAGCGGGGCGTCCTGGAGGAACAGCGCCGTCACCAGCCCGATCAGAACGATCGGGATCACCGCATAGAAGACGGCGTGAAGCGAATCCGCGTAAGCAGCGGCGAGTTCGGAGCGAAGGGAGTCGGAGAGGCGGCCCAGCGTCTCGGGCGAGAGCGAGCCGTTCCGATCGAGGCCGGCATCGGACTGACCGCCGAATCGCTGCTGGAGTCCGGCGCCGAGGCGAGCGGTCATCAGGGCGGCGAACGAGGAGACGCCGAGCCCGGTGCCCAGTTGCCGCATGAGGGTGGCGGTGCCCTGGACGGCCCCGATGTCCTGCCTGCTCGCGATGGAGCGGGCGGCGAGGCTCAGGGACTGGGAGTTGAGGCCGGCGGCGACCCCGAAGAGCAGGACGTACCCGACCGTGAGGGCGATGCCCGTTCGCGGGCCGGCGGTGGTGAACAGAGCGGCGGCGACGGCGAAGGCGGCCATGCTGAGGACCGGGAACCAGCGGTAGGAACCGGTGCGGCCGATGATCTTGGTGGTGAGCCAGGACGACAGCACGACACCGAGCATCATCGCGGTGAGGACGTAGCCGGACTGCTGGGCGTCGAGGCCGAGGACGGTCTGGAGCCACAGGACCAGGTAGTTGACCAGGCCGAGGCCGACGAAACCGGCGATGAAGCCGAGGGCGACCACGATGGTGAAGTTGCGGTTCGCGAAGAGCCGGAGCGGTACGACGGGGTCGGCCGCGCGGCGCTGCGACAGGACGAACAGCGCCACGGCGAGGACGGAGCCGGCGGCGAGGCCGAGGGTGACCGGCGAGTCCCAGGCGTAGGTGGCGCCGGCCCAGCCGGTGAGCAGGTTCAGGGCGACGATCGCGGCGACGAGCAGGACGATGCCGGCGTAGTCGATGTGGACCTTCCTGCGCTGGGCGGGCAGGTGCAGCGTTGAGGAGACGACGGCGAGGACCGCGACGCCGATGGGCAGGTTGACGAAGAACACCCAGCGCCAGCCGACGAGTTCGGTGAGGACTCCGCCGAGGGCGGGTCCGGCGAGCGAGGCGGCGCCGAAGGTGAGGGAGAACCAGCCGTAGTAGCGCGCGCCTTCGCGTGGGGAGAACATCTCGCCGAGGAGGGCGAGGACGCAGATGAACAGGCCGCCGCTGCCGATTCCCTGAACGATGCGGAAGGTGATGAGCCAAGCCATTGTCTGGGCGAGACCGCAGAGGGCCGATCCGGCCAGGAAGACGACGAGGGAGGCCATGAAGACGCGCTTGCGTCCGAACAGGTCGCCGAGCTTTCCGAATACGGGGACGGTGGCGCTGCCGCCGATGAGGTAACCGGTGGTGACCCAGGCGAACTGGTCGATTCCGCCGAGGTCGCCGACCATGCGGGGCAGCGCCGTGGCGACGATCTGGGAGTCGAGCAGCGACAGGAATACTGCTGCCATGAGGGTGAGTACGACCGTGTTGGTCGTGGTCGACGGAGTCGGCGAGGCCGGTGCGCCGACGGTGTCGATGGCAGGTTCGGATGAACGGGAAGCCATGAAAGGTCCTTGTAATCGACGAGCGACGCGGTGGAACACGGCATCGCCCGGAGTGGGAGTACGCAGAACGAACTCGTCGAAGAACGCCGCCTGTCATCGGCAGCGGAGATGGGGTGGTCGGATCTCGTCCGACTCCGGCCTTCCTCGGCCCTCTCAACCAGTGATCGCCAGTCAGCAGACTTGCTGATCACGGTCCTTCATTGTTCGTCTGTCTCTCGCCGCTCCTCTGCGTCGATTACGGATGCCCGGCACGCTAGCCGACGATCCGGGAACAGTGCAACCGCGAATCGTGCCGGCCCCCGGTCGTACGGCGTCATATGGCGACGTACGGCGTCGTACGGCGACGACTGTTGGCAGTGAGGGATTGACATCACCACGGCGCCAATCGTCATGATCTTGGTGTTGGTCCTGGCGCGCTGAGCGACGCAAAGCCGAAGCGCCGCCCCTCCCCCGGCGATCCGGCGTGTCGTGCCGTGTCGTGCCGTGCCGTGTCACGAGAGGCAGTCCCCATGGAAATCTTCACGACGAAGAACGGTGTGGTCCAAGGCTTTCGGGCGTCTGACGACGTCGTCGCCGTCCTCGGCATCCCGTACGCCGCCCCGCCGTTCGGCGTCAACCGCTTCCGGGAGCCTCTCCCGGCTCAGGCATGGACCGGAATACGAGACTGTACGGCCTTCGGCCCGATCGCCCCGCAGTCGGCGCAGCTGCCCGGCGCACCTGCGTGGTCTCCTGGCGACGAGGACATCCTCACCGTCAACGTCTGGACTCCGGCTCCCGATGGCGGCCGCCTGCCCGTCCTGGTCTGGATCCACGGCGGTGCCTACACCTTCGGGTCCTCCGCTCAGCCCGACTTCGACGGCACCGTGCTGGCACGCGCCGGTCTGGTCGTGGTCACGCTCAACTACCGGATCGGCTTCGAGGGTTTCGGCCACGTCCCGGCCGGTGAAGGCCTCGCCCACCCGGACAACCGGGGCCTGCTCGACCAGGTCGCGGCTCTGCGCTGGGTGCGTGAGAACATCGCCGCCTTCGGTGGCGATCCCGCCAACGTCACGGTCGCCGGCCATTCCTCCGGAGCCGCATCCGTCGCCTGCCTGATGGTGATGGACCGCGCCCGCGGTCTGTTCCGGCGTGCCATCGCCCACAGCGTCGCCAGCCCTTGCTACACGCTCGACATCGCTGCGGCGACCACCCGCGAGGTCGCTGCGGCGGCGGGCTGCCCCGCCACTCCCGAGGGCCTCACCTCGGCGACTCCGGAGGTCCTGGTCATCGCCTCCGACCAGGTGGTCGACGACTACCGGCGTGACCCCGCCTCCGGGTCCCGCCACTACGACCCCTCGCTCTACGCCCCGGTCCTTGACGGCGATGTCCTGCCCACCGATCCCCTCACGGGGATGGCCGCCGGTGCGACCCGGGAAGTGGACCTGCTGGTCTGCCACACCACGGAGGAGTACTGGCTGCTCGACGCCGTCGGCAGCAGCGCGAAGATCATCACCGATGAACAGCTCGCTCCCTTCGCCGAAGACTTCGGCCTCCCCGACGGCCTGGTGGCCGGCTATCGCGCTGCGATGCCCCATGCCCCGGTGCTCGACGTCTATCTCGCCGTCTTCGGTGATCTGCTGTTCGGCGAGTTCAGCAACCGACTCGCCGAGTCTCACGCCCAGGCCGGCGGCCGGGCGTTCCTGTCGCGTTTCGACCGGCGGCGCAGCGGTCCGCAGGGGGTCGTGCGGGCCTGGCACTGTGCGGACATTCCTTTCGCCTTCGGCAATCTGGACAGCGACTGCCTGGCGTTCCTCATCGGCGGCGCACCCACGTCTGCGGATCGTGAACTGGCACGCCGCATGGTGCGTGCCTGGGCCGATTTCGCTGCCACCGGAAACCCGGGCTGGCCATCGGTCAACGGCTCCTCCACCCAGGCCAAAATCTGGAATACCGACGGTGACGCCAACGACGACAAGCCCGCTGCCCTTCGCGCACTTTGGGCCGAGGCGGACTTTCCGGTGCTGCTTCCGTGAGCTGGAGGACGGTGTCGCTCTGCTGGTGAAGTTCTTCGCCGGGTCCTGATGCCGGAGTGCCGCCTCAGGGTTAGCCCCGATGTGCGCGGTGGCCTGGGCTTCTAGTTTTGGCAACACCGGCAGCCGGACACGGGGGCGGCTGCCGGGCACAGCGTACGCCGACCGTCTCCAGCCGACGGCAGGAGACGGCGGGCTCCACGTGTGAGTGGCGTGGCCACGGCGTCCCCCCGACGGTCCATTCGCGAATCGCCTCGGGCTCGGACTCGGACTCGGCCGTCTCGGGCTCGGCCTCGGACTCGCCGCACAAGGAGACACCGCATGAATCACGTCAAGCGCTTCACGTACGCCGTCACCATGGCGACGGCGGCCCTGATACTGCCGGGACCGGCCCTGAACGCCGTGGCTGCCGAAGCCCCCACGGCCCCCGCCGCGAACGTGAACACCGGCGCCGCGACGAACGCTTCCTCCGACGACGCCTCGTCGTCCGCCGCCAGGAGCTACACGTACCTGTCGTTCAAGAAGAACCCTCGGGACCCGTCGAATTCCCGTCTGAGCCTGGTCTTCGTGCAGCGGATCGACGCGGACCGCCAACGCACCTACACCGTCGACAGCTGGCGCGCCGGGTCGGGCAACGGCAGCAAGGACACGTGCGCCACCAACAAGGGCTGGCTGCCCGACGGCACCTACGACATCAAGACCTTCTACAACAACCACAACGGCGGCTCGCGTGGAGTGAACGGCATCTCCTGGCTTCTGAGCGACCACAAGTGCCACACCGGCAAGAAGCGCACGGAACTCTTCATCCACAGCGAGATGCGGCCCAACGGCACTCAGGGTCCCGCGAACGGCGGCGACAGCCCGTACCGCTGGGACGGCGACCGTGACTACAAGTCCAACGGCTGCATCAAGCTCAAGCCGTCCGACATCCGCGAGCTCCGGGGCTACCGGGACACCTACCCCAAGCCTGCCAAGCTCTACATCTCGTGAAGCGTGGACACAGCCGCTGCGACAACCAGGAACAGCAGGAGCCGCAAGAACAGCAGCACCGTCTCCAGGGAGGACATCGTGCCGATTCGTCTTCGCAACAAGGCCGTGCTGGCCTGCGTGGCCGCCACCGCCACCCTCATGGCGGGCACCGCTGCCAGTGCCGCTGAGGCCACACCCGCCTCGCCCGCCTCGTCCGCCGGCGTGAAGGTGGAAGACAGGTACAGCGTGGACCTGCACAGCAACATCCGCGGGGGCAAGACTCTCAAGAGCCGCGTCTACGGCACGGCCGGGCAGGGCGCCTACATCGACATCGACTGCTGGAGCCGCGGACAGACCGTCAGCTCCGGCGGCCAGCGCACCAATGTCTGGTACGAGGGCAGCGTCTGGATGGGCAAGCCCATGAAGCGCTACCTGGACGGCGTGTGGATCTGGGGCGGCAACGTCAACACCCCGAAGGACCCGCCGAAGGGCCTCGCCCACTGCTGACGCTCCTGCCCGGCCTGTCCGGGTGCCGGAGCCCGTACGGACGATCATGCGCAAGGCCACCGCGCGGCACCCCCTGGGGTGCCGCGCGGTTCATCCCGACCTCACCGAAGGAGCACCATCGTGAAAGCGCCTCGTGTCCTCTTCGCCGCGCTGATCGGCGTCACCGTCCTGACCTGCGCTTCCGTGACAGCGGAGGCGTCGGCGCTCCCGGGCGGAGCGGCGACCGCTCACCGGTGCGCGACGACCCGGCCGTTCCTCTCGCAGGGCGACCGCGGAACATGCGTGACGTTCCTGCAGCAGAAACTCACGAGCAGCGGGATCCCGACCGCTACTGACGGCGTGTTCGGCAGCGGCACGACCCGGTCGGTGAAGACCTTCCAACGGGCCTGCGGCTTCCGGGGCAAGCAGGTCGACGGCATGGTCGGCCCCGGCACCTGGGCCGGGCTGCTCGACCACTCCTGTGTGTAGCACGACCTGCCCCGGCCCGCGGCCCGGGCGTCACGCGCGGAGGTAGGTCAGCACGGCGAGGACACGACGGTTCGCGGCGAGGTCGGGCTCCAGCCCCAGCTTCGCGAACACGCTCCGGATGTGCGTCTCCAGCGTTTTGGCGCTGACCTGCAGGCGCCGGCTGATCGCCTCGTTCGACCGCCCTTCCGCCATCAGGGCCAGCACCTGGTGTTCGCGTGAGGTCAGTCCGTCCAGGGCGCTGTCGACGCGTCGGCGCCGCAGCAGCCGGGTGACGATATCCGGGTCGACGGCCGACTCCCCGGCGACGACCCTCCTCAAGGCGTCGAACAGCTCGTCTGCGTCGGCGACCCGGTCCTTGAGGAGGTATCCGAAACCGCGTGGACTGCGTGCGAGCACCTGGACGGCTGCGCTCGTCTCGACGTACTGGGACAGCAGCAGCACGCCTGTGCCCGGACAGCAGGCCAAGATCGCCTCGGCGGCGCGAACGCCTTCGTCGGTATGCGTCGGCGGCATGCGGATGTCGAGCAGCACCGCGTCCGGCCGTTCCGCCTCGACCAGGGCGAGCAGCGCGTCGTCCGCCTCGCCGCTCTCCCCGACCACGTCGACCCCGCAGTCCTCGAGGAGACGGACCAGCCCCTGACGCAGGAGCGCCGAGTCCTCCGCCACGATCACTCGCACGGCAGCTCCGCACGTATCCAGGTGCCCTTTCCCCGCGGGCTTTCCACCTCCAGCGTGCCGCCCACCGCGGAAACCCTGTCGGCGAGGCCGCGCAGTCCGGAGCCGGAGGACGAGGAGGAGGAGAAGGACGAGGAGGAGGACGACGTGGCCGACGACAGATCGTCCACACCGCCGACGCCGTCGTCCGCCACCTCGACGACGAGCCGGGTCCCGATGCGGCGCGAGCGCACCTCGATGCACCGGGCAGCGGCGTGCTTGACGGCGTTCGCCATGGCTTCACACACCACGAAGTAGGCGGTGGTCTCGACGAGCGGTTGGTATCGACCGGGCTCGGCCTCGACCGTGACCGGCACCGGGCACTGCTCGGCCAGTGCCGTCAGGGCCGGCCCGAGCCCGGATTGGCCGAGGACCGCGGGGTGGATGCCGCGAGCGAGGTCCCGTAGCTCCTCCAGCGCCTGGCGCAGGCTTTCCTCGGCCTCGGCGACGGTACGCCGCAGTGCCGGATCGGCACCGCTGGGCAGCCGGGGACCGAGGCGCCGCAGCGTCATGAGCGTGTACAGCAAGCGCGTTTGCGCGCCGTCGTGCAGGTCCCTCTCGAGCTGTCGGCGTTCTTCGTACGCGGCCTGGAGCAGACGGCGGGGAACCATCAGAGCCTTGTCCGCCCGCTCGTCCGCCTGCGCGCGGAGCCGGGCGTCGCGTAACCACATCCTGACGACGGCACCGGCCGCGGCCAGCAGGGCGGGGTCCTCCCCGAGCGCGCTGTCGTGCTCCAGGACGGCGTCGGCGCCCTGCCCGGTGTCCACGTGCGTCACACTGCTCCCCGCCCGAGCGGGTGGTGCCGTCAGCGGTCGGCCGTCCGGGTCGGCATAGCCGCCGTCGCCCGTACGCAGCCCCAGCACCAGCGACGAGTCACCGAGCGTTTGACGCAGTACCTCCTGGAGGTCACGTGCCGTGGGAGCGCGACCGGCCGTCACGAGAAGGTCGCCGACGGACGCCCGCCGAAGCCGCATCCTCAGCAGACTCACCAGAAAGACGACGGGCACCGCCACCTCGCTGATGTCCGACGGGACGGTCAGGACGGCGTCGGCCGAGCTCAGGGCCTCGGGCATCAGCAGGTACAGCACCTCCCACCCCACAAAGGTGAGGGTCAGCCCGACGGCCACCCAGGACGGCAGCAGGACGCGGCGCCGGGCTCGACTGGCCGTACGCCACCGTCGGACCATCGTCATGGCGACCAGGACCGTGAGGACCACGCCGGCCCACCGGTAGACCAGATCCACGGCATCGAAGAGGTCCGTGTCGTGAAGGACGAGGAACGCGTTCGGCCCGCACTCGGGACAGGAGAGGTAGCTCGTCGAGCTGTCCGCCGTCGGGTCGTACAGCAGCACACGGATCAGACCGCCTACGGCCACCAACAGGTATCCGGCGGCGATCACCCGCCGCTCGCGCGCGGTGCTGGCGCGTCCGTCCGGGAACACCAGCAGGAGATGGGCGAGGACGGCCATGTTGAGGGCTTCCCCCCAGGCGCTGATCGCGAAGAGCAGCGGCACGGGCAGCCCCTGGAGGTTGCCCAGGAACCACGCCAGCCCCTCGGCGAGCAGCAGCGGTCCCGTGCGGTTGGCCGGACGCCGCGCCCACGCCACCAGCCCCGAGGCGGCGAAGGCCCACCCCACCGACAGGTCCCGCACCAGATCGACCGGCTCCGCTCCGATCCGGGCGTACGCCCAGCAACCGCCCAGCCCCGCGACGAACGCCACGGCGCCCCACCCCACGAGCGCCCGCGAACCGACGGTCCCCGGCGGACGTTCCTCACACGGCCCTTTGCCGTACATGCTTCTCCTGAACTCCGGTCGACCGCGACGAGCGCGGAGCGTGTACACGACATTGTGGAAGACGCGGCGATCCCATACGCCGATCTCCGCCATACGCGACGCGTGGTCGAGGCAGCCCCCGGGCGTGGGCCTTCGGGCGGGCACCCGCGACAGCGCTCATGAGGTGAATGTGCGGGCCTGCGACCGCCGTCCCGGGTAGGCGGTAGGCATGAGCGACACACTGTGGATCGTCGTCGGTGCCCTGGCCGTGCTGTCCGCCGCGACGGCCGTCGTGGCGGTGGTCGTCGCGGTCCGGCTCTTCAGGGCCCGGCGGCTGCTGCGCGGCGCCGGGGTGCCGGACAGCAGCAAGGTGTTCTTCTGGGGCGCCCTGCTCTACCTCGTCTCCCCCGTGGACCTGCTGCCCGACCCCATCTACCTGGACGACATCGGGGTCCTGCTGCTGGCACTGCGGTCGCTGCACGAAGCCGCCGACGCGGCAGGCGTTCGGCACACGCGAGACGTGCGGAAGCCAACGCCGTGATGATGCGTTGGTGTGTCAGCTCGACGCTGGCGAGCCGCTGCCGGCCCGGTAGCCGACGGGGCCTGGTGTCTGTTGCGGCTCAGAGCCGGAGCGGGGTGCAGCGCAAGGCCTCGCGGGCAGCAAGATAGCCCGCGATCTTGAAAGCCAGTTCATGGGAGCCGAACGTGTGGGCACGGGCCTGCCGCAGCACCACCCGAGTGGCGATCACGACGCCGTGCTCGGGCAGGCTCAGCTGCTCCTCGATTCCCGCGGCGGCCGCCGCGAAGAAGCGCGGCAGGTCCTCGGCGGGTTCGTATTCCACTGCAAGGCCCTCGGTCACCTCAAAAGCGAAGCCCGAATCCGCAGGTTCGAAATCCACCGTAATCTCCGCGAAGTGCGGTGCGCAGCTCACCCTTTGATGCCGAATGCGCACGCCACGGATCGAATGCGGCGGAAACCTGGGCGGCACTGAGGTCATGCCCGGACGCTACACCCCTCGTCCGACCCCCACAGGAACCCTCCGCGCCACCCCCCGTAATTTTCTCCCCGGAAGCCGAGGGGATTGACGATGTCTCCTGAAGCACGGGTTCGGTGACCGAGGAAAGGAAGCGAGACCGGTGAAGACAGTCGCGAGTGGGCCCCAGGAGAAGGAGAGGGTTCGGGGGTTGAAAAGTCCCGAATCATCGCGCAGGTGGCCCACCACGTTGGGGCTCGTGATGCTCACGCCGTTGGCAGTGGCAGGGTGCGGTTGGCTCAACCAGAGCCGGGGAGTGCTTCTGCTCTTGGTCAGCGCCTTTCTTCTCCTGCTCGTGCTGGTGGTGGCCGGCGCGATGTGCGGGCCCGGGGCCGGCCCCGGCACATGTGTGGCGATCCTCGGCTTCGCCCTCGGCCTGTTCGTGGGGCCCGCCCTCGACGACTACGTGCTGGATCAGCGAGGCACCCGGTACGAGGCGGTGATAGCCGACGTCGAGACCTACCACAGGAAGCACGGCGAGGGCCGCACCTGCTCCGTGGCCCGGTCGGACTCCGGACGGACGCTGACCTACGAGGTGGGTGACTCGAGCGGCTGCGACAACACCGTGAAGCCGGCGCAACACGTGACCCTCGTGGTGGATCCGGAAGACTGGCTGCCTCCGCGGCTGGGCACTGACGTCAACGGCCTCTCGTCCGGCCATGCCTGGACCTGTGGAGGACTGCTCGCGGCGATGGAAGCGTGCATCCTGTACGGCAGGCTGCGCCGACGGCCCCGCTTCTTCTGACGCTCACTGCGCAGCCGGTTGCGGGTCGTCGCCCGCCTCTACCAAGCGGCTGCCTGGATTACTTGCGTGGCGATGTCCTGCACCGACCGGCCGTCCGTCGGGATACGGACCGTTCCCGCGGGGGCCTTGTCACCGAGACGGCGTGCCATCCGCAGACTCCTCTCGATGTGAGCGAAAAGCTCGGATCCGATTTCCCGTTGGGTGAGCCGCTCTCTCACGGTCACTTCCTCGGCCGTGAGCAGGACGCAGGTGACTCTGACCTCGCCGCCGCCCATGGCCCGGCTGATCATCGGCCCTTCCAGGACACTCACCGTGTTGGTATAGATCAGGCGATGCTGGCCAAGTGCGGCGTAGTTGGACCAGACGGCCGCGATGTTCCGTTCTGTGATCGCCGTGCGCCAAGGGTCACCGGCGGGGGCCGGGTGGATCTGATCCATGTAGTCCCCCTCGATCAGACAGTGCGCCGTTCCCCTCTCCCGCAGCGCCGCGGACACTTCCCATGCGACGGTCGTCTTCCCTACGCCCGCACCACCACCGATGAGCAACAATTCGTAAGCGGTCACGGCCTGTCAGCCTGGCAGAACCTGGACCGCCCGTATCTGGTTCGGCCGACAACGTCGGTGAGCTGCTGGGAGACGAAATCGTGCACGCTGCCGCCGACGTGTACCGGGCGACAGGGACGGCCGGGCTCGTGATCGCCGCAGTGACCGTGCTGTGGGCGGGGCTGGCTCTCTGGGCGTCCGACCGTAGGGAGTGAAGCCGAAGTTGGCGCAAAGTCTTCTACTTTGCTGGAACTTGACTTCTTTTTGACCGTCACTTGCCGGTAGCGTCCAGACCTGATCGAGATCCCATTGGATGTCACCGGAGGATGCATGCCCGCTCGTATCGCCACCGCGATCGCCACGTGCGCCCTGAGTCTCGGGGCCCTCGCCTCGGGCGCAGGCGTCGCCACAGCGGCTCAGTCGGCCCCCGCCGCCGGATCCGCCGCCGACGCGCCGTCGCGCCAGCAGCCGACGATCGACGCGCGCGCCGCGGCCGTGGACCGGTGCAGCTACCAGGTGGTCCGCTCCGACGACTCCCGCTACGTGTACTCCGTGAGCGGAATCATCGGCGGCGCCGCCCGCGAGCTGCCGGTCCAGAAGGAGGACTTCGTGAGGTTCTCCGGCGGCTGGCAGAAAGTAGTCCAGGTCGACGCGTGTGCGGGTGGGCAGGGTCAGGCCCCCACCGCGCTCCGGGTCACGGGGAAGCTGGACCACCCGGAACACTACGAACCGTCCGTGCCGCGCACGATCCACGGCGCCGACCTCAAGCCCGCCGCCTCCTCGGTGATCCCGAAGGCACCGGCGTTGACGTCCGTCGACCGCCTCGACGCGGCCACTGTCCGCGTCACGTGGAAGCCCGCGCAGGGCAACCCGGACCAGGTCATGCTGATGGAGCGCAAGCCCTTCTACAGCAGTGAGGTCGGCATCTGGCATCCCTACACGTTCCAGCGGGACGTCCCGGGCGGTGCCACGTCGATGGACCGCAAGCTGGAGCGTGACGCCGGCATCCCCCCGGCGGACCGCACGCACGCCTACTGGATGCGGGTGGTCAAGGACGGCTTCGTCAGCGACCTGCGCGCCGAGAAGCCGGTCACGGTCCAGCCCTGAGCAGTTCGCGCTGCGGCGCCGTACGCACGAGCAGGAGCGAGAGCGGAAGCAGAGGCATCGCACACTCGCGCTAGTGTGCGTGAGTGAGTCTTTATGTCGTTGTGGGATTCGGGCCCGCCGGGGCGGCCACTGCTCGGCTGCTGGCCGAGCAGGGTCACTCGGTTCGGGTCGTCACCAAGTCGGGCCGAAGCCCGGAGCCCGGGATCGAGCACGTCGCGCTGGACGCGACGGACAGCAAGCGGCTGATCGAGGCGTCGCAGGGCGCGGCCGCGATCTACAGCTGTGCCGCGCCGCCCTACCATCGCTGGGCCGGTGAATGGCCGCCGCTGGCCTCGTCGGTGTGCGCGGCGGCCGAGGCGACCGGGGCCGTCCTGGTCATGCTGGGCAACCTCTACGGCTACGGCCCGGTGGACGGTCCCATGACCGAGAAACTGCCGCTCGCGGCGACCGGCACCAAGGGGCGGGTACGCGCCGCCGTTTGGGAGCAGGCGCAGAACCTGCACGAGCAGGGGCGCATCAAGGCGGTCGAGGTGCGTGCCTCGGACTTCTTCGGGCCCGGCGTGACCGATGGCGGGCACCTGGCCGCGCGGGTCATGCCGCGGCTGCTGCGCGGCAAGCCGGTCTCCACGCTCGGGGATCCGGACGCTCCGCACAGCTGGAGCTACCTCCCTGATGTGGCCAGGGCCCTGGTCGAGGTCGCGGGCGAGGAGCGGGCCTGGGGGCGGGCCTGGCACGTCCCGACGGAGCCCGCGCTGTCCACGCGGGAGATGGTCGACCGCCTTGCCGCCCGGTCGGGAACGGGGCCGGTCGCGGTGCGCAGGCTTTCGCCGGCCGTGCTGGGGGTCGCGTCGGTCTTCTCCCCGCTGATCCGCGAGCTGAAGGAGATCCGTTACCAGTTCGACCGCCCGTTTGTCGTTGATTCAAGCGCTTACGAGGCTGAGTTCGCGGTACGAGCCACCCCCGTCGACGAGCAGGTCACGGCAACGGTGGAGTGGTGGCGTAAGCAACTGACGGCATGAGCGACTCGCCGCCGCGGGATGACGCCTGCGGCAGCGAAGGATTCCAGTCGGCCATCCTGCTGCACAGAGTGGCATCGCCCCTGACGGCTACTGCTCGTATGCCTCGTGGTGCGGGTTGGCCGCTGTGCCTTCGGTGCTGAGCAGCACGACCGTCGCGTCCGGGTGGAGCCCCAGGGCGGCCCGGCGGTCTTCGGTCCGTACGGCAGCCCGGACCCCGGCGAGTGAGGCCGCGCCGCACGGGCCGGACGAGACGCCGAGCGCGGCCAGGTCGCGGCCGGCTCGGGCGGTCTGCTCGTCCGTGACGGCCACGCCTGCCGTGAGCCCGTCGCGCAGCAACGGCCACGCGAGTGCGGACGGCGTACCGCAGTTGAGCCCCGCCATGGTGGTCCGGCCCGTGGCCGTGCTGAGGCGCTCGCCGCGCACCAGCGAGCTCAGTACGCAGGCGGCGGCCACGGGCTCCACCGCGAGCAGTGCGGAGTCCCGGCCAGCGGAGCCTCCGTAGTGCGTGACCGCCGCCTGGGCCAGCGAGCCGACGCCGACCGGTACGGCGACGAGGTCCGGGTGCGGCGCCCCGGCAGCGGCCAGTTGGTCGTCGATCTCATGGAAGAGGGTCGAGTAACCCTCGACGATCCAGCCGGGGACGCGTTCGTAGCCGGGCCAGGCGGTGTCCTGTACGAGCAAGGCGTCCGCGGTCTCGTCCGCGACGGTGGCGGCCCGGCGTACGGCGTCGTCGTACGGGCCGTCGACGCGTGTCACCCGGGCCCCCTCGCCGGCGATCGCGTCCGCGGCGGCGGGATGGACGCCGGCCGAGACGAAGACGTGCGCGTGCTGCCCGAGGAGGCGGGCCATTCGGGCCACGGCACGGCCGTGGTTTCCGTCGGTGGCGGTGACGAGCGTCACCGGGGTGGAGGTGTCGCGCTCGGAGAGCGCGCGGTGGATGGCCCAGGAGGCGCCCAGAGCCTTGAAGGCGGGCAGTCCGAGGCGGGCGGACTCGTCCTTCACGAAGACGCGCCCGACATTCAACTCCCTTGCAATGTCGGGCAGTTCTACCAATCGCGTCGGGCTGTATCCGGACAGGGAGGCGTGGAATTCCCGCACGGCGGCGGGGGCGGAGGGGTGGGCGATGGGGGTACGGGGAGCCGGCCTCGCGTACCACCGCGCAGAAGGTTCTTCGAACACCCCACCACCCTGCGGCGCCCTCGCCCATGCGGTCCAGCGAATGTTTCCGGCCAGTTCCGTTCACGGAATCCGAACGATTGGCGAGCGCTTCTTCGGCCGGCGGGCCGGGTCGGGTGCGCGCTCCGAGGTGTCGACGTCCGAGGTGTCGAGGTCCGCGACTGCTTGGCGCAGGGCCTTGCGGCAGGCCTCGATGGCGGGGTGGCGGCTGCTCCCCACCCGCACCGCCGTGATGATCGTGCGCGTGTCGAGGCCCTGAGGGAGCGGGTGGAGCGTGACGGCCGGGGTGCGGCCGCTCCAGACCAGGTCGGGGAGAAAGGCCATGGCGTGGCCTTCCTCGACGAGGCGCGCGTGGAAGAGGAGGTCGGCGGACTCGAACCGTACGTCGGGCTCGAAGCCGGCCGAGCGGCATACCCCCAGGGCCCAGCGCCGGGCGGCGCTTCCCTCCGGCTCCAGGACCCAGGGCCGGTCACGCAGGTCGGCCAGGCCGACCTCGCTCCCCTCGCCGGGCGGGGTGGCCAGGCGCAGCGGATCCTCGCGGAGGTCCTCGAATTCCAGGCCCGCCGGGCGGGGGCTGGGATTTCCGGGGTATTCCTCGGTCACGACCAGGTCGAAGTCGTGTGCGAGCAGGGCGGGGAGGGCCTGTTCGGGCTCGGCCTGGGTGAGGTGGACCCGTAGTCCGGGGTGGGAGTCGCGCAGCAAGGTCAGCGCGTTCGGCGCCAGGGCGAACGCGGCCGTCTGGTAGCAGGCGATGCGCAGGGTGCCGGTCAGTCCGGTCAGCGAGGCAGCGATGTCCGCCTCGGCCCGCTCCAGTTGCTCGAGAACGGCTTCGGTGTGCGCGACCAGGATCTCGGCCTGCGGCGTCAACCGCACTCGGCGCCCCACCGGTTCCAGGAGCGGGAGGCCGACCTGCGCCTCCAGCTGCGAGAGTTGCTGGGAGACGGATGAGGGGCTGTACGACAGCGCGGCTGCAACGGCCGAGAGCGTGCCGCGGTGCTTGAGTTCCCGCAGCAACCGCAGCTTGTGCAGATCGAACGTCATGCCATCCCCACTCACCAACCGTTCGGATTTCGTGACGAATATACGACGAAAACATTCACTGGACCGCACATGCGGGAACACCGCACAGTAGTGGCGTGCCCGATGATCTCTCGCTCAGGGGGTGCGCGAACGTGGCTCCTCGCAATGCCCCCGCCCGTCCCCCGCCCCTACGAACGCACGACGGCACTCCGGTGCCTCCTCACCCGGCTGCGCACCGAGATCTCTGCCGGAACGTCCCACACCCGTACGGGGGTTGGGTGTGGGACACAACCTCTATCAGCTACCGCTGAGGTTCCGTGCGAAGAGGTCCAGCAGGCGGTCCCAATGGCGGTCGAGTCCGGCCCGGTTGAAGACCGCCGTGTCCGCCATGGTGAAGCCGTGCAGCGTGTCCGGGTAAACCTCGCAGGTATTGCGGACGCCGGCCTCGTCCAGGGCCGCGCTCAGCCGCGCGACGACCTCTGGCGGCATCGAGTCGTCGTGTTCGGCGATCCCGAAGTGAACCTCCGCGCTCACCTTGGGAGCGAGCAGGTGCGGGCTGTCGGGCGCGTCCGTGGCCAGCCAGGAGGGGTGGAAGCCGGCCGCGGCAGCCACCTGCCCGGGGTGGGCCGCCGCGGTCCGCAGGGCCAGCGCCCCTCCCATGCAGTACCCGACGACCCCGACGGGGCCGGGGCGGACCTCGGGCCGTGCGGTCAGGAAGTCCAGGTAGGCCTGGGCGTCGGAGAGGGCGCGCTGCGGGGTGTGCTCGGCCAGGAGAGGCATGACGCGGGCGATGAAGGCCGCGCGGTTCTTCGCGTCCGTCAGGTCGGGGAGCTCGAGCACGGGCGCGCGACCGGTGCGGTAGAAGACGTTGGGCACCAGGACGCAGTAGCCGTGCGCCGCGAGCTGCTCGGCCATCTCGCGGATCACGGGCCGCAGTCCGATGGCGTCCATGTAGAGGAGTACGCCGGGGTGGCTGCCGCCGTCATCGGGGAAGGCGAGATAGGCGTCGGCCGTACCGTCGGGCGTGGGGACATCGAGTATCCGGCTGGGCATCGTGCACCGCTCTTTCCTGATCGACACTGCTGGAGTTCGCCACGCTAGCCCGAGCCGGTGGAGCCCGGCCCCCTTCCCGGGCCGCAGTTGCACTCTGCCCAAGGCAGCAGGACGCCCACACGGCACATCGACGTCCGCTCCCACGGCGCGCGTCCGGGGCGTTTCCCGCAGGGCGGTCTACCGTCGGACGCATGATGAAGATCATCACGGTGTACGAGCTCGACAAGGCGCCGACCGCGGCCGGCGGAGCGCCCGGCGGGGAGGAGGCCCCGGTCGTCCGCCGGGTGCATGCGGCGCCCACCGCCCCGGGCTCCTCGGCCCTGGGCCCGCGGACGTTCTGCGGCAAGGACACCTTCGCCATGGAGGCGGCCCCGTGGAAGCCGTCGGAACACCCCGGTTCCTCGTGGTACCCCCCGGAATGCGCCGACCGTCTCTGCAGTACCTGCGAGGCCGCGATGGAGGACGAGTTCTGACGTCCGGCCCGGCCGCCGGCGGTGGTCTTGCGGCGGTCACACGCACGTAGGAGCGCCGCCCGATTCGGCTGGACGCGTTCGGCCGTGAACCGCACCGGTCGGCGCTGTGTCGGGCGGGATTCGGGGTCGGCCGGGTCTGGTCTTCCGCCCGCGGTCGCGGGGGGCGTTCACTGAGGATGCCGGGTTTGCGACGGTGTGAGCGGGGGTGGGGGCGTCGCGCAAGCGTGGGTTGGTCGGGGACGGCAGGCCGGCCGGGCCTTTGTATTCGTGCACGGGCGGTGGTCCCGAAGCGTCGGCTCGGCGTGGTGGGGCCGGTTCGCGGCGCCCGCGGCCGTGTCGGGCGATGCCGGATGCGGTGCGTGGGCCGCCGGTGTGCGATCCCGACCGTGCGTGTGATCCGGCCTCATTCCGACGCTTTGAGACAGGAGATCGACATGCCTCCGCCCCTCGTGGCCACCCTGGACCTCGACGACCCCAACCGCACCGCCTACGCTGCGTGCATCAACGCCATCCGGGACCACGTCGCCACCGTCCAAGGCGACCGGATCCAGGTGTCCGCCGACCGGCAGGTCCGCATGTACCGGCTCCGGCAGAGTCACCGTCGCGACAGCTCCGAGAGCATGTTCGTGGTCCGCCTCCGCGCGGGAGGCGAGGACTTGGTCGACTGGTACATCCAGGACACCGACTTGTACGGGTGGGGCTTCACCCTCACCGGACAGACGGACTTCTACCACCTGTCGAACCCGACCGCCGGGGTCGGGGCGATGGCCGCGGAGGAGGGGTTCGCCCTCCACGACACGGGGATCAGGGAAGGCTACGGGACCGACGGTATACCGCAGGCCCGGCTCGGCTGGGCGAACTTGCACACCGCGCTCCTGCAGCTCAGGGAGCAGCCGGGAGTGCGCGACTACCAGCGGGCCGCGATGGGCTTCCTGGTCGAGATGGTCTGCGAAGCCACGCGCTTTCGTATGATCGCGGGAACCCTGGCGGGGATATGGGCAACGAGCGGTGAAATCTCCGATGGCCAGCGGAACGAGATCACCGAGGCCGAGACGAACTGGTCCTCGCTCTCGGGCCTGTTCGACCGGTACAACAACGCGCCGGGGGAACCCGTACCCGACACCACCACCCTCACCCAGGCCTACCGCGACCTCGCCGCGGTGGCCTTGGCGGTGACGATCCTGCACCGCCGGCCCGGCGGCCAACCGGGTCCCTCCACCTCCGGAGCCGGCACGGCGAGGCCGGGCGCGGTCGCCGACGTGTCGCGCCCAGGTCGTCGCCTCTATCCGGTGCTGGACGCCGGCGGGAACCTGCCGGACGGGCACGGGGCGTACTTCTTCCGCCCGGGTACCTCCCTGAACTACAACCTCAACACCGACGCGATCGACTCCGGCCCCCATCCCTTCGCGTCCGACTTCCCCCTCCTGAAGGACACCGACTTCGCGTTGCGCACCGACGCCCTCGTCGCCGTCCCCGGCAGCTCCACCGACGTGTGGATGTTCAGCGGACACCAGTACGTCCGCTACCAGGTCGGCACCAGGAACATCGTCGGCGGCCCCCGGGAGATCGCCGCGGGCTGGCCCGTCCTGGGCACCACCTCGTTCGTCGACTACATCGACGCCGCCGTCCAGGACCCCGGCGACCCCACCCGCGGCCTCTTCCTGTTCCGTGACTCCGAGGTCCTCTACTACCACCTGGACAACGACACGATCACCGGCCCCAACCCCATCGCACAGCACATGCCCGGCCTCGCGAACACTCCCTTCGCCCACGGCGTCAGCGTCGCCCTGACCGTGCCCGGGAGCACCGACCAACTGTGGCTCTTCCGAGGTGACGACTACGTCCGCTACAACATCCAGACCCACACGATCGAGGTGGGCCCCAAGCGTGTCCACGAGGGCTGGGCCTCGCTGCGGCGCAAGACGTTCGTCGACGGCGTCAGCGCCGTCCTGCCCTGCACGGGCGGCGTCACGCCCACGGAGGTCTGGATGTTCCACGACGACCTCTACCTCCGGTTCCACCTCGCGAACAACACCGTCACCAAGGAGGCGGCCACGGTCGCCTCGGGATGGCCCCACCTGGACACCAACGGCTTCGCCGACCGCGTCGACGCCACCATCCCCAGGCCTGAAGAGGTCGGCCAGCCTGCTGCCGCGTGGTTCTTCCACGACGACCAGTACCTGCGCTACGACCTCGAGAACAGCAGGGTCGACGTCGGCCCTCGCCCCATCGCGGACGGCTGGACCGGGCTGAAGGGCACCGGATTCGAGTACGGCATCGACGCCGCCCTCCCCGACCCCACGAACCCCAACACCGTGTGGATCTTCTCGGGCGATCAGTACGTCCACTACCACCTCAAGGAAGACGAACTCGTCATTGGCCCCACACCCATCGCCGAAAGGTGGAAAGGCCTGGTCGAGCCCTTCACCCGGCGCATCGACGCCGCGTGCGTGGCCCCCGGCAGCAACGACGCCTGGCTGTTCAGCGGCGACTCCTACATCCGCTACAACCCGCAAGAGGACAAGATCCACGTCGGCCCCCGACGCATCATCGACGGCTGGAACCTCGGCTTCCCCACCTGACGCGTACGGCGGGGTGCGCTGATGCCGGTGTCCGGGGAGGGAGCTGTCACTCTCTGCGCCCCGGGCACCAGCAGCGTACGGGCGGCGCCGGTCAGCCGGCGGGTGCGAATACAGCGGTGCGGCGGCGGCGCGGGACCGGGCGGAACCGGGCACCACGACGGTTGCGCCCGGGTACGTTGCCTTCCGGGGCCGCCCGGCCCGCAGGGAGTGGGGCGGCATGCGTTTCTGGAGCGCGAACGCGCCGATGTGGCACGGCTGTTACCGGGGTTGGACGAGGGGCTGCGGGGGGTGCCAGGGCGCTGGCCAGCTATGGAGCCACGAACTGGCCAGCTACAGACCCGCTTCACCGACCGACCTGCGGAGCTCAGAGACCGCTGGCCAGGTATCACTCAAAGTCACAGACCCGCATCGGGCGGACCGGACAGGAACGCCTCGGCGACCGCGGCGTGCACGGCGGTGCCGACCGCCATGGCGCTCTCCTCGTACACGACGTGGTTGGAGTGGTTGTCGGGAGCCGTCGCGGGCGAACGGTCCGGTGGGCAGGCCCCGAGGAAGGCCATCGCGCCGGGCACGCGCCGCAGGACGTACGAGAAGTCCTCGCCGCCCATGGTCGGGTGGGGCAATTCGTGGACGCGGGCTGGGCCGACCACCGTCGCGGCTGCCCTGCGCACGTGGGCGGTGAACCGGGGATCGTTGTGCACGGCCGGGTATCCGTCGATGAGCTCGACGTCCGCCACGGCGCCGTGGGCCGAGGCCACGCCGTGGGCGACCCGCATGATGCCGTCGCGCACCACCTGCCGGCTCGTGTCGGTGAAGGTGCGGTAGGTGCCGGAGAGCACGGCGGTCTCCGGCACGACGTTGGACGTGCTTCCCGCCGAGACGCTGGTGATCGTGAGGACGGCCGGGTCGAAGACGCTGACGGTCCTGGTCATCATGGTCTGCAGGGCTTGCACGATCTCGCAGGCGACGGGGACCGGGTCGAGGACCTTGTGGGGCGCGGCCGCGTGACCGGACCGGCCGCGTACGGTGATGCGCAGGACGTCGGCGGCGGCGAACTGCGGGCCCGGGCGCAGGTGCACCGTGCCCGCCTCGTAGCGGGCGGCGATGTGCAGGGCGAAGGCCCCGTCCACCGCCGGGGCCTCCTCCGCGTCGCCCAGTACTCCCTCTTCGAGCATGAGCTGGGCCCCGCCGCCGAACTCTTCCCCGGGCTGGAACATGAACACCACCCGCCCCGCGAGCCGCTGCCTGCGGGCCGCGAGCAGCCGGGCCGCCCCGACGAGCATGGCGGTGTGGGTGTCATGGCCGCAGGCGTGCATGACGCCTTCCCTTTGCGAGGCGAACTCCAGCCCGGTGTCCTCCTGCTGCGGCAGTGCGTCCATGTCGGCCCGCAGCAGAACGGTACGGCCCGGGGCCGCACCCTCGAGGACCGCGACGACCGAGCTGAGGCCCTCACCGACGGAGACGGTCAGCCCCAGGCCGGCGAGTGCGCGCAGTACGGTCTTCTGGGTCTGCGGAAGATGAATGCCGGTCTCCGGAGTGCGGTGGATCGCGCGGCGCACGGCGATGACGCCGGGCAGGAGCCTGTGTGCCTCGGCGAGCAGGTGCGACGGGGGTGTCGCGTGGTCGTCGCCAGGTGCCCGACTCTCCATGTCGCTCCTTTGCCGAAGAGACATTCCTGCGTGCTCGCGGTTCGGAACAACACCGAGTTGAGCGTTCCGGTTCGATTCGGTCGCTGGTGAAACACAGGATTGAATCCGGGCGCACGGGATCCCGCAAGGCATGCGAACCGTATTGACCGGAAAGCCGCAGAGTACGGCCGACTTCCGTGTGTTGCGGCGCGAGAACCGCCGTCCTCTGCGGCCTACGGCCTACGGCCCGGCCTGTCGCGATGTGGAAAACCCCGAACCCGCCCTCGCCGTCCCGGATCTGCACGCGGTGATGTGCTGTGCAATGTGCACCTTTACCTGTGCACGGTTCTGAGCTGCACTGTAGATGGGGAATCGAACCCCAAGCGTTGCTCTTCACGCGCCAGGTGGGGCCGGAAGACCGCCGGCCCTCGGTGTGTGCACGCCTCCGAGACGACTACCTGCTCCACATCGTCACGCCCTGCTGGAACTGCTCAGTCCAGCAGGTCGGCCTCCCAGTTCGCCCGCTGGATCCGCATGTCGATCTCGCGGATCTCCCGTGCGATGACATCTGCCTGACCGCGCAGTTCCGCGACCGGAAGCGCGGAGAGCATCATCAGCTCGGACCGGAGCTGCCGGCCGTATCCGCGCTCGCCCGTACCCGCTGCCGCATCCGCCGCCGCGGTGACCACCGAATGGCGCAGCCGCAGCACGTCCCGGCGCGCGAGCGCGTCGGTGAGTGTGCCGTCCTGACCCATCCGCACCGCGGCATTGGTTCGGTTGATCCGCCGGATCAATGTCTCGAGGGCGTCCAGCACCTCATTGACCTCGGCCAGCAACCGGGCCGCGTCCTCGGCGGGCGTCTCGCCTTCCTGATACCGCGCGCTGCCGACAACGCGCGCTCGCAGCTGCTCCACACGACGCGCCGCCTCCGCACGCTCTGCCAGCGCCTCAGCAAGCTTCATTGTCTCCACCTCCCGCCCGTCGTGAATTTCGCACAAGCATACGGATACAAACGGGCTCAAACGCATCAGGTTTTTCGATCCACCGGAGCCGGGCCCGAGCACTCGATGTCGGCCGGCCGCCGCCGGGAGCGGCGTATGGCTAGCCTGGCGGCATGGAAGCAGTCCTGGTCAGCGCATGTCTGCGGGGAGTCCCGTGCCGGTTCGACGGGCGTCACAAGGCGTCGTCGGAGCTCGAGGAGGCAGTGTCCGGCCGCGAAGTCGTCTCCTTCTGCCCAGAGGTCGCGGGCGGGCTCGCAACACCGCGGCGGCCCGCGGAGCTGGTGGGCGGCGACGGGTACGACGTACTCGACGGGACGGCGCGGGTCGTCGAGGACACCGGGCGTGACGTGACAGCGGAGTTCGTGGACGGTGCACGGCGCGCACTCGCGGCGGCGCGGCACGGAGGCTGCACGGAGGCGCTGTTGATGCCGCGCAGTCCGTCGTGCGGACGGGGTGTGGTGTACGACGGGTCGTTCGCCGGGGTGCTGGTGCCGGGAGACGGGGTGACGGCGGCGCTGCTCGAGCGGAACGGGATCGCCGTGCGGCCCGCACCCGGAGTGTGAAGTCGCCCGCCCCAACGGCCCATGGACATTCCAATGCCCCCTGGACAGACGTCGCGTGGGCCCGCCGGACGGCGGCCGGTCTGCGGGACGACGGCCACCCGGTGCTGCACGATGTCATCCCCGCCGAGGATGGCCGCTGGCGTACGCGGACACGCTCGACGCCGACGACGGCTTCGACGAGCCCTTCGCCCTGATGCTCTACCGCGGCCGCTTCCGTCACACCGTGGCGCGGGGCAACGCGCACGGCACCGCACTCCACCTGATGGGGCTGGGCGGCGACGAGATGTCGGCGCCCGGGCACGCCTGGCTGGGACAGCTCCTCAGGCAGCGGCCGTGGACCGGGATGAGCTACGTGAGAGCGGTCGCCGCGCAGAGCCGCCGGCCGCTGACAGCGGTCTGCCGCGATCTGCTGCGCTACCGGACCTACGAGGCGTGGCTGCTGGCCGCCGCGGCCGGCCTGGGCACGCCGCCCGGAACGAACGGCACGCCCCGTACGCCGGCCGGGCAGTTCGCGGAGGCCGGCTGGTGGGCACCCGTATTCCTGCCCGAATGGGCCGGCCCGGAGGCGGTGGAGCTGGTACGGAAGGAATTGCGCCGCGCGGCCGGGCAAGGGGCCGCGCCGGCCCCCGACCGCGGGCGGCACCGCGAGCTCGCGACGATTCACACCGGCGCCTGGCACGTGATGTCGAAGCAGTCATTGCGCACGTGCTCGCGTCCCACATCCTCGTTGTATCAGTGACGCGAAGAGCGGCCATGAGTGACGAGCAGACCATCGGCATCGCCCCCGGGACGTGCGGGGGCCCGGCCCGCGACCTACGACGAGGCCGGCCGGGCCCGCGCCGTCGTCACCAGCATCAGCTGGAAGTGCGCCGCGGCCCGCGGCTGTCTGCAGCGGTCCATCGCCACCGCGCTGCTGTGCCGGATGTCGGGAACCTTTCCCACGTGGTACGTCGGGGTGCGCATCGCTCCCCCGTTCGGCGCTCACGCCTGGGTGGCGGCCGAAGGCCGTGACGTGGACGAGCCCTATCCGGCCGGCTATCACCAACCACCGCTGACGGTGGCGCCCCGTTCCGGACCGGCACACCGGCTGATCGCGGATGAGGAGACCGGCGCCGCGGGCAGGGCGGTAGGGTCTGCTCCATGAAGTGCTGACACCGCCCCGGCGCACCGATCCGCATGACGCCGTCCGAGCCCCTGCTCCGGCGTTCCCCCGGTGTGCCCGCATCGCCCGTCATTCACTTCTCACGATCGGATACGTATGACCGACGACATCTTCCTCGACCATGTCGCCGACCGCCTCGCGGCCCTGCCCTCCGTACGCGCCGTCGCCCTCGGCGGCTCGCGGGCCGAGGGCACCCACACCCCTGACAGCGACTGGGACGTGGCCGTGTACTACCGGGGTGGTTTCGACCCGGCCGACCTGCGCGCCGTCGGCTGGGACGGCGAGGTCTCCGGCATCGGGGACTGGGGCGGCGGCGTCTTCAACGGTGGAGCCTGGCTCACGATCGACGGGCGGCACGTCGACGTCCACTACCGCGACCTCGACGTCGTCGACCACGAACTCGCCGAGGCCCGGCAGGGCCGCTTCCACTGGGAGCCGCTGATGTTCCACTTCGCGGGCATCCCCAGCTATCTGCTGGTCGCCGAACTCGCCGTCAACCAGGTGCTGCGCGGCACCCTGCCCCGTCCCGAGTACCCGCGGGCACTGCGCGAGGCGGCCCCGCCGGTGTGGCGTGACCGGGCGGCCGCGACGCTCCACTACGCCAAGAGCGCGTACGTGCGTCGTGGCCAGGCCACCGAGGTCGCGGGGGCGCTGGCCACCGCCGCCCTGCAGACGGCACATGCGGTGCTGGCCGAGCGCGGCGAGTGGACCACCAACGAGAAACGGCTTCTCCAGCGGGCCGGGCTACGGGGAATCGACACGATCATGAGCCGGCTGCGGTCGGATCCCGACACCCTGGCGCGGGCCGTCACCGCGGCCGAGGAGCTTTTCAAAGCTGCCGATTGAGGGGGGAAGTAGCGGGGCGAGACGGAAGAGACGTCTCGCCCCGCGCCTTTGGTCCGTCCAGCCGCTATCCGCGGTCCGCCCCGACGGGGCCGGCGCCGGGAGCGGCGGAGGCGTACGCACCGGCCGAGGCCGTGGCGATGGCCTCGTCCAGGACGTCGCGGGAGCCGATCAGGTCGGTGATCATGCGATTGATGCGGTCCCGTTCCGCGGTGAGGTCGGTGACCAGCCGCGCGGTGGCGATCTCGGACGGACCGCCGTCCGCGTCCCGCATGCAGGGAAGCAGCTCCGCGATCTTCTTGCTGTTGAGGCCCGCGGCGTAGAGCGCCTGGATGCGGACGACCCGGTCGACCGCCCAGTCACCGTAATACCGTTGGCCGCCCGGAGTACGCTCCGCCCTCAGGAGTCCCTGCGTCTCGTAGTAGCGCAACGAACGCTCGCTCACCCCGCTGCGCCGGGCCAGTTCGCCGATCCGCATTCCCCGCCTCTTCCCCGCCTCGCGTGCCGTCCTCGTCACCGGACTTGAACCTGACACTGATGTCAACTCCTACCGTAACGGCATGACGAACACACCCGCACCGTCCCGCCTCTTCGAGCCCACCCGCCTCGGCCCTCTGCACCTGCCCAACCGTCTGGTGATGGCGCCGCTGACCCGCAACCGCGCCGGCGCCGACGGCGTCCCGCAGCCGATCATGGCCACGTACTACGCGCAGCGCGCCTCCGCGGGGCTGATCATCGCCGAGGCCGCCACGCCGAACGCCGTGGGGCAGACCTACCCCAACATCCCCGCGATCCACAACGACGCGCACGTGACCGGCTGGCGGCGCGTCACCGATGCGGTACGGGCCGAGGGCGGCCGGATGTTCCTGCAACTGCAGCACGGCGGCCGGGTCGGCCACCCCGACAACAGCGGGCTGATGCCGGTCGCGCCTTCGCCGGTCCCGCTCCCCGAGACGATCCACACCCCTGGCGGACGCCAGGAATCCGTGGTGCCGCGGGAGATGACCCACGACGACATCCGGTCCACCGTGGCCGATTTCGCCGCCGCCGCCCGCAACGCCGTCGACGCCGGCTTCGCCGGGGTGGAGGTGCATGCCGCCAACGGCCACCTCCTGCACCAGTTCATGGCACGGAACACCAACCGTCGCACCGACGCCTACGGCGGCTCGGTCGCGGGCCGCATACGGTTCGTCGTCGAGGTGGTCCAGGCGGTCGCCGAAGCCATCGGGCCCGACCGGGTCGGCCTGCGCATCTCCCCCGGAAACGCCGTCAACGGCATCGACGAGGGTGACACCGAGAGCATCTACCCGGCGCTCATCGAGGCCCTGGCGGACACCGGCCTGGCTTACCTGCACATCGTCTTCGCCGACCCGGACCAGCCCCTCTTCCAGGACATCCGGAAGGCCTGGCCCGGCACGCTGATCGCCAACCCCGCACTGGGCTGGGGAGAACCGCTACCCGCCGACGGCGGCAAGCACGCGGGCGAGCGGCTGCTGGACGCCGGAGCCGACCTGATCTCCCTGGGCCGCGCGTTCCTGGCCAACCCCGACCTGGTCGAACGGCTGCGCGTCGGCGCGCCGCTCAACCAGGTGCGCGACAAGCACATGATGTACGTGGGCGGAGAGACCGGGTACACCGACTATCCCGTGCTGGCCGCCGCCCTCGCCGGGGCGAGCGCACGCTGATCCGTGACCGTGAACATCGCGGCGATCGCCGCCGGGGCCGGGGCCGCCGCGCGGCCTAGCCGACGAGCCGCTTGCGCCAGTCGAGCGGGGTGACTGTCAGGGCCCGGCTCGGGTCGCCGTTCCAGTCGACCTGAAGTCCGGCGGAGCGGAGGGCCGAGGCGACCTCTTCGCCGATGGCCGCCGTGGTGTCGGCCGAGCCGTCGAACCCGCCGTACAGCAGGGTCAGTCCGTACCCGGCGGCGGCGCTGTCGGTGCACTGGGTGTGGAAGTAGACGAAGCCGCGGGCGTCCGGGGCGGCTTCCGCCCCGATCTCGCTCTGGCCGCAGGTGCGGCAGCAGGTGAAGTTCTCCCGCGCCGTGATGCCCGCCGCGTCGAGCGCGGCGAAGACGAGGGACAGCCGCTCCGGGTCGGTGGTGCCCTCCCAGGACGCCTGCTCCTCGACGCGCTCCTGCCACATCAGGTCGGCCAGCTGTCGCGCCTGTGCGTGGGAGACCGGCCGGCGGTCACCGGAGACGAGGTAGTCCTCGGCGACTTCGGCGAGCTCGGCGCGGGTGGTGTAGCCGCCGACGAGCAGTTCGCGGAGGCGGTCCTCCAGCAGTTCGCGCTCCTCCTCGTCGAGTTCGAGCGGGGGGATGGGCGCGGGTGCCGGGAAGTCCATCGGCGTCCACTCCAGTCCGGCGTCCCAGCCGTTCTGCCGGCGTGCCCAGCCGGTCATGGCCGCGATCACCGGCTCGGGTCCGTCGAGTGCCACCTGGAAGTGCCGGTCGTGGGCGCCGTCGCGGTGCTCCAGCGTGTAGCCGCCGCCCGTCTCGTGCCAGACCTGGAGGAACACGTCGGGGAGGTCCGGTATCCGGCTGAGGACGAGGAAGTGGTCGTCGTCGGCGCCGATGCGGCGCACCAGTCCGGCCAGCTCCGCCTCGGTGGCCCGGACGTGCCGGCCTCCGGCTTCGGTGTTCACGGTGATCGCAAGCATGGCGCACACTCTGACACGCACCACTGACAATCGGAACCAGATCTTCCAAGGGGCGGGGGCCCTGGCAACGCATCGTGCGGCACCATGACCCCATGAGATCTGCCGCGCGCCTGTCGCGCCCCCTGTTACCCGTGACGGCCGCCGTGTCCCTTGCCCTGGTGGGCTGCGGAACCGAAACCGCCGGCGGCGGGGCCGGCCGCTCCGGAGCCGACCGGTCCGAGCTGGCGGCACGCGCGCGTGCCGCCCAGGTGGCGCTCGAGAACGTCTACGTCACCAAGGTGCCGGGCTATGAGGTCGCCAAGCAGTCGGTGGGCGTCCTCGGCTCCGACGGGTTCTCGGCGACGTACGTGAAGCAGGACACGGGAGCGCAGATACGTCTCGGTGTCGACCGGGGCTCCATGGACGCGGCCGGCTGCCCGAAGACCCCGCTCGGCGTCGGCAACGGTGGCACGGGCCGCGCCGTCGAGTGCGTGAAGGACGGCAAGAGCTGGTACCGCACGAGCGGCACGCAACACGAGTACGCGACCGAGACGGACGGGCGCCTGGTGCGGGTCAACGCCGAGACCGGGACAGTGGATCGCGCCACCCTGCGCAAGGCGGCCGACGCCGCGCACGCCGCGAGCGACGCGGAACTCGACGCCGTACTGCCTCCCCGGCAGGGCGACGGCGGGCAGCCCGTCCAGCGCGGCGATCTGCCGCCGGTCGGTGACGGGGCGCCGCGCAACGACGGGGAGGGGTGAGGGCGATCAGCGGTACGGCGGGTTTCGAGGTGGCGACCGGGGACACGGGCCCCGTGACCGCCGGTCCTCGCGAGCGCGCGGCCGCGGTTCAGCGCGCCCTCGACGGTCTCCTGCAGATCCGCCGGGTGATGAACGCCGGTGCCGCCGAGCCCGAGGCGGTCCCGGCCGAATGGGAACGTCTGCAGCCGGTACGCGCGGTCGCCTTGGTCCTGGAAGCGGCCGGCATCCCGCCCTCCGCCGTCGGCGACGACGGGCGGCGGCTGTGCACCGGGTACGTCGTCCGCCCGAGCGAGCCGACCGGAGCGCTCCCTCGAGGGCGTCAGCCGCAGACGGTGGCACGCGTCGAATGGCACGGACCGTCCGGGAGCCGGGCCGCCTACGAGCAGCACACCGGGTTGGGGCGGTGCGCCCAGGCCCTCGAGAAGCTGGGCTGGCTCGCGCTGGAGTACCGCGGTGAGCGACGGCTGCACTGGCTGGAAGTCGAACCCCTCACCCCCGAATGACCCCGCCCGGGACGGCCGGGGACCAGGGGTACGGCGATTTCAAGAACCGGCCTGACGAAGCGGGGCCCCGGAGCCTCCCCCTCGCTCCGGGGCCTCACCGCACGGCACCGGTCAGACGTGCGTGATCCGCCACGTCTGCCAGTTCGCACGCGTGCACTGGCGCATGTTGATTCCCGCGCCGTCTCTGTGCTCACCGTTGTTCTGGATGCTCAGGCACTGGGGATTCACATCCGAGATCAGCTCTCGGGTGCCGGGGTTGTACGTCCAGCGCTGGTTGGCGTTGCCGTGGCAGTCGCCGACCACCTGGGCAGGGGCGTTGATCTCCCCGTTCCGCACGTCGAGACAGTGGTTCTCGGCGGTGTTGACGAGGGCACGGCCGTTCCAGAACCAGAGCTGGTTGCCGCGCTGGCCGCAGGTCTGCATCTCGACGTTGTCGCCGTTGGACGCCAGGCACTTGTCGTGCATGTCGCTGCGCACCTCGATGAAGTCCCGTGCCGACGCGGCAGCCGGCATCGTCGGTTGCGTGGTGATCAGCGGCAGTGCCGCCGTACCCAGGGCGAGGGCGATCGTGGTGAGTCGACGTCGCATCGCTGCATCCGTTCTCCCGTGCGTCTCCGGTGCGGATCCGCTTGCCTTCGAGGATCACGTGGACGCCTGAGAGTGAACATCCCGCGATCCAGGGGGTTGACCCGGGCGCGGCCCCGATACTCGCCTCATGTTCACGGAGGCGACGGCCGAGGCCCGTACCGTTCCGGAGCTGGGACGCGAGCTGTCGCAGCGCATCGGGCGGCTCGTACCGCACGACGGGTACACGCTCGCCGGGAGCGACCCGGTCACCGGCGCGGGGTGCTTCGTGTGCAGGGAGCACGGCTACTGCGGCGAGCTGTTCCGTCGCACCCTGATCGACGACGTCCGGGGCCAGGACCTGTTCCCGTTCTCGGAACTCGCCGGCGGCCCGTCGAAGGTCGGGGTGCTCGGCTCGGGTGCTCCCGAGGAGCGGTCGAGCCGCCGCCTGCACGAGGTGCTCATCCCCCAGGGGTTCGGCAGCGAGTTGCGGGCGGCGCTGGTCGCCGGTGGCGTGCTGTGGGGAACGATGGTGTTGTTGCGCGAACGGGGCAGGCGTCCGTTCTCCTCCGACGACGCCGCTACGGTCCAGCGGCTCGTGCCGGACTTGTGCACGATTCTGCGAAGGTTTGTGACGGGTCTGACAACGCCTCGTCCGCTTCCGGGCGTACGGCCGCCCGGTGTGATCGTGGTGAGCGGGGACGACAGGATCAGGACGGCCTCCCCGACCGGCCGCGACTGGCTGCGCGCCTGCGCACCCGACCTGGTGCTCACCACCGAGGACGACCTCGCCCTCACCACGTGGAACATCGCCTTCTTCGCCCGTCACAGCCCGGGAGGTGCGCTGACCCGGGTGCCGACCGCGGACGGCTGGATCGGGGTGCACGCCCAACGCCTGGACGGCGGCGCGCCGGACGATGTCGTCATCACCATCCAGCCCGCCTCGGCCGGTCTCCTGCTCCCGGCGGTCGCCGCCTGGTACGGCGTCACCCGCAGGGAGCACGCGGTGATCGAACAGGCGCTGGAGGGCCTGTCGGGCAAACAGATCGCCCGCCGCCTGAGCGTGTCGCCGCACACCGTCAACGACCACTTCAAAGCCGTGTACCGCAAGACCGGCGTGTCCTGCCGCGAAGAACTCATCGCGGCCTTGTCGTGAGACGGGGGCGCACGGGGCCCGTCCCCCGGCGCCCCCGACGGCTCTATGCCATGGGCACGGCGATGTCGCAGACCTCGGTGGCGGGGCCGGACGCTGCCCAGTCGGCGAAGTAGACCTCCCGGGAGGGGCCGGTCTCACGGCCGCCGTTCGCCTCGATCCACTGGTAGACCGCTTCGTACGCGGAGAGGATCTGCGGGTACTCCACCTGGGCCTTGGTGATCGTGGTGTACGCCTCGCGATGGGCGGGCTCGGTCCGGACGGCCGTGGTGACGTCCGCGGCCCGGGCCGGATCGATGGGCACACAGACCTCGGCCGGCCCGTCGCTGTCCTCGTTGACCTGGCCGTGGTAGACCACGAACGGCGCCGCGAAGACGCCGCCGTAGGCCTTGGCCTCCTCCTCGAGGCGGTCGCAGGCCTGCGGGATCCACACGGGCAGGTCCTCCGGCCGGACGTGGCGCCGCTCGGTGAGCACCAACTGCTCCGGCACCTCGCGCTGCTTGATCTCGTACATGTCCATTCCCTCTCTTCCTCCCGACAGCTGGATACGGAGGTGGACGGCGAGCTCCCGCTGCGCGGCGACCCGCCGCTCGACGCCCTCCCAGTAGCCGGCCACCAGGGCGGCCGCCTCGGGTGCGGGCGCGGTCAGTACCTCCGCGATGCGGGCGAGCGGCATGTCCAGGCCGCGCAGCCGTACGATCAGCCGCGCGGTGGCCAGCCGGCTCTCCCGGTAGTACCGGTAGCCGGTCACCGCGTCGACCCGGTCCGGGGCCAGCAGGCCCTGCCGGTCGTACAGCCGCAGGGCCTTGGGCGAGAGCCGGGCGCGGCGCGCGAACGCACCGATGCTCAGCAGGGGGTCGTCGTCCTCCACGCCCGTCACACTCCTGTCTGACCCAAGGGCAAGGTCAAGCGATCGACTCTCTGTCCGGCCTCCGTCCGGCCCCTGTCCGACATGATCGTCTTTCGTGCGACGATCCTGGCATGGCCAACCTCGATGTTTCCCCGGCCGGACAGCGGCCTTCCGCGCTCGCCGTGCTGGGAGCGCTGCTGGATCTCTCGCTGGTGCGGATCGCCGAAGCGTCCGCGGACGCCCGCCGGTTCGACCGGGAGGCCATCCGCGCGGCGGCGGACGTGTGGGACAACACCACCCTTCCCCTGGTGCGGGCGGCGACGGCCGGCACGCACGGCGCGCGCGAACGTCGTGCACTAGCGGTGCTGGAGTGGATGGCCGGCTTCGGTGAGGAGAGGCGGGCCTGGATGGTGGAGCGGGCCTCGGCCGCCGGGCTCTCGCTGGACGGGTTGCTGTCGCCCGCGAAGCCGGACGAGCCTGGCCGTGACTACCAGGGGCGGGTCATGGCCCCGGTGATGGCGATGACGCCGCGGACCGTACAGAGCCTGGCCGTCGACTACGACCTGCCGTCGGCCGAGGTCCGCTACGTGCGGGTCGAGCGGGCCGGCAGCCGTCTGACCGGCTACCTCGAGCTGGCCGTCGCCCGCGCCTATCCCGTCGACGACGACACTTCTCTCGGGAGCGCGACGCTGAACATACGGCTGTGCGACATCACCGAGGTCCGCTTCGATTCCCGTGACGCCCGCGGCGTCACCTTCCGACCGGAAGCGGACGGGGTCGCGATCGGCATCGGAGCCCACGGCATGCTCCACGCGGCGACGGCCGACCTGCACCCCGACGACAGCTACTGGCACCTGTCCGCCGCCGGCCACCGGGCGGACGCGGCCACACCGCCCCGGGAGAGCCGGCCTGCCTACGCCGGTGTCCCGCAGGAAGGGCAGTTGGGCGCCTACGCGATGGCCGCCGCGACGCTCCTCCACCGCGCCATGCTGGAGATCCGCATGGTCCGCTACGCCCAGAGCGCGCCCCGGGTCCCGGTACGCGTCATCCACCAGGTCTTCGCCGGAGCGGGCCAGGCGATCCTCGCCGCGGGCGGGCACAGTCTGCCCCACCGCCGCGAAGCCGCCTTCCTACGGCTGATGGAGACCTGGGCCCGGCGCGGCGGACCCGCTCTCGCCAAGTGGTTCGCCGCGGTGCTGTCGGAGACCGCCTGCCCACCGGATGTCCTCGCCGGCCTCACCGACCGGGCCGCCCGGGCACACCGGACCGTCGACGCACCGCAGCGGTCCGCTCCGGCCCCCTCGGCGGCCCCTGGCCCGCTGGAGGCCGAGCTCCGGCTGGCCGCCTACACCTCGGCGCACACGCGCTACGGCACCCACCGCGACGCCTCCGCCCTCGTGCACCTGGCCGTACCGCCCTACCCCGACAGCGCCGAAGAGGCGCCGTGGCGACTGCGCGGCGTACACAGCACCGAGCCCACCCACGTCCAGCTGCGGACCGAGGCGTTCCAGGGCACCGGCCGCCCCCACCTGACCGTCGACGACGATGGGGCCCACCACTTCGCCCTGCACGACGGAGCACTCCGCATCACCAGCGGAAACGGCTGGAACGGCTGGGACGGCTGGAACCACAATCCGTCCTGAGCCCGACGGATCCCGTCAGCGCGGCTGCGGCAGGCGCACCTCCGCCGTCAACGGTCCCTGGGAGGTCGGGCGCGGGACCGTGGACCAGAAGTCGCATTGGTGGCCCGTGTCGAAGTCGGTCCGCGGTGTGATCGCGTCCGGGGCCAGGGACAGCGGGCGGTAGGGGTCCGGGGTGGTCGCGGGCCAGGTGCCGGGGGCCGGGGTCGCGGTGGCGGCGAAGCGGGACCAGAAGCTGGTCATGGACTGCGACAGGCGGGTCTGGGCCGGGTTCAGGTGGATCTCGCCCGCCGGCAAATAGTCGAACAGGTACGGGATCTCGGCGCCGTGGTAGGCGCCCAGCGGGAAGTCGGGGTGCACGTTGTAGAGGACGGGCGCGGAGCGGTCGGCGAACTCGTACGCGAAGACGCGGCCCGGCGTCGCCGTGGCCAGCTGTCGCGCCGACTCCCGGGTGGGGCAGGCGACGAGGTAGTCGCCGAACGCGGCCGCGAACGCCAGGCGGTAGTCGTCGCCGTACCGCGATGCCGGGTAGTGGGCGGCGACGCGCGGGCCGTCCAGCTTGAAGAGGGTGGTGAGTACGACGGGGTAGGTGACCGCGTTGAAGCGGATGCCGGAGGATTCGACGATGACGGTGCCGATGGTGCCCTCGTCCAGGCCGTTGCCGATGAGCACCGGCACCTTGGCGTGGTCGCCCGCCGCGATGGCCTCCGCGGGCGGCACGGGGAGGACGGGCGTGCCGGACACCGGCCACCAGGGGGCCGCGCCGCTTGTGGGCGCCTTCAGCAGGTCGGCGGCCGGCTTGCCCCGCAGACAGGTCAGCACGGCGGGGTCACCGCCCAGGCAGCCGGCTCCCCTGGCGAAGGCCGTGCCCGCCGATCCAGCCTCGGCCGCCGGGCGGGTCGCCACGCCGCAGGGGGCGCTGTGGATGACGGCACGCGCGAACAGGCCACGCGAGCCGGGCGACGTCAGGTGTCCGCAGACGCTCAGGCCGCCCGACGACTGGCCGGCCGCCGTGACGTTCGCGGGGTCTCCCCCGAAGGCGGCCGCGTTCGTCCTGGTCCAGCGGAGTGCGGCCTGCTGGTCCATGAGGCCGTAGTTGCCGGAGCCGGTGTCCGGGGCCTCGGCGGTCAGTCCCGGGTGGGCCAGGAAGCCGAAGGGGCCCAGCCGGTAGTTGGCCGTGACCACGACCACGTCGCCGGCGCGGGCCAGCCGGGAGGCGTCGTAGCTCGCGGCCGAGCCGGAGACGAACGAGCCGCCGTGGAACCAGACCAGGACGGGTTTGCCGCCACCGCCTCCCGGCGGGGTGAAGACGTTGAGGTAGAGGCAGTCCTCGTTGGTGATGTCGGACGTGCCGAGCACCGGCCGGGCCGGCTGGGCGCACGCGCCGGCGAAGCGGGTGGCGTCCCGGACCTCGGTCCACGGGGTGGCGGGCCGGGGTGGTCGCCACCGTCGCTCGCCCACCGGCGGCGCGGCGAACGGCACGCCGAGGAAGGCGCGGCCGCGCTCGGTGACCACGCCGCGTACGGGGCCCGTGTCCGTGGTGACCACCGCCGGGTCCTCCGGTGCCCTGGCGCCCTCCTGGGCCGAGACCGTGGCGGCGGGGGCGGCGAGGCCGATGAACCCGAGGAGCCCGAGGAGGAGGGGGACGAACAGCCTGCGCGTGGTGGCCATGAAGGATGTCTACCCGTGGGCGGGGAGGGTTTCCGCCACCCGGGCGGGGCACAGGTGAACGACCGTGCACCCTGGGCGCGGTCAGCCCGGGAAGGGGCCCGCCACCGGCGGGAACGACGCCCGTACGACCATGCCTCCGTCCTGGCCGCCCGCCAGGGTGAACCGGCCGCCCAGCTCGGTCGCCCGCTCCCGCATGGACCGGATGCCCACGCCGTCGCCCGTGCGGTGTTCCACGAGCCCGTGTCCGTCGTCGCTGACCTCGATCGTCACCTCGTCCGGCACCACGCGCACGTTCAGCGCGGCCGTGGTGGCACCGGAGTGCCGTACGACGTTGTTCAGCGCCTCGCCCCCGATGAGGTAGACGGCCACTTCCACGGCGGCCGGCAGCCCCGGGAGCGGGTCGGGGGTGAAGTGCACGTCCACCCGGAGCCGTTGCCCGAACCGGTCCGCCAGCTGCCGCAGCGCACCGCCCAGCCCGTTGCGGTCGAGGGCGGCGGGTGCGAGGCCGGCGGAGATGCGGCGGAGCTCGGCGATGGCCTGCCCGATGCCCTCGGACGCGGTCTCCAGCGGCTGGGCGGCCGTGGAGCCGTCCGGTACGACGTAGCGCGCGGCGTCGATCTGCAGCCGGGTGCCGGACAGGGCGGGGCCCAGGCTGTCGTGCAGGTCGTGGCGCAGGGTGCGGCGTGCCTCCTCGCGGGTCACCACCATGCGTTCGCGGGCCGCCCGCAGGTCCTCGTAGAGGCGTACGGAGGCGAGCGCGGGTGACGCCTGGTCGGCGAGGGACCGCAGGACCTCCTGGTCCTGGCGGTCCAGTGCCCGCTGGCCCGCCCTGGGGGCGACGTGCAGGTGGCCGACGACGTTGCCTTCGAACGTCAGGGGGAAGCCGTAGGAGTCGGGCACGGGCTCCCCGGCGGCGGCCAGGGTGCGGGGGCCGCCGCGGGTGTCGACCACCACCTTGGCTCCGGGCAGGTTGAGGGTGGTCACGACGGTGTCGCACAGCAGTCGTGGGGCCTGGGCGGGTGCGGCGGCCCGGCTGAGCCGCTGGGAGAGTTCGCGGACGACCTGGTAGGGGCGGGCGCGGTCGCCGTAGTAGATGCGGTCCACCGCGCGTACGGCCAGGCGTGCGCAGGGGTAGAGCAGGGCCCCGGAGGCCAGGCCCACGGCGCCCGACACGATGGCCTGGGTGCTCGGTCCGCCGGGGAGGGCGCGCAGGGCCAGCAGGGAGACGACGGTGTACACGGCGATCAGGACGGCGGTCAGCAGGAGGGACGCCAGCATCTTGCGCGTGGCCCGGTCGAGCTGGCCGGAGCGGTCGCGGCTGATCCCGTAGATCGCGCAGAACGGCCAGAGGAACGCCACGGCGTACCCGTAGGACCAGAGGGCCCCCTGGGGCGGGGCGAGGCGGTTGACGTAGAGGAGCACGAGCCACAGGACGTACGGCAGGACGGGGATGATCTGGCGGCGGTCGGGGGCGCGCCACCAGCGCACGGCCATGACGGTGAGGCCGGTCAGCAGGAGGGCGGTCATCAGGGGGACGACGGGGACATGGGTCAGGAGGACGGTCCTGAGCCGTTCCCACGCGCCCCGGCTCATCGGGTCGGGAACGGTGTAGCTGCGCGCGGGGACGGGGTCGGAGTAGGCGTGCACCAGGCTCCACGCGGCGAGGAGGGCGAGGTAGGGCCGCCAGAGCCAGTGGCGGGGCGGCTCGCCGCTCGGCAGGTACAGCGGCAGCGCGTAGAAGGTGAAGGCGGCCAGTGCGTAGGCCAGCCTGGAGACGACGATCAGGGTGGCGCCGACGCCGTGCGGGGCGTCGGTGACGACGGCGGCGATGAGGCCGGCGTCCGAGAGGACGTTGGCCGTCCCGGTCGCGACGAGGAGCGGGCCCAGGATGCTGCGGGGCCGGTGGGCCGTCATGAAGGCGCCCAGCAGGACGACTCCGGTGGAGGCCACGACGGGGACACCGCGGGGGACGATGTACGGGGTCAGCCGCGCGTCGTCCAGGTGGGCGAGGGCGAGGACGGCCCAGGTCACGGCGGAGGCGAGGGTCAGCCCGTACGCGGCGAAGGTCAGGACGGACCGTCCGCCCCGCGCTGTTCCCGCCTCGTCCACCGGAGCGCGCCCCTTCAGTCCTCGTCCCCGTTCCCGTCCCCCAGGCCCGCGTCCCGCGCCCTGGCCACGGCCTCGGCGCGGGTGGTCACCTGGAGCTTGTCGAAGATGTGCGTGACGTGGTTGCGGATCGTCTTCTCGGACAGCACCAGCTCCCGGGCGATGCGCCGGTTGTCCCGGCCCCGGGCGATGAGTTCCAGTACTTCCGCCTCACGCGCCGTGAGCGCCGGGAAGAGCTGCTCGGCGTCGTGGCGGCGTCCCTCGCACAGCAGTGCGGTGAGGCGGGCCGCGGTCTGCGGGCCGAAGACCGCGCCGCCGGCGGCCACCGTGCGGACCGCGTGCAGGACCTCCCCCGCGCCCGCGCCCTTGACCAGGTAGCCGCGGGCACCGGCCTGGAGGGCGGCCAGCAGGCTCCCGTCGTCGTCGGACATGGTCAGCATCAGCACCGGCAGCCCGGGATGGAGTCCCGCGAGCTGCCGGGTGACGTCGATGCCGGAGGCGTCGGGGAGGGCCAGGTCCATCACGACGACGTCGGGGCGCTGTCGCGCCACGGCCTCCAGCGCCTCGCCGGCGGTGGCGGCCTCGGCGACGACGCCGGCACCGCCGGTGCTCTCCAGCGCGGCCTTCAGGCCGTTGCGGAACAGCGGATGGTCGTCGACGATCAGGACACGGGGCATGGCTGTCTTCTCGCCGTTCTCGTCGTGCTCGCCGCTCTTGTCGTGCTCATCGTGCTCGTCGTCAGCGCCTTCTTCTCTCACAGGGCGACGCTAGCCGCCGCCCCGGGCGATCTCTCGTTTTGTTGCTCGCCCCGGCTTCGCGCGGCGTCCGGGACGGCGCGGGCGGGGCGAGGCGGGGGTCAGGCCGTGTGGGTGCCGGTCATCAGTGCGGCCAGGTCCTCCGGCGCGATCCACGAGGGCGGGGGCGGCTGCCCCCAGCTGAAGAAGCTCTCGTTGACGTCGAAGACCTCCGGGTCCCACAGCTGGTCGTCGACGATGCAGTCCATGTCGGAGTAGTACTCCGTGAAGTTGCCCGCCGGGTCCTTGAGGTACCAGAAGAAGTTGGAACCGATGTGGTGGCGGCCGAAGCCCCAGATGTGGCGTTCGGGGTGGTCCTCGAGCATGGCCATGGCGCCGCGCCCGATGTCGTCGACGTCGTCGACCTGCCAGGACGTGTGGTGCAGGAAGGGGACGGGGGCCGCCAGGACGAGGATGTTGTGGTGGTCGGTGGTGCAGCGCAGGAAGGCGCCCGCGTCGCCCAGCGAGTCGCTGACCTTGAAGCCGAGGCCGTCGCCGAAGAACGCCGCGGTCGTCCGGGGGTCGGGGGTACCGAGGACGGCGTGCCCCAGCTTGCTGGGCCGCACCCGGCCGGTGCGCAGGACGCCCGGGGCCCGGCCGGCGGTGCGTTCGTCGCGCCCCGGCCCGTTGTACGGGGTGGGGGGTGTCGTCGGCCGGGTGGGGCGCGGTTCCACCTGGAGTACGGCCCGGGCGCCGGTGACGGGGTCGGCGGCGCTCAGGCTCGGCCCGGCTCCGCGGACGGCGGCGACGCCCATGCGGCGCAGGCGGGCGACGGCGGCGTCCAGGTCGTCGGTGTCGTCGACGCCTATCCGCATCTCGACCAGCCTGCGGGTGGGCGCCGGCACGATCCGCAGCTGGCGGCCCCCGTCGCGGGTGGAGAACCAGCCGTCGTCCTGCGGTCGCAGGCCGAGTTCGGTGTAGTAGGGGGCTGTCGCGGCGGGGTCGGGAACCCCGATGGTGACGGAGGACAGTCGGTGCAGGGACATGGTGAACTCCTCGGTACATCAGGTGGGTTGTCACGGGGTCAGGGCAGGACGGCGTCGCTCCTGCCCGCGCGCAGGGCCTGCGCGATGATGGTCAGGGTCGGGTTGACGGCCGCGGACGAGGGGAAGAACCCGCCGTCGACGACGAACAGGTTGCGTACCTCGTGGCTGCGGCAGTAGGGGTCGAGGACCGAGCGGGCGGGGTCGTGGCCGGCGACGGTCGTGCCGCACTGGTGACCGGTGTGCTCGACGCCCATGCGATGGGTGAGGACGAGCGGGTAGCCGGCCCGGCGCATCATCCGTGCCCCCTGGCGCACCAGGCGCCGGTGCGCCCGGGCGTTGACCGGGTGCCAGTCGAGGGTGATGCCGCCGTCGGGCCCGGGCAGAACCCGGTTCTCCGGGCGGGGCAGGTCTTCCGAGATGAGCCACCAGTCGACGCTGTGGGCCGCCAGCCCGCCCAGGACGCGGCGGGGCACGCGCGGGTGCGCGGTCGCCATGGCCGCGGGGTGGACCTTGCCCATCAGCTGCAGGTTGCCCAGCGGGTCGGGGGTGAGGGCGCCCGCCCGGTAGAAGTCGTTGACGGCCAGGGTCTTCTGGAAGACGGCCGGGTTGCGGTGCCGGGGGGCGACGGCCATCAGCATGCTGTTGTGGTGCAGCATCAGGTTGCGCCCCACCAGGCCGCTGCCGTTGGCCAGCCCTCCGGGGTGGGCACCGCCGGCGGAGCGGAGCAGCAGTGCCGCGGAGTTGACCGCCCCGCAGGAGACGACGACGGTGCCGGCGGTGAGGGTGACCCGGTGGCCGTTCCTCGTGGCCTCGACGGCGGTGACCGTGCGCCCGGACGGGTCGGTGCGCAGCCGGGAGACGTACGTGTGGGTGAGCAGCCGGACCGACGGGGCGCGCAGTGCGGGGCGCAGGGCGCGGGTCTCGGCGTCGCTCTTGGCGCCGACACGGCAGGGGAAGCCGTCGCAGGTGCCGCAGCGTACGCACGTACCGCCGTCGGCCAGGTCGATGCCGAGTTCGAGGGGGTGGGGGTTGAGTCCCTGGGCGCGCAGGCGTTGTTCCAGCTCCGCGATGCGGGGCGCGTGCGGGACGGGCGGGTGGGGGTAGGGGCCGGAGCGGGCCGGCTCCGTGGGGTCGTGGCCGCACCGGCCGTGCACCCGGTAGAGGCGCTCGGCCTCGGCGTAGTACGGCTCCAGCTCGGCATAGCCGAAGGGCCAGGCCGGGGAGGTGCCGTCCAGGTGCTCGACGGCCTCGAAGTCGCTCTCGCGCAGCCGGGGCAGGCTCGCCCCGTAGACCTTGGTGGTGCCGCCGACGTAGTAGTGGGTGGCGGGGGTGAAGGCCGTGCCGCCGGTGGTGTGCCAGGTCTCGGCGTTGCGGTAGCGGCCGTCGCCGAAGACGGCCTCCGGCGACCAGTTGGCCTCTTCGCGGGGGAGGAAGCCGCCGCGCTCGACGACGAGGACGCGGGCGCCGGTCCCGGCGAGGGCCCAGGCCACGGTCGCTCCCCCGGCCCCGGAGCCGATCACGAGGACGTCGGCGTCGTAGCGGGTGGCGTCGCGCCGGACCACCGGCGGGGTGCCCGGCCCCCAGATGCCGGTCATGTCCTTCTCCTTTCGTGCGTGGTGTCCTGCGTCGTGCCGGGCGTCGTGTCGTGCCTTGTGCCGTGTCTCTTGCCGGACTCGGGGGCCTGCGGCTGGTAGAGGCGTACGGCGGTGTGGTCCTGGTAGGGCTGGTGGTCCGGGGCATGGACGAGTTCGAGGTGCTGGCCCCAGGGGGTGGTGAAGTACACCCACCGGGTGCCGCGGATGGGGCCTTCGCCGACCTGTTGCGGCTCGCCGAGCATCCGTACGCCCGGCGTGGCGGTGAGGTGACGGACGCAGGCGTCGAAGTCGTCCGTCCACAGCGCCAGGTGGTGGCCGCCCCAGTCGCTGTTGCGGGGCATCCGCCGGCGCCGGCCCGGGCCGCCGTACTCGAACAGCTCGAGGTTGAGGGTGGGGCCCAGGCGCAGCATCGCGATGTGTGCGGTGGCCCGCGGGTCGACGCCGAGCTGCCGGTGCATCCAGTCGCCGTCGGGGTCGGGGTCGGCGATGGGGCCGGTGCGGTAGGCCGTTTCGGCGCCCAGCACGTCGGTGAAGAAGGCGACCGCCTCGTCGAGGTCGGGCACGGTGAAGGCGACGTGATGGACGGCGCGCAGGCCGGGGGCGGAGGAAGAGGTGGCGGTGGCGGGGGCTGCGGCTGGGGCGTTGGTGGTCATGTCCGGTCCTTGGTCGTGTCGGGGGTACGGGGCGGAAGGTGCCGGGTCACGGCCGGCGGTGTCACGGTCAGGCACAGCAGTTCGGCGCCTTCCGGGCCGGCCCGCAGGGTGAGGTCCTCTGCGGTGCGGGCCAGGACCAGGTCGCGGTCGCCGAGCACGGCGGTGGTGGGCGGGGCGCCGGTCCACCGGGCGGTGAGCGGGCCGCGCAGGACGTACCAGGCCGCTTCGGTGCCGCCCCGGCCGACGAGGTCGTAGTGCGCGTGGGGCGCCAGGCTCACCCGGTCGACGGCCTCGCACTCGCTGTGCAGCATGCCGCGCCGGGCCAGGCAGCGGATGCGGAGGGGTTCCCGGCCGCCGGTGTGGAGGGCGGCCGTCCGGTGGCTCGCGTTGATGATCATTGGTGTTCCTCTCGGGGGACGTCCAGGACGGCGTGGAAGTACTCCAGGCCGTGGACGCCGGCCCGGACGTGGGCCTCGGTGCCCAGGGGCAGGGTCAGGGAGACGCCGGGGGCGAGGGGCACGCTCGTCGTTCCGGTCCGCGCCGTGCCGGCGCCGGCGGTGACGTACACGGTGTGCTCGACGCCCTCGGCGGTCAGTTCGGCCGAGCCGGCCGGGAGCAGGCGGGTCACTCTCACGGTGCGCAGGGGTCCGGTGAGCACGGTGGCCGCGTCCACCGGCCCGGCCTGGTGGAGGTCGGCGATGACGGCGTGGTCGGGGTCGGTGGTGCGGTGCATGTCGGTGTCCTTCGCGGAGGTTCGGGAGAGCGCGTCGGCCGGTGTTTCGATGACGAGCCAGGACAGCGGCTCCCGACCGGTGTTGCGCAGGCCGTGCCGGCGGCCGAGGGCGGTGAGGACGGCCGCGCCGGCGCGGACCGGGTACGGCCGGCCGTCGAGGGTGATTTCGCCCTGCCCGTCGAGGACGTAGTACAGCTCCTCGGTGCGGGAGTGCCGGTGCTCCCCGCTGACGCCGCCCGGTGGCAGCCACGCCCACTCGACCGCTTCCCACCGGCCGTGCAGCCCGGTGCGCCGGGCCAGGCACGTCCAGCGCGAGTGGCCCTGGGCGGCGTGCACGCCGTGGACGTCGGCCGGGTCGTGGACCGTCGCGACGACGACTGCCTCACGCATGACCGGCCTCCCCGGTCGCCGCGTGGTACGTCCTCAGGCGACGGGCCGCGCGGGCCAGTTCGCCGGGCGTCACGTCGTCGACGAAGACGGCGTCGCCGATGCCGGCGGGCAGCGGCAGCCGCTGGCTGCCGTCGCGGTGCCGGACCGTGTCGGCCAGCGCCTCGCCCAGCACACCCGGTTCGCACAGCCGGTGCCATACGGGCAGCCCCAGCCCGCGCATCACGTCCAGGATCCGCCGGCGCTCCGCCGGCCGGACCAGGCCTCGCCGTTCGGCGATCACTGTGGTCAGCGCCATGTCGAGGCAGACCGCCTCGCCGTGCAGCAGCTCGGGCAGGGCGCGCATCTCCAGCGTGGGGCTGAAGGAGTGGCCGTAGTCGACGACCCGTTCCAGTTCGCTCTCCCACAGGTTGCCCTGCAGTTCCTCCAGCATCCCGTGCACCGACCGGCCCAGCACTTCCCGTACGACCGGGCCAAGGCGCCGGCCGCCCTGGAAGTGCTCGCCGACCAGCCGGCCGCCGTGGGTCTCCAGCAGGGCGAACAGGTCGCGGTCCTTGATCAGCGCGATCTTGAGGATCTCGGCCATGCCGTTGCTCAGGTGCCGCCGGTCGAGGGTGGCCAGGAAGCGCGGGTCCAGGAGCGTCTGCGCGGCGGGGTGGTAGGTGCCGAGCCGGTTCTTGTGGGGCCCGAAGTTCACCCCGGTCTTCGCCCCGACGCCCGCGTCGACCAGCCCGACCAGGGTGGTGGGCACCCGTACGAAGGGGGTGCTGCGGCGGTAGAGGCTGCACGCCAGGCCGACGACGTCCAGCAGGACGCCGCCGCCGAGGGCGACGACCGGCTCGCTGCGCCGGGCGATGCCGAACCGGTCCATCGCCTCCACCACCGAGAAGACGGCGTCCATCGTCTTCAGCCGCTCGTGGGCGGTCAGCACATGGATCTCGTACTCCAGGCCGCGCGCCGCTCCGTAGGCGCGGACACGGTCGCCGTACAGCTCGTCGACCGTGGTCTCCACGACGAGGAGCCTGCGGGGCGGCGCGGGACCGTCGCCGGGGACTCCCGCGCCCGCGAGCGCGGGGTTGCGCGGATCCAGGACGTCCGGCGTGAAGCCCACCTCGTAGCGGACGGGCTTGGCGGTGCTCACGGTCCAGGAGCGGACCGGCTCGCCGGAGGTGAACAGGCCGTGGTGGGAACGGGGGGCCAGGGTGGTCACGGTGGTCTCCTCACAGAGGGTGCGACCCCGGTCGGGGCCGGAAATACGGAAGGTCCTTCACCACGCTGCGGGTCCCGGCGCCCCGGGCACATGAGGGGACGGTCCCGACCGTGTCCCGGCCGTGTCCCGGGCGCCGGGGCGGGCCACCGCGGCGTCCGTCGTCGCCTCGCCCGCCGCCAGGCCGGCCCGCAGGATGTCCTCGCCGACCGCGGTGACGGTGCGGCCACCGGACACATGCGGCTGTCCCAGTGCCTCGAGGAGCACCATGCCGACGGTGGTGTCCTGGTCGGCTGTGGCGTCCGTGCTGCCGGTGATGTTCTTGCTGCCGGCACCGGCGCCGGGCGGCGCGTGCCGCAGGGCGCGCAGGACGTCCTCCGCCGTGACGGGCGGAGGAAGGACGTCGGGCGCGCCCCAGCGTCCGATCAGCTCCCGGTGCGCGGCCTCCCCCTCCGCGTCGAGCAGTCCCATCCGGCGGGCGCACCGGGCGGCCACCAGCAGGCCCTGGGCGACGGCGTCGCCGTACCGCAGGGCGCCGACGCCGAGCACGCGCAGGGCGTCGGCCACCGCGTGCCCGTACCGGAACACCCCGGCGGGGCCGTCCTCGAGCGGGTCGTAGCAGGTCAGGACGGCGCGGGCGTCGGCGCACAGGGCGATGAACGAGGCCAGCGCGCTCCGGTCGTACCTGCCGTCCGGGCGCAGCCGGGCGCAGATCTGGTCGTAGGCGGCGGGACACACGGACAGGACATTCCTGACCAGGGCGTACAGCCCGGGCCGGACGGCGCCGGGGGCGAGCGTGTCGAAGAACTCCAGCTGTGCGCGGACCAGGACCGGTACGCGGCGCGGCCCGGCGGGGCCGGTCAGCGACAGCGCGGTGTCCAGGACGGCGGGCAGCGTGGTCGGCAGCAGGACGGGCCCCCGGTGGGTGCGTGCGGCCGGGCGGCCGGCGGCGTCGAGGACGCTCGTGCCGCCGAGAGCGACGACCACGGCACCGGGATCGGCTTCGTCGGTGCCGACGGCGGCCGGGCCGGCCGCCCACACCAGGCGGGTGGGGGCGGCCTTGCCGAGGTGGTGCAGGACGCGGTCGGTGTGGGCCGCCGGGATGCCGCGTTCGGAGACGAGCAGGAAGCGGTCGGCGTCCAGCCGCCGGGCGATGCCGGTCAGCTCGTCCCACGATGCGGCGCCGGCCCGTACCTGCAGGGGGAAGCGGGTGACGCCGGAACCGATGCTCCGGTCGAGGGTTGTGGACGGTTGAGAGGTGGACATGACGGGGCTCGCAGACCGGGCACTGCCCGAGGAGTGGTCGTTGTCCTCTCACCGTCGGCGTGCCCGGGCCCCGGACGCATGAGGCCGTGGTCCCGTAGCGGACTCATCGTCCGGTCCCGGGCCCTTCACGGATGCCGGCTCGCGCTGTCGCGCAGGTGGCGCGGCTTCGCCCAGCCGGTGAGTCGTGACCGCCGGCGCGCGCGGGGCGCGGGGCCGTCGCGGGGTGTTCCTGATAGTCAGTCGCGGTGATGAACCACGCATCCGTGCGACGAGGGGACGACGCCGGCCGCGGCCGCGCCACCGACACCGGCCGGCCGTTCGCCGTGGCCGCCTACGCGTTCGCCGTGGCGATGTGCGGCACGACGCTGCCCACCCCGCTCTACGGCTTGTACCAGCGGGAATTGGGCTTCTCCTCGTTCATGGTGACGCTGATCTTCGCGGTGTACGCCGTCGGTGTCATCGTGGCCCTGCTCCTGCTGGGGCAGTTGTCGGACTCCGTGGGCCGGCGGCCGGTGCTGCTGGCCGGGCTGGTGTTGTCGGCGATGAGCGCGATGTGCTTCCTCTTCCAGAGCGGGCTGCCCGAGCTGTTCGCGGGGCGGGTGCTGTCGGGGCTGTCCGCGGGGCTGTTCACGGGGACGGCGACGGCTGCCGTCGTGGAGCTCGCGCCCCGGCGGTGGGTCGCGTACGCCACACTGGTCGCCACCGCGGCCAACATGGGCGGGCTGGGCAGCGGGCCGCTGCTCGCGGGCCTGATGGCGCAGTACGTGCCGGACCCGCTCCGGCAGGTGTTCGTCGTGGACCTGGTGCTCGTGGCGGCGGCCGTCGTCGGCGTGCTGCTGATCCCGGAGACGGTGCGGGACCGGCGCGGTGCGTCGCGGGGCCCCCGGCGGCTGCGCGTGCCGCCGTCGGTGCGCCCCGCCTTCGTACCGGCGGCCATGGCCGGGTTCGCCGGGTTCGCCACCCTGGGTTTGTTCACGTCGGTGGCACCGAGCTTCCTGAGCGAGGTGGTGGGGGTGAGCGATCCGGCGGTGTCCGGCGCGGTGGTCTTCGCGGTCTTCGCCGCGTCGACGGCCGGTCAGCTGCTGATGGGACGCGTCGGTGTCCACCGTGCGCTGCCGTGGGGGTGCGTGGTCCTCGTGGCGGGCATGGCGATGATCTCCTCCGCGCTGATCACGGCCTCCCTGCCCCTGCTGGTGGCGGGGGCGGTCGTCGCGGGCGGTGGACAGGGCCTGTCGTTCCGGGCCGGGGTCACCATGGTGGGTGACCTCAGCCCGGCCGAGCGGCGGGCCGAGGTCACGTCCGCGCTGTTCGTGGTGCTGTACGTGGCGATCTCGATTCCCGTGGTGGGCGTGGGAATCATGGCCGTGACGCTGGGGCTGCGACAGGCGGGGCTGATCTTCAGCGGGTGCGTCGCGCTGCTGGCGGCCACCACGGCGGTGCTGTTGTGGCTGCGGCCGGTGCGGCAGGGAGGTGAGGAGGCACGGGCGAGATGACCGAGATTGGTCGTTGCCCTGTCCCGGTCGGCCTGCCAGCGTTCAGGGGGCGGTGTTCCCCGCACCGGCACAGGCCCTTCTGGAGGCGCCATGACGACCCTCTCGGACACCCGCGTCACCGTGACCTCCCGCGACAGGCTGCCGGCCGGCAGCCTGATCGCGGTATCGGCCCGTCTCTCCGTCACCCTCGGCGAGCCGGAAGACATCGTCGACCTGACCCCGGCGCTGCGGCAGTTGGTCGCCGAAGCGGCCGTGACCGAGGGCACCCTGCACGTCTACTGCGGCCACACCACCTGCGGCCTGATCGTCAACGAGCGGGATCCCGGGCTGGACTCGGACCTGCGCGGCGTGCTGGCACGCCTCGCCCCGCACAGCAGCACGCACTACTACGCCCACGACAAACTGCGCGGCCCCCACGAGCGGCTGGTCCACGGCGAGCGCGACAACGGCCACTCCCACGCCCGGGCCATCGTCGCCACCCACCCCGAGCTGAGCATCCCCGTCACCTCGGGCGCGCTCTACCTGGGGCGCTGGCAGGCGGTCCTGCTCGCCGAGTTCGACGGCCCCCGCACCCGCGAGCTACTGGTCAGGGTCCACACGGCCGTCGCACCGGCCGGGCGGTAGCCGGCGGGGGACGGGACGGCGGGGCGAGGGCGGGGTGACGGGACGTTCGCGGCCTCAGGGCGTCCGTCCGCCCCGCTACCCCTGCCCGCCCACCTCGACCAGCCCCGTCTCGTACGCGGCTATCACCGCCTGAGCCCGGTCACGGACGCCGAGCTTGGCGAACACGCTGGTGATGTGGTTCTTCACGGTCGACACACTGATGTCCATCTCCCCCGCGATCTCCGCGTTGTCGAACCCCGTGGCCATCAGCCGCCACACCTGGAGCTCGCGCGGCGTGAGCTCGCTCGCGTGCGCGACGGGCGGCGGCTGCGAACGGTGCGGGGCCCTGACGTACGTGGAGATCAGCCGGGTCAGCAGCCGGGGCGCGACCGCGGCCTCCCCGGTGTGCACCACCCGGACCGCCGCGACCAGTTCCTCGGGCGAGATGTCCTTGGGCAGGAACCCGCAGGCGCCCGCGCGCAGCGCGGCCACCACGTACTCGTCCATGTCGAAGGTGCTCAGCGCCAGCACCCGGCAGCCGGGCAGCTCCTGTGCGAGCCGACCGGTCGCGGCGACGCCGTCCAGCACCGGCATCCGGATGTCCATCACGACGACGTCCGGTCGCATCCGGTGGGCGAGGGCCACCGCCTCCGCGCCGTCACCCGCCTCGCCCACGACCTCGAAAGCCGGGTCGGGCGCGAGGATCAGTGCCAGCCCGCGCCGCACGAGCGGCTGATCGTCCGCGATCAGCACCCTGATCGTCCGCCCGCCCGTCACGGCGTCCGTCCCGTCGTTCGTCGTGTAGTTCAGCAGGTCGTTCATCGCGTCGTTCATCGCAGCGCCCCCTCCTCCGTCTTGCGCGGAAGCTGTCCATCGGCCGTCAGCGGCAGCCGGGCCGACACCCGGAACCCGCCCTCGTCCAGCGGCCCGGCCTCCAGCGTCCCGCCGTGCAGCACGACCCGCTCCCGCATCCCGACCAGGCCGTAACCGGACCCCGACCCGGACCTTGCGCTCGCGCCCGCTCCGTCGTCCGACACCTCCACCGTCACTCCGTCCGGCCCGTACGTCAGCCGTACGGACGCTCGCGCCGTGCCCGCGTACTTGCGCGTGTTCGTCAGCGCCTCCTGCACGATGCGGAACACGGTCAGGCCCACGCTCGGCGGCAGCGGGCGCTCCTCGCCCCGTACGTCGAGCGCGGTGGGCAGACCGGACCGGCACGACTCGGCGACGATCCGCTCCAGGTCCCCGACTCCGGGCTGCGGGGCGGTCGGCTCCTCCTCCGCCTCGTCGCCCGCGCGCAGGACGTCCAGCAGCTGACGCATCTCGCGCAGCGCCATCCGCCCGGACCCCTCCAGGGTGACCAGCGCCTCCCTGGCCACCTCGGGGTCACGGGCGAGGTTGGCCCGGGCGCCCCCGGCCATCAGCTGCATGGTGGTGATGTGGTGCGCCACGATGTCGTGCAGCTCGCGTGCGATGCGCCGCCGTTCGTCGGCCACCGCGCGATCGGCGAGCATGCGGCGGTTGGCTTCGATGTCCCGCTGCCAGTGGTTCATCACGATCGCGGCGATGACCACGAGCGCTCCGGCGGACCCGTTGCCCATCAGGTCCAGGAGCCTCGGCCGCGGCCACGACGTCTGCCCCACCAGCGGCATCGTCACGGCCACGAGGGTGGCCGGCACCGCCACGGCCGCGCCCCTGGACCGTACGACCGTGTAGAGCGCGACCACGACCGTGGCGTTGAAGTGCTGCGCCACCGGCACGCTCAGGTTCAGCACCAGGCCCAGGAGCAGGACGGCAGCGAGCGTCAGCACCGGGGCACGGCGCCGGGCCACCAGCGGCAGCGCGGACACCACCAGCAGCACGCACCCGAGCGCCGGGACGTACCCCAGGTCGAGCTGGCTGGTGAGCGTGAAGCCGATCAGGTCCACGACCGCCGCCCCGACCGCGACCAGCGCGTCGTTGCGCGTCCACGGCAGCGCGTCGCCGCTCGGCACGGCCCGAAAACCCCCGGATCCCCCCGAGCTTCCGGATCCCCCCGAGCCTCCGGAAGCTCCAGAGCCCCTGAGAGCAGGGTGCATCGTCGACATTACGGTCCTTCCCCCCAGCCGCCCCGCTGATCACTGCCGGTACGGCACGGCTGTCATTTGATGATCCATTCTGGCACCGCCCGCCGGGCCCGCCCCGGGCCCCTGAGCCGATCCCCGATCTGGGACCAGGGTCCTGGTCGGCGGCTCCGCCCGGCCCCCGCTCCCAGGAGCTTTCTCGTCCCGCGCTCGTACGATTCGCGCGATCCGCGCTGATGAGCTGGACACCGGCCGGGAGAACCCGGCGCTCCACCCATCGCCGGAGGACAAGTGATCCGCGCCCTGACCGGGTTCTCCACCCGCAACCCATGGAAGGTCATCGCCCTCTGGGCGGTGCTGGGCATCTTCCTGACCGCACTCAGCCAGGCGCTGATCTACCGCGTCACCCAGACCCAGAGCGGTGACTTCCTGCCCGCGAAGTACGACTCGGCCGCCGCACTGAGGATCGCCGAGAAGCGGTTCGGGGTGAAGCCCGACGCCAACGCGGTGACCGTGCTCGTCGCCCGCGCCGACGGCGCACCCCTCACGGAGGACGACCACCGCCGCGTCGGCGCCGTCGCCGAGCGGCTGGGCCGCCAGCGCGTCCAGATGCCCGCGCCCAAGGAGGACACCCCCTCCTTCCTGATCGAGGACCACTCCCAGACGCCCGCGGTCAGCCCCGCCATGGTCGCGCCCGACCGCGGCTTCGAGCTGCTCTCCGTACAGCTGACCGGCAACTCCGGGGACCCCGGCCTGCACGACCTCTACCGCGCCTTCCGTGACCGGGCGAAGGAGGAGTTCGCCGGGGCCGGGATGCGCACCGGCTTCACGGGGGGCCTGGCCGACGTCGCCGACACCGCGGAGGCCGAGAAGACCACCCAGACGGTCGTCGGCATCCTGATGGTCGGTCTGATCGTGCTGATCAACATCCTGGTGTTCCGCAGCGTGCTGGCCGCCTTCGTGCCCCTGCTGGCGGTCGTCATCGTCGGCGGCGCGGCGGCGGGAGCGGTGGTCGGCGCCGCGAAGCTCACCGGCATCAAGCTCGACGCCTCCACCCCGAGCATGATCAGCGTCGTGCTGATCGGCATCGGCGTCGACTACTTCCTCTTCCTCCTCTTCCGCTTCCGCGAACAGCTGCGGGCCCACCCCGACGTGCCGGCGCGCGCCGTGGCGGCCGACGTCAGCGCCCGGGTCGGCACCGCGATCACCTCGGCCGCCCTCACCATCGTGGCGGCCTTCGCCACCCTCGGCACCGCGACGTTCGGGCAGTTCCGCGTGCTCGGCCCCGCCATCGCCGTATCGGTGCTCGTCATGCTGCTGGCCAGCCAGACCCTGATGCCCGCGCTGCTCGCGGTCACCGGACGCAAGATGTTCTGGCCCTCCCGCGCCCTCAAGCGCGAGCCCCGCCCCGGCACGGCCGCGCGCATCGGCGACCTGGTCGCCCGCCGTCCGTTCACCCTCGTGCTGGCCTCCGTCGCCCTGCTCGGCGCGCTGGCCGCCGGACTGATCGGCATCCGGATGGACTTCGGCCAGGGCGCCGGCACCCACGACACCCCGGCCGCCGCCACCTCCGCCGAGATCTCCCGCGCCCTGCCCGCCGGAGTGTCCGACCCGGCCACCGTCTACGTCACCGCCAAGAACGGCCGCGCCCTCACCGCCGCAGAACTCGGCGACCTGCCCAAGGCCCTCGCCGGGGTCAAGGGCGTCGGGCAGGTCGGCAGCACCACCTTCAACGGCGACCTCACCGCCGCGCGCATCGACCTCTACCTCACCGCCGACGCCCAGAGCCAGCGGGCCCGCGACCTCGTCTCGGGTCCCGTCCGCGACACCGTCGCCCGCCACACCCCCGCCGGCCTGGAAGCCCATGTCGGAGGCACGGCCGCGATCTTCGCGGACATCTCCACCGCCGTCGACCACGACCTGAGGATCGTCTTCCCGGTCGCCGCCGTGCTGATCGCCCTCATCCTGCTCGTCCTGCTGCGCAGCCTGCTCGCCCCGGCCGTGCTCATGGCCGCCGTCGGCCTCGGCTTCGCCGCCACCCTCGGCGCCTCCGCGCTCTTCTTCCAGCACCTCCTCGACAAGCCGGGCGTCAACTTCGTCCTGCCGCTGGTGCTGTTCCTCTTCGTCGTCGCTCTCGGCACCGACTACAACATCCTGATCAGCGACCGCATCCGCGAGGAGATGGAGCGCCCCGGCCCGGCCCGCGCGGCCGTCGCCCGCGCGGTGCGCCACACCGCGCCCGCCATCGCCACGGCGGGCATCGTCCTCGCCGCGTCCTTCGGCAGCCTCGCCGTCAACGCGGCCCCCTCCACCCAGCAGATCGGCTTCGCGACGGCGCTCGGCATCCTGCTCTCCGCCTTCGTCCTCTCCATCGTGCTGGTGCCCGCGCTCGCCGCGATCCTGGGCCGGGGCACGTGGTGGCCGGTCCGTCCGGGCCGCCACCACGGCCGCCACCACGCCGGGCCCACGGCCCCCGAGCCGCACCACGACCGGGTCTCCGTGCACTGAACCGAGCTCCTGACCCGTCCGCGCGTGACGCCACGGGCACCCGCACCGGGCCGCTCCCCCATCCACCCGGGGGGCGGCCCCTACGGCTGCGGTGAACGCCCGTCGTAGCGGATGAAGTTGCGCCACTTCGCGGCGATCAGCGCGACGGCCACGACGCAGGCGGCTCCCCCGCCCGCGACCGCCCAGGAGGGCGAGGCCAGGTCCGCGGTGGTTCCCGCGACGAAGTCGCCGAGCCGCGGGCCGCCCGCGACCACCACGATGAAGACGCCCTGGAGACGGCCGCGCATGTCGTCCGGGGTGGCCGCCTGCATCATGGTCATGCGGAAGATCGCGGAGATGCTGTCGGCGCACCCGGCGAGCGCCAGGAAGAGCAGGCCCAGCCACAGATTGCGGGTCAGTCCGAAGACGGCGACGGCCGTTCCCCAGGCGGCGACGGAGAGCAGGATGGCCAGGCCGTGCCGGTGAATACGGCCGAGCCAGCCGGAGAACAGCCCGCCCAGCACCGCGCCGACCGCGGGGGCCGCGACCAGCAGGCCGACCGTCTTCGTGTCCCCGCCGTACCAGAGTCCGGCGACGGCCGGGAAGAGTGCCCTGGGCTGGGCGAGGATCATGGCCGCGAGGTCGGCGACGAACGTGACGCGCAGGTTGGGCCTCGTGACGAGGAAGCGCAGCCCGCCCCGGACGGAGGCGCGTCGCCGCACCGCCTGCCCGTCCGCCGGTTCGGGGCGCATCGACGGGAGCCGCCACATGGCGTACAGGGAGCCCGAGAACGCGACCACGTCGATCAGGTAGGCGGCCTGATAGCCCCACAGCCCGACGACGGCACCGCCGAGGGCCGGGCCGCCCATGAGGCCGAGGTTGGTCGTCAGGGACGTCAGGGCGTTGGCGGCGGGCAGTTGTTCCCTGGGCAGCAGCCTGGGGATCATCGAGGTGCGGGCGGGGCTGTTCATGGCGAAGCACACCGACTGCAGGGCGACGACCAGGTAGAGCAGCCACACCTGCCGCAGGTCCAGCAGTGCCGCCGTGGCCAGCACGACGGACAGCACCGTCGCGCCCGTCGCGGTCGCGAGCCCGAGGGTCCGGCGGTCGACCGTATCGGCGACCGCGCCGCCGTACAGGCCGGCGGCTATCAGCGGGAACAGCGAGAACAGGCCGACCAGGCCCACCGAGAACGTCGAGCCCGTGATCGCGTAGACCTGCAAGGAGACCGCGAGCGCGGTCATCTGCTGGCCGACCCACGACACCGTGTGCCCGCACCACAACCGGCGGAAGTCCGCCGAGGTGCGAAGGGGTGTCACATCGGCGAACAGGCGTAAGCGCCGGGCGGGAGGCTGCGGCGGGCCGGGTTCCTGACGAGGGTCAGCGGGGGCTGTGGTCACAGGACATCTCCGGTAGGCAAGAGCGGATGCCGTTTGCGGCAATGGAACCGGTGTACTACCTGCCGCTCGCGGGTGGTGACGTCCAGTGATCATTTTCACGTGAGGTGTTCACCGGTGGGCCCGGGCCTCGCGGGGCCACGAGCCGCTCCACCGCCGGGCCCCTGCGTGCCGGCCGGGAGCGACGGCGGCCGGATTGTCAGTGGTGCCGTGCATCATCAACGGCATGACCGCACTGCACGACATCGCCCGCACCCACCTGCCCGCCGACATCGCCGAACGGTGGCTCTCGCTGCTGCGACCCGGCGCGAACCTGGTGAAGGCCACGGCCGGAGAAGCGGTGGCCGGCCGGCTCGGCGGGCTGCCGGAACTGCCCGAGGGCGAGGCGTGGCCGGTGTGGGAGGGGCATGGTCCCCTCGCGTTCGTGGCCTCCGTCGACTGCGCCGCGCTGCCCGCCCACGCCCTGGACATCCCGCTGCCTTTCGACGGCACGCTGTCGTTCTTCTACTTCGACGGCCAGATCGACGGCGGCGAGGCCTACGTGGCTCCGGACGAGCCGGACACGTGGGCCGGGGCGCGGGTGCTGTACGTGCCCGCGGGCGTGGCGGTGACCGAACGCGCCGTACCGGAGGGCCTGGAGGCGTATCCCGAGGTGCCCCTGACCGTCCGTCTCGAGCCCACCGCGCCGACCATCTGGCATCCGGTCGTGCAGAAGACGTTCACCGAGTTCTCCACGCAGGATTCCGCCGACGGAGGATGGCCCGAGGCCTTCACCGACGCGCTGTACGACCACTCGGCGGGCCCCGGCCACCGGGTCGGCGGGCACGCCGACCCGGTGCAGAACCCGGTCGAGCTCGAGATCGCCCACGGCGCCCTCGGAGAGAACGTGCGCTGGGACGATCCCCGCATCGACGAGGAAGCCGAAGGCTGGGTCCTGCTGGCGCAGTTCGACACCGACGACGACGCCGACATGATGTGGGGCGACTGTGGTGCTCTCTACTGGCTCATACGTCCGCGGGATCTCGCCGAGCGCCGCTTCGACCGGGCGATGTTCACCATGCAGTGCTGCTGAAACGCGGGGACTGCTGAACCGCGGGGACTGCTGAACCGCGGGGCGGGGCCGGAATCCGGGTGGAGCCGGACGACGCACCACGGCGCGGTGTCCGGTTCTCCCCTAGGAGGTTGTGTGAAGGCCGGAGAGAATTCCCCACCGTAACGCCATGCGTCTCGTGTCACGTCAGTGAGGAGAAGCCATGCGCCCGGTGAAGACGGTTCTCGCTCTCGGTGTGGCGGCGCTCGCTGCCGCGGGAGGCATCATGACTCCCGCGGCGGCGGCCCCTTCCGCCACCGACTCCGGCGGCAAGGCCATGACCTGGACCCTGCTCGCGGACGGACCCGGCGGAACGGTCCAGGTGGGCGGCGGCGCCCTGAGCAACCCCTACCAGGGGGACACCTCCACCACCACGGCGCTTCCCGTGCTGTGCCTGAAGATCGACGGCCGCGCGGCCCCCGCCGGCATCACCCCCGACTTCTACGCGGGCTGGGCGCGGGGGGCCGTCGCCGCCACCCGTCCGATCCGCGGCACTCGCCTGACCAGCCGCGCGGTCGCCGACGGCGTGTGCGCGAACACCTTCGGCCCGGGTTGGCGCATGGCCGAGTTCCACGACGGCAGATACGGCCCGAACCTGGAGAGCTCCGGCGGTTGGAGCTACTGGGCCTACGGCGACGTCCCCGCCGGCACCCGCTTCTGGACGGCCATCAACGACCAGCCGGCCAACCCCTGGGACTGAAGGGGGGACAGTTCCTGGCGTAGCCCCGGGGCGGGTCTCGCTCACAGCCGGATCACGGCGAGCCCGATGCTGAAGCCGCTGGCCAGGCCGATGAGGGAGACGGTGTCGCCGGGCATGACGCGGTCGGAGCGCTGGGCCACGGTCAGTTGCAGCGGGAGGGAAGCGGACGCCGCGTTGCCGTAGCGGTCCACCGTGGCCTGGAAGCGGTTCGCCGGCAGGCCGAGGGCGTCGATCGCCTCGTGGAACTGCGGCATGGAGATCTGGTGGACGGCGATGAAGACGCTGTCGCGCACCAGCGCCATCTCCTCCTCGGCGTGCTCCAGCACGAAGCCGGCCATGCGGCGGCCGGTCCGGGTCAGTTCGTCGTCGTTGAGCCGGAGGCAGACGTGGTCGTCGTGGGTGGAGCGCGGGTGCATCGAGCCGCCGGCCGCGACGGTGCAGGCCTCCCAGGCGGTGGAGTCGGCCGCGAAGACCGTGCGGAGTACGCCGGGGTCGTCCGGTCCGGCCGGGCCGGCGGTCAGGACGAGGGCGGCGCCGGCGTCGGAGACGGTGTAGCCGGGCAGGTGGTGCATGAACGTCGCGTGGTCGGGCGCGTGCAGGCGGGCGGTCAGGGTCGCCGTCTCCCCGCAGGCGATCAGGACGGTGCGGTAGCGGCCGTTCTCGATGAAGGCCGCCGCCGTCTCCAGCGCGTTGAGCACGCTGTTGCAGGCGTTCTTCACGTCGAACACCGGGCAGAAGGCGCCGAGTTTGGCGGCCACGATGTGGGCGGTCGCGGGTTCGACGAGGTCCTGGCCACTGGAGGCGAACAGCAGCAGGTCGATCTCTCCGATTCCCGTTCCCGCCTCCTCCAGTGCCTTGACGGCGGCCGCGACCGCGAGGTCGGACGCCTGCTCGTCGTCGGCCCTGACGTGCACCCCGCGTACGCCGGTGAGGTCCTCCAGCAGGCCGGGCGGCGGGACGAAGGGGCTCTTCGCCGCGGCCATGGCCACCCGGGTCTGCTCCATGGTCCGGTAGCGGGGCGGCAGGTGCACAGCGGTCGACACCAGGCGGGCGCGGCGGGGTGGTGACACCCGGCCACGGTAGCGAGCACGGCCCCAAAACAGGCCATTCTTCACGGAATTCACGCACGGGGTGCACAGGACACCGTGCCGTTCTCCGTTGATTCCCCCAATACCTTGGCGAGTCAGCTGGAAAGCACTGAACAGCACTTATCGATCCCCGGGCCGGGTAGGAATATACGAACTCGTGCATACGAACCCGTGCATACCGACAGGCCACGTGTGACTCGGACGGGGGCTGAGGATGGAGTGCGACGACCACGCGGTGGCCATTGTGGGGGCCGGCTGCCGGCTGCCCGGAGGGATCTCGGATCTGGCGAGCCTGTGGGAGGCCCTGCGCGAGGGCCGCGACGCGGTCGGCGAGGTGCCGGCGGACCGGTTCGACAAGGCCCGTTTCGTGGACCCCGGCGCCCTCCGCCCGTGCCGGAGCTACACGGCGGCCGGGGGCTTCCTGGACGACGTGGCCGGCTTCGACGCCGCCTACTTCGGCATCGCGCCGAAGGAGGCCGAGGCCATGGATCCGCAGCAGCGGCTCCTGCTGGAGATGGCCGCCGAGGCGCTCGACGACGCCGGGATCCCCGCCGAATCGCTCGCCGGGTCGGAGACCGGCGTGTTCGTCGGCATCTCCGATCCGTTCTACGGCACGGTCCAGGGGACCGTGGCGGAGTACGCCAACCCCTACACGATGAGCGGGTCCACCCTCTCGATCGCGGCGAACCGGCTCTCGTACTGCTTCGACCTGCGCGGACCGAGCATGGCGATCGACACCGCCTGTTCCTCCGCGCTGGTGGCGCTCGACCGCGCCTGCCGGACCCTGCTGGACGGCACCGGCCGCGCCGCACTCGTGGGCGGCGTCAACGTGCTGGGCACCCCCTTCTCCTTCGCGGGGTTCTCCCACGCGGGCATGCTCTCGCCGCGCGGCCGGTGCGCGACCTTCTCCGCCGAGGCCGACGGCTTCGTACGGGCCGAGGGCGGGGGCGTGGTCGTCCTCAAGCGGCTGGCCGACGCGCTGGCCGACGGGGACCGGATCCACGCGGTGATCGCCGGTACCGCGAGCAACTGCGACGGCCGCACCCAGGGCCTGGCCCTGCCCAGCCCGCAGGCCCAGGAAGCGCTGTTGCACGCCGTGTACGGGCGGGCGGGGGTGGCACCGGACGAGTTGGTGTACTTCGAGGCGCACGGCACGGGCACCACCGCCGGGGACCCGGCCGAGGCACGGGCGATCGGACGGGCCCTCGGACGGCGCCGGACGGTGGGACCGTTGCCGATCGGTTCCGTCAAGTCCAACCTGGGCCATCTGGAACCGGCCTCCGGCATGGCGAGCCTGCTCAAGGCCCTCCTGGTCCTGCGCCACGGCGTGGCCCCGGCCACGCTCCACGCCCTGCCGCTCAGCCCGGCCATCGACTTCACCGGCCTGGGCCTGGCGCCGACCGTCGAACCCGTCGAGCTTCCGCGCGGGCCCCGGGCGGCGGTCGGGGTGAACTCCTTCGGGTTCGGCGGAGCCAACGCCCACGCCGTGGTCACCGCACCGCCGGCTCCGGCGCACCGCGAGGAGCCGGGCGGCGAGGAGCCGGGCACCCGCGGCCCGCTCCCCGTGGTCGTCTCCGCCCGCTCGGCGAAGGCGCTGCGGGAGCTCACCGCACGCGTCGCGGAACGCCTCCGGGTGGCGACGCCCGAGGAGTTCTACGACCTGGCCCACACCACCACCCGGCGCCGCACCGCCCACCCGCACCGCGCCGCCGTCCTGGCCGACGGACCGGGCGAGGCCGCCGACGCGCTGGACCGGCTCCTCGCGGATACGCCCGCCCGCGGCGCCCTGGCCCGCAAGGCCGACCGTCCCACGGTGGCGTACGTCTTCTCGGGCAATGCCTCCCAGTGGCCCGGCATGGCCGCAGACCTGCTGGCGGGCGATGCCGTCTTCCGTACGGCGGCCTTCCGTACGGCCGCCGAACAGGCCGACGCCGCGCTGGCGCCGCATCTGGGCTGGTCGGTGACCGAGGAGCTGGCCCGGCCCGACGCGCCCCGATGGCAGCGCACCGAGGTGGCCCAGCCCGCCCTGTTCGTCGTCCAGGTGGCTCTGACCGCGCTGCTCGCGGCCAACGGGCTGCGGCCGGCGGCCGTCGTCGGGCACAGCGTCGGCGAAGTGGCCGCGGCCCATGCGGCCGGGGCGCTGACCCTCGAGCAGGCCGCCCGGGTGGTCGCCGAACGCAGCCGCGCCCAGGGCACCACGGCGGGCGCCGGCCGGATGGCCGCCGTCGCGCTCCCCGAAGAAGCGATCCGGGAGGAACTGGCCCGCTACGCCGGCGCCCTGGAGGTCGCCGGGATCAACGGCGCCGACGGGGCCACCGTCGCCGGCGACGCGGAGGCCCTGGCCGACCTGGGCGCGCGACTGGAGGCCCGCGGCGTCTTCTTCCACGACCTCGGGCTCGACTACGCCTTCCACAGCCGTGCCATGGACCCGCTCGCGGACCCGCTGCGGGCGGCGCTGGCCGGGCTGGAGCCCGCCCGCGCCCGTATCCCCTTCGTCTCCACCGTCACCGGCACGGCCCTGACCGGCGAGGAGCTGACCGCCGACTACTGGTGGCGCAACGTCCGCGAACCGGTCCGCTTCCACGAAGCCGTCGCCCACGTCCTGGACGACCACGCCGGCATCCTCGTCGAGATCGGACCGCACCCCGTGCTGCGTCCCTACCTGCGACGCCCCGGCGCCCTGTACGTCCCCACCCTCCGGCGCGACGGCGACGGCCCCCGCGAGGCGGCCGCCGCCGTGGCGACCCTGCTCGCGGCCGGCGCCGAGACCGACTGGCGGGCCCACTTCCCCCGGCCCGGCCGGGTCACCGACCTGCCCGCCTACCCCTGGCAGCGCGAACGGCACTGGCTCGGCACCCCGCACGACCTCGTCCTGCGCACCAGCGGCACCGGCCGGCTCGACCACCCCCTGCTGGGCGAACGCCTCCCCGCCCCCCATCCGTCGTGGGACGGCGCCGTCGAGCCGCAGCTGGTGCCCTGGCTGGGCGACCACAAGATCGCCGGTTCGGTGCTGATGCCCGCCGCCGCGTACGTCGAGATGGCCCTGTCCGCCGGACGCCGCGCGCTGAACCGGCCGGTGGAAGTGCGCCACCTGGGCATCGCCCGTCCCCTCCCCCTCACCTGGCCCGACCCCGGCACCACCCGCCTGCAGACCGCCGTGACACTCGAGGACGGCGCGCTGGCCATCAGCAGCGGCGAAGGGCGCGGCGGCGACTGCCATACGGTCGTGCGCGCCCAGGTCCGCACCCTGCTCGGCACGCCGCCCGCGCCGCTCGACCCCGAAGCGCTGCGCGCCCGCTGCCCCCGTACCGTCAGCAGCGCGGACTTCTACGCGACCTGCCACAGCGTCGGCCTGGGCGTGGGGCCGCTGTTCCAGCTGCTGACCGAAGTGCGGGTCGGCGACGGCGAATTGCTCGCCTCCTACCGGCACGAGGAGCCCGGCGACGCCTACACCGTGCACCCGGTGCTGCTGGACGGCCCCTTCCAGGCCACCGTCGCGCTGGTGGAGCAGCGCATGCGCGCCGGCCACGCCTACCTGCCCTCCTCCTTCGACTCGGTGAAGGTCTGGCGCACCCCCGCGCCCACCGGCGTCATGCACCTGCGCCGGCGCAGCCACACCGAGACGGAGTACTGCTGGGACGTCGTCTACGCCGACGAGGACGGGACGGTCACCGCGGAGATCGCGGGGTTCCGTACGCGGCGTACGTACAACACCGACCACACCCCGCTGACCGTCCAGCACACGGTCCTGCGCGCCGCCCCGCACCCGGCCGTCCCGGCCGCCCCCTCGCCGCTGCCCCCGCCCGCCGGTCTGGCGGCCGCCGCGCGGGACCGGATCGCCCGGCTGCGCGACGCCCTGCGGGAGACGGGTCACGAGCGCTTCACGGCCGCGGTCAACGAGACGGCGGCCCATTGCTGGGCCGCGGCGGTGGCCGGGCTGCTCGCCGACCCGGCCGCCCCGTTCGGCCTTTCCGACCTCACGGCGGGGGGACTTCAGCCCCGGCACCGCCGGCTGGCGCGCCTGATGCTCCCGCTCGTCGCACAGTACGACCTGGCCCGCCTCGCCGACGACGGCCGGTGGCGACTGACCGGTCGACGACCGCGTTCCGAGGAGCTGCTGAGGGCGCTGGTGGAGGATCATCCGGCGTTCATCACCGAGACCACGCACCTCAACTCGCATCTGCGGCACCTGCCGGAGGTACTGCGCGACGACGCGGCGGAGGCGCGACCGCTCCTTCGGCCCGGTGACCCCGCGTACGAGCAGCTGCGCGAAGCGGCACCTCTCCACCGCTTCGCCCATCGCGTGGCCCAGGCCCTGCTCGGCGAGATCGTCCGCCGCTGGCCGGACGACCGCCCCCTGCGCGTACTGGAGCTCGGCGCCGGTGCCCACGCCCTCACCGCGGCGCTGCTCCCCCTACTGCCTGCGGACCGTACCCGCTACACGTGCACCGACCGTTCGGCAGCCGGCTTCGCCGCCGCCGGACACCGCTTCGCCGCCTATGACTTCGTCGAGTACCGGACGCTCGACCTGGACACCGATCCCCTCGCCCAGGACTTCCGCGACGGCGGGTTCGACGTGGTCGTGGCCGACGACGCCCTGCACACCGCGGCCGATCTGACCGAAGCGCTGGGCCGCGTCCGCACCCTGCTCGCCCCCGGCGGTCACCTGCTCGCCGCGGAGTCCCATGACGCGCGGCGGACGGCCCTCCTCTTCGGCGCGACCGATGCCTTCTGGCAGCGCCACGACCACACCCTGCGCCCCGAGACGTCGCTGCTGTCCCAGGACCGGTGGGTTGCTCTGCTCGGGGAGTGCGGCTTCGCGGGTACGGTGCGGACGGGGACCGACGACCGTTCCGTGCTGCTGGCCGCCGCGGTTCGCCCTCCGGCGGTCGGTCCCGTACCGCGCGCATCGTCCGTACGGGATCCGGGCGCAGCGGATTCGGGCGCACCGGACGACCCGCATGCACCGGAACCGGCCACCACCTGGGTCGTCGCCACCGAGACCCCCGACGAGGCACCGACGGCTCACGCCCTGTCCGGTCTACTGAGCGGTTGCGCGGTCGTCGGCGCCGGCGACGAGGCGTCCACCTGGGCCGCCGCGCTGTCCGCGAACCCCACGGGCCTCGTCCTCCTCCTGGGCGCGTCCCCGTACCCGGACGGCCCGGATGGCCCTCGCGAGACCGTCTCCCGTACGACACGCCGCGCCGCCGTCCTGCGCGCCCTCGCCGCCGTCTGCGCCGAACGGCCGGAGGGCACACGCCCCCACGTGTGGCTGGTCACCCGTCCCAGCGGACTGTTCCCCGCCCCGGAGCGCCCCGCCCACCCCGCCGACGCGGCCGTGTGGGGCACCGCCCGCACCCTCGCCAACGAACAGCCCGGACTCCGGATGCGCCGGATCTCCCTGGACCGCACGGGCGATCCGGCCGCCGATGCCCGCCGGCTGGCCGACGAGCTGCTCATGCCCACGGACGAGGACGAGGTCGTGCTCACCCGGGGCGGCCGGTTCGTACCGCGCCAGGTCCAGCGCCCGGCCGACCAGCCCGCCGCCGTCCCGGCCCGTACGCCGTACGTCCTCGAAGTGCGCAACCCCGGGCTCTCCCGCCGGCTCGTGTGGCGGGAGACGGAACCGCTCCGCCCGGGGCCCGGCGAGATCGTGGTGGAGATGCGCGCCGTCGCGCTGAACTACCGCGACCCGATGCGCGCCAACGGACTGCTGCCGCCCGAAGCCGTCGAGGGCACGCCGCTCAGCCGCGGGCTGGGCACCGACGGCGCGGGCGTCGTCAGTGCCGTCGGTGACGGGGTCATGGGCTTCGCGGTGGGCGACCGGGTCTGCGGGCTGATGTCCGCGGCGCTCGCCTCCCACGCCGTCATGCCCGCCCTCACCGCCTGCCCCGTCCTCGACGGCATGAGCTTCGCCGAGGCGGCGACCTTCCCGGTGGCCTTCTTCACCGTTCACCACACCCTCGTCGACGAGGCGCGGCCACTGCCCGGCGAGACCGTGCTGGTGCACGGCGGGGCCGGGGCCGTCGGCCTGGCCGTCGTCCAGTGCGCCCGGCACCTGGGCCTGCGCGTGATCGCCACGGCGGGCACCGAGGCCAAACGCGACCTCCTGCGCACCCTCGGCGTCGAGCACGCCCTGGACTCCCGCACCCTGGACTTCGCGCCCCGCGTGCGGGAACTGACCGACGGACGGGGCGTCGACATCGTCGTCAACTCCCTCAGCGGCGAGGCCATCGCCCAGAGCCTCGACCTGCTCCGCCCCAACGGCCGCTTCATCGAACTCGGCAAGCGCGACATCTTCTTCAACAACCCCCTCTTGCTGCGCCCCTTCCACCGCAGCATCACCTTCCTCGGATTCAACCTCGACAGCATCGTCTTCGACCCGGTGCGCGGCCGCCGGCTGATGCACGACACCACGACGAAGGTGGCCACCGGGGACTACCGTCCGCTTCCGCACACCGTCCATCCCGCCTCCCGCGTCGACGAGGCCTTCCGGCTGCTGCAGCACTCCCGCCACACCGGGAAGGTCGTCATCGCGTTCGACCCGCTGGACGAGCCCGTGCCCGTCGAACCCCTCACGGCCGTACCGGTGTTGGACGGGGACGGTACGTATCTGATCACCGGCGGGCTGGGAGGGTTCGGCGCGGCCACCGCCGGCTGGCTCGCCGACCGCGGCGCCCGCCACCTGGCGCTGGTCGGCCGTCGAGGGGCCGGGGCGCCCGAGGCCGGCGACGTGCTGGAGCGGCTCGCCCGGCGCGGCGTACGGGCCACGCCGTACGCCGCCGATGTCACCGACGAGGACGCCATGCGCCGGGTGATCGCCGCCGTGGACGCCACCGGGCATCCCCTGCGCGGGGTGGTCCACTGCGCCATGCACCTGGACGACGCGCCACTGTCCGACCTGAGCGACGACCGCTTCGCCGCCGTCCTCTCCCCCAAGGCCGCGGGGGCCGACGTCCTGGACCGGCTCACCGCGGGCCACGACCTCAGCCTGTTCTTGCTGTACTCATCGGTCACGGCGGCCACCGGCAATCTCGCGCAGGCGCCGTACGTCGCCGCGAACGCCTACCTGGAGGCCCTGGCACGGGCCCGCCGCTACGCCGGGCGGCCCGCCACCGCGATCGCCTGGGGCCCGATCGGCGACACCGGGTACGTCGCCCGCAGCGGCCTGACGGCCACGATGACCGGACTCGGATTCGAACCGATCGCCCCCGGCGAGGCCTTCGCGGCGGCCGACGACCTCCTGGCGACGGACACCGACGTCGCCGGCATCGGCCGCTACCGCTGGACCCGGGCCCGTCGTCTGCTCCCGCTCCTCGCCACCCCCCGCTACGCCGGCCTCGTCCCTTCCGGCGCTGCGGACACCGACGACACCCGTGAGGAACTGACCCGTACCCTGGCCGCGATGTCGCCCGAGGACGCCGTGCGGGCCATCATCGACATCCTGGGCCGGCACCTCGCCACCGTCCTGCACACCGATCCGTCCGAACTGGACCCCGACCGTCCCCTCGAGGACTTCGGCCTGGACTCGCTCATGGGCGCCGAATTCATCCTCCACGCCCGCGAATACTTCGACATCCACATTCCGCCCAGCGAACTCATGGGCAGCGGACGCACACTGACCCACTTCGCCCAGCTGATCCACGACCGCCTGGGCATCCACCCGTCTCCCTGACGCCCTTCCCCGGCGTCCGGGTGCGGGTCGGGAGCCCGCGCCGGATTCAGCTGCACTGCCAGGTGAACATGGCACGGTCGAAGCGGCGTGCGGCCAGGTCTTCGGGGCGTATGAGCCAGTACAGGGCTCCGCAGTCGCCCCACATCATGCCGGCGTCGTCGTCCGAGTCGATCTGGGCGAGCAGCACCCAGCGCAGGGCCTCCTCGCCGATGCGGGGGTCGTCGTTCGGCGGGTTGCCCAGGGCAGCGCCGGCGACCTCGGACTCCACATCGTCCTGCACCGGATCGGCGTGGCCTCCCACGCGGTGCCCCGCGCCCGGAAGGTCCCACAGGGCCTCCCGGAAGTCCTCGTCCCACAGCGGATGGTCGCCGGGCATCGGCGCGAACTCCCGGTAGACCACCGGATGCCAGGGATAGGGGGCCGTCGTCTCCACGCGCGCTGTCAGCCGCACCTCGCGGTAGGGCCGGATTCCCGCCGGCGCCGCCCGCTCGACGAGGGGAACGCCCGCCGGTACGTACAGCACGCGCGCCGCCGCCCGGCTGTCGGGCTCGTGGGGCGAGACCCTGGCACGGCCGTCGTCCAGCTGCCCGTCGAAGTGGAAGAAGGCCAGTGTGCCGTCCGTCGGCAGGGCGATGTCGAGGGCGGCGGAGGGCAGCGCGGCGCAGTCGAGGGAAGCGATGAAGGAGAGCGGACCGTGCCCCTCCCATGCCGGCCACTCCTCGTCCCCGGGAAGCTCCGGCAGGCCGCCGAGCCGGCCGACGACCGCATCCGCCCCCGGATCCGCGGCCTTCTCCAGCCCCAGGCCCGGCCGCAGCAACCCGATCCACCGCTCGGCGATCTCGTGCGGCAGGTGTTCGCGGGCGAGCGCGTGCAGCGCGTCGGTGGTGCTCTCAGTCATGGCTCGATGATGCACGGGACCACTGACAACGACATGGGGCTGCTGAGAATCGCTCCGTCACCCGGCCGGCTGCAAAGTCACCCCACGCGCCGCCCGGCAGCTCCCGGGCGGCGGGCGGCAGTCCGTCGTTTCCGTGCGCAACGCAATCCCCGAAACGAGTGAGCAGCCACGGCCGAGTGAATCGCACACAGCCCGCCCGAGCTCCTGCCCCGCGGTCACAGCCTCATTGACATCTCATCGAACTTAGGCGCGACGAAACGCCCTCAAGAGCCCGTGACTTGGCCCGATCGGGGGTCGTTTTCCGATCACTCGTCCGATCCACGCGTCAACGAGGAGGCGAAGTGCGTCACCGTCACACCTGCCGTACGAGCGACACGAGGGTGCCCTTGCTGTTCGAATGCCGGCCGACCACCCCCGCGGGAGGCACGGCATGAAGCTCAAGACGAAGAACCCGCACGAGCGGCCGGACTCCGTGGAAGGGTCGGCGTCCGAGCGGCTGCTGTTCGGCGGGCCGCTGCTGTACAACGCGCGGTGGGCCGACCACAGGGACGCGTACTTCCGGATGTCGCTGTGGGCGATGGCCCTGCAGCTCCCGCGCCTGGTGGCGTTCACCGTGCGCCTGGCGTGGCGTGCCGACCGCCGCGCGATGTGGACGGTCGGCGCCGGCGAGCTGACGCGCGGGATCAGCCAGGCCGTCGGCCTGGTCGCGGTCAACTCGGTCCTGGCCACCGTGCTGGCCACCGGCACCATCGAGCACCGCGTGCGGGCGGCGATCCCCGCCATGATCGGCGTCGCGATCACGGGCATCATCGGCGCGGTCGCGTCAGCGGCATCGACGTCCGGCACCGGGCGGCTGGAGCCGAAGGTCGAGCGGGTCGCCACCGAGATGTACCTCACCCGCGTGAGCAACGTCGAGCTGTCGGCGATCGAGGACGCCGGCTTCAACAGGCTCATGGACAGTGCCAGGATCGGCGCCAGTGAAGCCCGCCGCATGGTCGGCTCCTGCACCGGAGTCGTCGGCTCTCTCGTGTCATTCGTGGCCGCCGCCGGAGTCCTCACCGTCCTCCACCCGGCGCTTCTGCCCCTCCTGGTGCTGATGACCCTCCCCCGCTCATGGGCGTCTCTACGGAACTCGCGGGCCCGGTACGCCAGTTACCAGCAGTGGATGCAGCACTCGCGGGCAGGACGGCTGCTCGGCGATTCCCTGATGAGGACAGGCCCCGCGCCGGAGATCCGGGTCCACGGCGTGGGCCCGTTCCTGCTCCACCACTTCCGGCGGATGTCGGAGGCGTACGAGACCGAGCAGTCCCGCCTGGCCTCCAGCCGCGCCCGCGTCCGCCTGGTCGCCTCCGCCCTGACCGGCATCGCCGCCACCCTCACCTACATCGCCCTCGGCACGCTGCTGGCCACGGGCATGATGGCGCTGTCGGTCGCGGGAACCGCCGTCCTGGCCATCCGCACCGGCGGGCAGAGCCTGTCCACCCTGGTCCTCCAGGTCAACAACCTGTACGAGCAGGCGTGCTACGTGCAGGACCTCGAACGCCTCTTCCTGGAGGCGGCCCGCCAGGCGATCCCCGTCGGAGGCATGCCCGTGCCCGACGACCTGGCGCTGATCCGCTTCGAGAACGTCACCTTCCACTACCCCGCCGACAACGACCCGGCCGGCAACGACCCGGCCGACGAACCGGAGGACACCCGCAAGGCAGACCGGCCGGCCCTGAGGGACGTCACCCTCGACATTCCCATGGGCAAGATCGTGGCCCTGGTCGGCGAGAACGGCTCCGGCAAGACCACCGTCTCCAGGCTGCTGGCCGGCCTCTACCACCCGGACGACGGCGGCGTCATCCGCTGGAACGGCGTCGACGCCCGCGACCTGGACCGCGCCCAGCTGTGGGACCGGATCGCGGTGGTCGGCCAGGACTTTCACCGGTGGCCGTTCACCTGCCGCATGAACATCGCCATCGGCCGGGCGGAGCGGCCGATGGACGAACAGGCTCTGGAGGGGGCCGCCGCGTACGCGGGGGCCGACAAGGTCGTCGCCGAACTCCCCCGAGGCTGGGACACCCTGTTGACCAAGGGCTACAAGGGCGGCCGGGAGCTGTCGGGAGGCCAGTGGCAGAAGCTGGGCATCGCCCGTGCCCGCTACCGCGACGCCCAGATCCTCATCGTCGACGAGCCCACCTCAGCCCTCGACGCCAAAGCCGAGCTGGAGGTCTTCGACCAGATCCGCAAACTCGCCGACGGCGGCCAGACCGTCGTCCTGATCACCCACCGCCTCGCCTCCGTACGGCACGCCGACCTCATCCACGTGCTCGAGGACGGCGAACTGCGCGAGAGCGGCACCTTCGAGGAACTGCACCACCACCCGACCGCCGGGGTCTTCCGGGAGTTGTACGAGATGCAGCGCGCCCAGTTCCAGGACGCCGTCGTGCCCGGGCAGCGCCGACCGGGCGAGACGGCCGGGACGGGGAAGGGGAAGGGGAGTTGTGATGGATGACGCCGCACTGAACCGACGGGCATGGACGGCGTACGGGCAGCACCACCTCGGCCGGGGCACCCGCCCGCCGGAGCCGGAACGGCTGAACCGGGGAGGCCGAGCCCCGCGATGACGATCGCCCGTCCTCCGAGTGTGGTGCCGTCACTGCCAAGAAACCCGGGGGGCGGCCCAGCGGGCGAGCCGGGCGCGGTCGATTTTGGCTCCGTGCCGGTGGTCGACGGGCAGCGACCGGTGGAAGAGCACGGGTAGGTCCGCCGAGGCACCCCCGGCCCCGTCGGCGAGCGCCTTGCGCACGCCACGCCGCACCTCCGCGCGGCCGGGGCCGGACCGTTCGCACTCCACGACCACGACGGGGCGTCGGTCGCCGGACGACGCGACACCGACCAGCGCAACCCGGCGCACCCCGGGCACTTCCTCGAGCACCGGCTCGACCCGCTCGGTGAACAACTCCCCGTCCGTCGTGGGCACCCGGTGTGCCAGGCGGCCGTGGAACCAGATGCGCCCCTGCTCGTCGAGGTGCCCGGCGTCGCCGGTCCGGTGGACGACCTCGCCGTGCGCGCCCCGTTCCTTCGCCGCCCGGGTGGCCGCCGGGTCGAGGTAGCCGGAGCTGACGTACTCACCGGTGACGGCGAGTTCGCCGACGGCACCACACCGCAGCCCGGGCGCCCCCGGCCCGGCGGGGTGGTCCGGCGGGAGAACGCGGACCTCGACGCCGGGGAGGGGGCGGCCCAGGCAGACCCCGTGGCCGCCGACGGTGGCGGGGCGCAGTGCGAGCAGTTCATGATGGTCGATCGCGCTGACCGGCAGGGCCTCGGTGGCGCCGTAGACGCTGTGCACGGTCACGTCGGGCAGGCAGCCGCGCACCCGGTCGAGCACCGGATAGGGCAGTGTGGCGCCGAAGGAGAGGATGTGCCGCAGGGTGGGCAGCGCCGTGCCGGTGCGGTGGCAGTGCCGGGCCAGACGGTCCACCAGTGCGGGCGATCCCCACAGCGTCCCGGCGCCGGTGCGGAGCACGGCCTCCGCGAGCGCGTGGGCACGGACCCGGGCGGGCCGCCTGAGGTCGAGGCGGGGGACGACCATCGTGGTGCCGAGGAGCGGACCGAGGAACGCGGCCGGCGCGAAGGCGGCCACCGAGAGCTCCCGCGCAGGCGGCAGCCCCTCGGTGAACGCCCGGGCCACCGCGCGGAGAGCGGTGTGCCGGTGGACGACGCCCTTGGGCGGCCCCGTCGCGCCGGAGGTGAAGACAATAAGCGCCGTCGCGTCGTCGGGGGGATCGGTCAGCTCCCGTCGGGGCGTCACCCGCCGGCGCAGCCTGTCCAGGGACGGACCGGGCCAGACCACGGGCGCGCCGACGGCGAGGCGCCGACGCACCCCTCGCCCGCCCCAGCCGGTGAGCCGTCCGGCGAGATCCGCGAGCGGCTCGCCCAGCACCGCGTCAGGGGCCGCCGCGGCCAGGCATCGTCTCATCACCGCCAGCGGAAGGGAGCCGTCGACGAGGACCGGGACCGCTCCCGTGCCGATCAACGTGACGACGCCCACGGCGAGTTCGACGGGGTCTCGGGTCAGAACCGCCACCCGGTGACCCGGCCGGATGCCGGCCCGGTCGAGCGCGGCGGCGGTCGACAGGCTCAGCGCCGCCGCTTCGGCACGGGTGAGCGCCCCGAATTCCCCTCCGGACACGGGATACCGGAGACACACCTGCTCGGGGTGCCGCGCGAACTCCCCCAGCACGTCCGTCACCAGTGACGCCACCTCGGGGCACCTCCCGTCGTCCGCGAACGCACGGCCAGTGACCCCAGCATGCGGCCGCGAACAACACCGGGCATCACCCACAGGTGTGAATCAGGACCGCCATCGCGCGTCGGGGCCCGCGCCCGCACATGAAGACGGTCACGGCGGACGAGACATAGCGGTTGGAGCACACCGCACGCGTCGCCTCAGGCCCCGAGGAAAGGCCGACCGCATGCCCGCCCCGACCACCCGCACCACCACCGCCTGGCCCCGGTTCCCCTACGTCTCACAGTGGTTCGATCACCCCGCTGCCCGCATGCACTTCGTGGACGAGGGCACGGGCCCGCCGGTGCTCATGGTCCACGGGAACCCCGCCTGGAGCTACATCTGGCGCCACCTGGTGACGGAGATCGACGACGCCTACCGCTGCATCGCCCCGGACCTGATCGGCATGGGGCTCTCCCAGGACCACGCCCCTCTCCCGGCGTCGCTCCTCATCGGATCCCAAGTGGCCGCCCTGGACGACCTGGTGGACCATCTGATCGCCGAGCGGGGCGCCCCGGAGCACGGGTGGACGGTGATCGGCCACGACTGGGGCGGCCCCATCGCGCTGACCTGGGCCTGCCTCCACCCGGACCGGGTCGACCGGCTGGTCGCCCTCAACACGCTCGCCTTCCCCTTCCCCGCCGACGGCCTGCCGCCGCGCTGGTTCCGCCTGCTGCAACGCCCCCTGCCGAGCGCGGTGGCCGCGCACTACACCCCCGGCTGGGTACGGGGAGCCGCCCGCCTGGGCACCACGACGCCCCGGCCCGCCGAGGTGCGCCGCGCCTTCGCCGCCCCTCACCGGCACCGCCGGCACCGGACCGCCCAGACCCGGTTGCTCCGCGACGTCCCCCTCACGCGCAAAGTGCCGGGGTGGTCGATGATGACCCTCCTGCAGCACCTCACGCGTGCCCTGCGGCAGCATCCCCTGCTGGTCGGCTGGGGCATGCGGGATCCGGTGCTGCGGCCACCGCTGGCCGACGAGTGGCAGCGGCGCTTCCCCCACGCCCGCGTCCTGCGCTACCCCGACGCCGGCCACTACGTGCTGGAGGACGCGCGCGCCGAACTCGTCCCCGCCATCCGTCACTTCCTGGACACCTCTCCTCCCCCACCACGCCCGGCCGCACCCCGCCGGAGCCTGCCATGAGGGTCCTGGTCACCGGCGGCAGCGGCTTTCTCGGCCAGGCCCTGTGCCGGCGATTGCTCGCGGCGGGTCACACCGTGCGCACGTTCCACCGGCACCACAGCCCGGACCTCGCCGCTCTCGGCGTCGAGCAGCGGCTGGGCGACGTACGGGACGCCCAGGCGGTGCGCCGGGCGGTCGCCGGGCACGAGGCCGTCGTGCACACCGCCGCCCACGTCGCCCCCGGCGGGGCGCCGGTCCGCTTCCACGACGTCAACGTCACCGGCACCCGGCACGTGGTGGACGCCTGTCGCCGCCACGGCGTGGGCACCCTGATCCACACCTCCAGCCCCAGCGTGGTCCTCGGCGAGGACGACATCGACGGCGGCGACGAATCGCTCCCGTACGCCCCCGTCCCCCTGGGCCCCTACCCCGCCTCCAAGACCGCCGCGGAACGTCTGGTGCTCGCCGCCGACGGGCCCGTCCTCGCCACCGCCGCGCTCCGCCCCCACTGCGTCTGGGGCCCCGGCGACCCCCACTTCGTCCCCCGGCTGCTGCGCGCGGCCCGCTGGGGTGTCCTCCCCCTCCCCGGCGGCGGCCGGAAACGCATCGACACCGTGCACATCGACAACGCCGTCCACGCCCATCTGCTCGCCCTCGACCGGGTCACGCCGGGGAGCCCCGCCGCCGGCCGCCCCTACTTCGTCACCCAGGACGAACCCCGCACCCTCGCCCGGTGGCTGACCGGCCTCTTCCACGCCCTGGGGTACGCCCCCCGCCTGCTGCCCGTCCCCGTACCGCTCGCCCGCTCCGCCGGGGCGATCTGCGACGCGGGATGGCGGGTGCTGCACCTGCCGGGAGCACCGCCGGTGACCCGGCTCGTCGTGGCCGGAGCGGTGCGGGCCCACTGGTTCGACATCACCGCGGCCCGCACCCTCCTCGGCTACCGCCCCCTCGTCGGCACCGACGAAGGCCTCCGCCGCCTGCGCTGCTGACCGCCGCGGCCACGGTTCATGACATGCGCACCCCTTCTCGTCACGGCCCGGGGGCCGGTACCCGTGTCCTTCCGTACGCCGGGCCCGTTCAGAACGGCAGGATGCTGTGCATGGATGAACCCCCGTCTGCGGCTGGTCACACCGGCCTCGCCACCGTGCTCATCGACCCGGACGGGCGCGTACAGCAGTGGAGCACGGGGGCGCGGGAGCTCACCGGCTACGCGGACCGGGAGATCATCGGTCAGGACGCGGCTCTGCTCGGCGACAAGGTGACGCTGCGGGGCGCCGGGCTCGTCCGGGCGCTGTTGCGTACGCCCGGCGACGTGCGCACCGACTGGCTGCGTCGACGCGACGGCACGTGCCGCTGCGTCGCCTGGTACGCCGTCGCGGTTCCGCTCGCGGACGGCGACGGGGTGCTTGCCGTGGCACCTCTCGAGGCGCAGCCGGTCGGCGGGTGCGACCCGGCCGCGGTGGAGCGGCTTGTGCACGCCACGCCCGTCGGCCTGGCCGTACTCGACACCGAACTCCGCTTCCGGTTCGTCAACAGCGCCTGCGCCCGACTCAACGGCAAGTCCGTCGAGGAGCATCTGGGGCGCCGCGTGGCCGACGTGCTCACGCTGCCCGACCCGCAGGCGTACGAACAGGTGCTGCGCCGCGTCGTGGATCACGGTGAGACCGTCGACAGCCTGCGGGTCTCCGCGGTCAGACCGGATGGCGAGGCGATGGCGGTCGTCGGAACCCTGTTCCCTCTCCGGGAGGCCGACGGCACCATCCGGGGAGTGGGGGGCTTCGTCCACGAGTTGCTGGACTCCACGGGCGAGCTGCTGGACATGGCCCGCAGCCGGCGCAGACTCGACCTGCTGGGGCGGGTCGGGGCCCGGATCGGCCGGCAGCTGGATCCTCGTGCCGTCGCCGGCCAGGTGGCTGCGGCGTGCGTTCCGGAGTTCGCCGACTCGGTCGCCGTCGATCTGCTGCAGGGCTCCCCCGCGTCGGTCGCCGCCGGCTCCGAACCGCACGACGCGCTGAAGCCGGACGAGCGGCACGCCGGCTCTCACCCGCCGCTCTTCCACCCGCTCGCCCTCCCCTCGAGCGCCCGCGCTCCACGGCCGGAAGAGGAACTGCCGCCCCCGCGCCCGGCCGGCCCGGCCGTCGCCGAGTGCGTCGCTTCGATGACGCCCGTGGTGTTCGAGACGAAGGAAGGCGACGGCGATGCGGCCTCACGGCATGGCGTCGCAGTGCCCCTGATCACGACCGGCGAGGTCCTCGGAGCGGTCACCTTCCTCCGGCACGGCACTCCCTTCAGCAGTGAGGACGTTCTCCTGTCCCAGGGGATCGCCGCCCGTACCGCCACCGCCATCGACAACGCCCTGCTGTACCGGCGTGAACGGCTTGCCGCCCTCGCTCTCCAGCGCCACCTGCTGCCGGCGCGGCTACCGTCCGCCCGCTGGTTCGACCTGGCCTACCGCTACCGTCCCGCCGAGGACGATGCCCTGGCCGGAGGCGACTGGTACGACGCGATCCCGCTGCCCGGCGGCAGGGTCGGCCTGGGTGTGGGCGATGTGATGGGCCACGGCGTACAGGCCGCCGCCGCGATGGGCCGCTACCGCTCCAGCGCCCACGCACTCCTCTCGGTCGGCATGCCCCCCGGCCAACTGCTCACCCGCCTCGACCAGTTGTTCACCGGCGACCCCGGTGACCTCGCCGCGACATGCGCCTGCGCGGTCTACGACGGTGCCACCGGCCGGTGCCGCCTCGCGCTGGCCGGGCATCCGCCGCCCCTGGTGATCCGGCCGGACGGGGCAGCCGGCCCTCTGCGCATCGAGCCGGGACCGCCCCTGGGCATGGGCCTGCACCAGGTGTACACCGACACCGAGGTCGCCCTCCCGTCCGGCAGCCTGCTGGTGTTCTACACCGATGGGATGATCGAAGATCCAGGCGGCACGCTCGACCTCGACCACGGCATCGAGGTCCTGGGCCGCGCCGTGCACGACCCGAGGGCACCCCTGAACGAGGTGTGCGACGCTCTCGTGGCGGCCCGCCCGGCCAGTTCCACGGACGACGCCGCGATCCTCGTGGCGCGGCTGAACCGCCTTTGACCGGGCCGGCAGCCGTGGCCGGCAGGCCGCCGCGGTTCTCACACGACGGCGGCGATGACCGTGGTCACCGTCCTGCGGACGGCTTCCGTCTCCGGCGGAGTGCCCTTCCGGTCGGCGAACAGCATGTGCACCGCCCCGATCAGCGTGGGGGCGAGCGTATCGACGTCGGCGTCCGCCGTGATGCGGCCCAGCTCCCGCTCGGCGGTGAGGTAGGAGGCGATCATCGCGGTGGCTTCCGTCACCAGCGGGATGCCGGTCGGCGTGGTGCGGCGGAGCCGGGCGCGCAGGTCGTCCCGGGAGGTGACGAGGCCGACGATCGCCACGGCGACCGAGCCGAACAGGGCCGTCAGCGCGTCGGCGAGGTTGTCGGCGAGGGTGCCGGCCCCGGCACGGTCGCGCAGGGCCGCGGCCTGGTCGTCGAGCCGGCCGATGCGGTCCCGTACGAGCTCGGCGAGGAAGGCGTCGAAGTCGGTGAAGTGCCGGTGCAGGACCCCCTTGGCGCACCCCGCCTCCGTGGTGACCGCCCGGCTGGTCAGCGCGCTCGGCCCGTCCCGGAGCAGGACGCGCTCGGCGGCATCGAACAGCTGATCGCGCGCGTCGCGCATGGCCACCCCTGTCGGCATAGCGCCCGTTCCTCCTTCTCGCGCCGGGCCCACCCGTTGACGAGTGGGCATGCGCCCACCATAGTGGGCGCATGCCCACTTTACCCCCGGAGCTAGCTCACCGCTCCCGGAACGAGAGCCATCAACATCGGGACGTGGCCGAGTCGTTCGGCTCGGACGCCGAACGCTACGACCGGGCCCGGCCCCGCTATCCCCAAGCCCTGGTGGACCGGATCATCGCCGCCGGCCCGGGCACCCCCGGCCCCGACGTTCTCGACGTCGGATGCGGCACCGGGATTGCCGCCCGGCAGTTCCAGGCGGCCGGCTGCAGGGTGCTGGGAGTCGAGCCCGACGCGCGGATGGCCGGCCTGGCGCGGCGGCTCGGCGGCCGGGTCGACGTAGCGACGTTCGAGGCCTGGGATCCGGCCGGCCGGGAATTCGACGCGGTCGTCGCAGGCCAGGCCTGGCACTGGATAGACCCGGTGGCGGGAGCGGCCAAGGCCGCGCGGGTGCTGCGGCCCGGCGGCCGGCTGGCGGCGTTCTGGAACGTGTTCCGGCTTCCGCCCGAGGTGGCGGAAGCCTTCGCCACGGCGTACCGGCAGGCGATGCCCGACTCGTCCTTCGACCTCCGGGCGGTGCGGCACACCCTGGACGTGTACCAGGCACTGTTCGCCAAGGCCGCCGACGGGATCCGTGCGGTGGGCGGGTTCAGCGCCCCGGAGCAGTGGCGATTCGACTGGGAGTGGACCTACACCCGGGACGCGTGGCTGGACCAGATGCCCACCCAGGGTGCCCTCACCCGGCTCCCGCAGGACAAGCTGGCGGAAGTGCTGGCCGACGTCGGGGCCGCCATCGATGCGATGGGCGGCGGCTTCACGATGCGCTACACGACGGTCGCGGTCACCGCGACACTGTCGCCGCCGGCCGCGTCCCATCACCCCGATTAGTCCGATATTCGCATTGTGCGTTATGGCGGTCGCGCCGCGGGCAGGCATATGCCAGCCGGGCGCGAACGGCCCGCTGTCCGCTCCACCGACAGGAGGGTCAGGTCATGACCGGGATGCCCACCGCCTCCGGGGACTCCCCGGAGGCGCTGCCGGACTGTGCCACCGACCCCGTCGCGTCGCTGGTGGCCGAGTTCGTGGAGAAGCGGATGGGCGGCCGGATCTCGCAAGGGCAGGATCCGGTCCTGCGGCCGGTCTTCGTCAAGTACCACGGTGTCGCCCGCGGCGTGCTCACGGTCGCTCCCGGGCTCCCGCCGGAGCTGTGCGTCGGCTTCCTCAAGGCCGCCGGGGAGCAGGAAGGCGGCCTGACGGCCTGGGTGCGGTTCTCCAGCGACGTCCTGCCGGACCGGCCGGACCTGCGCAGGACCGTCGGCGTGGGCATCAAGCTGTTCGACGTGCCGGGGCCCAAGCTGCTCGAGCAGGAGAGCCGGGCGGACACCCAGGACCTGATCCTGCAGAACCACGACGTGTTCTTCGTCGACACGGCCCGGGATTTCTGCGAGTTCCAGCAGGACCCCGTGGCGTACCGGCGCGACCACCCGGTCACCGACCAGATTCTGCGGGACATGCGCAAGCTCGAGGAGAGCGTGCTGACCGCCACGTACTGGGGCGTGCTTCCGTACGCTTTCGGTCCCGGCCGGTACGTGAAGTACAAGCTCGTGCCGGCGGGCTGCTCGGCCGGTGACCCCCAGGCGGCTCCGCCGGAGGAGAACCCCTCGTTCCTCCGTGACGATCTACGGCACCGGCTGTCCGCGGGCGAGGCCGCGTTCGATCTGATGCTGCAGTTCCGGGCGGATCCGGCCCGCATGCCGCTGGACCGCGCGACCGTGCGCTGGGAGGAATCGGAGAGCGCCCCCGTGCGGGTGGCGCGGCTGACCCTGCACCGGCAGGACACCGCCGCCCGCGGCCAGGACGCTTACGGCGACAACCTCGCCTGGAACCCGTGGCACAGCCTGCCCGAGCACCAGCCGGTCGGCAGCCTCGCAGAGGCCCGTAAGGTCGTCTACCGGGCCTCCGCGACACGCCGCCGCGACGCGAACGGCGTCCCTACGGCCGAACCCGGTCCGGCGCGAGGGGTGTCCACCGAGCCGCACGGTCGTGACACCCGGATCGTCCGGGCCGCGGTGCACCCCGCGATCGGCGTGGCCCGGATCGGCGACAGCGCCGACGAGTTCTTCCTCGGCCCCGAGGTGGACGATTCCCCTCCTCTGCCCACCGGGAACTACAAGGACGCGACGGGGGCGCTCAAGCGGCAGGCCGCCCGCTTCCGCGTGTACGGCTACAACGCCGCCGGTGAGGCGGTCGCCGAGCTGACGTCGGACAACGCCGACCTCCGGTGGACCGTGCACGTGGCCAACAAGAAGGCCGCCTGGTACCAGTTCCAGCTGGCCCTGGACATCCCGGAGGCCGCCCAGGCCGCCGCGACCACGCCGCGCAATGCCGCGGTCGCCGACGACCAGCGGCACCGGCTGGTCATCGACCCCGGGCCCCGGTCCGTACGCGGCGCCAACCGCTCGGGGAAGCCCGAATACCGCTTCGACACGGGCACCTTCATGGACAAGCCCGTCTACCTCGGCGAGCTGCGCACGGACGCCGTCGGCCGGCTGGTCTTCCTGGGCGGCCGCGGAGTCTCCGCCTCCTTCGAGAACAAGCCGGCGGGGCACTTCGCCAACAACGACACCTGGCACGACGACGTCTCCGACGGCCCGGTGACCGCCGAGGCCCGCATCGACGGGCGCACCGTACCCGTCGATCCCGCCTGGGTGGTGGTCGCTCCGCCGAACTACGCGCCGGACCTGAAGTCGGTGCGCACGATGTACGACCTGATGCGCGACACCTTCGTGGCCGCGGGGACGCTCGCGCCGCCGCAGCGGGTCTCCTTCACCCGCGAGATCCTGCCGCTGCTGCGGCGCCTGTGCGATCTGCAGTGGGTCAACCGCGGTATCGCCGCCCACTTCGGACACGCCGGGCGTGAACACCTCCTCGCCCCCGACCGGCTCGCCCGGCTGGCCGACCCCCACCCGCGGAACGCCGAGCTGCGCCAGCAGATCTGGGCGACGATGCGCGAAACCGACCGCGACGGCCTCTCCCCCGTGCCGTGGCCGGCGATCTACGGGGACGCGATGAGCGTACGGCCCGTCTCGGCCCGGCAACACCTGACGCTCACTCCCCTGCAGTACCGGCTGCTCGCCCGATGGGCCGCCGGGGACTTCGACGCCGACTACGACCCGGCGGCCACCCCGCCCAGGACCCTCGACGAACTGCCACTGGCCGAACGCCCCGGGACGCTCGACCGGGCCGTCCTGTCCTACTGCGTGGCCGACGCCTTCCACCCGGGCTGCGAGTTCACCTGGCCGATGCGTCACCCCACCATGTACGCCGCGCCCTTCCGGCTGCGGCACCGCGATCCCGCCGCGCCCGAGCCCGCGTACGGCACGACGCTCACCCCGCAGACGGCGCTCGCGGTCGACGGCCCGGTGTACGCGCAGGGGCCGGGCGATCTGACCCGGTGGATGGCCGTGCCCTGGCAGACCGACACCGCACGCTGTCGTTCCGGCTACTACTTGGGCTTCGGGCCGCGGTACGACCCCTACCTCCCCACCTTCTGGCCGGCGCGGGTGCCCAACCACGTCCTGACGGAGGCGGACTACGAGACCGCCGTCGACACTGCGCTCACCGCCGAAGAACGCCGAACCGCGTTCGAGAACCGGGCCGTCTGGGACCGGTGGCTGCCCGCCACCAGCGCCGTCGCCCAGATGAACGCCATGGTCAAGGACTTCGGCAGGCTCGGCATCCTCGAGCGGCGCGACGGGGCGTCCGACGACCCCGAGCTCCCCCGGACGATGCTGGTGGAGTCCGAAGTGGGCTTCTCCCCCGACCACGCACCGTCCGACCGGCGCAATCTGGTGTGCCTGCACGTTCCGGGGGCCGCCGACCCCGCCCGGCGGGACGAGGCCGTGGACTCCGCCCTCGTCGGCACGGATCTGCCCGGTGAGGAAGTGCTGGCGGGATACTTCGAGAAGGTCGTGCGCTTCCCGGACGGACGGTGAGCGGCGGCACCGCCCGTGCCCCGGTGGCCGAGCGCTTCGAGGCGGTGGTGGCCGGTGCCGGCCCCGCGGGCGCGGTGGCGGCCCTGACCCTGGCCCGGGCCGGCCGCCGCGTGCTCCTCGTCGACGACCGCATTGGAGGGCCGGAGGCCGCACAGCTCAAGGTCGGGGAGACGCTGCCGCCCGCGGCTCGCCCCTTGCTGCACGACCTGGGGTTGTGGGCGGACTTCACGGCCGACGCGCACCTACGGTCCACCGGAACCCTCGCCTGCTGGGGGTCGCCGGAACTCCATGGCCGCAGCCATCTCTTCGACCCCAACGGCCACGGCTGGCACCTCGACAGGCGCCGGTTCGACGCCTCACTGCGCGATGCCGCGGTGGCCGCGGGCGCGGAACTCCGGCAGGCCACCGTCGTGAAGTACCTCGCCCACGGCACGGACCGACGGCTGTTCATCCGGCACGAAGGCCTGGTCGAAGAGCTGCACAGCCCCTGGGTCGTCGACGCGACCGGCCGTCGCGCCGTCATCGGCCGCGGACAGGCCGTACGCCGGCGACAGGACCGGCTCATGGCCGCCTTCGCCCTCTTCCCCCACCCGGCAGGAAGCGGCCGGGCAGCGGACGAGGAGCTGCGTACGCTCGTGGAAGCGGTGCCCCAGGGCTGGTGGTACACCGCCAGGATTCCCGCCGGGCGGCTCGTCGCCCACCTGACCGACGCCGACCTCACCGACCCCGCCCTGCGCACCCCCCAGGGCTTCCTGGCCCGGGCCGGGCGCACCCGTCACCTCCGCACCCGCCTGGCCGGATACGCCCCACCCGCCACCGCACCGCGCTGGACCCCCGCCCACGGGCTGCGCCTCACCCCTCCGGCAGGACCGGGATGGATCGCCGCGGGAGACGCTGCCCTCGCCTTCGACCCGCTCTCCTCCCAGGGAATCCTCACAGCCCTGCACACGGGAGCCCGCGCGGGCCACACCGTCGACCTGTGCCTGCGCGGCACCCCCGAGGCCCTCTCGGCGTACACCACGTTCCTCACCCGCATCGCGGACGCCTACCGCGACCACCACGCGCACGCCTACGCCCAGGAACACCGCTGGCAGGCACATCCCTTCTGGCGGCGCCGCAGCCGACTCGGCTGATCCGCACCCCGCCGGCACGAGCCCGTCATGCGGCAGCGGTGACGGGACGGTCTTGCGGACCTTGTCACCTGGCTCGAAGTGATCGAACGTCGTGTACAGGCTGTTGTACTGCGCGCATGACAGATCAGAAGCAGTGCGCGGTGGTCCGTACCGGGCAGTACGAAGGCATCCAGGGCGGCACGTTCGGCGCGGGGATCAGCGCCGAGTCGGCGGGGTCGGAGCGGCTGTGCCTCCACCGTCTGGTGATGCCCGCCGGCACCCGGGGGCGCCCTCACCTGCACGAGGGCCACGAATCAGCCATCTTCGTCCAGTCCGGCCTGGTCGAGGTGTGGCACGGTGAGGGTCTGGCCCAGCACGTGGTGCTGCACGCGGGCGACTACATCTACATCCCCGCCGACACCCCGCACATGCCGGTGAACACCGGCACGGAGGACATGGTGTGCCTGGTCGCGCGAACGGACCCGAACGAGCAGGAGGGCGTGCGGCTGCTGGACCTGCCGTCCTGGCTGGAATCACAGCTCGGTCCGCTGCTCGTCGGAGTCGGCTGAGCCGCACCGAGCGTGACGGCGGGCACGCTCCGTCCCAGGGGCTGGGCAAGGGCCTCAATTCCTAAGACAATCCGGGAAGCTCAAGGAGATGGTCGTTCCCCAGCCCCGGAGTAACAGGTGCCGACAGAAGTCACGTTGTATCTGACCCCGGAGGAGGCTGCATCCGGGGTCACCAGAACCGTCGGCTTACCGACGGGGACGGCCACCATTCGCATCCCCTCCGTCCGGGACGGGAGCCTCGTCAAGGCCGCCACCGAACACGGGACGGCGTACATCCGGATCCGCTTCAGAAGCGCGCCGCCGCCAGGGCCGAGGCCCTCCCCCAGCGGGCGCCAGGTGGCGAAGCCGTTGCTCGTCCTGGCCGTACTCGGCACGCTGGTCGCCGTCATCGTGGCGACACGGAACGACGACGCGTCACCCAAGGCATCCGGCCCGCCCAGTCCCAGCCCGCGCCCGGTCCACAGTGGCGGCATCCTCCGCTCCGCCCCTGCCGTCGGCCACGACGCGCATCCGACCCCTGACGACACCCCGTACCGGACCGGTACCTGCCTCGGCGGAACGATCCCCGACTCACGGACTCCGGTCAGCGTGAAGAACGTCAACGTGGTCGCCTGCGGCTCGTCCGACGCCCACTACCGGGTGATCGAGACCTTCCACGGCACGACCGACCTGAACAGGTGCAAGAGCAACACGGATACGCAGTACGCCTACTCGTCCGAGAGGACGCTGGGCGGGCGGACCATCAGCTCGATCGTCTACTGCCTGGTCGGCCTCGGCTCCTACGCACGGTGAGGTCTTCGGCCCGCCTCACGCCGGCCCTGTGGTGTCCGTCCCCGTCGGCATCAGCTCGAGCGCGCTGAAGGCCTCCGCGACCCGCGACCGTACGCCCGCGTCCAGGTCCAGGCTCCGCCTGTCGCCGCTGTCCAGCCTGCGCAGGCGGTCGACGGCCTCCTCGAGGTGGTGGGCCCCACCGCCGAGCACGACCCACTTGCCGACCTCCGGGTGCATGACCAGGGCGGCGTCCCGGTTCTCGGCGTCGGTCGTGGGGCGGTCCACCCAGATGTCGCAGGTGCCGGTCACCGCGACCGGCAGGCCACCGGCCGACCACGCGACCGTCACCGTCACGGTGTGCCGGCCCGGTCGTTCGAGCGGGAAGCCGTCGGAGCTCCAGAAGACGCGGTAGTCGGCGGACAGAGAGGCACCGGGCTCCAGCGGGGCCAGCTTCGCTTCCTCGCAGGTGATGACGAACGGGCGGACCGGCCTGTCCTCTCCGCTCTCGTCGACGCACGACATGGTGGTGAACAGCGCCTCCATGCGGACGTCGTTGGGAACCAGCAGGGGGGCACCGGAGGTGTTGGTCAGCTTCCACGAGACGGTGACGGGAGCGCCCAGGGGCGCGTGGCCTGTCTCGGCGCCGACCTCGAGCTTCAGCTCGTTCGGATGGAAGAGGTTGCGGTCGGACGCCTGCGGGGCGCCGACAAGGGTCCAGCCGCCGAACGGCCAGCCGCCGGGCCGCACCACCGGGTCGGGCATGTGCGCCAGGTGGTTGCGCACGGTGGTGTTGAAGCCGAGGTTGATCTGGTCGGGGAACACCCCGGGCGCGCCGGTGGTGGGTCCGCCCAGGACGTCGGCCACGCTCGGCGTGGTGGTCATGATCGAGTTGTCCGGCGCGGTCTCTTCCTCCTGATGGATCTGGTTGAAGGCGTGGGTCACCTCGTGCGTGGCCGAGCGGAGGTAGGCGCGCAGCACGTTGCGCTGCAGCTGATTCTCGGCGGTCCCGAAGTTCGAGGAGCTGGAGCCGGGGTAGCCGTCGTCGCTGAAGCTGGCGGACCCCTCGCGCGGCACGTCGATCTGGTCGTACATGACGCCGCGCGAGCAGCCCATGGTCGCCGGGACGACGACGAGGTGGGTGCGCCATTCGGCGTCGAGATCGGTGGTGGCCTTGCGCACGCCCGCCATGAGCGCGTGCAGGTCGCCGGGCGACCAGCAGGCGCTGGGATTGACGCCGGTGGGCGCCGGGATGTCGACCTGGTCCTCGGCGCGGTCGATGGTCAGCTGCCAGCCGGCCGTCGCGTAGACGGTGTCGAAGAATTCCGTGCCGGTGCCGGCCGCGTCGGGTACCGGCTGGGGGGCGACGGCTCCCCTGAGGGTGTCTATCTCGAGTACGGCGCGGCGCAGGAAACTCGAGGTCCAGGTCAGGCTGACCGAGCCCCGGTCGGTGCCGCCCTCGAGGACGCGGCCTTCGAACCTCGGTCCCGAGGGGAACGGCGTGGGGAAGGTGCTCGGCACCGGGTTGAGGACGAACGTCAGGGAACGGCTGGGCGAGAACGGGAAGGAGCCCTGGAACGAACCCGTCGCCGGCTGCGTGTAGTCGAACTCGTCGACGTCGACGGTGACCTGGCACGGCTGTCCCGGCGGGGCGACCCGGGGCACCACCAGGCGTGTGCCCTTGAGGTAGGAGCGGTACCGGTCGCGCGGGAAGACCGGGATCGGCCGCGGGAGGGGGAACGGCGAGGTCCCCCGGCTGGCCGCCGCGGCGGCGGACTCGCCGGGGGCGCCGGGGAGCACCGGGGCGTCCTGGTCGAGTACGGCGCCGACGGCCGCTCCCGGGCCGCCGCCGGCCGGGTTCACCACGGATGGAGGCTGCCGGTACAGGTCACCGCTGACGATCACCCCGTCGGGCCCGGCGGACGGTGCCGCCCGGTCGACGCGCAAGGTGCCGACGGTGCTCTGGAAGGAGGCCAGGTCCGGGCGGATCGTCACCTGGTAGCAGCCGTCGGGGAAGTCCAGGCGGCACGGTAGCGGCGACGGGAACGGCGGCACGGCGGGGTCGTCGGCGCTCCCGCGCTGCGTGCCCGGCGCGCCCGGCAGCTCGTCCTCGACCGTGATGGGGGCGGCGACCGGGGCTCCGGCCGGCGCCACGTCGGCGCTGTTCGGCAGCAGGCGGGGGTCGACGTAGGGCTGCGGTTCCCAGTCACACATGGTGCCCTCCTGGGGTCCGGTGCACGCGATGGTCCGCTGTACGGGATGGTCCGGTACCCGGGCTGGACAGGCCCCCCGCCTTTACGGATCCCCCTCAACCTCCCCCGGCCTCCCCCCGCCCCCTCGGCTCCGGGTACACCCGGGGGGTAATCGGGCCGGGTGCACCGGAGATCTCCCGACCGTCCCAGCCTGCGCCGGGCGAGGGAGCGCGGCAACATGGAGAGGCGGACCCCTGGCAGGGGCGCTCCGGCCGCCTGCCGGAACACCGACGTCTGCCCTGCCGGACACCACCGACGACCGGCCTCACCATGACGGATGCGGGCGCGTCCGAGCCGCGACTCATCTCGGGCCGCTGGCGCCGCGTCTCCGGCTCCGAGTGCGCCCGCGCATACCCGGCCGAGCTCACCATCGGCCCCGGGACCCGGTAGCTCGGGAGGTGCGACCCCGACCGGGGGTTGCCGGTGTGGGACGCGGGCACGGCCTGGATGCCGGACGGGACGACGCTGGTGATGAGCACGTCCAGCGACGAACTCGTCAGCTGCGCGATCGAGGTCACCGCCGACCGCTTCACAGTGACCGCGCCGGACGGCTGCGTGGTCATCTTCGAGCGGCAGGCCTGACCCCGGCTACCCACGGCGTTCCGTACGCGGAGTCCCGCAGGTGACCGGCAGTGCCATCGTCTCCTGGTCCCGGACAAGCCGGCCACTGTCCCGGACAGAGCTGTGACCAGCCCGAACGGTAACCGGCCTGTCCGGGACAGTGCTCCGCTGTTGCCACGCCCCGTATCGGCCGGAGCACACTCATGGGCGGCGTGGCGCTGACGATCCGGTCCACGTCGCAGGTGAGAACTGTGTTCGTTCCGTAGATCGGCGGAGACGAAGGGAGAACGGTGTGAAGCCAGGAATATCCGTGGCTGCCGCGGCGGCCCTGTTGGCCGGGCTGACCGCGGCACCCGCGGCGCAGGCCGCGCCTACGACCGCGGCGACCACTTACTCGATCAGCGGATCCATCGAAAACAGCGCTTACGCGTCAGGGACGTACAGCTACTCCAAGGACGGCGCAACCGGCGAAGTGCCTTCCTACCGCGCGAAGTTCAACGGCCATGTCGAGCTGGTCTGGCCGTCCGCCGTGGACTCGGCGTGGATCCGGGTCACCTACGACTATCTCGACTGGTTCGGGCAGTGGCATACCGACGGGCGTGTCGACGTCGAGCCGGTGGCCGCGTCGCCCAACCTGTCGGTGAGGGCCCAGTGGAGCGACGACAAGGTGGCCAACGTCCGCTTCAACCTCTGCTACCTCAAGGACCGTAACCAGCCGCCTACCTGCGTTCGGATGACGAAGTGAGGGGGGCAAGGAAGACCGCGGCCTCGGCACGTCGGCCTCGAACGGCGAAGCTGCGCGGAATCGTCATCACGGCGCTCCTGGCTCTGGTCCCGGTGCTCGCCACCCCGCACACTGCGCAGGCCGACACCATTTACCGGGTCCACGCGGGCGGCTACGAGGAGAAATCCAACGCGGAGGGGTTCTACCGTTACTACAAGGACGGATCGGTGGACGGCAAGACCACCTACACCGCGTCCTTCGACGGTGAAGTGGGTCTGTCGAACGACTGGACCATCACCGCGTGGGTGCGGGCGACATACGACTACGTGAACTTCTGGGGGAACTGGGCCTCCGACGGGCTGTCCGACGTGAACCCCAAGGCGGGGGAAGACGGAGTGCTCCGGGTCCACGTCAAATGGCGGAACACCAAGGTGGCCAACGTCCGTCTCTGGCTCTGCCGCCAAGGTCCCGTCACGCGGCTCGCCTGCTACCGGATGAATAGGTCCTATTAGGCGGCCGGGCGGCACGTCCCGAGCTGGACGAGCCGCCCGGAACTCCGCCGGTCCGACGCCGCCGCGAAGCGAGAGCTGTGGTGCACGACGGCGCACCGTGGCCGGCTCGTCCCCGTGTACGGTCTGCCCGGCCGTCAGGGGCCGGGGGCCAGCTCCTGCCAGAGGAAGGTGTACGTCAGGGCCTGGGTGAACGCGGCCTGTTCGTGGTCGGACGCGCCGCTGTGGCCGCCGCCGGGGTTCTCGTGGAAGAGCACGCGGTGGCCCATGTCCCGCAGGCGGGCGGCCATCTTGCGGGCGTGTGCGGGATGCACCCGGTCGTCCCTGGTGGACGTCAGGAGCAGGACCGGTGGGTAGAGGTGGTCCGCGCGGAGGTTGTGGTACGGCGAGAGGCGGGCCAGGTGCGCGTGGTCCTCGGGGTCGTCGGGGTCTCCGTATTCGGCGATCCAGCTGGCTCCGGCGAGCAGCCGGTGGAAGCGCAGGAGGTCCAGTATCGGGACGTGGGCGACGACGGCCCCGAACAGGTGGGGGTAGCGGGTCAGCATGGCGCCCATCAGCAGTCCGCCGTTGCTGCCGCCCGTGGCGCCCAGCTTCGAGGGGACGGTGATGCCTCGGTCGACGAGGTCCCGGGCGACGGCGGCGAAGTCCTGGAAGGATCGTTCCCTGCCGGCCTTGAGGGCGCTGCGGTGCCAGCGCGGCCCGTATTCTCCGCCGCCCCGGATGTTGGCGACGACGAAGGTGCCGCCCCGGGAGAGCCAGGCCCGCCCGGTGATGCCGCTGTAGTAGGGGGTCAGCGAGGTCTGGAAGCCGCCGTAGCCGGTGAGCAGCGTGGGGCCTTCGGAGGCGTCCTCGCCGATCACGAAGTACGGCACGCGGGTGCCGTCCCGTGAGGTCGCGAAGTGCTGGCGCACGGTCATTCCGGCGGTCTCGAACCACGCGGGGGCCCGCTTCACCGCTTCTGTGCCCCGCCCGATCTCGCCGCGGTAGAGGGTGGACGGCCGCAGGTGGCCGGCGACGTCCAGGAAGTACTCGTCGCCCGTGTCGGGATCGGTGTCGGTGACCGTCACGGATGCCAGGGGCGGTACGTCCGTGAGCGGTTCGTGGGACCAGCCGCCGTCGGGGTAGGGGGTGAACACCTCCACGCGGGTGGCCACGTCCGTGAGGGTTTCGACGATCAGGTGGTGGCGGGTCCAGGTGTAGCCGACGAGCGAGGTGCGGGAGTCCGGTGTGAACAGGACGGTCGCGGTCCGGTCGCCGGTCATGAAGGAGTCGAAGGGGAAGGCGAGGAGTGTCCCCGCCGGGTATTCGAGCCAGGGCGACTCGGGGGTGACCAGCAGCCACTCGCGGTGGACGTCCTTGCCCGCGTCGTCCGGTACGTCGATCTTCACCGGAACGCCGTGGTCCGTCAGCAGGAACATCTCGTGGTGCCAGAAGTCCGCGTAGCGGGCGGCGAAGTCGCGCTGGAACCCCTCGGTGGGGTCGTGCCAGGCCGCGGCGCACAGGTCCTGCTCCGCCACCTCGTGGACCGGTTCCGCGTCGGCCAGGGGAACGCCGCGCCGCCAGCGCCGGACCGTACGCGGGTACCCCGATTCCGTCATCGATCCCGGGCCGAAGTCCGTGCCGACGAAGACGTGATCGTGGTCGATCCAGCAGATCTGCGTCTTGGCCTCGGGCACGTGGAAGCCGTCGTCGACGAAGGCCTTGGCGTCCAGGTCGAACTCGCGCACCACGACGGCGTCCGCGCCGTCGCGCGAGAGCTTGACCAGGGCGCGGCGGAAACCGGGGTGGAGCAGCCGGCATCCGTCCCACACCCACGGCTCCCCCTCGGCCGCGGCCAGCGCGTCGAGGTCGAGCAGGACCTCCCACACCGGCTGGTCCTCGCGGTACTCCTCCAGCGTCGTGCGGCGCCATTGGCCCCGTACGGAGCCGGCGTCCTGCCAGAAGTTGTAGAGGTGGGGGCCGCAGCGGCCGACGTAGGGGATCCGGGAGGTGTCGTCCAGGACCTCCCGCAGCCGTGCCGTCAGGCGCGGGAATCCTGGGGCGCCGGTCAGCCGCGCGGTGGTCTCGGCGTTGCGCTCGCGCACCCAGGCGAGCGCGGCGTCGCCCGTGACGTCTTCCAGCCATGCGTAAGGATCGTCATCGATCATGTACCGCCCCTCCCCTGGTGGCGCCGGAGCGCGCCGAGCAGCATCACAGCAAACCGTGGTTCATCCAGAGGAGTTGGGCAAGGGAGCATCGGGAGCGGAGCCGAGGCACGCGTGGCGGCGACGAGCTCCGTGCGGCGCCGTCAGTACCGCAGGGCCCTGCCGACCTCGGCGCGGATGTCGCCCGAGACCTTGTGGGTGCCGTGGACGGTGGCCTTGCCGTCCTTGCCCGGGGCGACGTCGGAGAGGGTCACCACGGCGGCGTCGAGGAGGTTGCCGTCCGTGTCCTTGAACTGGACCAGGACGGCGAACGACTTGGCGGAGTCGGCGGTGTTGTGCGCGACCACTTCGACGGTGGCCCGTCCGTCGCTGCCCGTCGTCGGTGTGCCGAGTGTGACCTCGCCCTTGGCGTCGACGCCGTTGTGCACCTCGTCGAGCTTGCGCCGGGCCTCGGCGGTGGCCGACGCCAGGGCCGCCGCGCCCTGCGAGGCGAGGGAGGCGGCGGCGGACGATGCCGCCGACGCGATCTTGTGCCCGTCGCCGGGTTTCCCGGAGTCGTCCGAGCAGCCGGCCGTAGCCGTGAGCATGACGGCCGCCAGTGCCAGGCCCGCCGCGCTCCGCGTCCGTCGCGCCGAGCGCTCCTCCCGCATCCTCACGTGGCCTCCACCAAGCTCGCTGATCGTCACCGTCTTCCGGCTTCCAGTGAAGAGCCCTCGTGCCCTCGCCCGCGTCATCGCGGACGCGACAGGACGGCGGTTCACCCGGGCGGCCCAGCGGAGGGCCGGTTCGCCGATAGTCCCCCGCGCGGACGGACGGAGGGGAAGAATCGGCGGCGGGACCATCAGACGGGGCGGGCTTGAGGCCCACCGGACCGGGGAGGTGGCATGAGCGTCCCGGGCAGCGAGATCGTCGTGGCGGTGGTGGGCATCGCCGGCACCCTCCTGTCCGCGCTGCTCACTCAGCGCAGCGCGGACCGCAGCAGGCTGCGGGAGCTGGAGCAGGCGAACCGGCAGCGCGTGGAGGAGCGGGAACACGCCCTGCTGCAGGCGCGGTTGGAGGCGCGCCGCGCGTGCTACGCCTCGCTCAACGCGGCGGCCCTGGACTATCTGACCGTGCTGTCGAACTTCAGCTACGCCCTGGAGGCGGGGAACGTCTCGGACGAGATGCGGTCGGGGCTGGACCAGGCCCGCCGTGATCACCGGGCACGTCACGCCGACGCGCAGATGCTCCTTTCGGACACGGTGATGGCGGCGACGGACAAGGTGAGCAAGGCGGCGGGCCTGATCTACGGGGCGCTCAAGCGGCTGGACGGCGGCACCCCCGGGCCGGAGGACAGCATTCAGGCGATCCGGGAAGGCATCACGGCGCTGTGGGACCACCTGTGGGTGATGCGGCGCGACATGCGGCTGGACGTCGGCGTGGGGACACCGGGCGAGGACTGAGGGGAACGGGCCGGGCCAAGTGCGCTGCCGCCGGGCCTGTTCGGCGCCGGCGGCAGCCGCCGGACGGCAGCGGGTCCGGCTCAGCCTTCGGGACGGGTGAGCACGGCGGCGAACAGGCCTCGGGCGCGGGTGCCGTCCGGCAGGTCCCAGGAGCCGGCGACGTGGCCCGCCACGCCCTCGGGGAGGGGGGCCTCGCCGTCCGGGCCGGGGCTCAGAACGCGGTGCAGGCGGAGGGTGGCGCCGTGCCGGGCGGGCAGGTCGGTGCCCTCCGGGCCGTCGGTGACGAGGGCGACGTCCGCCGGGGTCAGGCCGTCGCCGGTGAAGGAGCGGGTGACGTCCCGGTCGGGGGTGTCGGTGGTGTTCTGGTCCTGCGCCTCGGCCCGGCCTTCGACCAGGGCGAACAACCGGTCCACCAGCACGGGGTCCTGGCATCCGTCGTAGACCCAGCGCTGCCCCAGCACCCCGTGCCGCATCGTTCCGATGAGGGCCCGGTCCGCCCCGTCCAGCGCTGCACCGCGGTAGGTGAGCGGAACCAGGTACGTGGCCGGGCGGGCGCCGGAGGTGTCGGTGACGACCATGAACTCGATCCCGACCTCGCCCTGCGGATCGTCCAGCCGGAAGCCGCCCGCCTTGGCCAGGCGCGGCTCGGCCGCGCCGCCGCCGTACCACGGGCGGGAGGGAAGCCAGGAGGTGAGCAGCTCGAGCTTGGTCGGCTCGAGGGTGGTGCGGTGGATGACGGCCATGCGGTGCGTTCTCCTTCGCGGGGCGGAGGGCTGATCCCTCCCACTCTTCCACTTCCACCCGTGCGTGCGCGCCGGTGGGGCACCGGAACGGAACCCGACAATCCGACGCATCACGCATGGCTGAAAAACATCTACCTGTTTTGGTCATTGAAATGCGGCGTGATGACCACCCCGTCACGCCCCTCCGGCCGTCGACGTATCCCGGAATCAGGGACACCACGTCTCAACACGCTTACGTCATAAGGGACTGGAGGTGACCGCGGCATGCGTCGCTCCGCATCAAAACTGATGGTCAGGGGGCGTTTCTCGAGGTAGGGGCGAACGCGGCACGGGCCGCGGCGCGGGGATCGACCCGTCCGTTGTTCAAACAGCGCGCTAACTTTCAGGTCATCCTCTCGGCCACCGTTGACCGGTTCATGGCCAGCCCCTACTGTCTCGATCACGTTCTCGATCTTGCACAGGGGGTGCAGGAGTCGAGGGGGTCCATGCCGCTATGCGCGGCAATGCCCTTGAGTCAGCGAATGATTCCGGACCTGACCGGTCACGGAATCCCATGGGTAACGGGGGGATAAATGTCGGCATTATTCATGGACGGCACCGACGGGACGCCGCACATCGCGCCTGACCACGCGACGCTGCCCGATCTGCTCCGGGAGCAGGCGCGGAACGACCCCGACGGCACCGCGGTCTCGTACGGCCGCGATCGCCTGAGCCACAGCGAGTTGCTGGAGGCGAGCGAGGGCCTGGCCGCCCACCTGCGGCGGCTGGGCGTCACGCGGGACGACCGCGTGGGCCTCTTCGTCGAGCCGTCGCTCGACCTCATGGTGGGCGCCTGGGGAATCCTCTGCTCCGGCGGAGCCTACCTTCCGCTGTCGCCGGAGTATCCGGAAGAACGACTGCGCTACATGATCGAGGATGCCAAGGTCGGGATCATCTTCTCCCAGGAGCACCTGAGAGAAGAATTGGCGGAACTGGCTCCGCCCGGCACGAAAATCTTCACTCTCCGGGAAGCCCAGGGTTCGCACGAGCCGGCCTCCGCGGAATACGCTCCGGCCGTCTCCGGAAGCGGGCCCCGCCCCGACGATCTGGCCTATGTCATCTACACCTCGGGAAGCACCGGAAAACCCAAGGGCGTGATGATCGAGCACCGAAGCATCGTCCATCAGATGCGTTGGCTGCGGACCGCGTACGCACTGGGCCCGGACAAGGTCGTTCTGCAGAAGACCCCGATGAGTTTCGACGCCGCGCAGTGGGAAATCCTCGCCCCCGCCTGCGGCAGCCGCGTGGTGGTGGGCAGCCCCGGCGTGTACCGGGATCCCGAAGGGCTGATCGAGACGGTCGTCGAGCACGGCGTCACCACGCTGCAGTGCGTGCCGACACTGCTCCAGGCGCTGGTGGAGACCGAGGAATTCGACCGCTGCACCTCTCTGCGCCAGGTCTTCAGCGGCGGCGAGGCCCTGTCGCGGAACCTCGCGGCGCAGGTGCTCAACACCCTGCCGGGCTGTGACCTGGTCAATCTCTACGGGCCGACCGAGTGCACCATCAACGCGTCCGCGTTCACCGTCGACCCCGGCCGGATCGGTGAGGGGCCGGGTGCGGTCTCCATCGGCTCGCCCGTGGACCACACCAGCTACCACATCCTGGACGCTTCGCTGTCTCCGGTCGGCGTCGGGGAGATCGGCGAGCTGTACATCGGCGGGGCCCAGCTGGCGCGGGGCTACCTCGACCGTCCGGAGCTGACGGCGGAACGGTTCGTCGACGGTTCGTTCGTAGGGGAGGCACGGCTCTACCGGACGGGTGACCTGGCCTCCTGGAACGACGACGGTACGGTCCAGTTCGCCGGCCGGGCCGACAGCCAGGTCAAGCTGCGCGGCTTCCGGGTGGAGCTGGACGAGATCAAGCTGGCGATCGAGGCCCACGACTGGGTCAAGAACGCGGCCGTTCTCGTCAAGGACGATCCGCGCACCGGCTTCCAGAACCTCATCGCGTGCGTCGAGTTGAGCCCGAAGGAAGCGGCGCTGATGGACCAGGGCAATCACGGCGCCCACCATCAGTCGAAGGAGAGCAAGCTCCAGGTCCGTGCCCAGCTGTCGAACGCCGGCGCCCGCGGGGACGAGGAGCTGGCGGGCAAGGACGTGGTCCCCCTTCCCGGCGCGGATCCGACGCCGGAGCAGCGGCGGCGCGTCTTCGCGCGCAAGACCTACCGCTTCTACGAGGGCGGCGACGTCTCCCGGGACGACGTCCTCGGCCTGCTCGGGCGCACGGCGCGCGGTACGTCGTCGCGGACGCCGGCCGAGCTGGGCATCGGGGAACTCGGCGAGATCCTGCGGTACTTCGGGCAGTACCGGAGCACCGAGCGGCTCCTGCCGAAGTACGGGTACGCCTCGCCCGGTTCGCTCTACGCGACGCAGCTGTACCTGGAGCTGAGCGGAATCGCCGGGCTGCGCGCGGGGCACTACTACTACCACCCGGCGCATCACCGTCTGGTGCTGATCCGGGAACTGCCGGATGCGGACGAACCGCGGATCAGGGCCCACTTCATGGGCCGGAAGAGTGCGATCGAGCCGGTCTACAAGAACAACATCCAGGAAGTCCTGGCCATCGAGACCGGTCACATGGTGGGTCTCTTCGACGAGGTCCTGCCCGGGTACGGGCTGGGCATCGGCGAGCTGGGGCTGTGCCCCGCCGTGCGCGGGGACCTGGAGTGCGCCGACGAGGACTACTACCTGGGCACGGCGGAGATCGTCGCCTTCGACCGGCGCCTGGCGGAGGAGCCGCTCGACGTCTGCGTACAGGCCCATCCGGGGAAGGTCGCCGGCCTCGAGGCCGGGCAGTACCGGTACACCGGCAGCGGCCTGGAGCGAATATCGGACGAGGTCGTCCGCAAGAAGGACGTCATCGCCATCAACCAGCGGGTCTACGACCGGTCGCAGTTCGGCATCACGGTGCTGAGCCGGCCCGAGCGCGGCTGGCTCGCCTACACCGACCTCGGCCGTGCCCTCCAGCGGCTGCAGATGAACGACCTGGGCCTCGGATTCATGGCCTCCGGCTACAGCTCCGAGACCGGCCACGACCTGCCCGCGGCCAAGCGCATCAGCGCCGTCCTGCGGGAGCGCGGCGACCGCGTCGGTCCTTCCTACTTCTTCCTCGGCGGCCGGGTGAGCCCCACGCAGGTCCGCAGCAAGGGGATGAAGGAGGACATCGTCCACATGCAGGGCCCGGCCGAAATGATCAAGGAGGACCTGGTCACCTTCCTTCCCGACTACATGGTGCCGAACAAGGTCGTCGTCCTGGACCGCCTGCCGCTCACCGCCAACGGGAAGATCGACGTCAACGCGCTGCGCGCCTCCGACCGCACCGACGTGGACTTCGCCGACCGCCCCTTCGTGCCGCCGGCGTCCCGGACCGAGAAGCGGATCGGGGACATCTGGAAGAAGCTGATGCGGCGGGACGCCGTCTCGATCCGGGACGACTTCTTCGCCTCCGGCGGCAACTCGCTCATCGCGGTCTCCCTCATCAACCGGATCAACAAGTCCTTCTCGAGCGCGCTGCCGCTCCAGGCCCTCTTCGAGTCCCCGACCGTCGAGCAGCTGGCGCGACGCGTCGACGAACTCGGCGCGGGAGCCCCGGGCGACGCCGGCTCGCGCCTGGTCCGGCTGCACGAGGAGGGGGCGGGGCATCCCGTCTTCTGCTGGCCCGGGCTCGGCGGCTACCCCATGAACCTGCGGCTGCTCGCGGGCCGGCTGGACGCCGACCGCCCCTTCTACGGCGTCCAGGCGCACGGCATCAACGAGGGCGAGGTGCCGTACGACACCATCGCCGAGATGGCCGCGGAGGACATCAAGGCCATCAAGCGGATCCAGCCCACCGGCCCGTACACCCTGTGGGGGTACTCCTTCGGTGCGCGGGTGGCCTTCGAGACGGCGCACCAGCTCGAGCGGGCGGGCGAGCGGGTGGAGAACCTCTTCCTCATCGCCCCGGGGTCGCCCAGGGTCAGGGCCGACGACGCGGTGGTGCACGGCGACGATCCGGACTACCGCAACCCGGCGTTCGTGACGATCCTCTTCTCCGTCTTCACGGGCGCGATCAGCGGTCCGCTGCTGGAGGAATGCCTGCGGCAGGCCATCGACGACGAGAGCTTCGCCGCCTTCATCGGCACCGCCTACAGCGGGCTCGACACCGAACTCGTGAAGAGGATCGTCCGCATCGTCCGGCGCACCTACGAGTTCAGCTACACCTTCCACGAACTGCGGGAGCGCCGGATCAAGGCCCCCGTCACCATCTTCAAGGCGCAGGGCGACGACTACTCGTTCATCGAGAACAGCGACGGTTTCTCCGCACAGGCCCCCACCGTGATCACGCTCCGGGCCGACCACTACAGCCTGCTGCGCGACCCGGACGTCGACGAACTGCTGCGGGCGGTCCGGCACGGGATGCGGGATGAGAACGAGGACCGCAACACGGACCGGATCAAGGAGCTGACCTTGCCTCATGTGAACATCAAGCACTTCCCCGTCGCGCTCAGCGAGGAACGGGAGTCCGAGCTGGTCGCCGCGGTGACCAAGGCCGTGCAGTCGGCCTTCGGATGCGACGAGGGAGTCGTGTCCATCGCGCTCGAACCCGTCGAGCAGAGTGCCTGGGACGACGACGTCTACCTCCCCGAGCTGGTGGGGCGCAGGGAACTGCTCCGTAAGACGCCCAACTACTGACAGCTCAGCAGAATCACAACAAAGATCGGAACACGCATGACCACGCGCCGCCCTCAGCCCGGCGACATTCCCCTGGTGTACAGCGAAGAGGTCGCGGAGGCAGTCCGCTCCGGTGCACCGGTGGTGGCACTGGAGTCCAATGTCATCACCCACGGCCTTCCTTACCCGGACAACGCCGCCACCGCGCGCAAGGTGGAGGCGGCCGTCCGGGCGGGCGGCGCCGTTCCGGCCACGATCGGCGTGGAGGACGGGCGGATCCTCGTCGGCATGACCGACGCGGACATCGAACGCTTCGCCTCGGCGTCCGGCATCCCCAAGGTCAGCAGCCGGGACCTGCCCGTCGTCCTGGCACGGGGCGGCATGGGCGCCACCACGGTGGCCTCCTCCCTGGTGGCGGCGGAGCTCGCGGGCATCCCGTTCTTCGCCTCCGCCGGCATCGGCGGAGTGCACCGCGGTGCCGAGACCACCATGGACATCTCCTCGGACCTCATCCAGTTCACGCGGTCCAAGGTGGCCGTCGTCTGCGCGGGTGCGAAGAGCATCCTGGACCTGGGTCTGACCATGGAGTTCCTCGAGACCCACTGCGTGCCCCTGGTCACCTACCGGTTCGACGAGTTCCCCGCCTTCTACTGCCGCACCAGCGGCATCCGCAGCCCGCACCGGCTGGACGACGAGACCGTGATCGCCCGCGCCGTCGAGGCGCACTGGGCCCTCGGCGGCAACGGCTCCTTCCTGGTGGCCACGCCGATCGGCGAGGAGGACGCGATCGACAGCGCCGAGGTCGACGCCGCGATCGCCGACGCGATCGTCGCCGCCGAGCGCGAGGGGGTGCGCGGTCAGGCCATCACCAAGTACCTGATGCGCGCGGTCGACAAGGTCACCGACGGACGCTCGGCCCGGGCCAACATGTCCGTCCTCATCAGCACGGCGGAACTGGCCGGCCGGCTGGCCGTGGCCCACGCCGCGGTCCGCGCCGAGGGCTCCGTGAGCACGTCGGGCGGTGCCCGATGAGCACCCTGGCTGTCTTCGACCTCGACGGCACGCTCGTCGACACCCCGCGCGGCATCGTCGAGACGTTCACCGCCGTCTTCGCCACCATGGACCTCGAGGCTCCCCGCCCCGAGGAGATACGGGCCACCATCGGCCTTCCCCTGGAGCGGGCCTTCGGCTCGCTCATGGGGGTGGCCGACGACGACGCGCGGGTGGACGAGGGCGTACGGCAGTACCTGTCCGCCTTCCGCGAGCTCGTCCTGCCCAAGGCGGCGGAGCTGCTCTTCCCGGGCGTGGCGGAGGGCCTCGCCGCCCTGCACGACCAGGGTGTCGTCCTGGCCGTGGCCACCAGCAAGTTCTACGCCAGCGCCGACGCGCTGCTCACCTCGGCGGGGCTCAAGCAGCACTTCCGCATGGTGATCGGCGCCGACCAGGTCGCCCACCCCAAGCCGCACCCCGAATCGGGACAGGTGATCCTGCGCGAGCTGGGCATGGACGCCGGGCGTGCCGTGATGGTCGGGGACACCACCCACGACCTGCTGATGGCCCGGGCCTGCGGCATGCGGTCGATCGGCGTGACGTACGGCGTGCACAGCGAAGAGGTGCTGCGTTCGGCGGAGCCCACCTGGCTGGTCGACACCTTCGACGACGTCCTCGCCCACATCACCGCCGCCTCCGTGCGCGACTAGGGCGGCGATCGTGTTCGGACGTTCCACCGACTGGGTCCTGGGCATCGCGGCCGGTGCCCTCCTCGCCCTCATGATCCACTACAACAGCCTGCTGGCAGAGCACACCACGCCCACCTTCGCCTCCTGGACCGCGCACGGTCTGGGGGCGGTGGTGGCGCTCCTCCTCGTCCTGCTGACGGGTGCGCGGCTGTCCCGGCGGCGACGCGCGGACCAGGAGGGGGGCGAGCGCACACCGGCGAGGCTGCCCCGCTGGGTCTACCTGGGCGGCATCCCCGGTGCCTTCACCGTCATCCTGGCCGCCGTCACCGTCAACGGAAGCCTGTCGCTGTCGGGCACGATCGCGATGATGCTCGTGGGCCAGATCGTCTTCGGGCTCGTCTCCGACCACTTCGGGCTCTTCAGCAGCCCGAAGAGGCGGATCGTGCCCATGGACGGCCTCGTGGCGCTGTGCGTGCTCGCGGGCAGTGCCCTCATCATCTTCGGCGGGTCGTGACCGTGCTCCTCTATGTGTTTCTCGCGTTCCTCAACGGCGCCGTGATCGGGACCAGCCGCGCCCTCAACGGCCGGCTCAGCTCCGCGATCGGCCCCTTCAAGGCGTCCCTGTGGAACCACGTCGTGGGGTTCGTCTTCCTCACCGTGGCCCTGGTCGTGCTCGGCCAGTGGGAATGGGGGGCGTCCGTCCCCTGGGCCGCGTACCTGGGCGGCTTCTTCGGCGCCCTGTTCGTGGCGGTCAACAGCTATGTGTTCCCCCGGCTGGGGGCGATGCACGCCGCGCTGCTGGTGATCAGCGGCCAGATGATCGCGGCCGTCCTCATCGACTGGCAGGCCGGGGGCGAGTCCCCCACCGGGCTGAGGTGCCTGGGGGTCGCGGTCGTGCTCCTCGGCATCTACCTGTCGCAGACCCGGCGCGGAAAGGAAGACCGGAAGTGATCTCGGAAGTGATCTCGCAAGCGAGCCCGGACGTGAGCTCGGAAGGGCACCACTCGTCCGTCGTCGAGCGGTTGCTCAACGACCGGAGCCACCACATCGAGTTCAACGGCCACCTCAGCAACCACGTCAAGCACGCCGTGGTCGCCCTGTCCCGTCTCGGAGCGGCTCCGGACCGCATCGAGGCCTACTACGACAACTACGCGACCCTGACCACCTACGGCTACGGCCTGGAGCCGGCAAGGCCCGCCAAGTCCGTGGTCACGGACGACAACTGGCAGGACTACCTCGGCCGGCGCACCGACTTCACCGCCCTCTGCGAGTTCTTCGACCGCAAGGAACGCGAGCTCGGCATGGACGAGGTGCTGCGGCGCTACGTGCCGACGCTGCTGCCCGGCTGGGTCGGGGCCTTCACCCACGCCACCATCCACCTGGGGTGGGCGCTGGACGCCGGCAACCGGTGGATGACCATCGAGGGCCTGGCGTACATGGTGTTCTCGTACGTCTCGTGCCACCCCGAGCGGGTCTCCGCGTCCGCGGGCGGCCCCGCGGACGCCTCGCCGCTGGACTCCCTGTTCCGCATCGCGGGCGCCTGGGACGACGACCGCGACGCGCTGCGCGACTGGGCACGGGAGATCGGCACCGTCCCCGAGGGGGAGCTGCCCGCCGGCATCCACCCCGAACTCGCCCGGTCGGGGCTTCAGTACCGCAACGCCCGGATGCTCGCCGAGGGGCACCCGCTGATCGACGACATCCCGGCGTGGATCGCCGGGCAGCCCGTCGCCACCAGCTGGGAACAGCTGTACTACGCGGTGACCCTGCTGTACCTGTCCCGGCCGGGGGATTTCGTCCTGCTCCACCTGCTCACGTCGCTGCACGCGATGGAGCAGATCGCCGACCGGCTGCCCGAGGAGCTGCGGCGGCACGCCGTCACCTGCTTCTGGACCGGCGTGCTCGGCGTGGTCTTCGCCCTGGCGGACTTCCCCGGGGAGGGCAAGCTCAAGGCCCTGCACTCCGCGTTCGGCGAGGCGGTCGACGCGGGCGGCCGCGACGTCTGGGCCGCCGACTGGCAACTGACCGTCGCCCGCTCCTTCGAAGAGGAGGAGGAGCACAACCCCAAGCTCGTGTACGTCATGCGGCTGCTGTGGGAGCGCACCTCGGGCCGGTCCGTCTACCGCCACGCGGCCGCCCAGTTCACGGCCACGCCCGCCCTGCCGCCGTCCTTCGAACAGCCGCCCACCGAGTGACCCTTCGCGTAGCCCCCTGAGCCCTGGGAGACCGGCCTCCATGCCAACCATCACACAACCGTCCACCGATACGCCGCCCGTCGACATCGACGCCTGCCTCGGCAGCTCCGTGCACCTGCTGCCCCAGACCCCGCACCTGCGGGCCCTGCACACCGTCATGCGGGACCGCGGGGCACGCCGCGACGCGTTCCTCCACGCCGCCGACCTCGTCATCCACAAGCTGATCGAAGCGGGCCTCGACCTCCTGCCGTACGAGAGGCACGACGTCACCACGCCCGTCGGGGCGACGTACGACGGCCTGCGCCCGGCCTCCCCGGTCTGCGGCGTGTCCGTGGTGCGGGCCGGCGAGAGCATGGAGGGGCCGTTGCGGACCGTCCTCCCGGACGTCCGCATCGGCAAGATCCTCATGCAGCGGGACAAGGAGACCAAGAAGCCCCACCTCTACTACACCTCGCTCCCGGCCGACATCACCGAGGGGCACGTGCTGCTGATGGAGCCGATGCTCGCCACCGGCGGCACGGCGATCGCCACGATCCGGCTCCTCCTCGACAAGGGCGTCGCCGAGGAGAACATCGTCTTCATCAACCTGATCACCGTTCCCGAGGGCGTCGACGCCGTCTGCCGGCGCTTCCCGAAGGTGCGCATCGTGACCTCCTCCATCGAGGAGCGGCTCAACGAGAACGCGTACATGATTCCGGGCATCGGCGACTTCGGCGACCGGTACTTCGGCACCGACATAGGGCTGCGGTGATCGAGAAGGTGGCGTGGATCCGGCTGGAGAACGGCCGGGTCCTCGCCGCACGCTCACGGGGCAAGGACGCCTACTACCTGCCGGGCGGCAAGCCCGAGCCGGGGGAAAGCGCCCACGAGGCCCTGATCCGGGAGATCCGCGAGGAACTCGGCGTCGACCTCCTCCCGGAGACGATCGCCCCGGCGTTCACCGTCCGGGCCCCCGCCCACGGTGCGCCGGCCGGCACGGAGGTCCGCATGACCTGCTTCACGGCCGACCACAGCGGCACCCCGGCCCCCCGGGGCGAAATCGCCGAGGTGGCCTGGCTGTCGCCGGCCGACCGCGCCCGCACGAGCCGGGCGACCCGGGCCGCGCTGGACCGGATCTGGCCCCACGGGGAGGAGTGACGCCCCGCACCGGCGCCGTGCGCGCCGCCGGTGCGGCCCGGCCGCCGGGAACCGCGCCGGGCCGGGCCGTGTCCTGTAGGTCATGATCAATACGACCGGCCCGGCCCCCGACCGCCTCGCCGACGCCTGGCAGCGCGTCCGCGACACCTCCCCCGCGGGCGAGGCGGACCCCCTCGTCCTGGACTGCGCCCGCCGGCTCGCCGCCGATCCCGGCGGGGAACAAGCGCATGTGTGGGTGGCCGGGCTGGTGGCGATGTCGGGCCACCTCGCCTGGCGTCCCGGGCGGGAGGCCGGACACGCCGCCCTCGACGCCCTGCGCGCCGCGGTGAAGGAGCTGGGAGGCCGGCCGTGCCCGCACGACGACCATCCGTACGAGGCCGCGATGGACGCGCTGAAGGACGAGGTCTGGCGGGGCGACACCGGACTGCTGACCGGCGAACCCGCGGCGGGGGACGGTGACGGCGACGCCGGGCGGGTGCTGTGCCCGGGCAACGTCGCGGGATGGGCCCGCCTCGCCGCTGACGTGATCGCCCCGTTCTCCGTCCGCCGCATCCCCGTGGGGGCGCCGAAGCACCACCGCAGCCGCCTCAGCATCCTCTCGGGGATCGTGAACGACTACCCCTACGGCGATCCGGGCGAGGACCTGATCGACGAGGCGGCCGGCCTCCCCGCCCGTCCGACCCGCGGGGTGCTGGCCGGCTACCTCGTGACCATGAACGCGACCTGCTGGTACGCGGCGTCGGAGCGGATCACGGACCGCGCGGTGCCGGACGCGATGATCAAGGGGATCGAGGCCGCCCTTCCGCTGCTGGACGACGGCCCGTGCGCCCACGCCCCCGGCGAGCATCCCTCCACCGACGATCCGGACTACGCGAACCGGATCGGCTACCTCCTGCGCAGCCCGGGCGGCCGGGCCGAGATCGCCGAGGACTACGGATGGGACGAGGAGGACGAGGAGGAGCACGAGGACGAGCCCCTGGACGCGTGGGTGTGCCCCGCCTTCCTCCACGACCTGGCGGAGGAGACCCTCACCGCCCTTGCCTGAGGCCTGACGTCGTTCTATCCGGCGGGAGGCGTGGCACCGCGCATGGCGGCGCGGTATTCGCTGGGGGACATTCCCGTGGCGGTGCGGAAGGCGCGGGAGAAGCCGTCGGGCTGGGGGTACCCCCAGCGCGCGGCGATGGTGTGGATCGTGAGGTGCGCGAGGGCGGGGTTCGCCAGGTCCTTGCGGCACCGGTCCAGTCTCTGCTGCCTGATGAAGGCCCGGGGCGTGGTGCCGTTCTGCTGGAAGATGCGGTGCAGGTAGCGCAGGGAGATGCGGTGGGCCGAGGCGATGGCCTCCGGTCCCAGGGCGGGATCCCGCAGGTGCTCGACGATGAAGGCGCTGATCCGCAGGAACATGACGTGCCGGCCGGCCTCGCCGGTCGCGGCGGAACCGTCGGGCAGGGCGGAGCCGCGCTCGAAGTGGTGCGCCAGCACGGTCGACAACAGATCGAGCGCGGTGCTGCCGAGGCGGGTGACGTCCTGCGGTGTGCAATGGACGTACTCCTCGGCCATCCCCACCAGATACTGACCGAAAAGGCGGCCGACGCCTTCCGTCCACGGCAGGGAGAGCCCGCACAGGCTGGTGAACTGTTCGTGCGGAATCCGCAGGAGCTTTTTGGGGAACTGGAAGAGGAGCGTTTTACCCGGGGTGTCGCCGGCGAAGGTGTCGAATGACCGGGAGCTGTCGAAGAAGCCCATGCTCCCGCGCTTGAGCAGGGAACTCTGCCGGTATTGCTCGATGCCTATCTCTCCGGCCGTGACGACGGCGACGTGGTACATCTCCGGGTCGGACTGCCTGATGAGCCGGGGTGTGCGCTGTGCGATCACCGATGCGTAGGAGAGGGCGGACACCTGTCCGGCGCCCAGGGGCATCATTTCTATCCGCGCCCCGAAGGTCGCCGTCTCGAGGAACTTGACGCGCTGGGTCACCTGCGCCAGCGCCATGGTCTCGGCCCATGCCTCGGGCCGCTCGTTCACGGGAAACTCCACGGTGTCGATGACTATTGAATGCATCCCTGCTCCCGGCTGTCGACATTGCTGATTCAAGACAGTTAGCAAAGTGCAGGGGCATCAGGGGCCGACAGTGCGTTCCACGCCAAGAAGTGTGCGCTGGGAGCCAACGACCCCCGCCGGTCCCTCCGACAGGATCGGTAGCGCACGCCGACGGGGGTCGCGTTGGTGCCGCTTCGGGGGGCGGCACCAACGCGAGGCGCCCCGCCACAAGGCCCTGCACGGCCAACTTCTGCGTTGAGGGCGGGTTTTATGCACCCGTCACATACAAGCCAACGCAATGATCCGGCCAATCACGAAATGATCCAACACGATCCACCTGGTCGCGGCCCTATAGTCATGCCCGCAACGTTGTGATCACTTTCGGTCACCGGGCATCACTGGCATGACTTCGGGCCATGTGACGCGCTCTCCGCGGACCGCCAGGTTCCACTCAGCACCACTCATCCAGTGCACTTTTCGGCCTTCGCCGCTACCCACAAGGGGATACGCATGTCCGACCTGGCTCGTACCACCGACTTCGCTCTCCAGGACCTGGAGCTTGACCTCAGCGACCTCACCGTCACCTCGATGCGCGACACCGCCGCGCTTCCCGAGGGCGGCGCGTCGTGGGGTTCCTGCTCCTGCCAGGGCTCCTCGTCCTGCGCACAGCCGCGCCTGGAGACCGGCCTGCCCGACGTGGGCTGACCCTCCCGGGCACACCGCGGACGGCGCCCCCTTGGGGCGCCGTCCGTCCCATCGTCAACCAGCAGACCGGCAAGGGAGAAGCTCATGTCCGACACCACCGGCACCCTCGGCTTCGAGCTCGAGGACCTCGACCTCGGTGAGCTCACCGTGACCTCGATGCGCGACACCGTCGCACTCCCCGAGGGCGGCGCCTCCAACGGTGGCAGCTCCTGTTCCTGCGGTTCGTCGTCGTGCGCGGTCCCGCAGCTGCCGCACCCGCAGTAGTCCCGGAACGCGTCCTGTGACGCGTACCCGGAGGCACTCGATTCCATGACGCCCGCCGCGGGCCGCACCCACCGCACCACGGGACGGCCCGCGGCAGGTACACGCCTTACGAAAGGGACGGCGACCCGAATGCCGTACTCCGCGGGCGCCGACCCCGTCGGCCACCCCGTGCGGTCCGCACCGCACGCGCTCGCGCGCGCGACCGTGCTCGCACATCCGGCGCAGAGCCCGGCCGCGGCGGAGTTCCGCGCGTCACTCGCCCGGCTGTCCGCGCTGGACGGCGAGCTGCTGCACCTCACCGGCCCGCTCTGCGACGACCTGTACGCCGGCCGGGACGGCCACCCGGCCGCCTTCCACCGGGACGTCGTCCTCCCCCTGCGCCGCGCCCTGCACAACGGTCGCGCCCCGCGCCCCGCCGTACTGGACCGCCTCGGCGACCTTCCCGCGCGCGTACCCCGCCTCGCGACCTGGCTCGCGCTGAGGGAGCGCCGCGACGCGCTCCTCGCCGAGCTGGACCGCGCCGCCGGCCCGGCCCTCGCCGCCGAGCGCACCGCCCTCGCCGCCCTGTGCCGGGAGCCCGCCCTCGCCCGGGCCGTCGCGCTCACCAGCACCGACCTGCTCCGGGCCGTACAACGCGCCGGCACCGGCGCGGACGACCGCAGAGCACGCAAGGAAGAGCCCAACGTGCTGCGCTACGCCTTGCGCGCCAGCACCAAGACCAGTCCGCTGTCCTGGTTCACCGCCGTCGGCTGGGGCCCGCTGCGACACGCCCCGGCCTCGCACCGTCGCGTGCCGTCATGGGGTGAAGCGGACCTGTTCGACGGCCCGTTGACGTCGACGGTCAAGGTCAACCGCACCCTGACGGCCGCCCTCACCGCCGCCCTCCTGGACGCTCCGCACCGCCGCGCCGCGCTCCCCCACCGCATCACCAGCACCGCACGGGTCGCCGACGGCCGGGCGGCGTACTCGCGCGGCCGGGTCGCCTTCGCCGGAGGCCGCTACCTCGTCGTCGACGAGGACGAGGCGGAGCTGGCCGCGAGCGGCCCCCTGCGACTGGTCACCGAACGCGCAGAGACCCCGGTCGGCCTCGACGAGCTGACGGACGCGCTCGCCTCCGCCTTGTCCGGCGCGGACAACGGCCGCGCGCCGGCCCGGGCCTTCCTCGACCGCCTCGTCCACGCGGGTCTGCTCGTCCCCGTCGATCCGGTCGGGCCGCAGGAGGACGACCCGCTGGGCCGGCTCGCCGCGTGGTTGCGCACGCTCGGCACGCCGCACGGCGAAGTCCACGCCGCCGAGCACGACCAGGAGCAGGAGCAGGAGCAGGAGCAGGACGAACACGACCACGACCACGACCACGATCGTGCGCTGGCCGGTCGCCTGGACGAGATCTCCCGCCTGACGGCCGGCTTCGGGGCCGCGCCCGCCGCGGAACGTCCCGCCCTCCTCGCCGGCCTCGCGCGCCGCTGGTCCGCGCTGCTCGCCGACGCCGGCCGCGCGGTCCCGGCCGGCTCCGCGCCGCTGAACGTCCTGTCCGAGGACGTCGTCGCGCCGGGGCCGCTGCGGCTCGACGGCTTCCTCGACGGCGCCGATCACGAGGCGCTCGGCGAGGTCACCGCACTGGCCGAACTCTTCGACCTCGGCCACCTCATGCGCCGTGTCGTCCGCGACCGCTTCGTCGAGCGGTACGGCCCCGGGGGCCGGTGTCGTCACCCGTGGGAGTTCGGCGCCGATGTCGCCGAGGCCTGGGAGACGGCCGGACGGCTCGCGGCCCTGGCACCCGCGGACCGGGCCCGATTCCCCACCGGCGCCGCGGAGCAGGCCGCCCTTCGCCAGGAGCTCGCCGACGCCGTCCGCGACGCGGTCACCGAGGACGGACCGGCCACCGGCGACAACGTCGTCCTGCCCCCGGACCTCGTCAAGGGCCTCGGCGAACGGCTGCCGCGCTGGGCCCTGGAACGCCCGGTCAGCTACGCGTACTTCCTCCAGCGCGACCCGGCCGCCGGCATGCTGTGCGTGAACCGCGTCTACGGCGGCTGGGGCCGGTTCACCAGCAGGTTCCTGGACGCCCTCGACCCGAGCGCGGCCGAGGCGGTGGCCGGGCAGATCCGCCGCGGCCTGGGCGAGGGGGCGCGGGCCGCGCAGATCCGTCCGGTCGGCGGGTTCAACGCGAACCTCCACCCGCTGCTCGTCCCGGACGAACTCGGACCCGACCGCCACGCCGCGTCGATCGGGGAAGCCGACGTGGAACTCGTCCACGACGAGGCCACCGACCAGGTGCGGCTGCGGCTGCTCTCCACCGGCGAGCTGCTCGACGTGCTGTACCCGGGTTTCCTCGCCCCCATCATGCTGCCGCGCCGGATCGGTGCGGCTCTCGGCGACCAGCCCCACGGGGTGGTCGACTTCGGCTCGCTGGTGCCCCGGTCCACCGTCCCGGCCCCGGGCGGCCAGGTGGTCCGTACGCCCCGGCTCCGTCACCGCCACGTCGTCCTGCGACGCCGCCGCTGGTTGCTGCCGCCCGGCGTGGCCGGCGCGCTGCGCGCCGAACTGGCCGCCGCCCAGGAAGTCCCGGCACAGGCCACGGCCCGCTGGCGAGCGCTGCTCGGCCTGCCCGAACAAGTCTTCCTGCACCCCGTCGCCACCGCCCCGACCGGGCGCGCGGCCGAGGACTTCCTGACCCATCTGCGCCGCCCCAAGCCGCAGTTCGTGGACCTCGGGAACGCCCTCCACCTGCGCTGTCTGGCCAAGTGGCTCGCCCGCCACCCCGACGGCGTGGTGCTCGAGGAGGCGCTGCCGGCCCCCGGCGGGCTCGCCGCTCCGGCCCGGGCGGTGGAGCTCGTCCTGGAGACCTACCGGGCCGGACGGCCCCGATGACCCGCGACCGGAGAGCCGAGGAAGCCACCGTGCCCGCAGTCCACCCCCACGACGCCACCGTCCGCGACGTGGTCGCGTACTACCACCAACCGGTCAAGGCTCCGCTGCTGCGCGAAGCCCTGCTGCCGCTCGCCGAGTCGTACGCGGCACAGGGCCTGCCCGCCCATGTCGAACGGCACTGGCTCCACGGCCCCCACCTGCGGCTCCGTCTCCAGGGCCCGGCGGAACGCCTGGAACCGGCCGCCGAGGAGGCCGCCCGCGCGCTGCGCGAGTGGATCCGCAGTCACCCTTCCGTCAGCGACCTCACCGAGGCCGAGCTGCTCGACCGGGCCGCCGAGGCCGGGCGCGCGGAGCTCATCGCCCCGCCCTACGGGCCGGTCGTGGCGGACAACACGGTACGGGTCGAGACGGCCGACCTCTCCTCGTCGCTCGGCCTCCTCGGTGCCGACGGCCTGGCCCTGCGCGACGACCTGTTGCGCGCGGGACTGCCCGCGCTGCGGGCGGGTGCCGGGTTCCTCGGCGCGCACGGCGACAGCGCCCAGGCGCGGATGCAGCTCGCGGTGGCCGCGCTCGCCGCACACGCCGCCGCCCACCCCGAGGGGCTCGCGGGCGGCCACTACTCGTACGTCTCGCACCTGGAGGACTTCCTGGTCCACGACGACCCGGACGGGCGGCTGCGCGAGGGCTTCGAACGCCGCTGGGAGAGCGCGGGCGAGGCGGTGACCGGCCTCGTCGGCCGGATCGCCGGCGGCGGTGCGCACGGCTGGGAACGGGAGTGGGCCCAGTGGTCGGCCGCCGCCTGGCGGCTCGCGCAGAGCCGCTACGACGCCGGGGCCGATCTGCACGGCCTCCCGCTCGAGTACCGGGTGCGGGCGACCGCCACCGGCGACGCGGACGCGATGGAGCGCTGGAACCAGGACGTCCGCACCCGCTACAGCGAGTTCCACCGGCTCCTGCGCCGCTCCGACCCGCAAGGCACGATGTGGAACCGCCCCGACTACCTGGTGTACCGCGCGTGCACCAACGCCCTGTACCGGCTCTTCGCGATCTGCGACATCCGGCCGCTGGAGCGCTATCTCGCCGCCCACCTGGTCGTGCGCACGGTCCCGCACCTGACCGGTTGCGACTGGCGGGCCCAGGTGGGCGCGGTCATCGACGCGGTGGAGGGGCGGTCATGATGGGGGATGCCACCGGGTCCGCGCACGCGACCGGGACGGCGGACGCCTGGCGGCTGCGGCCCGGAGTCGCCGTGACGCTCCTGCGCAACGGACTTCACCTGCGGGGCCGGCGCGGCAGCGTCACCCTCGAGGGCAGCACCGCGCTGCCCACCCTGTGGCGGCTGCTCGAAGAGCCGCTGCGCACGGGCGATGCCACGGAGCTGCTGCGGCGGGCGGAGCCGGGGTCCTCCGTACGGAAGGCGCTGGACACGCTGATCGCGCAACTGCGCGCGCACGACCTGCTGGTGGAGGCGCCCGTCGGCCCCGTCCCCCACTGGGTGGCGGCGACGGCCGAGCGTCCCGCCGAGGCGGCGTCCGCGATCGCGGCGGCGCGGGCCCGGGTCCTGGCCGACGCGGCGGCCAGCCCGCTGGCCGAGGCCGCCGGGCGGGCGCTGTCACAGGGCGGGGCCTCCGTCTCGTACGCGGTCGGAACACCACCGCACGAGGGCGCGGTCCTCCTGTGCGCCGGAGAGGGAGAGGAGCAGTGGGCGGTCGCCGCAGGTGTGTGCGGCGGCAGCGGATACGTGACGGCCCCGGGCAGTGCGGCGCAGGTCCGGGCGGACGCGGCGGCGTTGGCCGCCCGGCTGGTGCCCGCAGTGCCGGCGTCCTCCGCATCACCGTCCTCCGCGTCACCGTCCACCTCGGCCGCCTTCGTCTCGTTGCTCGCCGGGTCCGCGGCCCACAGGCTGTTGTGCGCGGTCGGCGGGCTGCCGGACCCCGCGAGCGAGGGGGACGACCAGCGGCTGCTGCCCGGGCTGCCTGCCGTGCTGGTGGCGGACGGACGGCCGCTGCGGGCGGATTACCGCACCTGGCTCGGACCCGACCGGCTCGACGCGGACCGCCGGGTGGCCCTCGCTCCCCCGGGCACCCTGGCCGAGGCGCTGGTTCGGGTGGCGGCTTTGGGCGACGAGCGGGCCGGGGTGCTCCCCGCGCCGCTCCCGGGAGGCCTGCGGCAGTTGCCCGTGCCGCTCGCCACCTGCGAGCTGCCCGGCGGCACCGTGCTCGCCGGTGCGCCGCGCCTTGATCTGGCACGCCTCGACGCGTTCTGCCGGGCGGCCGAGGTCCGGCTGGGCGGAGCGTGCCGCGCGGTGGGAGCGAACCCGTCGCACGCCTGGGGCCGGGCCCTGCGCCGGGCCGCCGCCGGTACGACCGCGCCCGCCCCCGGCGCCGCCCCGCTGCCCGCTGCGCACTGGTCGGAACACCCGCAGGCCCGCCACTGGTGGACGTCCCTGACGGAACGCCAGGGAGTCCGGGCCCGCCTGGAGGTGTTCCGGGCGCATCCGGACGAGGACGTCCACCACGCCGTCGTCTGCCGGCACCCCGCGGAAGGTGGCCCTGAGCGGGACCTCGGTCAGGTTCTCGGCCGGGCCGTCGAAGCGACGCCCGGGGACGCGGCCGCGTTCGCCGCGCTCTCGGCCGTCGCCGCCGTCAGCGCGGCGGGCGAGGAGCCGAACGTCCGGTATTTCTGCGGGTCGGACGGCTCCGCGGCCGCTCTGGCCGCCGTGAACGCACGCACGGCCGCCTGGGAGGACAGCGGCTGGACCACCGGCTGGCTGTCGGAAGTGGCCCGGCGCGAGCCCGCGCTGCACACCGCTCTGCACCGGCTGACCGGGCTGCGCGCCGAGGAATCAGCCGTGGCCGAGGAAACAGCCATGGCCGACGAAACGTCCGTGGCCGGGGAGCGGGAACTCGCGGCGCGGTTGCGCGCTTTCGGCTTCACCGTACTGACCGCCGAGGAGGGCGAACGATGACACCCGACATGCCACCTCTTCTCGGCTCCTTGCCCGTGCCGGTGCTCGATGCCGAGTCCGCGTCGACGGCCACGGCGGGCCCGGCCGTCGTCCTGCTGACGCGATGGACGCTGGGGCTCGCCGAGGAGCTGAGCCGCCATGCGCTCACGCACCCGGTAGCCCTGGTTCCGGTGCGTTTCGACGGGGCGCTGGCCGTGGTCGGGCCCGTGCTGCGGCCGGGCGCGGCCGCCTGTCTGTCCTGTACGGAGTACCAGCGCCTGGCCACGACGGGCGGCCGGGTGCCGTGGCAGAGCCCGGGGCTGGCGCTGGCCGGAGTGCCCTCCCCCGCGCTCGGCGAGGCGGTCGGCGCCCTCGCGCTGGACCTCCTGGAAGCCTCCGTGGAGGGCGCCCCGGCGGATTCAGGGGATGCGGCCACGGTGCACCTCGTGCACACCGCGCGCGCCACCTGGTCCACCCACAGCATCCGCCCGGTCGGCGGCTGTGCGGTGTGCCGCCCCTTGCCGCCGGACTCCGCGGCCTCGGTCGCGCCCCTGCCGTCCGGTCCCCGGCCGCTGCCCAACCCGACGCGGTTGCGCGGCGCCAACGCCCGTACCGGCAACGCGGAGATGCGCGCGGCCCTGCACGACGAGCGGTTCGGACCGGTGCGCGGGCTGTTCCGGTCGGAGGATTCGGCCTTCTGCCTGACGACGGCGCTGGTGACCGACGGGCGGCCGCTGGACGACGGCGGATACGGCCGCGCCGGCGACTTCGCCGACAGCGAGCGGGTGGCGCTCTTCGAGAGCGTCGAGCGGTACGCGGGCATGCGCCCCACCGGCCGGCGTACGGAACTGCGGGCGTCCTTCGCCGCGCTGGGGCCCGGGCGGGCGGTGGACCCGGAGCGGCTCGGCCTGCCCGACCCCGCCTACCACGGTCACCCGGCGTCGCGGACCGTGCCGTACACCCCGCAGCTGGAGCTGGACTGGGTGCACGGCTGGTCGCTCACCCGCGGCCGGGCGATCGCCGTGCCCGAGCACGTGGCGTACTGGGACGTGCCGGGTGACGGCCGGCCGCGCGTGGTGTACGAGTCCTCCAACGGGTGCGGGCTCGGCAACAGCCTCGAGGAGGCCGCGCTCTACGGCCTGTTCGAGGTCGCGGAGCGGGACGCGTTCCTGATGGCCTGGTACGCGGCCACCCCGCTGCCCCGCGTCGAACCGCCGCCCGAGGACCTCGACACGGCCCTGCTCGCCGACCGTGCGGCCATGGCCGGCTACCGGCTCGTCCTCCTCGACGCGACGAACGACTTCGGGATCCCGGCGGTCGTGGCCGTCTGCCGCTACGAGGGCTCCCACCCCGAGGCGCCCCGGATGTTCCTGGCCGCCGGGGCCCACCACGACCCGCGCACGGCGATCCGTTCGGCGGTCGCCGAGGTCGTCACCAACGTCCTGGAGTCCGCGCACCGCGCCTTCGCCGACGGCCGCCCGCGCGATCCCGAGCGGCTCCGCCCGATGCTGGACCGGCCGGAGCTCGTCCTGACGCTCGACGACCACGTGGGCCTGAGCACGCTCCCCGAGGCGGGCCCGCGGGTGGAGTTCCTGTTCGCCGACACGCCACGCCTGTCGGTCGCCGAGGCCTGGCCGGGCGCTCCGGAGCCCGTGACCGACCTCGCCGCCCTGCTCGAGGCGACCGTGAGCCGCCTGGCGGACGCGGAGCTCGAGGTGATCGCCGTCGATCAGACCGAGCCCGGTCTGCGGGACCGGCTCGGCCTCCACTGCGCGAAGGTCATCGTGCCCGGGTCGCTGCCGATGACCTTCGGGCATGTCAACCACCGCACCAGGGGCCTGCCCCGGCTGCTCGACGTCCCCCACCGGCTGGGCCGCACCGACCGGCCGCTGCGCTACGCGGACCTGGCGATCCACCCGCACCCCTTCCCCTGACGGCTCCCAGCCGACCCCGACCACCGATCCGACCAACAAGGGCCGCACGTGACGACGACCGACACCTGGCACAGCCACCACCTCTTCCTGCACTCGGGCACGGAGGACACCGACGCCTTCCTGACCGAGGACGCGGCTCCGCTCCTCGACGGGCTGGTGGCGTCCGGGGAAGCGGCGCGGTGGTTCTTCATCCGGTACGGGGAGGACGGCCCGCACCTGCGGATACGAGTCCGCGGGCTGAGCGCGGCGGCGGCCGCCGAACTGCCGGGGGCGCTGGCCCGGGCGGCGAAGGAGCGGACCGCGGTGGCGGGTTCGTGGCCGTCGCACCACGGCGAGGTCCGCGCGGTGGAGTACGTCCCGGAGACGGACCGCTACGGCGGGCCGCGCGCGCTGCCGACGGCCGAGCGGGTCTTCGCGGTCTCCTCGCGGGTGGCGGTGGAGGCACTGCGCGAGCTCCGGCGGACGCCCTCCGGCTCGGGACGCCTCACGCTCGCGGCGGACCTGGCCCATGCCACGGCGTACGCGCTCGGCATGGACCGGCTCGCAGCGGCGCGGTGGCTGCGGCGGCAGGCGGCGGGCTGGCGGTGGGTCACCGAGGTGCCGCTGCTGCCGGGTGCGGCGGTCCACATGCGGGTCAACACCGTGTACGCGGCGCAGCACGCGGCGCTGGAGCGGCGGGCGCGGGCCCTGCGGGAGGGGCTGGAGGCGGACGCCGGCGCAGCCTGGCTGGTGGAGTGGGTCCGCGGGGTGCGGGAGGCCGACGAGGCGCTGCGGGCCGAGTTCGGCGAGGCGAGGGCGGGGTGGGAGTGGGTCTGGGCGTCCCAGCTGCACATGCTCCTCAACCGGCTCGGCATCACCCCGGACGAGGAGCGCGCGGTGTGCCGGCTCGCCGCGCGGACGCTGCTGGACGCGGGCGAGCCGCCGTCGTTCTTCCCGGAGGGTCATGGCGCGCCCGACCTTCGGTATCTGGAGCGCAGCAAGTTCCAGATCGGGCGCAACGAGGACACGGCGCTGCGGCCGTTGCCGTCGCCGTCGGCTCCTGTGGTGGAGCGGTCACCGGAGGTTCCCCTTCCGGCGGAGCGCCTGCCCGAGGTGTCGTTGCGCACCGTGCTGGCGCGCCGGGCGTCCGTACGCGGCGCGCTCGGCGGGCCGCTGGACGCCGGTTCGCTCGGCACGCTGCTGTGGAACGCGCTGTCCGAGAGCAGCCGTTCCGAGCAGCGCCTCGCGGACGGCTCGGCCCGGTCCCTGGTCCACCGTCCGTACCCGAGCGCGGGCGCGCTCTACACGGCCCGCGTGCGCCTGCTCGCCCTCGACGTGGCCGGCGTTCCGGCGGGCACGTACGACTGCGTGCCCGAACGCCGGACTCTGCGTCCCGTGGGCCCGGTGCCTCCCGTCGCGGACATCAAGTCGCTCTCGACGTACTTCTCGCGCCCGGCGGAGGACCCCGACTGGATCGGCATCGACGAAGCACCGGTCGTGCTGGGGCTGTACGTCGACCTCGGCCTGCTGCGCCGCCGTTACGGCCTGCGTGCCCTGCGCCTGGCCCTCCTGGAAACGGGCCACCTGGCCCAGACCCTCCTCCTCACGGCCACGGCCCTGGGTCTGGCGGGCACCCCGCTCGGAGGCTTCCACGACGACCTGGCCCACGAGCTCTTCGGCCTGGAGGACCTGGATCAGCCTCTCCAGTACCTCCTGCCGCTCGGGCGCCGCGCAGAGGGCTGACGGCAGGCCGTGTCAATGGCCTCTGGTAGGCACCGATACGCCTGGCCGGGGCCGCGTTCCGGTGGACGCGGTCCCGGCGGTCGGAGGGTGCGGGCCCGCGGGTCAGGCCCCGGTGGATCTCAGGCGGGGGGTCACGGCCGGTCCAGGGTGATGGAGTTGACCGGGCCGAGGTCGGCCCAGACGCCGTTCTGGGCCGCCATGTCGTAGTTGCAGCCGGTGCCGTTGTAGCCGGTGCACAGGCGGGCGTGGGCTCCGCCGGACTGGTTGTTGAGGACCCAGTGCCAGCCGTACTGGTTGCTCAGGTTGTGGGGCCCGTAGCTCCAGAAGACGTGCGACGGGCTGACCGCCGGGCTCTGGTTCTGCGGGTAGATGCAGACCGCGCCGTACGGACATCCCGCCCACGGGTCGCCGGCGGGCCTGGCGTCGGCCGTGCCGACCGCCATGACGCTCGCCGTCGCGGCCGCGACGGACAGCGCCGCCACCCGGCGCACCGCCTTCTTCTTGATCGTCTCGCGCAGTGCCATGTGGGACTCCCCCTCACACATCACGGCTTGCCAGCCGACGAACGCTCACCATCCGGTCGCGGTGAGCACGACAGCCAGTCTCCTCAGGCCCGGCGCGCAACCCCAGCCCCTTCGCCGCTCCTCGAAACCGTGAGGTGAGCACCGCCCCAGGGGACGGTGCGCGGAGGAACATCACCACGGCCGACGTGTCCGGAGGCTTCCCCGGCTCGTTCTTGTCGCGAGAGCCCATCGCGCCGACGTTCTGAAGGAGTCCTGATGCGACGAGTCCTCGCGACAGCCGCCCTGGCGGCCGCGGCCCTGGGTGCGGGTGCCGGCGGGCCGGGTGCCGCCGCGTATGCGGCGGACCTGCCGACGGTTCTTGACCTGGGCGGCCTGCGCGCCGTCGATCCCGGCGATCTGGGCTCGACGGTCGACGGAGCCGCCCGGCAGACGACCGGGCTGGCCGGTGAGGCCGGGAGCCGGGCGGTCAAGAAGACCGTGCCCACGGTGGGCCGGACGGGCGGTACGGCGGTGAAGAAGACGACCACCGCCGTTCAGCAGGTCAGCGGCCACGCGGCGGGGTCGGCCGGCGAGGCCCTCGGCGAGACCGCGAAGGCGGCCACCCGGGACGGGCTGCCCGTCGGCGGCCTGCCGCCCCGGGGGCTGCGGCCCCTGAACCTGCCCTGACCGGCCCCGGAACGCTCACTTCTTCTCGCGGCGTTCCTTCTCCACCCGTCGCCAGGAGTTCCCGAACCACATGGCGAGCACCACCGGCACCGCGCCCACCAGGGCGATCGTCTGCTCGTACCCCCGGTCCGTCCACGGGACGAGCACCAGCACGACCGCGCACAGCGTGCCCCACAGCGCCTGCGCGACGGGCAGCCGCGAGGGCCAGTGGCGTCGCAGCAGCGACCACACGGTGTTCCGCGCGCCCCTCGGGAGCTTGCGGTACGCGAAGAACCAGGCGCCGAGGGCCCAGGTGACGCTCATCAGCACCAGGGACCACAACCGGATGCCGAGCGGCACGGGCAGCTCCGTGGGGGCGTTGCCCGTCGGGAAGGCCCGTGACGCCTGGGCGGCGATCACGAGGCAGATCAGGGCGAACCAGCGGGTGCGGCGCAGCAGCTGGAGGACGACCGCGTTGAGCCGGTGCTCGATGTAGGGGGAGTTCGGCTTGGTGCCGAGGGCGGCGCTGTACTCACCGGCCAGTTCGGGCAGCTTGATGCGCTGCGCGTCGCTGTGCAGTTCCGCGAGCTGGGCGCGCGCGTCGGCGTGGTCGGGGTCCAGGCGCAGGACGTTGCGGAGCGCCTGCTCCCGGACGTCGAGGCGGCCGATCAGCTCTGCGGGGTGGGCGAGGTTGAAGTGCGCCGTGGGGTTCTCGGGGTCGAGCTCGACCACCTTGCGGTGGGCCTCGTAGCAGCCCTGGTGGTCGCCGGTGAAGAGCAGGCACCTGGCGAGCACGCTGTGGGCGTCCGAGACCTCGGGGCCCAGCCGGACGGCCTCCCGGGCGGCCTCCAGCGCCTCGTCGACGCGCATGAAGAACGGCAGCAGGAAGGCCCGCCGCTCCCACGGGTACCAGCACTCGGGGTCGGCGGCTATGCCCTCGTCCGCCGCCTTCAGGGCGCCCTCGTGGTCGCCGGCGCGGAAGCGGCAGAACGCGAGGTGGGACCACGCCCAGGCGTCCCCGGGCGCGTCCACCAGGTACCGGGCCAGGAGCTCGGCGGCCTGCTGGTGGCGCCCGGCGTGCATGAGGGCGACGGCGCGTTCCTTCAGCTCCGTTCCGGTGCCCGTGTTCGTGTTCACAGCATCTTCCGCTTCTTGAGGTAGACCAGGAGTTCGTCGTACGCCCCGCCCTCGTTGGCGAACTGGGCGACGTTGCGGGCCGAGGCGAACCACGGGCCCGTGGAGGGCCGCACCTGACCGAGGGCGGCCGTGAAGTCTCCCATGCCGATCATCCGGGCCTCGCCGGTCCGTACCGAGTCCATCAGCGCGCGCTCGGCCGCAGACTCGCACAGGTGTTTGAGGTCCGCGCCGGAGAAGCCGTCGGTCCGCTTGGCCAGTTTGGCCAGGTCGATGCCGGCGACCGGGCGGTCCTTGAGGTGGTGGCGCAGGATCGCCTCGCGCGCGGGCTGGTCGGGCGGCAGCACGAGCAGCATCCGGTCCAGGCGGCCGGGGCGGCGCAGGGCGGTGTCCACGTCCCAGGGGTGGTTGGTGGCGGCGAGGACGAAGACGCCGTCGTCGGCCGAACCGCTCACGCCGTCGAGCTCGGTGAGGAGCTGGTTGACGGTCGTGCGCATGCCGGTGTGGCGGATCTGGCTGCGCTTGGCGCCCAGCGCGTCGAGCTCGTCGAGGAAGAGCACGCAGGGGGCGTTGCGGCGGGCGGTCTCGAAGAGCTGGCGGAGGTTGCGTTCGGAGTTGCCCATCCACATGTCGAGGACGTCGCTGATGCTGACGGACATGAAGCGGGCGCCTAGCTCGCCCGCCACGGCGCGGGCGATGTAGGTCTTGCCGCAGCCGGGCGGCCCGTACATCAGCAGTCCGCCGCCCAGGCTCTTGCCGTACAGCCTGCGCAGTTCGGGGTTGCGCATGGGGGCGAGGAACGCGGCCTCCAGGCGCTCCTTGACCTCGTGCATGCCGCCGACGTCGGCCAGGGCGAGGGTGCCGCTCTCGACGTCCCAGGGGGACGACGCGTCGTCGTCGTGCGGACCGGTGGGCAGGTCGTGGGCGGGGAGCGGGCCCTCCGGGCTCTGCTCCGCCCCGGCCGCGGCGGTCTCTTCCGGTGCCGACCGCACGAAGCGGGGCGGGACGACGGCCGACAGCTCGTCCTCGGCGCGCCGCCAGTCGTACGGGCCGGAACCGCCGGGCGCGGGGGCGTGGGCGGAGGCCGGGGCGGACTCCTGGGACACGGCGGGCGGAGGGACCGTGACCTGCGGGGCGACGGCGGGCGTGACGGCACGCCCCATCAGCGTCTGCGCCTCGGTGTTGCCCGGCTCGCGCTGCAGGGCGGCGGCGAGCTGGGCGATCGCCTCCTGTTGCCGCTCCTGCCCGAGCAGGAGTTCGGCGAAGTGCAGCCGCAGCGGCACGTCGTCGGGGGCGGCGTCGATGGCGGCGCGCAGGCTTTTGAGGAGGGGGGAGTCGTCGGGCATGCGCCACAGAATAGTTCGGCGGCCGGGGCCCGCCGTGGGCGGCTTCCGTGCCGGGCGGCCGCCCCGGCCCGGCCGTCCGGTGTCCGGGCCTTTTGCGCGCATGCATCTTTTGCCCCGGTTCGCAACGCACCTTAGCCTTTTAGTGAAAGGCCTTTTCGCAGCATGGCTTTCTCACGGCATGCCGGCCCTCACCGGCATCCGGCATACGGAAATTCCCCTCACCGGCCAGAGCCGCCTCGCGCGGCCGAATCCGGAGGTGCACTGTGAGTACTCCGACCCGCCGGGGCTGCGGCACGATGCCGGTTCACCACCGGCTGATGGCCGAAAGCCCGGCATACGCCAGCGCCCGCGTCGAGATCGAGAACCAGGCCTTCGCCTACGAGACGGGCGCCGCGGCGACGGCTCGCGTGGGCCCGACCAGGATCCCGGTCGTCGTGCACGTGGTCTTCCACACCGCGGCGCAGAACATCGACGACGACCAGATCACCGGCCAGATCGACGTGCTGAACAAGGACTACAGGGCGCAGAACGCGGACGTCGGCCAGGTCCCGCCGGTGTGGAAACCGCTCGTGGCCGACAGCCGCATCGAGTTCGAGCTCGCCACGACGGACCCGGACGGGCAGCCCACCGACGGCATCACCCGCACCGAGACGGCGAAGACGAAGTTCAACATCTTCACCGACGAGGTGAAATCCGCGTCCACCGGGGGCCACGATGCCTGGCCGGCCGACAAGTACCTCAACATCTGGGTCTGCCCGCGCATCTTCGACCCCAATGACCCCAGCGAGATACTCGGCTACGCCCAGTTCCCCGGCGGAGACCCCGAGACGGACGGAGTGGTCATCGGCCACAAGTTCTTCGGCACGTCGGGCACCGCGACGGCCCCCTTCAACCTCGGGCGCACGGCGACCCATGAGGTGGGGCACTGGCTCAACCTGTTCCACATCTGGGGCGACGACGACGGCGGCTGCAGCGGCAGCGATCTCGTCGCCGACACCCCGAACGCCGGCGGCCCCAACTTCGGCACCCCCACCTTCCCCTCGCTGACCTGCAACAACGGCCCGGACGGCGACATGTTCGTCAACTACATGGACTACACGGACGACAAGGGCATGTTCATGTTCACCAAGGGCCAGTCCGACCGCATGGCCGCCACGCTCGACTCCTTCCGGTCGTCGTTCGACGGCGGCTGACCAAGCGGACACCGGGCACCGGGCAGGAAGGCACCGCCTACGGGAGCGCCGCCTACGGCAGGCGCTCCAGGAGCGTCCGGGCCGCGTCCAGCATCAGCCGGCACACATCCTCCGGATCCGCGCCGGCGAGTGGTTCCTGGCGCACCACGACGCGGGTGAGCCCGATGCCGAGCAGCCAGGCGACGACGAGGGCGGCGCGCAGGTCGGCGTCGTCCGCGCGGGTGAGGCCGGCCAGCACCTCGGAGTACTCCTCGGTCAGGCGCCGGTTCGTCCGTGCCGCCTCGTCGTCCCCTCCGACGGAGCGCAGGAAGACCTCGAGGGTGCGGTCGCCGGACGCTCCGCCGGCGGGGTCGAGCAGGCCCCGCAGGGCGCTCTCCAGCAACTGCTCGGCCGGGGTGTCCCGCAGCTGTTTGTGGCCGTTCCGCGCCACGACCTCGCCGAAGAGGGCGGTCTTCGAGCCGAAGTAGCGGAAGAGCAGGGTCTGGTTGACGCCCGCGCGGGCCGCTATCGCGCGTACGGTCGTCCGGTCGTAGCCGCGTTCGGCGAACAGCCCGGCCGCCGCGTCGATCAGGGACCGGCGGGTCGCCTCGGCGTCGCGCCGGCGCACCGGCTTCTCTGTGGTCATCCCTCACTCCTCACCGGACCGGCCGGTCCTGTCAAGGTGGCCGATCACCGTGCGGACGGGCCCCGTTGACGCCCTGTCTACCCCGTCCTACGGTCGATGTAAGCAGCTGCTTACATCACTCGACCGCTGCGGCGCGCGATCCCGCCGCCCAGGCGAAGGGAACAGAGGTCCGGATGTCCACCTCCTCCAGCGAGCCCACCGCCTATCCCTTCAACGAAGCCACCGGACTGGCGCTGTCCGGCCAGTACGACGAAGTGCGCCGCAGCGAGGGGCTGACGCGCGTCCGGCTGCCCTACGGCGAACCGGCCTGGCTCGTCACCCGCTACGCGGACGCGAAGCTGGTCCTGGGCGACCGGCGGTTCAGCCGTGCGGCCGCCGCCGCGCACGACGAGCCCCGCCAGGCGCCCGGCCGGGCCGACAGCGGCATCCTCGCGATGGACCCGCCCGATCACACCCGGCTGCGCACCCTGGTGACGAAGGCGTTCACCGCACCGCGCGTGGAGCGGCTGCGGCCGGAGGTCCGCGCCCTGGCCGAGAGCCTGCTCGACGACATGGTGGCGGCGGGGCCGCCGGCCGACCTGGTCGAGGACTACGCCCTGCCGATCCCCGTCGCCGTGATCTGCCGTCTGCTCGGGGTGCCCGAGGCCGACCGGCCGCGCTTCCGCAAGTGGAGCGACGACGCGCTGTCCACCAGCTCCCTCACCGCCGAGGAGGCGGACGCCAGCCGGGAGGAGCTGCGCGCGTACATGGCGGAGCTGATCGCCGACCACCGGGCCAGGCCCGCGGCCGACCTGATGACGGCGCTGATCGAGGCCCGCGACAAGGACGACCGGCTGTCCGAGAAGGAGCTGATCGACCTGTGCGTGGCGGTCCTGGTCGCCGGCCACGAGACCACGGCCACGCAGGTCCCGAACTTCGTGTGCGTCCTCCTCGACCACCCCGGCGAGATCGCACGGCTCCACGACCGTCCGGACCTGATCCCCGGCGCGGTCGAGGAACTGCTGCGCTTCGTGCCGCTGGGCATGGCGGCGGGCATGGCCCGCTACGCCACGCAGGACGTCGAGGTGGGCGGCACGCTGGTGCGGTCGGGCGAGCCGGTCCTGGTGTCCATTGGGGCCGCCAACCGCGACGCGCTGCGCTTTCCGGCGCCCGACACGCTCGACCTCGGGCGGGAGGGCAACCAGCACGTGGGCTTCGGCCACGGCGTCCACCACTGCCTGGGGGCGCCCCTGGCCCGGCTGGAGCTCCAGGAGGCGCTCCGGGCGCTGGTCCTGCGGATGCCGGGCATCCATGTGGCCGGTGAGATCGCGTGGAAGACCCAGATGCTGGTCCGCGGGCCGCGTTCGATGCCGGTGGGGTGGTGAGCGGTGGCCTGGCGGGTGGCAGTGGACCGTTCGCGCTGCATGGGCTCGGGAATCTGCACGGCCCTGGCCCCCTCGTCGTTCGCGCTCGACGGCGAGCGATCCCGGCCGCTGACGGACGAGGCCGCTCCGGATGAGGCGCTGCTCGACGCCGCCGACTCCTGTCCGGCGGGGGCCGTCACGGTGACCGAGGACGGGCGGGTGCTCGGCCCCCGCGACTGACCGGGGCGCACGGATGGCGGCCTTCCGGTTCGTCCGTCCCACAGGCCCCCGGCGCCGCCTTCGCGTGCCTCGCCGGGGGCCCTCCGGGACTCCTCACGAATCGTCTTCACCCCATTGAGTCGTGTCGTTGTGCGAATTGGCTCAACAGGCGTGTTTCTTATATCGTTTGAGCCGCCATCACGAAAGGAATGCAACCAATGGCTGTCAAGTTTGAGCAGGTTGACGAATCGGTAAAGGACGAACCGGGGGTCGAGCCTGTTCTCGTTCCGCTGGGCGAGCAGGAAATCACAACGTATTGGCGGAAAATGCGCCATGACGACCTGAATCCTGAAGTCACCGAAGATGTGTTCACCGTTGAGATTCTGGTGCCGGTATTGAGCACCGAGGAGTACGAGACCGGGGAGGAGAACGAGGACGGCAGCCAGGAGATCGCCACCCGCCCCTGCGTGACCCACGAGCGGCGGGAAGTCGATCTCGGCAAGGAATCCCTGGAGAAGTACCTCGAGGCGATTCAGCCCTTCGCCGCCGTCGCGCGCGAGCCGCAGGCCGTTCCGCAGCAGGGCCGCAAGCGCCGTGCCAAGGCGGTCAAGCCGGCCACGGACGGCCCCGCGTAAGGGCCGGTCCGTCCGTCAGGCGATCCAGCGCGGTCGCCGGGCGGCGGGTGGCAGCGGCAGGCCGCCGGCGAGCGCGGTGGCCATGCGCTGCACGGCCTCGCGCAGCGCTTCGGGGGAGGCGGTGTAGGGGATGCGCATCCGCTGCTCGAGGATGCCGGGGTAGGCGCCGAAATGGCCACCGCCCTCGATGCGCACCCCGCACTCCCGCGCCTGCTCCGCCAGGGGCGAGGCGATGGGTTCGCCGAGGTCGACCCACAGGGACAGCCCGCCGGGCGGCACCCGCCAGGTCCACCGCGGCATGTGCTCGGTCAGGGCCTCGCCCAGGGCGGCGCGCTGCGCGCGCAGCTGTTCCAGGCGGGGCGGCAGCAGCTCCTCGGCCCGGGCCAGGAGCTCGAGGGCCAGGAGCTGGTCCACCACCGAGCCGCCCATGTCGTTGGCCAGTCGCTGGCCGGCCAGTTCGGTCACCACCTGCGCGGGGGCGCGCAGCCAGCCGATGCGCAGGCCGGCCCAGTGGGTCTTGCTCATCGAGCCGATCGTGACGACCTGGCCGCTGCCGCCGGGCCTGGCGTGCGAGGCGAAGGGCGGCGGGGCGGGGACGTCGAGGGCGAGGTCGGTCAGCGTCTCGTCGACGACCAGCCAGGTGCCGGTGCGTTCGGCGGCGCGCAGGACGCGTTCGCGTTCGGCGCCGGGCATGAGGCAGCCGGTCGGGTTGTGGAAGTCGGGGATCAGATAGGCCAGTTGGGGCACCACCTGGCCCAGCGTCGATTCGACGACCTCGATGTCCCAGCCGGTGTCGGTCACCGGGACGGACACCGGGCGGAGGCGGGCGCGGCGTACGGCTTCCAGTGCGTTGGGGTAGGACGGGTTCTCGACCATGACCCGGTCGCCCGGTCCGCACAGCAGTCCCATGGTCAGCGTGAGCGCGTGCTGGGCCCCGGAAGTCACCAGGATCTGTTCCGGCACGGTGGCCAGGCCCCGCCGGGTGAAGCGCTCGGCGATGGCCGCCCGCAGGTCCGGGAGCCCGTAGGGATGGTAGCCGGGTGTGTCCGCGTGCCCGGCCAGGTGGGGGGCGATGCGCACGAGCGCGTCGACGAGTACGTGCTCCGGCAGCCCGGGGGCGGCCCTGGCCAGGTCGATGGCGGCGTCCGGGGCTTCGAGGACCCGTGCGAGGCGACGGGGTGTGCGGCCTTCCGGCATGGCCGTCCAGGTGCCGGAGCCCTGGCGGCTGTACGCGTAGCCGCTCTCGCGCAGCAGGTCGTACACGGCGGTGACGGTGGCCCTGCTGGTGTTCAGAGCGGCTGCCAGTTCCCGCTCGGCGGGGAGCCGCACGTGCAGTGCGATCCGTCCGTCGAGGATCAGCGTGCCGATCTCCCGGGCCAGGTGGCGGAAGGCGGGCCTCGGCCTCGCCCCCGCCGGGTCGGGCAGCATGGCGGCCAGTTGGCGGCTGCCCAGCGTCCGGTCGGCGCGACCGGCCCTGTCCCCACGCCGCAGCGGGTCCACGGCATCCATTCCAACCACTCCCCCGGGATTGGCCATGTTTTCCAGGCCAATCACTGTACAGACTCGCCGCCAATGGCCCTTGAGGGCCCATCAGCACACAGAGGCGGTCAGGATGAAGCAGCAGGTCACGGTGGGTCACGAGCCTCCGCGGGGGCGTCCCCGGGAGGAACGGACGTCACTCCCGCCCCTGACCTACCTCCCCCTCGGCGAGCGTCCGCTCCGGCGCGTCACTCAGCTGTTCGCCGGACTCGTCCTCTTCGGGTTCAGCCTCGCGGTCATGCTCCGGGCCTCGCTGGGCGTCAGCCCCTGGAGCGTGCTGTACGAGGGCGTGGCACAGCGCACGTCCCTGAGTTTCGGCACGGTCAACGCCGTCGTCGGTGCCGTGGTGCTCCTGCTCTGGATTCCGCTCGGGCAGAGGCCCCGCTTCGGCACCGTCGCCAACATCGTCGTCCTGGCGTGCTCATCGGACCTCGGGCTTTCCCTCATCCCCGCGCACCTGGACCTCCTCACCCGGGCGGGCCTCCTCGCCGGCGGTGTCCTCCTCAACGGGCTGGCCGGCGCCGTCTACATCGGCGCGCGCCTCGGGCCCGGCCCCCGCGACGGGCTGATGACCGGTGCGGTCGCCGCGACCGGCCGCTCCATCCGGCTGGTCCGCACGCTGATCGAGATCACCGTGCTCGCGACCGGCTGGCTGCTCGGCGGGACGGTGGGCGTCGGCACGGTGCTGTACGCGGCCACGGTCGGCCCGGTCACCCAGGCGTTCCTTCCCCGGTTCGCGTATCGGGGCGCCGCTCCCGGTCGGCGCGGCGGTGGCCGGCGGCGGACCTGATGAGGTCGGCCACGGCGTCGGGGTGGCTGTGCAGGGGAAGGTGGGAGCTCGGCACCTCGACGCGGTGGGCACCCGCGCGGTCGGCCTGGAAGCGCTGCAGGTCCGGGGCGATGCCGCGGTCCTCGGTGGCGATCAGCGCCCAGGTGGGCAGGTGGCGCCAGGGCGCTGCGGTCGGTGCGTCGCCGAACGCGGTCGCGCTGACCGGCCGCTGTACGGTCGCGAGGGTACGGGCGGTCTCGTGCGGCACGTCGTGGGCGAAGACGTCGGGGAACCGGTCGGCCTCGATGTAGAGGTCGACCGCCTCGGTCGCGTCGGTGCCCGGCACGGTGACCGGTGTCAGCGCGGGCACCAGGTGCGAACCGGGGAAGCGCTCGGAGAGTTCGCCCAGCACCTCCCCCGCGTCCGGCATGAACGCGGCGACGTAGACGAGGGCGTGGACGTTGGGGGTGGACGCGGCCGCTTCGGTGATCACGGCGCCGCCGTAGGAGTGCCCGGCCAGCACGACCGGGCCTTCGACGGCCGCGAGGCGGGCGGCCAGGTGGGCGGCGTCGTGCCGCAGGCCGCGCAGCGGGTTCGCGGGGGCGATGACGGTGTACCCGTCCGCCTGCAGCCGCTCGATGACGGGCTGCCAGCTGGTGGCGTCGGCGAAGGCGCCGTGGACGAGCACGATCGTGGGCCGGCGGGCGGGGGCGGCGCTCAAGAAGGCGGCGCCTAAGGCTGCGGGGTTCTCGGTGGTCATCGGGCGGTGCTTTCTGCTCGGGGATTCGGGGCGGCAGGGGCAGCAGGGGGTGGTGGGGCCGGGGCGGACGCCCGCTGTCAGTGCGTGCGCAGGGCGCGGCGCAGGGTGCCGACGGCGAGCGTGATGGCGGAGTCGGCCGCCCGCGTGTCGCGCAGCGCGTTGAGCATGACGAAGTCGTGGATGATGCCCTGGTAGCGCACGGCGGTCACGGGCACGCCGGCGGCGCGCAGCTTGTTGGCGTACGCCTCGCCCTCGTCGCGCAGCACGTCGGCCTCGGCGGTGATGACGAGGGCCGGCGGAAGCCCGGCGAGCTGTTCGGTGCTCGCGCGCAGCGGCGAGGCCGTGATCTGCGCGCGCTGCTCCTCGTCCGTCGTGTACTGGTCCCAGAACCACCGCATGGCGTCGCGCCACAGGAAGTAGCCCTCCGCGTACCGGTGGTAGGAATCGGTGTCGAAGGACGCGTCGGTGACGGGGTAGAACAGCACCTGCAGGCGCAGCGGCAGCCCGCCACGTTCCTTGGCCATCAGGGTCAGGGCGGCGGTCATGTTGCCGCCGACGGAGTCGCCGGCCACCGCGATGCGGCCGGGGTCGAGGCCCTTGCCCGCGCCCTCCGTGACGATCCACCGGGCGACGGTCCAGTTCTGCTCGATGGCGACCGGGTAGCGGTGTTCGGGGGACAGGCCGTACTCGGGGAAGACCACCGCGGCGCCGACGCCGACGGCCAGTTCGCGCACCAGGCGGTCGTGGGTGTGGGCGTTGCCGAACACCCAGCCGGCCCCGTGGATGTAGAGGATCACCGGGAGGCTGCCGGTGCTGCCGGCGGGCCGGACGACGCGGGCCCTGACCCCACCCGTCGGCCCGCCGGGAACCGTGATCCACTCCTCGTCCACGGCGGGCATGTCCACGGGGCCGGACTGGGCGGCGTCGACGGCCTTGCGGCCGCCCTCCGGCGGCAGCTGGAAGAGGTACGGCGGCTGGGCGGTGGCCGCGGCGAAAGCCGCGGCGGCGGCCTCCAGGACGGGGGCGGTGGGCAAGCGGTCGGTCATGGCTCGGCCTGTTCGTCATGGGGGGCGGGGGGACGGGGCGTGCCGTGCCCGCGGCGGACCCGGAAGGGGGGTACGGGCGGCCGCGGGCACGAGCACGGGCACGACGTTAGGCGGGGACGCGGCATCCGATGCGACGTCGCGTGCACGGGACTTGCCCTCGGGCGCACAACGCGGGCCGGGGGCCTCAGGGTCGGGCGCTGTGCAGGGCGACGTGCAGGGTGTCCAGGACCTGGGTGCGGGCGGCCCGGGAGGCCGCACTGTCGCGCAGCATGTCGAACAGGGGGAAGGCGTGGATCGTGCCGTGGTACCGCACCGAGACGACGGGCACGCCGGCCTCCCTCAGGTTGGCGGCGTACGCCTCGCCCTCGTCGCACAGCACGTCGGCCTCGGCCGTGATGACCAGCGCCGGCGGCAGTCCCGCGAGGTCGTGGGGCGTCGCGCGCAGCGGCGATGCGGTGATCCACGCGCGGTGGGAGGGGTCGGGGACGTACGTCCGCCAGTAGTCGTGCATCGCCGGGCGGTCCAGGACGTAGCGGTCGGCGAACCTCCGGTGTGATCCGGTGTCCATGCCGGCGTCCGTGACGGGGCAGACCAGGACCTGGTGCAGGAAGCGCGGTCCGCCCCGCTTCCGGGCGAGCAGCGTCAGGGCGGCCGCGAGGTGGGCACCGGCGGAGACTCCGGCCACCGCCATCCTGCTGCCGTCCAGTCCCCGTTCGCCGCCGTGGCGGGCGAGCCACCGGGCCACGGCGTAGCTCTGTTCCACCGCTGCCGGATACCGCGCCGCGTGCGGCCGGTCGTCCTCGGGGACGACGACCGCCGCGTCCGCGCCGAGCGCGAGGTCGTTCGTGAATCGCGTGTGCGCGGCGGGGGCGGTGAGCGTCCCGTCCGGGCCGCGCGGGCAGAGGATCACCGGCAGGGGGTCCTCCCACCCGGCGGGCCGCAGGATCCGCACCGGGATCCGCTCGCCGTCGCGGCCCGGCAGCGCGAGCCACTCCTCCTCCACGTCGGGGTCGGGTACGGCGGCGGGGGTGCCGCCCGTCGGGCGGGGGGCCGGCCGGGAGGCGGGAGGGTGCCGGTGCCTGTCGACGAAGGCCTGGGCCGAGCGGTCGAGGACGGGTGGTGGCTGCGGGGCCTGAAGGTGATGTTCCACGGGGACTCCTGCCAGAGGCACGGCGCGGGCCGTCGGACGAACGGTCCCGCCGCGGCTCCGGTCGGGCCGGTGCCCGGAGCGGGAAGGGTCGTTCCGGGCACGGCTGTCCACCGTACGGATCCGCAGGGTTGCCAGGGGCCGGAGCGCGTACCGAAGCATGCCGCTGCGTGCACACTTCCGGACGCCATGGCCGGTCATTGGCCGGTGACCGAGCAGTCATTTGACCTAACGGCTCGTCATCCGCCGCGTCCACCCTGGTGGTGAGCCGGGCACAGGGCCCGAATGCAGCCGAAGCCCCGAGCAAGGAGCCGCGTGCACACCGACGCCGGAACGACCGCCCTTCCCGAGACCGGCCCGCTCGGGCCGTGGCAGCGGGAGCTCGACCGCGAACTGGCCGCCGTGCAGGTCAGATCGCGGCAGGAGCACGCCTTCGACGGCGCGCTCGGCACCCTGCGTCTCGGCTATCTGCGCCTGCTGTCGCTGGAGGCGGACCCGGTGTACCTGAGCCGCCCGCCCCGGCTCGTCGACCGCGCCCCCGCCGACGCGGTCGCCGTCGCGCTCCAGCAGAGCGGGACCGCGGCCCTGACCCAGGACGGGCGCGGCGCCGTGCTGCTCCCGGGGCACCTGGCCGTGATCGATCTGCGCCGTCCCTTCGCGCTGGAGCAGAAGGAGCGCTTCCGGCAGCGGCTGTTCCGCGTTCCCGCGCGGGCGCTGAACGTGCCCGCCGCGCACGTGCGGTGGACCACCGGGCGCGCTTTCGCGCCCGGGGACGGGGTGGTCGCGCTGCTGGCCCCCTTCCTGGACCGGCTGGCGGACGACGCGGGACGCATCCCCCCGGCGGTCGGCGACCGGCTGGCCGGGAACGTCACGGATCTCCTGGCCGCGCTGGTGGACGCGTGTGCGGAGGGCGGGGACGACCGTACGGGCGTGGCGGACGACGACCATCTGCCGGCCGCCGTACGCCGCTACATCGACCGGAACCTCTCCGATCCCGGCCTCACCCCGGAGTCCATCGCGACGGCGCATCGCATTTCCGTGCGCTACCTGCACCGCCTCTTCGAGGGTGAGGGGGTCACCGTGAGCAAGCTGATACAGCGGCGGCGTGTGGAGGAGTGCGGGAAGGAGCTCGCCCGGCGCGGCCGGGTCGCCCCGACGATATCGGCGGTCGCCCTGCGCTGGGGGTTCCACAGTCCGGCGCACTTCAGCCGGGCCTTCAAAGCGGTGTACGGGTGCTCCCCGCGCGACTGGCGCACGGCGGAGCCCGTCCCGGCCGCTCCTCACCCCTCCGGCGACTCGCCGGGGGCGCCGGGAGTGCGCAGGGCGCGCCAGGTGCTGGGCGACATGCCGTAGGCGGTGCGGAAGGCGCGGCTGAAGTGGGCGGCGTTGGCGAAGCCCCAGCGCTTCGCGACCGACGCGACGGCCGGCCGCGTCCGCCCGGTCCGGGCCAGTTCCCTGCGGCACTCCTCGAGCCGCCGCCGCTGGATCCACCGGCTGACCGTGCTGCCTTCGGCGGCGAACACCGCGTGCAGGTAGCGGACCGAGATGTGGTGGTGCTCGGCGATGCTCTCGGGTGTGAGGGCGCGGTCCCACAGATTCTCGTTGACGTGGGCGCGCAGTCGCAGCGCCAGGGCGTGGCGGCCCGATCCCGCGTCGGCGGCGGTGGACGCGCGTGCTTCGGCCGCCAGGGTCGCGAGCAGTTCGACCGCCGCGGCGGCGAGGTGTTCCGCCACCTTGGGCGAGTGGGCGGCGGCCGGGGCGGCGAGCTCCTGGAGGTAGGGCGCCAGCAGGGGCGCCACGCTGCCGCGCGTGAGCGGGTGAGGGCGGCACAGGGCCTCGACGTCCGCCGGTGGCAGGCCCAGGAGGTGGCGGGGGACGCCGAAGAGGTGCAGTTCGAAGTCTTCCGCCTCGTGGAAGGCGAACGGGGCGCGGGCGTCGAGGACGACGAGGTCTCCCGGTGCGCACGCGACGGCGCGGCCGTGCTGGACGAAGGTCGCGAGCCCCCGTCGGTGCACCGCGGCGACGACGCGGTCCGCGGAGCCCGTGCCGGACGGTCCCGGGGCGGAGGCGAGGGTCAGCGCCGGGCCCCGGACCGTGCTGACGCCCAGGCCGCCGAGCGCGTGGGTGGTGACGCGGCCGGCGGGGACGCCGTCGTGCCCGGGGGCCGGCAGGCACTCCAGGGGGACGCACGCGGCGGCGAACGGACCGCCGGTCGTCGTGCCGTCCCGGGCGGGCACGGCGAAGGTCGTGGGCGCGGGGCTCATGTGCTCTCCCTGCTGCGTCGTGGGGTGTCGGGGGCGCGGGGGAAGGGATGCGACGCGGCGCGCGGGCCGCGACGGCGCGGATTCGGGGTCTCGGCCGTCAGCCTGCCGGGGCGGCCGCGGGCGCATGTACGTCGTTTGACTGCCGTGTGTCCCGGGGCCGAGCGGGCGGGCGGGGCGCCGGGTGGCGTGATGCGCCAGAGGCCGCCGGTGGGCATCGCGCCCCCGTTGATGATCTTGAGCGGTGCCGGGCGATATTCTGAGCCGTGCGCCGGACCCACGGCGTGCGCCGACACGTCGGAGTGGTGCTGAGGTCCCGTGGCGGCCACTTCCTGAGGGGGTGCACAACACCCTGTGATGCCCGGGGACATGGGGAGTGGCCGTGGTGCCCTTATCCGGTGGCAAGGATCTCGTGGGACGACAGCGGGAGACGGCTCTGCTCGGCCGCGCGCTGGACGACGCGCGGTCCGGGGCGGGCGGCTCGGCGACGCTGCTGCGCGGTGAGGCGGGCATCGGCAAGACCGCCCTGCTCGAGTGGACGCGGACGCGGGCGCGCGCGAGCGGGTTCACCGTGGTGCACGCGGTGGGCGCGGAGGCCGAGACCGAGCTCGCGTTCGGCGCACTGCACCAGGTGCTGTGGCCGCTGCTGGAGCGTTCGCGGACGCTGCCGGCATCCCAGCGGGAGCCGCTGGAGTGCGCGCTGGGCCTGCGGCAGGGATTGCCGCCGGGCGGCTTCCTGGTCGGCGCGGCCGCGCTGGCGCTGCTCGCGGAGGCCGCGCGCCAGCGGCCCCTGCTGCTCCTGGTCGACGACCTGCACTGGGTCGACTCCTCCAGCGCGACGGTGTTCGCGTTCCTGCACCGGCGGATCACGGACCTGCCCGTGGTCATCGTCAGCGCGAGCCGCCCCGTCGCGGCGGTGGCGGAGGGCTGGCCCACGCATCCGGTGGACGTGGAGGCCCTCGCGCCCGCGGACGCCGGCGCCCTGCTGCGGCAGTGGCATCCGCAGCTGGCGGCCAGGACCGCCGAAAGAGTGCTGGAGGAGGCCGCGGGCAATCCGCTGGCGCTCGTGGAGCTGCCCCGGCAGCTGAACGAGGACCACCTCAAGGGCATCGTCCCCCTGCCGGAGCGGCTGCCCCTGGGACAGCGGCTTGAACGGCTCTTCGCCGACCGGCTGACGTCCCTGTCCGTACCCGCCGCGCAGATGCTCCTGCTGACCGCTCTCGGCGGCGGAGCCGCGGCCGGGAACACCGGCGCGTGGCTGCGCACGGTCGCCGGGGACGACGCCGAGGAGGTCCTCGGCCGCATCGAGGAGAGCGAGCTGGCACGGCTGGACCCCTCGGGCATGCTGGCGTTCCGCCACCCGCTGGTGCGCAGCGCCGTGATCTCCATGGCCTCGGGCCCCGAACTGCGCGGGGCCCACCGGATCCTGGCGGCGGGCCTGGGCCCGGAGGACCCCCGCCGCCTGGTGCACGAGGCGTCCGCGGCCCTCCTCCCCGACGAGGAACTCGCCGCCCGGCTCCAGGAGGCGGGCCGGCGGATAGCGGCGCGCGGCGGCGACGCGGAGGGCGCGCTGCTCCTGGACCGCGCGGCGGCGCTCAGCGCCGACCCCGCCTCCCGTGCCCGCCGGCTGACGTGGGCGGCCGTGATGGCGGCCCGGGGCGGGCGGCTCGCGTACACCGCGCGTCTGGTCGACGAGTTGCGGCGCGGGCCGGTGCCGCCCGACATCGCCCCGCTGTTCGCCTACGCCGTGGTGTACGCCGACCAGAGCCACCGGGTCGACTTCGAGTCGTCCTTCACCCTGCTGCCCCAGGCCCTCGACGCCCTGGCCGCCCCCGGCGCGGAGTCCTTCGGCGGGCTGGCCGAGCAGGCCTACTTCAAGCTGCTGCTCGCCGCCACCTACACCGGCGACCCGCGAGGCTGGCGGGCGCTGGAGGACCACCTGGGCAACGTGTCGCCGCTGGCCCGGCTGTGCCACCGCGCCTGGTCCGACCCGGCCCGTACCGCGCAGGGCGTCTGCGAGGAACTGTCGGCGCTGGCCGCGGGGATGAGCGAGGAGCAGGAGGCCGGCGGGGCCTGGCTGCTGCTGTGGACCGCGTCGGCGGTCGACCTCGACGACGGCGACATGTGGCGGCGCTTCACGGGGCAGCACGCCTACGCCACCCAGGGCTCGATCGCGAAGGCCCGGTGCTACCAGGACTTCCTGCACGGCCGCTGGGACGCGGCGGAGAACTGCCTGCGGGAGGCCGAGGCGGCCGAGGAGCTCGGCTACCACTGCAACGCCCTGCTGTTCCGGCACTACTACGCCCTCTTCGCCGCCGGGCGCGGCGAGGAGGAGAGCCTGCGGGAGATCGAGCGGCTGATCAGGCCGACGGCACAGCGCGCCCGCATGCGGTTCGTCACCGACCGCCTCACGCACCTGCACGCCCTCGTCGCGCTGGCGCACGGCCGCTACGAGGACGCGTACTGCGACCTGACGGCGCTCACCCCGCCCGGCGTCCTGCCGCGCGGGCTGCCCTGGTTCCACCTGCCGTTCTTCGACCTCGTGGACGCGGCCGTGCACACCGGGCGGCGGCGGGAGGCCCAGGCGCACCTGGCGGCCGGGCGCGAGGCGCGGATGGCGGAGATCTCCGCCCACCACGCCTTCCTGCTGGCCGCGGCCACCGCGCTGGCCGCGCCCGACGACGAGGCCGACGCCCGCTACCGGGAGGCGTACGCCGTACCGGGCTCCGGGCAGTGGGTCTTCGAGCTCGCCCGCCTGCGGCTGGCCCACGGCTCGTGGCTGCGCCGGCACCGCCGTACGGAGGCCCACGACGTCCTGCGCGAGGCGCACCGGGCGTTCCGCGGGCTGCGCGCGGCGCCCTGGGAGGAGCGCTGCGCGCAGGAACTGCGCGCAGCCGGACGCCCGGTCACCACGGCCACGGGCGCGCCCGCGCTGCTCACCGGGCAGGAGCTGCGCATCGCCCGGCTCGCCGCCACGGGCCTGACGAACAAGGACATCGGCAAGCAGCTGCGGCTGTCGCCGCGCACCGTGGCGGCCCACCTGTACAAGATCTTCCCCAAGCTCGGCATCACGTCGCGGGCGGCCCTCGCCCAGGCCCTGGACCGGGAGTGAACGGACGGGGCCCGGTGGCTCCCCCGCGCCGTGAGGCGGGGAGGGACCACCGGGCCCGGGCGGGTGGGGATCAGATCTCGCAGTTGCTCTCGGTGCCGAGGAAGGGGACGTCTTCCTGACAGGTGTCGTTGCCGGGGCCGCCGTCCACGGTGCCGGTGGCTTCGGCGCCTTCGTGGATGTTGTCGTTGCCGGCCCCGCCGGAGACGACGCAGGCGTTGGCGTCGGTGACGTCGATGGTGTCGTTGCCGTCCTCGCCGGCCACGGTGCTGGCGTTGCAGGTGAGGACGGTCAGGTTGTCGGCACCGTCACCGCCGTGCAGGCTGCCGCCGTCGACGCCGAGCGCGAGGACGTTGACGTTGGCGAAGTCGTTGCCGGTTCCGAGGAACGCGGCGTCGGCCAGCACCGTGCCGTGCACGATGAACCGGTCGGCGTTGGCCCCGGTGTCGACGAAGCCGGAGTTGTTGCCGGTGATCTCGACGGTGTCGTCGCCGTCGCCGGTGGTTATCGACTGGCCGGCGTGGTTGCCGAGGACGCGGACGGTGTCGTTGCCGGTCCCGGTGCTGAAGTCGGCCAGGGTGTCGAGGGCTCCTGCCGTGACGATGTCGTTGCCGGGGCCGGAGATCACGATGCCGCCGGCGTCGGCCAGGATGGTGATGGTGTCGTTGCCGCCGAGGCTGTTGATGGTCTGGCCGGGCAGCAGGAACGGGCAGACGATGTTGTCGGCGCCGCCGGTCTCCGCTCCCGTGCACTGTGCCGGCAGGGCGGAGGCGGTGGTGGCCGTCAAACCGACCACACCGAGGGACATGAGCGACACGGAGGCCAGCCAGGCCAGGCCACGGCGCAGGGGGATCGCGTGCATGACGGGTTCTCCTCTCCGCCCGTCCCCGCGGATGACGGGGCGGGCGAACCAGGGGTGGGTGCTCGGAGGGGTTCGCCCCGCGGACACCACAAGCCGGAGGACCTTGTGCGTTCGGCACGAGGGGAGGTCCTCGCGGGCCGGAGGCGCGCGGGGCGGATGAAGGCGCTTGCGCGAGAGCCGGGCGCTGGGAGCGGGATGTTCCGCCACTGTCGTGCTCCGGCGGCGCCCCCGCCGGAGCTTGAAGTGTGCGCGCCGACTGGCCGAAAACAGGAGGCGCGCACAGGGGCGTGCCGTGGTGCGGGTCCGCGCCCGAGCCATGTGTGAGCGCCGGCCATCACCCGGCCTGGCGTGACGTGCGATGCACGAGCAGGCCGTTCCGGGGGGCCGTCCATCAGGCCGGAAGGACCGGAGCCGCGGTGGCGCGCCCCGGAAGGCCCACGTCTCGTCGCGCGCCGAGCGGACCGCGACCAGACTGGCCGGTACCGCGCCCGGTCAGGCGCATGCCCCGGCACGGTCATGCCCGCACACGGTAAGGACTCGGTCATGCCCACGGAGGATCGTCCCCGCCCGCTGCGGGTGCTCGTCTTCGGCGCGGCGCTGCGGGCCGGGTCGGCCAACGCCCGCCTCGCCTCCCTGGTCGCCCGTCTGATCGCCGACGCCGGCGCCACCGTCGACCACGCCTCCCTGCGCGAATTCGACATGCCCTTGTACGACGGCGACATCGAGACCGCCGACGGGCTGCCCGAGGGCGCACTCGCGTTGCACGGCCGGCTGGAGACGAGCGACGCGTTCGTGATCTCCTCCCCCGAGTACAACGCCTCCGTACCCGGTGTGCTGAAGAACGCCGTCGACTGGGTCTCCCGCGTCCAGCCGCAGCCGTTCAAGACCAAGCACGCCCTCCTGGTCTCCGCCTCCCCCTCCCTCATGGGCGGCAACCGGGGACTGTGGGCCCTGCGCATCCCCCTGGAGCACCTCGGCACCCGCGTCTACCCCGACATGTTCAGCCTCGCCCGGGCCCACGAGGGCTTCACCGAGGCCGGCCTGCTGGCCGACCCCGCACTCCAGCGGCGCCTCACCGAGACGGTGGGAGCCTTCCTCGGTCTCGTCGAGGCGGACACCCGCTACGTCTGCCTGCGACGCCGCTGGTACGAGTTCCTGGGCGACGCCACCGGCGCCCCCGTCACCCAGCGGGCCGAGGGCTGACAGCGCCTCGGGGCCGGCGGGCGGGGCGAGGAACGCCGAAGGCCCGGCGCCTTCCACGGCGCCGGGCCTCAGCGGGTGTGCGGGGGGAGTCCGCGTCGCCTACTGCGCCGCGTCCTTCTTCTCCTTGTTCTCCTTGATGCGCGCCGCTTCCTTGCGGACCTCGGCCTGGGTGGCGCGCTCGCGGCGCAGCCACTCGGGCATCTCGTTCTTCAGCGCGTCGATCTGCTCCGTGGTGAGGGCGTCCGTGACACCGCCGCGGGCGAGGCCGGCGATGGAGACGCCCAGCTTCGCCGCGACCACGGGCCGGGGGTGCGGGCCGTTGCGTCGCAGTTCCTGCAGCCACTCGGGCGGATCGGCCTGCAGCGCGTTGAGCTCGTCGCGCGAGAGGACCCCCTCCTGGAACTCGGCGGGGGTGGCTTGGAGGTACACACCCAGCTTCTTCGCCGCGGTCGCGGGCTTCATCGTCTGGGTGGTCTTGTGCGACGTCATGGTGTCAAGGGTATTCGAGCATGTGCGCTACCTCTGACCACGACCGGTAATCTGGGCGGGTGACAGGCTCGGAAGTACACCCTTCGTTCCGGCTCGCCTACGTCCCGGGAGTGATGCCCACCAAGTGGGTGCGGATCTGGAACGAGCGGCTGCCCGACATCCCGCTGGACCTCGTCGCGGTGCCGGCCGCCGAAGCGGGTGACCTGCTGCGCGACGGCGGCGCCGACGCGGGTCTCGTGCGCCTGCCGGTCGACCGGACGGTTCTCAGCGCGATCCCCCTCTACACCGAGACGACCGTGGTCGTGATCCCCAAGGATCACCTCTTCGCGGCGGCCGACGAGGTGTCCGCGGCGGATCTGGCCGACGACGTCGTGTTCCACCCGCTCGACGACACCCTCGACTGGGAGCACCCGCCGGGACGGCCCGCGATCGAGCGCCCCGCCACGACGGGGGACGCCATCGAGCTGGTGGCCGCGGGAGTGGGACTGCTCGTCGTGCCGCAGTCGCTCGCCCGCCTGCACCACCGCAAGGACCTCACGTACCGGCCGGTCACGGACACTCCCCAGTCGAGCGTCGCCCTGTCCTGGCCCGAGGAGAAGACCACCGACCTGGTGGAGGACTTCATCGGGATCGTCCGAGGGCGGACCGTCAACAGCACCCGGGGCCGCTCCACCGCCCCGGCCGCCGCCCAGCCGAAGGGCAAGCGCCCCGACACCGGCGGTGCCCGGCGCAAGCCCGCGGCGGGCAAGACGGCCGGCAGGACGAGCGGTAAGACGGGCGGCAAGAGCGCCCGCGGCGGTTCCGGCGGCGCCCCCAAGGGCGCCAAGCGCGGCAAGCCCCGCCGCCGCTCGTAGCCCGGAGCCCCCCCGGGGGCCGGCCGACCGGGATCCGCCTAGGTCCAAGGGCCTAGGCGATTACCGACTCCGGGCAGAGGCCCGCGTACGGCCCCGTCGCATACGGTCGTGGCGAAACGATCGACAAACGGGGGAACCACGATGCACACGGGCCGTACGCACGACTGGAACGGCGACCTGCTGGATCTCGACGCCTACCTGGACCGCCTCGGGTACCGGGGCGAGCGGGCGCCGACGCTGGAGGTGCTGCGCGCGCTGCATCGCGCGCACGTCACCTCGATTCCGTTCGAGAACATCAACCCCGTCCTGGACATTCCGGTTGTCCTGGACGTCCCCGGCGTCCAGGACAAGCTGGTGCGCAGCCGCCGCGGCGGCTACTGCTACGAGCACGTCACCCTGTTCGCCGCGGCCCTGCAACGGCTGGGCTTCGAGTTCACCGCGCTGAGCGGGCGGGTGACGCTCGGCGCGGACAAGATCCTGCCGGCCACCCATGCGCTGCTGGCCGTGACCGCCGCCGACGACGAGCGGCTGTGGCTGTGCGACGTCGGATTCGGCTGCGGACCGCTGGAGCCGGTCGAGATCGCGGACGGCACCGAGGCCGACTTCGAGGGCTGGAGGTTCCGGCTGGAGCGGCGCGAGGGGCCGTTCGGCATCGACGACTGGTGGCTGCACCAGTACGGCGCGGACGGCTGGAGGGACCGCCACACCTTCACGCTGAACCCCCAGTACGCGATCGACTACGCGCTGGGCAGCTACTTCGTCGCCACCCACCATCGATCCCCCTTCTCCAACCGCCTGTTCGCCCAGCACTTCGGCGCCGACCACCACCACCGGCTCGACGCGACGACCTTGACCACCTTCCGCCCCGACGGCTCGTCCACCGAGCGGAAGATCGAACCGGCCGAACTCGGGCGGGTGCTGGAGGAGGACTTCGGGATCGTCGTGAGCGCCGAGAACCTCGCGCGGCTCCAGGAAGGGCTCGAGTCTGCCTGACCGCCGACGGGCCGCCTGACCGCCGACCGGCCGGGATCAGCCGGTTCTCCACCGCAATGTGAATATATGCAGAATTCCTTTCGAATTGCAGGCATATGTCCGCATATTTACTCTGCATGTGTCAGTGATGCACACCATCAGGGGGCATGCAGAGGAGAACGCATGGGAAACCAGACGATCACTTCCGGCAGGGCGCTTCCCCGGTTCGAGGAAGCCGAGGGCATCGGGCCCCAGGACAGCGCGTTCGTCCGGGACCTCGTGGCGGTCCTGGAGAAGCACGGGAACCTCGACCGGTTCGGACTGTGCCTGCTCCACGACCACTTCCCCGTCGCCTCCGACGAGGTCCTGGTCGAGACCCACGACCTCGAGGCCCGTACGCTCCGCATCGAGGTCGAAAAGGCCGCGACCACCGGCCACACCCAGCCCTCCCAGTGGCGGTTCGTGAAGACCGGCGGGGACGGTGGCGAGGCCGAGAGTCACGTGTGCCAGGTGATCCTGCAGTGCACTCCCGTCAGCGGCTGTCCGGGAAGCCCGAGCGCGACGTCGTGACGGTGCGCCGCGGGCCCTTCCGCGCCGCACCGGGCGGGGACCGCCGCGGCCGCCGTACGCCCTCGTGACGGGCGGCGCGCGGGCCCGGCGGCCCCGTCGCCGCTGGGCCGCACTCCTGTTCCTCGGCCTGGCGGCGTGGTGGGGCGCGTCGCCCGCCCCGGCGAACGCCGCCGGGCCGATGGCCGCCGACGACTGCCACACGGAGCGGCTGAGCGAGGCCCACACCGACGTCGAACTGCGGCTCGAGAACCACGGCCGCTCCGTGGCCGAGGCCTCGGGGGTCATGAAGGTCCGGGTGCCGACCAGCTGGCCGTACGCCAACGACCTGCTGCTGAGCGACAGTTCCGAGCCCCACCGGCGTGCGATGCGCTGCCTCCTGCGGGCCCCGGGCACCATGAGCCGGCCCGAGGAGTGGCGCACCCACAGCCCGCGGGTGAAGGCCGAGGCGTCCTGGGTCGAGATCCAGTACGAGACGCAGTTCCGGTTCAACAACGGCGGGCGGTTCAACGTCGGGCCGTGGGTCATGGAACTCCACACCAAGCAGTGGAGCCTGTCGCTCACCCCGCCACCGGCCCTCAAAGGCGCCCACTGGGATCGCGTACGGATCGACCCGGGAGGGCTCGACGCCTCCGAGGTGACGCCGAGGCCCTCGGCGGCGGAGAACGGGCAGCTGGTGTGGACCGGAGTCGGGCAGTCCGCGACGCCGGGCGGCCCCATGGTGACCGTGCGGGTCATCCCTCCCTGGCAACGGGCCTGGGCGGCGACCAGCGCCAGCAGCGAGCCGTGGCTGATCGCCAACGCGGCCGGCATGACCACCTGGTGGGTGGGGAGCTCGATCGTCATGGCACTGGCCGCCCTGCGCGCCCGGCGCCAGCCGGCCGGCCCCGAACTCACCGAGCTGGAGAAGAGCAGCAGCGGCGCCCTGTGGTGGTGGGCCGTGCTCAAGGCCGTCCTCGGCGTGATGGTCCTGCTGCTGTACAAGGCGATCCTCAACACCGCCGGGTTCGTCGCCGACGAGCCACCGGACTGGCTGGGCTACAGCATGCGCTGGCCCGTGCTCATCGGTGTCCTGGGCGGCTGGCTGCTGGTCGTCACCGCCCGGCCCAGGAGGTCCGTGACGGTGGCCGCCACCCTCGTCGCGGCCGCCGCGGCCCTGGTGGCCGCGGTGCCGTCCCTGTTCGGGCTCCCCGAGCCACTGGCCACGGCCGACCGCCCGGCGGACGCGGGATTCGCCGTGCTGGTGGCGGAGGTCGCGGCCCTGGAGTGGCTGTGGCTGGCGGGCGTCGTCCTGTGGGCCTGGACGCTCGCCCGCCAGGGCGGACTGCTCCGCCCCGCGGCCACCCCCTGGCGGCTGCGCCGCCTCGGCCCCGCGCTCGCCGCGCTCACCCTCCTGCTCCTGGGGTGGGGGGCATGGGCCATCGAACGCAAATGGCAGCGGGTCAGCTGGCTGTCCGACCGCGGCGTCGCCGCGTACCACACCCAGCACGTGGCCTCCCTGGCCCGCGACATGGCCTCGTTCGCCTCCCAGATCCCGGCGTGGTACTACACCCACACCTGGGTCCTGACCGGCATCGCGATCGTCGCCCTGCTACGGGCCAGGGACCTCGCCCCCACCGTGCCGTACGCGAGCCCCACGCCCCTGGACCGCCTCCTGCTGGCCGTGTTCTTCGCGGTCGTGGTCGCCTGGCGCCAGGGCTCGTACGCCGGCAGCCAGGCGCTCTCCGCCCTCTGGCTGGTGTTCGACGTCGCCGCCCTCTACGGGCTGCTGGCGGTCGGCCAGCGGCGGGCCGTCCTCACCCAGCACCTCGAGGGCTGCGAGGGCTGCGACGGCTCCCCGCAGCTGTGCGAGACCATCACCGAGGCCGAGCGCAACGACCTGATCGCCCGCGCCCGCCGCTACCGCGAGCTGACCGCGACCCTGCGCACCGTGGACCAGGCGGGAGGCGAGGCCGCGCTCAGCCGGCACGCGCTGGAGAAGGAACTGAGCCGGCTGCACCGCTGGCGCCCGGCACCCGGGACCGGCGGCGCGGCCCGGCCCTGGCTGCCGGCCCAGGTCACCGTCGTCGACGTGGCCCTCAGCTGGGGACCGCACGCCAAGTGGTGGGACAACGCACGCCGTGCCGCCGTACTGGCGGCCGCCTTCGGCATCCCCGGCAGCATCCTGATGGTCTGGATGGCCTACGCGCCCACGTCCGAATGGATGCGCCGGGGCCTGTACATGTTCGGCGCGCCCGAGATGGTGTGGATGTTCGTCTACTGGGAGCTGGTCTGGGCCGGGGCGGGCCTGGTGCTGGGGGCGCTGTGGCGCCTGCTGCCCGGCCGCCGCGGCCCGGCCCGCGCCCTGGGCCTGACCCTCGCCTACGCCCTCCTGATCGGCCTGGGCATCCTCGGCAACCTCATCACCGACCAGGAGATCGGCAACGTGGCCGTCGGCGTCTCCCTCATGCTGCTGGTCCTCACCCTGACCAGCCTCGCGATGGACGCCGACACCTTCCGCTCGGAACGGCGCTTCTGGCCCAACCGCATCGGACTGCTGCTGTCCATCTACCAGATCCGCAGCTTCTCGGCGCAGGTCGCCTACATCCTGATGCAGCTGGTCGCGGTGCTGACCATCCTCAAATTCTTCGCCGGCTCCGACGCGCGGTGGAAGTAGTTCCCGAAGGGGCTCATCCCGCCGTGCCGACGCAGCCCTCCAGTGCCGCGGCGAGGTCCGGGGCGGGGCGGGGGACGGTGCCGAAGTCGGCGTCGCTGTCGGTCTCCAGCCTCCGGACGACGTCGGTGAGCCGGGAGGTGAACATCCACCAGCGTTCCGGGGAGGAGACACCGGGGTCGGCGGCGGCGCTCTTCCGTCGCGACGACTCGCGCGACGCCTCCCGCGCCGGCTCCGCGAGCGGGCGCGCCCGGCATTCGGGGACGTGGAAGCGGCTGGAGGGCTCGTCGCCCGGGACGGGAGCGGGAGGGGCGTCCAGGATCCATTCGCCGCCCTGCTCGTGGAGGGCGGTGGCCTGGGCGTACCACCATCGGGCGGCCTGGCGCTCGCTGTGCTGGAGGTGGTGCAGGTACAGGCAGTGGGCGGCGGTGGCGGAGCCGGCGCCGGCGGCGAACTGCCACCAGAACTGGGCCGCCTCGTGCCGGTCGGCGAGGTAGAGCAGGCAGGCGAAGGTCAGCGCGCCGCCGGGGTCGATCGTCGCGGGGTCGTCGACCAGCAGGGCCATCGCGGCGACGGCGGAGCGGTCGCGCACGACCCGGGAGGAGAGCGCGCCGAGTTCCTCGGTGGCGCACTCGTGCAGGGCGGTGCGCCTGCGGGCGATCAGCCAGCCGTCCGCGAACGGTGGCCGGCCGGCTGCGTCGGGCCCGGTGCGGGGGGTGCTCCCGTACGGGTCGGCGTCGGGGTCCCGGCCCGCGATGCCCGCCCTGTTCCACAGGACGTGGCCGGCGATCCGGGCCAGGGCGCCCCGAGCGTCGTAGTCGTCGAAGGTCTCGGCCAGCACCGTGGCCCCGACCAGCGCCCGGTCGAGGGGGGTCGGCCGCTCGCTTCCCTGGCACATGTCGCTCACTCCTCCTCTTCCCCGGCCCAGTCGACGCCCACCTCGCGGGCCAGGCGCCGGCGTGCCCCGCGCACGTGGGAGCGGACCGTGGCCGGTGTGACGCCCATGATCCGGGCGACCCGGGGCACCGGGTAGCCCAGCACGAACCGCAGGACGACCACGTCGTGCTGACGGTCCGGCAGCCGTGTGATGGCCGTGTAGAGCCCCAGGCCGGATTCCAGCACCTCCATGCGGGCCCGTGTCGCCTCCCGGACGGCGGCGAACAGCGCCGTCTCCACCAGGGCGGGCTTGTCACGGCCCCTGACCACCAGCAGCTTGGCGATCTGGTCCTTGAGCGCGGCCAGGGCGTACCCCTCGACGCTCGGCTGGCGTAAGACCGCGTTCCAGTTCAGCGCGAGGTGGGAGAAGACCTCCTCCACGACCCATTCGGCATCGGCCCTGCCGCCGAGCTGGACGTAGGCGTACCGGAGGTAGGCCCGGTGGTGGTACGAGAAGAAGGCGGTGAAGTCGACCGGCAGCACGGCCGACGGATCCTCTCGTGGAACCGGACAGGCCCGGGGGCCACCTCGCCGCTCGTCACGCATGACGTCCCTCCCCCTGGCCGGGCGGCCGACAGCCGGTCACGTGCACGTCCCTTCACCGATGGGCAGTGCCGCCCCCGCCCGACACCGAAGGCCACGAAGCCCTCACTCCCCAGCCAAGCGAAGACGGGGCACGAATGTGCAGGCCGATATCCGCCACCGCGGCCGGGCGGATGCATCCGCCGCGGCGCGCGCCCCCCGGGGCGCGGAAGGCCGGTCCGCCGGCGCCGGCGCCGAAGGGGCGGCGCGTCAGCTCGCCGGTGACTGAGGACCGGGCCCCGGATTAGGCCATGTGGGTGATGCCCGGGAGGAGGATTCGACTGGCGCGTGCCCAGACTGGGAGGTAATGAGCGGTTCTGTCCGTGCCGAGTCAGGAGACAGCGCATGGCGACGATCGAATACCTCCCCCGGACGGAATTCCTGCGGCAGACCGAGCGGGCGGCCGAGCGGTACGAGGCACGGACACGGGAGCGCGAGGCGACCCGGAAGGTGCTCGACGACCGTGGGGTGCTGCACGCGGACGCACCCGACCGGGTGACCAAGCGACTGGCGCGCCTGGGGGCGAGCTGGTCGCTGGCCACCGCGCTGGAACACACTCCGCGCGAGGCAGGCACGGGGCGGAGCCTCGCGGCCCTGGCGCCGGACAGCTTCGGTGCGGACGTGCTCGGGCTCGAGCGCCTGATGGGGCGCAACGACCTGGTCGACGTGGGGTTCCTCGAGGCCGGCTCCCTGGCCGCGCGGTCCGTCGGGCGCGTGTTCGTACGGGGCCGGGAGGCGCACTACGGCACGGGATTCCTGGTGTCCGAGTCGTTGCTGCTGACCAACAACCACGTGCTCCGCGATCCCGAGGAGGCCGGGCGCGGTGTCGTCGGGTTCAACTACCAGGCGGGGGCCGACGGCCGGGCCCTGGTGCCGGTGGAGTTCGCCCTCGAGCCCGCCCGGTTCTTCGTCACCGACCGGCACCTGGACTTCACGCTGGTCGCCGTGGCCGACCGGAGCGACCACGGTGAGCCGCTCGGTTCCTTCGGCCGGCTCGGGCTGAGCGAAGCCCAGGGCAAGGTCATCCTCGGGGAACTGGTGAACATCATCCAGCACCCGGGCGGCGAGCCGAAGCAGCTCGCGCTGCGCGAGAACGAAGTGGTCGACCTGCTCGAGGACTTCGTGCAGTACGGAGCCGACACCCGGCAGGGGTCCTCGGGAGCCCCGGTCTGCAACGACCAGTGGGAGGTCGTCGCCCTGCACCACGCCGGCGCGCCCGCGAAGGACTCCGGCGGCCACTACCTCGCGGTGGACGGAAGCGTGTGGACCCCGGACCAGGGCGAGGAGCGGCTGGCCTGGAAGGCCAACGAGGGCGTACGGATCAGCCGGGTCCTCAAGGCCGTGCGCGAGGCCCCCGTATCGGGCAGCGCGCCGGAACTGCGCGCCCAGCTGTTCGAGACGCCCGCCGCCCGGCCCGGATCCGTCGGCTCGCCGCCGCAGGCCGGGGCGCCCACGCCGGAGACATCCGGCCGGAGCGGCTCCGACGACGTCGTCCACCTGACGCTGCCCCTGCGGATCACGGTCGGCATCGCGGATGCCGGCCCGGCGTCCGACGGCGATCGCAGTACGCCGCCGCCCCTGACGCCGGCATACGGGCCGTCGGCGTACGTGCCCCCGGCGTACAGCCCGCCGGCGTACGGCCCGCTGACGGACGGCCGTGTTCCGTCCGCCGACAGGGAGATCGAGGCCGCGCTGGTCGACCTCGAGGCAGGCCGCGCCCGCCCCTACTACGACGCCGAGGCCGACCGGGCCGCGCAGCAGGCGTACTACGCCGCTCTCCCCGGCGTCACCGGCGCCGCGCTGCGGCAAGCGCTGACCGGCCTCCTCGAGCAGACCCACCTGCGGCGTCCCCCGTACAAGCCGGTGCGGCTGCTGTACCCCTGGGTGGACCTGCACCCCGACCTCGAACTGCGCGGCATCTACTCCGGCCAGTCCTTCAGCCCGGAGGAGTTCATCCGGGCCGACGCCGAGGCCGAGGCCGCCCGCTTCGAGCGATGGCGGGAACTGCTCACGCGCGAGGCCGTGCTCGGGCCGGACGCGGTCGCCGCCGAGATGGAGGCCCTGGAGGATGCCGTGGTCTTCAACTGCGAGCACGTCGTGCCGCAGTCGTGGTTCGCCAAGCGTGAACCCATGCGCGGGGACCTCCACCATCTGTTCGCCTGCGGCGTGACGTGCAACAGCTTCCGCGGCAACTTCCCCTACTTCGACTACCCCGAGTTCCAGGAAGCCGTTCACACCCACTGCGGGCGCCGCGAGAGCCAGGGATTCGAGCCCTCGGCCGGCAAGGGGCCGGTGGCCAGGGCGACGTTCTACTTCCTCCTGCGCTATCCGGGGCTCATCGGGGACGCCGCGGGCGAGCTGCGACGCGAGCGGCTGGACATGCTGCTGACCTGGCACGAATCGGAAGCCGTCGGGGAGTACGAACGCCACCGCAACTCCGCCATCGCCGAGATCCAGGGCGACCGCAACCCCCTCGTCGACCACCCCGAGTGGGCGCGGGACCTGGACTTCGCGCACGCGTGGCCCGGCGCCTGAGCCCAGGGGCCGGGCACCCGCCCCGGCCCCGGTTCAGCCGAGCACGCGGACGGGTGAGCCCGCGAGGAACGCCTGGATGTCCTCGACGGCCTGGCCGTAGTACGTCCGGTAGTTCGCGTCGGTGACGTAGCCGAGGTGCGGGGTCGCCAGGAGGCGCGGCGCGGTGCGCATCGGGTGGCCGGCGGGGAGCGGCTCGATGTCGAAGACGTCGACGCCGGCGCCCGCGATGGTCCCGGCGTGCAGCGCGGCGAGGAGCGCGTCCTGGTCGACGATGGCGGCCCGGGAGGTGTTGATCAGGTAGGCGGTGGGCCGCATCAGACCGAGCTCGGCGGCGCCGAGGAGGCCCCGGGTGCGGTCGCCGAGCGCGAGGTGAACGGAGACGAAGTCGCTGGTGGCCAGCAGTTCCTCCTTGGAGCCGGCCAGGGTCGCGCCGACCTCGTCGGCGCGGTCCCGGGTGAGGTTCTCACTCCAGGCCACCACGTCCATGCCGAAGGCGAGGCCGACCCGGGCGACCCGGCCGCCGATCTTCCCGAGGCCGAGCAGGCCGAGTCGCCGCCCGTGCAGGTCGGCTCCGACGGTCGACTGCCAGGGGCCGCCGTCGCGCAGGGCGGTGGCCTCGGGCACGATGCCCCGGGCGAGGCCGAGCAGCAGGGCCCAGGTCAGTTCGACGGGCGGGGTGGAGGAGCTGGCGGTGCCGCACACGATGACGCCGTGCCGGCGGGCGGCCTCGAAGTCGATGACCGAATTCCGCATGCCGGAGGCCACCAGCAGCTTCAGGCGGGGCAGCCGGGCGAACAGGCCGGCCGGGAACGCGACGCGTTCGCGGAGGGTGACGACGATGTCGAAGCCGTCGAGCGCGGCGGCGAGTTCGTCCTCGGTGGCGAAGTGCTCGGGTATGGAGACGACGTCGACGTCACCCGCGACGGGCGACCAGTCGGCCACCGTCGTCGCGACCTGCTGGAAGTCGTCCAGAACGGCACAGCGAAGCTTCATTGTCGGCTCTCCAGGGGTCGTGCGGATGACGGACGCGGCGGAACCGGGGCTCCTGCCACCATGATCATCCCGCAGCCGGCCGGAGCCGCCGTGGTCAGGCCGCCGGGGCCGCGCAGGCGGCCTGGGTAATGTTCTTCGCCATTCCGCCGAAGACGACGGCGTGGAAGGGCGAGACGCTCCACCAGTAGGCGTGGCCGAGCAGTCCGTGCGGATGGAAGAGGGCGCGCTGCCGGTAGCGGGTACGGCCGTCGGGGTCGCGGTCGACGGACATCTCCAGCCAGGCCAGGCCGGGAAGCCGCATCTCGGCGCGCAGCCGCAGCAGCCGGCCCGGTTCGATCTCCTCCACCCGCCAGAAGTCCAGCGAGTCCCCCACCCTCAGCCGGTGCGCGTCACGACGGCCGCGCCGCAGGCCGACGCCGCCGACCAGGCGGTCCAGCCAGCCGCGGGCCGCCCAGGCCAGGGGGAAGGAGTACCAGCCGTTCTCGCCGCCGATCCCTTCGATCACCCGCCACAGCCGCTCGGGCGGGGCGTCCACCGTCCCCTCCCGGTGATCGGCGTAGAGGCTGCCCCCGGCCCAGTCGGGGTCGGTGGGCAGCGGGTCGCTGGGCGCGCCCGGCACGGCCGCCGACGACCAGCGCGTGACCACCTGGGCGTCCCGCACGCGCTGCTGGGCGAGCCTGAGGGCCTCCTCGACGCCGATGAGGCCGGCCGGCGGGTCGGGAACGTGGCGCGCGATGTCGTGTTCGCGGCAGACCACTTCGTGGCGCAGCGATTCGGCGAGGGGACGGGCGATGCTGCCGGGGACCGGGGTGACCAGGCCGATCCAGAGGCTGGACAGGCGCGGCGTCAGCACGGGTACGGGCAGGACGATCCGGCGCGGCAGGCCGGCGACCGCCGCGTAGGCCTGCATCATGTCGCGGTAGGTGAGGACGTCCGGGCCGCCGATGTCGAAGGCGCGGTTGACGTCGGCGGGCAGCCGGGCGCCGGCGACGAGGTAGCGCAGGACGTCGCGCACGGCGACCGGCTGGATCCGGGTGCGGACCCAGCTGGGGGTGACCATGAGCGGCAGGCGCTCGGTGAGGTAGCGCAGGATCTCGTAGGAGGCCGAGCCGGAGCCGATGATGACGGCGGCGCGCAGCACCGTGGTGGGCACTCCCGAGCCCAGCAGGATCCGGCCGACCTCGGCGCGTGAGCGCAGGTGGGGTGACAGGTTGCGCTCGTCGACGCCGGCCGGGGTGAGGCCGCCGAGGTAGACGAGGCGGCCGACGGCCGCGGCGCGGGCCTGCTCCGCGAAGAGCCGGGCGGCCCGCCGGTCGGTGTCCTCGAACGTCTTGCCGGTGCCGAGGGCGTGGACGAGGTAGTACGCCACGTCGACGCCCCGCATCGCCCCGGCCAGCGACTCCGCGTCCGTCACGTCCCCCCGCACCACCTCGACGCGGTCCGCCCACGGGTGGTCGCGCAGCTTCTCGGGCGTCCGCGCCAGGCAGCGGACCCGGTGTCCGGCGTCCAGGAGCTCCGGCACCAGCCGGCCCCCGATGTATCCGCTCGCGCCGGTGACCAGGCAGAGCGCTCCGGTGCCGGTGTCGTTGTCCTCGCTTCGCATGCGCGCCTCCGCCGTGGGCCTCCGTACAGGCCGACGGTCGTCGGCATGCTTATATTTGCGACAAAAAGGATCCCTATTGGCATATGGGGTGAAAAGTCAAGGAACACGGAGCTGGTTTGCGTCCAAAGGGGCAGGCCATGTCAACTTATCCTCATGAGCAACGTGTTCTTCGACATCACCATCAACGACGAGCCGGCGGGCCGGATCGTCTTCAAGCTGTACGACGACGTGGTCCCCAAGACCGCCAAGAACTTCCGTGAGCTCGCCACCGGCCAGCACGGCTTCGGTTACGAGGGCTCCAGCTTCCACCGGGTCATCCCCGCCTTCATGCTGCAGGGCGGCGACTTCACCCGCGGTGACGGCACCGGCGGCAAGAGCATCTACGGCGAGAAGTTCGCCGACGAGAACTTCAAGCTGAAGCACACCAAGCCCGGCCTGCTCTCCATGGCCAACGCGGGCCGCAACACCAACGGCTCGCAGTTCTTCATCACCACCATCGTCACCGACTGGCTGGACGGCAAGCACGTCGTCTTCGGCGAGGTCGTCGAGGGCATGGACCTCGTGAAGCAGATCGAGAGCCTCGGCTCCCGCAGCGGCGCCACCCAGGCCCGCATCACCATCGCCAAGTCCGGCGTCGTCGAGGCCTGACCCATCCGGTGACCGGCCGCCGGTGACGGCGGCCGGTCAGGTCCCGCACATGCCCACGGGGCGTCAGCGGGAGCCGGGCGACAGGGCGATGGCGACGGGCGGCGTCGCGTTGCCGGCGTTGTCGTAGCCGATCGCGCAGTACGTCCAGGGGCCCTCGGTGGCCTTCAGGGACGCGGGGATTCCCAGGTAGTCGCGGTATCCGGCGCCATCGGCGCAGTCCGTTGCCGCCCGCGGCCCGTATTTGACCTTGTAACCGGTGAGCTCCCACGGCGCGTACACCGGTTGGACCCAGTAGGCCGCGTCCTCTCCCTCGCCGAAGAGCTTGCTGTCGACCTTCGGGGCTACGGTGGGGGCGGTGTCGTCCACGCGGGCGTACGCGTACGCGGCGTGCTGGAGGGACGTGGTCCAGCCGGGCCCCCTGAGGGTGCCGTCCGGGCCGCCGGCGACGCACAGGACGTAGAGGTTGTCCTTCGCCGGAAGAGCCTCGTTGTAGTCGGCCCCCGCCGCGGTCAGCCGCCGGGGCTTGTCGTAGCCCTCGGGCCTCGCGCAGTCGACGGCCCCGAAGGGGCCGCTCTTGAAGGCGACGTGGGTGTGACGCCCCGTCGTGCCGGGTGTGACCCGGGCCTCCCAGCGGGCCGGTCCGCCGTCGGGCGTACGGCTGCGCGTGGACAGGCCGGGAGCACTGACCCGAACCTGTTCGCCGCGGTCCAGGCGGCAGCCCTTCTTCCCGAGTCGCAGGCCCTTGTCGTCGAGGCAGGAGGCGACGGCGTCGACGGGGGTGAGGTAGGCGGCGCTGTCCGGCGGCACGATCAGGCCTTTGTCGCCGCCGCCCTCGCAGGGACGGCCCGGGCCGCAGCCGAGGTAGCCGGGGGTGACGATGGTGTTCAGCAGCCCGATGAGCCGGCCCGGGTCCGTGGCGGTGGTGACGGCGCCGCCGGAGGAGCCGCCGCTGATGCCCAGGCAGTCGGTGCGGGTGGCGCCCTTCCACAGCCAGGTGTTCTCGTGCAGCGCGACGCCCGAGGCGATCGAGCCGCAGGTGGACAGGCGCAGGAACCGCCGGCCGTCCTCGATGCCGTCGGTCGGGGCGTGGGCGACGCGCAGGGCGGTGCCGGGCGCGGGGCGTCCGGCCGCGAGCGTTCTCGGCGTCACGCCCATCCCGGCGAGGTCCCGGTAGGTGGCGGAGAGCTGGAGCAGCGAGACGTCGATGTCCTTCATCGTCGCGTAGAGGACGCGTTCGACCGGGAACTTCTTGTGTTCGGCGACGTTGTCGTGGAAGAAGGCGGGGGTGTAGCTCCATTCGGCCGGCGCGGGCCGGCCGACGACGACGTCGTTGGTCCCCATGCCGTCGTCGACGCAGTGCCCGTTGCTCAGGACGAGGGCCTTGGCGCCGGGGTCCGGCTTGCCCGTGGCGTGGACGAGCGTGGCGGTGCAGGTCGTACCGCCGCCGCCGACCAGGCGCCCGGAGGCCCGGAACCGCTTCCCGTCGGGCGAGGTCGCGTCGAGCAGGGGCGCCACTTCCGCGGCGGTGGCCGAGGCGGCGGCCCGTGCCCCCTCGCCGCTCGGCGGCCGTACCGCCTGCGCCGGCGCGGCTCCCCATATCAGCCCTGCGGCGATGCTCCCTGACGCGCATGCCGCCAGTACGGCGCGTGCCCGGGTCCGGACGGCACTCCTCACAGCGCATCCCTCCTTGTCGGCCAGTGGTGTGGTGCGCGGGTGATGCCGCTTCGACCCTCGCAGAGGCCCACCGGGGCCGCGACGCCACTGATCACGTTCCGGACGATCACACGGCGTGACGAGTCCCGGAAGGGGGCTGCCGGGGCGCCTCCCCGCCCCGGTCCGGCGGAACCCAGGCCTCCGCCGAGGCGGCTGACCGGCCTTCAATATCGTCCGGAAAGAGCCCTGTGGCCTGTGAAGCGGGGTTGAACCGGCGTCAGTGCCAGGGAACGTCCGGTTCGCTCCTCAGCCGTCGGCGGCGGTGAGCGGCGTGCCACCATCGGTACGGCATGCACAGGACAGGTCGAGCCATCGCGGGCGTGCGCGCCCGTTCCCACCACGACCCCCGAGGAGCGTCGTCATGAGCGACCGCACACCGCTACCGCACCCCCTCGACCCCACCGGCGCCGGCGCGCACGCGGAGGCCGGCCGGTTGCGCGCCGCCGGCGCGGCGGTTCCCGTGGCGTTGCCCGGCGGGGTGGGAGCCGTCGCCGTCACGCGCTACCAGGAGCTGAAGGAGGTCCTCGCCCACCCCGACGTGGCCAAGAACGCCCGCCACTTCACCGCGCTCGCGCAGGGCGCGATACCGGACGGCTGGCCCCTGACAATCTTCGCCACCGTCGAGGGCATGACGACCGCCGACGGCGACGACCACCGCCGGCTGCGCTCCCTGGTGACCAGGGCGTTCACCGCGCGCAGGATCGAGGCGCTGCGCCCCCGCGTCGAGGAGCTGACCGCCGGCCTGCTGGACCGGCTCGGCGAGCGGGCGGACGCCACGGGCGTGGTCGACCTGCGCCGGCACTTCGCCTACCCGCTGCCCATGGCCGTCATCTGCGAACTGCTCGGCGTGGCACCCGGCATGCGGGACGACCTGCACCGGCTGTCACAGACCATCGTGCGCACCAGCGCCACCCCCGAGGAGACGCTGCAGGCCAACCGCGACATGGCCGCCGTCCTCCAGAGCGTCGTCGCCCAGCGGCGCGCCGCGCCCGGCGACGACCTCACCAGCGCGCTGATCGCCGCCCAGGAGGAGGACGGGGACCGGCTCAGCGACGGTGAACTGCTCGGCACCCTGCTGCTGTTGATCGTGGCGGGCCACGAGACGACGCTCAACCTCATCACCAATGCCGTACGGGCCCTGTGCGACCACCCGGACCAGCTCGCGCTCGTCAGGGCCGGGCGGGCCGGGTGGGACGACGTCGTGGAGGAGACCCTCCGCTACGACAGTCCGGTCGCCTTCTTCCCCTTCCGCTACCCGACGAAGGACCTGACCGTCGACGGCACGCTCATCGAGCGCGGCACCGCCGTCCTCGCCTCGTACACCGCCGCCGGCCGGGACGAGCGCGCGTACGGCCCGTCCGCCGCGCGCTTCGACGTGACCCGGCGCCCCGAGCCGCGCCATCTCTCCTTCGGGCACGGCCCGCACTACTGCCTCGGCGCCCCGCTCGCCCGGATGGAGGCGACGATCGCGCTGCGGGCCCTGTTCGAGCGCCATCCGGACCTCGCCCTCGCCGTGCCCGCCGGCGAGCTGCCCGCGCACCCGAGTTTCGTCGGCAACAGCACGGACACCCTGCCCGTCCGGCTCGGTACGTCCCTCCGCCTTGGTACGTATGGACGTATTTCCTCGCGATGACGCCCTGAGGGTGTGGTGACGTCCCCGGACTGACGGCCCGTATCCCAGAGTGGGAGCCGGGAACGCCGACGGGAGAGCAGAGATGTCGCGCAGTGTGGTGGTCACCGGGGCGAGCAGCGGGATCGGGCGGGCCACCGCCCTGCGGCTGGTCGGCGCCGGGTACGAGGTGTTCGCGACCGTCCGGAGCGAGGAGAAGGCCGACGAGCTGCGGGCCCGGGCCGAGGAGGAGGGTGCGCGGCTTCGGACCATGGTGCTCGACGTCGCCGACGGCGCGCGGTGCGCCGACGTCTTCGCCGACATCGCGGGGCTGACCGGCGGAGGCCCGTGGGCGGTGGTGAACAACGCGGGCACGGCGCTGCCGGGGGCGATCGAGGACGTGGACGAGGAACAGGCGCGCCGGCTGATGGAGGTCAACCTCCACGCGCCGGCGCGCATCGCCCGGCTGGTGCTGCCCGCCATGCGCCACCGCGGCGACGGCCGCATCGTCAACGTCTCCTCGGTCGCCGCCCGGGCGGTCATGCCGTTCGCGGGCTGGTACAGCGCCAGCAAGGCCGGGCTGAGCGCGCTGACCCACGCCCTGCGCATGGAAGCGGCGCCCTGGGGCGTACGGGTCGTGCTGGTCGAGCCGGGCTTCCACGCCAGCCCCATGCTGGAGAACGCGGCGGACTCCTTCGAGCGGCGCGGCTCGGTCTCGTCCCGTTACGCCGACTGCTACCGGGCGGCTGCCCGGTCGCTGCGGAACTCGTCCCGGTACCCGGGCCCCGAGCGGGTGGCCCAGGCCGTTCACCGCGTCCTGGTCAGCCCGCGCCCCAGGGCCCGCTACGCGCTGGGGACGGACGCGCGGGTGGGCGGGAGGCTCGACGCCCTGGTGCCCTACGCGGTCAGCGACCGCGTGAAGTCCACGGCCACGGGCCTGACGCCCGCCGCCGCCGGTCTCGAGGGGCTGCTGGCCCGGGTCAGCGGCGTCGACCGCCGTCCCTGACGTACGCGAGGATCACCGCCGAGGCGCCCCGCCCGGTCCGGATGCGGCGGGTCGTTCGCGTTTGTGCCGGGCCCGAGGGGCAAGCCGGTCACTGTCACGCCTCCGACTCGCGGCAGTGCCGGAAGGAGCCCCCGTGGTCGCCGTCGCCCTGCTCATGCCTCCTCTGCTCCTGTGCCTGGTGCTCGCCCTCGGGCGGTACGAGGAGTGTCTGCTGAAGGGTGGTTCCGCCGGGCAGCCGCCTCAGGGGCTGCCCGACCAGCCGCTGCGCGCCGTGCCCGATCTGCCCTCGCTCGAGCCGCCCCCCGTCCCGGGCGAGGGACGGCACGCCGCCTGAGCGGACCACGGGCCGCGGGACGTGGCCCGGACGGCACGAACGCGGCACGAACACGGCACGGCACCACGCCGGTTGCTCGACGTCTCCGGCACCACCATCGGCACCGGAGCCGGATGAAACGCACGGAAGGGGACTCCATGTCATCTCACGCACTGATCGCCGTAGCCGTCGCGACGGCCGTCGTCTTCATCGGTGTCTCCGTGGCCGTCTGGGCCGTCGGGCGCGGGGCGCGCACCGGCGGCGGCGTTCTGCGACGGCGCTTCGGGCCCGAGTACGACGCCGCCCTCGCCCGGCACGGCGGCGAGCGCAAGGCGGCGGAGCGGGAACTGTCCGAACGGCTGGGGCGCTACGAACACCTGCGGGTCTCGCCGCTTCCGGCGGCGGCCCGGGAACAGTACGTCGCGCGGTGGACCGGCATCCAGGAGCGGTTCGTGGACGCCCCGGCGCGGTCCGTGGCCGACGCGGAGCTGCTCGTCGGCGAACTCGCCCGCGACCGGGGGTTCCCGTCGACCACCTGGGACGACATGGCCGACGCGCTGTCGGTCCACGCCCCCCGCACCGTCCACGGCCTGCGGGAGCTGCACACCGCCTCGGCGGGGGCCCGCTCCCGGGAGGTCCCGACCGAGGAACTGCGCGAGGCGCTCGTACGGGCGCGTGACCTCTTCGAGGAGCTGGTGCGGGCCCGGCCCGAGGACCACCGCCCGCACCGGCACGCCCGGCGCGGCGGCCCCCGGCCGGCGGTGAACCGGCTGCGACGCCCGTGACCGTACGCACCACGGGAGGCGCGCACGACAGGCGCGTACGGGCGGGCCGCACACGCCCCCTCGCGCCGCTCCCCCGCTCCAGGGCACGATTCCGGCAGTGAACGTCGGCTTCGTCGAAGGAGGCCCGTGTGCCCGGTCGCGCGGAACGTCTGGAGCAGACGGAGAACTACCTGTTCTCCCTCGTCGACCGGGCCCGGGCCCTCGCCGAACAGGACGGCGTGCCGCCCGTCCCGCTCGGGGTGGGCGACTGCGACCTGCCGGCCCCCCTGCACATCGTGCGGGCCATGCGCCAGGCCGTCCGCGATCCGGGCACGCACCGCTACCCGCCCTCCGCCGGCACGCCGGCCCTGCGCGAGGCCGCCGCCCGGTACCTGGGCCGCCGGTTCGGGCTGCGCGTCGATCCCGCGACCGGCGTCGTGGTCACGCTGGGCAGCAAGGAGGCGATGGCGCACCTGACCATGGCGTACGCGGAGCCGGGCGACGTGGTGCTGGTCCCGGACCCGGCGTATCCGGTGTACGCCACCTGGGCGCGGTGGTGCGGGGCGGAGGTGGTCCGCGTCCCGCTGCGGGAGGGCAACGGCTTCCTGCCCGACCTGTCCGCCATACCCGCGGACGTGGCACGACGGGCGAAGCTGTTCTGGGTCTGCTACCCCAACAACCCCACGGCGGCCCTCGCCACCGAGGGGTTCTACGCGCGCCTGGCGGAGTTCGCGCTGCGGCACGACATCGTGGTCGCCTCCGACGCCGCGTACAGCGAGATCTACTACGACTGCGCGCCTCCGCCGTCCTTCCTCGGGGCGCCGGGCGCGATGGAGTGCGGCATCGAGTTCCACTCGCTGTCCAAGGCGTACAACATGCCCGGCTGGCGGGTGGGCTTCGCCGCGGGCAACGCGGCGGTCGTGGACGCGCTGCGCACCGTGAAGTCCCACACCGACTCCGGCACGTTCGGCGCGATCCAGCACGCCGCCGTGACCGCGCTCAACGACACCACGGGCTACCCGGACCACCTGCGCTCCGTCTACCGCGAGCGCATGCGGCTGCTGTGCGACGGCCTCGAGCAGGCCGGCCTGCGGGTCCTGCGGCCCCAAGCCACCTTCTCCTGCCTGGTGCGCTGCCCGGAGGGCCACGACAGCGAGGCGTTCTCCAAGCGGCTCCTGCAGGACGCGCGGGTGCTGTCCATCCCGGGCAGCGGATTCGGTCCCGGCGGTGAGGGGTACGTGCGCCTGACCGTGTGCGCCGGCACCGACCTGATCCGCGAGGCGGTGCGCCGCATCGCGGCCTGCCACTGGAGCGCCTGAACATCTCGTAAACGGGTGGCCGCGCGGGCGGCTCCGGAGCGGCTTTCGGTCGCGTCCGCCGGGTCCCCGGGCCGGCCCGCCGCACTCACTTCCGCGCACCTGTCGCACGGCCCCGGAACGCGGGACGGTAATTACCGGATGAATCCCCCGGCGGGCCTTCGGTGTTGTGGCCTGCTTCACGTACGGATCAGGACACGGTGCTCTCCTCGGCGTTTACCGGGACCGTGGGCGACGTCACGCCGTTGCGCTGTTGCGAAGCCGAAGGCGGCCGGGTGGCCGGCCGGGGCCCGTCGCACGTTCGCCCAGCTCGAACGGCGTTGCGCGGCACGGGAGACGGGGTGGCGGGCCGGGAACGCGCATGCGGCCTGCAAACGCTAAATGACGCGAAGCAAACGGAATGGCATTCCGTAGTCGGCCGACTCGAAATCCGGTGGGGGCGCGGCCGGCCGGCGAATACTTTCGTCGCACACCGACCGAACCGGCTCACCGGGCCGCGCGTCACCGGGCCATGCCTCCCCAGGACTGTCCCGCCCTGCGACGGCTTCAAGCCACTGCGATCCGCTCGTTCCCTCCGCGCCACCGCCAACCGCTTTACGGATGGTGCGGAGTTGGCCCACTGAGTCGAGTGAGGTAGTTGAAAACCCTCTTCGGGGCTCCCGCACGGCCGCGGTACCCGGCCGTGACCGGGCTCCGCCCGTGCGGCACGGCCCCTGGCCGATACCGCTTTACGACCAATTGACGTTCTGTAAGGAGCTGGATTGACTTGCCGCTCGCCACCCCAGCCGCGCCACACCCACGCCCATGCAACCGGGATGCCGCCATGCCCTCGCACCGACGGCCCGGCGGCCCGACGAGACGCGTCGCGTCCCCGCACGCGATCGCGTCGTGCACGGCACCACACCCTCAGCCAGACGTCGAGACGTGGAGAGACAACGCATGAGCACTGCCGAAACGCCCCGGGCCGGCGCGCCCCTCGCCCCCGAGACCACGGGAATCCGGACCCTTGGCTACGCCAACCGGTTCTCCACCTGGGACAGCGAATTCCGCTACGACGGCCGGATCAGGGTGCCGATGGGGGTGAAGATCAAGCAGGTCGCGTACTCGTACACCGGCAGCGGCACGGCGGACACGGGCGCCGGCGAGGTCAAGCGCGGGCAGGGCGGCACGGGCCAGGAGTACGAGGTCATCGACCTGACGTTCCTGGAGGACGCGGACCTGATCACCTTCACGCTCCGCGGCGACCTGAACGTCGACAAGGACGCCCGGCCCGCGTTCGCCCGCACGTACCCGATCCGGGTCGACGTCACGCTGGACAACGGCGACGTGCGGACGGCGACTCCCGAGGTCGAGGTGCTCAACGGGGCCTGGCAGAAGAGCGACCCCGAGAAGGTGGGCCGGCCCTTCGTCCGGCTTCCCTACGACAACAACTGGGGCGGCAAGCCCAACAGCCAGGCCGGCTTCGGCCACGTGTCGGACAACGGCCGGATCCCCGACGACAAATTCATCATCGACCTGGTCAACCTGCGCGAGGGCGAGCAGGGCGTCCCGAGCAACCACAGCGACCACGTCTACTACCAGCTCGTCCACGAGGACGGCACGCCGTCCCGCTACACCCCGACCCCGCAACTGCAGAAGGCCGAAGGGCACAAGGGCAGCGGCACCGACCGCAAGGTGACCCTGCCCGCCATCGACCTGCGCGCACTCGGCGACAAGCCGGGCTACTACCGCTTCCTGGTCTGGCCGCAGTCCGTGAACCCCGACGGTTCGCCGAGCAGCCTGCGCTGGGACCCGGCCAAGCCGGGCGACGCCTTCCAGATCGGCAGCGTCTACTACCGGTACCGGGCGACGGCCGCCGTCGACCCGGAGCTGCGGGCCACCGTCGAGGCGAGGCCGCTGCACGGCGGGGACCCGGTCGTGGGAAAGCAGTGGGTCTACCCGCCCTTCGTCCTGCACAACACCGGGCAGCGCAGGATCGGGACGGTGCCGGTCGTCTTCACGGCGCCGGAGGGCATGCGGTTCCGCGAGGACCAGGTGACGTTCACGCGCTGGACGGACGAGGGCCGCGAGGAGACCGCGGTCGGGGTCAGGTCGGCGGATCGCCGCACGCTGACCTGCCCGGCCGTCCCGCTCGACCTGGAGCCGAGCGGGCCCGGCAGGAACCCGTGGGTGTCGCTGTACCCGGCGATGGACGTCGAGACCACGGCGGTCCCCGGCCCGACGCAGGTCGGCATCCAGGTCGGCGACCCCATCTTCGCCACCGGCCACAACGCCTTCCGCATCCTGCCCCGGCCCTGACCCACGGCCGTCCCTGAGCGAGGAGCTGCCGCCCGGCCCGCACACCGCGGGCCGGGCGGCGGCCCCGCCACGCCCGTACAGTGAACGAGCACAGGAGCACACGTATGCGAAAGCCGGTCATGGGGGCCGCGCGACGACGCGCCCGCCAGCTCGCCCGGGCGCCCCGGATCGTGGCGCTGATCCCCGCCCACAACGAGGCCGAGCGCATCGCCGCGTCCGTCGCGGCCCTCCACCGCCAGGAACAACCGCCCCACCGCATCGTCGTCGTGGCCGACAACTGCACCGACGACACCGCGACGATCGCCGAGGCGAACGGCGCGACCGTCATGGAGTCGCAGGACAACCCCCACAAGAAGGCCGGTGCGCTCAACCAGGCGCTCGAGCGGATCCTGGGCGGACTGGACGAGACCGATCTCGTCCTGGTCCAGGACGCCGACACCATGCTCCAGCCCGCCTTCCTCGCCAGCGCCATCGAGGCGATGGACCGCAGGGTCGGAGCCGTCGGCGGCATCTTCTACGGGGAGCGGGGAGGCGGCCTGCTGGGAGCGCTCCAGCGGATCGAATTCCACCGCTACGCCCGCGAGATCGCCCGCCGCGGGTACCGGGCCGACGTCCTCACCGGCACCGCGACGCTGTTCCGCGTCTCGACCCTGCGCGAGGTCAGGAACGCCCGGCTCGCCGGCCGCATCGGCGGCGGCTCCTCCTATTACTCCCTGGCCTCGCTCACCGAGGACGACGAGATCACCAAGGCGGTGCGGACCCTCGGCTACCGCACCGTCTCGCCGCCGGGCTGCAGGGTCGTCACCGAGGTGATGACCAGCGTGCCCAAACTCTGGCACCAGCGCCTGCGCTGGCAGCGCGGGGCCCTGGAGAACCTGCGGGACTACGGCTGGACCCGGGTGACGGCCCCTTACATCGTCCGGCAGGTCTTCATGGGCCTGTCCGTCCTCTTCCTCGCCCTGTACCTCGTCTTCACCGCCTGGATGCTCACGCGCGGGCGCCCGGAGTTCACACCGTTCTGGATCGCCGTCGGCCTGGTGTTCGTCGCGGAGAAAGTGGTCACCGCCCACGGCGCCGGCTGGAAGTCCCAGCTCCTCGCGGGCACGCTCGCCGTCGAGCTGGCCTACGACATGTTCCAGCACGCCGTCTACCTCCGCTCCCTGTGGGACATGGCGCGCCGCCGGGAAGAACGCTGGTGCGCGACATGACCTACGGAGCACTCCCCCCGCTGGGCGCGCTGGGCGCCGGCGGCGCGTCGGCGCTGACGACCCGGTCCCCCGGTTCCGGTTTCCAGGCCCTCGCCACGGTCGTCGCGGCCACCACCCTGCTCATGGCCGGGGCGTCGGTCTGCAAGCTCCTGCCGCGACGGCGCATCGAGCGGGCGCTGAGCGGCGTGCCCCTGCTCCGCTGGGAGTACCGCGACCACTACGCGCACCCTGTCCCCGTACGGGACTGGGTGGCGGTCCCCTGACGCGCGGCCCCGGCACCGTCGTCGCCGCCGTCGCGGTTAGGGTGCACCTGCAAGATTGCCGATCGTCGAGGGATGTTCCGTGGTCAACCCGCCGGGGCCGCCGCACCCGTACGCCAGTCAGCCCTACGGGCAACCGTCCTACGGGCAACCGTCCCACGGGCAGCCGTCCTACGGGCAGCCGTATCCTCCGCCCGGCGCCCAGCCGACGGCGCCGGCCTGGGGGCAGCATCCGCCCGTCGGCGGGCCGCCGCGGTGCGAGATATGCGGCGGCATGCCGGCCGTCCGGGCCACCGTGCGGGGGCACCAGGGGATGGTCGTCCTCATGAGCTTCCTGAAGCGGTCGGGAACGTTCTGCCGCCCGTGCGGCACGGCTCTGCACCGCCGGATGACCGCCGACACCCTCGTGCAGGGGTGGTGGAGCCCGCTGTCCGTCGTGATCACCCCGTTCACCGTGCTGGCCAACGTGCTGGGGCCGCGCGGCTCGTTCCGTCGTCTCGGTCCCCCCTCCGGGGGGTGGCGGCCGCCGCTGGACCCCGGGAAGCGGGTGCTCCTGCGTCCGGCGGCCCTGCTGGTCACCCTCCCGCTCGCCCTGGTCGTCCTGGCGGTGCCGCTGCTGATCCTGATCGGCCTGCTGTTCGGTGACGCCAAGCCGGACCAGCTCTCCGTCGGCGACTGCGTCCGCAACAACGTCTCCTGGCCCCAGCAGGACCTGGAAGAGGTCGTCTGCGGCTCCTCCCCCGACGAGTACCGGGTCTCGCAGGAACTCACCGGCCCCGGCGACTCCTGCAAGGCGGTCGGCCCGGAGATCCCGTACATCGCCGATCCCAAGTACAACGCGAGCGGCCGCACGCTCTGCCTCGTCAGCGCACGCTGACCCGCGTCGCGGGTCCGGTCAGTCGCGCCGGCAGCGTCCGGCAGCGGACCCGTCCGGGCCGTGGGCGCAGATCAGGTCCCCGTCCGACGAACGGTGGCTCAGGTAACGGCCGATGCACTGGTCGTCGGCGGTCCGGCCGGCCGCGGCGCAGAAGGACAGGGCCGAGCGTCCGTCGGGGAACGCGCCGGGCGCGTACACCACCCAGTAGCCGGGGCGCAGCGAGGCGAAGTCGTCGCTGCGCAGCGTCCTGGCGGTCGGTATCCGCCGCTGCACGGCGGCCAGTTCGCGGTCGCGGCTCTGCGTCCCGTCGGAGACCTTCACCGAGGCGAGCTGGGCGATCCAGCTGTTCGCGCTCTCCTCGCCGGCGGCCTTCGCCTCCTCCGATTCCTCCGGCTTCGCCGATTTCGATGGTTTCGACGGTTCCGTCGTATTCGGCGACGAGGCGGGCGCGGAGGAGAGGGCCGGGTGGGGGGTGCTGCCGGCCGTGGCCGACGACTGCGCGGAGGCCGACAACGCCGACGGGTGCGGAGCGGCGGCCGGCGGGCTGTCCTCTCCCCCCTTGCGGAGGCCCAGGATCACCGCCGTCGCGCCGACGGCCACCAGGCACACCGCGAGGGCGGCCACGACGACGCCGCGCCGGGTGGCGCCCCTGCCGCCGCGCCGCGCGGTGACGGTGGAGCCGTCACCGGGCTGACGGGGCTCCGGCCATGAGAGAGCGGTCGGCGGGTGGGGTGCCGGCGTGGACACCGTCGTCGCGGCGGCCGACTCCACCGCCGCGGTCAGCATCACGGCCGCCCGGTCGGCCGTCGGCCGAGCAACGGGGTCCCGGGCGAGCAACGCCCGCAGGGCGGGCTCCAGGGGTCCGGCCCTGGTGGGGGCGGGTACGGCGCTCTCCCGTACGGCGGTGAGGGTCGACAGCGGGGTGTCCCTGCGCAGGGGCGAGATGCCCTCGACCGCCACGTACAGGAGCATGCCGAGCGACCACAGGTCGGCGGCCGGCCCGCCCGGTTCGCCCGCGGCCCGCTCCGGCGCCATGAATTCCGGCGACCCGATGACGCCGCCCGGCAGGGTGAGCCCGGACCGTCCGTCCAGCGCGGCGATGCCGAAGTCGGTGAGCACCGCCGACCCGTCCGGCCGGATGATCACGTTGGCCGGCTTCACGTCCCGGTGCTGGATGCCCGCCTCGTGCGCGGCCCGCAGGCCCGCCAGTACGTCGCGCCCCACGCCGGCGACGAACGCGGGAGGCAAGGGCCCCCGCGCCATCCGCTCTTCGAGCGAGACCCCGGCGACGAGTTCCATCACCAGCCAGGGGAAGGGGGCGTCGTCCACGACCTGATGAATCGTCACCACGTGCGGATGCTGGATCCGGGCCAGCGCCCTGGCCTCGCGGAGCACCCTCTCGCGCACCCGGGCCGCATCCTCGGGGCTGTCCGGGCCGAGCGTTCTGACCTCCTTGAGGGCCACGTCCCGGTGCAGCTCCATGTCGCGGGCCCGCCACACGGTCCCCATGCCGCCGCCACCCAGCCTGTGCAGCAACGAGAACCGGCCCGCCACGAGCCGTCCCCCGCCGTCTCCCGTACCGCCTCGCATGCGTATCCCCCGTTGTCATGGCCGTGGTGACGCCCCCCGGCACACCTCGGATGTCACCATGCCCCGCACCCGCACGCGGCTGTCAAGGGCGATGCCCCCACCGTCACCGGGCGCGCTTGCGCCTCACGACGGTCCGGATCAGGTCGACGGCCGTCCATAGGGGCGCCAGTAGCAGGAAGATGACGAGCGCCGCCCACAGCCACGGGTGATCGGCCAGGTACGGCACGGCGGTGTCGCCGAGCCAGGGGAAGAGGCGGCTGTTCAGCGCCGGGATGGCCGCGGCCAGCACGAGTGCGACGGTCACCAGGACGGCGAGGGCGGCGAAGAGCCACTTGACGCCACGGATGGCGAACGCCAGGACGAAGAGGCCTCCCACTACCGCCGCCGCGCCGAGGCCGGGGAGCCAATCGATTCTGCTGGTAAAAGCGATGATGCCCAGGACCACGAGCAGCAGGCCCGCGAGCCAGGGCCGGCCGCCGAACGACTTCGACCGCACCAGGTGGTGCGCGAGGCGCAGAGACCTGCTCACCGTGCCGAACACCGGCCGGAAGGACTTCAAGCGGGAGGTCCCCGCCTCGACGGCATTGGCGGCGACCGCGGCGCTCTGCACGATCGTGCGGGTCAACGCCTTGCTGCCGCGTTCGGCGGCGAATTTCTCCTCCGAGACGCGGCAGGTGGTGAGTAGGGCCTGGGCGTGTTCCGGCAAAACGGTCGCTTTGTCCGGCGAGTCTTGGAGCTTCTTGTACGCGGCGAGGAATCCGGCGGCGGTGTCCGCGTGACCGCCCCCTCTGTCGCGCTCGGCCTGCTCGGCCACGCACGGCAGTTCCTCCGCCGCGATGAGGCACTGGAGTCCCTTCGCGACCCATTGGGAGGTGATGGGAAGGCTGGTGGGCTCCGGTGCGTCGCTGCTCCAGAGAAAAGCCAGTTCGGCGGATTGCGATGACGCATCGCCGTCAAGCGGAAACACGCCCTTGGGTGGCGAGGTACCGGCGATCTCTTGCAGCTTGGCTTTGAGCTTCTCCTCTCCCAGGCCGCCTTTCGCCTCGTCCACGAGCCGCTTCAGATGGCGCGGGGACAGCAATACGTGGACGAGCCAGCCGGCACCGTCCAGGCGGCCCCACATCCAGTCGTTGGCGCGCCATGACCTCTTGTAGAACGCACCGAAGTGGTGGAGCTGAAGGCCGGTGAGCTTCTCGGCGGCCAGGCTGCGCGTGTCTAGGGCGGTCCTGGTGTCGGCGCTCATCTGGACGAGCTCCACGGCCTGCAAGGCGGCCGGCTCGTCGGGGAACATCACCTGTTGGACGGCCTGTAGCTCGAACAGCCGCCGAGCCACGTCGGCCTCGGAGGCGGCCTTCGGCTCGGCGGCGGTGGTCGTGCCGGTCAGGTACTCCAGGACGTTCCTGGCGTCCACCGAAGCCGTATCCTTCTTGCCTCGCAGCAGGCCCGCGAGCAGCGGTTCGGCCCCCAGGACCACCGCGGCGAGAGCGTGCCAGCCGGCGCTCAGGTCCTGCGGATCCTCCACGGTCAGCCGGCCGCGCACGACGTCTCGCCACGTGTCGGACGCCGCCAGGTCGGCGATCCCACCGGGCGGCAGAGGACCGGCGCCGGGCAGAACCTTCCCGAGCTCCTCCCGCAGGCTCACCGTCGTGCGCGTCGGGAGCGCGTTGTGCGCGTCCTTGAAGGAACTGTTCAACGTGTCACGGCCGTCCTGCGCGGGCCCCGCTGCGAATCCCCCGCGGAGGAGTCGCAGCACGGTGGCCTTCGCCCCGTCCAGTGCATCGGCGTCGGCGCGATTCTCAAGCGTCTGGTCAGCGAGTACCGCAGTCGCCGCAGCCGTAAGAGTGTCCAGGTCATTGCCGAAGCCGACCGGGCGGCCGTCGGCCGCGCGGCGGCCGTCCGAGATCAGCCATCGCAGCGTCTCCTCGGCGGCGGCGCGGGCCAGGGCCCGGACCCGTACGGCACGGTAGTCGGCATGCAGTCCCTCCCAGGCCAGGTCGCGTCCTGCCCCGGCGAGGAGGGCCAGGCGGCTCTCGAGGCTCCGTCGGCCGCGGGCCCGTTCGTTGTGGTCCGCGAGGGCGCGCAGCTCAGCGGTGATGGTCTGGGACTGGATGGCGTTCAGGTCGGCGAGCAGCGCGGGCCCGAGGCCCGGGAGGTCCTTCTGCCGGGGCTCCGCGCCGGCCTTCGCGGTGTCCTCGACTCCGGCGGAGGGCACGACGTAAGCCAGTACTCTGCGTACCTCCTTCTCCGCCGGCCGGTCGAAGATGGCCCGCAGGGCCGGGCCCAGCGGCCGGTTGGCCAGCAGTCCGCCGTCCGCGCAGAACTGCGTGCGGACTCCGGGGGCCATGTAGTCGGCCATGTCGGGGTGTTTCGCGTCGCCCGATGCGCCGATCGGCACGTACGCCGGTTCGAAGGCGCCCGGAAAGGAGGCGCTGCTGCGCGCCGCCAGTGCGAGCGTGGACAGAGCGGTGGGCTTTGTGAGGTGTTCAGCCGTGAACGTGTACAGACCCTGATGGGTCGTGTCCCGGATGGCGGTCCCGTAGTCGTCCTCGAAGGTGCTCTCGAGGCCGGAGAGAAGCGTGGTCGTGATGAAGACGCACGTCGGGTCGTCTTCGTCGGGCTCGGCTTCCGGTTCGCTTCTGCTGATGGACTCCAGCGCAGTGTGGAGTCCGTTGAGCAGGACTTCGTCACCGAGCAGCAACGACGGCGGATTCCGTACGGAGGGGTCGCGGAGCAGCTTGCCGAGCGAACCCTCGTCGAGCCAGAGGTCGCGCAGCTTGCCCAGATCGAGGCGGCGGGCGTTCGCCAGGCCCAGGAACGCCGCGTTGATGCCGCCCGCGCTGGTGCCGGACAGCACGTCGATGCTGACGTCCAGCCGCAGGAGCTCGCGCAGCTGCTGGTACTTCTCCACCTGGCGGCCCCGGACGGTATCCGTATCCCTCTCGAGTGACCAGCCGGCCGCCGCCAGGAGGTTCATCTCCCGGGCGATGCCCCCCATCCACACGGCCAGGCTCACGCCACCCGTGAACGTGGCGGCCAGCCGCACCTCGGACTGCACCGCCGGGCTCGCCTCTTCATCCGCTGCTTCCTGTGCCACCCCACCATCGGAACGTCGATCGACAAGGCCCGCATCTCGGGTCGCCTCGGCACGGACGGCCCGCCGGCCCCGCTTGCTCCGGATGGCGGGCACCCGAAGGTGGGCCGTCCGCGTCCTGGAGGATCGCGCCGGAGCGTCGTACGGGCGCTACCACCCGAACCGGCGCCGGTACGCCGACGGGGTGAGGCCCGTCTCGCGCCGCATCAGCGCGCGCAAGGTGGTGGCCGTGCCCAGGCCGCTGCGCCGTGCGACCACCTCGAGACGTGGCTCGCCCCGCTCGATCAACCGGCGGGCGAGGGTGAGCCGTTCGCCCGTGAGCCATGCCCAGGGCGTCGTACCCAACTGGGCCCGGAACCGGCGGTGCAGGGTCGCGGGGCTGACCGCCGCGCGGGCCGCGAGGTCGGACACCGTCAGGGGGGTGTCCAGCCGCTCCTGCGCCCAGGCCAGGACGGGGGCCAGGGACTCGTCGGGGAGGTCGGGCACGGGGCGTTCGACGAACTGCCGCTGTCCGCCGTCCCGGTGCGCCGCGAAGACCAGCCTCCGGCTCACCGAGTTGGCGATCTCGGCGCCGTGGTCGCGGCGGACCACGTGCAGCCCCAGGTCGAGCGCAGCCGCGCTGCCGGCGGCGGTGAGGATGTCGCCGTCGTCGACGAACAGCACGTCGGGCTCGAGCCGGACCGAGGGGAAGCGGACCCGGAACGCGTCCGCCCACTGCCAGTGCGCCGTGGCCCGCCGTCCGTCGAGCACCCCGGCCTCGGCCAGGGTGAAGGCGCCGCTGCAGAAGCCGATCAGGCGTGCACCGCGCGCGTGCGCCCGCCGTACCGCCTCGAGCACCGCCGCGCGGCGGGGGACGTCGACGTCGGGCCGGTTGGGGACGATCAGTGTGTCGGCCGTGTCGGCGGCTTCCAGGCCGGCGACTCCGGTGAGGGTGAAGAACCCGTCCCGCATCAGGGTGCCCGTGTCGGGCGAGCAGAGCCGGAAATCGTAGAGGTCGCGCCCGATCTCGGGCCTGCGCAGGCCGAATATCTCGGTCGCGCAGCCGAGCTCGAAGGGGTTCGAGTTCTCGTCCACGATCACCACGACCCGATGCGGGTCCGTGGCGTGGGGTGCGTGCGAGGATCTTTGCGTCATGTGCGATTCCTAGCACTCACGGCAGGCGCGTCACACGCACGACGATGAGCGGCATGAACAACGAACCCATCGCCCTGGCCGATGCCCTGGCCTCCTTCGACGCCCTGTGGAGTCCCCGCATCCTCACCCGGGTCAACGACTACGACGTCCGCGTCGCCAAGGTCCGGGGCGAACATCTCTGGCACGTCCACGACGACACCGACGAGTTCTTCCTGGTGCTCGACGGTGAACTCCGCATCGCCCTGCGCGAGGCGGAAGGGGAGCGCACGGTCGTGCTCCCCCGGGGCAGCGCCTTCACCGTTCCCCGGGGCACCGAGCACAAGCCGTCCGCGCCGTCCGGCGCCTCGATCCTGCTGTTCGAGCCGGCCGGAACGTCGACCGTCGGCGACCGCCACGACGAGGTCCCCGGCCATGTGGACGTGACGACCGGGCACGCGCTGCGGTGACGGCGGAGCGGGGCGAGGAGTTCACGGCGCCGCCTCACCCCGCCACCGCCGCAGGTCGGCGCGGACGCCGAGGGTCTCGATGTGGTCGGGCCCCAGCAACCGCAGGTAGTCGGCCAGGAGTTCCTCGAGGGCGGCGGCCGCGCCCGCCGGGTCCCCCGCGAGGCCCTGGCAGCGGGCCAGGCCACGGCGGGCGTAGAGGGTGTTGGGGTGGTCGGGGCCCAGCAGCCGGAGGTCGTCGGTGAGCAGTGCGCGGTACGCGGCGGCGGAACCCGCCGCGTCGCCGGCCTCGCCCCGCCAGTGGGCGAGGTCGGAGCGGCCGGTGAGCACGGTGGGGTGGTCGGGGCCCAGGATCCGTACATAGTCGGCCAGCAGGTGCTCGAAGGCGGTGGCGGCGCCTGCCGCGTCCCCGGCCGTGCCCCGCCACCAGGCCAGCCCGTGGCGGACGTTCAGGGTGTCGGGGTGGTCGGGCCCGAGCACCCTCAGGTGGTCGGCCAGGAGCCGCTCGAAGCCGGTGGCCGCTCCCGCCGCGTCGCCGGCCTCGCCCCGCCAGTGGGTCAGGTTGCCACGGGTGACCAGGGTGTCGAGGTGGTCGGGGCCCACCAGGCGCGCGTAGTCGGACAGCAGTGCCTCGAAGCCCGCGGCCGCGCCCGCCGGGTCTCCGGCCATCCCCCGCCACCACGCGAGGGCGTGGCGGGTGTCCAGGGTGTCGGTGTGGTCGGCGCCCAGCACCCGCAGTGTGTCGCCGAGCAGTTCCTCGTACGCCCGCACCGCGCCGGCCGCGTCTCCGGTCGTGCCCTGCCACCAGGCCAGCCGGCGGCGGGCGCGCAGGGTGCCGGGGTCGTCGGGGCCGAGGAGGCGGAGGGCGGTGGAGCCCAGGTCCTGGAAGTGGGTCACGGCGTCCGCGACGAGACCGGCTTGGCCGAGGCTGTCGCCGGCCCGGAAGAGGACGGCGTGCGCTCCGGTCCGCCACAGGGCGGCGGGGGCGTGGGCGGTCAGCGCGGCGGTGTTGGCCCGGAGGGCCTGGGCGAGGGCCGTGTCGCGTTCGATCCCGGGCCAGACCGCGTCGAGCGCGTCGGCGCAGGTGCGGGCCAGCGCGTCCCGTACGGCGTCATCCGGCACGGCCTCACGGGTGGCCCGTTGGACGAGCGCGTGGACGCGTGCCTCCTGGTGGGGCGTTCCGGGGGTGTGGTCGGCCAGGCTGAGCCGGTGCAGGCAGCGCAGCGCGGCCACCGCGTCCTCGGGGGTGACGCGGCGTCCGTCGCGGCCGAGGTGGGCCAGGGCCGGGGGTGCGGTCAGGACGGCGCCGGGAATGCCGTTGGGGTCGAGCATGGCGAGCAGTTCGAGCAGGGGCCGGGCCAGCCCGCGCGGGCGGAGCCGGTCGGCGTGTTCGACGGACAGGGACCAGGTGGCGGCCACGGTGGCACGGTGGGCGTCGGGCAGGCCGCTGTCCTCGGGGACCAGGTCGGGCAGGGTCCGTGCACGGTCGGCCAGCAGGGCGCGGTAGGCGGCGCAGTCGAGGTGGAGGTCGACGAGGTACGTGGCGGCCTGGGCGAGCGCCAGCGGCAGGTGGCCGAGGTCCCGGGCGAGCGCGTCGATCTGGTGCGGGTCGTCCTCCCGTCCCCGGGCGGCGAGTTTCGCGGTCAGGTAGGCGGCGGCCTCGGCGGGGGTGAAGAGACCGACGTCGATGCGGCGTCCGGGCAGGGCGGCGTCCCGGCGGCGGGTGGTGACCACGGTGCGGCCGTACGGGCGCAGCGGCGGCCACAGGCTCTGTCGGCCGCCCGCGCCGCCCAGGTCCGCGGGGTCGGCGACGTCGTCCAGCACGATCAGCCACCGTCGGCCGGTCGACTGCGCCCACGTCAGGAAGCGCGCGGCGGCGCGTTCGGGGTCCTCGAGGCCGGCGCCCTGGGCGCCGCCGGCGCCGGTCACGGTGGCGGCGGCCTCGGCGTAGGCGCCCAGGATCGCGTCCCTGCTGGTCGCGGTGACCCACACCAGCAGGTCCACGGCCCCGGCCTCCCACATCGCGCGGGCGTGGCGGGCGGCGAGCTGGGTCTTGCCGACTCCTCCCGTTCCGGACAGCGTCCGCGGCGGCAGGGCCGGGGAGTTCTCGGCTGCGGGCCCGTCCGGCGCGTGGCCGGTCTGCCGTGGCCCGTCCAGGGTGTCGGCGAGGCCGCGGTGCTGGAAGCAGTCCGCCTGAGGGGGAATCACCCCGACGGCGCGGGGCCAGGAGATGTCGGGCGGTGGCGGGGCGTGGTACTCGAGGCGGCCGATGGTGTGGGCCGCGATGCTGTGGTGGTCGGCCCTGACCGTCGCGGCGGCGGCGCCGGGGGCTGCGGAGACGGTGGGGGCTGTGGGCGGGAACGCCGTGGTGCCGGGTGCGGTCAGCCCTGGGCCGGGCCCGGCGGCGGAGGGTTTCCCAGCGTCACGTCCCCCATCACGCCGGCGGCGGCCGAGCCGTGGTCGGCGCGGATGTCCACGTTCCCGCCGACGGCCAGTCCGCCGTCGCCGGCCGACGGGCCGGGCGCCGCGCGCCGGGCCTCGGCGACGAGGTCGCGCAGTTGCCCGGCGATCTCCGCGCGCCCGGCCTCGTCCAGGTCTTCCAGCAGGTCCTCGAACCGGGCCTGCCAGGACGCGGCGAGCCGGATGCGCACCCGCTCGGTCTCCGGGGGCCCGGCGCCGTCGAGCGCGGCCGCCGTCCGGTCGAGCCGTTCCACGACCGCCCCGGTCTCCGTCCCCGCCGCCCGGCCGAAGAGACGGGCCACCCGCTCGCGGAGCCCGTTCCAGGCGTCGGTCCCGGCCGCCGAAGCGACCGCCGTGCCCGCTGCCGAGGCCAGATCGATCAATGCCTGGTCCACCGTGCCCCCTCGGCGTCGGCCCGCGCCCGGGCCGGGCGCGGCATGCGCGCCATCAGCGTAGCGGCGCCGCGCCGGAGTGCGCCCTGGAAAGCGGCCGGGTCAGCACGGCACGTATCCCGGCCGTCGGGTCGGTAAGGCCGGCCCGTCGCGATGACGGGCCGGCCTCGTTCCATCGCCCCGGCGCGTGGCTCGCGGGCGCCGGGGCCCGGTTCACCGGGTGACCGGTGAGGGCGGGTGGGTCAGTGGTTGGTGCCGGAGGCCCAGATCGCGCGGCTGCCGTCGTAGATGACGACGTTTCCGTCGTCCTGCACGACCAGCCGGGAGCCGGGGTGACCGTCGGTGTTGGAGGCCCACACGGCGCGGTTCGAGCGGGTGTAGACCACGAAGTTGCCGTCCGTCTGGAAGACGGCCCGCCACCCCTGGCCTACGGTTCCGGTGGCCCAGCGGGCCCTGTTGAACTCGTCGTAGATGACGAGGTTGCCGTCGGTCTGCATGACCAGCCGGGCGGTGTTGGAGCTCACCGACCGGCCTCTCTCCAGGGTGAACGGAGCGTGTAACGTCCGCGTCTGCTTGATCTTCTGCGTTGCTGTCGTGTCCTTGGCCGCCGTTACGGCGTGGCCGGAGGGCGTCGCGCTCGCCTGCCCGGCGAGCGTCATGGCCGCGAGTGCGGCGGCCGCGAGAATCGTGGCGGTCTTCTTCCCCACGAAAGTGTCCCTTCGTCGAGTTGTTCATCCACCGGCGCCCCCGGATGCGGGAGCGGCACCCCGGACTCTGGCAGCGTCACGGACCGGACGAACACACTCCGCCAAGGTGTGACGTGTTCGTGGCACTCTTTGGCCGGGGAATCGGCGGGCCGACGCCCGTTTTCGGGCAGGAGTGGCCTCAGAACGACCCCGGCGGGGCCGGCAGAGCCACATTGCGGGCGACACCCCTTGCCATAACCGTCGCACCGGCCGACGGCGGGGTGGCCGGGTCCCGAGCGGATCCACAGGTACCGTTTTGTCCGTTATCGATGGATCTTCGACGGACATCCGGCCGAGGCCGGCCCTGGCGGTGGCGGGAGGTCGGCGGGTGGCGGGGCACACGGCTCAACTCCTGCGGTGGCTGCTGACCATCCATCCCGCACGCACCCTCGTGGGCGCCTTCGCCCTGGTGATCACGGGCGGCGCGCTCCTGCTGATGCTGCCGGTCGCGACGGAGGGCCCCCACGCCGCCGGCTTCGTCACCGCCCTGTTCACCTCGACCTCGGCCGCCTGCGTGACCGGGCTGGTCGTCGTCGACACCGGAACGTACTGGAGCGGCTTCGGCGAGGGCGTGATCGTCGCCCTGATCCAGCTCGGCGGCTTCGGCATCATGACCATGGCCTCGCTGCTGGCGCTGCTGATCTCCGGAAAGCTGCGGCTGCGGATGCGGCTGACGGCGCAGGCGGAGACGAAGAGCCTGGACCTCGGCGACGTACGGCGCGTCCTGCTCGGCGTGGCCCTGATCACGCTGACCGTCGAGGCCACGGTGAGCGCACTGCTCGCGCTGCGGTTCTTCCTCGCCTACGGAAAGGGCCTGGGCGCCGCCGTCTACCTCGGCCTCTTCCACGCCGTCTCGGCGTTCAACAACGCCGGTTTCGGCCTGCGGCCCGACAACCTCGTCCCGTACGCCGAGGACCCGTGGGTGACCCTGCCGGTGGCGTTCACCGTGATCATCGGCGGCCTCGGCTTCCCCGTACTGCTCGAGCTGCTGCGCCACCGGCGCCGCAAGCGGACCCAGGGCAAGCGCAACTGGTCGCTGCACACCAAGCTCACGGTGCTCACCTCCGTGGTGCTGCTGGGGGCGGGAACCGCGCTGACGTGCCTGCTGGAGTGGACCAACCCCGGCACGCTGCGCCCCTTCGACTGGGACGAGAAGGTCCTCAACGGGTTCTTCCACTCGGCGGTGAGCCGTACGGCCGGGTTCAACACCCTCGACATCGGCGCCATGCGGCCGTCGACGCTCCTGGCGACCTGCGTGCTGATGTTCATCGGCGGCGGGAGCGCGGGCACCGCCGGCGGCATCAAGGTCACCACCTTCGCCGTCCTGGCCGCCGCCATGTTCGCCGAGGTGCGCGGCGAACCCGCCGCCGAAGTGATGCGGCGGCGCCTCGCGCCGTCCGTCCTGCGGCAGGCCCTCACCGTCGCCCTGCTGAGCATCGGCCTGGTGGTCGTCGCGACTCTCGTGCTGCTCACCGTCTCGGGCGAGACCCTCTCGGCGGTGCTGTTCGAAGTCGTCTCGGCCTTCGGCACGGTGGGCCTGTCCACCGGCATCACCCCGGGCCTGTCCACGCCCGGGAAGCTCATCCTCATCGCGCTGATGTTCGTCGGCCGGCTCGGGCCGGTCACGTTGGTGTCGGCGCTGGCACTGCGCGAACGCCTGCGCCGCTACGAGCTACCCAAGGAGCGACCCGTCATTGGCTGACTACCTCCACCCCCTCAGAGCGCGCCGCGAGAAGCGCACCACACGGCGTCCGCAACCTCCGGCCGGCCAGCAGGTCGTGGTGATCGGGCTCGGGCGGTTCGGCGATTCGCTGTGCCGTGAACTCATGCGCCGCGGCTGGGACGTCCTCGGCGTGGACCACGACCCGGTGCGGGTCCAGAAGCTGAGCGACTCGATCACCCACGCGGTGGCGGCCGACTGCACGGACCCGGTCGCGCTCCAGCAGCTCGGCGTGCACGACTTCACCAGCACGGTGGTCGCCATCGGCTCCGACGTCGAGGCGAGCATCATGGTCACCTCGAACCTGCTGGAGGCCGAGGTCCCCAACGTCTGGGCCAAGGCGGTCAGCCGGCAGCACGGCCGCATCCTGGAGCGGCTCGGCGCCCACCATGTGGTGCTTCCGGAACACGACATGGGCGAGCGGGTGGCGCACCTGGTGACCGGGCGGATGATGGACTTCATCCAGTTCGACGACGACTACGCGCTGGTGAAGACCGGCGCCCCCGGGGTCGTCACCGGGATGCCGCTGGGCGAGAGCCGGGTGCGCAGCAAGTACGGGGTGACGGTCGTCGGCATCAAGCGGCCCGGCCAGGACTTCACCCACGCCACCGCCGAGACGGTCGTCGCGCGGGGTGACATCATCGTCGTCACCGGCAGGACGGCGGCCGTGGAGCGGTTCACCGAGCTCGACCGGTGAACCGCTGTCCCTCCGGGACGCCCGCCCCGGCGGGGCGGGGGCCGTGGACGGCGTGGCGGCCGGTCCGTCAGGCCAGCTGCCGCCGGGCGACGACGACCGCGGCGTCGACGTCGCGGGTGCCGGTGGAGACGCACAGGGTGTAGGCGACGTCGTCCATGCGCTGCCGCACCCCTTCACCGCCCTCGCCCCTGTACAGCGCGCGGAGTTCCTCGTACTCCTCGATCAGTTTCGTCAGCACCGCAGGGTGAGCCTTCACCACGGGTTTTCTCCTCCCGCCCCGGCCACCGTGGCCGAGGCGTGGGCTCGGCTACCCAGGACGCATGCGGTCATGCGCATAGGTGAGCGGAAGGGGAGGCGGATGCGGATGCGCCGGCGGCCGTTACCGTAGGGCCATGGAGATCTGGATCAACCCCGCCTGTTCGAAGTGCCGCAGCGCCCTCTCGCTGCTCGACGCGGAGGGCGCCGGCTACACCGTCCGGCGTTACCTCGACGACGTCCCGAGTGCGGAGGAGATCCGCGCGGTGCTCGGCCGGCTCGGGCTGGAGCCCTGGGACATCACCCGGACCGGGGAGGCCGAGGCCAAGGAGCTCGGGGTGAAGGACTGGCCGCGCGAGGAGGGCTCCCGGGACCGGTGGGTGGAGGCCCTGGCGCGGCACCCGAAGCTGATCCAGCGGCCGATCATCACGGCGGACGACGGCTCGGCCGTGGTGGGGCGCACGGAGGAGGCCGTACGGGAGGCGCTGGCACGGTCGGAACGCGGCTAGGGCCTGCCCCCGGCGAGGAAGCCCGGCCTCCGATTCTCCTCTCACCGGGCGTTGTGGCGTGCGGTGCGGCCTCGCCGGGACCGGCGGTGGATACGCGGGCGCGGCCGGTACCCACCGGTGTCCCGGCGCGGTGGGGCGTTACCCGGCGAAGCCCAACTGCACCTGGCCTATGTGCTCGTTCGGGCCGCCCGAATCGATGTAGCACTGGATCGCGGCACAGTCGACGGGCCCCACGACCTCGCCAGTGGTGGGCGACTTGCCCTGGAACGCCTTGTTCACTACGAGTTGGAACGTGGCGGCGCCCTTGTCGTCGGTGCGATAGGGGGTGGCGCTGCCCCAGTTGCAGGCGTCGGCCCCGTTGACCTTGCCGCACTGCCCGACGAAGTACTCCGCACCGGGCTGCGCGCCGGTCACCGAGACGGTGACGCTCTGGCCGTCGTTGAGGTTCTGCGACGGGGTGACCGTGAGCTGTGCGGCCTGCACGGCGAGCGCAGGGGCCTGGGCCGCGACGGAGAGGCCGAGGGCCAGCGCGGCGGCCGCGCCGAGTCCGGGCAGCGCTCCGGTCCTGAAGTTCACCATCACTTCGTTGTCCCTTCCCATCCGAGTGGCCGGAAACGGGAACTCACGGGCGGCTGGCGGCACTTCCGCCATTCCGTCCGCTTTGGTTCCTCTGGAATGATCACATGCCGCTGAGCGGAAGGGCATCTTCGATATTGCTGCAAGGGCCGGAGGGCGGGCGCGGCGGCCCCGGATAAAATCCCCCGAGATCGATCTTCATCAGGGGAGGACGCCTTCATGGCGCTCAGAGACCAGACCGTGGGAATCGTGGGCGACCCCAAGTGGGGTTCCGCGCGACACGCCCGCGCCCGGGCACGCGCCATCTTCGCCGCCCCCAGCGCGGGCCGGGTGAGCGATCCCGTCATAGGCCGCGTCCAAAAGGCACGGGCCATCGCCGGCCTGCTGACGACGTTCCTGCTGATATCGGTCTACGGCGTGGACGGCGGCTGGAGCTCCGTGTTCGCGGACGGGCTCGCCAAGCTGTTCCTCGCCCCGCTGATCCTGATACTGGTGGGGCCGCTCGTCATCGCCGGCTTCATCTGGTACGCGCCGCCGCAGCACCGGGCGTTGCTGCGCTCCCGGCTGCGCTACCCGCTCAAGGCCATCGGCTGGTACCTGGGTGTTCCCGGAGCCGCCGTCGCCGGCTTCCTCGGCCTGGCCGGGCTGCTGAAACTGCTGCAGGACGTCCTCGTCGCACAGATGCTGATCGGGCTGTTCACCCTGGTCGTCGGGGTTCCGTACGTGATCTGGGCGACGGCCTTCCTCTTCTTCTCCTCGGGCGCCGCCGCCCGCTACGCCTTCAACACCGCCGACGTGCACGCCGCGCTGCCGGCCGTGCTCACCGCCGTGCTCGTGTGGGTGCTCAACCTCGTCCAGCTCGGCGACGGGCTGCCCAACGGGCCGCTGCCCGTGCAGATCGCGGCCTTCCTGGGCGGACCGCTGTCGGTCACCGCCGTCTCGTACTGGGAAGTGCGCGTCCTGCGCACCCGGTACGGGGTGCGCGTCCGCGGCTGAGGCGGAGCCCCGGGAACGCAGCGCGGCAGGCCGGGCCCCGTCGGGGCCCGGCCTGCCGTACGCGTTCGCCCGCCGGGCTCAGCCGAGCTTCTTGATCTGGGTGTCGACGACGTCCTTCGGCTGCTCCGCCTTGCCGGCCAGGCTCAGGGAGTAGAAGGACGCGACCGTACCGCCCTTGCGGGCCACGACCAGGTGGGTCGTGGCGGTCTCGCCGCCCTCCGCCTCCATGGAGAGGGTGAAGGCCACGGACTCGTCGCCCGCCGCGAGGGAGAGGGGCTCGACCTTGGTGAACTTCGACTTCTCACCCTCGGCCGTCATGACGAAGCCGCCGGCGCAGGCCGCGCCCGCCTTCTTCACCGCCGCCACGGCGTCCACGGCGCCCTGACCCTCGTACGAGCCCAGCGTGTCGGCCGTGATCGTCCCGCTCAGGGCGCCGAGGCCGGCCTTCATCTTCTCCTCGGGCGAAGCGTTCTCGGCCGGCTTCGCGGGCATCTTCATGACCTTGCGGGTCACGGTCGCACCGGGCTTGCCGGCGCCGCGCATCGCCATGACGTCGACCAGCGGCTTGCACTCGGCCTTGTCGGCGCTCATGGTCTTGGTCGACTCGGCGTCCGCCTTGCTGGAGTCGGCGGCCTTGTAGCCCTGGAGGTCGCCCTCGGTCACCACGAGCTTCTCCAGCTCCGCCTTCGACAGGGCCTTCGCGGCCGGGGCGGCGGGCGCGCCCGACGAGGCCTTGGCCTTGGGCTCGTCCTTCGCCTCGGAGTCCTTGGAGCCGCAAGCGCTGACGAGCAGGGCCAGCGAAACCGCGGACGCGGCGACGGCGGTACGACGGACGGTGATGCGACGCATGGAACAGCTTTCTTCCGAAATGATGAGAGACAACGTTCCCCCGCGCCGGATTCCCCCAGCGTTCACGCGGACCGTCGTGTGCGGATCAATGTACGTCCCATACCGGCCGACAGATCAACATAATTATGACCTCGCCCCCGATCGTGATGTCGGCGCAATCAGCCGTCTACCCGACCGAGACGCTTTCCGACGTCTCCTCTTCGCGCAACGCCTTGAGCTCGCCGTAGTAGTGACGTATTCGGGTGAGTTTCTCCGCGATCTCCTCGTCCGAGACCGGTGACATCTCGCCGAGGAACTCGAGGAGCCCCTCCCGCCCGGGACCGTCACCGGCGCGTACGTACTCCAGGGTCCGCGCCAGGCCGTTGGCGACGAGGAACACCTCGGGCAGCCCGCAATACGTGTCGAAGCTGACGGACTTCGCCTCCCACAGCAACCAGATGTCCTCCATCCGCCGCTGCTCGGCGACGAGCAGGGCCGCCATGCCGATCTGGTCGCTGTAACCCCAGGCATGATGGTGCCCCAGAATTTCCTGGCGCAGCAGATGGCGCGCGAAGTCCGCGGAGTACGGGCCGGGGCTCGCGACGAGCATCTCCAGCACTTCCTCGCGGTCCCCCCAGCCGGCGTCGTAGGGGAGGCCCTCCTTGTCGTACCGGCCGTCGAAGGACAGCAGTTCCCAGCTGTCGGGGTCCGCCTGCCACCAGGTCAGGTCGGGAACGGTGGGCCGGCCCATCGGGACCGCCTTCCTCTCGGGATCGGTCATCGGGCGCCATTTCACCTCAAGGTGATCCGATCGGTCCACCGGCGGCGTCCCCGCCGAGGACGTAGGGCGGCAGGAGGACGCGGCGGGCGGGAGCCGTCACCCGCCCGCCGCGCACGGCTCGCCGCCCGCCGGTCCGGCCACTACGTTCGAGTCAGCCGATCAGCGACCGAGGAGAGCACCCGATGGCCGGTCTCGTACGCAAGAGCCTCGATTCGCCCGAGGAAGTCCGCCCCTTCGAGGGCGGCAAGGGCAAGCTCGAGCTGGTGAACGCCGACACCGGCGCCGTCGGCAGGGGAACCTTCGAACCCGGCTGGCGGTGGTCCGAGCACGTCAAGCCGATCGCCAAGACCGACAGCTGCCAGGCCTCCCACACGTGCTACTTCGTCTCGGGCCGGATGCACGTCGTCATGGACGACGGCCAGGAGGACGACTTCGGGCCGGGCGACTACATGATCTGCCCGCCCGGCCACGACGCGTGGGTCGTCGGGGACGAGCCGTGTGTCCTCGTCGACTGGCAGGGCTTCGCGGACTACGCCAAGCGCTAGGGCGTGTCCGATGGGTCAGCACGAGCCCTGCGACGCCTGGCACGGCACCTCGCCGCGTTGTCGCATCACCCGAGTACGCCCAGTACGCGGGAGATGCTCCGCCTTGCGATGCACCGCACCAGACGCCGCAGGACCCGCACCGACCCATCGGACACGCCCTAGGGCGGCCGGTCAGCCGGCGAAGCGGCGGACGTAGCGCTTCTGCCAGGGGGTCTCGACGGCGCGCCGGTCGTAGTGGCGGCGTACGAACTCCACGGCCCGATCGGCGGGGACGCCGTCCAGGACGGCGAGGCACGCAAGGGCGGTGCCGGTGCGGCCGCGGCCGCCGCCGCAGGCGATCTCGACGCGCTCGGATCCGGCCCGCGCCCATGCCTCGCCGAGCACGGCCTGGGCCTCGGTGGGGCTCTCGGGCAGCCAGAAGTCCGGCCAGCGCAGCCAGCGGGCCTCCCAGGGCACTGCCGGGGGCCGCTTGCCGAGGAGATGGACGGCGAAGCCGGGGAGCGGGCCGGGCGGAAGGCCGCGGCGCAGCCCCCGGCCCCGGATCAGGCGCCCGGAGGGCAGCCGCAGTACACCCGCATCGTCGATCGCCCAGGTTCCCGCCACCCGTTCACCGTAGCCGCCGCGCCGCGAAACCGGGCGCCGGCGGGGAGAGCCGCCCCGGCGGCAACGGCTCGGAGCGGGTGACGACGATGGCCACGGTTGTGGCAGGTGAGCAGGGAGCGCGCCGAAGAGGTAAGCAGGAACCATGGCCCTTCAGCGGAGACGGTTCGGTTCCGGGCGGCGGCCCTTGAGCCGCTCGCTGGTCGCGGTGCCGATCGGGCTCATCGCCCTGGTCACCGTCGTCGATCTGCTGACGCCCCCGGACATCCATCTGGGGCCGCTCCTGGTCGCCGCGCCCGCGATCAGCGCCGCCATCGGCGGCACGGCGCTCACCGCCGTCATCGGGGCCCTCGCCGTGACCGCCCAGGTCGTCATCGGGGTCTTCCACGGCGGCCTGACGACGCCGAACCACCAGGCCCAGATCGCCGCCCTGCTCCTCATCTCCGTCCTCCTGGTCATCTTCCGGCACGCCCAGGAGGGGCACGAACGGCAGCTCAGCCAGGCGCGCCTGGTCGCCGAGGTGACCCAGCGCGTGTTCCTGCGGCCGATCCCCGCCCGCATCGGCCCCCTGGGGTGTGCGTCGGTCTACCTCGCCGCCGAGGCCGAGACCCGCATGGGCGGCGACCTCTACGCGGTCGCGCGGACCCGGCACGGGACCCGCGTCATGATCGGCGACGTGCGCGGCAAGGGGCTCTCGGCGATCGGGGACGCCGCCCTGCTGCTGGGTGCCTTCCGCGCGGCGGCGCACCGCAACCCCCCGCTGCCCCGGCTGGTGGCGCACCTGCAGAACGCCTCGTACTGGGAGATGACGGAGCCGGACGCGTCCGGGGAGCGGTTCGTGACCGCGGCCGTTCTGGACATCCCCGACGACCAGCCGCTGATCCACCTGATCAACTGCGGCCATCCTCCCCCGCTGCTGCTGAGCGGAGGCGCGGTCACCGCCCTGGCGGTGGCCGACCCCGCGCTGCCGCTCGGCATGAGCGGCGCCCTGACGGAGGACGACTACACGTCGGAGTCCTTCCCGTACGGGGTGGGCGATGTGCTCCTGCTGTACACGGACGGCGTCATCGAGACCCGTGATGCCGGCGGACGCTTCTATCCGCTCGTCGAACGGGTCGCCTCCTGGCAGGAGACCGACCCGCAGCGACTCGTCCAGCGCGTCCACCGCGACCTCCTCGCCCATGCCGGGGGATCCGTGAGCGACGACGTGGCCATCCTGGCCATCGAACGGCGTGAACCGCTCACGTCGGGATGAGGCCGGACGGGCGATGCCCGCGCCCCCGTACCCGCGTCGTCGTGGCGCCGACCGATCCGGGAACCCGGTGTGTTGCATCCTGGCGACCGAGCGCCGGACGGCGACAGCGCCCCGACCCCAGAGAGCGGCAAGGAATGAGCGACATGACGGTGTGCGAGGTCTGCGGCAACGACTACGAACTGGCCTTCGAAGTACGCGCCGCGGGGGCCGTGCACGTCTTCGACAGCTTCGAATGCGCGGCCCACAAACTCGCGCCGGTCTGCGACAACTGCGGATGCCGCATCCTGGGCCACGGCCTGGAGACGAACGGCATGTTCTTCTGCTGCGCCCACTGCGCACGGGCGAAGGGGTACACCCAGCTCACCGACCACGCCTGACCCGGCGCGCCCGCGCAGCGACGACGGTGGTGGTGACGCGCACGAGCGCGGGGGACGTGGGCGCCGAGGCGAAGCCGAAGCGGACCGGAGGGCGGACCGGCGCGAGAGGGCCGAGGTCCTCGCCCTCCCAGGCGGCCGTCACGGCGACGACCGGGTGGAGGTCGTGGGCGCCGTAGAACTCCCGGCGGCCCGCCCGTGCGGTGCCCCGGGTGCGGCTCCCCGTCAGGAGGCGGGCCGGCGGGCTCACCACGGTGATCCAGGCCGGGTGGGAGCCGACCGCCGGGGGCACGGCCCGCAGCAGCAGGCCCGTCGGGCCCCGCCGGCCGACGACGAAGCGCAGGTCCAGGGGGCCGGCGGCGACGGTCCAGACGGGTCCGGTCGTGTTCACGCCCACCGGTGCGACACGGACCCGGTCGAACGTGTAGGTGGCGGCGATGAACTCCGCCGTCTCCGCCGTCGGGGCGAGCAGCAGCCGGCTGCCGTCGGCGCGCTCGGCCATCACATCGCTGAACGGGCCGAAGGGCGACCGGGCCCAGTGCCCGAGCACCACGCGCGTGCCCGACGCCGTGCCCATCCCCGCGATCCAGCCGTCGAACCTCAGCCGGCGTCCGGTTCCCACACCGGCCCAGTCTGCCCCAGCGGCCCCTTCCCCGCCCGGCGCCCGGGCCGTGGATCCCGGCCGGGCCGCCTGGGCCCCCGCCATCCGCTACCGTGACAGGCGGCCGCGAAGCGTGGAGGACCCGATGAGCACCGGCAGGCAGTGGACCATCGACGGCATCAGTCACGCGCTCCCCCACCCCGAACTCCGCGCCACCTTCATGCGCGAGGTGTCGTTCACGGACGTCGACGCGCTCCCCCGCCTCCTGCACCACTGGGTCACCTTCGTTCAGCAGTTCGAATCGGAACGCCCGCGCATCGAACGCCTCCGGGGCCTCGTCGACGAGGACGGCCGCCTTCCCGCCACCCCCACGGCCGGCCCCGTCGAGGTGACCGCGGACGAGCTCCGCGCCGCGGCCGGCCGGGGCGGCCGCGGCGCCGCATGACGCCCGCGCCCGCGCAGAACGGACGGGTCACGAACCGAGACGCTCCCGCTCCCGGTCCGGCCAGCCCGGCAATGTCATGAGCGGCGGCAGCTCCGCCGTCCGGGCGGCGCGCCGGAGAACCTCGCCCGGCCGGTCGCCGGGCGTCATCACGACGCTGCCCCAGTGCTCCGGGAGCGGGCGGCCCTGCGCCCGGAACTCCGTCCGCATGGCGACGTAGAGCAGTTCGAATGCCTGCATCGAGATGTGCGCCCAGTCCCCCTTGACGTGCTCCTTGTACTGGAGGTCCACCTGGCCGATGGACGCGGCGCCGTGGCGGCGGCTGATCTGGTCGAGGATCCCGAATTCCGTGCCCCAGCCGACGGGGAACACCAGCTCGGCCAGCGTCGAACGCCGCGTGGCGTGCTCGCCGCTGAGGGGCTGGCGCATGCCGGCCAGCTCCGGGTGCAGCAGGGACAGCATCGGGCGGGCCATGGCCTCGGTGGTGCGCCCACCCTCGTAATGGTCGTAGAAGGCCCGCACGTGGTGGAGCGAGGAGTCGTCCAGCAGGGGGCCGATGAGCCGGGAGACCTTGGAGGAGTCGAACCTCAGGTGGTCGCCGTCGGTGAAGACGACGATGTCGCCGTCGCTGGCCCAGATGCCCTTCCACATGACCGAGCCCTTGCCGGAGCCCGGGATCTCGGTGATCGGGCCGGCCGCCGAGAAGTCGATGACGCGGGCTCCCGCGCGGGCCGCCCGGTCGGCGGTGTCGTCCGTGGAGTCGTGATTGACGACCAGGACCTCGTCGACGGCCCCGGCCGCCATGAGGTCCTCGACGACCGGCCGCACCACGCCCTCGATCGTCGGGCCGCAGTCGCGGGCCGGAATGACGACGGAGACCCGCGGGGGCGCGCCGGTGGGCGTCACGCAGGCCTGCTTGGCGGCGGCAAGCTCCTGGGGGCGGTCCGTGCCGGACCCGAGGAAGGTCTTGATCGTCACTGTGCTCAGTCCTTCGGCCCTCGGTCGGCCCCCCTTGCGGTCACCCCCTCGACGCGTGCGGCGCGCGTGGCCGCCGAGACCAGCATGAGGGATCGCGCACCGCGCCGCTCGGCCTCGTTCGGCCGGACGGGCCGCCGGGGGCGTCCCGGCGCCCGGCCGGCGCGGGCGCGGGGCCCGCGCCGGACGGCCTTCGGGGCGGCCGTGTCAGCCGACGTCCTTCTGGAAGTGGAAGGCGGAGATGGCCATCCGCTCCCGCAGGTAGAAGCGGTGGGCGTCGGTGCGGTGGGTGCCGGAGTCCAGGGTGAACAGATGGCAGCCGGCCTCGCGGGCGTGCTCCTCGAGGTGCGCGAGGAGCCGGCGGCCGACGCCGGTGGACCGCGCGTCGGAGGCGGTCACCAGGTCGTCCACGTACAGCGCCCGCAGCGCACTCGTGTTGACGAGGACGCGCCAGCCGGCCGCGCCCACGCACACGCCGTCGTCGCCGTACGCGGCCGTGAAGCGCAGGCCCTGGCCGTGGCCCTCCTCGTAGACCTGCCGGAAGAGGTCTTCCGTCAGGTGCGGGCGCAGCTGCCGCAGGACGGGCAGCAGGTCGGATATGAGCCGGTCGTCGCCGGGGGCAAGGTCGATGATCTTCATGCCGGGCACCCTAGTGGGTCCACCCGGTCCCGTCAGGCCCCGTCCGGTCGCGTCAGGTCGCGTCAGGCGCTCATGTGCCAGCTCGGCGTTCCCTGCACGAGGGAGAGCACGGCCAGCAGCACCAGGTCGGCGCAGCCCAGAGCGCAGCCCAGGAGGGCGCGGAAGCGGCGGTCCGTACCACGGGCGAGGGCGGTGGCGCCGAGGACGAGGGCGCAGGGGCCGAGGACGACGTTGAAGACGAGGAGTCCCACGAGTCCGGCGACGAAGGACGCGATCGCCATGAGGTCGGCGTCGCCACGCCGGGCGTCCGCGCGGTGGCGGCCGGTCCGCTCGGCGCCCGTCGTACGGGCCGGTGGCGTCGTACGGGACGTAGTGCGTTCGCCGTCGTACGTGGCGGTGGTGACAGGGGATTTCATCGGTCCTTCCTCTCGGGTCGGGCCGTGTGGCGTGCGGTCAGTGGTTCCGCCGGTGCGGGCGGCGCTCGCGCTCGCGCAGGGCGAAGACCAGGAGCCAGGCGGAGACGAGTCCCGCCGCGACGAGGCTCACCGCCGGCGGGATGTGGGCCACGGTGCCGGACAGGAGGCCCAGGACGAGGAGAGCTGCGACGAGGAACACCATGCCGTGCGTTTCCTCCTTTCGAATCGGCTCTTCCACGATCTCTTCCGCGATCTCTTCTCCGCGTCGGCTGCCCGGCGGCGCGGGACGGAAACAGCCGCCGCCCGATGTCTGACCGTACGGATCGAGGGCAGCCGCGAAGGTGACCGACCGTCCGTCACCGACGTCAAAGGAGAGGCATCATGGCGAAGATCGAGGAATCCATCGAGGTCGCCGTCCCCGTCACCACCGCGTACAACCAGTGGACGCAGTTCGAGGAGTTCCCCCGCTTCATGGAGGGCGTGGAACGCGTCGAACAGCGGACGCCGACGCTCACCCACTGGGTGACGAAGACGGACGGCGTCCGGCGGGAGTTCGACGCGGTGATCACCGAGCAGATCCCCGACGAGCGCGTGGCCTGGACGACCGTGGCCGGTGAGGTCAAGCAGGCGGGCGTCGTCACCTTCCACCGCCTGGACGTGGCGCGCACCAAGGTGATGCTGCAGTTCGACCACGACCCCGAGGGGTTCGTCGACACGCTCGGCGACAAGCTCGGATTCGTCCGCCGTCAGGCCAAGGGCGACCTGGAGCGCTTCAAGACCTTCATCGAGTCGCGGGGCTTCGAGACCGGCCAGTGGCGCGGCGCGGTCTGAGCGGCGCGCACGCGGGACACCGCGCTCCCAGGGAACGGCGCGCCCCGGGCGACGGGGCGCACGCCACACCGCCCCCGGCCCCTTCCGGCCGGGGGCGGCGGCATGTCCGCGCAAGTCCCGTCCCCCCTCCACGACATGACGCGTCGGCACCGCACGGAGGCGGTGTGCGTTGGTATGACGAACGGGACATCAAGAATTTTTCGCCCACAGCAGAATGAGGACGGGAGGGGAGGGCAGGCGCACGTCCGACAGCCGAGCGAAGGAGGGTGCGCGTGACCACCACACAGGCGACGCGGTCGACGACGGCCGGGGAGAGCGCCTCGCAGGAGTACGAGGGGCAGGCGGCAGGGCTGCCGGAGGTCAAGGACGCGGCCGGCGTCGACCCTCGGGACGCCCGGTCCCTGACCAAGGTGTTCCTCGACCGCCTGGCGGTTCTCGAGGAAGGCACGCACGACTACCAGTACGTGCGCAACACCCTCATAGAGATGAACCTCTCGCTGGTCCGCTTCGTCTCCGGCCGCTTCCGGGCGCGTTCGGAGCAGATGGAGGACATCGTCCAGGTCGGCACCATCGGCCTCATCAAGGCGATCGATCGCTTCGACCTCACCCGGGAGGTGGAGTTCACCACCTTCGCCATCCCCTACATCACCGGTGAGATCAAGCGTTTCTTCCGCGACACCAGCTGGGCGGTCCACGTGCCCCGGCGGCTGCAGGAGCTGAGGGTCGAGCTGGCGAAGGCCACCGACGAGCTCTCCAGCCGGCTCGGCCGCTCCCCCACCGTCAGGGAACTGGCCGAGCTGATGGACCTGACCGAGGACCAGGTCATCGAGGCCCAGATCGCCAGCAACGGCTACCGTGCCAACTCCCTCGACATGCCGGCGGACGACGAGGCCCCGCAGCGGTCCCGCGCGGTCTCGCGGGCCTGGGTCGAACGGTTCGGCACGACGGACGAGAACCTGGAGAAGGTCGAGAACATCCAGGTCCTCGGGCGGCTGCTGCCCGAGCTGGACGACCGGGAGCGGCAGATCCTGCGGATGCGCTTCGGGGAGGAGATGACGCAGTCCCAGATCGGGGAGCGGCTCGGCATCTCCCAGATGCACGTCTCCCGCCTGCTGAGCCGGACGCTGGCGCGGCTGCGGACGCACATGCTCGCCGAACAGTGAGGCCTCGTGGCGAGCGGAAGGCGTCGGCGCCGTGACGCCGAGTCCCACCGCCCCCACTTCCCCTCATCGTGCATCGCCGTATCGTGGAGGCATCGTCGTCCGGATTGTCGGCGATCGGGGGGTGACGGGTGGGGGACGTGACGGCCGTGGACGAGGCCTTCACACATCCGGCGTTGTTCTACCGGGACCGGTACGAGTACCTCGCCGCCAATGTGTCGTTCATCCGGGCCGGCCTGGAGGCCGGGGAGCCGGTGGCGGTGGCCGTGCCGCTGGACAACCTGAAGCAGTTGCGCGGAGAGCTGGGCAAGGACGGCGCGGCGGTGCGGTTCCTCGACATGGAACAGGCCGGGCGCAATCCGGGGCGGATCATCCCCCGGGTGCTGCTGGCCTTCGCCGACGCCCATCCCGGTGTGCACGTCCGCCTCATCGGTGAGCCGATCTGGGCCGGCCGTTCCTCGGTGGAGTACCCGGCGTGCGTCCAGCACGAGGCGCTGATCAATCACGCCTTCACCGGGCGGCGGGTCACCATACTGTGCCCGTACGACGTGGCGGGGCTGGCCCCGGAGGTGCTGGCGGACGCGTACGCCACCCACCCGGTGGTCATCGCGGACGGCAGGGAGTCGTCGAGCGGCTCCTACGCCCCCGACCGCGTCATCGCCGCGTACAACCAGCCGCTCACGCCGCCGCCCGGTGCCGCCGCCTTCGTGTTCGCCTTCGACAGCGACCTCCTCCCGGACGCCCGGCACCTCGTCCTCGAACGGGCCGTGGCGCTGGGCCTGTCGCCCTCGCGCCGGGACGACCTCGCCCTGGCCGTCGCCGAGCTGACGACCAACAGCGTGCTGCACGGCGGCGGCTCGGGGACCGTACGGATCTGGGCCGAGGACGAGCACGTGGTGTGGGAGGTGGAGGACCGCGGCCACATCGGCGACCCGCTGGCGGGCCGCTGCCCGCCGCCGCCGGACCGGCCGGGCGGCCGCGGTCTGCTGCTGGTCCACTACCTCAGCGACCTGGTCCGCATCCACACACTCCCGGGCGGCACCACTACGCGCTGTTACGTGCGGCGCTGAGGGGGCGGTCCCGCCCGGGGCCGGTGCCCGCACCGCGGAGGGGGCAGAGGGACGCGAGATCTTCGCCGCAGAGCGATCACGTTGCGTGAGCGGACCGTCCGCATATCGGACGTTCGAGCGCGCATTTCTCTTGCTTGTCCATACTCGAGCCTTCTTCAGTCTCGCATTATGGACAGGTTTCGACCATGACCCGGACACTCCCCTCTCCCCGCACGTCGGAGGAGAGCCCCCCGCAGCAGGGCTCCGCACTGTCGAACGGGCTCAAGCAGCGGCACCTGTCGATGATCGCCCTCGGCGGTGTCATCGGCGCGGGCCTCTTCGTGGGCTCCGGCGCCGGCATCGCCGCGGCGGGCCCGTCGATCGTGCTCGCGTACGCCGTGTCCGGCCTGCTCGTGATGTTCGTGATGCGGATGCTCGGCGAGATGTCCGCCGCCAACCCCGCCTCCGGCTCCTTCTCCGTCCACGCCGACCGCGCGATCGGCCCGTGGGCCGGCTTCACCGCCGGCTGGATGTTCTGGACCCTGCTGGTCGTGGGAGTGGCGGTCGAGGCGATCGGCGCGGCCCACATCATGCAGGGCTGGTTCCCCGGCACCCCGTCCTGGATGTGGGTGCTGGTCTTCATGGCGCTCTTCTGCGGCACCAACCTGGGCGCGGTCTCGAACTTCGGCGAGTTCGAGTTCTGGTTCGCCGCCCTGAAGATCGGCGCCATCGGCCTCTTCCTGGTCCTCGGCGCCCTCGCGATCCTGGGCCTCCTGCCCGGCAGCGACTCCCCCGGCACCGCGCACCTCCTCCACGACGGCGGCTTCCTGCCCACCGGCGCGGACGGCCTGCTCACCGGCCTGCTGGCCTCGGTCGTCGCCTACGGCGGCCTGGAGACCGTGACCATCGCGGCCGCCGAGTCGAAGGACCCGGTGCGCGGCGTGGCCAAGGCCGTGAAGACGACGATGTGGCGGATCGGCATCGTCTACGTCGGCTCGATGCTGGTGATCGTCACGCTCATCCCGTGGGACGACAAGACCGTCACGGAACTGGGCCCGTACGCCGCCGTCCTCGACCGCCTCGGCGTCCCCGCCGGCGGCCAGATCATGAACGTGGTCGTGCTCATCGCCCTGCTGTCCGCGATGAACGCCAACATCTACGGCTCCTCGCGCATGGCCTACTCGCTGGTCTCCCGCGGCCAGGGCCCCAAGGCCCTGGGCAAGGTCTCCGGCGGGGTGCCCCGCCGCGCGGTGCTCGCGTCGTGCGCGTTCGGCTTCGTCGCCGTGCTGCTGTCCTACTGGTGGCCCACCACCGTCTTCGCCTGGCTGCTCAACATGGTCGGCGCGGTCGTCCTGGTGGTGTGGGGCTTCATCGCCGCCTCCCAGCTGCTGCTGCGCCGCCGGCTGGAGCGCGAGGCGCCGGAGAAGCTCGTGGTGCGGATGTGGGGCTTCCCGTATCTGACCTGGGTGACGCTGGCCGGCGTGGCCGGAGTGCTCGTGCTCATGACCGTCGACACCGACACCCGCCTGCAGCTGTACTTCACCGGCGGCCTGGCACTGGCCCTCGCGGTGACCGGCTACGTGCGCCAGCGCGCCGCCGTCGCCACCGCCACCGCCACCGCCACGGACGGGCGCTGACCTCACGGCTTCGATCCGCCGCTTCCCGAAGGCCGGTCCCCCCACCCGGGGGGGACCGGCCTTCGGGCGTTGCGCCGTTGGGCTTCGACGGGCAGCATGTCGTGGTGTCCGTGGACGGGCGGGTCGTCCTGGACGAGCCGGCCCTGAGCACCCGGCTGCAGACCGGCTACGCCCGCCTCCTGCAGGTCCCCGCCTCGGGTCGCAGCCGCTCGCTGGAGGTCAGCGTCGACGGGACGAACCGGCTGAGCCTGGACGTCGATACGGATTCCGCCGGGGCGGTACGCGTCAACCGCGCTCCCGACGGCAGCCTGACCGCCGTGACCATCGCCTCGGCGGCTGGAAGATCGCGGAGCCGGGCGTCTACCGGATCTACGCGGCCCTGCGCACGGCCGCCGAGGGCGCCGCGAGCGGCTCCCCGGCCGGGCAGGTCCTGGCCGACCCGCTCGTCGTCCGGGTGGAGCGCCCGGCCGGCCGCGACCAGGAGCGGCTGGCGGACGACGTGTGCACCGACACCGTCGGACGCGTCCTGGCGCTGGGCGGCAGCCGGGTGCTGGACGACGCCAACGACGTGCTGCGCGAGGTCACCGAGCGGATCCCGGACCAGCCGGTGGCCCTGCACGCGGCCGCCTGCCTCGCCACGGCCTCGGCGACGGCACGGGCGACCGTCCGGCGTGATCGCGCAGCACGGCCACCGCGCGTTCCGGAACGGTCAGTGGAATGAGCCCGGCGAATTCGCCGGGCTCATTCGGGCGAGCGCGATCCTGCCTACTTCCGGTACAGGCCCCACTGCTGGGCCGCCCGGCCCGATCCCTTGGCCTCGAGCGTGACCGCCCTGTCCAGGCCGTGTGCCTGGATCACTTCGCCCTTGAATTTCTTGCTCTCGATCAGCGTGGTGTCAGCGGTGGTGTCCACAATCCAGCGCTGCGCCAGGTTTCCGCTGTTGCAGGGGCTCTGCGTCACCTTCTGGCCGCGACCGGTGGCGGCTATGCACTTGCCGAAGTGCTTGCCGCGGATCGTGTAGGAGCCGTCGTCCAGCTGGGTGAGCTGCCATTCCTGCCAGGAGTGGCGCGAATCCCGGGTCAGCACGTCCGTCCCGTAGTACTCGTCCAGGTTGGTGTCGTCGCTGTAGACCTGGATGGAGGTGGTGATGGGGGCCATCGAGGGGGCGGCCGCCGCCTCGGTCGCCGTGAGTGCGAGGGGTCCCGCGAGAAGACCCGTCGCCGCGACGCCGAGCGCGATCTTTCTGATTCCGGGCATGCCCGATTTCCTTTCGGTCGAGTTGCCGGCGGGAATTTTCGCAATGCACCGGGGCCTGTTGCCCCGCCCGGAAACCTAGGTGCTCGCGCCCCGCGCGAACCAGAGGGTTTCGGGTCAGCACTCCCGGTGAAAGGTCCCGCTTTCAACTCACCGCATTCCCGCGTGAGCAGGCCCGCGGCAAGTGCGCGAAACAGCCGGATGCGCGGTGGCGCCAACTCCTCTTCGGGCCCGGGCGGCACGCCGGGCGATTCCGCAGGCCGGACGGCACGGAAAAGGAACGCGCCACGGCCGTATGTCCCTCACGGGCGCGTCCCGGGCCTCCGCTTCCGGTCATCCGGGCCGTGGGAGCCGTGCGGTGCGGCGGCCTGTTCGCGGCACCGTGGGGCCTGGCTCGATAGCCGTGCGGCGGGCGCGGCTCGCCGGGTTCGCGGACGCGGCGTCAGTCCGGCGGCTCGCCGGTCGCCGGGTTCGCCGCGCCGGTCCCCTCGCCTCGGCGCCGGGTCGCCTTCCCGTCGGCGTCCTTGGTGCCGGCGTCCTCGGCCTCGCGCCGGTCGCCGGCTCCCTTTCCGCTCTTCGGGGCCCGGTCCCGCCGGGGGACGCTCGCCTGCTGGTCCTGCATGTCGCGGGGGATGCCACCGCGGCGCCGGTCCGTCATGACCGCCGCTCCTTTCCGGTCCCGCCCTCGCCCTTCCTGTGCTGGTCCCGGGCCATGCCACCCACCTCCGGCTCGTACGGCTCGTGCGTCGGCCCGCCGAGGAGACGGCGGGACCCGCCGAGTACCCGCTCGCCGGATACGCATGCGCCTGCTGTGACGCGTGGTGGAGTGAGGTGCGGTCAACGAGCGACGTCCTCCACGGGCCGTGAGTAGTGGTAGCGGGCGTAGTAGTAGCCCTCGGCCTCGTATCCGGCCGCGTCCATGCCGAGGGCCGTGAGGCGGTCCACCGTGCGCCGCTGTTCGGCGTCGTCGGTGAAGCGGCGCTGCGGATGGAGCTCGGCCGAGGTCTCGGTCACCAGCCCGTGGTCGCGCAGCACGGCGGCGATGGGCCCGTAGTCGACGGTCCGCAGGGCGAAGGCGGCCACCCGCACGTCCCGGGGCGCGTGGGCCAGGACGCGGCCGAAGGTGCGCGGTCCGATGTAGCTGAGGCCGCCGGTGACCGTGATCAGCCACGCGTTCCCCAGGGCGCGCGCCAGCCCGGGGCAGGCGTCGTCGGTCTCGAGGTCCACGGCGAAGGCGTCGTCCAGCAGGCCGACGTCACGGGCGTAGCCGACGGCCCGCGACGAGACGTCGACGCCGATGACCGGTACGGCGTCCGCGCGGCGGTGCGCGGCGTAGAACTCCTTGTCCCGCCGGGTGAGCTCCGCGGTCGTCAGCGTGGCCGCCTCGGGGCTCGTGTAGTGGGCGTAGAGGTCGGCCAGGGTCAGGTCGTGGTTGAGCAGCGCGGCGTTGACGCCGTAGGAGCAGCACAGGTCCACGACCGCGGCGGGCGGCCGGGAGCGGGCCCGGCGGGCCCGCTCCTCGACCAGGGCCCGGTAGACCGGCTGGGCGTGATGGGGGATCCGGTAGTCCAGCGGCCGCAGCCGGGTGAAATAGGCGCGCGGGTCGGGCCGGTCGTAGACGTCCTCGAAGCCGCTCTTGCCCCAGCCGTGTCCCTCACCGGCGTCCGCCGTCATGTTCCGCCTCCTTGCCCGTCCGGACCGAGGGCCGCCGCCCTGCCGTCACGCGCCACATCCTCCCGCCGAGGCCTCCAGGTGCGCCACGAGCGCGTTCGCCACCGGCTCCACGGCGTCCGGCGTCAGCATGTGTCCCATGCCGGGGACCATCACCAGCCGGGCTCCGGCGATCGCCTGCGCGATGAGCCTGCCGTGGCCCGGCTTGACCGGTTCGGCGGTGCCCTCGACGACGAGGGTGGGGGCGGTCACCCGCGCCAGCGCGCCCTGCGGCTCGAACTCCAGGTCGGCCATCCCGGCGAGCCGGTGGTTGGCGGCCGTCCGGGGGGCGCGCATCCGGTCGAAGAGCCGCTCCTCCAGACGGCGCTGGGCGTCCTCGTCGAAACCGGACGGCCACGCGCCGCCGTGCAGGACGCGGGCGAGCTCGATCTGGAAGTCGACGATCTCGGCCCGGGTCGCGGGCTGCGGGCCGGCGGCCGCCTTCTGGAAGAACTCCACGAACTCCACGGCGGGCTCGGGCAGGCTGCCCTCCGGCTGCGGCTGACCCATGAGGGCCCGTATGAGCACCTCTCCCTCGCGGGCGCCCAGGGGCGAGGAGCCGATCACGGTGAGGCTCTCGACCCGGCCGGGGTGATCGGCCGCGATCCACTGGGCGATCAGCCCGCCGGCCGAATGGCCCACCAGGTGGGCCGGGCCGATTCCCAGGGCGTCCATCAGGCCGACCGCGTCCTCCTTGAGGTCGGCCCAGGTGTAGGGGTGCTGCTCGAAGTCGCGGGCGGTCGAGCGGCCCACGTCCCGGTGGTCGTACCGGACGACCCGGTGGCCGGCCGCCGCCAGCCGCCCGACGAACTCGTCCGGCCACAGCAGCCCCTGGCTCATCGAGCCGCTGATGAGCAGCACCGGCGGGTGGGAGGGGTCCCCGAACTCCTCCGTCCACAGCTCGATGCCGCCCACCTCGACCATGCGTCCCACCGTTGCCGTCTCCGACATCGCAGCCATGCGTCGCTCCTGTTCTCCGCGGTCCGTTCGTCCTGCCGTCCGCTCGTTCCGCGGACAGGCAGAACTCTGCCGTGCCGGCCCGCCGGTGCCATCAGTAGGACTACTGGCCGCCTACTGGCGCTACTGGGTTGCCCGGACCGGTGGGGGCTGCGGGGCCGTCAGCGCAGCAGGCGGGCCAGCTCGGCCCGCGAGGTGATGCCGAGCTTGGGATACACCTTGTACAAGTGGTACTCGACGGTGCGCGGGCTGAGGAAAAGGCGGGCCGCGACATCCCGGTTGCTCACACCTTCGGCGACGAGCCGGGCGATGCGCAGCTCCTGGGCGGTGAGCGTCTCGAGGGCGGCGGGACGGGCGGGGCCGGCCGTCTCCCCGGCCGCCCGCAGCTCGCCCCGCGCCCGGCGCTCCCAGGGCACGGCGCCCATGCGGTGAAAGGCCTCCGCCGCCTGGCGCAGGTGGGGCCGTGCCTCGCCCGCCCGCCGGTCGCGGCGCAGCCGTTCGCCGAGCAGGAGCTCGGTACGGGCCCGGTCGTACGCGGTCGCGTCCTGGTCGCCGTCCTCGCCGAGGAGGTCGAGCGCCTGCCGCAGGAGGGCGGGTGCGTCGCCGTCGTCGGCGACCAGGGCACCGCATCGGGCGAGCAGCGCCCGGGAGCGGGGTGACGCGGCGTCGGCCGACCACCGGCCGAGGAAGTCCGTGGCGGCGCGGGCCGCCGCGAGGTCCCCCGCGGCGACGGCCGCCTCCACCCGGTCCGCGGTCGAACCCCACACCACGACGGGGTGGCCCGCGCCGGGGCCCGCCGAGGTGAGCGCGGTGAGCCGTTCGTGGGCCCGGTCGAAGCGGCCGAGTCCGAGGTCCAGCAGGCCGAGGGCGTAGGAGGCCACGCCGGCGCGCAGTCCCAGGCGGTGCGGAATGGCGATGGCCAGGGCCTCGTGCGCGAAGGCCCGGCAGTCGTCCTCGCGGCCGCGGACGGCGGCGCAGACCGCGAGGTTGGCGAGATGGGCCGCCACGGAGTTGTCGAGGCCGGCCTCCCGGGCGAGGGCCAGGCCCTCCTCGGACAGGGCGGCGCTGAGCGCGAATCCGCTGTTCATGCGCTCGGCCGTGGCGGCGTTCTCCAGGACGACGGGCAGGGTGCCGACCGTGCCGGAGACGCGGGCGACGCGGCCGGCGCGGGCACCGTAGCGGGCGGCGGCGTCGCTCTCGCCGAGGAGGCTGGCGGCGGCCGCCGCCCACAGCAGGCGGGCCGCGGCGTTCTCGCCGTCGCCGCTGTCGCTTTCGCTGCCGCCGCCGTCGTCCGGGAGAGCGGCCAGGGCCCGGCGCAGCAGTTGGACGCCGCGGCTCGTCTCTCCCTCGTAGAGTGCGCCCATTCCCGTCAGGACGTCGCACAGGAACGCGTCGAAGGGCCCCTCGGGCGATCCGGGCGATCCGGGTGACCTGGGCGGCCCGGGTTGCGTGGTCAGTTCCGCCGCCCGCCGTCCGATGCGCACGGCGGCCTCGGTGTCGCCGATGTAGGAGGCGGCCTCGGCCGCGTCGGCGAGCAGCGCGAGGACGACGCGCCGGGTTCCGTCGTCGGACTGCTCGTGCCGTCGGCCGTGCGCTTGCGTCCCGTGCGTTTCCGTCCCGTGCGCGGCGGCGCGTTCCGCCGCCGTGAGGAACGCCTGCAACGCCTCGGCGGCGTTCCCCGAGGACAGCTCGAACCTGCCGCCGATCTGCGCGAGTTCGGCGAGCAGTACGGGTTCCCGGGCGAGGTCGCGGGCCGCCGCGAGGGCCGACTGGGCCCGCCCGGGGTGGCCGCCCAGCCATGCGGCAGCGGCGGTGTCCTTGAGGCGGCGGGCCCTGGTCCCCGGGTCCGGGGTCAGTTCGGCGGCCCGGGCGAGGATGCGGGCGGCGTCCGCGTAGCCGCCCCGGGCGCGCGCTCGTTCGCCGGCGGCGGCGAGCCCGGCGGCTACGTCCTCGTCGGGGCCGGTGGCGGCCTCGGCGCGGTGCCGGGCCGCACGGTCGCGGTCACCGGCCTCCTCCAGGAGGGCGGCGAGGTGGCGGTGTGCCGCACGACGGGCCGCCGGGCTCGCGCCGGCGTGCACGGCGGCCCGTATCAGCGGATGCCGGAAGCGGACCTCGGCCGGCCGGAGGTCGACGATCCCGGCCGCCTCGGCGGCGTCCAGGGCGTCGGGGGCCGCCTCGAGCCTGGCGGCTGCGGCCCGTATCAGCCGGGGATCGCCGCGCCCTTCCAGCGCCGCGACGAGCAGGGTGAGCCGGGTGTCCTCGGGCAGCCGGGCGATCTGCTCGCCGTAGATCCCGGCGACGCCGTCCCCCACGGGCAGCGGGTCGGGCAGCGGCGCCCGGCCCGTCAACTGTTCGGCGGTCAGCAGGCCCGCGGCCTCGTGCAGGGCGAGCGGATTGCCACCCGTGGCGGCCGTGACGAGCTCGACGACCGCGGGGGCCGGCGTGGTCCCCGCCCGCGACGCCAGCACCTCGCGGGCGCCGTCGGCGTCCAGTCCGCCCAGTCCCAGAGAGGGCACCGCGCGAAGCGTCTGCCGGGCCGCGGCCACGTCGCGGGTGCCGATCAGCAGCCCCACGCCGTCGCCGGCGAAGCGGCGGGCGGCGAAGAGCAGGGCGTCGGCGGAGGCCTGGTCGACCCACTGGAAGTCGTCGACGACACAGAGCAGGCCGTCGGCGACGGCCGCTTCCGTCAGGAGGGACAGCACGCCCGCCGAGACCAGGAACCGGTCCTGGGCCGCCGCGGGCTCGGCCAGTCCCAGGGCGGCGCGGACGGCGTCGCGCTGGGCGTCGGGCAGCGCGTCGGCCAGGCCGACGACCGGACGCAGCAGCTGGTGCAGCGCGGCGAAGGCCATCCCCGACTCGGGCTCGGCACCCGTCGCCGTCAGCACTCGCGCGGGGGCCGCGTGCGCGGCGGCGTACCGCAGGAGCGTGGACTTGCCGGCCCCGGGCTCGCCCCGCAGCACCAGGGCCCGGCCCGAACGGGAGCGGACGTCCGTCAGGAAGCGTCCGAGCGCCTCGAGTTCGTCCCCGCGTCCGGTGATCCGGTCGACCGTCATGCTGTGCCCCCGTGAACGCCGGGGAACAGCCTTGTGCCGCCCCCTACGGCGGGGCCGACTGTACCTTTTCGATCTTCCCGGTCACGTCCCGCCCGCCAGGCCGCGCCTCACCGCGCTCCGCCGGCCGGTCACATGCACCCCTCGAACGTCGTCTCCAGGTACGCCGGCACCCCGGTCGCCCGGGCCGCGTTCACCGCCGCCAGCCGCTCCCACGTCGCCGTGCCGAGCGCCGGGGCCCAGCGCTCCATGGAACGCACCTGCCACTCACTGTGCTCGCCCGGGTCCAGGACGATGCGCGACAGCTCGTCGTCGGTGAGGGTGCCCCCGTCGAAGACGAAGCCGACCTTGCAGACGGTCCAGACGCCTCCCGGCGGGAGGAAGTGCGTGGCGAGGAGACGCGGCCGGCCCGTGAAGACGATGCCGGTCTCCTCCCTCGTCTCCCGCACCGCCGTCTGCCACGGCGTCTCCCCGGGGTCGGTGTTGCCACCGGGGAACTGCCACAGTCCCGCGTCGAAGGACGACCGGAGCTGCAGAGGACGGCCCTCGGTGTCGGTGAAGAACAGACAGCCGTACATGGTCGCCTTGGGCAGCGTCGCCACGTACTCCTCCGGCGGAAGCCACTCGCTCGTCACTGCGGGGCCCTCCCCTCTCCCCTCGATTCCTCGGTCGACGACTCCTTCAACTGCGCCACCCGGGTGAAGGACACGAGGGGAAGGCCGCCGCTGCCACAGCGCGAAGGGCGGCGGCATCCCGGTGTCGGGATGCCGCCGCCCTTGCGGTGTTCGTCCGCTCGATGCGATCAGTACGCGGAGTTGACGTTGTCCATCGAGCCGTACTTGTCGGCCGCGTAGTTGCAGGAAGCGGTGATGTTGGCGACCGGGTCATAGATGTCCCAGGACGTGCCCTCGACGTGATACGCCTTGAACGTCGGGTCGATGATCTGCAGCAGACCCTTCGACGGCACACCATTCACCGCATTGACGTCCCAGTCATTGATCGCACGGGGATTACCGGTCGACTCACGCATGATGTTGCGCTTGATGCCCTCGTACGAGGCAGGAATGCCCTTGGCACGCAGCACGTCCAGCGACTCGCTGATCCAGCCGTCCAGGTTGTCCGCGTAAGCCTTCTTCACCGGAGCAGCCGGCTTGGCAGCGGGCTTGGCCGGGGCCGGCTTGGCGGCAGGCTTGAGGGCCTTGCGGGCCTCGGAACGGCTCGCACGCTCGGCGTCCGCCTTGGCCTTCGCCTGGGCCTGCGCCTCCTGCTTCACGGCGGCACCGGCCTTGACCTGCGCCTGCGCGGCAGCAGCATCCACGGCCTTCGCCAGCTCAGCGTCCTGCGTCACACCGAACTCCTGCGCGCTCAGCGCCACCGGCTTCACACCCGCACTGTGAGCATCCGCGGCCGAGGCCTGCGGAACCAGGGCGAACGTCAGAGCGGCGGCACCAGCAGCGGTCACCAGACCAGCAGCGGAGAACTTGTGGGCCTTGGACAGAGCGGTATAACCGGAGACGGTGGAGCGCATAACGAGCTGAACCCTTCCAATCGCTTAGTCGCAATGGCCGTCAATGGCGCAAAGAAAGAGCGCCGTTTCTCGGTCGACGGCGCCGTGCGACTCCGCAATTGTTAGCGGCGCGAAAACCCGCTGGCAAAGGTGTGACCTACGGCGAAACGCCGTACCCGGCACCCGACAAGCGAGCCGAAATGCCGGAATTGGGCCTGCGTGCCAACTACCCGCTTTCGTATGTGACCCAGGCCCCATGAGGGGCCTCACATCCGACCCCCGTTCGCCTCACGGACGGTGAGCGCACCGGTACACGGGACGGGCCGCCGGGTCGATGCCCGCAGCCTGCGTGGGCTGGCCCATCCCCTGCGGATGCGGATCTTCGAGCTGCTCAGCCTCGACGGGCCCGCCACCGCCACGCTGCTCGCCGAGCGTCTCGGGGAGAACACCGGCACCGTCAGCTGGCACCTGCGCCACCTCGCCGAGCACGGCTTCATCGAGGAGGAGACCGGGCGCGGCACGAAGCGTGAGCGCTGGTGGCGGAGGGTCGGCGTCGCGAACGAGCTGAACATCGCCGAATTCCGGGACGACCCCGAGAGCCGGGGCGCACTGTCCGTCTATCTCCATGAACTGGTGCAGCAGTACTTCAGCCGGGTCGTGGACTACGTCAACGAGGACTGGGACGAGGAATGGCGCGCGGCGGGCACCGTCTCCGACTGGCGTGACCTGCGCCTGGCACCGGAGCAGCTCGCCGCCCTCAACGCGGAGCTGATGGCGGTCATCGCCCGTCACACACCCGCTCCGGACGCCGAGCCCGCCCCCGGCGCCCTGCCGGTCGTCGTCCAGCTGCAGTCCTTCCCGCGCAGGGAGCGTGGCGCCTCGTGACGCGGAGCGCCGGCGATGGTGGCCTCCTGCGCCGCCACCGCGATTTCCGGCTGCTGTGGTGCGGCGAGACGGCCGGGAAGTTCGGCGCCTCCGTCACCGGGGTCGCGATGCCGCTGATCGCCGTGTCCGACCTCGGGGCCTTCCAGACCGCCTACACCGCGTATCTTCCCGGTCTTCTGGAACCCGCCGACCAGGCCGAGGGCAATGCCAAGCTGCACGGCAGCGCGTCCGCCGCGCAGATCGCCGGGCTCGGCTCCGGCGGTCTGATCACGCAGCTGGCGGGCGCCGTGAACGGCATGTTCGTGAACGCCGCGACGTTCCTCGTGTCCCTTCTCTGTCTGGCGGGCATACGGCACCGCGAGCCCCGCCCGCCCAGGGCCGGGCGTCGCCGGGGTGCGCTGGCCGGCGAGGTCGGCGAGGGGCTGCGCCTCGTCGCGGGCGACCCCTGGCTGCGTACGCTGACGCTCTTCGGGGCCGCCTCCAACCTGGCTCTCATGGGGTACCAGTCGATACGGGTGGTCTTCCTGGTGCAGAGCGTCGGCCTGGCCCCCGGTCCGGTCGGGGCGCTCGTCGCGGCCGCCGGTGCCGGAGGGGTCGCCGGGGCCTTCGCGGCCCGCCGGGTCGCCGGCCGGTTCGGTACGGCCCGTGCGACGCTGCTGTTCGAGCTGGGGCTGGCCGTGTTCGCCCTGCTCATGCCGCTGACCGTGGGCGGTGCGGGGGTGCTGCTCTTCGTCGCGGGTGGCTTCTGCGTGTCGGCCGGTGTCGTGGGCGGCAACGTCATCAAGGCGGGTTTTCTGCAGCGTTACTGCCCGCCGGAGCTTCTCGCCCGGCTCACGGCGCCCACGGCGTTCGTCAATTACGGGACGATCCCGCTCGGGGCGCTGCTCGGCGGCGCGCTCGGTACGGTGCTCGGTCTGCGCGCGGCCATGTGGGTCACGACGGCGGGCATCCCGCTCGCCGCCCTGGTCCTGCTCTTCTCCCCCGTCGGCCGGGCCCGGGACCTGCCCGCATCGCGTCGCCCGACGGACGACGCGGGGCGTACGCGCGCCTCCGGCGGATCCCGCCGCGCCCGCTCCGGCGCCTGAACGGGCCACCCTCCGCCCGCTCAACGGGCCCGGCCATCCCGCCCGCGCCCCGGAAACGGCGAGTGGCCGGGGGATCCCCCGGCCACTCGCCTTCTGCCGTGCCCTTCGAGCCTAGGCCGTCGCGGGTTCGGCCTCGGTACGGGAGTCCTGGGCCGGGGTGCCGCCGGTTCGCGCGCCCGCCTCGGGGCGGGGCGTGGGGCGGACCAGGGCCAGGACGAGGAGGCCGCCGACGGCGGCCGCGACCGCCGCGCACAGGAAGACGCGGTCCAGGCCGGCGGCGAAGGCCTCGTGGACGAGCCGTGCGGTCTCGTCGCGCAGGCCGGCCGGGGCGCCCTCGATCATCTGGTGGGCCTGTCCGCCCGCCAGCGCCGACGCGGCGGCGTGCGGGTCGGTCGTCGTCCCCGACTCCTCGAGCACCTTCTCGACGCGGCTGGTGAAGACGGCACCCAGACCGGCGATCGCCAGGGTCATGCCCAGCTGCCGGAAGGTGCTGACGGCGCCGCCGGCCATGCCCATGCGCTGGGGCGGCACGCTGCCCATCGCCGCCGACACCAGGACGGGCATCGCCAGCCCGGCGCCGGCGCCGGTCACGCACAGCCCGGCGATCACGGCGGAGCGGCCGGCGTCCGCCGTCAGCCCGGCGTTCAGCAGGAGCATGCCGCCGGCCACCACGAGCAGTCCGAGGCCGATCGGCACCCGGGGCGCCAGGCGCTGCAGGTAGCGGCCGGCCACGAGGGAGACGACGAAGGAGACGACGGCCAGCGGGGTCAGGGACAGGCCGGCGTCGACCGGGCCCAGGCCGATGACGGACTGCAGCCACAGCGAGAGCAGCGCGAGGCCGCCGAAGGCGCCGCCCTGGAGCAGGAGCGCGCCGCCCATCAGCCCGCTGAAGGAGGGCCTGCGCAGGAGGGCCAGGTCCAGCATGGGCTGGCCGCCCTTGCGTTCGGCGCGTATCTCGGCCGTCACGAAGGCGGCGAGCGACACGACGGCCACGGCGAAGGCGGTCAGCGTGAGCGTGGAGGTCCAGCCGGACTCGCTGCCGCGGATGAGCCCGTAGGTGAGCGCGGCGGCGGCGAGGGTGAAGGTCACGGCGCCGGTGACGTCCAGGCGGCCGGAGTGCCCCGCGTGCTGCGCGGCGTCGCGCCGGTCGGGGGCGATGACGCGCAGCGTCATGAAGACGGCCACCGCCGCGATCGGCAGGTTGACCAGGAAGACGGCCTGCCAGCCGATGTGCTCGGTCAGCAGACCGCCGAGCAGCGGGCCGGCCGCGGCGGCCGCGCCGTTGACGGCTCCCCAGACGCCGAACGCGGTGCCCCGGTCACGGCCTTGGTAGGTGGCGCCGAGCAGTGCCGTGGTGGTGGCGAACATCGCGGCGCCGCCCACGCCCTGGACCGCGCGGGCGGCCACCAGGACGCCGGCGTTGGGTGCCAGGCCGCAGGCGAGGGAGGCCAGGGCGAACAGGATCAGCCCGGCCACGTACAGCCTGCGGTGGCCGAAGCGGTCGGCCAGCGAGCCCGCGGCCAGCAGGAGGGCGGCCAGGGCGAGGGCGTAGGCGTCGACCACCCACTGCAGGGAGGCGAAGCCGGCGTGCAGGTCCTCGGCCATCTGCGGCAGCGCCACGTTCACGATCGTGACGTCCACCAGCAGGATGAAGGCGCCCAGGGAGACAGCCATCAAGGGCCGCCACTTACGCATCCGAATCTCGTTTCGTGAAGTGTTCAGTGGAGTGTTGAGGGGGTGTTGGGGGGTGCTGGGGGTTGGCTCGAAGGTCCCCGTCCGGGTCCCGGTGAGCCGTCCTCGTCGAGCCTGCGACGATGCCACCGCAGGCCGCAGTCAATGGGCTTCCCGCGGCGGATTCCGACATCCCGTAGCCTTCAATGGTGGATATCGACACCGACTCCCGGGCTTTCCTTCCCGCCCTCGACGTACAGGACCAGCCCCTCGCCCACGCCCTCCAGATCGACGGGCGGGCGCCCTTCAGCCGGATCGCCGAGGTGTTGGGGGTGTCCGATCAGACCGTCGCCCGCCGCTACACCCGGCTGCGCACCACGAGCACGCTGCGCGTGGTGGGGCTGACCGATCCGCTGCGGGTCGGCGACACCTGGTTCGTACGGGTGCGCTGCACGCCGGATGCCGCCGGTTCGGTCGGCGAGGCGCTGGCGCGGCATCCGGACACCAGCTGGGTGAAGCTGACCTCGGGCGGTACGGAGATCATCTGCAACGTCCGCACCCACGAGCCGGGCCACCCGGGCGAGAGCGATGCCCTGCTGCTGCAGAAGCTGCCGCGCACGCCGCGGGTCGTGGACGTCTCGGCGCACAGCCTGCTGCACGTGTTCTTCGGCCGGAAGCGCAGCGCGGCCGGCAAGTCGGGGCCGCTCACCCCGGAGCAGGTCGCCGCCCTCACCCCCGCCGACGCTCCGGCGTGCCGCCCGGACGAGCCGGCCGCGCCGTATCCCCTGGATGCGCGGGACCACCGTCTCCTGGCCGTGCTGGCCCAGGACGGGCGTGCTCCGCTGGGCGAACTCGCCGCGGCCACGGGCTGGTCGCAGACCACCGTCCGCCGGCGGCTGGCGGAGCTGCGCGCGGCGGGCGTGCTCTACTTCGACCTCGACTACCACCCGCGGATCCTGCAGCACGGCTTCCGGGCCACGCTGTGGCTGCAGGTCGAGCCGGCACGGCTGGACGCGGTGGGCCGCGCGCTGGCCGAGCATCCCGAGGTGCCGTTCGCCGCGGCCACCACCGGTACGACCAATCTGTTCGCCAGCATCAGCACGCAGAGCGCCGGCTCGTTCTACCGCTATCTGACCGGCCCGGTGGCCTCCCTGCCCGGCGTCCAGCACGCCAGCACCGCCCCCACCCATCGCATCCTCAAGGGCCCGGGCCCGAGGTGGCCGCAGGCGGGCGCCGCCGCCAAGTCCTGATCAATGGTCATGTGACGGTCTCGGCCATAGGCTTTCGGTTCATGATCACTCGCACAGCAGGCGGCTCGCACGACGGATACGAGATCTCGACCGATCCCGGTCGCCTCGACACGAAGCTCGTCCACCACTGGTTGTCCACCGACGCGTTCTGGGCCATCGGCCGCAGCCTCGAGACCGTCGAGCGGTCCGTCGCGGCCTCCGTCAACTTCGGTGCGTACGACGCCGGCGGCCGTCAGGCCGGGTACGCGCGCGTGGTCACCGACCTGGCGACCTTCGCCTGGCTCTGCGACGTCTACGTCGCCCCGGAACATCGCGGCAGGGGCGTCGGTACGCTCCTGGCCACCGCCGTCCGCGATCACCTGGCTCCCCACCGCCTCAAGCGGGTGCTGTTGTCCACCCTCGACGCGCACGAGGTCTACGCCAGGGTCGGGTTCGCGCCCGTCGCCAATCCCGAGAAGCTGATGATGATGAGCTTCTCCGACTCCTGATCCCGGCCCCGGCGGACGGGCACGGACGGGCCCTGTCAGTGCCCGACGGGGCCCCCGCCGTCGCCGGGGTTCCGGCCGGGCAGGGCGTCCGCCAGGCGCTCCGGTGCCGCCTGTCTCCAGGAGTCGACGAGGATGTCGTGCAGCTCGTCGAGGTCCTCCAGAGCCGCGAGCCGTACGCGCACCCACGCGGAACTCGCCTCGTGCGGGGGCACCCAGAACTTCTCCGGCTCCGCCGCGATCAGCTCGGCCCGCTCGTGCCGGGGGCACCGGACGGCGAACGACGTCTGGTCGTCGGGGATCGTGATGTACATCTTCCCCGCGACCCGGAAGGTCGGCATGTTCCACGCCTCCTTCTCGGCCGTCTCCGGGAGGGAGAGCGCGATCCGGCGGACGTCGTCGGCATTGATCATGATCACTACATTAGCCAGGCGGATACGCCGGGTGGCACCGCGACGGCCGTCGCGGGGGCGCTTCCCGCGTGGCCGCGCCGGGCATGCTCACGGTCATGGGCGACGCGACGGCAGGGGAAGGCACGGCACCTGAGGAACGCGCGGAGACTCCCGCGGCGCGGCTGGCACGGTTCCTGCGGGGGCTGCCCGCGCCGTTGGTCGCCGTGGACGCGCTCGTACGCGACGACCGGCGGCGGCTGCTGATCGTCGACCCCGTCTACAAGCCCGGGTGGGACATCGTCGGCGGTTTCGTGGAGGCCGAGGAGGACCTTCCGACGGCGCTCGCCAGGGAGGCCGAGGAGGAGCTGGGCCTGCGCGGTCTGCGGACCGGCCGGCTGCTGGCGGTGGACAACCTGTCGGCGGCCGCGTACGGCAGGTCCCTGCTGGTGTTCATCTTCGCCGCCCATCCCGGCCGTCCCGTGCGGGCCGAGGAGCTGGTCCTGCAGAGCTCGGAGATCGCGGCGGCCGAGTTCGTCGGCGAGGAGACGGCGCTGGCGCGGTTTCCGGAACCGTTGCGGCGCCGCGTGGCCGCCTCGCTGGAGGCCGAGCGCGAGGACCGCACCGTCTACCTCCGCGACGGCCTGCCGCTGCCCCCGCACGGCACCGAGGTCACACGACCCACTCACCGTCGCGCATGAGGTGCCGGCCGGGCAGCTCGTGCTCCTCGTGCCAGGCCTGAACGGCACGCGGCAGCACCCTGAAGTACCCGTACGAGCCGCCGGCACGGCGCGGATCCCAGCCGTGGCGTTCCGCGAACGCGTCCGCCGCCGCGGCCGGCACCTCCCGCGCGGTGAAGCTCTCCACGTCACCGTCGACGATGACGACGTCCCGGGTGTGCCCGAGCGCGAGGCGGGCGCGCCGGCCGTCCCGCAGGTTGCGGCCGGTGGGGTTGGTGAACCGGGTGGACATCCATATCGCCTCGCCGTCCCACAGGAACCACAGCGGCACCAGGCACGGCAGCCCGTCGGCGTCGGCCGACGCCACCCAGATGTCCTGCTCCCTTCCCAGTCTCTCCAGCACGTCGCGCTTTCGCTGCTCAGGGGTGCGGGGCGAATCGGTGATCTTCATGTCCCGGCACGCTACCGCCCCGGATCACCGGCCGCCTCGGGCTCCGGCCGTAGGGCCGAGGTCGCATGACGCCCCGTAAGCTGCCCGCTCATGAATGACGACGTGCGCAACATCGTTCTGGGGCTGGCGGCCAGCGGGATCAGCGGTGCCGCGGGCTGGTTCGTCAGGACACTCCTGTGGCGGCGCCAACTCCGCCGCAAGCAGACCTTCTTCGGCCTCCCGGACGGATCCGAGTGCCTGCTCGTGGTCAACCAGGACCCGAGCGCCGGCGGCCGCAGCGTCTCGCGCCACGACACCTTCGCGCTGCTCGAGCTCTCCGCGCTGATCAAGGAGTGCGGGGCGAACGCGGACATCGTGGCGCACGACGCCGCACGGCAGGGATTCGGCACCCGGACCGAGTTCTGCGTGGGCGGCCCGGCGTCGAACCTGCGCACCGAGGCGCACCTGCGCGCGCTCCTGCCGGGAGTCGCGGTGAACACCGACTACGGAAACGTTCCCGACGGCGGCGCGTTCACCGTCGGCGGCCAGACCTACCGGATGGACAAGGGCAGGGTGGAGTACGTCCTGCTGGCCCGGCTCACCGCCCCGGCCGGCGGCCGCCCGGTCTTCCTCGCCTCGGGCCAGCGCGGGATCACCAACCAGGCGGCCATACGCTACCTGGCCCGCCACCACGCGCGGCTCGCCCGCGAACACGGCCTCGACGGCACGTTCTGCCTCCTGCTGAAGGTGATCGGCTCGGACGTCTACGGCCCGGACATGGTGGAATTGGTCGCGGACGTCACCACTGCCGCAACGACGGAGACCTCGCCCGGCCAGTGAGGAGGAGACCTCAACGGCCCTGCAGCTTCCTGACGTTGTCGCCGAAGGTCCAGCCCTTCGAGCCGTCCCAGTTGAGGGACCAGGTCATCAGCCCCTTGAGGGCGCCGCCGTAGGTGTTCCAGGCCTGCGACACCAGGTTCGGGGCCATGTATCCACCCCCGGCGCCCGGTTGCGCCGGCAGTCCCGGCACCTGCTTGTCGTAGGGGACGCGGATGGTCGTGCCCTGGACGACCAGCCCCTTGTTCAGGCAGTCCGTCTGCGCGGTGAACCCTTTCACCGTCCCCGCGGAGTACGAATCCCCGGAGCAGCCGTACATGCTGCCGTTGTAGTACTGCATGTTGAGCCACCACAGGCGGCCGTTGTCCGCGTACTTCTTCACGATCGGCAGGTACGCGCCCCAGATCGAGCCGTACGTCACGCTGCCTCCGGTGACGTAGGCCGTCTCGGGGGCCATCGTCAGGCCGAACTCCGGGGGCATCTGGCCGAGCACGCCGTCGATGATGCGGATGAGGTTGGCCTGGGACGTCGACAACTGGTTGATGTTCCCGCTGCCCGTGAGGCCCGTCTCGATGTCGATGTCGATGCCGTCGAAGTTGTAGGCCTTCAGGATCGGCACGAGGGTCCGCACGAAGCGGTCGGCGACGGCGCTGGAGCCGAGGTCGATCCCGGCGGTCGCGCCGCCGATGGACATCAGGATCGTGGCGCCCTCGGCCTTGGCCCGGCACATCTCGGCCGGGGTGGGGACCTTCACCGTGGCGTCCATCCCGTCCTCCCACAGGGCGGTGCCGTCGGAGCGGATGACGGGGAACGCGGCGTTGATCACGTTGTAGCCGTGGTCGCGGATGCGGGGGTCGGTGACCGGCGTCCACCCGAACGGCGGGTGGACGCCGTTCGCGGCGCCGTCCCAGTTCTCCCAGTACCCCTGGAGCACCTTCCCCGAGGGCTTCGGCTTCACCGCGCAGGTGTCCTCGCGGGGTGGCCCCGACGCGGCGGCGCCGGGGCCCTGCGCGGCGAACGCCATGGCCAGCGCCGCCGTCCCGGCTCCCAGGAGACGTATCAGGCGCGAGGTCCGACCGCTCATGTGCCGTCCCCTTCCGGCCGGTTCGGGGAATCTTTCACCGAACGTAGGCCGGGCAGGGACGACCGTCAATAGGTCCGGACCAATCCCGGGGCGCCCGGCGTCACCCGCCCGTCTCGTCCAGCGTCTCCTCCGGCGTCTCGTCCAGCGCCCGCCTCCAGTGGTGCGGCAGGGAGGCGGTGTGCGCCAGGCTCTCGTCGTACATCAGCGCGCAGCGCACGGTCGTCGGGGTGCGGGTGAAGGAGACGTAGGTGGGCAGGTTCTCCTGCACGTTGTAGAACATCGACGCGGCGGTGAGCCGGGCGCCGAAGCAGCTGAAGGCCGCGGGGAACGAGATGCTGCTGGCGCTGAGGGGGATGGTGCGCGGGTTGCCCATGGCGTGGACGGTCCAGTCCGCCAGCCCGGGCAGCAGGGGTTTGTCGAGGGCGGCGCGGGCGGCGTCGCGTCTGTGGCTGCGCCGGACCACGACGGTCTGGCGGTGTACGCGGGTCACGGCTTCCCGCAGGCGTTCCTCGGAGCACGGGAGCAGCAGGCGGTGGGCGACCACGCGGTTGCCGGGGGCGTGGCGCTCGTGGGCCTGCCGGGTCGACATGGGGACGAGCGTCGGCAGGTCGGGGCAGGCTCCCTCGCCGGCCGCCGCCGCGCGCTCGAGGCGCCAGGAACGGAGGGCCATCGCGAGGGCCGCGAGGCAGACGTCGTTGACGCTGGCGCCGTGGGCGTCGGCCAGGTCCCGCAGGCGCGGGGCGGCGACGTCCGCGTACGTCCAGCGGGAGCGCCCCACCGGCGCCGCCGCCTGGAGCTCGGGCCATCGCCGCTCGGGCCGCAGGGCGCGGACCACGTCCCAGCCGGCCCGGAGCATGCCGGACGGTGTGGGGCGGGAGGCCCGGTGCGGGTGCGGACCCTGGGTCGCGGTGTCGGCGAGGAGGGAGAGGACGGAGTGGGCGGCGCCGACGCCGTCCTGGATGGCGTGGTGGATCCGGAAGGCGAGCCGGAACCCGCCGGTCCCGGCAGCCGCGAGGAGCCAGACGTCCCACTGGGGACGCCCCTCGGGCGGCAGCGCGTGGTGGAGCAGGTCGTTGGTGGCGTCGTCGAGCTCCCCCGGCCCGCTCAGGCCGGTGCGGCAGCGGATGTGCACCGCCTCGTCGGGTACGCCCGCGCCCGCCCGCCAGCGGCTCCCGTCCGCCGACCGGATCAGGTCGGTGAGCGCGGGCAGCGCCTCCGCCCGTTTCACCACGCGCGCCGCCAGCTCCGCACGGGCGGGGGGCGGGCCGTCGAAGTCGAGGAAGAAGCCCGTCGTCGGGCGTTGTGTACTGGTCCGCGACAGAAACGTCCGGTCGGCAGGCCCGATGGGGTAGCCGGGCGCCCCCTTCGCGCGGAATGCCCGGGACGGGGCAGGTGCTCTGTGGCGTCCTGGCGCCCGTCCGGGTGCCGCGACGGTCTCGCTCGGTCTCACGGGCATGAGCTCTTCACCGCTCTTCCTTCGTCTTCGGGGTTCGGACGCCGCGTCAGCCTTCGACGCCGGTGGTGGAGTGGGACGCGCCGACGGGCTTCGATTCGGGTGAGCCGCGCTGGCGGAGGTAGATGGAGAGGACGGCCATGGAGGCGACGGCCAGCAGCTCGGACTGCCAGTTCTGCAGGGTCCGGCTCCAGAATTCCGCGCGGCCCAGGTACTCGGCCCAGCCGATGGGGTCCTGCAGCTGCCGCAGCTGCCTCTCGTTGTACGAGGCCACGCCGGTGACGGACTGGCTGAACCAGCACAGCAGGAAGACGGTGCCCATGACGAGGCCGAGCGAGTGGGAGTACACCGCCTGGCGCCAGTCGCGCGCGGCGGCCCAGCGGGGCGAGTCGGGCCGGGCGTGCTCGCCGGTCAGCTGGTCGTGGTCGGACTCGGGACCGGCCTTGTCCACCGGCTTGGACTCGGGTGAGCCGCGCTGGACGAGCCAGACCGTCACGGAGATGTAGAGGAAGAACTGCAGGTATTCCGACTGCCAGTTCTCGGTGACGTCGACCGCGAAGTCCGAGGACGTCAGATAGGCGAGGAAGCCCATCGGCTGCAGGCCGTCGGTGATGAGTTCGCTGTTGAACTCGGCGCGGCCCGCGATGGCCTGGCCGGTGATGGCGAGCACGAAGGCGGCGCCGAAGGCCAGGCCGAGGCCGTTGTCGTACAGGAAGCCCCGCGCCCGGCCCCTGCCCCTGTGGTCCGCCCCGCCGTCCCGGCTCATCGGTGCATCAGCCCCAGCGCCGTGAAATAGACCAGGCCCGCGAGGATCAGCACCAGGCACGATCCGAACATCGTTCTCACGGACGGGTCACCTGCCCTTGATCTCGCACTGGTAGGGCTCCTCGCCGTGCGGCTCGCATCCGGCGGCCGTGACCTTCCAGCCGTCGTCGAAGTGCGCCAGGAACACGGTGTCGTGCTCGAGGACCGCTTGCGCCTGGTCGCCGTAGACGTCGACGTGACGGACCGCGCCGCCGGCCGGGAGCTTGTCCCGCTCCACCGCCCGGTCGCAGGGCCCCTCGGCCGACTGCTCCACCTCCTCCCGGGTGCCGGGGGCGAGGGCGGCGCACAGCACCGCCGTCCGCCCGGCCCCCAGCGCCTGCTCGAAGCGGACGGCCGCCGCATGTGCGTCGTCGCGGCGCTCGTGCGGGCTGCCGCAGGCCGTGGCGGTGACGGCCAGGACCAGCCCGGTGAGCACGGCGGCCGGGCTCACGGGGCGGCGCGGCCGCCGTGGAGGCGGCCCGAGCCCATTCACGAGGACATCACATGATGAACGCTAAGTCACACAAGCACATATTCGGGATATTTGGTGCGGGGCGTCGTCGGCGGTCGCCCCCATCGAGGTCACCGGCTGACCGAGCCGTAGAAGCGGTAGCGGGTGAGGGGCAGTCCGGCCAGCCGGGCCGGCGCCTCCCCTTCCGCCCCGTCGGCCCACTCCGAGATCTCCACCACGCGCTTGCCGTCGACATCGAGGTGCAGGTGCGCGGCCAGCAGCCCCGGCGGCGGGCCGTAGCGCAGCGCGTCCACCCGCGCGTCGGCCCACGCCCGCGCGCCACCGGGTGCGCCGTCGGTCTCGTGGCAGGCGACGGCGAAGACGCCGGCCTCGCCGTCGGCGTCGAGGACCACGCCGCGGTAGGGGTGCGTACGGCTCAGACCGCTGCGCTCGATGCCGGGGACGCGCGCGTCGATGCGGCCGACCCGCGCCGCGCGGCCATCGTGGACGAACGCCTGGTGCTCCTCCGCGCTGGTCCATTGTCCGTGGATGAGGAGGCCGGAGCCGTCCACATCGGTGAAGACGTGGGTGGCCAGAAGGACGGCCGGGGCGTCCGCCGCCGACCACTGTTCGAGGAGCGCGTCCGCGGCGGCGCGCGTGCGCTCGGGGCTGCCGGTGCCCCAGCGGCTGATGAGGGTGATCCCGGCGTCGGGACGGCGGAGGTCGGTCAGGCGTGTCATGAACGGAACGATCACACCTCAAGCGGGCTTGAGGTCAAATTGCCCGGGGCCCGGTTCAGCCCAGGTACGGCTCGAAGTCCCAGGTGGGGCGGGTGCGCAGGCGTGCGGCGAGGGTCTGCGGGTGCTGGGCGCCCAGGGTGCGGACGAGGCGCTGGAGGGCGGCCTCCTCGGCCTTGCGGACCTCCTCGCGTGCGCCCAGGCCGCGCAGGTCCGCGGCGAGGGCGATCTCGCAGGAGAGGGTGAAGGGGTGGTCCGGCCCCAGGGCGTGGCGGGCGCGGCGCAGCGTGTCGCGGCTCAGGTCCAGCGCGTCCTCGAGCCGTCCGACGGCGTGCCGGCCGGCGGCGGCGTTGAGGGCGCAGCCGAGGACCCAGGGGTGGTCGGGGCCGAGGCCGGCGGTGAGGCCGGCGAGGGCGGCCTCGAACAAGGTGAGGGCTTCGGCGCGTTCGCCGGCGGCCTGCAGGACGAGGCCGGTGTTGGAGAGCATGCCCGTGCTGACCGGATGCGCGGGGCCCAGCAGCCCGCGCAGGCCGCTCTCGCCCTCGGCGATCAGGTCGCGGGCCAGGGCGAGGTCGCCCTGTTCGCGGGCGTGGTTGCCGTAGTCGACGACCAGGCCGAGGGTGACGTAGTGGTCGCGGCCGTGCACCTGTTCCATGGTCTCCAGCAGGCGGGTCATGTCCGCGCCCACCGCCTGCCCTCCGGTGGCACGAAGCTCGCACAGCAGGAGGTTGTGCCGGGCGCGCAGGGTCTGCGGGTGGCCGGTGCCGAGCACCTGGACGTGCAGCCGCATGCCCTGCTCCTGACGGCTCAGCGCCTCCCGGAAGCGGCCCATCAGACGCAGGTCGCGGGCGCAGGCGATGCCCGAGACCAGGGTGGCGGCGTGGCGGGCGCGCATCAGTGACTCCCGCCTGCGCAGGGTCTCCAGGTCGGCCTCGTACGCCTCGGCGTAGCGGCCCAGCAGCCGCAGGCCGGTGCCGAGGTTGTGCCGGGCGAGGAGGGTCAGGTAGTCGTCGGGGCCGCGCAGTGCGAGAGCGGTCCGCAGGACCTCGCGCTGGAGCCGGTGGGCCTCCTCGTACTGGCCGAGGAAGCGCTGGTCGGCGGCCAGGCAGCTGTTCGCGGACATCAGGGCGTCGCCCCCGTCCGTACCGGAGCCGGCGCGTAGCCTCCGCAGCATCGCGCGGTCGAGTTCATAGGCGGCCTGGAACCGGCCGTAGGCGCGGAGGATGTTCCCCTGCCGGACGGTGAGGTCGAGCATCTGGGGGTCGTCCGGCGGGAGCAGCTCCTCCCAGCGGGCCCGTACCCGGTCGGCCAGTTCGGCGCCCGCGCGGTACATGCCGCTGACGTAGGTGAACATCAGGCAGTTGAGCACCAGCGGCCGCGTGTCGGGCTCGGCGGTGGACAGCGCGCCGGAGGACTCGAGGTGCGGCAGCAGTTCGGCGTAGCGGGGCCACAGGGTGGCGTCCCTGGGGCTTCGGGGGTCGGCGGCGGCGAGCACGCCGCGTACCACCCGCTGGTAGGCGCACCGCTGGTCGGGCGGGGTGAGCCGGGCGACGATGTCGTGGACGAGCCGGTGCATGTGCACCGCGTCGTCGGTCTCCGGGCCGGCGCCCTCGCTGCTGGGGGCGTGGGGTTCGCGGGTGAGCACGGAGTAGTCGACGAGCGTGTCCAGGGCCCGGGTCCAGCGCTCCCTTCCGCGGACCACCCCGGCGAGGGGCTCGGGCAGATCGCCGGGCGGGAACCGGCGGACCAGGCCGACCGGGATCGAGCCGTGGCCGAAGCAGGTGCACAGGGAGAGCAGTTCCACGGCGTCGGGCCGGGACTCGCGGAGCCGGTTGATCAGGATCGTCCAGGAGGTGAGGGCGGAGCGCGGTACGTGGCCCAGGGAGTCGGGGCCGGCCGGTGCGGAGAGGTCGCCGTCGAGGACCATGCGCAGGTAGTCGGCGACGCTCATGCCCGATTCGCCGAGCCAGGCGGCGGCCTGGGCGAGGGCGAGGGGAATGTCGTCGAGTGCGGCGGCGACGGCGTCGGCCTCCTCGGGCGTCACCCGCGGCGCCCGCCGCGTCAGGTAGAGGACGCTCTCCTGCCGCTGGAAGCCGGTGACCTCGACGATGCCCGCGCCGGCCGCGTGCCAGCCCCGGTTGCGGGAGGTGATCAGCACATGGCCCGGACCCTGGGGCAGCAGTTCGCCGGCCTCCTCCATGTCGTCCCAGCCGTCGAAGACGAGCAGCCAGCGGCGGTGGGGCTCGCCGCGGCGCAGGGCCTCGCGGACCGCCCGGATGCGCCCGCCCGGTTCCGGGCCGCCGGCCAGGCCCAGCTCGGGGGCCAGTTCGCCCAGGCCTCCGCGCAGGGCGCCCCGGGTGTCGGAGTCCACCCACCACACGACGTCGTAGTCGCCGCTGAACCGGTGGGCGTACTCGGTTGCCAGGGCGGTCTTGCCGATGCCGGACATGCCGAGCAGGGCGCACACCGCAGCTCCCGTGGGGGCCTCCGTCAGCTGTCGGTGGATGTCGGGGAACAGCGTGTCCCGGCCGGTGAAGCGGGCGTTGCGCCGGGGCACCCCGCCCCACACCGCGGGCGGGTCGTCGGGGAAGCGGGGGGCCTGCCCGGGGGTCGTGGCGGCCGGGTCCCGGGTCGTGGCCGGCACGCCGAGCCGCCGGAGCACGCGGCGCTTCGCCTCGGCTTCGGGGACGCCCCACAGGTCGACGGGTTCCAGCAGGGTGGCTCCCACCGGCAGGGGTCCGGCGGTGACGCTGACGGCGGCCAGGCGGTCGCCGTGTCGCTCCGTCACCTCCGAGAAGGCCGCGCTCCATTCCTCGTCCGCGCGGTTCGCCGACTGGAAGTACCAGTCGCTGAGGACGAGCAGCACCCGTCCCCCGGCGGCCATCAGGTCCTCCAGCACCTCGCCGAGCGCGTCCTGCCGGTCCGCCTCCCAGCACAGTGTGCTCGCCCGGAAGCCCGCCCGCTCCAGGACGTGGGCGAGCCAGACGGCCCAGGCCCGCTGGTGGCCGGCGTAGTTGATCAGGACGTGCCCCGGCCCGGGGACGCGGTCGCCCGCCCCGGCGCGGCCGGCCGGGTGTGCGGAGGGTGCCGGGACCTCGTACACCGAGCCGTCGGCGACCGTCAGCCGCACCGTCCGCCCGTCCACCCGGCGGGTCGCGCTCTCGCCCCGGCCGACCAGCAGGGTCGAGGGCGGGCCGGAGGAGAGGGTGAGTTCCAGCACGAGGGGGTCGGTGTCGGGCAGGGAGAGGGTGAAGGCGCCGGAGACGGCGGCGTCCTGGCCCAGGACCAGGTGGCGGCCGTCGCGCAGCACGGGGAGCTCGGTGCGCGGCAACCGGGCGGCGATCAGGCCGACGTCGGCCAGGAGCAGCCCGTCGGGGGGCCGCCGCCGGATGGCGACGCCCTGGCCCGCCGCGCCCTCCAGCGCGGCCGTCACCGTCGCCAGCTGCCAGGCGGTCTTCGCCTTCCGCACGGCCTCGGGCAGCCGTCCCCAGGCGCCCGCGAACCAGCGGGCGACGCCGTCGCGGTGCTGGTCCACCAGGGCGCGCAGGGCGGGCAGCAGCGCCTCCTCGATGAGCCGTTCGCTGCGCGGGCCGCCCCGCACGGCGTGCCAGACGGCCCTCTCCTCGGCGTGCAGCGCGGGCGAGCCGGCCCGGTGGGCCTCGTCGACGAGGGCGCCGACGCGGTGCACGGGGGCGTCCTCGCGCGCGGTCGCCAGCAGCCGGCCCAGCTCCTGCCGCAGCTCGGGCAGCAGGTCGCGGCGCAGCACGATGTGGCCGGAGGCGCGTCGTTCGACGAGGTCGCCGAACCACAGCTCGGTCTCCGCCGCGACGTCCAGCCGGGGGGCGGCGGTCAGCCGCACGGCGCGCATCAGTTCGGGCTCGATCCGGGTGGCGGTGCTGAGCAGTACGGCCAGTTCGCGGTCGGCCGCGCCGCTCATCGCAGGGTTCCCAGCACCCGGCCGACGGTGGTGCCGCGGTCCCACACGACGGCGGGGAGCGTGGCGCGCAGCCAGCGCGGCCAGTGGCGTTCGGGCGCGGGCACCAGCGCCACGGGCCGGCAGCCGTGGGCGCGGATCGCCCGCACGCCGGCGATCCACTCCCCGGGGGTGGCCCGGTGGGGGTTGAAGACCGGGCCGGTCAGGCCGAGGGAGGAGAGGATCAGCACGGTGGTGCCGGCGGGCGGGGTGCGGTACGGGCGCCACCGCGCCCTGGGCCCCTCGCCGGCGCCGCGCAGGGGGGATTCGGAGAAGTACAGCGTGTGGGTGGCGGCGACGCCGGCCAGGGCCCGGACGCGGGCGACGACGTCCTCCACGTCGCGGGCGAGCGGTTCCATCGAGGGCGAGATGTCGGCGAGGATCTGGACGCCGTAGCGCAGGGTGAAGACGGGGCGGCGGGGCAGTTCGGTCAGCGGCCGCAGCCGCGAGACCCGGTCGACGGCGGCCTCCACGTCCAGCTCGCCCTCGAAGGCGCTGCGGGCCAGGGCGGCGTGCAGGACGGCGGCGGTGGTGCGGGGGGCGAGGAGGGGTTCGTGGGCGAGCGCGGTGCGGTGCGCGGCGGCGGCCGGGGCCGGCAGGGGGTCGACGGTCCAGCCGGTGGCCGCCGGCGGGCGGTGCTCAACGGCGGTGAGGGCGATGGTGCGCCCGGGGGGCGCGCTGTCCCGTGGCGGGGGCGGGGCGGCGGGCCGGGCGGGGTCGTCGTCACTCTCCCCGGCCGGCGGGGCCTGCGGGGCCGGGGGGTGGGCGTCGGGCCGGGCGTGCGGCTCGGGGCGGGCTCCGGTGGGGTGGGGCCCGCCGAGGCCCAGGCACCCGGCGATGTGCTGCCAGTCGGCGGCGGAGGAGGCGTTCAGGGCGACGGCGGCCCGCACGACGTCGCCGAGCCAGGCCTGGCCGTCCGTCACCACTCCTCCCCGGCGACCTGCTGGCGCTTGAGCAGGGCGCAGTGCTTGAGCCATTCCCATTCGGGGTCGGAGACGTCGATGCCGAGGGTGATGCAGGCCCGGAGCGCGTCGAGGTACTCGGCGGTGCTGGGCGGGCGCAGCCCGAACTGCCCGGCCTCGGCGCGGACCGTGCCCAGTTCGCGGGCCAGCGCCGAGGCGAGCGTGCGGTGTTCCGGGAGCACGGCTCCGTACCAGTGCCGCAGGTGGCGCACGGCGATGCGCACCAGGGTCTGCTCGTCGTGGTCGGGGAGGGTGAGCACGACGCAGCGCCTGAGGAAGGCCTGGGGCAGCTCGCGTTCCTCGTTGGTGGTGATGACCACGAGGTGGCGGAAGAGCCGGGCCTCGTCCTGCTCCTCCTCCGCGTGGATGCCGGCGCCGGTCTCGGTGACGGTGAAACGATGCGCGCCCAGGGGCACCAGCAGGCTGTTGGGCACGTCCGGGTCGGCCTTGTCGATCTCGTCGATCAGGACGACCGCGGGGCGGCCGCGGCGGTCCGCGTTGATCTCCTGGAACGGCTCGCGGCACGTCTCGTCCGGGCCGTGGCCCGCTTCCCTGCCCCGGCGCCGCGCCGATTCGGGGGCCAGGGCCCACCACAGGGCGCCGGGGCGGACGTAGGCGGCGTCGTCCAGCCGGGCGTTGCCGGGCCGGGTGCTCAGCAGCTGGGCGTCGGAGAGCCGGCGGACGCTGTCGTAGGTCCACAACGGGTCCTGGGGATGGGTCCGTTGGGTGACGACGTGTTCGTAGTAGCGCCAGCGGTTGGCCTGGGCGAGGTAGAGGGCCAGGGAGGACTTGCCGGATCCGGGGCGGCCGCGCAGCAGGAGCGGGCGCCCGGTCGCCCGTGCCACCTTCACCACCAGTTCGATCTCCTGGGACATGACGTAGACCGCTCCGTCGCCGCGGTCGGGCAGCGTGTGGCCGCCGCGGCCGCGAACGCCCGGGCCGCCCTCGTCCCTCTCCTTGTCGTGCGCGTTCATCCCCTCCGCCCCCAGTCCCTCATCCCTTGAACGGATCGATGCGCGAGCCGGACCATCTGGGCCGCGGCTCTGATCGACTCCTCCTCTTCCGCCTCGCCGAAGGGCGGGGCGATGTCCACGGCCGAGGCGAACGGCCCGTCGTCCGCCCGCTCCGCCGGGCGGGGCAGCACGAGGACGCAGAGCCAGGGCATCAGGTCGTGCAGCCAGCTCACCACGCGCTCGGCCTGCCGCAGGGAACAGGCCTGGGCGTCCAGTATCAGGAAGGTCAGGCAGCCCGGCGTCCCGAGCACCTCGTCCAGCCGCTTCCACGGCTGGACGTGCAGCGTCGCCCTGATCGTCTCCTCGCACGCCCGCTTCAGCTCCTCCTCCGGGTCCTCCTCGCCCCACGGCCCGGCGCCGGCGTACATGGAGATGTAGCGGGAGGCGTCCATGCAGAAGGCGCGGCCCAGGTAGTACGCGCCGGTGTCGGGGTGCGACGCCTTCAGCACGACCGTGTGCCGCAGCGCGTGGCGGCCGGCGGGCAGGACGTGGCGGGCCGAGGCGGCGTCGACCCACACCGGCAGCACCAGCCCGACGAGGTTGCCGAAGACCTCGGGGTCCATGAAGTCGCGCACCGTGCCGACGGCGTCCCGCAGTTGGGCGGCGGCGTGGGTGTGGAGCATCTGGGCGGCGAGCAGGCCGCAGCTCAGGTCGGCGCCGGGGGCGTCCCGGCCGTCGGGGTCGTCGCCGTGGTCGTCGTCGGGCAGGCACAGGGCCCGGCCGGCGTCGGTGAGGGCGCGGGCGTCCCAGACCCGGGTGAGGTGCGCCTCGATCCTGCCGGTCCACACGCTCACGGGGTCTTCGCGGTCGTAGGCGGGCAGTTCCCGGAAGCCGGCCAGGATCTCGGCGATGTCCGCCTCCCCGACCGGCCGGTCACCGGGCGCGTAGCGCACGCGCGCCGCCTGCAGGGCGGCCAGGTCCCCCATCCCCGCGTCCCGGACGTCCTGGGTGGTGACGTCGCCGACGAGCAGCGGCATCACGAACAGGGAGCGGTTGAAGCTCCTGCGCCACATGAGGATGTCGACCTCGCGGCGCACCCACCCCGACTTCAGGGCGTCGCGGTTGAGCAGGACGACGGCCGCGCGGCACTCCCGCAGCCAGGCGTAGAGCCTCGGCCGCCACTCCTCCCCCGGGCGCAGGTCCCGGGCGTCGAGCAGGACTTCGTACCGGTCGGCGTGCAGGCGCGCCGCGAGACGGTCGCGAAGGGCCCGGGCCTGCCGGTCACGGTTCGTGCAGTGACTGATGAATATTTTGCCCACCGACACCTGCCCCCACCCCGCGCCGCACCCCTTCCACTGTCCCCTGAACCGCACCGGTTCCGCAGCCGTACAGCCGAATCGGTGCGGGCCGGCGGGCGCGTGGCGGGGGCGTGCGGATCAGCTCTTGGGGCACTGCTTCCAGGAGAAGTGGTAGAGGGTGCTGATGTTGCCGTCCGTGGAGTCCATCGCCAGGAAGCTGGTGGTCTTGGTGGGGTCGGACGTGCCGGCGTCCACGCGGAGCTCGGTGTTGATGTTGAAGTAGCGCGTGGCTCCGCAGGGTGCGTAGATCACCTGGTCGATCGGCGTGGTGTCGGACGTCTGCCAGTTGTCGTTGAGCGGGCCCGTGAAGTGGTGGTTGACGAACGCCGTCTGCGACATGCCCTGGAAGTAGTAGTTGGCCCGCTCCAGGCCCGCGGCGCCCTTCTCCAGGTGGGCGAAGCCGCGGTAGTCGGCCTGGGCTATGGCGTAGGTGAAGCCTTGGGGGACGTGCACGTTCAGGCTGAGCTGGCAGTTCTTGCGGAAGTCGGTCGGCTTGGAGCCGACCCCCACCTGGGCGACGTAGTTGCTGTACGAGACGGTGAAGGCGGTGTTGTCCGGGGAGACGGTCACGATCGCCGTCCCGGCGGGACAGCCCGAGCCGTTGACGGCGACCACATCGATCACGATCTTGTCCGGCGGGGGCACGCCGTCCCCCGGCCACCCCGTCGCGGTGGCCGGGGACGAGGTGGCCAGAAGCGCCACGGCCGCGCCGGCGATCAACCCAGGTCTGAACATGGAGGTCCCTCCCACTGACTCGAGGCCCGCTACGGCGCGGCGCTTACGACGGAGTGTGCCGTGTGCGGCTCCCGGTCAGGGGCACTCTTTCCAGGCGAAGTGGTAGAGGGTGTTGACGTTGCCGTCCGTGGAGTCCATCGCCAGGAAGCTGGTGGTCGTCGACGGGTCGGAGCTGCCGGCGGCGACGCGCAGTTCGGTGTTGACGTTGAGGATGCGCTGCACGCCGCAGGGGGCGTAGACGAGGGCGCTGACGTCGGTGACGTCGGACGTCTGCCAGTTGTCGCTGACGGGACCGGCGAAGCGGTGGCTGACGGCCGTGGTGTTGGGCGAGCCCTGGAAGTAGTAGCTGGCCCGTTCCAGGCCTGTGGCGCCGCGCTCGAGGTGGGCGAAGCCGCGGTAGTCGGCCCGGGCGATGGCGTACGTCCAGCCCTGCGGGACGTGGACGTTCAGGCCGAGCTGGCAGTTCTTGCGGAAGTCGGTGGGCCTGGAGCCGACGCCCACCTGGGCGAGGTAGTTGCTGTACGAGACGGTGAAGGCGGTGTTGTCCGCCGCCACGGACACGGCGGCCGTCCCGGCGGGGCAGCCCGAGCCGTTGACGGACGCCACGTCGATGACGATCCTGTCCGGCGGCGGCGGCGCTCCGTCATCGGCGGCGGACGACGGCGACTGCGAGGCGGCGACGAGCACGAGCGCCGCGCCGGCGATCATGGCGGGTCTGAGCATCGGAAGCCCCTTCCACTGGAGTGCGGGCTCACTTCGTGCGGTCCATGCCACCACCGGCCTGAGGGCATGTACAGGTCAGGTTGAGCCGAGCCGGTATGCCCCCGTATACGACCCGGCCCCCCTGCGGAGCAGTACGTTCCGACGCGCCGGCGGCCCTCGTCACTCCCGAACGAGCGGCCAAGAAGCGGCCCTTCGGAGCGCTGCCCCTCGACACGGCGACGGCCGTTGTACCGGCCGGAGTCGGCCACCGCGCGGGGAGCGGGGCCGCACCGGCCCCGCGACGCGGAACCTCCCGCACTCCGCCACGACGGCCGGAATCCGTCTGTCCGCCCGGCGGTACCGGCCGCTCAGAGCCGCCCGCGCCCGGCGGCGGGCGGCTCGCCGAACCACAGGTGGACCTGCCCGGTGCCGATGCCGCTCTCGTACGCGCCGAAGCGCCGGCCGCGCGCCCGGCACGCCGCGCCGCCGAGCGCGCCCGCCAGCATCAGGTAGTGGCCGAAGCGTCCTTCGGGGGCGAAGCGCAGGTATTCCGGCATGGTCGCGATCACACGGTCGTGCCGGCCCTCCTCCAGCCACGCGATCCGCTGCTCGTCCGCCGCCCGGGCCGCGGGCGTGACGATGTTGGCCGGGTCCCCCGCCATGCGGTCGCGCAGCTCGGCCAGCGGCCGGAAGCGGTGGGACAGCCCGCCCGAGGCGAGCAGCAGGACCCTCCGGCCGACGGAGGCGACCGCCTCGGCGACCACCTCCCCCATCGCCAGGAAGTCCTCCGTGGTCGCCGTCTGGCACACCGAGACCGAGACCCACGGCGTGCCGGCCCGGCCGAGGTACGTCCAGAGGTTGAGCGTCGCGTAGTGGACCGGCAGGTACGGGTCGTCGTTGGCCTCCAGCCACACCGACCGCTTCCGGGCCACCGCGGCGACGGCGCGGGCCAGGTCCGGGTCGCCGGGAAGGTCGTAGGGCAGCCGGCTGATGGCCCCGGGCATCTCGTCCGAGGTGAACAGGCCCGCCCGGCGCGGGTGGGCGGTGATCACCGCCTCGGTGGTCGTCGCCCAGTGGCTGTCGAACACCACCACGGTGTCGTGGCCGGTCGTGTCGATCTCCTCGCGCCCCAGCCGGGCCAGCCCGGTCGCGAGGGTGAAGTCGCGGCCGCCGTTGGCCTCGGTCCGCTGCCGCTCGGGGAACATGATGACGGGTGCGTGCGAGAGCAGTCCCGCACCGGCGATGCCGCTCATCGGCGGTCTCCTTCGGGTTCGGGGCTACGGGATGAGGAGGAGCTTTCCGGAGGTGCGGCGGGAGGCCAGGTCGGTGTGCGCACGGTGCGCCTCGGCGAGGGGGTAGGTGCCCGCGACGGTGAACGTCAGCGTGCCGTCGGCGATCCCCCGGAACACCTCGCCCGCCCGCCGTTCGAACTCCTCGACGGTGGCCCGGAAGTGCTCCAGGTAGGGCCGGGTCAGGGTCAGCGAGCCGCCCCACAGCAGCCGCATCACGTCGACGGGCGGCACGGCGCCGCTGGCGCCCCCGAAGAGGACCAGCGTGCCGCGGGTGCGCAGCGAGGCGAGGCTCGCGTCGAAGGTGGCGGCGCCGACGCCGTCGTAGACCGCGTGGACGCCCTCCCCGCCGGTGAGCGCGCGGACCTCGGCGGCCAGGTCGTCGGTCTCGGCGTAACGGATGACCGCGTCGGCGCCGTTGGCGCGGGCGGTGCGTTCCTTGACCTCCGTGGACACCGTGCCGATGACGCGGACTCCGCGCCGCTTGAGCATCTGGGTGAGCAGCAGGCCGACACCGCCGGCGGCGGCGTGGACGAGGACCGTCTCGCCCTCCCGGGCCGGGTAGGAGTCGTGGGCGAGGAAGTGGGCGGTCATGCCGTGGACGAGCACGCCGCCGGCCGTCCGCAGGTCGATCGCGTCGGGCACGACGATGGCCTTGTCCTCGGGCACGACGACCCGGTCGGCGTAGCTGCCCAGGACGGTCGTCCAGGCGACCCGGTCGCCGGGCCGGAACCGGCTCACCCCGGGGCCGGTGGCCAGGACGACTCCCGACCCCTCTTCGCCGGGCACGCACGGCACGGGCAGCGGATAGCGGCCCTCGCGGCGGTAGAGGTCGATGAAGTTCACTCCCGCCGCCGCGAGTTCGACGAGGATCTGTCCCTCGCCCGGCTCGGGATCGGGCTTCTCCACGTAGAGCTGGACCTCGGGTCCGCCGGTCTCGCGGATCTCGATCGCACGCATCAGTCCGTTCCCTTCACTCCGGTCAGTTCCACCTGGTAGGCACGTGTCCAGTCGTCCAGCCGGACGGTGGACTCCACGAGGATCCGCTCGAACTCCGACAGGCTGCCCGTGGCGGTCCTGACGGCCGTCCGCCGCACCGCGTCCCCGTCGAGGAACGGGCTCAGCGGCGCTCTGGCGTCGGTGGCCGCCGCGGTGAGGCCCGTGATCAGGGCGCGGTCGTAGGCGGGATCCTGGATGGAGGGGTAGGCGGCCTTCTTGCGGCGCAGCACCGACTCCGGCAGCAGGTCGTCCGCGGCGGCGCGCAGCAGGGCCTTCTCCTGGCCACTGAAGGTCTTCATCTCCCAGGGGACGTTGAAGACGTATTCGACGAGGCGGTGGTCGCAGAACGGCACCCGGCCCTCCAGCCCGCTCGCCATGCCCATCCGGTCCTTCTTGTCGAGCAGGATGGGCAGCCACCGGGTCAGCGTCAGGTGGCCCAGTTCCCGCGTCCGCCGGGCCTCCGCGTCCTCGCCGTCGAGGCGGGGCACCTCGGCCAGGGCGGTGCGGTAGAGGTCGGCCTCGTACGTGCCGAGGTCGATGCCGTCGACGAACCAGGGGTGGAAGAGCGAGCGGGGGTCGAGGCCGCGGTGGGCGCCCAGCTTGAGCCAGGGGAAGGTCTCCGCGCGCCGCGCCTCGGGGTCGGAGAACCACAGGTAGCCGCCGAAGACCTCGTCGGCGCCCTCCCCGGACAGCGCGACGGTCGCGTGCTCGCGGACGGCGGCGAACAGCAGGTACAGGGAGACGTCCAGGTCCGCGAAGTTGAACGGCAGGTCCCAGGCGCCGAGGACGGTGCGGCGCACGGCCGGGTCGAGCAGGCCGGCGCGGTCCAGGACGATGGGGTGGTGGTCGCTGCCGACGTGCCGGGCGACTTCGAGGGCGTACGGGCCGTCCGGGGTGGGGCGGATGGCGTCGGCCCGGAAGTTCTCGGTGTGGCCGGCGAAGTCGACGGAGAAGGTGGCGAGCCGGCCGCCGTCGGCGGCTCGGGCGCGGGCCGCGAGGGCGGTGACCGTGCTGGAGTCCAGGCCGCCCGACAGCAGCGACACCAGCGGCACGTCGGCGACCATCTGGCGCGGGACGATGTCGTCGAGCAGGTCGCGAACGGTGGCGACGGTGGTCTTCAGGTCGTCGGTGTGCGGGCGGGACTCCAGGGCCCAGTAGCGCCGCTCGGTGATGCCCGCGCGGCTCACCCGCAGCAGGTGGCCCGGCTTGACCTCGCGCATGCCGCGGAAGGGCACGCGGCCGGGGGTGCGCAGGAACAGCAGGGCGTCGCAGAGCTCCTCCGCCCCGGCCTCGGCCCGCGCCAGGGGGTGGGCGAGGACGGCCTTGGGCTCGGAGCCGAAGAGCACGCCGCCGGGCGTGGGGTAGTAGAAGAGCGGCTTGACGCCCAGCCGGTCCCGGGCGAGCAGCAGTTCCTCGCGGGCGGTGTCCCAGATGGCGATGGAGTACATGCCGTTGAGCCGGCGGACGAAGTCCTCGCCCCACTGCAGGTAGGCGCGCAGCGCCACCTCGGTGTCGCTGCGGGTGGTGAACCGGTGCCCGAGCAGGACGAGTTCCTCACGCAGTTCACGGAAGTTGTAGACCTCGCCGCCGTACGAGATCACCGCCCGCGGCAGGTCCCCGCGGCCGGGTTCGGGGGTGCGCATCGGCTGCGTGCCGTGCTCGAGGTCGATGACGGACAGCCGCCGGTGTCCCAGCGCGGCATGGCTGTCCAGCCAGGTGCCGCGGGCGTCCGGCCCTCTGGCCGCGAGGGTGTCGGTCATGGCGTCGACGACCGTGGATTCGGCCGTGAGGTCGCGGGTGAAGTCGACCCATCCCGTGATGCCACACATGGCTTCTCGCTCTCTTTCGTCGTCAGGTCGTCAGGGCGTCAGTCGGTGAGCGCCGGGTCGCGCCATGGGCCCCTGCGCCAGCCGTCGAGGTCGTAGTCGTCGAGGCACTCCTGCACCAGGGCTTCGTAGCGGGCGAGGCTGCCGCGCCGGGTCGCCCACTTCAGGGCGTCCAGCCGGACCTGCTCGCCGTTGCCCGAGTAGTTGCGTTCGTACAGCTCGTGCCGGCCGCCGAACTCGGTGCCGATCGCGTCCCAGACCAGCTTGAGCAGCTTGATGCGGTCCACGGCGCCGGTGTCCGAGCCGCGGTAGAAGCGGTCGATCAGCGGGCGCAGCTCGGGGTTGGTCAGGTCGCGGGCGCTGGAGGGCACCGCCAGGGGCGAGCCGCCCAGTGTGGTCTCGAACAGTTCGTGGACGCGGTCCCACACCTGGGCGTTGTACATCCGCATCGCGGAGGCGTGTTCCAGGCGGGGGACGACCGTGCCGCCGCTGCCCGGCTCGGGGTCGTACGCCATCGCGGACGTCAGCGCCCACACCATGTCCCGCATGGTGATGATCTCGCCGACGGCGGCCTGGACCCCGCGGAACGCGTCGGTGCCGTTGGCCCTGGTGCCGCGGGAGAGCAGGCCGGCCATGAGTTCCAGCTTGACGCTCAGCCGGGTGCCGGACTGGAAGTTGTAGAGGTTGGGGAAGCCGGAGGTGGCGTAGAAGCCCGTCGCCCGTTCGATGTCCCGGTGGACGAGCACGTCCTCCCAGGGGATGAGCGCCTCGTCCAGCAGGAGCACGCTGTCGTTCTCGTCGAACCGGCTGCTCAGCGGGGCGTCGAAGGGGCCTGCGGCGGCCTGTGCGTAGGAGGTGCGGCTGATCAGTTTCACCCCGGGGTTGTCCATGCGGACGAAGAAGACCAGGGCGAACGCCTCCGCCTTGCCGGGTGCGAGGACCGCCGAGCCGACGGGGGCGACGAAGCCGGCGTTGGTGATGGCCGAGCCGGTCGCCAGCATCTTCGCTCCGCTGACCACCACGCCGGCGTCCGTCTCGCGCACGGCGCGCACGAAGACGTCCTCCATGTCGTGGATGGCGCGCTTGCGGTCGACCGGTGGATTGATGATGACGTGGTTGAGGTACAGCGCCCTGCTCGTGAACTCGCGGTACCAGGCGGTGGCGTTGGCGGCGTACGGGCCGTAGTAGTCGGCGTTGACGCCCAGGCCGGCCATGAAGGAGGCCTTGTACTCTGGCGTGCGCCCGAGGAAGCCGTAGCTCATCCGCGCCCAGGTGGCGATGGCCTCGCGGGCCTCGACCAGCTCCGCAGCCGAGCGGCTGGGCTTGAAGAACTTGTGGGTGCGGATGCCGGTGTCCTGGTCGACGCCGGTGAGGACGTCGGCGGTCGCCGGGTCGTGCAGGGCGTCGTAGAGCCGGGCGACCGACAGGGCGGAGTTGCGGAAGGCGGGGTGGCGGGTGACGTCCTTGACGCGCTCCCCGTCCAGGTACACCTGGCGGCCGTCGCGCAGGCTCTCCAGGTACTCCTCGCCGGTCATCAGGGTGTTGTCGGTGTTCATCGGACCAGCCCCGGGTTGTCCAGGGGCGGGGTGCCGAGCACCTGCACCCGGCGCAGGTGCCGCGGGGCGCCGCTGGTGAAGGCGTTGCGGCCGTGCAGCAGGGTGTAGTTGTCGGTGATCACCAGGTCGCCGGTCCGCCAGCTGTGGGCATACAGGTGCGCGGGGTCGTACAGGGCCGCGCGCAGGCTGCGGTGGACCTCGGCGAGCTCGTCGTCCGGGACGCCGGAGAACGTCAGGTCGGGGTGGTTGACGAAGTCGCTGTCGTCGGCGGCGGTGGGCTCGTTGTAGCGGATGACCGGGGCGCCGTGCGTGGGGTGGGCGGTCACGAGCGGGGAGACGGTGACGCTGTCGTAGTACTCCATCGCGCGGTGGTAGGTGCCGGTCACCTTCGACCAGCGCTCGACCGTGCGGGGGTCGGTGTGCTCGAGCACGGCGGTGGTGTGGGAGAAGGTGGTCTCGCCGCCTTCGCCCGCGCCGGGTGCGTGGACGCACTGGAACACCTGGAACTCCGGTATGTGGTCGCGGTACATGCCGTCCCAGTGCATCGGCATGTAGCTGGAGTCGAATATGTGGTCCTCGGGCCGTTCCTTCTCGACCAGTTCGAGGACCGTGCCGAAGGGCCAGACGCTGGGTTCGCCCCACAGCTCGCAGTAGGCGGACAGCTCGTCGGGGCCGTCGAAGGGCTCGAAGCCGCGCAGCAGCAGGACATGGTGCGCGCGGACGAGCGAGCGCAGGGCCGGGACGTCGAGGTCCGTGACGCGCGCCCCGGGTTCGGGGGCCCGGATCGCCACCCCGAAGGGTTCGACGGGTGTGACGTCGTACCGGCTCAGGGCCGGTACGTCGCGGTCATCGGTCATGGTGTTCTCCTGAGGGCGTGAGGGCGTACGGGCCCGGGCGGGCGACGCCGTGGGGACCGGGGACGGGGCGCGCGTCACGCGCAGGCCGCGTCCTCGAAGGACTCGCGGCGCGCGGGGGCGGGCGTGGCGAGGCCGGTGCCGGCGGGCTCCATGGCGTAGAAGCTGGGGCGCCCGGCCACGTAGGCGAGCCTGGCGCCCGCCTGTTCGGCGTCGGCGCGCTTCATGAGCGTGAAGCGTCCTCCGGACCGGACGGCGACGCTGTGCCAGGGAGTCAGCCAGGCGTCGGGAGTGTCCGCGAGCAGCATGCCGATCTTGTCCGTGGCGCACGGCTGGGGGTGGATCGACAGGCGGACGGCGTCCGGGAAGAGCTCGTCGAGCAGGTGGCCCCACGCCCGGCTGCGCTGGATGACGCGGTAGGCGAGCTCCCGGCACCTGCGCTGCAGGGCGGAGCGGGTGCCGGTGTAGTCGGGGGTGGAGAGGTCCTCCAGCATGAAGCGGGTGATGCCGCGGTACATCGCCAGCGGCGCGCCGCCGCCGCGTACCTCCTCGCGCAGTTCCTCCAGCGTCGGGGCGTGGCCGGCGGAGAGCATGGCGCGCATGTCCTCGTGCCCGGCGCCGCGGTGGACCTCGTCGAGGGTGAACTGCTCGAGGTGGGTGGCCCCGATCCGGGTGATCATGCGGTCGAGGGCCCGTACGTAGCCGGTGACGTCCTCGTCGGCGACGCCGAGCAGGTCGTTGAAGACCCGTCCGTCGGAGCAGATGAGGATGGCGGCGCCCGGGGGGTACACCTCGGCGATGCGCTCGCACAGCCCGTTGAGGAAGCGCAGCGCGAGTTCCTCGGCCAGGTCCGGCAGGGGGCCGAGCACCTTGGCGGGGTTGGGGGACTTCGTGGGGAACGCCGGCAGGACGAACTCGATGCGCCGGCCGCTCGCCATCGCCCCGCGCACCGCCTCCAGGTGGTGGCTCACGCACCGCGGGCAGACCTCCCCCGCACAGCCTCCGTCGCGCAGTCTGCGCTGGTGGGACAGGACCTCCCGCAGCACGTCGACGGCGGCCGGATCGATATCGGGTGCGGCAACGTCGGACACCGCGCCTCCCTTCGTGGACTGGGTACCACCGTGGTCGGCGAGCGCATGAGAAACGCACAAAGGCGCGCGGCGGCCCCTCAGCGCACGGCGAAGGGACACTCCGACGGGTCCTCGGGGCCGCGTCCCGGCGGGGTGGCGGCCCGTGCCAGGTCGCCGAGCTCCCGGCGTGCGGTCTCGGCCCAGAAGGGCATGCGCAGGACGCGGAAACCGGTCAGCGCCTCGGCGAGCCGGCTCGTCGCCCGGGCGGTCTCCCCCAGGGCGGCGTGGGCCTTGCCGAGCCAGTAGGAGGTGAGGGCCTCGCCCCGGCGTTCGCCGAGCTCGGTGAAGATCGACGCCGCCTCGGCGAGCGGGCCCAGCGCCCTCGGCGCCTGGTCGGAGCCGAGGCGGACGTGGATCCGCCCGAGCGTGACCAGCGCGTACGCCTCGCCCGGGCGGTGCCGCACCATCCGGTAGCCGGCGAGGGCCCGGTGGGTCTGCCGGGCGGCCCGGCCCAGGCGGCCGCGGCCGATCTCGGCGACGGCCAGCAGCTGCAGGACGTCGGCGAGCAGGAGCGGGTGGCCGAGCCGCTCGGCCGTCTCCAGGGCCGGTTCCAGGGCCAGGACGGCCTCGGCCTGGCGCCCCAGGCAGACGAGCGCGTAGCCGAGGCTGCGCAGGGCGAGGATGCGGCCGTGCGCGTCACCGAGCCGGCTCATGGCCTCGGCGGCCGACCGGGCGTCGTCGTGGGCGAGTTCGGCCATGCCCCGGTCGGCCACCGCGAAGCTCCGGTGGGTGCGCAGGCGGGCGGCGTGATGCGGCTCGCCCAGCGCGTCCAGCCGCTCGACGGCCTGCTCCCAGCGGGTCACGGCGTCGTCCACGTGGCCGCGCACGGCGCGGGCCCGGGCCAGGGAGCCCTGGGCGACCGCGACGGCGACGGGGTCGCCGTCGGCTTCGGCGCGGTCGAGCGCGGCCCGGGCCACCCGGTCCCACTCGTCCCACCAGTTCCGCAGGTGGCAGACGTCCTCGAGGGCGGAGGCGAGGGCGGCCACGTGCGGCCCGTGGCCGGTGGCGGCGGCGAACTCGACCAGGGTGACCAGGCCGTCCCGTTCGCTCTCCAGCCATCCGACGAGGTCGCCCGGGCCGCCCCGGACCAGGTCGCCCGGCTCGCCCCGGATGAGCTGGTCGCCGGCCGCCCGGACCCGGGTCAGGCAGGCGTCCAGGACCCGGGCCGTGGCCTCCCGCCGCCAGTGGGGCGGCTCCTCGGCCAGGGCCCGTTCCGCCGCGTAGGCGTGCAGCAGGTCGTGGGTGCGGTAGCGCGGCCGGCCCTGGGCGTCGGCGCCCTCGGCCTGGACGAGGTGCGCGTCGAGGAGCACGTCGAGCACGGCGGAGGGCGCGCCCCCGTGGGATCCGTCGTGGTCGTCGGCGTCCAGCAGGGCGGCCAGCGCCCAGCCGGGGAATCGCGGTGAGGGGAGCAGGCCGATGGCGCGGAAGGCCCTTGCCGCGTCGGCGGGCAGGCCGCGGTACGCGGTGGCGACGGCGGCGCGCACGGCGGGGTCGTCCGGGGCGGAGTCGTCCGGGGCGGGGTCCGCCGGCGTGTCGTGCGCGCCGGCGAGCCGGTCGGCGAGGCAGCTCACGCGCCAGTGCGGGCGGACGGCGAGCGCCGCTCCCGCGACCCTCAGGGCCAGGGGCAGGCCGGCGCAGCCGGCCACGACCCAGTCGGTGGCCTCGGGTTCGGCCTCGAGCCGGTGGGGTCCGGCCGTGCGCCGCAGCAGCAGGCGCGACTCCGCGTCGTCGAGGGGGGCGACGTCGACGATGTGGGCGCCCGCCGCGACGGCCGGCCGGGTTCTGCCGGTGACCAGGACCGCGCAGCCGGGGATGCCGGAGAGCAGCGGGCGTATCTGGTCCTCGTCGCGCGCGTCGTCGAGCACCACCAGCACCTTGCGGCCGGACAGCAGCAACCGGAGCATCGCGGCCCGGTCCACCGTCACCTCGGGCAGGGAGGAGGCGGCGACGCCGAGGCTGCGCAGCAGCTCCGCCAGGACGGCGCCGGCCGGGCGCCGAGGGCCGCGGGTGCCGTCCAGGCGCAGGAAGAGGCGGCCGTCGGGGAAGGCGTGGCGCAGGAGGTGGGCGAGCCGGACGGCCAGGGCGGTCTTGCCGACGCCGGGCGGGCCGGTGAGGATCACCACCGGGGCGGCGGGTGAGGGCACGCCGGGGGCCGGGGCGGCCACGGGCGGCGCGGCGGTGGGTTCCAGGAGCGCGGCGGCCCGGGACATCACCAGGTCGCGTCCGACGAAGTCGGCGATGTCGGCCGGGAGTTGGCTGACGGTGCGCCAGGCGGGCAGGGGCCGGGCGGGCCGTACGGGGGCGGGCGCGGTGCCCAGCGCGGGGTCGCGGACGAGCACCGCGCGGTGCAGCCGGCGGAGTTCGTCGCCCGGTTCGAGCCCGAGCTCCTCGCGCAGGGCGGCGCGGGCGAGCGCGTAGGACCTGAGCGCGTCGCCGGGGCGGTGGCTGCGGTACTGGGCGAGCATCAGCTTGGCCCACAGCGACTCGCGCAGCGGGTGCAGGGCCGTCTGCTCGCGCAACATCGCCGCCGCCTCGCGGTGTTCGCCCAGCGCCAGGCGCGCCTCGGCGTAGTCCTCGACGACGGTCAGCCGTGCCTCCTCGAGGCGGACGGCCTCGATGTGCAGGGCTTCGTTGTGCGCCACGCCGTCGAAGGCGTCGCCGCGCCAGAGGTCGAGCGCCTCCCGCAGGTGGCAGGCCGCCCTGTTGTGGTCGGCGGCGGCGAGTGCCTTGCGGCCGCGCGCGGCGAGGTCCTCGAACCGGTGGAGGTCCAGTTCGTCCGGCCGTACGCGCAGCTGGTAGCCGCGGTGGCCGAGGCCGAGGCGGTCCTCGCCGGAGCCGGGGCCGAGCGTCTTGCGGAGCGCGGCGACGTAACTGCGGACGTTGGCCTGGGCGGACGCGGGCGGCGCCTGGCCCCAGATCGCGTCGCACAGGCGGTCCGCGGTCACCGGGATGTCGGCGTTGACCAGCAGGGTGGCGAGGAGGGTCCGCTGCCTGGGGCCGCCCAGCGGCAGGGTTCGGCCGTCGGCGACGGCTTCCAGGGGCCCCAGCACCTTGAACTCGACGCGCGGAAGCTCCACCGCCCGGACCGCCCCTTCTCGTCGGCTGCACGGCGCGGGGCGCGCGTGAGTGCCCCGTCGCCCGTGTTCGTCGCACAGCGAACAATGTCCGACAACCCTATGGGCTATGCGGTGCCCCGACTTCCACTTGCGGCACGCCCGGCACTCGCGACACCGCGGCCGTGACGCCTCGGCGCGGCGGTCGTTCATCATGGCGGGTGCACGAAAGCCTGCCGGGCCGCCGGACGTCGTCCCGGCGGTCCGGCAGGCGCACCGTCTCCGTCGAGGCCGAGAGGCCGTCAGCTCCGCGTGTCCCCGAGGGACTCCAGGAGGTCCCGGAGCACCTCGGCGAGGTCGTCGCACCGCTCGGGGGCGACGGCGGCCAGGAGCCGGTTCTCGGTGTCGATGTGGTCGGGCAGGGCCCGGTCGATGAGGGCGCGCCCCTCGTCCGTCAGGGAGACGACCACGCTGCGGCCGTCCGACGCGCTGGGTGTGCGCGTCACGAGCCCGCGCCCCTCGAGCCGGTCGAGGCGCTGGGTGATGGCCCCCGAGGTGACCATGGACTCCCGCATCAGCTCGGCGGGGGTCAGCCGGTGGGGCCGGTCGCTGCGGCGCAGGGTGGCGAGGACGTCGAAGGACGCGGCGTCGAGGTCGTGCGCGGCGAAGGTGCGGCGCAGCTCGGTGTTGATCAGCAGCGAGAGCCGCTTCAGCCGCCCGATGACCGCCATCGGCGATACGTCCAGGTCGGGGCGCTGACGGGCCCACTGCTCGAGTACATGGTCGACGTGATCTGCCACGCCGCCATCGTAAGTCAATGTCTTAGCGGTGAGGTACATCACGGGGAGATCGGGCGCCGACTTGCTTAGCGCTGAGATACATTTGCTTAGTGCTAAGCAATCAACTCAAGGTCGTCTCCGCGACCGCACTGGCCCCTGCCGTCTGGGGCAGCACCTACCTCGTCACCACCGAACTCCTGCCGCCGGGCCGCCCCTTGCTGGCCGCGACGGTCCGGGCGCTGCCGGCCGGCCTCGTCCTGGTCGCCCTCACGCGGCGGCTGCCGCACGGGGACTGGTGGTGGCGGGCGCTGGTGCTCGGCGCCCTCAACATCGGCGGATTCTTCGCCCTGCTGTTCGTCGCCGCGTACCGGCTGCCCGGTGGCGTCGCGGCCACCGTCGGCGCCGTACAGCCCCTGCTGGCGGCCGGCCTGGCGGCCGCGCTGCTCGGCGAGCGGCTGACCGCGCGCACGGCGGCGGCCGGCATCGCCGGTGTGGCCGGCATCGCCCTGCTCGTCCTGCGGGCGGACGCCCGGCTGGACGCCACGGGAGTGGCGGCCGCGGCCGGGGGCGCGGTCGTCATGGCCACCGGAGTCGTGCTCAGCAAGCGGTGGACGTCGCCCGCGCCCCTGCTGGCGACGACGGGCTGGCAGCTCACCGCGGGCGGCCTGCTGCTCCTGCCCGTCGCCCTCCTCGTCGAGGGCCGGCCGCCCACGCCGACCGGCGCGAACCTGGCGGGCTACGGCTACCTCGCCGTCATCGGCACCGCCGTGGCCTACGCCCTGTGGTTCCGGGGCATACGGGCCCTGCCCCCGACCAAGGTGGCCTTCCTCGGCCTGCTCAGCCCCATGGTCGCCACCGCGCTCGGCTGGCTGGCGCTCGGCCAGGACCTCAGCGCACCGCAGATCCTGGGCGGCCTCGTCGTCCTGGCCGCCCTCGTCGCCGCGCAGACCTCCGCGCCCGCGACCGCCCGCCGGTCCAGCGACCCGTCCGACGACCGGTCCGGCACCCACCGCCTTTCCTCTCCCTCTCCCTCTCCCTCTCCCTCTCCCTCTCCCTCTCCCTCTCCCTCTTCCTCTGCAAGGAGCTGATCCGTCATGCGCATCACCGTCTTCGGAGCCACCGGAAACGTCGGCGGCCGCACCGTGGCCGAGGCACTGTCCCGCGGCCATGAGGTCACCGCCGTCGTACGCGACCCCGCCCGCTCCGGCGGGCTTCCCCCCGCCGTGACGGTCCGCACGGGCGACGCCCGCGACGCCGACGCCGTGGCGGCGCTCAGCGCCGGGCAGGACCTCGTCATCAGCGCCACCCGCCCGGCATCCGGCAGCGAGGACCAACTCGCCGCCGCCACCCGGGGGCTGCTGTCCGGGCTCGCCCGGACCGGCGTCCGCCTGCTGCTCGTCGGCGGCGCCGGCAGCCTGACCGTACCCGGAGGCACCGGCACCGTGATCGACGATCCCGCGCTCGTCCCGCCCTCCGTGCGGCCCATCGCCCTGGCCTGCGGCGAGCAACTCGCCCTCTGCCGCGCCGAGACCGTCGTCGACTGGGCCTACCTGAGCCCGTCCGCCCTGCTGGAGCCGGGGCAGCGCACCGGCGCGTACCGGCTGGGAGCCGACGAGTTGCTCGTCGACGACCGGGGTGTCTCACAGATCTCGATGGAGGACCTCGCCGTGGCCCTCCTGGACGAGGCCGAAAGCCCCCGCCACCACCGCACGCGGTTCACCGTCGGGTATTAGGGCCCGCCGGGGCGCAACCTCCTCCAGGAGGGCACCGGTCAGCCGAACGATCTAGGGGCCACATGGTCATCGCGGACGATGCCCGTCCGCACTCCCGGCGCCGAGGATGCCGAGGGGCGGGATCGTCCCGGCAACCGGCGTCAACGGGAGTGGAAACATGGCAGACATGACGCGTCGCGGCGTTCTGGCGGGCGCGGCGTTATGGGGCGGCAGCACGGCCGCCGGACTCGTGGCGCAGGGCGTCGCGGCGCCGCAGGCGGCCGCCGCACCAGGGGCCGCTCCGGCTCCGGCGACGGACCCGGTCACCGTCGCTCCCGGCGACCCGCGCTATCCGTCCCTCACCCACCGCGGCTGCAACGCCCGCTTCGTCGGCCGACCCGACTACGTCCGCGTGGTGAGCACCACCGAACAGGTCGTCGACGCGGTGCGGCAGGCGGTCCGGGAGGGCAGGCGCATCGCCGTGCGCAGCGGCGGGCACTGCTTCGAGAACTTCGTCGACGACCCGGCCGTACGGGTCGTGATCGACCTCTCCCCCATGTCGGCCGTGTACTACGACGCGCGGCGCAAGGCGTTCGCGGTCGAGCCCGGCGCGCTCCTCGGCGAGGTGTACCGCAAGCTCTTCCTGGGCTGGGGCGTGACCATCCCGGCGGGCGCCACCGCCGAGGTCGGGGTCGGCGGGCACGTCCTGGGCGGCGGGTACGGCGCGCTGTCGCGCCGGTACGGGCTGTCGGTCGACCATCTCCACGCCGTCGAGGTCGTGGTGGTGGACAAGGCGGGGAACGTCGGGAGCGTGGTGGCCACCCGGGACCCCGCGGACCCGAACCACGATCTGTGGTGGGCGCACACCGGCGGCGGGGGCGGCAACTTCGGCGTGGTGACCCGCTACTGGTTCCGCGACCCGGCGGCCGGTGGCAGCGACCCCGCGCATCTGCTGCCGAGGGCCCCGGAGGCCGTGACCAGCTTCTACGCCTCCTGGTCATGGAAGGACCTGGACCAGCGCGCGTTCACACGGCTGGTGCGCAATCACGGCAGCTGGCACGAGCGGAACAGCGCGCCCGGCTCGCCCTCCGCGGGGCTGTTCAGCGTGCTGATGCTCAACACGCGCAAGGCCGGCTCCGTCACCCTGGCCGGGCTCCTGGACTCCACCGGCCCCGGCGCGCAGCGGCTGCTGGACGACTATGTGGCGGCGGTCGGCCGGGCAGTGGACGCGAAGCCGGCCCGGGACCACGAGAGCGTGCCGTGGCTGCAGGCCGCGGGCGCGGTGCAGGAGAGCGCCCCCGCGCGCTTCAAGGCCAAGGCCGCCTATCTGCGCCGGCGCTTCACCGACCGTCAGATCGACGTCGTCCACGACCGGTTGTCCGGCACGGCGGGCGCCGGCCTCGACGGGTCGCTGTGGCTGGTCTCCTACGGCGGCCGGGTCAACACCGTCGCATCGGACGCGACGGCCGTCGCGCAGCGCGACTCGGTCCTCAAGGCGATCTACATGGCCGGCTGGGAGGCCGGGCAGGACGACGGGCCGCGCCTGGCGTGGGTGCGCGACTTCTACCGGTCCGTGTACGCGGACAGCGGCGGCGTGCCCGTGCCGGGCGGGATGAGCGACGGCTCCTTCGTCAACTACCCGGACACCGACCTGGCCGATGCCGCCCTGAACACCTCGGGCGTCCCCTGGCACACGCTCTACTACAAGGGCAACTACCCCCGGCTGCAGCGGATCAAGGCCCGGTGGGATCCGAAGGACGTGTTCCACCACGCGCTGTCCATCCGTCCTCCCCGATGACCGCGCGGCGCCGGGCGGGTGGCCCGTGTCCCCCACCGGCGCCTCGGCAGTGCCCTCGCGCCACCGCGACGTAGCACATTCGGATGAAGAGCGGTTGTTGTGTTGATTGGGGGGCATTGTCCCGGCATGCGCCCAGGGGCCCGGACCCGACCGCGGGCCGGGACCCGGCGAGATCCAGGAGGCACCGCCCATGTCCCGCTCGATGTCCCACCCGACGTCCCGCTCGTCCTTCCGCCTCGCCCTCCGTGTCCTCACCGCACTGCTGGCGGCTCTGTTCGCCGGCGCCCTCGCGGCCGGCCCGGTGGCCGCCGCGCCCCGCGCGGCCGCCACGACCACCGTGGTGATCGAGGGCTCGCCGGCCGTGTTCGTCCCCCGGACGGTCACGGTCAGGGCGGGTGACACGGTCCGCTGGATCAACAACGACAACGACACCCACACCACGACGTCCGACACGGACCTGTGGGACGCGGTGCTCGACCCCGGCCAGAGCTTCTCGCGGACGTTCCCGGCCGCGGGGACCTTCAGCTATCACTGCGCCATCCACCCGGAGATGACGGGCACCGTCATCGTGCAGTAGCGGGAGGTTCCGGCGGAGCGACCGAAGGGCGGCGGCATCCCGGTGTCGGGATGCCGCCGCCCTTGCGGTATTCGTCCGCTCGGTGCGCTTAGTAAGCGGAGTTGACGTTGTCCATCGAGCCGTACTTGTCGGCCGCGTAGTTACAGGAAGCGGTGATGTTGGCGACCGGGTCGTAGATGTCCCAGGACGTGCCCTCGACGTGATACGCCTTGAAGGTGGGGTCGATGATCTGCAGCAGACCCTTCGACGGCACACCGTTCACCGCGTTGATGTCCCAGTCGTTGATCGCACGGGGATTACCGGTGGACTCACGCATGATGTTGCGCTTGATGCCCTCGTACGAGGCCGGGATGCCCTTGGAGCGCAGGACGTCCAGCGACTCGCTGATCCAGCCGTCCAGGTTGTCGGCGTAGGCCTTCTTCGCCGGAGCGGCGGCCTTAATGGGCTTGCGCTCGGTGGAACGGCTCGCACGGTCCTCGTCGGCCTTCGCCTTCACGGCGGCACCGGCCTTGGCCTTGGCCTGGCCGGCGGCCGCGTCGGCGGCCTTGGCCAGCTCGGCGTCGTGCGTCTCACCGAAGGCCTGGGCGTTCTGCGCGACGGGCTTCACGGCAACCGACTGGGCGTCCGCGGCCGAGGCCTGCGGGACCAGGGCGAACGTCAGAGCGGCGGCGCCGGCAACGGTCACCAGACCGGTGACGGAGACCTTGTGAGCCTTGGACAGAGCGGTATAGCCGGAGATGGTGGAGCGCATAACGTGCTGAACCCTTCCAATCGCTTACGTCGCAATGGCCGTCAATGGCGCAAAAAGAGCGCCGTTTCTCGGTCGACGGCGCCGTGCGACTCGGCAATTGTTAGCGGCGCGAAAACCCGCTGGCAAAGGTGTGACCTACTATGCGCAATCGGAAAGGCAGGGGCGCGAACGGCGGGGAATTCCCATTTCGCACCCCGAGGGGGATCACTATTCGCTTTCGTAAGTGATCTGGCCCCTATGGGCGGCCTCACATCCGGGGCCCCCGCGGCGCACCGCGCGCGAGGGTGCGCGCACGGCGTGTGAGGGGCCTCAGCCGCGGTTGGCGCTGATGCAGAAGGGCTGGCCGGAGGGGTCCAGCAGCACCGTCCAGTGCTTGCCGCCGGGCTGGTGCTCGGGCTTGGTGGCGCCCAGGGAGACCAGGCGGTCCTCGGCGGCCTCGACGTCGTCGAAGCTCAGGTCGAGGTGGAAGACGAGCTCGTCCTGGGGCCAGTTCGGGGCCTCGAATCGCTCGGCCGTGTAGAAGACGTAACGCGTCGTGCCGTCGCTGATCATCGCTGCGGCATCGCCGTAGGTTTCGGTGACCTTCCACCCCAGGGCGGCGGCGTAGAACTCGGCGAGCGCCTTGCCGTCGTGGCCCCAGAAGGCCGCGCACTTCACCCGGGCCCCGTTGGCGGCCGTACCGGACGTATTGCTCATGGGGATCGCTGCTCCTCTTCGCAAGGGAAAACCAAGGGGTGACGGACATCCTCACGCCGAAGCGGGGCCCGTTCCGGTTGCGACACTAGGAGCGCTGCAGGACGGAGAGCGTCCTATATAGAGCGGGGCCCGCCCTCGGTGCGCCCGGGAGATGTCCGCCCGGATGACGGGCTCGATCTTGACTGCGAGACGAGACGTCTCGTATCTTCAAGGGGTCTTCACCGGCCACGGGAGGGAAACCCATGGAGCACTTCATCGACGCGGCACCCGGCATTCGCCTGTGGGCGGAGGAGCGCGGCGCCGCCGACGCCCCGCCGCTGCTGCTGATCATGGGGGCGCAGGCCTCCGGCACGGGCTGGCCGGAGGAGCTGGTGGACGCGCTCGCCGTCCACCACCGCGTGATCCGCTACGACCACCGCGACACGGGCCGTTCCACCTGGCCCTTCGAGCGGCAGCCGTACGCCATCGCCGACCTCGCGCGGGACGCCGTCGCGGTCCTGGACGGCCTGGGCATCGAACGCGCCCACGTCGCCGGCCTGTCGCTGGGCGGGATGCTGGCGCAGCTGCTGATCGCCGACCACCCCGGCCGCCTGCTCAGCGCCACGCTGATGGGTACGTGCGCGCTCAGCACCGCCCCCTACGCCCGCCCGGACGGCACCCTGGTCCCGGTCGCGGAGCTGCCCGGCATCGCGCCCGAGGTGCTGGAGATGTGGGCCCGGCCCGTCGAGGACCGGGGACTGGACGCCGAGCTGGAGCGGCGCGTCGAACACTGGAGGGTGCTGAGCGGCGGGCAACTGCCCTTCGATGCGGAGTACTTCCGCGCCCTCGAGCGCCGGGTCATCGAGCACACCGGGCACTACACCGTCAGCACCGCGCACGGCCGCGCCGACGACTCGGGGCTGCTGCGCACCGACGAGCTGGCCGCGAACCGCGTGCCCACCCTCGTCGTCGCCGCCCCCGCCGAACCGGTCTTCCCGCCGCCGCACCCGCAGCACCTCGCCCAGGCGGTCCGCGGGGCGCGCGTCGTGGAGATCCCGGGCATGGGCCACGCCCTGCCCCAAGAGGTCCTCGCCCCGCTCACGGCCGCGATCATCGGCCACACGACCGGGCGGCTCGCGGCCTGAGCCCGGCCTGAGCCCGCCCGGCGGACGGCCGCCCGAGGCCGCCCGGGCGGCGGCCTCACCCCCCGTACGTGGCCTGGGACTCACCCAGGACGGCCGCGAAGTCCCGGGCCAGGCGCGCCCCGTCGGACGGCGGCAGCTCGGCCGTGGTGATCCGCACTCCCGGCGCGGTGCCGATGCGGAAGCGGGCCCCGGCGGCGACCCACCAGCCGTGCGTGCGCAGCCCGTTGACGACGGCCGACTCGTCCCGCACCGGCACCCACACGTTCATGCCGCTCGCGCCGTGGGCCGCGATGCCGTGCCGCCCGAGTTCGGTGATCAGGGTCCGGCGCCGGCGCGCGTACTCCTCCCGTGCCCGCCCGACGAGCGCGTCCGTCGCGGCGTCCCCCATCAGGCCGAGCACCGTCTCCTGGAGCAGGTGGCTCACCCAGCCGGAGGTGAGCAGCAGCCGCCCGTCGTGCCGGGCCAGTGTGGTCGCGTCGCACGCGGCGGCCGCCCACCGCAGGTCCGTGCCCAGGTACTTCGTCACGGTCCGCACGTGCGCCCAGCGTGCGAGGCCGCCCCCGGTCACCGTGTGGAGGGGGGCTCCGGCGATCTCGGTGGCGAAGTCGTTCTCGATCACGAGCACGTCGGGGGCCTCGCGCAGGATGCCGGCGAGCGCGTCACGGCGTCCCGGCGAGAAGCACCCGCCGTACGGGTTCTGGGCGCGGGGGCTGCACACGACGGCCCGTACGCCCGCCCGGAGCGCGGCGCGCAGCGCCTCGGGGCGCATGCCCTCGTCGTCGACGGTGACCGCGACCGTGCGCAGGCCCATGGCCGTGACGAGGTCGAGCAGGTGGTGGTAGCCGGGGTCCTCCACGGCCACGGCGTCTCCCGGCCGGAGCTCGACGGACAGCAGCCGTCCGATCATGTCCAGCGCTCCGTGCGCGAAGGTGACGTGCCCGGCCGGGACGCCGTCGGCCGCGAGCCACTCGCGGACCGTCTCCTCCAGGCGCGGCAGCCGTGGCACCGAGCGGTGCGAGCGGGTGCCGGGCGAGAGGCGTACGGGCGGCACCAGGTCGGGCAGGAGGGCGGGGTTGGGGTGTCCTCCGGCCAGGTCGCGCAGGCCCTCGGGCACCTTCGGCGGCCGCCGCGACGCCACGCCGGGGCCCTGGGCGACGACCGTGCCGGCGCGGCCGCGGGTGACGACGATGCCGCGCTGCCGCAATTCCTTGTAGGCGGTCGCGACGGTGCCGGGGCTGACGCCGAGGTCGTCCGCAAGCCGGCGCACCGGCGGGAGGGCGGTGCCGGGGCCCAGGGCGCCTTCGGTCACGGCGCGTTCGACCGAGGCGGAAATGGCCTTGGCCGTACCGCCGGTGATCCCATATCGTATTGTCACGTAACTGATTATGTATCAATACATAGCCGACGGCAAGCGCTTCAGGCGTCTGACGTCGGACGAGGGATCAGGGGGGACGACGTGAGCCCGACACAGCGATGGGCCGCACTCACCGCGCGCATACCGGGAGGCCGGGACGGGCGGCGCATGCTCGCGGTCGCGCTGGTCGACCGCACCGGCAACGGCCTGTGGGCCGCGACCTCGGTGCTGTACTTCACCTATGTCACCCACCTGAGCGTGGCCCAGGTGGGCACGCTGGCGGCCGCCGCCGGGGTCGTCGGCGTCGCGGGTGCGCCGGTCGGCGGCCGGCTGGCGGACCGCCTGCCGCTCACCCGGGTGCTCGCCGCGTGCCAGGTGCTGCGCGCGGCGGCCGCCCTCGGGCTGCTGGTGACGACCGACTTCACGTCGCTGCTGGTGTGTTCGGCGCTCGCCGGGTTCGGCGACAGGGCGGCGAGCGTGCTCACCAAGCTGTACGGCACCCGCGTCGCGGGGGCCGAGCGCGTTCGCTACCAGGCGGTCAACCGCACGGTCGCCAACGTCGGCTGGGCCCTCGGCGGCCTCGGCGCGGCCGCCGCCCTCGCCGCCGGCACCACCACCGTCTACCGGATCCTGCTCCTCGGGGACTCCCTCTCCTTCGTCGCGGCCGCGCTGATCACCCTGAGCTGCGCCGAGGCCGCCGCCCCGGCCCGCATCGTCGCCGGCGGCAGCCGGCCCGCTCCCGGCGCCCGCACCACCAACCCCTGGCGCGACCGGACCTACCTGGCGTACGTGGCCACGGACACCGTGCTCTTCCTCGACGACGCGATCTTCAAGGTCGGCCTGTCCCTGTGGGCCGTCCACGCCACCGACGCCCCGCACGGCCTCGTCCCCCTGCTGATGGTCCTCAACAACGTGCTGGTCGTGGGGCTCCAGGTCCCGCTGGCCCGCTTCGGCGCCACGACGAGCGCGGCCCGCGGCCTCCTGCTGCCACTCTCCCTCACCTTCCTGGCCTCCGGCGTCGCCATGGCGGCCTCCGCCGTGGACGGGGCCGTGCCCGCGAGCATCGCCCTCACCGTGGCGGCCGCCGGCTTCACCCTCGCCGAAATGCTGCACGCCACCGTCTCCTGGGAACTGTCGGTCGCCCTCGCCCCCGAGGAGTCCCAGGGCTCCTACCTCGGCGTCCACGGCCTGGCCCAGGCGAGCCAGCGCGCCGTCGGCCCGCTGGCCGTCACCGCCGCCATCGCCACCGGCCCCCTGGGCTGGACCGCCTTCGGCACGGTCATCGCCGCCGCCTGCCTGGCCCAGCACCGCCTCGTCCGCCCCCGTCCCGAACCCTCCGCCCCGTCGCCGGCCGGACCGGCGGGCGGGGAGCCGCTCACCACCGGGCGAGCCCGGTCGGGTGACCTTGGGTGACGCGGGGCCGCTTTCGGCGGGACGGCCGGGCCCGGTCCGGTATGACGACGTCATGCAGAAGATCACGCCGTTTCTGTGGTTCGACGACCAGGCCGAGGAGGCGGTGCGCCACTACATGTCCGTCTTCGGCGATTCCCGGATCGTGGACGTGCAGCGCTACGGCGAGGCCGGGCCGGGGAAGGCCGGGACGGTCATGACCGTCACCTTCGAGCTCGCGGGCCAGCAGTTCATCGCGCTCAACGGCGGGCCGCACTTCACCTTCAACGAGGCCGTCTCGCTGTCCGTCGACTGCGTCACCCAGGAGGAGGTCGACGAGCTCTGGGAGAAGCTCGGCGCCGGCGGCGAGGAGGGCCAGTGCGGCTGGCTGAAGGACCGGTTCGGGCTGTGGTGGCAGGTCAACCCGAGGAAGCTGAACGAGCTGCTGAGCGACCCCGACCCGGTCAAGGCGGGCCGGGTCATGAAGGCCATGCTCCAGATGAAGAAGATCGACATTCAGGCGCTGGTGGACGCCTACGAGCAGTGAGCGCGGGCGCGTACGCGTACGCCGCTCACTCGTGGAGCCAGTAGCTGACACAGTCCAGCCACCGCTCGAACAGCCGCGCGTCGCCGAGGATCTCGACGTCCGTGCCGGGGTACGGGCGCCGGCCGTAGACGGCCAGCAACAGGCCGGTCAGCGGGCCGCGTACGGTCACGGCGGCCGCCTCGTGCGCCCGGCGCCAGGTGATCGTGTCGCCGGTGAGGTCGACCAGCCACCCGGCCCCGTCTCCGGGTGCGGTGTCGGTGGCGTGGAACTGCAGGGTGGCGCCGGGGCCGAGCAGCTCGCGCGTCGCGGGCGCCTCCTCGAAGACCTGCGGCAGCGAGCCGAACGCCATCCACTCGTCGAGGCCGTCGGCGGCCACGCGCTCGTCGACGGTGAAGTCCGCGCCCACCGCCTGCGCGGCGTCGGCCCGGTGGACGACCGTCTCGTGCGTCATCCGGCGGGCCCAGAACCCGATGGACTCGCCCGGGACCACCGTCCAGACCTCCGCGTGGGGCCCGGCGGCGCGCAGCGCGTCCGCCAGCCGCCCGGCCCCCTCCTCGAGCCGGCCGGCGAGGACGGCGGCCCCCTGGCCGATGTCGCCGGAGACGTCGTTGACCAGGTCGTCGGGGACGGGTTCCGTCGCCCGGGTCCGTACGATCGACTCGACCCAGCGATGGGCACCGGCGACGTGGAGCAGCAGTTGGCCGAGGTTCCAGCCCGGGCAGGACGGCACGGGGACCGTGAGGTCGGCGTCCTTGACGGTGGACGCCAAGTGGCGGGTCTGGGCGACGATTTCGGAGCAGTGGGCCTCGTACCGCGCGGGAGTCATGACCTCACGGTAGACCGGGGGAAGCCGGTGGCGCCCGGGCTTTACGGCCGGCCGGTCGGCGACCGCACGGGATGCGAGGGGCGGCACGCGACGCGGGCGGCCTGTTCCGGCTATTCCGGCTGTCTCCCGCGCGCGTAGCGGTGCCGGGCCCAGGCCGGCAGCCCGAACCAGCACAGCAGGAACCACGTGCTGAGCCCCGCGACGATCCAGGGCACCGCCGAGGAGTGCAGGGCGATGCGCAGGACGAGCAGGAGTGCCGAGACGATCGTGGCCAGGAGCAGCACGACGCCCACGAGCGTCAGCCGGGAGGCCCAGGTGACGGTCTGGGGCTTGAGGCGGTGCCCCGTGACGAGCCGGTGGAAGGAGACGGGCCCGATGAGGGCTCCCATGGTGGCCGCGCCGAGCACGACGGTGACGATGTAGATGGTCCGGTCCGTGGCCGTGAGGGTCGTGAACTTGGGCGTGAAGACGACGGTCAGCAGGAAGCCGAAGAGGATCTGGACGCCGGTCTGGGCGACGCGGACCTCCTGGAGCAGTTCGTTCCAGCGGCGGTCGGCGCGTTCCTCGGGCGACTCGTGACGCCCGGTCCGCGGCTGCCGGCCCGCCGGTGCGTCCCGGGCGTCGTCCGCGCCCCGGCCCCGCCGGGCGCCGGGGCGGTCCGGGGTGTTGTCGTGTGCTCCGTTCCGCGGCATGCCGGCCCGTCCTTTTCGTCCTGCCCACGCTGCCCTCGCCGGGCGGGGTCCGCATCCGGAGAGGGCCACAGGGTGGCGCGTACCGTTCGCGCGGCGGAAGAGGGCGGGGTAGACATGGGGTATGGCCCGAATCCGGGGCCGCTCCTGGAGGCCATCGGGTCGCTGGTTCGCCGGTCGGCGCCGAGGTAGCCGGCGTGAGCGGCGACAGTGGCGCGCGGGCGCACGGCTGCCGTGGGCTCGGCGCCTGCGGTCGGTCGCCGACCGCAGCGTCGCCGGGCAGATGTTCGTGCTGCAGGTCCTGATCGTGCTGCTGCTCATCGTGGCGGCGGTGGTGACGCTGCTGCTGCAGGCGCGCAGCGACAGGTTCCAGGCGGCGCGCGACCGCTCGCTGGCGGCCGCCGAGGCCTTCTCCCACTCACCGGGCCTGGTGGAGACCATGCGCGGCCCCAACCCGTCCGCCAAGCTCCAGCCGCTGACCGAGGCCGCCCGCCGCCAGGGCGGCGTCGACTTCCTCGTGGTGATGAACCGCGACGGCATCCGCTACACCCACCCCTCACCGCAGGAGATCGGCAAGAAGTTCGTCGGCACGATCGCGCCATCGTTGCAGGGCCATGTCACGGTCGAGGACGTCCATGGCCCCCTGGGCGAGGAACTGCAGGTCGTGGTGCCGGTGACGGACCGCGGCAAGGTCGTCGGCATGGTCTCGTCCGGGCTCAAGGTCAGCTCGGTGAGCAGCGCGGTCGACCGGCAGCTGCCGGTCGTCCTGGGCACCGGCGCCGTCACCCTCGCGCTCGCGACGGGCGGCACGGCGCTGGTGACCCGCCGGCTGCGGCGGCAGACCCACGGTCTCGGCCCGGTCGAGATGACCCGGATGTACGAGCACCACGACGCGGTTCTGCACGCGGTGCGCGAGGGCGTGGTCATCGTCAGCGGCGACGGCCACGTCCTGCTCGCCAACGACGAGGCGCGCCGGCTCCTGGACCTGCCCCCGGACGTGGAGGGGCAGAGCGTCGGCGCCCTGGGCCTCGACCCCCGGATGGCCGAGCTCCTCGCGTCCCGCCGGGTGGCCACCGACGAGGTGCTGCCCGTCGGGGACCGGCTGCTGGCGGTGAACCAGCGGCCGACCGACCGCCGGGGCGGGCCGCCGGGCAGCGTGGCCACCCTGCGGGACTCCACCGAGCTGCGCGCGCTCGCGGGCAAGGCGGAGGTGGCGCGTGGCCGGCTGCGGCTGCTGTACGAGGCGAGCGTGGCCATCGGTACCACCCTGGACGTGCAGCGCACCGCCGAGGAACTCGCCGAGGTGGCCTCCCCCCGGTTCGCCGACTACGTCTCCGTCGACCTGGCCGAGCCGGTGCTGCGCGGCGAGGAGCCCCGGACCGGGCTGGGCCACGAGGCCCCGGAGCTGCGCCGGGTGGCGCTGAGCGGCACCCCGGACGACCATCCCCTGTACCGGGCGGGAGAGGTGCACAGCTTCGCCGCGACCACCCCGCAGGCGACGGGCTTCGTCACCGGACAGGCCGTGATCGTGCCCGACCTGCGGGTCTCCGCGGGCTGGCGCACCCAGGACCCCGCCCGCACGCAGGAGATCCTCGACTACGGCTTCCACTCGCTCATCACCGTTCCGCTCAAGGCGCGCGGGGTCCTGATGGGCATCGTGAACTTCTGGCGGGCGCAGAGCAGCGAGACGTTCGAGGAGGACGACCTGTCCCTGGCCGAGGAGCTGTCGGCCAGGGCGGCGGTGTGCATCGACAACGCCCGCCGCTTCACCCGCGAGCACACCATGGCCGTGACCCTGCAGCACAGCCTGCTGCCGCGCGGCGTGCCCGAGCAGAGCGCCCTCGACATCGCCTACCGCTATCTGCCGGCCCAGGCCGGGGTGGGCGGCGACTGGTTCGACGTGATCCCGCTGCCCGGCGCCCGGGTGGCCCTGGTCGTGGGTGACGTGGTCGGCCACGGGCTGCACGCCGCCGCGACGATGGGCCGGCTGCGCACGGCCGTGCAGAACTTCTCCTCCCTGGACCTGCCGCCGGACGAGCTCCTGAGCCACCTCGACGAGCTGATCGGCCGGATCGACCAGGAGGCGGCGGACGTGGACGGGGAGGCGGCGATCGCCGGCGCCACGTGCCTGTACGCGATCTACGACCCGTCCAGCGGCATGTGCAGCATGGCCCGGGCCGGCCATCCGCTGCCGGCGCTGGTGCGTCCCGACGGCACGGTGGAGTTCCCGGAGCTGCCCGCGGGGCCGCCGCTCGGCCTGGGCGGGCTGCCCTTCGAGGCCGTGGAGCTGCAGCTGCCCGAGGGCAGCAGCCTGGCCCTGTACACCGACGGGCTCATCGAGGACCGCACGCGGGACATCGACGTCGGCCTGGAGATCCTCGCCACCACGCTGGCGCAGCCCGGCCGGTCGCCGCAGGAGATCTGCGACGCGGTGCTCGGTGCGCTGCTGCCCGCGCGCCAGGCCGACGACATCGCCCTGGTCATCGCCCGTACCCGGGTCCTGGAGGCCGACCGGATCGCCACCTGGGAGCTGCCCGCCGACCCGGCGGTGGTGGCGGCCGCGCGGGCGGACGTCACCCGGCAGCTGGGCGAGTGGGGCCTGGAGGAGGCGGGGTTCACCACCGAGCTGATCCTCAGCGAGCTGATCACCAATGCCATCCGGCACGCCACCGGCCCGATCGGCGTCCGGCTGCTCCATGACCGGGCCCTGATCTGCGAGGTGTCCGACACCAGCAGCACCTCGCCGCACCTGCGCTACGCGGCGGCCGAGGACGAGGGCGGCCGCGGCCTGTTCCTGGTGGCACAGCTGGCCGAGCGCTGGGGCACCCGGTACACGGCCGAGGGCAAGGTGATCTGGGCCGAGCAGCTGCTGCCGTGAGGTGGCGCGCGACGGCGGCGTACGGCCGGGTCAGTGGCTCCCGGGCGCGTGGAGCCCGTCGAAGACGCGGTGCAGCATCCGCGACAGCTCCGCGCGCTCGGACGGGTTCAGCGGGGCGAGGATCCCGTCCCGGACCGTGCCGGCCTCGTGCTCGAGCTCGCCCAGCAGGGACCGGCCGGCGGGGGTGATGTCGACGCGCACCCGGCGGCGGTCGGCCGGGTCCTGGCGGCGCTCGACGGCGCCGCCGGCGACGAGCGTGTCGATCACCTTCGCCACGTCACTGGGGTGCAGGTCCAGCCGGGACGCCAGCTCCCGCTGGATGTGCGGGCCGAAGTCCGCGAGGGCGGCCAGCACCGCCATGTGCCACAGCCGCAGGCCGCGGGTGGCCAGGCGCTCGGAGAGCCGGGCGCGGGCCGTCTTGCCGATCTTCGACAGGACGTAGGTGTCGAGCCGCAGGAGGCTGGGGGGAAGGTCCATACCGACATCATAGGTCAGCACCTATAGTAGGTGCGTACCTACGAATGGAGCCGCCACCGTGGACGCCCTGTACTGCCGCCTGCTCACCACCCGTTTCGCCGACTGCTTCGCCTTCTACGCCGCCGTCCTGCCGGAGCTGACCGGCGCCGTCCTGCAGAAGGGCACCGCGGCGGGCCCGTACGCCAACTGGGACGTCGACGGCCAGGCCGCCCTCGCGCTCTTCGACCGCGCCGCGATGGCGGCGGTCGCCGGCACCACGGTCCTGCCCGCCGGGCCGTCCGCCGCCCAGGACCGGGTGATGTTCGTCTGCCGGGTCCGGGACGTGGACGCCGCACTGGCGCTGTGCCTGCGCCACGGCGCCTCCCCGGTCGCCCCCGCCACCGACCGGCCCGACTGGGGCCCGGACCTGCGCACCGCCCATCTCCGCGACCCCGAGGGCCATCTGATAGAGCTTCAGTCCTACTGAGGGCGCGGAAGCCACCCATCGGTGTGGCGGACCTCCGTGTCGGCGCCGGTACGGGTGTCCGGGGCCGCCGCCGGCCGCTATCGTCCCGGCGAGGTCGCCGCCAGGCCGTCATCCGAGGCCGCCACCCGAAGGAGCCCGCCGTGCCCGCACCGGCCATCGATCACCACGCCACCGACTACAGCCTCGCGCACGCCTACTGGCTGGCGCGGGCCGCCGAGCTCGCCTACCACGACGAGGGTGCCATCGAACGGGAGGCGAAGAGCTGGGGGTTCGGCCGGGTGCGCCACCACCACACGCGGTTCACCCCGCCGTTCCCCCTGGAGGACACCCAGGCGTACACGATCGCCGGGGACCACATGATCATCACTGCGTTCCGGGGCACCGAGCCGGCGCAGATCCGCGACTGGCTGTCGGACGCCACCACCCCGCCGTGGCCCGGCCCGGCGCGTACGGGCTACGTCCACTACGGCTTCGGCCAGGCGCTGGAGTCCGTCTTCCCCGGCGTCCGGGACGCGCTCGCGGAGTTCCGCGACAACGGCCAGACCGTGTGGTTCACCGGCCACAGCCTGGGCGGCGCGCTGGCGATGCTCGCCGGGTGCCGCATGCACCTGGAGGAACCGAGGCTGCAGGCGGACGGGATCTACACCTTCGGGCAGCCCCGCACCTGCGACCGTGTCCTCGCCGACGCCCACAACAGGGGCTTCAAGAAGCGGATGTACCGCTTCGTCAACAACAACGACATCGTGCCGCAGCTGCCGCCCGAGCCCGCCTACACCCACGTCGACGCGCTGCGCTACATCGACTCCTCCGGGAAGGTGCGCGAGTCCGTCACCCTGCTGGGCGGCGTGACCGACCGCCTCAAGGGCGCCACCGCGGACCCCTTCGCCCCGGCCTCCGACGGGATCAGGGACCACTCGATGAAGAAGTACCTCGCGGCCCTGGAGAAGAACCTCGCCTGAGCCCTTCCGCGGCCCCGCCCCGCCGCCTTCTTCCGGCGTGCTGAATCCCCGCCCGGCAGATCCCCGGCGGGGCGGACCGCGAGTAGTTTCCGGGCCGACGGCAAGCCGCCCCCGGGAAAGGCCAGCAGATGACCCAGGCACCCGACAGACCCGACGCCCGACGTCCCCTCATACCCGGGCGGAGCGGGACGGCCCCGGCGACGTCCCTCTTCGTCAACGGATTCTTCCCCGGCCGCCGGACCCTGGTCATCGCCCTGGCCGCGCTCTTCGGATTCGCGCTGACGGTGGTGTGGTCGGCCGAGTTCGTCGACCGGACCATCGGCGGCAACGTCGCCGACACGCTGCTGGGCCACGACTCGCGCGAGACCCCCATCACCGGAGCCCTGGGCGGGATCGCCTTCGCCCTCGCCACCGGGGTGGCGGGCACGTTCACCGCCTGCAATGTGGCCGCCTTCAGCGCCATCGCCCCGCTGGCCGGGTGCGTGCCGACCCGGCGCGGGCGGATGGCCCACATGATCAGGCCGCTGGGCCTGCTGGCCGCGGGATCGGTCGCGGTGTCGGCGGTCTACGGCGTGATCGTCGCGCTGGCCGGCACCCGCATGCCCCAGTTCCAGGCCTCCACCACGGCGGGCGGCTTCTCGCCCCGGCTGATCCAGGCCATGGTGGTGTTCGGCCTGGTCGGCCTGTTCATGGCCTATCTCGGCCTCGCCTCGCTGGGCCTGGTCCGCGATCCGCTGGCCCGCCTCTCGGCACGCTTCCCCAACGCCCCGATGGTCGTCATGGGCGCGCTGACCGGCTCGTTCCTCATAGGCCGCCCCTATCCGCTGTTCCGTCAGCTCTTCCGCGACGCGGCGGAGAGCCACAACGTCCTCTACGGCGCCGCGGCGTTCAGCCTGCAGGCCCTCGGCAACATCCTGATCATGGCCGTGCTCTTCCTGCTCGTCGCCGGGCTGGCGGGCGAGCGGCTGTACGGCTGGTTCGCCGCGAAGCCCAGCCGCGCGTCCGCGCTGACGGCGGCGGCCTTCATCGCCGCGGGCGTGTTCATGGTCCTGTACTGGGACGTGAGGATCCTCGCCCGCCGGGACCTCATCTGGTACCCGCTGGCCCCCTGGGCCTGACCTTCCGGGCCGCCGCACGCGGAAAAACCGGCTGACCCCGCCCCGTCCGGCGAGGCAGGCTGGGGGCATGGACGAACGACGGACCGTACGGGTCTCGAAGTACCTCTCGCAGCACCTGCGCCACCGGCCCGGACACATCGGCATCAGCCTCGACCCGCAGGGCTGGGTGGACGTCGACGTCCTGCTGGCCGCCGCGGCGGCCCACGGCTTCCCCATCAGCCGCCGGGAGCTGGAGCACGTGGTGGCCACGAACGACAAGCAGCGGTTCGCGCTGGAGGAGGACCGGATCCGGGCACGGCAGGGGCATTCGGTCGCGGTGGACCTCGGGCTGCCGGCGGCCGAGCCCCCGCCGTACCTCTTCCACGGCACCGTCTCCCGCACCGTGGCGGCGATACGGGCCGAGGGACTGTCGCCCATGGGCCGCCACCACGTGCACCTGTCGGCCGACCGGGAGACCGCCGAGCGCGTCGGCGCCCGGCGCGGCAAGCCCGTGGTGCTGGCGGTGGACGCCGCGGCGATGCGCGCGGCGGGGCACGTCTTCCGGGTGACGGAGAACGGGGTGTGGCTGACGGAGACCGTGCCGCCGCGGTTCCTCCGCTTCCCCGGCTGACCCGCACGCCTTCGGCCCCGGGCGGGGTCAACCTCCGGGCGACGCCCGTCACGCCGAGGGGCGGTCCCGGCGCCGCGCCTGCCGGGGAGAGCGGCGGCGGCGCCCCATACTGCGATCACCGCTCACCCCACCGGGCCCGGCGCGCGTGGTCAGGAGGACCCTCCCGAAATGATCGACACTTCGTCCGGGGCGTACGCGTCCCGTCGCGGCATGCTGTACGCGCTCGCGGCCGCGAGCGGCCTCGCCCTGGGCGGCGGGCCCGGCACCACCGCCGCGGCGGGCGCCCGGCGGGCGACGCCCGGCACGCGGCCGGACGCCGCGAAGGCCCGGGAGATCCGCGACGAATTCCTCCACGCCTGGGAGGGGTACAAGCGGTACGCCTGGGGCCACGACGAGGTCCTGCCGGTCTCGGGCGGCCACCGCGAGTTCTTCGCCCGGGGGTACCCGGTCGGCCTGTCGATCGTCGAGGCGCTCGACACCCACCATCTGATGGGGCTCGACGACGAGACCGACCGGTGCGTTCGGTGGATCCTCGACCACCTGGACTTCGACATCGACGCCGACTTCCAGGTCTTCGAGACGACCATCCGCCTGGTCGGCGGCCTGCTCGCGGGCTATCTCGCCACCGGCAGGCGGGCCCTGCTCGACCTCTGCGCCGACCTCACCGACCGGCTGCTGCCGGCCTTCACCAAGTCGCCGACCGGCATGCCCTACCGGTACGTCAACCTCCGCACCGGCCGCGTCTCGGGCGCCGTCTCGCCGGTGGCCGAGATCGGCACCAACATCCTGGAGTTCGGCGTCCTGTCCGAGCTCACCGGCGACCCCCGCTACCGCCGGGCCGCCAAGCGCGCCATGCGCGCGGTGGTGGAACGCCGTTCGCGGCTGGACCTGCTCGCCACCACCATGAACGTCGAGACCGGCCGGTGGGCCGACCAGCAGGCCATCGCCGTCGACCCACCCGCGGATTCGTTCTACGAGTACCTGTGGGGCGCGTGGGAGATGTTCGGCGACGAGGACTGCCGGGACTGGTTCCGCACGCTCGACGACGCGCTGCGCCGGCACCAGACCGAGCGGACCGACGGGCTGCTCTGGTTCCGGCACGTCGACTTCCGCACCGGGGCGACCACGAGCCGGCGCCAGTCCTCCCTGGCCGTCGCCATCCTGCCCGTGGGCGGCGACAACGACCTCGCGGCCGACTACTACCGGTCGTGGACGGCCGTCCTCGACAAGTACTCCGTCATCCCGGAACAGATCGACTGCACCCGTCTGCAGGCCGTCGACCCCAGGAACGAGCTGCGCCCCGAGTACGCCAACTGCGCCTTCCAGCTCTACTGGCAGACGGGCGATCCGTACTACCGCACGACGGCCTGGCGCTACTTCCAGAACCTCAGGAAGCACCACCGCGTCCCGGGCGGCTACACGGTCGTCACCGATGTCACCCGGCGGCCCATGCCCAAGGGCGACCACTGCCCCGCCTACGTCTTCGCCGAGAACTTCAAGTGGCTCTACCTCACCTTCGCCGACACCCCCCGCTTCGACTACGCCCACGGCTACCTCAGCACCGAGGGCAAGGTGCTCCGCGGCCTGCGCCGCGCATGAGGGCGTGAGGCCCCGCATGAGGCCGCCCGAGCGTTCGTTCATCCATGCGCACACACCCCGATATCACCCGTAAGCCGTATTTCATGTTCGGCCGGGAAAGCGGAAAAATGTCCCTCATGGTCGCGTCCGAAGCACCCGCACGCCCCGTCCCCGGGCCGCGCGGCCTGCCCCTGCTCGGCAATCTCCTCGCCTTCGGCAGGGATCCGCTGGCCTTCTTCAGCCGGCTGCGCGACGACTACGGCGACGTCGTCACCTGGCGGCTCGGCCCGCGCAGGAGCCTCTTCCTCTCCCGCCCCGACCACATCGCCGAACTCCTCGCGGCGGTCGAGCAGACCTACGAGCCCCTCGAGATCGGCTGGGCCCTCAAACAGCTGCTCGGCGACAGCGTCCTGCTGAGCAAGGGCGCCGACTGGCGCCGCAAGCGGGCCCTGGTCCAGCCGACCGTCCGCCCCCGCCACGTGCGCACGTACGCCGCCACCATGGTCGACTGCTCGACCGCGCTGGCCGGCACCTGGCGCGACGGGCAACGCCTCGACGTGCGCCGCGAGATGACGCGGCTCACGCAGCGGATCGTGGTCCGCACCCTCTTCGGGAACGACCTCGAGGACGACGGCGGCCGCCTCGGCGACGCGATGGCCGTGATCCAGCGCGAGCTGGCGACGGAGCTGCGGGGCGGCGTCAATCTGTTCCTGCCGTCCTGGGCGCGGCCGCCCTGGCGGCGCCGCCTGCTGGCCGCCGTGGCGGTGGTCGACGCGGAGATCCGGCGGCTGATCGACGCACGGCGGTCCGCGGACCCCGCCGACGCCCGCCAGGACGACCTGCTGGGCCGCCTCCTCGCCGCCCGCGACGAGGACGGCCGCGCCCTGACGGCCCGTGAGGTGCGCGACGAGGCCGTGACGCTGTGGGCAGCGGGCCACGAGACCACCTCCACGACCCTGACCTGGACCTGGCTGCTGCTCGCGCGCTCCCCCGACGCCCGCGCCCGGCTCACCGAGGAGCTGGACCGGGTGCTCGGCGGCCGGCCGCCCGCGTACGAGGACTACGAACGGCTCCCCTGGACCCGGCAGGTCGTCAAGGAGGCGCTGCGCCTGTACCCGCCCGCGTGGGTCATCACCGCCGTGGCCGGGAAGGAGGCCGCGCTGGACGGGGCCCCCGTCCGGGCGGGCACGGTCATGTGGTGCAGCCAGTGGGCCACCCACCGCGACCCCCGGTGGTTCCGCGACCCGGCGGCCTTCCGGCCCGAGCGCTGGGACGCCGGCGCCCCGGACGTCGTGCCGGACCACGCGTGGTTCCCCTTCGGCGGGGGACAACGCACCTGCCTCGGCGCGCGCTTCGCGCTCGTCGAGGCGACGCTGGTGCTGGCCGCGCTGGCCCAGCGCTTCCACCTCGAGGCCGACCCCCACGACGGCGTGCCCGCCGTGGGCCTCCTCCTCCTGCCGGCCGTCCCGGTCCGGGCGACCGTGCGGGCGCGGTAGGCGCGGCAGAGGTCCGGGCCCTCAGGGCTCCCGGCGCGCGAGCCGCTTGGCCATGACGTGTTCCCTCCGGCCGTCGGGCCGCGCCTCGCCGCGCCGGCCGGTGTCCTCGAGCCCGTGGCGCCGGTAGAGCGCGATCGCCCGGGCGTTGTCGGGTGCCACCTCGAGCCGCAGGACCTCCGCTCCCCCGCGCCGGGCCCAGTCCTCCACCGCCCGTACGAGGCGGTCCCCCACGCCCCGGCCCCGCGCGCCGGGTCCGACCCACAGCGAGATCAGCTCGACGACGCCGGCCCCGGGACCGGGGACGCCGCTGGCCATGCCGGCTGACTCCCCGTCGACCACGGCGACCAGGTCGAGCGAGCCGGGGATGCTCAGGCGCGCCCGCCACCGTTCCTCCGTGTCGCCGTCGCCCTGCCAGTCCGCGAGCCGCGAGCCGAAGGCGTCCGGCGCGTCCGCGAGCGCCGCCAGGCGCAGGCGCCGCCACACCGGCCAGTCGTCCGCTGTCAGTTCCCTCGTTTCGATCACTCGGGGAGGGTGGCGCGTGGCGGCCGATCGGCGCAACTCACCCGGCGGCTCCCGCCGCGGGGCGTGAGGCTTGCGGATAGTCGCACCGGAGGTGGCCGTGCCCCTGCCCTTCTCACGAGGCGTACTGCCGCGCACTTCCGTCGCCGCAGCACTCGCCGCCGTACTCATGCCGCTGGCGTCTCTGGCGCCCCTGACGCCTTCTGACGCGTCGGCAGCTCCGGCCGCGCCCGCGCGCAGGGACGATTCCGGGCACGCCTTCCGGCACCCCGGCGTCCTGCTGACCCGGACTCAGCTGAACCGGGTCCGCGCGCGGGTCCGCGACGGCGCCGAGCCGTGGGCGTCGGCGTTCGAGGCCATGCGGTCCAGCGCGTACGGATCGCTCGACTACACGGCGGCGCCGGTCGAGGTCGTACGGTGCCCGCCCGGTTCCCGCCCCGGCCGGGGGTGCGTGGAGGAGAGGCGGGACGCGATCGCCGCCTACACCCACGCCCTGCTGTGGTCCGTCACCCGCGACCGCGCGCACGCCCGGAAGGCCGTCGAGATCATGGACGCCTGGTCGGCGGTGGTGGAGGAGCACACCGAGGGCAACGCGCCGCTGCAGGCCGCCTGGTCCGGCAGCTCCTGGGCACGGGCCGGGGAGATCATGCGCTACACCTACGACGGCTGGCCCGGCGCCCGGGTGCGGCGGTTCGCCACGATGCTGCGCACCGCCTACCTGCCCCTGACCGCGCCCGGCGCCCCGGACTACAACGGCAACTGGGACCTGACCATGGCCGACGCGAGCATGGGCATCGCGGTCTTCCTCGACGACACCGAGGCCTTCGAGACGGCTCTGCGCCGCTTCCGCGACCGCGTTCCCGCCTACTTCTACCTGCGCTCGGACGGGCCGCTGCCGCAGCGGCCGCGGGGCAGCCGCGTCACGTCGGCGGACGAGGTCAGGGAGTACTGGTTCGGCCAGCGCAGGTTCGTGGACGGCCTCGCGCAGGAGACCTGCCGCAACTTCACGCACGTCGGCTACGCCCTCGCGGCCACCGCCCACGTAGCGGAGACCGCCTGGCACCAGGGCGTCGACCTCTACGACGAGGTCGCCGAGCGGCTGCGCGCGGCGCTGGACTTCCACGCCCGCTACCAGCTGGGCGACCCGGTCCCCCCGTGGCTGTGCGAGGGGAAGCTGAAGGTGAGGATGGGGCCCGACACCGAGGTGCTCCTCAACCACCTGGGCAACCGCCGGGGATGGGCGCTCCGGGACCCCGAGGAGGCCGCCCTGCCGGCGCGCCGCCGCGGGACGGACAACCTGTTCGTGGCGTGGGAGACCCTGACCCACACGGACAACCCCGGCTGAGAGGGTCCTCCCGGCCGGGGGCGTCCGCCGTGGCGTTCCCCGCCGTCGGCGGTTCGTTCCGTCAGTAGCGCAGGACGGCCGCCAGGCGGTCCTCGGAGGCGAGGGTGTCGTCCGGGACGAACTCGATGTCCGCGCCGCTCTGGAGCGCGTTCTCCACGATCTCGTCCACGACGTCCTCGTGGATGGAGGGGTCCGCCAGCAGGGGCTCGGTGGGCGTCTCCACCCGCTGGGGGTGGCCGCCGTTCCCGTCGAGCTTCGCGGTCACCTGGTAGTGGTCCTCGATCGCGAGGAGGGCCACCCGGCCCTGGCGTACGGTCTGCCAGATCTCGTCCAGGCCCGAGGTGTAGCGCTTCTGGCCGCGGGCGTCGCTGAGGCGGCGCAGCACCTCGCCCTGGCGCGACGAGCGGCGCGCGTCGAAGGCGGGGTGCAGCAGCTCGAAGAGCTCGTGCGCGGACTTCGAGCTCGCCCCGCCGTTCTCGACGCGGGCCGTGATGGCGCCGGTGCCGGGGAGCAGCTTCTCGAACAGGGCGATCTGTTCCCGCAGGCCGACGACGTACAGCGGCCGGGGCGTGCGGTCCACCACGGGCGCCAGGGCGCCCGCGACGGTGCGCATGTACTGGCGCTCGCGCTCGAGGTGGGCCTCCTCGCGGGGCGTCAGCGCGTGCTTGCCGACCTTGTCGAAGTGGCGGCCGGGGAGTGCGTCCTCGTGGTCGGGGAGCGCGGGGCGGACCGGGAAGCCGTCGCCGGTGACCTCGGTGAGGTTCTCGCCCGCGCCGTCCCACAGGCGGCTCTCGCTCTCGGAGAGGACCAGAGCCCAGTAGGGCTCCTCGACGATGCGGGCGGCGACCAGGTTGCGGGTCAGGAAGGTGTCCGAGACGACCACCCGCTGGGGTACCGAACGCGGCAGGTACCAGACCTGGTGCTCGCCCGGTGCGGCCAGGATCAGCAGGCCGTCGGTGGTGTGGGTGAGGTCGACCTCCGCGGCCGCGGCGTCGAGACGGTTCTCGACGTCGGTCCGGGCGGCCCGGGTCACCCGGGGATCCTCGGCGAGCCGCCGCTTGGCCTCCGCGACCGTGTTGCGCAGCCGCACCCCGTCCTCGGTGCTGTACGGCGAGCGCCGGGTGGTGGGGAGCAGCAGTGACACGGCCGGGTAGTCGCGCGGACGGCGCAGGTCACGGAGTGTCTCGTCGGTCAGTGCGCCGATGTCCATCGGTCATCCTCCTCGGGCCCACAGGATGCCTCCAGGTGACCAGAGTCGCGGCCGGGCGGCCAGTCGGGCGCGGCCGCCCGGAGCATCGCCGCACGTCGGCGCGCCCGGCCGTGGACAGGTGTGCGTCGTTGACGCCGGGGAAAGGAATCAGCCACGATCGGAAGTGTCCGGACGCTCCGGCGTCACGGCCCGCCCACGGTGAGGAGCCGCCGATGTCCCACCCGCGGCGACAGGGCTTGATCCTCGACTTCGGCGGGGTGCTGACCACCCCGGTGTCGGAGAGCGCCCGCGCCTTCTGCCTGAGCGAGGGCCTGGCCCCCGATGCCTTCGCGGACGTCGTCTCGGCCGATCCGGTGGGCCGGGAGCTGTTCGCGGACCTGGAGCGCGGGGTGCTCCCCCAGGCGGAGTGGAACGCGCGCACGGCCGACCTGCTGGGCGTCGGCGCCACGAACCTCCTCGGCCGCGTCCTGGCCGAGGTACGGCCCGAGCCCGTGCTGGTCGGCGCCGCGCGGGCGGCCCGCGCCGCCGGGGTGAGGGTGGGCGTGCTGTCGAACAGCCTCGGCTCCGGGCCGTACGACCCGTACGAGGGCCACGAGCTCGGCACGCGGTACGACGTCGTGGTGCTGTCCGGCGACCACGGCCTGCGCAAGCCCGAGCCCGGGCTGTACGCCATCATGCTGGAGCGGATGGACCTGCCGGCCGCCGCGTGCGTCTACGTGGACGACTCCGCCCGCAATCTCACGCCCGCCCAGGACCTGGGGATGGCCGTCGTGCGGCACACCGCCCCCGCCGACACCGTCGTCCGGCTCGAGGAGCTGCTCGGCGTCCCGCTGGGCGGTTAGGGCCTAATCCGGCTCCTGGCCGCGGGCCGCCGCGGTGACGGCGGTGTGGATGGCGTCCTCGCGCAGCACGGTGAGGAAGGGGATCAGGAGCAGGGCGCAGGCCAGGGCGCCGAGGGCGAAGACCGTGCGCGGACCGGAGACCTGGGCCAGCACGCCGGCCAGGGCCGCGCCCACGGGCATGCCGCCCCAGCCGATCATGCGGCTGGCGCTGGAGACCCGGCCCAGGAGGGCGTCGGGGATCAGGCGCTGCCGGAGGGTGACGACGGTGACGTTCCACAGTCCGCTGCCGATCCCGCCCAGGAGGGTGGCCGCGCCGACGGCCCACACCCGGTCGGTCAGGGCCGGCGTGGCCAGCATGATCACGCTGGTGATCACGTCGATGGCCAGCAGGTTGCGGACGCCGATGGCGCGCTGGACGCGCCCGGCGACGAGCGAGCCCAGCACGCCGCCGACGGCGAGGGTGGTCAGCAGCAGGCCGTAGCCGGTGCCGCTGAGGCCCATGGGCCCGGGCGCGACCGCGTACAGGACCAGGACGGCCGTCCAGGCGCTCCACGCCCCCGCCATCACGCACACCATGCCGGCCAGGCCGCGCAGCAGCCGGTGGCGCCAGAGGAAGCGCAGCCCCTCGGCGAGCTCGGCCCGCAGCGAGCGCAGGGCGGGCCCGTCGCCGGCGGCCCGGGGCGGCGGGTAGGGGCCCCGGAAGAGGAGCAGCAGGGCGCCGGCCGCCACGAGGTAGGCGCCGGCCGTCCCCAGGACGGCGACGGTGGCCCCGGCCGCGACGAGCAGGCCGCCCAGCGGCGGCCCGGCGAATTCGTTCAGCGACGAGCGGGTGCTCTCCAGCCGGGAATTGGCGGTGTCGAGCCGGTCCCGCCCGACGACCATGGGCAGGACGGAGGAGGTGCACAGGTCGGCCGCGATCTCGGCCGTGCCCAGCAGGAAGGCCGTGGCGTACAGGGCCGGCAGCGGTGCCGCGTCGCCGGTGATGGCGAGGGCCAGCAGCGCCAGGGCGGCCACCCGCAGCACATGGGCGGCGAGGATCAGCCGGCCGCGCTCGACGCGGTCGATGAGGACGCCGATGAGGAGGGTGCACAGCACGTACGGCAGGGTCTGCGCCCACTTCACCCCGGCCACCAGCCCGGGCGACGACGTCAGGGTGAGGGCGATCAGCGGAAACGTGATCACGACCAGGCCGTCCGCCAGATTGCTCACCGCGTAGGCGGTCCACAGTCCGGCGAAGTCACGTGCGCCGGCCTCTCGCGCCGGTGCGGTCACCGCGGCTCCTGTTCGTCGGGGTTCAGTGGGGTTCCATGGGGTTCGTGGCGGGTTTCCTGGGGTCGGGGAGGCAGTGAACGACCGCCTCCGGCCTGTCGGAGGCGGTCGTCCAGGGGTGCGTCGCGGCCCGGGTCAGCAGAGCAGCGCGCAGGTGGCGCGCGTGAACGTGTCCTTGCCGTGGTCGCGTACGGTGTGCGCGAAGGCCGCCCGCGGGTTGGCCGGTGCGGGGACGGTCGCCTGTTCGGTCATGCCGAGCGGGGCGAGGAGGGCGCGGGTCTGCTCGCCGACGCAGTGCACTCCCTTGTTCTTCAGGATGGTGTCGGCCAGCCGGCCGCCGAGCCCGTCCAGCGAGCCGCCCGACCAGGTCGAGACCTTGTAGTCGCCTCCCTCTGCCTGCTCGAAGAAGCGTACGTCCGCGCTCCCCTGACTCTCCGTGAGAAGAACGAAGATCCGGCGGCTCGAGAGCTCCATGTCCACGTTGTCCATTTTGTGAAGTATGGCCTCGGGGTCACCGTAGAAGTCGTGGACCTCCGGTGTCCAGGAGTAGGAGACGCAGCCCGCGGCCATCTCCTGCCGTGTCTCGCCTTTCGCGTGGGCCTGGGTGGTCAAGAGGAAAACCCCCAATCGTCGGACGCCGGTCTCCCGGCATGGATGGGCGAGTTCGCTTGCCCATCCTGCTCGGGGGGCCGCCCGAAGAGAACACCCGAGCCTTGTGGACCTTTGCGTTCCGGGAATGGTGGCCATGCGCGGCCTGACCGGCGGCGCCCGGGCGGTGCCATGCTGGGCCCATGCTGGATGTCCCCCACTTACGGGTTCTCCTCGCGGTGGCGCAGCACCGCTCGATCTCGGCCGCCGCGCACGCCCTGTCGTACAGCCAGTCGGCCGTCTCCCGGCGCATCACCGCGCTGGAGCACGACGTGGGGACGCCCCTGCTGCTGCGCGGCAGCCGCGGCGTCCGGCCGACCCCGGCCGGGGAGGCGCTGATCGAGCACGCCAGGGTCGTCATGCGCCAGCTGGCGCTGGCCGAGGAGCGCATCCGGGCACTGGCCGGGGCGGCCGGCGGGCAGCTGCGGCTGGGCGCGTTCGCCAGCGCCAACGCGGGCATCGTTCCCGAGCTGTTCAGGCGCTTCTCCCGGCGGCATCCCGCCGTCCGGCTGTCGTTGTGCGCGGGCGGGCCGGCCGATCACCTGGCCGCGCTGCGGGCCGGCGAGCTGGACCTGGCGCTGGTGACCGAGTGGGACCTGGCCGGCGAGCGGTTCGATGGCCTGTCCCTGCTGCGGCTGATGACCGACGAGCAGTACGTCGCCCTGCCCGCCGGCCACCGCCTGGCCGGGCCGGGGCCGATCGGCCTGCCCGAGCTGCGGGAGGAGACGTGGATCGAGGGGGCACACCCCGACTGCCTGGGCCCGCTGCGCGAGCTGTGCCTGGGGCTGGGCTTCGAGCCGCGGGTGGGGCTGCACTGCGACGACTGGTACGGCAAGCAGCGCCTGGTGGCCGCGGGGGTGGGCATCGGGCTGTTCCCCGCGCTCGCCGTGCCGGGCCTCGCTCCCGGCCTCGCGCTGCGCTCGCTGGGTGGCCACTTCCCGCCGCGCGACGTCTACCTCGTACTGCCGGACGAGGACAGCCGGGCCCCGGCCACCGGCCCGCTCACCGCCGTGCTGATGGAGCTGGTGGCGGAGGAGCCCGCGGCGCCCACCCCACTTCAAGATCGTTAACCGGAAGGGCTCCCCCCTTCACCATATTGAGGGGAAATCCGACTACCGGGCCCGGTTTCCGCGGGTCCGGCCCCTAGCGTGCCCGGTGACCGCCCGCCCGGCTCCGTCCCCGAAAGGCCGCGCACGCGATGCCGAACCCCTTTGAACTTCCCGACTTCTACGTGCCGTACCCGGCCCGGCTGAACCCCCACCTGGAAGGCGCCCGGGAGCATTCCAAGGCGTGGGCCCGCGCGTTCGGCATGGTCGAGGGCTCGGGCATCTGGGACGAGAGCGACGTCGACTCCCACGACTACGCCCTGCTCTGCTCCTACACCCACCCCGACGCCACGGGGCCCCAGCTGGACCTGGTCACCGACTGGTACGTATGGGTGTTCTTCTTCGACGACCACTTCCTGCACCTGTTCAAGCGCACCGGCGACATGGCCGGCGCGAAGGCCTACCTCGACCGGCTGCCCGCCTTCATGCCGCTGAGCGGGGACCCCGCTCCCCCCGAGCCCACGAACCAGGTCGAGGCGGGCCTGGCGGACCTGTGGGCCCGGACCGTCCCGTCGATGTCGGACGCCTGGCGCCGGCGCTTCCGCGAGAGCACCTGGCACCTGCTCGAGGAATCCCTGTGGGAGCTGTCGAACATCAACGACGGGCGGGTCGCCAACCCCGTCGAGTACATCGAGATGCGCCGCAAGGTGGGCGGGGCCCCGTGGTCCGCCAATCTCGTGGAGTACGCGGCCGGGGCCGAGGTGCCCGACGCCATCGCGGCGAGCCGCCCGATGCGGGTGCTCAAGGACACGTTCGCCGACGGGGTGCACCTGCGCAACGACCTCTTCTCCTACCAGCGCGAGACGGAGACCGAGGGCGAGCTGGCCAACGCCGTGCTGGTGCTCGAGCGGTTCCTGGGCTGCGACACCCAGCAGGCCGCCGACTCCGTCAACGACCTGCTCACCTCCCGGCTCCAGCAGTTCGAGCACACCGCCCTCACCGAGGTGGGGCCGCTGCTCCTCGAGCACGGCCTGGGCCCCTCGGAGTGCGCCGACGTCTTCGCCTATGTCAAGGGCCTGCAGGACTGGCAGTCGGGCGGCCACGAGTGGCACATGCGCTCCAGCCGGTACATGAACGGCGCCGCCGGCGGCGCACCCGCGGTGACGGGCCGGCTGCTGGGCGGCCCGCTCGGGCTCGGCACCTCGGCGGCCCGGGTGCTGCCCTCGATCGCGGCGAGCCTGCCCGCGCGGGCGCGCCGCCACGGTCACGAGCCGTTCAAGAAGGTCGGGCCGCTGCCGCTGCCGGACTTCCGGCTGCCCTACCCGACCACGCTGAGCCCCCACCTGGACGACTCCCGCCGGAACAACATCGCCTGGAGCCACCGGATGGGCATGCTGACCCCCTCCCCTGACGTCCCCTTCTCGGGGATCTGGGACGAGGGCAAGCTCAGGGACTACGACTTCGGGCTGTGCGCGGCCGGGATCCACCCGGAGGCCACCCTCGAGGAGCTCGACATCGCCACGGACTGGCTCACCTGGGGCACGTACGGGGACGACCTGTACCCGTACGTCTTCGGCCGCAACCACGACATGGTGGCCGCGAAGGCCTGCACCGACCGCCTTCCGGCGTTCATGCCGCTCGACGTCGGCGGCATGCCGCAGCCGCTCAATCCGCTCGAGCGCGGCCTCGCGGACCTGTGGACCCGTACGGCGACGCCGATGTCGCCGGACGCCCGCCGCACGTTCCGGGCCGCTGTCGAGGCCATGGTGGAGAGCTGGCTGTGGGAGCTGGCGAACCAGAAGGAGAACCGCGTCCCCGAACCGGTCGACTACATCGAGATGCGCCGCAAGACCTTCGGCTCGGACCTCACCATGGCCCTCGCCCGGATCGGCCACGACCGGACCGTGCCGCCCGAGGTCTACCGCACCCGGCCGGTCCAGGCCATGGAGAACGCCGCCGCCGACTACGCGTGCCTGATCAACGACGTGTTCTCCTACCAGAAGGAGATCGAGTTCGAGGGCGAGGTGCACAACGCCGTCCTCGTCGTCGAGGACTTCTTCGACTGCGGGCGCACCGAGGCCCTGGGCATCGTCGACGACCTGATGAATTCCCGCCTGCGGGAGTTCGAGCACGTGATCGCCACCCAGCTGCCGCTGGTCTGCGAGGAATTCGGCCTCGACGAGGACGCGAGCGCCGCGCTCATGGGATACGCGCAGGAGCTCAAGAACTGGCTGTCGGCGATCCTCACCTGGCACCGGCAATGCCACCGCTACCCCGAGGCGGACCTGCTGCGGCACGCCGCGCCGCCGGCGGCGCCCTCGTGGGGCGTCCCCGGCGGCCTGGGCACCTCCGCGGCCCGGATCGCCGGCCTGCTGGGCGCCCCGTACGGGCCCGGGCGCGGTCAGCCCGTGGGCACCCCGCCGGGGACGTCCAGCGCGCGGGTCAGCCTGCCGACGTCGGCGCACGCCCTGCCGTAGGCGGTGCCCTCGGGGTGCAGCGTGAGGACGACGACGATGCTGCGGTCGGCGGCGCCGACGGTGCCGGTGGTGTGCACGGCACCGCGGACGAGATCCACGCCGTCGGCCGTCACCGGCCGCCGTTCGGGGCCGGCAGGGGAGCGGCCCTGGGCGTCGAAGCCGGACCAGCCCTGTTTGACCGCCCACGGGCGGCTGAAGGCCGCCGGGATGCCGAAGGACTGGTCGAAGCCATCGGTCCCCCGGGGCGTGGCGCGGCGCAGCGGGTCCATGACGCTCTCGCGGGCCGGCGCGGGCGCGGCCTCGAGGAGGTACCGGTAGACGGTGACGGTGTCCGCGGCCGACAGGCCCGTGTAGCCCCAGAAGCCGGGGTGTTCCCCGGGAGGAGGAACGGTGTCGGCCAGCCCGAGCCGCGTCACCATGCGCTCGACGATCGCGCCGTCCCCGTTGCGCGTCCAGAAGTGGCTCGCCGCGTCGTCGTCGCTGCTGCGCAGCATGATGTCGAGGCGCTCGCGGTCGCCGGTGGTCAGGGCGTTGCGGGGCCCGCGGGACCACAGGTGGTCGAGGGCTATCAGCAGCTTGACCACGGACGCCGACCTGAAGCGCGCGTGGGCGTCGGCCCGCGCGGTGTACGCGCCGGTCCGCCGGTCGAACACCGCGATGCCGGCGCGTACGCCGGGCGGCACCTCGAGGTGTGCACGGGCCTTGGACAACGTTCCCCTCCCACGGTTTCGCGCGGCATGTCTGCGCGATGATGGGGCGCCGTCGCACGGCGGGTCACCGGTGTTCGGCCCACGTCGAAACCGTTCGGTACCGCCCGCCTGTCCGTTGTGCCCATGGCGGGAGAGAGCACGTGGCATGATGCGCTGACATACCGGCGGTGTCCGGTGTGCGGCCGGAGCGGTTCAGCGGAAGGGGAGTCCGATGAGCAGTCCCAACAAGGGGATCGGCACCGTGGTGGTGGCCCTCAGGTGGGATCCGAGCCCGGGTGGGGAGCCCGCTCACGACCTCGACATCATCGCCGCCACGTACCACGCGGACGACCCGTACGGCGAGCCCGCCTACCTGGTGCACTTCGACAGCCGCTCGCCCGACGGCACCATCACCCTCAACCGCGACAGCCGCACGGGGCAGGGCTTCGGCGACGACGAGGTCATGACCCTGGAGCTCGAGCGCTTGTCGTCCGGCTACGTCCGGGTCGTCGTGGGCGTGGCCATCCAGCAGCGCTGGGGGCGCAGGGTCTTCGCCGACGTGGCGAACGCCGGGGTGCGGATAAGCGAGGGGCGCACCGCGCTGCGGGTGGACGACTTCAGCTCGGTCGCGGACGCCACGGCGGCGACCGTCGCGGAGTTCGCCCGGGACTCCTCGGGCGCCTGGGGGTTCCGGGGCTCCGTCAACGGCTTCGACGCCGATCCGGCGATGTTCGCCAGGGTGATGGGCGCCGACCTGGGGTGACGGGCCCCCGCGTTCCGTAGCCGCGGCCCAGGGCCGTCCGGCGCCCCGGCGCGTGGGGGGCGACACTGGTGGTGAGCGGGCGGTGGAGGCCGCCGGCACCGGTGGTGACACGGAGGTGGTTCCGTGGGGGACGCGGTGAGCGGCGGTGCGCGCGGCACCGGCTCGGCCTACGACGCAGGCCCGTTCGTCCCTTCGGGGGCCGGGCTCGGGGCGCTGCGGGAGGCCGCGGCGGGCTGCCGGGGCTGTCCGCTGTTCCGCGAGGCGACGCAGACGGTGTTCGGCGCGGGAGAGCCGTCGGCCCGTGTGGTGCTCGTGGGCGAACAGCCGGGCGACCAGGAGGACCGGCAGGGCCGGCCGTTCGTGGGTCCCGCCGGGGGTGTGCTGATGCGGGCGCTCGACGAGGCGGGCATCGATCCGGCCGACGCGTACATCACCAATGCCGTCAAGCACTTCAAGTTCGAGCAGGCCGCGCGCGGCAAGCGCCGCATCCACAAGGCGCCGGGTCTGCGGGAGATCGGCGCGTGCCGGCCCTGGCTGGCCGCCGAGCTGCGGCTGCTGGACCCGGAGGTGGTGGTCGCGCTGGGTGCCACGGCCGGCAAGTCGCTGATGGGACCGTCGTTCCGGGTGACCCGTGAGCGGGGCGTGGCGCTGCCGATGCCCTCGCTGGACGGCGGCGGGAACGGGGAGGCGGACGGGGACGGCGGGGGCGAGGGGCTGCTGGTGGCGACCATTCACCCCTCGGCCGTGCTGCGGTCGGATCCCGCGGCGCGGGAGGAGGCGTACGCGGGGCTGGTGTCCGATCTGCGGGTCGCGGCGGGCCTGCTCGGCTGAGGGCGCCGGCCGGCGGGCGGAGCGGCTTCACAGTTCGCGCAGTGCGGGCAGGAGCTCCTCCTGGGCCCAGCGCAGATAGCCGGCCTGGTGGTCGCCGCCGATCTGGACGAGGGCGATCTCGGTGAATCCGGCGTCGGCGTACTCGCGTACGGCCTCGACGAACTCCTCCACCTTCGCTCCGCAGGGGATGGACTCGGCCACCTGCTCCTTGGTGACGTGCCGGGTCGCGGCCTCGAAGGAGGCGTCGTTGGGCAGCTCGGCGTTGACCGGCCAGCCCAGTCCGGACCAGCGGAACTGGTCGTGGGCGCGGTCGAGCGCGGCGTCGCGGTCGGGGTCGTAGCAGACGGGCAGCTGGCCGACGCGGGGCTTGCCCGCTCCCCCGTGCCGGTCGAAGGACTCCAGCAGCTCCTTCTTGGGCTCGACGGCGATGACCAGGTCGGCCAGCCGGCCCGCGAGCCGGCAGGAGTCCTCGCCGGAGACGGCGATGCCGATGGGCGGGGGCTCGTCGGGCAGGTCCCAGAGCCTGGCGTGCTCGACGTCGTAGTGGGGGCCGCGGTGGTTGAGCGTACGGCCCTCGAAGAGGGCCTGGATGATGCCGACGGCCTCGGCGAGCATCTCGTGGCGGACGCTGACGGCGGGCCAGCCGCCGCCGACGACGTGTTCGTTGAGGTTCTCGCCCGAGCCCAGCCCGAGCCGGAACCTGCCGCCCGACAGCAGCTGGACCGTGGCCGCCTGCTGGGCGACGAGGACCGGGTGGTAGCGGACGGTCGGGCAGGTCACGTAGGTCATGAGCGGGATCCGCGACGTCGCCTGCGCGGCGGCGCCCAGGACGGCCCACGCGTTCGGGGCGTGGCCCTGGGACGCCAGCCAGGGGAAGTAGTGGTCCGAGGTGACGGAGAAGTCGAAGCCCGCCTGCTCCGCGCCCACCACGTGCTCGACGAGGTCCCGGGGGCCCGCCTGCTCGGTCATCATCGTGTAGCCGATTCGCACCATACGAACCGGTTTCCCCGGCCGGCGGAGGGAAACCCGGCTCAGGGCGCGAGACCACCCGCTTCGACGAGCGCGAACGCCTCGACCTCCAGGAGCAGTTCGGGGCGGAAGAGGGCCACCACCTGGACGGCGGAGCTGGCGGGCGGGCGTGCGGCGTCGATGTATTCGTCCCGCACCACGCGGATGGCGGGCAGCTGGGCGATGTCGGTGACGTAGTAGGTGAGCTTGACGACGTCGGCGAAGGAGGCGCCGGCCGCGGCGAGGCAGCGCCGGAGGTTCTCGAAGACCTGCCGGGCCTGCGCCGTCACGTCCCCCGTGCCGACGATCTCGCCGTGCTCGTCGAGGGGCACCTGGCCGGAGATCGCCACCATGCGGCCGGTGCCCGTCACGACGTGGGTGTATCCCGTGGCGGGGGCGACGCCCTCGGGGGCCGGTATGTGCGTGATCCGCGTGCGCTGCGTCTGCATGTGCTGTGTCTGCTGGTGCATTGACACATCCTCACCCGTCGGGGGTCGCCCTGACCAGGGAGGAAGTCCCCGAGCCGGAGGGGACCGGACGGAGCGTTGATCGATGGCCCGCACACCCATATGCTTGCCTAAGGTAACCATATGACCGTCGCCTGGAGCCGCACATGCACGCCGCCCGACCCGCCTTCCGCAGCTACGCCGAGGAGATCCTCGAGCATCTGAACGACGCCCCCGAGCGGGAGGTGTTACTCCACCAGGGCCGGCGCGTCACCGGAGGCGAGCTGCGCGCGCTGGTCCACCGTCTGGCCCGCGCCCTGAAGGACCGGGGCCTCGGCCGCGGCACGACGGTGACCCTGCTGGGCGGGAACCTGCCGGAGGTCATCGCCGTCCGCTACGCCGCCCACCTCCTCGGCTGCCGCGTCAACCACCTCTACAACAAGCTCTCGGCCGAGGCCCAGGCCGCCATCGTGCGGGACGTCGAGACGCGCGCCCTGATCGTCGACCCCCGGTACGCCGGCCGCGCCGCCGAGGTGACGGCGCAGGCACCGGTCGGCGCCGTCCTCACGCTCGGCCCCGCGCCGGAGGGCGAGGACCTGCTGGCGGCGGCCGCCGGGCTGCCGGACGGGCCCGTGCCCGGCGAGGCGCGGCCGGGCGACGTGTGCACCATCCGTCACACCGGTGGGACGACCGGGCACCCCAAGGGCATCTGCACCACGTTCGACCAGGTCAACGACCTCGGGGCGCTGCAGGGGGAGCACGTGCGCCGGCAGCTGGTGTGCACCACGCTCGCCCACGTCGCGGGCATGTTCACCGACATCACCCTGCGGGCGGGCGGCAGCGTGGTGCTGCAGGAGGACTTCGACCCCGCCGCCGTGCTCGCCGCCGTCGAGCGGGAGCGCGTCACGGACCTCTTCCTCCTCCCTCCCCTGCTGTACCAGCTCATGGACCACCCGGACGCGGACGCCACCGACACCTCCAGCCTGCGCTCGCTGGTCTACGGCGGCTGCCAGGCCTCCCCCGCCCGGCTGGCCGACGCGGTACGGCGCTTCGGGCCCGTGCTCACGCAGTTCTACGGGCAGAGCGAGGTGGGCGGCATCAGCCTGCTGATGCCCGGTCAGCACGACCCGGAGCGGCGGCCGGAGCTGCTGCGGACCGCCGGTCAGGTGCTGCCCGGGGTCGAGGTGGAGATCCGCGACGAGGCCGGGCGGGCGCTGCCGCGCGGGGAGCACGGCGAGATCTGCGTGCGCTCGCCCCACATCATGCAGGGGTACTGGAAGCAGCCGGAGCTGACCGCCGAGGTGCTGCGCGACGGCTGGCTGCACACCGGTGACGTGGGCCTGCTGGACGACGAGGGCTTCCTGACGGTCGTCGACCGGCTCAAGGACATGATCATCGTGGTGGGCGGGCACGTCTACACCTCCGAGCTCGAGGACCTCCTCAACTCGCACCCCCGCGTCCGGCAGAGCGCCGTCTTCGGCGTCCGGGACGCCGACCGCATGGAGCAGGTGCACGCGGTGGTCGTGGCCGGCCCGGACGCCGGCGTCGACGAGGCGGAGCTGCGGGAGCTGGTGCGCAGGGAGCGCGGGGCGATGTACGAGCCGGCGTCCATCACCTTCGCCGCCGCGCTGCCGCTCACCGATGCCGGCAAGCCGGACAAGACCGCGCTGCGCCGGGACGCGGCGAATCGTTACGCCTTGGCCTCCGCGTAACGCTCCACGACCGCCGTCGTGAACGGGAACCGCACGGGCGTGTCGCCGAAGGCGATGCGCCCGGCGCGGTCCCCCGCCGTGCGGAGAGCGGTGGGGGACGCCGGCGCGTCGTCGACCGAGACCGTGACGGAGCCGACCAGGACGCGGTGGTCGGAGCAGAGCGCGCCACCGCACTGGGTACTCGGGGCGAGGGAGTCGGCCGAGTAGGCGCCGGCGATCCTGTCCTCGCGGGCGAAGATGAAGTCGATCTTCGCGCCGGTGCCGCAGGGGCCGGCGTCCTGGGGATCGGGCGTGCTGACGGTCGGCTCCCCGTAGCCGGCGCAGTGCGCCGGGTCGTTGTCGTCGAGCTCGTGATAATGCCCGGCGTTGCGGTCGTTGTGGGGCGTGTTCACGCCCGCCGAGTAGAAGTCGTCCATCCGGCCCCAGTCCGGCTGCATGTTGAAGTCGCCGGCGAGGATGACCGTGTCGCCCCTGCGGTGGTATTCCTCCAGCTGCGCGCGCACGGCGTCGACCTGGCTCTTCCGGTACGCGTCCACGAAGGTCAGGTGCGTGGCGCAGAACCTCGCGTGCGGCCTGTCCTTCAAGGCCGCGCACAGGAGCTTGCGCTTCTCCCGCTTGCCGTCGTCGGGCAGCGTGAACCGGTCCGCGGGGCCCAGGGGCCGCTTGCTGAAGATCGCGACGCCCTGCTCCTCGCCGCCGCACACGGCGTGCCCCGCGGGGTACGCCCCTTCGAAGCGCGCGAAGTTGGCGCCGTCCACCGGCCAGCCGGCGTCACGGAGCCTGGTCACCAGCGCCCGGAACTGGCTCGCGCACACTTCGTTGAGCGCGACGAAGTCGGCGTCACGCCCGCGGATCGACGCGGCCGCCGCGTCGACCATGCCGTTCGTGGTCGAGTTGTGGTTCATGGCGTCGCCGGCCACGTTCCACTCCCAGACGGTGTAGGTGGCCGTGCTCTTCGGGCTTTCCGGCGTTTCCGGTCCCGCCGCCGCGAAGGACGGCGAGGACAGGCTCGCCCAGGCCAGGAGGGACGCCGCCAGGACCCTTAAGACACGCATGAAGTCTCCACTCGGATCGAAGTTGATCAAGGCCTTCATGTTCCCTCACGCGCCGGTCGGGGTGAATCGTTACGCCTTGGCTTCCGCGTAACACTCCACGACCGCCGTCGTGAACGGGAACCGCACGGGCGTGTCGCCGAAGGCGATGCGCCCGGCGCGGTCCCCCGCCGTGCGGATCGCCTCGGCCACCGCCGGCGCCTCCTCGCGGGGACAGTGGACGATCACCTCGTCGTGCTGGAAGAACACAAGCTCGGCGCGCAGACCGGCGATGGACTGCCGCAGCGAGGCGAGCACGATCAGCGCCCAGTCGGCCGCGCTGCCCTGGACCACGAAGTTGCGCGTGAAGCGGCCCCGGGCCCGGGTGCCGGCCGTGCCGCCGTGGGCGGGCGCGTCCCGGTCGTCCTCCTGCGGGATGCCGGCCTCGTCGTGGAGGGCGGTGGACGAGGGCGGGCAGGTGCGGCCCAGCCAGGTGCGGACGAGCCGGCCCTCCTCCCCCGCCCGCGCCGCGTCGTCGACGTGGGCCACGGCGCGCGGGAAGCGGCGGCGCAGGTCCGCCATGTGCTTGAGGCCGTCGCCCGAGGTCTGGCCGTAGATCGCCCCCAGCATGGCGAGCTTGGCCCGCTCGCGGTCCCCGGAGAAGGCGCGCTCGGCGAGGTCGGCGTACAGGTCGCGGCCGCTGCCCGCGACGTCCATCAGCCCGGGATCGCGCGAGACGGCGGCCAGGACGCGCGGCTCCATCTGGTCGGCGTCGGCGACGACCAGCATCCAGCCCGGATCGGCGACGACCGCCCGCCGGATCACCCGGGGGATCTGCAGCGCGCCCCCGCCGTTGGTGGTCCACCGCCCCGACACCGTGCCGGCCGGAAGATACTCGGGCCGGAAGCGGCCGTCGCGCACCCAGGTCTGCAGCCAGGACCAGCCGTGGGCGGTGTGGAGGCGGTAGAGCTTCTTGTACTCCAGCAGCGGCGGGACGGCCGGGTGGTCGATCCGGCGCAGCTCCCCGGCGCGGGTGGAGGACAGGGCGATGCCCTCGCGGGCGAAGGCCCGCACGACCTCGGCGGGCAGGTCGGGGCGTACGCGCACGCCCTCGCCGAAGGCGCGCGAGACCTCGTCGGCGAGCTCGGCCAGCCGCCGGGTCTCCTGGCCGCCGGGGTAGCGCTCGCCCAGCAGGGCGTGCAGCAGGTCCCGGTGCACGTCGGCCCGCCACGGCAGCCCCGCCCGGCCCATCTCGGCCGCGACCAGCATGCCCGCCGACTCGGCGGCGGTCAGCAGCCGCATCCTGCCGGGGTGGGCGGTCCGGTCCGTACGGGCGAGCTGGCCCGCGTACACCTCCAGCAGCGCCTCGAGGCCGTCGGTCCCCGGCGGCAGCGGCACCGGCCCCGGCTCGAAGAGCGACGGCTGGGCGTCGGCCGCCCGCACCGGCGGGTCCTCCGGCACCGGCAGCCCGCGCAGCCGGGCCCAGGCCGCGGCGAGCGAGCGCGGCTGGCCCGACTGGCCCTCCTCGTGCCCGATGAGCAGGGCCTCGGCGGCCTCGACGTCGTAGCACCGCTCGACGCGCACACCGGCCGCGAGCAGCCGGCCGTACGTCCGCGCCGTGGACCGCCACACCCAGCGCTCGACGCCGGGCCGCGCCCGCACCGCCCCGGCCAGGTCCGGCGCCGTCTCCACGAGCCCGGCGGCCCGCCCCTCGCCGTCGACCGGGCAGAGCCGCACGCCCTCGTCACCCGCATCCGCCACTGCCCATCTCACGTACGGGAGTGTCGCACCAGGGTCTGACAACGCGGCGCGAGCGGGCCGGCCGGTCTCTGCGCGGGGCCGGTCAAATCCTCCCGCCGGGCCGGTCAGTCCTCCTGCAGGACGGACAGGATGTTGCCGTCGGGGTCGGTGAACCAGGCGATCAGCGGGCCGCCGCCCCGGAAGATGCCCTTCTCGTCGGCCACCATGCCGGGGTAGCGCTCGAAGGTCACCCCGCGCCGCCCGAGCTCGTCGACGGCGGCCTCGATGTCGGGCACGGGGAAGTTGAGGATCGTGTAGGTGGCGGGGGTGTGGTCGGGCTTGGGGTAGATCAGCACTTTGGTGTCGCCGGCGAGGTTCAGCCACAGCAGGCTGTCCTGCCCGGACACCTCCACCCCGAGCGTCTCGGCGTAGAAGCTCCTGGCCATCCCGAGGTCCTTCACGGCGAACCCGCTGAACGCCTTGGTGTTCTCGAACATGCCCTCCTACCTTCCGCGCGGCCGGACAGCCGAAGCACCCCGCCGCCCGGACGGGCGAACCGTCCGGGCGGCAGGGTGGGGCAGAGATGCGGGGCGGGTCAGACGGACACCGGCGTACGGTCCTTCGTCGTCTCGTCGGCCACGACCGGTTCCGGTTCGGGGGACGGCTCCGGGGCCGGGCGGGCCGGGGGGCGGCGGACGGCGGCTATGCCCACGCCCGCCAGCACGGTCAGGCCGCCCAGGCCGGCCAGCGGGGCCGGCAGCGCGCCCAGCAGCAGGGCGTCCAGGGCCAGCGCGGCGACCGGCACGGCGTACAGGACGAGGGAGCTCGTCGACGCGGTGGCCGCGCCGAGCACGCGCGACCAGGTGCAGAAGGCGAGGACGGTGCAGCCGAGCCCGAGCCAGATCACGGCGGCGCTCTGCTGCCAGCCGGCGGTCACCAGGTGCCCGGCCGCCTCGGGGGCGAAGGCGAGCAGCGGGAGGAGGCCGAAGAGGCTGCCGTAGAAGATGCAGTCCATGCCCGAGTAGCGGCGCAGCAGGGGCTTTTGGAGGATGAAGGACGTCGCCTGGGCGGCGGCCGCCAGGACGATCATGCCCATGCCCGTCCACGAGCCGCCCCCGTCGCCGCTCGCCGTCGCGACGACCAGGGCGCCGCACAGGGCCACCAGGAGGCCGGTGACGCCCCAGGCTCCGGGGCGTTCGCGCAGGACGAGCATGCCCAGGGCGGTGGCGAAGACGGGCGAAGTGGCGACGAGCATGGCGGCCGTGCCGCCCTCGACGTGCCGTTCGCCCGCGTAGAGCAGCAGCTGATAGGCCGTCATTCCGGACAGGCCGAAGGCGGCCATGCGCGGGATGTCGCCCCGGCCGAGGCGGCTGATGCGGCCGGTGAACAGGGCCGGGAGCAGGAAGAGGACGGCGAAGGCCAGGCGCAGGACGGCCATGGCCGTCGGCGGGTAGTCCTCCAGTGCGATGCGGATCGCGGGAAACGCGGAGCCCCACAGGATCGCTGTGGCGGCCATGAACTTCCAGGGAGCCGCCGTTCGGCGTTCGGCCACCAACGCAACACACCGCCTTCGGTATCGGATGCGGAAGAGGGCGGGAATCGCCACCTCTTCGGACGTCGCCGAAGCTACCGAGAATCGCGCTATAAGTCGAATAATGAATTCCGTCAAGACCTCAAAGAAATCCTTTGAGGTCTTGACGGAGGGCGGTGCCGGAGGGCGGCCGGGGCCCGGTTCCGGCTAGCTCGCGCCGCCGTCGAACGGCCGGGTCAGCACTTCCAGGTAATGACCGCCGGGGTCGGTGAAGTACACGCCGCGGCCCCCGGCATTGTGGTTGATCTGGCGCGGGATCTTCCGGGCCGGATCGGCCCAGTAGTCGGCCCCGGCCCGCCGGATCCGTTCGAAGATCCCGTCGAACTCCTCCTCCGGCACCAGGAACGCGTAGTGCTGGGGGGTGATCTCCTCCCCCTCGCCGACGGTCATGAAGTCGAGGGTGACTCCATTGCCGGTGGCGACGGGGACGAACGGCCCGAAGGGGGCTCCGGCCTCCAGGCCCAGGATGTCCGCCAGGAAACGGGCCGACTCGTGCTTGTCACGGGAGAGAACGATGGTGTGGTTCAGCTCGATCGACACAGGGGTGCCTCCAAGAGCGTCTCGCGGCACCTCGGGCGCCTCACCGGGCCGGTGAGGACGTTCGATGCCTCATCGAAAAATCATAGTCCGGCCCCGCTCAACTCCCCCGCCGGTGCGAGCCGTCGGCGGGCGAGCCGGAGCAAGGCCCGCACGATGAACGGGTGCACATGCCGGACGACGGCGAAACCGAGCCGTCCGGCGAGGCGGTGGGTCCTGACTGCCGTACCGGGCGTCATGAGGTCGCACGGCCGTACGGTGCCGTACGGTCGCCCGGCGACGCACCCCCGCCGCCCGTCCGCGCGCCGCACGGATGGCCGCACCGCCGCGCCGGTGCGGGCGGCTGCTCGTAGGGTCGGGAAGGGAGACCCGACGGCAGAGGAGCACGGTGATGAGCGGTGCCGAGAGCGCGGACCACGTCAGCGTTCACCTGACCGGATGCGCGGACGACGACGCGGGCGTGGTCTTCGGCGTCCTGGAGGACGCGTTCCCCGAGGGCACCGGCCCGCCCCGCCCGGAGAGCCGCCCCGCCCGCCCGGGAGCCGCCGCCCCCACCGTCTGGTGCATGGTCGTCGACGCGCGCACCCGCCGCGCTCCGCGGGCCGCGGGGCAGGCCCTGGGCGGGCCGGTCACCGTCGACCTCTTCGGCGCCGCCGACCCCGTGCGCCAGGTCAAGGAGGAGCTGGCGGAGGCCTTCGCCGTCGAGGACCACGGCACCGTCCCCGGCGAGCACGAGCTGGAGGCCCGCCTCCGGCTGACGGCCCGGCCCGCCTAGGTTCTGTCCGGCGGATCATGTGACTTCTCCATGCCGGGCTCGTTGTGCCCGGCATGGTGTGGGGCGATCTCACCAGCACGCCGCCGGAGCCCGAAAGAAGCCGCCCCGTGTCCCGGGAAAAGATCGACGCCTCGGCAGCACCTCCCCGACGAAGGACTCGGGCGTTCCCGGGGCGGGCTGACGACGAAGATCCACCTGGTCGGCGAGGGCGGGCGCCGCCCACTGGGCCTGCTGATCACCCCGGGCCAGTGGGGCGACGCCCCTCAGCTCATACCGGTCATGGAGCGCATCCGCGTCCCGCGCCCGGGCGGCGGACACCCGCGCACACGACCCGACCGGGTCGGCGGCGACAAGGCCTACAGCTCCCGCCGCAACCGCTGCTACCTGCGCAGACGCCAGATCAAACACACGATCCCGGAGCCTCGGGACCAGCGGGCCAACCGCCGCCGTCGCGGCAGCAGCGGCGGCCGCCCACCCGCGTTCGACAAGGAGGCCTACAAGCGCCGCCACGCGGTCGAGCGCACGATCAATCGACTCAAGACCTTCCGGGCCGTCGCGACCCGCTACGACAAGCGGGCCTACATCTTCCACGGCACAGTCGCCGTCGCAGCGATCCGTCTCTGACTACGACCATGATCCGCCTGACAGAACCTAACTCAGGTAGAAGACGTCGAAGTTTCCGTCGGGCCGGGGGGCGATGGTCGCCTCGCCCGGGCCCTGGGGCGGGTTGATGTTGAGGAAGTGTGCTGCGAGCTCCGCGTTCGGCTGGATGCTGACGCGCCAGATCTTCGTCCCCGCATCGCCCTCCATCGCCAACGACTTCTTGAGCTCCGCGTCAGCCGCGCTGATCTCGGGCATGGCCTGCTCCTTCGCTTGGTGGCCGAGAGCGCCGCCCCGACCGGGCGGCAGCTGGAAGCTAGCACCGGAAACGGCCGAAACGCGGCACACAAGCGGCGGTTCGATACCGAACCAGGTGGCGTTCCGCCGGGCGGCCTACAGCGGGGACGGGCCGGGCGCGCGGGCCCGCCGCCGGCCTCCGCCCGCACGCGCCCCGCCGGTGGTCGATCCACCAAGATCCACCGGACAGGCCCTAGGGCGTGTCCGCAAAGTCGGTGAGCGCGTTGTCTGGTCGTGGTGCGTCGTCATGAGCTGACTG
>NZ_BNBL01000004.1 GCF_014655595.1 Streptomyces griseocarneus | reverse complement strand
CGCCGAGAGGTGCACGTCCGGTTCTGAGGGGGGCTCCCCCGCAGCAATGCGGGGGGCCTACCCGACTCCTCATCGTGCAGCTCGCCGGCGAGAAGCAGTGGGAAGTACGGGGCGCATCCCGGCCCGCACCCATGTTCCGGGATGCCGAGCGGAACAACACCCCCAGCGACGAGATCGTGTGGACCGGAACCATGAATGCCGGCGACGTGATGCACATCCCGCGCGGCTTCTGGCATGCAGCCACGCGCGTGGGCCGAGGCGGGGGCCACAGCACCCACGTGACCTTCGGCTTCGCCAAACGCACCGCCGTGAGCTGGCTGACCTGGCTTGCCGACTGGTCCCGCCGGGAGGAGGCGTTCCGCCACGACCTCGACCGCTGGGGCAGCCCCGACGAGTGGCGGGCCCAGCAGCACGGGCTGGCCACTGCGGCTTGCCGGCTCATCGACGACCGCGATCCGGCAGAGTTCCTCCGGCGCCGTGAGCAGGAAGCTCCTCCCGGCCGCCACATCCCGTTCCTGGACTTCTTCGGCCCCCTTGAAGTCGTGGCGTGCGTCAGCGAGTTCCCGCCCGTGATCACTCAGGACGGGGAGGCGGTCATCGTGGTGGCCGCAGGAAAGAAGCTCACCTTCGCGGCCCAGGCCCTGCCTGGGCTCCGCCTGCTTCTGAGTGGCTTCCCCGTGCGGCTGGACGAGGCTGCTCGGCAGGTGGGCGCCGAGGTGGAGGCACTGGCGAAGATTTTGGTGGAGGAGGAGTTGTGCGCGAGCGTGACCCCCGAATTGTTCTCGGGCTACACCGGTCTCGCTACGAGCGCCGGATCCTGACGAGCGCCCTTGAACTCGGTGTCGACGCGATCGACACCAGCTTCAACTACCGCGGCTTCTCGGCTCACACTGCCTTGGCGACCGCGGGAAGCGACCTCCTCCCCCGCTTCGAGCTCTCCACCAAGGTCGGCTTCTTCCCGGCCGCCGGCCGGGCCGAGCACTCCCTCGATCCCTGTCGTCTCCGGGAAGCCGTGGAGCAGACCAACCGCGACCTGGGCCGCGCCCCGGATCTGGTGTTCCTCCACAATCCGGAGCGGTCACTGACCGGCTTCTCGGCAGCCAACCAGGACAGGCTGGGTACGGCGTGCGCCGCCGTGGAGAGGGCGGCAGCAGAGGGGCTGTGCGGAGGCTGGGGCATCTCCTCATGGGACCCCCGCTCATTGCCCGGTCTCGTGGACGGCACCCTGCCCAGGCCCGACGCGGTCATGGTCCGTGCGGGCCTCCTCGCTGGAATCGACGTCCTGGAAGCCTCCGAGGCATTGGCGGCCCGCTGGGGCCTCGACCCGGCCCGGCTCTGGGGCATGAGCCCCTTCGGGGGCAGCGCGACGCAGCCGCTGTGGGGCAAGCTGGACCCACGGGTGTTCATCCAGGAGCCGCACGACGGCCTGTCGGCCGTGCAGGCCACCTTCCGTGTGGCCTGCTGGTTACCGCGGGCGGGAAGGATCGCCGTCGGTACGGACAGCCCCTCCCACCTCGGGGAACTCGTGGACGCCCTTCAGTACCAGGCCGACGCGGGCAGCCTCCGTACCTATCGGCGGCTTCTCCGCGAACAGCGAGATCGTCAGCCTCTCTGAAGGTCCTCCGCGACCCGCGCGGCCATGACGCGTGCGGGCCCAAGGCGAGGGTCTTCGGGATGGGCGTCAGGAGCCAGGATCTTCGCGCAGACGAACAAGGTCATCAGCTTGCCGTCCCGGCTCTCCAGATCGTGGCGCCGCTCGTGGCGGACGCGCTCGGCCAGAGCCGGGACAGCGAGGGAGTTGCCCCACAGCGACGCGGCATCCAGCCCTTGGGGGGCCATTCCCCAGTCTTCCCAGTCGAACAGGCAGAACTCCGGCCCGGTCATGTTCGCCCAGTTGAGATCCGCGTGTGCCGGCAGCCACCGCTCCACTGTCACGTCGACGCCACCGGGGAGAAAGCGCTGGACCGCCTCGGCGACACCGCTCTGCGTGATCATCACGGTGTCCGGGGTGGCGACGCGCCTCGTGTGCTGCCTGGCCAGGGCATCCAGCGACCTGTTGAACGCCCGCCACCAGTCGTCCGACAGCGCGGGTTCGGCAGCCAGGACACTACTGCCGACGGGCGCACCGGGCAGGAGGTCCGTCTCATCGACTCGCCACATCACGGCGTCCCCGGGCTGCCTCCACGCAATGCCTCGGTGCCACTGCGGCTTGGCCACTCCCTCCACGAGGGCAGCGCATTCGGTGCCGTTCCAGCCTTGGCTGCCGATCTTGTCGAAGCGGCGCCGCTCGACCCGCACCCACGTGCCGCGGTCAGTGCGCGCCCCCAGCGACCGCCGCTTGCGCACCAGCGTGCCCCTGTCCAACTGCGTGTGAAGAGCACGCTCGACCTCGTCGAGCACGCCATCGACCGATTCGACTCGCAGATCAACCCGGGCGCTGGCAGGAAGAGTGAACGACACTGGACCTCCTCGGCGATGAACCGGAACTAGCCCCGGCCGCGCGACCCGTCACGCCCCGGGTAGCAGAAAACCCCAGGTCACGGGCAATGTGACCTGGGGTTTCTCTGAGCCGCCTTCGGGATTCGAACCCGAGACCTACGCATTACGAGTGCGTTGCTCTGGCCAACTGAGCTAAGGCGGCAAGCTGCCGGATACCGAGGTCGGCTTCAGCAGCGCGCCCAAGTCTACACAGGTTCCGGGGGTGCTCCGTACACGGCGGCCGGGGAGGGGAGCTCGCAGGTCAGGTGCACTTGCGGGAGGCGGGGGGCGGGGTGGCGGTGAGGAGGTAGTCGTTGACGGCGGAATCGACGCAGGAGCTGCCGCGGGTGTAGGCGGTGTGGCCGTCGCCGTCGTAGGTCAGCAGGCGGCCGGAGGAGAGCTGGGAGGCCAGGGCGCGGGCCCAGGGGTAGGGGGTGGCGGGGTCGCGGGTGGTGCCCACGACGAGGATGGGGGCGGCGCCCGTGGCGGTGATGCGGTGGGGGGTGCCGGTGGCCTGGGTCGGCCAGTATGCGCAGGTCAGAGCGGACCAGGCGAAGCTCGTGCCGAGGGCGGGGGACGCCTTCTCGAAGTCGGGGAGGGCCCGGCGGACGGCCGCCGGGCCGCTGAAGGCGGGGGGCAGGTCGAGGCAGTTCACGGCGGAGTTGGCGGGCATCAGGTTGCTGTAGGCGCCGTGCTCGTCGCGCTCGTAGTAGGCGTCGGACAGGCGCAGCAGGAGGGCGCCGTCGCCGTGCTGGGCGTTGCTCAGGGCCTTGCGCAGCAGCGGCCAGGACGCCTCGTCGTACATGGCGGAGATCACACCCGTGGTGGCCAGGCTCTCGGTCAGCTCGCGCTGTTTGCCCGTGGGAAGGGGATAACGGTCGAGCTGGTCGAAGAAGGCCCTGAGCCGGGCCGCCGCGACCTCCGTGCGGCCGCCCGAGGCCAGGGGGCAGTCGTCGTGCCGGGCGCAGTCCTGCGAGAAGGAGGCGAAGGCGGTCTGGAAGCCGGCGTTCTGGTCGCGGTTGACCTGTTCCTGGCCGAGCGAGGGGTCCAGCGCGCCGTCGAGGACGAGCCTGCCGACGCGGGAGGGGTAGAGCCCGGCGTAGGTGGCGCCGAGGAACGTGCCGTACGAGGCGCCGACGTAGTGCAGCTTCTCGTCGCCCAGGGCCGCGCGGAAGATGTCCATGTCGCGGGCGGCCTCGACGGTCGAGACGTGCCGCAGGAGCCGGCCGGAGCGGTCCGCGCAGCCGGTCGCGAATTTCTTGTACGCGGCGACCAGTTCGCGGACCTCGGAGGAGTCGTCCGGGGTCTGGTCGACCTGGGCGTAGTCGTCCATCTCCTCGTCGGACAGGCACTGGATCGGCTCGCTCGCCGCCACGCCGCGCGGGTCCATGGCCACCATGTCGTACCGGGCGCGGACGGGCGCGGGGTAGCCGGCGGCCGCGTACCCGCGCAGGAAGCCGATCGCCGAGCCGCCCGGGCCGCCGGGGTTGACCATGAGGGAGCCGAGGCGCTTGCCGTGGCCGGTGGCCTTCTTGCGGGAGACCGCGAGCCTGACGTCCCCGGCCTTCGGCTCGTCGTAGTCCAGGGGGGCGCGCAGCGTGGCGCATTCGAATCCGGCGCCGTTCTTGCCGGGGCAGGGCCGCCAGGCGGGCTTCTGGGCGTAGTACGGGCGCAGGGCGGCGGGCACCGCGACGGGCAGGGGTTCCAGCGGGGGCGCCGGGGCGTCGGCGGCCGCCTCCCGCGCTCTGCCGGACCCTGCCGCGCTCGCGCTCGGCACCGCGCTTCCCGCGACGGCCGCCGAGATCAGCAGGGCCGCGGCCGCGACGAGCGTGCCGGATGTACGGAGCAGGCGGCTGGTGTCCATCGGCTGGTCCCTCGGGGTGGGAGACAGGTGGCATCTCGCACATGACGCGCATCACGCACCACATGCGGGCTTTACGGAGCGTATCCGGACGGATACCCGCCTTGGCCAGCCTTACCGGTCACTAGTCCTCGTACGAGTGAGGAATCACCCAACCTGCGGTCTGCCCCGCCCCGCCCGTATTACTCACGCGCCCGCACACCCCTCGCTCCTCCCGGGCGCCTCAGCCCGCTCTGAGCGCCACCGCCATCGCCTCGACGGCAAGGAGGGGGGCCACGTTCCGGTCGAGGGCCTGGCGGCAGGCGACGATCGCCTCGATGCGGCGCAGCGTGGCCTCCGGCCGGGAGCCGGCGGCGATCCGCTCCAGGTCGGCGCGGGCGTCGGTGTTGGCGAGCTCGACGCGCGAGCCGAGCTGTATCGCCAGGACGTCGCGGTAGAAGCCGGTGAGGTCGGTCAGGGCCAGGTCGAGGCTGTCGCGCTGGGTGCGGGTCGCACGGCGCTTCTGGCGGTCCTGGAGCTCCTTCATCGCGCCGGCCGTGCCGCGCGGGAGCCGGCCGCCGGTGCCCGCCGCGGCGCCGAGCGCCGCGCGCAGCTCCTCGGTCTCCTTGGTGTCGACCTCCTCCGCGACCTGCTTGGCGTCCTCGGAGGCGGCGTCGATCAGCTCCTGGGCGGCCTTGAGGGCACCGCCCATGTCGGCGACCCGCAACGGCATCTTGAGCACGGCGGCGCGCCGGGCGCGGGCCCGCTCGTCGGTGGCGAGGCGGCGGGCCCGGCCGATGTGGCCCTGGGTGGCCCGGGCGGCCCGGTCGGCCAGCTCCGGCTCGATGCCGTCCCGGCGCACGAGGATGTCCGCCACGGCGCCGACGGGCGGCGTGCGCAGCGTCAGGGAGCGGCAGCGGGAGCGGATCGTCGGCAGCACGTCCTCCAGGGAGGGCGCGCACAGCAGCCACACCGTGCGCGGAGCGGGCTCCTCCACCGCCTTGAGCAGGACGTTGCCGGCGCCTTCGGTGAGCCGGTCGGCGTCCTCCAGGACGATCACCTGCCAGCGGCCGCCGGCGGGCGACAGCTGGGCGCGCCGGACCAGGTCGCGGGTCTCCTTGACGCCGATCGAGAGCACGTCCGTACGGACGACCTCGACGTCCGCGTGCGTGCCCACGAGGGCGGTGTGGCAGCCGTCGCAGAAACCGCAGCCCGGTCCGCCGGACGCGCGGTCCGGGCTGACGCACTGCAGCGCGGCCGCGAAGGCCCGGGCGGCGGTGGCCCGCCCCGAGCCGGGCGGGCCGGTGAACAGCCAGGCGTGCGTCATCTTCGACGCGCCCCCGGGCCCGGGCCCGCCGGGGGCGGCCTCCGCCGTGACGAGCGCGTCAGCGTCGCGCGCGGCAGCGGCGAGCTGCTCGATCACCCGGTCCTGGCCGACCAGGTCGTCCCACACCGCCATGGCTGTCCTCCGCGCTGTCCGTCCTGCGGTTACCCATTGTGGGACACGCCACTGACAACGCGGCCCGCGTCCGCGGACGCGGCGGACCGCCCGGGCATGACCGCAGCGTCACCCACCAACCCGCACCGGCCCGCACCAGCCCACGCGCTAGTCGCGCTCGCGCTCCTCGCCCTTGCCCCGCTTCCGGCGCCCGAGGAGGTCGTCCGCCAGGGTGGGGGCCTCGTCGTCGGCCCAATCGGGCCGGCGGCGCGCCTTGCGCACCGGACGGTCCGTACGGTCGTCGGCGACGGGCGGCAGCTCACGGGTGGGCTCGGATCCGTCCCGTGCCCCCGGCCGCGCGTCGGCGCCGGCCTCGCCGCCGGTCCCGCCGGCGTCGCCGTCCTCGGGCCGGAACAGCCAGGTCGGCACCCGGTCCGCCGGGTTCTCCGGCCGCGCGGCCGGTACGGGCGGGGTGGCCGGCTTCGGCAGCACCGCCGTCTCCTCCGACTCCGAACCGGCCTCGCCCGCCGGGGGCTCGACGCCCCACGTGACGCGCTGGATCACCGGCCCACCGGTGATCACGGGCGGCAGCACGGTCGTCTCGTCCTCGGCGGCGGGGACAGGGGGCAGCACCGCCGTCTCGTCCTCGGCGTCCCGGACGGGCGGCAGGACCGCCGTCTCGTCCTCCGCACCCGCGCCCTTCGCGCTCCGGGCGCCACCGGGTCCGGGCCGGCGCGGGGCCGGCGTCTCGACGGTGGGGGCGTCTCCCGCATCGTGCGCGCCCGCCGCCTTGCGGAAGGCCGCGGTCCCGACGACCGGCGGGCGGCCGGCCGCCCGCGCGTCCTCGGACGCCCGCGGAGCGGGCGTCTCACCGGCCGGAGCGGACTGCTTCGCCGTCCACGCCCCCCGCGGGTCGGCCGTACGGGGCGCCGGGGCGCCGCCACCGGCACTCGCGCCGGGGCCCTCGCCACCGTCCCGCGCCTCCGGCTTCCGCAGCGACGGCCGCTCGACCGTCGGCGCCTCCGCCGCGTCACGGGCCGCGTCACGAGCCGCGTCACGGACCTCGTCACGAGCAGGGCCACCGACCGCGTCACCGACCGCGTCACGAGGAGCGCCCGCGCCCGGCACCGGCGTCTCCACGGTCGGCGCGTCCGTGCCGCCCCGGGAGCCGTCATCGCCGCGCCCGTCCGGCTTGCGCAGCGAGGGCCGCTCGACCGTCGGCGCCTCGTCCGCAACCGCCGGAGAAGCGCCAGCACCAGCAGTCAGGGCATCAGCCGCAGCAGCAGCCTCGACAGCCTCAGCGGCCGCAGCCGCCTCGGCCGCCTCCGCCGCGATCCGCGCCCGCTCGGCCCTCAGCAGGGCCTCCTCCGCCTTGCGCTGCTTCTCCAGGCGCCGCTCCTCGGCCTCGGCGCGCAGCCGGGCCTCCTCGGCCGCCTGCTTGCGCAGCCGCTCCTGCTCGGCGGCGTGGGCACGCTCCTCCGCCTCGCGTCGCTTGCGCTCCTCCTCGGCCTGCCGGCGGGCTTCCTCGGCCCGCTGCCGGGCCTCCTCCGCCTGGCGTTCCTCCTCGCGGCGCCGGGCCTCCTCGGCCTCGCGCCGCTTGCGGGCCTCCTCCTCGGCGCGCAGCCGGGCCAGCTGCTCCTGGCGCTCGCGCTCCAGGCGCTCCTCCTCCGCCTTGCGCGCGGCCTCTTCCTCGGCCTTGCGCCGGGCCTCCTCCTCGGCCGCCTTGCGGGCCGCTTCACGGGCCTCGATCTCGGCCTGGGAGAGCGGCAGCATCCGGTCGAGCCGGTGGCGTACGACGGTGGTGATGGCCTCGGGCTCCTGGCCGGCGTCCACGACCAGGTACCGCCCCGGGTCGGCGGCGGCCAGCGTCAGGAAGCCGGTGCGGACGCGCTGGTGGAACTCCGCGGGCTCCGACTCCAGCCGGTCGGGCGCCTCGGTGAAGCGTTCGCGCGCGGTCTCCGGCGAGACGTCCAGCAGCACGGTCAGGTTCGGCACGAGCCCGTCGGTCGCCCAGCGGGAGATGCGGGCGATCTCGGTCGGCGACAGGTCGCGCCCGGCGCCCTGGTAGGCGACCGAGGAGTCGATGTAGCGGTCCGAGATGACGATCGCGCCGCGCTCGAGGGCGGGGCGCACGACCGAGTCGACGTGCTCGGCGCGGTCGGCCGCGTACAGCAGCGCCTCCGCGCGGTCCGACAGCCCGGCCGACGCGACGTCCAGCAGGATGGCGCGCAGCCGCTTGCCGATGGGCGTGGCACCCGGCTCGCGGGTGACGACGACCTCGTGGCCCTTGGCGCGGATCCAGTCGGCGACCGCCCGCACCTGCGTGGACTTGCCGGCGCCGTCGCCGCCTTCGAAGGCGATGAAGAAGCCGCTGGTGCTGATGCCCTCGGTCGGGTCGCCGCCCCGCAGGGAGTCCAGCAGGTCCTTGTGGAACGGCACCCCGTGCCGGTCGTCCGTCTTGCCCAGCACGAGCGCGCCGACGGGCAGGAGCAGCGCGCCGACGAGCATCAGCGTGAAGGCCGCGCCGCCGTGCGCGAAGACGAAGTTGCCGCTCTCGACCCGGTGCGGGCCGACGAAGGCGGCGAAGACGGGCGCCACGACCGCGCCCAGCGCGACGCTGACGCGGACGACGGCGTGCAGGTGCTCGGTGGTGCGGGCCCGGCGGTTCTCTTCGGTCTCCTGGTCGAGGAGGGAGTGGCCGGTGTTGGCGACGACGCCCGCGCCGACGCCCGCCAGCAGCAGGAGCAGCAGCACGGTCGTCGGATCGGGGACCAGGCCGGCGGCCAGCAGCGCCAGGCCGGTCAGCGCGAGCGACAGCGCCAGCAAGCGGCGGCGGGAGAAGCCGGGGAGGACCTTGCGCGCGCCGCGGATCCCGGCGACCGGGCCGCCGCTGAGGGCGAGGACCAGCAGCCCAAAGGCGACGGGGCCGCCGCCGAGCTCGCCGGCCTGCAGCACCGCGACGCCGACGGCCGCGGCGATCGCGCCCGCGACGGCCGCGCAGGCCAGGACGAGGACGGGGATCGCGCCGGTGCGGCCGGCGTCGGGCGTGCCCTGGGCGGTCTTGGGGCGGCGCATTCCCTCGAGCGGGGAGCGCACGCGAGGCGCCTTCGCGCCCTCGCGGACGCCGGGCAGCGGCAGGAGGTACAGGATCACGCCGGAGACCGCGAAGAGGGCGGCCGCCAGGTACGCGCCGAGGGCGGGCTGGTGGCTGTGGAACCACTCGAGGCCGGCGCCGCCCAGCAGATTGCCGAAGAGCGTGATCGCGACGAGCACGGCCGCGGCGAGGGGCAGCGCGACGAAGGTCGTACGGAGCGTCAGGCGCCGCAGCGCCTCGTAGTGGTCCGGCAGCGGCCGTACGGCGTCGCCCTCCGGCGGCGCGTTGGGCATCAGCGCCGGGACGGCGCCGTCCTTGGCCACGGTCCACACGCGCTCGGCGACGCCGACGACGAAGGCCGTCACCAGCAGGCAGGCGAGCGCCTTGCTCTCGGTGAAGTCGATCCAGGTCGGCGCCAGGGCGAGCAGCACCAGCCGCAGCCCGTCCGCACCGATCATGGTCCAGCGGCGGTCCAGCGGACCGGCGGGCGCGAACAGCCCGGACAGCGGCCCCAGCAGGACCGCTCCGAAGAGGAGCGTCGCGAACAGCCGCACGGCGACGACCGCCGCGACGGCCAGGGCGGCGCCCCGGTACCCGCCGCCGAACGACCCCGCCACCAGGGCCGCCTGCAGCGACAACAGCAGCAGGACGAGAAGGGCGAGGGCGTCCCCGACGCCTCCGCTGAACTGGGCGCTCCACAGTCGCCTGAGCGGACGGAAGCGCAGCAGGGCCCGTACGGCACGCTCGCGGGAGTCCGCCGCCAGTGCCTCGGAAGTGGGGGTTTCCCCTGTTGGCTGCTCGGCTCGCGTCATCCTGCCAGCCTATCCGGAGTGCCCGAATGCTGAACCTTGCGCCGAACGCGTGAACGAACACGCGTACGGACCAGTACCCCCCGGAAGGCCCCCCGGAAACCCACGCCAGAAGCCCGAAGCCCCGAAGGGTCACCCATGAGACCGCACGACGAAGGGCGGCGAACCGGAACCCGGCCCACCGCCCCTCTCGCCTGTCAGTGAGCGCCGACTACTCGGCGTCCGCCGCCGCCTTCGCCGCGGCGGCGGTCTTCTTGGCCGCCGTCTTCTTCGTGGCGGTGGCCTTCTTCGTCGCCGTCGTCTTCTTGGCGGCCGTCTTCTTCGCGGCGGTCTTCTTCGCCGGAGCCTTCTTGGCCGTCGTCGTCTTCTTCGCCGCGGTCTTCTTGGCGGTCTTCTTCGCCGGGCCCTTCGCGCGCTTCTCGGCCAGCAGCTCGTAGCCGCGCTCCGGCGTGATCGTCTCGACGTCGTCGTCGCGGCGCAGGGTCGCGTTCGTCTCGCCGTCGGTGACGTACGGGCCGAAGCGGCCGTCCTTGACCACGACCGGACGCTCGCTGACCGGGTCGGTGCCCAGCTCCTTCAGCGGCGGCTTGGCGGCGGCCCGCCCGCGCTGCTTGGGCTGCGCGTAGATGGCCAGGGCCTCCTCCAGCGTGATGCTGAAGAGCTGGTCCTCGCTCTCGAGCGACCGCGAGTCCGTGCCCTTCTTCAGGTACGGGCCGTAGCGGCCGTTCTGCGCGGTGATCTCCACGCCCTCGGCGTCCGCGCCGACGACGCGCGGCAGCGACATCAGCTTCAGCGCGTCCTCGAGCGTCACCGTGTCGAGGGACATCGACTTGAACAGCGAGGCCGTCCGGGGCTTGACCGCGTTCTTGCCGGTCTTCGGGGTGCCCTCGGGGAGGATCTCGGTGACGTACGGGCCGTAGCGGCCGTCCTTGGCGATGATCTCGTGGCCGGTCTCCGGGTCCTTGCCCAGCTCGAACTCGCCGCTCGGCTTGGCGAACAGCTCCTCCGCGTACTCCACCGTCAGCTCGTCGGGCGCGAGGTCAGCGGGCACGTCGGCGCGCTGGTGGCCCTCCGCGTCCTTCTCGCCGCGCTCGACGTACGGGCCGTAGCGGCCGACGCGCAGCACGATGTCGTTGCCGACGGGGAAGGAGGACACCTCGCGGGCGTCGATCGCGCCGAGGTCGGTGACGAGCTCCTTCAGGCCGCCGAGGTGGTCGCCGTCGCCGTTGCCGGCGTCGGCGGCGCCGCCCTCGGGGCCCTCGCCGAAGTAGAAGCGGCGCAGCCACGGCACGGCCTGGGCCTCGCCGCGGGCGATGCGGTCGAGGTCCTCCTCCATGGAGGCGGTGAAGTCGTAGTCGACGAGCCGGCCGAAGTGCTTCTCCAGCAGGTTGACGACGGCGAAGCTCAGGAAGGACGGCACCAGCGCCGTGCCCTTCTTGAAGACGTAGCCGCGGTCGAGGATCGTGCCGATGATCGACGCGTACGTCGACGGGCGGCCGATCTCGCGCTCCTCGAGCTCCTTGACCAGGGAGGCCTCGGTGTAGCGGGCCGGGGGCTTGGTGGCGTGGCCGTCGGCAGTGATCTCCTCGGCCGTCAGCGGGTCGCCCTCGGTGACCTGCGGCAGCCGGCGCTCGCGGTCGTCGAGCTCGGCGTTCGGGTCGTCGGCACCCTCGACGTAGGCCTTCATGAAGCCGTGGAAGGTGATGGTCTTGCCGGACGCGCTGAACTCGGCGTCGCGCCCGTCGGACGACTGCCCGCCGATCTTGACGGTGACGGAGTTTCCGGTCGCGTCCTTCATCTGGGAGGCGACGGTCCGCTTCCAGATCAGCTCGTAGAGCCGGAACTGATCACCGGTCAGGCCGGTCTCGGCGGGAGTGCGGAAACGATCACCCGAAGGACGGATCGCCTCGTGCGCCTCCTGCGCGTTCTTGACCTTGCCGGCGTACGTGCGCGGCTTCTCGGGCAGGTAGTCGGCCCCGTACAGCTGCGTGACCTGGGCGCGGGCCGCGTTCACCGCCGTGTCGGACAGCGTCGTGGAGTCCGTACGCATATAGGTGATGAAGCCGTTCTCGTACAGCTTCTGTGCCACCTGCATCGTCGCCTTGGCGCCGAAGCCCAGCTTGCGCGAGGCCTCCTGCTGCAGCGTCGTCGTGCGGAAGGGGGCGTACGGCGAGCGGCGGTACGGCTTGGACTCGACGGAGCGCACCGCGAACGACGAGTCGGCGAGGGCCGCGGCCAGCGCGCGGGCGTTCGCCTCGTCCAGGTGCAGCACCTGAGCGCTGTCCTTGAGCCGGCCGGTCGAGCCGAAGTCGCGGCCCTGCGCGACGCGCCGGCCGTCGACCGCGGTCAGGCGGGCGGCGAGGGTGCCCGGCTCGCCCGCGTCGCCCGTCCGGCCCGTGCCGAAGACGCCGGTCAGGTCCCAGTACTCGGCGGAGCGGAAGGCGATGCGCTCGCGCTCCCGCTCGACGACGAGGCGGGTGGCGACGGACTGCACGCGACCGGCCGAAAGCCGCGGCATGACCTTCTTCCACAGGACCGGCGAGACCTCGTAGCCGTAGAGGCGGTCGAGGATGCGGCGGGTCTCCTGGGCGTCGACGAGCTTCTTGTTCAGCTCGCGCGGGTTGGCGACGGCCGCCTGGATGGCGTCCTTGGTGATCTCGTGGAAGACCATCCGGCGGACCGGCACCTTGGGCTTGAGGACTTCCTGCAGGTGCCACGCGATGGCCTCGCCCTCGCGGTCCTCATCGGTGGCGAGGAAGAGCTCGTCGGAGTCGGCCAGCAGCTCCTTGAGCTTCTTGACCTGATCCTTCTTGTCGGTGTTGACGACGTAGATGGGCTGGAAGTCCGCGTCGACGTTCACGCCGAGGCGGGCCCAGGGCTCGCCCTTGTACTTGGCCGGGACCTCGGCGGCCCCGTTCGGCAGGTCACGGATGTGCCCGACGCTCGCCTCGACGACGTATCCGGGGCCGAGGTAGCCCTTGATCGTCTTCGCCTTGGCAGGCGACTCGACGATGACGAGTCGGCGGCCGCCCTGTGCGGTCTCGCTGGTCGGGGACAACTTCGCTCTTCTTCCGGTCGGCACTCGGTGTGGGCGTTTCTGTGGGCGTTACGTGACGCTGCGGAGTGTGACGGTACATCCCGCCCCCGTGTCAAACGGAAAAAGCCCGCAACGCCACTCGAACGGTAACCCGACAAGCGTCCTGTCTGCCGCCCGGACCGTCACACCAACCGCCGGTAACGCCGACACCGCCCGGCCGGACCGGGGGAAGGAAAAGGTGACGCGAACACGACCCCTCCTTCCCCCCTTCTCATCAGTCGGCACCGGCCGGCATCAGTCGGCATCAGTCGGCCGAAGGGGTCCTCAGCCGGTGACCGGCGTGATGAAGCCCTGTCCGACGAGCGTCCGGATGGACTCCGGCGTGCGGTCGCGCAGCAGCACCGGGTCCTCCCCGACCAGCTGGGCGATCGCGTCCAGGATCCGGCCCGCGCTGAGAGAGCCGTCACACACTCCGGCGAACCCGGCACCCACCGTGTCCACCTTGGTCGCCCGCCGCATGCCCCTGTTCTGCCGCAGCACCACGTGCTCGGGGTCCTCGGCGCCCGGCAGGCCGACCTGCTCCTGTACGACCTCGTCGGCCAGCCGGTAGTGCGTGGCCAGCAGCGCGGCGTCGTCGCGGGTGCGCAGGAAGTCCTGCCGCTCGAAATGCGCCCTTACGGTCTCGCCCAGCGGCTGCTCGACCGGGTGCGGCCACTCCTCGGCGATCACGGAGGGGCGGTCGGAACCCGTCTTGCGCAGCGTGATCCAGCCAAATCCGATGCCCTTCGTCTTACGGGCCTCGAATTCCTCCAGCCACGCGTCGTAGCGGGCCGCGTACTCCTCGGGGGTGGTGCGGTGATCACCGGCGTCGCGCAGCCACAGCTCGGCGTACTGCGCGACGTCCTGCACCTCCCGCTGGACGATCCACGCGTCGCAGCCGTTCGGCACCCAGGACGCGAGCCGCTCCCGCCAGTCCTCGCCCGTCACGTGCTGCCAGTTGGCCAGCAGCTGGCAGTAGCCGCCGTCGTTGAGCCGGTCGGCCGCCTGGTTCACGAGCGTGCGGCACAGGTCGTCGCCGCCCATGCCGCCGTCGCGGTAGGTCAGGCGGGCGCCGGGAGAGATGACGAAGGGCGGGTTCGAGACGATCAGGTCGAAGGTCTCCCCGGCGACCGGCTCGAAGAGCGAACCCTGGCGCAGGTCGGCCTCCGGTGCGCCGGAGAGTGCGAGCGTGAGCCGGGCGATCCCCAGTGCGCGCGGGTTGAGGTCCGTGGCGGTGACCCGGCCGGCGTGCTGGGCGGCGTGCAGGGCCTGGATGCCGGAGCCGGTGCCGAGGTCGAGGGCGCTCGTCACGGGCGTACGGACCGTGATCCCGGCGAGCGTCGTGGACGCGCCGCCCACCCCGAGGACCAGCTCCGAGCGGTCCACGCCGGCGGGGCCCGCGGCCCCCTGGGCGATCCCGCCCGCGCCGCCGACGGCGCAGCCCAGGTCGGAGACGATCCACCAGTCCTCGCCGTCGGGGCCGCCGTACGGGCGCACGTCCACGCTCGCCCGCACCAGGGCGTCGTCCCGCGCGTCGCGCACCAGCCAGCCGTCGGCGAGGCAGTCCTCCACCGGGAGCGCCGCGGCGGCCTGCCCGTAGGAGACCGGGCGCTGCAGCAGGAAGAGCCGGACCAGGGTCTCCAGCGGGCCGTCGCCGCGCGTGGCGCGCAGGGCGGGGACGGTCTCGCTGCGGGCGAGCGCGGCGTAGGCGGGGGCGCCGAGCAGCTCGAGGAGGCCGTCGGCGGTGAAGGCGGCGGCCAGCAGGGCGTCGCGCAGCCGGGCGGTGCGCGCGGGATCGGCGGTGGGGAGGTGCGTGGTACTCACGGGACCATTGTCGGGGCGCCACCGGCAAATGGCGAAAGCCCGGCGCGGCGCGGGCGGGCGCGGCGCCGGGCGGAGCCAACTGGATGGCGACCCGGGTCACTTCCGGTGGGAGTCGCTCCGGGCCGGAGTCACTCCCCGGCCGGTGTCACTCCTCGCCCGGTGTCACTTCTTGGTCGGCGTGGGCGAGACCGACGACTTCTGGCAGCCCGGCTGCTTCGCCATGGCCTTGCCGACGTCACCGGACTGCAGCTTCTTGAGCGCCTCGTCGCTGCGGCTGCTGAGCTTGCCGATGTCCCCGGCGATGCCCTTGAGGCCCTCGGCGAACTTGGCCTTGTCCTTGGTGTCCAGCGCGTCCATGCGCTTCTTCAGGCCGGTGTAGGCCGTGGAGAGGTCGTTGAGCGCCTTGACCGCGTTCTTCTGGCTGGTCTCGCCGTCCTTGACCGGCGGCGCACCCGCGCGGTCGACGGACGTGGCGAGCGCCTTGTAGGCGTCGGCGTTGGCCTGGAAGGCGGTCGAGTCGGTCTGCTGGATCTTCTTCGAGTCCTCCTCGTTCTGGACATTGGCGATCGAGGAGTTGGCCTCCTGGATCTTCTTCACCTGAGGCTGCATCTGGTCGCAGACGTTCTTGGCCCAGTCGTCGAGTTTCTTCTTGCTGTCGTCGCCGCCACCACCGCAGCCCGTCAGCGCCAGGACAAGTGCCGCCCCGCCGGACAGTGCAGCCACAAGCTTCTTGTTCACCGGATTGGTCCCTTCAATGGCTCTCGGCCCCGGAACTTACACGTCCAAGCGGTGGGGGCCGGGAGCCGAGCACACCATACGTCCGCGTTTCGAGCCATTTGCACCAAGCTCGGCGTGGCATTCGCCGCACCTGGCGACCGGTATCCACGGGACGTACGGCGCGCCGCGGCCCTCACGTGCCGGCCTGAGGACCCGTCAGGAGACCACCGCCGGATCGACCGGCTTGGCCGCGGGCTCGGCCTCGCCGTCGTCGCCGTCCACGGCCACGCCGCGTCGCTTGGAGACGTAGACCGCGCCCACGATGACGGCGATCGCCAGCAGCGCCACCGTGATCCGCAGCCCCCGGTTGGCGTCCGCCCCGTACGAGAACTTCACCACCGCCGGCGCGATGAGCAGCGCCACCAGGTTCATCACCTTCAGCAGCGGGTTGATCGCGGGACCGGCGGTGTCCTTGAACGGGTCGCCGACCGTGTCGCCGATGACCGTCGCCGCGTGCGCTTCGCTCCCCTTGCCGCCGTGGTGCCCGTCCTCGACCAGTTTCTTGGCGTTGTCCCAGGCGCCACCGGAGTTGGCGAGGAAGACGGCCATCAGCGTGCCGGTGCCGATCGCGCCCGCCAGGTACGCGCCGAGCGCGCCGACGCCGAGCGAGAAGCCGACCGCGATGGGCGCCAGCACCGCGAGCAGGCCGGGCGTGGCCAGCTCGCGCAGCGCGTCCTTGGTGCAGATGTCCACCACCCGCCCGTACTCCGGCTTCTCGCTGTAGTCCATGATCCCGGGGTGCTCGCGGAACTGCCGCCGCACCTCGTAGACCACCGCGCCCGCCGACCGCGACACCGCGTTGATGGCCAGGCCCGAGAAGAGGAAGACGACGGCCGCGCCGAGCACCAGCCCGACGAGGTTGTTCGGCTGCGAGATGTCCAGGCTCAGCCCGAGCTCGCCCGTTTTGGCGTGCACGTCGTCGACGGCGGTGGCGATCGCGTCGCGGTACGAACCGAACAGCGCGGACGCGGCCAGGACCGCCGTGGCGATGGCGATGCCCTTGGTGATCGCCTTCGTGGTGTTGCCGACGGCGTCGAGGTCGGTGAGCACCTGCGCGCCCGCGCCCTCGACGTCACCGGACATCTCGGCGATGCCCTGCGCGTTGTCGGAGACCGGGCCGAAGGTGTCCATCGCGACGATGACCCCGACGGTGGTCAGCAGCCCCGTCCCGGCCAGCGCCACGGCGAACAGCGCCAGCATGATGGACGTGCCGCCCAGCAGGAACGCCCCGTACACGCCGAGGGCGATGAGCACCGCCGAGTAGACCGCCGACTCCAGGCCCACGGAGATGCCGGAGAGCACGACCGTCGCGGGACCGGTGAGGGAGGTCTTGCCGATGTCCCGCACGGGCCGCCGGCTGGTCTCGGTGAAGTAGCCGGTCAGCTGCTGGATGAGCGCCGCGAGGACGATGCCGATCGCCACGGCCACCAGCGCGAGCACCCGCGGGTCGCCGTCATGGCCGCTGATGGCCGCGTCGGCGATGCCCGTCAAGTCCGCGTAGCTGGAGGGGAGATACGCGAACACCGCCACCGCCACCAGGACCAGGGAGATGAGGGCCGAGATGAAGAAGCCCCGGTTGATCGCGGTCATTCCGCTGCGGTCGCTGCGCCGCGGCGCCACCGCGAAGACGCCGATCATCGCGGTCAGCACGCCGATGGCGGGCACGAGCAGCGGAAACGCGAGACCCGCGTCGCCGAACGCCGCCTTGCCGAGGATCAGCGCGGCGACGAGCGTGACGGCGTACGACTCGAAGAGGTCGGCCGCCATGCCCGCGCAGTCGCCGACGTTGTCGCCCACGTTGTCCGCGATGGTCGCGGCATTGCGCGGATCGTCCTCCGGAATGCCCTGCTCCACCTTGCCGACCAGGTCGGCGCCGACGTCGGCGGCCTTGGTGAAGATGCCGCCCCCGACCCTCATGAACATCGCCAGCAGCGCCGCGCCGAACCCGAAGCCCTCCAGCACCTTGGGCGCGTCGGCCGCATACACCAGTACGACGCAGGAGGCGCCCAGCAGACCGAGCCCGACGGTGCACATCCCGACGACGCCACCCGTGCGGAACGCGATCTTCATGGCCTTGTGCGCGACCTCGGTCAGGTCCTTCTCGGGCTCGCCCTCGGCCGGCGTCGCCTCCCGGGCCGCCGCGGCCACGCGCACATTGCTGCGCACCGCCAGCCACATGCCGATGTAGCCGGTGGCCGCCGAGAACAGCGCTCCGATCAGGAAGAAGACCGAACGGCCGATGCGCTGCGACCAGTTGTCCGCCGGAAGCAGCATGAGCAGAAAGAACACGATCACGGCGAACACGCCGAGCGTGCGCATCTGCCGGGCGAGATAGGCGTTCGCGCCCTCCTGCACCGCCGCGGCGATTCTCTTCATGCCGTCGGTTCCCTCGCCTGCCGAGAGCACCTGTCGCACCAGTACCACGGCCACCACGAGTGCCGCGATCGCGACGGCCGCGATCACCATCACCAGCGTGCGATTGCCGTCGGTCAGCTCGACCGCGAGAGTCTGAGTGAAGTCCACCTGTCGAGGGGTAAGGGGCCCCGCCATTCGTCCTCCCTGACGTTTGGCACATGGGCGTGCGGCCGTGGCGCGACACAGGGACAACCGCGGGAACAGCCGCCACGCTCAGGCGTCCTGAGCTCAAGATGGACGGATTGTAGGGAGCATGGCGAGATCAAAACAGAGCGCGGGAACCGGAATGAGCCTGCGCGCATCGCGATCCCGGAAACGCCCCGCCGACGATCCGCCGGTCTTCTGCCGATGATCTGCAGGTGATCTGGCGATTGACGGATCACCTGGTGAAGATCCGGGGCCGCGCGGGGGTCCCCGACCGGAATTCCGGAGGCACGATCGAGAATCAGCCAGGTGTTTTCACCCGGCCCGCCGACGTGATTACGCCGCCTGGGGCGGTGGGCCCTACGGCAGAAGGCGGCCGGTGCGCTACGGCGTCACGGACGCCGGGATCGTCGGCCAGCTCATCCGGATCAGACCGCCGGCCTCACCCGCCGACACCTCGACGTCGTCGACCAGACCGCTGATCACGGCCAGGCCCATGTCGTCCTCGCTGTCGCCCCCGGCGTCGTCCGCCACGGGAGCGGTCCCGGCGGGGGTGCCGACGGCGGAACCCGTCGTGGCCATGGCCACCGGAGTGGCGTGCGGGGCATCGTCGGCGACCTCGATGGAGAACTTCTTCTCGTCCTCGGTCAGCACCACCCGTACCGGGCTGGAGATCCCCTGGCTCACGTGCAGGCCGACGGCGCGCGAACACGCCTCCCCGACCGCCAGCCGGACCTCGTCCAGCACGGCCTCGTCGACCCCGGCCCGGCGCGCCACCGCGGCCGCCACCAGCCGGGCCGTCCGGACATGCTCGGGAAGGGCACTGAAGAGAAGTTCGACGGTGGCCATGCCATCCCCCTCGGTGGAACGTGCCCTCTTTCCCTCTTCCGGAAGAGGGCGGACTCGCAGAGGGGCCGGACCCTCGGGCCCGTGACCCCCCGGCGTGGCTCTGTCGTCGGGCGTCCGCCGCCGGCCGGTCCTCCCGGCCGCCGGGTCCGCCCGGCCGTCCTGTGCGGTCGGCCGTCTTGGCCGGCCGGCCTGACCAGCCGGCCGTGACCAGTCAGTCGTGACTAGTCGGTCGCCTGCACCGCGTCCTCGACCGAGGTGTGGATCGGGAACACCTTGGTGAGGCCGGTGATACGGAAAATCTTGAGAATGCGCTCCTGGTTGCAGACCAGCCGCAGCGAACCCTCATGGGCCCGCACCCGCTTCAGTCCGCCGACCAGAACGCCGAGCCCGGTGGAGTCGAGGAAGTCGACACCCTCCATGTCCACGACGAGGTGGTAGTTGCCGTCGTTGACCAGCTCGACCAGCTGCTCACGCAGCTTGGGCGCGGTGTACACATCAATCTCGCCACCGACCCGGACAACCGTACGGTCGCCTACGGTCTCGGTTGACAGGGACAGGTCCACGGATCCTCCAGCACCTTGCATCGAGCGGTCGCCCCCCATGGATCGGCAGCCGCGATGGCATTCAATCACTTACCGGCAGGCGTGCACGACGCCTTGGCGCCATTGTCCGTCACTCCAGTGACACACTCGGTGTCGATGGCCAACGATCAACTCCCGCCGGAGGCGGGCGTACATCCCGCTCCCCGGACGGTCCTCGACCGACTCGCCGCCGGGCCGAGCCGGGCTGCACGCATCACTCATACGGAGCACTTGCCCCCGCGTCCCGGACGTCATGCCCCCTGGCCCGAGAAGATCCGGCCGGAAGTGATCGACGCCATCCGGGCGGCGGGCATCGAGCGCCCCTGGGCCCACCAGGCGCTCACCGCCGAGCACGCGCTGCGCGGCGAGTCCGTGGTCGTGGCCACCGGCACCGCCTCCGGCAAGTCCCTCGCCTACCTCGCGCCGGTGCTGAGCACCCTCCTGGACGGCTCCGAGGCCCCCAACGGCCGCGGCGCCACCGCCCTGTACCTCGCGCCCACCAAGGCCCTGGCCGCCGACCAGCGCCGCGCCGTGCGCGCCCTGGCCGGCCCCCTGGGCAAGGGCGTCCGGCCCGCCGTCTACGACGGCGACACGCCCGTGGAAGAACGCGAATGGGTGCGTCAGTACGCCAATTACGCACTCACCAACCCCGACATGCTCCACCGCTCGATCCTGCCCGCCCACCCCAGATGGGCCTCCTTCCTGCGCGCCCTGCGCTACGTCGTCGTCGACGAGTGCCACACCTACCGCGGCGTCTTCGGCTCCCACGTCGCCCAGGTGCTGCGCCGGCTGCGGCGCATCTGCGCCCGCTACGGCTCCTCCCCCGTCTTCCTCCTCGCCTCCGCCACCGCCTCCGACCCCGCCACCGCCGCGAGCCGCCTCACCGGCCTGCCGGTCACCGGCATCACCGAGGACGCCTCACCGCGCGGCGAGCTCGTCTTCGCCCTCTGGGAGCCCCCGCTCACCGAGCTCCACGGCGAGCGCGGCGTCCCCGTCCGCCGCACCGCCACCGCCGAGACCGCCGAGCTCCTCACCGACCTCGCCGTCCAGGGCGTCCGCACCGTCGCCTTCGTGCGCTCCCGGCGCGGCGCCGAGCTGATCGCCCTCATCGCCCAGGAACGCCTGGCCGCGATCGACCGCTCCCTCCCCTCCCGCGTCGCCGCCTACCGCGGCGGCTACCTCCCCGAAGAACGCCGGGCCATCGAGCGCTCCCTGCACACCGGCGAGCTCCTGGGCCTCGCCGCCACCTCCGCCCTCGAACTGGGCGTCGACGTCGCCGGCCTCGACGCCGTCCTCCTGTCCGGCTATCCCGGCACCCGCGCCTCCCTGTGGCAACAGGCCGGCCGCGCGGGCCGTACGGGCCGGGGCGCGCTCGCCGTCCTCATCGCCCGGGACGACCCCCTGGACACCTACCTCGTCCACCACCCCGAGGCGCTGTTCCGCCGTCCGGTGGAATCCACCGTCCTCGACCCGGACAACCCCTACGTCCTCGCCCCCCATCTGTGCGCCGCGGCCGAGGAACTGCCGCTCACCGAATCCGACCTGTCACTGTTCGGCCCCGAGGCCATGGTCGTGATCTCCCAGCTCGAGGCCCGCCGGCTGCTCCGCCGCCGGGCCGCCGCCTGGCACTGGACCCGCCGCGAGCGCGCCGCCGACCTCGCCGACATCCGCGGCGGCGGCGGACGGCCCGTCCAGGTCGTGGAGGAGGGCACGGGCCGGCTGCTGGGCACCGTGGACGCGGCCGCCGCCCACAGCACCGTCCACGAGGGCGCCGTCCACCTCCACCAGGGCCGTACGTACCTCGTGCGCCACCTCGACCTGGACGAGGCCGTCGCCCTCGTCGAGCAGGCCGACCCGCCCTATTCGACGACCGCCCGCGACACCACCGTCATCTCCGTCCTCGAGACCACCACCGAGGTCCCCTGGGGAGACGCACGGCTGTGCTTCGGCTCCGTCGAGGTCACCAACCAGGTCGTCTCCTTCCTCCGCCGCAAACTCATCACCGGCGAGGTCCTCGGCGAGTCCAAGCTGGACCTGCCGGCCCGCACCCTGCGCACCCGCGCCGTGTGGTGGACGGTCACCGAGGACCAGCTCGACGCCGCCCGCATCGCCCCCGAGGCTCTTGGCGGGGCCCTGCACGCCGCCGAACACGCCTCCATCGGCATGCTCCCCCTCTTCGCCACCTGCGACCGCTGGGACATCGGCGGCGTCTCCGTGCCCCTGCACCCCGACACCCTCCTGCCGACCGTCTTCGTCTACGACGGCCAGCCCGGCGGCGCCGGCTTCGCCGAGCGCGCCTTCCACACGGCCGCCCGCTGGCTCGGCGCCACCCGCGAGGCGATCGCCGCCTGCGAGTGCGACACCGGCTGCCCTTCGTGCATCCAGTCCCCCAAGTGCGGCAACGGCAACGACCCGCTCGACAAGAGGGCGGCGATCCGGCTGCTGACCCACCTCCTCGCCGGGGCCCCCGCCGCCGAGGACCCCGAAGGCCCCGAAGGCGCCAATGCTCCCGAAGGCCCCGAGAGCCCCTGAGGGCCGCCAGGAAGGAGCTAGGCAGGCGGCCCTGCGCGAGAGCGCACCCGTACGGAGTACGGACCGGCTCGCGCCTCCGCGGCCACTTCCGCGAACTCTCCCTTCACCGTGCAGCGCACCACCCGCGTCGCCTGTGCCGCGGCGACCTCACGAGCCAGCGCACAGGCCTCGCCCTCGCCGAGGAGAGCGTGATCCGCCGCCGCCAGCACCGCCAGGTCCGCCGCGCCGCCCGCGCGGTGCCGGGCCGCTACGGCCTGGCCCAGGGCCAGGACCGCGGCGAACACCACGCAGAACGCCGTCGCGGCGACCGCCGCCCACACCGACGCCATGCCCCGGTCACCCCACCGTCTCCTCCGCAAGGGCCACCGCCTCCCCGCTCAGCGGCATCGCCAGCGGCCCCGGCCCGTCCGCCTCCGCGTGAACCCGCACCCGCACCAGGTCCCCCTCCCGCGCCACCGAGATCCGCGCCCCGCGCGGAGCCGCCGACCGGGCCGCGGCGACGGCCGCCGACGGCGGGTCCGAGCGGGCCGCCGCCCGCGCCCCCGCCCTGGCCGCGTCCACACACTGGATCTGCGCGGCCGACGCCATCACGCCCCACATCAGGGCCAGGGTGAGGAGCGTCAGCACGGGCAGCACCAGAGCGGCCTCGGCGGTCACGTATCCCGCGTCTCCAGCGGCTCTCGTGCCCCTTGCGCCTCTCGCATCTCCCGCATCTCCCCCCTCAGAACGTCGCATGGAGGGCCTTCACGATCAGCTGTTGCAGTGCCGCGGTCACCGGCCCACTGGTGACCACCTTGTAGAGCACCGCCGCCAGCGCACAGGCGGCGAGCGTCCCCACCGCGTACTCCGCGGTCGTCATCCCGTCCTCGCCGGCACCCCGCACCCGTGCCCGGCACCGCGACCACCATGTCGCCGCCTTTCCGGGCGTGAGCTCGGGCGCGAGCGCCGTCATCAGCCTTGCTGTCGTGCCTGTCTTCGCCGTCATGTCGGATCCCCCTAGTCACCGCGGGCATGTCGCCTCGCGCATCGTCACTTTCCTTGTCGATTCGCTGCCTTGCCTTCCGGCCGTCCCCGGCCCTCAGCGAGTGCGCATCAATCCGCCGGCCAGCCCGATCACCACGGGAACCACACCGACCGTCAGAAAGGCGGGGAGGAAGCACAGTCCCAGCGGAGCCGTTGCCAGCACGCCCGCGCGCCGGGCCCGTATCCCCGCCGCCCGCGCCTGCGCCGCGCGCAGCTGCGCGGCCAGCCGCGACATGGGCTCCACCGCCGGAACTCCCGTCGCCTGAGCGCGTTCCAGACAGCGGGCCGTCGCCCTGGCTCCGGGGAGGCCGCCGAGCCGGCCCCAGGCAACGCCCGGCTCTCCGCCCAGTCGGACTTCCGCCGCGGCCTGGGCCAGCCGTTCCCCCACCGGGCCGCCGAGCGAGCCCCCGACCGCCTCGGCGGCCTCCCGTGGGCCGGCGCCCGCGGCGAGGCAGGCGGCGAGGAGATCGGCCGCGAGAGGCAACTGGGGCCCCACCTCCTCCGCGGAGACCTCGTCACCGGCGCGGTCCGCTCTCCGGCGCCACCACCAGATGCCGTAGGCGGCTGCGAGCCCCGCCACGCACCAGGTGATTCCTCCGGCGAACCCGACGAGGACGAAGCCGGCGCTTCCCGTCACCGCCAAGGGCCGACCGCCTCCCGCCGCCACGACCTGCCGCACCCGCTTCCGCCACGCGTTCGCCGCCCCCAGCGGACCTGGTGCACCCGACGAGCCTGCCGAACGCACCGGCCGCGTCGAGCCCGCTGTCCCGGCCGTGTTGAGCAGCAGAGCTCCTCGCCACCGGACCGATCTCCCGCCGCGAACCTGCTGCCCCAGGACCGTCACGGCCGACGCCGCCACGACCGCCAGAACCACTGCCCACAGGCTGTGGACAACTTCCGAACTCACTTCCGCCCCCTTCCCGGGCCTTCGGCCGCCCGTACGATCCGCCGCGTCCAGGCGATTCCCGCGCACTCGAGCAGCCCGCCGAGGGCCAGACAGCCGAGCCCGCCCGGCGTGTGCAGTAACACCCGCAACGGCTCCGCCCCCAGCGCACTGCCCATCAGCAGGGCCAGCACCGGCAGCAGGGCGAGCATCACGGCGGTCGACCGGGTGCCGGCCAACTGCGCCCGTAGCTCGTCCCGCTGGTCGCGCTCCGCCCCGAGGGCGGCCGCGACCCGCTCCAGCCCGGCGGCGAGCCCCGCTCCGCCGTCGACCGCGACCCGCCAGCACGCGGCCACGCCGTTGAGCCCCTCCGCGCCTTCCTGCAGCCCTGCCTGCCGCAGCGCTTTCGGCACGTCTCCCCCGAACCGCGCGGCCGCCGGCACCGCCGACCAGCCAGGTCCCAGCGCTTGACCTGTCAACGCCGCGACCGCCTCACCCGGTTGACGCCCCGCCCGCAGCTCGCCCGCGACGGTGCCGCACATCTCGATGACAGCCGCCTCCCGCCGCTCGCGCTCCCGCTCTCGTATCCGCGCGGCCAGCACTCGCCGTACGAGCGGCACGGCCAGCACCGCGGCGATGGGTGGCAGCACGGAATCGCCCAGGAAGCCGATCGCGCAGCCGACCGGAAGGCAGCCCCACCCGCGCCTCTCCCGGGCCATCCGCCGCAGCCGGACGCCCCATTCGGCGAACCGTGGAGGCACCGGCGCCCACACTCCACTCCCGATGGCCGTCTCTCCCCCGGCCAACAGCAGCCTGGCCCGCCGCAACTCCGCCCCCGAGCGTGCCCTCAGCCCCATGGCCACCGCCCAGCACAGCAGCAGCGCGAAGCCGCTCCACGGCACCGCCTGCGCAGCCGTCATGGCGGCGGACAAGCGAACCCCGCCGGTCATGATGCACTCCTGCCGCGCCGGCACAACGCCACCAGTCGTCCCCACCCGGGCGCCTGCTCGAAGCCATCCGCGCCCCAGACGGCCGCGGGGACGGTCGTCACGAACCCCGCACGGTCACGGTCCAGCACGTGCACCTCCGCGACCCGCCGTCGGCCGCCGTGATCGCGTACGAGGTGGATCACGACGGACAAGGCGGCCGCCAACTGGCTGTGCAGCGCGGCCCGGTCGAGCCCTGCCGTCGAGCCCAGCGCTTCCAGCCGGGCCGGTACGTCCGAGGCCGCGTTGGCGTGCACCGTGCCGCAGCCGCCTTCATGGCCGGTGTTGAGCGCGGCCAGCAGGTCGGTCACCTCCGGACCGCGCACCTCCCCGACCACGAGCCGGTCGGGGCGCATGCGCAGGGCCTGGCGGACCAGGTCCCGCAGGGTGACCAGGCCGCTGCCCTCCTGGTTCGCGGGCCGGGTCTCCAGCCGCACGACGTGCGGGTGGTCGGGTCGCAGCTCGGCGGAGTCCTCGGCGAGCACGATGCGCTCGTCCGGCGCGACCAGTCCCAGCAGGCTGGAGAGCAATGTGGTCTTGCCCGAGCCCGTACCACCGCTGATGAGAAACGACAGGCGGGCCTCGAGCACGGCCCGCAGCAGCCGCTGCCCTCCGGCGGGCACCGTGCCCGCTTCCACCAGCTCCTCCAGCGCGAAGGCCCTGGGGCGCACGACCCGTAGCGAGAGGCAGGTGGAACCGACGGCCACCGGCGGCAGCACGGCGTGCAGGCGTGTGCCGTCCGGAAGCCGGGCGTCCACCCAGGGCCGGGCGTCGTCCAGCCTGCGCCCGGCGATGGCGGCGAGTCGCTGTGCCAGCCTGCGCACCGCCGCCGGGTCGGGGAAGGACACCTGGGTGCGTTCCAGGCCCGCGCCACGGTCCACCCACACCTGATCGGGCGCGGTGACCAGCACATCGGTGACGTCCGGCTCGGCGAGCAGAGGCTCCAGCGGTCCGGTGCCGACCAGTTCCGATCGCAACCGGGCCGCCACGCCGAGCACTTCGGCGTCCCCCATCAGCCGTCCTTCGGAGCGCAGCGCCTCCGCCACCCGTGCGGGTGTCGGCTCGGCACCGCTCTCGGCCAGTCGCAGGCGCACCGCCTCCAGTAGCGCGCCGCTCATACCGGCATCCCTCCGCCCTCGGCGAGCGCCTGCGTCCAGAATTCGGCGCTGAAGCGGGCCAGCGGCCCGCGCTCGGCGCTCCCGGGCGGCCGGCCGGCGTTCATGGCGTCCGTAAGGCCTGGCTCCAGGGGCAGTTCACCGGCCAGCGGCAGCCCCAGCAGGCGTGCGATCTCCTCACTCGCCAGCCCGGACCCGAACGGTCCGCGGACCACCGCGCGGAGGTCGCCCAGCATCATTCGCAGCACGGAGGCCACCCGGTGCGCCGCCGCGACGGCCCGCAGCTCGGCGGGCACCACCAGCAGGCCCATGTCGAGCTGGCCGAGGGCCTCCAGGGCCGTTTCGTCCAGCCTGCGCGGCAGGTCCACGACCACCACCCCGCCGCGCCTGCGCGCCGCGGCCAGGACGGCACGCATCGCATCGGGCGGGACGGCCGCGCAGTCGCCGCGGTCCCAGCTCAGAACACGCAGGGAGTGCAGCTCGGGCAGGGCCTCCTCCAGCGCCCGGGCGGCCACCCGGCCGCGCGAGTCGGCGAAGGCGGGCCAGCGCAGTCCTTCGGCCCGCTCCCCGCCGAGCAGGACGTCGAGGCCGCCTCCCAGCGGATCGCCGTCGATCAGCATGGTCCGCCGGCCGGCACGGGCGGCTCCGACGGCCAGGGCGCAGGCCAGGGTGCTCGCCCCCGCGCCACCCCGGCCGCCGATCACCCCGACCGTGAGCGCGGGGCGTCCCACACCTTCCACGGCGTCGGCGATGCGGTCGACCAGCCAGCTCTCGCCGTCGGGCAACAGCGCGACGTTCTGGGCGCCGATGCCGACGGCCCGCCGCCATACGCCGGAGTCGTCGAGGTCCGCGCCGACGAGCACGACACCTTCCCTGCGGGCGACGCCGCCCAGCCCGGTCGCGCAGTCGTCGCCCACCAGGATCAGCGGGGCGTTCTCCCAGCCGCCCGTGCGCGGGGGCGCCCCATGAGCGACCTCGGGCACCGCCCCCGCCGCCGCGCACAGCCGCAGCAGATCGTCGAGCAGTTCCTCGTCCGCCGTGACGATCAGCGGCCTGCCCTGGCGCACGTCCATGGCAGCCGGACAATCGGATGTGTTGGATCCGGTCACGGTCTCCTCCCCTCTCACTACGCGCTCTCGCATCCGCGGACATCGCGGAACTCGCGGGGAATCACCGTGCAGCGAACTGGGAAATCGTGTGGATCTTGGTCAAAAACTGTGGACAACTCAACGGATGTGAATATCCCGCTCACCTATACCGGTGACTTCCGGAGAGCAGCCTGTTGATTACCCTGCGTAACAGGTATGAAGGAGGCGTCGACCCCGCCCGCCGGGGCGTACGGAGAGGGGGAGGACCCGATGGCGATGCCGGAAACGCATCCGGACATGCGACGACCCCCGCCGGGGGGGAGAGCGGGGGTCGTCCCCACGGCCGACTCGGGGGGGGGGGAGGAGTCGGACCGGGTTAGACACGGTCGCGAACGATCCGTGACTTCCATGGTGTACCCGAGAGCCTTCTCAGGCAAACCCACACGCCTCAGCTTACGCCGAATGGAGGGCGCCTTATGCTCGGCGGCGTGGAAAACCACTCCTTGCCTCGGACTGCCGCGTTCTTTGATCTGGACAAGACAGTCATTGCGAAGTCGAGCACGCTCACCTTCAGCAAGTCCTTCTACCAAGGCGGCCTGATCAACAGGCGCGCCGTGCTGCGCACCGCCTACGCGCAGTTCGTCTTCCTGGCCGGCGGGGCCGACCACGATCAGATGGAGCGGATGCGCGAGTATCTGTCGGCACTCTGCCGCGGCTGGAATGTCCAGCAGGTCCGCGAGATCGTCGCCGAGACCCTGCACCAGCTCATCGACCCGATCATTTACGACGAGGCCGCGTCACTCATCGAAGAGCACCACACCGCCGGGCGCGACGTGGTGATCGTCAGCACCTCCGGCGCGGAAGTCGTGGAGCCGATCGGCGCCCTGCTGGGCGCGGACCGGGTGGTCGCCACCCGAATGGTCGTAAAGGAGGGCGTTTTCACCGGGGAGGTCGAGTACTACGCCTACGGCCCCACCAAAGCGGAGGCCATCAGGGAGCTCGCCGCCTCGGAGGGATACGACCTGGCGCGCTGCTACGCCTACAGCGATTCGGTGACCGACATCCCGATGCTGGAATCCGTCGGCCATCCGCACGCCGTCAATCCGGATCGTGGGCTGCGCCGTGAGGCCGTCGCGCGCGACTGGCCGATCCTTTCCTTCAGCCGGCCCGTGCGGCTCAAACAGCGCGTTCCGTCGTTGTCGATGCCCTCGCGCCCCGCGCTGGTGGCGGCCGCGGCGGTGGGTGCGGCGGCCGCGACGGCTGGCCTGGTCTGGTTCGCCAGCCGACGGCGCTCGCCCGTACCCGCCTTGGTTGGTTTTGCACCCAAAAGCAAAGAAGTGCGGCTTGCACTTCCGCTTCTGTCACGACAGGAGTAGAAAGGACTTAACGGCCCGCGAGACCAGGGACATCCGGGAGGACGCCCTTCACGCACCAAGGCCCCACGGACCGCGCACGAAAGCCGGGCACCCACGCGACGCCGACCCGTCGATTACGGGCCAGCCGCACCAGGTGACGGGCGAAGTACCTGACCTGATGGGCAAATTTCGTGCACGCATGGTAACCCGGCGGACGTGCCAGCGGCGGTACCGGAGCAGTACAGGTACCGCCGCAACCCATGTCCGCACCAGGCGAGTTCCCGGGTGCCGGGCGTGCGATCAGGCCGCGCCGCGCTGGAGCGCCTCGCAGACGGCCGTGCTCTCCCGAACGCCGAGCTCGACGGCGCGACCGCAGTGCGCGATCCAGGCCGCCACCCCGTCGGGCGTGCCGGACACATAGCCCTCGAGCGCGGCCGCATAAGCCTGCGGACCCAGCTCCGCGTGCCCGACCTCGGCCGGGCAGACCGACTTCGGGTCCAGCCCGCTGCCCACGAGCACGATCCGCTCGGCCGCGCGCGCGACCAGGCCGTTGTACGACCCGAACGGCCGCAGCGCCAGCAGCTCGCCGTGCACCACGGCCGCCGTCACCAGCGCGGGCGCCTGGCTTCCCGCGATCAGCAGGCCGGCCAGCCCCTCGAGCCGGCCCGACATCTCGTCGGCGTCCGGAAGCGGCAAACGGAGCAGCGGCTCGTCGACCGCCTCACCGGCCAGCCGCGGCCTGCCGATCGCGTCATCCGGCCGGCCGCCCCCGGCGGCCACGAGGTGCAGCCGGGCCAGGACCCGCAGCGGCGACTGCCGCCACACGCTCAGCAGTTGGCCCGCCTCGGCGGTCAGCCGCAACGCCGCGCCCACCGTGCGCGGCTCGCCCTCCGCACCGAAGTCGGTGCGGCGACGCACCTCTTCCAGCGCCCAGTCCGCGCCGGACAGCGCGGCCGAGCCCCGCGCCCCTCGCAGAGCGGCCTCAGAGGTGATCTCATTGCTGCGGCGACGCATCACCCGGTGGCCGTACACCCGGTCCACCGCCTTGCGCACGGAGTCCACGGAGTCGGCGACGCCCGGGAGCGAGCCCAGGACGGCGAGCGGATCAGCTGTCGTACTCATGGGTAAAACAGTACGCACTTCGCCCTCACACCCCTCGAAAGAGTGGTCCTCTTCACTCACCGCTCTCACTCAGAGCACCTCCGCACCTACTCTTGGTGAACATGAAGATCGCTTTCGTAGGGAAGGGCGGCAGCGGCAAGACGACGCTGTCCTCTTTGTTCATCCGGCACCTCGCCGCCGAGCAGGTCCCGGTCATCGCCGTGGACGCCGACATCAACCAGCACCTGGGCGCCGCGCTGGGGCTCGACGAGGCGGAGAGCGCCGCCCTGCCCGCGATGGGGGCGCGGCTGCCCCTGATCAAGGAATTCCTGCGCGGGTCGAACCCGCGCATCACCTCGGCCGAGACCATGATCAAGACGACGCCCCCGGGCGAGGGCTCCCGGCTGCTGCGCGTCCGTGAGGACAACCCGGTCTACGAGGCGTGCGCCCGCACGGTCCGGCTGGACGACGAGGCCGCCGTGCGGCTGATGGTGACCGGCCCGTTCAACGACTCCGACCTGGGTGTCGCCTGCTACCACTCGAAGGTCGGCGCGGTCGAGCTGTGCCTGAACCACCTCGTCGACGGCCCGGGCGAGTACGTGGTCGTCGACATGACGGCGGGCAGCGACTCCTTCGCCTCCGGCATGTTCACCCGTTTCGACATGACCTTCCTGATCGCCGAACCCACCCGTAAGGGTGTCTCCGTGTACCGGCAGTACAAGGAGTACGCCCGGGACTTCGGCGTCGGACTGAAGGTCGTCGGCAACAAGGTGCAGGGCCCCGACGACCTCGACTTCCTGCGTGCCGAGGTGGGCGACGACCTGCTGACGACCTTCGGCCACTCCGACTGGGTGCGCGCCATGGAGAAGGGACGCCCGCCCCGCTTCGAGCTCCTGGAAGAAGTCAACCGGAACGCTCTGGGCACCCTGCGGGCCACGGCGGACCGGTCGTACGAGCGGCGCGACTGGCAGCGGTACACCCGTCAGATGGTGCACTTCCACCTCAAGAACGCGGAGCGCTGGGGCAACGCGAAGACGGGTGCGGACCTGGCGGCCCAGGTCGACCCCGCCTTCGTACTGGACGAACGACTCCTGGCCGCTCCCCAGCCGGCCTGACGAGCGGGCCCTGCACGGTCGACGGCTTAGCCGTCAACGCCCGAAACGGGCCAAACAGATAAAAGTACATAGTCACCCAATAGGGGGAAGCTTCCGCCCGCCCCTCGGTCATTTCTTTACTCTCCATTACGATTCATTTACTGAGAGTTGAGAAACACCCGCCATCGCAGACACGAGGACGGGAAATGACCATGCGCGCTCGGCAGGACGTGTCCGCCTCCGCCTCCCTCTTTCTGGCCGCCGTTCCCCTCTCCCTGGGAATCGCGCTCGCCTGCGGCGCACCGCTGTGGGCGGGGCCGGTCGCGGTGGCGGTGGGCGGCATCGTGGCCGGGCTGTTCGGGGGAACGTCGCTTCGCGCGAGCGGCGCGGCCACGGGGCTGATCGTGGTGACGGCCGGGCTGGTCCAGCACCACGGCTGGCGCGCCATGTGCGCCATCACTGTGCTTGCCGGCGCGGCCCAACTCCTCCTGGGCGCGGTGCGAATGGCCCGCCCCTCGCTCATGGCGCGCGCACTTCCGGCGATCGGTCCGCCGATCGCCGCGGGCATGCTCGCCGCGATCGGTGTCACGATCGTGCTCGGTCGGCTGCCCGCCGTGCTGGGCAGCCGGCCCAACGAGTCGGCCCTGGGGAATCTGGCGGCTCTCCCCGCCGACATGATGCGTGCGCACCTGCCGACGCTGCTGGTGGGCGTGGCCACCGTGGTGGTTCTGGTCGCCTGGCCGCGCCTGCCCGTGCCGGCCGCCCGGTGGACCCGGCCGGTCCCCGCGCCGTTCGCCGCCCTGGCCGTCGCCACGGCGACGGGCCTCGTTCTGGACGTGGCCCGCGTCACCGCCTCCCCTTGGGAGTTGACGGCGCTCCCCGCCCTGCCGGACGGGCCGGTGGTGGGGCTCCTCGGAGCCGTTGTGGCGGTCGTGCTCGTCGCGAGCGCGGAGACGCCCGGCCTCTCGGCGCGTGCGTTCGCCGGCCAGGGGGTGGCCAATCTGCTGTCCGGGCTGCTGGGCGGGTTGCCGGTGGCGGGCGGCGCGATCCACGCCTGGCGTCCCGCCCGGCCGGGCGCCGAGGACGAGCACACCGCAGGAGACACGAGGCGGGACCGGGCGCCGACCGCGGCGGAAGAAACAGAAAGAGAAGAAGGCTCCCGCGCGGCGACCGTTCTGTACGGCGTAGGAGCACTGCTGTGCGCCGCCCTGCTCACGGCCACGTTCGCGTGGGTCCCGGCGGTCGCCCTGGCGGTTCTGATCACGGCGGTCGGCGTGCGGATGGTGCGCTCCGCGCACCTTCGGCACGCGCGACGGCAAGGCGACTTCGCGGTCTACGCGGCCACGTTGGGGGCCGTAGTGCTGTTCGGCGTTCTGCAGGGGGTCACTGTGGGCATCTCGGTCACCGCGCTTCTCGCGCTGAGGCGGCGCTGGGCCGGCTTTCGCAGCCGGTACGGACACGAGGCAGCGGGTGCCGTCGGCGCCCACAGCTGCCTCCCCTGGACGCCCTGGCGCCAGCACGACTGCACCCGCCCCGCGGACGCCGAAGCGGACGCGGCGGAGATCGGTGGCGAGCGGCAACTGCTCGGCGGGGTCAGCGCCTTCCAGCGCAACACCGCCCCGCTCGTCCGCGACGAGCTGGCGCGGCTCGCCCGCGAGGGCCAGCGCCCCAGCCAGCTCTTCCTGACCTGCGCCGACTCCCGGCTGGTGACCAGCATGATCACCTCCAGCGGCCCCGGAGATCTCTTCACCGTGCGCAACGTCGGCAATCTGATGCCTCCGCCCGGCAGCGACGCCAGCTGCGACTCGGTGGCGGCGGCCGTGGAGTACGCGGTCGAGGTGCTGAAGGTGGGCAGCATCACCGTGTGCGGCCACTCCGGATGCGGGGCGATGCAGGCACTGCTGGACCTCGCCGCCTCCCCCGCCGGGCACGGACTTCCGGTCGGCGGCCAGACCCCGCTCACCCGCTGGCTGCGGCACGGCCGCCCGAGCCTGGCCCGTATGCAGCGGATCGGGCGGCTGGGGCGCGGGGAGGTGGCGCTGGCCGAGCGGCTCGTGACGGATGACGTGGAGCGGCTGGCGCTCGTCAACGTGATGCAGCAGCTCGACCACCTGATGGCCCATGCCTGTGTCGCCCGACGGGTGGCGGAAGGATCGCTTCAGCTGCACGGGATGTACTTCCACGTGGGCGAGGCTCAGGCCTACGTCCTCGACCGCCGCTCCCGCACCTTCACCGCTGTCCGGCCCGGGGTCCTGGATGCGGCGTGAGCTCTCCCTGACCGTGCCCGCCCGTCCCGGCGCGCGCCCGCGGCGGGCCGCACCACGCCCTCTGACCTCGGGCAACGATCGAGCAAAGGTCTAAACCAGTTTTTGTCCACACCCCTTGTCAGGGTGTGCCCCGGGCTGATGAGCTATGGCCGGGAGCAACGAGCCCCCTGGGAAAGGGAGATGTCGTGAGCAACGAAAGCCTGGCCAACCTCCTGAAGGAGGAGCGCCGCTTCGCGCCGCCTGCCGGCCTGGCCGCCCAGGCCAACGTCACCGCGGAGGCGTACGAGCAGGCGAAGGCGGATCGGCTGGGCTTCTGGGCCGCGCAGGCCCGGCGCCTGAGCTGGGAGACCGAGCCCACCGAGACCCTCGACTGGTCGAACCCGCCCTTCGCGAAGTGGTTCGCCGACGGCAGGCTGAACGTGGCCTACAACTGCGTCGACCGCCATGTGGAGAACGGCCTGGGCGACCGCGTGGCCCTGCACTTCGAGGGCGAGCCGGGCGACACCCGCTCGGTCACGTACGCCGAGCTCCAGCGCGAGGTCTCCAAGGCTGCAAATGCCCTGATCGAGCTGGGCGTGCGAGCCGGCGACCGGGTCGCCATCTACCTGCCGATGATCCCCGAGGCGGTCATCTCGATGCTGGCCTGCGCCCGCATCGGCGCTCCCCACTCGCTCGTCTTCGGCGGCTTCTCCGCGGACGCCCTGGCGACCCGCGTCAACGACGCCGACGCCCGCGTCGTCATCACCGCCGACGGGGGCTACCGCCGCGGCAAGCCCTCCGCGCTCAAGCCCGCCGTCGACGAGGCCCTCACCCGCCCCGGCACCGAGAACGTCCGCAGCGTGCTCGTCGTCCGCCGCACGGGCCAGGAGGACATCGCCTGGACCGAGGGCCGCGACGTGTGGTGGCACGACCTCGTCGAGCGCCAGTCCGACCAGCACACCCCCGAGGCGTTCGACGCCGAGCACCCGCTGTTCATCCTCTACACCTCGGGCACCACGGGTAAGCCGAAGGGCATCCTGCACACCACCGGCGGCTACCTCACCCAGGCCTCGTACACCCACCACGCGGTCTTCGACCTCAAGCCGGAGACCGATGTCTACTGGTGCACCGCCGACGTCGGCTGGGTGACCGGCCACTCGTACATCGTCTACGGACCGCTGAGCAACGGCGCCACGCAGGTGCTCTACGAGGGCACTCCCGACAGCCCGCACCAGGGACGCTGGTGGGAGATCGTGCAGAAGTACGGCGTCACGATCCTCTACACCGCCCCCACCGCGATCCGCGCCGCCATGAAGTGGGGCGACGACATCCCGGCCAAGTTCGACCTGTCCAGCCTGCGGGTCCTCGGCTCGGTCGGCGAGCCCATCAACCCCGAGGCCTGGATCTGGTACCGCAAGCACATCGGCGCCGACGCCACCCCCGTCGTCGACACCTGGTGGCAGACCGAGACCGGCGCGATGATGATCAGCCCCCTGCCTGGGGTGACCGAGGCCAAGCCCGGCTCTGCGCAGGTGCCGCTGCCCGGCATCGCCGCCACCGTCGTGGACGACCACGGCCACGAGGTGCCCAACGGCGCCGGCGGCTACCTCGTCCTGACCGAGCCCTGGCCGTCCATGCTCCGCACGATCTGGGGCGACGACCAGCGCTACATCGACACCTACTGGTCCCGCTTCGAGAACACCTACTTCGCCGGCGACGGCGCAAAGAAGGACGAGGACGGCGACATCTGGCTGCTCGGCCGCGTGGACGACGTCATGCTCGTCTCCGGCCACAACATCTCCACCACCGAGGTCGAGTCCGCCCTCGTCTCCCACCCCAAGGTGGCCGAAGCGGCGGTCGTCGGCGCCACGGACCCGCAGACCACCCAGGCGATCTGCGCGTTCGTCATCCTGCGCAGCGGCGTGGACGCCGACGCCGAAGGCCTCACGGAAGAGCTGCGGGCCCATGTGGCCAAGCAGCTCGGCCCGATCGCCAAGCCCAAGCGGATCCTGGTGGTCGCCGAGCTGCCCAAGACCCGCTCCGGCAAGATCATGCGCCGCCTGCTGCGCGACGTGGCCGAACACCGTGCCCTCGGTGACGTGACCACGCTGACCGATTCCTCGGTCATGGACCTGATCCAGGCGAAGCTCCCCGCCGCGCCCACCGAGGACTGACCTCCACGGCCTCCCCGGCCTCCACGGTCTCCGCGACCCGCGCGAACGAAGGGCACCCGGCAGCTCGCCGGGTGCCCTTCACCCGTTCCGGCTAAGGTAAGTACTTGTCGCGTCAATATCGCGACAAGAATCAAAGGCGCGCCGGGAAGTCTGGTCGGCACACAACACACGTGTACCCACGTGTTTTCAGTCGACGCCGACCCGCAGGAGGTCCACCGCCGTGGCCGCGCCCAAGAACCGTCGCTCCGTCTTCCTCGGCAGGCTTCCGCTGCCCGAACGGAACTACCTCGCGGACGCGCTGCGCACCGAGACCGTCGGCGGCGTGCTGCTGCTCGTCGCCGCCGTTGCCGCGCTGATCTGGGCGAACACCCCCGTGCGCGCCAGCTACGAGGCCGTGCGCTCCTTCCACTTCGGACCGGCCGCCCTCGGCCTGGACCTCTCCGTGCAGCACTGGGCCGCCGACGGCATGCTCGCCGTCTTCTTCTTCGTCGCGGGCATCGAGCTCAAGCGCGAGCTGGTAGCCGGCGAGCTGCGCGACCCCAAGGCCGCGATCCTCCCGGTCGTCGCCGCGCTCTGCGGCATGGCCGCACCGGCCCTCGTCTACTTCACCGTCGCCTCGAGCGGCGGCGGCTCACTCGCCGGCTGGGCCGTGCCCACCGCCACCGACATCGCCTTCGCGCTCGCCGTGCTCGCCGTCATCGGCACCGCCCTGCCCTCGGCACTGCGCGCGTTCCTGCTGACCCTGGCGGTCGTCGACGACCTCTTCGCGATCCTGATCATCGCGGTGTTCTTCACCTCGACGCTGAACTTCGCCGCCCTCGGCTTCGCCGTGCTGGGCCTGGTCGTCTTCTGGCTGCTGCTGCGCAAGGGGGTGCGCGGCTGGTACGTCTACGTGCCGCTGGCGGTCGTCAACTGGGCGCTGATGTACAACAGCGGCGTCCACGCGACGATCGCGGGCGTCGCCATGGGGCTCATGCTGCGCTGCACCCGGCGCGACGCCGAGGAGCGCTCCCCCGGCGAGCACATCGAGCACCTCGTGCGCCCCCTGTCGGCGGGCCTGGCAGTGCCGCTGTTCGCGCTGTTCTCGGCGGGCGTGGCCGTCACCGGCGGTGCGCTGTCGGACGTCTTCACCCGGCCGGAGACGCTCGGCGTCGTCCTGGGACTGGTCGTGGGCAAGGCGGTGGGGGTGTTCGGCGGCACCTGGGCGGCGGCCCGCTTCACCAGGGCGGAGCTGAACCCGGACCTGAAGTGGCCGGACGTCCTGGCCGTGGCCTCGCTGGCCGGCATCGGCTTCACGGTGTCCCTGCTGATCGGTGAGCTCGCGTTCGGCGACGACCCGCTCCTGGTCGAAGAGATCAAGGCCGCCGTGCTCGTGGGCTCCCTGATCGCCGCCATTCTCGCGTCCACACTCCTCAAACTGCGCGACAACAAGTACAAGAAGCTGTGCGCGGAAGAGGACCGCGACGACGACGAGGACGGCATCCCGGACATCTACGAGCAGGACAACCCCGAGTTCCACCTGCGCATGGCCGCCATCTACGAGGCGAAGGCGGCCACGCACCGCAAACTGGCACAAGTCGCCTCGGAGCGCACCACCCTGGGCGACGGTCCGGCATGATCTGAGAGTCTTTACGCCCGAGCTGATGACGATGAGGGAGCAGCCGATGAGCGCAGCCGACGACGGCGCGAACCGCAGCCTCGGCCAGCTGGTGGCGGCGGCCACCACCGAGCTGTCCGCGCTGGTGCACGACGAGATCGCGCTGGCCAAGGCCGAGCTGCGACAGGACGCCCGACGGCTGGGCATCGGCGGTGGCGCCATCGCCGCCGCGGGTGTCCTGGCGCTCTTCTCCCTGCCGGTGCTGAGCTTCGCGGCGGCGTACGGGATCCACAACCTCGGCCTCGGGCTCGCCTGGTCGTTCCTGATCACCGGTGGCGCCTACCTGCTGCTCGCGGCGCTGCTCGGGCTGATGGCCGTGGCCAAGTTCAAGAAGATCAAGAAGCCCGAGAAGAGCATCGCCTCGGCCAAGGAGACGGCGGCGGTGCTCGGCACCGTCAAGCCGCACCCGCGTCCCGTGGCCGACACGAGCCCGGCGGACGCATCTGTGACACGCTCGTCCGTATGACGGTGCCCGATACCTCCGCAGCGCCCGCGTCCCCCGACCCCGACCGGCCAGCGGCCCCCTCGGCGCCCACCGCGCCGGGCGGGCCGGGGGCCTCGCCCACCGCGGTCGTACGACCGGACGGCCCCTGGACGCACCGGGAGGTCGCGGCGAACGGGGCACGGTTCCACATCGCCGAGATGGGCGAGGGGCCGCTGGTGCTGCTGTTGCACGGCTTCCCGCAGTTCTGGTGGACGTGGCGGCATCAGATGCCGGCGCTCGCGGAGGCCGGGTTCCGGGCGGTGGCGATGGACCTGCGGGGGGTGGGCGGCAGCGACCGTACGCCCCGGGGCTACGACCCCGCGAACCTCGCCCTCGACATCACGGGCGTGATCCGTTCCCTCGGCGAGCCGGACGCCGCGCTGGTCGGGCACGACCTGGGCGGCTACCTCGCCTGGACCGCCGCCGTGATGCGGCCCAAGCTGGTGCGCCGGCTCGCGGTGTCCTCGATGCCGCACCCGCGCCGCTGGCGCTCCGCGATGCTCGCCGACGTCAAGCAGAGCGCCGCGGGCTCCCACATCTGGGGCTTCCAGCGGCCGTGGCTGCCGGAACGCCGGCTGGTCGCGGACGACGCGGCGCTGGTGGGGCGGCTGATCCGGGACTGGTCCGGCCCGCGGCTGCCCGACGACGAGTCCGTCGACGTCTACCGGCGGGCGATGACGATCCCCTCCACGGCGCACTGCTCCATCGAGCCGTACCGCTGGATGGTGCGGTCCATGGCCCGCCCGGACGGCATGCAGTTCAACCGCCGCATGAAGCGGCCGGTGCGGGTGCCGACGCTCCACCTGCACGGATCCCTCGATCCGGTGATGCGCACGCGCAGCGCCGCGGGATCCGGCGAATACGTCGAGGCGCCCTACCGCTGGCGGCTCTTCGACGGCCTCGGGCACTTCCCGCACGAGGAGGATCCCGTGGCCTTCTCGGCGGAGCTGATCAGCTGGCTGAAGGACCCGGAACCCGATCGGTAGGCGTTTCCGGGCGCCCGGTTCGAACGGTACGACGGGTGACGCACCACCACGGAGCGGTGATGCACCGGTGAACGGACGGGAACGTCCGTTCACCGAACAGCCAATTGCCTCGCGCATAGGCCAATTGCCGGACCCATGGGCGATTACCGACCATTGGGCCCGGGCAGAGCTTCTGGTATGGGCTGGACGCACGACTACCGTGACGTGACTGACGTGACTCAGGAGCGCGGCGATGCCGACGCCGCCGTGGCTGTGACGGATGCGCCGGGGCGCGGCGATCACCGGCCGGGGGCCGGACCCGACCCCCGGATCGGCATCCCGCGGATCATCCGCCGTCGCGCCCGATGGGTGTCGGCGCGACTGAGGCATCCCCGCAGCCGCTGACGCCGGGGCCGCAGCCGCCGGTGCCGGGGCCCCCGCGGGTGGCGCGAGGCCGCTGACCGGTCCGGGACGGGCTCAGAGAGCGCACCCCTGGGTGTCGGCCCGGCCCGTGGCCGTACGGCCGTACAGGGCATCCTCACGCACTTCGTCGGCGGTCAGGGCGTACCCCGTGTCGGGGTCGTCCAGGGACTTGGCGAAGACCACGCCGTAGACCTCGCCGTCCGGCGTGAGCAGCGGGCCGCCGGAGTTGCCCTGCCGCACGGTGGCGTAGAGGGAGTACACATCGCGGCGGACGTTGCCGCGGTGGTAGATGTCCGGGCCCTTGGCCTGCACCCGGCTGCGGACCCGGGCGGCCCGCACGTCGTACGAACCGTTCTCGGGGAAGCCGGCGACGATCGCGCTCTTGCCGCTGTTCGCGTCGGACCCGGCGAACGGCAGGGCGGGCGCGTCCAGGGCGGGCACGTCGAGCACGGCGATGTCGCGCCTCCAGTCGTAGAGGACGACCCTGGCGTCGTACAGCCTGCCCTGGCCGCCGATCTGCACGGTGGGCTCGTCCACCCCGCCGACGACGTGCGCGTTGGTCATCACCCGGTTGGGCGCGAAGACGAAGCCGGTGCCCTCCAGGACCTTGCCGCAGCCGGGGGCGCTGCCGACGACCTTGACGATGCTGCGCTGGGCGGCCACGGCGACGGGGCTGTTCGCGAGCTCGGGGTCGGGCGCGGGCACCGACGTGATGGGCTCGGTGGAGAACGGCGCGAAGACCTGGGGGAAGCCGTTCTGCGCGAGGACGGTGCTGAAGTCGGCGAACCAGGTGTTGGCCTGCGACGGAATCACCCGGGCGACGCCGAGCAGCACCTTGGAGCTGCGCACCTCCCGGCCCAGCGTCGGCAGGGTCGTACCGGCGAGCGCCGAGCCGATCAGCCAGGCCACCAGCAGCATGGCGACGACGTTGACGAGCGCGCCGCCCGTGGCGTCGAGGGCGCGCGCCGGGGACCAGGTGATGTGGCGACGGAGCTTGTTGCCGAGGTGGGTGGTGGCGGCCTGGCCCACGGAGGCGCAGACGATGACGATGGCGACGGCGAGGACGGCCGCGACCGTGCCGGGCTCGGCGTCGCCGGTGGCGGCGGCCCAGATCACGGGCAGCGCGTAGACGGCGGCGAGGCCGCCGCCCAGAAAACCGATGACCGAGAGCACGCCGACGACGAAGCCCTGGCGGTAGCCGATGATCGCGAACCACACGGCGGCGATCAGCAGCACGATGTCCAGCACGTTCACCGAAAGATGCCTCGCATTGCAGTCGTCGTGGCCTCGCGGGGCCACCGTCTCATGCCGGTCGGGGGCGCCAGTCCAGCGGGACCTCCCGCTCGCGGTCCCACGGCCGCTCCCATCCGGCGTAGTGCAGGATGCGGTCGATCACCCCGGCGGTGAAACCCCACACCAGCGCGGGACCCACCTGGAAGGCGGCGCCCCGCTGGCCGCTGGGGTGCACGGTCGTCGCCCGCTTCGCCGGGTCGGTGAGCTCGGCGACCGGGACGGTGAACACCCGGGCCGTCTCCTGCGCGGAGACGGCCGCGACCGGGCTGGGCTTGCGCCACCAGCCGAGCACGGGGGTCACCACGAAGCCGCTCACGGGGATGTAGAGGCGGGGCAGCACGCCGAAGACCTGGACGCCGGACGGGTCGAGCCCGGTCTCCTCCTCGGCCTCGCGCAGCGCCGCCCGGACCGGCCCGTCACCCTCCGGATCGCCGTCCTCCGGGTCGAGGGCACCGCCGGGGAAGGAGGGCTGCCCGGCGTGCGAGCGCAGCGTGCCGGCCCGCTCGAGGAGCAGCAGCTCGGGGCCGAGGGCGCCCTCGCCGAAGAGGATGAGCACGGCGGACTGCCTGCCGCCCGATTCCGGCGGCAGGAAGCGGCTGAGCTGCTGCGGCTCGATGGTCCGCGCGGCCCGCGCGACCGGCTCGAGCCACCCGGGCAGCCCGTCCGAGGAGATCACGACCTCCCCGGCCCGCTCGTCCCTCTCGGCCTCCCCGCCGTACGTTCTCGTCATCCGTGTCCCCTGGCCTTTCCCGGCGCCGTCCTCGGCTGTCGTGCGGTCCTGCAGCGTGCGGTGTTCCGACGCGCGGTCTACCGACGCGCGGTCCTGCGGCATGCGGTCCTGCGGGGTGCGCTCGCTCACTCGGCTCCCAGGGGACGAGCGGGCAGGCCCGGGTAGTCCGGCGGGGGCTTGAGCCGCTGTCCCCGCTGACCGCCCATCTCGTACTTGAGGAGCTTCTTCGCCTTCTCCGGGTCGGTCTCGCCCTCGCCGTAGGACGGGCAGAGCGGGGCGATCGGGCAGGCACCGCAGGCGGGCCGGCGGGAGTGGCAGACGCGCCGGCCGTGGAAGATCACGCGGTGCGAGAGCATCGTCCACTCGCTCTTCGGGAAGAGCGCGCAGATCTCCGCCTCGACCTTCTCCGCGTCCTGCGCCTCGGTCCACTTCCAGCGCCGGACCAGCCGGCCGAAGTGCGTGTCGACCGTTATGCCCGGCACGCCGAACGCGTTGCCCAGCACGACGTTGGCGGTCTTGCGGCCGACTCCGGGGAGGGTGACCAGGTCCGCCAGGCGGCCGGGCACCTCACCGCCGAAACGGTCCCGGAGGGCGGCGGAGAGGCCGATCAGGGACTTCGCCTTGGCGCGGAAGAAGCCGGTCGGCCGGATCAGCTGCTCCAGCTTCTCCGGGTCGGCGGCCGCCATGTCCTCGGGGGTGGGGTAGGCGGCGAAGAGGGCGGGGGTGGTCTGGTTGACCCTCAGGTCGGTGGTCTGGGCGGAGAGGACCGTGGCGACGAGGAGCTGGAACGGACTGTCGAAGTCCAGCTCGGGATGTGCGTACGGATAGACCTCGGCGAGCTCGCGGTTGATCCGGCGGGCGCGACGGACGAGCGCCGTCCGCGACTCGGGCTTCGCTGGAGATTTTTTCCTATTTGCCGCTTTTACGCTCTTCATCTCAGCGCGTTCGCCCACAGCGGAATTACCGGTCGACGTCACCCTCCCGGCCCCCTTGCCCTCTGCTCTCACCGGCGTATTGGACACCCGGCCAGACTAAAGCCCAGCACTGACATCCGCCCCGACCGCAGGAAAACCACAGCCCAATCGGACCCCTGCCGTAGGGCTCCGGGCGACGATGCGCCACACTTGTGTTTGATCACACAGTTTTACCGACGGGCATCATGGGGACCACGGTCCTCTGTGCATGTCGACAAGGAGAGAACTCGTGGACGACGTTCTGCGGCGCGCCCCGCTTTTCGCGGCGCTCGATGACGAGCAGGCCGCTGAGCTGCGCGCCTCCATGGGCGAGGTCACCCTCGCGAGGGGCGACGCCCTGTTCCACGAAGGCGACCCGGGCGACCGCCTCTACGTGGTGACCGAGGGCAAGGTGAAGCTTCACCGCACCTCCCCCGACGGCCGCGAGAACATGCTGGCGGTCCTCGGCCCCGGCGAGCTCATCGGCGAGCTGTCCCTGTTCGACCCGGGGCCGCGCACCGCCACCGCCACCGCGCTCACCGAGGTCAAGCTGCTCGGCCTGGGCCACGGCGACCTCCAGCCCTGGCTCAACGCCCGCCCCGAGGTGGCCACCGCCCTGCTGCGCGCCGTCGCCCGCCGGCTGCGCCGCACCAACGACTCGATGTCGGACCTCGTCTTCTCCGACGTGCCCGGCCGTGTCGCCAAGGCCCTGCTGGACCTGTCGCGCCGCTTCGGCGTCCAGTCCGAAGAGGGCATCCACGTGGTGCACGACCTCACCCAGGAGGAGCTCGCCCAGCTCGTCGGCGCCTCCCGGGAGACGGTCAACAAGGCGCTCGCCGACTTCGCCGGCCGCGGCTGGCTGCGTCTGGAGGCCCGCGCCGTGATCCTCCTCGACGTGGAGCGCCTCGCGAAGCGCTCCCGCTGACGCCACGCGAAGGGCCCCGCCACGCGCCACAGCGCGCGGCGGGGCCCTTCGCCGTTCCCGCTCGGGGCCGGAAACCGGACAACGTGACCCGGCACCGGCCCCGGCCCGGACCGCTCAGATCAGGCCGTGCTCGTCCAGGTAGTCCAGCTGGGCCCGCACCGACAGCTCCGCGGCCGGCCACAGCGACCGGTCGACGTCCGCGTAGACGGCCGCCACGACGTCCTCCGCCGTGCGGTGGCCGTTCTCGACGGCCGTCTCGACCTGGGCCAGCCGCTTGGCGCGGTGGGCGAGGTAGTACTCGATGACGCCCTTGGCGTCGTCCAGCACCGGACCGTGGCCCGGCAGCAGCACCTCCACGCCCTCGTCGACCGCGAGCGCGCGCAGCCGGCGCAGCGAGTCGAGGTAGTCGCCGAGCCGGCCGTCGGGGTGGGCGACGACCGTCGTGCCGCGCCCGAGCACCGTGTCCCCGGTGAGGACCGCGCCGTCGGCCGGAAGGTGGAAGCACAGGGAGTCGGCGGTGTGGCCGGGCGTGGAGATGACGTGCAGCTCCAGGCCGCCGGTGGTCACCACGTCGCCGACGCCGAGCCCCTCGCCGCCCAGCCGCAGCGCGGGGTCCAGCGCGCGCACGCGCGTACCCGTCAGCTCGGCGAAGCGGGCGGCGCCGTCGGAGTGGTCGGGGTGGCCGTGGGTGAGGAGCGTCAGGGCGACGCGCTTGCCCGCCGCCTCGGCCGTGGCGACGACGTTGGCCAGGTGGGCCTCGTCCAGCGGTCCGGGGTCGACGACGACCGCGAGGTCCGAGCCGGGTTCGGCGAGGATCCAGGTGTTGGTGCCGTCGAGCGACATGGCGGACGGGTTGGGGGCGAGCACGCAGGTGGCGCGGGCGGTCGCCGGTCCGCCGGGGGCGCCCGGGCGCGGCTGTCCGGGCAGGTCGGTGGTGTTCGTCATGCGTCGGCTCCCGCGGGTCCTGAGGAGTTTGCTTCTCCTGCTGCTTCTGCGTCGTCCACTGCCGCTTCCGGCGCCCGCGAGGCGATGTGCTTGGTGAACTCCTCGTGCCCCGGCCAGCTCAGCACGATCTCTTCCCCGTCGAGCCGGGCCTGTGCGAGGACGGGCGTGAGATCCCGCTCACCCGAAGCGGCCAGGACCTCGCCGACGGCGGCGTACGGGACGAGGGAGCGCAGCGTGGAGATGGTCGGCGGCATCATCAGCAGCTCGCCGCGGTCGTACCCCGCGGCCGCCTCGGCGGGTGCGGTCCACACCGTGCGGTCGGCCTCCGTGGAGGCGTTGCGGGTGCGCTGGCCCTCGGGGAGGGCGGCCACGAAGAACCAGGTGTCGTAGCGGCGCGGCTCGAACTCGGGCGTGATCCAGCGGGCCCAGGCGCCCAGCAGGTCGCTGCGCAGCAGCAGTCCGCGGCGGTCGAGGAAGTCGGCGAACGAGAGCTCGCGGCTGACCAGCGCGGCCCGGTCGGCCTCCCACTCCTCGCCCGTGGTGTCGGCGACGACCGTGTCCGGGGCCGGCCCGGCCAGCAGGACGCCCGCCTCCTCGAAGGTCTCGCGGACGGCCGCGCAGACGATGGCCTGGGCGGTCGCGGCGTCGGTGCCCAGCCGCCCGGCCCACTCCGTACGCGGTGGGCCCGCCCAGGGAACGTCGCGTTCGTCGCGCGGGTCCACCGAACCGCCCGGATACGCGTACGCGCCCCCACCGAAAGCCATGGAGGCGCGCCTGCGCAGCATGTGGACGGCGAGGCCGTCGCGGGCGGTGCGCAGCAGAAGGACGGTGGCGGCGCGGCGGGGCGCCACGGGCCGGAGCTCGCCGCGGGCGAGCGCTCTGATCCGGTCCGGCCACTCCGGCGGGTACCACTGGCCGTTCGCAGTCGACATGGCCGGATGCTATGCGCTCACGCGCGGATGTTCGAGGGGACCAGGCCGGGCCGCCGCGGCCGTGGCCGCCCCGGGCCGCCTCCGGACGACGTCCGGGCGGCCCGGGGGCGCGGGACGGTCAGTCCCGTACTTCCACCACGATCTCGACCTCGACCGGCGCGTCCAGCGGCAGCACCGTCACGCCCACGGCCGAGCGGGCGTGCACGCCCTTCTCGCCCAGCACCTCGCCGAGCAGCTCGCTGGCGCCGTTGAGGACGCCCGGCTGGCCGGTGAAGTCGGGGGCGGAGGCCACGAAGCCCACGACCTTGACGACCCGCACGATCCGGTCCAGGTCACCGATGACGGACTTCACGGCGGCCAGGGCGTTGAGCGCGCAGATCCCGGCCAGCTCCTTGGCCGTCTCCGGGCTGACCTCGGCGCCGACCTTGCCGGTCTCCGAGATGGAACCCTGCACCATCGGGAGCTGGCCCGCGGTGTAGACGTACGCGCCGGTCCGCACGGCCGGCTGGTACGCGGCCAGCGGCGGCACGACGTCCGGCAGGCTCAGACCGAGCTCGGCGAGCTTGTCCTCGACGGCACTCACGGCTTTTCCCGCTTGAGGTAGGCCACCAGCTGCTCGGGGTTGTTCGGCCCCGGGACGACCTGGACGAGCTCCCAGCCGTCCTCGCCCCAGGTGTCCAGAATCTGCTTGGTCGCGTGCACCAGAAGCGGCACGGTCGCGTATTCCCACTTGGTCATGGCCTGACTGTAATGCCTCCCACCGACAGCCTCGTGCGTAGCCCGCACGGCGACTGGTTAGGCTCCAAATCATGAGCAGGCTCCATGTCGTCAGCGGCAAGGGCGGTACCGGCAAGACCACGGTCGCCGCGGCCCTCGCGCTTGCCCTCGCCGCCGAGGGCAAGCGCGCCCTGCTGGTCGAGGTCGAAGGCCGGCAGGGCATCGCGCAGCTCTTCGAGACCGAGGCGCTGCCCTACGAGGAACGGAAGATCGCCGTCGCTCCGGGAGGCGGCGAGGTGTACGCGCTCGCCATCGACGCCGAACGGGCGCTCCTGGACTACCTCCACATGTTCTACAAGCTCGGCAGCGCCGGGCGGGCGCTGAAGAAGCTGGGCGCCATCGACTTCGCGACCACCATCGCGCCCGGTCTGCGGGACGTCCTGCTGACCGGCAAGGCGTGCGAGGCGGTGCGCAGGAAGGACCGCACGGGACGCTTCACCTACGACTACGTCGTCATGGACGCACCCCCCACCGGACGCCTCACCCGCTTCCTCAACGTCAACGACGAGGTCGCCGGGCTGGCCCGGATCGGGCCGATCCACAATCAGGCGCAGGCGGTCATGCGGGTGCTCAAGTCGCCGGAGACGGCCGTGCACTTCGTGACGCTGCTGGAGGAGATGCCGGTCCAGGAGACGGCGGACGGCATCGCCGAGCTGCGTGCCGCCGGGCTTCCCGTCGGCGGGGTCGTCATCAACATGGTGCGGCCCGAGATACTCGACGAGGCGGCCGTCGAAGCCGCCGCGAACGGCCGGCGCACGGACGTCGTGCACGCCCTGGCACACGCCCTGGAGCGCACCACCCCGGGCGGCGCACGGCGCACAGGTCTCGCGGAGCAGCTCGTCGACCCCCTGCTGGAGCAGGCCCGCGAGCACACCGAGCGGCTCGCGCTCGAGCACCAGGAGCGCGCCGAGGTGGCCCGCTTCGGCCTGCCCACCTACGAACTGCGGCTGCTCGGCGACGGCGTGGACCTCGCGGGGCTCTACCGCATGGCCCGCGAACTGCGGAAGCAGTTCTCCGAGCGATCAGAGCAAGGAGTGTCCGCGTGACCCTCGATCCGGCTGTGGAACCGCTCGACATGGACCCGATCCTCGACAACCCCCGGACCCGCATCGTGGTGTGCTGCGGCTCCGGCGGCGTCGGCAAGACCACGACCGCGGCGGCCCTGGGCGTACGGGCGGCGGAGCGCGGCCGGAAGGTCGTCGTCCTGACCATCGACCCGGCGCGCCGCCTCGCGCAGTCCATGGGCATCGACGAGCTCGACAACGTCCCGCGCCGGGTGCCCGGCATCGACGGCTCCGCCGGTGGCGAGCTGCACGCCATGATGCTCGACATGAAGCGGACGTTCGACGAGATCGTCGAGGCGCACGCCGACAAGGAGCGCGCCCGGGCGATCCTGGAGAACCCCTTCTACCAGTCCCTGTCGGCCGGCTTCGCCGGCACGCAGGAGTACATGGCCATGGAGAAGCTCGGCCAGCTCCGCGCCCGCGACGAGTGGGACCTGATCGTCGTGGACACCCCGCCGAGCCGCTCCGCGCTGGACTTCCTGGACGCCCCCAATCGCCTGGGCTCCTTCCTGGACGGAAAGTTCATCAAGGTGCTGATGGCACCGGCGAAGATCGGCGGACGGGCCGGGATGAAGTTCCTGGGCGTCGGCATGTCCGTGATGAGCGGGCCGCTCAACAAACTGATGGGGGCCCAGCTGCTGCGCGACGTACAGACCTTCGTCGCCGCGATGGACACCATGTTCGGCGGCTTCCGTACCCGCGCCGACGCCACCTACCGCCTGCTGCAGGCGCCGGGTACGGCCTTCCTGGTCGTCGCCGCGCCCGAGCGGGACGCCCTGCGGGAGGCCGCCTACTTCGTGGAGCGGCTGGCCGCGGAGCGGATGCCCCTGGCCGGGCTGGTGCTGAACCGGGTGCACGGCAGCGGGGCGGACCGGCTCACGGCGGAGCGGGCGCTGGCCGCCGCCGAGGCACTGACCAGCGGAACCTCCGAATACACAGAAAATCTTGACGGCTCCGGCATTGTGGATCGTGGCAGCGGGCAGGCTGGCTCACGTACCGCTGACGACCCTGGCATCGTCACTCCCACGGACACGTCCTCTCCCGAGAGCGGCTTCCCCCAGCCCGCGTCCTCAGGAGCGACGACCTCGGACGTCACAGCGGAATCAGTGGAAACCTCCGCACGGCTCGCCGCCGGGCTGCTGCGGCTGCACGCCGAGCGCATGCGTGTGCTCGCGCGCGAGCAGCGCACGCGTGACCGCTTCACCGCCCTGCACCCCGAGGTTCCGGTGGCGGAAGTGGCCGCACTGCCCAGCGATGTGCACGACCTGGCCGGGCTGCGGGCGATCGGTGACCGTCTCGCCGTACGGACGGGCGGCCGCGCCGAAGAAACGGACGGCCGCGAGGAAGAGGTCGGCGCGACGACACCGGAGCCGAGGATGTCTCCGTCGGCATGACCCACGACGGAGGCCCCGACAACGGCCGAGGACCCGACGACGCCGGGGCACGGCAGGGGAACTGACGACGCGCCGGTCACCGGCCGGTGCGTCCACGACGAGCGGCATCCACGGCGTAGCGGCGTCCATGGCGAGCAGCATCTACGGCGAGCGGCGTCCGCACGCCGCGCCGACGGCCTTCAGCGGGCCCGAGGGCCCGCGGCTAGCCCACCGCCGCGTACTCGTCGTACTCCGGCTCGCCGAGCGGCAGGATGCCCGCACCGCGCTCGTACTCCGTCCGCGCGGTCTCCAGGAGCCTGCGCCAGGACGTGACCGTCGGCCTGCGCCGCAGGAGCGCCCTGCGCTCGCGCTCGGTCATGCCGCCCCACACTCCGAACTCGACGCGGTTGTCGAGCGCGTCCGCGAGGCACTCGGTGCGCACCGGGCAGCCGGTGCAGACCGCTTTGGCCCTGTTCTGTGCTGCGCCCTGAACGAAAAGTTCGTCCGGATCGGTCGTGCGGCAGGCGGCCTGCGCACTCCAGTCGGTTACCCAGCCCATGCTGGCGCCGTCCTCTCCCGAATCGAGGCTCCCCCACGGCGGCAGCGGCATATTCACCGTTGCCAGTTGAGGACGTTACGGAAGGCGGACAGGGGGCAACACCCCCTTCGGGCCCAATCTTGAATGGCCCGAACGGACTATGCGTACGCGGCAGATCACCCAACGGAGTGAGCGGGCGACATCACGGACCAACCCCACCGAAGGGGGGCGTTTCACCCGCACCGCGAGGGGCAGGCAATGACACAGACGGCAATACGGACACACCTCATCACCCACAAGAGTGAGGTCAGAGGTGATGCGGGAGAGCATCGCAGTGACTGGCGTGAAACAGCGTAGGCGAACACACCTGCGTCTGTCCGCCGAATGAGAACGTAGGCTTCGCTCCATGGCTACGAAGCGCTCCGGCAGGGGTCCCACGGCGACCCAGCAGGCCGCGAAATTCCTTGGCGTCAGCGTGCTCTCGGGAGTAGTGCTGGCGGGTCTCGCCCTGCCGGGCATCGGTGCGTTCGGCCTGGTGGCCAAGGGGACGGTGGAGGGATTCGACGAGATCCCCGCCAACCTCAAGACGCCGCCGCTCAGCCAGCGCACCACCATCCTCGACTCGGAGGGCGGCGAGATAGCCAAGGTCTACTCCCGCGACCGCACCGTGGTGCCGCTGAACGAGATCTCGCCGTACATGCGGAAGGCGATCGTCGCGATCGAGGACTCCCGCTTCTACGAGCACGGCGCCGTCGACCTCAAGGGCGTGCTCCGCGCGGTCAACAAGAACGCCCAGTCGGGCGGCGTCTCCGAAGGCGCCTCCACCCTCACCCAGCAGTACGTCAAGAACGTCTTCGTCGAGGAGGCCGGCGACGACCCCGACAAGGTCGCCGTGGCCACGCAGCAGACCATCGGCCGCAAGGTCAAGGAGCTGAAGTACGCGATCCAGGTCGAGAAGGAACTCGGCAAGGAGCGCATCCTCAACAACTATCTGAACATCACCTTCTTCGGGCAGCAGGCCTACGGCGTCGAGGCCGCCGCCCAGCGCTACTTCACCAAGCACGCCAAGGACCTCACCCTCGGTGAGTCCGCACTGCTGGCCGGCATCGTCCAGTCGCCCAGCCGCTACAACCCCGTGCTGGCCCCCAAGGAGGCCACCAAGCGGCGCAACACCGTGCTGGCGCGCATGGCGGAGCTGAAGAACATCACGCCCGACGAGGCCGCCGCCGAGCAGGCCAAGCCGATCAAGCTGAACGTGAGCCGGCCCAAGAGCGGCTGCATCACCGCCGTCGACGGCGCGGGCTTCTTCTGCGACTACGTGCGCGAGACCTTCCTCAACGACCCGGTCTTCGGCAAGACGAAGGAGGCCCGCGCCAAGCGCTGGAACGAGGGCGGCATGACCATCCGCACCACCCTCGACCCGCAGACGCAGAAGTCCGTCCAGAAGTCGATCACCGATCACGTCAACCAGGACGACAAGGTGGCCACCGCCATCTCGATCGTCCAGCCCGGCAGCGGCAAGGTGCTCGGCATGGGCCAGTCGCGCCCGTACGGCTTCGGCCAGTACCAGACGCAGATCAACCTCTCCGCCGACAAGGCGATGGGCGGCTCCACCTACGGCTTCCAGGTCGGCTCGACGTTCAAGCCGATCGTCGCCGCGGCCGCCCTCGAGGAGGGCGTGTCGCCGTACAAGACGTACTCCTCCCCCTTCCAGATGCCCTATCCGGAGGAGGTCGAGACGTGCGGCAAGCCGTGGAAGAACAGCATCGGCGAGACGGTCAACAACGAGAACCGCAGCGAGATCGGCCCCTACGGGATGAAGGAGGCGATCGCGAAGTCGGTCAACACCTACTTCGTCCAGATGGTCGGTGACATCGGCCTCTGCCCGGTGGTCAAGATGGCCGAGAAGATGGGCGTGAAGCCCGCCGCCGGCGGCAAGCTCGACCAGCTGCCCGCCCTGACCCTCGGCGGTTCGGACGGCATGTCCCCGCTCACCATGGCCGCCGCCTACGCGACGTTCGCCAACCGCGGCACCTACTGCACCCCCGTCCTCATCGAGACGGCCACGGGCCCCGACGGCAAGAAGCTGCGCGTCCCCAAGACCAAGTGCTCGCGGGCGATGTCCGAGCAGACCGCCGACACCGTCAACACCCTGCTGCAGGGCGTCGTCGAGGACGGCACGGGCAAGGAGGCCGGCCTCAGCGGCCGCGACAGCGCGGGCAAGACCGGTACGACCGACGAGCGACGGGCCGCCTGGTTCGTCGGCTACACCCCGAACCTGGCCGGCGCGGTCTGGGTCGGCGGCCCCGGCGACAAGGTCGAGATGGAGGGCATCACCATCGGCGGCGTCTACCACGACAAGGTCTACGGTGCCGACACTCCCGGCCCCATCTGGCGCGACGCCATGAACGGCGCCCTGGCGGGCCGGGACGCGCCGTCCTTCGACACCATCCCGATCGCGGGCGCCGACAAGGGCTCCGACAAGGGCAACAACAAGCCCGGCAACGGCCGCGGCCAGCGCAAGCCCGGCAACGGCACCGCCAAGCCCGGCGGTGGCAAGCCGGGTACGAACAAGCCGGGCAACGCCAAGCCCGGCAACAAGCCGGACGACGCGCAGTAACCGACAGCAGGGCCTCGGCGAGCAGCCGCGACAACGAAGGGGCGCCCGGACCATGACGGTCCGGGCGCCCCTTTCGCGTACGCGCGCGTGCGCGTCGTTTTCCGTGCGTACGGTGCCTGCGGTCAGCCCGCGATCAGGCGCTTCACCGCGGCGGCCACGCGGCCGCCCTCGGCGCGGTTCGCGACCTTCGGCTTCACGATCTTCATGACCGCTCCCATGGCCTTCGGCCCCTCCGCGCCGCCGGCCCTGGCCTCGGCCACCGCGTCGGCGACGATGGCGTTGAGCTCCTCGTCCGACAGCTGCTGCGGCAGGTACTCGGCGAGCACCTCGCCCTCGGCCCGCTCGCGCTCCGCGGACTCGGCGCGGCCGCCCTTGTCGAACGCCTCCGCGGCCTCGCGGCGCTTCTTGGCCTCGCGGGTGATGACCTCCTGCACCTCGTCGTCCGACAGCTCACGAGCGGCCTTGCCGGCGGTCTCCTCGTAGCCGATGGCGGAGAGGGTGAGGCGCAGGGTGGAGGAGCGCAGTTCGTCGCGCGCCTTGATGGCGGTCGTGAGGTCGTCCTGGAGCTTGGACTTCAGCGTGGTCATGCCGCAATCTTCGCATCCCGACCCGGCGCGCGCCCCGTATTAACCGCCGGGCGCCCGCCGCGGGCGCCGGTGCGGCCGTAACTCCCGTACCCGCCCCGGCCCGTGACGGCGCACCCCGGCCGGTCTGCGACGATGGGCAGCATGCGTGCGCGATACGGAGTACCCCTGGGAATCACGGCCGTCGGTGCGGCGGGCCTCGCCTATGCCGCCGGCTTCGAAGTCCGTTCCTTCCGGCTGCGGCGGGTCACCGTGCCCGTGCTGCCGCCCGGCATGCGGCCGCTGCGGGTGCTCCAGGTCTCCGACATCCACATGGTCGGCGGGCAGCGCAAGAAGCAGCGCTGGCTGCAGTCGCTGGCCGGGCTCCGCCCCGACTTCGTCATCAACACCGGCGACAACCTCTCCGACCCCGAGGGCGTGCCCGTGACGCTGGACGCGCTCGGCCCCCTGATGCGCTTCCCCGGCGCGTACGTCTTCGGCTCCAACGACTACTACGGGCCCAAGCTGCGCAACCCCGCCCGCTACCTGATCGAGAAGGCCACCGGGCGGCACGGCCTCAACGGCAACACCCCCGTCGTCGGCGCGATCCACAACCCGTGGGAGGAGCTGCGCGACGGCTTCGACGCCGCGGGCTGGGTCAACCTCACCAACGCGCGCGGCTCGCTCAAGATCGACGGGATCGAGATCGCCCTCACCGGCCTCGACGACCCGCACATCAAGCGCGACCGCTACGCCCACGTGGCCGGCGGCCCCCGCCCGGACGCCGACTTCTCGCTCGCCGTCGTGCACGCGCCTTACCTGCGGGTCCTCGACGCCTTCACCGCCGACCGCTACCCGCTGATCCTCGCCGGGCACACCCACGGCGGCCAGCTGTGCATCCCCTTCTACGGGGCGCTGGTCACCAACTGCGACATCGACACCGACCGGGTGAAGGGCCTGTCCACCCACCGCGCGGGCGGCAACCGCTCCTACCTCCACGTCTCCGCCGGCTGCGGCACCAACCGCTACACCCCGGTCCGCTTCGCCTGCCCCCCGGAGGCCACCCTCCTCACCCTCGTCGCCCGCGACTGACCCTCGGGGCCACCGCGGCCCGCACGTACGGTGGGGGGATGACCGCCCCGACTTCCCCCACCACCACCCCGCAGCCCGGCCTGCCGGAGGCACCGGACACCCCGGCACCAGCGGCGACCCCGACGCCCACGGCGGCCCCTGCGGGCCGCCGCCCCTTCGCCGCGGCGTGGCGCGCGCTCGTGGCCCTGGCGGCGCTCACCGGCGTCGCCCTGGACACGATCGAGTCCGACGACCTGGGCCGGCTCTTCGGCTACTTCACGGTCCAGTCCAACCTCCTGCTCGCGATCGCCTGCGTCTGGTCCGCCCACCGCGCCTGGACCGGGCGTCCGCCCCTCTCCCCGCGGATCACGGGCGGCGCGCTGCTCTACATCTCGATCACGGGCCTCGTGTTCCACTTCGTCCTGTCGAACGATTCCAGCGGCTTCGCCATGACCAGCGAGCGCACTCCCCTCGAGTCGGTCGCCAACCACCTCCTCCACACCGTGACCCCGCTCGCGGCCGCCTTCGACTGGCTCGTTCTCACCGCCCCGGGCGGCTTCCTCCTGCGCCACGCCGGGCAGTGGCTGGCCTATCCCTTCCTCTACCTCCCCTTCGCCCTGATCCGCGGCGCCCTCCTCGACCCGGGCACCGAGGGCCGCTACCCGTACCCCTTCCTGGACGTCGATCTCCACGGTTACGCCGGCATCCTCGGCAACGCCGTCGTCTTCGGCCTGGCCTTCTACACACTGGCCCTCGTGCTCGTCCTCCTCGACCGCGCACGCCCCCATCCGCACGGCTCCCGGAATCGGATTTCGCCTCCTGGCTCCGGTCCGCTAAAGTAGACCTCGTTGCGCCGGGAACCTGCGAAAAACAGGGAACGACGCACATCGGGGTGTAGCGCAGCTTGGCAGCGCGCTTCGTTCGGGACGAAGAGGTCGTGGGTTCAAATCCCGCCACCCCGACAGCTGAAACACCAGATCAGGCCTGGTCTTCTCTGAGAGAAGACCAGGCCTGATCTGTTTCCCGGACTGTTCCGGATCCCCGCTTGGAGTGGGATTGGAGTGGATCTTGGGAAGCGGAATCTCAGAAGCCCCGCTATCGGCCCCCTCTCAGCAGCACGCCGAGCGCACGAACAGGTGACGTGGGCCACATCATCCGTCGGGCCTCCAGCGCCGTCTCCCACACTGCGGTGAGCCCCTCCATCAGGGTCTGACGCATGTCGGGGCTGATGTGGTCGTACCGGGCCTGCACCGAGCCGTCCAGGTGGCCGAGCCGCTCGTCCATCAGCTTGGGCGGCGTCCGAAGATCCCTCATGATCTTCTTGTGGGTGTGCCGCAGCCCATGCGGGGTCAGCCCCCGCACAATCGGCGCCCAGCACGCCTCGGCACGGTCGGAGGCATTCCTCCCCCGCGCCGGCACCCCAGGCCACGGTTCGGTCAGCAGCGGCACCGGATGCGCCTCCTGGGGGGCTTTCTTCGGGTACCACCCGGTGGCAGCCGGCTGGAACAGCCAGGTGGCAAACCCCGACCGGCGCCAGTGAGCCGCATGCTCCGCGGGCACACCACCCCGCACGTACCCGAGCTCCGCCATGGCCGCCTCAACCCTGAGCCGCGATTCCTCCTTCACGGCTCCGGGGCGATTCAGCACGTTCGATACCGTGCCGGTCGAGACCTCAGCGCGACGGGCGACGTCGGCCAGCTTCACAGCGCATCTGCGGGAGGTGCCGTTGGGGGCGCCGTAGCCACGGAAGATGTACGTGCGCCCGTGGCACTCACACGGCTTCGGATCCATGCGAGCGATGTGGTCACGCACTAAGGACGACAGGAACTGCGGATTATCGACGGTTCGATACGAGTCGTCCTTGGGCGGGCAACGGTTCAGCTCGCCCGTGTCCAGCTCGTACAGCTGCCATTCGACTCGCACGCTGTCCTGCCGCCAGTACTTCTCCTCCAGGCCGACGAGCTCACCCCACCGCAGGCCTGTGTACCCCTTGGTGACCACGGCCACGAACTCGTCGTCCCGCCCGGACAGCAGCGACGCCCGTTCGGCGATGAGGAGAATGCCGAGAGCATCGGTCGTCACCTTCTCAGGCGTACGGTCCCGCGACCGACCTGCGCGTTTGCCACGCCCGCGGCGCCTCGCGGCCGGGTTGCTACCGATGAGCCCTTCGTCAGTAGCGTCGGCAAGGATGAGGTGCAGCGTCCCGCGCCAGGTCTTCACGCTGCTGGCCTCGTACGGCGCCGCCCGTTCCTTCTTCGCCCAGGCCTCGATGCCCGAGCGGCTGATCTCATCGAGCGCCTTGTCCCCGAACTCAGGGAGAAGGTGTTCCTCGATATGCCGCTTGTAGTTCTGCATCGTCGACGCGGCGAGGTCCTGCTCGCTGTACCACTGACTCGCGTACTCGCCGAAGGTCAGCTTGGATGCTTCGGTAGTGGCCTGCCGCGGCTCCTCGGCCGTCGTCTGCCCCTGCGGCAGAACAAGCATGGTGGCTCCCCTCTGCCTGAGCAGAGCCTCCATGTCGTTGGCAGCCTTGGCAGCCTCACGCTTGCTCTTGAAGCGAATCACCCGACCGCTCTCGTCCTTGACCGTGCCAAGGACGCCGGGGCTGACCCAGTAGCGGCCGCGGTAATGACCGCTTCTCTGCTTCTCTCCGTAGCCCACTGCGGTTGGCCTCCCTTCTTAAGCAGCGGCCGCAGCTGAGCCCGAGCGCTTGGCCCTGCGCGGCGGCTTGGGCCGGAGTTGGATTGCGGGAACCTTCGCGTCCCGGCGAGCGGGGGGTATGGCCGGCTCCCGCGGCACCGACTCCAGCCGCCAGACCGGGCGCTCCTCGAAGACAGTGACGATCTCGGCGTAGTGCTCCGCCGTGAACCGGTACGCCCCGCCCACTCGCGTGAACGGGATACGACGCTGCCTCGCCTGTTCCTTGACCCACCACTCCGAGCAGCCGAGGGCCTTGGCAACGTCGGCCGGCCGGAAGAGGTGCGGCAGGGTGACGTCTGTGACGCTGTGACTGCTGTGACCGCTCATGCCTGTCCCCCGTTGTCACCGGGGACGACGTAGCCCCCGTCCTTCCTGATGAGCTGGACGTCGTTGGCCATGCGCGAGCAGGTCTGCCGCACGAGGACCGGATCGAGTCCGGTCTCCTCGGCGATCTCCTTCGGCTTGGCTCCGGGGTGCTCGCGGACGTAGCGCAGGACCCTCACCCGGGTGTCCCCGATGGTGTGGTCAGCGGCAGGGCCTTCGAGGAGTTGCCAGGCGCCGGCCTCCGCGTAGAAGCGGAGGGCGTACTCGGCCTCGTCGACATCGCGGCCCGTAACGTGCAGGACACCGTCGGCCTGGCCGCGGGAGCGCTTGAGGACGAGAGTGGCGTCCGCGGCTCCCGCCAGACCGTTCGTGCCAGATACCTCGGCAAGGAAGTCGTCCGAGGCGGCCTTACGAACGTGGTGGACCAGGACCATGGCGATGCCGTAGTGATCCGCGATGCGCTTGGCGTGGCCGACCGCGGTGTAGTCCGCGTCGTAGGCCGAAGCGCCCGGAGCAGATGATCCGCGCATCTTGGCGAACACATCGATCACGACCATCCGGGCATCCGGATTGCGGTCGATCCACTGCGCGATCGCCTCGTTCCCACCCTGCGGCAGCGGCGGACACGAGGTCGCCAGCGTCAGCGTGGACGGCGCCCGATCCTTGCCGAGGATCTTGCGCATCCGGGTCTGCAATCGCCGCGGGGTGTCCTCCAGCGCGAGATAGAGAACCGGCCCGCCGTCCACCGGAACACTGTCCATGGCCCGGCCGCCGGCCGCGACCGACAGGGCCAGGCCGAGGGAGAGCCAGGATTTGCCCACCTTCGGCGGGCCGGCCAGCAGGTTCACGCCCTCCGAGATAATCCCGGGTACGGCCCAGCGCGGGTCGGGGAACTCCGTCGCCATGAGCTCGTCCGCCGTCCACGCCGTACGGATGCGCTGCTGTGCAGGCTGCAAGGGACGCGGCTCAGCGTCGGCAGCTGAGTACAGGTGTGGCGGCAGGGAGTACGAGGTCTCGCTCACGCCGCCCTCCAACCACGAACCGTCCGGGGCCGCTTCGCCCCGGCACGCAGGCCAGAGGCGACGGTCCGCCGGGCATCGAGCTCGGCGAGGCCGACGCCTACGGCTGCGGCGGCGAGCCACTCAGTTACCTCGGCGGCGTCGAGCTGGCGGCCGGCCACAAGCTGGCCGAGGGCGACTGCGGCCTGGTAGAGCGCGTTGTTGCGATTGCCCTCACCCGCGCGCGAGACCCGCTGCAGCTCGCCGTCGACGGCGGAGCGAAGATAGGCGTCGTGCCGGTTCACGGAGGCCAGCGGCACCGCCACCGGGCGCTGCGGAGGCAGCGGCGCCGGACTGAGGAGCTCCGCCAGCCACTCCGGCAGCGGCGCAGGCGGCGCATCATGGATCACGCTGTACGGCGTGCCCCCGATCAGGCTGCCCGCGCCGACGATGTACCCGCCGTGGGCACGGGTGTCGATCTTCCAGCCGAGGGCCCCTGCGGTGTTCCGCAGCTCCACTTCGGCGGGAGCGATGAAGTACAGATGCATGCCGCCGCTCACGCTGCGGACGGTGTACGTCTCTGTGGGGAACCGCCGACCGTGCTCCTCCGCGAGGACCGCCAGCATGTCAGCGCCGTCCCTCACTCCCGTGGGAACGCCGGCCGGCGGGACGTCGCGCTCCTGCTTGGGTACGTCGAGATCGATCACCACCAACCGCGACCGGCCGGTGGCAATGCCGATATTGAAGTCACCTGCCGACCAGCATCGACCGACCCGTTCGGCATCGGCGGTCGCGCGAGGCTCCCACGAGCGGACAGCAGGGCGCTTGTTGTTGGGGACGAGCGGAAAGACGCGCCAGCCCCGCTCAACCGCGTCAAGCGCGGCACGGGGCAGCGGAGAAGGGGTGTTGTGGTGCATCCTGATGGCAACTCCTGATTCCGTGGACGGGATGGGGAGGCCGGGGCAGCGGGCGTACTTTGACCCGTCGACCGCTGCCCCGGGCGAGATCAGAAGTCCTGCGTGCAGCTCCACGCGTGGTACTCCTGACGGACATAGGCCCGGCAGTCCTCGCCGAAGATCAGCTCGGCTCCCTTGAGGCTCAGCCCGGCATGTGTGATGTCGTGTTCGACCAGTTGCCGCGCGACACGTTCGGCAACCCGGATCGCTTGCGCGGCCGTCGCCGGGGCGAACGTCTTCGCCTCCTTGATCGCGATGCGGTCGAAGGCCGCCGCCTTCCGGATCCAGAACTCGCGGTCCTGCTCGCCGACGCATCGGCTGTGCTTGGTCACCCAGATGACCTCAGAGACGAGGCTCGGGGCATCGGCGTAGGAGGCGGCGGGGTCACTGATGTGCGATTCGATCGTCACTGCTTCTCCTCGCTGGTGCTGCGCCTCCTGGCGCTGGTGATCAGGAAGTGGAGGGCGCTCTCGGCCTGCTCTCCGTAGGCGTACGAGCTGTCAGCCAGCCCGGCGGTGACGTCCAGCGGGCCGGCCACTGCGGCGACCTCGTGCTCGTCGAGGTCGAGGGTCGCGAACGGGGCGGGTTCCCAGGCGCGTTCGCGGGCGATGACGTCGCTCCTGAGCACGGCGAGGCGTTCGTTCCCGACCCACCTGCTGAGGCCTTCTCGGAGGTCGGGCAGCAGACAGCCCGGAATCACGTACTGGCCGGTCTCACTGCATTCGAGTTCGACATGGCCAGGGCGCTCGCCCCTGATGACGGCCAGCGCGGCCGACGCCGCGCCGTAGGCGTAGGCCCTCGCAGTGTTCTCGTAGAGGGCCGCGGTCGACCGCTCATGGGTCATCCGCAGATCCCGAATCTTCCCCAGGGCGACGCCATGAGGATGGACCTTGTACCCGTCCGTGGCGCGGAGGCTGCCGTCCACGAACTGGAGACGCGCGGGTTCGATGTTCCACGCAGCGACTTGCGCCGCCTGTAACGCGAGCCGGGTCTCGCGGGCAGCAGCCCCGAGGGCGAAGACGCTGTTGGTCAAGCTGTCGAACCACTTCATGGTGCGGTTGGGCATGGGCGTCCTCCGTGAATGGAGTGCGGCCGGGCTATCCGGCCCTCCGCACGGTCCCGGCTCGGTTGGTCAGGGCCGCACAGGGGACCGTCAGCCAAGGGCCTGAGCCGCCACGTTGCCCCCGCCGGCCCCCTTGAGCAGGAGTTCACGGAGGTCGGCGCCCACGAGGGCGGTGAGGCGCTGCTCGATCGCCTGCCAGGAGGCCGAGTCGATGGCCATGAGCGCGGCAATGGCCGCAGGCCCCTTGCCTTCCTCTATGGCAGTCAGCGCGTCCCTGAGTTCGCCGGCGGCCATGAGCGAGATCGGCTGAGAGGCGGATGAGGTCTGGTTCGGCACGGGAACTCCTTCGGGGGTGGGATGGGTTGGGCGTGGGCTACATCGAGGCCATGACCAGCGCGGCCATGCCGAGGGCTGTGGCGTGTGCCGCATGGTCGATGTGCGCGGCTCCGCCGTTGAGGAGGTATTCGCGCTGACCGGCGCGGACCATCCACCAGCTGATGGGCCAACGGCGGTCGATCACGGCATGCGTGCCGCCGATCCACGCCAGGCCGAGCACGGTGGCGGCCGGGGTCAGCGGGAGGCCGAGGGCGAAGACGCCGATGGTGAGGGCGAAGGCAGAGACGACGACGTGCGTGCTGGCGTGGGCGATGTTCGCCCACCAGCCGTGAGAACCCTTCGCGTCCTTGTTGGCGGCCTGGTCGTCGGTCTGGAGCGGGTAATCGGCGAGGAGGTGCGAGATGTAGAGCAGTACGAAGAGCTGGGCGAACACCTTGGTTCTCCTGTACAGAACGGGACGAGCAGGGAGGCTCAGAGGCTGGGGATGGCGTTGCCGATGGCGGACACGACCTGGTCGATGGGCGCGGCGGCACCGGTGCGGCTGAGGTAGTGGCCGAAGAGCACGGCAACGGTCGCGGCGCCGATACCGACGGACTTCGAGCGGATGAGCATGGCCAAGATGAGGCCGAAGAACACGAGGGCGGAGATCGAGAAGGACACGGTGGGACTCCTTGTCACGGTGATCAGCGAGTGCCTTCGCGGTGGAGGCGAACGGCGGCGTTGTAGAGGCGGCGCCCGACGCGGATGCGCTGGCCATAGCCCTGGCAGCGGCGGCACTGCCGACCGCGCTTGAGCCGCCCGTCCCGGGTCTGGCGGATCGCGAACCCCCACCCCTTGCACTTGCGGCAGGCTCCGAACGGGCTCGCGGCGCACAGGCAGGCGTAACAGAGAGCAACGAGTATGAGGCCGGGCATAGCGTGGAGCAGGGAGGACACCGGAACCCCTCTCAGGGCAAGATCCAGGAGGCGGCGGCGAGGTGCCGCTAGGAGCTAGTGCGCAGGTCAGAGGACGTTTCAGCTGCTAGCAGGGGCGCTAGACCTAGCGGGAGCCCCCGCTAGGTCTAGCGGGAGGGTCGGCTATGCGGCGTCGGCGCTGCCATCACGTTCCGCAAGCGCCGCGAGTACGTCGGCGCGCCTGATGCCACGCCGGTTCGCACCCTTGCCGTCCTCGGTAGTGCCCCACACCTGGACGGTGCGGACGCCGTACGGCTTGAGCGCGGACGTCAGCTGTTCCGGGGCCCACCCGGCGTAGACGTCCGGCCGGAGTTCCTCGAGCCGGGAGACCACCGTCTCGTTCCACGCCTTCGACTCGTTCGCCGCGATGACCACGGCGACGTCCCGCAGCAAGTCGAATGACGGCGCCTCGGCCTCGAGCTCCTCCCCGAGCGCATGGCCCGAGAGGGTGCCGGCTGCTTCACGCAGCTTGTAGGCGCGGCGGGCGATCAGGTCCGCCGTGGGCGCGTCGATGTAGGTGGCGGCAACGATGCGGGCATCAGCGCCTTCACCGACGAAGTAGTGAATGCCCTTGTCACCCCAGGCGAACATCGTCGCGCGGACACCGCGCTGGTACGCCGAGGTGCCCAGGACCATGTCGTTCTCCAACTGCCCCATGACCTTCAGGCACCACCGGGACGAGGCGTTCGCACTGATGCCGGTGGGCAAGGACTTCGCGTCCGGGCGCTGTGTGGCAAGCACCAGCGTGATGCCGAGAGCGGGCCCGCGCTTCGTCAGATCGGTGCAGATCTCCTCGAACTCCTTGCCATGCTCGGGATGCTCGAACCACACCTGGCACTCGTCCGTGCCGACTACGATCGGGTGCAGCCTCAGGCTCTTCTTGTCGGCCAGTTCGCTGGTGACCTTGGACTCGGGGCAGATGTCCCGGGGAAGGTTGCGGACGACCTTGGCCCGGCGTCGCAGTTCCTCGCGCAGAGACCGGAGGTCGCGCAAGGCGTACTGGATCTCCTCGTCGTCGTCCCCGGCCCGGTAGCTATGGGCCACGCGCTCCAGCGGCCCGAGGTCACCGGTGCCCTTGAGGTCGTAGACGTGGAGCTCGGCGCGTGGATCCAGGGAAGCGATCAACAGGAGCAGGCGCAGCAGGAACGTCTTGCCCATGCGTGGGATGGCACCGATGATCCCCGAGATGTACATCAGGGTCACCTCCACCCACCGCCCGCGCTGATCCGTGCCGTACGGCGCGGACTTGAACAGGTCGACCGCCCCACTCTTGAGCAGCGGCCACGCCGGCTTCCTTGCCTTGGCCATGTCCTGGTCGCCCACCCACAGCGCCAGGCGGCCGGTGTGCTCCTCGGACACCGCCTCGGGCCACACACAGCCGAGCGGGCGGCGGAGGCCGGAGGCGAGCCTGTCGCGCCGGTTGATCACGTCCGTCACGGTCACGCCGTACGGGAGGTCGCCCTCGGCCCGCCAGCCGGCGCCGTCACGGACGATCGGCGCGGTGAACTTGAAGCCGTCCGCACCCTTGCTCTGTGCCTGGTTGATGGCCGCGATTCCCAGCGAACCGAGAGCCCGGAGGACGATGTCACTGGTGAGCCGTGTTGCCCTCGGAACCTCCACAGCCCTGTGGATGATGGGGGCATCGGCCGGCTGTCCCAGCCATCCCAGCGCCATCGCTACCGCGGCGCCGCATAACGCGAGCAGCCATGTCGGCGCCAGGACGTACAGAGTGATCGCCGTGGTGAGCCCCACCACCGCACCGACGACAGCGACGACCGTCCGCCACCGCACACGGCGGTCCCTCTGGCGAGAGAGCTTCAGGTAGTCGTCGATGTCCTCGTGGGCAGCTGCGGCCTGTCGGAACGGCTCTCCTTCAGCATCAGCGACCCACCGCAGCGTGCCGCCGATGAACCGCGCCGCCCCGCGCGGCGCCTGAGCCGTGAGGCAAAGCCCGTACCACGGCGTCCGCACAGCGTGGTACGTGGCGACGTGGTACGCGTACGCCGCGACGCCCTTGCCCGCCTGCATGAACTCCTGCCGCGACTTCGCCCAAGCGGGGATGACGGGGCGCCGCTTGGCGCCCTGCGCACGGTCAGTCAGGCTGGGGCTTGGCGTCCCGCCGGGCTGGTCAACGTTGATCACTTCACCCGCAGCCGCAGCGGCGGCCGGATCGGGGTCACTCGCTTCGGCCGTGCGGCCACGGTCCATCCGGCGCTTGCCGAAGTCGACAACCGCTCCGTCGGGATCAAGTCCGTCGTCGGATTCGTGCTTCACTGAATCGTCCTTCCGAACGGGAGGCAACCCGGGCCCCGGCCCTACCCGCCAAAGCAGCGGCCGGGCCCGGTGTGGAGTGAGCGGAAGCATGGTTGAGCTCGTCAGGGCGTTGTAAGCACCGTCGATTCGGGCTCCGGCTCACCGCGGCCACTCACCAACGTGAGTTGGCCGGGGGTCGGACGCGGACCGCGCTCGTCGTCGAGCTTCACGAACACGCCGTGCACATAGCTGGGCGCACGGGTCGCCCGTTGCGCGGTCTCCCGAACGGAGAGCCCTTTCGTCCAGCCGTCCTCGATGACCTTCTGTGCCTTTGCAGTGCTCAGCCTCTTGGCACCCTCGCCATCCCCCGGCTCGGGATGCCCTTGCCCCAGAGCCGGTTGTTCAGGTGAACGGGGCTCCGCGTTCACCCCCTGAGCTGGGACAACATCGGGAAAGAGCACTCGGGGGTATCCGCCCCGGCGAATGTTCTCGGTTGCCTGCCGCATCTGCTCGCGAGCTTGGGAGGCCAGCGCCGAAGCGGCCGGGTCTGGAGCCTGCTCGTCCCACGGCGACACCAGGTCGACGGTGGCCAGGGCTCCTGCGTTTCGCCGTGCAGCGAGCTGTTCGAGCAGCTTTCGGCGCTGTATGCAGTCCGTGCCGACCGACGCCCGCGCGACGGCCTTCGACAGGCGGCGAGTCGTCCGCCGGCCGTTCCACCCATCGCGCCGCTCGAGGCTCTGCTCGGCGAGGCGCGCAGCCAGGGCAACCGCCCGCGCCGTCGCCCGGTCGCGGGTGATCTGCGCGGCATCGCGGTCGCGCTCGGCGATGCCGAGACGCGAAAGAAGCCGTTCGCGCAGTTCTCGGCCCAGGACGGCGGCGAGCCCGGCCGACTCGGCCTCCGGCTTCCGGTGACGCAGCTCGATGCCCATGGCGAGGTGCCACAGCATGGCGGCCATGACCGGGCCGAAGAAGGCACGAACCGTGCCGCCGATCGGACCGGATTCGGTATACGCAGGAATGATCTGAACCCCGGTGATCACCCACACAATGACTCCGGGCACCCCGGGCGCACCGCTCGGACCATGGAGGTTCTGGCGAGCCATCAGGGCCGTACCGAAAAGCGCCAGCTCGGCCGTCGCGAACAAAGCAGCGCGCTCAACCACACTGGCCATCTGAAGCATGTCACCGGCGAATCGCCACGACGTGTCGGCGCTGTACGCGGTGCAGCCGACTGCCGCAAAGGCAGCGACGCGGACCGCCGGAGTGTCGAGCTTCGCGGTGCTGCCGAGCATCCGCAGGCCTCGCCAGAGGATCCAGACGAGGGGCAGCGTGGCGGCGACTACGACCGCGGGCACCGCAATCAGGGAGAGAAGAGCAGGCGCCATCACGCCACCATCCCTGCCGATGTCGTCAGCAGCGCGGCGCACTCGCTCCTGACTACCGCAACCTCGAGCTGGGCCGCGTAGAGCGCGTTCAGCAGCGCGATCTCGTCGGCACCGCTCTCCTCCCACAGCTCGGCGAGGACGTCGCGGGCCGCCGAGACACGAGCCACGCGATCCTCGGCGGATTCACCGGGGAGGCCGAGGAAGAGCTCTCGGAAGTCCTCCTCGAACCCGAAGGCGAGCTCCTCGAAATCCTCGTCGTTCACGGCTTCCTGGTGACCGACGTACGTACGCATTGACCTCTCCAAACGTCCTGGACGGGATGGGAGATCGGCGGCAGCAGGCTTCCTTGACCCGTCGACCGCTGCCGCCGACCGGAGGACTTCAGACCCGGAAGCGTCGCGGGCTGGTGAAGCGAAGCCACCACTGGTACGCGGCCATCACCGCGCTGTAGGCGCCGAGGCCGCAGAGGAAGATCACGAGCCGGTCAGCGCCGAGGTGTTCGGCGGACCGGCCGCCGAGGAAGGCTGCGACCAGGGCGCCGACGAGGAAGAGCAGGGCGACGACGCCGCGCCCGATCGTCGTCGGCCTGGCGGGGCGGGCCACGAGGACCACCGCGCCCGGCGACACCAGGCGGAAGCTCCCTCCCGGGAGCTGGACGGTGACGCGCCTCTCGGCACCGTGGCGGGCGATTCCGGCAAAGGTGCCGAGGGCCATGTCGTTGCGGTCACGGACGACATCGCCGATAGCGAGCTTCATTGATCCCCCTGGGGTGTAAAGGCAGGAGACCGGTGGCAGGCGGAAGCCGGCCCCGGGGTGAAGTTCAGGGAGACCGCTCATCCGGAGACGAGTGGTCATCACCTCCGGTGCCACCGACTCGCGGCGGCACCGGAGATCAAAAACACTCGTTCGTCCAGGCACTCTGTGCAGTTCTCAAGGAACGACTCGCAACAAACTCCTCAAGAGATCAAGTCCTCAAGTCCTCTTTAGGAGTTGAGGAGACTATGACGTCGGCCTCTCCGACTCGTCAAGTCCTCTTTAGGAGTCGTATGCTGAGCGCCGTCGGCAAGACAGGACGGTGAGCACCGATGGCGAAGGCATACGAGCGGATCGCAGACGATCTCCGAGAGTCCATTCGCGCAGGTCAGCTAGGTCCTGGCGAGCGCCTGCCCTCGGAAACCGTGCTGGCGGAGGAGTACGGGCGAAGCGTCCCGACCATCCGCGAAGCACTTCGTCTTCTGCGTGACGAAGGGCTGATCGAGAAGCAGCACGGGCGCGGAAACTTCGTCCGCCAGGCCCGGACCACGGTGCGTCGGACGAACCTCCGGCATCAGTGGGAGAAGGACCGGGCCCGCGAGTCGGAGGCGCACCGGAGGCAGACCGGCGCGACCGAGCACGACACCGGGTTGCAGGTGAATGACCTCGTCTTCCGCGCCTCCTACCGAGAGACCACGGCCGACAAGGACCTGGCGGAGGCCTTCGGCGTCCCGGAGGGCCATGCCCTCCTCGAGCGCACGTACCGGACGCGCTACGCAGCCGAGCGCGCGCCATTCACGCTGGTCACGTCCTACCTAGTCCACGACATAGTCGCCGCGAACCCGGACCTCCTGTCCGCGGCCAATGAGCCATGGCCAGGCGGCACCCAAAACCAGCTCTTCACCGTCGGGATCGAACTCGACCGCATCGAGGAACGCGTTTCCGCCCGTCCGCCGACACCTGAGGAAGCGGAGGAACTGGACCTCCCGCCGGGCACGGCCGTGATCCTCCTCCGGAAGACCTCATACGACATCAATGACCGCGTAGTGGAGATCTCCGACGTCACCCTCCCCGGCGACCGCACGGAACTGTTCTTCACCACTCCCCTGGAAAGGTGGTGAGTGCCGTGCGCCGGCGCATCATCATCGTCACCGCTGTGCACGGCCCGTCCGCCCACCACCTCCCAGACGCCTATAAGTCACTCTGCGCCCAGGAGCTCCCCGACGGCTGGGAGTGGCACTGGCTCATCCAGGAGGACGGCGAGACCGAGGACGTCTCCCCTCACCTTCCCGACGACGAGCGCGTGACGTTCCGCCAGGGCCGACACGGCGGTCCGGGCGTCGCCCGGACCATGGCTCTCGCCAACGCTGATGGCGACTACGTCAAGATCCTCGACGCCGACGACCAGCTCGCCTCAGGGGCCCTCGCCCGTGACCTGGCGGTCCTGGAACGTGACACCAGCATCGGCTGGACGACGTCGCGCGTGCTGGACCTGATGCCCGACGGCTCCACCATCGGCTTCGACCAGGACCCGGAGGACGGCCCGATAGAGCGCGGAGCTGTGCTGGAACACTGGCGGGCACACAACTACCGGGCCCAGGTTCACCCGGCGACACTCTGCGTTCGCCGCGACCTGCTTCTGGCGCTGGGCGGATGGATGGCACTGCCGGCGTCGGAGGACACCGGGCTCCTGCTCGCGCTGGACGCCGTGAGCCGCGGTTACTTCACCCGCGAGGTAGGGCTTCTCTACCGCAAGTGGCCAGGGCAGGCGACCGGGCAGGCGGCACACACGGACGCCGTGGAGCGGGACACCCGCATGGCCGTCATCGAGGCGCGGGCACGCTCGCTGGCCTACTACCAGTGGCGATACCCGACTACGGGTTGATCGGCACTTCGTAGACGATCTCGCTGAGAGCGGTCGGCACGACGATGTCGGCCGTCTCCACCGGCCGCCCGCCGTCGTCGAAGTACGTCCGCTGGATCCGCATCACCAAGGCACCGCGCTGAATGCCGAGGAGGTTCGCCTCCTCGGTCTCCGCGTGCCCCGCCTCCGGGCGCTCTACAGAGCGGCTGACCGTGATGCCGATCTCCGCCATGCGCCGAACCACCCCCTTGCCTGCCATCGGCCCGGCTTCGGGCAGCACGACAAGCGAGCCGGATGTGATGGCGTACGGCTCCCAGCTCGTCGCGATCTGCACCGGCTTGCCGTCCGCCATGAACTCGTACCCGGTTCTTACGCAGTAGTCGCCCTCCGAGATACCGAGGCGCACAGCGATGTGCGGCGGCGCCGGCACCATCCCGTCGGTCCGGCTCTCCCAGGTCGCCCGCTTGCCCAGCGCGGCCATGTCCGCGTGGAACGGCAATCCCTCGACCTGCTCGCGTTCCCGCGAGCGCACCAAGCGCACCCGTTCACGCGACTGCGCGACGTACGTGCCTGAGCCCGCGCGGCCTTCCAACACGCCTTGCTCGATGAGCACTTCTTGGGCGCGGCGCACGACGCCATCGGTCACACCGCACTCCTGTGCCAACTGAGCACGAGAGGGCAGGCGGTCGCCCGGCATCCACTCCTGGCTCTCGATGCGCTTCCGGAGCACGTCTGCGAAACGGAGGTAAGGCGGCTGCTCACGCATGTGGAAAATCTAGGCCCCTAGCTCTAATCTAGGCAGCCAGACTATATCTAGGCGCCCAGCTTTGGATCTAGGCGACCACGGTCAGTGATCGCGTGGCGACGAAGGGACGGGTTTTGCACTCGCTGGAGGCACGAGTCGACGCCATCGCGGCACGCCTCACCGCCGCCGGCTGCGTCCCCCGGGTAAGCGATCACGACACCCACGTGCGCATCGAGACGGAGGTACCGGAGCAAGCCCCCACCGAGGCATGGCGAGAGTTCTTAGCAGCTCTAGACGCCGCGGACTGGTGGGGGATCGCCATCGGCAGCAAACGCGGCCGCACCGCTTGGGCCGCTGTCGACAAAGAAACCCCCGCGGCAATCGAGGCTGCCCGGGGGCGCGGCAACCAGCTTTGAGGAGCTGATCAGCGTGTCCAACTTTATCCGCCGAGCCGCCACTTGGACCAGGCAGCGATTCGTTCACCCGCCGGACCGAGCTCAGCGCCGCCCGGTGAACGACCTCGCGTATCCAGAGCCGGAATCGGCACCCGGCGGCTCCGTCCAGGAGACTGAAAGGACCCCGCGGTGGGCGACGTCGTCTGGCGACGACGCAGCGGTCGCCCACCCGCACAAGCCGACCGGCTCCGTCAGCACCCCGCCTTACAGCATGCCGTTCGGCTGGCGGGGAGACTGCGGACAGTACGTGGCGGGTGCACGCCGATGATGCCGCGCCCCCGCCGCTCAGCGGAGGCGTATCGCTCCGCCTCCTGCCGCATGGGCGTCCACAGCGATTGCCCCGAGAGCTCCAAGGTCTCTCCCTCAGCCTGGTCGGCGACCTACCAGCCTTGCGGCTGCGGCTGCCACCGCCGCGACGGCTGCGAATGCTGCCGAGGGAAGGCGCTGACGCCTGTCCCGATCTCGAAGGATGACGTCGTCTTCGTCGAGGTGGACCACCAGACGGTTCGCTGCGGCGGCGTCATCGCCAGCGGGGGCGAAACGCTCGAGGTTGTGGACCTCGCCAACGTCCCTCCCAGGTCAAAGCGTCTGCACTTCCTCACCAGCGAGGCCCGACCATGCGGACGACCACCTGTCTGCGCGCCATCAGACTGCCAGGAAAACGGTGATCAGCAGCCATGACCACCCGCCAGCACCACATCGCCGACGATCTCCGGCGCAGCATCGAGTCCGGCGGCTTTGCCGTGGGCGAGCGACTTCCCTCAGAGACGCGCCTCGCGGAGCACTACAAGGTCAGCGTGCCCACGTTGCGGGAAGCCATGAGCGTGCTCAAGGCCGAGGGCCTGGTGGAGGGAATCCACGGCCGAGGGAACTTCGTCCGTGAACCGCACCGCATCCCCTACGCCCATGGGCACAAAATGGCCGACAGCACGTTGCAGGTAAGCGTCGACGTCCGCCGAGTCAAGGCGTCAGGGGTTCTGCCGTCGTTGCTCCGGGTACCCGCTCAGTCTTCGCTGACGGAGTACGAATACGTCAGCTACTTGCAACGGTCCGCGCTGAGCATGGCTCGCGTGTACGTCCCCCGATCGGTCGCCAAGCTCGCCATTCCAAAGCCCAGCCTCCCGAGAGCCGGCCGCTCGCCGTGGGGCGACGACGTCCAGGACCTCCTTGCCGCGGCCGGCATCCACGTGGCCACGACGGTGGAACGTCTGGTCTCCAGGCTCCCGAGCACCGAGGAGGCACAGCTCCTACGAAGCACGACCCCCGTGCTCGTGGTGCAGCGCACGTCGTCCGACGCCGCCGGCCGCATCGTGGCCGGAGCCTTCGTGGTGCTCGCCGGCGACCGAACCGAAGTGATCTTCACGAACCACACGCACGTCGAAGCGCCGAGGGGCACCAGATGACCCACTACCTGGGCAAGGACGCCAGATGGCAGGGCAGCAACCCGGGACTGAGGGAGGCAGCCAGTGCCTAAGAAGGCCATCACCCAGCCCACGGTGACCCCGTTCGTCGTTGCCTATGACGATGAACAGGGCGGCCTTGAGGCTGACTTGACGATCGCATACACACCGACGCCGCGGCTCGCCTACAAGGTCATGCAGGCCGACGACCGCGACCGCGCGGGGGTCCTGTGGGCTCGCGTCGAGCGCGCTTCCCGCAAGGGGAAGCCGATCTTTGCCGCGATGAACCCCGAGCGCCAGCGTGAGTGCATGTACGAGCTGCTGTGCCAGGTCTGCGGGGAGCCTGCCGGCCGGAACAGGGACGGATGGCTCTTCCTGGACTGGCGGATGCCGCAGGACCCGCCGACGTGGCCGGAAGGCTCGCTCACCCATATGCCTCCCCTGTGCGAGAGAGATGCGCGGCTGGCAGTCGAGCAGTGCCCGCACGCGGGCCGTTTCATCCCGCTCCGCGTCAAGCTGCCCCGGCTCTGGGGGATCTCAGGAACCCGCTACCAGTGGACCGATAGCGGCTGGCGACGCGACTCGTCGATCCCCTGGCTCAAGTATGGAGACGAGCGCCTGAACGCCGTACTGGCCTCGCAGCTCGTGCGCGAACTGCGCAAGGTCACCGTCGTGGACCTGGATGAGGTGATGACGTCGTGAGGCGGACAACGCTGCTGGAGACCAGGGCGAGCAGGGTGGCGCCGGCACCGCCGAGCCGCTCGGTGTACGCCGTCCTACTCGCGTAGGGCCCAGCCGCCTCTGTGACCGTCCGCCCCGGCCGTGGCTCCGCAAGGTGATCCGGCCGGGGCGCGCGGTTGCCGCCACTACCCCGCACGGCGCTTGCCGCAGAACGACCAGACGTCACCGATCGAACGACAATCCCAGCATGCGGATGGCGTTCCCTCGAAGGACCTTGTACGCCACATCGGCGGGAAGCCCCGCCAAATGCTCGGCCGCCACATCCTTCGTGTGGGGCCACGTCGAGTCGACGTGGGGGTAGTCGGTCTCGAAGGTGGCGTTATCGACTCCCACAGTCTCGATCGAGGCGATGCCGTGCTTGTCGCGGAAGAAGCAGCAGAAGATCTGGCGGTAGTAGTACGTCGATGGGGGCTCCGGGATCAGGTCCTTGACCCCTCCCCACGCGCGGTGTTCTTTCCATACGTCGTCGGCTCGCTCCAGGGCGTATGGAATCCACCCCATCTGCCCTTCGCTGTAGGCGAGTTTGAGCTGCGGGAACCGCACCAGGACGCCAGAGAAGAGGAAATCCATCATCGACGCCATCGCGTTGTTGAAGCTCAAGGATGCTTGCACCGCCGGCGGCGCGTCCGATGACGTGGCAGGCATCTGCGACGACGAACCGATGTGCATGTTGACCACCGTGCCGGTTTCCTCGCAGGCCGCGAAGAACGGGTTCCAGTAGCCAGAGTGGACGGACGGCAGGCCAAGATATGCCGGGATCTCGCTGAACGTCACAGCGCGCACGCCGCGGGCGGCATTACGCTTGATCTCGGCGACCGCGAGCTCTACGTCCCACAAGGGGATAAGGCACAGCGGTATCAGCCGGCCACCGCTGTCGCCGCACCACTCCTCCACCATCCAGTCGTTATAGGCACGCACGCAGGCGAGTGCGAGCTCCTTGTCCCGTGCCTCGGAGAAGGTCTGCCCGCAGAAGCGCGGGAAGGTGGGGAAGCAGAGGGATGCCTCGACGTGATTGAGGTCCATGTCTTCCAACCGAGCCTTGGGATCCCAGCACCCGCGACGCATCTGCTCACGCGTGATGCCCTCAAGGGTCATCTCGTCCCGCGAGAAGCCGACGGCAGCGATAATCCGCTTGTACGGGAAGAGCTGCCCCTCGTACTCCCACCAGTCCGTGAGCTGCCCATCCGGGCTGGTGGTGAATCGGTACTTGCCACCGACGTACTTCAGCTCTCCGATGCCAGCGGTGAGGGGCTTCGGCCCCACGTCCCGATACTTGCCCGGCAGCCAGGCCTTGAAGAGGTGGGCGGGCTCGATCACGTGATCGTCCACGCTGATGACCTTGGGCAGTTCGCGGTCGACAGCTTCGGTGTTGGGCACGACGCCCCCTTTAAATCTGACGTACCGTCAGTTCGAGCTTAGGGCGAGCCACCAATAGCGGCAAGGCTTCACAGCCGCGCGATCCCGCTTCGCCCCCTCTGCAGAGGAACGAAGCAGGATCGCGCACACACTTGCCGATCGCCACTTACCGGATGAGCGAGCGCAGCACTGGGACGCTGGCGCCGGCAGAGGTCAGCCCGACCACGGCGGCACCAGACGCCGACGTGCCGGCGAGGGCCGTGAGGCCCCCGAGCACCAAGCCGATGACGACGGCGGCGAGCAGCACCACCGCGGTGTGCAGGGACAAGAACGGCGGCTCTGGCTCCGCCGTAGGCGGTCGCGTAGTTGCGGGAGCTGCCTGAGAGTTCTGTGTGTTTGCCATGTCTCGACTTTGGCCAACCGCATCCCGCTGACCTGCATAGATCGAACGAACCTGCAACAGCCTGATCGGCAGGGAACGATCGTTCAGCGGAGGGATGATGTTCAGCCGCTCGCTCCCTGTTCAGACCTGTTCAGGAAAGTTCGCCCGCGTTCAGCCATCGACGCCTTAGCCTGCGGAGCACCACTCAACAGGACGAGGAACATGGCGCCGCAAGACACAGCAATGAGCAGCTACGAAGACGCGCTCGTGGACCTAGGGCAGCGCTTGACACGGCTGAAGGTCCAACGGGGCAAGCCGTCGCTACGGGCGATCGAGGCTCGCGCGAAGCAACTGTTCGGCGCGAAGGCAACACTGCCGATCGCAACCCAGAGCGCAGCTTTCAACGGCCGGCACATCAACGTGGACACTCTGATCCTGATGGTGCGCACCCTGATGTCCTGGGATGAATACGGCGAAGAGTGCACGCCACCCAGCCGTCGAGCAGCGGAGCTCGACGAATGGCGCACCCGGTGGGCCGCCGCCGTAGCCCTGCAGTCGACGCGCCGACAGCCGGCCGCAGCAGCAAGGCCCACCCTTGCTGCGCGAGTGGACGACAGCCGCGCTTTGGAGCCTCCGCGCCCCGCGGCCACCGATACATCACCATCTGCGGACATCCGCATGCGCGACAAATACGGACTGGCACTACCCGTTAGCAGCCGCGCGATCTACGGGGTGGCCTTCTCTCCAGACGAAAGCCTTCTGGCAGCTTGTTGCGCAGACGGGACGATTCAGCTTTGGGAGACCCCTCCAGCGCAAGACGGTAGCCCGTTACAAGCCTCCGATACTCCACTCACAGGCCACGATGGCCCGGTCTATGGAGTGGCCTTCTCTCGGGATGGACGCTACATGGCGACTTGTGGCGCTGACGGCACAGTACGGCTGTGGGATGTCTACTCCCGCGAGCCCGTCGGCGAGCCTCTCGTTGGACACGAGGGGCCGGTCTACACCGTTGCGTTTCTGATGAATGGAGCCCGTGTAATTGCTGGCGGGGCAGACGGATCGGTGCGGCAGTGGGACACCTACACTCTGACTCCCACCGGCGAGGCACTCCAAGGGCATGGCGGGCCAGTGATCGCGCTGGCATGTCCTTTGGGCGGGCCTCTGGTAGCCGGCGCAGCGGACGGGCTTGTGAGGCTGTGGGAGAGGTCAACAGGTGCCCCTACCAAGAGGTATGCCACCGGGTACAGTCCTGTATACGCGATAGCTGACACTGGCTTCACCCTCGCTATCGGATGCTCGGATGGAGTGGTGCATTTTTGGGATACGCGAGAAGAGCCAAAAACAGCTAATATGCTGCGCAACGGAAGCGGCAGCGCCATCTACACCCTTACTCAAGGGCACGGTTCAAACATTATAGCTGGCAGCCACGACGGTGGGCTGCGACTGTGGAACCGAGGAAACGGCAAGTGGGAAATTACCGCGGAAATACTCGAGGCCCATAATGGCCCCATTTTCGCGGCGGCACTTTCACCTGAAGGCAATTATCTCGCGACTGGTGGGGCGGATGGAGATGCGGCCCTGTGGAATCCGACCACGCTGAAATTTCTTGGTTCAGCAGATGAGTTAGTGGGGGAAGCGAGTCAACCCCCTCGTTCAATCGAGAACGACGAGTTAGCCCCGGCAACTTCGCTTGCCGCAAAAGCAATACACTATGCAGTCCAGCAGAGCCCTGTATCGCTACCTCCGTTCGTTTTCGAACAGGGCGCCCGAGCGGTTGCATTCTCGCCGGATGGCCAGCTGCTGGCCACTGGCACAGACGACGGGGCGGTGCAGCTGTGGGATCCCGTCACGCGAACACCCATCGTCGACCGACTCACAGCGCGTGGCGGCATGGTTAGATCACTGGTGTTTTCACCTAATAGCAGCCTGCTGGCTGCCGTTGACGCCGGAAAACCGGTGCGGCTGTGGAATACGGCCACCTTTAAACCTGTCGGGGACCTGAACAAGATCCCCACTGGCTCGATCAGATCTATGGCATTTTCTCCGGACAGTCAAGTGATGGCCACGGGCGGAGATGACGGTACGGTACGCCTTTGGGATCCGGCCACGCAGGAGCCTGCCCGCCGCCGGCCGCGCAACACGTACGGCGGGAAGATCATCGCGATGACGATCTCGACTGATGGGCTACTGGCTGCGATCGAAGAGAACGCAGGGGTGTGGCTCTGGGACTTGGCCGACGAGAGCGGCCTGCACCTTTTGCGCGTAGCGGCTCCCTCTACTACTGCAATAGCGTTTTCTCCGGACGGCAGCGTGCTTGCTTTAGGGGACACACAGGGCCAAGTGCTTCTTTTGAGCACGAACACTCGAAAACCCATCAATAAGCCGATCATCGGCATCGGCGGCCCAGTGAGAACCCTCGAATTTGCACCGAACGCGTGCTGGCTAGCCATCGGAGGGGAAGACCAGCACGTCTGGCTGGAGCGAGTCGATGGTGGAAGCGAGATGGCCAGGGCTGCCCTCATCGGCCATCACGACACGGTCGACGGCGTGGCCTTCTCACCGGACGGTTCTCTCCTCGCTACCGCATCCAGAGATCGGACAGTGCGGTTGTGGACGCTCCCCGATGAAGATCGCGACTGGTGCTGAAGGAGGGTGCCACCGTGCGGCGGGAGTTGCGGCTCCTGTGCAGCTATGGATTCCACACAGAGCACGGGGACGCGCTGAAACATGGGGGGCACTGCCGTCACAGGGTCACACGCCTCATGGCGAGCTCACGTGTGAAGCGCGACCGCCTCATGTTTCAGCAGCGCGTCCCCGCCGCAACTCGCAGCAGGCGTGCGGAGTGAGCAAGAGTCACACCATCCCGCGTACTCTATTCGGGATAGAAGGTAGCAAATCAAAGCGAGCTTACTCCTCCGGCTCGCCCTTCAACCTGTAATAGCGCCGGATGCTGTCTGCTAGCTGAATAGAGTCAGCCTTCTTCTTTTGGAAGTCAGCAGCCTCAGCGCGCTCCAGACGCAACTTTTCCTTGATGTCCGGATGAAGCTCCGGAAAGCAAACATCCATAACCGTGCCACGGAAAAGATACGGCGCAACAGCGACAGGCATCGATATCATACAGACACCGAAAATCTGAACTAGAAGATCGCGACCGCTCGCCGAATTCAGGATGTAACCTATCGGGCCGACGGATAACACTACCGAGACAAACAGATATGCATACCAGGGAAGATCGAAACCGTGAATCCGGGAATGGATATCGAATGCCCCTATCGAGATGAACACCAGAGGTAGCATGGCGGTCATCAGCGCCTGGTTGAACCACCCCTCGGTGCCTTCTAATGACAGCCACATGAGCCAGCAGGACCACGCGACGATAGCAATCGAATAGATGGATCCCAGCCAGGCTACGATTTTTTGACCTTTACTCAGCTCGCTTTTCCCAAACCCCTCTTCAACCGCGCTCGCGTAATCCTTCAGCTTCCCGCTGTGGCCTCTTTCCCAGATCTGTGGATCGACCAATTGTTCCAGAGAGGTGGGTGTCCTCTGAATTGCTAATGAGGAGGCCGAGGCCGTAACAGGGGACCCGCCAGCGGCCGACAGCTTCTGAGAGGATGAGCGGCTGCGTGGTGTGCTGGGTGGCTCGGTCTCCCTCGGTGGTGTGGATCGGGACGAGGCCGGACGGCGGGCGATGGCCACGTCGCCTTCTCCGGAGAACTTCAGCTGCGGGGCGATGACGGCGTCTGCGGTCATCCAGTGGTGCACCTGCCGGTAGACCTCAACGATGGTCAGGGCCTCTGCGGCCTTGCCAGGTTGTGCGGTGCGCAAGGCGCGGACGAGTTGGCGAGTGAACGGGCTGGATTGGCCGGGACGGGTGGCCGCTCGGGCGAGTTGGGTGGATCTGCTGCTGGTGAGGACGTAGCGCCCTCTGCCGGCGACAGAAGCCGAAGGGGTGAGCCCCTTGAAGGCGCCGCTGTAGCAGCAGTCGAGAATGATCACTGTGGTGGTCGCCGGTGAGCCGTCGATGATGTTGTTGATCTCTATGGCGCTCAGGGCAGTGGATCGCAGGCCGGCGGTTCTGGTGTCCTTGGCACAGAGGTAGAGGGTGCCGCGTTCATCAAGTTGGCCGTGGCCGCTGTAGTAGAGCAACAGCACGTCCCCACGGGCCGCAGTGGTGAAGAACTCGTCGACCTGCTCCCTTAAGTCCTGGACACCGTGATCGGACAGGGTTTCGACGTCAGCGGAGTCAAACAGCCCGACTTGTGGGTCTGTCAACACTTGCTTCAGCTGCGTGATGTCGGCGAGGGGCCCGTTGATGGTCGGGAGGCAGTGTGGGTCGCGGGGGTAGGTTGCGTTGCCGATCAGCAGCGCCCGGTAGCGCCGACTGTCCGCCATCAACCGTCCCCCAATCGGCTCCCGAGACCCTCGGTGAGCGCCTGGAGGGACGCCTGGTCAATGTTGTCGCCGACGACCCGGATACTCTGCTCCACTCCCGCGCCATCGGTCCAAGTCACAGTCAACGATCTCGTTTTATCCCGGGCCAACCAGGCCCGAAAGCACGCCACGGCAGCGGTCAGCGCGCTGGAAGACCCCAACACGAGAACCGTTGCCTCGACGGCACCCTTGTGGCCCAGCCCGGGCAAACCGCGGAGGACGACCGGTCCCGCCTCTTCGCGCAGCGTCGCATGCAAGGCCGCGACCTGGTCGTGCCACGGTTGATCGTCTGGAGCGAATCTGCTGGTCTCCGGACGGATCGCAACTTCGACCTCTGCAGTCATACCCTCCCCCTCATGTGCCTACAGCGGGCAGCATATTGCTAGGGCCCCACGGAATGGGTCCCCGCCGCACCACCCCACAGCTCAACTACTGAAACATCTGAAGTGTCACTGCCGTCACCGCGTCACACTTCTGCCAGGCCACTCCCACCCCTCCATATGTCAGCCATACCTACGAGGCTGCAGGTGGCGCTTGAGGGATCAGAGTGGAGTAAACGGGGAGTGGATCTTGCAAGTCGTTCCTCGCCGCACCAACTCGGACCGGTGCGGACCGACGTCCTGACCTGCGGCATAGCCATACGCCCAGGTCACAGCCGTCCCGCTACTTCATTCGGGACGAAGAGGTCGTGGGTTCAAATCCCGCCACCCCGACTTGGTTGTACGCATCAGGGCCGGTCTCCTTCACGGGAGACCGGCCCTGATGCGTTGTGCGGGGCAATCATCCTCCGCCCCCTCCTCACGATCGGCGCCCATCGGCTCAGCCGATGGGGGTCATCGGCACAGCGCCCCAGCGGACCGTGGACGGGGGGTGTCGCCCGTCCGTAGATTTCCTGCTGTCGGGCCCACGTCGCGCCGGCCGGCGAGCGCGCGGCCCCGCCGGATCACTGACCGCTCGCCCACGGCCGCCCCCTGATCGTCCCCCTCTCCCCACCTCCGCCCAGAAGGAGCCCTGTCATGTCCACAACATCCAGCCAGGAGAGGAAGGGAGCGATCGAGCTCACGCTCGCCATGGTGCTCTCCGGGACCATCGGGATCTTCGTCGTCGAATCCGGCGCCTCGCCCTTCAACGTCGTCTTCTTCCGCTGCGTCTTCGGCGCCCTGGCCCTCGGCCTCTACTGCCTGGTCCGCGGCTACTTCAAGAACCACGGCTTCACTCCCAGGAAGCTCGGCCTGGCCGCGCTGGGCGGCGTCTTCATCGTCTTCAACTGGGCGTTCCTCTTCGAGTCCTACGAGACGACGTCGATCTCCGTGGCCACCGTCGTCTACCACACCCAGCCCTTCTACGTGGTGCTGCTGGGCGCCGTGCTCTTCAAGGACCGGCTCACCGCCGACAAGCTGGGCTGGCTGGCCGTCGCCTTCGTCGGGCTCGTGCTGGTGGCCGGGGTCTCCCCCTCCGACCTCCGCAGCGGCAGCGCCTACCTCACCGGCCTGGGCTACGCGCTGCTGGCCGCGCTCTTCTACGGCTTCTCCACCGTCATCACCAAGCGCGTGACGGGCGTGCGCCCCCACCTCGTGGCTCTGGTCCAGGTCCTCCTCGGCATCCCGCTCCTGCTGCCCTTCGCCGACTTCGGCCAGGCCTCGAGCCTGGGCGGCGGCGGCTGGGCGTGGCTCGCCGGCCTGGGTCTGATCCACACCTGCCTGATGTACGTCCTGATGTACTCCGCCTACCAGAAGCTGCCCACCCCGAAGATCGCCGTGCTGGCGTTCGCCTACCCGGCCGTGGCCATGGTGTGCGACTGGACCGTCTACGGCCATCGCGTCAGCCTTCTGCAGGCCCTGGGCATCCCACTGATCGTCGCGGCCAGCCTGGGCAACAACCTCGGCTGGCGCTTCCAGCGATCCGGTGGCGTCAGGCGGGCAGCGGCTGCCGCTTCTCCTCGGTCATCGTCCGCATCGCCTCGTCGATGAACAGCCGCATCTCACGCGAGAGCCTTTTGCCCTGCCGCCACGCCAGCTGCGTGTACACGGTGAAGGGCGCCTCCCACGGAAGGATCACCAGCTCGCCCGAGCGGACCGCGTCGGCCACCGTCATCTCCGGCAACAGGCACACGCCCAGTCCGGCGGCGGCACCCCGCTTGATCGCCTCGATCGTGCCGAACTCGAGGAACGCGGCCGGATTCCCGTCCCCCGTGCTCAGCTCGGCCTCGAACAGCTCCCGGTACGCGCATCCCGCCTCCGTGGCCAGGACCTGCACCTGCCGCAGCGCCTCGGTCGTCACCCGCGGCCGGGCGGCGAGCGGATGCGACGGCGACGCGACGAGCACCAGCCGCTCCTGGGCCAGAACCGCGGTCTCGAGCCCCTGGTGCTCGGTGGTCTGTTCCATGAGGAACCCCAGGTCGTAGACCCCGTGCCGGAGTGCGTGGCGGGTCTCGGCGCACAGACTCGGGCGCAGGGACAACTGCACGCGCGGATAGCGGTGGTGAAAGAGCTCGAGCAGCGGCGGCATGCGGTAGGAGGTGATGCTCTCCATGGTGCCGATCACCAGCGTGCCCGTCGGTTCGCGCAGTCCCGCCACGTCGACGCGAGCCTCCTCGGCCAGCGCCAGGATCTGCTCCGCGTACGGCAGCAGCCGGACACCCGCGTCCGTGAGCTGGATCTTTCCCCCGAGCCGGTCGAAGAGCTGCGTCTGCAGCGAGCTCTCGAGCGCTTTGATCTGGCTGGTCACGCTGGACTGCGCGTAGCTGAGCTCGGCAGCCGCCCTGGTGAAGCTCAGGACTGCGGCGACTTTCTGAAAGGTCGCCAGGTGTCGTAGCTCCACTCCCCACCCCTCGTTGTCATACTCACTTGATCTTGGTCTTGATCATGCCTGGTCCCGTTGCGTGCCGGGCCCTCTCGCTCACCCTGAGGGGTGAGCGAGATATGCACAACCGGCCGGTAATCCACAGCCCGAGGCTCTTCCTCCTGCCATGTCCGACGCCCGGCGCAGAATGGGGGGCATGACTGAGAGCAACGGGGCCCTGCGGGGCGATGCGGGCGTGCCGGACTGGGAGAAGCGCTTCAGGGCGCCGCGGGTGGGGCTGCCGAAGTGGGCGAAGGACGCGCCCGAGCGGTCGTTGTTCACCTCCAACGCGACGGGGACCTTCGAGCTGTACGCCTGGGACCGGGCCACGGGCGAGCAGCGGCAGGTCACCGACCGGCCGAACGGGACGACGGGCGGAGCCCTCTCCCCGGACGGCGAGTGGATCTGGTGGTTCGCCGACACCGACGGCGACGAATTCGGCACGTGGATGCGCCAGCCGTTCCACGGCGGGCCGGACGAGCCCGCCACCCCTGGGCTCGAGCCCGCGTACCCTGACGGGCTGGCCCTCGGCCGGGACGGGACCGCCGTGGTCGGCCGCTCCACCGACAAGGGCGGCTCCTCGGTCCACGTCGTCCGCCCCGGCGGCGAACCGGTGGAGGTCTACCGCCACCAGCAGTCGGCCTGCGTCGGCGGCCTCTCCCACGACGGCTCGCTGATCGCGATCGAGCACACCGAGCACGGCGACGCCATGCACTCCGCGATCCGGGTCGTCCGGACGGACGGCACCACCGTCGGGGAGCTCGACGACACCCGCGGCGGTACGGAGGAGCTGGGCCTGGCCGTCATGCGCTTCGCGCCCGTCGACGGCGACTGCCGGCTGCTCGTCGGCCACCAGCGGCACGGCCGCTGGGAGCCGATGCTGTGGAACCCGGTCACGGGCGAGGAGACGCCGCTGGCCGTCGGCCTGCCCGGCGACCTGGACGCCGACTGGTTCCCCGACGGCAGCGCGCTGCTGATCGACCACAGCTACCGGGCGCGCAGCGAGCTGTGGCGGTACGACCTGGCCGACGGCACGCTGACCCGCCTCGACACCCCGCAGGGCACCGTCTCCGGAGCGCTGCCCCGGCCGGACGGGACGGTGGAGTTCCTGTGGTCCTCGGCCGCCAAGCCGCCGGTGGTGCGCTCCACCACCGGGCACGTCGTCCTCACGGCGCCGGCGGCACCCCAGGGGATCGCGCAGGCGCCCGATTCGGTTCCGGTCACCGACGCCTGGGTCGAAGGGCCGGGCGGCACGATCCACGCGCTGGTGCACAAGCCCGCGGGCGAGGGACCGTTCCCGACGGTCTTCGAGATCCACGGCGGTCCGACCTGGCACGACAGCGACGCCTTCGCCGCCGGTCCGGCGGCGTGGGTCGACCACGGCTTCGCGGTCGTACGCGTCAACTACCGCGGCTCCACGGGATACGGGCGCGCCTGGACCGACGCGCTCAAGCACCGGGTCGGGCTCATCGAGCTGGAGGACATCGGTGCGGTGCGCGAGTGGGCCGTGGCCTCCGGGCTCGCCGACCCCGGGCGTCTGGTGCTGGCCGGCGGCTCCTGGGGCGGCTACCTGACCCTGCTGGGGCTGGGCACCCAGCCCGGCGCCTGGGCGGTGGGGCTGGCCGCGGTGCCGGTCGCGGACTACGTGACGGCCTACCACGACGAGATGGAGGCGCTGAAGGCCCTGGACCGCACGCTGCTGGGCGGCACCCCCGAGGAGGTCCCGGAGCGCTATGCCGCCTCGTCACCGCTGACGTACGTCGACGAGGTCCGCGCCCCGGTGTACATCTCCGCCGGCGTGAACGACCCGCGCTGTCCTATACGCCAGGTCGAGAACTACGTGGAACGGCTGGAGCGGCGCGGTCACCCCCACGAGGTGTACCGCTACGACGCGGGGCACGGCTCGCTGGTGGTGGAGGAGCGGATCAAGCAGCTCCGGCAGGAGATCGCTTTTGCGGAGCGTCACCTGGGCCACCGGAGTCCACAGAACCTTCAGAGCCCTCAGAGCCTTCAGGCCCCTCCGAGCCCTCAGGGGTGATGCCGAGCGCGAGATCGCGGGCCGCCTCGGCCTCACGGCGGAAGAGCCGGAACCACATGAACAGGACGAAGCCGGCGAAGACGAACCACTCACCGGTGTAGCCGAGGTTCTGGAAGGCCTTGAGGTCGAGGCCGCTGTTCGGGGCGGCGGCCGGGGGCACCGCGGTCAGGGCGCCCGACGCCTTGGACACGGTGATCCACGCGTCGTACACCTCGTACGGCACGAGGTTGACCAGCGAGGCGGCGCTGATCACGCCGAGCTGGCCGGCGGGCACCCCGCCGGAGGTCCGTACGCCCTTGGACGACGGGCTCTCCGAGGCCTGCAGGGCACCGGTCACGGTGACCTCGCCGGACGGCGGGGCCGGGATCCCGGCGGTGTCGGTCCGGGAGCCGGCGTCGCCGGGCAGCCAGCCGCGGACGACGGGCAGCGCCTTGCCGCCGTCGGTGCGCAGCAGGCTCAGGACGTAGAAGCCCTTGCGGCCGTCGAGGTCCCGGTCGGGTACGAGCAGTTGGTGCCCGGCGTCGTAGCGGCCGCTGGCGGTGGCCTGGCGCCCCGATGTCTCGGTGCTCACCGGCAGCAGGTCCCGCAGCGGGGCGGCGTCCGCCGTCCGGGCCTGGTCGGCCTGGGTCTGCTGATCGCGATGCGAGTCGACGCGCGTCTCGAAGCGGCCGAGCTGCCAGGTGCCCATGAACAGGCACACGGGGATGGCCAGCACGGTGAAAACGTTGATCCCCCACCACCGGGGAGTCAGCAGGAACCGATACACACCACCACGGTACGGGCACGACGCCGAAGACCGTCCCCCGGGGCGGAGACCTCGCCTACGCCGACGGGATCGTGGCCAAGGGCCCCGTGCGGTAGACGGTGCCCGCGCACGCTTCCGGGATCGTGGCGTCGGCCGCCTTGGGCTGGCCCGCGTCGGGGGTGTGGCTCAGGGTGACGCTCGCCGGGGGCGCCGGGGAGGCGGCGGCATTGCCGCCGTCGTCCCGGGCCTGCGACGCTTCCGCCGCGGCGGGGTGGCCGGTGCCGGGGGCCGTGGAGGGCGTGGGCTGCGCGCTGGGGGTGGGACGGCTGGGCCTGGCGCAGCCGCTGGGGCCGCCGTCGGCCGCCGGGATCCAGGCGAACTGGATCTCGTAGGCCTGGCCGGGCTGGAGGATCACCTGGCTGGGTTCGCTGGCCGGGTCGGGCAGGCCGACGGCCGCGTCGCCGGGCGTGTGGTCCACCACGGACACGCGCGAGCTCTCGGCACCGCCCTGCGCGTGCGCGGCGACCTCGCCGGCGGCGGTCACGGCGCAGACCGTGCCCGAGACGTTGACGACGCGGAAGGCGCCGTACACCCGGCCTTCCTTGTCGGCGGCGCCGACGGTGCCCACGCCCTTGCCGAGCTGGTCGCGGTCGCACGTGGGCGAGGAGGCGGCCAGGGTGGGCGCGGTGGCGGGCGGCGTGCCGCCGGCGGAGCCCGTCGGACCGGCGCTGCCGCCGTCCTTCCTGCCCCGTTCGGCCTTCCCCTTCTTCTCGTCCTCGCGCTCGTCAGGACCGGAGGTGCTTCCCCGCCGGTCGCCGTCCTTGTCGGACGTGCCGCGCGTACCGCCCGCGTACTCGTCGTGGGAGCGCTGGCGGCTGCTGGCCGCGTTGGTGGACCGCTCGTCTGCGGTGCTGCCGGTCGTCGCGACGTGGATGAGCACGGGCAGGGCCGTGGCGCCGAGGATCACCGCGGCCGCGGCCCCCACGACGGCCTGCCGCCTGCGGGTACGCCGGAGCGGCACGGCGCGCCGGAGCTGCTCCAGCGCGTCCGGGGAGGGCTCGAGGTCGTCGACCGCGCCCTGCAGCAGCCGCCGCAGCGCCTGCTCGTCGAGGCCGGGGCCGGTGCCCATGCCCGAGCCCGAGCCCGAGCCCACGCCCGAGCTCGAGCCCGTGCCCGAGCCCACGCCCGAGCTCGAGCCCGTGCCCGTGCCCGTGCCCTCGCGATCCTGGTCGTAGTCGCCCGGATCGTGGTGCTGGTGGCTCATACCGGCGCCTCCATGGCGATCCGGAGCGCCGCGATCCCCCGCGAGCCGTACGCCTTCACCGAGCCCAGCGAGAGGCCCAGGGTCTCGGCGACCTGGGCCTCGGTCATGTCGGCGAAGTAGCGGAGGACGAGGACCTCACGCTGGCGGCGCTGCAGTCCACGCATCGCTTTGATCAATTGGTCGCGCTCCAGCTGTTCGTACGCGCCCTCCTCCGCGCTCGCCATGTCGGGCATCGGCTTGGAGAGCAGCTTCAGACCGAGAATGCGGCGACGCAGCGCGGAACGGGACAGATTGACCACAGTCTGCCGCAGATAGGCGAGGGTCTTCTCCGGGTCGCGGACCCGGCCGCGCGCGGAGTGCACACGGATGAACGCCTCCTGCACCACGTCCTCGCAGGACGCGGTGTCGTCGAGAAGCAGGGCGGCGAGGCCGAGCAGCGACCGGTAGTGGGCCCGGTAGGTCTCGGTGAGGTGGTCGACGGTGGTGCCCGCTGCCATCGCCTCGTCAGCGTCCCCGCACTGGGGAGACGCCTGGGCGGGGAGCCGGTCCGGTATCTGTGTGGGGCGGGCGGCCGACCAGGGGGCTATCACCGGCATACCGCCCGGCGAGCCGGCACGCGGGCGTGCCGGGGCGCTGCCGCGCCTCGGGACGGTTGCGATGCTGATGACCTCTGCCACGCCTGTTGGACACGCTTCCCCCCGTCAGGGTTGTACGCGCGAGGCATGACGTCCGACGCGACGCCGGACGCGTTGCCGGACGCAGTGTCCGGCGACCCGTCTGCCGACACGCCTCCTGACCATGCGTCACATGCCCTCATGCGTACCAACTCTTCCTCAATGCGCCTTTTGGGTACCGCCGCGAGAGACGGCAACAAAGACGCTCCCCGCCTCAGCTGCGGTTGCAGTGGGCGGGGAGCGAATCGTCGAACAGTTCGTCTGCCCAGTTCAAGAGGTCCGTACCCATAAGTTGATCACAAGCGGAACGCTGATGATCACAGGACCTTCACACATCCCCCCAGTATTACGGAGCGGTCAGCTCCGCCGCCACGGCTTCCGCGATCTGGGCCGTGTTGAGGGCTGCGCCCTTGCGCAGATTGTCGCCGCAGACGAAGAGTTCGAGCGCCCGGGGGTCGTCCAGCGAGCGCCGTACGCGCCCCACCCACGTCGGATCCGTGCCCACCGCGTCGGCGGGCGTGGGGAACTCCCCGTCCGCCGGGCTGTCGCACAGCACCACCCCCGGCGCGTTCGCCAGGATCTCGTGGGCCCGCTCGACGGTCACCTCGTTCTCGAAGCGCGCGTGCACGCTCAGCGAGTGCGTCGTGATCACGGGTACGCGCACGCAGGTCGCACTCACCCGCAGGTCCGGCAGCGCCAGGATCTTCCGCGCCTCGGCGCGGACCTTCAGCTCCTCCGAGGACCAGCCGTCCGCCATCAGCGACCCGGCCCACGGCACCACGTTCAGCGCGACCGGCGCGGGGAAGGGCCCCGCCGCGTCGCCGACCGCCCGCCGCACGTCGCCCGGCTGGGTGCCCAGCTCCGTACCCGCCACGGCCGCCAGCTGCGCGCGCAGCGCGTCCACGCCGGCCTTGCCGGCGCCCGACACCGCCTGGTACGAGGCCACGACCAGCTCGCTCAGCCCGAACTCGGCGTGCAGCGCGCCCACCGCGACGATCATCGACAGCGTCGTGCAGTTCGGGTTCGCGATGATCCCGCGCGGGCGCACCCGCGCCGCGTGCGCGTTCACCTCGGGCACCACCAGCGGAACGTCCGGGTCCATCCGGAACGCCGCCGAGTTGTCCACGACCACCGCGCCCTTGGCCACCGCGATCGGCGCCCATCGCGCGGCCACGTCGTCCGGCACGTCGAACATCGCGACGTCGACGCCCTCGAGCGCCGCCTCGCTCAGCGCGACGACCTCGACCTCCTCGCCCCGGACGGTCAGCTTCCGCCCCGCCGAGCGCGCGGACGCGACGAGACGGATCTCGCCCCAGATGTCCTTGTGCTGGGAGAGGATCTCCAGCATGACCGTGCCCACCGCGCCGGTGGCGCCGACGACGGCGAGCGTGGGCCTGGCGCCACGGCCCTGGGACCGTCGCGCCTCGGCGGTACGGAACTCGGCGATGCGGGCCTCGGCGATGCGGGTCTCGGCGACACGAGCCTCGGCGGTAAGGGCGTCGTCGGTACGGACCTCGGCGGTACGGGCGTCGTCCGCGGTCGTACGTCCGACGCCCGTACCACCGGCGGTCGTCATCGGCCGGTGCCTCCGTAGACGACGGCCTCGCTGTCGCTGTCCAGGCCGAACGCCGTGTGGACGGCCCGCACGGACTCGTTCACGTCGTCGGCGCGCGTGACGACCGAGATGCGGATCTCGGAGGTCGAGATCAGCTCGATGTTCACACCGGCGTCGGACAGCGCCTCGAAGAACGTCGCCGTGACGCCGGGGTTGGTCTTCATGCCGGCGCCGACCAGCGAGATCTTGGCGATCTGGTCGTCGTAGCGCAGCGAGTCGAAGCCCACGCGGGCCTTCGTCTTCTCCAGCGCCTCGATCGCCTTGCGGCCCTCGGTCTTCGGCAGAGTGAAGGAGATGTCGGTCAGGCCGGTCGTCGCCGCCGACACGTTCTGCACGACCATGTCGATGTTGATCTCGGCGTCGGCGATCGCCCGGAAGATGGCCGCGGCCTCGCCCGGCTTGTCCGGCACGCCCACGACCGTGACCTTCGCCTCGGAGGTGTCGTGTGCGACGCCCGAGATGATCGCCTGCTCCATCGGCTGGTCCCCTTGCGGTTCGTTGCTGACCCAGGTGCCGCGCAGCCCGGAGAAGGACGAGCGGACGTGGATCGGGATGTTGTAACGGCGCGCGTACTCCACGCAGCGGTGCAGCAGCACCTTGGAACCGGAGCTCGCCAGCTCCAGCATGTCCTCGAACGAGATCCAATCGATCTTGCGGGCCTTCTTCACGACCCGCGGGTCGGCGGTGAAGACGCCGTCGACGTCGGTGTAGATCTCGCACACCTCGGCGTCCAGCGCCGCCGCCAGCGCGACGGCGGTGGTGTCGCTGCCACCCCGGCCCAGGGTGGTGATGTCCTTCTTGTCCTGGGACACGCCCTGGAAGCCGGCCACGATCGCAATGTTGCCCGCGTCCACGGACTGCTGGATCCGGCCCGGCGTGACGTCGATGATGCGCGCTTTGTTGTGGACCGAGTCGGTGATGACTCCGGCCTGGCTGCCCGTGAACGACTGCGCCTCGTGACCGAGGTTTTTGATCGCCATCGCCAGCAGGGCCATGGAGATCCGCTCTCCGGCGGTCAGCAGCATGTCGAACTCACGCCCGGCAGGAATCGGGGAAACCTGCGCGGCGAGATCGATCAACTCGTCCGTCGTGTCGCCCATCGCGGAAACCACGACGACCACCTGGTGGCCGTTCTTCTTGGCTTCCACGACTCGCTTGGCGACCCGCTTGATGCCCTCGGCATCGGCAACGGAGGAGCCTCCGTACTTCTGCACGACAAGGCCCACGTGCGCTCCTCGCAGCTATACATATGCGTAATGCGGTCGGGTCCGAGTCTAGCGAGCAGCCGGAACCGGCCACGCCGGTATCAGATGGTGAGATTTCCGGTCGTGGGCGGTCAGTCCGCGTAATCCTTCAGCTTCTCGGTCTTCAGGACGATGCCGACGGGGGCGGGGATCTCGACGCGCTCGCCGAAGGACCGCGAGACAATACTGCGGTACTCGCCCTTCTCCGGCTCCGTGTGCACGGTGATCATGCACCGCTCGCGGTCGACGAGGAGATACACGGGGATGTCCGCACCCGCGTACCCGTCGCGCTTCTCCATACGGTCGCGACGATCAGTGTCGGAATCGTGCGAGGTGACCTCAACCGTCATCAGCACGCCCTCGGGGTCGGCCCACTCCCCCTGCCCCACGAAGTGATCCTCGGGCACGAGAGACCCGTCCGGGCGCGCCCGACCGTTGCGGTACGACTCCACCTTCAACCCCTGCTCGGGGTAGAGCACGAGCTCCGGCCGCTGCTGCATGCACTGCTTCAGCAGCCACATGACGATCGCGCCGTGGGTACCGTCAGGCACTGGCTTGACCTTGACCTTTCCGTTGATGAACTCAAGCCGGACGGTCTCCGGCGCCCTGCGGGCAAGCTCCTCGAAGTCTTCGACGGGCATCTGGGCCTGGGCGGTCATCCTCGGGGTCATGGCGTCGCCTCCTCCCCTCCATGGTGCCCTCACCAAGGGCGGCGCGGTCATGTACGCGCCTTACGGGCGATCCCCGCTGCGGCGCGGAGAATGTCGACGCGCCGTGTGACCTGCTCGGGCGGCAAGGCTGACCAGTTGTCCTGCTCGTCGCCCCAGGGGTCCTCGGACAGGAAGGTGTCCGGCGAGGGCGGCGCGGAGCGGTCGTTGTAGGCCGGTACGGGCCGCGGGGGCAGAGGCGGGATTTTGCTCTCCAGTCGTTTGCGCACGAAGCCGGCCGGGCTGTGGATCTGCGACGGAAGCCCGGCCGTGACCGCCGCCACCAGCTGTTCCGTGGTGATGTGGCGGCTCAGCCATTCCGCTGCGAGGGGTTCGAGATGGGCGCACTCGGCGGCCGAGAGCGTCAGCCGGGGGTCGGTACGCCCGAGGGAGGCGAGGGCGCGGTACGCGCGTGAGGCGCGCGGGGCAGCGGCGGGTACGGGCTCGGGTTCCGTCTCGGGTTCCAGCTCGGGGGCGTCCTCCGTGGGCGCCTCGCCGCGCTCGAACCGCTTCCACCACTCCCCCGAGCGGGCGGTCCGGGAGAAGAACGTCCGCGTCACCCGGCGCACCCCGGTCTTCGTCACCTTGGACACGTGGCGGATGAACACGTGACCGGCCTCGCGCAGGTACCGCAGCGCCGAGCCGCACGCCTGCTGGCCGTAGCCCGGTAGCACCTTGGCCAGCGTCTTCGCGTCCATCGCCGCCCCTTCGGGCAGCCGGTCGATGAACGCGGCGATGGTCGCCTCACGCCTGGGCAGATGCGCGAAGTCGTCGCCGGTGGGCGGGGCCTGGTCGGGCGCGTTGCGCTTGCCGAAGCCGGGATTGGCCATGGGGTGTGCGGGGGCGGGCAGGACCGCACTAAGGTTGGCAACAGCCACGGGTCGACTCGCATTCGATCTCGGAGGTCAGACCCCGGTTCGGTGTTCCAGCACCGGCCGGGGTTGTTTGTTGCTCGCACGCTAGGGCGTCCGTACGCCGCGTCGCAACCCGATCACGCAAAGTCATGCTGCTTGTGGTAAAGGCGACTTGGGGGTGGGTGGGTGGGAGATAGCTCCTACCGCCCATTCCTTGAAAGCAGAGCTCGGGTCTCGGAGCTCGGAGCGAACCTCAGAAATGCCGCCCAGGCGGCAGGGGTTACGTCGAGTCTCCCCGAAGCTCGGGGCTCGAGCTTCGAGTCCCGGACGTGGACGGTGCCGGGGCAGGTGGCGACTTCTACGCAGTCGCCGCCTTCGCCACCGCTATAGCTGGACTTCAGCCAGGCGAAGGCGACTTCGACGCAGGCCCCGCCGTCCCCACTGCTGTAGCTGGACTTGAACCATTCCAGCCCCTCGTAACTGCCTATTGCGCACTCGCGGTTCATAGCTCCCCTAGCGTCTTCTCCAGCAGACTCACCGTGTCTTCCGGGGTGAGGGCCTGCGACCGCAGGATGGCATAGCGCATATTCAGCTCGGAGACACCCTTCGGATCGGAGGTCAGCACGCTGGCCCTCTGGCCTTCGAAGTAGACCAACCGCTGCTGCTCCTGGGTCTCCAGCACATACATGGGCCCAGACAGCCCCGCATGCGTCTCGCGCCGCGTAGGCATCACCTGAATGTCCACGTTGCGCCGCTCGGCCAGCTTGAGCAGAGCACGCAATTGGCCGCGCATCACTTCCTTGCCACCGATCCATCGCTCGAGCGTGACCTGCTCGATCACCGCGTTGATCACCGCGTGCGGCGTGCGACACAGAAGCTGTTGGCGCTCCGTACGAGCAGCCACACCCTCCTCAACTTCATCGTCATCGAGGACCGGGCGATTACTGCGGAATACCGCCCGCGCGTACTCCTCGGTCTGGAACAACCCAGGGATCACGTGGTTCTCGTAGATGCCGAGCGACGCGCATTCCCTCTCGTACCGCGCGTACTCCTCGAACCAGTCCGGGAACTTGCTCTGCACAATGTGCTCGGCCGCATCCCGCAACAGCCCACCCGCGTTGCACAACAACTCGGCAGCGTCGACAAGTTGGAACGACGGGCTCCGCCGCCCCTGTTCCACCGACTTCACCAGCTCCACCGAGTACCCGGCCTCCTGGGCCAGTTGCTCCCGGCTCACCCCCGCCCGCTTGCGCCAGCCCATCAGCTGGCTCCCGAACATCCGCATGGTTGCCGACCGGGTCTGCGCTTGCCTGTCGCCCGACATGTTTCTCCCCTCCCGGCCTTCCCCGCCGACCGCGTCTCACACGCAGGTTAGACACGATCACGCATCGTGTTCGCCGTAATCCGACGAATCACCCCGTGCTCCGGGCGTGTGCGTCCGCACGCCGTCGCGCGTTCCGCGCCGGACACTGACAGTAGGTAGAAGGAGGGGTGGCTCTGGGAGGCAGCGATGAAGTTCGACCACAAGGCCGAGGCAGACATGCGGCTGTATTCGGAGAAGAGGGCGGCGGAACTGGCGCAGAAGCGTCGCGAGGCGGCCGAAGAGGCCCGGTCCCGAGCCGACGGCGAGGCGGCTGCCGAAGCCCCGGAAGCGGAAGCGGACACGGACGCCGAGGTCGACAGCGGCGAAACGCGCTAATTCACCTGGCGGGCCGCAGGGGCTCGGGGCCCCTGCGGCCTCAAAACCTCCGGTTCAGGACTCCAGGGGAGCCCGGGACCGCAGTCCCAGCGGGCCGGCGATCTCCGCCTGCATGACGCGTCCGGCCTCCTCGGCCAGCTGCTCGTCGGCCACCGCGTCCGTGTCGAGGCCGTCGAGCTCGTCCAGCGGCTGGTCGAGCCGTACGTGCGCGACGAGCGACTGCAGGGCGCGCAGGCACGCCGAGGCGGTGGGGCCCCAGTTGGAGAGGTAGGAGAACTGCCACCACCACAGCGCCTCGCTGACGCGGCCGTCGCGGTAGTGGGCCATGCCGTGCCGCAGGTCGGTGATGATGTCGGCGAGGTCGTCGGAGATGCGCGACGCGACGGGCGCGCTGCGCGGTACGTAGGGGTCGAAGACCTCGGAGTAGACGTCCACCGGGTCGAGCATGGCCGCGAACCGCTCGCGCAGTTCGTCGACGTCCGGCTCGGGGCCGACGTCCGGCTCGTAGCGCTCGTCCGGGAAGAAGTCCTCGTGCGCGCCCAGCCTGCCGCCGGTGAGGAGGAGCTGCGAGACCTCCAGCAGCAGGAAGGGAACCGCGCTGTCGGGCTCGTCGCCGCGAGACACCTCGGCGACGGCCACGATGAAGCTCTCGATCGAGTCGGCGACCGAAACGACGAAGTCGTCGGGATCGCGCTTGGAGTCGTGCAGCGTTGCGTCAGACATCGAGCAGTCTTCTCCCTTCGAAGGCACGCCCGAGCGTGACCTCGTCGGCATATTCAAGATCCCCACCCACGGGTAGGCCACTGGCCAGCCGTGTGACCTTCATCCCCATGGGCTTCACCATGCGCGCGAGGTACGTGGCCGTGGCCTCGCCCTCGAGGTTGGGGTCGGTGGCCAGGATCAGCTCGGTGACCGTGCCGTCCGCGAGCCGCGCGAGCAGCTCACGGATGCGCAGGTCGTCCGGGCCGACGCCTTCGATGGGGCTGATCGCCCCGCCGAGTACGTGGTAGCGGCCGCGGAACTCTCGCGTCCGCTCGATCGCGACGACGTCCTTGGGCTCCTCCACGACGCAGATGACGGCGAGGTCGCGGCGCGGGTCCTGGCAGACCCGGCACCGCTCCTCCTGCGCCACGTTGCCGCACACCGCGCAGAAGCGGACCTTCGCCTTGACCTCGGTCAGCGCGTGCGCGAGCCGGCGGACGTCGGCCGGCTCCGCCTGGAGGATGTGGAAGGCGATCCGCTGGGCGCTCTTGGGACCGACACCGGGCAGCCTGCCCAGCTCGTCGATCAGGTCCTGGACCACGCCTTCATACACGGATCAGGTTCTCCTTCTGCGATTTTTCCGTACGAACGTCACGTACGGGTACGGGTCAGAACGGCAGGCCGGGGATGCCGCTGCCGCCGCCGAGGCCCTGGGCGAGCGGGCCGAGCTTCTGCTCCTGCAGCTGCTGGGCGCTCGCGTTGGCGTCGCGCACGGCGGCGAGGACCAGGTCCGCGAGGGTCTCGGTGTCCTCGGGATCCACGGCCTTGGGGTCGATGACCAGGCCCTGGAGCTCGCCGGCACCGGTGACGGTGGCCTTCACCAGGCCGCCGCCGGCCGATCCCTCGACGAGCGTGTGCGCCAGCTGCTCCTGGGCCGCGGCGAGATCCTGCTGCATCTTCTGGGCCTGCTTGAGCAGCTGCTGCATGTTGGGCTGGCCACCACCGGGGATCACGGATTCGCTCCTGGCTGTAGACGACTGAATGCTTCGGTAGCCCGAGCCTACGTGCTCACCGCGCCGCGCGCCCTACGCCGTGGGAAGGAGACGGGAGGGACGGGGGGAGCGCCCGGAAGCACGGGCTCCGGGCGCCCCCGCGCCTCACTCGTTGGCGATCTCCTCGATGACCGTCGCGCCCAGTTCGCGCACGATCAGGTCGTGGCCGCTCAGCGCGGTGTCGTCGAGGTCGGGGTCGTCCTCGGCGGGCACGTCGTCCTCGATCGCGACGGAGGGCGGCTCCGGCTCCCGGTACGGCGCGGCGGGCGCGCTGGGGGGCGCGGGCGGGCCGGACGGGGCCTGGCGGTACTCCTGCGCGGGGGCGGCCGGGGCGGCGACCGGCTGGGGGGCCGCGGCGGGCGCGGCGGCTGGGGCGTAGGCCTGGGGCCGGGCCTGCGTCTGGGGGCCGGCGTAGGAGGTCGCGCCTCCGCCGAAGCCGCCGCCGCCGGGCGCGGCGGCACCCGCGCCGCCGGAGGGGTCGACGAGCAGCTCGGTCTTCCACTGCAGGCCGAGGTCGCCGAGGGCCTGCCGGAGGACGTCCTCGCTGCCGCTGTTGGCAAAGCTGTCGCGCGCTCCGGCGTTGGAGAAGCCGACCTGGAGCGTGGTGCCGTCACAGCCGGCGACCTGGGCGTTCTGGCTCAGCAGGATCCACGTGAAACGTCGGCGGTTCTTGACCGCCTCCAGGATGTTCGGCCAGAGCTGGCGCGCCTGGGAGGCGTCGCCGTGGGGCTGGGCGGCGCCACCGCCGGCCGGGGCGGCGGCGGGCGCGGGGGCGGCGGGGGCCGCGACGCCCTGCGGGGGTGTGGCGGCGGTCGGCCAGGCACCGGCCTTCGGCGCCGCGGCCGGGGCGGCGGCGGGCGTGGGAGCCGTAGCGGCGGGCGCGGGCGGGGCGGCGGCGGTGGGCCAGGCCCCTACGCCCTGGGCCGGGGCGGCAGCGGGTGCGGCGGCGACCGGAGCGGGGGCCGGAGCCGGGGCCGGGGCCTGCTGAGGCTGCTGGGGCTGTACGGGCGCGGGGGCGGGGGCTGCCGGGGCGGGCGAGGCCACGGGGGCGGCGGGAGCAGCGGCGGGGCCGCTGACGGCGGCGCGGGCCGCGGCGGGCCCGGAGAGCCCGGCGCCGGCCGGAGCGTGCCCCTCCGGCCCCGGTACGTACCCGACGGGAGCGCCGCCGGGGGGCGCGGCCACGATGCCGCCCCGCTCGAGCCGGTCGAGGCGGGCCCGTACCGAACGCTCGTCGTCGAAGGCGGCCGGAAGCAGCACCCGGGCGCAGATCAGCTCCAGCTGCAGCCGCGGCGAGGTGGCGCCGCGCATCTCGGTCAGGCCCTCGTTGACGATGTCCGCGGCCCGGCTGAGCTCCCCGGCGCCGAAGACGGAGGCCTGGGCCTGCATGCGCTCCACGACGTCCACGGGGGCGTCGATGAGGCCCTTCTCGGCGGCGTCCGGCACCGCGGCGAGGATGACGAGGTCGCGCAGCCGCTCGAGCAGGTCGGCCACGAAGCGCCGGGGGTCGTTGCCGCCCTCGATGACGCGGTCGACGACCTCGAAGGCGGCGGCGCCGTCGGCCGCGGCGAAGGCGTCGACGACGGCGTCGAGCAGCGAACCGTCCGTGTACCCGAGGAGGGACGTCGCCATGGCGTATGTCACACCGTCCTCGGCGGCGCCGGCCAGCAGCTGGTCCATGACGGACATCGAGTCACGCACGGACCCGGCGCCGGCGCGCACGACGAGCGGCAGCACGCCGTCCGCGACGGGGATGGCCTCGCGCTCACACACCTCGCCCAGATACTCACGCAGGGTGCCCGGCGGGACGAGCCGGAAGGGGTAGTGGTGCGTACGGGAGCGGATCGTCCCGATGACCTTCTCGGGCTCCGTGGTGGCGAAGATGAACTTCAGGTGCTCCGGCGGCTCCTCGACCACCTTCAGCAGGGCGTTGAAGCCCGCCGAGGTGACCATGTGGGCCTCGTCGATGATGTAGATCTTGTACCGGCTGGAGGCGGGGCCGAAGAAGGCCTTCTCGCGCAGCTCACGGGCGTCGTCCACACCACCGTGGGAGGCGGCGTCGATCTCGATGACGTCGATCGAGCCGCGGCCGTTGCGCGCGAGGTCCTGGCAGGACTGGCACTCCCCGCAGGGAGTGGGCGTCGGGCCCTTCTCGCAGTTCAGGCAGCGCGCGAGGATGCGCGCGCTGGTCGTCTTGCCGCAGCCGCGCGGCCCGCTGAACAGGTACGCGTGATTGACCCTGTTGTTGCGCAGCGCCTGCTGCAACGGGGTGGTGACATGCTCCTGCCCGATGACCTCGGCGAAGGACTCGGGGCGGTAGCGGCGGTAAAGCGCGAGGGACGACACACCTACGACGATATCGGGCCCCACTGACAAGTGGCCTCGCTCACACTTTCCAAGGCCCCACGGCCCCCGGAGCGCCCCCGGAAACACAAGGGCCCCCCACGTACCCGCCAGAGCCCACTTACCCTTGCTGCCTTCCGGCCCTGGGGGAGTTGGGTGAGATAGCGCCACGTGAGGGGCTTACCCCCACCCTAGCCGATCCCGGGGGGTGCGCGGGCACGCTCACCCCCTCCGAGACCCCCGTCTTGGATCAGGTTCGCGAGCACTGCTCAGAGTCTTGTATTGTTTGCCCCGGAGGATTCGCCTAGAGGCCTAGGGCGCACGCTTGGAAAGCGTGTTGGGGGCAACCCCTCACGAGTTCGAATCTCGTATCCTCCGCCAGTGCCTCACCGGGCACGAACCGAAGGCCCCGACCGGGAAACCGGCCGGGGCCTTCGGCGTTCCGTGGGCGCGGTTGCCGGGCGAACGAACATCCAACCCTGGCCCACCCCCACCCCGGGTCGTCCGCTTGCCGATAATCCGTGACGGATCGATTCTCGTTACCCTGGCGGGCATGACCGCCATGGCACCCACCCGCACCGAACCGGACCTGTCCTTCCTCCTGGACCACACCAGTCATGTGCTGCGGACGCAGATGGCTGCGCGACTCGGCGAGATCGGGCTGACCCCGCGCATGCACTGCGTCCTCGTGCACGCCTTGGAGGAGGAGCGCACCCAGGCGCAGCTCGCCGAGATCGGGGACATGGACAAGACCACGATGGTGGTGACCGTCGACGCCCTGGAGAAGGCCGGCCTCGCCGAGCGGCGGCCGTCCAGCACGGACCGGAGGGCGCGGATCATCGCAGTGACGGAGGAGGGGGCGAAGGTCGCCCGGAAGAGCCAGAAGATCGTCGACGGCGTCCACGAGAGCGCCCTCGGCGCCCTGCCCGACGACGAGCGCGATGCGCTGCTCCGGGCGCTGAACCGCCTGGTCACGGGCCACCTGGAGACGCCCGTGGAGGGGTCTCGGCCGGCTCGGCGGGCGCGCCAGAAGGGCTGACCGGGAAGGCCCGCGAACGGCCGAATGCAGCCCTCACCAGACCCTGATCCGCAACAGATAGTCTGCAACGAAACTATCTGTTACGGTCTCTCCTGTTGCCTCCATCGACAGGAGAGACCGCTGTGCCCACTACCTCCGCACCCTCCCCCACCGCCGACCCGGCGCCGCCCCGCTCCCGTTGGCTCGCCCTCGGCGTCCTGGCCACCGGGATGCTGATGACGATCCTCGACGGCAGCATCGTGACCGTCGCCATGCCGGCCATCCATAGCGACCTCGGCTTCACCCCGGCCGGGCTGAGCTGGGTCGTCAACGCCTACCTCATCGCGTTCGGCTCGCTGCTCCTGCTCGCCGGCCGCCTCGGCGACATGATCGGCCGCAAGCGGATGTTCCTGGCGGGTACGGGGGTGTTCACCGCCGCCTCGCTGCTGGCCGGTGTCGCCGCCTCCCCCGGGGTCCTGATCGCCGCCCGCTTCCTCCAGGGCGTCGGCAGCGCGATGGCCTCCGCCGTCAGCCTCGGCATCCTCGTCACGCTCTTCACCGAACCGCGCGAACGGGCCAAGGCCATCGCCGTGTTCAGCTTCACCGGCGCGGCCGGCGCGTCGATCGGACAGGTGCTGGGCGGCATCCTCACCGACGCGCTCACCTGGAACTGGATCTTCTTCATCAACCTGCCCATCGGCATCGCGGCCCTTCTCGTCGCCCTCCCCGCCCTGCCTGGTGACCGCGGCCTCGGCCTGAAGGCAGGCGCGGACGCCCTCGGCGCGCTGCTCGTCACCTCCGGCCTGATGCTCGGGATCTACGCGGTGGTCAAGGTCGAGGAGTACGGGGCGGCTTCGGCCCACACGCTCGGTTTCGGCGCACTGGCGCTCGCCCTGCTCGCCGGATTCCTCGTCCGCCAGGCCACGGCGAAGAACCCGCTCATGCCGCTGCGGATCTTCCGGTCGCGCAGCGTCTCCGGCGCGAACCTGGTCCAGATGCTGATGGTCGCCGCGCTCTTCTCCTTCCAGATCCTCGTCGCGCTCTACATGCAGAACGTGCTCGGCTACGGCGCCGCCAAGACCGGTCTCGCGATGCTGCCGGCAGCCGCTGTCATCGGCGCGGTGTCCCTCGGCACCTCCGCCCGCCTCAACGCCCGCTTCGGCGAGCGCAACGTCCTCCTGGCCGGCCTGGTGCTCCTGGTCGGTGTGCTCGGCCTACTGACCCGGATACCCGGTCAGGCCGACCGGGCGAACTACCTCACCGACCTTCTTCCCGTGATGCTCCTCGCCGCCGGATTCGGCCTCGCGCTCCCCGCGCTGACCTCGCTGGCCATGTCCGGCGCGAAGGAGGAGGACGCAGGCCTCGCCTCCGGCCTCTTCAACACGACCCAGCAGATCGGCATGGCCCTCGGCATCGCCGTCCTCTCCACCTTGGCCGCCTCCCGCACCGAGTCCCTCACCAGGGCGGGCCGCCCCGCCACCGAGGCCCTGACCAGCGGCTACCACCTGGCCTTCGCGGTCGGCGCCGGCCTCCTCGTCACCGCCCTGGTCATCGCCTTCACCGTCCTCCGCTGCCCGAAGCAGACCCGGCAGAACACCCCGGCCGAGGGGGAAGCCCGCCTCGCCACCCTGTGACCAGCCGGGGCGGCTTGATCCGTTCCGGGGTACGGGGCGTCCGGAAGCGCGCATTCGGCCTACCTCAGTTGCACCGGCCGGGCGTACGGTGCCTCATTGGTTCCAGCGGCCGCCGCCAGCCGGTAAGGAGACCAGGTATGCCACGGGTCGGAGTGAACGGCGTCGAACTCTTCTTCGAGGTGGGCGGGGACGGCGATCCGCTGGTGCTGGTACACGGTTCCTGGAGCGACCACGACAGCTGGACCCCGGTGCTGCACGCCCTCGCGCTGAGGTTTCGGGTGCTCATCTACGACCGGCGGGGGCACAGTCAGAGCGAACGTCCGCCAGGGCAGGGATCCCGGTTCGAGGACGAGGAAGACCTGGCCGCGCTGATCGAGACCCTCGGGTTCGCGCCGGCGTACGTCGCGGGCAGCTCCTTCGGCGCTTCGACCGCACTCGGTCTGGCGGCCCGGCGGCCCGAGCTCTTCCGGGGCCTCGTCGCCCACGAGCCCCCACTCATGGGCATCGTGGCAGATGATCCCGAGCTGCTGCCGCTGATGACAGCCACCGGAGAGAAATTCGAATCCGTCCTCGCCCACCTGCGCGCGGACGAGACCCTCGCGGGAGCGCGCCAGTTCGCGGAGGAGATCGCCCTGGGGCCCGGGGCCTGGGACCAACTGCCGGAACAGCGCCGCGAAACGTTCATCACCAATGCCCCCACCTTCATGGATGAGCAGTCCGACCCGGGTTGGGCAGATCTCGATCTCGGCCGCCTCTCCGGCTACACCGGTCCGGCCCTGCTGACGAAGGGGACGGAGAGCCCGCCCTGGTTTTCCACGATCACCACCCGACTCTCTCGAGCTCTGCCCCAGGCAGAGACGCACACCTTCGAGGGAGCCGGGCACATCCCCCACATCAGCCACCCGGACGCTTACGCGGAGCGCGTGACCAGCTTCATCGAAGGGAACAACCGGCGTTCATAGTCCCTGCGGCACCTGCCACCCCAGCAGAGGGACACTCCGCAGGATGGTCTGCGGGCGGGGGCCCGTCGGGCGTGCCCAACGGCAAGGCCGACAGAGGCAGAGGAACACGCGCCGAGCAGCACCCGTGTCCTGCTGACGCTGCGGCGCTATATCGGCGTCCCGTTGCCCGGAACGGAACTGTACGTCCGAGGACTGCGCCCAGCCGGGAACAGCATCCGCCTCCGCCTGGGCGACTCGCAGTCCGGTTCGCTCCTCGTCGATCTGCCGACACGCCGCGCGGAGAGCGATGAGTGGATCGCCACCTGGTGGTACGTCGGCGCCTTGCGGGACATTACCCGGTGGGCCACCGACCCTCAGACCACCGCGGGCGCCTACGCCGAGCCCGAGGTGATCGACGCTGCCACGCCGGCCGAAGCAGGTGTCCTGCCCCATGACGCCGAAGTGACGGGCGCCGACTCCCTGGACTACGTGCTCGGGGACCTGGCCGACGACCCTCTGTGGCACGGCGCGGCAGGATCGGCGGCACCCGATCTCTACCGCATGGTCGGCTTCGACGCGCACAGCCCAGGCATCGTGCGCGTCTACCTGGTGGGCGACGGCCGTACGATCGGCGTGGACCTGGCGACGCGCGACACCAAAACCGCGGAACCACGCAGCGTCGGATGGTGGGCCTCAACGAAACTGATCGCCCTGCTCAACCCCGACGACGAACAGACACTCGCCGCCCACCACAGGGACGACACAGACGATCCGTGCTGCGAGGCGGTCTACGACCTGGCCGAATGGGCCTGAACATCACAAAGTTTCCGGCGCCTCTCAGAACCCGCTGTTCTGCGAGATGCTCCGTGCGAGCTGCCCCACAACGTTGAGTATCCCTTGCCCGAAGCTGGTCGGAGCGATCAGCACTCCGAACACCAGCACAATGACCACGGTGAGCTTTTCGTCGAACCGGCTCCGGGCTTCTGTGCGCCGGCGCAGTCGCACGACGATGATGATGGCCAGCAAGAGCGCCACGTTGATGGTCACCCGACGAGTCCCCTCCCCCAGCACTTGCCTTCCCCTCCTTCCTGCATAACCCGAAGTGGGCACCGCGGCGGCCCCATCAGCAGCGGATGGCGACAGAGCGCCGGTCCAGTGGCTGGATTTACGGCACGCCCGCGCTGCATCCCACCGCATCCGTCATCCCACCCCGCGAGTCAGGACAGGGCAGTCGGGCGACGTGCGGGCGGGATACGGTCCAGCAGATCCCACAGGGGACGGGAGCCTGCCGCCCACTCGCCAAGCAAGCGGCGATCAACGAGGTGGATCCGGTGTTCCTGCCCCCAGGGGACGGCCTTGGAGGTGAAGCGGCCGTTGGTGAGGACGACCGCGATGTCCGCCCCGTGGATTTGCCGAGCGGTGCCATTGACCTGCTGCAGCACCCCGACACCGACGGCAGAGCCGCGTTCCCCGTCCCGCCGGTGTTTGCACTGGATCGCCCAGACACGACCGGCCGGGTCGACAGCACGCACGTCGCAAGCGTTGTCTCCCGCACCGCCGAGCCGCTCTGCCCGGCATCCATCCCGCCGCATCAAGTCGCGTATGGCGAACTCGAAGGCGCGGTGATCCAGCGCGTCGAGCTCGGCGATGCGCAGCTGCAGAGCCTGCGTCCGGACACGTTCCCACTCGGCCCGCTGCCGCACCTGCCACAGCCAGAAGCCACTGGCGACGGCGGCGCCCACGGCCGCGAGAAAGAGGATCCACCAGTGCGCGAGCAGCCACTGCACAACTGCAGCCACCAGCCCGACCGCCACAACCACGGCCACCAGCAGGCCAACCTGCTCGTCCTTCTTCCTGGCCCGGCGAGACACACGCCGCCGGGTCGTACGCCGTACCGGTCGGCGGCTCACCGAACGCCGTCCGGGTGAAGGGGGGCACCGCCCCATCCGTGCGCCTTCACCTGTAACGCCATGAATAAACTCCCCCACCAGTTACGATCGTTGGCACGTCACCGCGCAGGTTGCATGAGAGCACACACCAGCGACAATCTGTCCGGACGCGATCACCGGCAGTAGTGGGTTTTCGGTCACTGAAACCCGTAGTCCCATATGGACGACCACCGGCTACCAGCGCATTCACTTGGCCGCCCCATCGGCTTCAGCCGTTTCCCGACGCGCGGCTGTAGCCACGCGACAGAGATTCGCGCAGCCCAAGGCGGCAACGTCGTGGTTGCAGTTTTGGTTGCATTCAGCTCTGTCCAGCACAGTCCATGAGCCGCAGGTGATGAGCAACGCCGCAGGTCAGGACGGCATCGCACCCACCCGAACACCCGGACGAACAGTTGGAAAGCGTGTTGGGGGCAACCCCTCACGAGTTTGAATCTCGAATCCTCCGCCAGTGCCTCACCGGGCACGAACCGAAGGCCCCGACCGGGAAACCGGCCGGGGCCTTCGGCGTTGTCCGGCGACAGTCACGGTCGCGGCCCCCACCGGCCCCCACCGGCCCCCACCGGCCCCCGCCGGCCCCTGCCGACCTCCAAAGCCTCCGCCTCGCCCTCCCCGCCCTCCCCGGTCGGCATGAACCACGACCATGGTTCGGCGCCCGGCGCGACTTACAGGCGCATCCCTCTCATCGACATGGCCGCACACCCACCCTTCTCATATACCCCCTGGGGGTATATGTTTCTGCTCGTGGGAAGGAGACGCCCGGCACCATCTCGGACTTCTCCCCCCGCAGGCACCGCACCAGCGTCCCGAAGGAAGCAGCCATGACCTCCCAGACGAACCCCACCTCCTGCTGCACCCCGGCCGGCACCTGCGGCACCGACGCCCGGGCCGACGTCCAGGGCGGCATCACCACGGTCTACAAGGTGACCGGCATGACCTGCGGCCACTGCGAGGGCGGGATCTCGCAGGAGGTCTCCGCGATACCCGGCGTGACGTCCGTGAAGGCCGTGGCCGCCACCGGCCTGCTGACCATCACGTCCACCGGCGCGCTGGACGACGAGGCCGTCCGCGCCGCCGTCGACGAGGCGGGCTACCAGCTCGCCGGCCGCGCCTGAGACACCCGATACCCCTCCCCCGTATTTCGATGCCGGGCCGCGCCGCTCCACTGATATGGACGCCGCGCGGTCCGGCCCTCCCCAGGAGTACGCGATGACCAGCATGGCCCCCGAGAAGACGGTGACGCCCGCCCTGCGCGCCGCCGAATTCGAGCTCTCCATAGGCGGCATGACGTGCGCCTCGTGCGCCGCCCGCATCGAGAAGAAGCTCAACCGGATGGACGGCGTCACGGCGACGGTCAACTTCGCGACCGAGAAGGCCAAGGTCGCCTACGGGCCGGGTGTGGAGGTCGCCGATCTGATCGCCACCGTCGAGAAGACCGGCTACACCGCTCAGGAACCGCCCAAGGCGACCGCCCGCGCGGAAGCGGAGACGCCGCAGGGACAGGAGCCCGGCCACGGTGGCGGAGAAATCGGCGCACTGCGGCAACGGCTACTGGTCTCGCTGGTGCTCGCGGTGCCGGTCGTGCTGATGGCGATGGTGCCGACGCTGCAGTTCGACAACTGGCAGTGGCTGTCCCTGACACTGGCCGCGCCGGTCGTGGTGTGGGGCGCGCTGCCGTTCCACCGGGCGGCGTGGACCAACGCCCGGCACGGGGCGGCGACGATGGACACGCTGGTGTCGATCGGTACGCTCGCGGCCCTCGGCTGGTCGCTGTGGGCCCTGTTCTTCGGCCACGCCGGCATGCCGGGCATGCGGCACGGCTTCGACTTCTCGGTCTCGCGGGCGGACGGCTCGTCCTCCATCTACCTGGAGGCCGCCGCCGGCGTCACCGCCTTCATCCTTGCCGGGCGTTACCTGGAGGCCAAGTCCAAGCGCAAGGCCGGCGCGGCCCTGCGGGCGCTGCTGGAGCTGGGCGCCAAGGACGTGGCCGTCCTGCGCGACGGGCGCGAGGTGCGCATCCCGACCGCCGAGCTGATGGCCGGCGACCGGTTCGTCGTACGGCCCGGCGAGAAGATCGCCACCGACGGCACGGTGGTCGAGGGCAGTTCGGCCGTCGACGCCTCAATGCTCACCGGCGAGTCCGTCCCCGTCGACGTGACCGTGGGCGACGCCGTCACCGGCGCCACCGTCAACGCCTCCGGCCGTCTGGTCGTCGAGGCCACCCGGGTCGGCTCGGACACCCAGCTGTCCCGCATGGCCAAGCTGGTCGAGGACGCCCAGAACGGCAAGGCCGCCGTCCAGCGCCTGGCCGACCGCATCTCCAGCGTCTTCGTCCCCGTCGTCCTTCTCATCGCCCTCGGCACCCTGCTCACCTGGCTCGCGGTCACCGGTGACGCCACCGCCGCCTTCACCGCCGCCGTCGCCGTACTGATCATCGCCTGCCCGTGCGCCCTGGGACTCGCCACCCCGACCGCCCTCATGGTCGGCACCGGCCGCGGCGCCCAGCTGGGCATCCTCATCAAGGGCCCCGAGGTCCTGGAGTCCACGCGCCGCGTCGACACCGTCGTCCTGGACAAGACCGGCACCGTCACCACCGGCAAGATGGCCCTGCACGAGGTCGTCACCGCCCCCGGCGTGACCGAGCAGGAGCTGCTGCGGCTGGCCGGCGCGCTGGAGCACGCCTCCGAGCACCCCATCGCCCGCGCCATCGCCGAGGGCGCCACCGCTCGCACCGGCGTCCTGCCCGTTCCCGAGAGCTTCGAGAACATCGCCGGCCTCGGCGTCCAGGGCGTCGTCGACGGACACGCCGTCCTCGTGGGCCGCGAGAAGCTGCTGGCCGACTGGGTCATCGAACTGCCGGTCGAACTCGCCGCGGCGAAGGCCGCCGCGGAGGCCGAGGGCCGCACCGCCGTGGCCGTGGCCTGGGACGGCGAGGCCCGGGGCGTCCTCACCGTCGCCGACGCCGTCAAGGACACCAGCGGCCGCGCCGTCGCCGAACTGCGCCGCCTCGGGCTGACCCCCGTCCTGCTGACCGGCGACAACAAGGCCGTCGCCGAGGCCGTCGCCCGCGAGGTGGGCATCGACGAGGTCATCGCCGAGGTCCTCCCCCAGGACAAGGTCGACGTCGTCAAGCGCCTCCAGGCCGAGGGCCGTACCGTCGCCATGGTCGGCGACGGCGTCAACGACGCGGCCGCCCTCGCCACCGCCGACCTCGGCCTGGCCATGGGTACCGGCACCGACGCGGCCATCGAGGCCGGCGACCTCACCCTCGTCCGCGGCGACCTGCTCGTGGCGGCGGACGCCATCCGGCTCTCCCGCCGCACCCTCGGCACCATCAAGGGCAACCTCTTCTGGGCCTTCGGCTACAACATCGCCGCCCTTCCCCTCGCGGCAGCCGGCCTGCTCAACCCGATGATCGCCGGTGCGGCCATGGCCTTCTCCTCCGTCTTCGTCGTCACCAACAGCCTCCGGCTCCGCCGCTTCCGGTAAGGAGTCCGTACCCGGCCGTCGGCCGCATCCGGGGATTCCCGGATGCGGCCGACGGCCTTTGTCCGGTGTCAGGCCCCCGGCGGGCGGCTCAGGCCGGCCGGGCCGGGACGTGGCCGCCGCCCGCGATGACGAAGCCGTATTCGTAGGCCAGGATCACGGCCTGGGTGCGGTTGCGGGCGGAGAGTTTGGCCAGGAGGTTGCTCACGTGGGTCTTGACCGTCTCCAGGCTGACGACCAGGGCGTGGGCGATGTCCGGGTTGGACAGGCCGCGGGCCATGAGGCGGAGGATCTCCAGTTCGCGGTGGGTGAGGGCGGGGGTGCCCGCGGGGGGTCCGGGGGCGGGGCGGGCGGCGGCGAGGTTGCGGACGGCGTCGGGGAAGAGGACGGAGTCGGTGGTGGCGACGAGGCGGATGGCGTGGGCGATCTGTTCCGAGGGGGAGCGCTTGAGGACGAAGCCGGCGGCGCCGGCGCGGAGGGCGTCGTAGACGTACTCGTCGTTCTCGAAGGTTGTGATCACCACCACTTTCGGCGGCCGGGGGGAGGCGGTCTGCAGGCGCCGGGTGGCCTCGATGCCGTCGATTCCGGGCATGCGCACGTCCATCAGCACGACGTCGGGGCGGAGTTCGGCGGCGCGGGTCAGGGCCTGGTGGCCGTCGGCGGCCTCGCCGACGACGGTGAGGCCCTCCCTGGCCGAGAGCAGGGTTCGCAGGCCGGTGCGGGTGAGTTCCTCGTCGTCGGCGATCAGCACGGTCACGGTCATGCCGCCGACCGTAGGGGGATGCGCGCGGTGAGCAGCCAGCCGGTGCCCTCGGGGTCCGGGCCCGCGAAGGCCTCGCCCCGCAGGAGCTGGACGCGCTCCACGACGCCGTCGACGCCCTGACCCCGGCGGGAACGCCGTGCGATCCGGGCGCGGGCGGTGACCGCGTTGGCGATCTCCAGCTCGAGGCGGGCCGCCGTGACCGTCACCCGCAGGCCGATCCGCGACCGGTCGCCGTGCCGCAGGACGTTGGTCAGGCCTTCCTGGACGATGCGGTACGCCTCGCGGGAGACGGTGGCCGGCACGGCGGCCAGGTCGCCGCTGATGTCGGCGCGTACGTCCGCACCGGCGTGCCGGACGCGGTCCACGAGCGCCGGGAGGTCGGTGAGGGCGTACGGCGGGGCGGTCGCGGCCCGCTCCTGGCGGAGGATGCCGAGGACGTGGTCGAGGTCGTCCATGGCGGCCCGGGAGGCCTCCTCGAGGCCGGTCAGGGCGCGGCGGGCGGCCGCCGGGTCGGTGTCCATCAGTTCTCGCGCCACCGCCGCCTGGATGGTGGAGGCCGTCAGCGTGTGACCGATGGAGTCGTGCAACTCCTGTGCCAGGCGGTTGCGTTGCGTCAGGTGGCGCATCTGCGTCTCGAGCGCGGCGAGGCGTTCGGCGGGGCGGTGGCCCAGCAGGGCGGGCGCGAGGCGCCTCAGGAGCGCCGTCGTGGCGGCGGCGGCGTAACAGGCCAGGGCGAGGAGCGCGGCGGCCACCGGCAGCGTCCACGCCCCTGCCGGCCCGCCGGGCACGTCGACGGGCACGAGCATCGTGATCCGCTCGCCGCCCTTCAGCCAGATGGCGACCAAGGGGACGGCTGCCACCAGGGCGAAGGCCGTCACGACCGCCGTCACCCATCCCGCCAGCGTGTGCAGCACCAGCCAGGCCGCCGTGCGCGCCCGGTGCGGCACGCGCGCGTGCTCCGCCGCCGGGGCCGGGGCCGGAAGGGCCGTGCCGAGCAGGCGGTTGGCCAGTCGTACGGAGGCGCGGCGGGCGGGGCGCGGGCAGCCGGCGGCGGCCGTGAGCGCGGCCCAGGCGGCCAGGAGGACCGTCGTGCGCACCGGCTGCGGCCAGTCCCGCGGGGTCGCGGCGGTGAGCAGCGTCGCCACGGGAAGGGTCAGGAGGCCGGTGGCCGCGCCGAGCAGTGCGTACAGCCAGCCTCGGTAGGTGTCCGCGCGCAAAAGCGGACGTATCAGCGTGAGCACGCCGGGAGTATCGCAGTCGCCTCGCGCCCGGCACCTCCCCCGCGCGAGCCAGATCACGGGCGGCGCCTGGAGATTGCTGCGGCCTCGTCAGGGGCAGGTGACGACCTGGCCCGCCCAGGACAGGCCGCCGCCGAAGGCCAGCAGCAGCACCGGGCCGCCCGGCGGGAGTTCGCCGCTCTCGGTCAGCCGGGACAGGGCGAGGGGCACGGACGCGGCGGAGGTGTTGCCGGAGTCGACGACGTCCTTGGCGATCACCACGTGCTCCGGCAGGCCGAGCCGGCGCGTCACGGCCTCGATGATGCGGAGGTTGGCCTGGTGGGTGACCACGCCGGCGAGGTCGGCCGGGGTGATGCCGGCGCGGCGGCAGGCCTCGCGGGCGATGCCGGGGAGTTCGCCGGTGGCCCAGCGGAAGACGGTCTGGCCTTCCTGGGCGAAGCGCGGGTGCCAGTCGTCGACGAGGCGTACGGCGTCGGCGCGCGTGGGGTCGGAGCCCCAGACGACGGGGCCTATGCCGTCCTGTTCGGCGGCGCTGAGGACGGCGGCGCCCGCGCCGTCGCCGAGCAGGACGCAGGTGCCGCGGTCGCTCCAGTCGGTGACGGCCGACATCTTTTCGGCACCGATGACCAGGGCGTGGCGGGCCGCGCCGGCGCGGAGGGAGTGGTCGGCGGCGGCGAGGGCGGTGCAGAAGCCGGCGCAGCCGTTGTTCAGGTCGTAGGCCACGGCCGCGGGGATGCCGAGGCGGCCGGCGACCTGGGCGGCGGTCGAGGGGCAGCGGTCGACCGCGGTGCAGGTCGCCACGGTGACCATGCCGATGTCGGACGGCCGCAGGCCGGACGCGGCCAGGGCCTCGGCCGCGGCGGCGGCCGCCATGTCGGTGACCGATTCGGTGTCGGCGGCGATGCGGCGGGTGGCGATGCCGGTCCGCCGGCGGATCCATTCGTCGCTGGTGTCGACCATGCCCGCCAGGTCGTCGTTGGTCAGGACGCGCGACGGCTGGTAGCGGCCCAGGGCGGTGATGCGGGATCCCGGCACGGCTGATCTCCTCGGCTCGGTGGCAGGGCGGTGTGCGGCGCGGGCGGTGTGCCCGGGCCGCAGGGGGTGCCGGGGAATATAGCAACCGATCGGTCGGAAGCTAAAAGGGAGTCAGGTGGCTAGGATGGCCGCATGAGCCCACGCAAGTCCGTTGCCGAAGCCCGCAGGACGCGGGAGCGGATCGTCGAACGCGGTGTCGCGATCGCCTCGGTCGAGGGGCTGGAGGGGCTGACGATCGGGCGCCTCGCGACGGACCTGGGCATGAGCAAGGCCGGCATCCTCGGCCACTTCGGCACCAAGGAGGCCCTCCAGCTCGCCGCGCTCGACGAGGCGTCGGCGGTCTTCCAGCGCGTGGTCTGGCAGCCCGCCGCCCACGAGACGCCGGGCCTGCCGCGGCTGCGGGCCGTCTGCGAGGCCTGGATCACCTACCTCGAGCGCGAACGCGAGATCTTCCCCGGCGGCTGCCTCTTCACCACCGCCTCCGTGGAGTTCGACGCACGCGGCGGCCGCGTACGGGACGCGGTGGCCCGCCTCTACCGGCTGTGGCGGCACCGGCTCGTGGGCGAGCTGCGGCTCGCCGTCACGGCGGGCGACCTTCCGCCCGGCACCGACCCCGAGCAGGTCGCGTACGAACTCGTCGGCCTCTACCTGGCCCTCAACCAGGCCATCCAGCTCTTCGCCGACCCGCTCGCCCCCGACCGCACCCGGCGCGCGCTCGACCGCCTGCTGACGCGGGCCTGATCCCCGGCCGGCCCGGCGGCCCCGGCAGCTGCCACCCCACCGTCATAACGCCGCCCGGCGGGCGTTGCGGTGCCACAGGGCGAGCAGCGACGGCGCGTCGTACGGGGCCGGGCGCGCCGGGCACACGTCGGCATGACCGACCCTGCACGTGTCGGACGGGGCGGCGGCCGCCCCGAGGCGGACGGCGGTGCCGTCGCCCGCGATCCGCCAGCGTCTGCCGGCGGGAACGGCCGCCACGGGCCATTCGCCGGCCTGGATCAGGACCCAGCGGCCGCGCACGGTGCGATGCCACACGGCGCGTCCGCCGCAGGCCCGGCACACCGCCCCGCCACCGCCGGCGCCCCATGGGTCCGGAACGCCGGCGCCCGTACGGCTCGAGAGCCTCAGCACGTCGGCCGTGGCCCCCAGCACCTCGCCCACGAGCACCGGCTCGCGGCTGCGCCGCCCGGCGCCGACCCGCTCGCACGGGACACAGAGAGCCGTGCCGCGACCGACGACCCACCTGGCGTACGGACTGTCGCACGCTTCGCAGACCATGTCCTGCCCCCTCCCTCGCGATCCCCGCCGGAATCCCAAGTTCCGTCATCGGCGGGCGACTTCACGGAAATCGTCGCACCCACCACTGACAATCGGGCGGGAGTACGAGGTCGCGGCAGGGCCTGCGCGTCACTCCGTCGCGGGCGCGAACTGGTCCGTACCCACGACGCGCAGGAGTGCCAGCCGGTCCGCGGTGTCGGTGCCCGGGGGCGGGGTGTAGAGGACCAGACGCTGGTCGCCCTCCGGGGCCAGGAGGATCTGGCAGTCGAGGTCGACCGGGCCGACCACGGGGTGCAGGACGCGCATGCGGGTGTGGCGGCGGACGGCCACCTCGTGGAGGTCCCACAGGGCGCGGAATTCGGGGCTCGCCTCCCGGAGACGGTCCACCAGGCGGGCGGCCGCCGGGTCGTTCGCGCGGCGGGTGACGGCCGCGCGCAGGTCGGCGGTGTGCAGGCGGTTGTAGTGGTCGTGCTCCTCGGGCGGGTACGCGGCACGGACGGCGGGGTCGGTGAACCAGCGCCAGACGACGTTGCGGCCGTGTTCGGAGACCGTGCACACGCCCCCGAGCAGGGACTGGGCCATGGCGTTCTGGGCGAGGACGTCACCGAGGGCGCCGAGGATCTGCGCGGGGGTGGTGGGGAGCTGGTCGAGGAGGTGGAGCAGGCCGGGCGCGACGTGGTCGCCGGAGGCACGCGCCACGGGCGGGCGGTGGCCGGCCAGCAGGTGGAGGTGGTCCCGCTCGTCGGCGCTCAAGCGCAGGGCGCGGGCGAGCGCCGCGAGCATCTGGGGCGAGGGCTGCGGTCCGCGGGCCTGCTCGAGCCGGGTGTAGTAGTCGGCCGACATCCCGGCGAGCTGGGCGACCTCCTCGCGGCGCAGGCCGGGCGTACGGCGGCGCGGCCCGGCGGGCAGGCCCGCGTCCTGGGGGCGTACGCGTTCGCGCGCGCGGCGGAGGAAGTCGGCGAGGCCGGGGCGGTCGATCGTCATACGGATGATCTTCGCCGACGCCTCGTCCCGTGAGCCAGGGACCGGCGATCCCAGGGTCGGCGGGGCTCTCCCGGCCGCGCGTCCCCCGCGCCACTGTTGGTCACGTCACCGGGTGCGAAGCCCGGCGGCCGCCTCTCAGACCCACACCCCCTGGGGCCTTGCCCCCGCCGGGCCCTCACCACTCGGGAGTTCCGCATGCCCACCGTCACCGTCGCCGACGCCCAGGTCCACTACGAGCGCACCGGCACCGACAACCCCACGCGCCCCGCCCTCGTCCTCGTCCACGGCACCGGATCCACCGGCGCCGGCCTCACCTGGGGACAGATCGCCCCGCGCTTCGCCCACGACCGCACCGTCATCACCCCCGACCTCTCCGGCACCGACAACACCGTCGACGACGGCGGCCCGCTGACCGTCGAGGGGCTGGCCGCCCAGGTCATCGCCGTCATCGAGGACGCCGGCACCGGGCCCGTGGACCTGCTGGGCTTCTCCATGGGCTCCCCCGTGGTCACGGCGGTCGCCGCCCTGCGCCCCGACCTGGTCCGCCGCCTCGTCCTCGTCGCCGGCTGGGCGCACACCGAGGGCGACGAGTTCCTCCGCAACACCTTCGCCCTGTGGAAGCGGCTGGGCGAGACGGACGCCGGGGCCTTCGGCAGGTTCGTCACCATGACCGGCTTCAGCCGCGGCTTCCTCAACGCCATCGGCCGCGACCAGGTCGAGGCCATGACGCAGAACATGCCCGCCACCGCCGGCACCCTGCGCCACGTCGACCTCGACGCACGCGTCGACATCCGCCCGCTGCTGCCCCTGGTGCGGGCGAAGGCCCTGGTCATCGGCTGCGCCCAGGACGCCACCGTCCCCGTGGAGCACAGCCGGGCGCTGCACGCCGCGCTGCCCGGCAGCTCCTACGCCGAGGTCGACACGGGGCACGTCGCCTTCTTCGAGCAGCCGGACGCGTTCGTCGAGCTCGTCGACGGCTTCACCCACGCGCCCGACTCCGCCGACGGCTTCACGCTCGCGCCGGACGCCGCCGATGCCTTCGCCCTCGCGCGGTGACGGGCGCACATCCTCCTCACGCGCTGACGGGACGCACCCTGCGCCGCGTCAGCACCAGGCCGAACACCCCGGCGGCCAGGGCCGCCACGGCGCCGCAGGCGAGGATGCCGGCCCTGGCTCCGTAGTGTTCGACCACCCAGCCGACCACCGGGCCGCCGACCGGGGTGCCGCCCGTGTAGACGAGCATGTACAGGCCCATGACCCGCCCGCGCATCGCGGGATCGGTCGCCAATTGCACCAGCGAATTGGCCATGGTGCTGAAGACGACGCTCAGCAGGCCGACCAGCACCAGCACCAGTCCGAAGACCCACAGCCGGGGCGCCAGCGAACTCACCATCTCCAGGGCGCCGAAACCGGCCGCGGTGGCGACGAGGAGCCAGGGCCGGCCGCTGCGCCGGCGGGCCGACAGCAGTGCGCCGCCCAGGGCGCCGACGCCGACCGCGGTGGTCAGCCAGCCGTATTCCTTGGCGCCGCCGTGGAAGACGTTGTAGGTGAAGCCCGACAGCAGGGTCGGGAAATTGAAGCCGAAGGTGCAGACGAATCCGACGAGCACGATGGGCCACAGCAGCTTCGGGTGCTCGCGGACGTGGCGCAGGCCCGCCCGGATCTGCCCCTTCTCGCGCGGCTGCGGGCGGGAGGGAAGCAGTTCGGCGGCGCGGACGGCCAGCAGGGAGACGATCACGGCGACGTACGACAGGGCGTTGACCGCGAAGGCCCAGCCGCTGCCGATCACCGCGATCAGCGGGCCGGCCACGGCGGGGCCGAGCAGCCGGGCGCTCTGGAAATTCACCGCGCCCAGGCTGACGGCGTTGCCCACCCGCTCCGGGCCGACCATTTCCACGACGAACGTCTGGATCGCGGGATTGGTGAAGGTGTTCATCAGGCCCAGCAGGAACGCGAAGCCGTAGACGTGGCCGACGGTGACGGCGTCGGTCAGCGTCAGCACCGCCAGCAGCGCGGCGAACAGGCCCATCGCGCTCTGGGTGGTGAGCAGGATCCGCCGCTTGGGGTAGCGGTCGGCTACCACCCCGCCGAAGAGGCCGAAGAGCAGCACCGGAAGGAATTGCAGGGCCGTGGTGACGCCGACCGCGAACGTGCTGCCGGTCAGGTCGAAGACCAGCCAGTCCTGCGCGACGAACTGCATCCACGTGCCGGAGTTGGAGAGGAACTGCCCGATGAAGAAATAGCGGTAGTTCCGCACCCGCAGCGAGGCGAACATCCCGTCGCCCCCGGCCTTGCCGCCGGGCGCGGGCGGGGATTCGGCCGTGGTGGTCCGGTTTCCCTTCGGTGCATCATTCATGCGCTGTGCCAACCCTCAGACATCGATCAGACATCGATACGCCGGGCCAGCACCAACAGATAGGCCAGTCCCGGAAGTTCCCTGCGCACCAGGCGCGTCGCCGTCACCTCGAAGCCGGCGCCGGACAGCAGCTCGGCCGCCTCCCGCTCGTTGAACCAGCGCGACAGACGGCCGTCGTCGGCGCGGTTCAGCACGCCTTCGGTGAGTTCCTCGGCGGTGGTGAACAGGCTGATGGCCAGCGTTCCGCCGGGGCGCAGGCGGCGGCGTACGCCCGCGAGGTACGCGGAATAGTCGGCCGGGTCCTGGTGGTGCAGGACGCCGTTGTCCACCGCGGCGTCGAATCCGGTGTGACCGTCGAGCTCGGTGAAGTTCCCGACCGCGAATTCGACCTGGTCGCCCCAGCGTTCGGCGAGATCGTCCCAGTCGGGGAGGCGCACCAGGTCGACGACGGTGACCCGGTGTCCCGCGGCGAGCAGCGCCTCGGCGTCCCGGCCGCGGCCGGCGCCGATGTCGATCACGCGGCTGCCCGGCGCGAGCCCGTCGGTGAGCATCGGCACCAGCAGCCGCATGGCGGGTTCCTCGCTCCACGAGTCGGCGCCGTCCTCGTAGCGCCGGCTGAAGGAGTCCCGCAGGACCCGGCGGTAGCCGGGGGCCACGGCCGCGTCGCCGCCGGCGTCTGTGCTGCTGCTCGTCACGCGCTTCTCTTCTCCGTTGTCGCTTCGGCTCCCGTCGGCACGACGACGGGTCTCTCCTTCTGCTGGATCCGGCTCTTGGGGGCCCAGACCCGGCCCCCGTCCGGCACGTCGCTGGTGACCAGGGAGTGGGCGCCGACCAGACTGTCGTCGCCGACGCGCACGGGCCCCAGGACGGAGGCGTTGGCGCCGACCACGACGCGGTCGCCGATCGTCGGGTGCCGCCGCTCCCCCGGCCGCCTGCGCCGGTCCCGCCACCAGCCCAGGGCACCGATGGTGACCTGGTGGTACAGCGTCACGTCGTCGCCGATGACGGCGTCCTCGCCGATCACGACGGCCGCGCCGTGGTCGATGAACAGCCGCCGCCCGACCCGGGCGCCGGGGTGGATGTCGACGCCGCCGGAGAGGAACCTGCCGACCAGCGACAGCACCCTGGCCGTCACCCGGTGGCCGCGCCGGTAGAGGCCGGAGGCGATCCGGTGCAGCCACAGCGCCGGCAGGTGCGGGGCGAGCAGGGCCTCGCCCCGGCTGCGTACGGCCGGATCGCGCTCGATGACGACGCGCAGGTCTTCCCTCATGCGGGCGGCCGTGGCACCCGGCCCGCGGCGCGGGGAGGCGCTCACGCGACCGCCCCCTCGGTCCCCTTGCGCATGGCCCGGGTGAAGGTGGCCAGCTGGTCCGCCATGCCGGCGCACCGGTCGTGCAGGGGGCCGCTCACGTCCAGCGCGGGCCGTGCGTCGGCGCCCGGGGCGAAGTCGGAGGCGACCGTGCTGACCTGCGCCGGTACGGGCCAGCCGCCCAGCGCCTTGACCACCTGCCGCAGTTGCTCGCACGCGCCGGCGCTGCCGCGCGGCCCGCCGGCGTTGGCGGCCAGGCCGACGGCCTTGCCGTCGAAGGCGTCGTACGGCAGCAGGTCCAGGGCGTTCTTCAGCAGCCCCGAGTAGCCCGCGTGGTACACGGGCGTGCCGAGCACCACCGCGTCGCAGTCGCGCGCGGCCGCCACGAAGTCGCGGGCCTGGGGCACGGGATGCGGCAGGCCGCTCCAGTAGTGCTCGGGGTGGCTGAGCGGGAGGTCCAGCTCGGCCAGGTCGGCCAGCGTGATCGTGAAGCCGCGCCGCTCCAGCAGGGCGGCGATGTGCTGCACCAGGGCCCTGGTGTGGGAGTCCGGGCTGGGGCTGCCGACGACACACAGTGCGCGCATCACGCCACCACCCCTTCCGGCGCCTCCGACTCCTGCCCCTCGCCCTCCCGCGTCACGCGCACCTCCACCCGGTCGTGCGCCGCCTCGGCGGCCGCGCGGGCGCCCGGCGCGTCGGCGCCCGTGGTGATGAGGAAGCCGAGCCGGTCGAAGTTGTCCCGGGCGGGCCGCACCCGCCGGCCGGGGCGGGCGTGCAGCATGACCTCGGCGACGCCGGGGGCGCGCCGGGCGGCGTCGGCGTCGATGCCGGCGAGCACGCCGGTCACCGGGGCGGTGAGGGCGCGGATGCAGCCCACGCCGTTCGTCGCCGAGGGGCGGGGGCTGCCGCCCAGGGCGAGGTCGATGACGTCGTGGTAGACGTTCCGGCCGAGGACGTGATTCATCATCGTGGGCACGTAGCCGCCGATGAGCCGGCCGTTGATCTCGATGATCTGCGGCCCGTCGGGGCCCAGCACCACTTCGGTGTGGGTGTGCCCCCGCCGCACGCCGACGGCGTCCAGCGCCCGGACGCAGACGTCCACGACCGCGTCCCGTACGTCGTCGGGGAGTTCGGCGGGGAAGCAGCCGCCCAGCTCCACGGGGTACGGCGGCGGGCTGAGCATCTTGTCCACACAGCCGTACGGGTGGTGGGCGCCGTCGGCGGTGAGCACCTCGCAGCTGACCACGGGCCCGGGCACGTAGGCCTCGAGCAGCACCACGCCGATGCCGGTGATGCCGCGGCCGTAGACGCGGGTGCCGAGGACGGCCTCGGCGAGCTCGGCCACCTCGCCGGGGCCCTCGGCCACGCCGACCCGGACGGAGCCGAAGCCGTCGGCCGGCTTGACCACCACCGGGTAGCCCAGCTCCTCGGCGGCCGTCACGGCCTCCTCGGCGGTCAGCGCCTGCCGGAACGCGGGCTGGGGAACGCCGGCCCGGTCGAGGAGGAGCCGCACCTCGTGCTTGTTGCGCAGCCGCTTGGTCGTCGCCGGCGTCTCGAAGGGCAGGCCGAGGGCGTGGGCGGCCTCCGCGATCGCGGGGAGGTGGCCCTCGCTGAGGGCGAGCAGTCCGTGCACGGGGTGCTCGCGGTGGAGACGCCCGAGCGCGTCGAGGAGCGCGCCTGCGTCGGCGGTGGCGATCCCGGTGAGGACCCGGGTGGGCGTCCTCACCGCCTCCTCGCCTCCCTCGGCCGCGAGGTAGGGCTCGAGGGACTCGGCCACGAAGGTCACCTCGTGGCCGAGCGCGACGGCCTCCTGGACGATCCTGAAGCCGGCGGTGGGGGTGGTCTCGACGAGAACCAGATGCGCCATGTCACTCACCCCTGCCTATCCGCTCCCACTCCTCGGGCGTCCCGGCGTCGGGGAGGACGGTGACGACCGTGGCGGACGGCGGCAGCGTCGCCGCCACGGCCCTGGCCGTCAGCCAGTTGGCGGCCGCCGAGCTGCCGATGCGGACGCCGGTGAGGCCGTGGAACTCCGCCATGCCCTCGAGGGCGCGGGGGTAGGAGACGGTCCGGTGCTCGATCTCGTCGTCGTGCAGCGTGACGAAGGGCTGCCGGATGCCGTGCCCCATGCCGCCGGAACCGCCGTACTTCGGCAGCCCGTTGGGCGGCTGCGCGCTGCCGTAGGGCAGCTCTTCCGGGGTGACGCCGACGGCCCGCACCCCGGGGAAGGCGCCGCGCAGCGCGCGCAGGACGCCCACGAGCGTCCCGCCGGTGCCGATGGAGGCGACCCAGGCGTCCGGCCGGGGCGCGCCGGGGCGCTCGCCGAGCTGCCGGACGATCTCCGCGCCGGTGGTCTGCTCCTGCAGCAGGAGGTTGGCCACGTTGCGGTGCTGGTAGAGCAGGGTCCAGCCGCTGTCCTGGGCGGCGATGTCCAGTGCCGTGCGGACGACGTCGAGGAAGCCGCGCTCCTTGTCGACGAGGTCGACCTGGGCGCCGCGCTCGGCGAGGGTGTCCAGGAGGCTGCGCGGGCTGGCCGAGGACAGCACGAAGCGCGCGGTGATGCCCAGTTCCGCGCAGAGGTGGGACAGGGCCTTGGCGAGGTTGCCGCCGGAGTACTCGAGGACGCGCAGCTCCTCGAGCGGACGGTCGCCGTGCCGGTGCAGGGCGCTGCCCAGCAGGGCGTAGGCGACCCGGTCCTTGATCGAGCCGACGGGGTTCTCCCACTCGCACTTGGCGAGTACGGTCGCGCCGCCGTCCGGGCCGGGCACCGGGATCAGCGGGGTGCCGCCCAGGCGGGCGGCGAACCGCCCGTACGCCGGGTGGCGCCGCTCCAGGGCCGCGTAGTCCACGGCGTCCGCGGGGTGCGCGCCGTCCCCGGTCCGGCCGTCGAGGGAGAAGGGTGCCTCGAGGGCCTCCGGACCGGGGGTGACGGTGGGACCGGGGGTGGGGGTCATGGTGTCTCCGCGAGTCGGAAGCCCATGGCGTAGATGGGCTTGCGGTACCAGCCGTGGCGGCGCCGGCAGCGGGCCAGGTCCCCGAAGCGGGTGAAGCTGCCGCCGCGGGCGACCCGGTAGGGGCCCTCGGCCACCAGCAGGTCGTCGTCGATGCTCTCGCCGCCGGGGTAGGGCCCGTAGGCGTCGGCGACGTACTCCTCGACGTTGCCCGCCATGTCGTCGTTGCCGAAGGGGGCCCGGCCGCCGGGGTAGACGCCGACCGGGGTGGTGGTCAGCGGTCCCTGTTCGACGGTGTTGGACAGCTCGGGGCGGAACTCCTCGCCCCAGGGGTAGGCGCGGCCGTCGCCGCCGGAGGCCGCGTACTCCCACTCGGCCTCGGTGGGCAGCCGGAAGGCGCGGCCGGTGCGCTCGGAGAGCCACTGGGCGTAGGCGTCCGCGGCCTCGGGGGGCACGGTCCACACCGGGTGGTTGGCGAGGTGGCCGGGGTAGGCGCCGAACTGCCAGGAGGTGGGCAGCCAGTGGGTGCCGGTCTCCTCCGCGAAGACGCGGTACTCCGCGTTGGTCACGGGGTAGCGGGCGATGCGGAAGGCCGCGATCTCCGCCTCGTAGCGCGGGGTCTCCTTGGCGATCCACTCGGGCAGGACGCCGACGTGGCGCCAGGCCGCGGTCACGGCCTCGACGTGCTCCTCGGCGAGGCCGAGCAGGATCCGGCCCGCCGGGACGTCGGTCATGGCCGGGTCGAGGGGGCGGATGCGGGGGTCGCCGAGCAGGGCCAGCAGGCTGCCGGCGGCGTAGCGCTCGGCGAACGGCCGCTCCGGGGACTCGGCGGCGGCCGCCAGCTCGTCGGGGCCGCGCCCGGCCAGCGCCCGGTGGGCGTCGGCGAGCGCGGACCGGTCGAGCCGGGAGACGAAGGAACGGGGAAGTCCCATCGCCTCCCGGTCGTCCAGGGTGTTGGGGTTGGCCGTCAGCGCGACCGGGGGCGTCTCCTGGGTGGTCACGCCTGCCCCGGGGTGATGCGGTGGACGTCGCCGTCGTAGGAGCTGGCGAGGAAGACCCGCCCGGCGGCGTCGTAGTGCAGGGAGGAGATGCCGGCCGTGGTGGGGCGCAGCACGGTGGTCCAGGCCGCGGCCTCGCGGTCGTAGACGGCGACGAGGCCGTTGTACGCGCCGGTGGCGATGAAGCGGCCGTCCGTGGAGGCGCTCACGCTCTTGATCGAGTGGTCGTGCGGGGTGTCCAGCACCTGGGCCTCGGTACCGGTCCAGATGCGCAGCTTCAGGTCGCGGCTGATGCTCGCGAACTCGCCGTCGGCGAAGCCGACGCAGCCGTTGGCGATGCGGTCGTGCGCCTCGGCGACGCGCGCGACCTCGGTGAGGGTGGTGGTGGAGAACCAGGCGGCCTCGGCGTCGGCGCACACGGAGAAGATGAGGTCGCCGGAGACGGCGACGCCCTTGACCGCGTTGGAGTGCAGCGGCAGCGTCGCCTCGTGGCGGAACTCGCCCGCCTCGGTCAGGGAGAAGACCAGGCCCTCGCCGGTGTAGGTGCCGACGACCACGTGCGGGCGGCCGTCGCGGACGAAGGCGGCGCCGCAGTTGAGCGGGGAGCGGTGCTGGTGCAGGACGTCACCGGTGAAGGCGTCGAAGACGGTGCCCATCTGGCCGCCGGTGACGACGCGGTCGCCCACGGGGGTCAGGAAGTTGCACAGGCTGCCGGTGCGGGCGCGCTCGGCGCCGTCCTGCCACAGGATGCCGGCGTCGCCGATGGTCAGGGTGGTGTCCTGGTGCGTGATCACGGCGTTGGCGCCCTGGGTCGGCTCCACGCCCTGCAGGTCCCACTTCTCGTCCTCGATGCGGTACGTGGCGTAGGACGAGCCGAAGGTGGCGAAGACGAGCGTGGTGTCGTCGAGGAAGGCGCAGGAGCGCGGCCAGACGTCGCTGGGCAGCGAGGAGGAGGCCACGGGGGCGAGCCCGGCGGCGGTGTCCCACACGCGCAGGGTGCGGTCGTAGCTGAGGCTCACCAGCAGTTCGCGGGCGCCGTTGTAGACCAGGCGCTTGATGCCGGCGTCGTGGGCGGGGCGGGTGCCGGTGCCGTCGGCGGTGACGATGACGATCTCGCCGTCGTCGTTGCCCGCGTAGACGGTGCCGTTCGAGGCCAGGGCCACGGTGTCGGTCTCCACGCCGCCCAGGTCGATGTCGGCGACCATGGAACCGGAGGCCAGGGACCAGCGCTTGATGGTGCCGTCGTCGCTGGAGGAGACGATCTCGTCGTCGCCGGCCCACACGACGGAGATGACGTCGGCGGTGTGGCCCTCGAACGTGGTGCGCAGGGCGCCGTCGAAGCCGTAGACCCGCACCTTGTGGTCGCGCGAGGCGGTGGCGATCAGGGGCTGGGTGGGGTGGAAGACCGACATCTCCACGTCGTCCTCGTGGTCCGCGAGGACGGCGAGGAGCTTGAGGTCGGGCAGCGACCACAGCCGGGCGGTGTAGTCGCTGGAGGAGGTGACCAGGAACTTGCCGTCGGGGCTGAAGGTCACCTGGTTGGCGAGGTGGTCGTGCTGGCTGCGGGCGAGGGGGCGCTTGTCCGCGGCGTTCCACAGGATGACCTGGTTGTCGTAGCCGGCCGTGGCCACATAGGTGTGGGGCAGGGCGGCGATGCCGCTGATGGGCCCGCGATGGCGGATCACAGGGTCACCCTTCCAAGATCAATGGCGTGGTTCGTCTCGGAGACCTTGGCCTCCAGATACCGGTAATTGCTGGGATTCACATGCGCGCCCGTGGAAATGCTGTCCCGCACCCGGATGCCGAGCGCGGTGAGCTGCGCGGCCTTGTCCGGGTTGTTGGAGAGCAGATCGATTTCCTCGGCGTTCACACAACGCAGCATCTGGGCGGCCGAGAGGTAATTCCGCTCATCGGCACCGCGGCCCAGCCGGATATTCGCCTGGTAAGTATCGTAGCCCTCGTCCTGCAAACGATAAGCGTCGAGCTTGTTGTACAGGCCGATTCCGCGCCCTTCTTGACGCAAATACAGCAGGTAGCCGCCGCGCTCGTGGATGCGTGCGAGGGCCTCGCGGAGCTGCGGGCCGCAGTCGCACCGGAGCGAACCCAGGGCATCGCCGGTCAGGCACTCGGAGTGCAGCCGCACCAGCGGCACGCCGGAGTCCGCTTCGCCCAGCCGGATCGCGAGGTGCTCGCGCCCGTCGGCCAGGCCGTCGAAGGTGATGATTTCCGATTCCACCGGCGCCTCGAGCCCGATATCCAGCGGAACCCGGGTACTGCTGCGAACGGTGACCAGAGCGGAGGCCGGATACTCCTGCTCTCTTTCGCTGACCTTATTCACTGTCAGTCTCCCACTAATTGCACAGGTCCGACCAACCCAAACCCCGGTGTACACGGCGGGGTTATGTAGGCATGATCACCATAGGTGGCTTCACCAATTGACAATGCAATTTGTGACCTGCATCACAGCACCGGAGCAACTATGGCTGATTCCCATTGCATTTCCGGCCGACCGCGGCGGCCGGAAGCCGCCCGGCGCCGGGCCCGAACGACCGATTCGCCAGCTGACCGGAGGTCGGACACATGAACATTCAGTCGCAGTCCGATGAGTTCAAGCCAGCTCCGGCTACGCGCCCGTACGGCCGTCCGCACGTGCTACTGAGCGTCGCGGTCTCCATGGACGGCTACATCGACGACGCCTCGCCGGAGCGGCTGATGCTGTCCGGGCCCGAGGACCTGGACCGGGTGGACGGGGTGCGCGCCGCGTCGGACGCCGTCCTCGTCGGCGGCGGAACGCTGCGCGCCGACAACCCCCGGCTGCTCGTCAACAGCCCCCGGCGGCGCGCGGACCGCGTCGCCGCGGGCCGGCCCGAGTACCCCCTGAAGGTCGCCGTCACCGCCGGCGGCGACCTGGACCCCGCGCTGAGGTTCTGGCACTGCGGGGGAGCCAAGGTCGTCTACAGCACGGACGCGGGCGCCGTGCGGGCCCGCGAGCGGCTCGGCGGCCTCGCCGACGTGGTGGGCCTCGGCCCCGGGCTGGACTTCGGCGCCCTGCTCGACGACCTCGCGGCGCGCGGCGTCCGGCGGCTGATGGTCGAGGGCGGCGGCGGCATCCACACCCGCTTCCTCGCCCAGGACCTGGCCGACGAGCTCCACCTCGCCCTCGCCCCCCAGCTCGTCGGCCAGCCGGCCGCCCCCCGCTTCCTGGGCCCCGCCGACTACCCCGGCGGCCCCGCCCGGCGCCTGACCCTGCTGGGTGCCGAAACAGTCGGCGACATCGTGCTTCTGCGCTACGCGACCAAGGAGACCCCCGCATGACCACCGCACCGCACGGCCACGACACCCCCGGCGCCCGCCGCGAGGGCGACCGCGCCTGGCTCGAGCTCGCCATCGAGGTGGCCCGCGACTGCCCGCCGTCCTCCACCGCCTACTCCGTCGGCGCCGTGATCGTCGCGGCCGACGGCACGGAGCTCGCCCGCGGCCACAGCCGCGAGGACCACCCCCTCTCGCACGCCGAGGAGGCCGCCCTCGCCAAGCTCTCCCCCGACGACCCCCGGCTGGCCGGCGCCACCCTCTACAGCTCCCTCGAGCCGTGCTCCGTGCGCAGCTCGCGCCCCCGCGCGTGCGCCCACCTCGTGCTCGGCACCGGCATCCCCCGCGTCGTGCTCGCCTGGCGCGAGCCCTCGCTGTTCGTCGCCGACTGCACGGGCGTCGAACTGCTCGAACAGGCCGGCGTCGAGGTCGTCGAGATCCCCGAACTCGCCGACGCCGCCCGGGCGGTCAACGCCCACCTGGGCGTCTGACGGCCCGCGACGGGAACGGACGACCGCCGTCCCGCGCCGCGCGCCGACACGCCCGGCCGGGGCGGCGGCGTGCGGCACGGGCGGCCCGGAGGGACCATCGGCACATGGACCACCCTCTTCGGCTCGCCCAGCAGCCCGAGGCCGACGCGCTGCTCTCGCGCAGCCCGCTGGCCGCCCTGACCGGAATGCTGCTGGACCAGCAGATCCCCATGGAGTGGGCGTTCACCGGCCCGTACACCATCGCCGAGCGCCTGGGCGGGGACGACCTGGACGCCCACGAGATCGCGGCGTACGACCCCGAGGCGTTCGTGGAACTGTGCGCGCGCAAGCCGGCGGTGCACCGCTACCCCGGTTCCATGGCCAAGCGGGTGCAGCAGCTGTGCCAGTACCTCGTGGAGCACTACGACGGCGACGCGAGCGCGGTCTGGCGCGACGCGGCCAGTGGCGGTGAACTGCTCGGCCGCCTCACCGCGTTGCCCGGCTTCGGCAAGCAGAAGGCGCAGATCTTCCTGGCGCTGCTGGGCAAGCGGCTGGAGGTGCGGCCCGAGGGCTGGCGCGAGGCGGCGGGCGCGTACGGGGAGGAGGGTTCGTACCGCTCGGTGGCCGACATCACCGGCCCCGAGACGCTGGAGAAGGTGCGCGCGCACAAGCAGGAGGCGAAGCGCGCGGCCAAGGCCGCCAAAGCGGCCAAAACCTCCGAGAAGCGCTGAAGTCGGCGCGTCGTGGGGCCACCGGCGGGCGGGCGCCGCGAAACTGTCCCCCATGAGCAGCAGCGCCAAAGCTTTCCTCCGAGGTGGCCCCGACGACATGCCCGAGCGGATCGTGCCGATCACTCCGCCCGGCAATGAACTGAAGATCAAGTTCCGGGGCGGGTACGAGCACTTCAAGGCCACGGCACGGCACGAGGACACGGTCGAGGGCCGGCTGCCCGTCTACGAGTGGTGGGAGCGCACCGAGATCGCCGAATAGGCGCCCCCGTCCGAATAGGCACCCCCGTCACGTCAGCGCCGCCGCCGCGCCCCAGGTCCGGGCCCGGTCGTTTGCGGCGCCGTCAATTTCTCGTACACCGATTCGCGGTCCACAGGCTGTGCATAACGTTCGTACGGTCCGGACACCCGTACGGCCGCGCCGGCGCCGTCGCGTCGGACGCCGCGCGCGGAGAGCTGTTCGGCCATCCGGGCGCGGGGGCGGGAGGGTGGTTTCCGGTCCCGGGGGAGAAGAATTGTCGCTCGTCGGCCCCATGCATCACTCCCGGTATGCGGCTGATTGTCACCTTCGCACTCCCGCGCCATGGCTGCGCTCGGAGCCACCGGCCCGGTAGGCTTTCCGTGTGATCTTCAAGCGCATCGGAAACGGGCGGCCGTACCCCGACCACGGCCGGGAGAGCACCCGGCAGTGGGCGGACGTCGCCCCCCGCCCGGTGCGTCTGGACCAGCTGGTGACCACGAAGCAGCAGCTCGACCTCGAGACGCTGCTCGCGGAGGACTCGACGTTCTACGGCGACCTGTTCGCCCACGTCGTGAAGTGGCAGGGCGACCTGTACCTGGAGGACGGGCTGCACCGCGCCGTGCGCGCCGCCCTGCAGCAGCGCCAGGTCCTGCACGCCCGCGTGCTCGAGCTGGACTGAGCCCCGCCCCCGCCGGAGCTCCGGACACCGCTCCCGCCCGGACTCGGGCACCGCTCCCGCCCGGAGCCGGACACCACTCCCGCGCCGCACCCCCGTCCGGGGCCCCGGCAGGCGCTCGTACGCGCGGCTATTGACCCTTTTGGGTTGGCGTCCGCGCAACCCATTGATCATCTAGTAGGCAGCGGCTCCCCCCAGCACTACGCTGCGCCCATGAGCATGCTCACCCCTCCCGGCATGGGTGGTAAGTACCGCATCACGGGCAATCGGTACCCGCACATGCGCCGCCCCCGCAACCGCCGCAGGATCGTGCTCGCCGTGGTCGCCACGGCCGCCGTACTCGGGCTGGCCGGGTGGGGGACGCTCCAGCTCGTCGACGTCTTCTCCGGCGACCGGCACAAGCAGACCCAGGCGGCCGCGCAGCAGAAGAAGGGCGCCGGGGACTGCAAGGGCGGCGCCGGGGCCCACACGACCGGACGAGCGGCCCCCAGGGAGCTGCCCAAGCCCGGCGACATCACCGTCAACGTCTACAACGCCACCCCGCGCGGCGGCCTCGCCAAGGTGACGGCCGACGAGCTGGAACGGCGCGGCTTCCGGATCGGCAAGGTGGGCAACGCCGAGGCGGAGTACGACAAGAAGGTGCCCGGCACCGCACTGCTGGTGGGCCCTCAGGCGTCCGTCGAGGGAGCGCTGAAGGTGCTGGCCACCCAGGTGGCCGGCGCGGAGGCCAAGGGCGACCAGCGGGAGGGACAGGACGTCGACCTCGTCCTGGGCGACGCGTACAAGGAGCTGAAGCCCAAGGAGGAGGCCGACAAGGCGCTGGCCGGGCTGGCGCAACAGCCCAAGCCGCAGCCTTCCGCCGCGAAGTGTTAGCCCGCCGGTGACACCTGGCCCCCGGCGGGCCGGACGGGCTCAGCCCGCGGTGCCGTACATCCGGTCGCCGGCGTCGCCCAGGCCCGGGACGATGTAGCCGTTCTCGTTGAGGCGCTCGTCCACCGAGGCGGTCACGACGGTCACCGGCGCGCCCTCGAGCTCGCGCTCCATGACCTCGACGCCCTCCGGCGCGGCCAGCAGGCACAGCGCGGTCACGTCGTCGGCGCCACGGGCGATCAGCTCGTTGATCGCGGCGACGAGCGTGCCGCCGGTGGCGAGCATCGGGTCCAGGACGTAGACCTGGCGGCCCGAGAGGTCGTCCGGCATGCGGGTCGCGTAGGTCTCCGCCTTGAGGGTCTCCTCGTTGCGGATCATGCCCAGGAAGCCGACCTCGGCCGTGGGCAGCAGCCGGACCATGCCGTCGAGCATGCCCAGGCCGGCGCGCAGGATCGGCACCACCAGCGGGCGCGGGTGCGAGAGCCGGACGCCCGTGGTCGCGGTGACCGGGGACTCGATGCTGACCTGCTCGGTGCGCACGTCGCGCGTGGCCTCGTAGGCGAGCAGGGTCACCAGCTCGTCGGCGAGGCGCCGGAAGGTGGGGGAATCGGTGCGCTTGTCGCGCAGCGTGGTGAGCTTGTGAGCCACCAGGGGGTGGTCGACGACGTGGATCCGCATGACATCGACATTAACCGAGCTTTAACGGCCGAGCGCCCGCCCGGGGTCCGCCGGGCCTCCTTCGACGGTCTGTCGCCGCCCTGGCATCAAACCACCACCAAGGGGGAAAGTGGGCACGTACGCCCGGTCTGTCGCCGGGCGAGGACCTCGGCACGAGGTGGTGCTGCCCATGGCCGGCCATGACAAACGCGGATCCAGCAGGCCCGACGAGCTCCGGGAGCGTCGCGAGCCGCGGGAGCGGACGAGACCGGACGACGCCGGCGAGAGCACCGAGGACCGCCGCCGCAGACGCGCCCAGTTCCTCCGCGAGCTGAACGAGGCCAAGGAGCTGCGCGACCGCGTCCAGCCCCGCCGCGCCCGGGCCGCCCGGATGCGCCAGCAGATGCGCATGCGGACCTTCCGCTGGTAGCGCGCACGGCCCTCCGCCCGGGCCCGCACGGACGCCCTCCGGGTCCCCCGCACCCCGCACGTGAGGGACATCTCTTCGGACTGCTGCACGACGCAGCGCGGAAGACCTCTCGCAACGCCCAGGTTTCTGCCACGATTCCGAGTGGGCGGGGTGGTCCCCGTCCGACCCGGCACCGCCTATGACCAGTGGGAGAGTCACGGTGTACTTCGCCGCATTGCTCGCGCGCACCGACGACGGGTGGGAAGCGAGCGACACAGAACTCGACAACGTGGAGACCCTGACCGACCTCGCCGACCTGGCCCGGGAGAGTTCGGTGAGCGAGGACACGGTCCTGGCCCTCATCGAGCAGGAGGACTCCTGGTTCGCCGTCGTCCGGGTGGACGGCGAGGACGACCCCCGCGTCTACGTCTCGGACGCCGTCGCCGCGCGCCGCAGCTCCTACGGCGCGATGCTCGTCGACGAGCTGACCGGCCGCGACGAGGACCCCGGGGACGAGCTCGACAGCCTCGACCTCGACGGCACCGAGGACGGCGAGCCCGAGGGCTCCGCCGAGGAGGTGGACGACGCCGAGGCCTCCGGGCCGGCCCCGCACGGGCCGCTGGGGGACGACGCCCTCCTCGACGACCTGGGGGTGAGTGTGAAGGAGCTGCGGGCCCTCGACGGGGACGCGCTCAGCAACATCGCCGACGCCCTGGGCTGCACGGAGGTCCTCGAGGCCGTCCGCTGACGGACCCAGGGCCGGTTTCGCCCACACTGGTGCCATGAACGAAGCCGTCCCCGCCAGCACCCACGACCCCGTACGCGACCCCTGGCGCGCCCCCATGCGGGCCGCGCTGGAGGAGGCCGTACGGGCGCCCGCCACCGGCGACGTGCCGGTGGGCGCCGTGGTGCTGGCGCCGGACGGCTCCGTCATCGGCCGCGGCCGCAACGAGCGCGAGGCCACCGGCGACCCCACCGGCCACGCGGAGGTCCTCGCGATCCGCGAGGCCGCCCGGGCCGTCGGCGAGTGGCGCCTGTCGGGCTGCACGCTGGTCGTCACGCTGGAGCCGTGCACGATGTGCGCGGGAGCGATCGTCCTCTCCCGCCTGGACCGGGTCGTCTACGGCGCCGTCGACGAGAAGGCCGGCGCGGCGGGCTCCCTGTGGGACGTCGTCCGCGACCGCCGCCTCAACCACCGCCCCGAGGTGATCCCCGGCGTCCTCGCCGACGAGTGCGCCGAGCTGCTCACCCGCTTCTTCCGCGCCCGCTGAGCCCCCGGCGCGCGCCGCATGACCAGCGTCACACCCCTCACCCCCGGACCGGATTTCAGACCACGGCCACCCGTCCGCTAAGCTCTCTCTCGGTAGCGTGTCCGAGCGGCCTAAGGAGCACGCCTCGAAAGCGTGTGTGGGGGCAACTCCACCGTGGGTTCAAATCCCACCGCTACCGCTTCAAGGGAACCGCCCCTGACCTGTGAAAGCAGGCCAGGGGCGGTTTTTCGTTGCCGCCGGCCTCGGGTCGGGTCCGGCCGCTCGGAGCACCAGCGATTTCCCCACCCGGAGGGCGAGTTCGATTCTCGTCGCCCACCCTCCCGAAGCCCTCCAGGTCACGTCTCGGGGCCTTTTCGATCTGGCCCGTCATCGACGTGATGTTCGGATATCTTGCCGTGTTGCAGTGATCAAAAGATCTTCATCAGCCCTCCGATGCGGAGTATGCACATGAGCATTTATCCGGGCAGCGCCCCCGGGCCTGCCGGTTGGGCGGCCTCGGGTGCGACCGGTCCCAACGGCTCCTATCGGAACCAGACGCTGAAGTACCAACCCGTCGAACTGAGCTTCGACGAGTCGGTCACGCTCCGGACGGTCATCGGCCACTGGTGCAGCGCGAGCTTCGCCGCGATCCTCGTCTGGCTGCTGTGCGCAGTGTTCGGGCTCGTGGTCAGCGGTTTCGACGACATCGGCACCGTCTTCAGCGTGGGCGGCGTCCTGAGCTTCATCGTCTTCTGGACCATCCTGCTGATGACGTCCTTCACCGAGCCCGTCTCGGAGTGGCGGACGCTGCTGGAGGACAAGGCCCCGGCCTCCCCGTCCGCCTACGCCGCGATCTACGGCGCGCTGGCCCGCCGCCGCATTCCGGTGGCCGCCGTGGCGTCCCGGATACGCAGCGACATCCTGCAGCCCGAGGCGGTCAGCAACCGTCTGGTCGTCAGCAGCGGACGGTACGTCGCCTACATCTCCGTCTTCGAGTACGGCACCAGCCTCTACCTGGGCTGGACGATGTGGCGCATCCGCCCGGGGGCCGTGATCATCGGTACGTACCTCAAGGACCTCCTCGGCGGGCTGCTCGGCCGCACCGGCGACGTCAACCAGATGCTGCGCACGGAGCGGCCGCGCGCCATGCGCGAGGCCGTGCACTCGGCGGTCCGGGAAGGCGTGGAGATCGCCGTGCAGGGCGTCGAGGTGCCCATCGCCTCGACGTTCGGGCAGGACCTGCCCATCACGACCACGTTCGGCCAGGGGCCGGCCCCGGCCGCTCCGCCGAGCCCGGCCGCGCCGCCGGCCATGCCCGCCGTACCGCCGGGACAACCGGGCCAGCCGGGACAAGCCCCGCAGGCTGGGCAGCCCGCGGCGACCGGCGGCCACGGCCCTGCCTCTTCCTGGCCCAGCTGACGGCATGGAGCAGCAGAACGACGGGACGACCCCGCCGGGCGTCCTGACCGCCGGTGACGGCACGGCCGTGTGGGCCTGGACGGCCGTGCGCATCGAGGCCGCCGCCGACCTCACCGAGACCCGGGAGTACGCGGACCTTCCCGAGGACGAGCGCCGGATCAAGGCGGTCGCGGCGGAGACCGCCTGGCTGGCGGGCCAGTGGGACACCGGCCACGACGCCCGCATCGAGCTGCGCTACCTGACGGACCCGGCCGAGCGGCGGATCTCGTGTGCGCTGCTCGCCCGGGTTCGCGCCGGCAGCCAGGGCTCCGCCGTGACGGCCGCACTCGCTCTCCGCGACCGGCTGGGGCAGCTGCCGCACCATGTGCACAGCGCCCCGGTCGAGGACGACGCCGAAGTGGCGCGATGGCTCACGCCGTTCGCTCCCGACCCGGCGGGGCTCGCCGAGATCCGCAAGCGCTACCGGACAGGCCGGCCCAACCGGCCGGACGCGGGCGTGCACTACTACCTCGCCCCGCAGCCGTTCACCGCGGCAGCGCCTCCGTGGGACGCCCTGTGGCAGGCGTTCGCCGCCCATCCGCACCCGCTCATGCTGACGGTCGGCCTCGAACCGTACCGGCTGCCGGACGACCTCGGACCGCTGCTGCACCGCATCGCCACCCACTACGGGCGGCTGGCAGCTCCGGGCCAGATGCCTGAGGGGCTGTGGAGCCCCGGTGTCCAACTCGCCCCGGACGCCTTCGCCGTGGACGCCGCCAAGGTGTACACGGACGCCACGCGCCGCTACACCGACCGTGCCTTCCGCATACGCATAGCCCTCGCGTCCCCGCATCCGCTTCCCGAGTCCCTCGCCGAGCTGGCCGGCACCACCATCTCCCCGCAGGAACGCCCCGCCCAGGGCACCGCGCTGACCGGAACCTTCACCGGCCCCGCCTACGTCACCGTACGACCGGCGCCACCGGAGCTGGCCGCGGCATGGACGGGCATCACGACGCTGGAACACACGCGCTGGGGCGGCGACCAGCGCTGGCAGCTGCCCGAACCGCTGTCCCCGCCGCTGCGCCTGCTGTCCGAACTGGTCGACGCCCGTGAAGCCGGCGCCGCGATGCGGCTGCCGCTCGCCGTCCACGGCCACATGCCGGGCTTCCCCGTACGCAGGCCCGACATGGCGCTGGAGACCGACTACCGGCCCGACGGGCCGGCCGTAGAACTCGGCCGGCAGCTGGTGCACGGCACTCCGGCCGGTCCCCTGGGCATCGGCCTCGGCTCTCTCACCCGGCACGCCCTGTTCGTCGGCACGACCGGCTCGGGCAAGACGAACACCACCCTGGCCTTCTGCCAGCAGCTCTGGCGGGACCACAAGGTGCCGTTCCTGGTGTTGGAGCCGGTCAACTCCGAGCTCGACGACTACCGCTGGCTGGCCACCCGTCCAGGCTTCGAGGACCTGCTCGTCCTCACCGTCGGCGACGAGAACACGGCACCGTTCCGGCTCAATCCGTTCGAGGTGCCGCCCGGGGTCCGGATCAGCACCCACACGGCGGGACTGCTGGCCTGTTTCGATGCCGCGTTCGGTCTCTGGGACCCGCTCCCGGCCATCTACAACCGGGCGCTGCGCAACACGTACGCGCGGAAGGGCATCGTCCCCACCGACATCTCCACCACCGCGCACGCCGGCTCCTGGCCCACGCTCCGCGACTTCATCACCGAGATGCGCAAGGAGTGCGAGCAGCTCGGCTATTCCGGGGAGGTCCGGGACAACATCATCGCCGCCTCCCGGCTGCGGGCCGAATCACTCGCGGAGGGCGCCTGCGGCAGCACGCTGGACTGCGCACGCTCGTATCCCGTGGAGGAGCTGCTCAACCGCCCGGTCGTCATCGAACTGGCGGCCGTCGGCGACAACGAGAAGGAGCAGTCCCTCGTCACCGCTCTGATCCTGCAGACGATGACGGAGCACTACAAGGCGACCCGGCGGGGCGACGGCCTCTCCCACGTCACCGTCATCGAGGAGGCCCACAGGTTGCTGGGACGCCCCGTGGCCTCCGGCGGGGAAGGCAAAGAGGGCAACGCGCAGGCCCGCGCGGCACAGGCGTTCGCCAACACGCTGGCGGAGAACCGCAAGTACGGGGAAGGCCTGGTGATCGTCGAGCAGGTGCCGGAGAAGCTCGTCGAGGACGCGTACAAGAACACCAACCTCAAGGTCATGCACCGGCTTCCGTCCGCGGCCGACCGCGAGCTCATCGGCGGGACGATGCGCTTCGCCCCCGACCAGGAGCGGTACGCGTCGTCCCTGGAGCCGTTCCAGGCCTTCGCCCACCACGACGGGATCGACCGGCCGGCGCTGATCCGGGTGCCGAACGTACGGGCCGAGGCGGCGGCGGAGAGCGGGGTGGCCCGGGCACCGCTCGCCGGCAACACGGAGCTGGCCGACCGCTTCCGCGCCTTCGCCGAGGCGACACCGGGCGTGGACGCGGCTCTTGCCCCCTTCCCGGACTGCGAGGGCTGCCGCCACCGCTGCGCGTTCCGCTCGCGGGCGGCGACCGCGGTGTGGCCCGAGCACGGGACCGCGCTGAAGAAGAAGGTCGCCGACTACCCCAGAACGTCGGAGGCCCAGGCGCAGTGGTGGTCCCGCACCTCGGAATGGGTGGCGGGGATCGCCGACACCGTCGCCCCAATGGGCGCCGACCCGGACGCGGTCGAGGACTACCGCGCCTGCGTCTTCATCCACGTGGCCCAGGCGGCGTGGAAACGGAAGACGCTGCCTTGGGTGCGCCTGTACCGCAGCCATGCCCTTCGGAGCCGAAGCCGAACGACCAGTGATTCATGAGCGATCGCCCTACTGAGACCGAACAGCCGCCCGAGCAACCGTCGGCGTCCGACGCGTCGGACGAGGCGCCCGAGCCTGCGGGCGCCCAGGACGCCTCCGCGACGGACGGCGCCTCGCCTCCGGAACAACCGGGGCACACCGCTGAGACGGGTGACAGCGCCGCCGCTACGGACGACTCCGGCGACGACGACGCGCCCGAACCGGACCGGGCGGACGAGGCCCCCGGCTCCGCCGATGCCGGAGCGGAAGCGAACGCGAACGACGCGGAGGCAACCGAGGACTCCGGGGACTCCGGGGACTCCGAGGACTCCGAGGACTCCGACGACGCACCGGAGCCGGCGGCTGCGGGAGAGGCGGAGGAGGCACCCGAGCCCTCCGACACCGCGCCGGAGGCCCAGAACGCGGCCGAAGCCCAGGACGCGCCCGAAGCCCCGGACGCGCCCGAGTCGGCCGCCTCCGAGCAGCCGGACCCACCGGCCGACTCGTCCGCAGCCGACGACGGCGCCACTGAACACGCCGATGGCCAGGCGGGGGACGCGAACGCATCCGACGACGAGTCCCCCGAACCGGCGAGCTCCACGGCCGTCGAAGAGGCGGCGGAGACGCCGGACGCCGCCGCCCAGGAGTCCGGCGAGGACCAGGACCAGCCGTCCTGGTCCGGCGAACCCGAGAACCCGGCGGAGTCCGGGAACCCGGAGGGGCAGGACGAGCCCGACGATGCTCCTGAGGTGGCTGAGGCTGAGGATGCTTCTGAGGTAGCTGAATCCGAGGAAGCCGTCGATTCCGTCGACGACGCTCCTGAGCCGACGGAGGCCGACGAATCCCCTGAGCCAGGCGAGTCCGAGGACGCTCCTGAGCCGGCCGAGGCCGAGGAAGCCTTCGAATCCGTCGACGACGCTCCTGAGCCGACGGAGGCCGAGAGTGCCGCCGAATCGGCCGACGACGCTCCCGAGCCGGCCGAGTCCGAGGCGCACGAGGTCGCGGAATCAGCACCACACGGAGAGGACACGGACGATCCCGACGAGGCCCCGGAGCCGCCGACTGATTCTTCGGATCCGGCCGACGATGCTCCGGAGCGGGCTCTGGACGGTCCGGACCTGGCTGACGAGGCGCGGGAGTCGCCTGCGGACGCCTTGGGCTCGGCTGATGAGGCCCCGGAGCCGGCGGCGCCGATCGACGCTCCGGTGCAATCAGCCCCGGTCGACGAGGCCGCGGATTTCACCGACGAGGCTTCGGAGCGGGCTGACGATGCTCCAGAGCCGCCCGCTCCGGTCGACGTTTCGGAGCCGCCGACCGATGTTTCGGATACGGCCGACGATGCTCCGGATACAGCCGTGGACGGTCGGGGCCAGGCTGATGAGTCGGAGGATTCGGCTACGGATGCCGTGGACCCGTTTGATGAGGCTTCGGGACGGTACGGCAACGATGCGTTGCGCGACGGCCGCTACTACCAGAAGGAACTCGACGACCAGTTGGCGAAGCGCGGCCTGGACCCCTCCGAGCATGACAAGCTCCGGCTCTCCCGCACCAACGACCTGAGCGACGCGCAGGCTCGCGAGGTCGTCGGGGTTCGTGACACGATCAAGATCGACAAGGGTCAAATGGTGACCAAGGTCATCCCGCACGAAACCATGCAGGCATACCTGGACAACGACACGGAGTTCGGCGATCATCCCCCCTTCGACCCCGGCGCGTTCGGCGGCTCCATCGCGCGCGGCTGCGACACCGCCGACCTACGTACCATGGACCAACTGCGCGACGGGCTCGCTCTCGACGATGGCGGTGCCGGCTGGACCCCCGTCCCTCCGGGTGCGTCCGAGGCTTACCAGTTGCGCTTCCCGGCACCGCACGACATCCACGCCGAACCGTCCCTCGGCTCTGTCGGCGACAAGGAACTGGCCGACCGCGTCGCCGGCATGACCGGCCAGAGCGAGGGACGGGCCTGGCGTGATCCGTTCCTCGGCACCGGCTACACCGCCGGGGGTGTCCCGGAGTGGAGCGCCGAGCTGACCAGCTTCCCCGACCATGCTGAGATCTGGCGTATGCACGCCGATGGCACCGAAAAGGCCGTCGGTTTCTTCGACAAGAATGAAGGGCTGTGGAAAAAGTATGACTGACACTGCGGGTTTCCCGTTCCTCGTCAAGGGCAAGATCGCCGCCTTCCACGGAGACCTCTACCGGGCCCGTGGCGCCGCGGGTCTGTGGCCGTGCGTCGAGCTGCTACCCGAGCCAGGCCGCCCCGCACCCGAAGGGCTCGCGCCGCGCGAGGCCGCCGACGGTTCGGTGGGATACCCGGTTCCGCCGGAGCGCCTGGACGCCTGGTACGCCGTGACGTGGACGTTCCGCTGGCGCGGCGAGCTCTTCAAGTGCATCGCCGCCACGCCCACGACGCTCAAGGGCGAATACCTCGGCTCCGACGAACACTTCGCCACGGAGCACCTCAAGCGCGAGGGCATCCGCTACCGCAGAGTCTTCCCCCGCGACGAGGTCACGGAGCTGGAGGAGCACCGTGAGGACCTACTCCAGCCCCTGCACGCCCTGGTGCGGCGTCTGGCCGAGGTTGACCACTTTCACCTCAAGGCCTATGCGGTCTACCGCGGCCGGACGTATCCGGCTGCTGCCGAGGCAGACGCCTCCGGCCTCATCGCTCTGACCACCGGGGATGACCGGCCTGAGGGCCTTGTGGCCGATCCCCGGGACCCGGGCGCCGGGCACTTCCTGGCCGCCCCGGAGCAGTTGGACGCCTGGTACCGGATCCACTGGACCTTCCGCTGGCGGGGCGGCCCCTTCGACGCCGTCGGGACGGTGGACGGCAGGATCAAGGGCGTCTACACAGGCGGCAGCTGGGGCTTCGCGGACAACATGATGCTGACCAAGGAGACGGGTCCCGACGGGGTGCACTCCCAGTACACGGCCGCGCTGAACCTCGACAGCGTTACCGATCTCGAACAGCACCGCACCGACCTGCTGGCCAACCAGTAGCGGAGGCTCCTGGGGGTCCGCGCGCCTGCCCGTCGCCGACCTACGTCGCGGCCGCACGCGACACCGCAGGCAAAGAGATGGCAAAGACGAGAGGCCGACGAGAGACGGGATCCGGCCAAGATCGTCGTTCGGGTACCGTCGACCCGACGGCTCGAGGTCCCTGGCCGGGGGCCGCCGGCCGGGACCCGACGGACAAGGACTCTCGTGCAGTTCCGGATACTTGGACACTTCGAAGTCGCGGGCGACGAGGGAACGGTGTGCACGCCCCGGGCGCCCAAGCAGCGGTCGCTGCTGGCCTACCTCTGCCTGAACAACGGCCGGTGCCTGTCCGTCGACGACCTCGTCGAGTTCCTGTGGCGGGATTCCGCTCCCCCCACGGCACGAGCCGCCCTCCAGGTCTACATGTCCCAGATCCGCCGCCGGCTCAGGCCCCTCGGGTTCGACCCCGCCGACCTCACCCATGTGCATCCGGGCTATGTGCTCCGGCTCGACCGGCACGGCTTCGACCTCACCGAGTTCACCCGGCTCTCCTCGCGCCGCTACGGGCCGCGGAGCACCGCCGAGCTGGAGAGGGAGGCCGAGGACCTGCGGCAGGCGCTGGCCCTGTGGAGGGGCCCGGCGCTGGCCGATCTGCGGACCGTCCCGGCCCTGGAACTGCTCGGCCGTTCGCTCGACGAGTCGTGGATGGCCTCCTACGAACGCAAGCTCGAGATCCAGCTGCTGCTCGGCCAGGAGCGGAGCGCGCTGAGCGAGCTCTTCCAGCTCGCCTTCGAATACCCCGAGCGCGAGACCGTCCACGGCTATCTGATGCTGGCGCTCTACCGCAGCGGCCGCCCGGCCGAGGCGCTCGCGAAGTACGGCGAGCTCCGCGAGCGCCTCGCCAGGACACTGGGGCTGGAGCCCGGCGACCGGCTGCGCCGGCTGCACCGGGCGATGCTCGACCGCGAGGCCTGGCTCGAGCGGCCGGTCGACGGAATCCTCCCGGTGTCCGCCTGACGCACCGGCTTTGGTGGCTGCCATTCCACTGATAGATGCAGAACACACCCACCGGGTAAGGAGCGTTGTCGGCGAACCGCCTAGACTCTCCGTAGCGGGCACTGAATTGCAACGGCGCTTTCTCTCACGCCCCGCCAGTTCTTCTTCTGGCGCGCCGTTCGCGACGGCGCGTCTCGTATCCGTTTGAACCTCGAGAAGGGACTCGGATCACATGACTCTGCGTCTTGCCATCAACGGCTTCGGCCGCATCGGCCGCACCGTCGCCCGCGCAGCACTGCGCCGGAGCGACGTGGAAATCGTCGCCGTGAACGACCTCAGCGAGCCCGCCCTGCTGGCCCACCTGCTGAAGTACGACTCCGTGCACGGCCGCCTCGACGGCCGCGTGGAGGTCGACGGGGACCACCTCGTGGTGGACGGTCGCCGCATACGCGTCCTGAGCGAGAAGGACCCGGCGGACCTGCCGTGGGGCGAGCTGGACGTCGACGTCGTGGTCGAGTCCACCGGCGTATTCACGAACGCGAAGGACGCTCAGCGTCACCTCGACGCCGGTGCGCGCCGCGTGCTGATCTCGGCGCCGGCGACCGGCGAGGACCTCACCGTCGTGATGGGCGTCAACTCCGACGCGTACGACGGCAGCCAGCGGATCATCTCCAACGCCTCGTGCACCACGAACTGCGCCGCGATGATGGCCAAGGTCCTCAACGACAGCTTCGGCATCCAGCGCGGCCTGATGAACACGGTCCACGCCTACACCAGCGACCAGCGCATCCAGGACGTCCCGCACAAGGACTACCGTCGCGCGCGGGCCGCGGCCGCCAACATCGTCCCCACGAGCACCGGTGCCGCCCGCGCCATCGGGCTGGTCCTGCCCGAGCTGGCCGGCCGCCTGGACGGCCTGTCGATGCGGGTGCCCGTCATCGACGGCTCCGTGGTCGACCTGACCGTCGAGCTGGACCGCGTGGTCACCGCCGAGGAGGTCAACGAGGCGTTCCGCAAGGCGGCCGAGGGCGACCTCGCGGACTACCTGGTCTACACCGAGGACCCCATCGTCTCCTCGGACATCGTCAGCACCCCGGCCTCGTGCACCTTCGACGCCCAGCTGACCATGGTCAGCGACCGCCCCGGCGGCGGCTCCGTGGTCAAGGCCATCGGCTGGTACGACAACGAGTACGGCTTCTCGCACCGCACCCTCGACCTGGCCCTCATGGTCGGCGGCCGGGACTGAGACCGTCCGGCGCGGCCGCCCTCACCGCAGCGGCGGGGGGGGGCCGCGCCGGCCCTCACGCCGCCACGGCGGCCGGCGCCGCCCCCAGCAGGCCCAGCACTCCGCCGACGGCCCGCTCGAAGGGCTCGGCGCTCCCGGCGGCGCGCGCCAGGACGTACCCGCCCTGCACGACCGCCACGATCACGGCCGCCGTGCCGGCCGCGTCGAAGCCGGCGGGGAACTCGCCGCCGCGCCGGCCCTCCTCCAGGATTTCCTCCAGGCGGCCGCGCAGCCACCGGAAGGCGCCGTCCACCGTCTCGGACATCACCGGGTCGCCGACGACCTCCACGTCCTGCGCCATGCGCCCCACCGGGCAGCCGCGCAGTACTTCTCTTTCCGAAAGCAAATATGCGGTGATCCGCTCGACGGAGCCGCCCGGTCCCCCGAGCCAGACCTCCGCATCGGCCTTCAGCCGCTCGGCGCTGCGCCGCAGGGCCGCCAGTGCCAGCTCCGGCTTACCGGAGAAGTGGTGGTACATGCTCCCCTGGCCCGCCCCCGCCCGCTGCTGGATGGCCCGCGGGCTGGTGCCCGTGTACCCCCGCTCCCACAGCAGTTCCCTCGTGCTCTCGATAAGGCGTTCCGCAGTCGACATACGGCGACTATGCGCAACCTCCCGAATCGCGTGCAAGCCGCGCCCGAACCGCCGGTCCCGCCGCAAGTGACCGGGCCCGTCTCCTCCTTTGGTGGTGGTCCGGCGGGCCGTCTCCACTTTTTATGCGGTCGATCCACTCCCGCGGTGGGAGGCGAATACCTGCCTTTCAACCGTAGGGCGATGTACGAACCGGCCGCGGAACCGACACTTCTCTTGACCACAAGTCTTGGGCACCGGCCACAAGTCATTGCCCTTGGGGAAAGATTGGTGAGGTTATGGAGCCGTCCTACGTCCTGTCCGACGCCGAACGCGGTGAGCTGTACGAGGTCCTGAGCGCAGTCGCCAAGAGCCCGTACGAGGACTACTCGGCGTTCTCCCGTGCGGTGGGGGACCTGGTGGACCGGGGCGAGGTTCCCGCCTTCTTCACCGAGGTGTGCGGCCGCATCCGCCACGACCGTGAGTCCGGCGCCTCCCAGGCCCACCTGCTGCGCAACTGCCCGCTCGACGCGGAGATCCCGGTCCTGGACCTGGACGACCCGGTGGCGGACAAGCACGCCAAGAAGAAGACGTTCGTCGGCGAGACCTTCCTCGAGCTGTTCGCCCAGCTCGTGGGCACCCCGCTGCTGTCCTACGGCACCCGCTTCAACGGCGACTTCTTCATCGACGTCGTCGCCATCAACCGCTACAGCGGCATGCAGACCGGCTTCAGCGACAGCGAGCTCGTCTACCACAACGACCGCACCGCGCACCCGGTCCGCGCCGACTTCATCTCGCTGCTGGGCATGCGCAGCCCCGACGGCGACTACATCTACACCGGCTTCGTCGACGGCCGCGACCTGCTCAAGCACCTCTCCGAGGAGCACCAGGAAGTGCTGCGCAAGCCGTACTTCTTCACGCCGTACGACGTCTTCTCGCGGGACAACAACGGCGACCTGACGGTCTCCGAGAACCACGCCATCCTCGAGAACAACCACAGCTTCCGCTACCTGGACACGAGCACCACCGTGGCCGAGGGCGCTCCGGAGATCGCCAAGGACGCCCTGCTCGAGCTCAAGAACGCCCTGGTCCGCGCGGACAAGACGCGCCACCGCATCCTGACCGGCGACCTCTTCACCTTCGCCAACCAGGACGGTCTCCACAGCCGCGACAAGATGGAGATCAACGACCCGGAGCGCGCCCGCCAGCGCTGGCTGCTGAAGACGTACGCCTTCCGCGACCAGGCCGCGGCCGACCGCCACGCCGACCGCTGGATCGACGGCGTCCAGGGCCGCGTCGGCGACAAGTAAGGCCGCACCCGCACCACCGCGGCCCCTATGTCCCACCCCCTACCAGGCGTACGGGCCGCCCCACTCACGCGGAAGCCGGGCGCATCGCGGAGCACCGCGACATCAGCACCGCGACACCGGCACCGCGACATCGGCACCAGGAGAAGATCTACATGTCCCCCCAGACCCTGACCGAACGGCTTCCCGCGCTCTTCGCGGCGCTGCCCGACGGCCGGTTCGCCCTGCAGGACCTCGAGTTCGAGCCGCTCGTCAGCGACGGCCGCATCGGCGCGGAGGTCCACCGCCTCTACAGCACCGTGGAGACCGGCGAGAACGGCCCCGCCGCCGCGATCGTGCGCTACCTGCCGGGCGCCCAGGCGCAGCAGCACCGCCACCCCGGCTACGAGCTGATCTACGTCCTCAGCGGTGAGCTGCGGACCGAGGACGGCGTCTACCCCGAGAACAGCCTCCTGCTGATGAAGCCGGACAGCGTCCACGCGCCGGCCAGCCCCGAGGGCTGCATCGCCCTCGTCGTCTGGGAGCAGCCGGTCAAACCCCTCTGACCTCGCTCCCAGCAGGCGGGCGGCGGGTCGTGCCGCCGCCCGCCACCCCCCGGGTCTTCCCGTCCCGGCCCCCGGCCCCCGGCACGCCCGGCCGGTCCCCCACATCGCCAGCCTTGAAGGAGTGAGTGTGACACTCTCCCCGACAGCCGCCCCGCCACAACCCGGCCCCGCCACCGCCCGGCGGTACGGTCCCAACCACCGTTGGACCGTCCTCGGCATCGGCGTGGCCGCCCAGGCCAGCTTCTCCGCCACCTTCGCCGGCATCCCCGTCACCGGCACCACGATGCGCGGCGAATACCACCTGTCGAACGGGCAGCTCGGCGTCGTCCTCGGCGGCATCCTGCTGGGCGTCGCGGTGTCCGAGATCCTGTGGGGCCTGCTGACGGACCGGTTCGGCGACCGCAAGGTGCTGCTGACCGGCCTGCTCTCCACCGGTGCGGTGCTCGCGCTGATGGCGCTGTTCACCGTGCCCTCCGGCGACTCGGTCCCCTCCGTCGCCCTGCTCGCCGCCGCCATGCTGCTCGTCGGCATCCTCGGCGGAAGCGTCAACGGCTCCTCCGGGCGCGCGGTGATGATCTGGTTCCGCGAGGGAGAGCGCGGATTCGCCATGAGCATCCGCCAGACCGCCATCCCCGCGGGCGGTGCCATCGGCGCCGCCCTGCTGCCCTGGCTCGCCTCGAGCTACGGCTTCCGCCCGGTCTTCGGCGTGCTGGCGGCGTTCTGCTTCATCACGGCGGGGGCCACCTGGCTCTGGCTGCACGAGCCGGACGACGCTCCCGCCGCGGCCAAGGCGGCCGCCGCCGCGGCGGACGACCGCTCGCCGCTGCGCCGGTGGGACTGCTGGCGGCTCGCCCTGGCGAGCGCGCTGCTCACCATGCCGCAGATCGCCGTGCTGTCCTTCGCGGGCATCTTCCTCCACGACGCCAAGGACGCGGGTCTGGTCGTGGGCAGCGTGACCATCCTCGCGGTCCAGATCGGCGGCGCCGCCATCCGGGTGTGGAGCGGCCGCTACACGGACCGCACGGGCAACCGGCGCGGCTACGTCCGGGCGGTCGGAGTGATCACGGGCGTGGCCATGGCCGCCGCGGCCGTCCTCACCCACGCGCCGACCGTGCTGGTCGCGATATCGCTCGCGGTGGGCGGCATGCTGGCCAACGCCTGGCACGGCGTCGCCTACACCGAGATCGCCGCCATGGCCGGGGCCCAGCGGGCCGGCACCGCACTCGGCCTGGAGAACACCACGGCCTTCGCCGGTGCCACGCTCACCCCGCTGCTCATCCCCCTCCTGCTGGGCTGGTCCTCCTGGACCGTGGTGTGGGCAGCCGTCGCCGCCGCCTCGCTGATCGCCGTGCCGCTGGCGCCCGGCAGGCCCAAGCCGGTCACCGCCGGCTGACCCCGCCGGTGTACGCCATGTCTCCCACGACCCCTCACCGCATGCTGCGCACCCGCTGCATCAGCAGCACCGCTTCCAGCCGGTTGCGGGCGCCCAGCTTGCTCAGGGAGTGGGAGACATGGCTCTTGACCGTGGCGGGCGACAGGGTGAGGGCGCCCGCGACCTCCGCGGTCGACAGCCCGTCCGCCAGCAGGTCCAGGACCTCGCGTTCGCGCTCGGTGAGCGTGCGCAGCAGCCGTTCGGGGCTGCGGGACTCGCTGCGGTGCGCGGAGACCACGGCACGCGGCCCGGGGACGCGCGGCGCGGCCGTGAACATGCTGAACAGCTGGGGCGACATCACCACGTGGCCGGAGGCCACGGCGCGGGTCGCGGTGGCCAGCCGCCCGATCTCCGTGTCCTTGACCAGGCAGCCGGTGGCACCGGCGGAGAACGCGGCGTCGACCCGGTACCTGCTCCACCCGGTGCCGATGAGCAGGACCCGGATGCGCCGCGAGGTCAACTGCCGCACGATCGGCTCGGGGTCGTCCTGCGGGCCCACCACGAGGACGACGACATCGGCCTGGGACAGCGGCCACTCCTCCAGCGGACGGTGGCTGTCCACGCAGCAGATGTACTGCAGTTGAGCGGCGTCCCTGAGCACCGTGCCCAGGACGCGGCGCGATATGGGATCGGCGTCGGCGAGCACGACACTGGCTCTGGGCTCGCTCTGGTCCCCCCCGACCAGCCAGTCGTCCTCAAAAGTGCGGATCGTCACCGCTTTTCCTCCCGCTCATCTCATCGTCACGGAGTCGTCGAGGCCGGGAAGGCGGCGGTCCCGATGCCGGCGTACGCTCCCGGCGACCCCGCTTCCCCTTGATCACGACGCCCCTCCCCGGGGACATCATGACAGCGTCCGGCGACAGGAACGCCGCGGTCCGCCGGCGGCGGATATCGGGCCGGAGAGTTCATCGGCCCCGGCAATGCGCGTCACTTTTTCCCCTCCGGCGTCCCGCACCTGACGAAAAATGATTGCTCGAGCCACACATTACTATTGGCGCGACTACTGAAACATATTCAGCGGTCCCGCAACCGGAGGGGAGTCGGGGCGAAGTGGCCAACGTCGTACGCATATTGGCGGTCATGGACGCGGTGTCGCAGGGGGCCCGGTCGCCGAGCGAAATCCGCAGGGTCACCGGAATTCCCCATTCCACACTCCACCGCATCATGCGGGAACTGACAGAACAACACATTCTGCGGCGCGACGAGGACGGCGGAATCAGCGTCGGACCGCGCATCAGGGCATGGGCGGACGACACCGGAGCGAAACCGGAGGCATCCACCGACTACGCCGTACTGGAACGACTTCTCACGCAATGCGGCGAGAGCGTCCAGCACTTCCGGCGAATGGGCGAGAGCTATGCCTGCGTGGCCTCGGTGGAACCCGCCGACGGACTGCGGGACACCGTCCCCGTCGGCAGCGCCTTCCCCCTGCGCGACGGACCCGCCGGACGCGTCCTCCTCGCGTACTCCACCGACCCCGCGGGCCTCGGCGAACGGGAACGCAGAAAGCTCTCCGCCATCCGCGACCAGGGATACGCCATGGGGTCGCGGGAGGCGGAGAAGGACGTCCTGGGCATCGCCGTCCCCGTCCACGAAGGGCACGTCCGGGTCAACTCCGCCCTGTGCGTGAGCGGGCCGGCCTGGCGCATGGGACCGCGGGCCGAGGAGATCCGCACCCTCCTCGCGTCCGCCGCCCAGGACCTGCGCCGCACGCTGCGCGGCGCCGCCTGACCCGCCCGCCGCCCGGGCGGGCCGTGGCCCGCCGGAAGCCGGCGGGCCACGACCCTCGCTGTCCTCCCGGGGCCGCGGAGGCCGTGCCTAGGCGGCGGCCACCAGCTCCGTGCCGAGCTCGCGCGCGAGCCGCTCCTTGAGCACCTCGAGGTCCTCGCAGTCGCCGCCCGTGCGCTCGGCGATGTGGACGCGGTACAGCTCGTCCAGCTCGGCGTCCGAGACCTCGAGGCCCAGCTGGTCCAGGAGGTGGCGCAGGACCGAACGCCCGGAGTGGCGGCCGATCAGGATCGAGCGCCGGCGACCGAACCGGTCCGGCTCGACGTACTCGTACGTCGCCGGGTTGCGGAGCACGCCCTGCTGGTGGATGCCGGCGGCGGTGCCGAACGCGTAGGCGCCGAAGATCGCCTTGTTGCGCGGCTCCTCGAGCCGGATCACGCGGCGCAGCACGTTGTACGCCTCGTACATCGCCGCGAGGTCGATGTCGGTGCGCAGGCCGTTGTGGTCCTCCTTGTAGGCCAGCAGCGCCGCGATCTCCTCGAGCGCGGTGTTGCCCGCGCGCTCGCCGATGCCGCCGAGGGTCGCCTGGACCTCGTCCGCGCCGGCCTCCAGGCCCGCGAGGGCGTTGGCGGTCGACAGGCCGAAGTCGTCGTGGCAGTGGGTGGCGATGCGCACCGGGGCCGGGGCCCAGGAACGGAACTTGCGGATGAGGTCGGCGTACTGGTCCGGGGTCATGGCGCCGGAGGTGTCGGCGACCACGAAGCAGGTGGCGCCGGCCTCGATGGCCTTCTCGGTCATCGGGCGCAGCAGGTCGTCCTCGCCGCGGCTGGCGTCCTCCAGGCCCACGGAGACGTGCTCGACGCCCATGGAGCGGGCGAGGGCGACCGTCTCGGCCACCTCGTCGATGCCCTGCTGACGGGTGATGCGCCGCTTGTGGCGCAGGTGCATGTCACTGGCGGTCGCCGCGACCTGGATCTGGTGGTTGGCGGTGCCGCCGGCCTCCACCGCGGTCTCGATGTCCTTGGCGACGGCCCGGCAGAACGTGGTGAAGCGGGCCTTCGTCAGGTGCTGCGAGATGAGGCGGGTGGCCTCGAAGTCGCTCGGCGACGACGCGGGGAAGCCGGTCTCGATGTAGTCCACGCCCAGGGCTTCGATGCGCAGCGCGAGGTCCAGCTTGTCCTCGGGGCCCATCGCGTTACCAGGCGCCTGCTCTCCGTCACGGAGAGTAGTGTCGAAGAAAGAAATCCGACGCATAAGAGGTCGTTCTCCCATTTCATCCTCTGCTCGCGGGCCCCTGCGGGAAAATGGGCAGCAGGCCGCCAGAGGCGCTGAACAGAAAGGTCTGGAGTGAGCTCGACGGCACAGACAGAAATTCCGCCGGTCGAGTGCAGGCCGGAATACGGAAAGCAATTCCAGCCGCAATAATTGATTCCAAGCTACAGCAATTCATTTTCCCCGGGCAAGGGAATTGCCCGGGGAAAAGCCCGGCGGAAAACCGCCGCCGGCTCGTGAGCTACGAGCGCCTCGCCAAGGCACGGGCCATGCGCCCGACGGCCTCCTCGATGACGTCCCGCGAGGTGGCGAAGGAAAGGCGGATGTGCCCCTCGCCGCCGGGCCCGAAGGCGGTGCCCGGCATGACCGCGACGCCGGCCTCGTTCAGCAGCCACTCCGCGAATTCGGCGGAGCTCGAGAACCCCGTGCCGCGAATGTCGGGGAAGACGTAGAAGCCTCCCCCAGGAATGTCGCAGGTGACTCCCGGCAGGGCGTTGAGCCCCTTGACGATCAGCGCCATGCGGGCGGCGTACTCGTCCGCCATCTCCGCGATGACGTCCTGGTCCCCGGTCAGCGCCGCCAGCCCGCCGCGCTGGACGAACGAGCCCGCGCAGCCGACCGAGTGCTGCTGGACCTTGAGCACTTCCGAGATGACCGGGGCGGGGCCGGCGACGTAGCCGAGGCGCCAGCCGGTCATGGCGTAGCCCTTGGAGAAGCCGTTCACGGTCAGCGTGCGCTCGGCCATGCCCGGCAGGGACGCGATGCTGATGTGCTCGGCGCGGTTGTAACGGATCTTCTCGTAGATCTCGTCGGATATGACGAAGAGGTCGTGGTCCCGCGCGAAGGAGGCGATGTCCTCGGCCTCTTCGGGGGTGAGGGTGCGTCCCGTCGGGTTGTTCGGCGTATTGACGAGGATCGCCTTCGTACGGTCCGTCACATACCGCTCGAGGAGCTCCCGCGTGATGCGGAAGCCGTCCTCGGACGACAGCTCGGCGGAGACCGGGACGGCCCCGATGAGGTGCGCCATGGACTTGTAGCTGACCCAGCTGGGCGTCGGTATGACGATCTCGTCGCCCGGGTCGAGCAGGGTCATGAGCGAGATGAACAGGGCGTGCTTCGCCGACGGCGTGACGATGATGTCGGTCGCCGGGTCGGCCACGACGCCGCTGTCCTCGCGCAGCTTGTGCGAGATCGCGGTCAGCAGCTCGGGCAGGCCGCGGCTGGGCGAGTAGTGGGTGAAGCCGTCGCGCAGCGCGTCCACGGCCTCGGCGACCACGTGCCCGGGCGAGTCGAAGTCGGGCTCCCCGCCGCCGAGGTCGAGGACGGAGACCCCCTTGGCGCGCAGCTCGTGGACCAGTTCGAGGACGGCGTAGGTGGCGGACTTCTCGATGCCGGAGAAGCGCGCCGCGACGTGGTTCCTCACCGGTCCGCCTTCAGCGCCTCGTCGACCGTGGTGATCGTCGCGCAGCGGCCGATCACCTTGAGCGCGGCCTGGTGCATCTCCGGGCCGTCGGCGGCGGTGGCGTCCTCCAGGACCTCGACCGCGTAGTCGCGGTCGTGGGCGTCGCGCGCCGTGGCCAGGATGACCATGTCGGTGGAGACGCCGGTCAGCAGGAGGGTGTCGATGCCCTGGTTGCGCAGCAGCAGGTCCAGGCCGGTGCCGTAGAACGGGCTGATGCGGTGCTTGGCGATGACCACCTCGCCGGCGGCGGGCCGGACCGACTCGTGCACCTCGGTGGCCCAGGTGCCCAGCTGGATGCGCCCGTCCTCCTTGGCCACCTTGAAGATGGGCGAACCCGCGGGCCACTCCGGGTACCCCTCGGAGAACCCGACCACGACGTAGATCACGGGGATGCCGGCGGCACGCGCCCGCTCGATCGCCCGTGCCGCGTTCCCGAGCACCCCCCGCTCGTTCACCTGCCGCTCGTAGCCGTCCGCCCCGTACTTACCGTCCGGGTGCACGATCTCGTTGATCAAATCAAGCACCAGCAATGCCGGGCGCTTCCCCATTTTCCCTCCCAGTACGCCGCACGCTGGCCTGAGCCAGCCGGTGTTCGGCGATTACACCTAACCGATCGTTGGCCAGTCAAATGACCCATGCACGAATAGCGGTCAAGAAAGCGTAAGGAGCGGCACCGCCGAACCGGCCAACCATCCGATCAGGCCTCTGACCTGCAGTTTTACCTCTCAGGTCACCCCCGGAAAGTCCATGAGGAGAGTTCATGTAAAGCATGAACGGCCCGGCATTGATCACCGCAGAAGATTGCGGTTAGAGTGACCGTCGGCAAGGTTATCGGTGAATTGAATTTGAGCGGGAATAAAACTCCGCCCGAATGACCCGGAGCCTCCTCGCCCACAGGACAGGTTCTGGCGGGGCCCCGCGCCGATCGTTTTCGAGAGAGGTTGACAAGTGAAGGACCGCGCTGACGCCAGTTCCTCCGTGCTCACGAAGCCGTCGGAGGCCGGCCCGCTCGACACCGGCCCCGGGGCGGGCGGTGCGCACCGGATCGCGGTGGTGGGCAGCGGCCCGCGCGGGCTGAGCGTGGTCGAGCGGCTGGCGGCCCGGCTGGCGGGGGAGCCGGCCCGGGGACCGGTGGAGATCTTCCTGATCGACCCCGTGCAGGTCGGCAGCGGCCGGGTGTGGCGGACGGACCAGCCGGAATGGTTCCTGATGAACACCGTGGCGGGCGAGGTCTCCTCCTTCTCCGGCACGCCCGACGGAGGACCCGCCCGGCCCGGAGCCGGCCCCTCGCTCGCGCAGTGGTGGCAGACGGCCGAGCCCGACACCTTCGCCGGCCCCAACGGCTACGCGCCGCGCGCCCTGCACGGCAGGTACATGCAGTTCGTCCTGGAGACCGTCGAGGCCGGCCTGCCCCCGCACGCGGCCCTGCACCGGGTGCACGGCGAGGTGACCGACCTCGAGCGCACCGTGGACGGCTACCGCCTCTCGCTGGCCGACGGCACGTGGCTGGACGCCGACCGCGTCGTCATCACCACCGGCCACGCCAAGCCCGAGCTGTCCGGCACCCAGAAGAGGCTCGCCGAGTTCGCCGCCGCCCACCCGGGCGTGCGCTACATCCGCGGCGACTCCGCCGCCGACATGCCGCTCGACGAGATCCCCGCCGGCTCGAACGTCGGCGTGCTGGGCCTGGGCCTCTCCTTCTACGACGTCATGGCCGCCCTCACCCTGGGCCGCGGCGGCCGCTTCACCGAGGGCGCGGACGGCCGGCTGACCTACGAGCCCAGCGGCGACGAGCCGGTGCTCGTGGCCGGCTCGCGCAGCGGCATGCCGCTGCCGGCCCGCGGCCGCAACCAGAAGCACCACGACTTCCGTTACCGCACCGTCCTGTTCTCCGCCGCACGGGTCCGCGCCGAAAGCCCCGACGGCGTCTGCGACTTCACCCGCGACGCCATGCCCTGGCTGCTCGCCGAGGTCGAACTCGTCTACTTCCGCACGCAGATCCGGCTGTCCTCCGGCGAGGAGCGGGCCGCCGCCTTCGCCGCCGACGTGCTGAGCGCCGCCGAGCGGGGCGTGCCGGACGTACGGGCCCTCGCGGCCCCCTACGGCGTCGACGGCCTGCCGCCCGTGGACCTGGAGTCGCTGGCGCGTCCCTTCACCGGCCGCGCCTACGCCGGCCCCGAGGAGTTCGCCGAGGACCTGGCCGAGGCGCTCCGCCGCGACCTGGCCCACGCCGAGCTGGGCAACGTGGACTCGCCGCTGAAGGCGGCGCTCGACGTCCTGCGCGACACCCGGGGCATCATCCGCGAACTGGTGGACTTCGCCGGGCTGTCGCCGCGGTCGCACCGCACCGACTTCCTCGGCTGGTTCGTCCCGCGCAGCTCCTTCCTGGCCGCCGGACCGCCCATGATCCGCCTGCGGCAGGTCGCCGCCCTCATCGACAGCGGCCACCTGCGCGTCGTCGGCCCCGATACCTCCTTCGAGGGCGAGGAGGACAGCGGCCGCTTCGCCGTGGCCTCACCGGCCGTCCCCGGCTCCCGTACGCTCGTCGACACCGTGATCGACGCCCGCGTCCCGACCCCCGACCTGCACCGCGACCCCGCGCCGCTCACCCGGCGCCTGGTCGAGCGGGGCATCTGGACCTCGTACGTCAACGGCCGGGGCGACGAGGCCTTCGACACCGGCGGCGTCTTCGTCACCCGCGCGCCCTTCCACCCGGTGGGCCGGGACGGACAGCCCGACGAGGGCCTGTACGTCCTGGGCATCCCGACCGAGCACACCCGCTGGTTCATGCAGGGCGGCAGCAGCCGGCCCGGGTTCTGGACCGACTTCGTCCAGGACGCCGACGCCATCGCCGCCCACGCGCTGACCGTCCCCGAGCGCGAGCCCGTCGCCGTGGGCACCGGCGTGGCCGCCGGCCGGGCCGACGCCGACCAGTGACCGCACGGGCGACCGTACGCCCGACACGCACACCGACACCACGAATCGCAGGGAGCAGAGAGAGTCACATGGGCTCGACATTGGCGCAGAAGACCTGGGACGCACACGTCGTACGACACAACAGCGCCGGAGACGACCTCCTCTACATCGACCTGCAGCTGCTGCACGAGGTGAACACCCCGCAGGCGTTCGACCGCCTGCGGGCCGCCGGCCGCACGGTCCGCAGGCCCGACCTCACCGTCGGCACCGAGGACCACAACACCCCCACGATCGCCATCGACCGGATCATCAAGGACCCCTCCGGCCGCCGCCAGGCCGAGCTGATGCGCTCCAACTGCGCCCAGTTCGGCATCCCGCTGCACCGCCTGGGCGACCCGGGTCAGGGCATCGTGCACGTCATCGCCCCCGAGCTGGGCCTCACCCGCCCCGGCATGACCATCGTCTGCTGCGACTCGCACACCACGACCCTCGGCGCCTTCGGAGCACTCGCCTTCGGCATCGGCGCCAGCCAGGTCGAGCACGTGCTCGCCACCCAGACGCTGTCGATGCGCCGCATGAAGGACCTCGCCGTCAACGTCACCGGCGAACTGCCGGCCGGCGTCACGGCCAAGGACGTCATCCTCGCCCTCATCGCGAAGATCGGCACCGCGGGCGGCCAGGGCCACATCATCGAGTACCGGGGCGACACCATCACGGCCCTGTCGATGGAGGCCCGGATGACCCTGTGCAACATGTCCGTCGAGGCCGGCTCCCGGGCGGGCCTGATCGCCCCCGACGAGACGACGTTCGCCTACCTCGAGTCCCGTCCCGGCATGCCCCAGGGCCCCGACTGGGACGCGGAGGTGGCCTACTGGAAGACCCTGCGCACGGACGCGGACGCGGTGTTCGACAAGGAGGTCCACCTCGACGCCGCCACCCTGAGCCCGTACGTCTCCTGGGGCACCAACCCCGGACAGAGCATCCCGCTCGACGGCCACGTGCCCGCGCACACCGACTTCGAGGGCGAGGAGGAGCGCACCGCCGCCGAACGGGCGCTGGAGTACATGGACCTCAAGCCCGGCACGGCCATGCGCGACATCGCCATCGACACCGTCTTCCTCGGCTCGTGCACCAACAGCCGCATCGAGGACCTGCGGGCGGCGGCTGACGTGCTCAAGGGCCGCCGCGTGGCGGACGGCCTCCACATGGTGATCGTCCCCGGCTCGGCGCAGGTGCGCCGGCAGGCCGTCGAGGAGGGCCTCGACCGGGTCTTCGCCGAGGCGGGCGCCGACTTCCGGGCCGGCGCGGGCTGCTCGATGTGCGCGGCCCTCAACGAGGACCGGCTGCGCCCGGGCGAGCGCGCGGCGTCCACCAACAACCGCAACTTCGAGGGACGGCAGGGCAGGGGCTCCCGGACGCACATCGTCTCGCCCCCGGTCGCCGCCGCCACCGCCGTGGCCGGCCGCCTCGCCGCCCCCGCCGATCTGTGAGGTCCACGTTCATGGAGAAGTTCACCGTCCACACCGGCACGGCCGCGCCGCTGCGGCGCAGCAACGTCGACACCGACCAGATCATCCCGGTGCGTTTCTGTGCCAGCACCACCCGCGACGGCCACGCGGACGCGCTCTTCGCCGACTGGCGCGGCGACGACCCGTCGTTCGTCCTCAACCAGCCCCAGCACGCGAAGGCGACGGTGCTGATCGCGGGCAACGACTTCGGCACCGGGTCCTCCCGCGAGTACGCCGTGTGGGCCCTGCAGGACTACGGCTTCAAGGTGGTCATCGCCCCCCGGTACGGGGACATCTTCCGCGGCAACTCGCTGATGAACGGGCTGCTGACCGTCCAGCTCCCGCTCGCCACGGTCGAGGAGCTGTGGGAGACCGTGGAGTCGGCGCCCGAGACGCAGGTGACCGTCGACCTCGAGCGGCTGGAGGTCCGCTGCGCGGACCGCGTCCATCCGTTCACCCTGGACGAGGACGCCCGCGACCGGATGCTCGCCGGACTCGACGCCATCGCCGCGACCCTGCTGCACGAGGAGGCCATCGCGGCGTACGAGCGCGGCCGCCGGCCGGCCCTGCCCACCACCGTCGCCGCCGCGGTGGCTCCCGGCCGCTGAGCGGTAAACGACCCGGTCCACAAAGAATCACGCGATAAAGCCCCTTTTCCCCTTTCGGCTTAAGCCCCGCTTAAGCGGCGCGAAAGATGTTTCTTTCGCGATACATGAGCCTCGCTCACAGATACTCGAGCAGGTATCCTGGACGGGCCGAGCTGAACTTGAGGGGGGTTGGCTCCGTGCGCCGCGTCATCCTGGCGTGCGGAGCCATATCGTTTTATGAAGCTTTCGCAATGCGCCGCCTTTGCAGCGATTATTGACACGGGCAGCTTCACTGCTGCGGCCCGGGCACTGGACATCAGCCAGTCCGCCGTGAGCCATGCCATATCGAGCCTGGAAAAAGAGCTCGGGGTCGGCCTCATGAAGCGGGACAGAACCGGAATCGAGCTTACCGAGACGGGACGTCGCGTATTGGCACATACCCGTGCCGTGCTCATGCACTCGGAGCAGATGCGCCACGCCGCGAACAACTCGCCCGCGGACCTGCGGGGGCGGATCCGGATCGGCACGAGCCAGAGTTTCGCGTGCCGGCTGCTGCCCGCTCTGATGACCGCTCTCCGTACCCGACATCCGCAGCTGGAAATCGAGTTGCGCGACGGCCCGGATATGCAGATCGCCGATTGGCTGCGTGGTTACGCCATCGATGTCGGCATCGTGACGCTGCCCAAGAAGGAACTCTCCACCATCCCGCTGCTGCAGGACCGGATGTACGCCGTCCTGCCCACCGGGCACCGTTTGGCGCAGAATGCCGGACTGCGCGTCCAGCAGCTCTCCACCGAACCGCTCCTGCTGCCGGTGGGCGGAATGGAGGCCATGGTCCGGGCGATGTTCCGCACGGTCGGCCTCGAGCCCGACATCGCCTATCGGGTGCAGGACGTGAACGCCCTGCTCGCCATGGTCGCGGGAGGACACGGCATCACGGTGCTGCCCTCCCTGGCGATGCCCGTCATGCCGGCCGGCCTGCGCGTCGTGCCGCTGACGCCCACGGTCTCCCGGAAGCTGGCCATCGGGATGAGCCCCCGGTCCAACAACTCGCGGGCGGTGGCCGCCTTCATCTCCGTCGCCCAGACCCTCGCCAACCGCGAGGACTGGACCCTGCCGCCCAGCAGGACGGGCCGCCCGGCGAACCCGCTGGCCGCCCGGTCCTAGGGCCCGGCCGTACGGGCCCGCCGCGACCACCCGGCCGCGGCGGGCCCGCAGGCCTGTCCGGGAATCGGCAGCTCCGAGAAGCGGCGTGCCCGCGCGTCAGTACGCGAGCACCTGGTCGACGCTGTCGAGCACCCGGTCCAGGCCCGGGAGGTAGTCGTCCTCCAGCCGGGACGGCGGGTACGGGGCGTGGAAGCCGCCGACCCTGAGGACCGGTGCCTCCAGGTGGTAGAAGCAGCGCTCCTGGACGTGGGCGGCGACCTCGGCACCGGGCCCGACGAAGACGGGGGCCTCGTGGACCACCACCAGCCGCCCGGTCTTCTCCACCGACGCCCGCACCGTGGCGAAGTCGAGCGGGGAGAGCGAGCGGAGGTCCACCACCTCCAGCGAGGTGCCGTCCTCGGCCGCCGCGGCGGCCGCCTCCAGGCCCACCCTGACCGTGGGGCCGTAGGTGACGAGCGTGGCGTCGGTCCCGGGTCTGACGACGCGGGCCTTGTGCAGGGGCGCGGGCGCCGCCGAGGTGTCGACGGGCGCCTTGTCCCAGTAGCGGCGCTTCGGCTCGAAGAAGATCACCGGGTCGTCGCTCTGAATGGCCTGCCGCAGCATCCAGTAGCCGTCCTCGGCGGTGGCGGGCGAGACCACCTTGAGTCCGGCGGTGTGCATGAAGTACGCCTCGGGCGACTCGCTGTGGTGCTCGATCGCGCCGATCCCGCCACCGTAGGGGATCCGCACGACGACCGGCAGCCGGACGGTACCCAGGGAGCGGGCGTGCATCTTCGCCAGCTGGGTGACGATCTGGTTGAACGCGGGGAAGACGAACCCGTCGAACTGGATCTCCACCACGGGCCGGTATCCGCGCAGCGCGAGCCCGATCGCCGTGCCGACGATGCCGGACTCGGCGAGCGGCGAGTCGGAGACCCGGGCCTCGCCGAAGTCCTTCTGCAGGCCGTCGGTGACGCGGAAGACGCCGCCCAGCCTGCCCACGTCCTCGCCGGAAATCAGCACCTTCTCGTCGTCCTCGAGCGCCCTGCGCAGGGAGGCGTTGAGGGCGCCCGCGAGCGTCATCTCCTGGGACACCACGTCAGTTGCCCTCCTCGAACGAGGCCTGGTACTCAGCGAAACGGTTCTGCTCTTCCGTGACGAGCTCGTGGCCGTCGGCGTAGACGTGCCGGAACATCGCCGCGCTGTCGGGGTCGGGCATGGCCCGCACGCCCTCGCGGATCCTGCGCGCGAGCCGCTCGCCCTCCTCCGCCACCTCGGCGTAGAAGGCGGCGTCGGCGTACCCCTCCTGGGACAGGTGCCGCTCGAGCCGCAGGATCGGGTCCTTGGCCTCCCACTCCCGCCGCTCGGCGTCCTCCCGGTAGCGCGTGGGGTCGTCGGAGGTGGCGTGGGCGCCCATGCGGTAGGTCAGCGCCTCGATGAGCATCGGCCCCTGGCCCGAGCGGGCCCGCTCCAGGGCGTCCCGGGTGACCGCCAGACAGGCCAGCACGTCGTTGCCGTCGACGCGCACGCCGGGGAAGCCCCAGCCGGCGGCCCGCCGGTGGATGGGCACCCGGGTCTGGCGCTCGGTCGGCGTGGAGATGGCCCACTGGTTGTTCTGGCAGAAGAAGACGACCGGGGCGTTGTTGACCGACGCGAAGGTGAAGGCCTCCGCCACGTCGCCCTGGCTGGAGGCGCCGTCGCCGAAGTACGACAGGACGGCGGTGTCCGCGCCGTCGTGGGCCACGCCCATCGCGTAGCCGGCCGCGTGCAGCAGCGGCGGGCCGATGACGATCGTGTAGAGGTGGAAGTTGTTCTCGTTGGGGTCCCAGCCGCCGTGGTTGACGCCACGGAACATGCCGAGCAGCTTGAGGGGGTCCACGCCCCGCGTCCAGGCGACGCCGTGCTCGCGGTAGCAGGGGAAGACGTAGTCGTCGGGCCGGGTCGCACGGCCGGAGCCGATCTGCGCGGCCTCCTGGCCCAGCAGCGACGCCCACAGGCCCAGTTCGCCCTGGCGCTGCAGCGTGACGGCCTCGCTGTCGAAGCGGCGCGTCAGCACCATGTCCCGGTAGAGCCCGCGCAGGGCTTCCGGTCCGATGTCCAGGGAATAGCGCGGATGATCGATCCGCTGGCCCTCCGGGCTCAGCAGCTGGACGAGCTCCGGCTCGTCCACGAGGTCTTTCGCACCCAATTCTGCTCCTCCTTATGTCCTGCCGTCGGGATCCGCCGTCGGCAGGGCCCCTGCCGGCGGGCAGGGGAGGCGGCCACCCGGAGCCGGAGAGTCCGCACGGTCTGCGCGCCACACACCGGTCCCGGGCGTTTCAAGGCTCAGGCGAGAGGCGTGGCGCAATGCGCCCCACCCGCACCGTTGGACACTAGCGGAAGAGACCTTGAACTGCGCTTTTGTTCGGCAGTCCTATTAAATTGCCGGTCGTCCAGGACGGCCCGAGCCACCGCCTATCGGGCGGAATAGACCATTCCATGGATCGAATTCGGCCATGCGGGAATCCAGCCCCCGATCACGCCACCGTGCCGGGAAACGATCAACGCGCCACAGGCCGATGCTTTCCGGCCATCTGTCCGGTCCCCACTTCCCCACCGTGCGCAAAGGGAACCGCCCTTGATCCCACGGACCAAGGGCGGTTCCTCAGGCCGCCGTCCCGCGCGGCCGGATCGCTACGGCTCGACGGTGATCGCCGCCTGGCCCGACGCGAAGACCGGGCTGCCCACCTGGATGCCGACCTGCGCGGCGCCCAGCGGGGCGTTCGCGTCGACCTCGAGCTCCGGGTAGAGGACCGCCCACTGGCCGGGCGCCAGGTCCAGACGGACGTCGTCGGCGGTCAGGGTGCGCTGGTCCGCCGAACGCCGGGCCTGGAAGGAGAGCTCGCCGTCCGTGCCCTGCCGCGAGATCACGACCCGGTCCTCGGTGAAGCGCAGCCCCTGCGGGGCGGTGAGGACGATCTGCTGGGCGCCGATCTCGCGCTGACCGGTGTTGGTGACGGTCAGCACGGCCGGGTACACCCACTGCTGGCCCCGGCGCACCCGCGCCTTGTCCTGCTGCGACTGGGTCACCCGCGCGCTGAACTCGCCGGCCGTGCCGGTCACCTTCGCCAGGATCTGCACCGGGGCGTGCTGCCCGATGCTCGCCGAACCGTCGCTCTTCAGCCCGGCCGTGGCGTCCGGCTGCGCCCGCAGCGGGACGGTGTACACGAGGCTGCCGGTGTCGGTCGTGGTGGTGTTGAGGTGCGGGTTGGCACGGATGACGAGGGTGCGCCCGCCGTCGTACACCTCGTAGTCCAGGGCGCCGGAGACCACGCCGCCGGAGGTGTTGTGGTACGTGTACAGCGGCTGTCCGGCGAAGGCGAAGCCAGTGGGCGCGGTGTAGCGCTGGGTGATGACGCCGGGGTTGACCGGCTGGCCGGTCGGCGACAGGAAGCGCAGGCCGATGCGGACGGCCTGGCCGGGGGTGGCCTCCGGGACGGCCTCCTGGTAGATCGTCAGCGCCTTCTCGTTGGCCGGCGGGGCCGGGACGACGATGGTGACGGGCAGGATCTCGGTGTTGTCCTTCAGGTTCAGCTCGCCGCCGTACTGGATCTCCAGCGTCGCCTCGTACGTCCCCGGGGCCGTGGACTCGGGGGCCACCACCCGGAAGACGCCGTCCAGGGAACCGCCGTACGGGGCGAGCTGGATGCCGCGGAAGGTGCGGCTCAGCCGGCTGCCGGAGGCGCCGGGGCCGGGGATGAGGCCGGCCGGCAGGTTCAGCACGACGGTGACGTGCTCGCCGTCGACGGTGGCCGGACCGCGGCTGCGCACCCGCGCGCCGAGCTCGAACTCCTGGCCGCGCTGGGCGATGGCGGGGGCCACCACGTCGCCGTAGAGGTCGGCGAGCGGCGGCACCGGGGGCCGCACCGCGGCCGCGCCGTAGATCCGGCGGATGCGGTGGTTGCTGCCGTCGGCGATGTACAGGCTCCCCGAGGGGGCCACCGCGAGGCCGTTGGGGTAGTAGAGGCTGGTGCCGACGGCGGGACCGCCGTCGGCGATGTACCCGGCGGTTCCGGTGCCCGCGATCGTGGTGATGATCCCGTCGGGGTTGACCCTGCGCACGCGGTGGTTGTGGTTGTCGCCGATGTAGAGGTTGCCGGCGGCGTCCAGCGCGACGCCGATCGGGTAGTTCAGCCGCTCGCCCACGGCGGGGCCGCCGTCGGCGACGTAGCCGGCGGTGCCGGTGCCCGCGACGGTGGTGATGACGCCGGCGGCGCTCACCTTCCGCACCCGGTGGTTGTAGCGGTCCGCGAAGACGAAGCCGCCCTCGCCGTCCGCCACCACGTCGAAGGGGTGGTAGAGCTTCGTGGCGATGGCCGGCCCGCCGTCCGAGACGAAGCCCGCCTGGCCGTTGCCCGCCACCGTGAGGATGTTCCCCTCCGGCGTCACCTTGCGGATGCGGTGGTTGTTGGTGTCGGAGATGAGCAGGCCGCCGTCGGCGTCGACCGCCACGGCCCAGGGGTAGTGGAGCTTGGTGGCGACGGCGGGGCCGCCGTCGGAGACGAAGCCGGCCTGGCCGTTGCCCGCGACGGTGGTGATGATCCCGTTGGTGGTGACCTTGCGGATGCGGTGGTTGTGCCGGTCGGCGATGTAGAGGTTGCCGGCGCCGTCCACCGCCACGCCGGTCGGGTGGTAGAGCCTGGTGGCGACGGCGGGGCCGCCGTCGGAGACGAAGCCGGCCTGGCCGGTGCCGGCCACGGTGGTGATGATCCCCGCCGGGGTCACCTTGCGGACGCGGTGGTTGCCGGTGTCGGCGATGTAGAGGTTGCCGGAGCGGTCCACCGCGACGCCGTTCGGACCGCTGACCGGGGTGCCGGCGGCGGGCCCGCCGTCGGAGATGAAGCCGGCGGCGCCGGTGCCCGCCGTGGTGACGATGGTCCCGTCCGGGTAGGCCGCCGTGGAACTGCCGTTGGAGGTCATGCCTGTTTCTCCTGTCTGGGCAGGGCGCGCCCCCGTCCCGCGGGCACGCCACATGAACCGATGGAGGGGACGTACGAATCGGATGGCGCTGAACCGCCTGGGGCGCCGAGCGGCGTACCCACGGGAAATGCCGGACGAGAAAACGATCACGACAAGGCGCTGAAACGAGGAGGGGGTGCCGTGACGGACGCGATGTCCCGTCCGGAAGGCACGCCGAGCCTACCCACCTGCGGCCACCGGGCTTACAGCGCTCTTCGGACAATCCGACCCCACCTCGCGGGCGGCCGGAACCCGCCCCGGCTTACCGCCGGCCGCGCCGTCTCCCCTGCTCACGCACGGAATATGTGAATCCGGACCCGCCGGATACGCCCCTTCTACGCGCCCCCTGGCGGCCCGAACCGCCCCCTTGCCGCAGAGCCGCACATTCCGGTGGCCGGCGGGGGGATCGAATCCGGTCGAGTCCTGGTACGGACCAAAGCTCCGGGGAGGAGGGCTCGAGCACCTGCCCGACAGGTGCCGGATGCCTGACACACATGTCACGGGCACGCGCATCCGGACGACAAGCCCCCGCATCGGGCCGGTCGTTCAAGATGTCGATCAATTCAGGACCCGCGCCCCGAGCCGGCACCTTGTGGCGGACGACGGCCCGACCGGACGATCGGTTCTCGTTCTCCCGCGCGGCACCTCCGCGCGGGCCCACCGGAGGAGGACACCCGTGAACGATCGCCTCAGTCTCGGCCCGGATGCCGCACGGCAGTTGGCCACGACCACCAAGACCACCCCGCAGATGCGCGGCATCACGCCCCGCTACCTGCTGCGCGCACTGCCCTGGGTCGACGTCGAGGGCGGCGTGTACCGCGTCAACCGCAGGCGGACGTTCATCCTCGGCGACGACCGGATCAGCTGCTACGGCGAGGGCGGCGGCCACCGCGTCGTACCGGAGGACCTCCGGGAGCTGCCCTTCCTCCGGGGCGCCGAGGAGGGCCAGTTAGCGGAACTCGCCGGGGCCTTCACCGAGGTGTCCTTCGAGCCGGGCCAGGTCCTCGCCGATGAGGGCAGCGCCTGCGACAAGCTGTGGGTGATCGTCACCGGCCGCGCGGAGAAGCGCGTGACCGGACGCTACGGCGAGGACGCGCTGCTCGAGGTCATCGGCGACGGGCAGTTCTTCGACCTCGACTCCTGGACCCGATGTCAGCCCTTGCCGTTCCGCGTCAAGGCGCTCACCGCCGGCGTCGCCCTGACCGTCGAGCTCGACACGCTCAACTCCCTGGCCGGCCGCGACGCGTCGCTGCGCGCCGCGCTCGACGCCCACATCGCCGGCGAGGGGCCCGTGCCCGGCTCCGAGGTGCCGGTGGACCTCGCGGGCGGCCACGTCGGCGAGCCCGAACTGCCGGGGACGTACGTCGAGTACGAGGACACGCCCCGCGAGTACCACATGACCCTCGCCCAGACCGTCCTGCGCGTGCACACCCGGGTCTCCGACCTCTACAACGCGCCCATGGACCAGACCAGGGTCCAGGCGGGCCTGACCGTCCAGGCGCTGCGCGAGCGCCAGGAGGCGCTGATCCTCAACCACCCCGAGTTCGGCCTGCTGCACAACATCGCCCCGGGCCAGCGCGTCCAGACCCGCACGGGCGCGCCCACCCCCGACGACATGGACGAGCTGCTGTCGCGGGTGTGGAAGCAGCCCGGCTACTTCGTCGCCCACCCCAGGGCCATCGCCGCGTTCGGCCGCGAGTGCACCCGCCGGGGCGTCCCGCCGGTGATCGACACCCGCTTCGGCAGCCCGCTGCTGACCTGGCGCGGGGTGCCGCTGCTGCCCTCGGACAAGATGCCGTTCGCCGGCCCCGGCGGCGCCGGGGTCACCCAGGTCCTGCTGATGCGCACCGGCGAGGCCGAGCAGGGCGTCATCGGGCTGCGCCCGGCCGGGGTGCCGGACGAGGTCGAGCCGGGCCTGTCCATGCGCGACATGGGCACCGACAAGAAGGCCATCACCTCGTACCTGCTCACGGCGTACTTCAACGCGGCCGTGCTGGTGGAGGACGCCGCCGCCGTCCTGCAGAACGTCGAGGTGTCCAAGTACCATGACTATTCCTGACGTTCGGGCGTACGACGCCTTAGGAGCGACGGGCCCGCTCCCGCCGGGCTCGCCGGCCCTGGCCCCGAGCCCGGCCCCGAATCCGGCACCGACCCCGAGCCCGGCCCCGGTCCCGCCGGCGTCCACCCCGCCCCGGGCCTCCACCGGCTTCGACCCCGAGACCGCCCGCCGCGACGTCCCGGTCCTGCACCGCACGGTCAACGGCCAACCACTGGTCTGGCTCGACAACGGCGCCACGACCCAGAAGCCGCGCCAGGTCATCGAGGCACTGGGCACGTACTACAGCGCCGCCAACTCCAACATCCACCGCGGCGCCCACACCATGGCCCGCGAGGCCACGGAGACCTACGAGGCGGGACGGGCCGCGGTCGCCCGCTTCCTGGGCGCCGAGTCCCCCGACAACATCGTCTTCACGCGCGGGACCACCGAGGCGATCAACCTGGTCGCCCAGACGTGGGGACGGGCGAACATCGGCCCCGGCGACGAGATCCTGGTCCCCCGGCTGGAGCACCACTCCAACATCGTCCCCTGGCAGCAGCTCGCCAAGGAGAAACGGGCACGGCTCGTGCCCGTGCCGCTCCTCGCGGACGGCAGCGTCGACCAGGACGCCTTCGCCGGTCTGCTCTCCTTCCGCACCCAGCTCGTCGCCGTCAGCCAGGCGTCGAACGTGCTGGGCACCGTCCCGCCGGTGAAGGAGATGGCGGCCCTCGCCCACCGCTACGGCGCCAAGGTGCTGGTCGACGGCGCGCAGGCGGTGGCGCACTTCCCCGTCGACGTGCGGGACCTGGGCGCGGACTTCTACGTCTTCTCCGGGCACAAGCTGTTCGCCCCCACCGGCATCGGCGCGCTCTACGGCCGGCCGGAGCTGCTGGAGTCCATGCCGCCCTGGCAGGGCGGCGGCAACATGATCGACCAGGTGGACTTCACGGGCAGTACGTTCGCGCCCGTGCCGCACCGCTTCGAGGCCGGGACCGGGCACATCTCCGGCGTCGCCGGGCTGCTGGCGGCGATCGACTGGCTGACGGGCTTCGACCGCGAGGCCGTGGCCGCGTACGAGCAGGAGCTGCTGGCCTACGCCGAGCGGGCCCTCGGCGAGGTGCCGGGGCTGCGGATCCTGGGCTCGGCGCCCGGCAAGATCGCGGTGCTGACCTTCACCCTCGCGGGCCTGGACCCGGCGGACATCGCCCGCCTGCTCGACCGGGACGGCATCGCCGTGCGGGCGGGGCACCACTGCGCCCAGCCCTCGTTGCGCCACTACGGCCTGGAGAGCGCGGCGCGGGCGTCGCTCGCGCTCTACAACACCCCCCAGGACGTGGACCGGCTGGCGGACTCGTTGCTGCGGATGCGGCAGGACGTCGCCTGATCGGGTGAAACGGGTCCGGGTCGCGCTTCCGGCGCGGCCCGGACTCGCGCTAGTACTGTGCTCTTCAGACAATTCCTATGAGCTCCGGTCAAACCCGGTTGATTCGGTACAGCCTTCAGTACGGCCCCCGAAGGGCACAGCGCAGCGAGGAGCGGAAAGACCCGTGTCCGGCGACGAGGAGACCCAGCGCCTGCGGTTCCATGTGCTCGGCCCCGTACGGGCGGACATGGACGGCCGGCCCCTGCCGCTCGGCTCCCCCGAACAGCGGGCCGTCCTCGCCATCCTGCTGCTGCGCGGCGGCCGGCCCCTCACCACGGACGAGCTCATCGAGGCGCTGTGGGGCGACTCCCCGCCCGCGCGCGCCGTGGACACCCTGCACGACTACCTCGCGCGCCTGCGCGCCACCCTCGAGCCGGAGCGCACGCCGGGCACCCCCCTGCTGGTCAGCGAAGGCGGCGGCCACGCCGCACGGGTCGACCCCGAGGCCGTCGACGCCGCCGTGTTCCACCGGCACCGGGAAGCCGCCGAGGCCGCACGCGCCGCCGGCGACCTCGCCGGGGCGTACGCCCACCTGGGCGCGGCGCTCGCCCTGTGGGAGGGCACCGCGCTGTCCGCGCTCCCCGGCCCGTACGCCGAGCGCGAGCGCGCACGGCTCGCCGACCTGCGCGTCACGGCCCAGGAGGACCTGTTCGCGTGCGCGTTCGCGCTGGGGCGCGATGCCGGCGCCATCGCCGCGCTGCGCACGCTGGCCGCCGAACACCCCCTGCGCGAACGCACCCGCGCCCTGCTCATGCACGCCCTGCACCGCGCCGGGCGGCAGGCCGAGGCGCTGGCGGTGTTCACCGAGGCCCGGCGCGCGCTCGAGCGGGAACGGGGCCGCGGTCCCGGACCCGAACTCACCCGGATGCACGAACAGGTCCTCGCCCGCGACCCCGCCCTCACCACCCCCGCGGCCCCGCCCCCGGCGACCGCCCCCGAAGCCCCCGCCGGGCCGGACCCCCTGCCCTGGAACGACGCCACGGACGCCGACCGCGCCCCGCACCTCGCCGGACGCGAGGAGCTCGCCGCCCGCGTCCGCACCGCGCTCACCGGCCCCGCCGGGCGCCCCGCACCCGTCGTCGTCCTCACCGGCCCCGGCGGCGCCGGCAAGACGGACCTCGCCCTGCACGCCGCCCACGCCCTGCGCACCACCCACCCCGACGGCCTGATCACCCTCGACCTGCGCGGCAGCGGCCCCGAGCCGCTGGAGACCGAGGCCGCCCTCGACCGGCTCCTGCACGCCCTCGGCGTCACCGACGGCGCCCTGCCGGAGGGCACCGCCCGGCGGACCGCGCTCTACCGCTCGCTGCTCGCCGAACGCCGCGCGCTCCTGCTGCTCGACGACGCCGCCGGCACCGGCCAGGTGCTGCCGCTGCTGCCCGGCGCGCCCGGCTGCGCGGTCCTGGTCACCACCCGCGCACCGGACCTCGAGGTGCCGGGAGCCGGGCGCGTCGAGGTGACCGTGCCGGAGGAGAAGGAGGCGCTGGCGATGCTCGCGGCGCTCGCGGGCGACACCGCCGGGGGCGCCGCCGAGGCCGCCCGCGCCGTGGTGGCCGCCTGCGGAACGCTGCCGCTCGCCCTGCGCGTCGCCGCGGCCCGGCTCACCACCCGCCCCTTCTTCACCCCCGCCGACCTCGCCGCGCGGCTGCGCGACGAGCGGACGCGCCTCGAGGAGCTCCACACCGGCGACGCCCACCCGGGCGACCTCGCCACCGAGGCCGCCTTCCGCGTCGCCTACGACTGCCTCGAGGCCGAACCCGCCCGCGCCTTCCGGCTCCTGGCCCTCGCCGACGTGCCCGCCGTCGACGCCGCCTCGGCCGCCGCCGTGCTGGAACTCCCCGACGCGGCCGACGCCGAGCCGCTCCTGGCGGCCCTCGCCTTGGCCGGCCTGCTCCACCCGCCCGGCCCCGGCCGCCACCGCCACCCCGGCCCGCTCCGGGACTTCGCCCGGCGGCAGAGCGAGCGCACCGACAGCCCGCCCGTGCGCGACGCCGCACTGCTGCGGCTGCTCGACCACCACCTCGCCACGGCCGTCACCGCCCTGCTCCGCGTACGCCCCGACAGCCCAGTACCGCGCCACCTGCGCCACCACCTGGTCACCACCGGCCGCCCCCTGCCCGACGCCCACACCGCCCGCGCCTGGCTGCACGACGCCCACCCGCACCTGCTCGCCCTCACCGGCCAGGTCCTGGACCTCGACATCCCCGACGCGCTGCGCCCGGCCGCCGACCTGCTGACCGTCTGGGACCGGCTGACGACGGGCACCGCGCGCCAGCGGGACCTCGAGGCGCCCGCCCGCCGGGCGCTGGAGCGGGCGCGGCAGTGGGAGGACGACGCGAGCGCCGCCCGCGCGCTGCGCGTGCTCGCCGCGCCCCGCTTCGGCCCCGACACCTACGAGCGCGCCGAGCGGGACCTGCGCGCGTGCCTGCGGCTGGCCGAGGCGGCGGACGACCCGCTCGCGCTCACCCTGACCTCCGGCGAACTCGGCGTGGTCCTGCTGTCCCTGGGCCGGCCCGGCGACGCCCTGCCCCTGCTCGTCCAGGCCGAGGAGCACCTGCGCGCCGAGGGGGCGATGACCTCGGCCCTCGAGGCGCGGGCCCACGCGGGGCGCGCGTACATCGGGCTGGGGCGTGCGGAGGAGGCGCTCGCCGCCGCCAACGAGGCGACCGAGGAGGCCCGCGAGGAGGAGCACGCGGCGGTCCTGCCCGCCGTCCTGCACCTGGCGGGCCGCACGCTCCTGGCCGCCGACCGGGCGGCGACCGCCACCGACCGGCTGCGCGAGGCCCTGGGACTGGAGACCGATCCGCGCCGGACGGCGCTGCTGTGGGCGCATCTGGCGCACTGCCGGCTGGACCAGCGTCAGCACCGCGAGGCCGTCACCGCCGCCGACCGGGCGCTGGAGGCCGAGGCCGGGCTCGGCGACGCCTACTGCCGGGGCCTGGCCCTGGCCGCCCGCGGCCGGGCGCTGCCGGCGCTGGGCGAGCCGAGGATCGCGCTGGGCTGCCTGCGGGAGGCGTACGACGTGCTGGAGCGGCGCGGCGCCGCGGAGGCGGCGGACGTCCGGGCGCTGCTGGACGAGGAGTTCCCCGACTGGCGTGTGACGGGCGGCGGCTGACGCGGGGCCGCTCTCCCGCGTGCCGCGCGCGCCCGCGCCCGCGCCGGGGCGTCAGGCCGGCACGCTGCCCACCGCCGACGGCGGGAAGGCGTCCAGCCACGTGAACGCCGGCTCGACGCCGGCGATCCGGATCACCTTCGACACCATCGCCCCACCCCGTACGAGCCGCAGCCGCGCCCCGCACCGGGCGGTCCGACCGCGCGCCCGCAGCAGCAGCCGCACCCCGCTGGCGTCGAGGAACGTCACTCCGCGCAGGTCGATGACGAGGTCCCCGCGGCACCGCCCCGCCAGCGCCTCGAGCGGGGGACCCAGCGTCTGTTCCGCCAAGATGTCGATCTCGCCGAGCAGTTCGACGACCACCGCTCCCCCGGCCACGCGTTCCCGCATGGTGAAGGCGAGCTCGTACACGCCCATGGCGAACCTCACCGCCCTCCCTCATCGGGCATATCGTGTGCCTTTCTGGTGCCCCGGCGGGGGTCCGATATCACCTCCGACACGCACCCGTGATGACAGGAAAGCCCCGGCCCCGGACCTGTGCGCGAAACGGTCCGGAGCCGGGGCTTCCGGCACATGCAGGACGGGGGAGGCGGCATCGGGGGGGCCGGCCGCCTCCCCCGGCGAGGACACGGCCTCCAAGTACGGGCCGCGGTCGGGGGGAAGCGCGCGGCCCGGACCCCGCAGTGAGGTTCCGTGTCCCTGCCCGCCGGATTCCTGCCAGACCCGCGGGCACCCCCCATCCTCCGCCCGGCCGGCGCCCGGAATGGCGGGCGAAGGGCCTTCTTCACAGGGCCGAAGGTCCTTAAAGACGGCGTGAGGGGCGTGAAGAGCCCCACACCGTTCGCCCGGGGTTCGTCCAGGCGACGCGCCCATAGGTTTCGGCCATACGTCCGTTCGCACGCCTGCACGGATAGACTCTCGCGACCGCACAGGGGACAGCAGGGGAGGCAGCGGTTCATGGTGCAGACGAAGAAGGTCGCGCTCTGGGGACTCGCCGTCTTCGTGGCCTACACGATCATCCACTCCCCCGCCCGTGCGGCCGAGCTGGTGCAGATAGGGTTCGAAGGGATCTCGGACGCCGCCAACAACATCGGCGAGTTCATGACCCAGCTGATCAGCTGAGGACCCGGCCCGCCGGGCGCCCGCGGCGGCATCAGCGCGACGAAGCGAAGAGGCAGCCTGTGATCCGCCACCTCGTCCTGTTCAAGCTCAACGAGGGCGTCGAGCGCGACGACCCGCGCGTCGTCGCGGGCGTGCGCGCGTTCGAGGAGCTCGGCGAGCAGATCCCGGAGCTGCGCTCCTGGGAATGCGGCTGGAACATCTCCGACCGGCCGATCGCCTACGACTACGCCATCAACTCCGCCGTCGAGGACACCGACGCGCTCCAGCGCTACCTCGACCACCCCGCCCACCGGGCGGGCGTCGGCCAGTGGCGCGAATTCGCCACGTGGGTGATCGCCGACTACCCGTTCTGACATCGCCGCACGGCCCGTAGGAGCGCCCCTCACCGCCCCGGTGAGGGGCGCTTCTTCACGTCAACACGGTGTTATGCGGTGCTTGCACACAGTGCACATGTCTTGTGATGCTATGACCGCTTTTGCCGGATGAGTTGACCGAAAAGGGGTGGTGACCGTGCCGGCCCGTACAGCGCCCGAAGCCCCCCTCCGGAGCGACAACCCCACCGACGAACCGCACCGGACCGACGACGCCGCGGAGCCCGGCGACGGCGACCTCGCCGGGGCCGCCGCGCGCAGCCGCGAGAGCCGGGGCGCGGACGCCCGGGCCCTGACGCAGGTGCTCTTCAAGGAGTTCGCCGCACTCGAGCCCGGCACGCCCGAGCACGCCCGCGTGCGCGCCGCCCTGATCGAAGCCAACCTCCCCCTCGTGCGGTACGCCGCGGCGCGCTTTCGCAGCCGCAACGAGCCGATGGAGGACGTGGTCCAGGTCGGCACCATCGGCCTCATCAACGCCATCGACCGCTTCGACCCCGACCGCGGGGTGCAGTTCCCCACCTTCGCCATGCCGACGGTCGTCGGGGAGATCAAGCGGTACTTCCGCGACAACGTCCGCACCGTGCACGTCCCGCGCCGCCTCCACGAGCTGTGGGTGCAGGTCAACGGCGCGACCGAGGACCTCACCGTGCTGCACGGCCGGTCCCCGACCACCGCCGAGATCGCCGAGCGCCTCAAGATCGCCGAGGACGAGGTGCTGGCCTGCATCGAGGCCGGCCGCTCGTACCACGCGACCTCCCTCGAGGCCGCCCAGGAGGGCGACGGCCTGCCCGGACTGCTGGACCGGCTCGGCTACGAGGACCCCGCGCTCGCGGGCGTCGAGCACCGCGATCTCGTGCGCCACCTGCTCGTACAGCTGCCGGAGCGGGAGCAGCGCATCCTGCTGCTGCGCTACTACAGCAATCTGACGCAGTCGCAGATCAGCGCGGAGCTGGGGGTGTCGCAGATGCATGTGTCCCGGCTACTCTCACGAAGCTTCGCCCGGCTGCGCTCCGCAAATCGAATCGAGGCCTAACCCTCCCGGGTGACCCTCCCCCCGGTGTCGTGGGGAAGATAAGTCGACTTGACGCTACAGCGTGTTGCCGACATGTGACATTCTGCAGGAACTGCGTTTGCCACAGCGCAGCCTCCGGTATTCAGGTGGAGGCTGAAACCCCCGGCCGTACTCTCGACCGGGGTGGCCGCTGTGACCCGTCCGCGACCTCAAGGGGGTGGCATGTCCGTAGACCTGGGCAGCGCGAAGGTGCTCGCCAACGACGCACCGCACGCCGTGCTCGACGACTGCGAAGCCATCGACACCCGCACCCTCTCCCGCTCCCTCTTCCTGCGGCTGGCCACGCTCGAGCGGGACAGCGCCGAACGTACGTACGTCCGCGACACCCTCATCGAACTCAACCTCCCCCTCGTGCGGTACGCCGCGGCCCGCTTCCGCAGCCGCAACGAACCCATGGAGGACATCGTCCAGGTCGGCACCATCGGCCTGATCAAGGCGATCGACCGGTTCGACTGCGAACGCGGCGTCGAATTCCCGACGTTCGCGATGCCCACCGTCGTCGGCGAGATCAAACGCTTCTTCCGCGACACGAGCTGGTCCGTGCGCGTGCCGCGCCGGCTGCAGGAGCTGCGCCTCGCCCTCACCAAGGCCAGCGACGAGCTCGCACAGAAGCTCGACCGCTCCCCGACCGTCCCGGAACTGGCCCTGTGCCTGGGCGTGTCCGAGGAGGACGTGGTCGACGGCCTCGCCGTCGGCAACGCCTACACCGCCAGCTCCCTGGACTCCCCCTCCCCCGAGGACGACGGCGGCGAGGGCTCGCTGGCCGACCGCCTCGGCTACGAGGACACGGCCCTGGAGGGCGTGGAGTACCGCGAGTCGCTCAAGCCCCTGCTGGCCAAGCTGCCGCCGCGCGAGCGGCAGATCATCATGCTGCGCTTCTTCGCCAACATGACGCAGTCCCAGATCGGCGAGGAGGTCGGGATCTCGCAGATGCACGTCTCCCGGCTGCTCACGCGCACGCTGGCGCAGCTGCGCGAGGGGCTCATCGCCGACTGAGCGGACGGAGGGCACATCGGCCCGGAACCATGTACAGCTGACGTACCGTCAGAGACACTGGGCCGATGCGACGGAAGACGCTCGCCTGTGCCACGGCGTTCTGCGCGCTCGCTCTGGGCGCGTCGCTCACGGGCTGCGGCGGCGGCGAACGCGACGGCTACGTCGCCACGGGGGCCGCCGGACGCGGCGCGTCCGGGCCCGGCCCGGTGCCGCCGAGAGGCGGCGTGGATCTCGTCCCCCTGGAGGGCACGAGGCCGACGCCCCCGCCCACGCGGAGCCCGGGCACCACCTCTCCCTCCGCTCCGGCGACGAGCACGAACGGTACGAGCGCCACGCACAGCCCCCGCCCGGCCCCCGCCACAAGCGAGGCCGCGGCCACCCCGAGCGGCAGCGGCGGCATCCCACCCACTCGCCCGCCGCGCCCCTCGTCACTCCCCGCGCGACCGCCGGCCACAGGCCCGGCCACGCCGCCGCCCCCGCCCTCGCGCCCCTCGCCGCCTTCGCCGCCCTCGCGGCCCACACCCGCGCCCGCGCCCGCCGCGCTCGGCGTGAGCGAACCGCGCCGCGAGCCCGCCGAGGACCGCTGGTGCGAGCGGGTCACGCTCATCTTCACCAACACCGGCGGCAGCCCCGTGACCGGCGGCACCGTCACCCTGGGCACCCACATCACCGACCTCCTCGGCATCGACTGGTGGACGGTCTCCTCCACCCACGCCCTCCCGGCGCCGATCCGCCCCGGGGAGTCCGTGCAGCAGACCTGGACGGTCTGCGCCGACGCCTGGCGGGTGCCGCCGGGCATGCGCGTGGAGACCCGTGACGTCGCCGTGGACTGGGTCTGACCTGCCGTTTTACGGCCTCGCAAGCAACCCTTGAGCCTTCCTTTACCCGTTTTGCGCAATTTTCGTTTGCCTTCAGCAACCAATTGTCTCTATGGTTGCCCTAAGCAACCTAACTCCGGAGTCGAGGAGCCAAGGCCGGTGGCGGCACAGGAACAGTACGAAGAGCTCGCCAAGCAACTCAGCGCCATCGGCGCGGTCAAGCGCGGCCTGGGCCGCGCCCTGCCGCACGACTGCCCGCCCGCGACGGCCATGCTCCTCGCCCTGCTCAAGCAGCACGGCGGCATGCGAATGAGCCGGCTCGGCGAGCTGATGGGCATCGACGCCTCGGTCACCAGCCGGCACGTCGCCCACGCCACCGACCGCGGCTGGATCGACCGGCAGCCCGACCCGCTGGACAAGCGGTCCCGGCAGCTGAGCCTGACCCCCAGCGGCACCGACAAGCTGCAGGAGGTGAGCGGGCGCTACACCGACGCGCTCGCCACCTGCCTGCGCGACTGGTCCGACGACGACGTCGGGCAGCTCATCGACCTGATGAAGCGACTCCGCGAAAGCTTCGGCGAATGCCGGATCCCCCGTACATCAGCCTGAAAACCCGAGCGAGAAAAGGAAGTCCATGGCCAAGTCCACACCAGCGGGTGTGCGGGACGCCGCCGAAGCGGAGGCGCCCATAGCCGCGCCCATGACGCACCGTCAGATCATGGAGGCGCTCTCCGGACTGCTGCTGGGCATGTTCGTGGCGATCCTGTCCTCGACGATCGTCTCCAACGCCCTGCCGGAGATCATCCACGACCTCCACGGCAGCCAGTCCTCCTACACCTGGGTCGTCACGGCCTCGCTGCTCGCGATGACCGCCTCCACCCCGCTGTGGGGCAAGCTCTCCGACCTCTTCAGCAAGAAGCTGCTCGTCCAGCTGGCCCTCGTGGTCTACGTGGCCGGCTCGGTCGTCGCCGGCCTGTCGCAGAACACCGGCATGCTGATCGCCTGCCGCGTCGTGCAGGGCATCGGCGTCGGCGGCCTGTCCGCCCTCGCCCAGATCATCATGGCCGCCATGATCTCCCCGCGTGAGCGCGGCCGTTACAGCGGCTACCTCGGCGCGACCTTCGCCGTCGCCACCGTCGGCGGCCCGCTGCTGGGCGGCGTCATCACCGACACCGACTGGCTCGGCTGGCGCTGGTGCTTCTACGTCGGCGTGCCGTTCGCGGTCATCGCGCTCATCGTGCTGCAGAAGACGCTGAAGCTCCCGGTCGTCAAGCGCAAGGTCAAGGTCGACTGGCTGGGCGCGTTCTTCATCACCGCCGCCGTCACCCTGCTGCTGATCTGGGTCACCCGGGCCGGCAAGGGCAAGGACTACGACTGGATCTCCTGGCAGACCGCCGTCATGGTCAGCGGCTCGCTGGTCCTCGCCGCGCTCTTCATCCTCACGGAGTCGAAGGCGTCCGAACCGATCATTCCGCTGCGGCTGTTCCGCAACAAGACCATCGCCCTCTCCTCGCTCGCCAGCCTCTTCGTCGGCGTCGCGATGTTCGCCGGCACGGTCTTCTTCTCCCAGTACTTCCAGCTGGCGCGCGGCGAGTCGCCGACCATGTCCGGCGTGCTGACCATCCCGATGATCGCCGGCCTGTTCATCTCGTCCACCGTCTCGGGACAGGTCATCACCAAGACCGGCCGCTGGAAGGCCTGGCTCCTCAGCGGCGGCATCCTGCTCACGGCCGGCCTCGGCCTCCTCGGCACCATGCGCTACGACACCGCGTACTGGCAGCTCGCCGTCTACATGGCCCTCACCGGCCTCGGCATCGGCATGATGATGCAGAACCTCGTGCTCGCCGCACAGAACCAGGTCGAGCCCAAGGACCTCGGCGCCGCGAGCTCCGTCGTCACCTTCTTCCGCTCCCTCGGCGGCGCGGTCGGCGTCTCCGCGCTCGGCGCGGTGCTGGCCACCCGGGTCCCCGACTACGTCAAGGACGGCATCACGGCCCTCGGGCCGAAGGCCGCGGCCGCGATGGGCCACGGCGGCACCGGCGGGGGCGGCATCCCCGACCTCGACGCCCTGCCGGCGCCGATCCGGACCGTCGTGGAGAGCGCCTACGGGCACGCCGTCGGCGACGTCTTCCTCTACGCGGCGCCGTGCGCGCTGATCGCCTTCATCGTGACCCTCTTCATCAAGGAGGTCGCGCTGAAGTCCAACGCGGACGGCGGGCCGAAGTCTTCTTCCGCCGCCTCCGCCTCCGCCTCCGCGGAAGCGGAAGAGGCGCCGTCGGGCGCCGCCGCGTCGGCCCGGCAGGCCGGCTGACCGACCCAGACCCCGGCCGGCGGGGGGCGCGCTACGAGCGGAAGCGCGCCCCGCGTCGCCGGTGGCCCCGGATCTGAACGGCATGAACGGTCCGTGGGCCTTGGCCCCGGTAGTGGGACGCACGCTTGATGAGGCAGGGGACGGCCTCGTGCGGACCGGTACCGGGGCTTTGCCGTTTGTGTGGTGCGGGGTGCGTTGTGGTGGGGGCGGGGCCGGGGCGGGATGGGCCGGGCCCTTACGGGGCTGGATTATTTACGGCCCGGAGCCCCGAGATGGGGTCGTGCCCGGTACTTGGGCCGCAAATAACCCTGACGCCCCTTCCAGGGCCCGGCCCATCCCACCCCGGCCCCTCCCGCCGGAACGCCGCCCGGGGGTGGGTGGGTGGGGGAGGGGGTGGGTGCCACTCCCGCCGGAACGCCGTCTGCTGGAGTGGTCTCCATACAAAACGCCGCCCCACGCGCCGAAGGCGCATGGGGCGGCGGGGTGTGGCTCACGCAGCGGCGGCCCGCATGGCTTCCATACCGGCGATCATCATGTCGAGGGCGTAGGTGAAGTCCTGGTCCCGGAGGGTCGCGATGGACTCGGCGCTGCGGGCTTCGACCATCTCGACCGCTTCCTTGTACTGGGTGGAGAACTCGGGCCGGTCGGAGATCACGCCCATGACCTGCTGGAGGTACTCGTCCTCGCTCACTCCGGCCTCACGGCAACGCTCCCGGTAGAGCACTTCGATCGTCGCGAAGCCGTAGACGAACTGGAAGACGGCGTTGAGCGCACCGGTCACTCCCCGGTCCCCCAGCCCCATGCGTCGGATCACCGTCAGCGCGGCTTCGGAGAAGGCCATGGAGTGGGGGCCGATGTTGAGGTACCGGCCCACCAGCTGGGCGACCCAGGGGTGGGCGACGAGCATCTTGCGGTACTCGGTGGCCAGCTCACGGACCTGATCGCGCCAGTCGGCGCTCTCGTCGGACACATCGGGGACGCCCATGTCGGCAGACGCCTGGTCCATCGCCAGCTCGAGGAGGTCGTCCTTGTTGTCGACGTACCAGTAGACCGACATGGCCGTCACACCCAGCTCGGCCGCCAGCCGGCGCATCGAGAACTTCGCCAGCCCCTCGGCATCGAGCATCCGGACCGTGGTGGCCACGATCCGATCCCGATCCAGCCCCCCAACCTCCGCCCCCTTGCGCTTCGGGGCCTTGGCCTCTCCCTCACCGGCCAGCCACACACTGGTCCGCAGGCTGCTTGCCATGGGGATCTCTCACTTTCCGACGGCTGTGGATGGAGCGGTGTGCACAGCGGGATGCGTCCGGTGCGCGCTGTACGCAATCGAGCAATTGCGATGATGCTAGACGGGGCCCGGGGCCCGGGGCCCGGGGCGCTGGGCGCGGGGCGCGGGGCGCGGGGGCGGGTGCAGGAGCGCGGGGGCGGGACGCGGTTCGGGGCACGCCCGGAACAGACAGCCACCGGCCGGCGGGCCGGAGAGCCGCCCCGTACGGGGTAACCACCCCCAGACGGAGATCCGGCCGGGCACAGCGCCCACCCACTCGCGGGCGAGAACCAGCCCGTACGGGGCACCCACCCGCGGGCGAGGTTCGGCGAGCGGGGCACCCACCCCCGGACGAGGTCCCGGCGGGAGGGGCCGGGGTGGGATGGGCCGGGCCCTGGAAGGGGCGTCAGGGTTATTTGCGGCCCAAGTACCGGGCACGAATCCCGTCTCGGGGCTCCGGGCCGTAAATAATCCAGCCCCGTAAGGGCCCGGCCCATCCCACCCCGGCCCCGCCCCCACCACAACGCACCCCGCACCACAACGCACCCCGCCCCACAACGAACCGTCAGCGATCCACCCGCTCCGCCCGCCACAACAGCACGGCCGCCACCACACCACCAGCCAGCACAGCCCCCGCCCCCACCAACTGACTCGCCTGCACCCCAGAAGCGAACGCGTCCGAGATCGTCGCCCGCTCCTCCTCCGATCCCGCCCGCGCCAGAGCCTCCGGCAGGGACCCCGCCCCCGCCGCAACAGCCGGCAGCAGCGCGGCGAAGCGGGAGTTGAGGACGGCACCCAGCACCGCCACGCCGAGCCCGTTGCCGCATTCCTGGAGGGTGCCGTTGACCCCGGCCCCCACGCCCGCCTTCTCCGGCGGAATCGCGGACATGATCGCGTTGGCCATGGCCGGCATGGACAGCGCGATGCCCATGCCCATGAGGATCAGCCCCAGCAGCATCCCGCCGTACCCGTCGGCGCCCAGCACCGCGATCGCCGCGAGGCCGGCCGCCAGCAGGCCCATGCCGCCCGCGATCGCACCGGGCGTACCGATCTTCGGCAGCAGCCGGGCGCCCACGCCCGTGAAGTTGAGGACGACGATGACCAGCGCCAGCGGCGTCATGCGCAGGCCGGTCTCGAGCGGGTCGTAGTGGAGCACCAGCTGCAGGTGCTGGCCGAGCAGGAAGAACGAGCCGCCCATGCCGAAGGCGACGAGGATGCCGCCGGAGACCGCACCGACGAACCGGTTGTTGCGGAAGAAGTGCATGTCCAGCATGGGGTACGGGAAGCGCCGCTCCCACAGGGCGAAGAAGGCCAGGGTGACCAGGCCGACGAAGGCGGAACCCAGTACCCGGCCGGAGGTCCACCCGTGGCCGGGGCCGGAGATGATCGCGAAGACGACGCCCGTCATGCCGATCGTCGACAGCAGCGCGCCGAGCAGGTCGGGCCGGTCGCCGGAGGGGTTCTTCGACTCGGGCACCCACTTGAGGACGGCCAGCAGGCCGAGGACGGCGACCGGCAGGTTGATGAGGAAGATCGAGCCCCACCAGTAGTGGTTGAGCAGCGCGCCGCCGATGAGGGGTCCGGCCGCGAAGCCGAGCGAGCTGACCGCGCCCCACAGCCCGATGGCCTTGGGCCGTTCGTCGGCGTCGAAGACCTGGACGACGACGGCCAGCGTCGTGGTCATCAGCAGGGCGCCGCCGACGCCCATGCCGGCCCGGGCGGCGATCAGCTGCCCGGTGGTCTCGGAGAGCGCCGCCCCCAGCGAGCCGATGCCGAAGAGGGCGAGGCCGACGGCGAGCAGCTTCTTGCGTCCGTAGCGGTCGGCGGCGCTGCCGGCGGTGAGCAGCAGACCGGCCTGGACCAGCGAATAGGCGTTGATCATCCACTGGATGTCGGAGGTCGCGGCGCCGAGGTCCTCGGTGAGGGAGGGGATCGCGACGGTCAGGACGGTGTTGTCCAGCAGCACGGTGAGCTGGGCCAGGCAGATGACCGCGAGGATCAGCCACCGGGTGGGAAGACGGTGTTGCCCGCCGCCGGTGGCGCTGGGTGGTGAGTCGGTGGTCGTCGCAGCCATGGGAGCCCCCCTTGTACGGTGTACGTCTGGTGTCGCTGTACACCGTACAAGAGACCTTCTACGCCGTACAAGGGAATTTCGGCGTCACTCTCCCCCGGCCGGTTTGATGAGGTATCCGGCCCCGCGCCGGGTGTGGATCATCGGCGGCCGGCCGGCGTCGATCTTCCGGCGGAGGTAGGAGATGTAGAGCTCGACGACGTTGACCCGGCCGCCGAAGTCGTAGGACCACACCCGGTCGAGGATGAGCGGCTTGCTGAGCACCCGGCGCGGATTGCGCATGAGGAAGCGCAGCAGCTCGAACTCGGTGGCGGTCAGGTGGATGTCCGCGCCTCCCCGGAAGACCTCCCGGCTGTCCTCGTCCAGGACGAGGTCGCCGACGGTCAGGACGGCCCCGCCGCGCGAGGCCGTCGTCCGCGACCGGCGCAGCAGGCCGCGCAGCCGGGCGACGACCTCCTCGACGCCGAACGGCCTGACGACGCAGTCGTCACCCCCGGCGGTGAGCCCGGCGCCGACCCGGCCCCCGCCGGAGACCACACCGGAGACCGCACCGGAACCACCGGAACCACCGGAACCGGCAAGGAAAAGCACCGGCACGCCCGGCAGCTCCCCCCGCAGCCGCCCGAGCGCGGCCGCGCCGTCCGGCCCGGGCAGGCGCGCGTCCAGGACGACGGCGTCCGGCCGGAAGGTGCGGGCACAGCGGACCGCTTCGGCGCCGTCGGCGGCCGCCCGTACGTCCCAGCCCTCGCAGCGCAGGGCGTGGGAGAGCCGTTCGGCCGGCACGGCCTCGCCGTCGACGACCAGGACCCGGACGGCGGCGCTCGTGTCGTCGTGCAGCAGCTGGGGACGCCTGTGCGGCGTGGCGGTGGTCATGCCGAGATCGTGGGCGGGAAGGCTGAGAGCGCTCTTTCGGCATCCTGTGAAACACCTGAGAATCGGAATAAGCGGAAGCCGCCTCCGATTGGAGTGATCATGGATCTCACTTCTGACCTCGGTACGTTCGGCATCTGGAGCGCGGGCCTCCACTCGGACGACCCGAACCGGCTCGGCGAAATCCGCGAGGCGGCCGCCGAATTGGAGGAGCTCGGCTTCGCGGCCCTGTGGATCGGCGGCAGCCCCGGCTTCGAGGGGGCCGCGCACGTCCTCGGGGCGACGCGGCGCGTCGCCGTGGGCACCAGCATCCTCAGCATCTGGGAGCACGAGGCGGCCGACGTCGCCGCCCGGTACGCCGCGCTCCCGCCCGGGGCGCGCGAGCGCCTCGTCCTCGGACTCGGCGTCAGCCACACCGCGCTCACCCCGCGCTACTCCCGCCCGTACTCCGCCATGCGGGACTACCTGACGGCCCTGGACGACGCGCCCGTGCCCGTGCCCGCCGAACAGCGCGTGCTGGCCGCGCTCGGCCCCAAGATGGCCGGCCTCGCCCGGGACCGCTCGGCCGGGGCGATTCCCTACCTGGTCACCACGGACCACACCGCGCGGACCCGCGAGCTGCTGGGCGAGGACGCCTTCCTCGCCCCCGAGGTGAACGTCGTCCTCGACACCGACCTCGGCCGCGCCCGCGAGACCGCCCGCTCGTTCCTCGCCCGCTACCTCGCCCTGCCGAACTACACCAACAACCTCCTGCGCCTCGGCTTCACCGAGGACGACTTCAAGGACGACGGCAGCGACCGCCTGGTCGACGCGCTCTTCGCCCTCGGCGACGAGCAGCGCGTCCGGGACCGGCTCGACGAGTACGTGGCCGCGGGCGCCGATCACCTGGCCCTGCAGGTGGTCCTCCCCCAGCGGAAGGAACGACTCCGCGACCTGTCGCGGCCGCAGTGGCGCGAGCTGGCGCAGATCCTGCCGCTCTGAGGGGCACGAGCGGACTCACAGAACGGGCCGGCTCAGGGAATGGGTCGACTCACAGAACGGGCCGGCTCGGCGAACGGGCCGGCTCACAGCCCGAACAGCCGCGCGGCGTTGTCATGGCACACGCCGCGCAGCCACGCCTCGTCCTGCCCCAGCCGCGTCAGGGACTCGAGCGCGTGCCCGTAGCCGTACGGGATGTTCGGGAAGTCGCTGCCGAAGAGGATCCGGTCCCCCAGCGCCGCCAGGCGCCCCCGCTCGGCCGGCGGGAACGGCGCGATCCGCTCGGAGAAGTCCGTGAACGCCATCGTCGTGTCCAGGTGCACCCCGGGATGCCGCTCGGCCAGGTCCAGGAAGTCGGCGTACTCCGGCATCCCCATGTGGGCGATCACCAGCCGCAGCCGCGGATGCCGGGCCAGCACCCGGGCCACGGGAGCGGGCCCGGTGTGCTTGCCGGGGACGGGGCCGGAGCCGCAGTGGATCACGACGGGCGTCCCGGCGTCCGCGAGCGTTCCCCACACCTCGTCCAGCAGCGCGTCCTCGGGGTCGTACGCGCCCACCTGCACATGCGACTTGAAGATCCGCGCCCCGGCGTCCAGCGCCCGGCGCACGTAGTCCGCGGCCTCCGGCTCGGGGAAGAACGTCGCGGTGTGCAGGCAGTCGGGCGTACGGGCCGCGAAGTCCGCCGCCCAGCCGTTGAGCCAGGCGGCCATGCCGGGCTTGTGGGGGTAGATCATCGAGGTGAAGGCCCGCACGCCGAAGCCGCGCAGGATCCCGAGCCGCTCGAGCTCCGCGTGCCGGTAGGTGATCGGCCAGGGGCGGCCGACGAGCGGCCCGGCGGCGTCGAAGTACGCCCAGACCTTGTCCAGCACCCGCTCGGGCATGAAGTGCGTATGGATGTCGATCAGGCCCGGCAGGCCCAGAGCCCGCCGGAAGGCCAGGACCCCGTCGTCGCTCACCCGCACACCCTCCCGCGCCGGAAACGCCACAGGCCCGGTACCAGTGGTACCGGGCCTGTGGTTCTAGTAGCGGGGACAGGATTTGAACCTGCGACCTCTGGGTTATGAGCCCAGCGAGCTACCGAGCTGCTCCACCCCGCGACGGACGGAAGTCCGAGGACCTCCGACTGTGCGCTCGGCAGGATTCGAACCTGCAACCTCTTGATCCGTAGTCAAGTGCTCTATCCGTTAAGCTACGAGCGCTCGGCTTTCCGGCGATTTTCTCTGCCGGTCGGCGTTGCGTGGACAACATTACATGACCTGCGCCGGGACACGAAATCCATTAGCCGCACCGGCGCTGACCTGCGAAAACACCCGCGACAAGATCGCTCACCGGCCGAGCGGGAGCACCCCCGGAGGCCTGGGACACACCGGGAACGCAAAAGCCCCGGTCGTATCGAATACGACCGGGGCCCGGCTGCGGAGGCGGAGGGATTTGAACCCTCGATGGGCTTTAAGGCCCAAACCGCATTAGCAGTGCGGCGCCATAGACCGGACTAGGCGACGCCTCCAGCACACCCGCGCGAGCGCGAGTGTTGCGTGCAGATGATGACACAGCCTTGCGGCTGCTCACCAATCGCACCCTACGGTACCGGGCTTTGGGTGCCTCGGGCAAAGGCGTTCGCGGCGCGCAACGCGGGGCGCTCCGGAGCGTTAGTTCGGAAGAGGGGCTCCGCCGGCGCTTCCGGCGCTCCCCCTGCCCCGTACCGCCGCACCTCAGGAGCTTTGGCATGTCACTCCGCAGCCTCGCCCTCGCAGCAGCGCTGGCCCCGGCGCTCCTCGTCGCCCCCGCCGCCACGGCGTCCCCGCTCCCGCTCGGCGGGGCGGACGCGCTGGAGAGCGGCGGCGACCACCTCACGATCACCGTCACGGACAGCGGCGGCCACGAAGGCAGCAGGTACGAGCTGTACTGCCACCCGGCCGGCGGCACCCACCCGAACGCCAAGGAGGCGTGCGACCAGCTCGACACCCAGACCAAGTGGGGCAAGGACGTCTTCGCGCCCACGCCGAAGGACGCGAGCTGCACCCAGATCTACGGCGGCCCCGAGCGCGCCCATGTCGTCGGAACGTGGGCCGGACGCCCCGTCGACGCCCACTTCAGCAGGACCAACGGCTGTGAGATGGCCCGCTGGAACCGTTTCTCCACTGTGTTCGGACAGTCGAAGGGCTCGCCGAAGAAAACGCCTGCCGAGAGTGGTCGGAGCTGACCGCGAGGTCACCACGAAGGCGGACACGAGGGGCATGTCCGGCCTGCCCGAGACGCCCTGGAGAGGCCCGTCGGAGGGTGTCGCCACACCCGTCATCCGCAGTAGCGCCCGTATCGGCAGCCCGTAGACTTCCCCTCAATGACACGCCGAGGGGCGGCGCAAACCCGCCCCAAGCGGTCGGCAAGGTGCGGTAACCAGGGAGGAAGCGTCGTCGTGAGCAGCAGGCCATCCCGAGGCGCTGCTCGCCTCGCAGCCATACTCGACGCCCTGCCCGACGCCCTGTTGCTCGTCAACTGCAACGGCACGGTCGTCAACGCCAACCACATCGCGCTCGAGACGTTCGAGGTGCCCGGCACCGGGCTCGTCGGGCGCGGTCTGCTCGACCTGCTGCCGGAGTTCGACTCGCGGCGCATCCCCGGTGGGCTGCGGCTGCGGGACAATCCGGACGGCGGGCGCACCCGGCCCACCCGGATGATCGCCCGGCGCACGGACGGCACCCAGTTCCCCGTCGAGGTCACCAGCGCCAACCTCGACGGCCGCACGCCGTACGCCGAGCCGAGCGCCTCCTACGACGACGAGCTGCTGATGCTCGTGGTCCGCGACCTGACCGGCACGCTCGACACCGAGGCCGAGCTCGCCCGTTCGCAGCGCCAGACCGAGATGATCCTGCGCGCGGCGGCCGAGGGCGTCGTCGGCGTCGACACCGCCGGCAAGGTCGTCCTCGTCAACCCCTCCGCCGCGCAGATCCTCGGCTACCGCGCGAGCGACCTCGGCGGCCGCGAGCTGCACCCCCTCATCCACCACTCCCGCGCGGACGGCACGCCCTTCCCGTACGAGGAGTCGCCCATCGCCGACACCCTGCGCTCCGGCCGCAAGCACCGGGTCCGCGGCCAGGTGCTGTGGGCCAAGGACGGCCGCGCGGTGGCGGTCGACCTGACCACGGCTCCGGTGCGCGACGGCGACCAGCTCGTCGGCGCGGTGATGACCTTCACCGACCGCCGCCCCTACGACGCCCTGGCCGCGCGCCACGCGCAGCTGGTGGCCATGCTGGACGAGTCGCTGCGCGGGCCGCTGGACCAACTCCGCGCCGAGCTGGGCACGCTGGCCGACGACCCGGCCGGGCAGCTGTGGCCCGAGGCCAACCAGATTCTTCACCACTTGGCCGCCGGTTATGCCCGGATGACCACTCTTGTCGACAATGTGCTGGCCTATCAGCGCCTGGACGCCGGACACGACAAGCTCGCGCGGGAGAAGGTCGCGCTCGACGAGGTCGTGGCGGCCGGCGTCGAGGGCGCGGTCGAGCTGATCGGGCCCGGGCGGGCCCAGTTCGCCGTGCACGCCCCGGCGATCGAGGCCGAGGTGGACCCCGAGCGGTTCGCCCAGGCGCTGGCACACCTGATCGCGGACGTGGCCGGCGTCGACGCCACGGGTTCCACATCGGCTTCCGCTTCTGGTTCCTCTTCCGGTTCCGGCGACTCGACGATCGTGGTCGCGGCCGCGCAGCGCGGCGAGGTCGTACGCATCGAGGTGCGCGGCCCCTTCCCGGGCGGCGACCCGGTGCACGGCCCCCTGGTGCGCGGCATCGTCCGCCGGCACGGCGGCGTGCTGCAGACCCACGACCTGCCGGGCGCGTCCGGCGGCAAGGCGTACGTGCTCGAGGTCCCGGTCTCGGCGGACGCGGGCCCCGTCCCGCCGTCGGCCGAACGGCGCGGGCCCGACACCGAGAACCTGACCACGGTCATGCCGATGCCGACCCAGCGCGGCCGGGGCACCAACCCCGACCCGGCGGCCGAGCCCACCCGCCCCCAGGGCGGCGGCCGGCGCGCCCGCCGCGACGCGGCGCCGGACGGTGCTGGTTCGGGAGTGGCCGGTCCGGGCGGCGCCGGTACGGGTGCGGCCGGTACGGGCGGCGCCGGTACGGGCGTGGAGGCGGGCACGGAGGCGGCGGCCGCGCCGGCCGCGGGTGCGACGGCCGCAGGGACGAACGGCGCGGGTGCGCCTTCGGGTACGCACGCGGGGACGGACGGCGTGGGTATGCCGTCGGGTGCGCACGCGGGAACGAACGGCGTGGGCATGCCTGCGGGCACGCACGCGGAGACGAACGGCGTGGGCATGCCTGCGGGCACGCACGCGGGAACGAACGGCGTAGGCATGCCCGCCGCTGCCGTCGGTGCCGGCGCCTCCCCGGGCGCGGCGCCGCAGCCCACCGGGCGCCGGCGGGGCCCCGCGCGCCCCGAGGAGGAGTCCGCCGACGACGCGCGGGACAACCGCCCAGGGACCGGCCTCGTGCCGCCGCAGGCCACCGGCACCGCGCCGACCGGCCGCCGGGCGCGCCGCGAGGCCGCGACGGCCACAGCGCCCGAGGGCGCCGAGGGGGCCCGCACCGCGTTCGCACTGCCCCCGGCCGACGCCGACCGGACGGCCGGCGCGCCCGCCGACTCCGGCCGTCCGACGGGCCGCCGCGCCCGCCGCGCGCTGGCCGAGGCCGAGCACCCGCACCAGATCCCCGGCCAGGCGACCGACGAACCGTCCATGCCGCGCACCGCGTTCGCCCTCCCCCCGGCGGACTCCGACCGCAAGTCCCCGCCGGACGCCGCCGCCACGGTTCCGCCTTCTGTTCCGGTTGCGGTTCCGCCGCAGGGGGCGGGCACGGGTACGGGTGCGGGCACGAGTGCGGGTGCGGGCACGAGTGCGGGTGTTGAGGCCGCCGACGGATACGGCCCGGACGGCACGCCGGTGGCTCCGGGCGGCCCCACGGCTCCGGTTCCGGTTCCGGGTACGCCCGGCCCGAACGGCCCCGGCCCCCACGGTCGGCACGGCCCCCGGCCGGCAGGCGCCGACCCGGCCGTGACCGCCGGCCCCGGCGGCCTCGCGGGCCAGGGTGCCCCCGGCCCCTACGGCCCGCACGGCCACCAGCCCGACGCCGCCAACCCGGCCGCGGGCGCTGCCCCCGGCGCACCTGCGGGCCAGGGCGGCCCCGGCAACCCCGGTGCGTACGACCAGCAGAGCCCCCGGCCCGAGGGCGCCAACCCGGCCATGCCCGCCGTCCCCGGCGGACCCGGCAACCCCGGCCCGTTCACCCCGCACGGCCCCCGCCCGGAGAACGCCAACCCGGCCACGGCCCCCGCCCCCGGCGGACCTAGCGGACCCGGCGGCCAGGACGGCCCGGGCAACCCCGGTCCGTTCACCCCGCACGGCCCCAGGCCGGCAGGCGCCGACCCCGCCGTGACCGCTGTCCCCGCCGGGCCCGGCAACTCCGGTCCGTTCAACCAGCCGGGCCCCCGCCCGGAGGGCACCGACCCGGCCCCGGTCACCCCCGGCCCCGGCCACCAGCCGGAAAGCGGCACCGCGCCGGGCGCGGCAATGGCCCCCGGCGCGCCCGCCGGTCAGTCCCTCGGCACCCCCGGTGCGTACAACCAGCACGGCCCCCGGCCGGAGAACGCCGACGGACCCGCAGGCCGAAGCGGCGGCCCGGACGCCCCCGCCGGTCCTGTCGCCACGGGCGGCCCCGGCGGCGGGCACACCGGCCAGATGCTCGCGCAGGGACAGGCGAACGCGGGCGCCACGCCCGCGCACGGCACACCGTTCGGACCGCACCCGGACCCGGCGGCCGACAACGCGTCGAACACCGCGGGCAGCGCCCAGGCCGCACCCGAGACCGAAACCGCCCAGCCGCAGGCACAGGCACAGGCAGCCGGCGTGCCCACCGGCCGCCGCCGCGCGCGCCGCGCCCTCGCCGAGGAGCCCGGCGCGGCCGGCCAGGGGGCGGCAGCGACGGCCGAGGGGCCGCGTCCGATCAGCGTGCGCACGCTGGGTCAGAGGCCCGGCACGAGCGACACCCCGCCCGGCGGCACGCCGTCCTCCGGTTCCGGCCGGCGCCGGAAGCTGGCCAACCCCGCCGAGGGGGAGCGCGAGGCGCAGGCCCAAGCGGCGGCGGCAGCCGCCGGTGCCGCGCGCCCGCCTGCCCCCACGCATCCGCACCCGCAGCCGTCGCTCGGGGCGCCCGAGGTCCGCGCGTTCGCCATAGGAGCACCGGACGAGGGCGCGGAGGGGCCGGAGCCGCTCGACGGGCCGAACAGCGCGGTCGAGGTCGTGGAGACCGCGCGGCCGCCGATGGACGACGAGTTGCCGCCCGAGCCGCTCGACAATCCGCGCCGGCTGCTCGTGTGGCCCGCGCCGGACGAGTCCACGGAGAAGGCGCTGACCGAGCGCGGCTACCGCCCGGTGATCGTGCAGTCGCGCGAGGAGGTGGACGAGCAGATCTCCGCGTACCCGGCGGCGCTGTTCGTCGACCCGCTGACCGGTCCGATCACGCGTGCCGCGCTGCGGTCGCTGCGCGAGGCGGCGGGCGCGGCCGAGGTGCCGGTGCTGCTGGCGGCGGGGCTGGGGCACGCCACGCGGGAGGCGGCGTACGGGGCCGACCCGGCGCTGCTCCTGAAGGCGCTGGCGCCGCGCGACAGCGAGATGCACCCGCCGCGCGTGCTGCTGGTCGAGGAGCACGAGCCGATCGCGAACGCCCTGACCGCGACCCTGGAGCGGCACGGCATGCACGTGGTGTGCGGGGCGACCGACTCCGAGGCGGTGACGCTCGCCGCGCAGACCAGCCCGAACCTGGTGGTGATGGACCTGATGCAGGTGCGCCGGCGCCGCGCGGGCATCGTCGACTGGCTGCGCGGCAACGGCGCGCTGAGCCGTACGCCGCTGGTCGTCTACACCTCCGCCGACATCGACCCGTCCCAGCTCCCGCGCCTGGCGTCGGGCGAGACGGTGCTGTTCCTGGCGGAGCGCTCGACGAGCACGGAGGTGCAGGGCCGGATCGTGGACCTGCTGGCGAAGATCGGTACGAACTGAGCGGCGCGGGTCGGCCGGTAACGGTTATGTCGGTGCCGGTCCGGCTCCCGTCGGTCAGGGCTCCTGTCGGTCCAGGCCCGTGATGCGGCGGGCCGCCGTGCGCACCGACGCGCGCAGCCGGGCCCGGTCCTCGTCCGTCTCGCCGGTGAGGATGCGCTGCATGTGCGGCTGCACGGTCGGCCAGGAGGCGAGGGCGGTCAGCATGAACAGCAGGTCGCCGGCCGGGATCGCGGAGTCGATGATCCCCTTCCGCTGGGCCTCGGCGAACGCGGCGGTCTTGCTGGCGTAGTGGCGCCGGCGTTCCTCCTCGTGCGGGATGCCTCCGGTGCCGTACTCCAGGCCCTCCCAGAAGACCAGCCGGATCAGCTCCGGGTTGGCGGCGTGGTAGTCCATGAGGCGGTCGATCCAGCCGTCGACGTCCTCGGCGTCGACGGGGTGGGCCGCGGCGAGTTCGATGAGGCGGCACTCGAGGACCTGGGAGAAGAGCTCGGCCTTGTTGCCGAAGTAGGCGTAGATCAACTGCTTGTTGGCGCAGGCCTCGCGCGCGATGCGGTCGATGCGCGCGCCGGCGATGCCGTGCGCGGCGAACTCGGCCGTCGCCGCCTTGAAGATGCGTGCCCTGGTGGCCTCGGGATCCCTGACTGCTGCCATGCCGGACAGAGTAACCAACCATTTGGTTGACAGTCGCGCGCTCTTTCTGGGACCTTGCAACCAACCAGTTGGTTGCAAGACTGTTCCACGCAGGGGGCCTCCACCGTCATGACCACCACCACGCACCCGGACGACCGGGCCGCCCGGTCCTCCGTACGCCCCGAGCCGGCCCCCGGCCCCCGAACAGGCCTTCTGCTCGGCGTCATCGCCCTGTGCACGGGCGTCACCGCCGCCAACATCTACCTCGCCACCCCGCTCCTCGGCCTGATCGCCCAGGACCTCGGCGCCTCGACCTCCGCCGCCGGCTGGATCGCCTCCATATCCCAGCTCGGCTACGCGATAGGCCTGCTGTTCTTCGCCCCGCTCGGCGACACCGCCAACCGCCGCCGCCTCGTCGCCGTCCTGACCGGCGTCGCCGGCGCGGCCCTGGTCGCCGGCGCGCTCGCCCCCGGGCTCCCCGCCCTGGCCGCCGCCGTGCTCGTCGCCTGCGCCGCGACGGTCGTACCCCAGCTGCTCGTGCCCCTCGTGTCCGAGCGCGCCCCCGCCGACCGGCGCGGGCGGCACGTGGCCGCGGTGGTGGCCGGCCTGTTCACGGGCATCGTCGCCGCCCGCGTCCTCGGCGGACTCGCCGGCCAGGCCTACGGCTGGCGCGCGGTGTTCACCGGCGCGGCCGTACTGACCGTGGCCGTCGGCCTGCTGACCGCCCTCGTCCTTCCGGCCGAGACCCGCCCGCGCGGCACCGCCGCCAACCCCTTCAGGACCATCGCCGGCCTGCCCGGCCTGCTCGCCTCCGCGGCCCCGCTCCGTGCCGCCTGCCTGCGCCAGGGCGGCATCTTCGGCGCCTGGAGCGCCCTGTGGACCACGCTCACCCTGCTGCTGACCAGCACCACCGGCGCCTACCACCTCTCCCCCGGCACGGCAGGCCTCTTCGGCCTCTTCGGCCTCGTCTCCACCGCCGTCGCCCCCGTCTCCGGCAGCCTCATCGACCGCTTCGGCGCCACCCGCGTCGTCAGCACCGGCTTCGCCCTGACGGCCGCGTCCCTCCCCTTCTTCTGGCTCGGCGCCCACCACCTGTGGGCCCTGTGCGTCGCCGCCGCCCTCATCCACGCGGGCCTCATGGCGGGCCAGGTCGCCAACCAGACCCGCGCCCTGGCCGCCACCCCGAAGCCGGCCGCCGCCAACACCGCCTACGTCGTCTGCGGCTTCATCGGCGGCGCCACCGCGTCGGCCATTGCGGGCCCGGCCTTCGACCACTGGGGCTGGACCGGCGTCTGCGTCATCGCCGCGCTGTGGCTCGCGGTGGGCTGGGCCGGCGGCCTGCTGGCCGCGGGGCGCGGCCGGTCCGCGTAGGAGCGCCCTGGGTCCCGTACGCGCCTCAGGCGGCCAGCCCCAGCACCAGCGAGCCGACCACCGGCGCCGCGTACACCATCGGGAACGGGACGTGCGCGTACGACCGCGCCCGGATCACGGTGACCACGGCCCCGGCGAAGTACAGCACCAGGCCGATCCCCGCCATGACCCCGATGACCGGCACGAACAGCCCGGCCAGCAGCCCCAGCGCCCCCGCCGCCTTTGCCGCACCCAGCCCCACCCACCACGAGCGGGGGACGCTGTAGTCGGTCAGCGACTGCACGACCCACTTGGCACCGGAGAGGACCGCGTAACCGGAGTAGCCCGCCATGGCAGCGGCCAGGATGGTGACGACGATGTAGGCGGTGGACATTGGTGCTCCTCATCAAGCGGATGCCGGGAGGAGCTTGCGCGCGCCGCTCCGGCCGTGTCGTGTGCGGTTGGTCCGTCGCTCTATCGACCCGGCGCGGCGCGAGGATGTGACAGGACGGCCGAAAGTTTTTTTCGGCCGTGCCTGTGCCCGCCGGGGGCGGGCGGGGTGGTGGGGTGTCAGGCCCGTCGCAGGTGAGCCAGCAGCGCCCGAAAGCGGGGCGGGGTGGTGGTGAGTACGGTGCCGGGGGCGGTGCTCTCGCGGAGGGCGACGCCGTCGACCCGGTTCGCTATCTCCACGCAGTTGTTTCCTCCTCCCGAGTAGGAGGACTTCTGCCAGATGATCTCGGATCTCATGATGGGAGCTCTCACAGTTCCCGCGCGATGTTGTGGATGACCTGCTGGGACTCTGTCGGCCCGAGCGCCACCTGATGCGCGAAGTCGAGGAGCGCCTGGTATCTGTCCAGCTCTGCACCCGCGTCCAAATAGAGCCCGCCCCAAGGCGTATCGAGCTGGACGGTGTCGAGCTGCGGGACGACACCGCCTGCATACAACACGGTTTGAGTGACGTCAACGAAGTCGTCGTTCACGAAGGGGATGACGCGCAGGGTCACATGCAGCCATGTGCACGCCTCAAGGAGGTGCGCAAGTTGCTCGCGCGCCACGTCCCGGCCGCCGACCCGCATGCGCAAGGCCGCCTCGTGGATCACCACTTCAACCTGGGGCGGCACCTCGCGCTCGAAGATCGCACGGCGTCTGAGCCGGTGCTCCACGCGGTTCTCCACCTCGGCGACCGGAAGCCTTGGAATGACGCTGCCGAACATCGCCCGCGCATAGCCCTCGGTCTGGAACACGCCGGGAACCGTCACTGGCTGCAGATAGCGGATGTACGCCGCATGGTGCTCCAACTCGGCGACGTCCAAGAAGCTGGGAGGAAGGACACCGCGATACTCGTCCCACCACCCCTTCCCTCGGTGCTCGCGCGAGATCGCGCACAGCGCCTCGATCAACGCCTCGTCGTGGCACGAGTAGAACGTCGCCAGCCGTCTGATCCGCTCCTCGCCGACGCCGACGCGCCCAGCCTCGATATGGCTGATCTTCGCCTGGTCGATCGCCAGTAGACCGGCGGCCTCGCGGGCCGTCTTGCCCGCGCGTTCCCGCAACTTGCGCAACTCCGTTCCCAAGCACACCTGCCGGGCACTCGGGTTGTCCCTCGGCGGCATGTCACCTTCCCCTGTCGCGCGGTGGATTCCGCGTCACCGTCCCATGGTTCCACCCGTTAGAGCCAGTTTCCGGCGACAAGCTTGCTCCGGGGCAGGATTGACCCCTACGGTCCTGCTAGTACCGCGCAGCGCGTGCCGGGAAGACCCGAAGTGCAGCCATCCGAACGCCTGTTGGGGCATACGGGAACGGCCGAGCCACGGACGGCAGTGACCGCGCGGACGGTAGAAGCTGCCCGCGTTGGGAGACGCCGCCATGACATCGGCCATGCTCAGCACCCCCCGCCACCACACCACCGCCAGCTATCACCTGTCCGCGCCGGCGGACGTCACCACACCCAGACTCGCTCGCCAGTTCGTCACCGGCGCGCTGCAGGCGACCCGGCACGCCACCCTCATCGACAACGCGTGCGTCTGCGTGTCCGACGTCGTGACCAACGTCGTTCAGCACGCCCGCGTCACCGATCTGTCCGTCGAACTCACGGCCTACGCCGACCGCGTCGTCATCGGCGTTCGCGACGCGGACCCCACCAGGCGGCCCGCCCGCCGTCGCGCCCGCCCCGACGACGAACGCGGGCGCGGACTCGCCCTCGTCCAGACGCTCGCCGACAGTTGCGGCATGGCGCTGGTCTGGGACCGCCTGACCGTCACCGGCAAGCTCTTCTGGTTCGAGCTCCGCGACTCATGACGCCGTCGGCCAGTCCCAGCCCAGCTGCAGGAACAGGCCCAGCCGGTCGGACACGCCACGGATCTCGCTGATCCGGCCGGCCTCCTGGGCCACGGTGAAGACGAAGACGGCCTCGTTCTCGAAACGACGACCGGTCGGCACCGGCATCCGGGGGTGGGCGCCGGAGCTGATGCCGGTCTGGGTGATGCGGGCGACGACCTTGTCGCCCTCGGCGATCAGTTCGTCGACGCGGGCGCGGTACGGGCTCAGTGCCGTCAGCTGCTGTTCGATGGCTGCGAAGGCGGCACCCGGCTCGTCGGGCTCGCCGTGAATGATCTTGTTGTGGTCGATGACGTCCTGCGCGAGGTAGTCGCCCAGGTCGGCCGTGCGGCCCTCGTTGAGGGCGGTGAAGAAGCCGCTGACCAGCTGCTTGTTGCGGTCGATGCTCATGCTCGGGACCTTTCTTACGCCGTAAGGGCGCGACAGGCGGTACTCTGTCCTTACGGTGTAAGAAAGTCAAGAACGTACGGGAGAAGCCGATGAACGCGACCGCCAAGCGGGCCGGACTCACCCGGGAGAAGGTGTTGGGGGCGGCCTTGGAGCTGGTCGACCGCGACGGCATCGAGAAGCTCTCCATGCGCAGGCTCGGCGCGGAGCTGGGCGTCGAGGCCATGACGCTGTATCACTACGTGCCCCACAAGGCGGCCCTGCTGGACGGCCTCGTCGAACAGGTGGTCTCTGCCGTCCGGCCGGACTTCGACGGATCGGCCGACGAATGGCCCGCCCGGCTGCGGGAGTTCGCCGTCGCGTTCCGGGACGAGCTGCTGCGTCACCCGGGGGTCATTCCGCTGGTGGCCACGCGCCCCGCGCGTTCGGCCACCGCCCTGCTGGCGGTGGAGGACGCCGCCGCCGCGCTGGGCGAGGCGGGGATCGGCCCGGTCCAGGCGCTGCGGATCGTCAACGCGGTGTCCACGCTGGTGATCGGCCACTGCCTGGCCGAGGCCGCCACCACGCCCGGTCATCCCGAGCAGCCGGGCGACGACCTCGACCTCACCGCCTTTCCCACCCTGGCCGCGGCCGTCGCGGGCGGGCTCGGCAGCCCCGCCGATCACCAGGCCCGCTTCGACCTCGCCCTCGACGCCCTGCTGACCGGACTCCAGGCCTGAGCCGACCGGGCTCCAGGCCTGAACCGGGACCGCCCCGCCCTCACGCGTTGATCAGATCCCGAGACCGCTCAGGTCGAGGCACGCGAGGCGCTCGGGGTCGGTGAGGATGTCGAGGGCGGTGATGCGGTCGCCCTGGATGGTGAACGCCATGACGGACATCGGGCGCCCCTCCGCGAACGCGACGAAGCCGGGGGTGCCGTTGACCAGCACCGGATGGCCGGCCTCGGCGAACCGGGCGAACATGATTGCCTGGGACGCCACCTCGGCCGCACCGCGGCGCAGCGCGCTGGGGAGCAGGGTGCCGCCGTCGGAGCGGGCCACGATGTCCGGGTCGAGGACGGCGACCAGGGCGTCGAAGTCCCCGCCGCGCGAGGCGGACAGGAAGGCGTCGACGACCTGGCGGCTGCGGCTCAGGTCGGTGTCGGGGGCGGGTGCCGCTCCCTGGACCCGGCGGCGGGCGCGGCTGGCGAGCTGCCGGGTGGAGGCGGGGGTGCGGCCGAGGACGGTGGCGATCTCGTCGAAGGGCACGGCGAACATGTCGTGCAGGACGAAGGCGAGCCGTTCGGCGGGGGCGAGGGTCTGCAGGACGACCATGAGGGCGACGCCGACCGAGTCGGCCAGGAGGATCTCCTGCTCGGGGTCGAGCCGGTCGGGGGCGCTGATGACCGGATCGGGGAGGCGGACCTGCCCGTTCTGGTCGTGGAGGGGCTCCTCGCCGCGCGTGGAGCGGGAGCGCAGCATGTCGAGGCAGACCCGGCCGACCACGGTGGTCAGCCAGCCGCCCAGGTTCTCCACCGCGTCCGCGTCGGATCGGCTCAGCCTGAACCACGCCTCCTGCACGGCGTCCTCGGCCTCGCTGAGCGAGCCCAGCATCCGGTAGGCCACCGCCCGCAGGTGGGGGCGGTGCTCCTCGAAGCGCTGTGCCAGAAAATCTTTTTCGCTCACCTGTCACATCCTCGCGTCCTGATCCGTCAGTGGAGTGTCGGCCCCACCGAGCGGGCGGCGCGAACGGCGCCGGCCGCACAACGGACGGAGAATATGATCATGGAAGCTCGCATGAAGAACCCCGCGATGATTCTGCCCGACGCGATGAAGGGCATCCAGAACCTTTACAAGGCGATGCACCAGGGCGACGTGCCGCAGCAGATCATGGAGCTGGTCCACCTGCGCGCCAGCCAGATCAACGGCTGCAGCGCCTGTGTGTTCGCGGGGGTGGCCGGCGCCAAGAAGGCCGGTGAGACCGACGAGCGGCTCCACGCGGTGGCCGCCTGGCGCGAGGCCCCCTTCTTCACCGACGCCGAGCGGGCGGCCCTGGCGCTGACCGAGGCCGCCACCCGGATCGCCGACCGCTCGGGCAAGGCGGTGCCGGACGACATCTGGGACGAGGCCGCCGACCACTTCGACGAGAAGCAGCTGGCCGCCATCATCCTGATGATCGCGACGACCAACTTCTTCAACCGCATCAACACCACCATCGAGGAGCCGGCGGGCACCACCTGGGGCTGAAGGGCCCGGTTCCCCTCAAGCCCCTTACCGTCCCCTGGCCGCTATGCCGCGTGGCCGCCGTCCACGGCGATCTCGGCGCCGGTGACGTAGCGCGCCTCGTCGCTCGCGAGGTAGGCGACCATCGAGGCGACCTCCTCGGGCGTGCCGAACCGGCCGAGGGCGGTCATCGCGCTCTGGCCTGCCGCGTACGGGCCGTCGGCCGGGTTCATGTCGGTATCCACCGGGCCCGGGTGGACGATGTTGGCGGTGATCCCGCGTTCGCCCAGCTCCCGCGCGAGCGCCTTGGTCAGCCCCGTCAGCGCGGCCTTGCTCATCGCGTAGAGCGTGCCGCCGGGGCCGGGCACCCGCTGGGTCATGCAGGAGCCGATGGTGATGATCCGTCCGCCGTACGTCATCAGCGGGGCCGCCGCCTGGGTGGCCAGGTAGCCGCCGCGTACGTTGACGGCGAGGACCCTGTCGACGTCGGCCGGGGCGATCTGCTCGAGCGGGCCGAGCACGCCGACGCCCGCGTTGTTGACCAGGACGTCCAACCGGCCGAAGGCCTCCGCTGCCCGCCGCACCGCGTCGGCCGGGGCGGTCGCGTCCCCGGCGTCGGCGTGGATCGCCAGACCGCGCCGCCCCTCCCCCTCTATCTTGCGGACCACGGCCTCCGCCGCCGCCCTGTCGGACACGTACGTGATCGCCACATCCGCGCCCGCCGCCGCCAGCCGCAGCGCGATCGCCGCGCCCATGCCGCGGCTGCCGCCGGTCACCAGAGCCACCTTGCCGTCCATGTGCCCTCCTCGCATCGCCGGATCCCCGGGTTCCCGGATCCATGGGTTCCGAATTCCCTGAACTTCGTTGCTTGTTCAATGAAACTCGGGCGGGCAGGTGGCGCGCTGGCGGGAATCAGACCTCGCATTCGGGCGGCAGGTCGGGGTGAGGGACAGGGAACAGCGCACAGGGCGGGCTAGGGCTTGGCCATCGGCCCCACCGTCAGCGTCGGGGTGTAGTAACCCGGCGGCTCGGCCTCGCCCACCGGCCGGCCCTCCGCCTCCACCCACGCATGGGCCCGGAACGGGGACGTACGGATGCCCGTGCACCACGTCGGCCACGAACCCCCCATGCGGCACAACAGCACCACCGCCAGCGACCGTTGGAGGCACGCGCGCCCCGCGCACCGCGTGCTGACGTACACCACGGCGTCGCGGGCGGCGCCCGCCTGCGCGGCCGTGGCCGGCGCGGCGCCCCGGCGGAGCGCGCGCAGCACGGCACGGATGCGGCACGGCGGCATCAGGGCCAGCAACCGGGCCGCCGCCACGGCCAGATGGGCTCCCGTGCGGGTGCGGGCGGGCAGGGGCTCCCAGAGAGCGAGCGGCGTGGTCATCGCTCCGCCAGCCGGGTCGTCCGCAGGGTGTCGACCAGCGATGCCACGTCCGCCTCCGCCCGCGCCGCGGGGATGCCGTACCGCTCGCACAGGGCCCGCGCCGCCCCCTGCGGGCCGCCGCCGTCCAGCAGCGCGCGCAGGATCAGGGCTCCCGTGGGGTTCAACTGGTAGTACCTGCCGCGGCGCTGGTCGAAGAGGACCGTCGCGTGCTCGGTCTCGGTCGCCGTCACATGCCGGCGCAGCGCGAACGCGGTCATGGGGTCGCTCCTTCGCGCGGCCGGCCGGCGGCCAGGGTGCGCAGCCAGGCCTCGCAGGCCAGGGTCGGCTCCAGGGCGAGCAGCGGGCCGACCGTGGCGGGTGTGGTGCGCAGGGCGGCGCGGACGGCGGCGTCGTCCACCAGCCCCATCCGGCCCAGCTCCGAGCCGTCGAACAGCTCGAGCAGCGCCCTGCGGTGGCGGCGCATGCCGTCCATGACGTCCTCGCCGTAGTGGCCCCGGGGCGCGCGGCCCAGGACGTCGTCCGGGGCGAGGTCCCGTACGGCCGCGGCGAGGAGCGGCTTGCGGCGGCCGTGGGGCGCGGCGCGTTCGCAGGGGCGTACGGCCAGGGCGGCCTCGATCACCCGGTCGTCCAGGAAGGGGGCGGCCAGGTCAACGCCGTGGGCGGCCATCTGCCGCGTGGCGTAGCCGGTGGCGGCGCCGGCCCGGCGGATGGCGTCGAGGGCGCTGTGGGCGCCGCGGTCCGGGGCGAGCGGTTCGTAGGAGGCGTCGGTGATCATCTCGTGCACGGCGTCGACGGCGTCGGGCGTGGCCCAGCGCGGCATCCGCAGCTCCGCCGTCCATCCCAGCTGGGGGTGACAGGGGCGCGGCGGGGGCGCGGTCAGGCGCAGCGCGCTGTGGGTGAGCCAGGCCGGGAAGCCCCGGGAGTCGGCGAGGGCCCGCCAGGTGGCGCCCAGCGGCCAGCGGGTGAGCGCTCTTCGGCCCCGGATCCGCCGGAGGGCGGCCAGGGGGCGGGAGCGGGCGAGGGTGTGGAGGTAGGGGGCGGGGGGTGCGAACAGCTCGTCCCCGCCGTGGGCGCACAGATACAGCCGTGCGCCCCGGGACGCGACCTCGCGCGCGGTGTGCTCGAGGCGGGCGCCCGCCCGGACCCGGTGCGGGGGCTCGGCGGGCAGGACGCCGGCGCCGCGGTCCAGCCCGGCGTAGAGGGCGGGGGCGTGGGCGTACTCGAGGACCACGTGCTCCGTACGGGGCAGGCGGGCGGCGATCCGGCGCGTCCACGGGGCGTCGTCGCCGCCGGGGTCGAGGCGCGCGGTGCGCACCGTGATCAGGCGGTGGTCGCCGGAGGCGGCGAGGTGGGCCAGGACGGCGGACTCCATGCTGCCGGGCAGGGCAACGCCGATCGCGGGCGCGCCGCTGCCGCCGTCGCCCTCCCCGAGGGCGCGCAGGCGCGTGCGTACCGCGTCGGTGAGGGCGTCGCGCACCGCCGGCGCGCCGTCCTCGAGGCCGAGCTCCGGGGCGGGCGGGGTCCACCAGCGGACCGTGCGCGCGGTGCCGTCGGGCTCGATCGTCAGATAGCTGCCGGGGGGCACGGCGGCCACGCCGCACCACGGCGTGCGCTCCCTGAGGGGGTGGGGCACGGAGGGGGTCAACAGGCGCAGGCCCACGAGGCGTTCGTCGACGGCCGAGCCCGTCGCGGAGGAGAGGGCGTCGGGCCGGTCGGCGGCGACCGTCACGCCGGCGATCCGGGCGCGGTAGACCGAGCGGACGCCCGCCACGCCGCCCTGCACCCGGACGCGGCCGCCGACGGACGCCATCAGATGCGCGCTGCCGCGCAGGCGCCGGGCCAGGTCGTCGAGTCCGGCGACGCCGCCCGTCAACCGGGCCGCGCAGGCGGCCAGTTCGGCGGTGGTGAGCGGGCAGAAGCCGGCCACCACGACGCGCGCGCGCCCGGCCGTGACGACCTTGACCGCGTCGGCGGGCCAGCGGCCCATCAGCCACGGCCGGCCCGAGGCGTGGTTGATGACCCGGGGGCCGGGGGCCGGCACGGCGGCCGCGGCGGCGCTGCCCGCCGCGCTGTCCGGCAGCGCGACGAACGACACGTCGGGGGAGACGGGGGTCATGGCGGACACCGGGCCGTGACCCTCAGTCGTCCATGCCGAGGAGCGCTTCGGGGCCGGCGTCGCCGCCACCGAGCGTCAGCTCGGCGAACGTGCCGACTTCGATCAGCTCGGGGGGTTCGTAGTCGCCGGGATCCGGGGCGGTGGCGGGGGCGTCGTCGGCTCGCTGCTCCATGGCAATCACTCTACGTAATCGACTGATTACGCGACAACACGAGCCGGGGGCGCGCGGGGTCTCGGCGCGCACTACGGCGAACGTCGCGCGCCCCCCGGCGCACACGCCCCGCAGCACCCGCCAACGCCGCCCGGAATTCGAAAGTGTGGCGGACTCGTTTCGTCCGGGTAGTGACTTACCAGCGGATACCCCAGCACAATCGCCGGGAACTACCCTCGCGCACGCGCGCAGATTGGGAGGCCCCCCGGTGCAGAGCACGATGCAGGACGTCCCGCTGACCGTCACACGGATCCTCGCCCACGGAGCCAAGGTCCACGGCAGCGCGCAGGTCACCACCTGGACGGGCGAAGGCGAGCCGCAGCGCCGCACGTTCGCCGCCGTCGGCGGCCGTGCCACGCAGCTGGCGCACGCCCTGCGCGCGCTCGGCGTCGCCGAGGGGGAGCCCGTCGCCACGCTCATGTGGAACAACGGCGACCACCTCGAGGCCTACCTCGCGGTCCCGTCCATGGGCGCCGTGCTCCACACCCTCAACCTCCGCCTCCCTCCCGAGCAGCTCGCCTGGATCGTGCGGCACGCCGCCGACCGCGTCGTCATCGTCAGCGGCTCCCTGCTGCCGCTGCTCGCGCCGCTGCTGCCGCACCTGGACTGCGTCGAGCACGTGATCGTCTCCGGGGCCGGCGACACCTCCGTCCTCGACGGCCTCCACCCCCAGGTGCACGACTACGAGCAGCTCATCGCCGGCCACCCCGCCGACCACTACACCTGGCCGGCGATCGACGAACGGCAGGCCGCCGCCCTCTGCTACACCTCCGGCACCACCGGCGACCCCAAGGGCGTGGTCTACAGCCACCGTTCGATCTATCTGCACGCGATGGAGGTCTGCAACCCGGCCTCCTTCGGCCTGACCCCGGCCGAGACCTGCCTGCCCGTCGTGCCGATGTTCCACGTCAACGCCTGGGGCCTGCCGCACGCCGCGTTCATGGCGGGCACCTCGCTGCTGATGCCCGACCGGTTCCTGCAGCCCGCGCCGCTGGCCGAGATGATCGAGTCGGAGCGTCCGACCGTGACGGCCGGCGTACCCACCATCTGGCAGGGCCTGCTGGCCGAACTCGACGCCAGGCCGCGCGACGTGACCTCCCTGCGGACCGTCGTCAGCGGCGGCTCGGCCTGCCCGCCCGCGCTGATGAAGGCCTTCGAGGAGCGGCACGGCCTGAACGTCGTCCAGGCCTGGGGCATGACCGAGACCTCCCCGCTCGGCTCCGTGGCCTTCCCGCCGGCCGGACTGAGCCCGGAGGAGGCGTGGCCGTACCGCGTCACGCAAGGACGCATGCCCGCGTCGGTGGAGGCGCGGCTGATCGGCCCCGGCGGCGAGATCCTGCCCTGGGACGGGACGTCGGCCGGTGAGCTGGAGGTCCGCGGCCCCTGGATCGCCGGCGCGTACCACGGCGGCGCGGGCAGCGAGCCGGAGCGCCCGGAGGACAAGTTCAGCCCCGACGGCTGGCTGCGCACGGGCGACGTCGGCACGATCACCCCCGACGGCTTCCTGACGCTCACCGACCGCGCCAAGGACGTCATCAAGTCGGGCGGCGAATGGATCTCCTCGGTCGAGCTGGAGAACCACCTCATGGCCCACCCGGAGGTCGCCGAGGCCGCCGTGGTGGCCGTCCCCGACGACAAGTGGGGCGAGCGCCCCCTGGCGGCGGTCGTCCTGCGCGACGGCTCGTCCCTCGACTACGAGACCCTGCGCGCCTTCCTCGGCGAACGCGTCGCCCGCTGGCAGCTCCCGGAGCGCTGGACGCTGATCCCGTCGGTGCCGAAGACGTCGGTCGGCAAGTTCGACAAGAAGGTGCTGCGCAGGCAGTACGCCGACGGCGAGCTCGTCGTCACCATCCTGGGCTGAGCCTTCTGGGCCCGGATTCTGGGCTGAGCATCCCGGGCCTGGCCGGCGCGGGCGGGCGCGGGGCCCGCGGGTGCCCTGGGGGCGCCCTTGGCCCTACGCCGCGGCCGCCAGGTCCGGGTCCTCCCGGAGCTTGCCGAGGGCGCGGGAGACGGCGCTCTTGACCGTGCCGACCGAGACGCCGAGCAGCTCGGCGGTCTGGACCTCGGTGAAGTCCTCGTAATACCTGAGGACGACCATGGCCCGCTGGCGGGCGGGGAGCCTGTGGACCGCGCGCCACATCGCGTCGCGCAGGGCCTGCGCCTCGGCGGGGTCGGTGGCGGGGCCGCTCTCGCGCTCGGGGAGCTCCTCGCAGGGGAACTCGTCGACGCGGCGCTTGCGCCACTGGGAGGTGCGGGTGTTGACGAGGGCACGGCGGACGTAGCCGTCCAGCGCGCGGTGGTCCTCGATGCGGTCCCAGGCCAGGTAGGTCTTGGTGAGGGCCGTCTGCAGCAGATCCTCGGCGTCGCACGGGTTCGAGGTCAGGGAGCGGGCGGTGCGCTGCAGCGCCTGGCCGCGGACCCGTACGTACGTGGAGAACGACGGGTACACGGCGGCGGTGGATGCGCTGGTGCACACAGACGTCGTGGTTGCTGTCATGCCTCCACGCTAGGAGCGCGCGCCCGCCCCGCGGATCGGCCGGAGGTGCCGAAGAACCGTACCCCTCAGGTCGTACCCCGGGGGACTGCCCCACCTCCCGCAGGGGGAGGGCGGCGTCAGTCCCGGATGACCGCCACCGGGGCGTCGACGAGGTTGCGGTCGATGGTGAGCTTCCGCCCACCGTGCGTCTCGGTCACGTTGCCCGCGTACTGGTGGATGCGGCGGTGCGGACCCCAGGACCCGGCGGAGAGCACCTGCTCGCGATCGGTGGAGGCCGGCACCCGCCAGCGCGCGAACCACAGGATCTCCGGCAGGTCCCGCTCGCCGGCCCGCCGGGCGATCTCCATGTGGCGCACGCCGGAGGCGGCGCTGCTGTAGAAGCCGGGGATGTAGCCGTTGCGCTTGACCGTGGAGCTCCAGCCCTGGATGAAGGCCAGGGTGACGTCGGCGCACTCCTCGTCGCCGTAGTCGTACGCCTCCATGTCGTAGTAGAGCGGGCTGCCGGCGGCGATGCCCAGGTCGGCGGCGGTACGGACCGCCTCGCGGCCCTCGTCGGTGCCCTGCCCCCAGGGATCGTCGCCGATGGGGAAGCCCTGCTTGGAGGAGGCGCCGACGCACGGCGACTGGGAGCCGACGAAGACCGGCAGCACCCGCCAGCCCAGGTCGCGCGCGCCGGTCAGCCAGCGGTGGCTGAGGTAGCGCTGGCGGGGGCAGGCGCGGGCGCGGCCCCCGTAGTAGACGCCCACGGCTCCGTAGGTGGTGGCCGCCCCCCAGGCGCTGAGCGTGGTCAGCGGCGGGGCCTGACAGGTGTCGAAGCCCCGGCCCCGGTAGACGCTGGGCCCGGCGGCCTCGGCGGCCGGGACGGGTGCGGCGGGGGCGGGCAGTGCGAGGACGACCACCTGGGCCAGCGCCGCCAATAGGGCGACGAGATATCCGATGATCTTCTTCCGTGGGTCCATACGGAGGAGTCAAGGTGCCGGGACACCACCGCTATGCGATGACACGCCCTGGTTTCATCCGTCTGCGCCGAGAATGAGCCCCGAGGTGGGAACGCCCGTACCCGCGGTGACGAGCACGCGCGCGGCCCCCGGCACCTGGTTCACCGAGGTGCCGCGCACCTGCCGGACGGCCTCGGCGATGCCGTTCATGCCGTGCAGATAGGCCTCCCCCAGCTGCCCGCCGTGGGTGTTGAGCGGCAGCGCGCCGGAGGCGACGAAGGCCCCGCCCTCGCCGGGGGCGCAGAAGCCGAACTCCTCCAACTGCATGAGCACGTACGGCGTGAAGTGGTCGTAGAGGATGCCCACGTCGATGTCGGCCGGGCGCAGGCCGCTGTCCGCCCACAGCCGCCGGGCGACGACGGCGGTCTCGGGCAGGCCGGTCAGCGCGTCGCGGTAGAAGCCGGTCATCTGCTCCTGACCGCGGCCCGCCCCCTGCGCGGCGGCGGTGATCACGGCGGGCGGGTGGCGCAGCGTACGGGCGCGCTCGGTGCTGGTGACCACGAGGGCCTGGCCGCCGTCGGTCTCCTGGCAGCAGTCGAGCAGCCGCAGCGGCTCGGCGATCCAGCGGGAGGCGGCGTGGTCGGCGAGGGTGATGGGCCGGCGGTGGAAGTACGCGGCCGGGTTGGCCGCGGCGTGGCGGCGGGCGGTGACGGCGACGTGGCCGAAGACGACGGGCTCCAGGCCGTACGCGTGGAGGTAGCGGCGGGCGGCCATGGCCACCCAGGAGGCGGGGGTGAGCAGGCCGAACGGCATGACCCAGCCGAGCCCGACCCCCTCGGCGGTGGGTTCGCGCCGCGCCACCCCGGCGCCGAAGCGGCGGCCGGAACGCTCGTTGAAGGCGCGGTAGCAGACGACGACCTCGGCGACGCCGGCCGCGACGGCAAGGGCCGCCTGCAGGACGGTGGCGCAGGCGGCGCCGCCGCCGTAGTGGACGCGCGAGAAGAAGGACAGTTCGCCGATGCCGGCGGCCTGGGCGACGGTGATCTCGGGGCTGGTGTCCATGGTGAAGGTGACCATGCCGTCGACGTCGCCGGGCCCGAGCCCGGCGTCGGCGAGGGCCGCCCGTACGGCCTCGGCGGCCAGGGAGAGTTCGCTGCGGCCGGAGTCCTTGGTGAACGCGGTCGCGCCGATGCCGGCGACGGCCGCCCTGCCGCCGAGGGTGCCGGTCATGAAACCTCCCGGGCGGGGCGCGTTCCGGGCAGTGCGACGGTGACCGTTCCCGTGACGTGACGGCCGAGGCTGTTGGTGCCCACGACGGCGACTTCGGCGAGGCGGGCGGCGCCTTCGGCGAGGCGTTCGTCCGCACATATGGAGTTAATGCTTCCGGTCAAAAGCAGGGTGTCCCCGGGGTAGTTGGGCACGCCGAGCCGGATGGACACCTTACGGAGGACGGCGCCCGGACCGAGACGATCGGTGATGTAGCGGCCGACGAGGCCGTTGGTGGTGAGGATGTTCATGAAGATGTCCGGGGCGCCCTTGGCCCGTGCGGCCTCGGCGTCGTGGTGCACGTCCTGGTAGTCACGCGACGCGATGGCCCCCGCGACGATCAGGGTGCGGGTGACGGGCACCGTGAGGGACGGGAGCACGTCGCCGGGCTCGGGGGCGGGCGTCATGCGGCCTCCTCTCCGGCGGGCCGGAAGAGCGGCAGCACAAGGTCGTCGTCCACCCGTACAAACTCCAGCACCACCGGCATCCCCACCCTCACCCGTTCCGGTTCCACCCCGACGACGTTGCTGATCATCCGTACGCCCTCGGCGAGTTCGATCAGCCCGACCGCGTACGGGGGATCGAAGGCCGGGAACGGCGGGTGGTGCATGACGACGTACGAGAAGACCGTCCCGGCGCCCGAGGCATCGACGGCCGTCCACTCGGGCGATCCGCAGTCGCCGCACCCCGGCAGCCAGGGAAAACGCGGCCTTCCGCAGGCGTCGCAGCGCTGCAGGAGCAGCTTGCGGGCGGCGATGCCGTCCCAGAAGCCGGCGTTGTCGCGGTTGATCACGGGGCGCGGGCGGGCGGGGCGGTCCCCGGCCCGCCCGGCGGGCGCGTACTTCAGGAAGCGGAAGAGATGCGTTCCCGCGAGCTCGCCGTTCGCCCGGATCTCCGTGCGCGTGGTGACGAAGTGGCCCGCGCCCAGCCGGGTGGTCTTGCGGGGCGACACCGAGGCGATGACCGAGTCGAACGTGATCACGTCGCCGGGCCGCAGCGGCCGCAGGTACTCCTGCTCGCAGTCGGTGGCGATGACGGCGGTGCAGCCCGCGGCGTCGAGCAGGGCCATCAGTTCGCGGTACGGACCGGTCCGGCCCGCCGCCTCCCCGCCCGGCCCGCCGAGGCCGGGGAGGGTCCAGGCCTGGAGCATGGTGGGCGGGGCGACGGGGCCGGGGCCGGCGTAGGCGGGGTCGGTGTCGCCCATGGCCTCGCACCAGTGCCTGATCATCGGGACGTTGACGGGGTCCGGGCCCCGGCCCGAGACGGCGGCGGGGCGGCCCTCGTACGTCTTCAGGAGGTCGTGGAGATCGTCCCTCACATATCTGACTCTCCGTCAGGTCGCTGTGTCTGTCAACGGTGTCGGGGCGCGAACGCCGAGCGGCGGCGCCCGAAGGCGCCGCCGCTCGGTCCGTACAGACCCAGTCCACATCTCACCACGTCACCTGTGGGCCACCCCGGGAACGGGGAGCCGCACAGGGCCCCGGCTCACCAGACCTGAGTGAAGGTGATCCGGATGTTGTCCTGCCGGATCGCCGTATGGCCGGAGCCGTTGACGCTGGCCGTATTCGCCTGGTTCGTAGCGTTCCTGCCGGTGGCCTGCTGCAGCGTGGTGGTGCTGTTGCCGTGGTTCTTACCCGTGATGCCGCTGCCGACGATGCCGGCGGCGGCCGCGTTCGAGCCGCGGTTGGCCAGCTGGCCGCCGTCATCGGCCGTGGCGACGCCGGAGAAGAGCATGGCCGCCATCGGAAGGGCCACGAGGGCGGCGAAAACGCGGGCGGCAGTGCGGGTGCTTGCCATGTCGAATCCTCCAGTGGGAACTACCGGTTTCTGCCAGGGGGTTGGCCGACCGCCCCGGCGCTTCTTTCGACGTCGCGCCTCCAGACTTGCCCACCGAATCTCCACCGAACCCCCAGCCTGTCCCCATTCCCTCGCAAGCATGACGTCACGGACTTAAACCACTACCTCACAGAAACACCGTGTATCGACCGTAACGGTGCTCTCTCGACACCCTCCGGCCCCCTGTGCCCCACAAGGCGAACCGTTTCGGCAGATCTGTGCACCCCCGGCGGCGGCCCGGCACTTCCCGGCGCCGGCACGGCTGCCGCTCGCCGGAAAAGGGGGACGTCCTTGCTTGACGGCCCGATCCACCGCCCGGTCCCGCCCGGCCCGTCGCCGGCGGGTTCCGCGACGGCGCGATCGGGCCGCCGGTCCGCCATGGGCGCCCCATACGGCACTGCTGTCACGGAGTTCACCGGATGTCACGCGTGATCTGTCCGGTCACCGACGCCCCTCGCACCACTGGCGTCCGCTGGACCACTGGTGTCTGCCAGACCACTGGTGTCCATCGCGCCATCGGTGCCCATCGCATCACCAGCATTCACCGGCGTCCGCCGGACCACTTGCGTCCACCGGACCACCTGGACGCGCTCAACCGCTCAACTGCCCCGGAAATCACAGGAAGGTACCCGATGAACCTCATACTTCAGGCCCTCCCCGTCGCCGCCCCCACCATCGGCTGGGCCGTGCACGCCCTCTTCCTGACGCGCCGGCTGCGCAGCGCCCGTACCGACCGGCTGACGGGCCTGATGCGACGCGAGGAGTTCACCGCCCGCGCGCTGCGGGCCATGCGGCACCCGCACACGGCCGTCCTGCTGCTGGACCTCAACGGCTTCAAGCAGATCAACGACACGCACGGGCACGAGGCCGGCGACCAGGTCATCGCGGCCGTCGGCCGGCGCCTGGGGGCCTGGAGCCGGGAGCGCGGCGGGTTCGCCGCGCGGCTGGGCGGCGACGAGTTCACCGCCCTCGTCCGCCTCGCCCCGGACGCCGACGCGGACGCCGAGATGACCCACCTGTCGTCCCGGCTGTCGCAGCCCCTCGACACGGGCCGGGTCACCCTGGCGCCCCGGGCCTCCATCGGCCTGTGTCACACCAGTTACCGCCCGGGCGCCGGGCTGTCGGACCTGCTGCGCGGCGCGGACGAGGCCATGTACGCGGCGAAGCGGTGCGGCGACCACTGGCGGCCCGCCGGAGCCGCCGGTGCGCGCCACACCGCTCATGGCCGCCGCGCCGGCCGGCCGGGTCCGCATCTGACCCTGCTCACGCCGGTGTGGCGGAAGGCGTCGTAAAAGGCGCCGTGAAACGCGTCGCGAAACGCGACGTGAGCGGCGCGGCGCGATGGGCGTCGTGAGCGGCCGGTCCGGCCGTCGGGGTCCGGCTGTCGGCCGGCCCCGGCAGCCGGACCCCTACGGTCCGGTCACCGGCCCGTGGATGACGCCCGGTCGTCGCCGCGACTCTCAGTGGGGAGATTAGGTGCTGATGCGGTCATGCCAGGCCGTTCGCCTGTTTCCGGAATGCGCCTGATGCGCGTTCGGTGCGGTCCGGTGAAGTACGTGACAGGAGTGGAACGTTCCGGCACCTTCGTCAAGCCCGCACAGCCGGACGCCGGGGTCCGATATCCGGTCACATGCATCCGACATCCCGGACATCGCATTGACGGCCGGACCGGCGGGCCCGAGTCTGGCGCCCGCATCCACGGAACCTTTCTCTCGAGGAGCAGGAAATGGTCCGTACCGGACGAAACAGAATCCGATTAACTGCCGCCGCGTTCGCCACCACGGCCGCCCTGGCGACAGGCGCCGCCGTCACCCCCGCCACGGCCGCCACGCCCCAAACGCAGACGCAACCCGAGGCACAGGCACAGCTCCAGGCACAGGCACAGTCGCTGCCGTTGGAACGCAACCAGCGCTACGTCGCCCTCGGTGACTCCTACGCCTCGGGCCCCGCCATCCCCCGGCAGACCGACCTCACCTGCCTGCGCTCCAGCGCCAACTACCCCTCCCTCATCCGCAAGGAACTGGGGGTCACGGACTTCCAGGACGTCTCCTGCATGGGCGCCAGGACCGACGACATGTGGCGGCAGCAGCGCGACACGCGCAGGCCCCCGCAGCTCGACGCCGTCCGCGGCGACACCCGCCTCGTCACGATCAGCGTCGGCGGCAACGACATCGACTTCGACGGCATCCTCAAGCGCTGCACCCATCCCTCCAGCCCCATCCCCGACGGCAACCCCTGCCAGCGGCACTTCTCGCAGCGCGGCACCGACGAGCTCGACAAGCGGATCGACGACACCGCCCCCAAGGTCGCCGCCCTCCTGAAGGCCGTCCACAAGAAGGCCCCGCGCGCCCGCGTGGCCGTCGTCGGCTACCCGGCGATCATCGGGGACGACGCGCGGGGCTGCCGCGAGTCCCTGCGGGTCGCCGACGGCGACGTGCCCTACCTGCGCGGCACGCTGCGCCGCCTGAACGCGATGCTGCGCCGGGAGGCCTTCGCCCAGGGCGACCTCTACGTCAACACCAACGCCACGACCGCCGCCCACTCCGCCTGCCGGCCCTTCGCGGACCGCTGGATCGAGGGGATCCGCTCCACCCGGGCCTCGGCCGCCTTCCACCCCAACGCCAAGGGCGAGAAGGCCATGTCCGAGGCCGTGCTCGACGCGCTGGTCTTCGGCCCCAAGCGCTGACCCAAGTGCTGAGGTCCCAAGCGCTGACCCCGAGCGCCGAGGCGTTCCCCGTTCCGGCCGGCACCCGGGCTTCCCGGCACCCCGGCCCCCGGGGAACACCTCGACTCACCCCCATTGCGGTCAATCACGGCATATCCGGCATGCCGCCTGCAGGTGACGGTCCCCGCCCGACCGCCCGGACACCGGTATCGGTGGGCGTGTGATCAGACGTAACCGGTGGCATCGCGCCACCCTCGCCGCCACGGCGGCCCTGTGCCTGTGGAGCACCGCCGCGGCCCCCGCCGTCCCCGCCGGCAACCTCACCGGAAGGCCCGCCACTCAGACCCTCCGCCGGGACCTGCCGGAGCCGCCCCCGGCGTCCGTCGCCCGCGAAGAGCTGGCGGAGCTGGTCGTCGAGGCGCCACACTCGATGGATGGCTACAGCCGCGCGAAGTTCCCGCACTGGATCAAACAGATGGGCAGCTGCGACACCCGTGAGGTGGTCCTCTCGCGCGACGGCAAGGACGTGAGGACCGACAGCGAGTGCCGGGCCGTTTCCGGCACATGGACCAGCGCCTACGACGGCAAGGTGCTGAACGCCGCGAGCCAGGTGGACATCGACCACATGGTCCCCCTGGCCAACGCCTGGCGCTCGGGCGCCGACGGCTGGGACACCGACAAGCGCAAGGGGTTCGCCAACGACCTGACGAACTCCCAGCTGATCGCCGTGTCCGCCTCCTCCAACCGCAGCAAGGGCGACCAGGGCCCGGACCAGTGGCAGCCGCCGCTGGCCTCGTACTGGTGCACGTACGCCCGGGCCTGGACCCATGTGAAGCACCTCTACCGGCTCCACGTCACCCAGCCCGAACAGACCACCCTCGTCAACATGCTGGACACCTGCGACCAATGACCGCCGAACGGTACGTGGACGAGGTCACCGCCGGCCCGGGCGGCGCCATGACCGACGAGGTCGGCGTCATCACCGGCGACCTCACCATCGCCACCTCCGCCGCCCCCGGCGAGCCCCGGGCCCGCGTCGACATCCAGTACACGGGCGCCGAGGAGTGGTACGTCCTGACCGGCAGCCCGGCGCCGGTCCCCCCGGAGGGCCTCGCGGCCCTGCACGCCGAGGTCGTGAGCCGCGTGCGCGCGGGCGGGGCGGCGGAGGCACCGCGCTGAGCAACGCGAAAAGGGTGTCCCTTGTGCAGGGACACCCTTTTCGTTCTGTGCGCCGCCAGGGACTCGAACCCCGGACCCGCTGATTAAGAGTCAGCTGCTCTAACCAACTGAGCTAGCGGCGCGGGAGAAATATTACACGAAGGTGTCAGTAGTCATGTCATGGCCGGGCCCCGACGGAAGCACGGCCGGCAGTGGACGACGGAGCCGACCGCAGCCGCCTCGCCGTTCGAGCCGCCGGGACGGCTTCAACGCGAAAGGGGCACCCCACACCAGGGGCGCCCCTTCTCATTCGGCCGGATGGCCACAAGGCGGAGGCTGAGGGATTTGAACCCTCGGTGACATCGCTGCCACGACGGTTTTCAAGACCGTTCCCTTAGGCCGCTCGGGCAAGCCTCCCCACGTCGTCCACGAGGGATGACGCGGAGACCAGCGTACCCGGTGCCGGGGGCGTGGTCGGCTGGCGGCCGGGGCTAGTGGCCGTAGGGCGGGCCGGGTTGGGTCTTCGGGCGGCCCGGGGGCCGGGGAGGGGACGCGGCGTCAGGGCGGGGCGGTTGGGACGTCAGGGGAGGTTCTGGACGACCCGCTCGGCCGCCTCGCTCTCGGCGGCGGCCGGGGAGAGTTCGCTGAGGGTGTCGAGGTCGGTGTCCTCGGCCAGCTCGGCCTCCCACGCGGCGGCGAGCTTCTCCTGCTCTCCCGCCGGCAGCTGCCGGATCTTCTCCCGGGCGGCCGGGCTCAGGGCGTTCAGAAACCGCGTCACGGTGTCGTCGGTCGGCATGGGCGGGGCCTTCGCTCGTCGTCGGTGGTCCGGCTGGGGTCCGGGCGTCCACCCGTACGTCTTCCAGCCCCGCACCCCCAGGGATCGCCCGGCGGGCCGACGTCACCTGAAAGATGCACGCCGGCCCCCGTTCCGCCGGGCCGTCCCGGCGGCCCGGCGTCAGCTGTTGTCGCCCCGGCGCTCGCCCAGGACGATCTGCGCCGTGGAGGTCTTGCCGTCGCGGACGTAGGTGACCGTGACCTTGTCGCCGGGGCGGTGGGTCCAGATCTCGCTGATCAGCGTCGGGCCGCTGTCGATCTTGGTGTCGTCCAGCTTGGTGATCACGTCGCCGGCCTTGAGGCCGGCCTTGTCGGCCGGGCCGCCCGGGGTGACGGCCTCCGAGCCGCTGCCGTCGATCTTGGCGCCCTGGCCGGTGTCCTTCATGTTCACCGTCGCCTGGATGACCGGGTAGACGGGCGTGCGGTACTTGATCAGCTGCTCGGCGACGTTCTTCGCCTGGTTGACCGGGATCGCGAAGCCGAGGCCGATGCTGCCGGCCTGGCCCTGGCCGCCGCCGAAGCCGCCACCGCCGCCGCCCGCGGACTGGATGGCGGAGTTGATGCCGATGACCGCGCCCTGGGCGTTGAGCAGGGGGCCGCCGGAGTTGCCCGGGTTGATCGACGCGTCCGTCTGCAGGGCGCTCATGTACGAGGCCTTGCCGTTGCCGCCGTCGCTGGAGGCCACCGGCCGCTTCTTGGCGCTGACGATGCCGGTGGTGACGGTCCCGGACAGGCCGAACGGCGCGCCGATGGCGACCGTCGCGTCGCCCACGGCCGTCCGGTCGGAGTCGCCGAGCGGAAGCGGCCTGAGCTTCGCGCCGGAAGGATCCTTCAGCTTGATGACCGCGACGTCGTAGCCCTGCGCACGGCCGACCACCTCGGCGTCGTACTGCTTGCCGTCCGAGAAGGTCACCGCGAGCTTGCCGCTCTCGGCGGCCGAGGCGACGACGTGGTTGTTGGTGAGGATGTGGCCCTGCTTGTCGTAGACGAAGCCGGTGCCCGTGCCGCCCTCGCCGTTGCTGCTCTGCGCCTCGATCGTCACGACGCTCGGCAGCGCCTTGCTCGCGATGTCCGCGACCGAGCCGGGGCTGCGGCTCTCGGTCTTCGGGTCGCCGGAGGAGGAGACCGTGGTCGAGCTCTCCCCGATCCCCTTGTCGGCCGCCCAGTAACCGACGCCGCCGCCGACGCCGCCGGCGATCAGGGCCGCCGCGATGACGGCCGCGACGAGCCCGCCGGAGCGCTTGCGCTTCGGCGGTACGGGCGCACCCCAGGGGGCGGCCGGGCCGCCGTAGGGCGGGGGCGCGTCGGCGCCGCCGTACCAGCCGCCGGGGGCGTGGGCCGGAGCGCCCGCCGGGGCGCCGGGTGCGTCGGCGGCCGCGAACGCGGCGGAGTCCTGGGGGGCGGGCGGGGCCGCGGGGAACTGCGCGGTCTGCGCCGCCTGACCGTACGGATCGGCGGCCGGCGGCAGCGCCTGACCGCCGGTGCTGCCTGCGCTGCCGACGCTGTCGGTGCCCACGGGGCCGCCGGTGCCGTCAGGGGCCCCGGCCGGCGCCGCGCCGGGCTGCTGCGGCTGCGGCGTCGTGACCTCGGAGGCCGCCGGGGCGGGCGGCGTGCGGGGAGGCTCGGCGGGAACGGCCGGAAGCTGCGCCGTGCGATCGGTCGCGGGCGCCTGTGGCATGACGCCCTCGGACGGAGCCGCCTTGTCCTGCCCGGCGTCAGCCGGACGGGCGGCGCCCTCGTTCTCGGTGCTCACAGTCGTCGTCTCCTCAATCAGGTGCACGTCAGGTCGGTCGCGACTTCCGGCCACGCTCGCACATGTCTGCGGCCAGCTTTTCCCATGGCGCGTCAGACCACCGTAAGCGGAGCCTGTGACCTCGGCGGTCCGTCCTTACTACAGGACAAATTGGACCGCCTGCGCGATTGTGCCAGCCGGTGGCACCATAACGCGGTGACCTACGCGTACCCGGCCGGGAACGACCGTCCCGAGCACCGTCCCCTCGACGTCGTCGCCCACCGCGGAGCCTCCGACGACGCCCCTGAGCACACGCTGGCGGCGTACCGCAAAGCGATCGAGGACGGCGCGGACGCGCTGGAGTGCGATGTGCGACTGACCGCCGACGGGCACCTGGTCTGCGTGCACGACCGCCGGGTCAACCGCACCTCCAACGGCCGCGGCGCCGTCTCCACGCTCGAGCTCGCCGACCTCGCGGCGCTCGACTTCGGGTCCTGGAAGGCTCCGGCCGGCGAGCGCGAGGCGCCCGACCGCGACCCCGAGCGCGACAACCGCGAGCGCACCTCGGTCCTCACCCTCGAGCGCCTCCTCGAGCTCGTCGCCGACTCGGGGCGGCGCGTGGAGCTCGCCATCGAGACCAAGCACCCCACCCGCTGGGCGGGCCAGGTCGAGGAGCGGCTGCTGGCCCTGCTGGGCCGCTTCGGCCTCGCCGAGCCGCCGCCGGACGACCCCTCGCCCGTACGGGTGATGAGCTTCTCGGCCCGGTCCCTGCACCGGGTCCGGGCGGCGGCGCCCGCCCTGCCGACCGTCTATCTGATGCAGTTCCTCTCCCTCCGCTACCGCGACGGCCGGCTGCCGGCGGGCGTGGGCATCGCCGGGCCGAGCATCCGGATCGTGCGCAACCACCCCGACTACGTGGCCCGGCTGCACCGGGCCGGCAACCGGGTGCACGTCTGGACGGTCAACGAGCCCGAGGACGTCGAGCTGTGCGCCCGCCTCGGCGTCGACGCGGTCATCACCAACCGGCCGAAGGCCGTCCTGACGCAGCTCGGGCGCCGCTAGCGCCCGTCCGGCGGGGGCCGGAGGGCCGTGGGCCGGGCGGCGCCCATTACATGGAGTGCACCGGCGCGTTCGGTACGTATTCGACCCGCGCGAGTGCCCCACCCGGCGAAGGTTGGCCGGTTTCCGGTCCAGTCCATTGGGGCATTCATCCCCTGACGTGGGGCAAAGGAGGTCTCGGGGGTGGCGTTGGTGGTGGCACAGGAGGTGCCCACGTCGTCGATCATGGCCGTACCCCATGGTCCCGCCGGTGTGGGCGAGGCGAGACACCGGATGCGCAAGGAACTGCGCGCCGGTGGGGTACCGGATTCGGTCATCGACGACGCCGTACTGATCCTTTCGGAGCTGCTCAGCAACGCGTACCGGCACGGGCGCCCGCTGGGCCGGGAGAACGGCGACAGGGGTATGGGGACGGACGGCGCCTTCCGCGCCGCCTGGCGGGTCGACGCCCGCGGCAGGCTCACCGTCGAGGTCACCGACGGCGGCGGTCCCACCCGTCCCTTTCCGGCCACTCCTTCCGTCACCGCGCGCGGCGGCCGCGGGCTGAACATCATCAACGCACTCTCCCAGGACTGGGGCGTACGGGACTCCTGCGGCGAGGTGACCGTGTGGGCGGCGCTCTCCGCGCGCGCGGGTTTCGCTACGCGCGTCGATGTGGATCCGCTCCTCCTCTACTCCGACCTCGACGAGCCGGCATGACGACGCGCGTAGAGACCGCATAGAGACCGCGCAGAAGCCGCATGGAGGCACGCGCGCGGGCGCGTCGCGGCGCCGCGGCGGGGACACGCGCGGCGACACTCCCGCGCATCCCGCCACCGTCTTCCCGACCCGGCCGCCCGGCCACGCGCGCGTGCCCGCTCCCGCCGCGCCTCTGGCGCTAGGCTCGCGCCCGTCAACGAAGTGTTGCCGCCAGGCACACGAGCCGGACGCACCGATCGGGAGACCCCCACACCATGGCCAAGAAGCGCCGCCCCCAGACCCAGGCTGCCGCCAAGCCGCAGGCAGGCGACGCGCCGATCCCCGTCGTCGGCGCCCGCGAGCCCTGCCCCTGTGGCTCGGGCCGGCGTTACAAGGCCTGTCACGGCCGTGAGGCCTCGCACGCCGTGGTCGAGCTGGTGCGGCGCCCCTTCGAGGGGCTGCCCGGCGAGGCCGACTGGGTCGCCCTGCGCGAGCTGGTGCCCGCCGCGACCGTGGAGCTGAAGCTCAAGGGCGGCCTGCCCGAGGGCGTGCCGTCCGTGACGCTCGCGACGGTCCTGCCGATGGCCTGGCCCGCGCTGCGCCGCGACAACGGCTCGGTGCTGCTGGGCCTGCAGAACGACACCCCCACCGGCGACCTCAGCCGCGACCTCGCCGACACCCTGCAGCGCGCTCTGGCCGCCGAGCCCGGCACGCCGGTCACCGCCGGGCGCACCGGTGCCGAGGGCCCGCGCCTGCAGGACCTGCTGGATGCCGAGGGGCCGTTCGAGCCGGTCGTCCACACGGGCTTCGAGTTCTGGGTGGAGAACGCCGAGAACGCCACCGGCGAGGTGGCGGCCTCCCTGGAGCGCGCCAACGCCGCCGCGATCCCGACCGTCCGGCTGCCCGGCCTGGACGCCGCGTACTGGTGCGAGACCCCGGAGAAGAACCACCTGCGCTGGGTCATGACCCACCCCGAGGAGAAGCTGCTGGACGCCCTGGCGCGGCTGCACGCGGCGGGCGGCACCTCGCTGGGCGAGGGCACCCGCCTGGTGGGCTCCTTCCGCGCGCACGGGCTGACCGTGCCGGTGTGGGACCTGCCGAGCGGAATGAGCGCGGCGGACGTGGAGAAGCCCGCCGCGGCGTTCGCCGAACGGCTGGCCGGCGCGCTGGCGGACGAGACCCCGCTGACCGCCGACGAGCGGCGCGCCCGTGCGGGCCTCACGAGCCGTCAGGTCACGCTGAACTGACGGCGATACCGCCCCCGGGGTTGGGCGATACCCGGCCACGTGGGCGCCGATCGCGGATGCCCCGGGCGCCGAATCGATTCCGCCGTGCCGCGTCACGCGGGCGGAGTTATTGATTCCGGCGCCGTCGGCGGGTAAATGGCGAGTCAAACCGCGTGACTCCTGTCACAACTCCCGCTGTCAGACCGGAAATCGGCGTCCGGAAATCCACGATCGAATTTGCGAACCGCCGATCTCTTGTTACGGTTCTAAAAGCCCGGTCGCTGGTGCATCCCCCGTCGCCAGCGACCGGGCGTTTCCATGCCCGGACCGGTACGGACCCGCAAGGGGAGCCCACCGGCCAGGAGCCCCGGGACACCACCGGGCCGCCGGCTCCACACCGGCACTCGCGCCGGCCGCCGAACGGCCCCGTAGCGGACATCAGGCAGGCACCGGACCGGCGGCAGACCGGCACCATGACGAACACCTGACCGACGCACGGTCATTCCCCGCGAGCCCCCGAACGCGGCCCGCGCCCCCGCCACCCGCGTCCGCGCCCCTCCCGCAACTCCCGGCCCTCGCCGTCGGACAGGCCCTCCGCAGGCCGCCACAGGCCGACCGCCTGCCGCCCCACCTGCACAGATGCCGCGCTGCGGCCCGTAGGCAAGATCCCCGCAGGGGCGCGCGCACCGCACGCCGGGCGGTCCCCCCGCGGGGCACGCCGCGGGGGCACGCCCCCGGGGTGCGCGGCGGGCGTGCCGCTAACCGTCCTCGGGTTCCGGCGAGTTGCTGCCGGAGCGGAGCAGCAGCCTTCCGTCCGCCGAGGCGATCTCCGCGACCGCTGCATACGAGCCATGTCCGCGCACCGTCGGTTCGTGGGGCGTCTCGCACATGTCCGGATCATCGGTTGCGGCCATCTGGCAATTCACCTGCACGGTCCGCCCGGCCGGTCCCATGAGGGTCAGGACGCCCGTCAGGGGGGCGCCCGTGGCGTTGCGGTAGTAGGTCCGCGCCCAGGTGTCGTTCGTCTGTTCAAGGACGCAGGTCTGGGCCTCCACGCCCTCGGGCGCGGTGAGTTCGGGGCCGCAGCGGGCGGTGCCCCGGTCGCCGTCGTCCGGGCCGGCGCCGAGCAGGCCGTCGGAGGAGAGCCGGCTCCCCAGGAGGTCGTCGCCGGTGCCGGGCCCCTTGGCGCCGCCGTACGGGGCGTACGCACCGGAAGGGCCGCCCTCGCCGCGCGGGCCGGGGTGGTCACCGCGCCGGGCCTCGGTCCTGGAGCCGCCGCGTCCGGTGCCGTCGTCGCCGGCCGGGGCCTTGCCCGGTTCCGCGCGCCGCCCGGCGGGACCGGCCGAGGCGACCGCCAGCGGCAGCACGACGGCCAGGACCACCGTGCTCGCGAGCGCGATCATGCGGAAGTTCACCGCACGCCGCTGCCGGACCCACCCGGACACACTGGAGGCACTGGACGCACGGACCATCGGACCCACCTGCACTTCACCTGCGATGCGCCACGGAAGCGCGCACGCCTGCCAAAGGGGTCGGCGGCTCGCTCGCGCGGCGGGAACGGATTGATCGCGGGGACGGATTCGTGCGTTCGCGATCGGAACGCACGCACGCATGCCCCGCCGGGCCGTCGGCGGTCCTGTGACAGGCGCCCGATACGGCCTTGCCCCGAACATACGGGCACGACCGCGCTCTCAGCGCCCTCGCACGCCCGTTTCCTGCGGTTCTCGGAGCGGCTTGCACCCGTAAGAGTGAGAGCGCGGGCGTCTCCCGTCCGTACGCGCCCTCACGTCCACCTGCCGGAGCCGGCCGCTCCGTTCACCGCGCCGGCGGTTCAGTACGCCAGCTTGCTGCCGTCGCCACCAGGCGTGCCCGTGTTCGCGCTCTGCTCCACCAGGACGTCGACGACCGTCGCCACGTCGGGCAGCCAGGGCCGCGCCAGGCCGTCAACACGCCGCGTGGCACCCGGCCTTCCGCCGCGCCCGGCCACGGCCCCGGCGGGCCTGGGGGCACGTTCCCAGCGGACCCGGCCGGCGCCCGTGGGGGACGGCGGCAGCACGGCGTAGCCGCCCTCGCCGTGGAAGCGCAGCGAGCTCGGCACCCAGTCCTGACGGTGCAACAGCTCGCCGAGGACCTCGAGGGAGTACGGGGCCACCAGCAGCGACCAGCGGGTGGGGGTGGCCACCACCGGGCCCAGCCGCACGCCCGCGCGGTCGAAGGCCGCCAGCGCGCGGGCGCCGGCGACGGCGGGCAGGCTCACCGCGCAGGGCGCGCGGCCGCCGGTGGCGAGCACGACGGGGGCCTCGGGCCGGTTGGTCCACCACCAGCGCACCATCCGCGCGTCGGTGGTGGCGGCCAGCAGGCCGGGGTCGAAGGGGTGGGCGCCCGGCACCACGCACTCCGGGTCCGGGCAGCCGCATTCGCGCACGCGGCCGATGCCGGGCCGCAGGCCCACACCGGGGAGTACGGGCCACTGCCACTCCGTGGCGTAGGTCAGGGCCGCGGTGAGCACCGCGGACCGTCCGGCCCGCCGGAGGGAGAGCCTGCGTCGCCTTCCGAGGATCTCGCGCATGAGCGCTCGTTCCTTTCCGTGAACGCCGAAGGTGGGTCCTTGCCTGGGGGCAAGGGCCGTATCGCACAACTGAACACGCTGACATGAACCGCGGGCACCGCAGGGGTTGCGGGAGCCGCGGGCACCGCCTGGACTGCATGGAACGCGTAGCCCCTGGAAGCGCGAGGGCTACATGGCACTACGGGCACTGCTCGGCGCGGTACTCAACGCGCCGTGGCCCCTCGGGCCGGCACACCACGTGGATCACGAGTCACTGCGTAGACAAACGCAGCGCATCACGCCGCGGGCCGAGCGTGAAACCTGGCGGGGGGTGGCGCGCGCATGGCGCTTCGTGCTGAACCGGGTGCGCCCCTCGCCTGCGGCATGGGTTGCCCCACGCCGCTCGGGGATGGGCGTGGCCGTCGACCGATAAGACGCTCGGGTCCGCCGCCGGGTTGCGGGGCGGCCCCAACTGCCCCTGCCCTTCTCCGAGTACGTACCCACCGTGCTGGGTGTGACGCGCTGTTGGAGCGAAGCCAGTCGATCGTAAATCGGGGGCCAGGACACTATTTTCCGGCCAAACTTTACGGCTTCTTCCAGAGGCACGGAACCCCATCAGACACCACCAATCCCACTGGTCCAATGCTGGACATTCCCTTGCCCGGGCGTGTACATGTGGACCACCGGTAGCACGCAACACGATCAGGGGGTTTGCGATGCCGTTGCGCAGAACGCCCAGGCCAAGCAGCTGGTCGAGAGCGCTCGGCGGGCTGCCCCGGCCCGGCGGGCACCCAGGTCCCCGGGGCGGCCCCGCGGGGCCCGTCCGGAGCAGACGGCCATGACCGCGCCCCACCTGCCGAAAGTGGCCGGAATCGATCCCTCGGTGCCCGCTCCCGCCCACACTTCCGCCCCTACGGTTCCTCCTCCCCCTTCCGCCCCCGGCTCCTGCGCCACCGCCGACCCCCCGGTGCAGGACCGTCTCGCGGGCTGGGTCTCCGACCTGACCACGCTCCAGGAGCTGACCGAGCGTCTGACCCGGACCTCGGAGCTGGAAGGAGCCCTGCGCGAACTCCTGCGCGCCGGCGCCACGCTCATGGGGGCCGGGCGCGGCCTGGTCACCCTCCACCCCGACCACCACGGCGGACACCCGCTGACCGTGGGCCTGGGCCTGGGCCACGCCGACATCGGTCACATCGAGACCATCCCGCACGACCCCGCCTCCTCCCCCGGCCCGTACGTCCGCCTCCTCGACGACCTCCCGCCCGTGGGCGACCGCTCCGGCAGGGCCCACCCCGACATCCCGGGCGAGGACGACCTCGACCCCCGCCACCGCGAGGTCGCCGCCCGCCTCGGCTACGCCGCCAGCTACGCCCTCCCCCTGGAGTCGGCGGCCACCCCCGCCGGCGATGCCCCCTCCGCCGGCCGCGTCGGCGCGGCCGTCTGGCTCTACGACGAACCCGCCGAGCCCACCGAGCGCCAGCGCCACCTGGCCGGCCTCTACTGCGGCTACGCCGCCGAACACCTCATCCGGCTCCTCGAACTGACCCGCGCCCGCCGCACTCTGGGCGCCCTGCGCGAGGAGCTGCTGCCCAGCCGGCTGCCCCGGGTGCCCGGCATCCGGCTGGCCGTCCGGCACCGCACCGGACCGCAGGGCGGCGGCGACTGGTACGACGCGCTGCCCCTGCCGGAGGGGGCACTGGGCCTCGCGATCGGCGGCATCAGCGGCTCCGGGCCCGGGGCGACCGCCGCCACGGCACGGCTGAGGGCCTCCCTGCGCGCGTACGCCGTCATAGAGGGCGAGGACCCGGTCGCCGTCCTGTCCGACCTCGAACTGCTGCTCAGGCTGACCGAGCCGACCCGCACCGCGACGGCGCTCTTCGCCTACTGCGAGCCCGCCGGGCGCAAGGTGGTCGTCGCCGGCGCCGGGCACTGCTCGCCGCTGATCATCGGCGCGGGCCGCGCCGAGTACGTGGAGACCTCGCTCTCGGCGCCGCTGGGCATGCTCGCCTGCTGGGAGGCGCCCAGCGTGGAAATCGAACCGGAACCCGGAGAAACGCTCCTCTTCTACAGCGACGGACTGCTCAACCGCGCCGGCGACGCCATGGACCGGTCCTTCGCCCGGCTGCACTCGGCGGCGGCCAGCGTGCCGCGGTCCGCCCGGACGGACCCGGAGGCGATCGCGGACCACGTGCTGCGCGCGGTCCTGCCGGACGGCCCCGACGGGCCGGGCGACGAGGACGTCGTCCTGCTGGTGGCGCACTTCGACTGAGTGCGACCCCCGCCGCGCCCACCCTTCGATCGCCATCGGTCACAGCCTTCTCGACCGCATTCCTCCGCACATACGATGGAAAGCGGCCCCGTTCGAGGAGGAAAGCCAGTGACCGAGCAGCAGCCCGCGCCCGAGAACCCCGAAGGCGACGAGCCGATCAAGCAGCGGAAGAACGGCCTCTACCCCGCCGTCTCCGACGAGCTCGCCGAGAACATGAAGTCAGGATGGGCCGACACCGAGCTGCGTGATCTCCAGCCGATACCCCAGGCCGCCGAGACCGCGCGCCGCCGCGCCGAGCTGTCCGCCCGCTTCCCCGGCGAGCGCCTGGTGATCCCGGCGGGCAACCTCAGGACGCGCTCGAACGACACCGAGTACGCCTTCCGCGCCTCGACCGAGTACGTCTACCTCACCGGCGACCAGACCCAGGACGGCGTCCTGGTGCTCGAGCCCACGGGCCCGGAGGGCCACACGGCCACGCTCTACCTCCTGCCCCGCTCCAACCGCGAGAACGGCGAGTTCTGGCTCGACGGCCAGGGCGAGCTGTGGGTCGGCCGCCGGCACAGCCTGGCGGAGGCCGAGCTGCTGCTGGGCCTGCCCGCCAAGGACGTGCGCGAGCTGGCCGACGCCCTGCGCGAGGCCACCGGCCCCGTCCGGGCCGTCCGCGGCCACGACGCCGGCATCGAGGCGGCCCTGACCGACAACCCGGGCAGCGACGTCACCGCCGAGCGCGACGAGGAGCTGCGCGTCTTCATCAGCGAGCAGCGCCTGGTGAAGGACGCGTTCGAGATCGGCGAGCTGCAGAAGGCCGTCGATTCCACCGTCCGCGGCTTCGAGGACGTCGTGAAGGTCCTCGACAAGGCCGAGGCGACCAGCGAGCGCTACATCGAAGGAACGTTCTTCCTGCGCGCCCGCGTCGAGGGCAACGACATCGGCTACGGCTCCATCTGCGCCGCCGGCCCGCACGCCACCACCCTGCACTGGGTGCGCAACGACGGCCCGGTCCGCTCCGGCGAGCTGCTGCTGCTGGACGCGGGCGTGGAGACCCACACCCTCTACACCGCCGACGTCACGCGCACGCTGCCCATCAACGGCACGTACACCGAGCTGCAGCGCAAGATCTACGACGCGGTGTACGAGGCCCAGGAGGCCGGCATCGCGGCGGTCGTGCCGGGCGCGAAGTACCGCGACTTCCACGACGCCGCCCAGCGCGTCCTGGCCGAGAAGCTGGTCGAGTGGGGCCTGGTCGAGGGCCCGGTCGAGCGCGTCCTGGAGCTGGGCCTGCAGCGCCGCTGGACCCTGCACGGCACCGGGCACATGCTCGGCCTGGACGTCCACGACTGCGCGGTCGCCCGCACGGAGACCTACGTCGACGGCGTCCTGGAGCCCGGCATGGTGCTGACCGTGGAGCCCGGCCTGTACTTCCAGGCCGACGACACCACCGTGCCCGAGGAGTACCGCGGCATCGGCGTCCGCATCGAGGACGACATCCTCGTCACCGAGGACGGCAACCGGAACCTCTCCGCCGGCCTGCCGCGCACGTCGGCCGACGTCGAGGCCTGGATGGCGGCCCTGAAGGACACCCGGGGCTGATCACCACCGCGCCCGGCGACCCCGTGACCCGCACCCGCGGGGCACGGGGTCGCGCGCGTCGCGGGCCGCGCGGCGGGCGGGCGCCGACGGGCGCATGATGGGCGTAGAGGGCATTCGCATCGAGGGAGGTTCCCGGTCATGACCAAGTTCATGGACGTCCATCACGACATGCGGGGCGTCACCGAGAAGCAGCTCCAGGAGGCGCACCGGGCGGACCTGGCCGTCGAGCGCGAGGAGGGCGTCCACTTCGAGCGGGCCTGGGCGGACCCGTCGTCCGGCACCGTCTACTGCCTGTCCGAGGGCCCCTCCAAGGAAGCCGTCCAGCGCGTCCACACCCGGGCCGGCCACCCGGCCGACGAGATCCATCCGGTGCCCCTGACGGTCTCCTGACCGCCGGCGGGGCGCGGCGCGCGGGGCGCGGCCGGCGGGTCAGGACGCTCAGGACGCCTTGAGCAGGGCCGCCGCCGGCGGTGCGCCGTCGCGCCATTTGAGGATCTTGTCGAAGCTCACCACCGCGCCCTGCCGGCCCGGACGGTTGCGGACGCGCACGTGGTCGGTGAGCGAGGCGATCAGAAAGAGACCCCGGCCGTGTTCGTCGTGAACCGAGGCCGGGGTCCTTTCGCGCGTCGGACGGGCCGGCCTGCGGCCCGGTCGCGAGCGTCCGGTGAATCCGGGCCCGGAATCGGTGACCTCGATGCGACAGGTGTCCCCGTCGATGAGGGCGGTGACGCGATAACCGGTCGAGGCGTCACCGCCGTGCTCGACGGCGTTGGCGCACGCTTCGCTGAGGGCGACCGCGAGGTCGTAGGACGTCTCCGGGTCGACCCCGGCCGTCTCCATGGCACCGATCAGGAGCCGCCTGGCGAGCGGAACGCTCGCGGCCTCGCGCCGCAAGTGGAGTGACCACCAAATGCTCATGCTCAGCCTCCTGGCTGCGGCTCGACATACCGATACGTATAGCCGGGTGAGGCATGCGGTAAGCCTGCCGGGCCTGTGAGACCGCTCATTCGGCCGACGCGCCGTGTGGGTGAGGGCGTGTATGGGAGCGGGGTGACGGACCCGTCCGCGCGGGCCCCGGCGATCAAGCCCCTGCCGTAGGGATCCGGTAAGCGCGATGGGATGATGGCGCAGCCATGTCTGACCCCGTCGCGCGCGCCGGCGCCGATCTGCGACTGATCCGGGCCACGGTGTTCACCGCGGTCTGTGTTCTGCTGTCCGCGGGCGGGCACGTACTGGCGTCCTGCGCGAGCGTTCCGGTGTGGACGCTGGGCGCGGGCTTCGCGCTCGTCCTCGCGGCGGTCCTGCCGCTGGCCGGACGGGAGCGCTCGCTGCCGGGCATCGCGGCCTTCCTGGCCGTGGGACAGCTCGCGCTGCACACGCTCTTCGGGCTCGGGCAGCGCGGCGCCGGGACCTCCGGCCGGGCCGTCCCCTCCGAGGGCCACCTGGTCCACTTCGCGGGGCAGCTGATCTGCGACCAGCGCCCGATGTCGGCCACCGAGGCACGACGGGTCATCACCGACGCCGGACTGGACCCGGCCGTCCACCCCATGGGGCCGGCCGCGCCCGCGCCCGGCGGCGCTTCGGCCCCGTTCCCGCACGCCCTGCTGCCGTCGCTGCCGATGGTGCTCGGCCACCTGCTCGCCGCGCTCGCCCTCGGCTGGCTGCTGCGCCGCGGCGAGGCCGCGCTGTGGCGGCTGGTGCGGCTGTCGGCGCGGTCCGCGCGCGACGTCGTGGAGGCCACGCTCGTACGGGCGCTGGGCGCCGCCCTGGTGCTCGTGGGCCTGCGGGCGCCCGAGTCGCCCGCCGTGCCCCGGCGCCGCGCGGGCGCGGACGACGAGCGCCCGCTGCGGGCGCCGGCCCTGCGGCATTCCGTGATCAGGCGGGGCCCGCCGCGCTGCGTCCTCGCGGCCTGACGACGCGACGCACCACTGCCCGTACGGGGCGGGAGGGCGGTCGCGGCGACGCCGCACGCGCGCCACCCCCCTCTCGTTCCTTCCTGCCGTGGAGTGTTGTCCCCATGAACGCATCGCGTATCCGCACCGCCCGTACGTCCCTCGTCGCCGCCCTCGCCGCCGGTGGCGTGCTGCTGCTCGCCGGCCCGGCCTCCGCGCACGTCAGCGTGCAGCCCGGCACCGCCGAGAAGGGCGGCTACAGCACCATCAACATCAAGGTGCCCAACGAGAAGGACGACGCCTCGACGGTGAAGCTCGAGCTCAGCCTCGACCCCAAGCACCCGCTGGCCTCGGTGATGCCGCAGGCGGTGCCGGGCTGGGAGGTCAAGGTCGAGAAGACCAAGCTCGACAAGCCGCTGCAGATGCACGGCAAGACGATCGAGGAGGCCGTCAGCAAGGTCACCTGGACCGGCGGCAAGATCGAGCCGGGTCAGTTCCAGCAGTTCCCGCTGTCCGTCGGCCAGCTGCCGACCGACGCCGACGAGCTGGTCTTCAAGGCCCTGCAGACGTACTCCGACGACGACGTCGTCCGCTGGATCGACCCGTCCAAGCCCGGCGGCCACGAGGCCGAGCACCCGGCTCCGGTCCTCAAGCTCGTCGAGAAGGCCACGAAGCCGGGCGGGAAGGACGCCAAGGACGACAAGGGCGCCAAGGCCGAGGCGGCGTCCGCCACCTCCGAGAAGGCGGACGACTCCGAGGGTGGCTCCGACAACACCGCCCGCGTCCTGGGCGTCGCCGGCATCGTCGTGGGCGTGGGCGGCCTCGTCTTCGGCGTGCTCGCCGGCCGCCGTCGCGCCTCCGACTGACGTCCCGCCGACGCCGTTCACGTCCCGCTGACGCCGACGGCATCACGCTGACCTCTTCGGCACCCACTCCACCGCACGGCCACGTCCGGTCCGGCGGCGGCGCGTTCGTACGCGCCGCCGGGCCGGGCGGCACCGACCACCCCTGGAGAAGCACTCCATGCGCACCACGTTCGCGGGCGCGGCGATCGCCATAGCCGCCGTGCTCACCCTGACCGCCTGCGACGGCTCCGGCGATGCGGGCGACAAGCCCGCCGCCGACGTCTCCGCCGAGCCCAGGAAGGCCGGCGCGATCGTCCTCGACGCGCCCAAGGCCAAGCCCGACCTGGTCCTGACCGACACGTCGGAGAAGAAGTACGAGCTGGTCAAGGAGACCAAGGGCCACCCGGTCCTGCTCTACTTCGGCTACACCTACTGCCCCGACGTCTGCTCGACGGTCGTCTCCGACATCGCCGCCGCCGAGAAGAAGCTGTCCAAGGAGGACCGGGACAACCTGCGGGTCGTCTTCGTGACCACCGACCCCGAGCGCGACACCCCCAAGCGGATGCGCGAGTGGCTCGACGCGCAGGGCGGCCAGGACATCGTCGGCCTGACCGGCGACTTCGCCACCATCCAGGCGGCGGCCAAGCCGCTGGGCATCCTCGTCGAGCCGCCCAAGAAGGAGAAGGACGGCTCGGTGACCGTCAGCCACGGCGCCGAGGTCGTCGGCTTCTCGCCGAAGGACGACGGCGGCCACTGGATCTACACCGCCTCCACCACGTCCGAGCAGTACGCCAAGGATCTCCCGAAGATCGTCAAGGGGGAGAACCCGTGATGCGCAAGTCCACCGCCGCCACCGCCGCCGTCCTGCCGCTGCTGCTCGCCGGGGGCCTGCTGCTGGTCACCGGCTGCCAGTCGGAGAAGAACGCCCTGGCCTCCGACAAGCCCGAACTGTCCGTCAGCGGCGCCTACCTGCCCGAGCCCGCGATGGCCGACATGGCCGCCGCGTACCTCACCGTCACCAACGACGGCGGCAAGGCCGACCAGCTCACCAAGGTCACCAGCCCGCTCTCCCGCGACGTCACCCTGCACGCCACCGAGGGCTCGCAGATGAAGCACGCGGCGAAGCTGGAGGTGCCCGCCAAGGGGAAGCTGTCGCTCACCCGCGGCGGCACCCACCTGATGCTGGGCAAGCTCGACCACAAGCCCAAGAAGGGCGAGAAGGCCGAGTTCACCCTGCACTTCGCCACCTCGGCGCCGATCAGGATCCAGGTGCCGGTCGAAGACATGACCTTCCGTCCGAAGGACTGACATCGTGATGAGGACCCCGGCCGCCGCGCGGCGAACGGTGTCGTTCCTCGGCACCCTGCTCGCCGCGCTGCTGTGGACCGTCACCTCCGGCGCGGGCACCGCGTCGGCGCACGCCGCGCTCACCTCCACCGACCCCGCGAGCGGCTCGGTGGTGGCGAGCGCGCCCCGGCAGGTCAGGCTCACCTTCTCCGAAGGGGTGCTGCTCGGCGCCGACTCCGTGCGGGTCCTGGACCCCAAGGGCGAACGCGTCGACCAGGGAACGCCGGAGCACGTGGGCGGCAGGTCGGAGACGGCCGCCGTCGCGCTGCGCGCGGGGATCGCCGACGGCACGTACACCGTGGCGTGGCAGGCGGTCTCGGCGGACAGCCATCCGGTGGCCGGGGCCTTCACGTTCTCCATCGGGGCGCCCTCGGAGACGACGGTGACGGCGGGGTCGGCCGCCGGAGGCATCGACCCGGCCGTCGACGCCTTCTACGGCATCGGCCGGTTCGCCGCGTACGGGGGCTTCGTGCTGCTCGTCGGCGGCGCCGTCTTCGCGGGCGTGTGCCGCTCGTCGCGGACCGTGCAACGGGTCGCGGTGGGCGGCTGGGTCACGCTGTTCGTCTCGACGACCGTGCTGTTGCTGCTGCGGGGCGCGTACGCCGGCGGCAAGGGCATGGGGTCCGTGCCGGACCTGTCGCTGCTGGGCGACGCGCTGTCCAGCAAGCCCGGGGCGGCGCTGCTGTCCCGCCTGCTGCTGCTGAGCGCGGCGGCGGTGTTCCTGGCGGTGCTGTTCGGCAACCGCACCCGCGAGGACGGCAGGGCGGAGCCGGAGCGGCGGCGCGGCGCCGACTGGGGGCTGGGCGCCGGCGGCGCGCTCGTCGCGGCCGGGCTGGCGGCGACCTGGGCCCTGGCCGAGCACGCCTCCGCCGGCATCCAGCCGTGGCTGGCGATGCCGGTGGACATCGCCCACCTGCTGGCCGCCGCGGTCTGGCTGGGCGGACTCGCGGCCCTGCTGGCCACGCTGTGGTCCGGCGACATGGTCCGGCGGGCGGCGGTGGAGCGCTTCTCGCGGATGGCGTTCGTGTCGGTGTGCGTGCTGGCGGCCACCGGGCTCTACCAGACCTGGCGGCAGGCCGGCTTCTCGTGGAGCTCGCTGATGGGCACGGAGTACGGGCGCTGGCTGCTGGTGAAGGCGGGCCTGGTCGCCGTCCTGCTGGCCGTCGCCTTCCTCTCGCGGCGGTGGACCGGCCGGCTCGCGGACGTCGCGGCGACGAAGGCCGCGAAGAAGACCGCCGGGGTTCCGGCCGGCCGGGCCGGCGCGGGCGATCCCGTGCGCGCCGCCCAGCTCGCCCGGCAGCGGGCGGCGTTGGCGAAGGCCGCCGGGCGGCGGCAGCGCGACGCCGACGCGGGCCGCAGCGGCCTGCGGCGCTCGGTCCTCGCCGAGGCGGCCGTCGCCGTGGCCGTCCTGGCCGTCACCACCCTGCTCACCGGCACCCAGCCCGGCCGCGCCGAGGCGGAGCAGCGGCGGTCCGGGGCCCCGGCCTCACCGGCCGCCGGACCCGCCGAGGTGAGCATCGCCTACGACACCGGCGGGACGAACGGGCGCGGCACCGCCCGCGTCACCGTCGACCCGGCCCGTACGGGGGCCAACACCGTCGACGTCACTCTCCTGGACGCCTCGGGCCGCCCTGTGGACGTTCCTGAGCTGACACTGTCAATGACCGCGACTGAAAAACGCATCGGTCCGCTGCGGGCCGATCTCAAGCGTCAGTCCGCCGGTCATTGGCAGGCCACCGACTTCCGGCTGCCCATGGCCGACAGCTGGCAGCTGTCCCTGACCGTACGGACCTCGGACATCGACCAGGTCACCGAGATCGAGAACGTGAAGATCAATTGATGGCTGACAAGACTGACACCACGTCCGAACCGAAGCCCGGCGACGCCTCCAGGAACCGGGCGGCCGGCCCGACCCACGTCTCCCGCAGACGGCTGCTGGGCACCGCCGGCGCGGCCGGCGCCGCCGCGCTCGTCGCCGGCGGGGCGGCCGGCGCGGCCGGCGCCGAGGCCGTGCGCGAAGGCCCCGATCCGCTGTCCTCCGTCGGATCGGCGGCCGTGCCCTTCCACGGCCCCCACCAGTCCGGCATCCTCCAGCCCGCGCAGGCGCACGCCCACCTGGCCGCCTTCGACCTCATGCCCACGGCGGACCGCAAGGCCGCGGCGGCCCTGATGCGCCGCTGGTCGGACGCGACGGCGGACATGATGGACGGCCGCACGCCCCAGGGCGACGAACTGGGCGTCGCCCTGGACGCGGGACCGTCGTCCCTGACGATCACCTTCGGCTTCGGTCGCACGTTCTTCGACCGGACCGGCCTGGTGGCCAAGCGGCCCGACGCGCTCGCGCCGCTGCCCGCCTTCACCGCCGACGCCCTCGATCCCAAGCGCAGCGAGGGCGACCTGTGGGTGCAGATCGGCGCCGACGACACGCTGGTCGCCTTCCACGCCCTGCGGCTGCTGCAGAAGCTGGCGACGGGCACGGCCCGGATGCGCTGGCAGATGAACGGCTTCAACCGCACGCCGGGCGCCACCGAGCAGCCGATGACCGGCCGCAACCTCATGGGCCAGATCGACGGCACGAACAACCCCAAGCAGTCCGACGGCAACTTCAAGACCCGCATCTTCGTGCCGGAGGACCGCGCCGGCGCCGACGCGTGGATGGCGGGCGGCTCGTACGCCGTCGTCCGGCGCATCCGGATGCTGCTCGACAGCTGGGACAACCTCTCGCTGGACCGCCAGGAGAAGGTGATCGGCCGCCGGAAGTCCGACGGCTCGCCCCTGTCCGGGGGCACGGAGACCACCCGCGCGGACCTCAACAAGGTGGGCCCCGACGGCGCGCTGGCCATCGCGGGCGACGCGCACATCCGGGTGGCCTCCCCGGCGACCAACCGGGGGGCGGCGATGCTGCGCCGCGCCTTCAACTACCACGACGGCTTCCGCGACGACGGCGCCCCGGACGCGGGCCTGCTGTTCGTCGCCTGGCAGGCGGACCCGATGAAGGGCTTCACGCCGGTGCAGCGGAAGCTGGACCGGGGGGACGGCCTCTCGCGCTTCCTCCGCCACGAGTCCAGCGGCCTGTACGCGGTGCCCGGCGGGTGCGAGCGGGGGGAGTACGTGGGGCAGCGGTTGCTCGAGGGGTGAACCCCTTCGGGGGAAACGGCCTCACGCCGCCCACCGGTATCGTGACTGCTCCAGCAGATGATCGGTTCGGAGGGACAGCGCGTGAGGTCGGCAACCCGCTACACCTACCTCGGCCCCGAGGGCACCTTCACCGAGGCCGCCCTGCGCACCCTGCCCGAGGCCGCCACCCGCGAGCTCGTCCCCATGGTGTCGGTGCCCGCCGCGCTGGACGCGGTCCGCGCGGGCGAGGCCGCCGCCGCGCTCGTGCCGATCGAGAACTCCGTCGAGGGCGGCGTCACCGCGACCCTGGACGAACTCGCCACCGGCGAGCCGCTGATGATCTACCGCGAGGTGCTGCTGCCGATCGCCTTCGCGCTGCTGGTGCGGCCCGGTACGCGCCTGGAGGACGTCAAGACGGTGACCGGGCACCCGGTCGCCCAGCCGCAGGTGCGCAACTGGCTGGCGGCGCACCTGCCGGACGCGGTGTGGGAGTCGTCGGCGTCGAACGCGGACGGTGCGCGCCTGGTGCGCGAGGGCCGCTACGACGCCGCGTTCGCCGGGGAGTTCGCGGCGGCCACGTACGGGCTCGAGCCGCTGGTGACGGACATCCACGACGCGCAGAACGCGCAGACCCGCTTCGTCCTGGCCGGCCGTCCGGCGCGGCCGGCGGCGCGCACGGGCGCGGACCGCACGTCGCTGGTGGTGTGGCTCGGGGACGATCACCCGGGTGCGCTGCTGGAGTTGCTGCAGGAGTTCGCGGCGCGCGGGGTGAACCTGATGCGCATCGAGTCGCGGCCGACGGGCGAGGGAATGGGCCGTTACTGCTTCTCGGTGGACTGTGAGGGCCACATCACCGACCGCCGGGTGGGCGAGGCCCTGATGGGGCTCAAACGGACCTGCCCGAAGGTGCGCTTCCTGGGCTCGTACCCGCGTGCGGGTGTTGACCCGGACGACCGGTCGGGTGCCCTGGGGACGGTCAGGCCCGGGACGTCGGACGGCGATTTCGTGGCGGCGGCGGACTGGCTGGCGCGCTGCCAGGACGGCCGGGCCTGAGAAAAGGCCCTGGGCGGGGCCCGTACGAGGCCTCCGTCCCGCATGAGTGCCCTGTTCGTGCGAGCCCTCTGTGGGTTACCCACAAAGTTATCCACAGGTCGCTCTCGAGCTGGGGATAAGTCGACACATCCAGACGCGGACGCGAGGGGCGAAACGGTCAACGTCGACAAATCTCTCTAGCTATCCATCCGACCATCCACAGGCCCCGGCCGGTTACCCACGGGCGCCTCGTCCACCGAAAAGCCTCGAACAACCCGTTAGAGGGAGTGAATACCACCCTAAAGAGCGGCCACGCGAGGTTTGCCCCAAGAAACTCTGACGAATGACAGAGCAGTCGGAATCCTGCATTCCGACATCCACAGTTTTGGCGCACACCCTGTGGACAAAGAAGCGGAAGGCATTGTTCCTGTGGACAACGAGCATTCCGGGCCGCGGTCCCGGCCTGTGGGCCAACTGCCGCGCGCCCCAAGAGGGCACGCCGCGCCCGCGCCGCGCGACGAGGGTGTGAATACCGGTCGCCTGTAGGCCTTTTCCGGAATTTTCACGATCACCCTCGCCCTTTGTTCAAGAGTTTTTCCTCGCCCCCAAAACCGGACAGATCGCCATGAATGGGAATATCACCTCGAACAATCGCAGCCTGCAACGGTAGCCTGGGGGGGTGATTGACCTTCGCCTGCTTCGTGAGGACCCCGACCGTGTGCGCGCGTCCCAGCGTGCCCGTGGAGAGGACGTCGACGTCGTCGACGCTCTGCTCTCCGCCGACGAGCGGCGCAGGTCCTCCAGCGTCCGCTTCGACGAACTCCGTTCCGAGCAGAAGTCGCTCGGCAAACTGATCCCCAAGGCCTCCGGCGACGAGAAGGCCGAGCTGCTCAAGCGCGCCGGCGAGCTGTCCGCCGCCGTCAAGGCCGCCGACGCCGAGCAGGACGAGGCCGCGGCCGAGGCGCAGCGCCTGCTGCTGCAGATCGGCAACATCGTCCACCCGGACGTGCCGCGCGGCGGCGAGGACGACTTCGTCGTCCTCGAGACCGTCGGCACCCCCCGCGACTTCGCGGCCGAGGGCTTCGAGCCCAAGGACCACCTCGAGCTCGGCCAGGCCCTCGGCGCCATCGACGTCGAGCGCGGCGCCAAGGTCTCCGGCTCGCGCTTCTACTACCTGACGGGTGTCGGCGCGCTGCTGGAGCTCGCCCTCGTCAACGCCGCCATCGCCCGGGCCACCGAGGCCGGCTTCACGCCGATCCTCACCCCCGCGCTGGTCAAGCCGCGCGCCATGGAGGGCACCGGCTTCCTCGGCCAGGCCGCGCAGGACGTCTACCACCTGGAGAAGGACGACTTCTACCTGGTCGGCACGTCCGAGGTCCCCCTCGCCGCGTACCACATGGACGAGATCATCGACGCGGACCAGCTGCCGCTGCGCTACGCGGGCTTCTCGCCGTGCTTCCGCCGCGAGGCCGGCACGTACGGCAAGGACACCCGGGGCATCTTCCGCGTCCACCAGTTCGACAAGGTCGAGATGTTCTCGTACATCGCGCCGGAGGACGCCGAGGCCGAGCACGCCCGCCTGCTGCAGTGGGAGAAGGAGTGGCTCACCGCCCTCGAGCTGCCCTACCAGGTGATCGACGTGGCCACGGGTGACCTCGGCTCCTCCGCCTCGCGCAAGTTCGACTGCGAGGCGTGGATCCCCACCCAGGGCAAGTACCGCGAGCTGACCTCCACGTCCAACTGCAACGAGTTCCAGTCCCGCCGCCTGTCCATCCGGATGCGCGACGGCAAGAACGTCCGCCCGCTGGCCACCCTCAACGGCACGCTGTGCGCGATCCCGCGCACGATCGTGGCGCTGCTGGAGAACCACCAGCAGGCCGACGGCTCCGTGCGGGTGCCCGAGGCGCTGCGCCCCTACCTCGGCGGCCGCGAGTTCCTGGAGCCCGTCGCCAAGTGACGCCGACGCCGCTCCCGCCGCCGTACCGCCTGATCGCCACCGACCTCGACGGCACGCTGCTGCGCTCCGACGAGACCGTCTCGGAGCGCACCCGTGCCGCGCTCGGGCTGGCGACGGCGGCGGGCGCCGCGCACATCGTCGTCACCGGCCGGGCGGTCGCCTGGACCCGGCACATCCTCGAGGCCCTGGACTACCGCGGCCTCGCGGTCTGCGGGCAGGGTGCGCAGGTCTACCACGCCGGCGAGCACCGGCTGCTGACGTCGGTGACGCTGGACCGGCAGCTCGCCGCCCTGGCCGTCGCCAAGATCGAGGCCGAGGTCGGCCCCCTGTACCTCGCCGCCAGCCGCGACGGCATGGACGGCGACGTCCTGGTCGGCCCCGGCTACCGCGTCCAGGAGGGGCCGCTCCCGGCCCTGCCCATCACGGACGTCTCCGAGCTGTGGTCGGCCCCGCTGAACAAGCTCTACCTCCAGCACCCCGACCTCGGCGACGACGCCCTGGCGGAGGTCGCGCGCACGGTCGCGGGCGGCCTGGTGGGCGTGACGATGGCGGGCGCCGGGATCGTCGAGCTGCTGCCGCTGGGGCTGAGCAAGGCCACGGGGCTCTCGCTGGCGGCCCGCCGGCTGGGCGTCAAGGCCGCGGACACGATCGCCTTCGGCGACATGCCCAACGACGTCCCGATGTTCGGCTGGGCGGCGCACGGCGTGGCCATGGCCAACGCGCACCCGGAGCTGAAGGCCGTGGCCGACGAGGTCACCGCCTCGCACGAGGACGACGGGATCGCCGTGGTTCTCGAGCGACTGTTCGGGTGAGGTTCTCCGTCGATTCCCCCGCCGAGTTCTGGGCCGGGTTCTCCGCCGGTGCGCGGGCGGCGGGTGAGACGGCGGCGGGGCCGAGGTCCCAGCGCCAGGTCGGCCGGCCGCGCGTGAGCGGCCACAGCGCCAGCCCCAGGGCGAGCGCGATCGCGTGGCCGGCGTCGGTGAACGTACCGCCGGTCGTCAGCGGTACGGCGAAGAAGAGCACGGCTCCCGTCAGGTAGAGCCAGCGCCACGGGCGGGGCACCCGGTAGGTGAGGAGGCCCACGGACCCGGCGAGCCCGTACGAGACGCCTATGTCGACGACGTGCTTCATCGAGCGCGGCGCCGAATGGCTCTCTATCGCCAGCAGCAGGATCTCCTGGCTGACGAGCGTGGCCGCGATGTGCGCGACGGCGACCGTGCACAGCCAGCGCACCGTGCCGACCCAGCGTTCGACGTTGGCGTGGAAGACCTCGAAGAGCACGGCGTAGAGCAGGAACGAGGACGGGTTCGCCATCCAGAAGCCGCTGATGAGCAGCGACTGCAGCGGGTGCTTGTCGAGCTCGTGGATGTTGCTGCTGGTGCGGTGGAGGAGGAAGGCCTCCAGCCCCTCGCTGGCGGCGGCGATGACGAGGCTGGTGATGCCGATGATCAGCAGGTAGATGTGCGTGCCGGGAGAGGAACGCACCCAGGCGCGGACCGAGGACCACAGCGACCACAGCCGGTCCGGCAGCCCTTCGAGGTTCACCCTTAGACGGTAGCCCGGGGAACGCGGGCGCGCAGTTGTAGGATGACTGGGCAACCGGATGAAGTGAGGGGTTTCGGCCATGGCTCTACGTGCGGCGGGACGGCAGTCCCTGGTGGACACCGTCGTCGAACAGCTGCGCGCGCAGGTCGGCGCCGGCGAGTGGCAGGTCGGTGAGCGCATCCCCACCGAGCACGCCCTCGCCGAACAGCTGCAGGTCGGCCGCAACACGGTCCGCGAGGCCGTCCGCGTGCTCGTCCACGCCGGAATGCTGCGTTCCAGGCAGGGCGAGGGCACCTTCGTGGTCTCCACCGCCGACCCCTCCGAGATCATGCGCGGCCTGCGCCGGGCCCGGGTGCGCGACGTGCTCGAGCTGCGCATCGCGCTGGAGGCGGAGGCCGCCAGGCTCGCCGCGCTCCGGCACGAGAGCGCCGACCTCGACCGGATGCGGGCGGCGCTGGACGCCCAGGCGGCGTTCGAGGACGCCGAGGGCCAGCCCGACTCCGGCAGCCTCGAGCTCTACGCCGACCACGACGTCGAGTTCCACCGGGCCGTCGTGGAGGCCGCCCACAACCCCGCGCTGACCGCCACCTACGCCTGGTTCAGCGACGCCGTGCGCGAGGCCCTGCTCGCCGGGCTCGGCGACCGGGAGATGCCGCCCACCGTCCACGGCGACCACCACGCCGTCATGGACGCCATCGCCTCCGGAGACCCGGAAGCGGCCGCCCGCGCCGCCCGGACGCTGCTGGAGCGCCCCAAGCAGGCCGTCGAGTCGCTGCTCACCGAGAGCTGACCCGGCCCGCTCCGCACCCTTCGCACCACCCTTTGGAGAGCACCCGCATGTCCGAATCGAGGCCGTCCACACCGTCCACACCAGTGATCGACACGATGGGCGCACAGGAGACCCCCGCGCCCGCCCCGGCGCCCGCCGCCGCCCCGCGCGTCGCGCGCGCCCACCCGGCCCTGGTGATGCTCGGCATCGTCCTCGCCTCGCTCAACATGCGGGCCGCCCTCGCCGGGGTCTCGCCGCTCATGGGCGAGATCGGCGACCACTTCCACCTGGCCGCCGCCACGAGCAGCCTGGTGACCACCATCCCGCTGATCTTCATGGGCCTGGGCTCGATCGTCGCCCCCCGGCTGGCCCGGCGCTGGGGCACCGAGGCCGTGCTGTGCGGCGCCCTCGTCCTGCTGGCCGGCGGCATCCTGCTGCGCGTCGCCCCTCCGGTCGTCGCCCTCTTCGTCGGCTGCGCGCTCGTCGGCACCGCGATAGCCCTGCTCAACGTCCTGATGCCCGGCCTGGTCAAGCGGGACTTCCCGGACCGGGCCGCGAGCATGACGGCGCTGTACTCCACCACGCTCATCCTCGGCGCCACGGGCGCGGCCGCCTCGTCCGTACCGCTGGAGGAGGCCCTCGGCGGCTGGCGCGGCTCCCTCGCCTCCTGGGCGCTGCTCGCGGCCGTGGCGGCGCTCGTCTGGCTCCCCCAGGCACTCCTGGCCCGGCGCGGCACCGCGCCCGGCGCACCGGCCGCGCCGGCGCACCGGAGCCCCGCGGCGCCCGTGGCGCTCACGCGCTCGCCCCTGGCCTGGCAGGTGACGCTGATGATGGGCACCCAGTCGCTCATCGCCTACGTGTGCATCGCCTGGATGCCGACGGTCTTCACCGACCACGGCATGAGCAGGAGCCAGGCCGGCATCGTCTACGCGTTCTACACCCTGGTGCAGATGGCCGGCTCGTTCTTCGTGCCCCTGATCGCCGGGCGCACGCGCGACCAGCGGCCGCTCGCCGTGGCCGTCGTCGTCCTCATGGCGGCGGGCGTCACGGGCCTGCTGACCGCGCCCGTGGCGGGCGCGTGGGTGTGGGCGACGCTGATGGGCGTGGCCCAGGGCGGTCTGCTCGGCCTCGCCCTGACGCTGATGGTGCTGCGCACCCGCGACGCCCACACCGCGTCCCGGCTGTCGGGCATGGCGCAGACGTGGGGCTATCTGCTGGCGTCCGTCGGGCCGTTCGCGATCGGTGCGGTGCACCAGGCGACCGGCGACTGGACGCTGCCCATCGCCCTGCTGCTCATCGCCTGCGCGGCGCTGCTGTTCCTGGGGCTGGGCGCCGGGCGCGATCGCAAGATCTGAGGCATCAGGATCTGAGGCTTCAAGATCTGAGGTTTGGGCCCGGTGCCCCGTCAGGCCCTCGGCTACTCCTCCCCCCCGAGCGTCAGGGAGCGGAGCTTGTGGGCGGCGAAGGCCGTGGCGGCCACCGTCACGGCCACCAGCAGCGTCAGCGCCAGCGGCAGGCCGACCTCCGCGTCGACGGCGCCCTCGCCGGCGATCCGCTGGGCCAGGGACAGCGCCCACTGCTGCACGCTGAGCGTCCGGGCGCCGGGGATGAGGCTGCCGAAGAGCGACTCCCACACCAGGGCGTAGACGAGGCTCGCGACGACGGCGTGCCGGGTGACCGTGCCCAGCAGCAGGAAGATCGCGCTGTAGGCGACGGAGGCGACGGCGGCCGCGACGGCGTAGGCCACCGCGATCTGCCGGCTGTTGCCGTTGAGCAGGAAGCCCGCGATGAGGGTGGGGACCGCCGAGAAGGCGACGGAGACCCCTGCCGCGACGGTGAGCTTGGTCAGGATGATGCTCGTCCGCTTGACGGGCTTGGACAGGAGGTAGACGACGGACCCGTCGTCGATCTCCGGGCCGATCGCGCCCGTGCCGGCGATGACGCCGATCAGCGGCACCATCGTGGCGAGCGCGAAGCCGCCGAGGACGTTGGCCGCCGTCTGGTCGTCGGCGCCCGTCAGCAGGCGGACGGCGACCGAGATGGCGAGCAGCAGGGCGGGGAGCGCGAAGAGGATCAGCGCGCGGCGGCGGCCGAGGAGGCCCCGGTAGGTGAGCCGGGCGACAGTCGGGTGGTACATGGGCTGTTACCGCTCCCTTCAGGCCGTGACGAGGTAGGAGAAGACCGATTCCAGGGACTCGTCGGAGGGCGAGACCGTCAGGAGCCGGATGCCGTGCGCGCGGGCGACGCGCGGCAGGAGTTCGGTGAAGCGGCCGAAGTCGGCGGCCTCGACCCGCAGGACGCCTTCCCGCACGTCCACTTCGATGCCCGACGTCGACGGGTCGGCGATGAGCGCGGCGGCCAGGGCCCGGTCGTCGCCGGACCGTACGACGTAGCGGTGCGGCCGGTCCGTCATCAGGCGGCGGATCTTGCGGAAGTCGCCCGACGCGGCGTGCCGTCCGGCGACGACGACCTCGATGTGGGCGGCCAGTTGCTCGACCTCCTCCAGGATGTGGGAGGAGAACAGCACGGTGCGGCCCTCGGCGCCCATGGTCCGCAGCAGGTCCATCAGCTGCATGCGCTGGCGCGGGTCCATGCCGTTGAAGGGCTCGTCCAGCAGGAGCACGGACGGCTCGTGGACGAGGGCGGAGGCCATCTTCACGCGCTGCCGCATGCCCTTGCTGTACGTGTCGATCCTGCGGTCCTGCGCGTACTCCATCTCGACCGTGGCCAGCGCCCGCTGGGCCTCGCGGTCGCCCAGGCCGTGCAGCTCGGCGTTGGCCCGGACGAAGTCCCTGCCGGTGAGGAAGTCGTACATCGCCTCCCGCTCGGGGACGATGCCGATGTGGCGGTAGATGCCTTCGTTGCGCCATATCGTCTCGCCGTCGAGGGTGACCGTTCCGGCGGAGGGGGCGAGGAAACCACCCATCATGTTGATGAGTGTGGACTTGCCGGCGCCGTTGGGGCCGAGGAGGCCGGTGACGCCGGGGCCGACGGTCATGGAGACGTCGTTGACGGCGACCACGTTGCCGAACCAGCGCGAGACGTTGTCGATGCGGATAGTACTCATGGGCGCAGCCCATTCCTTGAGGGGTGGTGGTCGGGCGACGGGTGGGCGCTCACAGGCCGGCCTTTCGGTAGCGGCGCATCAGCAGGCCGTACGAGCCGGCGATCAGGGCGAGCACGACGAGGAGGTAGACCGTCCCCGCGCCGGTCCCGGGGCCGTGGCCGTCGGGGAAGGCGGAGGTGGCGGAGAGGAACGCCGTCTGCACGCCGTCGATCAGGGTGATCGGCGAGAAGAGCCCCAGCCATTCGACGGCCCGGATGTTGTCACTGGCGAGCGCGATGTTCTGAATGGTGCTGACCGCGCCGTAGGGGATGGTCAGCACGGCGATGACGGCGGCGACGCCGAAGCCGCGGCGGGGGGTGAGCGCGGCGACCACCAGGCCGATGCCCGCGTAGAAGAGCGAGAGCAGGGTCACGGATGCCAGTCCGTACGCGAAGCCCTTCGTCTGGACGGCGAAGTCCATCTTGGCGAGCAGGGCGCCGACGTAGAGGATCAGCAGGGGCGTCGCGGTGAGCACGAACAGCGCCGAGGCCATCGCCGCGAACTTGGCGACCACGTAGTCGACGCGTTCGATGGGGCGGGAGAAGTACAGCGGCACGGTCCTGAACCGCAGGTCCCGGGAGACCGACTGCGGCGCCTGGGCGGCGAGGTAGAGGCCGATGACGAGCTGCAGCCAGATGGCGTAACGGGTGTACTCCATGGGCAGCTTGTTCATCTTGGTGCTCACGGCGACCGCCACGACGATCGCGGCCGGCAGGCACATGACGCCGAAGAGGATCATCGGCATGACCTTGGACTTCGCCGAGCGGCCCAGTCCGTAGGCGCCGCGCAGGCTCTGGGCGTAGAGCGAGCGGCGGGCGTAGCCGCGGCCCAGGCGGGGGCCGTCGTACGTGCGGTAGCCGATGTTGTGGATGACGTCCGGGGCGGCGCCCTGCTGCCGGCCGGACGCCGCCGTGGTCCTGGTCTCAGGCGGCATCGACGGTGCCTCCGTTCTGCTGCTCGCGGTCGGTGCCGGACGCCTTGCGCCAGTCGGCGCCCCAGGCCGGCGCGGGGGCCTGTCCGGTGGCCGCCGGGTGCTCGCCGTCGTCGTCGCGGAAGACCTCGGCGATGCGGTGGCGGCGCTGTTCCATGCGGACCAGGCCGAGGCCGAGGTCCGCGACGGCGTCGCGGACGATGTCGTACGTGCTCTCGCCCGCGACGTCGACGAGCAGGACCCGGCCGGAGGCGGGCGAGCCGTCGGCGGCCCGGCCGGCGGGGCGGGTCTCGAGGCCGGCCGCGGCCAGGGCCGCGAGCAGCGCGGACGTGCCGTCGGGGCAGGCGTCGGTGTCGGTGACCTCCACGGCGAGCGAGCCCGTCGCCTGGGTGAACTCCTCGGTGGAGGAGGAGCGCAGCAGCCTGCCGCCGTCGATGACCACGACGTGGTCGCAGGTGCGCTCCAGCTCGCCCAGCAGGTGCGAGGTGACCAGGACAGAGATGCCGAAGTCGGTGTGGACGCGCCGGATCAGGGCGAGCATCTCGTCCCGTCCGACGGGGTCGAGGCCGTTGGTGGGCTCGTCGAGCAGCACCAGGTGGGGGTCGTGGACGAGCGCCTGCGCCAGCTTGACCCGCTGCTTCATGCCCGTGGAGTACCCGCCCATGGGGCGGTAGCGCTCCTCGTACAGGCCGACGTGGCGCAGCGTGTCCGCCGTGCGCTCGCGGGCGGCGGCCGGCGGCAGGCCGGACATCCGCGCCATGTGGACGACGAACTCGGTGGCCGACACGTCGGGCGGCAGGCAGTCGTGCTCGGGCATGTAGCCGACGCGTTCGCGGATCTCCGCGCCCTGGGTGGCGACGTCGAGGCCGAGGACGCGGGCGCTGCCCTCGGTGGCCGGGGAGAGGCCGAGGAGGATCTTGATCAGCGTTGACTTGCCGGCTCCGTTGGCACCCACCAGACCGGTGACACCCGGGGTGATGTCGACGGAGAGCCGGTCGAGAGCGGTCACCCGGGGGTACCGCTTGCTGAGGCTTTCGGTAGCGATCACAGTCACACCCTCGACGGTAGTGGCGCGGGTCACACCGGGCGTCAGACCAGACGGCTGGATCGGCGTAGTCCTCGGGTCTGACATGCCCGGGGAGGTGGGACCGAAGGGACGAGGGAAGTTTTCCACAGGGCCGTGCGGGGGCCTTGACGCAGCCGCCGGACATTGTCACAGTCACCAGTGTCAACTTGCGTGCACGGCTGGGGCCTTGGTCGGAGGGGTGGCATGGCGGCTGGCGTGACGGACGAGGCTGAGCTGGGCGGCTTCCGGGAGGTGCAGCGCCTGGCGTACGCATGCGCGGAGGCGGTCGCGGCCCGCCTCGCGCCGGGGGTGACCGAGCGCGACGCGGCCCGGATGCAGCGCGAATGGCTGCGCGAGCGCGGGGTGCGGGACTGGTTCCACCTGCCGTTCGCGTGGTTCGGCGACCGCACGGCCTTCGCGGGCTTCCGGGTGCCGACGCAGTTCTTCCCCACCGGGCGGCGGCTGGAGCCGGGGATGCCGTTCATCCTCGACCTCGCCCCGGTCCACCGGGGCTTCACCGCCGACGTCGGCTACGCGGGCTGCCTGGGCCCGGACCGGCTGCACGACCGGCTCATGACGGACCTCGCGGCCCACCGCGCGCTGATCCTGCGCGAGGTGCGCGAGCGCCGGCCACTGCGGGAGATCTACGAGGCGGTGGACCGGCTCATGACGCGCCAGGGCTACGCCAACCGCCACCGCGCCTATCCCTTCGGAGTGATCGCGCACAAGGTGGGCCGCATACGTGAACGCCGCTGGTCGCCGAGCCTGTTCGGGTTCGGCACGCAGTCGCTCAAGGGGCTCGCCTCGGACGCGGTCCGCGGCCACCGGGAGGGCTGGTCGCCGCTGTGGAGCCCGCACCGCTTCTCCGACCACCCGCCGCGGCCCGGCCTGTGGGCGGTCGAGCCGCACCTGGGCTTCCGGGGGACGGGCGTGAAGTTCGAGGAGCTCCTGGTGGTCACCGACTCCCGGGACCCCGAGGAGAGCGCTTTCTGGCTGGACGACGATCTGCCGCACGTGCGGCGCTGGCAGGAGGAGGGGGCGGTCGCATGAGCGGGGACGGCACGGGAATCGAGGGGGCGCGGGAGCGCCGCGTGCGTACGGGTGGCATCGAGCTGAGCGTGGTGGAGCTCGGCGACGCCGGGCGGCCGACGGTCGTGCTGCTGCACGGCTATCCGGACAGCAAGGAGGTCTGGGCCGACGTCGCCCTGCGGCTGCGCGACCGCTTCCACGTCGTGCTCTACGACGTCCGGGGCCACGGCCGCTCCACGGCGCCCGTCCCGCTGCGGGGCGGATTCACGCTCGAGAAGCTGACGGACGACTTCCTTGCCGTCGCGGACGCGGTCAGCCCCGGCGCGCCGGTGCACCTGGTGGGGCACGACTGGGGATCGGTGCAGGGCTGGGAGTTCGTGACCGTCCCGCGCACCGAGGGGCGCGTGGCCTCCTTCACGTCCATCTCGGGCCCCTCCCTGGACCACTTCGGGCACTGGATCAGACGGCGGACCACCCGGCCCACCCCGCGCCGCCTGGCGCAGGTGCTCGGCCAGGGCGCCCGGTCCTGGTACGTGTACGCCCTGCACACCCCGGCCCTGCCGGAGGCGGCCTGGCGCGGACCGCTCGGCCGCCGGTGGCCCGCGATGCTCGAGCGGCTGGAGAAGCTGCCCCCGGACGTCTCCGGCGGCTACCCCACCGACTCCCTGCCGCGGGACGCCGCCCACGGCGCCTGGCTCTACCGCGACAACGTCCGCGCCAGGCTGCGCCGGCCGCGCCCGGACGCCTACGCCCACGTCCCCGTCCAGCTGATCACCCCCACCGGTGACGCCTACCTCTCCGAGCGTCTCTACGACGACCTCGAGCGGTGGGCCCCCCGTCTGGTGCGGCGCACGATCGCCGCCAAACACTGGGTGCCGCGCAGCCGGCCCGACCAGGTGTCCGCCTGGCTCGCCGAGTTCGTCACGGCTCAGGAGGCCGCCCGGCAGGAGGGCGCGCCCGCCCGGCCGCCGGCGGGCGGCGGCCCGTACGCCCAGCGGTTCGGCGGGCGGCTGGTGCTGGTGACGGGCGCGGCCGGCGGGATCGGCCGGGCCACGGCGTTCGCCTTCGCGGAGGCCGGGGCGAGGGTCGTCGCCGTCGACCGGGACGCCGAGGGCGCGGCCCGCACGGCCGAGCTCGCCCGCCTGACCGGCGCGCCACAGGCCTGGGCCGAGGTCTGCGACGTCTCGGACGAAGCGGCGATGGAGAAGCTGGCCGCCAAGGTCGCCGCCGAGTACGGCGTGGTGGACGTGCTGGTCAACAACGCCGGCATCGGCCTGGGCGGCACGTTCATGGAGACGTCCGCCGAGGACTGGCGCAAGGTCCTCGACGTCAATCTGTGGGGCGTCATCCACGGCTGCCGCACCTTCGGCCGGCAGATGGCCGAGCGCGGGCAGGGCGGCCACATCGTCAACACCGCCTCCGCCGCCGCCTTCCAGCCCTCCAAGACCCTCCCCGCGTACAGCACGTCCAAGGCGGCCGTGCTGATGCTGAGCGAGTGCCTGCGCGCCGAGCTGGCCGGCCAGGGCATCGGCGTGAGCGCGATCTGCCCCGGCATCGTGGACACCGGCATCGTCGCGGCCACCCGCTTCGCGGGCCTGACCGAGGAGGAGCAGCGGCTCCGCCGGGAGAAGGTCGGCCGGGCCTACGCCCGGCGCGGCTATCCCCCGGAGAAGGTCGCCCAGGCCGTCCTGCGGGCCGTGCTCCGCGACCGGGCCGTGGTGCCGGTGGCCCCCGAGGCGCACGGCCTGCGCCTCATCTCCCGCTTCGCGCCCCGGCTGGGGCGCGCCATCGCCCGGATCGACCCCCCGCTGTAGAGGAGATCCCTGATGAGCGTCAGCCATCCCTACTACCGCATAGCGCCACGGCGCGTGGCGTTCGACTGGCGGGACACCCCGCTGCACTGGATACCCGACGAGCCCACCGCCACCCATGTCATCAACGTCCTCCACCTGCTGCTCCCGGCCGGGGAGCGCTGGTTCGTCAAGGTCTTCAGAGAGGCCCTGCCGCTGGTGACCGACGAGGCGCTGCTGAAGGACGTCAAGGGCTTCATGGGCCAGGAGTCCACCCACAGCACCCAGCACTCCCACGTGCTGACCCACCTCGCCGCACAGGGCCTGGACACCGGACCGTACCTCCGGCGGCTGGACTTCCTCTTCGACGTACTCCTGGGCGAGAAGCCGCCGTTCGGCCTCTCGCTGAGCGAGCGCGAGTGGCTGCGCTGGCGGCTGTCGGTGGTCGCGGCGGTCGAGCAGTTCACGGCCGTGCTGGGGGACTGGGTGCTGAGATCGGACGACCTGGACCGGGCAGGGCCGGACCCGGTCATGCTGGACCTGCTGCGCTGGCACGGCGCGGAGGAGGTCGAACACCGCTCCGTGGCCTTCGACATGTACGAGCACTGCGGCGGCGAGGACCCCGGCCGCTACGCCCGCCGCCTGCTGGGCATGGCCGTCGCCGCACCGTGGCTGGCGTACCTGTGGGCCACGGGAGCCGCCTATCTCATACGCAACGACCCGAAGCTGGCGGGCCGGATGCGCTACGGACTGCGCGCCCACAACCGCGCCGTCGCCAAGGGGATACTGCCCGGTTGGCGGGAGCTCGGCTCGGCCGTCCCCCGGTACCTGCGGCGGTCGTACCATCCCTCGCAGGAGGGGTCGCTGCGAAGAGCCGTCGACTATCTGGCGACCTCACCCGCGGCACGGGCCGCGGCGGGCGCGATGGGCCGCGCGGCCATTTCGTAAGGAGCCACCTCATGACCGACGTCGAGTACCGGATCGAGGACCTGGCGCACCGCAGCGGCGCCACGGTCCGCACGATCCGCGCCTACCAGGACCGCGGGCTGCTGCCCAAGCCCGAGCGGCGCGGCCGGGCGAACGTCTACCGCGACACCCACCTGGCCCGGCTGCGCCAGATCGCCGGCCTCCTGGACCGCGGCTACACCCTGGCCAGCATCAAGGACCTGCTGGAGGCCTGGGACGCGGGGCGCGGGCTCGGCGGGGTCCTGGGGCTGGTGGCGGAGGTCGACGGACCCTGGACGGACGAGGAGCCGGGCCGGATCACCCGCGCGGAGCTCGGCGAGAGGTTCGGCGGCGGGCCGGACGACGACGCCGTCGAGGAGGCGGTGGAGCTCGGCGTGCTGGTGCGGGTGCCCTCCTCGCCCGACGAGTTCCTCGTGCCCAGCCCCCAGGAGCTGGCCGTCGCCGCCGAGCTGCACGCGGCCGGGGTCCCGCTGCCCGCCATATCCGGCCACCTGCGCGAACTGCGCGTCCAGGTCGAGCACATCGCCACCCGCTTCCTGGACTTCACCACCGAGCACGTCTTCCATCCGTACCTGAACCACCCGCCCACCGACGAGGAGGCGGCCGAGGCCGCCTCCCTCGTCCGCCGGCTGCGCCCCCTGGCCCAGCAGACGGTCGACGCCGAACTGGCCCGCGCGATGCGCACGTTGGCCACCCGCTACCTCCGCGACCACCTGGGCGCGGTGGCGGCGGAGGATCCGGACGTCCCCGGGCGGCCGGCCCCGGCGGCGCGGGAGGACGTCGCCCTGCCCGCCGGCACGGTACGGGCCGTGCGGGCGCTGGTCGGGCCGGAGAACGCCGCCGCGTTCATCACCGCCGCCGCCGAGCGCGAGGTGCGGGCCCGGGCCATGGACGGGCTCGTCCGCCGCCGCTGACGGCGGCACCGGGCCCGGCCCGGCACACGGCCCCCGCTCACAGCCCCGGTGCGCCCCACACCGGGAACCAGCGGCCCAGGTCCCGCTCGACCGGCAGCTCGCTCTCCAGCAGCGCCCTCGCTTGGAGCTCCAGGCCGTTGTCCCGCCGGTCCGCACCGCCCGGGAGCGGCGCGAAGGGGTAGAACGTGCCGCGCTTGTAGAGGTAGACGAGCGCGAGCGGGCGCCCGCCCGCGTCGCGGAAGCCCATCAGCGAACAGAGCAGCTGGGGGCCGAAACCCCCCTCCTGCAGCAGGGTGTTCACCGCGTGCAGGTCGTTGACCAGCGCGGCCGGGTCGTCGGCCGGCTGCCGTGCGAGCAGCCAGGTGTAGCCGTAGGAGTCCCGGCTGAACTCGACCGGCACCCCTCCCCGCCCGGTGTCGGCGTCCAGCAGTGCCCGTACGTCCTCGCGGATCCGGTCGAACGCCCCGCCCTCCACGCTGGCGAAGCACACCGAGCCCCGTCCGGTGGGGACGAAGCCCGCGCCCGCCTGCAGCGTGACGGCGGCGGACGGCAGGGCGAAGAGCCGGTCGAGGTCCGGGAGGACCGGCTTGCCGCGGCCGAGGATGACATCCAGGAAGCCCACGACCGAAGTCTCCTTCCCTGGCTCTTCCCAGGCCCTCAGGCGAGGCCGAGGCGCGCGGAGATCCTGCCCAGCTGGTCGAGGCGCTGCTCGAGGGTGGGGTGCGAGGACAGCAGCCGGTTCAGGCCCTCGCCGGAGAAGGCGGGCGCGAAGTAGAAGGCGTTGAACGGTTCGGCCTGGCGCAGGTCGCGCGTGGGGATCCGGGCCATCTGGCCAGTGATCTTGGTGAGTGCGGAGGCCAGGGCCGAGGGCCGGCCCGTCAGCAGGGCGGCCGCCCGGTCGGCGGACAGCTCGCGGTAGCGCGAGAGCATCCGGGTGAGCAGGAAGCTGATGGCGTAGACCACGGCGCTGACCAGGGGGATCAGCACCACCAGCACGGCGGTGTTGCTGTCGCGGTCGCCCACGCGGCGCAGGCCGCCCCACAGCCCGACGCGGGTGATGATCCCGGCCAGGACGCCCAGGAAGGACGCGACGGTCATGACCGCGACGTCGCGGTGGGCGACGTGGGAGAGCTCGTGGGCCAGCACGCCCTCGAGCTCCTCCGGCTCCAGCCTGCGCAGCAGGCCGGTCGTCGCGCACACCAGGGCGTTGCGCCGGTTGCGGCCGGTGGCGAAGGCGTTGGGCACGTCGCTGTCGGCCACCGCCACCCTGGGCTTGGGCATGTCCGCGAGCGCGCACAGCCGGTCGACGGCGCCGTGCAGCTCGGGCGCCTGCTCGGGGGTGACCTCCCGGGCGCCCATGCCGTAGGCCGCGATCCGGTCGCTGAACCAGAACTGGGCGACGAACATCCCGCCCGCCAGGAGCAGGATCAGCGGCCAGGCGCCGCGCAGCAGCGCCACCAGCACGCCCACGAAGACCACGTACAGCAGCCCGATGAAGAACATCGTGGCGGCCATGCGGGTGGTCAGCCCCCGGTCGGGGGCGAATCGGGTGCCTTGCACGGCGCACCTCCAAGGCCCCCGCGGGCCGTGCCCGCGGAGAAGCTTTCCTCTCCCGATTCTCCCTCGACGACTCCCGGTCCTCCCTCGACGGCTCCTGGTTCTCCCTCGGCAGCCGGGAATCAGCGGCCGGCGCCCGGCCCGGCGGCGCGGCGGTCAGGACAGCTGCGCGAGCGCCTCCGTGGCGATCTTCTCGAAGACGGCGACGTCCGAGGCGAACATCGAGTCGGCGATCGGCCAGTGCACGACGATCTCGTCGATGCCGAGCTCGGCGTGGGCGCCCGCGAAGTCCACGAAGGCGTCGAAGGACTCCAGCGGCCGGTCGGGGGTGAAGCCCGTGAGGAGCACCTTGCGCAGGTCGGCGACGTCCCGGCCGGCCTCGGCGCACACCGCGCCCAGCCGCTCGATCTGACCGCCGATGGCCGCCAGGGACTGCTCCGGGGTGCCCGTCTCGTAGAGCTTCGGGTCGCCCGTGGTCACCCAGGCCTGTCCGTGGCGGGCGGCCAGCCGCATGCCGCGCGGGCCGGTGGCGGCGACCGCGAAGGGCAGCCGGGGGCGCTGCACGCAGCCGGGGATGTTGCGCACCTCGTGCGCCGAGTAGTGCTCGCCCTCGGAGGTGACGACGTCCTCGGTGAGCAGGCGGTCCAGCAGCGGGACGAACTCGGCGAAGCGGTCGGCGCGCTGCCGCGGCGTCCACGGGTCCTGGCCGCCCTTGAGCAGGGCCGTGGCGTCGAAGCCGGATCCCCCGGCGCCGATGCCCAGCGTGACGCGGCCGCCGGAGATGTCGTCCAGGGAGATGAGCTCCTTGGCGAGCGTGACGGGGTGGCGGAAGTTCGGGGAGGTCACCAGCGTGCCCAGGCGCAGGCGGGAGGTGACGCCGGCGGCCGCCGTCAGGGTCGGTATCGCGCCGAACCAGGGGCCGTCCCGGAAGGTGCGCCAGGACAGGTGGTCGTAGGTGTACGCGGTGTGGAAGCCCAGCTCCTCGGCGCGCTGCCAGGACTCACGGCCGCCCTCGGACCAGCGGCGGTCGGGAAGGATCACGGTGCTCAGTCGCATGCCCCCGAGCCTAGGCGCTGGGTCCGACAAGCAGGGCACCCGGCGGTCCCACGGGCTCCGCCAGGCTCAAGAGTGCGCATGCGTCGCACGCTTGTACGCCGGGCTCCCGCCGGTGGACGAGAATGGGGCCGTGACTTCCGCTACCGAGCCCGAGACCGCGGCGCCCCGCCGGCCGGCCGCCACCCCCCGGCTGATCGCCACCGACCTCGACGGCACCCTGCTGCGGGACGACCAGACGGTCTCCGACCGTACGGTCGCGGCCCTCGCCGCCGCCGAGGCGGCCGGCATCGAGGTCTTCTTCGTCACCGGCCGCCCGGCCCGCTGGATGGACGTGGTCAGGGACCACGTGCACGGCCACGGCCTGGCGATCTGCGCCAACGGCGCCGTGGTGGCCGACCTGCACGACGGGGGCCGGTTCATCGAGGTCCGCCCGCTGGCGGAGGCCGCCGCCCTCGCCATCGTGCGGGCGGTGCGCGCCGCCGCGCCCGGTGCCTCCTTCGCCATCGAGCGCACCTCGGGCATCCACTACGAGCCGGAGTACCCGCCCTTCCGGTCCGAGCCGGGCGCGGCGATCGCCTCCGCCGAGGAGCTGCTGGACGGCGGCGACGGCCCGGGGGCGCCCATCCTCAAGCTGCTCGCCTTCCACCCCGACATCGCCCCGGACGACTTCCTGCGCCGGGCCCGCACGGCGGCCGGCGAGCACGGCTCGTTCACCCGCTCCAGCCCGACGGCGCTGCTGGAGATCAGCGGCCCGGGCGTCAGCAAGGCCAGCACCCTCGCCCTGTGGTGCGAGCGGCGCGGCATCGCCGCCGAGGAGGTCGTGGCGTTCGGCGACATGCCCAACGACCTGGAGATGCTCACCTGGGCGGGCACCTCGTACGCCATGGCCAACGCCCACCCCGAGGTGCTGGCCGCGACCACGCACCGCACCGCGGCCAACACCGAGGACGGCGTGGCGCTGGTCATCGAGCAGATCCTGCACGCCCTGCCCCGCCCGTAAGGGCCCCTAGAGGTCGACCCCCCGGCTGCGCAGCCAGCCCACGGGGTCGACGGCCGTGCCGAACTCCGCCGACCGGCGGATCTCCAGGTGCAGGTGCGGGCCGGTGGAGTTCCCGGTGGTCCCCGACAGCCCGATCCACTCGCCGGCGCGCACGCGCCGCCCCTGTGGCACGACGGGCGCCGACAGGTGGGCGTACTGCGAGTGCCAGCCGCCGTCGTGCCGCAGGACCATGCTGATGCCGAAGGGGCCCCCGCACCCGATCGAGACCACGGTGCCGGCCCCGACCGCCCGCACGGGCGTGCCGATGGGGACGGCGAAGTCCTGTCCGGTGTGCCCGTTGCTCCAGCGCGCGCCCGTGCCCCCGAAGCCGGCGGTGAGCTCGTACGACAACAGCGGCCGCGTCCAGCCGCTGGGGGAGATCTCCGCCGCGCGGTCGACGGAGCCCCGGTTGTCCTGGATCTCGCTCTGCAGGCCGTCGAGGTCCACGGGCGTGCAGCGGCCGCTGCGGATGGACGCCTCCGCCATGCCGTTCAGGTCGCTGCGCGCCTTTGCCAGCCGCCTCTCGAGTTCGGCCTTCTCGCCGCGCATCCGGGTGACGTCCGCGTCGACGACCGCGTAGGAGTCGGCGGACGCCCCCTCCTCGGCGGCCAGGCGGCGGCTCCTGGCGTCCGCCTCGATCAGCATGCGCGCCAGTCGCTCGCGCCGGTCGGTCTCGCCCGCCTGCAGCTCCAGCAGCTCGACGGGGTCGGCGGCCTCGGCGGGCGCGAGGCCGCCGGAAGCGGTGAAGCCGGCGGTGCGGTACTGCGCGCGGGCGACGGCCCCGGCGTCCTGCCGCAGCGCCGCCGAGACGACCCGCTGGCCGTGCAGCTCGTGGGCGATCCGCCGCACCTGTGACCGCTGGTCGTTCACCACGCGCAGCCCGCGCTCGTAGCGCTGCGCCGCCCGCCCCGCCTCCTGCGCCAGCCGCACCACCTCGGAGCTTGCCCGCACGAGCTGCTGCGGGACGGCCCTGAAGGCGGCGGGGGGCCCGGAGGCGGGCAGGGAGGAGACCGCCATCCACACGGCACACAGCGCCACGCCGGAACGATAGGAACATCGCATGTTCGCGATCTTGGCCCGGGCGCCACCCGAGCGCGTCCACACAGGACCGTTCGGCGGAAGATTTACGGCTGGACGGCACTACCGGAGCCCCCACAGGGACCATCGGAGCCCTCACGGGGACCGCCGAAGCCGCACAGGAGCCCCCACAGGGCTCACCGAGCTCACAGGGGCGCTTCCCACACCACCTTCGTGCCGCCCCCGTCCTCGCCCAGGCCCGGCCCGTACGAGCTGGAGCCGCCCAGCGACTCGGCCCGCTTGGCGAGGTTGCGCAGCCCGCTGCGCCGGCCGCCCTCGGGGATGCCGACCCCGTCGTCGGCGACCGTGAGCCGCACCGCCTCCCGGCCGTCCTCCAGCGTGACCGTCGCGTCGACCACGATCTCGATCCGGGACGCGCGCGCGTGCCGGAAGGCGTTGGAGAGTGCTTCGCGCAGCGCGGCGATGAGGTTCTTGCCGGTCAGTTCGCCGACCTTCGCGTCGACCGGGCCGACGAACGTCGCGGAGGGCTGGAAACCGAGCGGCACGGCCGCCGTGCCCAGCTCGCGCAGGACGCGCGTGCGCAAGCCCGCGGGGGCCTCCGCGGGCCCCTGCTGGAGGGCGAAGATGGCCGTCCGGATCTCCTGGATGGTCACGTCCAGCTCGTCGACGGCCTGCCCGACCTTCGTGCGGACCTCCGGTACGACCGCGAGGCGCTGGGCGCTCTCCAGCAGCAGCCCGGTGGCGAACAGCCGCTGGATGACCAGGTCGTGCAGGTCCCGCGCGATGCGGTCGCGGTCCTCGAAGACGGCCAGCCGCTCCCGGTCGCGCTGCGCCTCGGCCAGCACGAGGGCCAGCGCGGCCTGGGCGGCGAACTGCGCCGCCAGGGTGCGCTCGGTGGCGGTGTACTTCCGGGCGCCGCGCGCGCGGGGCGTGGCGAGGGTGCCCAGCACGCGGTCGCCGCTCTTGAGCGGCAGGAGCATGCTCGGGCCGAAGCGGGGCGCGACCTCGGTGATCATGCGCGGGTCGGTGGCCGAGTCGTCGATGAAGACCGGCTCGCCCGCGAGCAGCAGGGAGGCGACCGGGCTGTGCGGCGGTATCACCGTCCCCAGCAGCCCGGCGGGGTCGTCGGCGGAGACGGCCACCATCTCCAGGCCGCCCTCGCCGTCCGGCAGCAGCACGATGCCGGCGGCGGAGTCGGCGAGCCGCCGCGCCTGCTCGGCCACGACGGACAGCGCGTCCTCGGCGTCGCTGCCCGACAGCAGCGCGGTGGTGACGGCCACGGAGCCGTCGATCCAGCGCATGCGCTGGCGGCTCTCGTCGTGCACGCGCGCGTTGCCGATGGCGATGCCCGCCTCCGTCGCCAGGATCTTCACCATGTGCAGGTCCGCGACGCTGAACTCGCCGCCGCCGCGCTTCTCGGTGAGGTAGAGGTTGCCGAAGATCTCGCCCCCGACCCGGATGGGGACACCGAGGGCGTGCTGGCCGTCGGGGAAGGCGGCGATGTCGGCGATGTCCTCGTACTGATCCGCCGCGACGCCGTACGTGATGAAGTCCGACAGCCCCTCGCCGCAGGGGTCGATGACCCCGATGGCGGCGTACCGGGCGTCGGCCAGCTCGGCGGCCGTCTGGGCGATCCGGTCGAGGGTGCTGTGCAGCTCCGGGCCGGTGCCGACCGAGCGCATGGCCTCCAGCAGCTGCGGCACCCGCCCGGTCAGCTCGGTGGACAGGCCCTGGAAGCTGCGGGTGGCCTCCGTGGCGGCGTCCAGCGAGTCCCGGGCGCCGTCGGCGGGCCCGGGGGCGTCCCGCGGGGCGGAGGGCTGATCCGTCGCTGCCATGGCACGAGCCTAATAAGTGCCATTTGCCAGGGAAAGCGCCTTACGGCTGGTGTCCGCCCCGGAGTGCGCGTCCTCGGCGGCCTCCCGCTCCAGCATCCGCCGGAACGGCCCGCTCTCCCGCGCCAGCGCCTCGTACGCCCCCCGCTGCACCACGCGGCCCGCGTCCAGCACGATCACCTCGTCGACCGCCGCCAGCCCGGCCAGCCGGTGGGTGATCAGTACGGCCGTACGGCCCTCGGTCGCCGCCAGCAGGTCGGCGGTCAGCGCGTCGGCCGTCGCGAGGTCCAGGTGCTCGGCGGGCTCGTCCAGCACCAGCACGGGGAAGTCCGCGAGCAGCGCCCGGGCCAGCGCCAGCCGCTGCCGCTGGCCGCCGGACAGCCGTGCCCCGTGCTCGCCGACCATGGTGTCCAGCCCCCGCGGCAGCCCGTCGACCCAGTCCAGCAGCCGCGCCGCCGCCAGCGCCCGCCGCAGGGCGGCGTCGTCCGCGCCGGGGCGCGCGAGGCGCAGGTTCTCGCGCAGGGAGCTGTCGAAGATGTGCGCGTCCTGCGCGCACAACCCCACCAGGCGCCGCACCCCGTCACCGTCCATCAGCGCGGCGGACCGCCCGCCCAGGGTGTACGAGCCCTCCTCGGCGTCCAGGAAGCGCAGCAGCACCTGGGCGAGCGTCGTCTTGCCCGCCCCCGACCGCCCCACCACGGCCACGCGGCGCCCCGCCGTCAGCTCCAGCCCGAACCCTTCCAGGGCCGGTGCCGCCTGCCCCGGGTGGCGTGCCGTCAGCCCGGCCACCCGCAGCGGGAACGGCGACGCGGGCGCGGGCTCCGAGCCGTCCCGTACGGGCACGGGCGCGTCCAGCACCTCGTGCACCCGCTCCGCCGAGCGCCGCACCAGGTGACGGCTGCGCACCGCGAGCGGCAGCCCCGCCACCGCCTCGAACGCCGCCAGCGGCACCAGCACGACCACCGCCAGCCACACCCCGCCCAGCCGCCCGTCGTGCACCGCCTGTACGCCCACCCACGCCGCGGCGGCCACCGTCAGCCCGCAGACCAGCGCCGACAGGCCGGAACCGAGGGCGCTCGCGGCGGCGCCCCGGCGCGCGATCCGGGTGAGCTCGCCGTCCACGCGCCGCAGCCGCTCCAGCCGTGCGGGCAGCGCGCCCGCGACGGTCAGTTCGGCCGTGCCGGTCAGCAACTCGACGGTGGAGGAGGAGAGTTCTCCCCTGGCTCCTGCCAGCTTCCGCTCCGCACGGCGCGCGACCGCGCCCGACAGGGCTGCCACGAGGGGCCCGGCGACCAGCAGCCCGGCGGCGAGCACCGCGCCCGCCTCCGGCAGCAGCCACGCGGTGAAGCCCACGGAGGCCGCGCCGACGACCACGGCCGAGCCGACGGGCAGCGCCCAGCGCAGGAAGTAGTCCTGCAGCGCGTCCACGTCCCCGACCAGCCGCGAGAGCAGATCGCCGCGCCGGACGTCCCGCAGCCCGGCGGGGGCGAGCCGCTCGAGGCGCCGGTAGACCGACACCCGCAGCCCGGCCAGCACCCGCAGCGCGGCGTCGTGCGAGACCAGCCGCTCGGCGTAACGGAAGACCGACCGCCCGATGCCGAAGGCCCGCGTCGCCGTGACGGCGACCATGAGGTAGAGCACGGGCGGCTGTTGCGAGGCCCGCGAGATGAGCCACCCGGAGGTGGCCATGAGCGCGACGGCACTGCCGAGGGCCAGGGCGCCCAGCAGCAGCGCCAGGGCGAACCGTGCCCGAAGCGGCCGTCCGGCGGCCCGCACCCGCGAGAGGACCCCCGCGCCGCGCGCGGGGCCGGGCGCGGCGGCCTCCTCGGCACGCTCCGCGGCCTCGGCCACGACCGGCGCCTCCTGGGCTGCCGGGTGAACGGGCGCGCGGCTGGGCGATTCCCCCGGCCCCAGGGGCCGGTCCCCCAGGCGCACCGTCCGGTCGGCCACGGCGAGCAGGGCGGGCCGGTGCACGACCAGCACCACGGTCCGCCCGACCGCCAGCCGTCGTACGGCCGCCACCACGGCGGCCTCGGTCTCCCCGTCCAGCGAAGCCGTCGGCTCGTCGAGCAGCAGCACCGGCCGGTCGGCCAGGAAGGCCCTGGCCAGCGCCAGGCGCTGCCGCTGGCCGGCGGAGAGCCCCGCCCCGTCCTCGCCGAGCCGGGTGTCAGTGCCGTGCGGCAGCATGGAGACGAACTCGAGCGCGCCGGCCGCACGCAGTGCGTCCCGCACCTGTGCGTCCGTCGCGTCCGGCCGGGCCAGTCGTACGTTCTCGGCGACGGTCCCGGCGAAGAGGTGGGGTCGTTGCGGAACCCAGGCCACCTGGTTCCGCCAGCTGTCGGGGGAGAGCGATGCCAGGTCCGTACCGCCCACGAGCACGCGCCCGCTCGCGGGCCGTTCGAAGCCGAGCAGCACGTTCAGCAGCGTGGACTTGCCCACCCCGCTGGCGCCCGTCACCGCCACCGTCTCCCCGGCCCGCACCTCGAACGAGGTCTTCGCCAGGGAGGGTTCGGTGCGGCCCGCGTGCCGCACCACGAGCCGGTCGATCGTCAGCGCCGCGCCGCGCGCGTCCGGCGCCGGCAGCGTGCCGGCCGGCGCGGGCTCGGTCTCCAGCACCGCGAAGACCTCGTCCGCGGCCGCCAGCCCCTCGGCCGCCGCGTGGTACTGCGCGCCGACCTGACGCAGCGGCAGATACGCCTCGGGGGCCAGGACGAGCACCATCAGGCCGGTGGCCAGGTCGAGTTCGCCGTGCACGAGCCGCATGCCGATGCCGACGGCCACCAGCGCCACCGACACCGTCGACAGCAGCTCCAGCGCGAAGGAGGAGAGGAACGCCAGCCGCAGCGTCCGCAGCGTCGCCCGCCGGTAGTCGGCGGTGATCGCGCGGATCGACTCGGCCTGCGCCTTGGCGCGGCCGAAGACCTTGAGGGTGGGCAGCCCGGCGATGACGTCGAGGAAGTGCCCGGACAGCCGGGACAGCAGCCGCCACTGCCGGTCCATCCGGCTCTGGGTGGCCCAGCCGATGAGGGCCATGAACAGCGGGATGAGGGGGAGCGTGAGGACGATGACGAGCGCCGAGAGCCAGTCGGCGGTGACGATGCGGGCCAGGACGGCCACGGGCACCACGACCGCGAGACCGAGCTGGGGCAGATAACGGGCGAAGTAGTCGTCCAGCGCGTCGATTCCGCGCGTGGCGAGGGCGGTGAGCTCACCGGTGCTGCGGCCGGCCCGGCCCGGCCCGAGCCGGGTCGCGTGCTCCAGCAGCCGCGTCCGCAGGGCGGACTTGACCGCCGCGCTCGCCCGGTGCGCGGCCAGCTCGGTCAGCCAGGACACCGCCGCCCGGCCCAGGGCGACGGCGGCCAGCAGCGCCAGCGGCACGGCCAGGCCGCCGGCCGTGCGCCCGTCCTGGAACGAGCCGGTCACCACCTCGGCGATCAGCATCGCCTGGGCGATGACCAGCCCGGCCCCCGCGAGGCCCAGCACGACGGAGGCGACGAGGAAGAAGCGGGTCGCGGTGGCGTGCTTCAGCAGCCGGGGGTCGATGGGCCTCATGGCGCGAACCTCTCGGTCTCAGTGCGCTGCCGGAATGTGCCGGGTGCCGATCCGCTTGCGGAACACCCAGTAGGTCCAGGCCTGGTAGCCCACGATCAGGGGGGTCGCGAAGCCCGCGACCCACGTCATGATCTTCAGCGTGTACGGGCTGGAGGCGGCGCCTGCCGCGGTCAGGCTCCAGGCCGGATCGGTCGAGGAGGGCAGCACGTCGGGGAACAGCGCGAGGAACACCGCGGCGAAGACCGCCACGACCGTCACCCCCGACAGGGCGAACGCCCAGCCCTCCCGGCCCGCCCGGTTGAGGACCAGGGCCACGAGCAGCGCCACCCCGGCGACGACCGTCGCCGGCAGGCTGCGGCCGTTGCCGTACGCCGCCTGGGTCCAGGTCAGGAAGGCCGCGGCGAGCGCCACCGCCGCCAGCCCGTACCACCGCGCCTGCGCCCTGGCCCGGTGCCGGATGTCCCCCTCGGTCTTGAGCGCCGCGAAGACCGCGCCGTGGAAGGTGAACAGCACCAGCGTGAACAGGCCGCCGAGCAGGGCGTACGGACCCAGCAGGTCGAACACGTCACCGGAGAAGTTCTTGTCCGGCCCGATCGGCACGCCCCGCACGATGTTGGCGAAGGCGACGCCCCACAGGAAGGCGGGCAGCAGCGAGCACCAGAAGATCGCGCGCTCCCAGTTGCGCTGCCAGCGCTCCTCGGGCCGCTTGTGCCGGTACTCGAAGGCCACGCCGCGCACGATCAGGCAGACCAGGATGGCCAGCAGCGGCAGGTAGAAGCCGCTGAAGAGGGTCGCGTACCAGTCGGGGAAGGCCGCGAAGGTGGCTCCGGCGGCGGTGATCAGCCAGACCTCGTTGCCGTCCCAGACCGGGCCGATCGTGTTGATCAGCACCCGGCGTTCGGGGCGGTCCCGGGCCAGCAGCCGGGTCAGGACGCCGATGCCGAAGTCGAAGCCCTCGAGGAAGAAGTAGCCGGTCCACAGGACGGCGATCAACAGGAACCAGAAGTCGTGGAGGTGCATGGTCGTCTCTCCCTTCCGACGCGCGTCAGTACGCGAAGGTCATCGGCTTGTCGGCGTCCTCGGGCTGTTCGCCGCCCGTCGCCCCGCCGGACGGCATGCGCAGCCGGGGGTCCTTCGCCGGGGGCTTCTCGTCGGTGTCCGGGCCGGCCGAGCCGTACTTCACCAGCAGCCTGACCTCGACCACCGCGAGCACCGCGTACAGCGCGGTGAAGACGGCCATGGAGGTGAGGACCTCGCCCTGGCTCACCCCGGGCGAGACCGCGTTGCCGGTCTTCATCAGGCCGTAGACGGCCCAGGGCTGGCGGCCCATCTCGGTGAAGATCCAGCCGAAGGAGTTGGCGATCAGCGGGAAGCCCATGGTGAGGATGCCGATGCGCCAGGACCACTTGGTGAAGAAGGGGCTCATCTCGCGCGTCCTCGTCAGCATCAGCCGCGGGATCTCGCCCTCGGCCGTGCGGTACTCGGGCGCCAGCCAGAGCTTCCGGCGCGTGGTCCACAGGCCGATGAGCGCGGCGACGAAGGAGGTCATCCCGAAGCCGATCATGAGGCGGAAGCCCCAGAAGGTCATGAAGATGCTGGGGATGTAGTCCTCGGGGTCGCCGCCGTAGCGCGCCGCCTCCTGGGCCGCGATGTCGTTGATGCCGGGGACGGCGTCGGAGAAGTTGTTGTGGGCGAGGAAGGAGAGCAGGCCGGGGATCTCTATCTCGACGCTGTTGTGCCCCTTGCCGACGTCGCCGACCGCGAAGACCGAGAACGGCGCCGGCGCCCGGGTCTCCCACAGCGCCTCGGCGGCCGCCATCTTCATCGGCTGCTGCTCGAACATCACCTTGCCCAGCTCGTCGCCGCTGACCGCCGTGCCCAGGCCGGCGATCACCGCGATCACCAGGCCGACCCGCAGCGAGGCCAGCATCGCCGGAAGCTGCCTGCGCTGCTTCTCGCCCAGTTCCTCGCCCTTGATCCGCCGGCGCTTGGCGCGCCACAGGTGGAAGGAGGAGACGCCCACGACGAACGCGGCGCCGGTGAGGAAGGCCGCGGTGAGGGTGTGGAAGACGACGACCAGGGTGGTGTTCTGCGTGAACACGGCCCAGATGTCGGTGAGCTGCGCCTTGCCGGTCGCCTTGTCGACGGTGTAGCCGACGGGGTGCTGCATCCAGGAGTTCGCGGCCAGGATGAAGTAGGAGGAGAGGATCGTGCCGACGGCCACGATCCAGATGCACGCACAGTGGATCTTCTTGGGCAGCTTGTCCCAGCCGAAGATCCACAGGCCGATGAAGGTGGACTCGAAGAAGAAGGCGAGCAGCGCCTCCATCGCGAGCGGAGCGCCGAAGACGTCACCGACGAAGCGCGAGTAGTCCGACCAGTTCATGCCGAACTGGAACTCCTGCACGATGCCCGTGACCACGCCCATCGCGATGTTGATCAGGAAGAGCTTCCCCCAGAACTTCGTGGCGTGGAAGTACTTCTCCTTGCCCGTGCGGACCCAGGCCGTCTCCAGGCCGGCCGTGATCGCGGCGAGACTGATCGTGAGCGGTACGAAGAGGAAGTGGTAGACGGTCGTGATGCCGAACTGCCAGCGGGCCAGCGTTTCCGGAGCCAAAGCCAGATTCACTCGGTCTCTCCTTGCCTCTGGCGCCCCCGCCGACGCGTGACGCCGACGCTTTGCCCCCGTATGACACAGATAAAGAAGGACATAAAGGCGCGCTTGTGAACGCGTTCACATTCACAAGCATTATTGCGCACCGTCTTTTCGGACAAGTAAGCGGGGTACCCCCTTCGGCCCTGGCACGAAGGGGGTACCCCGTCTGCTGAAGGTCCGGCCGGCCCCCGCTGTCCGTCCGGGCGGTGCGTGGGGGGCCGGCCGGTCCCGGCTACAGCTCCTTGCGGAACTCCTCCGCCGCCCGCAGGAAGAGGTCGTTCGCCTCGACCTCGCCGATGGTCACGCGCACGCCCTCCGGGAACGGCCGGACGACCACGCCCGCGCGCTCGCACACGGCCGCGAAGTCCTGCGACCGCTCCCCCAGCGGCAGCCAGACGAAGTTGGCCTGCGACTCCGGCAGCGTCCAGCCCTGCCCGGCCAGCGCCGCGACCACCCGCGTACGCTCCGCCACCAGCGCGTCGACCCGCTCGCGCAGCGCGTCCTCGCTGCGCAGCGAGGCGACCGCGGCGTCCTGGGCCACCTGGCTCACGCCGAACGGCACCGCCGTCTTGCGCAGCGCCGCCGCGACGGGCTCGTGCGCGACGGCGAAGCCGATCCGCAGCCCGGCCAGCCCGTACGCCTTGGAGAAGGTCCGCAGGACGCAGACGTTCGGTCGGGTGCGGTAGAGGTCGATGCCGTCGGGGACGTTCTCGTCGCGGATGAACTCCAGGTACGCCTCGTCGAGGACCACCAGCACGTCGGCAGGCACCCGGTCCAGGAAGGACTCCAGCTCGGCCCGGCGCACGACCGTACCGGTGGGGTTGTTGGGGTTGCAGACGAAGATCAGCCGGGTCCGGTCGGTGATCGCGGCGAGCATCGCCTCCAGGTCGTGGACATCCCCCTCGGCCAGCGGCACCGGCACGGGAGTGGCTCCCGCGACCTGGGTGATGATCGGGTACGCCTCGAAGGACCGCCAGGCGTAGATCACCTCGTCGCCCGGCCCCGCCGTCGCCTGCACCAGTTGCTGCGCCACGCCGACCGAGCCGGTGCCCGTGGCCAGGTGCGACAGCGGGACGTCGAAGCGCTCCGCCAGCTCGGCCATCAGGCCCGCGCACGCCATGTCGGGGTAGCGGTTGAAGGAGGCGGCCGCGGCGAGGGCGCTCTCGAGCACGCCGGGCAGCGGCGGATAGGGGTTCTCGTTGGAGGACAGCTTGTACGCGACCGGTCCGCCGGGCGCCGCCGGCCGGCCCGGCTTGTAGGTCGGCACGCCGTCGAGCGCCGCACGCAGCTTCGGGGTCTTCTCGGTCACCGCTGGTCCTCCTCCACTGAAGCCAATACTGCACACCTTATGAGGATTGACCCGGGCGGCGTCCAGAGCTGAGGGAGCGCTCCTCTTTCTGGCGCGCGCCGTGGCGGACGCCGTGGCGCGCATCCCTCGTGAAGGTGAGTTGAGACCTCTTCGAGACCTGGACCAGTGCCGAGACGCGGATCCGCCAAAGGGCGACAGCCCACCGTCGATGGGCTCAACTACCTTCATTTCCATGATCATTGATGGAAATCGGTAGAGCAGAAACGTGCCTGTCAACAGTCAAATGCGGTGCCCTGCCAAAGGACCACCCGAGCCCTACTATCGGCTCGCCATGACAGCAGCAGGGAAGCATCAGGTGAGCCGGGCGGATCCGTCCCGCAGGGGCAGCTGGCAGGGGCGGGCGGGCATCCGTGATGTTGCCGCCGCCGCCGGGGTTTCGATCACGACCGTCTCCGACGCGCTCAACGGCAAGGGCCGGCTACCGGACGCGACCCGCCGCCATGTCCGCGAGGTCGCCGACCGGCTGGGCTATCGCCCTTCCGCCGCGGCCCGCACCCTCCGTACGGGCAAGTCGGGCCTCATCGGCCTCACGGTCACCACGTACGGGGATGAACCTTTCACCTTCACCGAGTTCGCCTACTTCGCGGAGATGGCGAGAGCGGCCACGTCCGCCGCCCTGGCGCGCGGCTACGCCCTGGTCATCCTCCCCGCCACCTCCCGGCACGACGTGTGGTCGAACGTCGCCCTCGACGGCACCGTCGTCATCGACCCCTCCGACCACGACCCCGTCGTCTCCGACCTGGTCCGCCAGGGCATCCCCGTGGTCTCCGACGGCCGCCCCGCGGGCACCCTCCCCGTGACGGCCTGGGTCGACAACGACCACGAGGCCGCCGTGCTGGGCATCCTCGACCACCTCGCGGACGCCGGAGCCCGCCGGATCGGCCTGCTCACCGGCACCACCACGGACACCTACACGCGCCTGTCCACCACCGCCTACCTGCGCTGGTGCGAGCGCGTCGGCCAGGACCCGGTCTACGAGGAGTACCCCGCCCACGACCCCTGCGCCGGCGCCGTGGCCGCCGACCGCCTGCTGGCCCGCCCCGACCGGCCCGACGCGGTGTACGGGCTGTTCGACCCCAACGGCACCGACCTGCTCGCCGCCGCCCGCCGCTACGGGCTGCGCGTGCCCGACGACCTGCTGCTCGTCTGCTGCAGCGAGTCCACCGTCTACGCCACGACCGAGCCGCCCATCACCACGCTCTCGCTCAAGCCCCGGCGCATCGGCACCGCGGTCGTCCAGCTCCTGATCGACGCCATCGAGGGCCTGGACACCGGCCGGCCGGTGGAACAGGTCATACCCACCGAACTGATCGTGCGGACCTCGTCCCAGCGGCGCCCGCCGCGCACCACCGTCAGCCCGCCGCGCGGACCCGCCGCGACCTGACGGACGTCCCGGGAAAGCTCCCGGCAACCCGCCGCCGGGCCCGGCGAACGCTCCACGGCCCGACCCGCGTCAACCGGAAGTGGACCCGCATCCGGCGCACGGGCACGTCGGCCGAGGACCGGGGGAGCCGCCCCGGCACGCTGCTGACCGGCGCGAACGGCTCATTTAACGGCTCATTTGGGGAGAAATGACCGGCGATCCCGGTCTCCTGCCCCGATTCACGGCCCCTGGTGCGTCACAAGCCGCGACGGTCATTCCTATGATGGGCGCACGACACCACGGACCGCCATCGACCAGGCAAGGTCCACAAGGTGCACGGCGGCGCGATGGTGGAGGGGTCGATGACTCAGGGGGCCGGGCAGGGACCTGCGGCACGGACCACGGCGGCGATGGCGCCCTTCCCCGGGTACGCCGCGCCCGGTCCCGTGCCGGGCTACGCGCACACCGCCCCGCCCGCGCCGGAATATCCGGAATACCCCCCCGGCTACACCCCGACCGCCCGCGACCTGCCGGTGATCGGTGCGCGCGTGCCGCAGGACGTGCCCACCGTCGAGCTGACGCCCATCGCTCCGCCCCAGCCGCAGCAGCAGCCGCAGCAGCACCAGGCCGCCCCCGTCGGCCGCGGCCCGCTGTACGTGGTCGGCGACGTGCACGGCTACCTGGACGAGCTCTACGAGGCGCTCGCCGCCCAGGGCCTCATCGACGCCCACGGCCACTGGGCCGCGGGCAACGCCCGGCTGTGGTTCCTCGGCGACTTCACCGACCGGGGCCCGGACGGCGTCGGCGTGATCGACCTGGTCATGCGGCTGTCCGCCGAGGCCGCTGCCGCCGGCGGCTACTGCAAGGCCCTCATGGGCAACCACGAGCTGCTGCTCATCGGCGCCAAGCGGTTCGCCGACACCCCCGTGAACTCCGGGGCCGGCACCGCCTCCTTCCAGGCCGCCTGGCTGCTCAACGGCGGCCAGCGCACCGACATGGAGCGCCTGGAGGACCACCACCTGCAGTGGATGTCCCGCCTCGACGCGATCGCCGAGGAGGACGGGCACCTGCTGGTGCACTCCGACACCACCGCCTACCTGGAGTTCGGCGACTCCATCGAGGACGTCAACGACGCGATCACCGAGGCCCTGCAGCGCAACGACCCCGACGAGGTCTGGGACCTGTTCCGCAAGTTCACCAAGCGGTTCGCCTTCCGCGACGAGGACGCGGGGCCCGTGGCCGTGCGGGAGCTGCTGCAGACCTACGGCGGCAGCCGCATCGTCCACGGCCACAGCCCCATCCCCTACCTCCTGGGCGAGGTCGGTACCGAGGACGCCGACGGCGAGGACGGCACTCCGCTGGTCGAGGGACCCCATCTGTATGCCGACGGGCTCGCCCTCGCCATGGACGGCGGGGTCACGATGGCCGGAAAACTGCTGGTGGTGCAACTTCCGCTGGCGGGCTGAGGGTTCGGCCGGCCGGTGCACGGGCAAGTGTGGAGTTCCACCGGCTCGGGGTAATTCGGGAAACCAGCTGTCACCCCGCGCCGGTGCGGCTCTACCATCGGCTTATCCGTAGCAGGCTCTCCTCCGTTTCCGCCCACTGCCCGGTACAAGCCGGCACCAGGCCCTACGGAGCATCGGGGGATGCACATGAACAGCGTTCCGCACCTGCTGGCCGAGGACCGCCCGGAATTCGAGCGGGTTCTCGACCAGGCGCTGCGTACCGCGAACCATGACCCGGAACTCGCCGCCGCGATGGGACAGCGGCTCAATACCGAACAGCTGCGCGCCATGGCGATGAGCGCCATGACCGCCATCTCCGCCTGTGCGATGGCGGAATACGAGCACCTCCTCGCCGCCCGGGAGGAAGTGCGCACGCGCTCGTCGGCCGCCCAGCCACAGCCGGCCGGTGCCGGAATCGGTCACCCCGGCGAGAGCGGCCACGGCGCCCCGCTCGCCCCCGCCGACTCGTCCGCCGACGTCCCCGAGGGCCAGGGCGCGGGCGCCGGCGCCGTCCTCGCCGTGCTGGCCCCGGTCCTCGCCGGGATCGCCGCGTTCCTTTTTCTTCTCATCGGATATGTCATGCGAACCGTCGGGGAGGGCGAGTCCGTAGCCCGCCCCATGATCTCGATCGGCTGGTGGTTCGGCGCCTTCACCGTCGCCGGAGTGCTCGTCGCGATGTCCGGCATGCTGCGCACCGCCCTGCGCAACGGCCGGCGCGAGGACGAGGCCCCGCCGCGCGACCACCTCGCCGAGGAGGCCGAGCGGGCCCGCGACGCGTGGCGGCAGGCGCTGCTCGAGCGGGGCGTGCTGCCCTTCCTCCGGGAGGCACTGGCCAAGGCGCCCCCGGCGCCCCGCCGTCCCCGTAACCCGAGGAAGCCCACCGGACCCAGCCGGACGCCCCACCTCGGTTACTCCCGCCCCGGCTTCTCCAGCCCCGACAGCACTCCCTCCGCCCCCACGCGCGCCGCCCGCCCCGGCCCGGACCGCGCCGGCCCGGACGCCACAGGGCCGGACCACCGGGCCGACTAGCCCGGCGATCCGGCCGGCGGTCTTTCCTGCGTCCTGTTACTCAGCGATCGGCAGATAAACGCGGTTGCCCGAGGCCGCGAACTCCTTGGACTTCTGTTCCATTCCGGCCGCGGCCTCGGCGTCGACCGCGAGGTCGCCGCCGTGCTCGCGCCGGATGTCCTGCGAGATCTTCATCGAGCAGAACTTCGGTCCGCACATCGAGCAGAAGTGCGCCGTCTTCGCCGGCTCCGCCGGCAGCGTCTCGTCGTGGAAGGCGCGTGCGGTGTCCGGGTCGAGGGCCAGGTTGAACTGGTCCTCCCAGCGGAACTCGAAGCGGGCGTCGGACAGCGCGTCGTCCCACTCCTGGGCGCCCGGGTGCCCCTTGGCCAGGTCCGCCGCATGGGCCGCGATCTTGTACGTGATGACGCCGGTCTTCACGTCGTCGCGGTCCGGCAGGCCGAGGTGCTCCTTGGGCGTGACGTAGCAGAGCATCGCCGTGCCCCACCAGGCGATCATCGCCGCGCCGATGCCGGACGTGATGTGGTCGTACGCGGGTGCGACGTCCGTGGTGAGCGGGCCGAGCGTGTAGAACGGCGCCTCCTCGCAGATCTCCTGCTGGAGGTCGATGTTCTCCTTGATCTTGTGCATCGGGACGTGACCCGGGCCCTCGATCATCGTCTGCACGTTGTGCCGCTTGGCGATGGTGTTGAGCTCGCCCAGGGTCTTCAGCTCGGCGAACTGCGCCGCGTCGTTGGCGTCCGCGATCGAACCGGGGCGCAGCCCGTCGCCGAGCGAGTACGTCACGTCGTAGGCGGCGAGGATCTCGCAGAGCTCCTCGAAGTTGGTGTAGAGGAAGTTCTCCTTGTGGTGCGCCAGGCACCAGGCGGCCATGATCGAACCGCCGCGCGAGACGATGCCGGTCTTGCGGCGCGCGGTCAGCGGCACGTACGGCAGCAGCACGCCCGCGTGCACGGTCATGTAGTCCACGCCCTGCTCGGCCTGTTCGATGACCGTGTCCTTGTAGATCTCCCAGGTCAGCTCCTCGGCCTTGCCGTCGACCTTCTCCAGGGCCTGGTAGAGGGGCACGGTGCCGATGGGGACGGGGGAGTTGCGCAGCACCCACTCGCGGGTGGTGTGGATGTTGCGGCCGGTGGAGAGGTCCATGACCGTGTCGGCGCCCCAGCGGGTGGCCCAGGTCATCTTCTCCACCTCCTCCTCGATGGAGGAGGTGACGGCGGAGTTGCCGATGTTGGCGTTCACCTTCACCAGGAACCGCTTGCCGATGATCATCGGCTCGATCTCCGGGTGGTTGACGTTCGCCGGGAGCACGGCACGGCCGGCCGCGATCTCCTCCCGGACGGTCTCGGCGGAGACGTTCTCGCGCAGCGCGACGTACTCCATCTCCGCGGTGATCTCACCGCGCCGGGCGTACGCCAGCTGGGTCACCGCGGCGCCGTCCCGGCCCCGGCGGGGCAGGCGCGGGCGGCCGGGGAAGACCGCGTCGAGGTTCTTCAGGCCCCCGCGCGGCGAGATGTGCTTGATGCCGTCGTCCTCCGGGCGCATGGGGCGCCCGGCGTACTCCTCCGTGTCGCCGCGACCGATGATCCAGTTCTCCCGCAGCGGCGTCAGGCCGCGGCGGACGTCCGTCTCGATCGCCGGGTCGGTGTACGGGCCGGAGGTGTCGTACAGCCGTACGTCCTGCCCGTTGGTGAGGTGCACCCGTCGCACCGGAACCCGCAGGTCCGGCCGCGAACCCGTCACATAGTCCTTGTGCCAGCCGATCCGCGCGGCGGACCCGTCGGCAGACATGCGTGCATCCTGCGAGGTCATGAGACCAGTAACTCCCTACGCCGGCATTACCCGGTAACAGGTTCGGCGGTCGGCGCAGCGGCTTCCGTACATCCTTCGTACGGACTTCAGCGCCCTCTCAGCCCGGTGCTCCGAGCTCCCGCGATTGCAAAGGTGACACCACGCTAGCGCCTCTCCGGCGAGGAGGACCAGTGGGGCTTGCGATGATGCCCCGGTGACCAGCACCAGCCATCCCCCCCAACGTCACTCGCACGGCCATGCGCACAGCCACTCGCACAGCCATGGCCCCGCGACCCCCGTTTCGGCCCATCTGCGCAAGGTGATCGCCGCCGTTCTCGTCCCGTTCGCGGCCGCGGTCGTGACCGGTCTGATCGTCCTGTGGCCGGGCGGCGCCCCACCGCACCCGCACACGGGACTGGGCCTCGACCAGCAGACCGAGTCGGGCCGGGTCGTGAAGATCGAGGAGCTCGACTGCCCGAAGGCCGGCGTTCAGCCGCCTCCGTCACAGCAGCAACAGGGAGCGCCTCCTCCCACCAAGGGCAAGTGCGAGAAGACCGAGATCGAGGTGACCTCGGGCAAGGACAAGGGCCGCACCTTCACGGAGATGGTGCAGCCGGACGCCTCGCGCCGCTACGACGTGGGCCAGGAGGTCGTCCTCGCCTACGCCCCGAAGGCGCCGGAGGCGCTTCGCTATTCGGTCACCGATGTGAACCGGACACTGCCGATGGCCGTGCTCGCGGGCATCTTCGCCCTGGCGGTCGTGGCGGTGGGCCGGCTGCGCGGCATCTTCGCGCTGGTGGCGCTGGTGATCAGCTTCGGCGTGCTGACGATGTTCATCCTCCCGGCCATCCTGCAGGGCTCCGATCCCCTGCTGGTCGCGGTGGTGGGCGGCAGCGCGATCATGCTGATCGCGCTCTACATGTGCCATGGGCTCAACGCCCGTACGTCCGTTGCCGTGCTGGGGACGCTGACGTCCCTGCTGATCATCGGCCTGCTGGGATCGTTCTTCATCGACTGGGCGCATCTGACGGGCAACACCGACGACCAGACGGGTCTGGTGCACGGGCTCTATCCGGAGATCGAGATCCGCGGCCTGCTGCTGGCCGGCATCATCATCGGCTCGCTGGGCGTGCTGGATGACGTCACGGTCACCCAGACGTCGGCGGTGTGGGAGCTGAAGGAGGCCGACCCGGGCGCCAATTGGCGCAAACTCTACGGCTCGGCGATGCGCATCGGACGCGACCACATCGCCTCCGTGGTGAACACGCTGGTCCTGGCGTACGCGGGCGCCTCCCTGCCGCTGCTGTTGCTGTTCTCGATCGCGGACAGCGGGGTGAGCGCGGTGGCGACCAGCGAGATCGTCGCGGAGGAGATCGTCCGCACGCTGGTCGGCAGCATCGGGCTGGTGGCGTCGGTCCCGGTGACGACCGTGCTGGCGGCGCTCGTTGTCAGTGCCGACCGGCACACCGCGGGCAAGGGGAGGGGAAGGTCGCGCGGAGGCAGGCGGCGCCGCGCGAAGTGACCCCCGGGGGGCGCCTCCGGCTGATCCGGGGCGCTTCGTGATCAACGGCCCCGGCAGGGGATGGGCTTGGGGCCGGAGCCACCGCGCGCGCGGCATCGCCGCCGCCGCGGCGGCCACCCGTACGACGGGTGAGGGCCGGGGCGGCGGCAGCTCAGGCCAAGGGTCTGGCGGAGACCGAGGTGCTCACGGCGTGCGCGACGGCGCCGGCGGAGGAACCCGGGGCACGGTCGTCGCGCGGCAACTGGCCGAGCGGCGGCCGGAGATCGTCCGGGCCGGAGCTCAGGCGTGGGGAACGGGGACCGCATGGTGCTGCTGTACGGGGCCGACGGCATGTCCGGCCGCTTCGCGAGGGCGCTGACCATGGGAGGGACGGGTCTGGGTCTGGCACGGCAGTTGTTCGCGACCATGGACACGGCCGACAGGCCGGACATCGGTGCGAAAGGTGACAGTGTCGACAAAACCACTGCGGAGGAAGGCAGCGGCGGGGGAAGCGGCGGCGGTCCGTCGGTCCGGACTGCGGTGACCGCGCCACGGGGAGGGGCACCACGCGCCGGGCGGGTGCCGGTCCGGGGGGACGGCGGCTTGCCGGGCCGGGCGGCCCGTTAACCGGCGTTCTGACCCTCGGGATTGCCGGCGAGGATGCTGTCCAGCGCCGCGGCGAGCTCGTAGTCGAAGTCGGCGACCGTGCGCTCCTCCCCCAGGGGGGCCACGCGGTCGGTGCGGTCGAGGAAGGCCACCAGCGGCGCCGCACCGGCACGGAACAGCGCGCCTTCCCCACCCACTTGCAGCCGGATGAAGACATCCGACAGGTGCTGGGAGGAGGCGGGGGCGATGTGCACATCGCCCTCGCCGGACGGCTGGCTCAGCCCGTCGAGCAGCAACTCCCGGGCGAAGGCCCAGGTCACCGGGGCGTCGCCGGGAAGGTGGAAGGTGAACTTCACCGCGTACGGATCGCTGCTGTCGTAGCCCAGCTCCACCGGGATCCGGAACGACAGCTCCTCGGAGACGAGGAACGTCATGACCACTTCTGCCTGAACTGTGTCGCGCATCGCCCAATGCCCCGTCTTCGTCGGTTTGGCAGGGATTGAAGCCTGATGGCCCCAATGACGCCATAGTCTGACAAGAACGCCCCGTGGATCACAAGGAGTGATTTTCCAGTTACTCATGGAGACCGAGGGTGAGCATACGAGCTCGCCGACTCTGGAGCGTAGCGACTCGACTACTGCATGGAGTCGTAACCGGGGGATTTGCTGGCACGGAACAGCCGAGAACTGGCCAAAGTGGCCCGAGGGCGCACGGATTACCGTTTACGCCCCCGGGCTTCGCGTTCACGTTGACGGAGAGAAGTTGACGGGAGAGATAACTCCCCGCCTTCCGCTTCGTTGAGTTGACCGAGCGGACACCGGACGGTGGCGTGGGCGACGCCGTCTGCCGGTGGGGACGTTCCGGGCGGCACGTCACGCCCGGATTGGCCGGCCCCTACCAGTCGCCCTTCGACGACGAGGACGACGTGAACTTCTTGACGACGAAGATCAGGCCACCGACGAGAGCGACCAGCAGCAGCGCCTTGAAGAGCAGGCTGATGACAAAGCCGAGCACGCTCATGATCAGGCTGCCGAACACCAGCAGGACGAGGACCGGCACGGCGATCCACTTCACCCACCACGGCATCCCGTCGAATATCCCCTTCTCGGCCATGTCGATCCCTGCTCTCCGCTTCGCGCGTGATTTCACGCGGCATCGTCACATCACGGCCGGTCGGACTTCCCCGGCGAATGCCGCGGCAAGACTCTCCGGCCGCCCGGAGCGGAATGCCCCGGCCTGCATTCGATGCTAGGGCGGCAGGACCTTCCGGCGGGGCCCGCGCAGCCCCCGTCCTCCCCTGAGCCGCCCCCTACGGGATCCCGGGGGACCGGCTCAGCTCTCAGGCGGAGAGAAGACCACCAGGACCCTCAGATCCTCGCTGATGTGGTGGAAGCGGTGGACCACCCCGGCCGGTACGTACACCACGCTGCCGCGCCCCACCGTCGTGGTCTCCTCCCCGACCGTGACCGATGCCCGGCCGCTCATGACCACGTACACCTCGTCCTGGGCGTGCGGCGCCTGGGGGTCGGCGTCGCCGGCGTTCAGCGCGTACAGCCCGACGGACATGTTCCGCTCGCGCAGGAACTGCAGGTAGGCGCCTTCGTTGGCGACCCGCTCGGCCTCGAGCTCATCCAGCCGGAACGCTTTCATGCGTGGTCCATCCCTCGCCGTACCGATCGCCGCGCCGGTCGCCCCGGCGGCCGCGCCCTTCGAGCCGATCTTCATCGACCGCGCTCGTCTGCAACGATCTCACCATGAAGAATTTCGTAGTCAAGACGATCGCCAACGCGGCGGCCCTGGCGGTAGCCATCTGGCTGCTCAAGGGCATCACCCTGTCCGGCGAGAACACCGCCCGCAAGGTGGTCACGCTCTTCCTCGTCGCGCTCGTCTTCGGCGCGGTCAACTTCATCGTCAAGCCGGTGGTGAAGCTGCTGTCCTTCCCGCTCTTCATCGTCACCCTCGGCCTGATCACGCTGGTCATCAACGCGCTGATGCTGCTGCTGACCTCGTGGCTCGCGGACCGGCTGGACCTGGCCTTCCACGTGGGCGGCTTCTGGCCCGCCCTGGTCGGCGGCGTGATCATCTCCGTCGTGGCCTGGGCGATGCACATGATCCTGCCGGACGAGAACGACTGACGACCGTTCGTCCCCGGCGCCCGCGGGGCCACGGCAGAAGGACGGCTCGAGCCTCCCCCCTCTTGGCTCGAGCCGTCGCGGCTCCACGCGTGAAGAACCGCGCGACCCAGGCTAGTTGACTCTGCGTCAGTGTCCAATCACGCTAGCGACACAGACCTATCGACTTATTTATAGTTCCCCTACGGCCGATGGTGGCGAACAAGGGGAGACAGCATGGATCTGGCCCTTTTACGCACATTCGTCACGGTGCACCGGGCCGGCTCCTTCACCCGCGCCGCCGCCCTGCTCGGCCTCTCCCAGCCCGCCGTCACCAGCCAGATCAGGACCCTGGAACGACAGCTGGGCCGCCCGCTCTTCCTGCGCCAGGCCCGTGGTGTGCGGCCCACCACCATCGGCGACGAACTCGCCCACAAGATCGCACCGCATGTCGACGCCCTGCTGGAGATCGCCGAGGCCGACCTCGACGAGCAGCGGGCCAACCGCACGCTGCACCTGGCCGGTCCCCCCGAGTTCACCGCCCTGCGCGCGCTGCCCGCGCTCACCCCCCTCATCGTCCAGGGGCTGACCGTGCGCGCCGCCCACGGCATGGCCGAGGACCTCTTCGAGGGCCTGGGCGCGGGCCACCACGACCTCGTCGTCACCACCTCCCGGCCGCGCGGACGGCTGCTGTCCGCCACCCCGCTCTGCGACGAGGAGCACGTCCTGGTCGCCGGCCCCCGCTGGGCGGCCCGCCTGGGCGGCGCCGCCGTCGTGCGCGACAAGGGCGTCCGCGCCCTGGAGGACCTGCCCGTCGTCGAGGTCCACGAGAGCCTGCCGTTCGTCTCCCGCTACTGGGCCGCCGTCTTCGACGCCAAGCCCACCGCCGCGGGTGCCGTCATCGCCCCCGACCTGCGCGCCGTCCTGTCCTGCGTCGCGGCCGGGGCCGGCATCGGCGTGCTGCCGCGCTACCTGTGCGGCGACGCCCTCGACAGCGGCGAGATCGTCGCCCTCCTCGACCCGCCGGTGCCCCCGCTGCGCACCTACTTCCTGGTCGTCCGGGCCGGCACCCTGGCCCACCCGCACCTGGCCAGGGCGCACGAGTGGCTGTTGCGCGCTGCCGTTTCCTGGTGAGAAAGGGTTTCGCGGAGGGGACCGTGCGGCAGATGTCCCCTATGACCGAACGGCCAGTGGTCAAACGCACCGCCCGCGCCATCCTGCTCGACGGCGAGCCCGGCTCCGACGCGCTCGACATGATCCTCATCAAACGCACCAAGCCCGGCGAGGCCCCGTACTGGATCACCCCCGGCGGAGGCGTCGAGCCCGAGGACCCGACCGTCGTCGCCGCCCTCCACCGGGAGGTGGACGAAGAGCTCGGGGCGAAGGTCGTCGACGTGGTCCCCGCCTTCGTCGACACCGTCTCGCACTCCCTCCACCACGCCGCCCACGGCGTGAAGGTGCAGCACTTCTTCGTCTGCCGGCTGGCGTCCATGGACCTCTCGCGCCGCCACGGCCCCGAGGTGGACGAGCCCCTCGGCACGTACGAGGTCGTCCGCATCCCCTTCACCCGGGCGGGCATCGACTCGGTGGAGGTGGTGCCTCCGTCGCTGCGCGCCTTCCTCCACGCCAACATCGAGGGCGTGCGCGCCCTGCTCGCCGCCGACCTGGGCTGACGGCGGGCCGGCGCCGGGCGGCGGCCCTACGTCGCGGACGCCGTCAGCTCGTCGAGCGAGTCGTGCCGTATGCGGTCGGCGGGCATGCCGATGCCGACCAGGGTGTCCACACCACTGCGGATCATGCCGGGCGGGCCGGAGAGATACGCGTCGTAGGCGTTCCACGGCCCGTACTTGCGGACGACCTGGGGCAGTTGCCCGCTCAGGCCGAGGGTCGGGCCGTCGGAGATCACCGGGCGGACCATGAGCCAGCGGTGCGACTTCTGCAGTCTGAGCATGGTGTCGATGTCGTAGAGGTCGTCGTTGTGGCGGGCGCCGTAGAAGACGTCCACGGGACGGCTGCGGCCGTGCCGCGCGACGTCCTCGACCAGGGCCTTGATGGGGGCGATGCCGGTGCCGCCGCCCAGGCAGAGGAGGCCGTTGTCGCTGCCGTGGTCAACGGTCATCGAGCCCGTGGGCGGCCCCAGGCGGATGACGTCGCCGGGTCGGGCCCGGTGCACCAGCGCACGGGAGACCCAGCCGGCCGGGACGGCCTTGACGTGGAAGGACAGCAGACCGTCGGGGCGGGGCGCGCAGGAGAAGGAGTAGTTCCGCCAGACGCGCGGCCACCACGGGGTCTCCAGGCTCGTGTACTGGCCGGCGCGGAAGGGGTAGGGCCGGTCGGGCCGTACGGTCACGACGGCGATGTCCGGCGTGCGCGACTCGTGCGAGACGATCTCGGCCTGCCACCAGGGCGGGGACGTCCGCGCGTCCTCGACCGCCGCGTCGATCATGATCTGTGAGATCGCGGTGTACGCCCGGACCCAGGCGGCCTCGGCGTCCGCGTTCCAGCTGTCCCGCGCGTAGTGGGAGAGCGCCCCGATCAGGCATTCGCCGACGGCGGGGTAGTGGGCGGACTCGGTGCCGTACTTGCGGTGACCGCGGCCGAGTTGGCCGAGGTACTCGGTGAGCGTGGCGGTGTCGTCGACGTGCCGGGCGGCGGTGAGCAGGGCCCTGAAGAGCCGGTCGCGCTGGGTGTCCATGGCGGCGGGGAAGAGGGCCCGCAGGCCGGGGTGGCGCAGGAACAGCAGCGCGTAGAAGTACGAGACGGCCTTGTCGGCGACCGGTTCGATCTCGGCCAGCGTGCGGCGGATCAGCAGGGCGTCGGGCGACGGCCCGACCGGGGGCGCGGCGGCGGGGGCGGAGCCGGGCGCGGGGCGCCGGCCGTCGGCGCCCCCGCTCATGAACGGGGGCGCGGCCCCCTCCGGTAACCGAGGCGGCCCCTCCTGGGCGCCCGGCCGGGTGAACCAGCCCCGCTCACCCGCGTCGCCGGTGGTGCGGCCGTCGGCCGAGGGGGTGGTCGGAGCGTTCATGGTCGCGTCGCCTCGCCTCGAACATCTCGGTGTTCCAGCACGCGCAGCATTCCACCCCCTTGCCCGTCGCCCGGCAGGTTTGCCGGAAGTCGCCGCGCCGCTCCCCCGGTTGGGGATAGGCTGCGCCCCTTTCCGGCCCGCCGGTAAGCATGCGGGGCGCTACGCCCGGGGCGCGTCCGCCACCAGGGCGTAGGCCTCCCTGAGGTCCCGCCCGCCGTAGGCGTGCGAGGCGATGTCCCGCACGTGGTGGTCGGCGTTGACGGCCACCGACACCGGCACCACCGCGAACAGCCGGGCGTCCGACATGGAGTCGCCGTACGCCACGCAGTCGGCGCGGCCCAGGCCGTAGCGCTCGCACAGCTCGTCGGCGATCCGGACCTTCGCCGAGGCGTCGAGGATGCCCGCCGGGTCCACCGGGTCGCGGAACGGCACGGCGGGCCACCGCGAGCCATGGGCCGCGTCCGCTCCCCAGTCCAGCAGGCGTTCGACGAAGAACCCCGGCGACAGCGAGATCACCGCGCACCGCTCGCCCCGCGCCCGTATCTCCCGCCAGACGTCCCGGATGCCCGCCAGCCAGGGCGCGCCCTCGAAGGCCGCGGCCACCTGGGGCTCGGTCAGCTCCCCCCAGAGCTCCACCGCCAGTTGGGCGAACCGGGGCGGCGTCAGTTCCCCGGCCGCGAACGCCCGCTCCAGCTCGCCGATCTCCGTCTCCAGCCCGAGTTGCCGGGAGATCTCGACCGCGGCCGCCGATCCGTGGATCAGCGTCCCGTCGAGGTCGAACAAGTGCAATCTGCTCATGACGACCGAGCGTAGGCGCACTCCCGCCGCAAGGACGTACGCCCCGGCCCCCGGCCCGGACCGCGACCGGCCAGCCGGCCAGCGGTGACCGGTCGGCCGCTGGCCGCCGGCCACCAGCCACCGGGCGGCGAGCGGCCCCCGACCGGCCCCGCCGCTCAGCGGGCGGCCGGCGCGGCCTCCCGCTCGGCGGCCGCGGGGACCCCCGAGGCGACCACGCGCCCGGCGGAGGGAGCCGTCGTGCGCCGCTCGAGCGAGGCGGAGAGCAGGGCCAGGAGCAGCGCGGAGGCGGCCATGGCGGCGCCGACCCAGTTGGGGGCGGTGTAGCCGAAGCCGGCGGATATCACGAGCCCGCCGAGCCAGGCCGCTATGGCGTTGCCCAGGTTGAAGGCGCCGATGTTGACGGCGGAGGCGAGGGTGGGGGCGTCGGCGGTCTGGTCGAGCACCCGCTTCTGCAGCGGGGGCACGGTCGCGAAGCCGAAGGCGCCGATGAGCGGGATGGTGATGGCGGCCGCGATCTTGTCGTGCGCGGTGAACGGGAGCAGGGCGAGCAGGACCGCCAGTCCGCCGAGGGCGATGTAGAGCATGGGCATCAGCGCGCGGTCGGCGTACCGGCCTCCCACCAGATTGCCGACGAGCATGCCCAGGCCGAACAGGACGAGCAGCCAGGTGACGGACGAGGGGGCGTAGCCGGCGACGTCGGTCATCATCGGGGCGAGGTAGGTGCTCATGGTGAAGACGCCGCCGAAGCCGAGGACCGTCATCGCCATGGCGAGCAGGACCTGGGGGTTGCGGAAGGCCGCCGTCTCGCCGCTGAGCCGCGTGCGCTCGGGCCGGGGCTGCGGGGGCACGAGGGCGGCGATGCCCAGGACGGCGAGGACACCGAGCCCGGCGATGATCAGGAACGTGACGCGCCAGCCCACGTTCTGACCGACCAGGGTGCCCATCGGCACACCGACCACTGTGGAGACGGTCAGCCCCGTGAACATCATCGCTATCGCGCCCGCCTTCTTCTGCGGGGCGACGAGCCCGGCGGCGACGATCGCCCCGATGCCGAAGAACGCTCCGTGCGCGAGCGACGCGACGATCCGTCCGGCGAGCATCACGGAGAAGACCGGGGCGACGGCGGAGAGGGCGTTGCCCGCGACGAACAGGCCCATGAGGGCCATCAGCATCGTCTTGCGCGGTATCCGGCCCCCGAGGATGGCCAGGATCGGCGCCCCGACGACGACACCGAGCGCGTAGCCGGTGGTCAGCAGGCCGGCGGTGGGGATCGAGACGCCGAACTCCTCCGCGATCTCGGGGAGCAGGCCCGAGGTGACGAACTCGGTGGTGCCGATTCCGAAGGCGCCGATGGCGAGCGCCAGCAGGGCGAGTGGCATGACGGAGGGGTCCTTCGTGGAGGGGTCGGGTCGGTGCGCCAAGTCTTTGCGGCAGACTTTTACCGGCCTCCACAATAATTGCAGACGCTTTTACTTGCAAGCGCGGGCTATTGCGGGAGGGGGATACGCTGGTCGGGAGCGACTCGAACGGCATGTGCCCGCGACCGCGTACGACTCCGAAGGAGGGTCACCCCATGTCCCGCACCCCGGACCCCGCCCTGACCGGCCTGGCGCAGGGCTGGTGCGCCCTGTCGGCGCTGCACAGCCGCATAGAGGCGCACCTCGAACGGGCGCTGCAGACGCATCACGAGCTGAGCGTGCGCGAGTTCTCGGTGCTCGACGTCCTCAGCCGGCAGCACGACGGCGAGGGCGGGCACCTGCGCATGAACGAGGTCGCCGACGCCGTCGTACTCAGCCAGAGCGCGACGACGCGCCTGGTCAACCGCATGGAGGACCGCGGTCTGCTGACCCGCTACCTCTGCCTCACCGACCGCCGCGGCATCTACACCGACGTCACCGACGCCGGCCGTTCCCTGCTGGAGGTAGCGCGGCCCACGAACGACGCCGCGCTACGCGAGGCGCTGCGCGAGGCGTCGGGCCGCTCCGAACTGGCCCCCCTGGTCGCCGTCGTGGAGGGACTCACTCCGGCTTCTTCCTGACCGGCCGCACCGCCGCCACCGTGCGGCACCGGCCCTGACCAGGCCTGTCGTCAGGAACATCCCTGTTGCCAGGACCGGCCCTGCTGTCAGGACCAGGCCTGTCGTCAGGCCGGCTCGGATGGCGTCCAGTCGGCCACCAGGCGCAGCAGCCCCGGGAAGCGGGCCTCGAGGTCGTCGACGCGCACATGGCTGCGCCGCTCGAGCCCGTACTGCCGCTGCCGGATGATTCCCGCCTCCCGCAGCGCCTTGAAGTGATGCGTGAGCGAGGACTTGGGCCGGTCCAGCCCGAACCACCCGCAGGTGTGATCGAACTCCTCCCGTTCCAGCAGGAGTTTGCGCACGATCCCCAGGCGCAACGGGTCGCCCAGCACCCCCAGCACCGCCTCCAGCCGCAGGTCGCCGACCGCGGGCTCGGCCAGCGGCTCGGGCACGCCCGCCGGTACGGGCAGAACCTTGAAGGCCGTCATCGGCGTTCCCCACCTTTCGATCACCTTGTACGACTCCAATCGTACAGCGTGCTAAGTTCGAGAAAAGTCGTACCGCGCACGAACCGAGGGGGATCCCGTGACGACCACGACCACAGCCAGGACCACAACCACACCCACCACCACAGCCACGACCACCCGCCCCACGACCATCCGTCCGACGAGAACCGCAGCGGCGACCACCGGGGCGCCCGGCTGGTGGATCTGGCTCGCGGCCTGGCCGGTGACGGCGGTGTTCATCCTGTCCAACGCGGCGACACCGCTGTACGTCCTGTGGCAGCGCGACATCGGCTTCTCCCGGGGCACGCTGACGATCGTCTTCGCCTCCTACATCGCCGGGCTCGTCGGATCGCTGCTGGTGGCGGGCGTGGCCTCGGACCGGATCGGCCGCAAGCCCGTGCTGCTCCCGGCGCTGGCGCTCGCCGCGGCGGCCTGCGTGATCTTCGCGACCGCGTCCTCCGTCGCCGCGCTGATCGCGGCCCGGCTGCTCAGCGGAATCGCCGTCGGCGCGGTCGTGTCCGCCGGCATGGCGGCGGTGACCGACGTGGCGGGCCCGGCGCGCAGGCGGCTGGCGGCGCTGCTGGCCTCGAGCGCGATGGTGTTCGGCGCCGGCCTGGGGCCGCTGCTGGCGGGCGTGCTGTCCGAGACGCTGCCCGCCCCGACGGCGACCGTCTTCCTCGTCGAGATCGTCCTGCTGGCCCTGGCCTTCGCCGTCGTGCTGCGCATGCCGCTGCCGCGCCCGGAGGCGGGGCGGGGCCGGCAGGCGGGCGGGGCGTGGGTGCGGCTGCCCAAGGTGCCGCGGGGCGCGGGCGGCCGGCTGCTGGCGGGCGCGGCGGCGTTCGCGCCGGGCATCACCGCGACGTCGTTCGTGCTCTCGCTCGGCCCCTCCCTGCTGTCCGGGCTGCTGGGCACGACCAGTCGCGCGGTGGCCGGCGCCATGGCGTTCGCGATGTTCCTCGCCTCGACGGCGGTGCAGTTCGCGGTCCGGCGGCTGCGCGTCCGTACGATCCTCCTCGCCTCCTCGGCGAGCACGGCCGTGAGCATGGCCGCCCTGATCGGCGCGGTGCGCACCTCCTCCGTCGTCCTGCTCGCCGTCGCGGCGGTCGTGGCCGGAGCCGGGCAGGGCATGGGCCAGCTCGGCGGCCTCTCCCTGCTGAACTCCACGGTCCCCGCCGGGCGTCTGGCCGAGGCCAACGCCGCCCTGAACGTCAGCGGCTACCTCCCGGCGGGCCTGCTGCCCGTGGCGGCCGGCTACCTGAGCGACGCCGTCGGCCTGACCTCGGGGGCGACCACGTTCGGCGTCGTGCTCATCGGCCTCGCGGTGACCGGCGGCCTCGTCGTCGCCAAGGGCCACGGGTCGGCCGAGTCCGCCTAGTCCGCTGAGTCCGCCGAGTCCTCCCGGTCCGCCGGGTCCTCCCGGTCCTCGTGAGGCGGCCCGCCGTCACGCGCCCGTACGCGCCCGGGCCCGCTCGCGGTGCGCCCGCTGCCGGCAGGCCCCGCCGCAGTACCGGGCGGGGCGGCCCGTACGCGACGCCGGCACGGGGCGTCCGCAGGACGCGCAGCCCATTTCGTTACGCCGTACGGCCGGATTCGGAGGCAGTTTCGTCACATGGCGCCCCGGCCGCAGGCTGTCGCACAGCAGTGCCGTCATTCTTCCGGGCGCCACTGACGGCCCCCGCCGCTGCTCCATCGAAAGACAGCCCATGAGCAGGGCCATCACATCGTCGATGGTCACGTCCTTCCGTACTGCGACGGCCTGTTGGGCCCGCTCGAGCAGTATCGTCAGCGCCTCACGGAAGCCCTCCTCGACGCCCGGAGAGGGCTCGAGACTGCCCTCCAGGGCGTCACACAGGCCCTTGTTCCGCACGGACAGCCGTACGACCGCAGCGAGGTAGCGGAAGAAGACCGCTCCGGGATCATCCGCGTGCGTCAACTCCCGTGCTGTGTCGGTGAAAAGCTGCACCCGGTCCACCACCGTGGCCCTGAACAGGGCTTCTTTGGACGGGAAATGACGGTAGACGGTGCCCGTACCGACCCCCGCGCGACGCGCGATCTCACCGAGCGGCACCGCCAACCCGGCTTCCTCGAAGGCGGATCGGGCGGCCTGGAGGACGAGTTCCCTGTTGCGGCGCGCGTCCGAGCGGAGCGACGGGGCGAGCGGTGGGGGCGAAGCCGGACTCCTGCGCCGAGCCATGTGCGGGGCCTCCGAGAGGGGCGGAGCGAAACGGGACGTGGGTTCCGATTTTATCTGTGCGTGACGACGAGGAGCCTCACACGACATAAGGGTTATAAGAGACAGAGAACGCGAAAAGGCCGCTGCCGGTGCGTGAAGCACCGGCAGCGGCCTCGTACGAGAGCCCGGGCCGTCCGGGCGCGCGTCAGCCCGCGATCACCGCGTCCCAGGCCTCGCCCGCGGCCCGCAGGGCCCCGGCCGGGTCCGCGGCCGAAACGCCCAGCGCCCGCAGGCCCTCGCCGAACGCCGCCAGCGAGGCGAGGACGACCTCGCGGTCCGCGTCCAGGCCGTAGTGGTTGACGCGGATCATCTCCTTGGCCAGCGCGCCGGCCGCCGCCTGCACGGGCACCGAGGCGTCGGCCGCCAGAGCCGCCGCCACGACGTCCCGGGCGTCGATGCCGTCCGGGGCGCGCAGCGTCGTGGCCGCCGGGGCGGCGTCCTCGTCACGGATCACGTAGGGCGCCAGGGCGCCGAGCGCCCGTACGCCCGCGCGCGTCGCGGCAGAGGCGGCGCGGTGGCGGGCGATGACGCCGTCCAGGCCGTCGGCCTCGATGCGGTCGACGGCCTGCTCCAGCGCGAGCATCTCCAGCTGCGCGGGGGCGTGCGGCAGCGCGGTGCGCCCGCCGTCGATCCAGCGCTCCTTCCAGTCCAGGAGGGAGAGGTACGAGCGGCGGGGCGCCTGCTCATTGGCGGCGATGCGCTCCCAGGCGCGGGCGCTGACCGACACGGCCGACACCCCCGCCGGCCCCGCCATGGCCTTCTGACCGCCGATCACGCACAGGTCGACGCCCCACTCGTCCGTGAGCAGCGGCTCGGCGGCGACGGAGGCCACCGCGTCCAGCATCAGCAGCGCGCCGTGCTCGCGGACCACCGCGCCGATCTCGGCGACGGGGTTGGTGTTGCCGGTGGCCGCCTCGGCGTGGACGAGGCTGACGAAGTCGATGGCGGGGTGCGCGCGCAGCGCCTCGGCGACCTGGCCGGGGGTCACCGCGCCGCTGAAGGGCGCCGCGACCGTGACGACCTCGGCGCCGCAGGAGCGCAGCCAGCCGCCGAACGTCTCGCCGTACGGGCCGGTGATGATGTTGAGCGCGGTGCTGCCGGGCCGTACGGCCGAACGAATGCACGCCTCCAGCGGCAGCAGGGCCTCGCCCTGCATCGCGACCACGGTCTCGCGGGTGCGCATCAGCGCCGCGACCTTGTCCTCGATGCGGGCGAAGTGACCTGCGCCGAGGGGCGCCAGGTCGAGCAGGGCCGGTGCGGTGTTCGCAGTCACGGTGCCTTCCAGGTGGTATCGCGCCGCGTGTCCGGCGCCGCCAGTCTCCCGTCGACTCTACGTCCGCACCCCGACCCCGTCCGACAATCCGACTAGCGCCAGCCAGCTGCGTCGACGCCGCCCGGCACCGCCCCTCCCGCCTCGTAGGGCTCGCGGGTGAACACGAACGTGCCGATGTCCAGATGGCTCACCACCCCGCCCTCGCCCCGGACGACCGACAGGGTCTCCCCCGCGTAGTAGCCGTCGAGCCCGGTCCAGGTCCCGTCCGCCTCCGCGCGGAAGCGTGCCGCGCGCCCGCCGTCGCCCAGCGGCGTCAGCCGCAGCTCCCGGCCGCCGGCCAGGCGCAGCGCGAAGGGGGCGGCGCCCCAGTACCAGGGCCCGGTCAGCTCCAGCAGCTGCCGGTCCACCTCGCCCAGGGGGCGCCACGGCCCGGGAATGCGGGGCTCGCGCTCGGCGACCGTGCCCACGAGGTCCGCCGCGACGGCCGGGATGCCCAGCTGGGAGGTGGCGTTGCCGAGGACGACCGCCGCGACGCCGTCCTCGGCGCTGATCCACAGGGTTCCCACGAACCCCGGCATCGTGCCGACGTGGCCGTGCAGGAAGCGTCCGTTCCGCCAGGTCAGCAGGGTGCCCAGGCCATAGGCCGCCGTCCGGTCCGCGTCCTGCGGCTCGGTCCGCGGAGTGCGCATCTCCGCGAGCGACTCCGCCGAGAGCACCCGGTCGTCACCGTCCATCAGGAACGCAGCGAAGCGGCACAGATCGGCTGCCGTGGACCACAGCTGACCGGCCGGGGCCATCTTCCCGGTGTCCACGGCCGGTTCCGGGAGGAGCACGTCCGCCCAGGGGTGTACGGCCCAGCCCTGGGCGTGCGGCGCCCGGGGCTCGAGGGTCGTACGGTGCATGCCCAGCGGCTCGAGCACCTCCTGGCGCAGCACCTCGTACCACTCCCGCCCGCGCAGGCGCTCCACGAGGGCGCCCAGCAGCGCGTACCCGACGTTGGAGTAGTGGTGCAGGCGCCCCGGCGCGTGGCGCTGGGCGCGTTCGCCGAAGATGTCGGCGAGTTCGGGGCGCAGCGCGCCGTCCGTGCGCTCCCACCAGGGAGCGCCGGTCTCGGCGGCCAGCCCCGAGGTGTGCGACAGCAGCTGGGCGATGGTCGCGTCGCCGCCCTCGGGCGTTTCGAGGTACGCGCCGAGGCGGTCGTCGAGGTCGAGCAGCCCCTCGTCGCGCAGCCGCATCACCAGCACGGCGACGAACGTCTTGGTGATCGAACCGATCCGGTACTGCGTGTCCGCCCCCGGAGCGTCCCCGTCCACGGATCCCCACCCCGCCGACCACACCATGCGCCCGTCACGCATCACCGCACCCACCAGTGCGGGTGTGCGTCCCTCCACCTGGCCGGTGGCAAGGCGGTGCAGCAGGGCGCGGCGGGTGTCGGGCAGCAGTTCGTACGAGTCCGTCATGCCCGCACCCTAACCAGCCGGTGATCACGCGGCAGGCGGATTTCCGCGCGGCGCCGGGGACCACGGCCCGGCGGCGGATCAGGTCTGGGCCATGTCCACGAAGCGCGAGTAGTGACCCTGGAAGGCCACGGTGATCGTGGCCGTGGGGCCGTTACGGTGCTTGCCGACGATGATGTCCGCCTCGCCGGCGCGGGGGGACTCCTTCTCGTAGGCGTCCTCGCGGTGCAGCAGGATGACCATGTCGGCGTCCTGCTCGATGGAGCCGGACTCACGGAGGTCGGAGACCATCGGCTTCTTGTCCGTGCGCTGCTCGGGGCCACGGTTCAGCTGCGAGAGCGCGATGACCGGCAGCTCCAGCTCCTTGGCCAGCAGCTTGAGGTTTCGGGACATGTCCGAGACCTCCTGCTGGCGGCTCTCGGCGCGCTTGTTGCCGCCGGACTGCATCAGCTGGAGGTAGTCGATGATCACGAGCTTGAGGTCGGCGCGCTGCTTGAGGCGGCGGCACTTGGCCCGGATCTCCATCATCGACAGGTTGGGCGAGTCGTCGATGTAGAGCGGCGCGGCCGAGACGTCCGGCATGCGGCGGGCCAGCCGGGTCCAGTCGTCGTCGGTCATGGAGCCGGAGCGCATGTGGTGCAGGGCGACGCGGGCCTCGGCGGACAGCAGGCGCATCGCGATCTCGTTGCGGCCCATTTCGAGCGAGAAGATCACGCTCGGCAGGTTGTTCTTGATCGAGCAGGCGCGGGCGAAGTCCAGCGCGAGCGTGGACTTACCCATCGCGGGACGGGCGGCGATGACGATCATCTGGCCGGGGTGCAGGCCGTTCGTCAGGGCGTCCAGGTCGGTGAAGCCGGTGGGCACGCCCGACATCTGGCCGCTGCGCGAGCCGATGGCCTCGATCTCGTCGAGCGCGCCCTCCATGATGTCGCCGAGGGGGAGGTAGTCCTCGCTGGTGCGCTGTTCGGTGACGGCGTAGACCTCGGCCTGGGCCTTGTTGACGATGTCGTCGACGTCGCCGTCGGCCGCGTATCCCATCTGCGTGATGCGCGTGCCCGCCTCGACCAGGCGGCGCAGCACCGCGCGCTCGTGGACGATCTCGGCGTAGTACTCGGCGTTGGCCGCGGTCGGGACGGACTGGACCAGCGTGTGCAGGTACGCGGCGCCGCCGACGCGGGTGATCTCGCCGCGCTTGGTGAGCTCGGCGGCGATGGTGATCGGGTCGGCCGGCTCGCCCTTGGCGTAGAGGTCGAGGATGGCCTGGTAGATCGTCTCGTGCGCCGGGCGGTAGAAGTCGTGACCCTTGAGGACCTCGACGACGTCGGCGATGGCGTCCTTGGACAGCAGCATGCCGCCCAGGACGGACTGCTCGGCGTCGAGGTCCTGCGGAGGCACCCGCTCGAAGCCGGACCCGCCGCGGTCCCAGGAGCCGCCCTCGTCGCCACCGCGGTCGTGCTGCTCACCGCGGCCCTTGGCGTCGCCGCGACGGGAGCGGGGGAAGGGGAGCCGGTCGCCGGGGCCGCCGTCGCCCCAGGGGTCGTCCATGGGCTCGGGGATGCTCACCCGGGCCACCTCCTCCCGTCCGCGACGCGGACCTCGCCGTGCCACTCTTTCTTACGGCACGGCTCTGACAATTAGGACGCCCGACTCCGCTTCTTGCGCGTCGAGTTCGCGGTGAGTTCGTGTCGGTCCCGTAAGGTCCACGAGACGAAAACGGGGACGTGGACGGGATCGGGAACGGGCCGGGAACGGACGGCAGGCGCCGGTCCACGGTAGGGCCGCGGGCACCGTCAGCCAATCTGGTTATCCACAGGGCATGTGGATGAGCGGCCCCAGCCTGTGGAGAACTCCCCCCAACCTGTGCACGGTGCGGGGGAAAGCACTGTGGACAAACACACAATCGCCTCCGAGTCACCGTCCTGACCTGCGGTTTTGTCATCCACTGGCTGTTGAGGAGAAAAACTTTCCCGACCGGGCGGAGATCGCGACAAACGACGCAGAGAAGATCACACACATCGCGGACGGGTAAGGGTCGTAAGCTTGATGCACTGATTACCTGTGGAAGATTGGACGGCAGCGTGACCCAGGCCCCCACGCGCGAGCGGCGCAGTGCCCGCCATCACGACCGCGAGATCCTCGCGCTCGCCGTCCCCGCCTTCGGCGCACTCGTCGCGGAGCCCCTCTTCGTGATGGCCGACAGCGCCATCGTCGGCCACCTCGGCACCCCCCAGCTCGCCGGCTTCGGCATCGCCGCCCCGCTGCTCACCAGCGCCGTCGGGATCTTCGTCTTCCTCGCCTACGCCACCACCTCCGCCGTCGCCCGCCGGGTCGGCGCCGGCGACACCCGAGCCGCCATCCGGCAGGGCCTGGACGGCATATGGCTCGCGCTCATACTCGGCGCGGCGGTCGCGGCCGCCGCGCTCCCCACCGCCCCCGCGCTCGTCGACCTCTTCGGCGCCTCCCCGGCCGCCGCGCCGCACGCCGTCGACTACCTGCGGATCAGCGCCCTGGGCATCCCCGCCATGCTCGTCGTGCTCGCCGCCACCGGTGTGCTGCGGGGCCTGCAGGACACCCACACCCCGCTCTACGTGGCCGTCGGCGGCTTCGCTGCCAACGGCGCGCTGAACCTCGCCCTCGTCTACGGCGCCGGCCTGGGCATCGCCGGCTCCGCCTGGGGCACCGTCATCGCCCAGTGGGCCATGGCCGCCGTCTACCTCACCGTCGTCGTACGGGGAGCCCGGCGGCACGGCGCCTCGCTACGGCCCGACGCCGCCGGCATCCGGGCCTGCGCCCAGGTCGGCGTGCCGCTGCTGGTCCGTACGCTCTCGCTGCGCGCCGTGATGCTGATCGCCACGGCGGTCGCCGCCCGCCTCGGTGACGCGGACATCGCCGCGCACCAGATCGTGCTCACCCTGTGGAGCCTGCTGGCCTTCGCCCTGGACGCCATCGCGATAGCGGGGCAGGCGATCATAGGGCGCTGTCTGGGGGCCGGCGACGCGGAAGGGGCCCGGGCGGCCTGCCGCCGCATGGTGCAGTGGGGCATCGCCTCGGGCCTGCTGCTGGGGCTGCTGGTGGTGGCGGCGCGGCCGGTGTTCACCCCGCTGTTCACCTCCGACCCGGCCGTACGGGACGCGCTCCTGCCGACCCTGCTGGTCGTGGCCCTGGGCCAGCCGGTGGCGGGCGTGGTGTTCGTCCTGGACGGGGTGCTGATGGGCGCGGGCGACGGGCCGTACCTCGCCTGGGCGATGCTGGTGGTCCTGGCGGTCTTCGCGCCCGCAGCGGTGCTCGTCGTGGGCCTCGGCGGCGGCCTGACGGCGCTGTGGTGGGCGATGACGCTGATGATGACGGCCCGGCTGGCCACCCTGTGGCTGCGCGCCCGCTCCGGGCGCTGGCTGGTGACGGGAGCCGTACGCGCCTGAGGGAGCCGTACGCACCTGAGCCGTACGCGCCTGAGAGCCCGCCCACGGGGCCGGAGCGGGCGCGCGAGCGGCGCGGTCGGCCGGTTGCCGCTGGGCGGCCCGGAAACGGCGGAAGGGCCCGCACCCCGAGGGGTGCGGGCCCTTCCTTCAGGCTGTGCCTGATCGCAGCCGTCAGGCGGCGATGACCTCGATGCCGAGCTTGGCAACGACGTCGGCGTGCAGACGCACGGACACCTGGTGGGCGCCCAGGGTCTTGATGGGCGAGCCCAGCTCGACGCGGCGCTTGTCGACCTCGGGACCACCGGAAGCCTTGATCGCGGAAGCGACGTCGGCCTGGGTCACGGAGCCGAACAGGCGGCCGGCCTCGCCGGCGCGGACGCCGAGGCGGACCTTGACGCCCTCGAGCTGGCCCTTGACCTCGTTGGCCTGCTCGATCGTGGCGATCTCGCGGATCTTGCGAGCGCGACGGATCTGCGCGACGTCCTTCTCGCCACCCTTGGTCCAGCGGATCGCGAAACCGCGCGGGACCAGGTAGTTGCGAGCGTAGCCGTCCTTGACGTCGACGACGTCACCGGCAATGCCGAGGCCGGAGACCTCGTGGGTGAGGATGATCTTCATTAGTTGGTCACCCTTCCCTTATCGCGCGGACGAGGTGTAGGGCAGCAGCGCCATCTCACGGCTGTTCTTCACGGCCGTGGCGACGTCACGCTGGTGCTGGGTGCAGTTGCCGGTCACGCGACGGGCACGGATCTTGCCGCGGTCGGAAATGAACTTCCGCAGCATGTTCGTGTCCTTGTAGTCCACGTAAGCGGTCTTGTCCTTGCAGAACGCGCAGACCTTCTTCTTAGGCTTGCGCGGGGGCGGCTTCGCCATTGTCTCTCTCCTGTGAATCAAGAAGTTTTGTGCTGTCGCCCTCGGGCCGCCAGGCGGCCCGGGCCCGTCGGAACGGGCTTAGAAGGGCGGCTCGTCCGAGTAGCCGCCGCCGGAGTTGCCGGAGCCGCCGCCCCAGCCGCCTCCGCCGCCGCCCTGCTGGCCGCCGGACGGAGCGCCGGTGGCCCAGGGGTCGTCGGCGGGAGCCCCGCCGCCGCTCTGCTGGCCGCCGCCGGGACCGGAGCCCCAGCCGCCGCCACCCTGGCCACCACCACTGCCGCCGCCATAGCCACCCTGGCCACCGCGACCCGCGGTCTTGGTGACCTTCGCCGTGGCGTTCTTCAGGCTGGCACCGACCTCTTCGACGTCGAGCTCGTAGACCGTGCGCTTGACGCCCTCACGGTCCTCGTAGGACCGCTGCTTCAGCCGACCCTGCACGATGACGCGCATGCCTCGCTGAAGCGACTCGGCGACGTTCTCCGCCGCCTGCCGCCACACCGAGCACGTGAGGAAGAGGCTCTCGCCGTCCTTCCACTCGTTGGTCTGGCGGTCGAAAGTGCGGGGAGTGGACGCGACGCGGAACTTCGCGACCGCCGCACCGGACGGGGTGAAGCGCAGCTCGGGGTCGTCGACGAGATTGCCGACGACCGTGATGACGGTCTCGCCTGCCATGGATGAACCTCTCGGCGGGTGTGCTGCTGGCTGCTTGCTACTCGTTGCGATGCAGCCCGATTACCTCTGAACCGCTGGGGTTCAGTGGGTCTCGGGACGGAGGACCTTGGTCCGGAGGACCGACTCGTTCAGGTTCATCTGGCGGTCGAGCTCCTTGACGACCGCAGGCTCGGCCTGCAGGTCGATGACCGAGTAGATGCCCTCGGGCTTCTTCTTGATCTCGTACGACAGACGACGACGGCCCCAGGTGTCGACCTTCTCGACCTTTCCGTTGCCCTCACGGACGACGGAGAGGAAGTTCTCGATCAGCGGGGAGACAGCGCGCTCCTCGAGATCGGGGTCGAGGATGACCATCACCTCGTAGTGACGCATGTGGAACCCACCTCCTTTGGACTCAGCGGCCACGGTCGATCCGTGGCAGGAGGGTCGTGATGCGTGAACAACGGTATCGGCGGACACTGACAATCAGCGGAAAGTCCCTGGGTTGCCCCTGGGACCGAAGCTGGGTCCGGGCAGACACCGGTGCAGACCGTACAGAGTACCCGCACACGGGCGCCGGGTTGAAATCGGTCCTCCGGGCCCCGCAATCTGGACGCATCGTGTGTGACCGGCGCAACACCGCGCTCGCCATCTGGAGGTGGCCCCATGACACAGGCGGTTCGGCAGACCCATGGATCCCGCGGTCTGCTCGCGGTCCTCAACAGCGACGGAAGGCCCCATCCCGTCGAGAACACCCTCGCCGCCGTGACGGTCGTCCTGGGTGCGCTCTCCGCCATCTCCTCCCTGTGGACCGGGCTGCACCTGCTCACCTCCTGGAGCGGGCTGGTGGGCATCCTCACCGGGGCCTGGGGGCAGTTCATCTCCGTCACCACCGGCGAGCGATTCCTGCTGATCGTCGGACTTGGAGCGTCCGCTTTGGGCTTCTTTCTGGGCATGGCGCACGGGGGGCTCTTCGGGGGTGTGATCGGATAGCGGGCCGTACGCCCAATCGGGGCGCTCCCCTGTCGCAGTAGGCTTCGGCGCGAGAGCCGGAGCCCCGACCCTGGGGACACACCTGCCGAGGAGCGCCCCGCATGAGCCACCTGACCCTGAGGACAATCAGCCGAGAGCAGCATCTGGCGTACATCCAGAGCCTGCCCGCGGCCAGTCACATGCAGGTGCCGGGGTGGGCTGATGTGAAGTCCGAGTGGCGCTCGGAGAACCTGGGCTGGTTCGACAAGTCCGGCCAGATGGTGGGCGCCGGCCTGGTGCTCTACCGCCAGCTGCCCAAGATCAAGCGATACCTGGCCTACCTGCCCGAGGGCCCGGTCATCAACTGGTTCTCGCCGAACCTGAAGGACTGGCTGGAGCCGATGCTGGCGCACCTCAAGCAGCAGGGCGCCTTCTCCGTGAAGATGGGCCCGCCCGTCGTCATCCGCCGCTGGGACGCGAACGCCATCAAGACCGGCATCGCCGACCCCGACGTCAAGCGCCTGCGCGACGTCGAGGCCACCTTCATCGAGCCCCGCGCCTTCGAGGTCTCCGACCAGCTGCGCCGCATGGGCTGGCAGCAGGGCGAGGAGGAGGGCGCCGGCTTCGGTGACGTCCAGCCCCGCTACGTCTTCCAGGTGCCGCTGGAGAACCGTTCCCTGGAGGACGTCCACAAGGGCTTCAACCAGCTGTGGCGCCGCAACATCAAGAAGGCCGAGAAGGCCGGCGTCGAGGTCGTCCAGGGCGGCTACGAGGACCTGGCCACCTGGCAGCACCTGTACGAGATCACGGCCGAGCGCGACAAGTTCCGCCCGCGCCCGCTGAGCTACTTCCAGCGCATGTGGACCGCCCTCAACTCCGAGGACCCCAACCGCATGCGGCTGTACTTCGCCGTGCACGAGGGCGAGGCCGTCGCCGCCGCGACCATGCTGATCGTCGGCGGGCACGTCTGGTACTCCTACGGCGCCTCGGCCAACCACAAGCGCGAGGTCCGGCCGTCGAACGCCATGCAGTGGCGGATGCTGCGCGACGCCTACGCGCTGGGCGCCAGCGTCTACGACCTGCGGGGCATCGGCGACTCGCTCGACGAGAACGACCACCTCTTCGGCCTCATCCAGTTCAAGGTCGGCACCGGCGGCCAGGCGGCGGAGTACCTCGGCGAGTGGGACTTCCCGCTCAACAAGCTGCTGCACAAGGCTCTCGACATGTACATGTCGCGCCGCTGATCCTTCCGTCCGCCCGTGGAGCGACTCCGCCGGGCACACGACCACGTCACTTCGCAGCCAAAGGGAAAGGTTCCGGGACCGGCCATGGCGCTCACGCTCTACGTCGACACCGCGCGTTGGCGGGCACACCAGCAGTCCGTGATCCAGCAGTTTCCGGGGATCGTCCCGGTCTGCAAGGGCAACGGCTACGGCTTCGGCCACGAGCGGCTCGCCGAAGAGGTGACGCGCTGGGGAGCCGACACCCTCGCGGTGGGCACCACCTACGAAGCGGCCCGTATGAAGGACTACTTCGGCGGTGACCTGCTGGTGCTGACGCCGTTCCGGCTCGGCGAGGAGCCGGTGCCGCTGCCGGACCGGGCCATCCGCTCGGTCTCCTCGGTGGAGGGCGTGCGCGGCCTGGTGGGCGCGCGCGTCGTCATCGAGGTCATGAGCAGCATGAAGCGGCACGGCATCAGCGAGGAGGACCTGCCCAAGCTGCACGCGGCCATCGAGGACGTGCGCCTGGAGGGCTTCGCGATACACCTGCCGCTGGACCGCGCCGACGGCACCACCGGCGTCGACGAGATCAGCGCGTGGATGGAGCGGCTGCGCAACGCCCACCTGCCGCTGCACACCATGTTCGTCAGCCACCTCAAGGCCGACGAACTGCGCGAGCTGCAGCAGCGGTTCCCCCAGACCCGCTTCCGCGCCCGCATCGGCACCCGGCTGTGGCTGGGCGACCACGACGCCACCCACTACCGCGGCGCGGTGCTGGACGTCACGCCCGTCTCCAAGGGCGACCGCTTCGGCTACCGCCAGCAGAAGGCGGCCGGTGACGGCTACCTCGTCGTGGTGGCCGGCGGCACCTCGCACGGCGTCGGGCTGGAGGCTCCCAAGGCGCTGCACGGCATGATGCCGCGCGCCAAGGGCGTCGCCCGCGCGGGTCTGGCGACCATGAACCGCAACCTGTCGCCCTTCGTCTGGGCCGGCAAGCAGCGCTGGTTCGCGGAGCCCCCGCACATGCAGGTCTCCATCCTCTTCGTGCCGAACGACGCCCCGGCCCCCCAGGTCGGAGACGAGCTGGTGGCCCATCTGCGGCACACCACCACGCAGTTCGACCGCATTCTCGATCACTGATCCCACCCCCGTGGTTCGGGGCGGGGAGCCGCCGGCCCTACAGGTCGCGGCTCCCTGTGCCCCACTGGACGCGTGCCGTCCGGGAGGACTCCGCGTGCCGCTCGCGGCGCGCGGGGCCCAGGACGAATATGTCGGGAGCCCCGTCCAGGACTCCCCCGGACGGATCGTCCGAGCCGTCGCGCCGTACGACGTCCCGCTCGGGCATCAGGATGTCCCGCACCACCAGCGCGCACAGGTACAGCGTGCCCAGCAGGTGCACGATGATCGCGAGTTGGTAGCCCTCCGGCGGCAGGCCCTGGTGCTTGTCGCCGCTGCCCGTGTACGCCAGGTAGAACCAGATGCCCAGGTAGTACATGACCTCGCAGGCCTGCCAGATCAGGAAGTCACGCCACTTCGGGCGGGCCAGCGCGGCCAGCGGCACCAGCCACAGCACGTACTGCGGCGAGTAGACCTTGTTGACCAGGATGAACAGCGCCACCACCAGGAAGGTCAGCTGCGCGAAGCGCGGCCGCCGGGGCGCGCACAGGCCGAGGGCTCCTATGCCCAGGCAGCCCAGGATCATCAGCAGCGTCGCGTAGTCGTTGGCGTCGTTCAGCGGGTCACCGGTGCGCTGCGAGATGAAGAGCCAGATGGACCCGAAGTCCACCGGCCGGTCCTGGCTGAAGGTGTAGAACTTCGCCCAGCCCGCCCGGATGTGGAACCCGTCGGCGTCGTGCGTGAACATGACCGGCAGGTTCACCACCAGCCACGCTCCGGCGGATGCGGCAGCGGCGGCGAGGAACGCCCGCGGCCGGCCCGCCCGCCAGCACAGCACCAGCAGCGGCCCCAGCAGCAGCGCCGGGTACAGCTTCGCCGCGGCCGCCAGGCCGATCAGCACCCCGGCCGCGACCGCCCGGCCGCGTGACCACATCAGCATCGCGGCGGCGGTGAGGGCCACCGCGAACAGGTCCCAGTTGATGGTGGCCGTCAGCGCGAAGGCCGGGGCCAGGGCGATCAGCAGCGCGTCCCAGGGCCGGCGCCGGTGCGTACGGGCCGCGCACACCACGATGACGGCCGTACAGGCGAGCAGCATCCCGGCGTTGATGAACCAGTACATCCGCTCGCGGTCCTGGATGGTGCCGCCACCCGGCGTGAGCAGCGCCGCGACCTCCATGAACAGCCCCGTGAGGACCGGGTACTCCAGATAGTCCATGCCGCCCGAGAGCGACTGCGGGATGCGGTCGAAGTACGGCAGCAGCCCCTGGTCGAAGCCGCGTCCGCTGTACAGGTGCGGGATGTCGGAGTAGCAGGCGTGGGTGTACTGCGTGGTGGCGCCGAAGAACCAGCCGTGGTCGTAGCACGGCAGCTTCTGCACCATGCCCAGCGCGAACATCCCGATGGCCACCAGCGCGATCACCCGCACCGGCGTCCACCAGTGCACGCCGAGCAGCGCCCGCCGCCCCACCGGCCCGCCGATGAGCTCGCTGCCGGCGGCGGCCACCTCGTCCTCGACGGTGGGCCGTACAAGCTGGTCGTCCCGCGCGCTCCTCATGCCCACATCCTGCCGTACCCGTCCGTGACCCGGCGGAACCTGTGGACAACTCGAGGGCCGCCCCGCGCGAACGCGGGACGGCCCTCGAAAAGACCTGCTCAGCAGGGGTCCGACGGATTCATCGGATGATCAGCCGCCGGGGCCGCCGAACAGTCCTCCGTCCGGCTGGCGCCCGGTCGGATCCGGTGACGGCGATTCCCCGCCGCCGCCCGCGCCGCTGCTGGTGCCACCGTGCTTCCCTCCGCTGCCGCCGCTGCCGCCCGGCTTGCACTTGGGGTCGAACGGGCTGCAGGACTGCTTCGGGGAGGGCGAGCGGGACGGGTGCTTGGACGGCGAGGACGACGCCGACGGGGACGGCATGGCCGACGGCGACGTCGACGGCATCGGGCTGGGGGAGGGGCTGGCGCCGTCCCCGTAGACCTTCTCGCCGATCGCCTGCGGCGCGTCGAACTGCAGGACGGGCTGTCCCTTGAGCGCCTTGCCCATGTAGTCGGCCCAGATCTCCGCCGGGAACGACGCACCGTGAATGGTGGGCTTGCCGCCCACACCGCGCATCGACAGGAACTCCTGCTTCTTGGCGTTGGGGTCCACGCGGTACATGCCGATCGCCGTCGACAGCTGCGGGGTGTAGCCCGCGAACCAGGCCGAGCGGTTGCCGTCGGTCGTACCCGTCTTGCCCGCCGCGGGGCGGTCGCCGAGCTTCGCCGCGGTGCCGGTGCCCGACTCCACGACGGTCTTCAGCACGTCGGTGACGTTGTTGGCCACGTTCGAGTCGAAGGCCTGGGCGCTCTTCTTCTCGTGCTCGTAGGCCGACCGGCCGTTCTTCTCGACCTTCTCGACCGAGTAGGGGTCGGTCTGCTTGCCGTTGGCCGCGAACGTGCCGTACGCGCCCGCCAGGCGGATCGCGCTGGGCGCGGAGGTGCCGAGCGAGAAGGTGGGCGTCAGCGAGGACAGCTGGTCCTTGTCCAGGCCCGCCTTGAGGGCGGCCTCCTGCACCAGGTCGGTGCCGACGTCCATACCCAGCTGGATGAAGGGCGTGTTGACCGAGAACTGCATGGCGGTCCGCAGGCTGACCAGGCCCTTGTCCTCGTCACCGTCGTTCGGCTGGCGCCACTCCCCGCCGTTCTGGTCGTGCCAGACCCGGCCGTTGTACTCCCGCAGGGTCAGCTTGTTGTTGCCGTTGTAGACGCTCTCCGGCGAGACGATCGTGCGCTGGCTGTCGCTCTGCTGCGGGCCGAGGCCCGGGTTGCGCTTGCCGTGCGTCATCGCGGCGGCCAGGACGAAGGGCTTGAAGGTCGAGCCCACCTGCACACCGGTGTAGTCGGAGTTGTTGGTGAAGTGCTCCAGAGCGTTCTCGCCGCCGTAGATGGCGACGATCTTGCCGGTCTTGGGCTCCACCGACGCCCCGCCGAACTGCACGAACTGGTCGACGTCGCGCACCTTGGGCTTGATGTTCGCCTTGCGCACCTCCTCGACCGACTTGGCCAGCGCGTTGACCTTGTCCCGGTCGAAGGTGGTGTAGATCTGGTAGCCGCCCTTGTCCAGCTCCGCCTTGCTGAGCCGGGAGTGGGCCACGATGTAGTTGTCGGCGAGGTCGGTCAGGTAACCGATCTGCCCGGCCCGGTTGGTCGCCGGCTTCGGCTTCTGGACCTTCGGGAAGCCCTGCGCGACCCACTTGTCGCGCTCGAGACCCTGCATGCGGCCGACCTGGACCTCACGGTCCAGCGTCCACTTCCAGCGGTCGGTGGCCCGCTTGGTGTTCTTCTCGGGCGTGGCCGCCGGGCCCTGGCCACCGTACGGGTCGTAGAGGTTCGGACCGTTCAGCGTGGCCGACAGGAACGCGCTCTCGCTGGGCGTCAGGTCGGCGCAGTCCTTGTCGAAGTACGCCCGCGCCGCTGCCTGGATGCCGTAGGCGCCGCGCCCGTAGTAGGCGGTGTTGAGATAGCCCGCCAGGATGAACTTCTTGTCCTTGGTGGCACCCACCTTCACCGAGATGAGCAGCTCGGTGGCCTTGCGCTTGAGCGTCTGCTCCTGGCTGAGGTAGGTGTTCTTCACGAACTGCTGCGTGATGGTCGAGCCGCTCTGCGTCTCACCGCCCTGCGCCATCTTCACGACGGCGCGCGCGATGCCCATCGGGTCGACGCCCCAGTCCTTCTCGAAGCTGGCGTTCTCCGCGGAGATCACCGCGTTCTGCATCGACAGGGGGATCTGGGCGATCGGCACGATCTGCCGGTTGAGGCTGCCACCGCCGGCGACGACCATCTGTTTGCCGTCGGCCCAGTAATAAACGTTCTTCTGGACGACCGATGCCTTCTGCGCGCTGGGCACCTGCACCAGCGCCAGGGCCACGCCGACGATGCCGACGACCAGGCCGGCCATGGTGACGACCATGCCCGCCATGAGCTTCCAGGACGGGATCCAGCGCCGCGCCCCGGTCTTGCCCGCGCGCGGATAGTCGATGAAGCGCTTGACGGGGGGGCGTCCGCCGTCCCTGCGGCCCCGCCCCGCGTCCGGGGAGCGTCTGCGCCCGCCGGCGGCATCGCCGCGCTGGGGCACGTCGCGCGCGCCCGTCCGGCCGGCTGACCGGGAATCCTCTCCTCGGCCGCGCCCCGGACCGGCGGCATTGCTGGGTGGTGCGGTGCGACGGCCGGACGTCGGCGGCTGGGCCGCACGTCGGCCCGCGGCCCGTCCCCCGCCCTGAGGCGGCGGCGGCTTGCGGCGGTGCTCGCTCATCGAACGATTACTCCTCGGGCAGGCGCTATCGCCTGACAGCGGCAGGTGGCTTGCATTCCCCCCGATGTGCGATCCGGCTGTCCCCCTGAGCGACGAACCGCACTGCATACGGGACGAGGACGTCTGACGACGTCACCCGGTTCCCGTTGGTCTGCATGGCGCACAGACTACGCACGGCCAAATCCCGCCCACTGCGGATGTTCACTCCAAATCAGGCCTGTTGTGTCCCACGAATCGGTGACTGTGACCTCGTTCACCGTGCCCCCTCTTGTCGCGGCAGGACGCTCGTTCTATCGTCTGGATGTATCGAGTCGATACATCAGCTCGGCACATCAGCCCGACACATCAAGTCGGCATAAGGGACCAATAAGGATTAGGGATCACAAGGACTAGGCTGTGGGGGACAAGGAGGCGAAACATGAGCAGACGCTCCGGCATCCTCGAGTTCGCCGTCCTCGGCCTGCTCCGCGAGTCCCCGATGCACGGCTACGAGCTGCGGAAACGCCTGAACACCTCCCTCGGGGTGTTCCGTGCGTTCAGCTACGGCACCCTCTACCCCTGCCTGAAGTCCCTTGTGGCGAGCGGCTGGCTGGTCGAGGAGCCCGGGAGCGCTCCGGAAGACGCCCGGGCGGCGTCGCTGGCCGGACGGCGGGCGAAGATTGTCTACCGCCTGACGGCAGAGGGCAAGGAGCACTTCGAGGAGCTGCTCGCCCACACCGGTCCGGACACGTGGGAGGACGAGCACTTCGCCGCCCGCTTCGCGTTCTTCGGACAGACCTCGCGGGATGTCCGGATGCGGGTGCTGGAAGGCCGCCGCAGCCGGCTGGAGGAGCGTCTGGAGAAGATGCGCGCCTCCCTCGCCCGCACCCGGGAGCGGCTGGACGACTACACCCTCGAACTTCAGCGACACGGCATGGAGTCCGTGGAGCGAGAGGTCCGCTGGCTGAACGAGCTGATCGAGAGCGAGCGGGCCGGGCGTGACAAGCGCAACGGCCCGGACCAGTGAGCCCTGCACTCCGCAGGGCTTCGTCGAGTACAAACAGGGAGCAACCGGAATGGGTTCGGTTCGCGTAGCGATCGTCGGTGTGGGCAACTGCGCCGCCTCGCTGGTGCAGGGCGTCGAGTACTACAAGGACGCCGACCCGAACGGCCGCGTGCCGGGTCTGATGCACGTGCAGTTCGGCGACTACCACGTGCGTGACGTCGAGTTCGTCGCTGCCTTCGACGTGGACGCGAAGAAGGTCGGCCTCGACCTCGCGGACGCCATCGGTGCCAGCGAGAACAACACCATCAAGATCTGCGACGTTCCGCAGTCCGGTGTCACGGTCCAGCGCGGCCACACCCTCGACGGCCTGGGCAAGTACTACCGCCAGACCATCGAGGAGTCCGCCGAGGCCCCCGTCGACGTCGTCCAGATCCTCAAGGACAAGCAGGTCGACGTCCTGGTCTGCTACCTGCCGGTGGGTTCCGAGGACGCCGCCAAGTACTACGCGCAGTGCGCCATCGACGCCAAGGTCGCCTTCGTCAACGCCCTCCCGGTCTTCATCGCCGGCACCAAGGAGTGGGCGGACAAGTTCACCGAGGCCGGCGTCCCGATCGTCGGCGACGACATCAAGTCGCAGGTCGGCGCCACCATCACGCACCGCGTCATGGCCAAGCTCTTCGAGGACCGGGGCGTCATCCTGGACCGCACGATGCAGCTGAACGTCGGCGGCAACATGGACTTCAAGAACATGCTCGAGCGCGAGCGCCTGGAGTCCAAGAAGATCTCCAAGACGCAGGCCGTCACCTCCCAGATCCCCGACCGCGACATGGGCGAGAAGAACGTCCACATCGGTCCGTCGGACTACGTGGCCTGGCTGGACGACCGCAAGTGGGCGTACGTCCGCCTCGAGGGCCGCGCCTTCGGCGACGTCCCGCTGAACCTGGAGTACAAGCTCGAGGTCTGGGACTCCCCGAACTCCGCCGGTGTCATCATCGACGCCGTGCGCGCCGCGAAGATCGCCAAGGACCGCGGCGTCGGTGGCCCGATCCTCTCCGCCTCCTCGTACTTCATGAAGTCGCCGCCGGTGCAGTACTTCGACGACGAGGCCCGCGAGAACGTCGAGAAGTTCATCAAGGGCGAGGTCGAGCGCTGAGCGTCCACGCCACGCGCCAGCTCGCCTGATCACAGGCCCCCGGGTAATACACCCGGGGGCCTGTGTGTTGTGTGAGGCTGGGGAGTATGCCTGTTGTGCGTGATCTTCGCGTCCTGCTCCATCTGCGCGATTTCCGCCGTCTGCTGGCAGTCCGGCTGCTCTCCCAGGCAGCCGACGGGGTCTACCAGGTCGCGCTCGCCGCCTACGTCGTCTTCTCCCCCGAGAAACAGACCTCCCCCGCCGCCATCGCCTCCGCCATGGCCGTCCTGCTCCTGCCCTACTCCCTGCTCGGGCCCTTCGCCGGCGTCCTGCTCGACCGCTGGAGCCGCCGTCAGGTGCTGCTGTACGGCAACCTGCTGAGGGCCGCCCTGGCCACCGGGACCGCGCTGCTCGTCGTCGGCCGGGTCCCCGACTGGCTCTTCTACGCCTCCGCGCTGTCGGTGACCGCTGCCAACCGCTTCGTCCTCGCCGGGCTCTCGGCCGCCCTGCCCCGCGTCGTCGACTCCCCCGAGCGCCTGGTGATGGCCAACTCCCTCTCCCCGACCGCCGGCACCCTCGCCGCCACCGCGGGCGGCGGGGTCGCCTTCGCGGTGAGCCTCGCCGGGTCCGGGGGCGCCGCGGCCGACGCCTGGGTCGTCCTGCTCGGGGCCGCGCTGTACCTGTGCGCCGGCCTGTGCGCGCTGCGCATGCCGGCCGGGCTTCTGGGACCGGACGCCGCCGTGACCCGGACACGACTGCGCACCGCCCTGGCGCTCACCCTCCACGGCCTGGCCGACGGACTGCGCCACCTGGCCGAACGCCGCCTGGCGGCGGGCGCGCTGGCGGCGATGACGCTCATGCGCTTCTGCTACGGCGCGCTGACGGTCACCGTGCTGACGCTCTGCCGCTACGCCTGGTCCGACAACGAATCCGACGGGCTGGCCCTGCTCGGCTACGCCGTCGCCGTCTCGGGCGCGGGATTCTTCGCCGCGGCCCTCCTCACGCCCTGGGCGGTCTCCCGGCTGGGCCGGCTGGGCTGGATGACCGCCTGCGCCGCGGCCGCGGCGGTTCTCGAACCCGCCCTCGGCCTCCCCTTCACCCCGGCCCCCATGCTCGTCGCGGCGTTCATCCTGGGCATCGTCACCCAGGGCGCCAAGATCACGACCGACACGGTGGTCCAGTCCTCGGTCGACGACGCCTTCCGGGGCCGGGTCTTCTCGCTCTACGACGTCCTGTTCAACGTCGCCTTCGTGGGCGCCGCGGCGACCGCCTCGCTGATGCTGCCGCCGGACGGCCGGTCGTCCGTACTGATCGTCGCGGTGGGCGTGATCTATGCGGCGATTGCCGCCGCTATGGCCGGATTCCGGCGTCGGTAAGTGTCACATCAAGGCCACAGGATCGCTGTGAGCTGCAGAAATGTCATGGACACCGGATAACTTACGGGCTGCGTTCGCCGACCGGATCTCGCCATGCCGAAGGACTTCCCCGTGACCACTCCGCCGCCCCAGCCCAACCCGTACGCCCCGCAGGGCGGCCACCCCTACGGTCAGCAGCCGCCGGCTCCGTACGGCCAGCAGCCCGGCCCGTACGGTCAGCAGCCCCCGGCGCCGCCCTACGGCCAGGCGCCCGCCGCCCCCTACGGCCAGCCCGGCGGCTTCCCGGGGGCGCCGGTGCCGCCGCCGGCCCCGCGTCCGCGCCGCTCGGTCGTCAAGATCCTCCGGAACATCGTGCTGCCGATCCTGGGCCTCATCGTGGCCGGGGCCGCGTGGATCTTCGGCAAGGACGACGTCAAGACGCTGTCGGTCGGCCAGTGCCTGGAGAACACCGGGTCCAGCTACAAGCCGAACATCGAGCAGCGCGACTGCTCGGCCTCCAACGCCACCCACAAGGTGCTGAAGAAGGTCAAGGGCACGTCCTCCGCCTACACGGCGTGCGAGAACGTGGAAGGCACCGTCGCGGCGGTGACCTGGAAGGAGCGCAGCGACTCCTTCGTGCTCTGCCTGGCGAAGAACAAGTAGCGCTTCACCACCCCACGGCATGCGGCGAGGGCCGGTGTTTCACGTGAAACACCGGCCCTCGCTCTGTCCGCACCGGGCGATGTTTCACGTGAAACATGCCCGGAAGCGTCATCAGCCCTGCTGGGTCGCCCACCACTCCTTGAGCGCGGCGACGGCGGCTTCCCGCTCCATCGGTCCGTGCTCCAGGCGCAGCTCCAGCATGTGCCGGTAGGCCTTGCCGATCTCCGGGCCCGGGCCGATGGCCAGGATCTCCATGATCTCGTTGCCGTCCAGGTCGGGCCGGATCGCGTCCAGCTCCTCCTGCTCCTGCAGCCGCGCGATGCGCTCCTCGAGCCCGTCGTAGGCGCGGGAGAGCGCGTTGGCCTTGCGCTTGTTGCGGGTCGTGCAGTCGGAGCGGGTGAGCTTGTGCAGCCGGTCCAGCAGCGGGCCGGAGTCGCGCACATAGCGGCGCACGGCCGAGTCGGTCCACTCGCCGGTGCCGTAGCCGTGGAAGCGCAGGTGCAGCTCGACCAGCTTCGAGACGTCCTTGACCAGGTCATTGGAGTACTTGAGCTTGGTCATCCGCGCCTTGGTCATCTTGGCGCCCACCACCTCGTGGTGGTGGAAGGAGACGCGGCCGTCCTTCTCGAAGCGCCGCGTCTTCGGCTTGCCGATGTCGTGCAGCAGGGCCGCGAGCCTCAGCACCAGGTCCGGGCCGTTCTCCTCCAGGTCCATGGCCTGCTCGAGAACGGTCAGGGTGTGCTCGTAGACGTCCTTGTGCCGGTGGTGCTCGTCCCGCTCCAGGCGCAGGGCGGGCAGCTCCGGCAGGACCAGACGGGCGAGGCCGGTGTCGACGAGGAGCTTGAGGCCCTCACGGGGGTGGCTGGAGAGGATCAGCTTGTTCAGCTCGTCCCGGACCCGCTCGGCCGAGACGATCTCCAGGCGGTCGGCCATCTCGGTCATCGCGGTGACGACCTCGGGGGCGACCGTGAAGTCCAGCTGCGCGGCGAAGCGCGCGGCGCGCATCATGCGCAGCGGGTCGTCCGAGAAGGACTCCTCGGGGGTGCCGGGCGTGCGCAGCACGCGCGCGGCCAGGTCCTCGAGGCCGTTGTGCGGGTCGATGAACTCCTTCTCCGGCAGCGCGACGGCCATCGCGTTGACGGTGAAGTCACGGCGGACCAGGTCCTGCTCGATGGAGTCGCCGTAGGAGACCTCCGGCTTCCGCGAGGTCCGGTCATACGCTTCCGACCGGTATGTCGTGACCTCAATATCAAAGTCTGATTTGCGGCAGCCCACCGTGCCGAAGGCGATGCCCACCTCCCAGACCGCGTCCGCCCACGGACGGACGATCTTCAGCACGTCCTCCGGTCGGGCGTCCGTGGTGAAGTCCAGGTCATTGCCGAGACGGCCGAGCAGCGCATCCCGCACCGAGCCGCCGACCAGGGCAAGCGTGAACCCGGCCTCCTGGAATCGGCGGGCGAGGTCGTCGGCTACGGGGGACACCCGCAGAAGCTCGCTCACGGCACGGCGCTGCACCTGGCTGAGCTCGTTCGTCGACGGCGGGGTATGGCTGTCATTGTTGGCGTTCGGCACAACAGAAGAGGGTACGTGTCCGCGCGCGCGGGGGCCTCCTCGTTGTGAGGCGCCCCTCAGTGGCCTGCGCAAAGCAGGCGCAGCCCGGACAACGGCCCCTGGGGGCGATCTTGTAGCGCGGTCCGCAGCACTTCGTCACAGCGGGCCTCGTTACCATTCACGGACGCACCATCCGACGACCACTGACGACGACGAGGGACGGGCGAACGCGTGGCCGAGGCGGCAGAGGTCCAGGAGGCCTTCGAGGGGACAGCGCCCGCTCCTGCCTGCCGGTGGTTCCGGCACATCGCGACATTGCTCGCGGGGGTGCTGCTGTTCCTGGGCCTGGTGGAGCTGCCGACGGCTCCCGACGCGCACGCGGAGCCCTCCGGCTCGCGCACGGTGTCGGTCGCGGTGAACTCGCTGGCCCCGGTCGCGCCCAAGCAGGACGACACGCTCACGATCTCGGGCACGGTCACCAACAACGGCAAGTCGACGATCACCGGCGCCCATGTGGACCTGCGGGTGGGCCCGCAGATCAACACGCGCAGCGACATCGACGACATCGGCGACCGCAGCGGCTTCTCCCCGGGCACCGACGGCTCCGAGGTGGGCGGCAACCACTCCCAGAAGCTCCAGCCGCTGGCTCCCGGCATCAGCCGTGACTTCACCCTGTCCGTCCCGGTCAAGGACCTGAACCTCGGCAAGGACGGCGTCTACCAGCTCGGCGTCACCCTCTCGGGCCAGGCCGACGGCCAGTCGTACGAGCGCGTGCTCGGCATCCGCCGGACGCTGCTGCCCTGGCAGCCGTCCGGGACCGACGGCAAGAAGACCCAGCTGACGATGCTGTGGCCGCTGATCTCCGCCACCCACCTCACGGCCCGCACGGAGTCCGACCAGCAGCAGACGCCGATCTTCCCCAACGACGACCTGGCGGCCGAGCTGGCCCCCGGCGGCCGGCTCCAGCAGCTCGTGGCGCTGGGCAAGGGCCTGCCGATCACCTGGGTCATCGACCCCGACCTGCTCGCGACGGTCGAGGCGATGACCAAGAGCTACCGGGTGGGCGGCCCCAGCGGCCAGAACGTCCCCGGAAAGGGCCAGGCGGTCGCCAAGCAGTGGCTCTTCCAGCTCCAGGACGCGGTCAAGGACCACCAGGTCGTGGCGCTGCCGTTCGGCGATCCCGACCTGGCCTCGCTCGCCCACCACGGCAAGGACGTCTCGGGCTCCCTGAGCCACCTGCAGTCCGCCACGGAGCTCGCCTCGACCACCGTGGACACGATCCTCGGCGTGAAGCCCCGCACGGACTTCGCCTGGCCCGTCGACGGCGCGGTCGACTCCTCGATCGTGGACGTAGCCACGTCCGCCGGCGCCCACAACGTGATCGCCCGCAGCGACAGCCTCCGCGAGGCCGGCAGCTCTCCCTACGCGCCCACCGCGGCCCGGCAGATCGGCGGCGGCAACACGGCGATCGTCGCCGACGCCCGGCTGTCCACCGCCTTCGAGGGCGAGATGATCAAGGCCGACGACTCCGCGCTCGCCGTGCAGCGGTTCCTCGCCCAGAGCCTCATGGTCAACAAGCAGGCTCCGGAGAACGAGCGCAGCATCGTCGTGGCCCCCCAGCGCATGCCCACGACGAGCCAGGCGCAGGCCATGGCGACCGCGCTCAAGGGCCTGTCCGACGGGCGCTGGACCCAGCCCCTGGACCTCGGGGACGCGGCCAGGGCCAAGCCCGACCCCGCCGCCAACCAGCAGGTTCCCGGCTCCGGCGGCTACCCGGAGGGGCTGCGCGACCAGGAGCTGTCGACCGAGGCGTTCGAGGCGATCCAGCGGACGCAGAGCACTCTGGACAGCTTCAAGGTGATCCTCACCTCCCAGGACCGGGTGGTCACCCCCTTCGGCAGCGCGATCATGCGGGAGATGTCCACGTCGTGGCGCGGCAACCCCCGGGGTGCCGCGGAGTTCCGCGACGCCGTCCAGTCCTACCTGGACCAGCTCACGCGCCAGGTGCACCTGATCAAGAAGTCGGACGCGACGCTCTCCGGACGCAGCGCGACGATCCCGGTGACCGTCCAGAACGGCCTGCTCCAGGGCGTGCGCGGGCTCAGGCTCGTCCTCACCTCCAGCCAGCCGAACCGCCTCAAGATCGACGACGAGTCGCAGCAGATCCACGTCGAGGGCGGCCGCAGCCAGTCGGTGAAGTTCGAGACCCGGGCCAACGCCAACGGTCCGGTCCAGGTGACGGCCCGGCTCTACTCCGACGACGGCCAGCCGTACGGCGAGCCGATCATGTTCACTGTGCATGTCACGTCCATCACCCCTATGGTGCTGCTGGTCATCGCCGGTGGCGTCCTCCTCCTCGTCCTCGCGGGGCTTCGTATCTACCTCCAGCGCAAGCGGGCCGCGGCCCGTAAAGCCGCAGGTGGCGAGCCGGGCGGCGAAAACGGGGGAGACTCGGGCGACGACGGCGGATCCGGCGACGGCGAGCCCGAGCAGCCGGGTGATCCGGAGGCGGGAACCGGAGCGCGAAACGGGGACCCGTCCGGCTCAGGTGAGAAAGTGGAACGTTGACGTGTTGTGGGGCCAAGCGGCCGCGGACGATGAGGTGGGGTAGCGATGAGCGCGCCGTACGACGGTGACCGCGGTCAGGGCATGGGCGGTGAGCAGCGGGATCAGTACCCGCCGGCTCCGCCTGCCCCGGTCCCTCCCGCGCCGGCCCCCGGTCCGGGAGGCCCGGCGCACCAGGGCCCGTACGCCCGGGATCCCTACCTCCGGGACGCCTACGCGTCGGACCCCTACCCCGGCCACGCCCCGTCCGCACAGGATCCGGTGACCGACCCGCTGTACGACCGGACCGCGCCCCCGCCGGCCCCGGGCGGCTACCAGCAGCCCTCCGCGCCCGCGTACGCCTCCGACGACCGGATGTGGGACCGGCCACAGCCCCCGCAGCCCCCGGCGCCGGGACGCCCGTACGCCGACGACGCCGCGGCGACCCAGGTCATGGGCCTCAGCGGCCTCGTGGGCCAGGGCACGCCCGCCGACGGCCCCCAGCAGCGCGATGCCTTCGCGCACCTCTACCGCGACCAGCAGCAGCCGTACGAGCCCCAGCGCCCGTCCGGCCGGCAGGTGCCGCCGCCTCCGGGCCAGATGGTGCCCCCGCCGATGCAGCCGCCGGCCGCCGAGCCCGGTCCGGAGCCGGAGCCCGCGACCGCTCCGGCGGCGAAGGGCGGCGGCCGTGCCGCGAGCCTGATGAAGTCGAGCGCGCTGATGGCAGCGGGCACGATGGTCTCGCGCATCCTGGGCTTCGGCCGGAACCTCGTCATGGCGGCGGCGGTGGGCGTCGGCGCGCTCAACGACGACTACCAGGTCGCCAACGTCCTGCCGACGATGATCTACATCCTGGTGGGAGGCGGCGCGCTCAACGCCGTGTTCATCCCCCAGCTGGTGCGTTCGATGAAGAACGACGAGGACGGCGGCGAGGCGTACGCCAACCGGCTCCTCACGCTCGTCGTCGTGCTGCTCGCGGGCGTCACCACCGTCTGTGTCCTGGGAGCCCCGTTCTTCATCCAGGCGATGTCGCCGACCATCGCCTCCGACCCGGACCGGATGGACGTGGCGGTGGCGTTCGCGCGCTACTGCCTGCCCACGATGTTCTTCATGGGCGTCCACGTCGTCCTGGGTCAGATCCTCAACGCGCGCGGCAAGTTCGGCGCGATGATGTGGACCCCGGTCCTCAACAACATCGTCATCATCGCCACCTTCGGCTCCTTCATCTGGGCCTTCGGTCCCTTCTCCAGCAGCCAGGTCAACGCCTCGAGCATCACGCCCGAAGGCGTGCGCCTGCTCGGCATCGGCACGCTGCTGGGCCTGACCGTCCAGGCCCTGGCGATGCTCCCCTACCTGCGCGACGCCGGCTTCCGGATCCGCCCCCGCTTCGACTGGCGCGGCCAGGGCCTGGGCAAGGCCGCCGGGCTCGCCAAGTGGACGTTCTTCTTCGTCCTCGCCAACCAGCTCAGCATGGTCGTCGTCACCCAGCTCGCCACCAAGGCCGGCGCGCTGGCCGAAAAGGGCCACCACACGGGTACGGGCATCGCCGCCTACAACTTCGCGCTGCAGCTCTGGCAGATGCCGCAGGCCATCATCACCGTCTCGGTGATGACCGCCGTCCTGCCCCGCATCTCGCGCGCCGCCCACGACGGGGACGTCTCGGCCGTCCGTGACGACCTCTCGCACGGGCTGCGGACCTCGGCCGTCGCGATCGTGCCCTGCGCCTTCGCCTTCCTCGCCCTCGGCGTCCCCATGGCGACGCTGATGTTCTCCGGCGGCTCGGGCACAGAGGGCGCCACCAACATCGGCTTCATCCTCATGGCCTTCGGCCTCGGCCTGATCCCGTACTCCGCGCAGTACGTGATCCTGCGAGGCTTCTACGCCTACGAGGACACCCGCACTCCCTTCTACAACACCCTGATCGTCGCGGCCGTCTTCGCGGCGGCCTCCGTCCTCAGCTACGTGGTGCTCCCCGCCCGCTGGGCCGTCGCCGGCATGGCCGCCTCCTACGGACTGGGCTACGTCGTCGGCGTCGGCGTCGCCTGGCGCCGGCTGCGCAGCCGTCTCGGCGGCGATCTGGACGGCGCGCGCGTCGTCCGCACCTACACCCGCCTGATCGGTGCGTGCGTCCCCGCCGCCCTGATCGGTGGAGCCGTCGCTTACGGAATCGGTCAGGTTCTGGGCAACGGTGTCCCCGGATCGCTCGCCGCCCTGGCAGGCGGTGGACTGATCCTGATCGCCGTCTTCTACATCGCCGCAAAGCGGATGCGGATCGAGGAGCTGACCGCCATGGTCGGTATGGTTCGCGGTCGACTCGGTCGCTGACCGAGCACAACCATCGCCCGCCGGAGTGTGTCGTGCATTACGCCGGACTGTGGGCACAATTGGTCTTGGCTGTGGACAGCGTGCAACGGATGGGGAGGCAGGAACGACGGTGGCGGAACGGAGCACGGCTGCCGTCGACGTGGCCGACAACAGCGGCGAGCAGCCACTGACCGCCGCGGCGGGCAAGGCCACGACCGACGGGGCGGAGGCCGACAAGAAGGTCAGCACGCACAAGGACACCAAGCGCGCGGGGCACGAAAGCCCCGCGCGCGACGCACAACCGCCCGAGTTGCACAGCGGACACAAACTCGCCAGAAGGTACCGCCTGGAGGAGTGCGTCACCCGTCTGGAGGGATTCAGCAGCTGGCGCGCCGTCGACGAGAAGCTCCGTCGCGCGGTCGGAGTCCATCTGCTGCCCGCCGACCACCCCCGGGCCCGTCCCGTGCTCGCCGCGGCCCGTTCCGCGGCGCTGCTCGGTGATCCGCGGTTCGTCCAGGTCCTCGACGCCGTCGAGGAGAACGACCTGGTCTACGTCGTCCACGAGTGGCTGCCCGACGCCACCGAGCTCACGCCCGTCCTCGCCTCCGGCCCGCTGGAGCCGCACGAGGCCTACCAGCTCGTCAGCCAGGTCTCCCAGGCCATGGCGGCCGCCCACCGCGAGGGCCTCGCGCACCTGCGCCTGAACCCCGGCTCCGTCCTGCGCACCGGGACCGGCCAGTACCGCATCCGCGGCCTGGCCGTCATGGCCGCCCTCCGCGGCATCACCTCCGAGCACCCCCAGCGGACCGACACCGAGGCCATCGGCGCGCTCCTGTACGCCGCGCTCACCCAGCGCTGGCCGTACGAGAACGACGCCCACGGCCTGTCCGGACTGCCCAAGGGCCTCGGCCTCATCGCACCCGACCAGGTGCGCGCCGGAGTCCACCGCGGCCTCTCCGAGCTGGCCATGCGCGCGCTCGTCAACGACGGCGCCACGCCCTCCCGGCAGGAGAAGCCCTGCGCCACCCCGGAAGAGCTCGCCAAGGCGGTCGCCGCGATGCCGCGCATCCGGCCCCCGGAGCCGGACTTCGCCACGCCGCCGGCCTATCCGCGCGCCCAGACCTCGCCCCGGGGCGGCGGCCCGGCCCAGCCCCTGCCGGTGGCTCCGCCGCCCCCGCTCCAGAGCCGCGCGGGCCGCGCCCTGAAGTGGAGCGTGTCGGCCCTGCTGATCGCCGCGCTCGGCCTGGGCAGCTGGCAGCTCGCGGACACGCTCCTCGAGGACGGCCAGCCGGACAAGCCGCGGACACAGTCGTCGGGTGACGACGTGTCCAGGAAACCCACGCACAAGCCGCTTCGGATCAAGGACGCTGCGGAGTACGCCCCGGACGGCAGCCTTCAGGACAAGGACCCGATTCAGAGGACATACGACGGCAAGCCCAAGACCTACTGGCGGACGGCCTCGTTCAAGGGAGGCCCGACGCTTGCCCCGTACAGGTCCGGCGTTGGCATCGTCTACGACCTGGGGTCGAAGAAGCTGGTCAGCGGCGCCACCGTGAATCTTCGGTACGGAGGCGACCACACCGCCGCTTCCCTGTATGCCGTCGACTCCATGTCGCCCTCCGGGCCGGTGGCCAAGATGAAGGAGTTGTCGGACGGTCAGACGTCCCTGAAGACGTTGAAGCTCACCGTCGAGAAGCCGACCACGACTCGGTACGTCCTCCTGTGGATCACAGCGATGCCCTACTCTGCGTACGACACGGAGACCTACAGCGGCGACGGCTTCAAGCAGGCCATCAACGAGGTGCAGATCACCGGCTGACCGCGAGGTCGCGCCACTCAGGGGGAGGGCTCGACGTTGGACGACGTCACACGTGGCGGCGCGAGCGACGCCGAGCTCCTGGCGCGGCACGTCGACGGCGATCCCGACGCCTTCGGCGAGATAGTGCGGCGCCATCGCGACCGGCTCTGGGCGGTGGCGCTGCGCACGCTCGGGGACCGGGAGGAGGCCGCCGACGCCGTCCAGGACGCGCTGGTCTCCGCCTACCGGGCCGCTCATACCTTCCGGGGGCAGTCCGCCGTCACCACATGGCTGCACCGCATCACCGTCAACGCCTGTCTGGACCGGGCCCGCAAGGCCGCCTCCCGGCGCACCGCGCCGCTCGCCGAGACCGAGCGGCTCGAGCAGCTCCTCGAGCCCCATGAGTCCGCCGCCGCGCCCGCCGAGCGCGGGGATCTGCAGCGGGAGCTGGTGCGGGCCCTCGCCAAGCTGCCGCCGGAGCAGCGGGCGGCCCTGGTCCTGGTCGACATGCAGGGCTATCCGGTCGCCGAGGCGGCCAGGGTTCTCGACGTCCCCACCGGCACGGTGAAGAGCAGATGCGCCCGTGGACGGGCGCGGCTGTTGCCGTTGCTCACCCATCTGCGCCCGGATGGCAGGGGTAGCCCACCTCTTGACAGGGAAAGGAACCGGTCGCAGGGGGCGTCCGTCCCACCACCGGCAGGACAGAACGACGCAGATCCAGTGAAGGGCGGAGGTGGGCGAGCGTGACTTCGACGACCGGCACGGATGAGCACCCGGAGGTCGAGGAGATCTCCGCGCTCACCGAGGGAGTGCTGCCGCCTTCCCGTACCGCGGATCTCCGGGAACACCTGGCGGCCTGCGAGCTGTGTGACGACGTACGGACCTCGCTCACCGAGATCCGGGGCCTGCTCGGCACGCTCCCCGGACCGGCCCGGATGCCGGTCGACGTCGCCGAGCGCATCGACGCCGCCCTCGCGGCCGAGGCACTGCTGAACGCGACCGGCCCCGACCCCGACACCAGTGCCGGTGTTTCACGTGAAACGGAGACACGTGAAACGGAGACGGCGGAGGCGACACCCGCCGCTGTCGCCGCCCCGCGTGTTTCACGTGAAACCAGTCGCGAAACCGGCCGGGAAACGCCGGACCGCCCCAGCGGCCGCCCCCGCGCCTCCACCGGCCCGGGCCGACAGCGGACAGGCCCCGCCGGCTCGCGTGCCCCGCGTGGACGCCGCTGGCGTACGGCGCTGCTCGGCACGGCCTGCGCCGCGGCCGTCATCGGTATCGGCAGCTTCTTCCTCGTGCCCGGGGACGACGGCGACACCCACGCGAAATCGCCCCGGTCCACCAGCGACCAGGCCTCGGGACCGACCACCCTCGGCTTCGACGAGCTGCAGACCCATGTGCGTGACCTCCTGCAGACCACCAAGGGCACCGAGACCCGGGGCATGAAGACCTCACCCGAGACGCTGCGTGATTCCGGCGTCACGGCCCCGGTCTGTGTGCAGCAGGGCATCGGACGCCCCGAGCCGGCACTGGCCTCGCGTCAAGAAAAATACAATGGGCAGGACGCCTATCTCGTCGTCCTGCCGCACCCCGGTGACACCACGCTCGTCGACGCCTATCTGGTGTCTTCCACCTGCGAGGGCGCCTCGCCGTCCGCTCCCGGGAAGGTCCTGGCGAACCGGACCTTCCCGCGCGACTGAGCCCTTGCGCTCCGTGCTGTCGTCCGCTTCGGGAATGCTCGCCCCGTAGGATCCGTTGGGTGGGGTGAGACCCAGCAAGGACCCAGTACAGCTGTCGGCAGAGACAAGGAAGACACCCGTGAGCGACGTCCGCAACGTGATCATCATCGGCTCCGGGCCCGCGGGCTATACGGCCGCGCTCTACACCGCCCGCGCGTCCCTGAAGCCGCTGGTCTTCGAAGGCGCCGTGACGGCCGGTGGTGCGCTGATGAACACCACCGAGGTGGAGAACTTCCCCGGGTTCCGTGAGGGCATCATGGGCCCGGACCTGATGGACAACATGCGGGCCCAGGCCGAGCGCTTCGGCGCCGAGCTGATCCCGGACGACGTCGTCGCCGTCGACCTCAGCGACGAGATCAAGACCGTCACGGACTCCGCCGGCACCGTCCACCGTGCCAAGGCCGTGATCGTCACCACCGGCTCCCAGCACCGCAAGCTGGGCCTGCCGCGCGAGGACGAGCTCTCCGGCCGCGGTGTCTCCTGGTGCGCCACCTGCGACGGGTTCTTCTTCAAGGACCAGGACATCGCCGTCATCGGCGGTGGCGACACCGCGATGGAGGAGGCCACCTTCCTCTCCCGGTTCGCCAAGTCCGTCACCGTGGTCCACCGCCGTGACGCCCTGCGGGCGAGCAAGGCGATGCAGGAGCGCGCCTTCGCCGACCCGAAGATCTCCTTCGTGTGGGACAGCGAGGTCGCCGCGCTCCACGGGGACACCAAGCTCTCCGGGCTGACGCTGCGCAACGTCAAGACCGGTGAGACCTCCGAACTCCCGGTGACCGGCCTCTTCATCGCGATCGGCCACGACCCGCGCACCGAGCTGTTCAAGGGCCAGCTGGACCTGGACGACGAGGGCTACCTCAAGGTGGACGCCCCCTCGACCCGCACCAACCTCTCGGGTGTGTTCGCGGCCGGTGACGTCGTGGACCACACCTACCGCCAGGCGATCACCGCCGCCGGTACGGGCTGCTCCGCCGCCCTCGACGCCGAGCGCTTCCTGGCGTCCCTCGGGGACGGCGAGAACCTCCGCGAGCCCGAGCAGACCGTCTGACCCCGCCTCCTCCTCCCCCCCACCCCACGTAGAGAAGATTCAAGGAGACCTCAATGGCTCTCAAGGCCGTGACCGACGCGTCCTTCAGCGAGGACGTGCTGAAGAGCGACAAGCCCGTCCTGGTGGACTTCTGGGCCGAGTGGTGCGGTCCGTGCCGCCAGATCGCTCCCGCCCTGGAGGCGATCGCCGCGGAGTACGGCGACAAGATCGAGATCGTCAAGCTCAACATCGACCAGAACCCGGGCACCGCGGCCAAGTACGGCGTGATGTCGATTCCGACGCTCAACGTTTACCAGGGTGGCGAGGTCGTTCAGACCATCGTCGGTGCCAAGCCCAAGGCGATGCTCGAGCGCGAGCTGGGCAACTTCATCCACGCCTGAGCCATATGCTCCGGGGCGGCCGGGTGCTGTTTCACGTGAAACGGCACCCGGCCGCCCCGTTTTTCATGGCACTGCTTTCGTGGCGCGTGACGCGGCTGTCCGGGCGCCGCGCGGCTAGAGCGGCCTGAGCGCCGGCTCCTTCTGGACCGCCCCCAGGAGCCGGTCCAACGCCAGCTCGACGTCCTCCTTCCAGGAGAGCGCCGTACGCAGCTCGAGCCGCATGCGCGGATAGCGCGGGTGCGGCCGTACGGTCTTGAAGCCGACCGCCAGCAGATGGTCGGCGGGCAGCACACACGCCGGTTCCTTCCAGCGGGCATCACCGAAGGCCTCGATCGCCTTGAAGCCCCTCCGGAGCACGTCCTTCGCCACCGTCTGCACCATGGTCCTGCCCAGCCCCTGCCCCTGGTGGGAGGGCGCCAGCCAGGCGGTCATCAGCTGCACGGCATCCGCGGCGACGGGGCTGGTGGGGAAGGCGGTCGACCGGGGCACATAGGCGGGGGGCGCGTAGAGCACGAAGCCCACCGGCACCTCGTCGACGTAGACCACCCGGCCGCAGGATCCCCACTCCAGCAGCACGGCGGAGATCCAGGCTTCCTTCTCCAGCTCGGGATGGCCGGCTCTCAGTGCGGCTTCGCCGCTGACAGGGTCCAATTCCCAAAAGACGCAGGCGCGGCAGCGCTTGGGGAGGTCAGGGAGGTTGTCCAGAGTGAGCGGTACGAGCCGACGCCCCATGCAGTCAGTTCCTCACTTCCGTCGCGTGCCATGCTCCGGGCGGCGCTCAGCGCGCTGCGCTCCCTGAGGAGACTGCCGACGAATCCGCCGACTGCCCCCAGGCCCAGGCCTGCTGCCACCAGTCCGGTCCGGCTCACCGTTCGCATGGCCCCGCCCCTCCGTGAACAGCGTCCAACGTGGATGTGCCATACCTCAACGCATCGTATCCGGACGCCGATTGAGTCGACAGCGCGACAAGGCAAAGGGCGGGTTGTGTTCCGGGGATCCACAACGGTTCCACGTGAAACACAACCCGCCCCAAGCGCGAGCGTCGACGAGGAGCTAGTCCTCGGAGTTCTCCTCACCGACACCGGAGAGCTTCTGCTCCAGCACCCGGCCCTCACCCGGGGCGAGGGTGCTGAGGATCCGCTCCAGGTCGTCCATCGAGGCGAATTCGACGACGATCTTTCCCTTCTTCTGGCCCAGGTCCACCTTCACCCGGGTCTCGAAGCGGTCCGACAGCCGGGAGGCGAGGTCGGTCAGCGCCGGCGACACCCGCCCACCGGCCCGGGGCCCCTTGGCCTTGCCGGAGCCCTTCGACCGCGACCCCATCAGGGTCACGATCTCCTCGACCGAACGGACGGAGAGGCCCTCGGCCACGATGCGGCGGGCGAGCTGGTCCTGCTCCTCCGAGTCGTCGACGGAGAGCAGGGCCCGGGCGTGTCCGGCGGACAGCACGCCGGCGGCGACCCGCTTCTGCACGGCAGGCGACAGCTTCAGCAGCCGCAGCGTGTTGGAGACCTGCGGACGCGAGCGCCCGATGCGGTCGGCCAGCTCGTCATGAGTGCAGCTGAAGTCCTTCAGCAGCTGGTCGTACGCGGCGGCCTCTTCCAGAGGATTCAGCTGAGCCCGGTGCAGGTTCTCCAGCAGCGCGTCCAGCAGAAGCTTCTCGTCGTCGGTCGCCCGGACGATGGAGGGGATCTTCTCCAGCCCGGCCTCACGGCAGGCCCGCCAGCGCCGCTCACCCATGATGAGCTCGTAGCGCTCGGGCGCCAGCTGCCGGACCACCACGGGCTGCAGCAGGCCGACCTCGCGGATGGAGGTCACCAGCTCCGCGAGGGCGTCCTCGTCGAACACCTCGCGCGGCTGCCGGGGGTTGGGCGTGATGGAGTCCAGGGGCAGCTCGGCGAAGTGCGCACCGGCCACCGCGCCCGAGAACTGCTCGGCGCCACCCTGCGACGCACCCTCCGTTTCACGTGAAACATCGTCCGACGGGGCGGAACCCAGGGATCCCCCGTCGCGCGAGACGGTGTCACGGGAGACGGTGATCTCCTCCAGCGGAAGCGCGGTCACCTTCGCGGCGGCCACCCCCCGCTCCGCCGTCAGCACCGGCACCGCGGTCGGAGACGTGGCGCCGGCCCCGACGGCCGGTCCGCCCTGCTCCGCTCCCTTCGGCGCCGGCGGAATCAGCGCACCGAGCCCCCGGCCCAGTCCTCTGCGTCGCTCACTCACTGAAGCCCCTCCGACATGCTGTGCTGGTCTTGCTGTTGCTGGCGGCCCACCGTGTGAGCCCTGGTGCCGTCGTAGTGCACGCCGACCCCCCGTAGTGCGATTTCCCGGGCGGCTTCCAGATAGGACAGCGCGCCGCTGGAGCCCGGGTCGTACGTCAGAACCGTCTGCCCATAGCTGGGCGCCTCGGAGATGCGGACCGAGCGGGGAATGCTGGTCCGCAGCACCTCCTTGCCGAAGTGGGTGCGCACCTCCTCGGCCACCTGAGAAGCGAGCCGCGTCCGACCGTCGTACATCGTCAGCAGAATCGTCGACACATGGAGCTCGGGGTTCAGATGGCCCCGCACCAGCTCGACGTTGCGCAGCAGCTGACCCAGGCCCTCGAGCGCGTAGTACTCGCACTGAATGGGGATCAGCACCTCGGCACCCGCGACGAGGGCGTTGACCGTCAGCAGGCCGAGCGACGGCGGACAGTCGATGAGGATGTAGTCCAGGGGCTGCTGATAGGCCTTGATCGCCCGGTCCAGCCGGCTCTCCCGGGCCACGAGCGAGACCAGCTCGATCTCCGCACCGGCCAGGTCGATCGTGGCGGGGGCGCAGAACAGGCCCTCCACATCCACCACCGGCTGCACCACGTCGGAGAGCTGCTTGTTGTCCACCAGGACGTCGTAGATCGACGGAACCTCGGCATGGTGGTCGATGCCCAGAGCCGTCGAGGCGTTGCCCTGCGGGTCGAGATCGATGACCAGCACGCGATTGCCGTGCAGCGCCAGGGAGGCCGCGAGGTTCACGGTGGTCGTGGTCTTGCCGACCCCGCCCTTCTGGTTGGCGACCACCATCACCCGGGTCTGCTCCGGCCGGGGCATCGGGGGCGGTGGCGTTTCACGTGAAACCACCTCGCCCCCGGGCAGCGGAACGGAAGCAGCCACGGATTCGGATTCGGCGGGGCGGGGGCCGGGGACCGGATCGGTCATCGGTCCCGCGATATTGGCGTCGGACCGCAAGGATTCACTCTCCTCGACATCAGGCTCGCGATGGACAGAGCCTGCCATGCTTTCGGGGTCGTGAACCAGCGAGGCCCGTTCTCCTGTGGATGAATCCCGTGGGCCTGTGGATGAACCCACTTCCTCGACCGGTCGACGGTCACGCGGCGCGGCGGCCGCACGGGTGCGGCCGATGATTCCATGCAGCAGGGAACGATGTTTCACGTGAAACACGATGCATGGCACGCGCCGCTACCCCGTCGCGACACTCCGTAATGCGTAGTTTTGCCAGCTTGTAGGAGCAGGCCCCCCTCAGGGGGCGCTCGCCTCAGCGCCGGCGGCGGGACCGGGTCGTCCTGGCGGCCTTGGCCCGCTTGGCCGCGAAGCGCACACCGCCGGGGCTCTCCCCGACCTCGACCCGGACCACGGTGGACAGCGGGTCGACCACGCCCTCACCGACGTGCAGCACCGAGGTGCGCACCACACCGAGCTTGCTCAGCGCGGCACGGGCGCCCTTGAGCTCCTCCTCCGCGGTGTCGCCCTTGAGGGCCAGCATCTCGCCGTAGGGGCGCAGCAGCGGCACTCCCCACCCGGCCAGCCGGTCCAGCGGCGCCACGGCCCGCGCGGTGACCACGTGCACCGGCTCGACCTTGCCCAGCATCTCCTCGGCCCGGCCGCGGACGACGGTGACGTGGTCCAGCCCCAGCAGCTCCACGACCTCCTGGAGGAAGGTCGTACGGCGCAGCAGCGGCTCCAGCAGGGTGATCTGCAGGTCGGGGCGGACCAGGGCCAGCGGAATGCCGGGCAGTCCGGCGCCGGAGCCCACGTCGCACACCGAGACGCCGTCCGGCACGGCCTCGGAGAGCACCGCGCAGTTCAGCAGGTGCCGCTCCCAGAGCCTCGGGACCTCACGGGGACCGATCAGTCCGCGCTTGACGCCCGCGTCCGCGAGGAGCTCGGCATAGCGGACGGCCTCCGGAAAGCGGTCACCGAATACCGCCCGAGCCGCCTCGGGCGCCGGGGGGAGCTCCGCTGCCTCTTCCACGGGAAACCGTCCTTCCATACAAAAAGGGTCTGAATATCAGGCTGACAAGGATCGGCCCCGCCTGCGAGCAGACGGGGCCGTACACACCTGGAAGTGGGGCTGGTCAGGCGGGGAGGACGACCACTCGGCGCTGGGGCTCTTCGCCCTCGGACTCGCTGCGCAGGCCGGCGGCGGCCACCGCGTCGTGGACGACCTTGCGCTCGAAGGGGGTCATCGGGTCGAGCTTGACCGGCTGACCGGAGCTCTTGGCCTCCTGGGCCGCCTTGGCGCCCAGGCCGGCCAGCTCCTCGCGCTTGCGCGCGCGGAAGCCGGCGATGTCCAGCATCAGACGGCTGCGGTCGCCGGTCTCCCGGTTCACCGCGAGCCGGGTCAGCTCCTGGAGCGCCTCCAGCACCTCACCGTCGCGGCCCACCAGCTTCTGCAGGTCACGGCTGGTGGAGTCGCTGATGATCGACACCGAGGCGCGGTCGGCCTCGACGTCCATGTCGATGTCGCCGTCGAGGTCGGCGATGTCCAGCAGCCCCTCGAGGTAGTCGGCCGCGATCTCGCCCTCCTGCTCCAGGCGGGACAGGGTGTCGGTGCCCTCAGCGGCGTTCTGGCGCTGCGTCTCCGTCACGGTGGACTCCTTCATTACTTCTTCGACGGGTGCTTGGGCCGCTGCGGGCCGCCCTTGCGCTGTCCGGACTTGGCACTGCGGGAGGAACCGCCCTGCTTGGGCGCCTCGTCGTCGGCCTGCCCGGACTGGCCCTTCTCCAGGGTGGTCTTCTTGCCGGAGCCCGGGGCCTGCGGCGTCTGGCCGGCGACCTGGCGCTTGGCCTTCGTCTGGCGCTTGGGCTGCTGGCGGGCGGCGCGGGCGGCCTCGACGGCCTTGCGGGCCTCGACCTCCGCCGGGTCCTCCTTGAGCTTGCCCTTGGCCTTCAGGCGCTCCTGGCGCTGCTGGAAGGCGAGGCTGCCCGGGGTGGGGTTGCGGCGGATGACGAACATCTGCTGGCCCAGGGTCCACACGTTGGTGGTCAGCCAGTAGACCAGGACACCGACGGGGAAGTTGATGCCGAAGACGGCGAACATGATCGGGAAGACGTACATCAGCATCTTCTGCTGCTGCATGAACGGCGTCTTCACCGTGAGGTCGACGTTCTTCGTCATCAGCTGGCGCTGCGTGTAGAACTGCGACAGCGACATCAGGACGATCATGATGACCGTGACGACGCGGACATCGGTGAGCGTGGCGCCGAGCGACTCGACCTTGCTCGCGCTGTCCATGAACTTCGACGCGATCGGGGCACCGAAGATGTGCGCCTTACGGGCGCTGTCGACCAGGGACTGGTCCAGGACGCCGACCTCGTGGCCACCGGCGATCTTGTTCAGCACCTGGTACAGCGAGATGAAGAACGGCGACTGGGCCAGAATCGGGAGGCAGCTCGAGAGCGGGTTGGTGCCCGACTCCTTGTAGAGCTTCATCATCTCTTCGGACTGGCGCTGCTTGTCGCTCTTGTAGCGCTCCTGGATCGCCTTCATCTTCGGCTGGAGCGCCTGCATGTTCCGCGTGGCCTTGATCTGCTTCACGAAGAGCGGGATCAGGCAGATACGGATCAGCACCACCAGCGAGACGATGGACAGACCCCACGCCCAGCCACTGTCCTTGTTGAAGATGAGGCTGAAGAACGCGTGGAACTGGACGATGATCCAGGAAACAACGTAGTAAAGAGGACCGAGGATCGTGTCCACGAATCAGGCTCCTTGGGCGTTGGACTGAGTCTCGGGCTGTGCGGCGGGGCCCGTGGTGGGGTCCCCGGCCAGTCGGCTCCTCAGCCGCTGGTGCCAGACCGGACGCTTCCGGGGAGGGACGTGGTCGACGCCACCGAGCGACCACGGATTGCAGCGCAGGATGCGCCAGGCCGTCAGCACCGTTCCTTTGACCGCGCCGTGCACGTCAATGGCCGTGTAGCCGTAGTGCGAGCACGAGGGGTAGTACTTGCAGACCGGGCCCAGCAAAGGGCTGATGGTCCACTGGTAGAGCTTGATCAACCAGAGCAGCGGGTACTTCACTGTGCGCTCCCTCCCGGGTGACCGGGGCTCCGGGGGTCACCCCCCGGGGGATTGCTTCGCGGCGCCCCTCCCAGCAGCCGCTGCAGTGCGGTGTCGAGGTCACGGCCCAGTTGTGCGTGGTCCGCCTCGCCCGCGCCCGGCAGGGCTCGCACCACCACCAGGCTACCGGCGGGCAGCAGATCCAGCCGGTCACGCATGAGGTGGCGAAGACGCCGCTTGACGAGGTTGCGGACGACGGCACCGCCGACGGCCTTGCTCACGACGAAACCCGCACGCACCGGAGGGGCGATTCCCCCCGGTGTGTGCGGGTCCGTGTTACCGCTGCGTAGGTGGACGACGAGGAGCGGGCGGCCGGCCCTGCGTCCTCGACGAACCGCGGTCGCGAAGTCCTCGCGCCGCCTCAGCCGAGACTCGGAAGGCAGCACGTCATGGACCTTGACGTCAGACTGGTCAGGCCGACAGGCGGGCGCGACCCTTGCCACGGCGGGACGCGAGGATCGCGCGGCCGGCACGGGTGCGCATGCGCAGGCGGAAGCCGTGGGTCTTCGCGCGGCGGCGGTTGTTCGGCTGGAAGGTGCGCTTGCTCACTCGGGGACTCCAGAAATGAATTGATGGCGGGACATCGCCTGGCTGTCACCGTGCGCCCGCGAGGAGCTCGCAATACGCCCAAGTGCACCGCTTCATAATCACGACCGGTTAGGATCATGATCTTTGCCCATCGGAGGCAGGCGGCAGCAGCCATCGACAACTCGACCTGGTCACGGTACGCGCGGTTACGCCATCCGGTCAAACCGGCAGTGCACCAGGCATACACCGTAGCTTCCTCAGGGCCGGAACGACGCCACGCGCCACGGCATGGCACATTTGTACACACCCTGTGGACAACGACTTGAACCGCACACCTCGCCCTGACTACCGTGACTGAACTCCGAATCCTTCCCGCCCGTCCCGAGAACCACACATTCGTGGGACTCCGGGACACCCCCCGTGACCCGTGACTGAGAGAGCGTGCCCTGTGGCTGACCTGCCCGCCGATCTTGCCGCAGTGTGGCCGCGCGTGCTCGAACAGCTCCTCGGTGAGGGGCGGGGCCAGGGCGTGGAGACCAAGGACGAGCACTGGATCAAGCGGTGCCAGCCGCTGGCGCTGGTGGCCGACACCGCGCTCCTGGCCGTGCCGAACGAATTCGCCAAGGGCGTCCTCGAGGGCCGGCTGGCCCCGATCGTCAGCGAGACCCTCAGCCGCGAGTGCGGCCGCCCCATCCGGATCGCGATCACCGTCGACGACTCCGCGGGCGAGCCCCCGGCCCCGCAGCCCCAGGAACCCCGCCAGCAGCCCGCGCACGGCCCCGGCCAGGGCGGCCGGGACACGTACGAGGGATACGGCGACCGCGGCGGCTACGAGGGCCGTGACGGCTACGGCACCCGGCCCGGCGCCGACGACCTGCCGTCCGTACGCCCCGCCTACCCCGACTACCAGCAGTCCCGCCCCGAGCCCGGCGCCTGGCCGCGCGGCTCGGCGGCCGCCGGCCCGGCCGGCGGCGACCGGAGCGACCGGAGCGACCGGGGCGACCGGGGCGACTACGGCTGGCAGCAGCCGCGGCTCGGCTCCTTCGGCGAGGGCGAGCGCGATCCGTACGCCTCTCCCTCGCAGTACGAGCAGCAGTCCTACGAGCAGCAGTCCTACGAGCAGCAGCCGGACTACCGCTCGCAGGAGCGTCCCGAGCGTCTGTCGTACGAGCAGCAGCGCCGGGAGCTGCCCGAGGGTCCCGCCCGCGGAGGCTCGGCGTCCGGCCCCGGCCCGCGCCCGGACCGCTCCTCCTCGTCCTCCGGCTCCGGCTCGTCCACGACGAGCGGTGCCGCGGAGCCGACGGCCCGGCTGAACCCGAAGTACCTCTTCGACACCTTCGTCATCGGCGCGTCCAACCGCTTCGCCCACGCGGCGGCGGTCGCGGTCGCCGAGGCGCCGGCCAAGGCGTACAACCCCCTGTTCATCTACGGGGAGTCGGGGCTGGGCAAGACCCACCTGCTGCACGCCATCGGGCACTACGCGCGCAGTCTCTACCCGGGCACCCGCGTGCGCTACGTGAGCTCCGAGGAGTTCACGAACGAGTTCATCAACTCCATCCGCGACGGCAAGGCGGACGCGTTCCGCAAGCGCTACCGCGACATGGACATCCTGCTGGTCGACGACATCCAGTTCCTGGCGAGCAAGGAGTCGACGCAGGAGGAGTTCTTCCACACCTTCAACACCCTGCACAACGCGAACAAGCAGATCGTGCTCTCCTCGGACCGGCCGCCCAAGCAGCTGGTGACCCTGGAGGACCGGCTCCGCAACCGCTTCGAGTGGGGCCTGATCACGGACGTGCAGCCGCCGGAGCTCGAGACCCGCATCGCGATCCTGCGGAAGAAGGCGGTCCAGGAGCAGCTCAACGCTCCGCCGGAGGTCCTGGAGTTCATCGCCTCCCGCATCTCGCGCAACATCCGTGAGCTCGAGGGCGCGCTGATCCGGGTCACGGCCTTCGCCAGCCTGAACCGGCAGCCGGTCGACCTGGGCCTGACCGAGATCGTGCTGAAGGACCTGATCCCGGGCGGCGAGGACGCCTCCCCGGAGATCACGGCGCCGGCCATCATGGCGGCGACCGCGGACTACTTCGGGCACACCGTCGAGGACCTGTGCGGTGCCTCGCGCAGCCGGGTGCTGGTGACGGCACGGCAGATCGCGATGTACCTGTGCCGTGAGCTCACCGACCTCTCGCTGCCGAAGATCGGCGCGCAGTTCGGCGGCCGCGACCACACGACGGTGATGCACGCGGACCGCAAGATCCGTGCGCTGATGGCCGAGCGGCGCTCCATCTACAACCAGGTGACCGAGCTGACGAACCGCATCAAGAACGGCTGACGGAGCGGCGGTCGCCGCCGTCCGAGGGCGCCCCGGGACACCTCCCGGGGCGCCCTTCGCCGTTCCCGGACGCCTGTGGAACGGTTCCCGGGCCGTCCCCAACCGTCCCCGAATCGCCCCTGAACCGCCCCCCGAAACCTCCTCGAACCGCCTCCGAACCGCTCCCGAACCGCTCCCGGGCCGCTCCCGGCCGTCCCCAGGCCGTCCCCCGCGCTCCCCGGTCTGTTCGAATTACGGTCCTGACCTGGCGGTTCTCCACAGATTCGGCCGGAAGGCCCTGTCCACACCCTGGGGACCGGGAAGTTATCCATACGGTGTCCACAGACCAGGCTGTTGATATGCCATCAGGCGAGGTCAGGGGGGTGTGGATTTGTGGTCGACGGGGTTCCACAGCCTGTGGACAGGCGGCTTGTGCACAGCGGCCCCGGACGTTGTCCACCGGCCGCCCACAGGAGGACCGGTGTTATACACAGTCTTTCCACACGCCTGTCCACTGTTCGGCAACGAAACGCCGAAGCTCACCGCACCGAGTGAAAGGCGTCACACCAAGGTGCCGGGTTGGCCTGTGGGCAACGTGGGTAAACCTGGGGACGCACCTGGGGAGAAGTGGGCCCTGCCTGTGCACCGGGTGTGCAGAACTTTCCGCGGTCCACAGAACCCCCCGGTTATCCACCGCCGCCACCCACAGGGCCGGTGGACAAAAAATCCGGCCTGACCTGGGCAAAGGAAGTTTTCCACGGTTTCCACAGGCCCTACTACTACGACCACAGAGATGTAGCGGAGAACTCGTTTCGAAGTGGGTGCTGTGGATGAAGCGGCTGATCGCCGCGCCACGCCCCGGACCTCGACTTGACCGCCAGCCGCATCGACTGTCGGTGGCGTGCGTCAGACTGGTCTCCGGCGACTGAAGCCGACGAAGAAGCCAGCAGGGCGAGCCAGCAACAAGCAGGAGGCGGTTCCGGTGAAGATCCGGGTGGAGCGCGATGTACTCGCGGAGGCAGTGGCCTGGGCGGCCCGCAGCCTCCCGGCCCGTCCGCCGGTGCCGGTCCTCGCGGGGTTGCTGCTGAAGGCCGAGGACGGCTCCCTGAGCCTGTCCGGCTTCGACTACGAGGTCTCCGCCCGCGTCTCCGTCGAGGCCGATGTGGAGGAGGACGGCACCGTCCTCGTCTCCGGCCGCCTGCTCGCCGACATCTGCCGCGCACTTCCCAACAGGCCTGTGGAGATCTCCACCGACGGCGTGCGGGTCACCGTGGTCTGCGGCTCCTCGCGATTCACACTCCACACCCTGCCTGTGGAGGAATACCCCGCCCTGCCCCAGATGCCGACCGCCACGGGCACCGTGCCGGGCGAGGTCTTCGCCTCCGCCGCCGCCCAGGTCGCCATCGCCGCCGGCCGTGACGACACGCTGCCGGTGCTCACGGGTGTGCGGATCGAGATCGAGGGCGACACCGTCACCCTCGCCTCCACCGACCGCTACCGCTTCGCGGTCCGCGAGTTCATGTGGAAGCCGGAGACCCCGGACATCTCCGCCGTCGCCCTGGTGCCCGCCAAGACGCTGCTGGAGACCGCCAAGTCGCTCAGCGGCGGCGACACCGTCTCGATCGCGCTGTCCGGCTCCGGTGCCGGTGAGGGCCTGATCGGCTTCGAGGGCGCCGGCCGGCGTACGACCACCCGCCTGCTCGAGGGCGACCTGCCGAAGTACCGCACGCTCTTCCCGACCGAGTTCAACTCCGTCGCCGTGATCGAGACCGCCCCGTTCGTCGAGGCCGTCAAGCGCGTGGCGCTCGTCGCCGAGCGGAACACCCCGGTCCGTCTGAGCTTCGAGCAGGGCGTGCTGATCCTGGAGGCCGGTTCCAGCGACGACGCACAGGCTGTGGAAAGGGTCGACGCCCAGCTCGAGGGCGACGACATCTCGATCGCGTTCAACCCCGGCTTCCTGCTGGAGGGCCTGTCCGCGATCGACTCGCCGGTCGCCCAGCTGTCCTTCACCACGTCCACCAAGCCGGCCCTGCTCAGCGGCAAGCCCGCCGTCGACGCCGAGGCCGACGAGGCGTACAAGTACCTGATCATGCCGGTGCGCCTGTCGGGCTGACGCCCCGGGACACGGCCTCCTGCGCGGGGCCTCCCCCGTGCGCGACGCGGTGTGCCGACGCGCTTCCCGGGCAGACGCCCAGGGAAGCGCGCGGTCCACAGGACCGCGACCGCCTGTGGACCGGGGCGCCTCACCCGATGAGCGCCCCAGCCCACAGCTGTGCACCGACCCTCGGGCGTAGGCTCGGAGCAAGTACCTCCGGTACGCATCGGACGACTACGGCATGAAGGATCACTGATGGAGCTCGGTCTCGTCGGTCTCGGCAAGATGGGCGGCAACATGCGCGAGCGCATCCGCCGCGCAGGCCACACCGTCATCGGATACGACCGCAACCGCGACCTGGCGGATGTCCACAGCCTCAAGGAGCTTGTGGATTCCCTGCAGGGTCCGCGCGTCGTGTGGGTCATGGTCCCGGCCGGTGCCGCGACCCAGTCCACCATCGACGAGCTCGCCGAGCTGCTGTCGCCCGGCGACATCGTCGTCGACGGCGGGAACTCCCGCTGGACCGACGACGAGAAGCACGCCGAGGAGCTGAAGGCCAAGGGCATCGGCTTCGTCGACTGCGGCGTCTCCGGCGGTGTCTGGGGCCTGGAGAACGGCTACGCCCTGATGTACGGCGGCGACGCCGAGCACGTGGCGAAGGTCCAGCCGATCTTCGACGCGCTCAAGCCGGAGGGTGACTTCGGCTCGGTCCACGCGGGCAAGGTCGGCGCGGGCCACTTCGCCAAGATGGTCCACAACGGCATCGAGTACGCGATGATGCAGGCCTACGCCGAGGGCTGGGAGCTGCTGGAGAAGGTCGACTCCGTCACCGACGTGCGCGAGGTCTTCCGCTCCTGGCAGGAGGGCACGGTCATCCGCTCCTGGCTGCTCGACCTGGCCGTCAACGCCCTGAACGAGGACGAGCACCTGGACGGCCTGCGCGGCTTCGCGGCCGACTCCGGCGAGGGCCGCTGGACGGTCGAGGCCGCCATCGACAACGCCGTGCCGCTCCCCGCGATCACGGCCTCCCTCTTCGCGCGCTTCTCGTCGCGCCAGGAGGACTCCCCGCAGATGAAGATGATCGCGGCGCTGCGCAACCAGTTCGGTGGCCACGCGGTCGAGAGCAAGAAGTAACACCCAGCAGTTGCCGGGGGAGGTCGGCGCGCAACCATGCATGTCTCGCATCTGTCGCTCGCCGACTTCCGCTCGTACGCCCGGGCCGAGGTGGCCCTCGACCCCGGCGTCACGGCCTTCGTGGGCCCCAACGGCCAGGGCAAGACCAACCTCGTCGAGGCGGTCGGCTATCTGGCCACCCTCGGCAGCCACCGGGTCTCCTCCGACGCGCCCCTGGTGCGCATGGGCGCCGACCGCGCGGTCATCCGCGCCGCCGTCGTCCAGGGGGAGCGGCAGCAGCTGATCGAGCTGGAGCTCAACCCGGGCCGGGCCAACCGGGCCCGGATCAATCGTTCCTCCCAGGTCAGGCCGCGCGACGTGCTGGGGATCGTGCGCACCGTGCTGTTCGCCCCGGAGGACCTCGCGCTGGTCAAGGGCGATCCCGGCGAGCGCCGCCGCTTCCTGGACGAGCTGATCACCGCCCGCGCCCCGCGCATGGCGGGCGTGCGCTCGGACTACGAGCGCGTCCTCAAGCAGCGCAACACCCTGCTGAAGTCGGCCGCCATGGCCCGCCGGCACGGCGGCCGCGGCATGGACCTGTCCACCCTCGACATCTGGGACCAGCACCTGGCCCGGTCCGGCGCGGAGCTGCTGGCGCAGCGGCTGGACCTGATCGCGACGCTGCGGCCGCTGGCCGACAAGGCGTACGAGCAGCTGGCGCCCGGCGGCGGTCCGGTCTCCTTCGACTACCGCGGTCCGGCTGGCGTGGAGGGTGCCCGGACGCGCGAGGAGCTGTACGAGGTCCTGCTGGCCGCCCTCGGCGAGGCGCGCAAGCAGGAGATCGAGCGCGGCGTGACGCTCGTCGGTCCGCACCGCGACGAGCTGCTGCTCAAGCTCGGCCAGCTGCCGGCCAAGGGCTACGCCAGCCACGGCGAGTCCTGGTCGTACGCGCTGGCGCTGCGCCTGGCGTCGTACGAGCTGCTGCGCTCGGAGGGCAACGAGCCGGTGCTGGTGCTGGACGACGTCTTCGCCGAGCTGGACGCCCGCCGCCGCGAGCGGCTGGCGGAGATGGTGGCCCCCGGTGAGCAGGTGCTGGTGACGGCGGCTGTGGACGACGATGTACCAAGTGTGCTGACGGGCACGCGGTACGCGGTCGCCGAGGGCAGGGTCGAGCGCGCGTGAACGGACACCGGGCATGAACGGACACGGCGAGAAGCCGGCGGCGCCGCAGGCCAAGGCCCCCGAGCCCTCGGGAGTGGACCTGGCGCGGGTGGCCCTGCGGGCCGCCAAGGAGCAGGCGCGGGCCAAGGGCAACGCGGCGCAGCAGAAGAAGCAGGCGCGGCGCGGGGGCCTGCGCTCCGGCGCGCGCGCCGACGGGCGGGATCCATTGCCCCTGGGCGCGGCCATCAACCGGCTGATCACCGAGCGCGGCTGGGAGACGCCCGCCGCGGTGGGCGGGGTGATGGGCCGCTGGCCGCAGATGGTGGGCCCGGAGGTGGCGCTGCACTGCGAGCCGCAGCGCTACGACGAGGACGCCCGGGTGCTGACGGTGCAGTGCGACTCGACGGCGTGGGCGACGCAGCTGCGGCTGCTGGCGCCCCAGCTGGTGGCCCGGCTGAACGACGACCTGGGCCAGGGGACCGTGAAGATGATCAAGGTGCTGGGGCCCGGCGGCCCCGGGCGCCGGTACGGGCCGCTGCGCGCCCCGGGGAGCACGGGGCCGGGCGACACCTACGGGTGAGCGGACGCCGCGAATCGCCCCCGAACCGACCCCGGATCGGCCGTGGGACGTCGCGGCGGTGAACCGAGTGACGCCCGCCGACGGCTGAGACTCCGCTCACGGTAGCGGGCGGTTGACAGCCCGAAGCGCTGAGTGCCTCCGTGAGCCTCTTGGAGCCCCGGTCCCCATATAGGGAGTCGGCTGATGCCGGTTCAGGGCGGCACATGAGGACCTAGGCACCGCCAAACCCCCATTCATGTCAGTGCCACCGGTACACTGTGTAGTAATCCCGCCGGAATCGCGGGACTCGTCGATACACGCTGAACGACGCAGCCGCTCCTGCCTGCCCCGGACACCCCCGCCGCAGCAGGGAAGGCCTGTGCTGTGCCAGAAAGGGCGCTTCGTGGCCGATTCCGGCAACCCCAACGAGAACACCAACCCCTCCGAGACCCCGGGCACCGTGCCCGGAGGCGAGGCATCGTCGTACGACGCCAGCGCGATCACGGTGCTGGAGGGACTGGACGCGGTCCGCAAGCGGCCCGGTATGTACATCGGCTCCACCGGTGAGCGCGGCCTCCACCACCTTGTGTACGAGGTCGTCGACAACTCCGTCGACGAGGCCCTGGCCGGTCACGCGGACACCATCGATGTGACGATCCTGCCCGACGGCGGTGTGCGCGTCGTGGACAACGGCCGGGGCATCCCGGTCGGCATCGTCCCCTCCGAGGGCAAGCCCGCCGTCGAGGTCGTGCTGACCGTCCTGCACGCGGGCGGCAAGTTCGGCGGCGGTGGCTACGCCGTCTCCGGTGGTCTGCACGGCGTCGGCGTCTCGGTCGTCAACGCCCTGTCGACGCGCGTCGCGGTCGAGGTCAGGACCGACGGCCACCGCTGGACGCAGGACTACAAGCTCGGCGTCCCCACGGCCCCCCTCCAGAAGAACGAGGCGACCGACGAGACGGGCACCTCCGTCACGTTCTGGGCCGACGGCGACATCTTCGAGACCACCGAGTACTCCTTCGAGACGCTCTCGCGGCGCTTCCAGGAGATGGCCTTCCTCAACAAGGGCCTGCGCATCTCGCTGACCGACCTCCGGGCCGACCACGTCGACGAGGAGGGCAAGGCGCTCACGGTCGGGTACCACTACGAGGGCGGCATCGTCGACTTCGTGAAGTACCTCAACTCGCGCAAGGGCGAGCTGATCCACCCGACCGTCATCGACATCGAGGCCGAGGACAAGGAGCGCATGCTCTCCCTCGAGGTCGCGATGCAGTGGAACAGCCAGTACAGCGAAGGTGTCTACAGCTTCGCCAACACCATCCACACCCACGAGGGCGGTACCCACGAGGAGGGCTTCCGCGCCGCGCTGACGGGTCTGATCAACCGTTACGCCCGCGACAAGAAGCTGCTCCGCGAGAAGGACGACAACCTCACGGGCGAGGACATCCGCGAGGGTCTGACCGCGATCATCTCCGTCAAGCTCGGCGAGCCGCAGTTCGAGGGCCAGACGAAGACCAAGCTGGGCAACACCGAGGCCAAGACCTTCGTCCAGAAGGTCGTCCACGAGCACCTCACGGACTGGCTGGACCGCAACCCCAACGAGGCCGCGGACATCATCCGCAAGGGCATCCAGGCCGCCACGGCCCGGGTCGCCGCCCGCAAGGCGCGCGACCTGACCCGCCGCAAGGGCCTGCTGGAGACCGCCTCCCTGCCGGGCAAGCTGAGCGACTGCCAGTCGAACGACCCGACCAAGTGCGAGATCTTCATCGTCGAGGGTGACTCCGCCGGCGGCTCGGCCAAGTCCGGCCGGAACCCGCAGTACCAGGCGATCCTCCCGATCCGAGGCAAGATCCTCAACGTCGAGAAGGCGCGCGTCGACAAGATCCTGCAGAACACCGAGGTCCAGGCGCTGATCTCGGCCTTCGGCACCGGTGTGCACGAGGACTTCGACATCTCGAAGCTCCGCTATCACAAGATCATCCTGATGGCGGACGCCGACGTCGACGGTCAGCACATCAACACCCTGCTGCTCACCTTCCTCTTCCGCTTTATGCGGCCGCTGGTCGAGGCGGGGCACGTCTACCTCTCCCGTCCCCCGCTCTACAAGATCAAGTGGGGTCGCGACGAGATCGAGTACGCGTACTCCGACCGCGAGCGCGACGCGCTGATCCAGCTCGGCCGGGAGAACGGCAAGCGGATCAAGGACGACTCCGTCCAGCGCTTCAAGGGTCTCGGCGAGATGAACGCCGAGGAGCTGCGCGTCACCACGATGGACGTCGACCACCGCGTGCTCGGCCAGGTCACCCTGGACGACGCCGCGCAGGCGGACGACCTGTTCTCGGTGCTCATGGGTGAGGACGTCGAGGCCCGGCGCTCCTTCATCCAGCGCAACGCCAAGGACGTCCGCTTCCTCGACATCTGAGCCTGTCGGCCACGAGAAACAGCCGCAGCGCGAAAGGACTTTGAACACCAATGGCCGACGAGACCCCTGAGACTCCCACCGCTCCCGTGCCCGAGGTGACGCCCGAGGGCGCGCCCGCGCCGCTGGAGGGCGTGGGGATGCGTGTCGAGCCCGTCGGGCTCGAGACGGAGATGCAGCGCTCGTACCTCGACTACGCGATGAGCGTCATCGTCTCGCGTGCCCTCCCCGACGTGCGGGACGGCCTCAAGCCGGTGCACCGCCGCGTGCTCTACGCGATGTACGACGGCGGCTACCGCCCCGAGAAGGGCTTCTACAAGTGCGCCCGCGTCGTCGGTGACGTCATGGGTACGTACCACCCGCACGGCGACGCCTCGATCTACGACGCCCTGGTGCGCCTGGCGCAGCACTGGTCGATGCGCATGCCGCTGGTGGACTCCAACGGCAACTTCGGTTCCCCGGGCAACGACCCGGCCGCCGCCATGCGGTACACCGAGTGCAAGATGATGCCGCTGTCCATGGAGATGCTCCGGGACATCGACGAGGAGACCGTCGACTTCCAGGACAACTACGACGGCCGCAACCAGGAGCCGACGGTCCTGCCGGCCCGCATCCCCAACCTGCTGATCAACGGCTCGGCGGGCATCGCGGTCGGCATGGCCACCAACATCCCTCCGCACAACCTGCGCGAGGTGGCCGAGGGCGCCCAGTGGTTCCTGGCGAACCCCGAGGCGACGTCCGAGGAGCTCCTCGAGGCGCTCATGGAGCGGATCAAGGGCCCCGACTTCCCGACCGGCGCCCTCGTGGTGGGCCGCAAGGGCATCGAGGAGGCCTACCGCACCGGCCGCGGCTCGATCACCATGCGTGCGGTGGTCGAGGTCGAGGAGATCCAGAACCGCCAGTGCCTGGTGGTCACCGAGCTGCCCTACCAGGTCAACCCGGACAACCTCGCGCAGAAGATCGCCGACCTGGTCAAGGACGGCAAGATCGGCGGCATCGCCGACGTCCGTGACGAGACCTCGTCCCGCACGGGCCAGCGCCTGGTGATCGTCCTCAAGCGGGACGCGGTCGCCAAGGTCGTCCTCAACAACCTCTACAAGCACACCGACCTGCAGACGAACTTCGGCGCCAACATGCTGGCGCTGGTGGACGGCGTGCCGCGCACCCTGTCGCTGGACGCCTTCATCCGCAACTGGGTCACCCACCAGGTAGAGGTCATCGTCCGGCGCACCCGCTTCCGGCTGCGCAAGGCCGAGGAGCGCGCCCACATCCTGCGCGGCCTGCTCAAGGCCCTCAACGCCATCGACGAGGTCATCGCGCTCATCCGGCGCAGCGACACCGTCGAGACCGCGCGCGAGGGCCTGATGGGCCTCCTGGAGATCGACGAGATTCAGGCGAACGCGATCCTGGAGATGCAGCTGCGCCGCCTGGCGGCCCTGGAGCACCAGAAGATCACCGCCGAGCACGACGAGCTGCAGGCGAAGATCAGCGAGTACAACGCCATCCTCGCCTCGCCCGAGCGGCAGCGCATGATCATCAGTGAGGAACTGACGGCGATCGTCGAGAAGTTCGGCGACGACCGGCGCTCCAAGCTGATCCCCTTCGACGGTGACATGTCCATCGAGGACCTCATCGCCGAGGAGGACATCGTCGTCACCATCACCAACGGTGGCTACGTCAAGCGCACCAAGACCGAGGACTACCGCTCGCAGAAGCGCGGCGGCAAGGGCGTACGCGGCACGAAGCTCAAGCAGGACGACATCGTCGACCACTTCTTCGTCTCCACCACGCACCACTGGCTGCTGTTCTTCACCAACAAGGGCCGGGTCTACCGCGCCAAGGCGTACGAGCTGCCGGACGCCGGCCGGGACGCGCGCGGCCAGCACGTGGCCAACCTGCTGGCCTTCCAGCCGGACGAGAAGATCGCCCAGATCCTCGCCGTCCGCGACTACGAGGCGGCGCCCTACCTGGTGCTGGCCACCAAGTCGGGCCTGGTGAAGAAGACCTCGCTCAAGGACTACGACTCGCCGCGCTCCGGCGGTGTCATCGCCATCAACCTCCGCGAGACCGACGGCGGCGTGGAGGACGAGCTGATCGGCGCCGAGCTGGTCTCCGCCGAGGACGACCTGCTGCTCATCAGCAAGAAGGCCCAGTCCATCCGCTTCACCGCGACGGACGAGGCGCTGCGTCCCATGGGCCGGGCCACGTCCGGTGTCAAGGGCATGAGCTTCCGCGAGGGGGACGAGCTCCTCTCGATGAATGTGGTCCGTCCCGGTACGTTCGTCTTCACCGCCACCGACGGTGGCTACGCGAAGCGGACGAACGTCGACGAGTACCGCGTCCAGGGCCGCGGCGGCCTCGGCATCAAGGCCGCCAAGATCGTGGAGGACCGCGGATCGCTCGTCGGTGCTCTGGTGGTCGAGGAGACCGACGAGATCCTCGCCATCACGCTGAGCGGCGGCGTGATCCGTACACGGGTCAACGAAGTCAGGGAGACGGGCCGTGACACCATGGGCGTCCAACTGATCAACCTGGGCAAGCGCGATGCCGTCGTGGGCATCGCCCGGAACGCCGAGGCCGGTCGCGAGGCTGAGGGTGTCGAGGACTTGACCGACGCAGCCGACGGCGACGGGTCCGAGGCGGCCGAGGGCATCGCGCCCCCGGTCGAGGACACCGAGGAGTAAGTCGTGAGTCGAGCCACGGGCACCGCCGACGGCGGTGCGGGTACCAAGCGGCGGGACCCTGCCCGGCCCGCCACCGGCAAGACCGGTGCCCGTGGCTCGGATACGGATACGGACAAGCCCGGCAACGCCGGCGCCAATGCCAAGGCCGACGCCGGCGCCAAGGGCGACGGGAAGCCGGCCGGGAAGCCGGACCCCCGGGTGGCCGTGACTGCCGCCGACAAGGCTGCTGACAAGGCCGACGCCAAGGCCACCGACGCCAAGGCCACCGGCGAGAAGGCGGCCGACGGGAACGCGGCCGACGACAAGGTCGCGGCCGGGAAGACCGGCGACGAGAAGGTCGCCGTGAAGAAGGCCGCCGCCGACAAGGCCGGTGACAAGAAGGCCGGCGCCGACGACGCCGGCTCCGTGGACGGCGGGACCGGGCCCGCAGGCAGGGGGAAGACTGTGACGGAGACCCGAGGTCCGCAGCCGTACCACCCGCCGAAGGCCTACGAGCCTCCGGCCGAGCGTTCCGCTTCCACTTCCGGTTCCGCTTCCGAAGCCGGGACCGCCAAGGCCGCCGCCGGCGGCAAGAGCGCCAAGGGCGCCAAGGGTGCGGCGAAGACCGTCCCCGCCGCCCGGCAGGCGCCCGCCGAGGCCGCGGGCCGCAGCGAGGCCCCCGCGCCGCGTCCGGCGGCCCGTACGGCCCCTGCCGACGTCACCGCCCCGCGCACGCGCAAGGCCCGGCTGCGGGTGGCCAAGGCCGACCCGTGGTCGGTGATGAAGGTCAGCTTCCTGCTGTCCGTCGCGCTGGGCGTGTGCACCATCGTGGCCGCGACCGTGCTGTGGCTGGTCATGGACACCATGGGCGTCTTCTCCGCCGTCGGCGGCACGGTCAGTGACGCCACCGCCTCCGGCGAGGGCGGCGGCTTCGACCTGGAGTCGTTCCTGTCGCTGCCGCACGTCCTGCTTTTCACCTCGGTGATCGCGGTGATCGACGTGGTGCTGGCGACGGCCCTGGCGACGCTGGGCGCCTTCGTCTACAACCTCTCGGCGGGCTTCGTGGGCGGCGTCGAGCTCACTCTCGCCGAGGACGAGTAGCACTCGTGCGCACGGGGCCCGGACACGATTTTGGGACTGGGCCCCACGTGCGCTAATCTTTCGGTGTCGCGAGGGGCTATAGCTCAGACGGTTAGAGCGCTTCCCTGATAAGGAAGAGGCCACAGGTTCAAGTCCTGTTAGCCCCACCGCACGATCGGCCCGGACGGAATTCTCCGTCCGGGCCGATCGCTTTTGGGAGTTCGCCGACCGCGGGCGGGCCGGACGCAGGTCACCGATCGGTATCGGCCGGTGTGTATCATCGGCCACCAGAGGTCCCCTTACGTCAAGGAAAGACGAGGTCGCGCGGTGAAGAAGCTGCTCCTGGTCGCACTGGCCGCCATCGGCGGGCTCCTCGTGTACCGGCAGATCCAGGCGGATCGCGCCGAGCAGGACCTGTGGACGGAGGCGACCGACTCCGTGCCCGCAGGTTCGGGTGTGTGAGCCACAACAAGCCTGATGCAGGGCCCTGACCGCTTCGGCGGTCGGGGCCCTGTCTCGTTCCATCCGGCTCGTTCCGGCCGGGCGGTGTGCCTGCCGGAACGATTTTGTTGCGTTCGCAAATAAAATGATTGCGAAAGTGAAGAATGTCCCCTTCGGCCGGCTCAGCCGGCCGTGAGCGCCCACACCCCCACGGCGATGCAGAGCAGCGCGACGATCAGCACCGGTACGGCCACCTTCGCGGGCGGCCCCGAGTGCCCGCGCACGGCCCGTACGGGCATCGCCGGGCCCTCCCGGGCCGGCGGTTGCGGCAAGGCCCGGGGAACGGGCCGTGGGGCGGTGTAGGGGCGCGTGGGCGGGTAGTTCGGGCGCGGCGGTACGTGGGGCGGCGCATGCGGCGGCCCGTACGGCGGTCCGTAGGCGGCTGCCTGGGGGCGCTGCCGGGGTGTCGTCCCGGCTTCCGGTCCGGGTGGGGGCCCCGGGTGCCGCTCCGGGCCGCCCGGGCCGAATCCCGGCGGCAGCGGGCCCAGCTGGTCGAAGACCTCGATCTCTTCCTCATCGGCCGGAGGTTCGCCCAGCAGCTCCACGGCCGCGGCGAGGGCCTTGCGCGCCCCGGCGGCGGTGCGGAAGCGGGCGTACGGATCGGGGTGCAGCAGATTCGCGATCACCTCCCACAGGGGCGCGGGCACCTCCTCGGGGGCATTCGGCACGCCCTGTTCCCGAAAGCGCTCCACCAGCGCTTCGGCGTCCGGTTTCCGGCCCGTGAGCAGATAGAGCGCCACCAGGCCGACGGCGAAGAGGTCCGCGGGGAAGTCGGGCTCCTCGCCCAGCATTTGCTCCGGCGCGAAGTAACCGGGCGTACCCATCACAAAGTTGGTGTCCGTCAGCCGGGGCTCGCCCTTGCGCATGGCGATCCCGAAATCGGAGAGCCGTAAATGCGGCCGGCCCGTTCCGGTCGCTTCCAAAAGGAGATTGGCGGGCTTGATGTCCCGGTGCACCACTCCTTCCGCGTGCACCGCCGTGAGACCGGACAGCAGCTGGTCCAGCAGGACGCACACGAAATGCGGCGGTAACGGCCCATAGTCCCCGATGAGATGGGCGAGCGAGCCACCGCCCACCATCTCCATGGTGAACAGCACCTTGTCGTCGTCCGCCGCCCAGCTCATCGGCGCCAGCACATGGGGATGGTCGATGCGCAGCGCCTGCTCGCGGACGAATCTCAGCAGCGTGTGGGCGTCGCTCTGCTGCAGCACCTTCGCCGCCACATAACGCCGCCGTCGCTGGTCCCAGGCCCGCCAGACGGCTCCCACCCCGCCCCGCCCGATCGGGTCCACCAGCTCGTACCGCCCAGCGAAGAGCTCACCCATGTCCGACGCGTCGCCCCCGCTTCCCCCGGCACCGGTCCCGCCCCGGCACGGTCAGCTCTGATGCGCCTCGTAGTGCGCGACGGCCTCGGCCGTCCGGCCGGCGCCGTACACCCGGAGGAACTCGGCCAGTTCGGGGTGGGAGGCGGAGAGCGTCCCGGCGGCGTCGATGATGTCCCCCGCGCCCGCCACCGACCGCAGCAGCGACTGGATCTCGCGCACCACCCGGCGCACGGTCGGCGCCCCGCTGCTGGCCGTCGTCTGCGTGGAGTTGAGGACCGAGCCCCCCGAGCTCTTCTTGACCTCCTCCATCCGCTCGGCGGCCTCGGCGGCGCTCACGCTGCCGTCGGCGACCTGGCTGGAGAGCTCCTGCAGCGCCTGGACCCGCTGGACGACGGCAGGGTTGCCGATCTTCGCCCGCTGACCACTCATCAGCTGGGAGAGCATGGGCGCCGACAGGCCCAGGACGGACGCGAGGCGGGCCTGGTTGAGGCCGAGGTCGTCGATGAGGCGACGGAAGAGCGCCCCCAGCGGCTCCCCGTACCAGCTGCGCTGCAGCTCCCGTGCGCGGGCGGTGGCTTCCTGCTGTGCTGCGTCCATTCGCTCTCCCCTTCGCTTCGCTGCAGCGAATCTTGCGGTGCATCCTACGGAGAGTGGTGGGTCGCGGCGATACCCGGTCGGGAAACACTCCAGGCACCGGGTAGTCTGGTCCCCGACGGGGCCTTAGCTCAGTTGGTAGAGCGCTGTCTTTGCATGGCAGATGTCAGGGGTTCGACTCCCCTAGGCTCCACAAGAAAAAACCCCCTGACCTGCGTAAATGCGGGTCGGGGGGTTTTGCTGTAGGGGGTTGGCGCGAATGGCGTCGCGGCCGCTGAGACCACTGGGATCCATGTGATCCGTGGGTCAGAATTCGGTGTTCCGCAGCCGGGGGCTCGTCCAGCAGGCCGGTGGCCGGAAGGCGGCGAGCGTCGTCCAGTGGGGCGTGGGCAGCGCCGAGCCCCCTTCCGGGAAGTCGCCGGGCGGCTCGCCCGAGCACAGGGCGAGGCCGATGACCAGCGCGGCGAGCTCGTCGGGGTCGGGGCGGCCGCGCGTCACCCGAACCGTCGTGGGGCCGAGGGCCGCGGTCAGGTCGTCGTTCATGGGCGGAGCCTCACTGCCGTACCGGGTTGCCGGGGGACGCATTCCACCGTGCGCCCGTTCACCGGTGGACGGGAAGCGGGGTACCTCCGGAAGAGTGACGGCCGCGCACGGGCACGGACGACGGCGGGCCCGGAGACCCCGAGGGTCTCCGGGCCCGCCGTCCCGTTCGGGCGCCCGCCCGCGCGCCGGTCAGTGCTGGGGGCCGTTGTCGTCCGGGGACGACGCCTCCGTGTCCGCCCGGTCCTGCTTGGCCTGGACCTCCGGGTCGAGCGTGCCGGCGGCGCTGCCGTCGACGGAGGTCAGCGGGGACCGCTCCCCGGGCTCGGTGGCCTCCGGGGGCTCGACCAGCCAGTCGGGGTTGGCCTGCTTGTCCCACCACTTCCACACGGCGACGGCCCCGCCGGCGAGGATGCCCAGCACCACCAGGCGCTTGGCCACCCGGCCCGCCCGGCCGCGGCGGCCCCGGCGGCGGCTGAGCCTGCGCACGTCGTCCGCCGACACCTCCCCGCGCAGCGCGGCGAGCGCGGCCGTGCCCCGGGAGAGGGCCTCGTCCCGCACCGGCTCGGCGACGGCGCGGGCCCGCACGGCGGCGTGGTCGATCTTGGGCGGCAGGGCGTCCCGAGCATGCTCGAGACGGGGATGGAGATGTGCGTCGTACTGCGAACGGGCCTGGTGCGCTGCCTCGGCGACCTTGGGAGCGAGCCGGGTACGGGCCTCATGCGCGTAGTGCACGGCCGCGTCCTTCGCGGTGCCGGCATAGGGCGCCACCACTTCCGCGGCGTGGCGCACGCTGTCCTTGGCGGTGCTGGTCGCGGCGCGCACGCTGTCCTTGCGGGTCACGAGAACCTCCTCCTCGGTGGCGTATGGTTTGTCGCCTTTCCACCCATTGAAAAATCATGCCTGCCGATGGGCGGTGCGGCATGTGCGAGCGGGCATCCGGGTCAAAGGGGGGCTTCGGTCGACAATGCCATGCTTCGCCGCCGCGCGCGGGGCTTTGATGGTTACTCGCCGCGAAGGCGCCGTGCGAGGATCGTCAGTCGTCAGCGAAGACTATGGAAGGTAGATCGTGGCTGAGCAGCTCTACGCCACCCTGAAGACCAACCGGGGCGACATCGAGATCCGGCTTCTCCCGGACCACGCGCCCAAGACGGTCAAGAACTTCGTCGAGCTCGCCCAGGGCGAGCGCGAGTGGGTGAACCCCGAGACCGGCGCGACCACCACGGACAAGCTGTACGACGGCACGGTCTTCCACCGCGTCATCGAGGGCTTCATGATCCAGGGCGGCGACCCGCTGGGCAACGGCACGGGCGGCCCCGGCTACAAGTTCAAGGACGAGTTCCACCCCGACCTCGCCTTCACCAAGCCCTACCTGCTCGCCATGGCCAACGCCGGACCGGGCACCAACGGCTCGCAGTTCTTCATCACCGTCTCGCCGACCGCGTGGCTGACGGGCAAGCACACCATCTTCGGCGAGGTCACCAACGACGCCTCGAAGAAGGTCGTGGACGCCATCGCGACCACCGACACCAACCCGCGCACCGACCGCCCGGTCAACGACGTCGTCATCGAGTCGGTCGTCGTCGAGAAGCGCTGACCCCAGGGTCGTACGGCCCCACGGGAACCTGCCGCCCCGCCCGTGCGTATGACGGGCGGGGCCGCGCGGTGCAGACAGGGGCACGCCGGCCCAGGGCCGACCGGCCCGCGACAGGGGCAAGGGGAGAGCATGAGCGACCAGGCCGTCTGCTGCTACCGGCACCCGGACCGGGAGACGGGCATTCGCTGCACCCGCTGCGAACGCCCCATCTGCCACGAGTGCATGGTCAGCGCCTCGGTCGGCTTCCAGTGCCCGGAGTGTGTGAGCAGCGGTTCCGGTACGGGTCACGCCCCCCGCGCGAACGCGCCGCGCACGATCGCGGGCGGCGCCCATGTGGACGATCCGCGCCTGGTGACCAAGATCCTGCTGGGGATCAACGTCGCCCTGTGGATCGCCGTGATGGCCACGGACGGCACCCTGCTCGACAGCCTCGAGCTGTTCGGGCGGGCGGCGCTGACGGAGGGCGGCCCGCTGGAGGGCGTCGCCGAGGGGCAGTGGTACCGCCTGCTGACGGCGACCTTCCTGCACCAGACGCCGATGCACATCGCCTTCAACATGCTCTCGCTGTGGTGGCTCGGCCCCCCGCTCGAAATGGCCCTCGGCCGCGCGCGCTACCTGGCGCTCTATCTGCTGTCGGGCCTCGGAGGCAGCGCGCTGACCTACATGGTCGCCGCCGAGAACCAGCCCTCGCTGGGCGCCTCCGGTGCGATCTTCGGACTGCTGGGCGCCACGGCCGTGCTGCTGCGCCGGCTGAACTACGACATGCGCCCGGTCATCATCCTGCTGGTGCTCAACCTGATCTTCACGTTCACCTGGAGCAACATCGCCTGGGAGGCCCACGTCGGCGGCCTGGTGGTGGGCACGGCGGTGGCGTACGGAATGGTGCACGCGCCCCGCGAGAAGCGGGTGCTCGTCCAGCGCCTCACGTGCGCGGCGGCGCTGCTGGCGATCATCGCCGTGGTGGGCGTACGGACGCTGCAGCTGACTCCCTGAGGACCCTCTGAGGACTCTCGCGGACTCCTGAGGAACCCTGGGGACCCCTGAACGGGCCCGTTTCCGGGGCCCGGCGCACCTCACCCACATCGGTGGACGCACAGGTTGTCCACAACGGGCGGGGAATCTTGTGCACGATGTGGGGAACATGTGTTCGTCCCCGCGGTCAGGCCTCTGAGCTGGGTTTCTGTGGGAAGGCGCCGGTGCGGCCATCGATACGCAGCGCGCGCGATCAGTCACACCGGCGTCAACGCCGGGGAAGTTATCCACAGACAGTCTGAGTTTTTCCCCACTGTGGACGAGGGTGTGGATAACTGCCCGGCAAGCTCAGGGCCGAGCTTTACGGGTGCGGCGCCCGGCCGTGGTCCGGGCGCCCTCCGCTCCGTCCGGGACGGGCCCTACTTCCACTGCGTGGAGACGACGAATCCCGCGGCGATGAAGCCGAAGCCGACCACGATGTTCCAGTTGCGCAGGGAGTGGATCGGCATGTCGCCGCTCGTCACGTAGAAGACCACGATCCACGCCAGCCCGATCAGGAACATCGCCAGCATCAGGGGTGCCACCCAGCCGCGCCCGGAGGTCAGCTTGATGTTCTGCTGCTGCTTCGCCGGCGGCGGCGTGAAGTCGTCTTTCTTGCGGATCCGTGACTTCGGCACGAGGGAACTCTCCTGTCGATGCGCTGCGTGACCGCGCTGGGATTAAAGGGCCTGTCCGCCGGGGCCGGAGCGACGGGAACGCCGCCTTCCCCCGGGCGTCCGTTAGCGTAGTGCTTCCGCGGCGTCGGAGAGGATAAGGGTACGTTGAGCAATTCTGCCGACTCCACCGGTGCGCCCGTCCGGCGGTTCCGTCCGGTACGACTGTTGACCGGCGGCGTCTTCGCACTGGCCGGGCTCATCTTCTGGATGAGCTTCAACACCGCGCAGGGCACCAACATCCGTACCGACGACTCGATGCTGCGGCTGTCCGACCTCATCCAGGAGCGCAGTCGCAAGAACGGCGACCTCGAGGACAGCGCCGCCGGCGCCCGGGCCCAGGTCGACGCCCTCGCCCGGCGCGACACCGGCGACACCGCGCAGGACCGCAAGCTCACCGCGCTGGAGACCGCCGCCGGCACCCGCAAGCTCGAGGGCACCGGAATGACCGTCACCCTCACGGACGCCCCGCCCAACGCCACCGCCAGGATCCCCGGCGTACCCCAGCCCCAGCCCAACGACCTGGTCATCCATCAGCAGGACCTCCAGGCCGTCGTCAACGCCCTGTGGAAGGGCGGCGCCAAGGGCATCCAGGTCATGGACCAGCGGCTGATCTCCACCAGCGCCGTCCGCTGCGTCGGCAACACCCTCATCCTCCAGGGCCGCGTCTACTCCCCGCCCTACAAGGTCACCGCCGTCGGCGACCGCGGCGCCCTGCGCAAGGCCCTCGACGAGTCCCCCGCGATCCAGAACTACCTGCAGTACGTCAACGCCTACGGCCTCGGCTGGAAAGTCGACCAGCACGACGCGGTGACTCTGCCCGGATACTCGGGCACAGTGGATCTCCACTACGCCAAGCCCGTGGGGTGACCCGGGAGGGAGCCGGCGATGGGGTTACGGCTCGTCGTCCGCACGCTCAGCGAACTGTGCCTGACCATCGGCACGTTGATCGTCCTTTTCGTGGTGTACGTCCTGTACTGGACATCGGTCCGCGCGGACGGCGCGATGGCGACCGAACTGGACCGCCTCGAGCAGCGGTGGGCGGCCGGGCCGGCCGAGCCCGCCGGGCCGGGGTCCGGGCCCGGCGCCGAACCCGCCCCGGACACCGGTGAGAACGACCCCCCGGCCCCGCCGCCCCGCGCGGGAGAACGGCCGCCGTCCCCGGACGCCGCCGCCCCCCGGCCGCCGGGCAGCGGAACCCGGCACCCGACCGTCCCCGGTTCCCGCACCGCCTACCGCTCGGGCGCGCCCTTCGCCGTGATGCGCATCCCCCGCTTCGGCCCCGGCTGGGTCAAGCCCGTCCTCCAGGGCACCGGCACCGAGCTGCTCAAGAAGGGCCTGGGCCACTACGAACGCACCGCCCGCCTCGGCGAGACGGGCAACTTCGCGGTCGCCGGCCACCGCCGCACCTACGGCGACCCCTTCAAGGACCTCGACGAGCTGCGCCCCGGCGACGCCGTGGTGCTCGGCGACGGGACGACCTGGTTCACGTACCGCGTGGACACCCGCCCGTACCGCACGCGGCCCGGTGACACCGCCGTGCTCGACCCCGTCCCGGCGGCCGCGGGCTACCGGCAGGCCGGCCGCTATCTGACGCTCACCACCTGCGATCCGGAGTGGGGACACAGCCACCGGCTGATCGTCTGGGCCCATCTGGAGGACACCCGCCCGGCCGCCGGGGGCAAGCCCGCGGCTTTGTCCGGCTGACCCCCCTCCCACGGCGTGTCGCCCCTTAGGCTGGTGCCGCACAGTACTGAACCGACCATCGGCGAGTGGGTAGAGCATGTACGTCTGGATCTGGCGTCATCTGCCGGGCAACGCATGGGTGAAGGCGCTGATGTCGCTGCTGCTCGTGCTGGGGACGGTCTACGTCCTCTTCCAGTACGTCTTCCCCTGGGCGGAACCGCTGCTGCCGTTCAACGATGTGACGGTCGACAACGGCATGCCCGCCGGCGGCGCAATGACGGAATGGCGGTACACGCGGTGAGCGCGCGCATCCTCGTCGTGGACAACTACGACAGCTTCGTCTTCAACCTCGTGCAGTACCTCTACCAGCTCGGCGCCGAGTGCGAGGTGCGCCGCAACGACGAGGTCGAGCCCGGGCACGCCCAGGACGGCTTCGACGGCGTCCTGCTGTCCCCCGGTCCCGGGGCGCCCGAACAGGCCGGCGTGTGCATCGACATGGTGCGGCACTGCGCGAACACCGGCGTGCCGGTCTTCGGCGTCTGCCTGGGCATGCAGTCGATGGCCGTCGCCTACGGCGGCGTCGTCGACCGCGCCCCCGAGCTGCTGCACGGCAAGACCTCGCCGGTCACGCACGAGGGCAAGGGCGTCTTCCAGGGCCTCCCCTCGCCCTTCACGGCCACCCGCTACCACTCGCTGGCCGTGGAGAGGGACAGCTGGCCGGACGAGCTGGAGATCACCGCCTGGACCGACACGGGCATCGCGATGGGCCTGCGCCACCGCGACCTGCCGGTCGAGGGCGTGCAGTTCCACCCCGAATCGGTGCTCACCGAATGGGGCCACCGGATGCTCGCGAACTGGCTCGCCGCCTGCGGCGACACGGGGGCGGTGGAACGCTCGGCCGGTCTGGCCCCGGTGGTGGGCAAGGCCGGAGCGTGACCACGCTCCGGCCCGAGCAGGACCCCTGGAGTACGGCGGCGGCCGGGCGGCCGCCGCAGGGCGCCACGCACCACGCGTACGGCACCGGTTCCCTCTCGCAGCCGCTGCCGCCCGAGGACGTCCCGACGATGACGCTGCGCCGCCTCGAGCCCGCGCCGCCGGACGCCACCGGAGGGCGCGCGGAGCGCCGCCGGGTGGCCCGGCGCGCCGCGCGCGCCCGCAAGGACAGCCCCGGCGTGATCGTGAGCCGGTTCGTGGGCGAGCTGTTCATCACCGTCGGCGTCGTGATGCTGCTGTTCGTCGCCTACCAGCTGTGGTGGACCAACGTCATCGCCCAGCGCCAGGCGGGCGGCGCCACCAAGGACCTGCAGCACAGCTGGGACGGCGCCGGCGCCGGAGCCGACCGCGACGCGGGGGAGTTCTCGCCGGGCCAGGGCTTCGCCATCGTCTACATCCCCAAGCTGGACGTGAAGGCCCCGATCGCCCAGGGCATCGGCAAGCAGAAGGTGCTGGACCGCGGCATGGTCGGCCACTACGCGGAACGCCCGCTCAAGACCGCCATGCCCTGGGACCGCACGGGCAACTTCGCGCTCGCCGGCCACCGCAACACCCACGGCGAACCGTTCCGCTACGTCAACCGGCTGAAGCCCGGCGACAAGATCGTCGTCGAGACCAGCAGCGCCTTCTACACATATGAGATGACGAGCCGTCTGGAACAGACGTCCCCCGCGAACGTGCGGGTCATCGAGCCCGTACCCGCCGGTTCGGGATTCACCGGGCCCGGCCGGTACATCACGCTGACCACCTGCACCCCCGAGTTCACCAGTACGTACCGCATGATCGTGTGGGGCAAGATGGTCGACGAGCGGCCCCGGAGCAAGGGAAAGCCGGACGCGCTCGTCGACTGAGACACGCGAGAGACGCACCAGAACAGCGAAGCGGGGTACGAACGTCTGTGGCACGGACAGACCGCGTACGGGGGCGCATCGCCGCCACCGTCAGCGTCATAGGCGAGCTGCTGATCACAGCAGGCGTGATCATGGCCCTCTTCGTCGTCTACTCCCTGTGGTGGACGAACGTCCTGGCCGACCGCGAGGCGAAGAAGCAGGGCAACCAGGTGCGCGACACCTGGGCGAAGTCCCCCTCCGGCCCGGGCGCCCTGGACACCAAGGACGGCATCGGCTTCCTGCACGTGCCCGCCATGCGGAACGGCGAGGTGCTGGTCAAGCCCGGCACCGGCAGCAAGGTGCTCAACGAGGGCGTCGCCGGCTTCTACCGCGAGCCGGTGAAGGCCGCTATGCCCTGGGACAAGCGCGGCAACTTCACCCTGGCCGCACACCGCGACGGGCACGGCGCGAAGTTCCACAACATCGACAAGATCAGGACCGGTGACCCGGTCGTCTTCGAGACGCGCGACGTCTGGTACGTCTACAAGGTCTTCGCCGAGCTCAAGGAGACCTCGCGCTTCAACACGGACGTGATCAACCCCGTCCCGAAGGAGTCCGGCAGGACCGAGCCGGGCCGCTTCCTGACCCTGACGACCTGCACGCCCGTCTACACCTCCGACTACCGCTACATCGTCTGGGCGGAACTGCAGCGCACGGAGAAGGTCGACGCCAAGCGCACACCGCCCAAGGAACTGCGCTAGCGGCGCCCACACGGCACGAAGAAGCCCCGGCGGCCATCGGGATGGCGCCGGGGCTTTCGCGTGTCTCAGTGGCCGATCAGCTGCGTCGGCCGCCGGTGAAGCCGCCGAAGAGGCCGCCGATGTCCTGGTTGCCGCCCGTCTGACCGCCGGTCTGGCCGCCGGTGCCGGGGTTGGGCGGGCCGGCCAGCGTCATGAGGTTGACCGGGGTGTCCTTGGCGACCTGGGCACCGGCGCCCGGGTCGGCGGTGACGACCACGGCGTTGTCGTCCTGCGGGCCGTTGATGCTGCCGACCTTCAGACCCGCGTCCGTCAGCGTCTTCTTGGCGTCCTTCAGCTTCTGTTGGAGCACGCTGGGCACCGTGACCTTCGCGCCGCCCTTGGAGACGTACAGGGTGACCGTGGAGCCTGCCCTGGCCGAGGTGTTGCCGTCGGGGCTCTGGCGGGACACCGAGCCGGCCGGGACGGTCGCGGAGTCCTCTTCCTCCTTGACCACCTTGAAGCCGAGGTCGGAGAGCTGCTTCTTGGCCGCGTCGAAGGTCTGTCCGACCACCGACGGGATGGTCTTGGTCGCGGCGGGCGTGGCGACCGTGAGGGTGATCTCCGTGCCCTTCTCGGCCGTGTCGCCGCCCTTGGGGTCCTGGGCGGTGACCACGCCGGGGGTCCGCTCGGACTCCTCTTCCTTCTTCGTGACGGTGAAGCCCTTGCTCTCGAGCTCCTTGCTAGCGGCGTCGAACTGCTGGCCGGTCACGTCCGGGACGGCGATCTTCTCCTTGCCCGTCGAAACCTTGACCTTCACGTCGCCGCCGCGCTTCACCTTGGCGCCGACGCCCGGGTCCTGCTCGCAGATCTTGCCCTTGGGCTGGTCACAGGGCTTCTTCTCGGTCTCGACGACCTTGAAGTCCCCGTTCTGGCCCAGCTTCTGGGCGTCGGCCATCGACTCGCCGACCAGCTTCGGGACCGAGACCTCGTCGTTGTTGCCGCCGCCGCTGAAGAGCGAGCGGCCGATGAAGATGGCGCCGACGAGCACCAGGATGCCCGCGACGACCAGCAGGATCGTCGAGAGGTTGCTCTTCTTGCCGCCGTTCCCGCCCCGGTGGCCGCCGGAGTGGTCGTCGTAGCCGCCGTAGCCGCCGCCGTCGGCGACCGGCGGCATCATCGACGTCTGGCCCGCCGCGCCCGCGTGGTCCTGGGACCGCAGCATGGTGGTCGGCTGGTCCTGGCCGTAGCCGACGACCCCCATGGAGGCCGTGGCGGCCACGGGCTGGCCCTCGAGGGCCGCCTCGATGTCGGCGCGCATCTCGTCGGCGGACTGGTAGCGGTAGTCCGGGTCCTTGGCCAGCGCCTTGAGGACGATGGCGTCCATCTCCGGCGTGACCTCGGGGTCGTGGATGCTCGGCGGGTTCGGCTCCTCCCGCACGTGCTGGTAGGCCACGGCCACCGGCGAGTCGCCGATGAACGGGGGACGGACCGCCAGCAGCTCGTAGAGCAGGCAGCCGGTGGAGTAGAGGTCGGAACGCGCGTCGACCTGCTCGCCCTTGGCCTGCTCGGGCGAGAGGTACTGGGCGGTGCCGATGACGGCCGCGGTCTGGGTCATCGTCATGCCGGAGTCGCCCATCGCACGGGCGATGCCGAAGTCCATGACCTTCACCTGTCCGGTGCGGGTCAGCATGACGTTGGCGGGCTTGATGTCGCGGTGGACGATGCCGGCCCGGTGGGAGTACTCCAGCGCCTGCAGCACGCCGATGGTCATCTCCAGCGACCGCTCGGGCAGCAGCTTGCGGCCGGAGTGCAGCAGCTCGCGCAGGGTGGACCCGTCGACGTACTCCATGACGATGTACGGGATCGAGACCCCGTCCACGTAGTCCTCGCCGGTGTCGTACACGGCGACGATCGACGGGTGGTTGAGCGAGGCGGCCGACTGGGCCTCACGGCGGAACCGGGCCTGGAAGGACGGATCGCGGGCCAGGTCGACCCGCAGCGTCTTCACGGCGACGGTGCGGCCGAGCCGGGTGTCGTGCGCGAGGTAGACCTCGGCCATGCCACCGCGGCCGAGCACCGAGCCCAGCTCGTACCGGCCGCCGAGGCGACGCGGCTCTTCCATAGCTCCAGCCCTTCCGTGTTCCTGACCTCACCGGCGTGGGTCCGGCGGTGTGCTGTCCGGCATACCGTACCCGGCGCGATGGGCGCCTTCCGGGCGCCACCGTCACCCGATATACGACCGGTACAGACGACGGCGCTCAGCGGAAGCGGCGGGTGAGCCGGATCACTTCTCCGTGGCGAGCACCGCCTGCATCACGCTCTTCGCGATCGGCGCGGCGAGCTTGCCACCGGCGATGTCGTCGCGGACGGTCTCCGAGCCCTCGATGACGACGGCGACGGCGACCGGCGAGCCGTCGCCGGTCTTCGCGTAGGAGATGAACCACGCGTAGGGGTTGCCGCTGTTGTCGACACCGTGCTGGGCGGTACCGGTCTTTCCACCGACCGTGACGCCGTCGATCTGGGCCGCGGTTCCCGTGCCCTCCTTGACCACCGTCTCCATGATGCTCTGCAGCTTCTGCGCGTTCGCGGCGGAGAGCGGCTGGTTCATCTGCTTGGGCTGGTGGTGCTCGATGACGTTGAGGTTCGGGGCGCGCAGCTTGTCGACCATGTACGGCTCCATGAGCTTGCCGTTGTTGGCGACGGCCGCGGCCACCATGGCCATCTGCAGCGGGGTGGCGCGGTTGGAGGCCTGGCCGATGCCGGCCATGGCGTTCTGCGGACGGTTGTCCTTGGGGTAGACGCTGGGAACGGCGCGCACGGGCGTGTCGACCGGCTTGTTGAAGCCGAACTTCTCCGCCGTCTCCATCATCTTCTTGTTGCCCAGGTCGGCGCTGACCTTGCCGAAGACGGTGTTGCACGAGTACTGCAGGGCCACGCGCAGCGAGGCCTCCTTGCAGGGGATCTTGCCCTCGTTCTCCAGCGCCACCCGGGTGTCCGGCAGGATCCACGGCAGCGGCGAGTCCGTCTTGGCGTCCACGTCCTTGTACAGGCCGTGCTCCAGCGCCGCGGCGGCCGTGACGACCTTGAAGGTCGAGCCCGGCGGGTAGGTCTGGCGCAGCGCCCGGTTGAGCATGGGCTGGTTCTTGTCGTCCTGCAGGTCCTTCCACGCCTTCTCGTCCTGCGCCCCCGCGATCTTGGAGGGGTCGTACGAGGGGGTGGAGGCGAGGGCGAGGATCTTGCCCGTGCGCGGGTCGATGGCGGCGACCGCGCCCTTCTTGTCGCCGAGGCCCTTGAAGGCGGCCTCCTGGGCCTTGCTGTTGAGGGTGGTGATCACGTCACCGCCCTTCTTGCCCTTGCCGGTGATCATGTCGACCGTGCGGTTGAAGAACAGCCGGTCGTCGTCGCCCGTGAGGACCTTGTCCTCGAGCTTCTCGATCTGGTTGGCGTCGAACACCTGCGAGCTGTAGCCCGTGACCGGGGCCCACATCTCGCCGTTCTTGTAGGTGCGCTTGTACTTGAAGTCGATGCCGCCGGTCTCCTGGGAGCCGGTGACGGCCTGCCCGTCGACGATGATGTTGCCGCGGGGCTGGCTGTAGCGGGCGATGGTCACCCGGCGGTTGTGCTTGTTCGACTTGAGCTCGTCCGCCTGGACGAACTGGATCCAGTTGTCCCGGATCATCAGCGCGAGGACGAGGAGACCGCAGAAGATGGCGATCCGGCGCACGGGCTTGTTCACGGGCGGACCACCTGGGTCATCTCGGCGTCGGGGGACGGGGCGGGGGCGGGCGCGGGACGCCGCGCGGTGTCACTGATCTTGATCAGGACGGCGATCAGGGCCCAGTTGGCGATGACCGACGAACCACCCTGCGCCATGAACGGCATGGTCATGCCGGTCAGCGGGATGAGGCCCATGACGCCGCCGGCGACCACGAAGACCTGGATGGCGAAGGCGCCGGACAGGCCCGTCGCGAGCAGCTTGCCGAAGGGGTCGCGGGCGGCCAGCGCGGTGCGCACGCCGCGCTCCACGATCAGGCCGTAGACCAGGAGTATGGCCATGACGCCCGCCAGGCCCAGCTCCTCGCCGACCGTGGCCAGGATGAAGTCGGAGTTGGCGGCGAAGCCGATGAGGTCCGAGTGGCCCTGGCCCCAGCCCGTGCCGAAGACGCCGCCGGAGCCGAACGCCATCAGCGCCTGGGCGATCTGGTCGGAGCTGCCGTCCTTGAACGCGTCGAAGGGGTGCAGCCAGGCGGTGACGCGCTCCTGGACGTGGTGCTCGAAGGTCGACACGGCGACCGCGCCGACGGCGGACATCAGCAGACCGAAGACGATCCAGCTGGTGCGCTCGGTCGCGACGTAGAGCATCACGACGAACATGCCGAAGAACAGCAGCGACGTACCGAGGTCGGTCTCGAAGACCAGGATCAGGATGGAGAACGCCCAGACCGCCAGGATCGGGCCGAGGTCACGGCCGCGGGGCAGGTACAGGCCCATGAAGCGGCGGCTGGCCAGGGCCAGGGCGTCGCGCTTCACCATCAGATAGCCGGCGAAGAAGATCGCCAGGACGATCTTTGCGAACTCACCCGGCTGGATCGAGCCCAGGCCCGGGATGGTGATCCAGATGCGCGCGCCGAACTTCGCGGGGAAGAACATCGGGGCGACCAGCAGGATCAGCGCCGCCACCATGGAGATGTAGGTGTAGCGCTGGAGGATGCGGTGATCCTTCAGCAGGATCAGCACGGCCACGAACAGCGCGATGCCCAGCGCCGAGAACATCAGCTGGTTGGTGGCGCTGGCCGTGAAGAACTTCCGGGCCTGCAGCCGCGGCGACTGGTCCAGCCGCCAGATGATGACCAGGCCGATGCCGTTGAGGAACGTGGCCAGCGGCAGCAGCAGGGGATCGGCGTACCTGGCGAACTTGCGCACCACCAGATGCCCGACGCCCGCCATCAGGCCGAGGCCGAGGCCGTAGCCGAGCAGGCCGGACGGCATCTCGCCGTCCATGGCCAGGCCCACGTTGGCGTAGGCGAAGCAGGGGATCAGCACGGCGAAGGCCAGCAGCGCGAGCTCGGTGTTGCGCCGGCTCGGCGGGCCCTCGGTGCTGATCGTCGTCGTGTTGGTGGTGTTGGGCATGTTCGGCATGGGTGAAATGGCTGACATGGCTTGATGGCCCCCTACGGCTTCACTGCGATGCGCTGCTGCACTGCGGGACCAACTTCTGCTCTTCCTCGCTGAGGGTGGGGCCCGGGGACGGTGCCGGGGTGGCCTGGACGGCGTTGTTGCGGGTCTCGGCGGCGCCCGGTTCCTTGCTGGCGCCACCGGTGCGGTCGCTGTTCTGCTTCTCGCTCTCCCGCTGCTGCGCCTCGGCCTTGCGGCGCTCGTCCTCCTTCTTGCACGCGCCGGCGAGCGTGCCGAGCTCCTTGGCCTTCTGCAGGGCCTGCTCGCGGCTGCCGACCGTGATCGTGTCCACCACGCGGCTGCGCTGGTCGACCGGGAGGTACTTGAGTTCGATCTCGGGGTGGTCCTGGTAGAGCTTGCTGAGGCTCACCCACGCCAGGTCCTGGTTGATGCCCTGGTAGACGGCCACGTGGTCGTTGTCCTTGGCGCCCACGTAGTACTGGGTCTGGGTCCACTGGTAGCCGCCGTAGAGGCCGCCGCCGACGAGACCCAGTGCCAGCACGATGATCAGCGACCGCTTGAGCCACTTGCCCTTGCGCTGCGGCTTGACGAAGTCCGCGTCCGAGAACGGGCCGAAGGAACCGTCCGGCACGCCGCCCATCCCCGCCTCGCCGCTGCCGGGCGGGCCGAAGCCGCCCGAGGCGTCCTGGGGAGGTACGGGCCGGTGGGCGCGGGCGTGCTCGGCGGCCCGGCCGGCCGGGGTCTGCATGGCGCCGTTGTCGCCGAGCTGCATCTGGTTCTCGGCGACCGCGCCGACGATCACGGGCGTGTCGTTGATCTGGCCGGCCATGGTGTCACCGCCGTCGACGTCGAGGACGTCGGCGACGATGCAGGTGATGTTGTCCGGGCCGCCGCCGCGCAGGGCGAGCTGGATCAGCTCCTGGATCGTCTCGTGCGGGCCCTGGTAGCTGGCGAGGGTCTCCTCCATCGTCTGGTGGCTGACCACGCCGGAGAGCCCGTCGGAGCAGATCAGATAGCGGTCGCCGGCCCGCACCTCGCGGATCGAGAGGTCCGGCTCCACGTGGTCGCCGCTGCCCAGCGCGCGCATCAGCAGGGAGCGCTGCGGGTGGGTGGTGGCCTCTTCCTCCGTGATGCGGCCCTCGTCGACCAGGCGCTGCACCCACGTGTGGTCCTGGGTGATCTGCGTCAGCACGCCGTCGCGCAGCAGGTACGCGCGGGAGTCGCCGACGTGCACCAGGCCCAGCCGCTGACCGGTCCACAGGAGCGCGGTCAGGGTGGTGCCCATGCCCTCGAGCTGGGGGTCCTCCTCGACCATGACGCGCAGCTGCTCGTTGGCGCGCTGCACGGCACTGCCGAGGGAGGTGAGGATGTCGGAGCCCGGGACGTCGTCGTCGAGCGTGACCAGAGTGGAGATCACCTCGGAGGAGGCGACCTCGCCGGCGGCCTGGCCGCCCATGCCGTCGGCGATGGCGAGCAGGCGGGGGCCGGCGTAACCGGAGTCCTCGTTGCCCTCCCGGATCATGCCCTTGTGCGATCCGGCGGCGAAGCGCAGTGACAGACTCATGCGCACCTCGCCCGTCGGCTCCGGGTACAGCCCCTTCCCAGCCACGCTGCCCACCCTCCGGTCGTCATGGTCCTACTACTTCCGCAGCTCGATGACGGTCTTGCCGATGCGGATCGGCGCGCCGAGCGGGATCGGGGTCGGAGTGGTCAGCCGGGTCCGGTCGAGATAGGTGCCGTTGGTCGACCCGAGGTCCTCGACGATCCACTGGCCGTCGCGGTCGGGGTAGATCCTGGCATGCCTGCTGGAGGCGTAGTCGTCGTCCAGGACGATCGTCGAGTCGTGCGCGCGGCCGAGGGAGATGGTCTGGCCCTGCAGGGCCACCGTGGTGCCGGTGAGGGTGCCTTCGGAGACCACCAGCTTCGTGGGCGCGCCGCGCCGGCCGCGGTCCGCGCGGCGGCCGCCGGCCTGCGGCGGCTGCTGCTGGCGCTGCTGCGGCGGCGCGGCCTGGGCGCGCTGGGCGCGACCGTCGCCGGCGCCGCCCCGGCGCGAGCCGCGCTGGGTCACGCGGGTGCCGAAAAGATCACTGCGAATGACCTGTACGGCCACGATGACGAACAGCCACAAGACGGCGAGGAAACCCAACCGCATGACCGTGAGGGTCAGCTCTGACATTGCCCCCGCTTCACCCTTCGGCTTGCCGATAAACGATGGTGGTGCTGCCCACGACGATGCGTGAGCCGTCGCGGAGCGTAGCGCGCGTGGTGTGCTGCCCGTCCACCACGATGCCGTTGGTCGACCCCAGGTCCTGGATCGTCGCGGGGGTGCCGACCCGGATTTCGCAGTGCCGGCGCGAGACGCCGGGGTCGTCGATGCGTACGTCCGCTTCGGTGCTGCGGCCCAGCACGAGGGTGGGCCGCGAGATTTGGTGACGGGTGCCGTTGATCTCGATCCAGCGGCGCGTCTGGGTGCCCGGCACGGCCCCCGGCCCCGGACCGCCGGAGCGCGGCAGGGGGCGGGCGCCGGGCGGCGGCGAGGTGGGCATGGGCGGCGCGCCCGCGGGGGAGGCGTAGCCGGCCCCGCTGGTGACGGCGCCACTGCCGCGCGGGGCGGCCTGCGGCCGGCCCTGCGGGTCCTGCGACTCGCTGGAGGCGAGGGTGCGGCTGCGGACCCGGTACAGACCGGTGTCGAGGTCGTCGGCCTTCTCCAGGTGGACCTTGATGGTCCCCATGAAGGTGTACCGCTGCTGCTTGGCGTAGTCGCGGACCATGCCGGACAGCTCGTCGCCGAGCTGGCCGGAATACGGGCTGAGCCGCTCGAAGTCCGGGGCGCTCAGCTCCACGATGAAGTCGTTCGGGACGACGGTGCGGTCGCGGTTCCAGATGGTCGCGTTGTTGTCGCACTCCCGCTGGAGTGCGCCCGCGATCTCGACCGGCTGCACCTCGGACTTGAACACCTTGGCGAAGGTGCCGTTCACGAGACCCTCGAGTCGCTGCTCGAAGCGCTTCAGTACTCCCACGGGGCACCTCCTTCCCTCAGTGACGTCTCTGATGCTCAGTGTCGTTCCTGATACTGCTTACTGATCGTATCCACGCGTCGGGAAAACAGCTGGTTCCCCTTCGGCGCCATGAGTGACGAGTGTCGCCTTGCTCGGCCGCCCACATCGCCCACGGGGGATCGTAGAGCCGCCTTGATGTCAGTGTCCCGCAACCGGAGCCCTCCTCGCGGCCCCCCGGAGCACGGGCCAGCGGCAATGGGTGTGAAGGCACCCTCCGGGCCGTGCTAATGTTCTGCATGTCGGAAGGCGGACGGACACGAACCGGGCGGAAACGCCGGGGGAACGGTCCCAAACCGGAAGACGCACCCATGCGCGGGTGGCGGAATAGGCAGACGCGCTGGATTCAGGTTCCAGTGCCCGAAAGGGCGTGGGGGTTCAACTCCCCCCTCGCGCACCATACGATGCGGCCCCTCCAAGTGACGAAAGTCACCTGGAGGGGCCGTTTCGTCATGTTCGTCATGTCCGCGCGCGCCTGGCGGGCTCCGGCCCGATGCGGGCCGGGAGCGCCGCCCGCGTCGTCCCGCCCCGGTGCCGGGCCGTCCGTACGCCTGCGATGCCCGGCAGGGCAGGCAGAGATTGCCTCCGCGGAGTCCCGGGGGCGGAGAGTGACGATCACCACGATGCCGTCCCGGGCGTTCGTCCGACAGGCCGTCCACTGATTCCTGAGCCACGACCGCAGTGCCCGGGGTGAGTTGATCCGGCCACCGGGCGGCTCCGCCCGCGTGGGGGTGGGGCGGGGCGGTGCGCCGGTGTGGTCCGGCGCGCTCCTTCGGCCGGGGTGGGCAGGCGGTACCGTCAGGGCACGTTGACGCCGGTGACGCCGCGCGGGGGAAGGTGCCGTGCCGTGGTGGAGGGGGAGGTGGCGGCGCTATGACGCGACTGCCGTACGTACCTGGGTTCGCTCGTCCGGTGGCCGAGGGGGTTGCGCGCAAGGGGGGCAAGGCCGCCGGGAAGGCGCTGCGGGAGCGGGTGCCCCGGGGTGCGCACGCCGACTGGAAGCCGGGTGACTCCCGGCCCGGCGCGGTGGAGTCGGTCGAGGCGGGCAACGCCGGGCGGCTGACGGAGCTGACGCCGATACGCGTGGGCCGCATGGCCGCCTCGCCGTTCGCCTTCCTGCGCGGCTCGGCGGCCCTGATGGGCCACGACCTCGCGGACACGGCCGTCACCGGAGTGGGCGCGCAGTTGTGCGGCGACGCGCACGCGGCCAACTTCGGGCTCTACGGCGACGCCCGGGGCGAGTTGATCATCGACCTGAACGACTTCGACGAGACGCTGCACGGGCCGTGGGAGTGGGACGTCAAGCGGCTCGCCGCGTCGCTGGTGCTGGCCGGGCGGGAGGCGGGGGCGGACGAGGTCACCTGCCGGGAGGCGGCGCGCGACGCGGTGGGGGCGTACCGGCACACCATGCGGCTGCTGGCCCGGATGCCGGCCATAGAGGCGTGGAACGCCATCGCCGACGAGGAACTCGTCTCCCACGCGGACGCCCATCAGCTGGCCGGAACGCTGGAACGGGTCGTGGAGAAGGCCCGGCGCAACACGAGCGCGCGCTTCGCGGCCAAGGCCACGGAGAAGGACGGCGCGGGCGGCCGGCGCTTCGTGGACGCGCCGCCGGTGCTGCGCCGGGTCCCGGACGGCGAGGCGGCGGCCGTCGCCGCCGCGCTGGGCGCGTACACGCGGACGCTGCCGCCCGACCTGCTGCCGCTGCTGGCGCGGTACGAGGTGCAGGACGTGGCGTTCCGCGTGGTGGGCACGGGGAGCGTGGGGCTGCGCTCGTACGTGGTGCTGCTGCTCGACCACCGGGGCGAGGCGCTGGTGCTCCAGGTGAAGGAGGCCCGGCCCTCGGTGCTGCTGCCGTACGCCCGCGCGGCGGGCTTCGCGTCGCCCGATGACGGGCACGAGGGGCGGCGCGTGGTGCTGGGGCAGAAGTCGATGCAGGTGGTCAGCGACGTGCTGCTGGGGTGGACGACGGTCGAGGGACGGCCGTACCAGGTGCGGCAGTTCCGCAACCGCAAGGGCAGCGTCGACCCGGCGGCCCTGGCGAGCGACGAGATCGACGACTACGGGCGCATGACCGGCGCCCTGCTGGCCCGGGCGCACGCCCACAGCGCGGATCCCCGGGTGATCGCCGGCTACTGCGGCAGGAGCGAGGAGCTCGACGACGCGATCGCGGCGTTCGCCGTGGCCTATGCCGACCGTACGGAGGCGGACCACGCGGAGCTGCTGGCCGCGGTGCGTGCCGGGCGGCTGGCGGCCGAGATGGGGGTCTGACCAGGGACCGGGGCCGTCCCGGGGCCCTGTGGCGGGAAGCCGTGCCCGGGGCCGGCGGGCACCTCGTACGCTGGGCGGGTGATGAACCCGGAAGCTGAGCAGAGCGCCGACCCCGGATCCGCGAGCCCCGGCCCCGCCGATCCCGGCCCCACCGAGAGCACCGCGCGGCTGGAGAAGGCCGTACGGGCCGCCGAGCAGGCGCTGATCGAGTTCGAGATCGCGGTGGAGACCTTCCGGGTGGAGGTGGAGAACTTCTCCCGCCTGCACCACCAGCGGCTCGGGCCGATGTACGCCCGCCTCGACGAGCTGGACGCGCTGATCGCCGAGGCGGTCGCCGCGCGCACGGGCGACGCGGAGGACCAGCGGCGGGCGCGCGAGGCGCGGGGGCTGGTGCAGCCCATGCCGGGGGTCGACGAGCTGTTCGGCGGCTGGATGGACGGCGAGGGGCTCTCGCCGGAGGCGACGGCGATGCTGACCGAGAAGCCGGTGCAGCCCCCCAAGCGGGTGCGGCCCAGCGACGAGGCCCGCCGGTCCTACCGCGAGCTGGTCCGCAAGGCCCACCCGGACCTGGCGCTGGACGAGGCGGACCGGGTGCGCCGCGAGGCCTTCATCGTGCGGGTCAACGCCGCCTACGGCGAGGGCAACGAGGCGCTGCTGCGGGAACTGGCCGAGGAGTGGGCGGCCGGGCCGGTGCCCGCGCAGCGGCGGCCCAGCCACAGCGAGGAGCTGTACGCCCGGCTGGAGTGGCTGGCCGAGCGCAAGGAACTGCTGTCGATGGTGGCCGCCGACCTGGAGTCCTCGGCGATCGGCGCGATGATCAAAATGGCGCCGGACGACCCGGACGGGCTGCTGGCGGAGATCGCCGACGGCCTGGTGTCCCAGATCGCCGAGCGTGAGGCCCATCTGGCCTCGCTGGTCGGGTAGCGTCGGGGTCATGGTTTTTGGTTCCGGGATTCCCACGGTCGGCGTCGACGCTCTCGCGTCGGACGATTTCCTGCTGGACGTGCGGGAGGACGACGAGTGGCAGGCGGGGCACGCCGAGGGCGCCCTGCACATTCCCATGAGCGACTTCGTGGCGCGCTTCGGTGAGCTGACCGAGAAGGCGCCCGAGGGCGGCCGCATCAACGTCATCTGCCGGTCCGGCGGCCGCTCCGCGCAGGTCACCGCCTATCTGGTGCAGCAGGGCATGGACGCGGCGAACGTCGACGGCGGGATGCAGACTTGGGAGGCCGTCGGCCGCCCGGTCGTGGCCGGCGACGGCACTCCCGGCACGGTCATCTAGCCGTAGTCATCCGGTCAGCCCGTAGTCATCCGGTCCGTCGGGGGGTGGGCGGCCAGCAGGTCGCCCAGGGCCTCCTCGTGGGCGGCGGCCGGGCCGAGCGAGAGCTCGAGCTGCTTGGCCCACGCGTGATAGCGGTGCAGGGCGTAGTCGGTGTCCGCGCCGAAGCCGCCGTGCAGATGCTGTGCGGTCTGGACGACGCGGCGTACGCCCTCCGCGGCCCAGACCTTGGCGACGGCGATGTCGGCCGCCACCGGCAGCGGGCCCGGCGCCCCCGACTCGAGGCGCCAGGCGGCCTGCCAGAGCGTCGCCTCCATCGAGCGCAGGTCGATGTAGCGGTCGGCGGCCTGGACCGCCACCGCCTGGAACGTGGCGATGGGGAAGCCGAACTGCTCGCGCTTGCTCGTGTACGCCCCGGTCATCGCCGCGGCGGCCTCCCCCAGGCCGAGGGCCAGGGCGCAGGTGCCGGTGGCCAGCAGGCCGCGCAGCCACTCCCACGCGCCGTCCGCGGTGATCAACTCGTCGTCCCGGACGCGTACGGACTCCAGCGCCACCTGTGCGTACCGCTCGCCGCTGGTGGAGACCTGGTCGGCGAGCCCCACTCCGGGGCGGTCCGGCGGGACGAGGGCGAGGACCGTGCGGCCGTCGGCGGTGTGGGCGGGGAGCAGGACGCGGTCGGCGCCCTGGGCCCAGGGGACGGCCGTCTGCAGTCCGTCGAGGAGCCAGTGGGCCCGGCCGTCCGGGCGGGCGGAGACGGCCAGCTCGGCCCCGTCATGGCCGGTACGGCCGCTGGCGGCGACGGTCACGACGAGCTCGCCCCGGCCGATCGCGGGCAGCAGACGGTCCGCCCCGGCGGCGCCGTACCTCCGCAGGGCCAGGGCCGCCGCGCCCGTCTCCAGCAGCGGAACGCGCGCCAGCACCTTCCCGGCCTCGCGCAGCACCAGACACAGGGCGATCGGCCCGAGCCCCGCGCCGCCGTGGTCGGCCGGGACCGTCAGGCTCAGCAGGCCGGAGCCGGCCAGCCGGCGCCACAGGTCGCGGTCGAAGTCCTCGGCGACGGCGCCCGGCACCAGCGCCGGACTGGGCACGGCGTCGGGGGAGACCCCGGACAGGACGGCCTGCGCCGCCTCGGCGGCGGCCTGCTGTTCCTCGGTGAAGGTGAAGTCCACTGCCCGGCCCTCCGCTCGCACGCCCACTGCATCTGACGGTTCGTCAAGTTAGGGCAGTGCGAGGGAATTGGGAACGTCAGCGGTCGAAGTCCAGCTCCACCTTCTCCGTGGCCGGATGCGACTGGCAGGCCAGCACGTACCCCGCGTCCAGCTCCTCCCGCTCCAGCGCGAAGTTCCGGTCCATCCGCACCTCGCCCGACACCAGATACGCCCGGCACGTCCCGCACACCCCGCCCTTGCAGGCGTACGGGGCGTCGGGGCGGTTGCGCAGCACCGTCTCCAGCAGCGACTCCCCGTCCCGCACCGGCCAGCTTCCGCTGCGCCCGTCCAGCGTCGCGGTCACCGCGCTGTGCTCCGGACCGCGCGGCGCACCCGCCCCGGCCCGTGGCCCGGACGGCGCGTCCTCCACGTGGAAGATCTCCTCGTGGATGCGCTCGCGGGCGACTCCCAGGGCGCGCAGCGCCTGCTCCGCGCCCAGCACGAGGCCGTGGGGGCCGCACAGGAACCAGCCGTCGACGGTGTCCACCGGCAGCAGCGCGGGCAGCAGCCGGGTCAGCCGCTCCTCGTCGAGCCGTCCGGACGCAGGTCCGGCCTGCTGCTCCTCGCGGGAGAGCGTCTGGACGAGCTGGAGGCGGCCGGGGTAGCGGTCCTTGAGGTCGGCCACCTCGTCCAGGAACATCGTGGACGCCGTCGTGCGGTCGCTGCGGATCAGGCAGAACCGGGCCCCGGGCTCGCGGGCCAGCAGCGTGGAGACGATGGACAGCACGGGCGTGATGCCGCTGCCGCCGACGATCGCGGCGAAGTGGCCGGGGCGTGGCTCGAGCACGAACCGCCCGGCGGGGGCCATCACCTCGACCGTGTCCCCGGGAGCCAGCTCCTTGAGCGCGTAGGTGGAGAACACGCCGCCGTCCACCAGCCGCACCGCCACCCGCAGCGTCCGCGGTCCGTCGGCGCCGGGCGCCTGGCCGCAGATGGAGTACGTGCGGCGTATCTCCTGGCCGTCCACGCTCCGGCGCAGAGCCAGGTGCTGGCCGGGGGCGTGGCGGAAGTCCTCGCGCAGCGCGGGGGGCACGGCGAGGGTGACGGCGACCGAGTCGTCGGTGAGCGGGTCGACGGCCGCCACTCGCAGGGAGTGGAAGGCGCCATGGCGGGCCGCTGCCATCTACAACTCCTTGAAGTGGTCGAACGGTTCGCGGCATGCCTCGCAGCGGCGCAGGGCCTTGCAGGCGGTGGAGGAGAAGCGGCTGAGCAGTGTGGTGTCGGTGGATCCGCAGTGCGGGCACCGGATGGTGAGGTCGACCGGCACCGGGCCGCTCGCCGGGCCCGTCGGCCTGGGCGGGGCTATGCCGAACTCGGCCAGTTTGCGCCGTCCTTCGGCGGTGATGTCGTCCGTGGACCAGGCCGGGGAGAGGACCGTGCGGACGGTCACCTCCTCCTGCCCCCGCTCGCGCAGCACGTGCTCGATGTCCGCCGACATCGCCTCTATGGCGGGGCAGCCGGTGTACGTGGGGGTGAGCTCCACCTCCACCCGGCCGGGGCCGGTGACGTGCAGGCCGCGCAGCACGCCGAGCTCGGCGAGGGTGAGCACCGGCAGCTCGGGGTCGGGGACGGCTCCGGCCAGCTCGCGGAGCTCTTCCTCGAGGGGGGTGGGGCCGAGGGATGAGGGGCCGATGGGCGTGGGCGTGGTCACCATGTCGCCCCCGGGTGGCTGCGGTGCAGGTGCTGCATCTCGGCGAGCATCCTGCCGAACGGTTCGGTGTGGATGCCCTGCCGGCCGGCGCCGGCCGTCCACGCGCCGAGCTGGGGGCCGGCGGGCAGGGTCAGCGTGGCGCGGGCCAGGACGTCGGTCACGGTGGTCAGCCAGCCGTCGCGCAGCGCGGTCCAGTCGACGGGCAGGCCTTCCACCGGCTCGAAGAGCTCGCCCGTGTACCGCCAGAGGGTGTCCAGGGCGCGCTGCATGCGCTCGTGGCTCTCGGGCGTTCCGTCGCCGAGGCGCAGCGTCCAGTGCTCCGCGTGGTCGCGGTGGTAGGCGACCTCCTTGACCGCCTTCGCCGCGACCGGGGCGAAGGCCGACCGGCCCTCGCTCGCCAGCTGTCCGTACAGCAGCTCCTGGTAGGCGGAGAAGAAGAGCTGGCGGGCGATGGTGTGCGCGAAGTCGCCGTTGGGCTGTTCGACGAGCTGGACGTTGCGGAAGGCGCGTTCCTCGCGGAGATAGGCGAGTTCGTCCTCGTCGCCCTCGAGCGAGAGCAGCACGCGGGCCTGTCCGAGCAGGTCCAGGGCGATGTTGGCGAGGGCGACCTCCTCCTCGAGCACGGGCGCGTGCCCGGCCCACTCCCCCAGGCGGTGGGAGAGCACGAGGGCGTCGTCGCCCAGAGCCAGTGCGGCCGTCACAGGTGCTGCACCCCCTCGGGGATGTCGTAGAAGGTCGGGTGGCGGTAGGGCTTGTCGGCGGAGGGCTCGAAGAAGGGGTCCTTCTCGTCGGGCGAGGAGGCGGTGACGGCGGTGGAGGGCACCACCCAGATCGAGACGCCCTCGCCGCGCCGGGTGTACAGGTCGCGGGCGTTGCGCAGGGCCATCTGCGCGTCGGGCGCGTGCAGGCTGCCGGCGTGGGTGTGCGACAGGCCGCGCCTGCTGCGCACGAACACCTCCCACAGCGGCCAGTCGGTGCCGGTCATGCGCTTGCCTCCCCATGCCTGGCCGCGTACGCCGCGGCAGCCTCGCGCACCCAGGCGCCTTCCTCATGGGCCCGCCGGCGCTGGGCGAGCCGCTGGTCGTTGCAGGGGCCGTTGCCCCGGAGCACCTCGTGGAACTCGTCCCAGTCGATGGGGCCGAAGTCGTAGTGCCCGCGCTGTTCGTTCCATCGCAGGTCCGCGTCGGGGAGGGTCAGCCCGAGTGACTCCGCCTGCGGGACACAGATGTCGACGAAGCGCTGGCGCAGCTCGTCGTTGGAGTGACGCTTGATCTTCCAGGCCATGGACTGGGCGGAGTGCGCGGACTCGTCGTCGGGCGGGCCGAACATCATCAGGGAGGGCCACCACCAGCGGTCCACCGCGTCCTGGGCCATGGCGTGCTGGGCCTCGGTGCCCCGGCTCAGGGCCAGCAGGAGTTCGTAGCCCTGGCGCTGGTGGAAGGACTCCTCCTTGCAGACGCGGACCATCGCGCGGGCGTAGGGCCCGTAGGAGCAGCGGCACAGCGGGACCTGGTTGGTGATGGCCGCGCCGTCGACGAGCCAGCCGATGGCACCGACGTCCGCCCAGGTCAGGGTGGGGTAGTTGAAGATCGAGGAGTAGCGCTGGCGGCCGCTGTGCAGCTTGTCGAGCAGCTCCTCGCGGCTGGTGCCCAGGGTCTCGGCGGCGCTGTAGAGATACAGGCCGTGGCCCGCCTCGTCCTGCACCTTGGCCATCAGGATCGCCTTGCGCCGCAGCGAGGGCGCCCGAGTGATCCAGTTGGCCTCGGGCTGCATGCCGATGATCTCGGAGTGGGCGTGCTGGGCGATCTGCCGGACGAGGGTGGCGCGGTAGGCGTCGGGCATCCAGTCGCGTGGCTCGACGCGCTCGTCGGCGGCGACGGCGGCGTCGAACACCGCCTCGAGCGCTCCTGCCTCCGGCGCAGTCGTGGTCATGCCGTGCCCCCTCGTGCTCGTGCTGCCGAATCTCCCTACCGACCGATCGTTCGGTTCAATGGTGGGGGGAGCCCAGGACCGTGTCAACCCTGTGGATAACCCGGGGGCGCTGTGCCTCGTGGGACGTCGTCGGTACGGTTCGGGTGCGCGCCGGAGACGGCGTGCACATGGCAGCAAGGCGCGGCACAGGGAAACGGGGCGGGTATGGAGACGGACGACGGACACGAGCGGCCCGGCGGCGACGCCGGACTCGAGGGGCTGTCCCTGCCCTCACGCGTCGTCGTCGCGGCCGGGGCCGCGCTGGTGGCGGTGGCCGCGGCGGTGCACCTGACGATGGTGTTCCTGCACGTGGCGCCCGCGAACACGGTCAGCAAGCAGCACGCGGCGGAGATCGACGACTACGTCCTCCCGGAGTTCGAACAGAACTGGAAGTTCTTCGCCCCCAACCCGCTGCAGCAGAACATCGCGGTCCAGGCCCGCGCCGAGCTGCGCGGTCCGGACGGCCGTCCGGTCGTCACCGGCTGGACGGACCTGTCCGCCCGGGACGGCGCCGCCATCCTCCACAACCCCCTGCCCAGCCACACCCGGCAGAACGAGCTCCGCCGCGCCTGGGACTTCTACGCCGGCACCCATGACGCCGGCGAGCAGCCGAACGGCCTGCGCGGCCGTCTGTCCGAGCAGTACATCCGCCGCCTCGTCGTCTCCCGGCTGGGCTCCGAGCGGGACGGCCGGCCGGTCGACCGCGTGCAGGTGCGGTCCGTGACCGTGCCCATCGCCCCGCCGCCGTGGAGCGATGAGAAGGCCGGCGCCAAGCCGGTCCAGCGGCTGCTGCCCTGGTGGCCGGTCACCACCGCCGACCTCGGGGAGGCGAAGAACCGATGAGCGTCTCCTCCCTCCAGCGCGGGCTCGCCCGCGTCACCGGCTCCTCCCTGGGCCCGTACCAGACCGCCGTCGTCCGCATCGGGCTGTCCTTCACCTGGCTGTGCTACCTGCTGCGCGAGTGGCCCAACCGCCATGAGCTCTACGGGCCCGACGCGCCCTGGAGCTGGGACCTGGCCCGGCAGCTGACCGCCGACAACCACGCCTTCACCCCGCTGATGTGGTCCCGGGGGAATCTGTGGTTCGAGACGGTCTACGCGCTGGCGATCGTCTCCAGCGTGCTGCTGATGCTCGGGTGGCGCACGCGCACCATGTCGGTGTTGTACATGCTCGGGGTGCTGGCGCTGCAGAACCGCAGCGTCTTCATCGGCGACGGCGGTGACAACGTCATCCATCTGATGGCGCTGTACACGGTGTTCACCCGCTGCGGCCAGGTCTGGTCGCTCGATGCCCGGCGCGCGCGCCGCGCCGGACGCGATGCGGATGCGGAGCGCGGTGCGGACCGGGACGTGCCCGGCGTCGTGTTGTGGGCGGCGTGCGGTCTCGCGCTCGTCGCCGCGCAGGTCCTCGGCGGGACCGGGCTGTCGTGGACCGCTCGCGGCCCGCTGCCCGGGATCGGCTGGGCGACCGCCCTGTGGGGGCTGTGGCTGGTGCACGGCCTGTGGTGGTTCGTCCGGCGCCACGCCCCCGGTGAGCCCCGGGCCGTGCTGGACACGCTGGCCCATCTGGCGCACAACGCCGCGCTGTTGGTGATCATGGCCGAGGTCTGCCTGATCTACGCCACCGCCGGCTGGTACAAGGTGCAGGGCGGGCGCTGGCAGGACGGCACCGCGCTCTACTACCCGATGCACCTCGACTACTTCTCGCCCTGGCCGGGGCTCTCCCACCTGCTCGCGAGCAGCGGGGTCGTGGTGCTGCTGCTGAGCTACGGCACGGTGGCCGCGCAGGTGGCGTTCCCCTTCACGCTGCTGAACCGGCGGGTCAAGAACGTCCTGCTGGCGGTGATGATGGCCGAGCACGTGGGGATCGCCGTGCTGCTCGGGCTGCCGTTCTTCTCGCTGGCGATGATCGTGGCGGACGCCGTCTTCCTGCCCACGTCCTTCCTGCGGCGGACGGGTGACGTGCTGCGGACGCTGGTATCCGGGGCCCGGCCCGCGCCGAAGCCGGAGCTCCCCGCCGGATCCCGGGCGGCCGTTCCCGGCATCCGCCGGGAGGCGCCGCCGGAGACGGAGAAATCCGCCCCGTAGGCTGAGGCGCATGACCGAGGACGACGCCAGGGCCGCCGCCGCGCTGCGGCAATGGGCGGCCACCGCCCCCGACGCCGTGCTGCTCGACGGCTTCCACGCGCTCAAGCACGCCCTGCGCTTCGGGGCCCCCGTGCGGGCGGCCGTCACCAGCGACAAGGCGGCCGCTCTGGCGCTCGCGGCCGATCTCGCCGGCGACCTGACGGACACCCTCGACCGGCTCCTGGTGGAGGTGCCCGCGCGGACGCTGCGCGAGCTCGTGCCCAGGATCCACCCGACGGGCGTGGCCGCCCTGGCCGACCGCCGGGACCGCACGGCCAACCTCGACGCCATGTCGCGGCTGCCCCGGCAGGCGCCCGTCGTCGTCCTGGACAACCCCCGCAACCTCGGCAACGTCGGTGCGGTCGTGCGCCTGGCCGCCGGGTTCGGGGCCGCGGGTGTGGTCACCACCGGCGACCTCGACCCCTGGCACCCCAACGCCGTGCGGTCGGGCGCGGGCCTGCACTACGCCACGGCCGTCGAGCGGCTGCCCCTGGAGGAGCTGCCGCCCGGGCCGCTGTACGTCCTGGACCCGGAGGGCGACGACATCCGGTCCGTCCCCCTCCCTGACGACGCGCTGATCGCCTTCGGCTCCGAACGGCACGGCATCTCGCCGGAGCTGAGGGAGAGGGCGACCCGGCTGGTCGCCCTGCCCATGCGGCCCCAGGTCTCCAGCTACAACCTCGCCACCAGCGTCGCCATGGCGCTCTTCCACTGGGGCGGCCCGGCACCGCTCTGACCGGATCAGGCCGGCCGGCGCACCTCCACGGTCCTGAAGCGCGTCGCGACGAACGCGCTGTCGCACAGGGCGGCGTTGGCCGCCGGGTTGCCGCCGGAGCCGTGGAAGTCGGAGAAGGCGGCCGTCTGGTTGACGTACACGCCGCCGGTGAGGTTGAGGGAGAGCTGGGCGCACTCCTCCAGACAGGCCTCCTCCACCAGCCGCTCGACGTCCGCCGAGGTGGTGTACGCGCCGACCGTCATCGCGCCCTTGTCGCGCACCGTGCTGCGCAGCAGCTCCACGGCCTCCGCCGCCGAGTCGACGGCGACCGCGAACGACACCGGGCCGAAGCACTCCGAGCGGTAGACCGCCTCGCTGTCCGGCTTCGCCCCGTCCAGCTTGACGATCACGGGTGTACGGACCGTGGCGCCGGGGAAGTCGGGGTTGGCCACGGACCGGGAGGCCAGCGCGACCTCGCCGAGCTGCGCGGCCGCCTCGAGGCGGGACTTCACCCCGTCGTTGACGATGGCGCCCAGCAGGGCGTTGGCCCGGGCGTCGTCGCCGAGCAGCTTGTCCACGGCGGTCGCCAGGTCGGCCACCACCTCGTCGTAGGTCTTGTGCCCGGCGTCGGTCGCGATGCCCTCGCGCGGGATGAGGAGGTTCTGCGGGGTGGTGCACATCTGGCCGCTGTAGAGCGACAGGGAGAAGGCGAGGTTGGAGAGCATGCCCTTGTAGTCGTCGGTGGAGTCGATGACCACGGTGTTGACCCCGGCCTTCTCCGTGAAGACCTGGGCCTGGCGGGCGTTCTCCTCCAGCCAGTCGCCGAAGGCGGTGGAGCCCGTGTAGTCGATGATGCGGATCTCCGGGCGCAGGGCCAGGGTCTTGGCGATGCCCTCGCCGTCCCGCTCGGCGGCCAGCGCCACCAGGTCGGGGGAGAACCCGGCCTCGCGCAGCACCTCGCGTGCGATGCGCACGGTCAGCGCGAGCGGCAGCACCGCGCGCGGGTGCGGCTTGACCAGCACGGCGTTGCCGGTCGCCAGGGAGGCGAACAGTCCGGGGAAGCCGTTCCAGGTGGGGAAGGTGTTGCAGCCGATGACCAGCGAGATGCCCCGGGGGACGGCCGTGAACTGCTTGTTCAGCTCGAGGGGATCGCGCTTGCCCTGCGGCTTGACCCACTGGGCGGACGCGGGAGCGGCGGTCTGGGCGTCGTAGGCGTAGGCGACGGCCTCCAGGGCGCGGTCCTGGGCGTGCGGGCCGCCGGCCTGGAAGGCCATCATGAACGCCTGGCCGCTGGTGTGCATGACCGCGTGCGCGAACTCGTGGGTGCGGGCGTTGATCCGCGCGAGGATCTCCAGACAGACCGCCGCCCGTACCCGCGGGCCGGCGTCCCGCCACGCGGGCATGGCCGCGCGCAGGGCCGGCAGCAGGACATCGATGTCGGCGTGCGGATACTCCACGCCCAGCTCCAGGCCGAAGGGCGAGAACTCCGTGGCCGTCCAGCCGTCCGTGCCCGGCTGGTCCAGCTCGAAGCGCTTGCCGCGCAGGGCGTCGAAGGCGGCCTGGCCCGCGGCGGCGTCCAGGCTCCCGGGCGCGCCCTCGGGGCCGTAGGCCTTGGGGTGCTCGGGGAACGGGGACCAGTACGCGCGCGTGCGGATGACGTCCAGCGCCTGGTCGAGGGTCGGGAGGTGCTTCTCGGTCAACTGGGCGGTGGTGAGTGCGGCGGTCACGTCTGACCAACTCCTCGTCGAGCGGGGCTCCGATACGGGGGACCGACAGATAACGGGGGACCGACAGCACCCCCGGTGGATACAGTAACCGAACGATCGGTCGGGACAAGGGGGCCCGGCGAACCTGTGGACAACTCATCGGGGAGGATCACTGCCATGACCGCAATCGACCCGGCCCGCACCGTCTCGGTCGTCGGTACCGGGACCATGGGCCAGGGCATCGCCCAGGTCGCCCTGCTCGCAGGGCATCCCGTGCGGCTGTACGACGCCGCGCCGGGCCGCGCGGCGGAGGCCGGGCGCGGCATCGCCGCCCGCCTCGACCGCCTCGTGGACAAGGGCAGGCTCGACGCGGCCCGCCGGGACGCGGCCCTCGAACGCCTGCGCCCCGCCGAGGACCCGGCCGAACTCGCCGACTCGGCGCTCGTCATCGAGGCGATTCTCGAGCAACTCGACGCCAAACAGAAGCTGTTCGTCCGCCTGGAATCGGTCGTTGGGGACGACTGCCTGCTCGCCACCAACACCTCCTCCCTCTCCGTGACCGCCGTCGGCGGCGCCCTGCGCCTGCCCGGGCGGCTCGTCGGCCTGCACTTCTTCAACCCCGCGCCGCTGCTGCCGCTGGTGGAGGTCGTCCGCGGCCACGCCACGGACCGGGCGGCCGCCGACCGCGCCCGGGCCACCGTGGCCGCCTGGGGCAAGACCCCGGTGAGCTGCGCCGACACCCCCGGCTTCATCGTCAACCGGATCGCGCGGCCCTTCTACGCCGAGGCCTTCCGCGTCCACGAGGAGGGCGCGGCGGACCCCGCCACCATCGACGCCGTGCTGCGCGAGAGCGGCGGCTTCGCCATGGGGCCCTTCGAGCTGACCGACCTCATCGGCCAGGATGTGAACAACGCCGTCACCCGTTCGGTCCATGAGGCCTTCTTCCACGACCCGAAGTTCCGGCCCTCGCTCGCCCAGCAGCGCCTGGTCGAGGCCGGCCTGCTGGGCCGGAAGTCGGGCCGGGGCTGGTTCGACCACGCCGAGGGCGCGGACCGCCCGCGGCCGCACACCGCCGAGCCGTGCGCGGCCCCCGACGCGGTCGGCCGGCACGGCCGGCTGCCCGCGAACGCCGACGTCCTGTGGGCGATGATCGAGGAGGCGGGCATCAAGGTCGTCCACGACCGCGCCCCTGCCGGGCGGGACGGGTTCATCTCGCTGCCCGGCGGCACGGAGCTCGCCCTGGCCGACGGCTCGGGCGCCACGAGCGGGGCGCACCGGAGCCCCCGCATCACCTTCGACCTGGCCCTGGACTACCGCGGCTGCGCCCGTGTCGCGCTCGCCGCCTCCGAGACCGTGCCCGAAGCGGACCTGAAGGCGGCGACCGGCCTGTTCCAGGCCCTGGGCAAGAAGGTCAGCGTCATCGGCGACGTCCCCGGGATGATCGTCGCCCGGACGGTCGCGATGCTGGCCGACTTCGCCGAGGACGCCGTGGGCCGTGGCGTCGCGAGCGGCGAGGACACCGACACCGCCATGCGGCTGGGCGTGAACTACCCGATGGGCCCCCTGGAGTGGGGCCGGGCGGTCACCTACGGCTGGGTCCGCCTGGTGCTGCGGAACCTGGACGACGAATACCCCGGCGGCCGCTACGCCGCCTGCCAGCCCCTGCGCCGCCGTGCGGCCGTCGAAGAGAGCCTGCTGTAATCATGACCATGGCCAAGCGCGACACCTACACGCCCGAATCGCTGCTCGCGGTCGCCGTCACGGTGTTCAACGAGCGGGGCTACGACGGCACCTCCATGGAGCACCTCTCCAAGGCGGCCGGGATCTCCAAGTCCTCGATCTACCACCACGTCAAGGGCAAGGAGGAGCTCCTGCGGCTGGCGATAAGCCGCGCGCTCGACGAGCTCTTCGCCGTCCTGGACGAGCCGGGAGCCACCGGCGGGCGGGCGATCGACCGGCTGGAGTACGTCACCCGGCGCACGGTGGGGGTGCTCATGGCCGAGCTGCCGTACGTGACGCTGCTGCTGCGGGTGCGGGGCAACACGGGCACCGAGCGCTGGGCGATGGAGCGCCGCCGCGAGTTCGACCACCAGGTCGCCGAGCTCCTGAAGGAGGCCGCCGCGGACGGCGACCTCCGCGAGGACGTGGACGTCCGGCTGGCGACCCGGCTGCTCTTCGGAATGATCAACTCGGTGGTGGAGTGGTACCGCCCGGAGCGCGGCGGGGCGGCCACCAGCGACGAGGTCGCCGACGCCGTCATCCGCACGGCCTTCGCGGGCCTGCGCACGTACCGCTAGCGGCACACGTACGGCCGGCCGCTAGCGGCGCACGTACGGCCGGCGGCGCACGCGGCGCCACCGGCGCGTACCGCTAGCGGCCCTCGTCGAGGGGGCGGTCCTGGCCGGCGTGCCGGTCCTCCTTGAGGTCCGTCTCCTCGAAGACCAGTAACGTCCGGGTGCTCAGCACCTCCTCGATGGCCTGGATGCGGGTGAGGACCAGCTCGCGCAGCGCGCGGTTGTCCTTGGTGTGCACCAGCAGCAGGACGTCGAAATCGCCGCTGACCAGGGCGATGTGAGCGACCCCCGGCAGCTCTCTGAGCTGTTCGCGGACCGTCCGCCAGGAGTTCTGGACGATCTTCATGGTGATGTACGCCGACGCGCCGTGCCCGGCCCGCTCCTGGTCGATCCGGGCGCCGAAGCCCCGGATGACCCCGTCGTCGATGAGCCTGTTGATCCGCGCATAGGCGTTCGCCCGCGAGACGTGTACGCGCTCGGCCACGGACCGTATCGAGGCCCGGCCGTTGCTCTGGAGCATGCGCAGAATCGAGCGGTCGATGTCGTCGAGCGGGCGGGCGGGTGGTCTGCCGCCCGAAGTGGCCATCTGTTCGTCCGGCATACCGCCATGCCTCCCCTTCATGGACGCCCTGCCCATATCTCAGGCTGTGGAGAACCGTTTGTCCACAGGCTTGGGCCGCCTGTAGCCAAAAAGTGCCGTCGACCGAACAATCGGTAGGGAGAGCGCAGGTCGCTTTCCGGTCAAGCTCGTCCCAAGAGGAGGTGCTCGCCATGACGGTTCTGGAGCAGCCCGGCTCGTACCGGCCCACCCCGCCCCCGGCCTGGCAACCCCGTACCGACCCCGCGCCGCTGTTGCCCGACGCGGAGCCCTACCGTCTGCTGGGCACCGAGGCCGCCGACAGGCTGGACCCGGAGCTGCTGAAGCGGCTCTACGGCCACCTCGTGCGCGGCAGGCGCTACAACACCCAGGCCACCGCCCTGACCCGGCAGGGCAGGCTGGCCGTCTATCCGTCCTCCACCGGCCAGGAGGCCTGTGAGGTCGCCGCCGCCCTGGCCCTGGAGGAGCGCGACTGGCTCTTCCCCAGCTACCGCGACACGCTGGCCGCCGTCGTACGGGGCCTGGACCCCGTCGAGGCGCTGACCCTGCTGCGCGGCGACTGGCACACCGGCTACGACCCGCACGAACACCGCATCGCCCCCCTGTGCACCCCGCTGGCCACCCAGCTGCCCCACGCGGTCGGCCTCGCGCACGCCGCGCGGCTCAAGGGCGACGACGTCGTGGCGCTGGCCATGGTGGGCGACGGCGGCACCAGCGAGGGCGACTTCCACGAGGCGCTCAACTTCGCCGCCGTCTGGCGGGCCCCGGTCGTCTTCCTCGTGCAGAACAACGGCTTCGCCATCTCCGTGCCGCTCGCCAAGCAGACCGCCGCGCCGTCGCTCGCCCACAAGGCGGTCGGCTACGGCATGCCCGGCCGCCTGGTCGACGGCAACGACGCCCCGGCCGTCCACGAGGTCCTCTCCGAGGCCGTGCGGCGCGCCCGCGCCGGCGGGGGCCCCACGCTGGTCGAGGCCATCACCTACCGCGTCGAGGCGCACACCAACGCCGACGACGCCACCCGTTACCGCACCGACGCCGAGGTCGAGGCCTGGCGCGCGCACGACCCGATCGCGCTGATGGAGCGCGAGATGACCCGCCGCGCGCTGCTCGACGACAGCGCCGTACGGGCCGAACAGGACGCTGCCGAGCGCATGGCCGCCGACCTGCGCGAGCGGATGCACCAGGACCCCGTGCTCGACCCGATGGAATTGTTCGCACATGTTTACGCCGAGCAGACTGCCCAACTGCGCGAGCAGCAAGCACAATTGCGAGCCGAGCTGACCGCAGCGGGGGAGTTCCCGGGCTCCCAGGACGGCGGCCCACAGGAAGGAAGGCAGCGATGACCACCGCGCCTGTCGACACCGGCCGCAAGCCCGTCACCATGGCGCAGGCCCTCGGCCGCGCCCTGCGCGACGCCATGGCCGACGACCCGTCCGTCCACGTCCTCGGCGAGGACGTCGGCACCCTGGGCGGCGTCTTCCGGGTCACCGACGGGCTCGCCAAGGAGTTCGGCGAGGAGCGCTGCACGGACACGCCCCTGGCCGAGGCCGGCATTCTCGGCACGGCGGTCGGCATGGCCATGTACGGGCTGCGGCCCGTCGTGGAGATGCAGTTCGACGCCTTCGCCTACCCCGCGCTCGAGCAGCTCGTCAGCCACGTCTCCCGCATGCGCAACCGCACGCGCGGCGCCCTGCCCATGCCGATCACCGTCCGCGTCCCCTACGGCGGCGGCATCGGCGGCGTCGAGCACCACAGCGACTCCTCCGAGGCGTACTACATGGCCACGCCCGGCCTCCACGTGGTCGCTCCGGCGACCGTCGCCGACGCCTACGGCCTGCTGCGCGCCGCGATCGCCTCGGACGACCCGGTCATCTTCCTGGAGCCCAAGCGGCTCTACTGGTCCAAGGCCGACTGGGATCCCGACCGCCCGGAGCCGGTCCCCGGCATCGGCCGCGCGGTCGTCCGCCGGCCGGGCACCTCCGCGACGCTCATCACCTACGGGCCGTCGGTGCCGGTCTGCATGGAGGCCGCCCAGGCGGCCACCGCCGAGGGCTGGGACCTGGAGGTCGTCGACCTCAGGTCGCTGGTGCCCTTCGACGAGGAGACCGTCTGCGCCTCCGTGCGCCGCACCGGCCGGGCCGTGGTCGTCCACGAGTCGCCCGGCTTCGCCGGCCCGGGCGGCGAGATCGCGGCCCGCGTCACCGAACGCTGCTTCCACCACCTGGAGGCACCGGTGCTGCGCGTCGCGGGGCTGGACATCCCGTATCCGCCGCCCATGCTGGAGAAGCACCATCTGCCCGGCGTCGACAGGGTGCTGGACGCGGTGGCGCGCCTGCAGTGGGAATCGGAATGGACCGTCGACGAATATGAGAGTGGTGCGCGCTGATGGCCGTGGTGCGCGAGTTCACGCTGCCCGACCTGGGTGAAGGACTCACGGAGGCACAGGTCGTCCGCTGGCTGGTGAACGTCGGCGACGTCGTCGCCGTCGACCAGCCCGTGGTCGAGGTCGAGACGGCGAAGGCGATGGTGGAGGTCCCCTGCCCCTACGGGGGAGTGGTCACCGCCCGCTTCGGCGACGAGGGGACGGAACTGCCCGTCGGAGCACCGCTGCTGACGGTCGCGGTCGGCGAGCCGGCGCCCCGGCCGCCCGCCGGGGACGCCGACGGCAGCGGGAGCGACGGCGAGGGCTCGGGCAATGTGCTGGTCGGCTACGGCACGCAGGCCCCCGCGGCGCGTCGCCGCAGGGTCCGGCCGACGGGCCAGGGCGGCGGGCGCCCGGCCGAGCCGGACCCCGCGCCCACCGCCCTGGCGGTCATCTCCCCGCTCGTCCGGCGCCTCGCCCGCGAACGCGGCGTCGACCTCGCCCAGGTGCGCGGCACCGGCCCGGACGGGCTGATACTGCGCGCCGACGTCGACCGGGCGGCGCAAGCGGCACAGACGGTGCCCGAGGCCCCGGCGCCGCGCGAGGCGCAGGCGGCGCCCGCCGGCCACGCGGCCCGCCCGGGAGCCCGGTCCGGCCGCCGCGTCGCCGCGGGCCGCCGGACGGCCGACGGACTGCGCGTGCCGCTGCGCGGAGCGCGCGGCGTCGCCGCGGAGAAGCTGAGCCGCAGCCGCCGGGAGATCCCGGACGCGACGTGCTGGGTGGACGCGGACGCCACGGAGCTGATGGCGGCCCGCCACGCGATGAACGCCTCCGGAGGGGCCAAGGTGTCCCTGCTGGCACTCCTGGCGCGGATCTGCACGGCGGCCCTCGCGAAGTACCCCGAGCTCAACGCGACCGTCGACGTCGACGCCCAGGAGATCGTCCGGCTGCCCGACGTCCACCTGGGGTTCGCGGCGCAGACCGACCGCGGCCTGGTCGTGCCGGTCGTCCGGGACGCGCACGCGCGCAACGCGGTCGAGCTGTCGGTCGAGATGGCCCGGCTCACCGAGGCCGCGCGGGCGGGCAAGCTCAGCCCGGCCGAGCTGACCGGCGGCACGTTCACCCTGAACAACTACGGGGTGTTCGGCGTCGACGGCTCCACGCCCATCATCAACCACCCGGAAGCGGCCATGCTCGGCGTCGGCCGGATAGCCCCCAAGCCGTGGGTGCACGACGGGGAGTTGGCGATACGACAGGTGGTCCAGCTGTCGTTCACCTTCGACCACCGGGTGTGCGACGGCGGAACGGCGGGAGGGTTCCTGCGGTACGTCGCCGACTGCGTCGAGCAGCCGGCGGTGCTCCTGCGGACCGTCTGAGCGGCAGCGGCAGCGGCGGCGGCCCCGGCGCCGGACCCGCCGGCCGTCCGCCCACCGTGCCCGTACGCCTGGCCATACTCGACGGATGACGGTTTACGACGCGGTAGTGCTCGCCGGAGGCGCCGCACGGCGGCTGGGCGGGGCGGACAAGCCCGGGCTGCGGGTCGGGGGCCGGACGCTCCTGGACCGGGTCCTGGGCGCCTGCGGCGACGCCGGGAGCACGGTGGTGGTCGGGCCACGGCGCGCCACGGCCCGACCGGTGACCTGGGCCCGCGAGGAGCCCCCGGGCGGCGGCCCCCTCGCGGGGCTGGACGCCGGCCTGCGCCGGGTCACGGCCGAGCGGGTGCTCGTCCTCTCGGCGGACCTGCCGTTCCTGGCACCGGCGGCCGTACGGGCGCTGCACGAGGCACTGGACGGGGCCGCGGCCGCCGACGGCGCCGTGCTCACCGACCCCGGCGGCCGGGAGCAGCCGCTGGTGGCCGCCTACCGCACGGAGTCGCTGCGCCGCGAGCTCGCCCTGCTCGCGGCCGAGCACGGAACGCTCGCCGGGCTCCCGCTGCGGCTGGTCACCGCCGACCTGTCGCTCACCCGGGTCCACCACCCCACCGCCTCCTTCGACTGCGACACCTGGGAGGACATCAGCACGGCCCGTGCACGCATCAGGGACGATAGGAGCGTGCTGGATGAATGGATCTCCGCGGTCAAGGCCGAGCTGGGCATCGAACTCGACGTCGACACGACCGGACTCCTCGACCTCGCGCGCGACGCCGCGCACGGCGTGGCGCGGCCCGCGGCGCCCCTGACGACCTTCCTCGTCGGATACGTCGCCGCCCAGCGCGGCGGCGGAGCGGAGGCGGTGGCGGCGGCGATCCGCGAGGCCGGCGCGCTGGCGGCCCGGTGGGCCGAGGAGGCCCGGGCGGCCGACGGGCCCGGGACGCCGGACGGGTCGTCATGAGGGACCTGGAGGACGACGCAGGACTCGACCGCGCCACCGACGAGGCGCTGGCCCTGCTCGCCGACGAACGCCGTCCCGCGCCCGGCGTGCGGCCGGGGTCCGCCTCGCCGCGCCCGGGCGGCGGTCTCTTCTCCTTCGACTTCGTCGAGGACCCGTTCGCCGACGAGGCCGGCTCGCGCGGGACCACCGGCACGCCCGCCGGAAAAACTTCCCGTACGCCCACCGGCACGCCCACCCGCACCCCCTCCCGCACGCCCGCCCGGCCGCCTTCCCGCACCCCCGCCGGCACGGCCTCCAAGGCGGCCGACGACGAGCTCGACGTGCCCTTCGCGGGAGTCCGGTTCTACGACACGATGCGGTCCGGGGAAGGAACCTCCCCCGCCTCGCCGTTCCCCCGCCCCGGGGACCCCGCCGGACCCGGACCCGGACCTGGACCCGGACCCCGGTTCCTCGGGGGCGACCCGGCGCCCGAAGGCCCGGACCACCCCCTGGGCCCCACCGAGACATCGGACCCCACCCACCCCATGGCAGAGACGCACCCCTCCTGGGCCGCCGCCCGCGCCGCGGCCTCCCGGGCCGCCCGGCCGCTCGAGCCGTCGGTACGGCCCCTCGGCGACGCCCTCGGGCACCTGCTCGCCGTACGGCTGACCGCGCTCACCGACCTGCCGTCGTTCGACACCTCCGCCATGGACGGCTGGGCCGTCGCGGGGCCCGGGCCGTGGCGGCTGCCCAAGGACGGCGGCGGCGTGCTCGCAGGTCACGGCGACGTCGGCCCGCTGGGCGACGGCGAGGCCGTCCCCATCGCCACGGGCGCGCGGGTGCCGCCCGGTGCCACGGCCGTCCTGCGCAGCGAGCACGGCACCGTACGCCTGGACGAGGAGCTCTACGCCAGCCGGCACCTGACGCAGGGCCAGGACATCCGGCCCAAGGGCCAGGAATGCCAGTCGGGCGACGAACTGCTGGCCGCCGGCACGCCCGTCACCCCCGCCGTCCTCGGCCTGGCCGCGGCCGCGGGCTACGACCAGCTGCGCGTCGTGCCCCGCCCCCGCGTCGAGGTGCTCGTGCTCGGCGACGAGCTGCTGCGCGAGGGGCTGCCGCACGACGGGCTGATCCGCGACGCCCTCGGGCCGATGCTCGCCCCGTGGCTGCGCGCCCTGGGAGCCGAGGTCGCCCAGACCCGCTGCCTCGGCGACGACGAGACGGCGCTGCGCGCCGCTCTGGAGGCCTCCGATGCCGACGTCGTCCTGACCACCGGTGGCACCGCCGCCGGCCCGGTCGACCACGTGCACCCCACGCTGCGGCGGCTGGGCGCGGAGCTGCTGGTGGACGGGGTCGCGGTGCGGCCGGGTCACCCGATGCTGCTCGCCCGCCTCGCGTCCGGCCGTCACCTGGTGGGGCTGCCCGGCAACCCCCTCGCCGCCGTGGCGGGCCTGCTGACGCTCGCCGAGCCCCTGCTGCGGGCGCTCGCCGGCCGGCCGCCCGCGCGGCGGGTGGCGGCCCGGCTCACCGAGCCCGTATCCGGTCACCCCACCGACACCCGCCTCGTACCCGTCGTCCGCCGCGGCGACGGCACGGCCCGTCCGCTGAGCTTCCACGGGCCCGCCATGCTGCGCGGCCTGGCGGCGGCCGACGCGCTGGCCGTCGTCCCCCCGGGCGGTGCGGACCGGGGCGGCGAGGCCGCCCTCCTGGCCTTCCCCTGGCACGAATGGCGTGACGAATGGCGCGACGAATGGCGCGACGAGCGGCACGGCGAACGCCATGAGGAGTGGCACGAGGAATGGCGCGGGGCCGGGGGCGCCCCGTGAACCTCCCGCGCCAGGACGCCGCCGCCCGCGAAGCCCACAAGGACACCGACTTCCGCGTCCTGCTGCCCCGCTACCACGTGCCGCCGATACGGCAGGTCTACCGGCGCCTGCTCATGGCGCTGCTGGTCATGGTCGCCACGGTCTTCATCGTCTACTCCGACCGCGGCGGCTACCACGACAACGCCGACGGCAGCGTGGACTTCCTCGACGCCGTCTACTACTCCACCGTCACCCTGTCCACCACCGGATACGGCGACATCGTCCCGCACAGTGACAGCGCCCGGCTGAGCAATGTCCTGCTGGTGACGCCGCTGCGCGTCCTGTTCCTGATCATCCTGGTCGGCACCACCCTCGAGGTCCTCACCGAGCGCACCCGCGAGCAATGGCGTTTGACCCGCTGGAGGTCCGCCTTGCGCGATCACACCGTCGTCGTCGGCTTCGGCACCAAGGGCCGCTCCGCCGTGCAGACCATCTGCGGCCCGTCCGCCTCCCTCCGGGAGAAGGAGCGGATCGTCGTGGTCGACCCCAACCCCAAGGTCGTGGAGTCGGCCACCGCCCACGGCTACGCGGGCGTCATCGGGGACGCCACCCGCAGCGACGTCCTGCTGCGCGCCGAGGTCCAGAAGGCCCGTCAGATCATCGTCGCCACCCAGCGCGACGACACGGCCGTGCTCGTCACGCTCACCGCCCGGCAGCTCAACCGCACCGCGAAGATCGTCGCGGCGGTGCGGGAGGAGGAGAACGCCCCGCTGCTGCGGCAGTCGGGCGCGGACGCGGTCATCACGAGCGCCAGCGCCGCGGGCAGGCTGCTGGGCATGTCCGTGCTCAGCCCCAGCGCGGGCACCGTCATGGAGGACCTGATCCAGAAGGGCAGCGGCCTCGACCTCGTCGAACGGCCCGTCGTCAAGGCCGAGGTGGGACGCGGGGTGCGGGACACGGACGACCTCGTGGTGTCCGTGCTCCGCGGTCACCGGCTGCTCGCGTACGACGATCCGGAGGCGAGCCCCCTCAAGTCGACGGACCGTCTGATCACGATCGTGCGGGCGCGTCCGGCCGGATCCGGCGAATAGCGCGCGCCCCGGGAATCAGAACGCCCCCGGCGGTAGTTTCGCTGGCATGCATGCGATCACCGTTCCCGTACCCGGAGGACCCGAGGCCCTGGTGTGGGCCGAGGTCCCCGACCCCGTGCCCGGCGAGGGCGAAGTCCTGGTCGACGTCGTGGCCAGTGGGGTCAACCGCGCCGATGTGGCGCAGCGGCAGGGCTTCTACGACCCGCCGCCCGGCGCCTCCCCCTACCCGGGCCTGGAGGTCTCCGGCCGGATCTCGGCGCTGGGGCCGGGCGTGGACGGCTGGGCCGTCGGGGACGAGGTGTGCGCGCTGCTGGCCGGCGGCGGCTACGCCGAGAAGGTCTGCGTCCCGGCGGGGCAGTTGCTGCCCGTACCGGCCGGCACGGACCTGGTCTCGGCCGCGGCCCTGCCCGAAGTGACCGCCACCGTCTGGTCCAACGTGTTCATGGTGGCCGGGCTGCGGCCCGGCGAGACGTTCCTGGTGCACGGCGGCGGCAGCGGCATCGGCACGATGGCCGTGCAGCTGGCGAAGGCGGTCGGCGCCCGGGTGGCGGTCACGGCCGGCGGCCAGGACAAGCTCGAGCGCTGCCGCGAGCTGGGCGCCGACATCCTCATCGACTACAGCACCCAGGACTTCGTCGAGGAACTGCACAAGGTGACGGGCGGCGTCGGCGCGGACGTCATCCTCGACATCATCGGCGCGAAGTACCTCGACCGGAACATCGACGCCCTCGCCGTCAACGGCAGGCTGGCCATCATCGGCCTCCAGGGCGGCCGCAAGGCCGAGCTGGACCTGGCCAAGCTGCTCACCAAGCGGGCGGCCGTCGCCGGCACCTCGCTGCGCGGGCGGCCGCTCGCGGAGAAGACGGCCATCGTGGCGGCCGTGCGCGAGCACGTGTGGCCGCTGATCGCCGGAGGGCGGGTACGGGCGGTGGTCGACCGCACGCTGCCGCTGCGGGACGCCGTGACGGCGCACCGGGTGCTGGAGGAGAGCTCGCACGTCGGCAAGGTGCTCCTCACTACGTGAGGAGCGTGACCGTGCCGTCCGCACCTTCCGAGCCTGCCAAACGCGCCGAGCCTTCCGCCGCCCGCCGCGTTCACCCGACCGGCCGCTCAGCGCGCCGCCCGGCGGCGCGCGTGTGAGGGTTGGGGGTGTCCGTAGGGGGGTGACTCGTACGGAGGGTGGCGACATGGGGCGTGGAGCGAGGGCGGCGATCCTCTTCGGACTGGCGGTGTCGGCCTCCCTGATAGCGCCGGAGGCCGCGCGGGCGAAGGAGCCCGAGCCGTCGCCTCCGCCGCCCTCGATACCGGTCGCCTCCACGACGTCGACCACCGTCTTCCCGTCCGCGCCGCCGTCGCCCGGGGCGGGAGACCTGGCCGGCACGGCGGCGGGCGCCGGCCGCAGGCATCCCGGCCGTGCCGCCGAACCGTCGCCCGACACGCCGTCGGACGCCGCGGGCCCGGAGGCCGGGGAGCGGCCGGCGGACGAGGGGGCGACGGCGACGGCCGGGGAGCCGGCCCCGAAGCCGGCGCCGCCCCGCGCACCCGCCCGGCGCGCCGCGCCCGAGCAGGCCCGGCAGGAGTCCTCCGGGGCCGACCGGGAACGGGTCATGCGGGTCCTGCCGCTGGGCACCGGAATGGCCCTCACGGGCCTGGGTCTGGGCTTCATCGCCCTGCGCCTGCGCCGCAGATAGGCCCCGGACGGACCCCGGACGGACAGCTCCCGCGGGCGGCGGCACGGGGCGCGCGCCCGAAAATCTGTGCGCCTCTGTGCGCCCCCGCGTTGGATCAGGTGTGTACGGGGGCATCACCAGGGGGAAATCACCTGTGCGAGAGAATGGCGGCATGGATATGCCGAGGAATGAACGGTCGCAGGAGAGCCCGCACGTCCTGGTCGTGGGACCGGACGGCATGGCTCTCGGCAGCGCCAGCCCCGGCGGCGGGGAGGGCGACGACGAGTCGCGCGAGGTCCCGGTGACGGAGATGGTGGAACAGCCCGCCAAGGTCATGCGCATCGGCAGCATGATCAAGCAGCTGCTGGAGGAGGTGCGCGCGGCACCTCTGGACGAGGCGAGCCGCGTCCGGCTCAAGGAGATCCACCACAGCTCCGTCAAGGAGCTGGAGGACGGGCTGGCCCCCGAGCTGGTGGAGGAGCTGGAGCGCCTGTCGCTGCCCTTCACGGACGAGACGATTCCGACCGAGGCGGAGCTGCGCATCGCGCAGGCCCAGTTGGTCGGCTGGCTCGAGGGTCTCTTCCACGGCATCCAGACCGCGCTCTTCGCCCAGCAGATGGCCGCCCGGGCCCAGTTGGAGCAGATGCGCCGGGCCCTGCCGGCCGGCGTGGCGGGCGACGACGACCACGACGTCCCGCAGCACGGCGGCGCCCGCTCGGGCCCGTATCTGTAGACCCGCTCCCGCGTCGGACCCGCGCCCGCAGCTGCGGACCCGCTCCCGCGTCTGCGGACCCGCACCCGCATCTGCGGACCCGCGGACCAGCAGAAGAGCATGACGGCCGAAGGCCGGTCACCGGACGTTCCCGGTGACCGGCCTTCGCCGCAAGGTCCGAAGGTCCGGCCCGGCGCCTAGGAGGGCGCCTGGCCCGTCGACACGGTCAGCACGAACTGGCCGGTCTTGGGGTCGAACGGGTCGCTCGAGTCCGGGAGCTGGGTCATCACGGTGCCCTTGCCCCAGGTGTTCTCGTCCACCGTGTCGATCCGGTACTTCCACCCGGCGGCGACGAGGCACTCCTTCACCGAGTCGATGTAGATGTACTTGAAGTCCGGCGCGCTCTTCTTCGTCTTGTCGCGGTAGTTGTCGTAGGCCTTCGTGCACCGCTCGGCGTCGATGGTCTTGGACTTGTCGCCTTCCTTGACCTTCGCCTGGGTGCCGCCGCCCGTCGTGCCGCCGCCGGTCGTGCCGCCGCTGACGCCGCCGCCCGGGGTGGCCGCGGACGCCGACGGGTTCGGGCTGTCCTTCCCCTCGTCGGACTTGCCCTTGCCGTTCAGCGCGATGGCCGCGATGACGCCGATGACGGCCAGCACCGCCACCACGCCCGAGCCGATGAGGACCGGCTTGTTGCTCTTGCCGCCCCCACCGGAGCCGCCCACGGAGGCCGAGGAGGCCGTGTAGGGCGGCGGGGTGCTCGGGCCGCTCTGGTAGGGCTGCGTGACGGTGGGGTAGCCCTGCGGGCCGGGAGGGGGCGTGGAAGGGCCGTAGCCGCCGCTGTACGGGCTCTGGGGGCCCGTGGCGGGCTGGTAAGGCGTCTGGACGCTCTGCGGGCCCGGAGCGGGCGCGTGGCCGTCCACGGGCGGGAAGACCGCCGAGCCGACGCCGGCGCCGCTGCGGGCCGGCGGGCCGCCCGCGATGATGATCGGCGAGGGCGCCGCCATCGCCGTGCCCGCCACCCGGGCGCACTCGTCGCGCATCGCCTCGGCGCTGGGGAAGCGCTCGTTCGGGTTCTTCTTCAGCGCGCGCAGGACCAGTGCGTCCACGGCCGGCGGGATCGACCGGTTGATCGTGGAGGGCGCGACCGGCTCCTCCTGGACGTGCGCGTAGGCGATGGCCAGCGGCGAGTCCGCGTCGAACGGCAGCCGGCCCGTCAGCAGCTCGAAGAGCATGATGCCGACCGAATACAGGTCGGAACGGGCGTCGACGCCGCGCCCCAGCGCCTGCTCGGGCGAGAGGTACTGCGGGGTGCCGACGACCATGCCGGTCTGCGTCATCGAGGTGACGCCCGACTGCATGGCGCGGGCGATGCCGAAGTCCATGACCTTGACCACGTTGCGCTTGGTCATCATCACGTTGCCGGGCTTGATGTCGCGGTGGACCAGGCCCATCTCGTGGCTGACCTCGAGCGCCGCCAGCACATCGGCGGTGATCTTCAGTGCCTTCTCGGTGGGCATCGCGCCGTACTGCGCCACGTCCGCGTCCAGCACCGAGCGCAGCGGCTGGCCCTCGACGTACTCCATGACGATGTACGGCATGGTCGACCCGTCGAGGTCGTCCTCGCCCGTGTCGAACACCGAGACGATGTTGGTGTGGGTGAGCTTGGCCACCGACTGCGCCTCACGCCGGAAGCGCTCGCGGAAGGAGGCCTCGCGGCCCAGCTCGGTGTGCAGCGTCTTGATCGCGACCTGGCGGTCGAGGACCGAGTCGTAGGCCAGGTGTACGGACGCCATGCCGCCCTCGCCGAGCAGATCGCGCAGCTGGTAGCGGCCGCCGCCGACGGTCCGTCCCGCGTAACGGCCCTGTGCGCCGTCCTGGCTCATGGTGTTACTTCCCCCTCGGCGCACTGCCTCGCGTCAAACAAACCGTCGAACAGACCATTACGGACTCCTGGGAGCCCCTGTTCAAAGGTCTGATCCGGCTGTTCCTCGTCGAATCTTCGTCGTATCCCGGCCAAGTCTGCCCCAGGCCACGGGCACGTCAAGCCGCGTGCCCGTTCCGTGACCGGATGCGCGACAAGGTGTCACGGGATTTGCCTTGCTCATACCGGTACGGGTTTGATAGCCGGTCCATCCCGGACCGGCACATGCCCCGGAGGCTGTAGCGTGCCTTAGCGGAAGGCAGCTTCACAGAGTTTCCCCGCGCATTCGCCTCCCAACGCGAAGCGGACCAGACACGACGGCGAGGACTGATGGCACAGACGCAGAGCGCCCAGGGTCCATCCGACCCTGACGCCACCGGGGGCGGAATGCCCGATGTGCCTGAAATGTGGGGTAACGGCGGACTGGTCGGGGACGGCCGCTACCGCCTGACCCACCGGCTGGGCCGCGGCGGCATGGCGGAGGTCTTCGCCGCCGAGGACGTACGCCTGGGCCGCACGGTCGCGGTGAAGCTCCTGCGCGCCGATCTCGCCGAGGACCCGGTCTCCAAGGCCCGCTTCACCCGCGAGGCGCAGTCCGTCGCCGGCCTGAACCACCACGCCGTGGTCGCCGTGTACGACTCCGGCGAGGACACCGTCGGCCGCAACGTCGTGCCGTACATCGTCATGGAGCTGGTCGAAGGCCGCACCATCCGGGACCTGTTGCTCAACGCCGAGGCGCCGCCGCCGGAGCAGGCGCTGATCATCGTCTCGGGCGTGCTCGAGGCGCTGGCCTACAGCCACCAGCACGGCATCGTGCACCGTGACATCAAGCCCGCCAACGTGATCATCACCAATACGGGCGCCGTCAAGGTCATGGACTTCGGCATCGCCCGCGCCCTGCACGGCGCGGCGTCGACCATGACCCAGACCGGCATGGTCATGGGCACCCCGCAGTACCTCTCCCCCGAGCAGGCCCTCGGCAAGACCGTCGACGCCCGCTCGGACCTCTACGCCACCGGCTGCCTGCTCTACGAACTCCTGGCCCTGCGCCCGCCCTTCACCGGCGAGACCCCGCTCTCGGTGGTCTACCAGCACGTCCAGGACACCCCCGTGCCGCCGTCCCAGGTGCTGGACACGGTGCCGCCGGAGCTGGACGGCCTGGTCATGCGCTCCCTCGCCAAGGACCCGGACGACCGGTTCCAGAGCGCCGAGGAGATGCGCGGGCTGGTCCAGTACGGCCTGCAGATGCTGCACGACGCCGGCAGCCACACGGGCGTGTGGAACACCGGTCCGGTCGACCACGCCACCGCCGCCACCCAGGTGATCGGCGGCGTCGGCATGGGCGCCACCACGGCCATGCCGCACCCGCAGCACGGCGACACCTCGCAGCAGCCGGTCATGCCGCGGCGCCAGGGCGACGACGGCGGCTTCGACGGCGGCCACGGCGGCCGCGGCCCGGGCGGATCCGGCAAGAGCAAGATGTGGCTGGTCGCCGCGCTGGCGATCGTCGCGGTCGTGGCGGGCATCGCCTTCATGGTCAAGAGCGGGGCCGTCGGCGGCAACAGCAACAAGAAGGAGACGCCGAAGACTTCGGTCACCGTCTCCGACTCGCCGTCCGCCAAGTCCAGCAAGGAGCCGCCGAAGAAGGCGTCGCCGGGGCACGAGCAGGGCGGCACGACCGGCAACGCCGGCGAGCGGGACAACGGCTCCGACTCGGAGAACGACACCAACACCTGGCCCAGTCATGGGACGCAGTCCCAGGAGCCGTCCACCGGCCCGACCGGCCAGCCCTCGACGGACCCGCAGCCGTCGACCCAGCCGTCCACCGGTCCGACGGGCGGCGGCGACAACAAGCCGCAGACCCCGAACCCGCCGACCCAGGGCCCGGCCACCCAGGGCAACACCGCCCAGGGCCCCACGGGCTGAACCACCGAGCCGGGCCGCACCAGCGGCCCGGCTCGTTTCTTTGAGAGCGTCAGTCCGTGAACGCGTCGCGTACGGACTCGTACGCGCGCGTCCACCACACCGACAGCGCGGCCGACGCCGGGAAGCCGGGGTCGGCGCGGTGGTCGCCGAGCTGGTAGCGCCAGCGCAGCATCCAGAAGTCGTTCAGCCGCTCCCACCACACCCGGTGCACCGCCGCGGCCAGCTCCGCCGCGTCCGCGCCCGTCGCCCGGCGGTAGGCGCGCGCGTACGGCCGTATCTTCGCCAGGTCGAGGGTGCCGTCGGGCTTCAGGAAGAAGATCACCGCGGCGCGCACGGCCTCCTCGGCGCGGGGCTGGACGCCGAGCCGGTCCCAGTCGACGATCGCGGCGGGCTCGCCGCCGCGGTAGAGCAGGTTCAGCGGGTGGAAGTCGCCGTGCACCCAGCCGCGGGCCGGCGTGGCGGCGGCGGGCGGGCGGCGGTGGGCGTGCCGCTCGAGCAGGGCGCGGCGCTCGACGAGGCGGTGTTCGGCCAATTCGTCGAAGGAATCGCGGGGACGGCCGCGGATCAGCCCCAGGAGGTCCTCGATGAGGGCGAAGGTCTCCTCCGGCCGGGCCGCCGTGTCCGAGGCCCCTGAGGGGCCCGCAGCGGCCTTCTCGGGGCCGTTCATGACCTGTTCCAGGCAGGTGTGCACATGGCCCAGCAGCGCGCCCAGGCGGCGGGACTGGGCGGCGGTCAGCTCGCCGCCGTCGCGGTGGCGTCCCTCGATCCAGGGGTGCAGGGCGTAGCAGCGGCCCCCCAGGACGGTGACGGTGTTGCCGTCGCTGTCCGCGACGGGCGGGGCGACGGGCAGGCCCAGGGCGTCCAGGCGGCGGGTCACCGAGTGCTGGCGGGCGATGGCCTCGCGGTCCCCGTCCAGGTGGTGTTTGAGGAAGAAGCGCCCACGGGTGGTGGAGAGGCGGTAGCCGCGGTTCAGCAGCCCCTCGGTGAGGGTTTCGCAGGCCACGGGCTCGCCGGCGCCGTCGTAGCGGCGCAGGAGCGTGCGCAGGGTGCCGGTGTCGGGGCCGGTGTCGGGTGGGGCATCGGTGACAAGTGAGCGCGGCACGCCCCAAATGTTAGTTCACGCTGAGTGCTCGGCTCGTCGCGCGGGTACGCCTTCGAGGTGGTGCAGGGAGATGAACTGGGGTTCTATGCACAGGTATTCGGGGATGAAGGGCGCGTCGTCCGCCGAGTGCGGGGCGCGGCCGAAGAGCTCGAGCTCCGCCGGTCCGGGCGCGAAGATCCGGGCCGTTCCCACGAACTGCACGGTCCACACGGACTCGTCGCCCTCCTCGCGGCCGGCGAGGTTGTCGGCGCCGTAGGCCACCACGCTGCCGTCGCAGGCCTGGGCGTAGCCGAAGCCGCCGTGCAGCCGCAGCAGCACCTGCCCGTCGACGACGACGTGCCGGGCGACGGTCACGAAGGGGAGTGCGCGCATGCTGACCGACACCCTGCCGTAGGGGGTGCGGGCGAGCAGTTCAAGTGCCCGGTAGTCGTCGGAAGGCCTGGAAGGCGCTGCAAGCATGAGCACCACTGTGCACTGCCGTCACCCGGTCACCTAGAGCCACCCGCCCCTGGCGGGGAGGGACGTTGGTCCCGGAAATCCGGCCGGGCTGCCGCGGCGCAGGTGCCGGCTAGCGCTTCTCCGCCTGCAGCCGGGCGACGTAGGCCGCCGCCTGGGAGCGGCGTTCCATGCCGAGCTTGGAGAGCAGGCTGGAGACGTAGTTCTTGATGGTCTTCTCGGCCAGGTGCAGCCGCTCGCCGATGGCGCGGTTGGTCAGTCCCTCGCCGATCAGGTCCAGAATGCGGCGCTCCTGTTCGGTGAGCGAGGCGAGTCTGTCGTCGCCCCGCGAGGCCTTGCCGTCGCGGAGCCGCTCCAGCACGCGCGCGGTCGCCACCGGGTCGAGCAGGGATTTCCCGGCGGCCACGTCCCGTACGGCCGAGAGCAGCTCATTGCCCCGAATGGCCTTGAGCACATAGCCGGCCGCGCCCGCCATGATGGCGTCGAAGAGCGCCTCGTCATCGGCGTACGAGGTGAGCATCAGGCATTTGATGTTTTCGTCCTGCGAACGGATCTCACGGCAAACTTCGACCCCGCTGCCATCCGGAAGGCGAACATCCAGTACGGCCACGTCGGGGCAGGTGGCGGGAATGCGCACAAGGGCGTCGGCCGCGGTACCGGCCTCGCCCACCACTTCGATGTCCTCTTCACCGGAGAGCATCTCGTGGACGCCGCGGCGTACGACTTCATGGTCGTCAAGCAGAAATACCGTGATTTTTCCTCGTTCGCGCACGCTGCCAGTCTCACACATCGACTCTTCCCCTGCTCTTGTCCTCCGGGATAACGTGCCCCCGTTCCGGCGGCTTGCAAGGCGCTGACCAGTGGATTGACCTCCGCTTTGGCCCGGCTTTCTAGATTTACTTGGAAATCCAAGCAAAATCGCAGGTCAGGTGGGGTTTCGCAGGAATGCCACGCACTGGGTAACGTGCTTATTGCAGGCCATTGGCCGGGGCGACCTGTCACGCCCGGTTCCGGCCTCGGCACACCCACCCCGTGTGCCGTCGGGGATCGGGCGAGCCTCTCTCCGCCTCGCGGCGGAGGGACCCCCTCTGGCCGCCGGCGACCCCGGGGGCCGGACAGACGGAGGAGCACACGTGACCGTGGACAGCACTGCCGCGCGCAAGCCGCGACGCAGCAGCAAGCGCGCCGGCGCCAAGAAGGCGGCCGGCGAGAGCGAACTCGTCCAGCTGCTGACGCCGGAAGGTGAACGGGTCGAGCACCCGGACTACTCCATCGACCTGTCGCCCGAGGAACTGCGGGGTCTGTACCGGGACATGGTCCTGACCCGCCGCTTCGACGCGGAGGCGACGACTCTCCAGCGCCAGGGCGAACTGGGCCTGTGGGCCTCGCTGCTGGGCCAGGAGGCCGCGCAGATCGGCTCCGGCCGGGCGACGCGCGACGACGACTACGTCTTCCCGACCTACCGCGAGCACGGCGTGGCCTGGTGCCGCGGGGTCGACCCCACGAACCTGCTGGGCATGTTCCGCGGTGTGAACCACGGCGGCTGGGACCCCAACGAGAACAACTTCCACCTCTACACGATCGTCATCGGCTCCCAGGCGCTGCACGCGACCGGCTACGCCATGGGCGTGGCCAAGGACGGCGCCGACTCGGCCGTCATCGCCTACTTCGGCGACGGCGCCTCCAGCCAGGGCGACGTGGCCGAGGCCTTCACCTTCGCCGCCGTCTACAACGCTCCGGTCGTCTTCTTCTGCCAGAACAACCAGTGGGCCATCTCCGAGCCCACCGAGCGGCAGACCCGCGTCCCCCTCTACCAGCGCGCCCAGGGCTACGGCTTCCCCGGCGTCCGGGTGGACGGCAACGACGTGCTGGCCGTGCTGGCCGTGACCAAGGCCGCCCTGGACCGCGCCCGCACGGGCGAGGGACCGATGCTGGTCGAGGCGTTCACCTACCGCATGGGCGCCCACACCACCTCCGACGACCCCACCCGCTACCGCCGCGACGAGGAGCGGGAGCTGTGGGAGGCGAAGGACCCGATCCTGCGCCTGCGGGCCCACCTGGAGAAGCAGGGCCTGGCCGACGAGGCGTTCTTCGCCTCGCTGGAGACGGAGAGCGACGCGCTCGCCAAGCGGGTACGGGACACCGTGCGCAGCATGCCCGATCCCGACCACATGGCGATGTTCGAGCACACCTACGCCGACGGGCACACCCTCGTCGACGAGGAGCGCGCGCAGTTCGTCGCGTACCAGGCTTCGTTCGCAGAGGAGAGCAAGTAACCATGAGCACCGAGAAGCTCACGATCGCCAAGGCGATCAACGCCTCCCTGCGCACCGCCCTGGAGACCGACCCCAAGGTCCTGGTCATGGGCGAGGACGTCGGCAAGCTGGGCGGCGTCTTCCGCGTCACCGACGGCCTGCAGAAGGACTTCGGCGAGGACCGCGTCATCGACACCCCGCTGGCCGAGTCCGGCATCGTCGGCACCGCCATCGGCCTGGCGCTGCGCGGCTACCGTCCGGTGGTGGAGATCCAGTTCGACGGGTTCGTCTTCCCCGCGTACGACCAGATCGTCACCCAGCTGGCGAAGATGCACGCCCGCGCGCTCGGCAAGATCAAGCTGCCGGTCGTCATCCGCATCCCCTACGGCGGCGCCATCGGCGCGGTCGAGCACCACAGCGAGTCGCCGGAGTCGCTGTTCGCGCACGTCGCGGGCCTGAAGGTGGTCTCGCCGTCGAACGCGGCCGACGCCTACTGGATGCTGCAGCAGGCCATCCAGAGCGACGACCCGGTCATCTACTTCGAGCCCAAGCGCCGCTACCACGACCGCTCCGAGGTCGACACGACCGCGATCCCGGGCCCGCTGCACGTGGCCCGTACGGTCCGCGAGGGCACGGACCTGACGCTGGCCGCGTACGGGCCGATGGTCAAGACGTGTCTGGAGGCCGCCGCGGCGGCCGCGGAGGAGGGCAAGTCGCTGGAGGTCCTGGACCTGCGGTCGATCTCGCCCATCGACTTCGACTCCATCCAGAAGTCCGTGGAGAAGACCGGCCGGCTGGTCGTCGTCCACGAGGCGCCCGTCTTCTTCGGCTCGGGCGCCGAGATCGCCGCCCGGATCACCGAGCGCTGCTTCTACCACCTCGAGGCCCCCGTCCTGCGGGTCGGCGGCTACCACGCGCCCTATCCGCCGTCCCGGCTCGAGGACGAATACCTGCCCGGCCTGGACCGGGTGCTCGATTCCGTCGACCGCGCGCTCGCGTACCAGGGCTGAGGGAGGGCCGTGACCATGACTGCGAACAGCCAGCGTTTCCGTGAGTTCAAGATGCCGGACGTCGGTGAGGGACTCACCGAGGCCGAGATCCTCAAGTGGTACGTCAGCGTCGGCGACACCGTCACCGACGGCCAGGTGGTCTGCGAGGTCGAGACCGCCAAGGCGGCCGTCGAGCTGCCGGTCCCCTTCGACGGCGTGGTGCACGAGCTGCGCTTCGGCGAGGGCACGACGGTGGACGTCGGCCAGGTGATCATCTCCGTGGACACCCAGCCCGGGGCGGGGCCGGCGGAGGAGGCCCCCGCCTCGACCGCCGCCCACGCGGAGCAGAGCGCGGTCCCGGGCCCCGAGGCCGAGCCGGAGCAGCCGCAGGGCCGCCAGGCCGTGCTGGTGGGCTACGGCGCCGCGCCGTCGTCCACCAAGCGCCGCCCGCGCAAGGCGCGTGGCGGCGTCCCGGCGCAGCCGCCGGCCGCCGCCGCCGTCCAGGCCGAGCTCAACGGCCACGCGGCCGCCGCGCCCGTACCGGCTCCGGCCGCGCCGGTGGCGCCCGCGCCCGTCGCCCCGCCCGTCGCCCCGGCCGCGCCCGCCGGCGCCCGGCCGCTGGCCAAGCCCCCCGTGCGCAAGCTCGCCAAGGACCTCGGCATCGACCTGGCCGCGGTCACCCCGACCGGGCGCGACGGCGTCGTCACCCGCGAGGACGTGCACGCGGCGGCCGCCGCCGCCCTGCCCGTGAGCCCCGCGGCCGCGGAGCCGGTCGCCCCGGCGCCCGCTCCCGAGGGCGTGGCCGCCCTCGCCGCCCGCGAGACGCGGATCCCCGTCAAGGGCGTCCGCAAGGCCACCGCCCAGGCCATGGTGGCCAGCGCCTTCACCGCGCCGCACGTCACGGAGTTCATCACCGTCGACGTCACCCGCACGATGAAGCTGGTGCAGAAGCTCAAGGACGACCCGGACATGGCGGGCCTGCGGATCAACCCGCTGCTGCTCGTCGCCAAGGCGCTGCTGGTGGCGATCCGGCGCAACCCGGACGTCAACGCCGCCTGGGACGAGGAGAACCAGGAGATCGTCCGCAAGGACTACGTGAACCTGGGCATCGCCGCCGCCACCCCGCGCGGACTGATCGTGCCGAACATCAAGGAGGCCCAGGCCAAGACGCTCCCCGAGCTGTCGCGGGCCCTGGGCGACCTGGTCGCCACGGCGCGGGAGGGGAAGACCTCCCCCGCCGACATGTCCGGCGGCACCGTCACGATCACCAACGTCGGCGTCTTCGGCGTCGACACCGGCACGCCCATCATCAACCCGGGCGAGTCCGCGATCCTGGCGGTCGGCGCGATCAAGCTGCAGCCGTGGGTCCACAAGGGCAAGGTCAAGCCGCGCCACGTCACCACCCTGGCGCTGTCCTTCGACCACCGCCTCATCGACGGTGAGCTGGGCTCCCGGTTCCTCGCGGACATCGCGGGCGTCCTGGAGAACCCCCAGCGCCTGATCACCTGGGGCTGACGGACGGCGGAAAAGGACACAGGGCCCGGACACTCGCTCCTCACCCCCCTCCAGCGAGGAGAGAGCGGCACGTCCGGGCCCTCTGTCTGTGTACGGAGCGGCCTCGGGTCATTCCCCCGGCAACCGGGTGGAATGGCCCGTGCTGTGCAATTTACTTAAGATTGACCGACACTTGCAGTGTCGGAATTGGAGGCTGCGGTGGACCGCGAGGACGGCGAATCCATCAGCCGCCTGCTCCGGGCCTGGCGCGGCCGGATCGATCCCAGGACCGTCCGCGAGCTGCGCGGAGTTCTCCCGCGCCCCGGACGGCGGCTCTCCCAGAAGCACGTCGCCCGGATGACCGGCGTGAGCGAGGGCTGGTACCGGGCGCTGGAGGCGGGCCGCAGACAGGACTTCTCCGAAAGCTTTCTGCTGAGGGTCGCCGAGGCGCTGCGGCTGAGCGAGGCGGAGACGCTCACGCTCTTCCTCGCCGTCTGCGGCCGAAGACCCCCGGAACCGGGCCGCGCCCGGGCCGACTTGCCGCGGGGCGTCGAGGCCCTGCTCGAGCAGCAGGTCACCTATCCGGCCTACCTCTCCGACGTGGCCTGGAACATCGTCGCGTCCAACGCCCTGATGGGCGAGTGGTTCCCCTGGGTCCGCCGCCCCCGCCCCAACCTCATGCGCTGGGCCCTGCTGCACCCCGAGGCACGCGAGCAGATGCTCGACTGGGAGGACAGCTGCGCCCGCGTCTACCTCGCCATGCTCCGCGTCGCCGCCAACAGCAACCCCGGCAACGAGGAACTGCGCGGCCTGGTCCACGAGATCCTCGACGCCGACGCGGACTGCCGTCGCATCTGGGCGCAGGAGTACGACGTGGTCGAGCACCGCGACGGCCACGTCTTCCGGCTGCGCCTGCCGTACCACGGCAACGCCGAGATCCGGGTGACGAGCCACGTCCTGCTGCCCATACAGCGCACCGACCTGCGGTTCGTCTTCATCACCCCCGTCGACGGCTGGGCGGGCGTCTAGCGGGCACGCGAGGGCCCGTACGCCGCCGCGGTTCTGACGAACCGTCGATCGTCCGGATCGCGGACGCCCCCTCACCAGGTGTCTTTGTTGTATCTATGCTGTGCGCATGTCTCCCGCGCCCACCGTCCAGGACAGACAGCCCCCCGCCGCCGAGCGGGTGTACGCGCACGTCAAGGAGGCGGTACTGCAACGGCACTACGAGGGCGGCACGCTGCTGACCGAAGGCGACCTGGCCGAGGCCGTGGGGGTCTCGCGCACGCCCGTCCGCGAGGCGCTGCTGCGGCTGGAGGCGGAGGGGCTGCTCAAGCTCTACCCCAAGAAGGGGGCGCTCGTGCTGGCGGTGTCCGCCCAGGAGATCGCGGACGTGGTGGAGACCCGGCTGCTGGTGGAGAAGCACGCCGTCGGCAAGGCCGTACCCGCCCCGCCCGCGCTGATCGACCGGCTGGAGGAGCTCGTCGACGACATGCGCCGGCAGGCGGCGGCCGGCGACCTCGCCGCCGTCTCGCTCAGCGACCGCGCCTTCCACGCCGAGATCGTGCGCAGCGCCGGCAACCGCATCCTCTCCGGCCTCTACGAGCAGCTCCGCGACCGGCAGTTGCGCATGGGCGTGGCCGTGATGCACGCCCACCCCGACCGGATCGCCAAGAACATCGCCGAGCACACCGAGATCCTTCAGGCCCTCCGCGCCGGGGACGCCCCGGAGGCCACGGCCGTCGTCGACCGGCACATCAGCTGGGTCCGCAATCTCGCCCGGGGGGAGACCCGATGAGCCAAGCCCCGACAACACTGCCCGGCGACCCACCCGGCGGCCGCCGGGCCGTGGCCGTCTGGGGAATCGGCGTCGCCGTCTACTTCGTCGCGATCATCTTCCGCACCAGCCTGGGCGTCGCCGGCCTCGACGCCGCCGAGCGCTTCCACATCAGCGCCTCCGCCCTGTCGACGTTCTCCATCCTCCAACTCCTCGTCTACGCCGGCATGCAGATACCCGTCGGCCTGATGGTCGACCGGCTGGGCACCCGGAAGGTGCTGGCCCTGGGCATCGTCCTGTTCACCGCCGGACAGCTCGGCTTCGCCCTCGCCCACTCCTACCCCGCCGCCCTGGCCTGCCGGGCCCTGCTGGGCTGCGGCGACGCGATGACGTTCATCAGCGTGCTGCGCCTGGGCGCCCGCTGGTTCCCCGCCCGCAACGGCCCGATGATCGCGCAGGTCGCGGCCCTGTTCGGGATGGCGGGCAACCTCGTCTCCACGCTCCTACTGGCCCGGCTGCTGCACACCGCCGGCTGGACGGCGACCTTCGCGGGCAGCGCCGCGGCGGGCGTGGTCGTCCTCGTGCTGATGCTCTCCTTCCTCAAGGACCACCCCGACGGCCACGAGCCCGCCCCCGGCCCCCGCCCCGGCAAGGGCTTCGTACGCCGCCAGATCCTGCTGGCCTGGCGCGAACCCGGCACCCGGCTGGGACTGTGGGTGCACTTCAGCAGCCAGTTCCCCGCCATGGTCTTCCTGCTGCTGTGGGGGATGCCGTTCCTCATCGAGGCCCAGGGGCTCGACCGGGGGACGGCGGGCTCGCTGCTCACGCTGATCGTGCTGGTGAACATGGCCGTCGGGCTCGTCTACGGCCAGATCATCGGCCGCCACCACGCGGCGCGCCTGCCGCTGGTGCTGGGCACGCTGGCCGCCACGGCCCTGCTGTGGGCGGCCGTCGTCGGCTGGCCGGGGGAGCGCGCCCCGATGTGGCTGCTGATCACGCTGTGCGCCGTGCTCGGCGCCTGCGGCCCCGCCTCGATGATCGGCTTCGACTTCGCCCGCCCCGCCAATCCGCCCGAGCGCCAGGGCACCGCCTCCGGCATCGTCAACATGGGCGGCTTCGTCGCCTGCATGACCACGCTGCTGGCCGTGGGCGTCCTGCTGGACGCGACCGACGGCAGCTACCGCGTGGCCTTCGCCTCCGTGTTCGTCCTCCAGGCGCTCGGGCTCTCCCAGATCCTGCGGCTGCGGGGCAGGGCCCGGCGGCGCGAGCGGGAGCGGATCGTGGCCTCGCGCGTGACGACCGTCCACGTGCCCGTGTGGGCGGAGGGCGACGTCAGGGGGTGACCCGCGTCAGGGGGTGACCGCGAACTCCCGCAGGATCGCCCCCGCCAGCTGCCGGTCCCCCTCGACCCCGACGCGGTCGGCCACCGCCTCCGGCCGCACCCGCCCGCACGCCAGCCGGGCGTACGTCTCCCAGTCCAGCGAGAACGTCACCGTCGGCCCCAGCGAGACGCTGCCGTCGATCGTCCCCTTGCCCTGCGGCCCCACCCGCACGGTCCGCAGGAACTCCAGCGGCCCGTGCACGTCGAAGGCCGCCGTCATCCCCGGCCTGGCCCCCGCCTTCCGCGCGACCACGTCCGGCAGGGCCGTCAGCAGCACGTCCCGGGCGATCTGCGCGGCCGGCGAGTCCAGATTGCCCGGCACGCCCAGCGCCCGGCGCACGTCCTGCTCGTGGGTCCACACGTCGAAGGCCCGCACGGCCAGGGTGCGTTCGAGGGTGCGCTCGCTGCCGCTGCCCAGCGGCCAGCGGATCATCGTCTGCGGGGAGCGCGACTCGTTGCGCAGCTGACGGCGGCGCCGGATGATCGTGTACTCCAGCTCGGAGGTCATCTCCAGCGCCGTGTGACAGCGCCGGACGTCGACCTGCACCTCGATGTAGCGCGAGAACTCGTCGGTGACGTGGCGCAGATCGCGCGGCAGCGTATGGATCGGCCGCGGCTCGCCCAGCATTTCGCACTCGACCCCGATGACGTGCGAGACCACGTCGCGCACCGACCACCCCGGGCACTCCGTGGCCCGGTTCCAGTCGCTCTCGGCGAGCGGTGTGACCAACTCGTTGACGGCTTCGATGGAATGCGCCCAGGCGTCGATCGCGGGCTGAAGGCTGGGGTGGACTGTCACGGGCGGATCCCTCGGGCGATGCTGGGCGATGGCTGCGTGCGCGTGGGTGGCAAGTGCTGTCTGGGCTCTCCGCAGTTAAGTTACGCTGCGGACGGTCGTCCCTGCAGAGGTTTCGTGTGACGCATGCGGAGAGTGGTGGTACTGTGCGCGCCTCTTTGATCCAGCTCGGTGTGGACGACGACGAGCCCGTCGCCGCCCGTCGCGAACGCGCCGCAGGCCTCGTCCGGTCGCTGCGCGGCAGCGACCTGGTGGTGCTCCCCGAGCTCTGGCCGGTCGGCGCCTTCGCCTACGAGTCCTTCGCCGCCGCGGCCGAGCCGCTGGACGGACCCACGGCCGAGGTCATGTCGCGGGCCGCGCTCGAGACGGGGGTGTGGCTGCACGCGGGCTCGATCGTGGAGCGGGCCGAGGACGCGATGTACAACACCTCGCTCGTCTTCTCCCCCACCGGAGCCCTCGTCCGCACCTACCGCAAGATCCACCGCTTCGGCTTCGACCAGGGCGAGGCCGTCCTGATGGGCGCCGGCGACCGCCCCGTCACCGCCCGCCTCCCCGAGGCCGTCGTGGGCCTGGCCACCTGCTACGACCTGCGCTTCCCCGAACTCTTCCGCGCCCTGACCGACGCCGGCGCCACGGCCTTCGTCGTCCCCGCCGGCTGGCCCGAACGCCGCCGCGAGCACTGGAGCCTGCTCGCCCGCGCCCGCGCGGTGGAGAACCAGGCCTACGTCCTGGCCTGCGGCACGGCCGGCACCCACGCGGGCGTGCCCCAGGCCGGCCACAGCGTCGTCGTCGACCCCTGGGGCGAGGTCCTCGCCGAGGCGGGCCACGACGAGGAGATCCTCACCGCCGACCTCGACACCGCCCGGGTGGCGAAGATCCGCGAGGAGTTCCCGGCGCTGAAGGACCGGGTGCTCGGACGTTAAGTCCGTATTCTCGATTTCTGGATTTCGTGAACCAATGTGCGCACTCCTGGCCAGCGTGGAGACGTGCACCAACACGCCACTGCTGACCTGTGCGTGCGCCTGTCCCCGGACCGGGAGGGCAAGACCGCGATCGACCGTCAGGAAGCCGACTGCCGGGCATGGGCGGAGCGCAACGGACTGACCGTCCGCAAGGTCCACATCGACCGTGGACGTTCCGGCTACAAGAACGTCAGCCGCAAGGGGTTCGACGCGGCGATCACAGCCGTCACGGCCGGTGTCGTGGGCGTGCTGATCGTCTGGAAGCTCGACCGGCTCTCCCGTAAGGGCATCGGCGAGGTCGGCAAGGCACTGGACGACATAGGCAGGGCCGGCGGGCGGCTGGTCTCCGTCATGGACGACCTCGACACGAAGAACGACAGTGCCCGGGTCGCCATCGTGAAGCTGGCGGAACTCGCGCGCAACGAGTCCCGCAATCTGGGGATGCGCGTCGGCAGCGCCAAACGGTACCTACGCCAGCGGGGGCAGTGGATCGGTGGGCAGCCGCCTTACGGACTGCGGGTGGACCCGGAAACGAAGAAGCTCGTCCACGACCCCGATACCGCCGTCTACGCCCGACTGATCGCTGACGAAGCGTTGTCCGGGAAGGCTCTCGTCCACATTGCCCGGCTGCTGAACCAGCATGGAGTGGAGTCGGCCCGCGGAGGCGAGTGGAACTCGTCCAGCGTCATGCAGCTCATTCGCTCACCGGCCTTCGCCGGGCTCATGCCGCAGAGCGCTGGGTGCAGAGGGAGGACCCGGAGGTGTTCGCGAAGCGGGATGCCATCGAGGCGGAAATCGAGGACGAAGAGGCCCGGCTGGCGGACCTGGAGGAGGCCAGGTACGTCCGCGGCGAGTTCGATGGCGCAGACGCCATTGACCGGTACAACCGACTCGCCGGACGACTTCGTATTCGTGTCGAGGGGCTGCGCGCGGATCTGCTGCGGATGCCGACTCCTTTCGCTGACATCTCCCCGCTCCTGGATGCCGGACTTCTGCGTGAAGCCCGGGAAGCCGACGATGCGGCCGGCAGGCGCGAGCGCCTTGGCCTCGCGATTGACCGCGTAGAAGTCCGGCGCGGGAAGGTGGGCGTCAGGTTCGACGGTGACGAGCGCTGCCGGATCGTCTGGGCGACGAGAGACGGTGCCCGGGGCGGAGTCAGCAGGGTGACAAAGTGATGGAATAACGGCCGAAGCCCATTACCTTAGGCGGACAGCCGATGGTGTCGTGCGGACGTGACCTGGCGTTCACGGGCGGCTGGCAAGCTTGAAGCATGAACGATGCTGCCTCGGCGCACCCTCCCGCGTCTGCGCCCCACCGTGCCCGTGTCCGTGCTCCCGAGCTGATCGGCAAAGGGGGGTGGCTCAACACCGGCGGCAAGGATCTGAAGCTTGCCGACTTCCGAGGTCGCATTTTGATCTTGGATTTTTGGACGTTCTGCTGCGTGAACTGCCTGCACGTCCTCGACGAGCTGCGCGAGCTCGAGGAGGCGCACCGCGACACCGTGGTGATCGTCGGCGTGCACTCGCCGAAGTTCGTCCACGAGGCCGACCACCAGGCCGTCGTCGACGCCGTCGAGCGCTACGAGGTCCACCACCCCGTCCTCGACGACCCCGAGCTCGCCACCTGGAAGCAGTACGCCGTCCGCGCCTGGCCCACGCTGGTCGTCATCGACCCCGAGGGCTACGTCGTCGCCCAGCACGCGGGCGAGGGCCACGCCCACGCCCTCGCGAAGCTGGTCGCCGAGCTGGAGGCCGCCCACGAGGCCAAGGGCACCCTGCGGCGCGGCGACGGCCCGTACGTCGCCCCCGAGCCCGTCGCCACCGACCTGCGCTTCCCCGGCAAGGCCGTCCTGCTGCCGAGCGGCAACTACCTCGTCTCCGACTCCACCCGCCACCAGCTGGTGGAGCTGGAGGCCGACGGCGAGACCGTCGTCCGCCGCGTGGGCACCGGCGAGCGCGGCTTCACCGACAGCCCCCCGAGCTTCAGCGAGCCCCAGGGCCTCGCCCTGCTCCCCGACGGCACGGTGATCGTCGCGGACACCGTCAACCACGCGCTGCGCGTCTACGACCCCGCCACCCAGGCCGTGGCGACCGTCGCCGGCACCGGGCGGCAGTGGTGGCAGGGCTCGGCCACGTCGGGCCCCGCCCGCGAGGTGGACCTCTCCTCGCCGTGGGACGTGGCCTGGTTCGCGGACCGGGTGTGGATCGCCATGGCGGGCGTGCACCAGCTGTGGACGTACGACCCCGCCACCGCCACCGTCGGGGTGGCGGCCGGCACGACCAACGAGGGACTGGTCGACGGCCCGGCCGCCGAGGCGTGGTTCGCCCAGCCCTCCGGCCTCGCGGCGGCCGGGGACCGGCTGTGGCTCGCCGACTCCGAGACGTCGGCGCTGCGCTACGTGGAGGCCGACGGGGACGGCTTCGCGGTCCGTACGGCCGTGGGCGCGGGCCTGTTCGACTTCGGGCACCGTGACGGCGACGCCGGCCAGGCGCTGCTCCAGCACCCGCTCGGCGTGACCGCGCTGCCCGACGGCTCCGTCGCCGTCAGCGACACCTACAACCACGCGCTGCGCCGCTACGACCCGGCGACGGGCCAGGTGACGACGCTCGCCACCGATCTGCGGGAGCCCTCGGACGCGGTCCTCGTCGGCGAGGACATCGTGGTCGTCGAGTCGGCGCGGCACCGGCTGACGCGGCTGCGGCTTCCGGAGGAGGCCGTGCGCGTGGAGTCCGTGGCCCACCGTACGCAGCGGGAGGCCACGGAGATCGCTCCGGGGAAGCTGGTGCTGGACGTGGTCTTCCAGGCGCCGGCCGGGCAGAAGCTCGACACCCGCTACGGTCCCTCGACGCGCCTGCTGGTCAGCTCCACGCCGCCCGGCCTCCTCGCGGACGGCGCCGGCCAGGGCACGGACCTGAGCCGTGAGCTGGTGCTCGCCGACGGGGTGACCGAAGGGGTGCTGCACGTCTCCGCGATGGCGGCGTCGTGCGACGACGACCCGGCCAACGAGTACCCCGCCTGCCATGTCCACCAGCAGGACTGGGGAGTTCCGGTGCGGGTCGTCGAGGCCGGGGCGGCGCGGCTGCCGCTGGTCCTGGCGGGCCTCGACGCCTGAGCGGCTGAGGGGGGCACCGGATCAGCTCAGCGGGTGATCCGGTGGTCCTCCTCCACGACGCGGGCCGCCGGGGGCGGTGGCTGCATCCTGCGGCGCTTGAACACGCTCACGTAGGCGCTCAGCCCCAGCAGGCCGGCCGCCATGAGGATCAGGCCCACCAGCGTGATGTTCATGCCGTCGATCTGCCAGTCGACCGCGAAGGTGAGGATGCCGCCCGCCGCGATCAGACCAATGCACCATCCCATTCCCATGGGAAACGCCTCCAGACGTGGTCGGCCCCTACCGGCGTAACCGGCCGGGCACAGGGCGGGTACCCCCGCCCGGCGCCGCGAACCACGTCCCCCTCACGCCGGGGCCGCCACCGCGGCTACCACTTGAGCGCGGCGGCCTCGTCGTTCAGCCAGTACGAGGTGCGGGCCGAGTCGTCGATGTGCAGCTTCCCGTCCGGCAGGGACGCCTGGGACGGGCTGCCCTCGATGGGGTCGCCCTTCGCCTGCTGGAAGGTGACCGAGACCTCCCGGGCGTCGCGGCCCTTGCCGCCCGAGCCGTCGGCGGCGGAGACGCGGACGCCGGCGTAGGCGGACTTGCCGGGGGCGAGGCTGACGCGGTCCTGCGGCCGGCTCTCCTCGACCACGCCGGCCGTGGCCTGGTCCTGGTCGAAGCGCAGGAACGGGAAGCCGTAGGCGAAGCAGGGCGACTTCGAGGTGTTCGTCGCCACCAGCAGCACGTGGTTGACGGGCGACTTCACCGCCTTGACCTCGACCTTGACGGAGTCCGGTGCGCAGGCGTCGCCCTTGTTCCGCGGCTTGCCCGTGTCGCCGGCCGAGTCGTCACCGCCGTCGCTGCCCTCGGCCCCGTCTCCCTCGGCCCCGTCCCCCGGGGCCATGGACGCCTGCTCCTCGCCCTTCGCCTTGTCCTCCTTGGCGTCGGAGCCGCCGCAGGCGGTGAGGGTGAGGGCGGCCACGGCCGTGAGCGCGGCGGCGGCGATCCGCAGGGTGCGAGTGGTCATGCTTCCCCCGGTGGGACGTTCGAGTTGTCGGGCTGTGTATATCAGCCCCCGCCCGGGCGGGGGGCGGCGTGTCAGCCCTCGAGGAAGGCGGTGAGCGCGGCGGCGAGGAGGTACGGGTCGTCGGCGCCGCACAGTTCGCGCGCGGAGTGCATCGACAGGATGGCCACGCCGATGTCCACGGTGGCGATGCCGTGGCGGGCGGCCGTGATGGGGCCGATGGTGGTGCCGCAGGGGACGGAGTTGTTCGACACGAAGTGCTGCATCGGCACGCCGGCCCGCTCGCAGGCGGCGGCGAAGACGGCCCGGCCGCTGCCGTCGGTGGCGTAGCGCTGGTTGACGTTGACCTTCAGCAGGGGGCCGCCGTTGGGCATCGGGTGGTGGCCCGGCTCGTGGCGCTCGGCGTAGTTGGGGTGCACGGCGTGGCCGGTGTCGGAGGAGAGGCAGATGGTGCCGGCGAAGGCGCGTGCCTTGTCCTCGTACGTACCGCCGCGCGCGAAGACCGAGCGCTCCAGGACGTTGCCGAGCAGGGGGCCTTCGGCGCCGGTGTCGGACTGGCTGCCGTTCTCCTCGTGGTCGAACGCCGCCAGCACCGGGATGTACGGCAGGCCCTCGGAGCCGATGGCGGTGGTCAGCGCGGCCAGACCGGCGTGCACCGACAGGAGGTTGTCCATGCGGGGGCCGGCCAGCAGCTCGCGGTCGCGACCGAGGTAGGCGGGCGCCTCGACGCTGTGCACCATCAGGTCCCAGCCGCTGATCTGCCCGGCCTCCAGGCCGGCTTCCTCCGCGACGAAGCGGATGAGGTCGCCCTCGGTGACCTCGCCCAGGCCCCAGATGGGCGTCATGTGGCGCTGCTTGTCGAGCTTGAGGCCGTCCTGGTTGACGGTCCGGTCGAGGTGCACGGCGAGCTGGGGGACGCGCAGCAGGGGCCGGTCGACGTTGACGAGGTGGTCGCTGCCGTCGCGCAGCGTGACCCGGCCGGAGAGGCCGAGGTCGCGGTCGAGCCAGGTGTTGAGGAGCGTGCCGCCGTAGAGCTCGACGGCCACCTGGCGCCAGCCGTGCGCGCCGGTGTCCGGCAGTGGCTTGACGCGGAGGTTGGGGGAGTCGGTGTGGGCCCCGATGATGCGGAACGGGGTGGCGGCGGTGGCCCCTTCGGGGACGTACCAGGCGATGACGGCGCCGCCACGCGTCACGTACTTGCCGCCGGCCTGTGCGTCCCAGGAGTCGGTCTCCGCGACCTGGCGGAAACCGGCCTTCTCCAGCCGCTCGGCGGTGTTGGCCACCGCGTGGTACGGCGACGGGCTGGCCGCGAGGAAGGTCATCAGGTCGTCGGTGTGGCCGCGGTCGAAGCGGTGCGCAGAGCTCATGGCCTCAGGATAGGGATCAGGGCAAGAGCCGGGCGGTCCTTTCGGCGCCCGGCTCCTGCCCTTCGCGTGAGTGGATTCCGGCGGTCCGGAAGCGGACTAGAAGGCGGCCTCGTCCAGCTCCATCAGCGACTGGTCGACCGCCTCGGCGAGCGAGCGCTCGACGGCCACGACCGGCAGGACCGTGTGGGCGAAGAACTTCGCCGCCGCGATCTTGCCCTCGTAGAAGGCCTTGTCCTTGGAGGAGGCGGCCGGCAGCTTCTCGGCGGCCACGGCCGCGCCCTTGAGGAGCAGGTAGCCGACGACGACGTCACCGGAGGCCATCAGCAGGCGGGTGGTGTTCAGGCCCACCTTGTAGATGGACTTGACGTCCTTCTCGGTGGCGGCGAGGTCGGTCAGCATGGCGCTGACGATGCCCTCGAGGTCCACCGCGGCCTTGGCGAGCTTCTCGCGGGCCTCGGCCAGCTCCTCGCCGCCCGCGGCCTCGGCGAGGAACTTCTTGATCTCCTCGGAGAGCGTGGTCAGGGCCTGGCCCTGGTCGCGGACGATCTTCCGGAAGAAGAAGTCCTGGCCCTGGATGGCCGTGGTGCCCTCGTAGAGGGTGTCGATCTTCGAGTCGCGGATGTACTGCTCGATCGGGTACTCCTGCAGGTACCCGGAGCCGCCGAAGGTCTGCAGGGACTGCGCCAGCTGCTCGTAGGACTTCTCCGAGCCGTAGCCCTTGACGATCGGCAGGAGCAGGTCGTTGAGGCCGTGCAGGGCCTTGGCGTCCTCGCCCGCGGCCTCCTTGACCAGGATCTCGTCCTGGACCGAGGCGGTGTAGAGCACCAGGGCGCGCATGCCCTCCGCGTACGCCTTCTGCGTCATCAGCGAGCGGCGCACGTCGGGGTGGTGGGTGATGGTGACCTTGGGCGCGGTCTTGTCCATGAAGTTGGCCAGGTCCGGGCCCTGCACGCGCTCCTTGGCGTACTCCAGCGCGTTGAGGTAGCCGGTGGAGAGGGTGGCGATCGCCTTCGTGCCGACCATCATGCGGGCGAACTCGATGATCATGAACATCTGGCGGATGCCGTCGTGCTTCTCGCCGATGAGCCAGCCCTTGGCGGGGTGCTTGTCGCCGAAGGTCATCTCGCACGTGTTGGAGGCCTTCAGGCCCATCTTGTGCTCGACGTTGGTGGCGTAGACGCCGTTGCGGGCGCCCAGCTCGCCGGTCTCGAAGTCGAACTCGTACTTCGGGACGAGGAAGAGGGACAGGCCCTTGGTGCCCGGGCCGTGGCCCTCGGGGCGGGCGAGGACGTAGTGGAAGATGTTCTCCGCCATGTCGTGCTCACCGGAGGTGATGAAGCGCTTCACGCCCTCGATGTGCCAGGAGCCGTCCTCCTGCTTGACGGCCTTGGTGCGGCCGGCGCCCACGTCCGAGCCGGCGTCCGGCTCGGTGAGCACCATGGTGGAGCCCCACTGCTTGTCCACCGAGAGCTTGGCGATCTTCTTCTGCTCGTCGGTGCCCTCGGCGTAGAGCACGCCGGCGAAGGCCGGGCCGGAGGAGTACATCCAGATCGCCGGGTTGGAGCCCAGGATCGTCTCGGCGAAGCCCCACAGCAGCGAGCGCGGCGTGGTGGTGCCGCCGATGCCCTCCGGGATGCCAAGGCGCCACCACTCGGCGTCCATGTAGGCCTGGTAGCTCTTCTTGAAGGACTCCGGGACGGGAGCGGTGTTGGTCTCCGGGTCGAAGACCGGCGGGTTGCGGTCGGCGTCGACGTAGGAGGCGGCCAGCTCGTTCTCCGAGAGGCGGGCGATCTCCGACAGCACGCTCTTCGCCGTCTCGACGTCCATTTCACCGAACGGGCCGGTGCCGTACAGCTTGTCGCGACCGAGAACCTCGAAGAGGTTGAACTCGATGTCGCGGAGATTCGACTTGTAGTGGCCCATGACAGACGGCTCCGTAGGTGACGGGAGGGCGATCCTCTGTGCGTACCGGTCAGTAAGAAGCATGATGCTACCCAGCGGTAACAAGACGCAAGACCTGATCGCCCAACTGTGACTCGTTACGCTTTGGCCCATGTACGGCTACGACCAGAACGCGGCACAGCAGGGCTACGCGCCGCCGCAGCAGCCCGGCGGCTACGGCGAACAGCCGCTCTACCCCGAGCCGTCGCCCCCGTCGCTCGCGGACGCGGTACGGGCCTTCACCACGGGCCAGATGTCCGCCGAGGACTTCCAGACGATCTTCTCCACCTCCAAGGTCTACTGCCCGCGCGGCGACAACCCCGGCTTCCTCGCGCTGCACAACACCCAGCAGCCGGTGATCCCGATGTTCACCTCGCTCAAGGAACTGCGCCGGTACGCGGGCAAGGAGTCCAAGTACTTCGTGATCACCGGCGCCGAGGTCCTGGACCTCCTGCCGACGGGCTACGGCTTCGTCCTGGACATGGAGGGCGACCACCGGATCGTCTTCGACGCGAAGTCGGTGGAGCAGATGGTCGACTTCGCCATGCGGCGGATGTACGGCTGACCGGGGCCGGTCTTCAGGTTCCGGGCGGTTATTTCGTGGCGCGCTCGTAGAGCTTGCGGGCCGCCGCGCCGAAGTAGGGGCTGTACGACGTCTCCTCGTCGCCGCCCTCGTCCTTGCCGCCCAGGACGCCGACGAGGGTGCCCAGGCCCGTCGAGGCGTCGACGTCGGTCAGGAAGGGGCTGCCGCTCGTGCCGTTCGGCAGGCGCTCGCAGTCGAAGCGCAGCTGCCCCGCGCTTTCGGCGGCCGTGCTGTTCTGGCAGGAGACGGGTCGCTCCGCCTCGTTGGGGTAGCCGAGAACGCGGGTGGGCCGCTCGCGGGGCGGGTCGAAGCGGACGCGCTCGGCGCCCGTGACGCGCTCGAGGGGCGCGGTCCCCTCCGCCGGGCGGACGCGCAGGAACGCCACGTCGTGGTCGGGGTCGCGGCCCTTCGCCCACTCGGGGGCGACGTCGGCCGAGACCGGCACCCACACCCCGTACGGCGCCTTCCCGTCGCGGTAGCCGGGGACGAAGGCGATGTCGGTGCGGAAGCCGCCCATGTGCACGCAGTGCGCGGCGGTCGCGATCAGGTCGCCCCTGCGGCTGTGGACGACGCTCGCCGTGCAGCCGTGGCCGGGCACGCCCCCGGCGGTGTAGAACAGCGGCCCGATCGCGGGCGACGGCTCGGCCTCGGCGGCGGCCAGGGGCTCCGAGGCCGGCAGGGGATCCCTGCGGCCGGCCGCGCCCCGGGCGGCGGGGGCGCTCAGCGGTGCGGGCTCCTCGGCGCGTACGGCGCTCTTCATGGCCTCGGCCGCCGCGTCCGCCTGGTCCCTGGGCTGCTCGAAGTGCCCGGTGGAGTCCCCCTCGGCCGTCGGTCCGCCCGTCGCCGGGACGCGGCCCGCCACGAGCAGGCCGGCGACGGCTATGGCCGCGACGACGGCGACGAGGAGGGCGAGATGTCTCAGGCGCATTGATCAAGTGTCTCCCGCCGGGAATGAACCCACCCTTGCCGATGGTTCACTATTCAACTAACTTGGAAGGCGCAACCACCCGAGGAGGCCGCAATGCCCGCCGTGACCGTAGAGAACCCGCTGGTCCTGCCCCGTGTCGCCGCACCCGCGCACACGGCGCCGCAGCGCCCGGTGCTGCACGTCGGCACCGCACCGGGGGGCCTGATCGACGGCACCTTCGTGCACCGCGACTCCCACGGGGGCGGCGGCACGATCCGGGGCGGCGACACCCAGTGGATGACCGCCGGCTCCGGGCTGCTGCACATCGAGGCGCCGCCGGAGGAGCTCGTCGTCAGCGGCGGACTCTTCCACGGCCTCCAGCTGTGGGTGAACCTGCCGCAGAAGGACAAGATGATGCCGCCCCGCTACCAGGACATCGGCGGCGGCAAGGTCGCGCTGCTGACGTCCCCGGACGGCGGCGCGCTGATCCGGCTCATCGCGGGGGAGATCGACGGCCATCAGGGCCCGGGCATCACCCACACGCCCATCACGATGGCGCACGTGTCCCTGAACCCCGGCGCCGAGCTCACCCTTCCCTGGCGCCCCGACTTCAACGCCCTCGCCTACGGTCTCGCCGGGCGCGGCACCGCGGGCACCGAGCGGCGCCCGTTCGGCACGGGCCGGACCGTGGTCTTCGGCGACGGCGACTCCCTCACCGTCAGGGCCGACGACACGCAGGAGTCCCGCAGCCCGAACTTCGAGTTCGTGCTGCTGGGCGGGCAGCCGATCCGCGAGCCCATGCGGCACTACGGGCCGTTCGTGATGAACACCGACGCCGAGCTGAAGCAGGCCTTCGATGACTTCCAGGCCGGACGCCTCGGGGTCATCCCGGTGGACGAGGGGTGACGGCGGTCAATAGCCGTTGCCCGGGTTGTAGTCGCTCCACCAGGAAGCCGTCAGCGCGGCGAAGACGATGAAGAGCACGATGCCGAGCACCGCGATGATCGTCGAGATCAGCGAGAACAGCCGTGCCTTCGACGACGAGTCCGCCGCGCCCGCGTAGTCGCCCATCTCGTACTTGCTGTTCACCTGCGAGGCGAAGATCACCGCCGCGATGCCGAGCGGCCAGAAGAGGATGATCGAGATGATCGACCAGACCAGATGGCTGGCCGGCCGCGGGGGCGGCACGCCGTAGTACGGCTGCTGCTGGGGAGTGCCGTAGCCGGGAGGGTACGAGCCCGGCGGGGTGTACGGGCCCGGCTGCTGCTGGGCGCCCGGCGGAGGCGGCCAGGAGCCGGGCTGCGGAGCCGTGCCGGGCTGGGGGGTTTCCGAAGGCCGGCCCTGTGGCGGGGGCGGCGGATATCCGGAGCTGCCGTCGGCACGGGTGGGTTGTTCGCTGCCGGGCGGAGGGCGGCCGGACGGGGGCCGGTCCTCCGGAGGGGGTGGGCGGTCCTGCCACGGTTGCTGGCTCATGAGCCCTCCTCGTCCGCGTGATGAACTCGGAGCCTCTGACTCCAGGCTCACTCCGGCGGAGGACCGCCGCAACCAGCCGCGCCCCCGCCGCCACCGCCTGCGTCCCGCCCTCGGACCGCGCCTTCGCGCCCGCCGGACGGCACCCCCGGGGAACGGGTCAGGTGATCGCCTCGAAGTCCGTCTCCATGGGGGCCTCGTGGAGCTCGAACCAGATGTTCTTGCCCTCGCCCCGGGGGTCCACGCCCCACGCCTCGGCGAGCAGCTCCATCAGCACCAGGCCGCGCCCGGAGGAGGCCATCTCCCCCGGGTGCCGGCGGTGCGGCAGCTCGTCGCTGGCGTCCTCGACGTCGACCCGTATCCGCCGCTCGCCCGGCCGCCCCGATATCTCGGCCATCAGCAGCGCGTCCCCGTCCGTGTGGACCAGCACGTTGGTGACCATCTCGGAGACCATCAGCACCGCCGAGTCGGTCTGGTCGGGGTCGGGCCAGTCGTGCATGAGGTCGCGGATGTGCTGCCGGGCCTCGGCGATGCGCTCGGGCTCGGCCTGGGCGATGGTCAGCACCGTGCGCCGGGGCGGGCGCGGCACGGCGGGCGGGGCGCCCACCTCGGCCGGCGCCGGGAGCTCGCGGCGCAGGAGCAGCAGGGCGATGTCGTCCTCGCGGCGGTCGATGAGCGGCCCGGTGGTGTAGTGCGAGGGCGGCCCGTGGACGGCCTGGACGAGGGCGTCGGCGAGCTTCTCCAGATTGCCCCCGTTATGGTCCGCCGGGTGCCCCTCGACGACCTCCCGCAGCCGGTTCCAGCCGGTCTCCAGGTCGTGGCCGCCGGTCTCGATCAGGCCGTCGGTGCACACCAGCATCGTCTCGCCGGGCTCGAGCGTGATCCGGGTGATGGGGTAGTCGGTGTCGGGCACGATGCCCAGCGGCAGGCCGCCCGCCGTGGGGCGTACGAGCATCGTGCCGTCGCTGAGCCGGATCGCGGGGTCCGGGTGGCCGGCGCGGGCGATGACCAGCAGTCCGCTGTTGGGGCAGGCCTCGATGTAGAGGCAGGTCGCGAAGCGCTGGTCGGCCGACGCCTCGGAGTCCTCGTCGCCGTTGATGCCGGCCAGGAAGCGGGAGGCGCGGGAGAGCACGGCGTCGGGGTGGTGGCCCTCGGAGGCGTACGCGCGCAGGGCGATCCGCAGCTGTCCCATGAGCCCGGCGGCGCGCACGTCGTGTCCCTGGACGTCCCCGATGACCAGGGCGATCTTCCCCGACGGCAGCGGGATCATGTCGTACCAGTCGCCGCCGACCTCCAGGCCGCCGCCGGTGGGCACGTAGCGCGCGGCGACGGCCATGCCGGGGACGTCGGGTCGCAGGGTGGGCATCATCGAGCGCTGCAGGCCGACGGTCAGCTCGCGCTCGGACTCGTGGACGCTGGCCCGGCCGAGCGCCTGGGCGAGCATCCGGGCGACGGTGGTGAGCACCGAGCGCTCGTCGGGGGTGAAGGAGACCGGGATGCTGAAGCCGGCCATCCAGGCGCCGATGGTGCGGCCCGCGTTGATCAGCGGCAGGAAGGCCCAGGACCGCCGGCCGAAGCGCTCGACCAGCGGGTAGATGGTGGGGAAGCGGCGCCGGTAGTCCTCGGGGGAGGGGAGGTAGACCGCGCGGCCGGTGCGGATCACCTCGGCGGCCGGGTAGCCGGTGTCCATGGGCTGGTCGAGGAACTCCTCCATGTCGCCCGGCGCGTAGCCGTGGTGCCCGATGAGCTTGACGCGGCCGCCCTCGCCGACGAAGACGGCCAGCCCCGACGGCTCGAAGCCCGGCATCGACAGCGTCGCCGCCACGCGCAGCACCTCGGCCGTCGAGCGCGCCTCGGCCAGCGCCCGGCCGGCGTCCAGCAGGAAGGCCTCGCGGTTGCGTCGCCAGTCGCCCGTGACCGGGGTGCGCGCGGCGGTGGTGCCCGGCTGCGGCTCGGGGACCTCCTCGATGGTGCCCACCAGCGTGTAGTCGCCGCCGTGCCCGAAGGGCCTGGTGCGGCTGCGCACGGTCCGCAGGACCCGGCCCTCCTCGTCGACGACCCGGATGCGGGCCTCGGCGAGGGTGCCCTCGGCGACGGCCAGGTTGATGATGCCCTGGACCTCCACCCAGTCCACCGCGTGGAAGCGGGCGCGGGCGGCGGACTCGGTGAGCTCCACGCGGGTGGGGGGCATGCCCAGCAGCCGCGCGGCCTCGGCATCGAAGGTGACCCTGCGCGAGGCGTTGTCCCAGTGCCACAGTCCGGTCGCGACGGCGGCCAGTACGTCCTCGGTGCGCATTGCCCCACTTTATGCAGGTATGTGCAGCAGAGACCACCGATGCCGGGTGGGGATGCCGGGTGGGGCAGTACCCTTGCTGGGTGCTGTATGCACACTGCCCGCACGGTAACCCGGTGCGGCGGCCCTGTGCAGCTCGGCACGGCGCGCTTTACGACCAACGCCCTCGACCACGACTTGGATGAACGATGCATCGGTACCGGTCCCACAACTGCGGCGAGCTCCGTGCGGCTGACGTCGACACCGACGTCCGTCTGAGTGGCTGGCTGCACAATCGGCGCGACCTGGGCGGCATCCTCTTCATCGACCTGCGGGACCACCACGGCCTGGTCCAGCTCGTGGCCCGCCCCGGCACCGCCGCCAACGAGGCCCTCAGCCACCTGACCAAGGAGACCGTCGTCCGCGTCGACGGCAAGGTCATGAGCCGTGGCGCCGAGAACGTCAACCCCGAGCTCCCCACCGGCGAGATCGAGATCGAGGTCACCGAGGTCGAGGTGCTCGGCGCGGCCGAGCAGATCCCCTTCACGATCAACACCGACGACGGGGTGAACGAGGAGCGCCGCCTGGAGTACCGCTTCCTCGACCTGCGCCGCGAGCGCATGCACAGCAACATCATGCTGCGCTCCGCCGTCATCTCCTCCATCCGCGAGAAGATGACGAACCTCGGCTTCAACGAGATGGCCACCCCGATCCTGTCCGCCACCTCCCCCGAGGGCGCGCGTGACTTCCTGGTGCCCTCGCGCCTGCACGCCGGCAAGTTCTACGCCCTGCCGCAGGCCCCGCAGCAGTTCAAGCAGCTGCTGATGATCGCGGGCTTCGACCGCTACTTCCAGATCGCGCCCTGCTTCCGCGACGAGGACGCCCGCGCCGACCGCTCGCCGGGCGAGTTCTACCAGCTCGACATGGAGATGTCCTTCGTCGAGCAGGAGGACGTCTTCCAGGTCATCGAGAAGGTCATGACCGACCTCTTCGAGGAGTTCGGCAACGGCCGCCACGTCACCTCCCCCTTCCCGCGGATCCCCTTCCGCGAGGCGATGCTCAAGTACGGCTCCGACAAGCCGGACCTGCGCGCCGACCTCGAGCTCGTCGACGTCTCCGACGTCTTCGCCGGCTCGGAGTTCAAGGCCTTCGCCGGCAAGCACGTCCGTGCGCTGGCCGTGCCGAACCTCCAGGACCAGTCGCGCAAGTTCTTCGACGGCCTCGGTGAGTTCGCCGTCGAGCACGGCGCCAAGGGCCTGGCCTGGGTCCGCGTCGGCGAAGGCAACGCGCTGACCGGCCCGATCGCCAAGTTCCTCACCGAGGAGAACGTCAAGGCCCTCGCCGAGCGCCTCGGCCTCGAGCCCGGCCACGCGATCTTCTTCGGTGCGGGCGAGTTCGACGAGGTCTCCAAGATCATGGGCGCCGTGCGCGTCGAGGCCGCCAAGCGCGCCGGCCAGTTCGAGGAGAACGTCTTCCGCTTCTGCTGGATCGTCGACTTCCCGATGTTCGAGAAGAACGAGGACACCGGCCAGATCGAGTTCTCGCACAACCCCTTCTCCATGCCGCAGGGCGGCCTGGAGGCGCTGAACACGATGGACCCGCTGGACATCCTCGCCTGGCAGTACGACATCGTCTGCAACGGCACCGAGCTGTCCTCCGGCGCCATCCGTAACCACGAGCCCGAGGTCATGTACCGCGCCTTCGAGATCGCCGGTTACAGCAACGAGGAGGTCGAGAAGGAGTTCGGCGGCATGCTGCGCGCCTTCAAGTTCGGCGCCCCGCCGCACGGCGGCATCGCCCCCGGCATCGACCGCATGGTGATGCTGCTGGCCGACGAGCCGAACATCCGCGAGACCATCGCCTTCCCGCTCAACGGCAACGCGCAGGACCTGCTGATGGGCGCCCCGAGCGAGGTCGACGACGCCCGCCTGAAGGAGCTCCACCTGAGCATCTACAAGGGCGCGGCCAAGCCGACGCCGTACAAGCCGACCAAGTAACAGGCACCCGGCACGCGAAGGGGCCCGGCAGCACTGCTGCCGGGCCCCTTCGCGTCACCCGTCCGTTCACACCAGGGCGGCGGACATCGGCACTCTCGGGCAGCAGCCCGCCGCCTGGTGGACCGCCCGCGACAGCCGGCCCGGCGTCAGCCGGTCCCCCCACAGCACGGACCGCACGCCGTACTCCGCCACGGCCATCAGCTCCGTCTCGCCCAGCTCCTCGGCGACCACCACCAGCGGCGCGCGGCCCGCGCGCGCCAGCCGGCGCAGCTCGTCGGGGGCGGCGTCGTCCTGCCGCCCCATGACCAGGATGTCCACGGCGGCGTCCTCGTCCCCCCGGACGACGCCGACCCCGGGCAGGGTGCGCAGCTGCCTGACGATGCGGTGGCGGCCCAGTTCGTCGGCGGCCCGGACGTTCACGGTGATGCGTTTCTCGAACACTGCTCTTCCTCGTCTTCCCCCGCGTATCGACTCCCTCATGCTCACCGGGCGGGCTGAACGATCGATTGCCGAACGATCAACGGGCGCGCGAAGGGCCCGGAACCGCACCGGTTCCGGGCCCTCCGTCCGCTGGGGAAGCCGCGGCTACGCCTGCGCGTCACCGCCGCCGAAGCGCTCGACGTACGCGGCCAGGTCGTCCTCGGTGATCTTCGCGAAGAGGACCGGCGGCACGGTGAAGGGCGTGCCCGCCGGGACGAAGGTCAGGGACCTGGCCTCGTCCTGGGTGACCCAGGTGGCGCGCTTCTGGTCGGACGCTGTGTCGGCCAGCTGGAAGGCCGAGCGCATGGCCGCGGCCGAGGCCGGGATGAAGGGCTCGGAGACGACCGAGTAGAGGTGGATGAGGTTCATCGCCGTGCGCAGCGTGAGCGCGGCGCCCTCGGGGTTGGTCTTGATCTCCAGCCAGGGGGCCTTGGTCTCCAGGTAGGAGTTGCCCGCGCTCCACAGGGCGCGCAGCGCCTGCGCGGCCTTGCGGAACTGCAGCTCCTCCATGTGCCGCTCGTACTCCGCGAGCAGCTCCGCGATCTGGCGGCCCAGCTCCGCCTCGGCCTCGCCCTCCTCGTTGCCCGCGGGGACGTTGTCGCCGAAGCGCTTGCGCGAGAACGACAGCACGCGGTTGACGAAGTTGCCGAGGGTGTCGGCGAGGTCCTTGTTCACCGAGGCGGCGAAGTGCTCCCAGGTGAAGGAGGTGTCGTCCGACTCCGGGGCGTTGGCGATGAGGAAGTAGCGCCAGTAGTCGGCCGGCAGGATCTCCAGGGCGGCGTCGGTGAAGATGCCGCGCTTCTGCGAGGTGGAGAACTTGCCGCCGTAGTACGTGAGCCAGTTGAAGGCCTTGACGTAGTCGACCTTCTTCCAGGGCTCGCGGGTGCCGAGCTCGGTGGCCGGGAACATCACCGTGTGGAACGGGACGTTGTCCTTCGCCATGAACTCGGTGTAGCGCACGTCCTCGGCCTCGTACCACCACGACTTCCAGTCGCGGTTCTCCGGGTCCTTGGCCGCCCACTCCTTGGTGGCGCCGATGTACTCGATGGGCGCGTCGAACCACACGTAGAAGACCTTGCCCTCGGCCGCCAGCTCCGGCCAGGTGTCGGCCGGGACCGGGACGCCCCAGTCCAGGTCGCGGGTGATCGCCCGGTCGTTCAGGCCCTCGGTCAGCCACTTGCGGGCGATGGAGGAGGCCAGGACCGGCCAGTCCTTGCCGTGCTCGTCGATCCACGCCTCGACCTCGCCCTGCAGCTTCGACTGCAGCAGGAAGAGGTGCTTGGTCTCACGGACCTCCAGCTCGCTGCTGTTGCTGATCGCCGAGCGGGCGTCGATCAGGTCGGTCGGGTCCAGGACGCGGGTGCAGTTCTCGCACTGGTCGCCGCGGGCCTTGTCGTAGCCGCAGTGCGGGCAGGTGCCGACGATGTAGCGGTCGGGCAGGAAGCGGCCGTCGGCCAGGGAGTACACCTGGCGGATCGAGCGCTCCTCGATGAACCCGTTCTTCTGCAGCTGACGCGCGAAGTGCTGGGTGATTTCCCGGTTCTCCGGGGAGGAGCTGCGGCCGAAGTAGTCGAAGGACAGCGCGAAGCCCTCGTAGATGGCCTTCTGCGCGTCGTGCTGCTGGGCGCAGAACTCGGCGACGGGCAGCCCGGCTTCCTTGGCGGCCAGCTCGGCCGGCGTGCCGTGCTCGTCGGTCGCGCAGATGTACAGCGCCTCGCGGCCGGTCTGGCGCAGGAAGCGGGTGTAGACGTCCGCCGGGAGCATGGACCCCACCATGTTGCCCAGGTGCTTGATCCCGTTGATGTACGGAAGGGCGCTGGTGATGAGGTGTCGAGCCATTGCGGCTGCTCCCTGGTCGGTGTGTGTTCAGGTTGAGGTGCACCTTTAGCGTATCCGAGGGCCAGGGGGGTGACGGGCGGCGTTTATGACGGCTGTGTCAACGCATCCAGGCCCGCCAGGGCCGGGTGATCAGCTCTCTGTACGTGTGGTGCGCGGGGTTGCGCCCGGCGTGCTTGAACGTCCATCCCTGGGCGACGGCCTCGTCCTCGCTCGGCTCCGAGGAGGCTCCGCACACCGCGCACTCCATGGCGTAGGTCAGCGGCTCCGCGTCGGGCTCCTGGTCGGGCTGCAGCGTCCAGGTCCCGAAGAGGAAAACCGTTCGTGCGGTCATGGACGCCACCTCCGCTCGCCGTCGGCCGTCTCCTCCTCGGCCACGGGACGGGCGTGCTCGGGCGGGCAGTTCCACTCGAGCCCGCCGCGCGGCGGTCGTAGCTGTACGTAACCGGCGTGGTGGTCCATGACCTGTCCGAGCCGGCCGGTCCTGGTGTCGACGGCATAGGCGCCGGCGGGAATTTCTTTGCTCACGCCTTATGCATGCCCACTGGGGCGGAACCTGATCAGCCGCAGGGCCGGTACGGAGAGTGATATTTCGAAGCCCCCGGTACACAGGGCGAGGGCCGCCCGCCGGCCGTGGCGGGTGGCCCTCCCAAGGTCTGGGGCGTCCGCTAGCGGATGATCCCGGCGGCGCGGGCCTCGGACAACCACTCGGGGAACTCGACCATCAGTTCCCTGTAGAGCTCGTCGTCCGACAGCAGCCGCGGCTCGCGGCCCGCGTGGAAGAAGCCGGCGTTGTCGACCACGCGCTTGTCCGGCACCGGCAGGTCGTCCAGCTTGCGCAGGAAGTCGAAGCCCTTGCCGTCCGGGTCGCCGAAGCCCACGAACTGCCAGAAGATCGGCAGCTTCGCCGCCTCGCACAGCGCCCGCTCCGCGGCCGGCTTGCTGTACGGGGCGCCGTCGGTCTGGAAGATGACGAAGGCCGGGTCGGTCGCGCCCGACTTCGTGTAGTGGTCGACGACGGCCTCGATGGCCCAGTGGTAGTTGGTGCGGCCCATGTGCCCGTACGACTCGTGCAGCTCCTGGATCCGGCCGTCGTAGTCGCTCAGGTCGAGCTCGGCGGTGCCGTCGACGTCGGTGGAGAAGAAGACCACGGGGACGACGCCGTCGTCGTCGAGGTTGGCCGCGAGCCCCAGCGCCTGCTCGGCGAGGTGCTGGACGGTGCCGTCCTTGTAGTAGTTGCGCATGGAGCCCGAGCGGTCCAGGACGAGGTAGACGGCCGCTCGCCGGCCGGCCAGGCCCTGCTTGCGCAGCGAGGCGCCGGCGGACTTGTAGAGGCTCACCAGCCCGGGCGCGGTCTGCCGCACCTTCTCCAGGCTGACGGCCGGCGCGTCGTCGCCGGCGGCCGTCATCGCGGGGGAGGGCTCGGGGTCCGGGCCGGGGGTGGGGTCGGGGAAGGGGCCCGGGGCGGGCCTCGGCGCCGGCTCCGGCTCGGGGACGGGCTTCGGGGACGGCATGGGGTGCGGCTGGGGCTCGGGCTCGGGGACCGGCTCGGGGCGCGCCGGGCCGGGCGTGGGGATCGGCCCGAGCGGGCCGGGGTCGGGGACGGTGGGACGGGTGCGGTCGGCGGTCTCGGCGGTCGGCTGGGCCGGGACGGACACGGCGGCAGCGGCGCTGTCGCCGGGCCCCGCACTCTGCTGGGGCAGGCTCGGTTCGTCGCGCCCGGCTGTTCTGGACCGGCCGAACGCGTTCCGCAGCAGACTCCGAATGCCCATGGGGAGGTGTCCTTCATGTGTCTCGGGTGCGATGAATTGTCCGTAGTGCGGGGATAAATCCCCTGGCTGGCGACTACGTAAGGCTAGCCGTCAAGTCCGGTCCCGTCCGTTCACACCCGACACGCCGTTGGTGCGTGTCATACCGGGGCATTGTGTGCCTCGACGGTTCATCACCTGTCATATGTGATCGGGAATCCAACTGCCGTGGAAGCCCAGCGGCACCCGCACCGGCAGATGGACCCGGGCCACCGGCCCGGCCGCGAAGTCCTGGGCGGCCAGCACCACGAGGTCCGTGGCGGCGCGCTCCGGCGCCCAGGCGTACGCGAGCACCCAGCCGTCGTCCTCGGCCGCCTCGGGCGACGCCGGTACGAACACGCCCTCGCCCACGTCGCCGCCCGCCGGAACCTCGAACTCCACGCAGGTGCCGCGCTCCAGGTCGTACTTGAGCAGGGCGGTGTCCCGGCCCGCCGTCCGCTCGCGCATGGCGTAGCCGTAGCGGTGCCGCACGGTCAGGCGTCGCGGGTCGACGCGGGGGTACTCCACCGGGCGGTCGTCCACCCGCTGCCGGCGGACGGTCCCCGCGGCCAGGTCGACGGTCCAGCGCTCCAGGTGGGCCGCCCGCTCGCCGGGCACCGGCCGGGCGGTGTCGAAGAAACGGTCGTAGCGGACCAGGTGCACGGTGATGAAGTGGCCGTCGTGCTCGAAGGCGTTCATGGGGTGGAAGACGAAGCAGGGGTCCGTCTCCAGCCAGCGCACCTCGTGCGCGGCCCCCTCGCGCGGCAGCACCCCCAGGCGGGCCGGCCGCCCGGGCGCCCAGGCGGGATGCGGCCCGCCCGCGCGGCCGTTCCCGGCGAAGACGACCGGGAGGTCGTACAGCAGCACGTACCGCTCGGTGAGCGAGAAGGCGTGCATCATCGGATGCCCCTGGACGGGGATCTCGACGTGCCGGCGGACCCGCCCGTCCACGCCGGCGACGACGTACTGCACGTACGGCCAGGCCAGGCAGTAGGCCACCGCGTGCAGCTCGCCGTCGCGCGGGTCGACGACGGGGTGCGCCGACAGCCCGCCGGGCAGCGTGCCGTGGAAGTCGAACGGCCCGATCGTGTAGAGCTCCGGGTCGAGCTCGTACGGCAGGGTGCCGCCCTCGACCAGCGCCAGGCAGTGCCCGGCGAAGAACTGGACGTGGGTGTTGGGCGCGAAGTCCATGTCCAGGTGGCGGGGGCCGTGCAGCAGCTTCTCGCCGAGCTGCCCGGCCACCGCGTCCGAGCGCACCCAGCGGTTGCGGTACCACTCGGCGCGGCCGTCCCGCAGCCGCACGCCGTGGATCATGCCCTCGCCGCCGAACCAGTGGTAGGCGGACGGGTCGTCGACGTGCACGGGGTTGGGGCCGTTGCGCAGGTAGCGGCCGCGCAGGCACTCCGGGAGCGTGCCGGTCACGGGCAGGTCGACCGCCGTGGTCTCGTCCCGCACGGGCGCGTGGAGACCGCTCAGATAGGGATTGGCCGCGCCGTGCCGCGGGCCGTGTGTCGTGCCGGTCATCTCGCCCACCTCCACCGGCCCTCCCCCAGCAGCGGCTGGTCGGTGCCCCCACCGCGGAGCCGTTCTTTTTCACCATCCAGCGGAAGGCAGGGTTCGGCCAGCCTCCATCTGAGCGTCGGCTCGCCTTCATCCGCCACGGGTAACCGGCCCGAGCCGGGATTCGTTGCCGGGAACACCGGGAGAAGAGCAGGACACGGGCAGGACAAGAGCGGGGCAATAAACGGTCGATGGGCAACCCTGTCCGCCCGTTCCCGCCTCTTTATCGGTGACTATTGCCGGACCGAACATGAGTACCCACCACGGGGGCAGGGAGTTGAGGGGCACATGGGCCTGACCAGCCAGTCACTCTTGTACACGGTGGCGTTCGTCGCCATTGTGTGTGTGGGGCTCACGACATGGCTCTGGCCGAGGCTCGCCGGGCGGGGCGCGCTGCCCGTGCTGGGACGCCTCGGCGCGATCCTGGTGACCCAGGTGACGATCATGTCCACGGTGCTGCTCGCGGTGAATTCCGCCAATAGCTTCTTCGGCACCTGGGGTGAGCTGATCGGCAGGTACGACAAATCGCAGGGGCAGGTCACCCAGGGCGCCGCCGACGGCGGCGGGGGCGCGCGCGTCGACGCGGGCAAGGGCGGTCTGGTGCGGCCCGCGGGGTCGGAGGGCCTGGACCGGGCGGCGCTGCCCAAGGGGCCCCGGGACCAGGTCGGCGCGCTGCAGTCGGTGCGCCTGGTCGCCCGCCGGGCGAACGTCATCGAGCCCGCCTTCGTCTATCTGCCCCCGCAGTATTTCCAGAAGCAGTACGAACGGGCGCGCTTCCCCGTCATCGTGGCCATCAGCGGCTATCCCGGCGGCATCAACAACCTTTCGCAGTATCTGCAGGTTCCGAAGACCGCGAGCACGCTGATCTCCGAGCACCGGATGCAGCCCACCATCGTGGTGATGGTCCGGCCGACCATCGCGCCGCCGCGCGACACCGAGTGCGTGGACGTTCCCGACGGCCCGCAGGCCGAGACCTATTTCACCAAGGACATTCCGGAAGCGCTCAGGAGCGCCTACCGGGTCGGCCACGAGGCGAGCGCCTGGGGCGTCATGGGCTATTCCTCGGGCGGCACCTGCGCCCTGGAGCTCGCCATGCGCCAGCCCGGGATCTATCCGGTCGCGGGCGCGCTGTCCGCCGATTACAAGATCAAGAATGATCTCACCACCGGCAAACTCTTCGGCGACGACGAAGCGGGCCGCAAGCGGCAGCGTGAGCACGACCTGATCTGGCGCCTGCGGAATCTGCCCGTTCCCCATGTGTCGGTACTGGTCACCAGCAGCGAAAAGGGCGAGAAGAACTACGAGGAGACGAAGAAGTTCCTCGCCGCGGTCAAGGAACCCATGACGGCCGCGAAGATCATTCTTCCCTCGGGCAGCCACAACTTCACCACTTGGCGGCGGGAGGTCTCACCGACGCTGGAATGGATGGGCAAGCAGCTCACCTTCCCGCAGGACACCGCCGACAAGCAGAAGCCGGGCGACAAGCAGCGCGCAGAGGAAAAGAAGAAGGAAGAGCAGCGGAAGGAAGAGGAGAAGAAGCGCGCCGAGGAGCAGAAGCGCGCGGAGGAAGAGAAGCCGGGTGACCAGGCGGAGCAGGGCGACGAATAGCCGGTCGTTCCTCATGGACCGGTCCGGCGTCTTCCGCGTCGGACCGTGGCGTCACAGCGAAGCGGCACCCGCGGGCGGAGGCGCCGCCGAAATCGTGCAGGAGAAGAGGAGCTCGTCGTCCTGGTGCCCGCTGACGCGGGTGACGAAGGACCCCGAGCCGTCCGGGTCGTCGCGGTCGGCGGCTATCCGTACGGGGCTGTCCAGCTCGGCATAGCGGTGGAAGGCGCCGTTCAGGGTCGCGGGGAAGACCACCGGGTGCGGGGCCAGGGCGGTGACGGCCTGCCGGGCGGCCTCCAGCAGCACCATGCCGGGGATGTGGTCGACGGGATGGTCGAAGAGTATGGGGTGCCGGCCGTCGGCACGCAGCAGCCAGCGCCCCGGGCGGTCCCGGTCGCCGGGGCCCAGGACCACGTCGAAGTCCGAGACGCGGCCCACCTGTTCGGGCGGCACGGGCGGCGAGCCCAGCTCGGTGGGAGGGCCGGGCAGCCGGGGGCCGCGGATCCTGCGGTAGACCTCCGGCGAGGTGCAGGTGAAGGACGCGCTGCCGGTCGCGGCGACCGCGCCGTCGCGGCGCACGACGACGTCGTAGCGCATGCCGGACAGGACCCGCCCCCGGCGGCGCACGTCCGAGCAGACGACGTCCAGCTCCAGCTCAGCCGGGGCCGCGCCGATCCCGAGGTGCTCCGCGTGGACCGCGTAGTCCAGGTGCCACATCAGGAACTGGTAGCCGAGGGGGACGTCGAACTCCGCGTGGGCCAGCAGGGAGCCGACCTGGCGGACCGTCTCGGCGACCATCATGGGATCGTGCCGCGTGCCGCTCACCGGGGTGAAGAAGCTGTGCCCGCGAGGCCATTGGGCGCGGACGCGAAAGCGCTCCCCGTCCACTCTGCTCCACCCCGTGAGCAGCACCTCCGCCACGGCCGCGCGATGGACGAACTCGCGGGGTACGGTCGTGGTCAGCCGGGGCAGATCGGGCGCGAAGGACCCGGGCACGGTCGTGGACGGGTACATGTTTCCCCCTCAGTCGATAAGCAGAGCAGGCCGGTTGGCCGCCAATGTCAAGGTGCGTGCCATCGGGTTTTCTTTTAAAGTGTTACCGTTCCCCCGGTCAACGCCCTCCGGGGGGCCAAGATACAAGGCGGTTGACGGCCAATCAGCCCCGATGTGATTTACCTCTCGCGTGCGGAACATCCGGGCGGGACGGTTTAATTTCGAGGCTCTTCCCCCAACAATGGAGGTCGATTGTGGCCGCACCGCTGCGCCGGATACGGCTGGCCGCCGTCAATATCGACGGCGTCCTTCTCAATGACACGTTCAGTCCGATGATCCACCGCTTCGTCACCGGTCGCGGCGGCCGCTACACGGCCGAAGTGGAGCGGGCCGTCTTCTCCCAGCCGCAGCTGGTGGCCGCCCGCGCCATGGGCGAGGCGGCCGGCCTGGACTGGGACCCGCAGCGTGTGCTCGAGGCCTACTTCGAGGAGCGCGCCGACTATCTGGCGAGCGACCCGATCCGCCTCCTCGACGGCGCCCTGGACCTGCTGCACCGGCTGCGCGCCCTCGGGCTGCGCACGGTCTGTTACGGCGGACTCGACGCCTCCCACTTCACCCGGTACCTCGGTGCGCACGCCGAGCTCTTCGACGGCCCCGGGTATGTATGCACCAACGATTTCCGGCCAGGCATCACCGAGATCACCACGGACGTCTTCGGACTGCGCCACGACGAGGCGCTTTTCATCGACGACGTGGCCCGCGTCGCGGAAACGGCACGCGCCCTGGGCACCGCTTTCATCGGCCACCCCTCCGGCTTCGCGCACGGATTCCAGGGCGAGCTGATGCGCGAGGCGGGCGTGCGGCACGTGGTCGGTTCACTGTCCGCGATCGACGAGGCGCTGCTGCGCACCGTCGACGCGGAGGCCGAGGCCGGGATCCTGTGGTCGGGTTCCGGTGCAGACGAGGAAGAAGAAGGTACGCATGATGGCCGGTGAGCACGGGCTGCTCCGGGGCAGGGTCGCACTGATCACGGGTGCCAGCAGCGGCATAGGCGCCGCGTCCGCGCGGGTGTTCGCGCGCGAGGGGGCCACGGTGGTGCTGGCCGCCCGGCGCGAGGACCGGCTGCGCGAGCTGGTGGAGGAGCTGCGGGCCACGGGCGCGGAGGCCGCGTACGTGGTGACGGACGTCTCCCGGCGCGAGGACACCCGGCGCGCCGTGGACTTCGTCCTCGAGCGGTACGGCCGGCTGGACTCGGCGTTCAACAACGCCGGCTGGGGCGCCGGGCGCACTCCGCTGCACCTGATGGACGACGCCACGTACGACAGCATCATGGACGTCAACGCCCGCGGTGTGTGGAACTGCCTGCGCGACGAGATCACCGCGATGCTGGCGTCCGGCGGCGGCACGATCGTCAACAACAGCAGCGTCGGCGGCCTGCTGGCGACGCCGGTCGCGGCCCCGTACGTGGCGGCCAAGCACGCGGTCATCGGCCTGACGAAGGCGGCCGCCGCGGAGTACGCCGCCCAGGGGATCCGGGTCAACGCCGTGGCCCCGGGCACCACCCGCAGTGAGGTCGTCGCGGACTGGTTCGCCCAGAACCCGGGCATCGAGGCCGCGCTGCACGCCGCGACGCCGCAGCCCCGCACGGCGGAGCCGGAGGAGATCGCGGAGGCCGCCGCGTGGCTGCTCAGCGACCGTGCGTCCTTTGTCACCGGCGCCACCGTGCCGGTCGACGGCGGATTCACCATGGTGTGATTCGGCCGCTGCGATTCGCCCTGGCGGACGGGATTCACCAGGGTGAGAATTGCGCCAGATTGCGAGGCCGGGCTTGATAGGATACGGACTCGCCGGTTTGATTTCGGGGGCGACAACCGCACCAGGGGGGTGCACCCGTCGCCCTCGCCGCCGACTTGCGGCGAAGCGACCCAATTGATCCGGAGGCAACCGTGGCAAAGCAGGACCGTGCGATCAGGACTCGCCAGTCCATTCTGGAAGCGGCCGCGGTGGTGTTCGACGAGCGGGGCTACGACGCCGCCACCATTACGGAGATCCTGGCGCGGGCCGAGGTGACCAAGGGGGCGCTGTATTTCCACTTCGCCTCCAAGGAGGAGCTGGCGCTCGCGGTCATAGACGCCCAGATGTCGACCATCCCCGAGCCGGCCGAGCTGGCCGGCGCCTGCAAGATGCAGGAACTGGTCGACATGGGGATGATCTTCGCCCTCCGGATGGTCGAGGACCCGCTGCTGCGCGGCAGCGTCCGGCTCACGCTCGAGCACGGCTCGTCGAACCTCAACCGCGCCAGCCCCTTCAACGGCTGGACCGAGGTGCACACCCGGGTCCTGCTGGAGGGCAAGGAGCGCGGCGAGGTGCTGCCCCACGTGGTGCCGGCCGACACCGCCGAGCTGATCGTCGGCGCGTACGCGGGCATCAACACCATGTCCCAGGCGGTCACCAACCGCGCCGACCTCGAGCGCCGGGCCATCGTGCTCTACGAGCACCTGATGCCCAGCGTGGCGGTGCCCTCGGTGCTGGCCCGGCTCGACATGAGCCCCGGGCGCGGTGCCCGCGCGCTGGCGCTGGTGGAGGCGGAGCGGATGCGCGCGGGCCGGGCGGAGGACGGGCAGCTGATCGCCGCCGGCTGACGGGGCGGACGCTTCCCCGGGCGCGGCCCCGGAAGCGGCCCTGGAAGCGACCCCGGACGGCCGTCGGCCTCGCGGCAGGCCATCAAACCGACTCGACGGTATGGAGCGGTCGCGGGGGCCGCGCGGGGTCACCGGGCGGCGGCCGGTTCCGCGTCCGCGCGGCCGGCCGAGTCCAGGATCTCCAGGGCGACCCGCAGGAGGGCGGCACGCTTGTCCTCGGGGTCGCCCTTCACGCCGTCCAGGGCGAAGGTGCCGAAATGGACCGTCAGCAGGGCGCTGGAGGACCGTACGGAGCTCTCCAACGCCCCGTCACCCGACTGGATGAGCCGGGAGACGGCGGTCACCCTCCGGCGCAGCGTCTCGCCGATGGCCAGCTCGCGCAGCGTCGCCTGGTTCTCCTGCAGGATGCGGTAGATCGGGGCGGCGTCCCGCAGGGCCGCGCTGTAGCGGCGCAGCAGTTCGCGCTTGGTCTCCAGGGTGGGGGGCTGGGCCTCGCCCCAGGCGATGAGCTCGTCGACGGGCCGCCCGAGCTGCTCGGAGAGGGCGCTGAGGATGTCCTCCTTGGTCTTGAAGTGGTAGTACAGCGCGGCCTTGGTGACCCCGAGCTCCTCGGCGATCTCGCGCAGCGACGTCTTCTCGTAGCCCCGTGACACGAACAGGTCCAGTGCCGTCTTCTGAATGCGCTCGCGGGTGTCGCTCTTGCGGGGCTGTGGCGTGCTGCCCATGGGCTCACTCTCCTGCTGTCCGTCGTCCGTCGCACATGTACTCAACTAACCCGCTGGCAAGTAAGTACAGGTGGGCCTCCCGCACACGTTAGGGGAGAAAGATCGCCCCCCAGGACATGATCGGTACGGCGATACCGCCCGGGACCGGTACTCCGGGGGGCGTAGGGGCGCCGGTCGCGGCGTCCGCCGCCCTCTCGCCAGGTGCTCGGGGCCGGGCCGGCCCCGCGGCCGCGCCGGCCGGGCGTGAACAAAACTTCCCGCTGGTCACCGTGTTCGCGGTCAACGCGCCGGTGTGACGCGTCATCACCGCACCACCTCTGGCCGGTTCCTTGTGGCCGGGATATTTCGTTGAGCGGTCTCTTACCTGCCGACAAGCAAGGAAAAAGCATACTTGACGCCCGGTTAGGTGCTGCATACTCTTCCGGCGGAGCTGGCTGGCCTGGCGGCAAGTACGAAAAACGCGACTGGACCGAGGGGATGGTGCGCGTCGGGATGGCACGAGACATTGCTGCCGCGATCGACTACTACGCCGCACACGACTACGACGCGGTGGACCACGAGGTGGACGGCGGTGCGGCCGAGGAGCCCGTCCCCGCGGTCTTCGAGGGGCTGAGCGTCCCGGTGCGGACCGCGGCCTCGCTGCTCGGGCTGACGCCGTGGACCGTCGCCCACCTCATAGAACGCGGCGAACTGCGCAGCGAACGTGGCGGGCAATATCGCTACGTCACGCTGACCAGCATTTTTTCCTATCGGCGACTGACGCGTTGATGTCGATTTCGCGGTAGCGGTGCCCACTGGCTCGAATGAGTGAAAGCCCGAGTAATGACCGGAACTTCCCGAATGGGCCGGAGTTATTCAGAACGCTTTCTCAGTGGGGGCGCTACTCGATCGAAAGGCAATAGACGTGCTCAAGAAGGTTCTCGCCACGGCGGCCCTGTCCGCTTCCGCGGTCGGCGCCGTCGCCTCGCCCGCGATGGCCATCGGAAACGACCAGGATGTCTTCAACGCCAACGGCGCGAAGACCGGTTACGGCAACACCCACACCGGTGGCCACGAAAGCCCCCAGATGAGCCTGATCCAGGGCACGCTGAACAAGCCGTGCCTGGGCATCGGGAAGATCAACGCGCAGGGTCTCGTCGGAGCGGTGCCCATCAACCTCCAGGACATCCCGATCCTGTCCTCGCAGCAGCAGCAGCAGTGCACCGACAACTCCACGATCAACGACGGCGACGACCCGCTGTCGCACATCCTCGACGAGATCCCGATCCTGTCGGGCAACGGCTCGGGGAACGCCGGCCCGCTCTTCGGGGAGCACGGTCACTGACCGGAGTCCGGACCATCGGGAATTCCCCCTGCGGCGGGTGTGCGGGACCCGCTGCGGGGGGTTTCCCTATGTTGTGGAAAAAGGCTCGGCGTGGTCTTTCCGTGGGCCGAATGAATGAAGCCCGATAACCTTTGCAGCCCGCTTCCGGTTACGCATGGCGTTCTCTGTCATTCGTCGGCCCGGTCGGCTCGGAGCGAAGGAACAACTGTGATCAAAAAGGTAATGGCCGCGGCCGCGCTCGCCGTTTCCGCGGTCGGCGGGACCGCCGCCCCGGCCCTGGCCGCCGGCGGCGGTGGTGACTCCCGGGACACCTTCAACGCCAACGGCGCCACGCAGATGTACGGCAACACCTACACCGGCGGCTATATGAGCCCTCAGATGGGCCTGATCAACGGCTCGTTCAACAAGCCGTGCATCGCCATCGGCAAGGTGGGTCTCCAGGGTCTCGCCGGGGCGGTGCCCATCAACCTCCAGGACATCCCGATCCTGTCCTCGCAGCAGCAGCAGCAGTGCACCGAGAACTCCACGATCAACGACGGCGACGACCCGCTGTCGCACATCCTGGACGACCTCGTGATCCTGTCCGGCAACGGCTCGGGGAACGGCGGCCCGCTCTTCGGGGAGCACGGACACGGCGGCCACCACTGACCGGTCCGTTCCCCGGAACCGAGAACCGCCCCCCGGCGATCCCGGGGGGCGGTTCTCTTCGCGTGCGTGGTCCTCATTCGCGCGGGCGTGCCGGCCCTCGTCGTGGGTCAGCCCTCGTAGTAGACGGTGAGCACCGCGCCACCGATCTCGACGCGCCGCTGCCCCAGGCCCTCGCCGCGGCGCAGCGCGCGCAGGCAGGCGCGGAACATCGCCATCTCCTCGCCGGTCAGCACCGCGGCCGCCAGGTCGAGGAGTTCGGCGACGCTCCGGTCGGTGAGTACGTCCGGCAGGTCACCGGAGAGCAGGACGACGGATTCCCCGGTGCGTCCCCGGACGACGGCGTGGGACGTCGAGCCACCACTGACAACGAGCACACATTCCCCCTGGCCTCGGCAGATCGAGACGATAGCCGGGAGCGGGCATGATCCTCGGCCGGACGGGAATATTCGCTGGATTCAACCGTTCCGGGAACCGGGGGAGTCGGGGGCGGCGTCCGTGACGCCGGGCCGCCGCCGAAACCGCCGGTTCAGTCCTGTGCGGGTGACTCCTTGGGCGCGCGTTCGAGCAACGACTCGACCAGCGCGGCCACATGCCGGCGGTCGTCGGAGGACAGCCGCTGGACGCTCGCGATCAGCAGGTCGACCTCGGGGTCCGGCGGGGACTGCGGGGCGTCCTCCTCCCGGGCGGGGTAGAGGTGGATGCCGCAGGCCTCGGCGGCGGCCCGGCGCACGGTGTCCAGGGGCAGTTCGAGCCCTCGCGAGAGCCCCTCGAGCGTGGCGGGCTGCGGCATGCGCACCAGGCGTTCGGCGGTGGCCAGATGGTGCACGGTCGAGCGGGGGATGCCGCCCCTGCGGGCCACCTCCCCGTAGGACCACCCCTGCCGGTCCAGGCGCTGTCTCATCAACTGCTGCAGTGCGTTGGCCACTGACGGTCGCTTCCTGCTCTCGGCGGTTCGGCTCTCGGCTGGCCCGTCCCTCGGGTGGAACCGATTCTACGGGCGGCGTCCAGACGAACCGCTTGCGCGGGGCCGACGCCCGCCACTAGTGTCCAATCTCGTTGGACAGCACGTCCGACCGCATCGGACGCGAGGCCGGGGGGTCCTGCCCGTGCCCGAGGGCGCAGTACGTGACACACCATCCCGGAGGGGGACCACCATGCTCGACGCGCATGAGCTCGAGGCCGAGTCCGCTGAGCTGCTGCCCGGCCGTGAGGCCCTGGGCAAGCTGAAGTTCAGCTTCACCCGCACCACGAACGTCACCAAGCACGTCGCCAACGTCTCGGCCCACAACTCCTCGACGGCGCTCAACGTCTGCTCGCCGGACGCCGTGGCGCAGTCCGCGGCCGGCCAGTCGATCGCCATCCAGCAGTAGTACACCGCGCCGTACGCCGTCGCATGCGACAGGCGTGCAACAGAACGTCATCAGAGGCGTCCGCGGACCGCACCGGTCGCACGGCACGTCGTTGCACACGTCGTTGGAAAGAAAGGCACAGCCATGAGCATGAACCCGATCGAGCTCGAGGCCGAGTCCGCTGAGCTGCTGCCCGGCCGTGAGGCCCTGGGCAAGCTGAAGTTCAGCTTCTCGCGCACCACCAACGTCACCAAGCACGTGGCCACCGTCCACGCGCACAACGAGTCGCTGGCCGTCAACGACAGCTCGCCCTTCGCGGTGGCGCAGTCCGAGGCGAGCCAGGCCATCTCGATCAAGCAGTAGCCCGGCCCCACGCACTCGGCGGGCCGCGTCCAGGGGAAGGCGCGGCCCGTCGACAGGGGGGGAACACCAGCGGTTTCGCCGAGGGGGAGGAACTGGATGACGGTGGTCGGAGACCACGAGGCCGGCCGCAGTCGCCAGCGCGGTATCGGCGAGACCGCGACGCTTCAGATCGACACCGGGGCATCCGGCGTCCGGACAGGGGACGCCGGTGCGCCGGTGCCGGGGCCCGGCGGCTTCCCGTACACCGCCGCCCCGGGGGCGTACGGGAAGGGGGAGCCCGAGGACGCCACGTTGCGGCTGCCGTTCGCGCGGCTGCCGGAGCCCGAGCCCGAGCCGCGGCCCGAGGCGGAAGCCGTCGTCCCGCGGCTCAGCGCCGGGCTGCGGCTGCACGGCGAGTACCAGGGCTCGGGCTTCAACGAGCCCAAGTACATCGCCCGGCGCGGCGACGGCCAGGTCGTCCAGCTCTCCAGGCTGCTGCACCTGGTCGCGTCGGCCATCGACGGCGAGCGCGACCTGCGCGCGGTCGCGGCCCGGGTCAGCGCCGGCTACGGGCGCGAGGTCAGCGGCGAGAACGTCGCCTACCTGGTGGAGAAGAAGCTCGAGCCGCTCGGCATCACCGTGCCGCACGGCCAGGAGAGCGACGAGGTCCACGGCCCGCGCTCGGACCTGCTGCTGAGCCTCAAGGGCCACCGGGTCATCTTCAACGAGAAGCGGGTCGCCGTCATCGCCCGCTCCCTCGCCTGGCTGCACCGCCCGCCCGTGGTGGCGGCCGTACTGTCCCTGGCCGTCGCCATGGACGTGTGGCTCTTCGGCTTCCACGGCGCGATGGAGCCCGTACTCAGCGTCCTCGACCAGCCGTTGCTGCTGCTCGTGGTCTTCGTGCTGACCGTCGCCTCGCTCGTCTTCCACGAGTTCGGGCACGCCTCGGCGTGCAGATACGACGGCGCGCATCCCGGCTGCATCGGCTGCGGCATCTTCCTGATCTGGCCGTCCATGTACACCGACGTCACCGACGTCTACCGCATCGGCCGCGCCGGACGGATCCGCACCGACCTCGGCGGCGTCTACTTCAACGTCGTCTTCATGCTGCTGCTCACAGGGGCGTACTTCGTCACCGGACAGCCGTTCCTGCTCTGCGCGGTCTACCTCGGGCACTTCGAGGTGCTCGAACAGCTGATGCCGGCCGTGCGGCTGGACGGCTACTTCATCCTCGGCGACCTCGCCGGCGTGCCCGACCTGTACGGCAAGATCAAGCCGATCCTGCTCAGCATGATCCCGGGCCGCAAGCCCGATCCCGCCGTCGCCGACCTCAAGCGCAAGACACGCGTCATCGTCACCACCTGGGTGCTGACCATGGTGCCCTTCCTGCTCGGCGAACTCTGCTACGCCCTGTGGAACCTGCCCCGCCTGGTCGCCACCGGCATCCGCTCGCTCACCCAGCAACTCACCGGCACCTACGAGGCGTTCGCGGCCGGCGAGCTGCCGGCCGGGCTGGCGGGCGTGCTCGGCAGCCTCATGCTCATCGTGCCGCTGGCCGGCATGACGTACCTGTCCATCCGCCTCTCGGGGCGGCTGGGCCGCAACGCCCTGCGCTACACGGCCGACCGCCCCCGCCTGAGGGTCGGGCTCGTGCTGGGCGTGGCGGCCGTCGCCACGACCCTCGCCTACGCCTGGACCAGCGGCGTCACGCCCAAGCCGCTGCCGCCCGCGCCGCCGATCGCCCCGATCCTGCAGCCCCACGTGCCCACCGCCCCGGCGTCACCGAGCCCCACCCTGCCGGGCCACGACCCGTCCAAGGGGGACACGCCGGGCGTCTGGGCGCCGGACGGCGCGGCCCCGGCCGTCACGCCGCTGCCCTGGCGCACCCCGCCGGCCGCCCCCGGGCTGCCGACGCCGATGCCCGCCGCGGTCCGTCTCCCGCCGGGCGCCCCGGCCGCCGCACCCGCCCCGGCCGCCCAGCCCAGTCAGGCGCCCGCGCCGGTCGTCCTCCCGCCCACGATGCCCCCCGCGCTCCCGCCCGCCCTGCCGCCGACCGCGCCGCCCAAGCCCGCGCCGGCACCCAGCGCCACGGCCGCGCCCTCCCCGGCCGCGTCCCCGACGCCCGCCCCGGCCCCCGAGCCGTCGGCGAGCCCGTCCGCGGCGGCCACCACCCCGGCGCCGCCCGCGCCGGCCACGTCGCCGCCACCGTCACCGTGAACCACGGTGAGCCACCGTGAACCGTTCCAGGAGAAGACCGTGAAGCCTGCGAAGTCCCGCACGTCCCGCCACTTCCTGCGCCTCGGCCTGCTGGCCGCCGGCCTCGCCGCGGCCGCCACCGCCGGCCCGGCCCAGGCCGCCGAGGCGGTCGTCATCGCCAACGACGGCGTCCGCACCACCGCCGACCACCGCCACCACACGCAGTTCCGCGACAGCTTCTCCGTCCGTCAGCTCGGCACGGTCGCCGCCGCCCGCGTGGGCAACCGGGCCGTCGCCCGTTCGGCGGGCTGCACGGCGGACGACGCCTGCCGGTCGGTGGCCCTGTCCTTCCAGATCATCACGCTCTCGGGCGAGCACGTCCGCCTCACCGCCGTGAACAACGGCCGCGCCACCAACGACCACTGCACCGGCTGCCAGACCCTCGCGGGCGCCTACCAGTTCGTCGTCTCCACCAAGAAGGCCACCCGCCTCACCCCGGCCGCCCAACGGCGCCTCGCCGACATCCACCGCCGACTGGACGCCCTGGGCTCCTCCCGCCTCCCGGCGGCCGACCTCAGGAAGAAGACCGACGCCCTGGCCGCCGAGGTCACCGCCGTCCTCGCCGACCCGGCCTCCACGACCGCCGCCCGGTCGGGCCGGCCCACCGTCAAGGTCCACCGCCAGCTGGACGGCTGGCCCGGCCGCTGACGGCACGCGGGCACCGCCTGCGGGATAATCCCGATCATGAGGCTCACCGGGTCGCACCAGCGGCTGCTCGCCGATCTGGCCGCCGTCGGGGCGCCGTACCCGCTCGCCCTCTCCGGAGGCCACGCGATGGCGGCGCACGACCTGGTGGACCGCCCGTGCCGGGAGGTGGAGCTGGCCACCGACAGCCCGGTGCCGATGGAGGACATCGCGGCGGTCGTCCGCTCCGGGCTCGCCGAGCGCGGCTGGCGCGTGAGCGGGGCCGACGTGGCCCCGCTCGGGGCCCGGCTGCGGCCGGCCGACGCCACGACCGGGGAGGAGCACACGGTCGTCCTCCTCAAGGAGACGGTGTGGCGGCCGCCCGTGCGCACGGAGTACGGCCTGGTCCTCGCCGCCGAGGACGTGGTCGGCATCCGCGTACGCGCGCTGGCCGACCGGGGCCTGGCCCCTGACCTCGTCGACGTCCATGCCGCCTCGGCCCGCTGGTCGCTCGCCGAGCTGGAGGAGTTCGGCCGCCGCCACGCCCCCGACGCCTTCGACCCGGCCGATCTCCAGGCCCGCCTGGAGGCGGCCGACTTCGTCGACGACGGCGAGTTCGCCGCCTACGGGCTGGACGCCGCCGCCACGGAGGGGCTGCGCCGCTGGGCCCACGGCTGGGCCACCGAGATCGCGGAGCGGATCGCGGAGGAGACGCCGTACGAGGACGAGGACGGCGCCGGCGAGGGGGACGAGGGCGGCGGCGGGGACGGCTGACCCCGCGCGCGCAGGCGCCGGCTCAGGGGCCGGCGGGCCGGTCCGGCCGGCCCTCGCGTCCGCGCAGTTCCTCGTTGAGCCGCAGGGCCTCCTCGAGCTGGTCCTCGAGGATGATGATGCGGCAGGCGGCCTCGACGGGAGTCCCCTGGTCGACGAGCTCGCGGGCGCGCGCGGCGATGCGCAGCTGGTAGCGGGAGTAGCGGCGGTGGCCGCCGCCGGATCTCAGCGGGGTGATGAGCCGGGCCTCGCCCAGGGCCCGCAGGAAGGCGGGCGTCGTACCGATCATCTCTGCGGCGCGGCCCATGGTGTAGGCGGGGTAATCGTCGTCGTCGAGATTGCCCGCGGCGTTCTGTCGGGCCTCTGGAGCCATGCGCGGACCCTATCGGCTGGCCGAGAAGAATGTCTATCGCGGCCGTTGGAGGTTCGGCCCGGCGGAGGCCCTGCGCCGCACGGGCCCCGCCCCGGGCCCGGCGCCACCGGGCCGCCGGCCGCCGGGCGGGTCGAAAGATATGAGCGGCGAATATCTCTTGCCGCGGCGACAGAAATTACGTATTCGCCGTCGCCGGTCTTTTCGGCGCGGACCCGCCGATCCGGGAAAGCTCTATACGCCGGCGGAGGGGTCGTGCTACTGTCGATATTAGTTGCAGTTGTGGTTCCCATACCCTCGGATGCCTCCCGGCCGTCTTTTCGTCGGCGGAGGCTTCTTGTATCCCGGAGTTCTCCGGATGGGGCAATCATCGCGGCGACGCGAGGCTCGCGCAGTGTGAGTCCAAGGCATTTCCCCGAAGGAGAAAAACATGGCTACCGGTACCGTGAAGTGGTTCAACGCGGAAAAGGGCTTCGGCTTCATCGAGCAGGACGGTGGCGGCGCTGACGTGTTCGCCCACTACTCGAACATCGCCACCCAGGGCTTCCGCGAGCTTCAGGAGGGCCAGAAGGTCAGCTTCGACGTCACGCAGGGCCAGAAGGGCCCGCAGGCGGAGAACATCGTCCCCGCCTAATCTTGAGGCGTAACGAACGCCGGGGCCCGCATCTTGGGTGCGGTCCCCGGCGTTTGTGTTGTAAAGAATTCCCTCGGCGTGTGCGCGCCGGGACATCGCGGCGGCCGGATGTGTTTGATATTTAATTCGACCCGTTCGTGCGATTTCTTGCACGGCCCGTAGGGCGGAGAATTCCTCGTGCGTGTCGCACTCGATCGAGGAAGGTTCAGCATGAACCGTACCGCTCGTACGCCGCCCCTTCCCGCCGTCACCGATTTCGCCGAGCTGGACATGCCGCGGCCGCTCCTCGCGGCCCTGGGAGCCGACGGGGTGACCGTCCCGTTCCCGATCCAGGCGGCGACGCTGCCGAACTCCCTGAGCGGCCGGGACGTCCTGGGCCGCGGCCGCACCGGTTCCGGCAAGACCCTGGCCTTCGGGCTGGCCCTGCTCGCCCGGACCGCCGGACTGCGGGCCCGGCCCCGCGAGCCGCTCGCCGTCGTGCTGGTGCCCACCCGCGAGCTCGCCCAGCAGGTGACGGACGCGCTCGCCCCCTACGCCCGCGCGCTCGAGCTGCGGCTGGTCACCGTGGTCGGCGGCGTGTCACTGGCCCGCCAGGCCCTCGCCCTGCGCGGCGGCGCCGAGGTCGTGATCGCCACTCCGGGCCGGCTGAGGGACCTCGCCGACCGTGGGGACTGCCGGCTGGACCGGGTCGGCATCACCGTCCTGGACGAGGCCGACCGCATGACCGACATGGGGTTCACGCCGCAGATCACCGCCCTGCTCGACCGGGTGCGGCCCGACGGCCAGCGGCTGCTCTTCTCGGCCACCCTGGACCGTGACGTCGACGCCCTGGTCCGCCGCTACCTCCACGACCCGGTCGTCCACTCGGTCGATCCCCCGGCGGCGTCGGTCACCACGATGGAGCACCACGTCCTGCACGTACGGGACGCGGACAAGAACGCCACCACGACCGAGATCGCCGCCCGCGAGGGCCGCGTGATCATGTTCCTGGACACCCGGCACGCCGTCGACCGGCTCACCCGTCACCTGCTGCGCAGCGGCGTACGGGCCTCGGCGCTGCACGGGGGCAAGACCCAGCCGCAGCGCACCCGCACCCTGGCCCAGTTCAGGGAGGGCCACGTCACGGTCCTGGTCGCCACGGACGTCGCGGCGCGCGGCATCCACGTCGACGACCTCGACCTCGTCGTCAACGTCGATCCGCCCGATGACCACAAGGACTACCTGCACCGCGGCGGCCGCACCGCCCGCGCCGGCGGGTCCGGCAGCGTCGTCACCCTCGTCCTGCCGCACCAACGCCATGCCGTGAACAGCCTGATGGCCCACGCGGGGATCACCCCGCACGCCACCGAGGTGCGCTCCGGTGAAGCGGAACTGAGCCGCATCACCGGTGCCCGGGCGCCCTCGGGCGTTCCCGTCACGATCTCCGCCGGGGGGAACCCTGCCGGACGCCGTTCCCCATCCGGCCGGAAGAAGCGCCGGCCCTCCCTCCCATCCTGTTGAGGCACCATGCGATGTGTGATCGCCCGTTTTCCCTTCGACTTCATCAAGAGTGAGGTGCAGACGCTGATGGCCGGCGTCGAGCCGGAGGACGCCACCGGACCCTGCGCCGTCATCGACGACCGCACCTACCCCGTCAAGCAGGTCGGCCAGGTGATCACGGGCCTGGACCGGCGGGACTTCACGGCGCTCGAGCTCACCCGGGCGCTGAGCCGTCTGGGTTTCACCTGCGTCACCGCCCCCGTCGCCGGCCGGCTGGGGTCCGTCACCGACTTCTGACGGCGGCCGCCGGCGCCACGGCGTCCGGCCGGTGGGCGGCGCGGAGCACGGCGCACGCCATGACGAGGGCCCACACGTCCATCGCGAAGGCGGCGACGCGTTCCATGCCGCCCAGTCCGGTTCCGGGATCGACCTGGGCGAAGAACATCCCCGCCGCGGCGACCGCGGCGGCGGCCAGGACGAGGGAGACGGCGCGCAGCCGGCCGAACAGGGACTCCCGGGGTGCGAACCCCGTGCAGAGCAGCCCGGCGTTCCCCAGGCCCATGATGAGCAGCGCGCCCAGGACGTGGAGGTTCTCGTCGACGTCCGCGGGCACCAGGCCGACCAGGACCCAGCCCCCGGCGTTGACGGCCATCAGCGTGCGGGCGGTCGTCGCCGCCCCGCCGCGCCCCCAGCAGGCACCGGCCAGCAGGGTGCCGGCGAGCAGCAGGACGCCGTGCACGACGAACGAGGCGTTCATCGCGTCGTGCAGGGGCGAGCACACGTACCGGGGCCGGGAGTCGTCCCAGGTCCCGCAGAGGACGTTGCCGAGATCGCTGATGTTGTTGGCCGCCCAGCTGTAGGGCGTGCGCCAGCCGGACTCCACGACCAGCTGGACGACGAGGAACTGGGTGGCGGCGACGATCCACGCGACCGCACCGGCCTTCGCGGCCGGTGCGACGCGGTTGCCGGAGTACGGCGCGGGACTCGGTTTCACGATGTGCCTTTCGGGGCCGCGGAGTTGCATCACGTTCGTCCGTGAACGCTCTCAGCCGGCGGTGTTCCGGCACATCGCTGCGCGGAGGGAAACCGGAATCCCTCCACGGGGGGAGCCGGCACTGGCTCGTGCGGGGGAGGCGCCCGGGCGGCGAAGCGCCGCCGGGGTGCCGTACGCCGTCATGTGCCGGGTCGTCAGGTCCCGTCGCCTGCTGGGCCGTCGCCCGCCGGGCCGTCGTCCGCGGGGTCGTCGTCCGGAGAGGGGCGGCTGGTCGAGAGCCAGGAGCGCGCGGGTTCGGCGGGCTGCGTGGTGTCCACGGTGAGGTGGAGGCGGGTGCCGCCCTCGCGGCCGGCCGGGTAGCTGCGCTGCTCGGTGGAGTCGAAGCAGTGCCGGAGGACTTCCGCGACCCGGCGGGCGGTGTCGGGGGAGGCTGCGACGATGCGAATGTCGGCACGCCCCCTCGGGGGCACGGGTTCCGCAGGTTTCATGCCGGCCTCGTTTCGTAGCGGGAGCCCGCTGACGCCGGTGATCCACAACCGTGGGAAAGCCGGTGCGCGCAGTGCTCCCGGACTCTCCACCCTACTCCGGCGGGCGTCCACGGACCCCGCGCGACCAGGCCGTATGGCGGAGTAGGGTGGGACTGATGCGAGCGCTTCGCCCGGTGGCCGCCGACACGGCCCGGGCGACGAATGGATGCGCCGAATTCTCGGAGACGGGCGAAAAGACCATGACCGATTCCGACACCCCCCACCTGCCGCCCGGGCTCCTGCCGGACGAGATCCACCGCGCCGTGAAACCCGGGACGGCGCTCCTGCGCCTGGAGACCACGCGGGAGCGCGGGGGAATCCTGGACGGCGCCTGGTGGCCGCGCTCCCGCGACGTCGGGGCCGAGCTTCCCGGGCTGGTCAGCGCTCTGACCGAGCACCTCGGCCCCATCACCCGCGTCGGTCTGGACGCGAGTGCCTGGGAAGACCTGCCGACGCGGCTGGTCATCGACGACCGGGTCGTGCACCTCGACTCGTTTCCGGTCGGTGACGACACGGTCCTCGTCACCCGGGGCGACAACGACCACTTCGCCCTGCTGGTGGTCCCGCCCGACACGGCGCCCGACGCGGCACGTACCGCGATGGCCAGGGCCGTACGGGCCGACAACGTCGACCAGGCCGGGCAGATCCTCATCGACACCGGCAGCGGCACCGGGCGGCCCTGACCGCCGCCGCGTGCCGCCGCGCGGCGCCCCGGCCTCATCCCGAGCGCCGCGGCAGCGGCAGACCTCGTGTCAGCTCGGACATGCGCGCGGTCGCCGCGCTGCCGGAGGCGGCGGCTCCGACGAGTTGTCGCACCGACGATACGAGGAGGTCGCCGTCCGACCGAGCCGTGGCCTGTTCGCACGTACGGCCGACTCCGTCGAGGCGGGTGATGAACGTCTTCCAGTGCGACTGGGCCCGGGGATCGGGCACCCGGAAGTAGTCCCCGGCGTCCCGGGCGATCCGGAGGAAGTCGGCGCAGTAGGGGCGGACGCGGGATTCCTCGATGCTGCCCTTTCCCTTGACGAGGAGCCCGGTGAAGTCGCGGGAGGCGGTCGTGAAGCGGCTGACCAGCTCTTCCCCGCCATAGGCGAACCAGATGACCACCTGGACCCGCCGGGTCTCCTCGGACACGGGCCCGGCCGGCGGGCGTGCGAGCGAGGTGGTGCCGCGCTGCGAGCCCTCCTTCGAGCCCGAGGCGTTCGTCATCGCGGTCACGGTGACGCCCAGCGCGGCGGCGCACAGCACGCCCACCCAGAGGCGACGGGCCGCGGGCCCGGGCCGTCGGCTCCCGGCCGGACGCGCCGGGACCGCGCGCCGCACGGAGGATCCGCGTGCGCGCCGGACCACCGCGGCGGCGGCCGCCACCGCCGCGGCCGCGCCCACGGCGACGAGGACGCCGAGCAGGAGGGCCGGCCCCAGGAGGTAGTGGAAGACCGGCCAGGACATCTCGGGCCGCCAACCGCAGGTGCGCACGAGGGTGTTCAACGGCTGGACGCACCCGTCGGAGGAGGCGAGCACGAACGTCCCCGCGAAGGCCGTCGCCGTCGCGGCCCCGGCGGCCATGAGCGCCGCGAGCAGCCGGAAACGACGCGCCCGCGCGCTCGCGACGAGGGCGGCGGTGGCCGCCGCCACGCCCAGGGCCACCAGCACCCAGGCGTAGTAGCCCACCGCGTAGTGCTGGGTGAGCCGCCCGGGCGCCGGCTGCCGGGTGTGCAGGAAGGCCATCACGCCGGCGAGGGCGGCCCAGCCCGCCGCCCCGCCCAGTACGGCGGCGAGCAGCACCCCGCGCAGCGACGGCAACGCGTCCTCCGGCCGGCCCGGCGTGCCCGCGTCGCCGCCCCGCAGGGCGCCGTGAACCCAGGCGGGCGTGGCGGCGGCCGGGCGGATCACCCAGGCGAGCAGCGGGACGATCCACAGGGTCGCGACGGCCGGCAGGGCGAAGGGCTCGCCGGCCGCGAGCCTCAGGTTCACCATGACCGAGACGGGTGTGGACCGGTACGCGTCGGGGACGGCCGCCAGCGCCGAGCTCTCGTACAGCGAGGTGAGGTCGAGGGGCCTTCCCATGACGTAGAACGTCCCGCTGTACTGCCACCACGTGAACCACGCCGACAGCACCAGCCACATGGCCGCCAGGCCCAGCAGCATCGCCGGGCGGATCGTCCGCCCCTGCCACACCCGGACCCACAGATGGGCGCACTGCGTGGCCCACCAGACGATCACCACTCCCGCGAGCACCACCAGCGCGAGGACCCCGGGCCGGGCGGGCAGCCACCGGAAGAGCGTGACGTCGTCCACGACCAGCTCGCCGACGGCCATCCCGGCCCCCAGCCACAGCCCCGCGCGCACGCCGTGGGGCACGCGGCGCGCGGTGAGCACGGCGTGGGCCACGCTCCGCCACAGGGCGATCCCGACCACTGCGGTGATCAGCCCGGCCGAGACCAGCACCCGCAGCTGCTCCGCCCACGGGCCGGCCCACCGGGAGGTCACGCCCTGCGCCTGGTAGTTGATCAGCGTGGCGGCGACTCCGGTGAGGAACAGCGGCAGCGCCCGTACGCCGAACAGCGCCGCCGAATCGGCGAGGGAGTCCCGGCGCAGGTCCCACCGTGGGTGCGTGCGCCAGAGTTCGGCGAAGGCCGCGAGCGCCCGCCGCATCGCGCCCTGCGGCGGCAGGGGCGTCACGACGGCCCAGCCCCGGGGGTCCGCGCCCCAGCGCACGGCGGCGCGGTCCGCGTAGATCTCCCGGTGGCGCAGCACGTCGGCGCGCGCCAGATAGACCAGCACGACCATGAACGCCATGAGCGCGAGGCCACGCGTCAGGCCCGGAAGTTCGGCGGGGCGGAGCATCGGCGAGATCCTGACGGCGGCCCTGACGAAATACACCACGGCGGGTACGAGCACCACGGCGACGAACGCGTGCCACACGGCGACGGTGATGTAGGTGACGGTCACGTCGCCGTGGCGGATGTGGGCCATCTCGTGCAGGAGCACCGCCCGGAAGCCCTCGGGGTCGGTGTGCCTGCGGGCGAGCAGGCCGCCGTGCAGGCACACCGTCGGGCGGCGGTTGCTGCCGAACACCACGGCGCCGGTCGAGGCCGCCGTGGGGTCGACGACGACACGCGGCACGCGGGCCAGCCCCGCCACCGCCGCGAACTCCTCCAACAGGCGCCGGATCCCGCCGTCGTGGTCGATCGCGGCCAGCGGCACGACCCGGCCGCGCCGCGCCTTCCAGGCGGGCAGGCCCCAGAACAACAGGCACGCCACGGCCACCAACAGGACCGGCCACGCGAGGCCCACCCACCAGGGCGGCGTCGGCTCGTAGCGGGCCGTACAGGCCCGGTAGGCCGCGTCCTGGCTGGACGCGCTGAGCAGGTTGTCCAGGGCGCTGCCGTGGAAGGGGTCTCCCCCGGAGGCGAGCAGACAGCCCAGGTGGCCGAAGCCGGCCGGGTGGGAGAACGCCCGGGTGATGCCGCCCATCACATAGCCGCAGCTCACCAGCAGCAGGACCACCAGCAGGGCGAAGCGCACCGTGGTGCCCGCGCCCATCGACCGCTCGTCGACGACCCGTGTCCGGGGGAGCGTCGTGGTCATCCCGCGCTAGCCCTGGGCCGGAGTTCCGCTTCCCGCCGTGCTTCCGGAGCCCGGTGGCTCCTGTGTCCCCTGGGCGGGAGCGCCGGGAGCGCCGGGAGCGCCGGGCGCGGTCAGCGCCAGCCGGGTCACCACCGCGTCGGCGATCGCCGTCGCCCGTTTGTCGCCCAGTCCCCGCTGTACGGCCGACTCGACCACGCGCCGGTGGATCTCGGCGAGTTGCTCACGGGTCAGCTCGGGGACGGTGACCGGCGCGGCCGGCCGGCGCAGGACCCTGCGCATGACGGTCCTCGTCCCGGTGGCGGCTCTGCTCGCGACGGCGCCCGCGAGCTGCCGCGCCGCCTCGTCCACCACCAGCCACACCACGGGAGCCACCATCGCCGCGATCTCGCCCAGCCCGAACCCCAGGGGCTCGCGCCGCCCGCCCCGGCGCGCCAGCCGCCGTACGACCGAGGCGTCGTCGAACCGGGCCAGCGCCTCCACCAGAGGCAGCTCCTCGGGCGCGACCTGGGCCACGACATCGCGGACCACGTCGCGCACCCTGGGCCCTCCCGATATGAGGTGCCCGCCGGATGAAGCTGCTCCAGAGACCATCGTGCCCTCCTGTGGCCCGTGTTCCGCTAGAGCACGCTACTGCGGAAGCCTGGCCTCCACCCCTGGTTGCGCGACAAAGGGTCCCGTCAGCAGCGGGGAGGCTGACCGCTCTGACGGATGATGTTGTCGGCGGACATCCAGCCCGCGCTCTTCGTCCCGTCGACGCGGACGTAGATCCACTTGTGTCCGTAGGCGTTCTCGACGGAGCAGTGGAACCAGAGCTTCGCGCCGGACTTGGCCGGGGTCACGGAGCCGCAGACCTTGTAGGGCCCGTTCACGATGTGCTTGTCGCCGGTCAGGTAGCCGTACGTGCCGGGCTTCGGGTCGTGGTGGTTCCAGCCGCTGCAGGTCGTGGGCACCGTGGGCTTGGCCGACGGAGAACCGGACTTGGCCGCCGAGGCGCTCGGCTTGGCCGTCGGAGAGGCCGAGGGCGCGCCGGACGGCTTCCCGGAGGAGCTCACGGACGGCGAGGCGCTCGGGTTCCCCTCGGGGGTTGCTCCGTCGCCGCTCGCCGGGGAGCTGACAGCGGGCGTCGCCGCCTGTGCCCGGTCGCCGTCCGCGCTGCCGTCCTTGCCCGTCAGGGCGTACGTGACGCCGCCCCCGGCGAGTACGACGGCGGCGACCGCCGCCGCGATGAGGGCGCGGCTACGGCGCCGCCCGCCGCCGGCGGCGGGACGGCCGGTGCCAGGGGCGTGACCCGCCAGAGGTACGCCGGGCTGCGGCTGCGGCTGCGGCTGCGGGTGCGGGTGCTGCGGGCCGGGCGGGGGGAAGCCGGCGTGCGGGGGCTGCGGGGAGGGGTGGGGGAACGGAGGCTGCGGAGAAGGCTGGGCGAACGGAGGCTGTGGGGAAGGCTGGTGGAACGCCGGCGCGGCACCGAAGCCGGGCGGCGGCGTCGGGGTGACGGCCTGCGTCGGCGTAGGCGTGACGGGCTGCGCCGGCGTGGGCGCGGGGGCCGATGGCGCGACGTTTGGCGTCCCGCCCGCGGCCACCCGCTCCAGCATCTCGCGCGCCTGGTCGGCGGTCGGCCGGTTCTCCGGCTCCTTCGCCATCAGCGCCATCAGCACCGGCGCGAGCGCTCCCGCTCGCCGGGGCTCGGGAAGGGGCTCGGCGACGATCGCCGACAGGGTGGACCACACGGACGTGCGGCGGAACGGCGAGGTGCCTTCCACCGCCGCGTACAGCGTCATGCCGAGCGACCAGATGTCCGACGCGGGGCCGGGGTCCCTGCCCTGCGCGCGCTCCGGCGGCAGATAGTCGAGGGAGCCGACGAGTTGGCCGCTCTGCGTCAGCTTGGCCATGGCCTCGTCGCCGGCGGCCTCCATGCTGGCGATGCCGAAGTCGGTGAGCACGACCCTCCCCCAGCCTCCGGCCGGGGGGACCCCCGTCTCGCTTCGCTCGCCGCGCTCCAGCAGCACGTTTCCGGGCTTGACGTCCCGGTGCAGGACGCCGACGCGGTGCGCGGCGTCGAGCGCGTCCATCAGCTTGGCGCCGATCGCGGCGGCCTCGTGCGGCTCCAGCGTGCCGCGCTCCGCCAGCACGTCGTCGAGCGAGGGCCCGTCGACGAGTTCCATGACGATGACCGGCAGGCCCTGCTCCTCGGTCACGTCGTGCACGGTGACCACGCCGCCGTGCCGGATGCGGGCGGCGGCCTGCGCCTCCCGCTGCATCCGGGTCCGCAGGTCGAGCAGTTCGGGCTGGGAGGCGTCGGTGAAGGCCCGCAGGAGCTTGACGGCGACCTCGCGGTTCAGCAGTTCGTCCACGGCCCGGGCGACCACGCCCATGCCGCCGCGCCCGATCGTCGCGGTCACCCGGTAGCGCCCGCCGAGGACCCTGCCTATCAGCTCTTCGCCGTTCGCTTCCCCCGTGGCCACCGCACGCTCCGTTCCCTCAGTGATCGCCGTTCGTGTCCGGCGGCCAAGAGTAGAGGGAGGAGGGGGAGGAGCGCGGGGGAGGCGGGACGGATTGTGGTCACCACCGCAGGGCGTCGGAGACGTCCGACTGCCAGTAGGTGACGGCCGCGCTGTCGTCGATCCACGTGCCCTTCGGGAGGGCGATCGAGTCGGGGCCGCCCTCGGAGCCGTCACCGCTGTCGAGGAAGACGTGCAGGGTGCGGACGTCACGCCCGTTCTCCCCGGAGCCGTCGGCGGACGACAGCCGGATGCCCGCATGGGCGGACTGGCCCGGCTTGAGCGTCACGGCCGACTGCGGCGCGGAGTCCTCGATCGCCTGGGCGCCGACGTACGTGTCGTCGTCGAAGGCCAGGAGCGGGGCCTTGATGAGGGTGCAGGACTCGGAGCCGGTGTTGGTGACGGTCAGCAGCTGGTGGTTGACCGGGCGGCTGACGTTCCGCACGGTGAAGTCGGCGGACGTGGTGGAGCAGATCGCCGTGACCGGGCCGCGCTCCGCCCGCGGGGCGGCCTGGGCGGGGCCGGCCACCGTGGTCAGCACAGCGGCTCCGGACAGGGCGGCGGCGGCGATGAGACGTGCGAAGCGCATGGGGCTCCTCCTGATGAGGTGTCACTGAACGGTGCCGCCCCGGCGGTCGACCGGGGCCCGATCAGCCTGCGCGGCCGCCCGTTCCGGCATCAAGGCCTGCCCGGTCTTCCGGGAAGCTGGAACGATTGCACACGGTCTGACCTGCGGAAACGACAGACCGTGGAACGCGTCGGTGGGACGCGGAGGTCGGCTTCAGGGGGTCGGTCCCCACTGCGCCGCCCCCGGCGGCCGCTGGTACGAGGGCCTGCCCGCGGCACCGCTGGTGTGGAAGGGCCTGCCCTGGTCGTCGATCCGGAGGACCCCGCGCCGGCCGCCGCTGGACCACTGCAGTTCCAGGTGCCACCGCACGTCGTGCTGCCGGGCGTCGGCCTTGACGTAGAAGACCTCGGGGTCGTTCTGGCTCACCTTGTACGGGAAGTCGCGCTGACCGTCCCTCGGGCTGAGGGAGGGTGACGCGGCGTCGAGGCCGACGCCGAAGGACCGTGTCGCCACGTCACCGCCGCACCCGACGCCCGTCTCGTAGGCGTTCCAGGCGAGCGGTGCCTTCGAACTGTCCACCCGGACGTTCAGCCCCTCGAGCACGACCGTGTTCTTGCCGGTCCCCTGCAGGGTGATCTTGATGAACTGGTTGTCGGCGCTGACGGCGCCGAGCTCGGACACCCAGGCGGGCGCGTCCTGCTCGAAGGGGGGTTTCGGCATCTCGCCGGGGGCCCGGTTGACCAGGTAGCGCTGGGAGCAGGGGCTTTCGTAGGCGTAGGGCCGGGTGTGGACGGTCAGGGGAACGTCGTCGCTCTTGTCGTCACCCTTGTCGTCGCCGTGGCCCTGCCCGTCGTCGGAGGGGGCCGACGCGGTGGCGTCCGGCCCCGCGGATGCGGGCCCGCCGCTCTCCTTCGCCTCCCCCTCCTCCGGAGCGGACGACGGCGTGGCGGACGAACCCTTGCCGGACCTCTGGGACTTGCCGGGCCCGGCTGCCCCGGCGTTCAGGGAAGCGGAGGCTTCGGCGGGCCGATTTCTTCCGTCATCGCCCGGACCGCCGCCGGTGAGGCTGACGGCGAGCCCGGCGGAGCCCACCACGCAGACGAGGGATATGGCGGCCAGGGCAGCCTTCCGGTGCCGCCGTCCCCGCCGCGGGCGATCCTCCGGCAGGGCCCGGGGCGTCCGTGCCGGGTCGTGGGGAGGAGGTGTCGTCGCCTGCTCCGGAATCGCATCTTCCGGTGTCGCCTGCTCCTCCGATGGAGCCTCCTCCGGTGGAGCCGTTGGTTCCGGTTGAGCGGAACCGGCCGGTGCTCCGTCGGTCTGCGCCTTACGGCCGCGCGCCGCGTCCGCGATGATCCACTGCCGGTGGACCTCCATCAGCTCGTCCGGAGTGGCCTTGCACAGGCGTGCCAACCGCTCCACCGGGGCGAACTCCGTCGGCACGGTGGACCCATTGCAGTACCGGTGCAATGTCGACGTACTGACGTGCAGCCGCTTGGCCAGCACTCCGTAACTCAAGCCCGACCGCTCCTTCAGCGATCGCAGTAACTCGGCGAGACCGCTTGCCTCCACGCCACCCCTCCGTCCCACGTCCCCGTTCCAGGGCACGTCCATTCCCCCAGGTCAGAGCCAGTGCGAGCGTTCCGGCGTCCCCAACTGCCCCGCCGCGCTGGCGCCTGGGACACGGCCTCGCACAAGCTTTCGTCATCCAAGCATGCCGCTCCCGGATCCGGTCGAGCGGCGCTCCGCTGCCCGCCCGTCAAGAAAGAGATCCGTCATGCGCGCCTCCGTCCGCCGGCCCCGTCTGCTGGCCGCCACCTTCGCCATCGCCGCACTCGCCCTGACGGCGTGCTCCAACGGCGGGGGAGTCCGCGAGGAAGGCGCCGCCTCCCAGTCCTCGGGCGCCGTGTCCCAGGACACGACGGCCCCGAAGCCCGACGGGCCGGCCGGCTCCGCGCCCCACGGTGCGAACGGCACGAGCAGCGTGAGCCCCGGCAAGGCGGGCCAGGGCGGCAGGGCCGGCAGGACCGGCAAGGGCGGGGGCTCCGCCGCGGGCGCGGCCGGCGACCCGGACGCCCCGGAGAACCGCGTGCCGTGCACCGCCGGCAACACCAAGGTCGTCGCCACGCCGGTGTCCCGTCCGCTGAACCACATGCTGCTCACGATCACCAACACGGGTTCCAGGATGTGCGACCTGAAGGGCTACCCCATCGTCAAGTTCGAGGGCGCCCAGTCCGTCCCGCCGGTCATGGCGCACACCAAGCCCCAGGCGGTCACCTCGCTCCCGCCCGGCCAGAGCGGCTACGCGAGCGTGATCCTGTCCGCCGGTGACGGCAGCGGTGGTGAGGGACGCACGGCGCGGAGCCTCGAGATCGGCTTCCAGGGCAGCGACGGGATGGCCCGGGCCACCCTCCCGGCCGAGGGCGTGCACATCGACGACTCGCTGCGCGTCTCGTACTGGCTGACCACGGCCGAGGACGCACTCTCCTGAGCCGTGGCACCGGGGGCGGACAACAACAAAGCCCCAGGCAGTCGGCCTGGGGCTTTCTCGTGGAGCGGGCGACGAGAATCGAACTCGCGCTCTGAGCTTGGGAAGCTCATGTTCTACCATTAAACTACGCCCGCGCGAGGCGCCCATCGGGGCGTCGCATCGTCGCACACTCTACCCCATCGAAGGCCCCCGGTGCACTTGCCGTGGTGGCCTTCTCGTCGTGTGAGGGGGGTGTGGCGGGGGTGGGGATGCGGGCGTGGGGCGCGGGAGTTGGGGCGTACCGTGGGGCACGGCAAGAGACGCGGGGGCGGGCGGGGTGCCGCCTTAAGGCCGACCCGATGGATCCCCTAATGTGGCTTTTGTCTTTGATGTCGTGCCGGAGGCGCGCATTCAGTAACGCCATGGGGAAAGGGAGCTCGATGGAGCGCACCGTCGTTCGTTGTGCCGAGGGGCACGTGTTCAGCACCGCTTCGTTCCCGATGCAGAACCTCGGCACCGGCCGGATCGGCCCCGGGCGGCTCCTGCGCTGCCCGCGCTGCGCGCGACTGCGCCGGTCCGTGCCGGTGGGGAGCGAGAAGAGGTGATCGGGCGCGGGCCCGGGCCACCTCGGCCCGGGCCCGCGTTGTCAGGTTGTCCGTCTTCTTTGCGTATCCTCGAGGCGTGCTTCTCTCAGACAAGGACATCCGGGCCGAGATCGACGCCGGCCGAGTGCGGATCGACCCGTTCGACGAATCGATGGTGCAGCCGTCGAGCATCGATGTGCGGCTCGACCGCTACTTCCGGGTGTTCGAGAACCACCGGTACCCGCACATCGACCCCGCGGTCGAGCAGGCGGACCTCACCCGCGAGGTGGTGCCGGAGGGCGACGAGGCGTTCATCCTCCACCCCGGTGAGTTCGTGCTGGCCTCCACGTACGAGGTGATCACGCTCCCGGACGACGTCGCCTCGCGCCTGGAGGGCAAGTCCAGCCTCGGCCGGCTCGGCCTGCTGACGCACTCCACGGCCGGCTTCATCGACCCGGGCTTCTCCGGGCACGTGACGCTGGAGCTGTCGAACATGGCCACGCTGCCGATCAAGCTGTGGCCGGGGATGAAGATCGGGCAGCTGTGCATGTTCCGGCTGACGTCGCCCGTCGAGCACCCCTACGGGTCCGCGAAGCACGGTTCCCGGTACCAGGGCCAGCGCGGGCCGACGCCCTCGCGGTCCTTCCAGAATTTCCACCGCACGCAGGTCTGAGCGACCAGGGAACAAGGCGAAGAGCAACAGTGAGCGATATCCGCGAGAACCTGACCTACCCGATCTTCGGGCAGGCCGTCCGTGAGCTGGCGCAGACCATCGCGGACGACGGCTACGAGCCGGACATCATCCTGTCCATCGCGCGCGGCGGCGTCTTCGTCGCGGGCGGCCTCGCCTACGCGCTGGACTGCAAGAACATCCACCTGGTGAACGTCGAGTTCTACACGGGCGTCGGTACGACGCTGGAGATGCCGGTCATGCTCTCCCCCGTCCCGAACGCGATCGACTTCTCCAACAAGAAGGTCCTGATCGCCGACGACGTCGCCGACACCGGCAAGACGCTCAAGCTCGTGCACGACTTCTGCCTCGACCACGTCGCCGAGGTGCGCAGCGCGGTCATCTACGAGAAGAGCCACTCGCTCGTGAAGTGCGAGTACGTCTGGAAGAAGACGGACGAGTGGATCAACTTCCCGTGGTCCGTCGAGCCGCCGGTGGTGCGCCGCGAGGGCCAGATCCTCGACGCCTGAGCGCGCTGAACGCGTACGGGGAAGGGCCCGTCGTGATCTCCGATCCGAGATCGCGACGGGCCCTTCCCCGTGGCTTCCGTCCGGCTAGAGCGTGCCCAGCTTCATCAGCGACAGCAGCGCGACCAGCTGGATCGCCGAGGCGCCCAGCGCCCGCGGCCAGGGCAGGTCGTGGGACTTGGCGACCATCGAGGTCAGCAGCGCGCCGCCGGCGACCCAGGTGGCCCAGCCCAGCACCTGTACGAGCGTGCCGTCGCCGCCCAGGAACATCGCGAAGAGCAGCCGGGGCGCGTCCGTGATCGACATGATCAGCATCGACAGGCCGACCGTCGGCTGCCAGAGGCCGTTGCCGCCCAGCTGCCGGGCGAGCGTGTGGGTGACGGCGCCCAGGATCAGCCCGGCCATCACCACCACGACGCCGGTGATCAGCACGGACGGCAGGCTGTTGGCGAGCGAGGCGTTCAGGACGTCCTTGCGGGCCTTGTCGAAGCCGAAGACGGCGAGCAGGCCGTAGATGAACGTGACGATCAGCGCGGGGCCCCACATGGCGTGGTCGCGCATCTGCCAGAACGTCGCCTGCGGCCGCAGCACGATGCCGCTCAGCAGGTCCTTCCAGTGCAGCCGCGGCCCGGGGGGCGGGGCGGGCGCGCCGGAGTCGCCGTACGGGTCGTCGCCGCCGTACCCGCCGTACGCGTCCGGAGCCTCGCCGAGGCTGAACTGCTGCGTGCGGCCCGGATCGTCGGGGGTCCGGCCGTAGTACGGGTCGTGGGCCGCCGGCCCGCCGTACTGCTGCCCGTACCCCGGCTGCTGCGGCGCCTGGTGCGCGCCGCCGCCGAAGTACTCCGGCTCGTCGTACCCGCCGGGCTGCTGCTGCCACTGCTGCTGCCCGCCGCCGTACCCGGGTATGCCGGGCTGCCCCGGCGCACCCTGGCCGCCGTAGGGAGCCTGCTGTCCTTGCCGCGCGGGTCCGGGGTCGTGCGAGTCCCGTCCGCGTCCCATCCTGAATCCAGCCACGCTTTGAACGTACCCGGTCCCGGAGCGTCCGGGAGCCGGGCCCGGGGCAACGAGCCCGGCATTGCGGCCGACCTGTGACATCCCTTAGGGGAAAGGTCCGGGGCGGGTGAGGCCGGGAGCACGTTTGGAGGAGACGCTGCGGCCAATAGGACGGCCAACAGGAGAGCGGCGGGAGGCGGGTGGTCAGGAAGTGAGCGCCTCGACGCCCCCGGTGTTCTCGACCATCCGCTGCAGCACCCTGACCACGATCGCGTAGTCCTCGTCGCTGATGCCGTCGTGAATCTCCCCGCGCACCCGGACGACGACCTCCATGGTCCGCTCCTTGGCCGCACGCCCGGCGTCGGTCAGCCGGAAGCGGCCCTCGTCGTCCGGGCTCGTCAGCCAGCCGCGGACGACCATGGAGTCGAGCGCCCGGTCGATCTCGTCGCGGCCTTCGTCGAGGGCCGCGGCCAGCAGATCGCGGACCTTCTGGCGGGTCAGCCCGCCCTCGACGGCGTCGACGCGGTTGAGGATCCACCACTGGGGCTGGGTGATGTCCACCTGGGCCATCGCCGAGCGGATGTGCCGGATCACGGACTTGTTGGCGACCCAGCTCCAGTAGCCGATGGGCTGGCCGGCGAGGTTGGCGGTGTCGGGGTTCGGGGTTTCCAGCTTCGTCGTCGTCATGGGAACGACGGTAGGACCTCAAGCGCGCTTGAGATCAAGTGTGTTGGCAGTCACGAGCGGTACGCGACGCCGGGGCGCCAGATGGACAGGACGCCAGAGGACAGGACGGCAAACGGCCGGGCCCCGCGAACATGTCGCGGGGCCCGGCCGTGCGTACGCCTGCGGACGCCTACTTCACCGGCTCCGGCTCCGGCGTGTCCGCCGTCTCGCCGTCGCCCTCCGGGGCGGCCGGGGTCTTCACGGACTCCAGCAGCAGCTGGGCGACGTCCACGACCTGGATGGACTCCTTGGCCTTGCCGTCGTTCTTCTTGCCGTTGACCGAGTCGGTCAGCATGACGAGGCAGAAGGGGCAGGCGGTGGAGACGATGTCCGGGTTGAGGGACAGCGCCTCGTCGACGCGCTCGTTGTTGATGCGCTTGCCGATGCGCTCCTCCATCCACATGCGCGCGCCGCCGGCGCCGCAGCAGAAGCCGCGCTCCTTGTGGCGGTGCATCTCCTCGTTGCGCAGGCCCGGCACCTTGGCGATGATCTCGCGCGGCGGCGTGTAGACCTTGTTGTGGCGGCCCAGGTAGCAGGGGTCGTGGTAGGTGATCAGACCCTCGACCGGGGTGACGGGGACGAGCTTGCCCTCGTCGATGAGGTGCTGCAGCAGCTGGGTGTGGTGGATGACCTCGTACTCGCCGCCGAGCTGCGGGTACTCGTTGGCGATGGTGTTGAAGCAGTGCGGGCAGGTCGCGACGATCTTCTTCTTCGCCTTCTCGACCTTGACGCCCTCGTCCGCGTCCTCGCCGAAGGCCATGTTCAGCATCTCGACGTTCTGCTGGCCGAGCTGCTGGAAGAGGAACTCGTTGCCCAGGCGGCGGGCGGAGTCACCGGTGCAGTTCTCCTCGCCGCCCATGATGGCGAACTTCACGCCCGCCATGTGGAGCAGCTCGGCGAAGGCCTTGGTGGTCTTCTTGGCGCGGTCCTCCAGGGCGCCGGCACAGCCGACCCAGTAGAGGTACTCGACCTCGGTGAGGTCCTCGATGTCCTTGCCGACGACCGGGACCTCGAAGTCGACCTCCTTGGTCCACTGCAGGCGCTGCTTCTTCGCCAGGCCCCAGGGGTTGCCCTTCTTCTCCAGGTTCTTGAGCATCGTGCCCGCCTCGGACGGGAAGGAGCTCTCGATCATCACCTGGTAGCGGCGCATGTCGACGATGTGGTCGACGTGCTCGATGTCGACCGGGCACTGCTCGACGCACGCACCGCAGGTGGTGCACGACCACAGCACGTCCGGGTCGATGACGCCGTTCTCCTCGAGCGTCCCGATCAGCGGGCGCTCGGCCTCGGCGAGGGCCGCCGCCGGAACGTCCTTGAGCTGCTCCTCGGTCGCCTTCTCGTTGCCCTCCGCGTCCTTGCCGCCGCCGGCGAGCAGGTACGGGGCCTTGGCGTGCGCGTGGTCGCGCAGCGCCATGATGAGCAGCTTCGGCGACAGCGGCTTGCCGGTGTTCCAGGCGGGGCACTGCGACTGGCAGCGGCCGCACTCGGTGCAGGTGGAGAAGTCGAGGATGCCCTTCCAGGAGAACTCCTCGATCTTGGAGACGCCGAAGACGTCGTCCTCGCCCGGGTCCTCGAAGTCGATCGGCTTGCCGGCGCTGACCATCGGCTGCAGCGCGCCGAGCGCCACGTCGCCGCTGGCCTCGCGCTTGAACCAGATGTTCGGGAAGGCGAGGAAGCGGTGCCAGGCCACACCCATGTCCGTCTTCAGGGAGACGGTGATCATCCAGATGAAGGACGTCGCGATCTTCAGGCCCGCGAAGAAGTAGGTGAGGTTCTGGAGCGTGGAGACGTCCATTCCCTCCAGCCACGAGACGACCGGGTACGAGATGAAGAACGAGGCCTCGTAGCCGTCCACGTGGTGCTGGGCGCCCTCGAGCGCGTGCAGCATGAAGATGCAGACGCCGACGATGAGGATGACGGACTCGACGAAGTACGCCTGGCCGGTGTTGGAGCCGGCGAAGCGGGACTTGCGGCCCGCGCCGCCCGGCCGGTTCAGCTGCCGGATGACGATGAGGGTCAGGATGCCGAGCGCGGTCATCGTGCCGAGGAACTCGACGAAGACGTTGTACGGGGCCCATTCACCGATGATCGGCAGGAGCCAGTCGGCCTGGAAGAGCTGACCGATGGCGTTGACGATCGTCAGCAGCAGGGAGAAGAAGCCCACCGCCACGAACCAGTGCGCCACGCCGACCACGCCCCAGCGGTTCATCCGCGTGTGGCCGAGGAACTCCTTGGCGACGGTGACGGTCCGCTGCGTGGGGTCGTCGGTGCGGGTGCCGGCCGGTACGGGCTGGCCTAGCCGTACGAAGCGGTAGATCTGCAGGAGGGCACGGCCGAACAGCGCGACGCCGACCGCGATGAGGACCAGCGACACAATGATCGCGGCGAGTTGCATGGGAGGGGCTCCTCGAACCTGCGAGAGCGGGATTACTAATCGGTAACTTATCCAGTCCGTACGAGACTACTCACTCTCGCGTGCGCGATATACCCGCACCGCCGGTGATCTGTGTCGCGAAGGCAAGCCTTGCTCCGTGCTGTGCGATCGCGACTGCCAGTAAGACCTACATAAAAGTTGAGTGGGCCCGACTCAGGTCTGTTGACAGGTTTGCGGGGGGTGTTGCACCCTTGAGTCTGTTCCACTCAAGTCAGCTGGAGGAATCGACATGGCACGTGCGGTCGGCATCGACCTGGGTACGACGAACTCCGTCGTCAGTGTTCTCGAAGGCGGTGAGCCCACCGTCATCACCAACGCCGAGGGCGCCAGGACCACGCCGTCCGTCGTCGCCTTCGCGAAGAACGGCGAGGTGCTGGTCGGCGAGGTCGCCAAGCGCCAGGCCGTCACCAACGTCGATCGGACGATCCGCTCGGTCAAGCGCCACATGGGCACTGACTGGAAGATCAACATCGATGGCAAGGACTTCAACCCGCAGCAGATGAGCGCCTTCATCCTGCAGAAGCTCAAGCGGGATGCCGAGGCCTACCTGGGCGAGAAGGTCGTCGACGCGGTCATCACCGTCCCGGCGTACTTCAACGACTCCGAGCGCCAGGCCACCAAGGAGGCCGGTGAGATCGCGGGTCTGAACGTCCTGCGCATCGTCAACGAGCCCACCGCGGCCGCCCTGGCCTACGGCCTCGACAAGGACGACCAGACCATTCTGGTCTTCGACCTCGGTGGCGGCACCTTCGACGTCTCGCTGCTCGAGATCGGCGACGGCGTCGTCGAGGTCAAGGCGACCAACGGCGACAACCACCTCGGTGGTGACGACTGGGACCAGCGTGTCGTCGACTACCTGGTCAAGCAGTTCGCCAACGGCCACGGCGTCGACCTGTCCAAGGACAAGATGGCGCTGCAGCGTCTGCGCGAGGCCGCCGAGAAGGCGAAGATCGAGCTGTCCTCGTCCACCGAGACCTCGATCAACCTGCCGTACATCACGGCGTCCGCCGAGGGCCCGCTGCACCTGGACGAGAAGCTCACCCGCGCCCAGTTCCAGCAGCTGACCGCGGACCTGCTCGACCGCTGCAAGACCCCGTTCCACAACGTCATCAAGGACGCCGGCATCAGCCTGTCCGAGATCGACCACGTGGTCCTGGTCGGCGGTTCCACCCGCATGCCCGCCGTCGCCGAGCTCGTCAAGGAGCTGACCGGCGGCAAGGAGGCCAACAAGGGTGTGAACCCGGACGAGGTCGTCGCCATCGGCGCCTCGCTCCAGGCCGGTGTCCTCAAGGGTGAGGTCAAGGACGTCCTGCTCCTCGACGTGACCCCGCTGTCCCTCGGCATCGAGACCAAGGGCGGCATCATGACCAAGCTGATCGAGCGCAACACCACGATCCCGACCAAGCGCTCCGAGATCTTCACGACGGCCGAGGACAACCAGCCGTCCGTGCAGATCCAGGTCTACCAGGGCGAGCGCGAGATCGCGGCGTACAACAAGAAGCTCGGCATGTTCGAGCTGACCGGCCTGCCGCCGGCCCCGCGTGGCGTCCCGCAGATCGAGGTCTCCTTCGACATCGACGCCAACGGCATCATGCACGTGACCGCGAAGGACCTGGGCACGGGCAAGGAGCAGAAGATGACCGTCACCGGCGGCTCTTCGCTCGCCAAGGACGAGGTCGACCGCATGCGCCAGGAGGCCGAGCAGTACGCGGAGGAGGACCACCGCCGCCGCGAGGCCGCCGAGACCCGCAACCAGGGCGAGCAGCTCGTCTACCAGACCGAGAAGTTCCTCAAGGACAACGAGGACAAGGTCCCCGGCGAGGTCAAGACCGAGGTCGAGACGGCCCTCACCGAGCTGAAGGAGAAGCTCAAGGGCGAGGACACGGCCGAGATCCGCACCGCGACCGAGAAGGTCGCCGCGGTCAGCCAGAAGCTCGGCCAGGCCATGTACGCCGACGCCCAGGCCGCGCAGGGCGCCGCCGGTGCCGCCGACGCCGGTGCGGGTGCCCCCAAGGCCGAGGACGACGTCGTCGACGCCGAGATCGTGGACGACGAGAAGCCGAAGGGCGGTGCGTCGGCGTGACGGAGGAGACCCCGGGCTTCAACGAGAACGAGAAGCCTGAAGGCCCCTCCGACGCCACGACCCCCGATGACGCGGCGCAGGCCGCCGGATCCGCCGACAAGGCGGGTCCGGCCGGCCCGGCCGCGCCCGGCGAAGAGCTGGTCGAGGTAGGCCTCCAGGCACAGCTGGACCAGGCCCAGGCCGCGCTCAACGAGCGCACCGCGGACCTCCAGCGGCTCCAGGCCGAGTATCAGAACTACCGTCGCCGAGTGGAGCGGGACCGGGTCACGGTCAAGGAGATCGCCGTCGCGAACCTCCTGTCCGAGCTCCTCCCCACGCTCGACGACATCGGTCGCGCCCGTGACCACGGCGAGCTCGTCGGCGGCTTCAAGTCCGTCGCCGAGTCGCTGGAGACGGTCGTGTCCAAGATGGGCCTGCAGCAGTTCGGCAAGGAGGGCGAGCCCTTCGACCCGCTGGTGCACGAGGCCCTGATGCACAGCTACGCGCCCGACGTCACCGAGACCACCTGCGTGCAGATCCTGCAGCCGGGGTACCGGATCGGCGAGCGCACGATCCGCCCCGCGCGGGTCGCGGTCGCCGAGCCGCAGCCGGGCGCGAGCCCCAAGGGCGACGAGGCGTCGGACGAGGAGAGCGGTGGCCCGGAAGAGGGCTGACGCCCTGGGTGACGGGAAGGAGGGACGTCGGGGATGAGCCTGAGCAGGGACTTGCTGGAGAAGGACCTCTACAAGGTCCTCGGCGTCCCCAAGGACGCCACCGAATCGGAGATCAAGAAGGCGTACCGGAAGCTCGCCCGCGAGTACCACCCGGACGCCAACAAGGGTGACTCCTCGGCCGAGGAGCGCTTCAAGGAGATCTCCGAGGCGAACGACGTCCTCGCCGACGCCAAGCGCCGCAAGGAGTACGACGAGGCGCGCGCCCTGTTCGCGAACGGCGGCTTCCGCCCCGGTCCGGGCGGCGGCGGCTCGTTCAACTTCGACCTGGGCGACCTCTTCGGGGGCGCCCAGGGCGGCGGCGGTGCCGGCGGCTTCGGCGGCGGGCTGGGTGATGTGTTCGGCGGCCTGTTCAACCGGGGCGGCACGGGCACGCGCACCCAGCCGCGCCGTGGCCAGGACATCGAGTCCGAGGTGACGCTCAACTTCACCGAGGCGGTGGAGGGGGCCACGGTCCCGCTGCGGATGTCCTCCGCGGCGGCGTGCAAGGCCTGTTCGGGCACCGGCGACAAGAACGGCACGCCCAGGGTCTGCCCGACCTGCGTCGGCACCGGCCAGGTGTCGCGCGGCTCGGGCGGCGGCTTCTCGCTGACCGACCCCTGCCCGGACTGCAAGGGCCGCGGGCTGACCCCCGAGAACCCCTGCGACGTCTGCCACGGCAGCGGGCGCGCCAAGTCCTCCCGCACGATGCAGGTCCGCATCCCCGCCGGTGTCTCCGACGGCCAGCGGATCCGGCTGCGGGGCAAGGGCGCGCCGGGCGAGCGCGGCGGCCCGAACGGCGACCTCTACGTCGTCGTCCACGTCGGCACCCACCCGGTCTTCGGGCGCAAGGACGACAACCTCACCATCACCGTGCCCGTCACCTTCGTGGAGGCGGCGCTGGGCGGCGAGGTCAAGGTCCCCACGCTCGGCGGCCCTCCGGTGACCCTGAAGCTGCCCGCGGGCACGCCCAACGGCCGTACGATGCGCGCCCGTGGCAAGGGCGCGGTGCGCAAGGACGGCACCCGCGGCGACCTCCTGGTCACCGTCGAGGTCGCCGTGCCCAAGGACCTCGGCGACAAGGCCAGGGAAGCCCTGGAGTCCTACCGCGAGGCCACCTCGGGCGAGGATCCGCGAGCGGAGTTGTTCCAGGCCTCGAAGGGAGCGTGACCCATGGAAGGTGTCGGCCGCCGACGAAACCCCTATGAGCTGACCGACGAGTCGCCGGTCTACGTCATCTCCGTCGCCGCTCAGCTCTCGGGTCTGCATCCGCAGACGCTGCGGCAGTACGACCGTCTCGGCCTGGTCTCCCCCGACCGCACGGCCGGGCGTGGCCGACGCTATTCCGCGCGCGACATCGAGCTGCTGCGGCAGGTCCAGCAGCTGAGCCAGGACGAGGGCATCAACCTGGCCGGCATCAAGCGCATCATCGAGCTGGAGAACCAGGTGGCCGCGCTCAAGGCGCGCATCGCCGAGCTCCAGTCGACGGTCGAGGGCGCCGCCACGGCCATGCGGCAGGCCGAGGCCGCGGTGCACGCCTCCTACCGCCGCGACCTGGTGCCGTACCAGGACGTGCAGCAGGCCGGCGCGCTGGTCGTCTGGCGTCCGCGGCGGGACCCGCGGGATCACCGGGAACGCTGAGCGAGCAGCGAACAGCGAACAGCAAAAAGGGCCGGGAGAGCGCATCGCTCTCCCGGTTCTTTGCTTTCCCGGGGTGATGACGGGCTTCCCGGGTGATGACGGTTGATTACGGAGAGTTATCCACAGGCCTGGTGTGGTGACGCCGGGCCCGGGACACTCGGACCATGACGGGGGACAGGGCTTCATTGCGGGCCCGGGCCGATGCCCAGGGCGGGGTGGTGCTCACGGCGCAGGCGCTGGCCGAGGGGTGGACGCGGGGCCGGCTGGGCCGGTTCCTGACGGCCGGGGGATGGACGCGGGTCCGGCCCGGGGCGTGGCTCGTGCCGGGGAGGGAGGCGGGGCCGGCGGAGCTGCTGTGGACGCATCAGCTGCTGCGGCCGGAGCTGGTGGTGAGCCACTGGTCGGCGGCGATGCTGCACGGCGTCGAGACCGGCCCGCCGGGCGAGCGCCCCGACTTCATCTGCCCCGCCGCCGCGGCCCTCAAAGGGGCCACGCTGCACAGACTGCCGCTCGCACCGGGCGACGTGACCGTCGTGGCCGGGCTGAGGGCGACCACCGTGGCCCGGACGATGGCGGATCTGCTGCGGGCGCGCCCGCGGGACGACGCTCTGGTGGCCGTCGACTCGGCCCTGAGCTGGCGGCACGGCCGTGGGTCCGGGCCGCCGGGCTCGCGCGGACGGCCGTTGACCACGCTCGACGACATCGGCCGCGCCCTGATCCGGTCCCCGTCCCTGCGCGGTGCCCGGGCCGCCGCCTGGTGGCTGGCCATGGCCGACCCCCGCTCGGGCTCACCCGCCGAGACGCTCGCCCGGCTGCGGATGAACGACGCCGGGCTCCATCCCGAGACGCAGGCCGTGCTGGTGGTCCCGGCGACGGGCCGGCGGGTCTGTCCCGACTTCCTCTTCCGGCGGCAGGGCCTGGCCGTGGAGACCGAGGGGTACGCCTGGCACGGCAGCAGGGCGCAGCACCAGCGCGACGCCATACGGTTCAACGCGCTGGCGGCCTGCCCGGAGGTGCGACGCATCCTGCGGTTCACCACGGCCGACGTCCGCGACCGCCCGGCCATGATGATCCGAGACATCCGCGATGCGCTGGGCTGACGCCCCGGGGCTTCAGCCCCGGCCCATCGCCCGGGTGACCGTGATCTCGATGACCACGCGCTCGGGGTTGGGGCGCGGGACGCGTTCGTAGCGCTCGGCGTAGCGGGCGACGGCGTCGGCGACGGCCTCGGCCTCGGTGCGGACGACGGCGCGGCCCTCGAGGGTGGCCCAGCGCCTGCCCTCGAGCTGGCAGACGGCCACGCGGGCGCCGTCGGGGCCGGCGGCCAGGACGTTGAGGGCCTTGCGGCTGTTCTTGCCGGTGATGACGCGGGCGATCCGGGCCTCGGGGTCGAAGGTGACGCCGACGGGGACGACGTGCGGCGAGCCGTCCGGTCGGGGGGTGGTGAGGGTGCAGATGTGCCGCTCGCGCCAGAAGGCGAGGTAGGCGGGGTCGAGGTCGCGGAGGTCCAGGGCCATGGGGAGAAGCCTAGGCGGCCGGGGGCCGGGCCGGGGGCGGTCGGGGTCGCGGGTTCGGGGTGGGGCGGCTTCACTCACAAGTGGGGCATTTCGCCGTGACCGTCTACCGGAGACAAGGTTGAGTGGAATAGACTCAACTTATCGCACGCTGATTCAATCAGGCTGATGCGAGCAGGACCGCATCGAGCAGGACTGCGACACCGCAGGCGAGCACGAGCCACAAGGAGGAGCGCGAAGCCGTGGATGCCGAGCTGACCAACAAGAGCCGCGAGGCGCTCAGCGCCGCGAACGACCGGGCCGTGTCGGCGGGCAACGCCGACCTGACGCCCGCGCATCTGCTGCTGGCGCTGCTGGCCGGCCGGGACAACGAGAACGTGATGGACCTGCTGGCCGCCGTGGAGGCCGATGCCGCCGCCCTGCGCTCGGGCGCCGAGCGGCTGCTCGCCGCGCTGCCCAGCGTCCAGGGGTCCACCGTGGCCCCGCCGCAGCCCAACCGCGAGCTGCTGGCCGCCCTGGCGGACGCCTCGGAGCGGGCGCGCGACCTGGGCGACGAGTACGTCTCCACCGAGCACCTGCTGATCGGGCTCGCCGCCAAGGGCGGCCGGACCGGCGAGCTGCTGGCCGACCAGGGGGCCCCGGCCCGGAAGCTGCTGCAGGCCTTCGAGACCGCGCGCGCCGGGCAGCGCGTGACCTCGCCGGATCCGGAGGGCACGTACAAGGCGCTGGAGAAGTTCGGTACGGACTTCACCGCCGCCGCCCGGGAGGGCAGGCTCGACCCCGTCATCGGGCGGGACCACGAGATCCGCCGCGTCGTGCAGGTCCTCTCGCGGCGCACGAAGAACAACCCCGTGCTCATCGGCGAGCCGGGCGTCGGCAAGACCGCCGTCGTCGAGGGGCTCGCGCAGCGGATAGTGAAGGGCGACGTCCCCGAGTCCCTGAAGAACAAGCGCCTGGTCGCGCTGGACCTGGGGGCGATGGTCGCGGGCGCGAAGTACCGCGGCGAGTTCGAGGAGCGGCTCAAGACCGTCCTGGCCGAGATCAAGGCCAGCGACGGGCAGATCATCACCTTCATCGACGAGCTGCACACCGTCGTCGGGGCCGGTGCCGGCGGCGACTCCGCCATGGACGCGGGGAACATGCTCAAGCCCATGCTGGCGCGCGGCGAGCTGCGCATGGTCGGCGCGACCACCCTCGACGAGTACCGCGAGCGGATCGAGAAGGACCCCGCCCTCGAGCGCCGCTTCCAGCAGGTGCTGGTCGCCGAGCCGTCCGTGGAGGACTCGATCGCCATCCTGCGCGGTCTCAAGGGCCGCTACGAGGCCCACCACAAGGTGCAGATCGCCGACTCCGCGCTGGTCGCGGCCGCCACGCTGTCCGACCGGTACATCACCTCCCGCTTCCTGCCCGACAAGGCCATCGACCTCGTCGACGAGGCCGCCTCCCGGCTGCGCATGGAGATCGACTCCTCGCCCGTCGAGATCGACGAGCTGCAGCGCGCCGTGGACCGGCTGAAGATGGAGGAGCTCGCGCTGCGCAACGAGTCCGACGAGGCCAGCAAGGAGCGGCTCGCCAAGCTGCGCCGCGACCTGGCCGACAAGGAGGAGGAGCTGCGCGGCCTGACCGCCCGCTGGGAGAAGGAGAAGCAGTCCCTCAACCGCGTCGGCGAGCTCAAGGAGCGCCTCGACGACCTGAAGGTGCAGGCCGAGCGCGCCCAGCGCGACGGCGACTTCGACACCGCCTCCAAGCTGCTCTACGGCGAGATCCCGGCCGTGGAGCGCGAGCTGGCGGAGGCCGCCGAGGCGGAGGCCGAGGCCGAGCAGGAGGCCGCGGCCAAGGACCTCATGGTCAAGGAGGAGGTCGGCCCGGACGACATCGCCGACGTCGTCGCCTCCTGGACCGGCATCCCGGCCGGCCGCCTGCTGGAGGGCGAGACCCAGAAGCTGCTGCGCATGGAGGACGAGCTCGGCAAGCGGCTGATCGGCCAGGCCGAGGCGGTGCGGGCCGTCTCGGACGCCGTGCGGCGTTCCCGGGCCGGCATCGCCGACCCCGACCGCCCCACCGGCTCCTTCCTCTTCCTCGGCCCGACGGGCGTCGGCAAGACCGAGCTGGCCAAGGCGCTCGCCGACTTCCTCTTCGACGACGAGCGGGCGATGGTCCGCATCGACATGAGCGAGTACGGCGAGAAGCACTCCGTCGCCCGGCTGGTCGGCGCGCCCCCCGGCTACGTCGGCTACGAGGAGGGCGGCCAGCTGACCGAGGCCGTGCGCCGGCGCCCGTACAGCGTGGTGCTGCTGGACGAGGTGGAGAAGGCCCACCACGAGGTCTTCGACATCCTGCTGCAGGTGCTCGACGACGGCCGGCTCACGGACGGCCAGGGCCGCACGGTGGACTTCCGCAACACCATCCTCATCCTCACCTCCAACCTCGGCTCCATGTTCCTGATGGACCCGCTGCTGAAGGAGGAGCAGAAGAAGGAGAGGGTGCTGGAGACGGTCCGGTCCTCCTTCCGCCCCGAGTTCCTCAACCGCCTCGACGACATGGTGGTCTTCCACCCGCTCGGCACGGATCAGCTGGAGCGGATCGCCCAGATCCAGATCGGCCACCTGCAGCGCCGCCTGGCCGACCGCCGGCTGACGCTCGAGGTCAGTGACGACGCGCTGCGCTGGCTCGCCACGCTGGGGCACGCGCCGCAGGCGGAGGGTGGCGAGGCGCCGGACCTCACCTACGGTGCCCGTCCGCTGCGCCGCCTGGTCCAGACCGCCATCGGCGACCAGCTCGCCCGCGCCATCCTGGCGGGCGACGTCCGGGACGGTGACACGGTCCGCGTCGAGGTCGCCGAGGGACACGGGGCGCTCACCGTTTCGCCTGCTCGCGAGGGTGCCGCCGGGAAATAGGTGCGACAACAGGCCGGGCGGGGGTTGCCAGCTCCCGCCCGGGATGGGGGAGGATGGCGTCAGACCGTACGAAGGGACTAACACGGTGAGCATCGACCCGTCCTCGATTCCGAATTTCGGGGGCCAGCCCGAACCGCAGCCTGAGGCGGGCCCGACAGGCCCCGTCATCCCCGACCAGGACCTGGTCAAGCAGCTCCTCGAGCAGATGGAGCTGAAGTACGTGGTGGACGACGAGGGTGACCTCGCCGCGCCGTGGGAGCAGTTCCGGACGTACTTCATGTTCCGCGGCGAGGAGGAGCAGCAGGTCTTCTCCGTGCGCACGTTCTACGACCGTCCGCACGGCATCGAGGAGAAGTCCAAGCTCCTCGAGGTCATCGACGACTGGAACCGTCGCACGCTGTGGCCGAAGGTCTACACCCACACCCACGACGACGGCACCGTCCGCATGATCGGTGAGGCGCAGATGCTGATCGGCGTCGGCGTCGCGCTGGAGCACTTCGTCTCCAGCACCGTCAGCTGGGTGCGGGCCTCGATCGAGTTCGACAAGTGGCTCGTCGAGCAGCTCGGCCTGGAGGCCGACGTCGAGTCCGACGACGACAAGCCGGACGACGAGGCGTAGACCCGCTCGCGGCTTCCCCCGGGACCGCGTGTCACATCGGGACCCTGGCCACTGCCAGCAGGTAGGTCCCGTAGAAGAACGAGAGCCCGGCCAGCGCGCCCGCCGTCACGGCGACGGTGCGTGGCCGGGCTTTGGCCATGGCCACGGCGGCCGGCAGCAGCAGCGGGAAGGCCGGCAGCAGGAAGCGCGGCTTGGAGGCGAAGTAGCTGGAGCCGCCGACCGCGATGACGGTCAGCACGAGCACGTACACCAGCAGGGCGGCCGGCGGCCGGTCCAGGGCGAGGAAGACCAGCGCGACGAGGGCGGCGCCCAGGATCGCCAGCGTGACGTAGTACGCCATGTAGTCCTTCGCGACGATCAGGTGCCGGGCGAAGAGGAACGCGTCCCGCCCGAAGTCGAAGCGCGAGCCCCACAGCCGCTGCACCTCGAAGTAGCCGAGCGGACCGCCGCCGGAGCGGAGCCCGGCCCACAGCACGTACCCGGCCCAGCCCAGCGGCGCCGTCGCGGCACCCGCCCACACCCGCCAGTCACCGCGCGAGCGCCGGTCGCGCCACAGCGCGAGGACGGCCGCGCAGCAGACGGCCGCCGCCACGGCGATCGCATTGGGCCGGGAGAGCCCCGCCAGCAGGGCCAGCGCCCCCGCGCACAGCCACCGCCCGCTGATCACCGCGTACAGCGCCCATGCCGCGAGCGCCGTCATCAGGGACTCGGTGTAGGCCATGGTCTGCACGATCGCGTGCGGCAGCAGCGCCCACAGCAGCACCAGCAGCGCCCCCACCCGCCGTCCGTGCAGCCGCTCGCCGACCGCGTAGATGCCCCAGGCCGCCGCTCCGGCCGCCGCCCACGCCACGAGCAGCCCGGCGCTGACGATCGTCAGCGGCAGCACGGTCGCCACGGCCCGCACCAGTCCGGGGTAGAGCGGGAAGAAGGCCAGGTCGTTGTAGAAGACGTCGCGCGAGGTGGGGGAGGGCACGATCAGCCCGTAGCCGTCGCGCGCGATGCCGGCGTACCAGATGCCGTCCCAGAGGTGGCCGAGCAGCGTGCGCGGATGCTTGCCCACCCACCACGCCCACGCCGCCATCACCGTCATGCCCGCCAGCCGGACGGTGGCGTACAGCCCGAGCGCGGGCAGCGCCCGGCGCAGCGCCTCGCGCACCCGGTCCGTGCGGTCGGCGCGGCGGCGGTCGCGGGCGGTGCGGCGCTGGCCGGGGGCCCGGGCGGGCGCTGCGACGCGGTGAACGGTGGGGCCGGCGGCGGACACGGGGGCACCTCCGGTGCGGGCGCTGCGGAAAGTGGAGGCATGCCGACGGCAGTGGCGTTCGGCATCCCGGCGGCATACCGACCATGCGGCCCGTGCCTCGCGCGCGCGACCTGCAGCGCCCGTAAGCGGTGCACCTTCCACCCGCTCGGCCGCACGCAGGGGTGTCGCGCGTGAGGTGAAGACGCGTCGTGTGCTGTGCCGCCCGGGGCGTTCTGCCTAGGGTGAGGACGATCAGCGGAGCCGATGAGGACCGAGGGGAGCGGGATCGGGGATGGCCGAGAACGTCGAGATCACGGTGGGTGCGCGGGGCGCGGACTGGAGTCCGGCGGCGCGGGTGCGGGGCCTGGGGACGTCCGTCTTCACGGAGATGACGGAACTGGCCCGCAGCACGGGGGCGGTCAACCTGGGCCAGGGCGTGCCCGAGCTGAGCGCGCCCGAGGCGCTGCTGCGGGACGTCGCGGAGACGGTGCTCGCGGGCGGCAACCAGTACCCGCCCGCCCATGGCTTCCCGTCGCTGCGGGAGGCCGTCGCCGCGCACCAGCGCCGGCGCTACGGGCTGGAGTACGACCCGCAGGGGGAGGTGCTGGTCACCACGGGCGCGACGGAGGCCCTGGCGGCGGCGCTGCTGGGGCTGTGCGATCCGGGCGACGAGGTCATCGCCTTCGACCCCTGCTACGACGCCTACCCGGCGGGCGCGCGCTTCGCGGGCGCCCGGCTGGTGCCCGTACCGCTCGCGGAGGAGGACGACGGCTTCGTGCTCGACGCGGACGCGCTGCGCGCCGCGGTCACCCGGCGCACCCGCGTCCTGCTGCTCAACACCCCGCACAACCCCACCGGCAAGGTGTTCACCGCCGGGGAACTGGAGGCGGTCGCGGAGGTCTGCCGGGAGCACGACCTGACGGTGGTGACGGACGAGGTGTACGAGCACCTGGTCTACGACGGTGCCGGGCACCGGACGATCGCCGCGCTGCCGGGGATGCGCGAGCGGACGCTGACGATCTCCTCGGCCGGCAAGACCTTCAACGTCACGGGCTGGAAGGTCGGCTGGGTGTGCGGCCCGGCCCGCCTGGTGGCGGCCGTGGCGGCGGCCAAGCAGTTCCTCACCTATGCCTCGGGCACGCCCTACCAGGAGGCGCTCGCGCGGGCGCTGGGAGGCGTGGAGGAGTGGGCGGCGGAGCTCAGGACGGCGCTGCGCCGCAACCGCGATCTGCTGAGCGAGGGGCTCGCGCGCGCAGGTCTGCGCCCCCTCCGCGCGGACGCCGGCTATTTCGTCCAGGCGGACATCCGCGCGTGGGGGCACGCGGACGGCGTGCGATTCTGCCGTGAACTCCCTTTGCGCGCCGGGGTGGTGGCCATTCCCACGTCCGCCTTCCAAATGCGCCCGGACGCCCCTTCCTATCTGGTGCGATTCTCCTTCTGCAAGCGCGAGAAGTCGGTGCTCGAGGCCGTGGAGAAGCTGGTAGCGGCTATGTGATCAGTGGGTTTGCAACTGGCTCATGCCAATTCGCATATGCGTCCGGCGGATTTCGACATCCGTCGGACGCCGGTGTGTTGAACATTTGAGCTGCATGGCCCTCGCTTGGATGGAAAGTTGCAGATGATGGGTAAAACTGCTGTGCACGCGGCTCATTCGTGATTCCCTCTCATTCAGAGCCACGTTGAGAGACAACTCCTCGGAATCGCCGGAATCCGGAATCCCACCCGCCGGAGCGGAACCAGGGGCCTCGAATGTGGGCATGAGCCGGCGCACCCGAAAGGAAATCTGGTCCTCCTCGGGGCGGGCCGGCCCACCCTCCACTGCTCGCTCGCGGAGCCGACCCATGCTCACCACCCTCAAGACCACCTACACCGATACCCGCGCCGCCGATCTCGCCTGGTGTCTGGGCAAGGAGCCCCTTCCCGCGCTGGCGGTGCTCGACCTCCACCTCGACGGCGCGGCCGTGCAGCTGCGCCTGCTGGGCGCCTCCCACCAGGTCATACTCGAAGAGGAGGGCGGCACCTGTTCGGAGACGGTCGCCTGCATAGCCGGCAGCAGTACCCCGCTCCCGCTGGGAGTCGCCCGGCGCGTCGGCGCCTGGGAGTACGAGTTCGCCGCCCGCGTCGAGACCCTCTCCAGATGCTCGTTCGCCGGGCGCGCCCAGGAGCTGCTGGCCCTGGTCGCGGAGCACCCCCAGGGCCTGGCCGGCACCTTCCCCGGCAGCCCCCACGCCTTCACCGCGCTGCTCGCCCAGCGCCACGACGGCCAGATCAGCTGGCGCACCTGGCACGCCTACCCCCAGGAGGGGAGGCTGGTGGCCACCCGGACCCGAGTGGGCGTGCGCATGGCCGCCCCGATCTGAGGTCATCCGGCGGCTCCCCCCGCCACCGCCGGGAGGCGGCGCTCCCGGCATTGAACCCGTGTGGGTGACAAAGGGGATGCCGGTTCGTGACGTAGCGTTCCCGCATGGTCCACCACCGCCCGGTACCAGCGCGGTTGCCCGTACCGGCCGGGCTCGGCCGCCTCCTCGTCCTGTCCACGGTCTTCGTCTGCGCCGCCTGCGGGCTGGTGTACGAGCTGGAACTGGTCGCCCTGGCCTCGTACTTGATCGGCGATTCCGTCACCCAGGCCTCCGTCGTCCTGTCGGTGATGGTCTTCGCCATGGGCGTCGGCTCCCTGCTCGCCAAGCGGCTGCGCGCCCGCGCGGCCGTCGGATTCGCGGCGGTCGAGGCGGTGCTGGCACTGACCGGCGGCCTGTCGGCCATGGCGCTGTACGCCTGCTTCGCCTGGTACGGCCAGGCCAGGCTCGCCCTGGTGGGCTTCTCGCTCGCCATCGGCGTGCTGATCGGGGCCGAGGTGCCGCTGCTGATGACCCTCATCCAGCGCATCCGCCGCCAGGACGCGGGCGGCGCGGTCGCGGACCTCTTCGCCGCCGACTACGTGGGCGCCCTGGTCGGAGGGCTCGCCTTCCCGTTCCTCCTGCTGCCCGTGCTGGGCCAGTTGACGGGCGCGCTGCTGACCGGCGCGGTGAACGCCGTCGCGGGCGGTGCGCTGGTGCTCTGGCTCTTCCGGGGCGACCTCAGCGCGCGGGCGCGCTGGGTGCTGATCACCGCGAACGCGCTGGTGCTGGTGCTGCTGGCCGTCTGCTCGGTGCTCACCGGGCCCTTCGAGCGGGCCGCGCGCAACGCCGTGTACGGAGCCGACGTCCGGGTGGCCGTGCAGTCGGAGGTGCAGGAGGTCGTCCTGACCGGCGGCGGCGTCAGCGGGCGGCCGCTGTCCCTCTTCCTGGACGGGCGGCTGCGCGTCAGCGGCGACGACGAGTACCGCTACCACGAGGCCCTGGTGCACCCCGCGATGGCGGGCCCCCACCGCAACGTCCTCGTCCTCGGCGGCGGCGACGGCCTCGCCGTGCGCGAGCTGCTGCGCTATCCGGACGTCGGCTCGGTGACCGTCGTCGAGCTCGACTCCGCGGTGCTGCGGCTGGCCCGCACGGACGCCGATCTCGTGGCGCTCAACCGCGGCGCCTACCGCGATCCGCGCGTCAGGGTCGTGGCCGCCGACGCGTTCGAGTGGCTGCGCGCCCCGCGCGGGGCCGCCGAGGGCCCGTACGACGTGGTGATCTCCGACCTGCCCGATCCCGGCGTGACGCCCAGCGCCAAGCTGTACTCCCAGGAGTTCTACGGACTGGTGACGCGGGTGCTCGCGCCCGGCGGCCGATTAGCCGTGCACGGGGGCGACCTCGACGCACGTCCGCGCGCCTTCTGGACCGTGGACGCCACGGTCCGTTCCGTGGGGCTGCGGAGCGAGCCCTACGAGGTGCGGGCGCCGGCCGCGCACGGTGAGCGCCGCCCCGGCTGGGGCTTCCTGCTCGCCGCCCGCTCGCCCCTGCGGCTGCGACTGCCCGCCGCCCACCCCGACCTGCCCTCCCTGACGCCCGAGACGCTGAGCGCCCAGGCCCACGAGGCCGCGCTGCGCAGGGAGACGGGACTGCTGCCGTCCACGTTGATGCACCCGCGCTACGCGGGGTGAGGCGGACCGGGCGGCGCCGGCCGCAGGGACGCCCGGAACGCTCCGGGGGCGAGGCCCGCGCGGTGCTGGAAGAACTTGGAGAAGTTCGCCGCGTCGTCGAAGCCCAGGCGGCCCGCGATCCGGGCGGCCGGCAGGTCGCTGTGCGCGAGCAGCCGCTTGGCCTCCAGCACCACCCGCTGGTCGATGAACTCCTTGGCCCCCGCCCCGGTCGCCGCCAGCGCGGCCCGGGAGAGGGTGCGGGAGGAGTAGCCGAGCGCACGGGCGTAGTCGGCGACCCGGCGGTGCGTGGCGAAGTCGCGCTCGACCGCCGCCCGGAAGCGCGGGAACGTGTCGTCGGCGGCGGGCGCCGGCCCCGCCGCGGCCGCGGTGTGCGCCAGGCGCAGCACCAGGACGGAGAACAGGTGCCGCAGGACGTCCGTGTGGATGCCCGGCGGGAGCGCGGCGCCGGTGCGGTAGTCGGTGGCCAGGTGGCGCACGGCGCAGAAGACGGCCTCCCTGTCGCCGCCCTCGGGCTGCCACAGCACCGGGCGGAAGGGGTCGTCGGCCGTGGCCGCGACGCTGCTGCCGGGCGGCAGGAAGCCGGGCTCGACGAGGACGACGGTGCCCTCGACGCCGGTGACGTCGTCGCCGAACTGCTGCACCTGGCCGGGGCGCACCCACAGCACGCGGCCGGCGCGGAGGGCGTGGGCGGTGAAGTCCACGGTGTGCGAGGCGGCGCCGGAGTCGATGGCGAGGATCTGGTGGAAGTCCAGCCGCTGGGGCCTGGTCAGCAGGCCGCCCGCGGCCCGCTCGCGGAGCTCGGCGAGCGTCATCACCTCGAGGCCGGCGGGGCTGCCGGGCGGGGGCTCGTAGGCGAGGTCGAGGATCTCGCCGGTGTCGCCGTCCGGGTCGTCGTGTCGTTTTCTCACCATGAGCAGGCGCGAGCCTACCTGGCCGCGGGGTGCCGGCCTGCCTAGCGTGGTCATTCGGCACAACAGCCGCTTCCGCAGTTCCCAAGGAGACCCCCATGGCCAAGATCGCTCTCTTCGGCGCCACCGGCACGATCGGCAGCCGCGTCCTGCGCGAGGCGCTGGACCGAGGCCACCAGGTCACGGCGGTCGTCCGTGACCCCGCCAAGGTCACCGAGCAGCACCCCAACCTCACGGTCACGACCGGTGACGTCCTCGACCCGGCGTCGGTCACCGAGGCCGCCCGCGGCCGGGACGTCGTGGTCAGCGCGGTGGGCGGCGGCGACGGCCCCGGTCACCTGGCGACCATCGAGCCGGCGGCGAAGGCGCTGGTGGCGGGCCTGCGCGCGCTCGGCGACGCGGCCCCGCGGCTGGTGGCGGTGGGCGGCGCGGGCTCGCTGCGCACGCCGGACGGCAAGCAGGTGTGGGACGCCGAGGGGCTGCCCGAGTTCCTGCTGCAGATCATGCACGCGCACGGTGACGCGCTGGACTTCTACCGCACGGTCTCCGACGTCCGCTGGACCAACATCAGCCCCGCCGGTCTCATCGAGCCCGGCGAGCGCACCGGCACCTACCGCACGGCGCTGGACGACCTCGTGGTGGACGCGGACGGCAAGAGCCGGATCTCCGCCGAGGACTACGCCGTGGCGCTCATCGACGAGATCGAGACGCCGAAGCACGTCGGAGAGCGCTTCACTGTCGGAGACTGACCGTCTTCGCACGGAAAGTTCGATCGGATTCGACCGGGGCGGTACCGGTACGGGGCCCGGTGGGTAGGCTCGCTTGCTATGGAGCACGAGGTGTTCGTTCCGTTTCCCGTGGAAGCGGTGCGGCGAGTTCTTTCCGACCCCGCGCGCGTCGCGCGCTGCGTTCCCGGCCTCCAGCAGGACGCCTCGGCCGGCGCCGCGCTCGCCGGCCGCCTGCGGCTGCGCATCGGCGGCTCGACGATCACCTACCGGGGAGCGCTCCGGCTCACCGAGCGGGACGGCTCGTACGAACTGTCCGGCGAGGGCACGGAGGCACGGGGCTCCGGCACGGTCACCCTCACGCTGAGCGCGATGCCGGAGGAGATGCCCGGCGGCACGCGGCTGACCTGCACGGGAACGGTGGGCGGCGCCGGGCGGCTCGCGGAGTTCGACGACAGGACCGCCGAGTCGGCGGCGCGGCGGCTGCTCGACCGGTTCGCCGCGGCCCTGGCCGAGGAACTGCGCGGCGACGTCGCCGCGGCGGCTCCGGAGGCGGTGCCGGCCGCCGTGGAGGCGGAGGACGCCCCGGAGTTCGAGGACGACGCCCTCGGCGACGAGGAGCCCCCGGCCGAGGCCGCCCATGCGCGCCGCACGATGATCGGACGCAGCGCGGAGGAGGTCGACCACGCGCCGCCGAGGGGCCGTTACGCCCCCGTCCCGGCACCGGAGACGGCCTCCGGCACGGCGGTCCTGCGCTGGGCCGCCCCGGCGGCGGCCATCGCCCTGGCGGGCGCCGTGGTCGTCACCCGGGCCCTGCGGCGCAAGCGCTGACGACGCGTCGGAATCGGTGGGTGCGTCCGGGCGCCAGGACATAGGGTCGAAGGGTGAGCGATGACGTACGCCTGAAGGCCGGGAACGCCGCGGTGACCCTGGATCCCGGCAACGGCTGCCGCCTGAGCAGCCTCAAGATCGACGGCACCGAACTCCTGCGCCAGGGAGAGAACTACGGTGCCTTCCCCATGGTCCCGTGGTGCGGCCGCATCGAGCTCGGCCGCTTCCGCGACGGCGCCGATACGCACCAGATGCCGGTCAACCACCCCCCGCACGCCATTCACGGAACCGGACGCGACACCGCCTGGCACACCGCCCGTGCGGAGGAGAGCGCCGCGGCGTTCACCTACGACCTCGCCGACCCCTGGCCGTACACCGGCCGCGTCACCCAGTTGGCCGAGCTGACGGAGAATTCCCTCACGCTCACCATGGGCATCGAGACCTACGACGACTCCTTCCCGGCGCAGGCCGGCTGGCACCCCTGGTTCCTGCGGAACCTCGGCACCGGCAAGGACGTGGAGATCGACTTCCTGCCCGCCTGGCAGGAGGAGCGCGGCGACGACCACCTCCCCACCGGCCGCCGCATCACTCCCCGGCCCGGCCCCTGGGACGACTGCTTCGGGATGCCCGACGGCGTGGACGTCACCCTGACCTGGCCCGGAGCCCTGGAGCTGAAGATCACCAGCCGCGCCGAGTGGGTCGTGGTCTACGACGAGCAGACCGAGGCGGTCTGCGTCGAGCCGCAGTCCGGCCCGCCCAACGGGCTGAACACCCACCCGCGCCTCGTCACGCCGATCGACCCCCTGGAGATCTCCACGACGTGGACCTGGCGGTCGCTGGCCTAAGCTCATGGCCATGAGCGATGCGCGTGACGCCCTGCTGCAGCAGATCAAGGACAAGGCCGTGGTGCACGGCAAGGTGACCCTCTCCTCCGGCAAGGAGGCCGACTACTACATCGACCTGCGCCGGATCACCCTGGACGCCGAGGCCGCGCCCCTGGTCGGCCAGGTGATGCTGGACGCCACGGCGGACCTGGACTTCGACGCCGTGGGCGGGCTCACCCTGGGCGCCGACCCGGTCGCCACCTCCATGCTCCACGCCGCCGCCGCGCGCGGCCGCAAGCTGGACGCGTTCGTCGTCCGCAAGGCGCAGAAGACGCACGGCATGCAGCGTCGCATCGAGGGCCCGGACATCAAGGGCCGCCGGGTGCTCGTCGTCGAGGACACCTCCACCACCGGCGGCTCCCCGCTGACCGCCGTCGAGGCGGCCCGGGAGGCCGGCGCCGAGGTCGTGGCCGTGGCCACCATCGTCGACCGCGGCGCCCAGTCGGCCATCGAGGGCGCCGGCCTGCGCTATGTCACCGGCTACTCCCTGGGGGACCTGGACCTGGCCTGACCCGGCCTTTTCCGAAAAGCGTCGCCGAAGGGCGCGTGGTTTCACGTGAAACCACGCGCCCTTCGCGCATGAGGCCTTCGCATATGCGCCCTTCGCAAATGAGCGTGGTGCACCTCATGTGGAGCAATTCGAGGAGTCTGGGAAGATGGGTCCGACGATGACCGTCGCCCCCTAGGTCAGGGCCCGTATTTCGCCCGTACCCGCACATCACAAGGAGCGGACAGATGCCCATCGCAACCCCCGAGATCTACAACGAGATGCTCGACCGGGCGAAGGCAGGCAAGTTCGCCTACCCGGCCATCAACGTCACCTCGACGCAGACGCTCCACGCCGCGCTGCGCGGCTTCGCCGAGGCGGAGAGCGACGGCATCATCCAGATCTCCACGGGTGGTGCGGAGTTCCTGGGCGGCCAGTACAGCAAGGACATGGTCTCGGGCGCCGTCGCGCTCGCCGAGTTCGCGCACGTCGTCGCCAAGAAGTACCCGGTGAACATCGCGCTGCACACCGACCACTGCCCGAAGGACAAGCTGGACGGCTACGTCCGCCCGCTGCTGGCCATCTCGCAGGAGCGCGTCGCCGCCGGTCAGAACCCGCTCTTCCAGTCCCACATGTGGGACGGCTCCGCCGAGAAGCTCGACGAGAACCTGGCCATCGCCAAGGAGCTCCTCGCCGAGGCCGTGAAGGCGAAGATCATCCTCGAGGTCGAGATCACCCCGACCGGCGGCGAGGAGGACGGCGTCTCCCACGAGATCAACGACGACCTCTACACCACCGTCGCGGACGTGGAGCGCACCGCCGAGGCGCTGGGCCTGGGCGAGAAGGGCCGCTACCTGCTGGCCGCCTCCTTCGGCAACGTCCACGGCGTCTACAAGCCGGGCAACGTCGTGCTGCGCCCCGAGCTGCTCCGTGACCTGCAGGACGGCATCGCCGCCAAGCACGGCAAGGCCGACCCGTTCGACTTCGTCTTCCACGGCGGCTCCGGCTCCACGGAGGAGGAGATCCGCACCGCGCTGGAGAACGGCGTCGTGAAGATGAACCTCGACACCGACACCCAGTACGCCTTCACCCGTCCGGTGGCGGCCCACATGTTCAAGAACTACGACGGCGTCCTGAAGGTCGACGGCGAGGTCGGCGACAAGAAGACCTACGACCCGCGCACCTGGGGCAAGCTGGCCGAGGCGAGCATGGCCGAGCGCGTCACCAAGGCCTGCGCCGACCTGCGCTCCACGGGCACCAAGCTCAAGTAAGCGCTGAGGCTCGAGCATGAGCCGAAGGGCCCGGCACGGATCACCGTGCCGGGCCCTTCGCGTTCGCACAGGCCGCCCGTACCGCCCTCCACCGCCCTCCACCGCCCTCCCCGCACTGGCCCCAGGCGGCCCGCGCGGGGATCATCCAGGTATGAGCGACTCGGCAGCGGACGCCGGCGCCGTCCGTCTCGGCACTCCCGTGGGGCGCTGGGTCCTGCTCACGGCCGTGCTCGGGTCGGGCATGGCGCTGCTGGACAGCACGGTCGTCAACGTCGCGCTGCCGCACATCGGCAGGGACCTCGACGCGGACCTGGGCGCCCTGCAGTGGACCGTCAACGCCTACATGCTCACCCTCGCGGGCCTGATCCTGCTGGGCGGCTCGCTGGGCGACCGGTACGGGCGCCGGCGGGTGTTCGTGATCGGCACGGTGTGGTTCGCGCTGGCCTCGCTGCTGTGCGGGGTGGCGCCGGACGCCGGGATCCTGATCGCGGCCCGCGCGCTGCAGGGCATCGGCGGGGCGCTGCTGACGCCCGGCTCGCTGGCGCTGATCCAGGCGGTGTTCCACCCCGACGACCGGGCGGGCGCCGTGGGCGCCTGGTCCGGCCTGGGCGGTGTGGCGGCGGCCGTCGGCCCGTTCGTGGGCGGCTGGCTGGTGGACGGGCCGGGCTGGCGCTGGGTGTTCCTGATCAACCTGCCGCTGGCCGCCGTCTGCGTGCCGGTGGCCCTCAAGCACGTGCCCGAGACCCGGGACCCGGCCGCCCACGGCCGCTTCGACGCCCCCGGCGCGGCGCTGGGAGCCCTCGCCCTCGCCGCCGTGACGTACGCCCTGATCGCGGCCCCCGACAAGGGCGCCTCGCCCTGGGTGATCGTTCCGGGCGTCGCCGGCGTGCTGCTGGGCGTTGCGTTCGTGTACGTCGAGGGGCGGCGGGCGAACCCGATGCTGCCGCTGGGGATCTTCGCCGTCCGGCAGTTCTCGGCGATCAACGTCGTCACGGTCTTCGTCTACGCCGCCTTCAGCGGCTTCTTCTTCCTCTCCGTCCTCCAGCTGCAGGTGGTGGTCGGCTGGTCGGCCCTCGAGGCGGGTACGGCCCTGCTGCCGACGACCGTGCTCATGCTGCTGCTGTCCGCCCGCTCGGGCCGGATCGCCCAGCGCGTCGGCGCGCGCCTGCCGCTGACCGCCGGGCCGCTGCTGTGCGCGGCGGGCATGCTGCTGATGACGCGCGTGGGAGCCGGCGCGCGGTACTGGACCGACGTACTGCCCGGCCTCGTCGTGCTGGGCCTGGGCATGGTGGTGCTGGTGGCCCCGCTGACCGCCACGGTCCTGGCCTCCGTCGACGTCGCCCGCGCCGGACTGGCCAGCGGCATCAACAACGCCGCCGCCCGCGCGGCCGGCCTGATCGCGGTGGCGGCACTGCCGCTGGCGGCCGGGATGAGCCCCGACGTGTACCGCGACCCGGCCGCGTTCTCGGCCTCCTTCGACCGCGCGATGCTGCTGTGCGCGGGCGCGCTGGTGGTGGGGGCGGCGCTGGCCTGGGGCACGGTCCGCGCGCCCGAGCGGCGCGTATGTCATCCCGAGTGCGAATACCACTGCGGGGTCACCTCGCCGCCGCTGGACCCCGGGGACGCCCAGGGCCTGCCCGGCAGATCATGACGAACGCACCCTCCCCCGCGGTGATCGCGTGTTCCGCAGGGCCCCCGCCGCGGCCCAGGTGAAGATCCACCGGGCGGGCCCCGGGGCCTGTCCGGCACGGACCGTGGCCGTCGCCCGCCGCTGGGGCAGACTGGAGCCCATGTCCATTCACGAGAACCTTCTCGGGGGCCCGGCCCCGACGCACCTGCCCGACGACCCCGAGCCGCGCGAGCTGCTCGCCTCCGGCGCGGCCCCCTCCGAGGTCGCCGCCAAGTACCCGGCGTCCTCGCTCGCCTGGGCGCAGCTCGCCGACGAGGCGTTCGAGGCCGGCCGCGTCGTCGAGTCCTACGCGTACGCGCGCACCGGCTACCACCGCGGCCTCGACGCGCTGCGCCGCAACGGCTGGAAGGGCCACGGCCCGGTGCCCTTCGAGCACGAGCCCAACCGCGGCTTCCTGCGCGCCCTGCACGCCCTCGCCCGGGCCGCGCAGTCCATCGGCGAGCACGAGGAGTACGAGCGCTGCTCGACGTTCCTGCGCGACAGCTCCCCGACGGCCGCCAACACCCTGGGCTGAGCCGCCGCGACCGGCCGGAACGCCCCGCCGCCGCCGGGCGTTCCCGCCGGTCAGCTCCTGCGCGGGCCGCCGGTCAGCTCTTGCGCGAGCGAAGCGGGGGACGCATGATGCGCGCAGGGGACCGGGGCTCCGATGCCGACAGGAAGGGGCGGACCGCTACCCGGAAGCACGACGTGCCGAGGAGCCCGTGATGTCGCACGCGCAGTCAGCCTTCCCCCCTGCCCTCAGGGCCGCCGAGCCGGAGACCGACGCGTCTCCGAACCTCGACTTCCAGGGCACGACCCCGTACGAGGACTACGTCCGCGCCGAGGTCCTCACCAACCTCCAGAAGCCGCTCTCCGACGACCCCGGCGAGATGGTCTTCCTCGTCACCACCCAGGTGATGGAGCTGTGGTTCACCGTCATCGTCCACGAGTGGGAGACCGCCGCGCGGGCCCTGCGCGAGGACGACCTGCCGGTCGCGCTGGCCGCGCTCAAGCGCTCGACGTACGAGCTCACCTCCCTCAACGCCTCCTGGGAGCCGCTCGCGCACCTGACGCCCGCGCAGTTCAACGCCTTCCGCTCCGCGCTCGGCGAGGCGTCCGGCTTCCAGTCGGCGACGTACCGCCGGATGGAGTTCCTGCTGGGCGAGAAGTCCGCTGCCATGCTCGTTCCCTACCGCAACGCCCCCGGCGTCCACGCGCGGCTCGAGGCGGCCCTGCACGCGCCGGGCCTGTACGACGAGGCGCTGCGCTGGCTGGCGCGGCGCGGGCACCCGATACCCGCGGCCGTCCTCGAGCGCGACCTGTCCGAGCGGTACGCCCCCGTGCAGGCCGTCGAGGACGTGTGGCAGGCCGTCTACGCGGGCGACCAGGGCAGCGAGGAGTGCCGGCTGGGCGAGGCCCTGACGGAGGTCGCCGAGCTCGTCTGGCGCTGGCGCAACGACCATCTCGTCGCGACCCGGCGGGCGATGGGGGCCAAGGTGGGCAGCGGCGGCTCGGCCGGCGTCGCCTGGCTGGAGAAGCGTGCCGGCAAGCACGTCTTCCCCGAGCTGTGGACGGCGCGCAGCAATGTCTGACCTCACGCACGAGGCCCTGGCGCTGGACGCCGCGGACGGACTGCGCGCCAAGCGCGCCGAGTTCGTCCTGGACGACGACACGGTCTACCTCGACGGCAACTCCCTCGGCGCCCTGCCGCGCTCCGTCGCCGGACGTCTCTCCGACGTCGTCGAGCGGGAATGGGGACGCCTGCGCATCCGGTCGTGGACCGAGTCCGGGTGGTGGACGGCGCCCGAGCGGGTGGGCGACCGGATCGCCCGGCTCGTCGGCGCCGCGCCGGGCCAGGTGGTGGCCGGCGACTCGACAAGCGTCAACGTCTTCAAGGCCGTTGTCGCGGCCGTCCGCCTGGCCGGGGAGGGCCGCGACGAGATCCTCGTCGACGCGGCGACCTTCCCCACCGACGGCTACATCGCCGCCTCCGCCGCCCGCCTGACAGGCTGCCGCGTCCGGGCCGTCGACGCCGCGGACACGGCCGCCGCGGCCGGCCCCCGCACCGCCGTCGCGCTCGTCAACCACGTCGACTACCGCACCGGCCGGCTGCACGACCTGCCCGGCACGACCGCCGCCGTGCACGCCGCCGGGGCCCGCGTCGTGTGGGACCTGTGCCACAGCGCCGGCGCGCTGCCGGTCGCGCTCGACGCGAACGGCGTGGACTTCGCGGTCGGCTGCACGTACAAGTACCTCAACGGCGGCCCCGGTTCGCCCGCCTACCTCTACGTCCGCCGCGACCTCCAGGCAGGCTTCGACTCGCCGCTGCCCGGCTGGAACTCCCACGCCGACCCCTTCGGCATGTCGGCCGCCTACGAGCCCGCCGACGGCGCCGCGCGCGGTCGGGTCGGCACGCCCGACATCCTCTCCCTGCTCGCCCTGGAGGCCGCGCTCGACGTCTGGGACGGCGTCGACATCACGGCCGTACGGGCCAAGAGCCTGGCCCTGACCGACTTCTTCCTGCGCTGCGTCGCGGCGTACGTGCCCGAGGGGCGGGCCGAGCCCGTCACGCCCCTCGCGCACGCCGAACGCGGCAGCCAGGTCTCCCTGCGCTGTGCCACCGGCGCGGAAGAGGTCATGGCCGAGCTCGTCCGCCGGGGCGTCGTCGGCGACTTCCGCCGCCCGGACGTGCTGCGCTTCGGCTTCACCCCGCTCTACACCGGCTTCGCCGACGCCGAGCGGGCGGCCCGCGTCCTGGGAGAGGTGCTGGGCGCGTGACCGCCGGACAGGAGGAGACGGCGCTGTTCGGCCTGCCGTACGTGCCGCCGGACGCGACGGCGGCCTACGGCCCGCACCCGAGCCAGGTGGTCGACTTCTACGGCCCGCCCGGCGCCGCGACCCGGGTCACGCTGCTGCACGGCGGCTTCTGGCGCGAGGCGTACGACCGCCGTCACCTCGCGCCGCTGGCCGCCGCGCTGGCGGGGGAGGGGCTGCGGGTCGCCCTGGCGGAATACCGGCGCGTGGGCGGCGGGGGCGGCTGGCCGGCGACCTTCGACGACGTCGCCCGGGCCGTCGGCACGGACACCGGCGGCCCGGCCGCCGAGCGGCACGTCGTGGCCGGCCACTCCGCGGGCGGCCACCTCGCCCTGTGGCTGGCCTCCGGGCCGGCGGCGGCGCACCTGGACGGCGTGGTGGCGCTCGCCCCCGTCGCCGACCTCGCACGCGCCCGGGCCCTGCGGTTGAGCGAGGGCGCGGTCGCCGGCCTCGTCGGGCCCGCCGACGAGGCGGCGGCCGACCCCATGCGGCTGCCGCCGCCGGCCGTGCCGGTCACGCTGCTGCACGGCGACGAGGACCGGGAGGTGCCGGTGGCCTTCTCGGCGGCCTACGCCGCGTACGCCCCCGCCGTCGCCTTCCGCCCGCTGGCCGGCACCGGCCACTACGCCCCCGTCACGCCGGGCACGCCCGCGTACCGGGCCCTGCTGGCGGCGATCCACGGCTAGGGGGCTGCGGGGGTCCGCGTAGTACTTGAGACGGACCCCCGCAGATCCTCATCCGTGCGGACGCGTGGGCACGCGCGCGTGCCTACCGTTGATGACGTGATGGACACGTATGAGACGAACGGGCTGCGCAGCGAGATGCGCATCGCCAAGAGTGCCCTCGAGGGCATACGCCAGGACCTGTTCACCGACCCGTTCGCCTTCCGGCCCCTGCCACCGCTCGGCGGCGAGCGCGGGCGGTACGTCCGGTGGCTTCCGCACGCCGCCGTCATCGCGTTCACCGGCATGGTCATGCTCGCGGCGCTGGCCTACGAACCCAGCGCGGGCGGCGTGCTGCTCGCGCTGCTCGCGGGCGCGCCGCTGCTGACGACGCTCCTGCGGCCGGCCGGCGCGTGGTGGCTGTCGCTGGGCGCGGTGTTCGTCACCGGCGTCCTGTTCGTCCCCGCCCCGTGGACGCCGTCCGGGTTCGTCTCGCACCTCGCGGTGATGGTGATCGTCACGATCCGCACCCGGCCGCGCGCGGCCGCGTGGATGTGGCTGCTGACGGCCGCCCTGGGGGTGTTCCTCGGCGCGGTGCGCGGCCACGAGTACGACTCCGCCGTGTACGGGATGACCCTGCTGTCCGCCGTCGTGCTCTTCGTCGTCGCCGCCGTCCGCGGCCTGCGCGAGTCCAAGCAGCAGGTCGCCGCGCAGGCCGCCGTCACCGAGGTGGAACGCTCCCGGCGCACCGTGCTCGAGGAGCGCACGACGATCGCCCGCGAGCTGCACGACGTGGTCGCCCATCACATGTCCGTCGTCGCCATCCAGGCCGAGGCCGCGCCCTACCGCGTCCAGGACACCCCGCCGGAGCTGGCCGCCGCGTTCCAGACCATCCGGGAGAACGCCGTCGCCGCCCTGACCGAGCTGCGCCGCGTCCTGGGCGTCGTACGGTCGGAGAACCCCGACGCCTTCGCCGGCCCCGAGGCCCCGCAGCCCACCCTCGACGCGCTCCCCTCGCTGATCGACAACGTCCGCGCGGCCGGGCTGGCCGTCGAGCACGTGACGACCGGGGCGGTGCGCCCCCTGCCGCAGGGCGTGGAGCTCTCGGCCTACCGGATCGTCCAGGAGGCGCTCAGCAACGTCCTGCGCCACGCGCCGGGCGCCCAGGCCCGCGTCGAGGTGTCGTACGTCCTCGGCGGGCTCGGCCTGCGCGTGGTCAACGGTCGCCCGGACCGGCTGGCCAAGCCCTCGCCGGGGGCCGGCCACGGCGTCCTCGGCATGCGCGAGCGGGTCGCCATGCTCGGCGGCGACATGACGGACGGGGCCACCGACGAGGGCGGCTACGAGGTCGTGGCCTTCCTGCCCGTCGCGGCCCCCGCCGCCCCGGGCGGGGCCGCCGCGTGAGCGCCCCCATACGCGTCCTGATCGTCGACGACCAGATGATGGTCCGCGAGGGCTTCTCGGTGCTCCTGAACGCCCAGCCCGACATCGAGGTCGTCGGCGAGGCCGTGGACGGCCGCCAGGCGCTCGCGCAGGTCGCCGCCCTGCGCCCCGACGTCGTCCTGATGGACATCCGCATGCCGGAGCTCAACGGCCTGGACGCGACCCGCGAGATCGTCGCCGCCGACGCGGACGCCAAGGTGCTGGTGCTGACCACCTTCGACCTGGACGAGTACGTCTACCAGGCGCTGCGGGCCGGGGCCAGCGGCTTCCTGCTCAAGGACGCCTCCGCCCGGCAGCTCGCCGACGGGGTGCGGGTCGTGGCCGCCGGCGAGGCCCTGCTGGCGCCCACGGTCACCAAGCGCCTGATCCAGGAGTTCTCCCGGCTGGGCGCGCCGAAGGCGCCCACCCAGGAGCGCGTCGGCGACCTCACCGAGCGGGAGACCGAGGTGCTGGTCCTGGTCGCCCAGGGCCGCTCGAACTCCGAGATCGCCGAGGGGCTCGTGGTCGCCGAGTCCACGGTCAAGACGCACGTCAGCCGCATCCTGGTGAAGCTGGGCCTGCGCGACCGCACCCAGGCCGCGGTCTTCGCCTACGAGGCCGGCCTGGTCACCCCGGGCGGCTGACGCCCCCGCACCGGCCCGTCGGACACCCCCTAGCGCGGCAGGGTCAGCCGCCAGGCCTCCGGGTGTGCGGTCCAGGTGCGCGTGCGCACCGGGCCGCGGATGCGGTTGTCCGCGCGGTAGCGGAAGTCCGGGCCCGAGACGGTGACCGCGCGGGCGCGGGCCCGTACCGGCTCGTCCCCCGAACGCTGCTGCACGACGACCTCGGCCAGCCCCTCCACCGCCGACACCGCGACACGCCCGACGGGCCGGTCGAGGTCCGCCAGCAGCACCCCGTCCGCCTCGACCCGCAGCCGCGTGCAGGAGGGCAGCGTGTGCCGCCCGCCGGGGCCGGACAGCAGGGTCAGGGCCGTGCGGGCGGTCCGCGCGGCCGGCGACCACCACGACTGATGGCCCGCCCCGCCCGCACCACCCGCACCGCTCGCACCACCCGCACCGTCCCCGCCGCCACCGGCCGGCCCGGCCTCGGCCCCGGCGGGGAAGCGGCCGCGCCGGGCGCCGGCGGCGGGGACGTGGGGCGCGGCCCGGTGAGTGGCCCCCGCGGGCACCCACAGGCCCCCCAGGACGACGCCGTCGCTGTCATCGGCCAGAAGCCCCAGCCGCCGCTCCACGCCGTCCAGAACGGCGCGTGCGGCCGCGACGGCACTGAGCGGCACGCCGAGCACCCGCGCCACCGACACCGCCGGGAGCGCGCCCACCGGCACCCAGGCCAGCGGCGCCACGGCCAGCTCGCGGCGCCGGTGCAGCAGGCCGACGACGCGCAGCAGGGCGCGGTCGTCGCCGATGACGACGGTCCGGCGGCGCCCGCGTCTGGCGACGGCCCGCGCGACCTCCTCCGGGCCGTTCGGGAGGCAGATTTTGGCCACCGCTCCTGCGCACAACACGTCCCGCGCGATCCGCGTGGACTCGCCGTCCACGCGCCTGGCGGCCGGGTCGATGACGACGAGCAGCTGCGCTCCGGTCGGGTCTGCAGCCGACACCTTCGTCCTTCCTCAGGTAATCTCTCGGTGCAAGAGCCCCTGTCGCTGTTGCGCCAGGGGCTTCGTCTATCCGGGGCACCGGTTCGACGGCTCTAGCAGTGGTGAACGCCCGATTCACGCGGGCTTCCGCCACCTGTGCACGTTGGACATGCCCCGCCCGGAAGGGGTGTACGCCTGTGCCCGCACTTGTGCTGCTCGGTGCTCAGTGGGGTGACGAGGGCAAGGGAAAGGCCACCGACCTGCTCGGTGGATCCGTCGACTACGTGGTGCGCTACCAAGGTGGCAACAACGCCGGCCACACGGTCGTCGTGGGTGACCAGAAATACGCGCTGCATCTCCTCCCTTCCGGAATCCTCTCGCCGGGGTGCACCCCGGTCATCGGCAACGGTGTCGTCGTCGACCCGGCGGTCCTGCTCTCCGAGCTGAGCGGGCTGAACGACCGCGGCGTCGACACGTCGAAGCTGCTGATCAGCGGTAACGCTCACCTGATCACGCCGTACCACACGACGGTCGACAAGGTGACGGAACGCTTCCTCGGCAAGCGGAAGATCGGCACCACCGGCCGCGGCATCGGCCCGACCTACGCGGACAAGATCAACCGCGTGGGCATCCGCGTCCAGGACCTGTACGACGAGTCGATCCTGGAGCAGAAGGTCGAGGCCGCTCTCGACTTCAAGAACCAGATCCTGGCGAAGCTCTACAACCGCCGCGCCATCGAGGCCGGTCAGATCGTCGAGGAGCTGCTGGGCTACGCCGAGCAGATCAAGCCGTACGTCGCCGACACCACGCTGATCCTCAACAACGCCATCGACGAGGGCAAGGTCGTCCTCTTCGAGGGCGGCCAGGGCACGCTGCTGGACGTCGACCACGGCACGTACCCCTTCGTCACCTCCTCCAACCCGACCGCGGGCGGCGCCTGCACGGGTGCGGGCGTGGGCCCGACGAAGATCAGCCGCGTGATCGGCATCCTCAAGGCGTACACCACCCGCGTCGGCGCCGGCCCGTTCCCGACCGAGCTGTTCGACAAGGACGGCGAGGCGCTGCGCACGATCGGCGGCGAGCGCGGTGTGACCACCGGCCGTGACCGCCGCTGCGGCTGGTTCGACGCGGTCATCGCCCGCTACGCCACCCGCGTCAACGGCCTGACGGACTTCTTCCTCACCAAGCTCGACGTCCTCACCGGCTGGGAGCAGATCCCGGTCTGCGTGGCCTACGAGATCGACGGCAAGCGCGTCGAGGAGCTGCCCTACAGCCAGAGCGACTTCCACCACGCGAAGCCGATCTACGAGATGCTGCCGGGCTGGTCCGAGGACATCACCAAGGCCAAGACCTTCTCCGACCTGCCGAAGAACGCGCAGGCGTACGTGAAGGCGCTGGAGGAGATGTCCGGCGCGCCGATCTCCGCGATCGGCGTCGGCCCGGGCCGCACCGAGACGATCGAGATCAACTCCTTCCTCTCGTAAGCGGCACGCCGCAAGCGGCACATCGCAAGCGGCACGCGCGCGTGCACGGCGCCCCGGTGGCTCATCGCCACCGGGGCGCCGGCGTATGCCCGTCGTCCGCCCGTCCTCAGTAGATCTTGCGGTAGACGAGCGACGCGTCCTTCGTGCCGGAGTCGGAGAAGTCGCGCCGCATCCTGCCGTCCGGGAGCAGGACCAGGTCGGACGACGAGCCCGGCTGGCAGGCCGACTTGGGCATGGCCCGGGTGACGCTGGAGGGACCGACGTGCATCGGGGTCCCGCCGGTGCCGCCGCCGGCGGTCGCGTGCCACGTGCAGACGTAGGAGGTGCCGTCGTCCAGGACGCCGCTTCCGTCGATGGTGACGTCGGCGGCCGAGCCCCCGGAGATGGTGATGGTCCGGGTGTTGACGCGCGAGCCGCTGCCGAAGCTCGACTGCCAGGTGCCGAGGAACGTGCTCGCCCCGGTGGCCGGCGTGGGGCTCGTGCCGGCCGGTGTCGTCGGCCCGGCCGTGGGCGGCCCGGACGCTGCGGACGACGAGCCGCGGGCGGACGTGGAGGGCGTCGGCGCGGGGTCCGGGGAGCGCGCGTCGTCCTGGGTGTGGCGGTTGAGCAGGAACACCGTCCCGCCGCCCGCGAGCAGGCACGTGGCGATGACGGCGGCCAGCACGTAGGGCGCCTTCGAGCGGGACGGCGGCGGTGCGGGAAGGCCGTAGGGCGAGGGGCCGTACGGGCCGGGGTAGCCGTAGCCGGTGCCGGGCGCGGGCGGCGGCAGCGGGCCGGCGCCGGGCGCGGTGACGGTGGGCGGCTCGGCGGGGCGCGCGTCCCACGGCTCGACCCGCGTGGGCGGCTCGGGGGAGGCCGGAGGTATCGGTTCGGCGGCCGGGCGGGCGGCCGGGCTCTCGACGTCGAGCAGCTGGACGGCGTGCCGGCCGAGCTGGGCGACGAGCCCGCCGGGCAGCCACGGTTCGGCGGTCCTCAGGTCGGGCAGCAGGTCCTCCACGCCCGTGCGCTCGAGGACCTCCTCCGGCGTGGGCCGCCGCGCGGGGTCCTTGACCAGGAACGCGGAGATCAGCGGCCGCAGCGTGTCCGGCACCCCGGTGAGGTCCGGCTCCTCCTCGGCGATGCGGTACATGAGCGCGTGCACGCCGCTGTCCGCCGTGCCGAACGGCATCCTGCCGGTGGCCGCGTAGGCCAGCACCGAGCCGAGGCAGAAGACGTCGCTGGCCGGGGTGACCTGGGCGCCGCGCACCTGCTCGGGCGACATGAAGCCGGGCGAGCCGACGGCCGCCCCGGTGCGGGTCAGGCCGCCGTCGGTGACGGTCTCCAGGGCGCGGGCGATGCCGAAGTCGATGACGCGCGGGCCGTCGAGGGTGATCAGGACGTTGGAGGGCTTGAGGTCGCGGTGGACGATCCCCGCGGCGTGGATCGCCTGCAGGGCGCGCGCGAGCCCGGCGCCGAGGATGCGCACGGACCGCTCGGGCAGCGGGCCGTAGTCGGTGTCGACGACCTGGCGCAGCGAGGGGCCGGCGATGTAGCCGGTGGCGACCCAGGGCACGGCGGCGTCGGTGTCCGCGTCGAGCACGGGCGCGGTCCACTCGCCGCCCACCCGCCGGGCGGCGCGCACCTCCTGGCGGAAGCGGCGGCGGAACTCCTCCTGGCCCGCGAGTTCCGGCTGGATCAGCTTGACCGCGACCGTGCGTCCCCGGTCGGAGCGGGCGAGGTAGACCCGGCCCATGCCTCCGGCCCCCAGCCTGCCCAGCAGGCGATAGGCGCCGAGTTCTCGCGGGTCTTCCGGCGACAGGTCTTCCATGCCGGTGCCCTCCTTCCCCCATGTTTCGTCGCGGGGAGAATAGCGGCACGGCAAAGGGCCGGGTATCCGCACGGCGCAAGTGCGGCCCCGGCCCCGGCTCCGGGCGGCCGCCGCAGCGGCCCCGGGCCCCGGTCGTCAGGCCGGAAGGATGTTCTCCGCCTGCGGGCCCTTCTGGCCCTGCGTGATGTCGAACGTCACCTTCTGGCCCTGCTGGAGTTCCCGGTAGCCCTGGCTGACGATGTTGGAGTAGTGGGCGAAGACGTCGGCTCCGCCGCCGTCCTGCTGGATGAAGCCGAAGCCCTTTTCCGAGTTGAACCACTTCACGATGCCGGTAGCCAAGCCGATCTCCTTATGAGGGGGCGTGCGAGGGAATTTCACACGCCCGGTGAAAAACGCAAGTGCGCCCGAGGTCGCGGACCTCAGGCGCACAAGACAAATGGGTACCAAACTGCAACCGCAAAGGACCGTAGCAGGCGAATGCCGTCGAATTGGGATTTCCCGTACGGCGATTTGCGTGATCCCGCGGCCGCCGCGGGCGCCCGGCATTGTGTCCGCGTGCGCGGCGGGCGGTGCGACACAGTGCCGGTACCGGCCCGGGCGGCGCTTTCGTAGGCTCGGGGCCGCACAGCCCACGCCTCTTTCCTCCCGCACTCAGATCAGAGGTCACGCCCGTGAGCACGCAGCCCGATCCCGCCCTTGGCGCCGCCGTGAAGGCGGCCGACCGCGCGCACGTCTTCCATTCCTGGTCCGCCCAGGGCCTCATCGACCCGCTGGCCGTGGCCGGCGCCGAGGGCTCGTACTTCTGGGACTACGACGGCAACCGCTATCTCGACTTCTCCTCGCAGCTGGTCAACACCAACATCGGCCACCAGCACCCCAAGGTCGTCGCCGCGATCCAGGAGCAGGCCGGCAGGCTGTGCACGATCGCGCCGGGCTTCGCCGTCGACGTGCGGTCCGAGGCCGCGCGGCTGGTCGCCGGGCGGACGCCCGGCGACCTGGACAAGATCTTCTTCACCAACGGCGGCGCCGAGGCCGTCGAGAACGCCGTCCGGATGGCCCGGCTGCACACCGGCCGCCCCAAGGTGATGAGCGCCTACCGCTCGTACCACGGCGCGACCGCCGCCGCGATCAACCTCACCGGGGATCCGCGCCGTTGGCCCTCCGACACCGGCTCGGCCGGCGTCATCCACTTCTGGGCGCCCTTCCTCTACCGCTCGCCCTTCCACGCGGAGAACGAGGAGCAGGAGTGCGAGCGGGCCCTGCGGCACCTCGAGGACACCATCGCCTTCGAGGGGCCGGCGACGATCGCCGCGATCGTCCTGGAGACCGTGCCGGGAACGGCCGGGATCATGGTCCCGCCGCCCGGCTACCTCCCGGGCGTCCGCGCGATCTGCGACCGGTACGGCATCCTCCTCGTCCTCGACGAGGTCATGGCCGGCTTCGGGCGCACGGGCCGGTGGTTCGCCGCCGACCACTTCGGCGTCACCCCCGACCTGCTGACCTTCGCCAAGGGGGTCAACTCCGGCTACGTGCCGCTCGGCGGCGTCGCCCTGTCCGCCGAGATCGCCGCCACCTTCGAGACGCGGCCCTACCCGGGCGGGCTCACCTACTCCGGGCACCCGCTCGCCTGCGCCTCCGCCGTGGCGACGATCAACGCGATGGCCGAGGAGGGCATCGTGGAGAACGCCGCCCGCATCGGCGAGGACGTCCTCGGCCCCGGCCTGCGCGAGCTCGCCGAGCGCCATCCGTCGGTGGGCGAGGTGCGCGGCCTCGGCACGTTCTGGGCGGTGGAGCTCGTCCGCGACCGCGCCACCCGCGAGCCGCTGGTGCCGTACGCGGCGACGGGCGAGGCGAACGCCCCGATGGCCGCCTTCACCGCCGCGTGCAAGGCGGCCGGCCTCTGGCCGTTCGTGAACATGAACCGCACCCACGTCGTGCCGCCGTGCACCATCACCGCGTCCGAGGCCAAGGAGGGCCTGGCGGCCCTGGACGAGGCGCTGACGGTGGCCGACCGGTACACGGTCTGACGGCCGGCGCCCCCGGGCCGGCACGGCCCGGGGGACCGAACCGCCCGTACCCACCCGTACCGCCCAGCCCGGCGATCCGGTAGCGTTCGCCCTTCCCGTGCTCACGGCCATATCGCCCGTGACGGCCCTCGCATATCGTGGCGGGGGCCGTTCGCATGTCAGCGCGGCGGCCAGGGGACATCGGAAAAGGCGGAGACGGAGACCAATGCCCGGCAGCGAGACTGTCAAGCGCACCACGCTGCGCTCACAGATCGCCGAGGCGCTGCGCGACGAGGTGATCGCGGGGCGGCTCCCGGCGGGCCGGCAGTTCACCGTCAAGGAGATCGCCGAGCAGTACGGCGTCTCGGCCACACCCGTCCGCGAGGCGCTGCTCGACCTGTGCTCGCAGGGGCTGCTCGACGTGGAGCTGCACCGCAGTTACCGCGTGCGGGAGTTCTCCTACGCCGACTTCCGCGACATGATCGAGGCCCGCACCCTGATCGTCGAGGGCATGTTCCGCCGCTCCGCCGAGCGCGCGCTGCAGGCCGCGACGCCGCAGGCGCTGGCCTCGGTGCGGCGGCGCGCGGACGAGGCCGGGCGGGCCGCGATGGCGGGCGACCTCGACATCCTCATCGGCTACGACCTGCGCTTCTGGCGCGAGATGGCCGGGCTGGTGGGTAACCCTTACATATCGGATTTCCTGGACCGGGTAAGGGTGCAGAGCTGGATCTTCACGGTGCCGCTGCTGCGGCGCCTGGGGGACCTGAGGGGGCGGCTGTGGCACGGCCACGCCGACCTCGTGGAGGCGGTGGAGTGCCGCGACGTGGCCCGCGCGCAGCGGATCGTCGTGGCGTACAACCAGCACTCGCTGGCGTTGATCGACGGCCTGACCCCGCGACCCGATCAGAGTTCGACCACATAAGGTCGATGTCGCTCGCCGTCGTCGACAAACGGAATGTGATTCGCCATGAAGCCGGCACCGGCCCAGCCGTCGGATCCCTCCGGAACGACGGCTGAGTCAGCCGTCGATCTGACGGTGGTCATCCCCGCGTACAACGAGGAGGACCGGCTCGCCCCGACCCTCGCGGCGGTGCGCGCCCACCTCGACACCCTCGCACCCCTGCGGTGGGAGCTGATCGTCGTCGACGACGGCTCCGCCGACGGCACGGCCGCCGTCACCGAGGCCGCCGCCGCCGAGGAGCCCCGCGTCCACCTGCTGCGCACCCCCGCCAACCGCGGCAAGGGCCACGCCGTACGCACCGGAGTGCTCGCCTCGCGCGGGCGCCGGGTCCTGGTCACCGACGCCGACCTGGCCACCCCCATCGAGGAGATGGCCCTGCTCCGGCGGCGCCTCGACGAGGGCGCGGCCGCCGCCGTCGGCTCCCGGGCGCTGCCGGAATCGCGGATCGCCGTACGCCAGAACCCCGTGCGCGAGATCATGGGACGGCTCGGCTCCCGGCTGATACGCGCGGCCGCCGTGCCGGGCATACGGGACACCCAGTGCGGCTTCAAGCTCTTCGACGGCGACAAGGTCCGCACGGCCTTCGCGGGCTCCCGGCTGGACGGCTGGAGCTACGACGTCGAAATCCTGCGCTTCTTCCACCAGATGGACTGGGAGGTCGCCGAAGTGCCCGTCCGCTGGGCCCACCAGCCCGGTTCCAAGGTCCGCCCGTTCGCCTACCCCACCGTCCTCGCGGACCTCGTGCGCCTGCGCTGGCGCGCGGTGCGCCCGGAACACATAGCCATACCCGCGATCTTCCTCCTGCTCTCCTTCTTCCTCTACGGCGGCCTGTGGGGCGGCCTCGGCAGCGCCTACCTCGCCGACTCCGGCTCCGACCAGCAGCAGTGGGAATGGTTCTTCGCGGTCACCGCCGACAACGTCGCGCACCTGCGGAACCCGCTCTTCACCGGCCTGCAGAACGCCCCGCTCGGGGTGAACCTCATGGCGAACACCGCCATGCTGGGCCTGTCCGTACCGCTGGCGCCCCTCACCCTCGCCCTCGGCGCCCACGTCACCTGGGCCGTCGTGCTCACCGGCGGGCTGACCGCGACCGCCTGCTCCTGGTACTGGCTCATCGCCAGACGCTTCGTGCGCTCCCGCTGGGCGGCCGCGCTGGGCGGCGGGTTCTGCGCCTTCGCGCCGCCGATGATCTCGCACGGCACCGCGCACCCCAACTTCGCGGTGCTCTTCATGATGCCGCTGATCATCGACCGGGCGCTGCGGCTGTGCGAGGGCCGGCGGCCCACCCGCGACGCCGTCGTCCTCGGCCTCTTCCTCGCCTACCAGGTCTTCCTCGGCGAGGAGGCGCTGCTGCTGGCCGCGACGGGCATGATCCTGTTCGCCTTCGGCTACGCGGTCGCCTCCCCGGACGTGGCCAAGGCCGTCGCCCCGCCCCTGCTGCGCGGGCTGGGCATCGCCGCGCTGGTGGCCGTACCGCTGGTGATGGCGCCCCTGGCCTGGCAGTTCTTCGGCCCGCAGAGCTACCGCAGCGTGCTGCACGGGCAGGTGGGCAACCACCCCATGGCGCTGCTGGAGTTCGCCACCCGCTCGCTGGCCGGCGACGAGCACGTCGCGGCCTCGCTGTCGCTCAACCGGACCGAGGAGAACGCCTTCTTCGGCTGGCCGCTCGTCGTCCTCGCCGTCGCGCTCGTCGTCCACCTGCGCGACCAGCCGCGCGTGCGCGCCCTGGGCTTCACCGCGCTGGCCGCCGCCGTGCTCTCCCTGGGCCAGAACATCCCGCTGCCCGGCACCGGCAAGACCCTGCCGGGACCGTGGCGGATGATCGCGCCGCTGCCCGTCTTCGAGTCGGTCATCGAGTCGCGGATGGCCATGGTCTGCGTGCCGGCCCTCGGCATCCTCCTGGCCCTCGGCTGCGACCGGCTGGTCCTGCGGCGCGTCCGCAGCGAGCGCGAGAGCTCCCGCCGGCTGCTGGGGGCGGCCGCGCTCGCCGTGGCCGTGCTGCCGCTGTTCCCCACGCCGTACCGCACCGTCGAGCGCGCCCCCGTGCCCGCGTTCGTCACCGACGGCACCTGGCGGGAGTACGTCCGCCCCGGCCGCTCCCTGGTGCCCGTACCGGTCCCCTCGCCCGCCGACACCGCCGCCCTGGGCTGGCAGATCGACGCCGGCCTCGGCTTCCGCTTCCCCGGCGGCTACTTCAACGGTCCGTGGGGCCCCGAGCGCATCGGGATCTACGGGCCGCAGCCGCGCCCCACGTCCGATCTGCTGCGCAAGGTCCGTGAGACGGGCAGGGTGCCGGAGATCGGCCCCCAGCAGCGCCGCGAGTTCGGCTGGGACCTCGACTTCTGGCGCGCGGACGCGCTCGTCCTGGCCGGTCAGGACAACGACGAGGCGCTGCGCGCCGCGGTCACCGCCCTGTCGGGCAGGCAGCCGAAGCGGGCCGGCGACGTGTGGGTGTGGGACGTGCGGACGGACCGCTGACGGGGGCGGTGGCGGGAGGCGTCCGCGGCCGTGCGGAGCGTGCGATTCCATCTGCGTCGGCCCTGTGTGACAACCGGCTGAGCGGCACTACTCTGGCCCGACCATCGCATGCCCCGACCATCGCACGAACGCGAAAACGAGAGTGAGTTCACGTGGCCTGTGACCTCTGGCTAGTGCCCCTTGTCGACGTGCTGTGCCACAGCCCCGACAACCCCTTCGCCGAGGAGATCGCCGCGTACGACAAGGCCCTCGGCGAGGCCGGACTGCCTCCCGTGCCCGTCTTCGGCTACATGCCGGGCCTCTCCGGCGACGTGGCCCCGGTCGCGGGCTTCGACTACGACGCCCTGCACTTCCTGCGCCGGGCCCACCTGCTGAACCTGTGCGGTCTCGCCGTCACTCCCGTGGATGAACTCGGCGGCGACTACGAGCAGTTGCTGGAGATGTTCGAGAGCACCGCCCAGCAGTCGCACCTCGTGTGGCACTACGACCACGCCGGGGCGTACGTCCCCGTGGACTTCGCCCACCCGCTGTACAACGACGAACTACTCGAGGGCGGCGGCCCCTTGGGATCCAGCCACGGCCTGCTGCGCGAACTCCTCGCCGTGGCACCGGTCCTGGGCATCGACCCGGCCAACCCGCCCGCCGCGCCCGCCGCTCCGGACCACCCGACCACCCTCGAGGAGCGCGCGGCGCCGGGCCCGCACGACGACAGCCCCTTCGCCCGGGAGCGCCACGTGTGGCTGGGGCTGCACGCGGCGGCGACGCGCAGCCTGGGCCAGGGGTCGATGATCGTCTTCAGCTGACGGGCGCCCTCGGTGCCGGACGGCGGCCACGGCCGTCCGGCACGGGAGCGTCTAGCGCGGCGACTCCGGCGGCCGCTGCCGGGGCATGTTCGGCCGCGTGTGCGGCGGCATCGGGAACCGCCCCACGGGGCCGTTGCCCTCGCCCCGCGGGCCCCAGGCCACGAGCGACTGCGTCAGCAGCGGCGCCGGGCCCGCCCGGAACTCCACCATCCAGTCGGCCGTCTCGGCCCGTACGAGCTCGGAGACGTCCTCCGAGAAGCGCCGCAGCACGGTCAGGCAGCGCTCGGCGGCCTCGCTGGCCGTGCCCTCGGTCGGGCCGAGCACCTCGCGCACGCACTCCGACGCCCAGTCGAACTGCAGCACCTCCAGCCGCCGCTGCACCGCCTGCGCCGTGGCCACCGCCCGCATCCAGCCGGACGTCAGGCCGAAGTAGCGGTCGCAGGCCACACAGGCCACCGCGCCGAGCAGCGCCAGGAACGCCCAGGCCGAGCCCGTGCGCAGCACCTTCGTCAGCTCCAGCAGCGGCAGCGCGGCCCCCACCAGGGCGCAGGAGGCGGCGGCCAGACGCAGCCCGCGCGCCCAGCGGCGCTTCCAGGCGCGGTCGGTCAGGTACCAGTCGGCGAGGTTGAGGGCACCGCCCTCGACCCATCTGTACAGCTCGTCCAGCCGCTCGGCGGGCTCTCCCCAGTCCCCGAGCGGGAAGGTCCGGCCGCGCAGGTCGCCCCGGTGCTTCCCGTCCTGCTCCCGAGGGAGCCCCTCGGGCTGCATCTCAGGCTGGCTCACGCCTGCACTCCCTCTCCGCCGTGTGCGCGTCCACGCACCTCAACCGTGCTGGCAGCCTCCTTCCTACCGCCGAACGGTTGGCGTTGGGCGCAAGATCCAGCCTTTTCCGTCCGTAAGTGCGGCGGAATCAGGTATAGGAGCCCCTCGGCCCTCACTCGAAAGAGTTCCTCCCGGCCGGGCCGTGGACGCCCGGGGGCGCCCAGGAGGCACGTCGAGGGGCTCCCGGGGGGTGCGTCAAGAGGTTCCTACGAAGAGCGGGCGGCACCCGAGTCGTGGTGATCCACAAGACAGGCAATAGGGTGGCCCCTGTGAAGGTCCTCGTCATCGGCGGCGGCGCCCGCGAACACGCCCTGTGCCGCTCTCTGTCCCTCGACCCCGACGTCACCGCGCTGCACTGCGCCCCCGGCAACGCCGGGATCGCCGAGGTGGCCGAGGTGCATCCCGTTGACGCGCTGGACGGCTCGGCCGTCGCGGAGCTGGCCGCGTCGCTGCGCGCGGACCTCGTGGTGGTCGGCCCGGAGGCGCCGCTGGTCGCGGGCGTCGCCGACGTCCTGCGCGAGCGCGGCGTCCCCGTCTTCGGTCCGTCGGCCGAGGCGGCCCTGCTGGAGGGCTCCAAGGCGTTCGCCAAGGACGTCATGGCCTCCGCGAACGTCCCCACCGCCCGCAGCTACGTGTGCGTCACGCCCGAGGAGGTCGACGCGGCCCTCGACGCGTTCGGCGCGCCGTACGTCGTCAAGGACGACGGCCTGGCCGCCGGCAAGGGCGTCGTCGTCACCCCGGACATCGCCGCCGCCCGGGAGCACGCGCTCGCGTGCGAGCGCGTGGTGATCGAGGAGTTCCTGGACGGCCCCGAGGTCTCGCTCTTCGCGATCACCGACGGCGAAACGGTCCTTCCCCTGCAGCCCGCCCAGGACTTCAAGCGCGCCCTGGACGCGGACGAGGGCCCCAACACCGGCGGCATGGGCGCCTACTCCCCGCTGCCCTGGGCCGACCCCAAGCTGGTCGACGAGGTGCTGGAAACCGTGCTCCAGCCCACCGTCGACGAGCTGCGCCGCCGGGGCACGCCCTTCTCCGGGCTGCTCTACGCGGGCCTGGCGATCACCTCGCGCGGGGTGCGGGTCATCGAGTTCAACGCCCGCTTCGGCGACCCGGAGACCCAGGTCGTGCTGGCCCGTCTGCGGACCCCGCTGGCGAGCGTCCTGTTCAACGCCGCCACGGGCAACCTCGCCGCCGAGCCGCCGCTGCGCTGGAGCGACGACGCGGCCGTGACGGTCGTCATCGCCTCGCACAACTACCCCGGCACCCCGCGCACCGGCGACGTGATCGAGGGCCTGGCCGGGGCGGCCGAGGTGGAGCAGGCCTACGTCCTGCACGCCGGCACCGCGCACGACGCCCAGGGCCGCGTGGTCAGCGCGGGCGGCCGGGTGCTGTCCGTCACCGCGACCGGCGCCGGCCTGGAGCAGGCCCGTACGCGCGCGTACGAGGCCGTCTCCCGCATCCGCCTGGACGGCTCGCACCACCGGACGGACATCGCGGCGAAGGCCGCGGCCTCCGCCTGAGCCCGCGGCGCCCTGCCCCCACCCGTTCGTCGAACGCCAGTTCCGATGGATCGGGTGGGGGCGGCCTGCGTACGGGCCTTTGCCCAAAGCCATTCCATCGAGTGACCGATCGGCCAACCGGCTGACGGGTGCCCCGACCCCAACTAGGGTGCGGCGAAGGCCTGCTGCGCGTCCGGCAACTGGCCCACCGGCATTGCGATGTCAGAGGCCGGTGCCACAGTGGGGGTGGTAGGCACCCGGGCAGCACTACAGGCGACTGGGGGTGATCGGTCTCGTGGCAGGTCCCGAAGCAGGCGTGCTGACCGCGCGCGCCCGAGCCCTCGCCGTGCTGCGGGTGCGCAGCGCCGCGCTGGCGGTCGCCCTGCTGCCGGCGGCGGCCGCGGTCGTGCTGGCGGCGGGCTCGGCCATGGGCCGCATCCCGGACGACTCCGTCTGGGACGTCGTCCGGCCGGTCGTGAGCGCCCTCGCCGTGCTGGCCCTGGTGCTGGCCGCCGGCGTGGCCGCCGTGGTCGCGCGGGCCCGGCCGGCCCTCAGCCCCACCGTCCCCATCCCGGAGGCGACGGCCCCCGACCTCTACCGCCTGGTCCGTGACCTCGCCGACCGGCTGGACGTCCCCGCCCCCTCCGCCATAGCCCTCACCCCCGACTGCGACAGCTGGCTGGAGGACCGTACGCACCCCGCGCACGGCCCTCCGCGCGAGCGCCTTGCGGTGCGCCGCCGGGCCGGGGCCGCGCCGGTGCTGGTGATCGGCTCGCCGTTCCTGTGGTGGATGCGCGTCGCCGAGCTGCGCGCCCTGCTCGCCCCCGTGGTGGCGGGCACGGGCCCGGCCGCCCACCCCGACATAGCGGCCGCCCGCCGCTTCGTACGGGGCCTGGACGCCGCCGTGGCGGTGGCGGCCGGGCGCCCGCTGCTCGCGTTCGTCGGCTGGGTCGCCCGGCTGCTGCTGCGCTCCTGCCGCGACCACGCCGCGGAGATGGAGCGCGGGGTCGCCGCGGCCGCCTCCGAGCGCGCCCAGACCGTCGACTACGGCCTGCGGATCGTCGCCCAGGAACAGGTCGGCCTGGCCTACGCCGGCTGGGACCGGCTGCTGAACCGCGTCGCGCTGCCCGCCTGGCGCATGGGCCGCTGGCCCTCGCGCCTCGACGCGGGCGTCGTCTCCGCGCTCACCGAGCTCTCCCGGCGCGACCGGCTGGCGGAGGGCTTCGCCTCCCGGCTGGGCGAGCGGCCCGCGTGCGACCTGCTCGAGGAGCCCGGCCTCATCGACGAGGCCGCCTCCCTGCTGGCCGCCCGCCTCTTCCACGGCGGCCCGCCCGAGCCGGGCCCCGACTGGTCGCCCGTCAGCTGGAGCCAGTATCCGGAGGAGGTCGTGGACCGCAAATGGCGGCTGGAGGCCGCCCGGCTGCACCGCGTCCTGGACGACATCGCGCCCCGCGCGCTGCCCGCCGTGCCGGACGCGCAGCGGGCCCCGCTCGTGCCGGACCCCACACCCGCGGCGCCCACGGTCGCCCGGGTCCTCGAGCGCCTCACCGGCCCGGCCGGCGGCGGGGTGGGCGAGGAGCTGGAGGTGCGGCTGAGCGCGGAGGTCGCCCGCGAGGCGGCCCGGGAGGAGCTCGTGGCCGAGCGCGGCGGGTTCGGCGCCTCGGCCGGCTCCTGGATCGACGGGCTGGCCCCGCTGTTCCCGCTGCAGCCGCCGCGCAGCGGCCGCGAGCTGCTCACCGACCATGTGACGGCCATGGTGTGCTGCGCCGCCGTCGACACGGCCGGAGCCGTTCCCGGCCTGGACTGGCTGGACGGCCCCGCCCTGCTGATCGGCGGCGCCCGCCGCGCCGACCTCGCCCGTACGGTCCTGAGCCTGATCGAGGACGGCGACGGCGAGCCCCTGCGCGCCTGGCTCGGCGAGATCGGGGTGCGCCCGGAGAAGCCCGTCCGGCTGGGCTGACGGCTCCGGTCCGCCCCGGCGGCGCCGTCACGGACGGTGAAGCGGTGACGCTGCGTAGAGGCCGAGCCATCACTTCCGGGGAATTTGCCGACGAACAGTGACGAGCCGGGTGTGTCCTGTGATCTGCTGGGAAACCGAATGGGTATGCGGTGATCCAGGGGAGGGAGAGCGCACATGGGGATGGAGCAGGTCCGGCGCTGGGAATCCGGGGCGCTCGCGCACGCCGTCTCCGATCCCTTCGGACAGGGGCCGCTGCCCTGGCTGCGCGGCGGCGAGTACTACTTCGACGGCACCGGCCAGATCATTCCCTGGTACGTCGATCCGGTCGTCGCCCCGGCCGGCGCGCGCGTCCCCCCTCCGCGCAGACCCGGGCCCCGCACCGCCGACGACGTCCACTGCCAGATCAAGGGCTTCGCCACCGACAGCGCGGTGGCGCCCGGCGAGGCCGTGGACTTCCGGATCACCGTGGACCCCCCGCAGCAGTTCGCCGTCGACATCTACCGCATCGGCCACTACCAGGGCGTCGGCGCCGCGAAGATCACCACCAGCCCCCGGCTGTCGGGCATCGTCCAGCCGCCGCCGCTCACCGCGGACCGCACGGTCTCCTGTCACCACTGGTGGCTGTCCTGGCGGCTGCAGATCCCCAGCTTCTGGAGCACCGGCGCCTACGTCGCCGTCCTCACCACCGCCGACGGCTACCGCAGCCACATCCCCTTCACCGTCCGCGACAGCGCCCCGGCCGATCTGCTGCTCGTCCTGCCCGACATCACCTGGCAGGCCTACAACCTCTACCCCGAGGACGGCCGGACCGGCGCCAGCCTCTACCACGCCTGGGACGAGGGCGGCCGGCTCCTCGGCGAGGAGGGCGCGGCCACCACCGTCTCCTTCGACCGCCCCTACGCCGGCGCCGGGCTGCCGCTGCACGTGGGCCACGCCTACGACTTCATCCGCTGGGCCGAGCGCTACGGCTACGGCCTCGCCTACGCCGAGACCCGCGACCTGCACGCAGGGCGAATCGATCCGGCACGCTACCGGGGCATGGTCTTCCCCGGCCACGACGAGTACTGGTCGCCCGCCATGCGCCGCGCCGTCGAGGACGCCCGCGACTGCGGCACCTCGCTGGTCTTCCTCTCCTCCAACACCATGTACTGGCAGGTCGAGCTCGCCCCCTCGCCGGCCGGCCCCGACCACCTGCTGACCTGCCGCAAGCGCCGGGGGCCGGGCCGCTCGGCGCTGTGGCGCGACATGTCGCCCCCCGAGCAGCAGCTGCTCGGCATCCAGTACGCCGGCCGCGTCCCCGAGCCCGCCCCGCTGGTCGTCCGCAACGCCGGCCACTGGCTGTGGGAGGCCACCGGCGCAGGCGAGGGCGACGAGCTGGCCGGCCTCGTCGCGGGCGAGGCCGACCGCTACTTCCCCCGTACGGCCCTGCCCGAGCACACCCGTCGCATCCTGCTGGCCCACTCCCCGTACGAGGACGGCGAGGGCGCCAGGCGGCACCAGGAGACCTCCCTGTACCGCGCGCCCAGCGGCGCCCTGGTCTTCGCCTCCGGCACCTTCGCCTGGTCCCCGGCCCTGGACCGGCCCGGCCACGTGGACGCCCGGATCCAGCGGGCCACGGCCAACCTCCTGGACCGCATCTGCAAACGGGCCTGACCCCCGGCGGAGCCCGGCGCCGCCGTACGGCAGAATCGAGGTGTTTGGACAAACCACCAGGAGGACGCGTGTCCGGATTCGTCGAGAAGCCCAAGCCCGTCGAGGTCCCGGGGCTGACGCACCTGCACACCGGCAAGGTCCGCGACCTCTACCGCGACGAGGCCGGCCGGCTGGTGATGGTCGCCAGCGACCGCATGTCCGCCTACGACTGGGTGCTCCCCACCGAGATCCCCGACAAGGGGCGCATCCTCACCCAGCTGTCCCTGTGGTGGTTCGACCGCCTGCGCGACCTCATCCCGCACCACGTGCTCTCCGCCGACCTGCCCGCCGGCGCCCCCGCCGACTGGGCCGGGCGCACGCTGATCTGCCGCTCCCTGGAGATGATCCCGGTCGAGTGCGTCGCCCGCGGCTACCTCACCGGATCCGGCCTCGTGGAGTACGAGCAGACCCGCACCGTCTGCGGTCTCGCCCTCCCCGAGGGCCTGACCAACGCCTCCGAACTGCCCCAGCCGATCTTCACCCCGGCGACCAAGGCCGAGGTCGGCGAGCACGACGAGAACGTCTCCTACGAGGAGACCGCCCGTCGCGTCGGCGCCGAGACCGCCGCCATGCTCCGCCAGACGACCCTGGCCGTCTACAGCCGCGCCCGCGACATCGCCCGCGACCGGGGCATCATCCTGGCCGACACCAAGTTCGAGTTCGGCTGGGCGGACGGCGACCTGGTCCTCGCGGACGAGGTGCTGACCCCCGACTCCTCCCGCTTCTGGCCCGCCGACTCCTGGGAGCCGGGCCGCCCCCAGGCCTCCTTCGACAAGCAGTTCGTCCGCGACTGGCTGTCCTCGCCGGCCTCGGGCTGGGACCGCAACGGCCAGCTCCCGCCGCCGGAGCTGCCGGCGGAGGTCGTCGAGCGCACCCGCGCCAAGTACGTCGAGGCCTACGAGCGCCTGACCGGCTCGAAGTGGGCGTAGCGGCGGCACGGCCCGCGTAGGGCGGGCCGGGCGGACGGTGAAGGCGTGAAGGCGTGAGGGGCCCTCCCTAAGAGCCCTCTCAGACAGCGCATGCCATCGTGGGGGCACGCACAAGATCCCGTACCCCCGCCGGAGGCGCGATGGCCGAGACGCCGACGTCCGTACTGGTCGTGGACGACGACCCCGACGTACGGGCAGCCGTCGTCGACAGCCTGACCGTCGAGGGCTACGCCGTGCGCTCGGCCGCCGACGGGCTCCAGGCCCTCTCCGCCGTCGCGAGCGCGCCGCCCGGGGCCATCGTGCTCGACCTCGCCATGCCCGTGCTCGACGGCCTCGCCGTCTGCCGACGGCTGCGCGAGCTCGGCGACCGGACGCCCGTCCTCGTCCTGACCGCCCGCGATGCCGTCTCCGACCGCGTCGCGGGCCTGGACGCCGGGGCCGACGACTATCTGGTCAAGCCCTTCGCACTGGACGAGCTGCTCGCCCGCCTGCGGGCCCTGCTGCGCCGCGCGGCCCCCGCCGAACGGGTGGGGGAGGAGCGCGAGTTGGCCTTCGCCGATCTGCGCGTCGACCCCGTCACCCGCACCGGCGAGCGCGCCGGGCTCGCCCTGGAGTTCACCCGGACCGAGTTCGCGCTGCTGGAGGTGCTGCTGCGGCACCCGGGACAGGTGCTGCCGCGCGAGGTGATCCAGGAACGCGTCTGGGGCGCGGACTTCGGCCCCGAGTCCAACTCCCTCGCCGTCTACGTCGGCTACCTCCGGCGCAAGCTCGAGGCGGGCGGCGCACCCCGCCTCGTGCACACCGTCCACGGCGTCGGCTACCAGCTGGCCCAGCGGTGAGCCGGCGGACCGGCCCGCTCGGCCGCAGGCCGCTGCGCACCCGGCTGACGCTCGTCACCTCCGCCGCGGTGGCGCTCGTCGCCCTGGGCGTGCTGGCCGGCGCCTATGTGGTCATCCGCTACGAGCTCGTGCGCCAGCTGGACCTCCAGCTCAAGCAGCAGGCCGGGCTCATCGCCCAGCAGAGCCGCAGCGGTGCCGACCAGGGCGTGCTCTACGACCAGTGCGCCTGGCGGGCCGCCCCCGCCTGCGCCCAGATCGTGCGCGCCGACCCGGCGGCGCCCGGCCAGAGGGGCCTGGTGCTGCCCGTCACCGGCGCGACCCGCCGGGTCGCGGCCGGCACCCTCGGCGCGTACTACAGCGACATCACCCACCACGGCCGCCCCATGCGGATGCTGACCACCCCGGTCCCGGGCCGCGACGGGCGGGCCCTGCAGGTGGCGGCCCGCTCCGACGCCGTCGGGGAGAGCGTGGAACAGGCCGGGCTCTACCTCGGCGCGGTCGGCGCCGTCGGGGTCCTCCTCGCGGCGGCGCTCGGCCATCTCGCCGCGCGGACCTCCCTGCGGCCGGTCACCCGCCTCACCGCCACGGCCGAGCGCATCGCCGCCACCCGCGACCCCGCCCACCGCATCGAGCTGCCGCGTTACGAGAAAAGAGGTGCGCGCCGCCAGGACGAGATCACCCGCCTCGCGACCAGCTTCAACACCATGCTCGGCGAGCTGGAGGAGGCCGTCGCCGCCCAGCGCCGGCTCGTCGCCGACGCCTCCCACGAGCTGCGCACCCCGCTCACCGCGCTGCGCACCAACGCCGAGCTGCTCGCCCGCGCCGACCGGCTCTCGACCGCCCAGCGCGAGCGGGCCTCGGACGCCCTGGGCCGCCAGCTGCGCGAGGTGACGGGCATGGTCAACGACCTCATCGAGCTGGCGCGCGACGAGGAACCGCAGCAGCTGGTCGAGCGGGTGCGGCTGGACCGGCTCGCCGAGCGCGTCGTGGCCGACGCCCGCGGCCACTGGCCGGGCACGGTCTTCACGGCCGACCTGGCCGGGGCCACCGTCCCGGGCGTGCCCGCCCGGCTCGCCCGGCTGCTGTCCAACCTGCTGGACAACGCGGCCAAGTTCAGCCCGCCCGGCGCCGTGGTCGAGGTGCGCCTCGCCCGTACGGACGGCACCCTCGACCTCACCGTGCGCGACCACGGCCCCGGCATCTCGGACGAGGACCTGCCCCATGTCTTCGACCGCTTCTACCGCTCCCGCCAGGCCCGCGCGCTGCCGGGCTCCGGCCTGGGCCTGGCCATGGCCCGCCAGATCGCCCGCGCCCACGGCGCCGAGCTCACGGCGGAACAGGCCGGCACGGGCGGCGCCCTCTTCCGCCTGCGCTTCCCTCCGGGTTCTTCGGGCTCTCCGGGCTCTCCGGACTGAGCCGGAGGGGCCCGGGAACGCCGAAGGCCCCGGTCGTTCCCGACCGGGGCCTTCGTTCTCTGAGCGGACGACGAGACTCGAACTCGCGACATCCACCTTGGCAAGGTGGTGCTCTACCAACTGAGCTACGTCCGCATTCGCCCCGCGCTCTCGTGCGGTGCGGGTACCACTATAGCCAACCCTGGGCACGTGCGATGCGCGCCGCCGCATGACGGTTCTCCGCGCCCAGCTTCGCGGCGGCCGCCGAGAGGTAATTGCGGACCGTTCCGGGCGTCAGCGAGGCCCGCTCGGCGATCTCCGCGACGGGCGCGCCGTCCTCGGCCAGCTCGAGCAGTTCCGCCTCGCGCGCGGACAGCGGCGAGTCCCCGGCGCTGATCGCGTCGGCCGCCAACTCCGGGTCCACGTAACGGCTTCCGCCGTGCACCGTGCGGATGATCTCGGCGAGCCGCTGGGCCGATACGGTCTTGGGCACGAACCCCCGCACCCCCGCCTCCAGGGCCCGCTTCAGGTGCCCGGGGCGGCCGTGACCCGTCACGATCATGGCGCGGCAGGAGGGGAGTTCGGACCGTAGGGATGTGGCGACTGTCACACCGTCCGCCCCTGGCATCTGGAGATCCAGTACGGCTACGTCCGGCCGGTGCGCCACGGCCATCGCCAGCGCCTCGGGCCCGGACGCAGCCTCCGCCACCACCTGGAGATCGTCCTCGAGCCCGAGGAGGGCGGCCAGCGCCCCACGGATCAGGTGTTCGTCGTCGGCGAGCATCACCCGGATCGGCCGGGCTCCACCCGGTCCCCCGGTCATGCGGTCCTCCCTTCCAGTCCGGCGGCGGCGGGCTGCGGCGCCGGCGGTTCCGCCTGCCCGGCGGCCCGGTCCGAGCCGGGCTCCGGCCCGGGCCGGGCCGCGTCCTCGGGCGGGATCCTCGCCGTCAGGTGGAACGTCCGGTGGGCGCCGTGCTCCGTCGTCAGCGTCCCGCCCAGCGCCGTCAGCCGCTCCCGCAGCCCCGCCAGCCCCGAGCCGCCGCCGGCCCCGTCGCCCGCCCCCGCGGGGGCGTCGCGCACGCCGTCGTTCTCGATCCGGAGCACCGCCACCCCGTTCACGGTCCGCAGCCGCACCGCGCAGCGGCTCGCGTCCGAGTGCCGCAGCACGTTCGTCGTGGCCTCGCGGACCACCCAGGCCAGCGCCGACTGGACCTGCGCCGGCAGCTCCTCGACCGCCGTGTCCTCCATGCGGCACTCGATGCCGGCGGCCGCCAGGATGCCGCGGGCCCCCACCAGTTCCGTGTGGAGGTCGGCCTCGCGGTAGCCGCGGACGACCTCGCGCAGCTCGCGCTGGGACTCCTGCGCGATCCGCTGCACCTCCGCCATCTGTGCCGTGGCCGCGTCCGAACCCCGCCGCGAGAGCTGTTCCGCCAGCTCGCTCTTGAGGGCGATCGCGGCGAGGTTGCGGCCCAGGATGTCGTGCATGTCGCGGGAGAACCGCAGCCGTTCCTCGGCGACGGCGAGCCGGGCCTGCACCGCGCGGGCCGCGTCGAGCTCCCAGATGATGGAGAGCATCCACCCCGAGACCCGCGCCATCAGCATCACCCAGCCGCTGACGAAGAGCGCGCCGAAGACCACTCCCACCAGCGCGGGAACGGGGATGCCGGCCACGCCGAACGGCACGGCCGCGACGAACGAACCGGCCGCGCACAGCATCCAGTAGGTCCGCTTCCGCACCACCAGGCACAGAGACCCCAGGGGCGCCACCGTCAGGCCCATGAACGTCGTGGACCCGACCTGCGCGACGTCCTCGGCGCTCACGGTCACCAGCTTCGCGAAGAGGCACACCGCCAGCGCCAGCAGCACGAACGAGACGACCAGCCGCCACGTGAGGCCGGTCGTCTCCTTGCGCAGGTAGCGGTCGAGGGCGCGCCGGGTCAGACCGATGCCGAACGTGGCCTGCACGGCGCCCACGGCGATCAGGGCGACGGCCAGGGCCCGGGGCAGCGGCCGTGGCCCTGCGAGACCCACCAGGGCCCCCGCCTCGACCAGGAGGAAGAACCACGGGACCACGTACAGCGCGCCGCGCGTGTAGAGGTCGATCTGCTCGATCCTGCTCCGGCTCCGGAATATGCGCACCCGACGGATCACGCGCCGCCACCCCCGATGTTTCCCCAGCTCAGCGCCGTGGCTCCCAGCGGAACCACCGACGTACAGCAAACACCCCGAGGATCACCCAGACCAAGGCGGCCCCCAGCCGGCCCAGGACCTCGGCGGCGCTCGCCCCGCCGAGCCAGCCGGTGCGCATCAGCTCGACGACGGGCGTCATGGGCAGCACTTCGCAGAACCGCGCGAGGCCCTCGGGCATCGCCGCCAGCGGCCAGAACATCCCCGAGCCCAGCATCGAGACCATCGCCAGCGGCATCGCCGCGAGCTGCGCGCTCTCCGAGGTCTTGGCGAAGGCCGTGGACGCGGCGGCCAGCGCGGCGAGCAGGACGATGCCCAGCAGGACGCCCGCCAGCAGCAGTTCGGGGCGCGCCGGGACCCGCATGTCCAGCCAGAGCGAGCCCGCCCCGACCAGCAGGACGCACTGCGCCAGGGCGATCGCCGCGGAGGGCAGGGCCGTCCCCGCGAGGATCTCCGCGTCGCCGGCCTCCCCGGTGCGCAGCCGCTTGAGCACCAGCTCCTCGCGGCGGGCGGTGTAGGCGCTCATGAGGTTGTAGTAGACGACGAAGAGGAGGACGTATCCGAAGGCGCCGGTCATGGTCACTTCCTTCAGTGACAGTCCGGAGCCCTCCAGGTCCAGGTTCTTCGTGCCCGAGCGCATGGCGTAGACCATGAAGAGGGGCATCAGCAGGGTGATGTACAGGGCCGTCTTGTTGCGGCCGAGGAGCTTCAGCTCCGCGCGCCCCAGGGCCAGTGCCCGTCCCGTGACCGTCGTCGCGCCCGTCGGGACCCCCGTACCCGTCGCGCCCGCCGTCTTCACGCCGTTCACCGCCATCAGCCGTTCCTCCCCGTCAGTGCGCCGGGCGCCTCCGCCGCGGCGGAGGACTCCGTCGCCCCCGCTATCGCCAGGAACGCCTGCTCCAGCGAGGCGGTCCGGGCGTCGAGCCCCTCCAGCTCGAGGTTCTTCTCCCGCGCCCACAGCAGCAGCCCGGTCAGGGTGCGCTGCAGCTCGCCCGTCTGGAGCTCCACCCGCCCGCCGGTCTCCTCGTGCCGGAGCACCCCCATCTCGGCCAGCGGCGGCAGATCCCCGACGAACCAGCCGTCCGGCATCGCGAAGCGAATCCGCGACGGATAGCCGCCGATCACCTCCGAGGGCGTCCCGGTCGCCACGATCCGGCCCTCGCGCATGATCGCCAGCCGGTCGGCCAGTGCCTCGGCCTCTTCCAGGTAGTGGGTGGTGAGCAGCACCGTCGTGCCCTCGTCGCGGAGCCTGCGCACCAACTCCCACGTCGTGTGCCGCGCCTCGGGGTCGAGGCCGGTCGTGGGCTCGTCGAGGAAGAGCACCTCGGGGCGCCCGAGCAGGGCCAGCGCGAGGTCCAGCCGCCGCCGCTCGCCGCCCGAGAGCTGCTTGATGCGGACGTCCCGGCGGGCCGTGAGCCCCACGAGGCCGAGCGCCTCGCCGGCGGGCCGCGCCCCCGTCGTGCACCCCGCCCACATCGCCACCGTCTCGGCGACGGTCAGGTCGGAGGGGAAGCCGCCCTCCTGGAGCATCACCCCGATCCGCGGGCGCACCGCGCGCCGTTCCTCGTACGGATCGTGGCCCAGCACCCGCACCCGGCCCTCCGAGGGCCGCGCGAGGCCCTCCAGCACCTCGACCGTGGAGGTCTTGCCCGCGCCGTTCGTCCCCAGCAGCGCGAACAACTCGCCCCGCCGCACGGTGAAGGAGACGCCCCGCACCGCTTCGAATCCCTCGTCCCCTGACTGCCGGTACCTGCGCCGCAGTCCTGAGACCTCGATCACACTCTCCCCGAAGTCCATGCTTCAAGGCTCCCGGCCCGCCCGGCTCCGGGTCAGTGCGGCCTGTCATGACTTCGGATGACGAATGTCATCAGGCGCGGGCGGGGGGCCTTCGAACCCCGGGAACGCCGAAGGCCCCGGTCGTTCCCGACCGGGGCCTTCGTTCTCTGAGCGGACGACGAGACTCGAACTCGCGACATCCACCTTGGCAAGGTGGTGCTCTACCAACTGAGCTACGTCCGCATGCCTCCGACCGGCTTTCACCGGGCGGCGCGTGCACCACTCTACCTGATCCACAACCGTGGTCGGTAAGCGATGAGAGCGGGTGACAGGAATCGCACACTGCGCCTCCCCCTTGGAAAGGGGGCGCTCTACTACTGAGCTACACCCGCGCGTCCATCCACCCGAGCCACGTACGTGGTCGGTTGGACGGTCAGAGCGGGTGACAGGAATCGCACACTGCGCCTCCCTCTTGGAAAGAGGGCGCTCTACTACTGAGCTACACCCGCGCGTCCATCCACCCGGACCACATACGTGGCCGGTTGGACGGTCAGAGCGGGTGACAGGAATCGCACACTGCGCCTCCCCCTTGGAAAGGGGGCGCTCTACTACTGAGCTACACCCGCATGACCCCGAAGTTCCGGCTGGTTTCCCGGCCTTGCCCCTCGGCGTGATCCAGACTCTAGCTGATCATCCGGGGTGCTTGGCAAGTCGGACCGGAAGAGGCCCCTCCACCCGTTCGGCCGACAGGCCGCCCCGGCGGACCTCGGCGTTCCGCCCGGCGGCCTCCCCGGCCTCCCCGGCCTCCCCGGCCTCCCCGGCCTCCCCACGGCCGTCCGGGCGGCGGGCCCGTACCTCAGGCGGCCTCGTTGAACGCCTCGTAGACCTTCTTGGGGATCCGGCCGCGCGGCGGGACCTCCATGCCGTGCGAGCGGGCCCAGGCCCGCACCGCGGCGGGGTCGGGTGCGACGGCCGTGCGCCGGTAGGCCTTGCCCGAGCGGGACTGCTTGCGGCCGGCCTCCACGTAAGGGGCGAGGACGGTTCGCAGTTTCTTCGCATTGGCAGTGTTCAGGTCGATCTCGTACGACTTGCCGTCGATCCCGAACATGACGGTCTCCGCGGCTTCCCCGCCGTCGATGTCGTCGGAGAGTGTGACCACTACGCGCTGCGCCACGGAAATGGGTCCTTTCGGCCGGTATCACCGCCTTGACCTGCGGTGATGTGAGGGTTGCGGTTGTTCTCGGTCAATACATATTCACTTGTACAACAAAAGGCAATGCGTGGTGAAGCCCAGTTAATTCCGTCCGCGCGCCCCGTCGCAATCGCGACGGTGCGATCTTCCGGTGTTTTTCCGGAATTTTTTCCGTGCGTTCCCGTGTCGCCCCGCGTAAACGCGGAGGATAAGCCCAGCATATCTATGCGCGTAGATTTTTCGGGACTGTACTCTGACATCACCGCTTCAGCTCACGCACCACACACCGGGAGTGCCAGTGGCACGCGTCGTAGTCGACGTCATGCTCAAGCCGGAGATCCTCGACCCGCAGGGCCAGGCGGTGCAGCGCGCGCTGCCACGCCTGGGTTTCGAGGGGATCGCCGACGTCCGTCAGGGCAAGCGCTTTGAACTCGAGGTGGAGGGCCCGGTCGACGAGGCCGCCCTCGCCCGAATCCACGAGATGGCCGAAACGTTTCTCGCCAACACCGTGATCGAAGACTTCACCGTGCGAGTCGACTCGTGACCGCACGCGTAGGAGTCGTCACGTTCCCCGGCACCCTGGACGACCGCGACACCCAGCGCGCCGTCCGGATCGCCGGCCTCGAGCCCGTGCCGCTCTGGCACCGCGACAAGGACCTCAAGCAGGTCGACGCCGTGGTCCTGCCCGGCGGGTTCTCCTACGGCGACTATCTGCGGGCGGGCGCCATCTCCCGCTTCTCGCCGGTGATGGAGACCGTCATCGAGCAGGCCAAGGGCGGCATGCCGGTCCTCGGCATCTGCAACGGCTTCCAGGTGCTCACCGAGACGCACCTGCTGCCCGGCGCGATGCTGCGCAACAACCACCTGCACTTCATCTGCCGCGACCAGAAGCTCCGCGTCGAGAACGCGGACACCGCCTGGACGGCCGACTACGAGGCGGGCCAGGAGATCTCCGTCCCGCTGAAGAACATCGACGGCCGCTACGTGGCCGACGAGCACACCCTGGACGAGCTCGAGGCCGAGGGCCGCGTCGTCTTCCGGTACCTCGACGTCAACCCCAACGGCTCGCTCCGCGACATCGCGGGCATCACCAACGCCGCCGGCAACGTCGTCGGCCTGATGCCGCACCCCGAGCACGCCGTCGAGCCCCTGGTCGGCACCGGCCGCACGGACGGGCTCGGATTCTTCACCTCGATCCTGAAGAAGCTGGTCAACGCATGACTCTCGACACGGTCAAGCACGCAAACGAAACGCCCGACGTCGACCAGCCCTGGGCCGAACTCGGGCTCAAGCAGGACGAGTACGAGCGCATCCGCGCCATCCTCGGCCGCCGTCCCACCGGCGCCGAGCTGGCCATGTACTCCGTCATGTGGTCCGAGCACTGCTCGTACAAGTCCAGCAAGGTCCACCTGCGCCAGTTCGGCGAGAAGGCCCCCGAGAACGACGCCCTGCTCGTCGGCATCGGCGAGAACGCCGGCGTCGTCGACGTCGGCCAGGGCTACGCGGTCACCTTCAAGGTCGAGTCGCACAACCACCCGTCGTACATCGAGCCCTACCAGGGCGCGGCCACCGGCGTCGGCGGCATCGTCCGCGACATCCTCGCCATGGGCGCCCGCCCCGTCGCCGTCATGGACCCGCTGCGCTTCGGTGCCGCGGACCACCCCGACACCAAGCGCGTCCTGCCGGGCGTCGTCGCGGGCATCGGCGGCTACGGCAACTGCCTGGGCCTGCCCAACATCGGCGGCGAGGTCGTCTTCGACTCCTGCTACCAGGGCAACCCGCTGGTCAACGCCCTGTGCGTGGGCGTGATGAAGCACGAGGACATCCACCTCGCCAAGGCCTCCGGCGCCGGCAACAAGGTCATCCTCTACGGCGCCCGCACCGGCGGCGACGGCATCGGCGGCGTGTCCGTCCTGGCCTCGGAGACCTTCGACGACTCGAAGCCGACCAAGCGCCCCGCCGTCCAGGTCGGCGACCCCTTCCAGGAGAAGCTCCTCATCGAGTGCACCCTGGAGATCTTCCGCGAGGACCTCGTGGACGGCATCCAGGACCTCGGCGGCGCCGGCCTGTCCTGCGCCACCAGCGAGCTGGCCAGCGCCGGCTCCGGCGGCATGCGCGTCGAACTCGACCGCGTGCACCTGCGCGACGCGACGCTCTCGCCCGAGGAGATCCTCATGAGCGAGTCGCAGGAGCGCATGTGCGCGATCGTCGAGCCGGGCAAGGTCGACCGATTCCTCGAGATCTGCGAGAAGTGGGACGTCATCGCCACCGTCATCGGTGAAGTCACCGACGGCGAACGGCTGGAGATCTTCTGGCACGGCGAGCAGATCGTGGACGTACCGCCGCGCACGGTCGCCCACGAGGGCCCGGTCTACGAGCGCCCGTACGCCCGCCCGGACTGGCAGGACGCCCTGCAGGCCGACGACGCGAACAAGCTCGCCCGCCCGGAGACCGCCGAGGAACTGCGCGCGCAGGTCCTCAAGGTGATCTCCTCCCCGAACCAGGCGTCCAAGTCCTGGATCACCGACCAGTACGACCGGTTCGTGCAGGGCAACACCGTGCTCGCCCAGCCCGAGGACTCGGGCATGGTCCGCGTCGACGAGGACACCAACCTCGGCGTCGCGGTCGCCACGGACGGCAACGGCCGCTACGCCAAGCTCGACCCGTACGCGGGCGCCCAGCTCGCGCTCGCCGAGTCGTACCGCAACGTGGCCGCCACCGGCGCCCGGCCGCTGGCCATCTCCAACTGCCTGAACTTCGGTTCGCCCGAGGACCCGGCCGTCATGTGGCAGTTCGCCGAGGCCACGCGCGGCCTGGCGGACGGCTGCCTGACGCTCGGCACCCCGGTGACCGGCGGCAACGTCTCGCTCTACAACCAGACCGGCGAGACGGCCATCCACCCGACCCCCGTGGTCGCGGTGCTGGGCGTCATCGACGACGTCAACCGCCGTACGCCGATGGCGTTCTCGGACGAGGGGCACCTGCTCTACCTCCTGGGTGACACCAAGGAGGAGCTGGGCGGTTCGGCCTGGTCGCAGGTCGTCCACGACCACCTCGGCGGACTGCCGCCGGCCGTGGACCTCGACCGGGAGAAGCTGCTGGCCGAGATCCTGATCGCCGCCTCCCGCGACGGCATGATCGACGCCGCGCACGACCTCTCCGACGGCGGCCTGATCCAGGCCGTGGCCGAGTCGTGCCTGCGCGGCGGCAAGGGCGCCCGGATCATCGTGCCCGACGACATGGACCCGTTCGTCTTCCTCTTCTCGGAGTCCGCGGGCCGCGCGGTCGTCGCCGTGCCGCGCAGCGAGGAGCTGCGCTTCAACGACATGTGCGGCGCGCGGGGCCTGCCGGCGACGCGCATCGGCGTCGTCGACGGCGAAACGATCGACGTCCAGGGCCAGTTCGCGATTCCGCTGACGGAGCTCCGGCAGGCGCACGAGGCGACGATTCCGGCGCTGCTCGCCTAGCCGGGAGCGTTGCCGGGAGCACCACGAAAGCGCCACGGCAGAGGCCGGGCCGGCGGGTTCGCCCGCCGGTCCTGGCCGATGTCACAGGGCCGCCCTAGGCTCGGCGTCATGTCTCCCGCTCCGCGCACGCCACGCCCTCGTCGTTACGACCCCGCCAAGGTGCGCGCTGCCCTGGACGGGCAGGTCCGGGTCGTATGCGAGGCGGTGGACGCGCTGTGCGCGGCGCCTGACGCCCCTGCGGTGCTCGACGCCCCCACGCGACTGGGGGAGTGGACGGTGCGCGACCTGGTCGTCCACCTGGCCGGAGCGCTGGAGTTGCTGCCGCGCCGCCTCGCCGAGGCGGCCGCGGACGCCACACCCCAGCATGCCGGAATCACCCTCATCGACTATGTGAGCAACCTGAGTTCACGGGCCGGTGAGGTCGCACGGGCCACGTCGGCCGGTGCCGCCGCGCTCGCCTCCGCGCAGCCGTCGGCGGTCGCCGGGCGGCTGCGCGAGGCTGCCCGGAAACTGGCGGACGCCGTCGGGGGAACCAGTCCCGAAACGGTCGTGCGGACGAGCTTCGGAGCCATGACGGTCGCCGATTTCCTGGTGACCCGACTGGTCGAGACGGTCGTCCACGCCGACGACTTGGCGCACGCCACCGGTACGGCCGTACGGCACGACCGGCAGGCCCTCGCGGCTGTCACGCGCCTGCTCGCCGACACCCTCGCGGCCAAGGCCCCGGGGGGCTCCGTGGAGGTCCGTATCCCGCCATTCGCCGTGGTCCAGTGCGTGGCGGGTCCCCGGCATACCCGCGGCACCCCGCCAAATGTGGTCGAGACCGATCCGTTGACCTGGATCCGCCTTGCCACGGGCAGGCTGAGCTGGGACGTAGCGCTCGAGGACGCCGCCGTGAGTGCGAGCGGCGAGCGTGCCGATATTTCCGATCAACTACCCCTGCTCAGTTGAGCGAAGAGTGTTCCCTGCGCATGCGAGTGATTTCTTTCGGCCACGAAAGGGTGATTCGCTGTGCCTGCCGAGTGGCTGTCCGTGGTGTGAGCCATAACCGGTGGTCCCCGGTTCGGATGAACCTCATCCCTGCCATAGACTCAAGGTGTGCCTCGTGGTGACGGACGACTCAACCACGACCTGCTTCCCGGCGAAAAGGGCCCCCAGGACGCTTGCGGCGTCTTCGGTGTCTGGGCTCCGGGAGAAGAGGTCGCAAAACTCACCTATTTCGGGCTGTATGCGCTGCAGCACCGTGGACAGGAGTCCGCGGGCATCGCGGTGAGCAACGGCTCCCAGATCCTCGTTTTCAAGGACATGGGACTGGTTTCCCAGGTCTTCGACGAAACCTCTCTCGGCTCTCTCACGGGCCATATCGCGGTCGGACACGCCCGCTACTCCACCACCGGAGCCTCGGTGTGGGAGAACGCGCAGCCGACCTTCAGGGCGACCGCCAACGGCTCCATCGCCCTGGGCCACAACGGCAACCTGGTCAACACCGCCGAGCTGGCGGAGATGGTCGCGGCGCTCCCCAAGGAGAACGGCCGTGCCACCCAGGTCGCGGCGACCAACGACACCGACCTGGTCACGGCCCTGCTGGCCGGCCAGACCGATGACGACGGCAAGCCGCTGACGGTCGAGGAAGCGGCCGCCAAGGTGCTGCCCGGCGTCAAGGGTGCCTTCTGCCTCGTCTTCATGGACGAGCACACCCTCTACGCAGCCCGTGACCCGCAGGGCATCCGCCCGCTGGTGCTCGGCCGCCTCGAGCGCGGCTGGGTGGTGGCCTCCGAAACGGCCGCCCTGGACATCTGCGGCGCCACCTTCGTGCGCGAGATCGAGCCCGGCGAGATGATCGCCATCGACGAGAACGGCCTGCGGACCTCCCGCTTCGCCGAGACGAAGCCGCGCGGCTGCGTCTTCGAGTACGTGTACCTGGCCCGCCCGGACACCGACATCGCCGGCCGCAACGTCTACCTCTCCCGCGTGGAGATGGGCCGCAAGCTCGCCGCCGAGGCCCCGGTCGACGCCGACCTGGTGATACCGACCCCGGAGTCCGGCACGCCCGCCGCCGTCGGCTACGCCGAGGCCAGCGGGATCCCGTACGGCACCGGCCTGGTCAAGAACTCCTACGTCGGCCGGACCTTCATCCAGCCGAGCCAGACCATCCGCCAGCTCGGCATCCGGCTCAAGCTCAATCCGCTCAAGGAAGTCATCAAGGGCAAGCGCCTGGTGGTCGTGGACGACTCCATCGTCCGCGGCAACACCCAGCGCGCCCTGGTGAAGATGCTCCGCGAGGCCGGGGCCGCCGAGGTCCACGTGCGGATCTCGTCGCCGCCGGTGAAGTGGCCGTGCTTCTTCGGCATCGACTTCGCCACCCGCGCCGAGCTGATCGCCAACGGCATGACGGTCGAGGAGATCGGCAAGTCGCTGGGCGCGGACTCCCTCGCGTACATCTCCCTCGACGGAATGATCGAGGCGACCACCATCGCCAAGCCCAACCTGTGCCGGGCCTGCTTCGACGGTGAGTACCCGATGGAGCTGCCCGACCCCCAGCTGCTGGGCAAGCAGCTCCTGGAGACCGAGCTGGCCGGCGGCGCGGACGCCGCCGACGCGCTGCGCCGTCCGTAGCGCTCGCGTACCCGTAGTTACGAACGACACGAAAGATCTCAAGACCATGTCTTCTGAGACCACCGGTGCCAGCTACGCAAGCGCGGGCGTCGACATCGAGGCGGGCGACCGCGCCGTCGAACTCATGAAGCAGTGGGTGAAGAAGGCGACCCGCCCCGAGGCCGTCGGCGGCCTCGGGGGCTTCGCCGGCCTCTTCGACGCCAGCGCCCTCAAGCGCTACGAGCGCCCCCTGCTCGCCTCCGCCACCGACGGCGTCGGCACCAAGGTCGACATCGCGCGTCGCATGGGCGTCTACGACACCATCGGCCACGACCTCGTCGGCATGGTCGTGGACGACCTGGTCGTCTGCGGCGCCGAGCCGCTGTTCATGACCGACTACATCTGCGTCGGCAAGGTCTACCCCGAGCGCGTCGCCGCGATCGTCAAGGGCATCGCCGAGGGCTGCGTCCTGGCCGGCTGCGCCCTGGTCGGCGGCGAGACCGCCGAGCACCCGGGCCTGCTCGGCGCGGACGAGTTCGACGTGGCCGGCGCCGGTACGGGCGTGGTCGAGGCGGACCGCCTGCTGGGCGCGGACCGCATCCGCGCGGGTGACGCCGTCATCGCGATGGCGTCCTCGGGACTTCACTCGAACGGGTACTCACTGGTCCGCCATGTGCTCTTCGACCGGGCGGGCTGGGAGCTGGACCAGGACGTTCCGGAGTTCGGCCGCACCCTCGGCGAGGAGCTCCTGGAGCCCACGAAGATCTACTCGCTGGACTGCCTGGCCCTCACCCGTACGGCCGAGGTGCACGCCTTCTCGCACATCACGGGCGGTGGCCTGGCCAACAACCTCGCCCGGGTGATCCCGGACGGGCTGCACGCCACGGTCGACCGGTCCACTTGGACGCCGGGCGCGGTGTTCGACCTGGTCGGCAGGCTGGGCGGGGTCGAGCGGCCCGAGCTGGAGAAGACCCTGAACATGGGCGTCGGCATGATCGCCGTCGTGCCGCAGGAGTCCGTGGACGTGGCGCTGGCGACGTTCGCCGACCGGGGCGTGGAGGCCTGGGTCGCGGGCGCGATCACCGAGCGCGGCGCTCACGCCGAGGCGGTGGCCCTCAGGGGCGACTACGCGAAGTGAGTCACGGGCCGTGTGTGGGCAGTCGTGCCGCAGGGGCGGCACGGGTGGGCACACACGGCCTGCACCCGTACGACGGGCCGCAACACACACGGCACAGCGCCGGCATTCAGGCAGCACAGAACCCGGTCCGGGACGAGGCCCCGGACCGGGTCGGTGGAAGTCGTCGCGTCAAGCGCGGCGACGATAGACGGACGGGTCGGACGACTGGTCGTCCTCGTCCTCATCGTCGTTGTAACGCGCCGCGTACTGAGCGTACGGGTCGTCGTCCAGCTCGTCCTCGAGCGGCTCGCTCTCCGGCGGCGGCTTGATCGCTGCCGGTTGCGTTGCGCCCAGCTCATTGGCCAGACGTGAGAGGTCGGTCCCGCCGCTGTTGTACTTCAGCTGGCGGGCGACCTTTGTCTGCTTGGCCTTGGCCCGGCCGCGCCCCATGGCTCGACCCCCTCATTGACGGGGCTCGACGGCCCCAGAGTCTTGACACGCGTTCACGTTCATGAGTCAGAGCGGACCCCTGTGAAAGGGTGTCCGGCCTGTAGAGCTTCAACGGTACCTGCTTCCGCGGCCATACGGTACGTCGCCCGCATGACGTGCCACGCAGCAGAACCGGCGAGAAGCTCTGTACTCGCTGGTCAGCTGCGATTTTAACGTGTCCTGGGCGCCGACCCGCCGAGGGGTGGTGAGAGATCTCTCCTTCACCACCCCTCGGCGGCGTATTTCTGTCGGGATCGCTGTGCGGGTACCGATCACTCACTCGGACCGCAAGTTCACCCGGTCGAGTGATGGCGATGCGGAGGGTTACCGGGCCGCGCGGGCCTCCGCCATGCGCTGCTCGGCGAGCCGGTCGGCCGCGGCGGCCGGCGGGATGCCGTCCGCCTTCGCCCGGTCGAATATGGCCAGAGTGGTGTCAAAGATCTTGGTCGCCTTGGCCTTCGCCCGGTCGAAGTCGAAACCGTGCAGCTCGTCGGCGACCTGGATGACGCCACCGGCGTTGACCACGTAGTCGGGCGCGTACAGGATGCCGCGGTCGGCGAGGTCCTTCTCGACGCCCGGGTGGGCGAGCTGGTTGTTGGCCGCGCCGCAGACCACGGTCGCGGTGAGGGCGGCCACGGTCTCGTCGTTCAGGGCGCCGCCCAGGGCGCAGGGGGCGTAGACGTCGAGCGGGGTGCGGATGAGCACGTCCGCGTCCGTGACGGCCGTGACCTGCGGGTGCCGGGCGGTGATCCGCTCGACGGCCTCGGCCCGGACGTCCGTGATCACGACCTCCGCGCCGTCCTCCACCAGGTGCTCCACCAGGTGGTGGCCGACCTTCCCGACGCCCGCGACGCCGACCCGGCGCCCGCGCAGCGTCGGCTCGCCCCACTGGGTCCGCGCGGCCGCGCGCATGCCCTGGAAGACGCCGAAGGCGGTGAGCACGGAGGAGTCGCCGGCGCCGCCGTTCTCGGGCGAGCGGCCGGTGGTCCAGCGGTTCTCCCGGGCGACGACGTCCATGTCCTGGACGTACGTGCCGACGTCGCACGCGGTGACGTAGCGGCCGCCGAGGGAGGCCACGAACCGTCCGTACGCCAGCAGCAGTTCTTCGGTCTTGATCAGATCGGGGTCACCGATGATCACTGCCTTCCCGCCACCGTGATCGAGTCCCGCCAGGGCGTTCTTGTACGACATGCCCCGCGAGAGGTTGAGCGCGTCGAGCACCGCCTCCTCGTCGGAGGCGTAGGGGTAGAAGCGCGTGCCGCCCAGGGCGGGGCCCAGGGCGGTGGAGTGGAGGGCGATGACGGCCCTCAGGCCGCTCTCTCGGTCCTGGCACAGAACGACCTGCTCGTGGCCGCCCTGATCGGTCCGGAACAGGGTGTGCAGCACGCCGCTTTCGGCGCCGACGGTGGGACGTACGTCAGTCACGGTGGTGACTCCATATGTCGCGGAGGTCGCCCTCCGAGGGGTGGTGGAGGGCCGGTTGCCCAAGAGGGTAAGACCTGCCGGGCCGCAGCGGCCGTCCCGTGCCGAGGATCACTCTCCCGTGCTCCGGCGCCATGGGACGATTTGGACAGTATGGGGAGGGGCGCCCGCAACTCCCTGGGGGTGTCCTACGGCTTGAGGGAGCGAGCGTGGGCCTGGCGTCTTCGGTGACCGTCCCGTACGCGGCATATCTGCGGGTATACGAGCCCCTGGGCGCGTTCCCCGAACCCGAACGGTCGCACTGGGCCCGCTACGCGCGCCGCGAGAGCTTCCCCGGCGTCCAGGACGAACTGCGCCGGTCGCTCGCCGACTTGCTGCCCACCCCGCCCGTGCCCGTCCCCGTGCACGAGAGCGGGGACGCGTTCGTGGCGGTCGTGGACGGCGTGGTGTGCGTCTGCCCCTGGCGGACCCGGCTGCGCGGCTGGCTGGCGCTGGAGGGGCTGGCCGAGCGGTTTCCGGCGCCGGTCCTGGACGCGGTGCTGCCGCCCGTCGTGCGCCGGCAGGCGGAGGCGGACTACGAGCGCTGGCTCGAGCGCAACCCCGACGCCCGCCCGTGGATCAGGACGGCCACCTGGCAGGTGCCGCTGCGCTGGTTCGTGCTCTTCTCGGACGAGGAGCGCGAGTACGGCAAGGGGGAGCCGGGCGGCCAGGAGCTGGTGCTGCGCTACCGCACGCCCATGGTGCAGGCCCGGCGGCGGGTGGCCCGGGGGCTGCGGACGCTCCGGGACGCGATCGAGGAGGGGCCGCTGATCGACGGCCTCGTCGACGTGGGGCGGTGGCTGGAAGAGTTCCATCCGAGGTCCCTGGTGGAGCTGGACTACGGCGGACTTGTGCATATGGTTCCCGAGGCACAACTGGAAGAGGACCATTCCGCCGCCGACACGGCGGAGGGTCTGGCCGCGCTGCGGGCGGGTGACGGAGCGCGGGCCGGTGCCGCGTACGAACGGCTGACGGAACGTTGGCGGGCCGTGCGCGACCGCCAGTTCGCGAACTGATCCGGGCGCGGGCGGGCCGGTCGGAGGTGGGGCCGGGACCTAGGTCCCGATCCGGGCCATTGCCACAACCGTGACCTATAGCACTTACTTCAGGTCTTGCGCCCATCGCCCATCCTCGTGGCAAAATAGGACAAGGAGTCCGGGAAGGGCTCCTTCCGCCCAAGTAAGGGCGGATAGATCGGTATTGCACTCCTTGGCGGGTCTGGTGACCCCTGATCTGATTGATCCCGCTGTGACTGATCGTCACGGTGGCGTGACTGTCCGCTATGGCATGGTCCATCGGCTTCCGTCGAGGTTGAACACCTGAGAGGGCAATTCCATCGGTTTGGCCGACGTGGCTGGACAGATGGTGTAGTTGTAGTGCCGAGGACAAGCCGTTCGTCCTATAACCGACTCGGCCCGCGTCCGCCATTTCGGGCAACGCGGGTCAAGGTGCAGAATTTAGAGGAAAGAACCGACGTGATGGTTCGGTTCTCCCGAGGAGGCCGCTCATGACCGCTCGCACCCCTGATGCCGAGCCGCTGCTGACCCCGGCTGAGGTTGCCACGATGTTCCGCGTGGACCCGAAGACGGTCACCCGCTGGGCCAAGGCTGGCAAGCTCACGTCCATCCGCACGCTCGGAGGACACCGGCGCTACCGCGAAGCGGAGGTCCGCGCCCTGCTGGCGGGCATCCCGCAGCAGCGCAGCGAGGCCTGAACAACTGAAGAACGGGTGACCACCGGGGCCCCCAACCCGGCAGCCGCCCACTGAAGCTCCACCTGCGCAACAAACGACCCGGTGCCTGCCCCAACAGGCATCGTGCCCACCGACTTGGGTGAGTCGTCGATCGCGCTGGACTCCGCCGGGTCCAGCGCGATCTTTTTATGCCCTGACGCCGGCCGTCCGCCGCGTCGGGGGCCCGGTCCGGAGGGACGGTCCGGACGCCCCCGGGGTAGGTGCAATTGCACATATTAAATTGACCGGGTGTAGGAAGGGGTTAAGCTCCCCCACTCCCGTAACTCTTTCGGTGACTCCCGTCACAGTGCGGCATGCTTGTCGCCCACCACCCTTGTGGGGTAAAGGACTTGAGCGCTCCATGCCGCGCGGGTCACCGGGGTGCGGCATCCGCGTCCCTGGGCTCCTGCGCCTCGCCCACGGCCTCCTGGGCCAGTCGCAGCAGCCGGTGGCAGACCGGGCAGTGCCGGGTCAGGTGGCGGTAGCCGACGGCGGCGGAGAGGTGGGCGCGCAGCAGCGCCCTGGTCTCATGCCGGATGCTCTCCATCCGCTTGTCGGGCCGGGTCGTCGTCATGGGGCGCAGCACCTCCCACTGACTGGGTACCCCTGGCACGTGTCGCAGTCAAGGTCGAACGCACGAAGCCCGGAACCAGGGGAGTGGATCCGGGCCTTCCGCCGACGCGCCCCCGAAGGGCTCCGAACAGCAGCAAGGCCCGCGCCAAGTCTATGGCGCGGGCCTTGCTGTGATGCGGTCCTGACGGGATTTGAACCCGCGGCCTCCACCTTGACAGGGTGGCGAGCACTCCAAACTGCTCCACAGGACCTTGCTTGCTTTCCCGGTTCCCCGGGGCTGCGAAACAAGACTCTACAGCAGGTCAGGGGGTGCGGTCGAACTCCCTCGGTGAGGCGTGGAGCACACGTCGGCCGACGCCGCGCGCGGGCGGCGCCGGCCCGCCCGCTCAGGGCGCCAGCTGGTCGATCGCCTTGACGATCCGCTTGTCCGAGACGGGGTGGGCGGTGCCGAGCGCGTGGGCGAAGTAGCTCACCCGCAGCTCCTCGATCATCCAGCGGATCTCGCGGGCCTCCTGGGGCACCGGCCGCCCCTTGGGGAACTGCTCCAGCAGCCACGCGTACTCGTCCCGCATCTCCGTCACCTTCGCCATGCGGGCGCGGTCCCGCTCGGCGTTGGAGGGCAGCTGCGTCAGCCGCCGGTCGGCGGCCACGAGGTAGCGCAGCAGGTCCGGCAGCCGGCGGACGCCGTGGGCGGTGACGAAGCCGGGGCAGACCAGCTCGGCCAGCTGCTGCCTGACGTCCGTGAGGGACGGCAGCAGCACCGGGCTGCTGGTGGCCTTCAGGCGGCGCTCACAGGCCTGCCAGGCGGCCAGCACCTCCTGGACCTTGCGGATCGTGTCCAGCGTCGCGTCCACGATGTCGGCGCGCACGGCGTCGAAGAGCTTGCGGAAGGACTCCTCGTCCCAGGCGGGCCCGCCGTGGGCCGCCATCAGCCGGTCGGCGGCTGCGGAGACGCAGTCGTCGAAGAGGGCCTGGATCGAGCCGTGCGGATTCCGCGCCAGGGCGAGCTTCTGCTGGTTGCCGAGCTTGTCCTGGGCGAATTTCGCGGGGTTCGAGGGCAGGTTGAGCAGGATGAGGCGGCGGGTGCCGCGCCACATCGCCTCGCGCTGCTCCGGCTCGGTGTCGAAGAGCCGTACGGCCACCGACGCGCCCTCGTCGACGAGCGCGGGGTACGCCTTGACCGGCTGGCCGGAGCGACGGGTCTCGAAGGTGCGGGGCAGCGCGCCGACCGTCCACCGGGTCAGGCCCGAGCGCTGCTCGAGGCCGCCACCGCCGGAGGACTCCGCGGCCTTCTCGAAGGCCTTGGTGATCGCCGCCTGCGTCTTCGGCTTGAGCCTCAGCCGCAGCGCCTCCAGGTCCTTGTCCTCCGCGATCTTGCGCTTGCGCTCGTCGATCACTCGGAAAGTGATCTTCAGGTGGTCCGGGACCTTGGCGAGGTCGAAGTCCTCCGCCTCCATCCGCACGGCCGTCATCCGGTGCAGCCCGCGGGCCAGCGCCGTCGTCAGCGGCTCCTGCAGGGGTACCGCGGAGTCCAGGAACCGCTGGGCGAAGTTCGGTGCCGGGACGCAGTTGCGGCGGATCGGCTTGGGCAGGGAACGGATCAGCTCCGTCACCAGGTCCTCGCGCAGCCCCGGGATCTGCCAGTCGAAGCCCTCGGCCGAGACCTGGTTGAGGACCTGCAGCGGGATGTGGACGGTCACGCCGTCCGCGTCCGCGCCCGGCTCGAACTGGTACGTCACCTTGAACTTCAGCCGGCCCTGACGCCAGGAGTCCGGGTAGTCGTCCTTGGTGACCGCCTCGGCGTTCTCGTTGATGAGCATCGAGTGCTCGAAATTGAGCAACTCCGGCTCTTCGTGACGCTTGTGCTTCCACCACGAGTCGAAGTGCGCCCCGGACACGACATGTTCGGGCAGCCGCTGGTCGTAGAAGTCGAACAGCGTCTCGTCGTCCACCAGGATGTCGCGGCGGCGGGCGCGGTGCTCCAGCTCCTCGACCTCGCCGAGGAGTTTGCGGTTGTCGTGGAAGAACTGATGATGCGTCCGCCAGTCGCCCTCGACGAGGGCGTTGCGGATGAACAGCTCCCGGCTGGTCTCCGGATCGATCCTGCCGTAGTTGACCTTCCGCTGCGCCACGATCGGCACGCCGTAGAGCGTCACCCGCTCGTACGCCATCACCGCGGCCTGCTTCTGCTCCCAGTGCGGCTCGCTGTACGTGCGCTTCACCAGGTGCTGGGCGAGCGGCTCGACCCACTCCGGCTCGATCTTCGCGTTCACCCGCGCCCACAGGCGCGAGGTCTCCACCAGCTCCGCCGACATCACCCAGCGCGGCGGCTTCTTGAACAGCGCCGAACCGGGGAAGACCGCGAATTTGGCGCTGCGGGCACCGACGTACTCGTTGTTCTTCTCGGTGTCCTTCAGACCGATGTGGGACAGCAGACCCGCCAGCAGGGACTGGTGCACCCGCTCGGGCGCCGCGTCCTCCTCGGCGAGGTGGATCCCCATCGTCTTGGCGACCGTACGCAGCTGGTAGTAGATGTCCTGCCACTCGCGTATGCGCAGGTAGTTCAGGTACTCCGACTTGCACATCCGGCGGAAGGCGGACGACGACAGCGTCTTCTGCTGCTCGCGGATGTAGCGCCACAGGTTCAGGAAGGCGAGGAAGTCGCTCGTCTCGTCCTTGAACCGGGCGTGCTGCTGATCGGCCTGCGCCTGCTTCTCCGAGGGCCGCTCGCGCGGGTCCTGGATCGACAGGGCGGCGGCGATGACCATGACCTCGCGGGCACAGCCGTTGCGGTCGGCCTCCAGCACCATGCGGGCCAGCCGCGGGTCGACGGGCAGCTGGGAGAGCTTGCGGCCCAGCTGCGTCAGTCTCTTCTTCGGGTCCTTCTGCTGCGGGTCGATCGCCCCGAGCTCCTGCAGCAGGTCGACGCCGTCCTTGATGTTGCGTCGGTCCGGCGGGTCGATGAAGGGGAACTTCTCGATGTCGCCGAGGCCGGCCGCGGTCATCTGCAGGATGACGGAGGCCAGGTTCGTCCGCAGGATCTCCGCGTCCGTGAACTCCGGGCGGGCGAGGAAGTCGTCCTCGGAGTACAGCCGAATGCAGACGCCGTCACTCGTACGGCCGCAGCGGCCCTTGCGCTGGTTGGCGCTGGCCTGCGAGACCGGCTCGATCGGCAGCCGCTGGACCTTGGTGCGGTGGCTGTAGCGCGAGATGCGGGCGAAGCCGGGGTCGATGACGTACTTGATGCCGGGGACCGTCAGGGAGGTCTCGGCGACGTTGGTGGCGAGGACGACGCGGCGGCCGGTGTGCCGCTGGAAGACGCGGTGCTGCTCGGCGTGCGACAGACGCGCGTAGAGCGGCAGGATCTCCGTGAAGCGGAGTTTTTTCTTCTCCAGCGCGTCGGCCGTGTCGCGGATCTCCCGCTCGCCGGACAGGAAGACCAGGATGTCGCCCGGCCCCTCCTTCTGCAGCTCGTCGACGGCGTCGCAGATCGCGGTGACCTGGTCGCGGTCGGCGTCGCCGGAGTCCTCCTCCAGCAGCGGCCGGTAGCGGACCTCCACCGGATACGTACGGCCGGAGACCTCGACGATGGGCGCGTCGCCGAAGTGACGGGAGAAGCGCTCGGGGTCGATGGTCGCCGAGGTGATGACGACCTTGAGGTCGGGCCGGCGGGGCAGCAGCTGGGCGAGGTAGCCGAGCAGGAAGTCGATGTTGAGGCTGCGCTCGTGCGCCTCGTCGATGATGATCGTGTCGTACTGGCGCAGCTCGCGGTCCGTCTGGATCTCCGCGAGCAGGATGCCGTCGGTCATCAGCTTGACCATGGTCTCGCCGCCGACCTGGTCGGTGAAGCGGACCTTCCAGCCGACCGCCTCGCCCAGCGGCGTCCGCATCTCCTCGGCGACGCGCTCCGCGACCGTGCGGGCGGCGATCCGGCGGGGCTGGGTGTGGCCGATCAGGCCCTTGATGCCGCGGCCGAGCTCCAGGCAGATCTTGGGGATCTGGGTGGTCTTGCCGGAGCCGGTCTCGCCCGCGACGATCACGACCTGGTGGTCGCGTATCGCCTCGAGGATGGCGTCCTTCTTCTGGCTGACCGGGAGCTGCTCGGGATAGCTGATCTCGGGGACCGCGGCCCGGCGGCCGAGGACCCGCAGCTCGGCCGTGTCGGCCTCCGCGGCGATCTCGGCCAGGACGGCCGCACGGGCCTCGGGCTTGCGGATACGGCGCGCCCCGTCCAGCCGCCGCCCCAGCCGCTGCGCGTCGCGCAGCATCAGCTCGGGGAGGCGGGCGGCGAGGCCGTCGAAGGTGGCGGGGGCAGGCTGCGTAGACATACGAACCCCAGGATCGCACCAGCCGCGGCGAAGCGGCGAACGCATTTCGCGGGGGAAAAGCACTGAGCCCCTCATCCGGGGATGAGGGGCTCACTGTGGCTGGGGCCGGGGTCGAACCGGCGACCTTCCGCTTTTCAGGCGGACGCTCGTACCAACTGAGCTACCCAGCCACGCGACCGTCCGAAGACGGTCACAGCGGTCCTGACGGGATTTGAACCCGCGGCCTCCACCTTGACAGGGTGGCGAGCACTCCAAACTGCTCCACAGGACCATGCTATGTGCGAGCACTAGTCTCGCACACGGTACAGCGTGCCCCCAACGGGATTCGAACCCGTGCTACCGCCTTGAAAGGGCGGCGTCCTGGGCCACTAGACGATGAGGGCTGATGGCCCACCTGGGCGCTTCGCAGCGCCTCGGGGACGTGAGAAGCATATGGGATGGGAGGACCGATCGCCAAAACGGTTTGCCGAGGGTCTCTCGCGAACGGTCCCGGGAGGCGTTCGTGCCGGACAATGGCGGGGTGCTGGAGATGACGCGCGAGGAGTTCGAGGAACTGGTCGCCGAGGGCCTGGACCGGATCCCGCCGGAGCTGACGCGGCTGATGGACAACGTCGCCGTGTTCGTCGAGGACGAGCCGCCGGCGGACGCCCCGGACCTGCTCGGGCTGTACGAGGGCACGCCGCTGACCGAGCGCGGCGAGTGGTACGCCGGAGTGCTGCCCGACCGGATCACGATCTACCGGGGGCCGACGCTGCGGATGTGCGGGAGCCGCGACGAGGTGGTGGCGGAGGTGGAGGTGACGGTCGTTCACGAGGTCGCCCACCACTTCGGGATCGACGACGCGAGGCTGCACGCGCTGGGCTACGGATGATCGATGGCTGACGGCCGACCGCCCGGCGTGTCCTGGGCGGGGCGGGGCCAGTTGGGCAGGAAGCCTGTCCCCTGCACCCGAAGGCGGTCTCTTCCATGCGCGCATTGTCGGCGCCCGCGTCAGCGCTCACCCGTATCGCGGCCGCGGCCGTGGCCACGCTGGCCCTGGGCGGGTGCATGAGCGTGAGCGACCCCGGGCACCCGGCACCCGGCGGGACGGGCAAGCAGCGCGAGACCGGGGCGCAGCCGGACGGCGGGATCGGGCTGCCGGGCGGCCGGCCCGGTCGTGCGGACGCGAAGGCGGGCCGGAGCGGGGCGAGCGGAAGCCCGGCGGCCAAGGGCGGGCGCGCGGGTTCCGCCTCGGCGGCGCCGTCGACCGCGCCGGGGGCCTCGCCGCCCGCCGCGCACTCCGGCAAGCAGGGGGCGCAGAAGCCTCCGGCCAACCCGGGCGGGGGCACGTCGCAGCCGCCGGGCAAGCCGTCGGCCCCGCCGCAGCCGCCCACGCAGCCCCCGAGCAGCCAGGCGCCGCCCTCGCCGCCGACCCAGCCGCCGTCGTCCTCCCCGCCGGCGCCCCAGCCGGGGCCGCAGGCCGGACCGTCGTAGGGCGGACCGCCGTAGGCCGGACTGTCGTAGGCTTCGCAGACGCGGGACGCCACAGGCCGTAGCGCCTCCTCGGCGGGCCGTCACCGGCCTCCCGGCGGCCCCTGTGGCGCAGGCCATTCGGACCGCGGCTTGCGCTGCACGCGGTTGGGTGCGTATGGTGGTAGATCGTTTGATCCCATTTGCCCGGCGCCTGACAGAAGCGCGCCGTGTGGCGCGTTCCTTACCTTGCCGTGGCTGACCGCATCGAGGCGGTCATTTGTGAAGCCGACACGGAGCTTGGGCGCGTGCCGAAACTCCGGAAGGTTTCGCATTTCGCATGTCCATTTCCACTGACACCACCACCATGCCCGAGGCCGACGAGATGATCGTCGAGGCTGCCGCCGAGGTCGTCGAGGCCGCCGCCGAGTCCGCCGAGGCCGCCGAGCCGCAGCTCACCTTCGGTGACCTGGGCCTGGACGAGGCCATCGTCCGCAAGCTCGCCCAGAACGGCGTGACCACCCCCTTCCCGATCCAGGCCGCGACCATCCCGGACGCCCTGGCCGGCAAGGACATCCTCGGCCGTGGCCGCACCGGCTCCGGCAAGACGCTCTCCTTCGGTCTGCCGCTGCTGTCCACGCTGGCCGGCGGTCACACCGAGAAGAAGCGCCCCCGCGGCCTGATCCTCACCCCGACCCGCGAGCTGGCGATGCAGGTCGCCGACGCCCTCCAGCCGTACGGTGACGTGCTCGGCCTGAAGATGAAGGTCGTCTGCGGCGGTACGTCCATGGGCAACCAGATCTACGCCCTGGAGCGCGGCGTCGACATCCTCGTCGCCACCCCGGGCCGTCTGCGCGACATCATCAACCGCGGTGCCGCCTCCCTCGACAAGGTCCAGGTCGCCGTCCTCGACGAGGCCGACCAGATGGCCGACATGGGCTTCCTGCCCGAGGTCACCGAGATCCTCGACCTGGTGCCGGCCGGCGGCCAGCGCCTGCTGTTCTCCGCGACGCTGGAGAACGAGATCGACACCCTCGTCAAGCGCTACCTGGTCAAGCCGGTCACGCACGAGGTCGACCCCTCCGCCGGCGCCGTGTCGACCATGACCCACCACGTCCTCGTCGTGAAGCCGAAGGACAAGGCCCCGGTCACGGCCGCCATCGCCGCCCGCAAGGGCCGCACGATCATCTTCGTCCGCACCCAGATGGGCGCCGACCGCGTCGCCGAGCAGCTGCTCGACTCCGGTGTCCGCGCGGACGCCCTGCACGGCGGCATGACCCAGGGCGCCCGTACCCGCGTCCTCGAGGACTTCAAGGCCGGCTACGTGAACTGCCTGGTCGCCACCGACGTCGCCGCCCGCGGCATCCACGTCGACGGCATCGACCTGGTCCTCAACGTCGACCCCGCCGGCGACCACAAGGACTACCTGCACCGCTCCGGCCGCACGGCCCGCGCCGGCCAGTCCGGCACGGTCGTCTCCCTGGCCCTGCCGCACCAGCGCAAGCAGATCTTCCGTCTGATGGAGGACGCGGGCGTGGACGCCTCGCGCCACATCGTCGGCGGTGCCGGCGCCTTCGACGAGGACGTCGCCAAGATCACCGGCGCTCGCTCCCTCACCGAGGTCCAGGCCGACTCCGCGGCCAACGCCGCCAAGCAGGCAGAGCGCGAGCTGGCCGACCTCAACCGCCAGGTCGAGCGCGCCCAGCGCCGCGCGACCGAGCTCCGCGAGGAGGCCGACCGCCTGCTGGCCCGCGCCGCCCGCGAGCGCGGCGAGGACCCGGAGGCCGCGGTGGCCGCCGCCGCCGAGGAGGCCGAGGCCGAGGCCGCCGCCGCCAAGGCGGAGGAGACCGCGCCCGCCGCCTCCATCCCGGCCCAGAGCGCCCCGGCCTACGAGCGCCGCGACGAGCGGGGCAACTTCGAGCGCCGTGGCGGCGATCGTGGCGGCTTCCGTCGCGATGACCGTCGTGACGACCGTCGCGATGACCGTGGTGGCGACCGTGGCGGCTTCCGTCGTGACGACCGCAGCGGTGGCGACCGTGGTGGCTTCCGTCGCGACGACCGTCCCTCCGGCGGCTTCCGTCGCGATGACCGTCGTGACGACCGTCGTGACGACCGTCGCGATGACCGTGGTGGCGACCGTGGCGGCTTCCGTCGTGACGACCGCAGCGGTGGCGACCGTGGTGGCTTCCGTCGCGACGACCGTCCCTCCGGCGGCTTCCGTCGTGACGACCGTGGCGGCGACCGCCGTGACGACCGTGGTGGCGACCGTGGCGGCTTCCGTCGTGACGACCGCAGCGGTGGCGACCGTGGTGGCTTCCGCCGCGACGACCGCCCCTCCGGCGGCTTCCGTCGTGACGACCGCCCGACCGGCGGCTACCGCTCCGGTGGCGGCGACCGTCCGTTCAACCGCGACCGCCGCGACGACAACCGCCCCGCCGGCGGCTTCCGCTCCGGTGGCGGCGACCGCCCGTACGGCCGTCGTGACGACCACCGTGGCGCGAACTCCTTCGACCGCCGCAGCGACAAGCCGCGCTGGAAGCGCAACGGCTGATCCGCACAGCTGAACTGAGGGCCCGTACGGCGCGTTCGTCGCCGTACGGGCCCTTCGCTGTGCGGGACCCGCCATAAGGACTCGGGCTCCGGCGGTCGGCCGGGCTATGCTGCGGTGTGCGGGCCGTTAGCTCAATTGGCAGAGCAGTGGACTTTTAATCCATTGGTTGTGGGTTCGAGTCCCACACGGCCTACCGCAGAGGCCCAGGTCGGATCCCTTCCGACCTGGGCCTCTTTGGCGTTCGCGGGCCCCTTGGCCGCCCGCCCCCGAACGGACGGCGAACGTCCGGACAACGGCAGGGGTGGGTGGCGGCCGTTCGCGGCGGCGCCACCCGCGCGGGTGGTCGCGGGGGGATTCCGGTCCGCTTTCGTGAGGGTTTGCCGGTGATGGGCCGGTGCGGGCCGCCCTAGGGTGACGGGCCCCGGACCGGAATTGCCGGAGGTATGTGCGCCATGAGGCATATGCGGCTGCTGCGCTCGAGGCCCGTGCGGGTGCTGTGGCTGTCGATGGCGTTGTCGGTCCTCGGCGACCGGCTCTACGGGCTGGCCGCGATGTGGGTGGTGTACGAGTCGACCGGCTCGTCCTCGCTGATGGGGCTGGTGGGCGTCGTCGAGTCGCTGCCCTACATCGTGCTCGGCGCGGCGGGCTCGGTGGTGGCGCGGTTCACCTGCTGGCGCTCGCTGGCCAGGGTCGACGCCGCCCGGGCGCTCGTCGCCGTGGCGGTGCCCGTGCTGTGGTCGCCGGACCTGCCCGGCTTCCTGGTCATGCTCGTCCTGGTGCTGCTGCTCGGCTCCCTCAGCGCCGTTTTCGAGCCGAATCTCGGCGCGTTGATCCCCCAGCTCGTGGACCCGGGCGAGGTGGAGCAGGCCAGTTGCCTGTTCGACCTGACCTCGCGGGTCGCGGCGGTCGTCGGCCAGGGGAGCGTCGGTGCGCTGCTCGTGCTCGTTCCGGAGATCCACCTGTTCGCGATCGACGGGTTCACCTTCGCCGTGTCGGCCGCAGCCCTCGGCTGGCTCGGCAGGCGCAGCGCGCTGGCTTCGGCCGGCTTGACGGCGGTGGCCGTGACCGAGGAGGGCGCGACCGGCGAGGGCAGGGCGGCCGGCATCGGGCGCGCGCCGGCCGTACGCGCCTGGGACCTGCTCCGCCGGCACCGGGGCGTGGGCGTGGCCATCACCGTGCACGGGGTGGCCCTGTTCACCGCCGCGGTCTCCACCGTCGGCCTGCCGCCGCTGCTCGTCACCCGCTTCGGCCAGGGAGCGGCCGGTTACGGGCTCACCCTCGCCGCCACGGCGGCCGGCGGCCTCGGCGGCAACCTGCTGACCGGGCACCTGTCGCCGCGCCGGCCCTGGCTGGCCACGTACTGCCTCGCCTGGACGGCGTCCGGGCTGGCCCTGGCCGGACTGGGCGTCGCCGACTCCATGACGGCGGTGATCGTGCTCTGCGTGACCTCCGGGCTGCTCTTCCCCGTGACGGCGGTGACGTTGCGCGCCCGCCTGTCTGGCTTCGGCACGGCCGAGCGGCTGCGGCTGCTCACGGTCGATCAGACCGCGATCCGTACGGCCGGTACGGCCGGCCTCCTGCTGCTGCCGTTCGCCGTGGACGCGGCTCCGGCGACCGCCTTCGTCGGCGCGGGCATGCTGCTGTCGGCGGCAGCCCTGCTGGGGTGGTGGCTCGGCGCGCGTGCCGGCTGAGCGTACGGACGGCATCGCGGGCGGCGGCCGGGCCCGCCACCGCCCGTACTACTCGCCCCCCGCCCGTACTAGATGACCTGGCCCGTCTTCGCCAGCACGATCTCGCGGACGCAGACGTTCTGCGGCTGCCGGTAGGCGTAGAGGATCGCCCGCGCGACGTCGTCCGCCGTCAGCCCGCCCTCGAGCGAGGCCTCCGCGGCCTGGTACGCCTCCCGCGTGCCGGCGTCCGTGATGTGCGAGCTGAGCTCGGTGGCGGCGTAGCCGGGGGCGATGACGGTGACGCGCACGCCGTGCGGGGCGGCCATCTCGCGGACTGCCTCCGAGGCGGCGTGGACGGCGAACTTCGTGGCGCAGTACACCGCGTTGGAGCCGAACGTCTTGCGGCCCGCGACCGAGCTGATGTTGATGATCGTGCCGCGGCCGCGTTCGGTCATGCCGGGCAGGACGGCGTGCACGCCGTTGAGGACGCCGCGCACGTTGACGTCGACCATCCGGTCCCATTCGGCGGGGTCCTGCGTGACGGGGTCGCCGGTGAGCATGACCCCGGCGTTGTTGACGAGGGCGTCCGCCGGCCCGTACGCGGCCTCCGCTTCCCGCACCGCCGCCTCGAGGGCCGCGCGGTCGGTGACGTCCACCCGGCGGCACATGGCCTTGGGCAGGCCCAGGGCCTCGAGGCGGTCCGCGCGCCGGGCCAGGAGCAGCAGGGGATGGCCGTCCTCGGCGAACCACCGGGCGCAGGCGGCCCCGAATCCGGAGCTGGCCCCGGTGATGACGACGAGTCCAAGGGTCATGACCGGCACGCTAGGTGCGGCCGGGGGCGCCCGCCCGTTGGCCGGGCGTTCGGGGGACGCGTCTGCGAGTGGCGTCAGCGGGCGGCCGGGCCGGTTCACCCCGCCGCCGCAGGCCCGGCGCCAGTTGGTGAAAACCCCGCCCCGGCGTCGTGTTCGCGCCGCTACGGTAAGTGCGCGGGGTGGGGTCCGGTGTGGCGAGGTCGGGAGGTCGGCAGGCATGGCGCAGACGCGAGCGGGCGGGGGCGAGGGCGAGAGCAGGGGCGGCTGCGGCGAGCCGGGCGGCCCCGGACGCGGTCCGCGGGGCGGCGCGTGTGAGCCGACGCCCGCCGAGCAGGTCGAGGAGCTGCTGAAACGGGCCCAGAACGGCTTCGAGATCGCCGAGCGGGTGCTGGAGCGGCTGGGCACGGCGCTCATGCACCAGGCGGAGCTGCGTTCGTACCGCCAGCGCAACGACGAGAGCCGCCCGCTGCGGTGCAACACCTACCGGCACATCTTCCTCCTGGCGGACGGCAGCAGCCTTCTGCTGTACGAGCTGGAGCACGACACCGGGCCGCAGGAGTGCTTCCTGTACGAGCTGTACGCCGACGAGAACGCCCTCGACGCCGCCGAGGCCCGTGTGCACGACCGGATCGGCGGCGGGGGCATCGGGCCGGGGAGCGAGGCCGAGGAGCTGCCGGCCTGGCTGGCGGAGGAGCTGCTGCTGGCCATGGGGCCGACGCGGCCGCGGAGGGAGTACGTCTCCGAGGCCTCGCCCGATCACGCCCGCAGGCTGCTGCGGCGCGCGGAGAACACGGACGGCCCCGGCGAGGTGGTCCGCGATCTGCTGCGGGGGGCGCTCGGCCACCACATCGCGCTGATCACCAAGCCCAGGCGCCGGGGAGCCGGGCGGGACACCACCTGGTGCCGGTTCTACGAGCACGCGTTCCTGCTGGAGGGCGGCGGCGAGGTCAGCCTCTGGGAGCTGGAGCACAACATGACGGCGGACGGCCGGCTCGTGTGTGAGGTCTATCTCGACGAGGCGGAGGCGGAGGTGGCCGCGGACCGGCACGCCCGGGCGCAGGGCGTGGAGTTATAGGGCCGGGCGGGGTGGTGGCCGGGGGCGCGGAGCGGCGTGATAGTCATGTACGTGCCATTGCTGCGGGGTCCTCGTGCTACGATTGTTCGAGTTGCAGTTGTGGTACCCATGAACTCGTGTGCGCCTCGGCCATGTAGCCGAAGGCGCATTTTTGTTTTCGCCGGTCTATTTCCGGTTTGGGGCCCATCCCATCACTAAGGAGATAAGACATGGCGACTGGCACCGTGAAGTGGTTCAACTCCGAAAAGGGCTTCGGCTTCATCGAGCAGGACGGCGGCGGCCCCGACGTCTTCGCCCACTACTCGAACATCGCCTCCAACGGCTTCCGTGAGCTCTTCGAGGGCCAGAAGGTTTCCTTCGACGTCACGCAGGGCCAGAAGGGCCTGCAGGCGGAGAACATCGTCAACATCTGACGATCACCCGCAGCGCCGTAGCGCGCCGCAGCGCGCCGACGCTTCCGATGGGGCCCGCACCAATGGGTGCGGGCCCCATCGTCGCGTCCGTCCGAACCAGGGGGTTAGGCACCCCATTGAGGGAAGGTCCCCCCGAATGACTCGCTCCGCCGCACGCCCCGCTCGTTCCGAGCGCCCCGACCGTTCCGAGCGCTCCTCGCGCCCCGACCGCTCCGAGCGCTCCCCGCGCACGTCCCGCCCCGCCCGCACGCGCGGCGGCGACGGTGGCGGACGCCAGTCCTCCGGCCGCGGCCGGGCCGCCGAGCCGCAGGGCGGCGAGTTCGAGACGCCGGTCAGCACGACCCCGGCCCTGCCGCCGGTCGACTCCTTCGCCGCACTCGACATGCCCGCCGGCCTGCTCGCCACCCTGACCCGCGAAGGCGTCACCGAGCCCTTCCCGATCCAGGCCGCGACCCTGCCGAACTCGCTGGCCGGCCGGGACGTCCTCGGCCGAGGCCGCACCGGCTCCGGCAAGACCCTGGCCTTCGGCCTCGCGCTGCTCGCCCGTACCGCCGGCCGGCGCGCCGAGCCGAAGTGCCCGCTGGCGCTCGTCCTCGTCCCCACCCGCGAGCTGGCGCAGCAGGTCACCGACTCGCTCAGCCCGTACGCGACCGCCGTCAACCTCCGGATGGCCACCGTCGTCGGCGGCATGTCCATCGGGCGCCAGGCCCAGACCCTCGCGCGCGGCGCGGAGGTGCTGGTCGCGACGCCCGGACGCCTCGCGGACCTCATCCAGCGCGGCGACTGCAAGCTCGGCGACGTGAAGATCACCGTCCTCGACGAGGCCGACCAGATGGCCGACATGGGCTTCCTGCCCCAGGTCACCCGGCTGCTCGACCAGGTCGACCCGCAGGGCCAGCGGATGCTGTTCAGCGCGACGCTGGACCGCAACGTCGACCGGCTCGTGCGCCGCTTCCTCACCGACCCGGTCACCCACTCCGTCGACGCGTCCGTGGGCGCGGTCGTCACGATGGACCACCACCTGTTCCACGTCACGGACCAGGACAAGAAGGACTCCGTCACCCGGGTCGCCGCCCGCGCGGGCCGCGTGATCATGTTCGTGGACACCAAGCGCGGCGCCGACCGCCTGGTGAAGAAGCTGCTGTCCGAGGGCGTACGGGCCGCCGCGCTGCACGGCGGCAAGAGCCAGCCGCAGCGCAACCGCGTCCTCGACCAGTTCCGCACCGAGCAGGTCACCGCGCTGATCGCGACGAACGTCGCCGCGCGCGGCATCCACATCGACGGCCTCGACCTCGTCGTGAACATCGACCCGCCGACCGACCACAAGGACTACCTGCACCGCGGCGGCCGCACCGCCCGCGCGGGCGAGTCCGGCACGGTCGTCACGTTCGTGCTGCCCGAGCAGCGGCGCGAGATGAGCCGCATGATGACCACGGCGAAGATCACCCCGAACGTCATCAAGACCTACCCGACCGACCCGGAGCTCGCCCGCATCACCGGCGCCCGCGAGCCCAGCGGCGTCGCGGTGGTCATCGCGCCGCCGGTCGCCGCCCAGCCGCAGGCCTCCGCCAAGTCGTCCCGCTCGCGCGGTTCCGGCTCCGGCTCGGGCGTCTCCGGCGGCTCGCGCGGCAGCCGTGGCGGCCGCGGCCGCACGCGCACCGAGGGCGGCGGCTCCGGCAACACCTCCGGCGGCGGCTTCCGCGGCTTCGGCGGCGGCAACAGCGACGGCGGTTCCCGGCGCTCCGGCGGCACCCGCCCCGGCAACGCGGTCGGCCGCTCGCGCCGCAGCGGCGGCGGCGCCGGAGGCGGCCGCAGCTCCCGCTGACGCCGGGGGGCTCCCGGTGTCTGTCACCTGTCACTGAGGACTCTCGCTGACGCCGGCGGGTCGTGCTGACGCCGGCGGGTCTTGCTGACACCGGCGGCTCTCGCTGACACCGACGGGGCGTGGCGCTTTCACGGCGCCGCGCCCCGTCGGCGTTCCCCCGATCGGCGCACCCCGCTCGCCGTAGCGCCCGGCACCCGCGAGGGTGGACCGGAATGCGATCGGTCAGTCGGTGAGTGGGTCAGGAGAGCGCACGGTGCGAAAGCGGTGGCGGCGGGAAGGCACCGAACCGGACCGGCACTCCGGGCGGGGGCGCCCGGCCCCCCGGGCGCGCCGGCTGCCGCTCGTGGTCATCGTCGCCGGCATCCTCTTCGACGTTCTCACGCCCCCCAAGTACTCCTCGGCCCCCTTCTTCGCCTCGGCCCCGCTCATCGCGGCGTCCCTCCTGTCCCCGCGCGGCACTCTGCTCATCGCGCTCACGGCCCTGGCCGCCATGGTGGGGCTCACCATCGGCCGCCAGGCGCCCGAGACGGGCGAATCCGTCACCGAGGTCGTGACCGTGCTGACCGTCGGCGCCCTCGCCCTCGGCATCAACCGCGTCGTCCACAGCGGCGACCGCAAGCTCGCCTCCGTACGCGGCATCGCCGAGGCCGCGCAGCGCGCCGTGCTCCCCGCGCCCCCGGCCCGGATCGCCGGCCTGCGCGTCGCCGCCCGCTATGTGGCGGCCCAGGCCGACGCCCGCATCGGGGGCGATCTGTACGCCGTGCAGGACACGCCGCACGGCGTCCGCGTCATCGTCGGGGACGTACGGGGCAAGGGACTCGGTGCGGTGGAGGCGGTCGCGGTGGTGATCGGCGCGTTCCGGGAGGCGGCGGAGCAGGAGCGCACGCTCGAGGGGCTTGCAGCGCGGCTGGAGCGCGCGTTGCAAAGAGAAGGCGCGCGCCGGGCAAACATCGATCAGACGGAGGGTTTCACCACCGCCGTGCTCGCCGAGGTCCCGCACGGCACCGGCGCGCTGCGGCTCGTCAACCGAGGCCATCCCCCTCCGCTTCTCGTCTACCCCGACGGCATGGTCGGCGAGGCCCGTCCCGCCGTGCCCGCGCTGCCGCTCGGCATGGGGGAACTGGGCGTGTGGCCGGACCGGGTGGAGGAGTGGGAGTTCCCCGTGGGCGCGACCCTGCTGCTGTTCACCGACGGGGTGAGCGAGGCGCGGGACGAGGGCGGCGCGTTCTACGACCCCCGGGGCCGCCTGACCGGCAGGCAGTTCAAGAACCCCGACTCGCTCCTCGACACCCTCGTCGCGGACGTCGCCCGGCACGTCGGCGGCCGGACCGACGACGACATGGCCCTGCTCGCCATCCGGCGCGGCGACGGCCGCCACCGCCCCGCCACGGTCACGCACGCGATCGGCCCGGGCACGGCGCGTACGATCCGCGTCCAGCCGGATAACGGCTGACGAACGGTCACGTCCGACACATCGTGAACTCGCCTCAAGAGGCGGGCGGATTCACGCTTTCGGCTTGGTTTCCGGCCGCCATGTCTATTAACGTTCGATAACGCAGCGCGGACGTTGCAACCGCCGCAAGAGGCGGCACCGCGCCCTTCGCCGAATCCCATGGATGGAACCGGGGAACCATCAACCTTTGGGGTGAATCGGGCCGTCGAACCGGCCCGTAGGAGACCTTCCTGCTCCGAACCCGTCAGCTAACCCGGTAGGCGAGTCGGAAGGAAAGGAGTGCGCCCCGTGGCGTCCAACAGGCCTGATCCGGACGGAAGTTCGCACGACGGGTACGGCACGTACGAAGCATCTGGCACGTACGACACCTCTGGCACGTACGGCACGTACGGCACCTACGAAGCGGCCGGCACGTCTGCCGCGCATGAGACGTACGACGGGTACGGCGGCTACGACGGATACGACGGGTACGAGGGCGGTGCGACCGAAGCGCATCCTGCGGCCCTCGCCGGTGCCGAGGAGCCCGCGAGCGAGTGGAACCCCTCCGAGGATTCGCCGGTGCCCCCGGCCCGCGGCAGACACCGCGTGGTCAAGCAGCGTGGCGGCACGATGGCCCGCAGTGGCGCGGTGCTGGGCGTGGGCATGATCGCGGCGGTGGGCGCGGGCGGCATGGCGAGCGCCCAGGACCGGCCGGCGGCGCCGATATCCGTGCCGGAGCTGGCCCAGAAGATCCCGGGCGTCGGCTCACTGATCACCGAAGACGGTAAGGCCCAGGGCGAGACGCCCGGGGACGAGACGACCGGGAATGTGACGACCGCGGCGGCCGGCGAGTCGGCCGGGGCCGCCCGGCACGCCGAGGCCGCGCCGCAGTCCACGCCGCAGTCCGCGCAGAGCGTCGCCGACGCCGGCGAGGTGCTGCGGGCCCGCATCCTCCAGCAGGCCGAGCGCCAGCAGGGCCTGGCCGACGACGCGGCGCGCGAGAGCGAGGAGCACGAGGCGGCCGAGTCGACGCGGAAGGTGGCCGCGGAGAAGGTAGAGAAGGCGGAGAACGCGGAGAAGGCGGAGGCGTACGAGGCGCGCGCGGCCGGCGAGGCCGACGAGGCGGAGCAGGCCGGGAAGGCCGAGAAGGCGGCTCAGGCGGCACAGGCGGTGCGGCCGGGGACGGCGAAGGCCGGGCCGGAGGCCGTCGGCGCGGCGGCCGGGGGTCAGGAGAGTGCCCGGCGGGCCGCCAGGGGCACCACCCGCACCACGCCTGTCCGCTCGTACGTCCTGCCCCTCGGCTCGTACACCCTCACCGCCGGTTTCGGTCAGGCGGGCAACATGTGGTCCTCGAACCACACCGGCGAGGACTTCGCCGCCCCGACCGGTACGCCGGTGAAGGCGGTCGGCGGCGGCACGGTCACCCAGGCCGGGTGGGCGGGCGCGTACGGCTACCGGATCGTGCTGACCCTCGATGACGGCACCCAGGTCTGGTACTGCCACCTGTCGTCGATGGTCGTGACGTCGGGCAAGGTCGGCCCCGGCACGATCATCGGGCGGGTGGGCGCGACCGGCAACGTGACCGGCCCGCATCTGCATCTCGAGGTACGGCCGGGTGGCGGTTCGCCGATAGACCCGCTGTCGTGGCTGCGGGGCAGGGGCCTGCGACCGTAGGGCGCCGTCGGGTGCGGCCGCAGAGGTGCGGCTGTACAAGGGCCCAGGGGGCCGGGGCGCGTACCGCCGGTGCACGCCCCGTAGGCGGCCGTGTGGGGTTCGCAGTCGCGGCCGTCTGCAACCGTAGCGGGGCACCCGGGTTATAGACGCTGAATATCCCATTTGATGGGAATGTTCTGCTGCCGATCGGGAAATCAGAGCATGTGACGACGACCGCGACAACGATCACCACGTCGGTGCCTGCCCGCCTGGACCGCCTTCCCTGGTCCCGGTGGCACTGGACTGTGGTGATCGGTCTCGGCACGGTCTGGATCCTGGACGGCCTGGAGGTGACGGTCGTCGGGAACATCGCCGGCCGGCTCTCCGAGCAGGGCAGCGGTCTGCCGATCACCTCGGGCGGGGTGACCGGCCTGGCCGCGGCCCTCTATGTGGCGGGCGCGTGTTCCGGCGCGCTCTTCTTCGGCCGGCTGACGGATCTCTTCGGCCGCAAAAGACTCTTCATGGTCACGCTCGCCGTCTATCTGGGCGCGACGGCACTCACCGCGCTCTCGTACTCGTCCTGGTGGTTCTTCGCCTTCCGCTTCATGACGGGCTTCGGCATCGGCGGCGAGTACGCGGCCATCAACTCCGCCATCGACGAACTGATCCCCGCCGTCTACCGGGGCCGGGTCGACCTGATCATCAACGGCAGCTTCTGGCTCGGCGCCATCGCGGGCTCGTTGCTGTCGATCCTCATGCTCGACACGAGCATCTTCCCCAAGGGCCTGGGCTGGCGGCTGACCTTCGCGCTGGGCGTCGTCCTGGGGCTGGTGATCCTGCTCGTACGGCGCCATGTGCCGGAAAGTCCGCGCTGGCTGTTCATTCACGGCCGCGCCAAGGAAGCCGAACAACTGGTCACGGCGATCGAGAAGCGCGTCGAGAAGGAGAAGGGCACCAAGCTGCCGCCACCCAAGGGCAGCATCACCATCCAGCAGCGCGAGAGCTTCGGCTTCCGGGACATCGCGCGCACGGTCTTCTCCGACTACCGGCGCCGGGCCGCCCTGGGACTCGCCCTCTTCGTCGGGCAGGCATTCCTCTACAACGCCATCACCTTCGGTTTCGGCGCCATCCTCACCCGCTTCTTCGGCGTCTCGACCTCCCGCACCGGCTACTTCTTCGCCGTCATAGCGGTGGGCAACTTCCTCGGCCCGCTCCTCCTCGGCAAGCTCTTCGACACCGTCGGCCGGCGCATCATGATCTCCTCGACCTATCTGCTGGCCGGGGTCCTGCTCTTCGGCACGGCCTGGCTCTTCGGCGCGGGCCGGCTCAACGCCGTCACGCTCACCGCCTGCTGGGCCGTCGTCCTCTTCTTCGCCTCGGCGGGCGCGAGCAGCGCGTATCTGACGGTCTCCGAGATCTTCCCGATGGAGACCCGGGCCATGGCCATCGCCTTCTTCTACGCGGTGGGCACGGCGGCGGGCGGCATCAGCGGCCCCCTGCTCTTCTCCGCCCTGACGCAGAGCGGAGTCGTCGGCGACACCGTCCTGGCCTTCAGCATCGGCGCGACGCTGATGTGCGTGGGCGGAGTGGTGGCTGCCTTCCTGGCCGTACGCGCCGAGGGCCGCTCCCTCGAGGACATCGCGGCACCCCTTTCCGTCCACCCTCCGGAGCCCCTGCCGGCGCCCGCACCTGCGGAATAACTACCTGCGCAGGGGAGTTGACGCATCGCATGGCTGACACTCATCGCACGATCGGCAGTCTTTCCGTCCACCCCCTGGCCCTCGGCGGCAACGTCTTCGGCTGGACCGCCGACGAAAAGCAGTCCTTCGCCGTCCTCGACGCATACGCGGAGGCCGGCGGCAATTTCCTCGACACGGCCGACGTCTATTCGGCCTGGGTGCCCGGGAACCAGGGCGGTGAATCCGAGACCGTCATCGGCGACTGGATGGCCGCCCGCGGCAACCGCGACGCCGTCGTCGTGGCCACCAAGGTCGGCCACGGCGTCCCGGAGCACCGGGGCCTGAAGCCGGCCGTGATCAAGGCGGACGTCGAGGCCTCCCTGCGCCGCCTGCGCACGGACCGCATCGACCTCTACTACACCCACGTCGACGACGAGTCGGTGCCGGTCGAGGACATCATCACGACCCTGGACGCCCTGGTGAAGGAGGGCAAGGTCCGCGAGATCGCCGCCTCCAACATCACGGCCGAGCGCCTGCGGGCCTCCCTCGCCTTCTCGGAAGCCTCCGGCCTGGCCAAGTACGTGGCGATCCAGCCCCACTACAACCTGGTCTCCCGCGACACCTACGAGGGCGACCTGGCGGCCGCGGCCGCCGAGCACGGCCTGGCCGCGGTCCCGTACTTCGCCCTCGCCTCGGGCTTCCTCACCGGCAAGTACCGCCCCGGCGCGACGGTGGACAGCGCCCGGGCGTCCGGCGCCGGCAAGCACCTGGAGTCGGAGCGCGGCGTACGGGTCCTGGCCGCCCTGGACGAGGTGGCGGCCGCCCGCGGCGCCGAGGTCGCCACGGTCGCCCTGGCCTGGCTCGCCGCCCAGCCGACGGTGGCCACCCCCCTGGCCAGCGCCCGCACGGTGGACCAGCTCCCGGCCCTGCTGGCGGTCGCGGACCTGAAGCTGACCGACACCGAGCTGACCAAGCTCACAGCGGCCTCGGCGTAAGGCACGGGAGCGGCGCTGCTCAGGCGCGCCGCTCCACGGCCCACGACGCGAGCGCGACGGCCCCGGCCACCCCGAACACGGACGGCCAGGCCCCCACCTTCTTCGCCAGCGGGTGCGACCCGGCGAAGGCAGCGACGTAAAGCCCGGTCAGCCCGGCGGCAGCACCGTTCCCGGCCGACTCCTTCCACTGCCGGGCAGCCACCGCCCCGGCGGCGGCCAGCACCACCCCACCCAGCGGCCGCTTCTTGCTCCACCGCGCCACGCCATACCCACCGACGAGCCCGGCGGCAGCAATCACGGACCCAGGAACCTTCGCCATTGCCGCCACAGCCGCAACCTCCACATCAAGAGACGATCTCTCGAGGCTAACGCGGCGACCTCGAGCCACGCGTGCGGGTGCGGGCCAGGCCGCGCAGCCGCGAGACGAGGACGTGCACGTCACCGCCGACGAGGACGGGCGCCGGTTCGGCGTGCGGCGGATCACCGTGACAGGCGCGGCAGAGTCCGCCGGGAAGCGCTTCGCGCCGGCCGGGGGTGCCGCAGCCGCTGCATTCCATGACACGGCGGGACGGGTCGGTTGAGGGGAAGCCGGTACGGTGACGGGCGCAGGCTCGGGCGCGGCTTCTGTGGCCATCTCCGAGAAACCGATCCCATCAGGCGTCGTCGCGCGCGGTCCGGGAGAAGTACGTACGGGAGACCTACTCCTAAGAGGGCAGCTCGAATCCCGCCCCCGAATCCCAGGCTCCGGCTCCACCAGCCAGTACAGGGAAGTGGCATGGGCTGCTCTCTGGTGTACAGGGATGCACGCCTTGAACGCAGCCTGGCGCCGGCCGGCCAGGATTACGGCGACGTTCGTGAAGCGGCAGTGCCAGAGTCGGGAGCGGACTCACCTAACGTGAGCTGAAAGTCCACGCCCCGCCTCTTGTACTTCAAGTGACCACCCAGACGCCCAGTCCGGATGCCAGCGTCGCGGGGTCTACGAAACTTCGCCCACGTGCCGAATTCCACGGCGGTGGCCGCCCCAGCCGCGCCCAGGATGGCGGGCGGGTAGGCATCCGTCGAGAAGATGACGGCGAAGGCGAGAGCGAGGTTGAAGCCCAGGACGGCCAGGAATGCAACCAGGTCGCTGCTGAGACGGGACTCCTGACGCGGTGCCGTGGTGCGACGCCGGGCGGTGCGGCCATTCAACGGGTCGGTATTGATGACTACTCCCTGGCTTAGCTGAACGGTAGATGTGGATGGCGGGCAGCGTGACGCAGCTACGCTCTCGCGCGTGACGCAGAGCGGAGCAGGGCACCGACGTCGTCATGGCGATGCTCGTTGTTGAACGTGGTCGCGAGGTAGAGAACAGCATTGATGTCCCGTTGTCCGGCGCTGCTCAGCATGGTCTCGGCTGCATCATCGAGCCCTGCGGCCCGACAATCCGAGATGGCACCAGGTACCTCTTCCACAGGCAGCGCCCATCCCGCGTTCCGAAGAATGGTGACCGCGTCGAGAGTGCGACCGCGGTCCAGGTGTACTGCCACCTCCTGGAGTCCCGGCCAGCTCATTTCGGTCAAGCGTTCGCTGTTGTTTTCGTGTGGCCGGTCCCCCTGCCGACTGGGGACCGGCGCAACTGCCGAGGCCGTCGAAGCTTCCAGATCTGTTGTCGCCGCGGATGCGCCGACATGGGCCGTGGCCTGCCGCGCGCGACGGATGGCAGCTCGCTGGTGCGACCTGCCGTTGCGCACACGCGTCAGGCGCCTCCTGACGGGAGGCGTAGCAACGGCGCGCGGCTGACGCTCCTTCTTCGAGGTATGAGGGACGGCTATGGGCGACCGCGGCGCCAACCTCTCCTCTTCTTTCCAGAGCTCCTCGAACAGTAAGACGAGCTTGTCCCAGGTGACCGGGAGCGCAGCATGCTGTGCGCTCTGTGCTGCCAAGTCGTAGATCCGCTTGATCACATCGATGTCACCACGGGAGACCTTGCGGGCGTTGAGACACTCGTTCACCGTGGTCTTGTTGCTCTGGACTGCAGTGGCGATCCCTCGCTGGGAGAGATCCAGACAGCTACGGATCCCGCGCATGGCTTCAGCGAACTCCCGCCGGGCGGCAGGCATGTCCGACGGGAGGTCCTCCAGCGACTTGTTCGGCGGCAACTCGACTCCTGTGGCCAGTTATACGTGACAGATCTAGATCGAGTCTGGCCCCTGATCGGGTAGTTGTGAAGCTGATCTAGAGCATTTCCCGTCCTCCGCTGTCCCCTTTTCTGTCAGATCTGACGGAGGGACACCTGAGCGTCGATGGTTCTTGTCCCTATTGCAGGAAGGGACAAGAAGGGACAGGGGTGGGGTTGGAAGAAGGCGGGCAGGCAGGTTCGAATGGGATGTGCCGCAAGGTGCACTCACCTCCATACCGCTGGTAGGAGGGGCGATAAGCCGCGAGGTGTACAAGGCGGGCATTTCTTCCAACTAGGCGGAGGTGGGGGCGTAATGGATATGCCGTCCTGGCAGGACCAGAAGCTCGGAACGATGAAGCGGGCGGCGCTGTGGCTCGTTGCTGAGGTGGGTGAGGGCAACGTTTTCACTAAGAGTCAGTTGCGTGACGCGTTCCCGGATACGTCTCAGATCGATCGAAGGATGCGGGATCTCCGGGACTTCGGCTGGCAAATTGCGACAAACCGTGAAGACCCTGAACTGGAGGCACACGAGCAGAGGTTTGTCCTCCAAGGCATCCCGGTGTGGGAGCCCGGCAAGAGCACAAGACCGAGCACTGCGATCTCGGCTACCCAGCGTCGGGAGATCATTTCTCGCGACGGCTACATCTGCAGGTCCTGCGGAATCTCAACCGGAGAGAGCTACGAGGGCTCACACGAGCTGGTGCAGCTTGATATCGCGCGGCGCGAGGTACTCCAGCCGGACGGCAGCACCGCGGTTGAGTTGGTGACGGAGTGCAAGCGCTGCCGGGTGGGAGGGCGGGGCCTCGTAGCAGATCTGCCGGCGGTGATAGAGGGCGTGCAGGACCTGGGAGCCTACGAGAAGAAGCTCCTTGCCGGCTGGATAGCTGCTGACCGGCGCGAGCTGAGCGCCCTTGAACAGCTGTGGGCCCACTATCGATCCCTGCCGGGTGCCTCCAGGGATAAAGTCCGCAAGGTACTTGAATCTAACGAGGGTTGATCTGGAGCGTTGCTGCAGACGGTGGGGCCGTGGATGGAGGGCCCCACCGGTCGGCACGCCAGACCAGCATGACCCTGTAGGAGAGGGCTGTGAGTAAAGACTTCGGCAGGCCGCCGCTGGCGGCAGAGAACAAGGAGCTCATCGAGCAGCGCTTGCACGAGGTCGCCCAGCAAGCCGGCGCCCGGGAGACCCAGACGATCGAGTGGCGTGGGACGCCAACCCACTTCGAAGTGATCGACATGCCGGTCGACGCGCTGTACTACAACCCGGGTACTCACCGCATCCGTGCTCAGCGCAGCCACGACCCCGAGCGTGACCGGAAACTGGACGCTAACCCGTGGGGCCCGGACGGTCAGTCTTACCTCCATCACCTGCTCAAGGCTCTGCCGGCTGACCCGTCGAAGCCTGACCCCGAGTTCGACGTGCTCATGGAGAGCCTGCGTGAATTCAAGCAAAACGAACCGGGCTTGATTACCCGCGATGGTGTGCTGGTCAATGGAAATACTCGACGAGCGGCTCTGAAGGAGCTGGGCGTTGCCAGTATGCGGGTGGCCGTACTGCCCGAATCTTGCACCTGGCAGGATATCAACACCGTTGAGTTGTCGTTGCAGCTCCGCAAGGAGCATCGTCGCGACTACTCGTACATTAACCGGCTCTTGGCTGTTGAAGAGCAGTTCGCGGCCGGCCGGTCACTGTCCGACATTGCGCGCGAGTTCCGTATCCGGAAGGCGACTTGCGAACAGGATCTCTGGGTCCTTGCCTGCCTGCATGATCTGATCGAGCGAAGCCGGGACGGTGAGGCTCAGCTTCGGCTGATGGATTTTGAGCAACACCAGGAGAAACTGCGAGAGTTGCACCGTCGATACGTCAAGGATGCTGCTGCCAACAAGGAAAAGGCAGACTTGATGAAAGAGACACGACTGGCCGCAATCGTTCTCGGGTTCTCTAAGACGGATGTGCGCCTCATCGAGCCCGAATTCCGGGAGCGGTACCTGGATCAGCGCCTTCCGGGCGAATTTAAGTCTGCGCCGACGGCCGTAGCGGCCGTGGCGATTCCCGGCCTAGGCCGGTCGGTCAGGGCCGACGACGCTAAAGTATTCGCTGCGAGGTCCTTCACCGACTCCGTGCTTAAGGCAAAGGCCGCCGAGGGCGCAGTGGATATCGTCTCCACCGAGCGGTATACAGCAGCGACCCGGATGCGCAAGGCGGCTTGGGAGGCTGTAGACGATGCTTTGGTGCCTGCCGGCAAGGACGCGCGTGTCCGGAAACGCAAGCAGGCGGCGCCAGACCGGCTTACAGATGCATGTCAGGCGATTGATCAGTGCGTAACGGACCTGGTCATGGCCCGCGCGTCACGCAGTCTTGATGAGGAGGCCTACGACGAGGCAGTCCTGAAGCTGCGAGAAAGCCTGAGCAAGCTGGCGACGGAGTCTGCGCGCAGCATCCCCGCCCCCGGCGACGGGGTGGCATGGCTGATTGATGTATTCCAGCAGAAGGGCTGAGACCGGTGGTCGGCACAGAGCCATCCTTGAGAATTGGCTTCGACGTAACCCGCACAAGAGCGGTTCTGCGTACGGTCCCACAGCACCAGAATGATCTCGTCCAGCTGGCTGCCCGCTTCCCTGCGGGTGGCCAGCGCGGGCCCCTGTCCCTGGAGGTCGACCTTGACGACCTCCTCGTCGGGATCAGTGCGCTGGGGTCCTGGCCCTCCCCGGGCGATGTTCAGTGGGATGAAGACCTGGCAGGGCTCGTTGGGAGTGTGCTCGACGACGCCGAGACAGCTGAGCGCAGCCTTCAGGGGCAGGAACCTGGTGCTGCAACGGTGGGTCCGGAAGACGTCGGTTCGCTTCTTGGAGCGGGTTGGCGGGCCGACCTCACCACCTTTCAGAAGCGGGACATAGCGCGCCTTCTCTCCTTGAGGCACGGGGCCAACTTCAGCGTTCCTGGGGCAGGTAAAACCCGCGTAGGCCTCGCAGTGTTCGCGGCTTTGCGCGAGCGCGGCGAGGTCCGGCGTCTGCTCGTTGTAAGTCCTAAGTCTGCTTACGAGTCATGGCAATTTGAGAGCCAAGCATGCTTCAAGCAGCCCTTGACAGCCAGCGTCATGGGTAAGTCTCCGGACCCCGGGGCAGAGGTGCTGATTGTGAACTATGAGCGTCTCGACCGGTCGCTTGCTTCCCTGGCTTCCTGGGTCCGCGCAGCACCCACCATGATCATCCTTGATGAAGCACACCGGATGAAGCTGGGGGCTCGCGGTACGTATGGGAGTGCTTGTATGGCACTGGGGCCGCTGGCCCTGCGCCGCTTGATCCTCACCGGCACTCCAGCGCCCAATGGTGCGCGTGACCTAGAGAACCTGCTTTCCTTCGTATGGCCTGGCCACGGACGCCGTGTTGTGACGAGCGCTGTGGGCGGCGGGGACCTTGCTTACGCCAGCACTGTGCTGCGGCCTCTGTTCACCCGGACTACCAAGCAGGAACTGGAACTTCCTGCCTTCGAGACCCGGATCCGATTTGTGGATATGCCGGTCCTGCATCGCGAGATTTACGACGCCATGGTTGGTAGGTTCTCTGCCCGGGCAGAAGCCTCCCGGGATGACTTCGATGCACTTGGGAAAGCTCTGTTGCGCCTCCTCATGGCGGCTACCAGCCCAGCGCTTTTGGTCGAGGGGAGCAGCCGGTACGAACCACTCTCTTATCGCGTACCGCCGCTTGATGTTCCCCAGAGTGATCCGCTGTACGAATTGATGCGGAACCTTCCGGATTATGAAATGTCTCCGAAATACAAGGAAGCACTCACTATCGTTGCGGAGAACGCTGCACGGGGTCGGAAGACGCTTGTATGGACGACGTTCGTCCGCAGTTTGGCGACCCTGGAAAGGCTGCTCGCCAAGTACCAACCGGCGGTCGTTCATGGTGGGACCGTAGACCGGGAGGAGCAGATTCGACGCTTTAGGGAAGATCCCGCCTGCTCTGTACTGCTGTCCAATCCTGCCACGCTGGGCGAGGGCATCAGTCTTCATCAGATTTGTCACGACGCGGTCTATGTGGACCGGGATTTCATGGCGGGCCGGTTTCTGCAAAGCCTAGACCGTATCCACCGGCTGGGCCTTGCCCCGGACACGGAGACAAGGGTGACGGTTCTCGCTGCTCGCGGAACCATTGATGAGGTCGTCGCGCTGAGGTTGGAGGAGAAGCTGGAGTTCATGGGGCGCATCCTCGATGACCCGTCCGTGCAGCAGCTTGCAGACCTTCAAGAGGAGCCATCTGTAGCCGGAGGCATGGATATGGCGGATGTTCGGGCGCTTCTTGGGCACCTTGATGGCGTCGCTGCCCGGTGACGGCGTACTGCGTGCGGCGGTGCGCTGGCTGGTGCACCTTCGCGCGGAGGAGGTGTCCCGGCTGCGGGCGTTGTTCACACATCACCGGCGGTACAGCGATCTGACACCCGCGCACTATGCCGACGCACTGGTATGGCTGCGGCAGGTCGGACTGCTGAGAGGCGACGACCGGTTGGCGACACTGCCTTCGGACGGCTGGGCAGACGACGATCGAGGGCTGCTGGCTTCTCTCCTGGAGGCCGCGCTCCCCGAGTGGCTGGTCTTGGGGGATTGGCCGTTGAGCGGGCCGGAGGGGTTGCCCAAGGAAGCCCGGCGGATGGCTGGGGTCCTCAATATGAGCGACCACGATGTCGGAGCTGCGCTTCTCGCCGTTCGCTGCAAGGTCGACACCTCCCTGCGGGAGCGAGTCGGGGAGGCGGGCGAGCAGGCGTTGCTGTTGCTCCTGCGCCAGGCCCTGGAGGCCGAGGTGCGGCATGTGGCTGCAGAGTCAGACAGCTACGGCTACGACATCGAGGTATCTGGTGAACGGCAGCGTCCCGTTCACATAGAAGTGAAGACGACCACAGATCCCTCACGGCTGGTTGTCTACCTGTCCAGGCACGAGTACGAGACGCTGAGCCGGGATGACGGGTGGGCGATGGTCGCGGTGCTGCTCGGACCGTATGGCGAGGTGGCAGCAACCGCCACCGTTGACCCCGAGTGGCTGGCGCAGGCCTGCCCCCATGACAGCCATCACTCAGCGCGTTGGGAATCGGTCCGGCTATTCGTTCCTCACGAAGCGCTGAGTGCGGGGATAGCCAGCGTCCGTACCTGGGTCAAGAGGCCGTGGGCCGCTGAGGTTCTGATGCCGGAAGGGTGGGGAGCATGCCGGCCCTGGGGCGTTGGAGTCCCGGTCAACCGGCCGCCAGATGAAATGTGTGTTCGATAAGGTGGCTGAGTCGACGGCCTACGCCCGCGGAGCGCAGTCCTTTCCTTCTCTTGGACCACCGGTGCTAGAGGGAAGTGGGACACTTCCTGGCTCAGGCAGCTGCGAGGCGTTGTTGCGTTGATGCAGCGACCCACGCGACTTCTGCGACACTGATACGTCTGCTTTGAGCCAAACCAGGAGGGGCGATGAGCTCCAGCGGTACTCCGCTGACCTCGATCGAGATCTGTGCCGGCGCTGGCGGGCAGGCGGTGGGCCTGCATGACGCCGGGTTCCGGCACCTGGCTCTTCTGGAGATTGACAAGCACGCCTGCCAGACGTTGCGGGACAACGTTGCTCAGCACCCCGACTGGACTGGCTGCCAGGTCGTGGAAGGTGATGTCAACGACGTTGACCCCTTCGAGCATGAGCAGCTCGTCGGCTTCGGGCTCAAGCCCGGAGAGCTGGATCTCTTGGCTGGTGGTGTTCCGTGCCCGCCATTCTCGGTCGCGGGTCGGCAGCTCGGCGAAGAGGATGAGCGGGACCTCTTTCCCAGGATGCTTCAGCTTGCGGAGCAGCTTCGCCCCAAGGCTATCATGATTGAGAATGTCCGCGGAATTCTCGACGGAAAATTCACTCCTTATCGCGACCGTATTGTGGCGGAGCTTGTGGAGCTTGAATATGAGTTCTGTGGCTGGGAACTGATTGAAGCACGTTCGTATGGAGTTCCACAGCTTCGTCCGCGGGCAATTCTCGTCATGATTGACAAGAAGTACATGCAGGACACAAAGTTCGAGTGGCCTACTGGCGACGAGAAAATTGTCACCGTTGCAGAAGCCCTCAAGGAAACTATGTGGGAGCGGTGCGAGCCGCACGGCGTGAAGGGCAAGGCCATCTTCGACAAGTGGCTTGATACGGCGACGCGTCGTGCCAGCGAGGCTCCTACGCTGGTCGGCGGCTCGAAGAAGCACGGAGGGGCTGACCTGGGCCCCAGCCGGGCCAAGGCCGCATGGGCTGCTCTGGGCGTGGACGGCTGGGGCGTTGCCAACGACCTTGAAAAGTGCATTCCCGAACGCGATCTCTTCCGGGAAAACGGCCCTATGCTCACCGTAGAGCAGGCCGCAATCATTCAGGGCTTCCCGCGGCACTGGAAGTTCTCTGGCGGAAAGACCGCGCGCTACCGCCAGGTTGGCAATGCCTTCCCGCCGCCGGTTGCTGAAGCCGTGGGCAGGGCAATTGCTGCAGTGCTGCGTCCGGAAGACCAGACCGGTGCCGAACTGGTTGGGACGGCCCTAGTCCCCGGTGCTCGGGGGGAAGCCGAGCTCAGCGCGACGGTTTCGGACCGTGCTGACAATCTTGAGGCTGCAAGCGTCTGAGGATTCGTGCTCCCAAAAGCGGAGCACGAGCCAGCCTTCGGCGATGAGCCTTTCATCTGTGTCCCGGTCGCGCGCCATGTTGCGCGCGACCTTCTCGGACCAGTAACCCGCGTTGATTCGGGGCGCTAGGTAGTGCTCCGGGCACCCGTGCCAGTAGCAGCCGTCGATGAAGACGGCGACCTTCACCGGGCGGAAGACCAGGTCCGCGGTCCGGCGCAGGTCGGGGATGGGCCGTGCGTGCACGCGGTAGCGGAGGCCCTGGGCGTGGACGAGCCGGCGGATCAGCTGCTCGGGCTTCGTATCCCGGCTGCGGATGGCCTGCATGTTGCGGCGGCGGGCTGCTGAGGAGGCCCAGGAGCCTTCGGGGGGCGTCCACTCGGTGTCTTCGGGCACGGTTCAGAGGGTAGTGCCGGTCAGGAGTGAGACGGTCCGATTAACAGCAGCCACTGCCGTTCCTAGAGCTGCCGCCCCGGGGCCTGGGGCCAGGCTGGTGTCGGGGGCATGGCCGGGGGCGTTCCCCAGGCCTGTCCCGGTGCGGGCATCGGCATCGGCATCGCGAACGGCCTCGGCACCCCCGCCGTGGCCTGGGTCAGGGCGGGCTGGGCCACCGTCTTGCGCTGCCACAGGTGGTGCAGGAGCTCCTGCTCCCGGGCGGTGAAGTTGGGGTCGGGGGTGCCGCGGTGGGCGCGGTGGCGGAGGAAGGCCAGGGAGGTGGCGAAGGAGATGTACTCGGCGACCGTGCGGGCCGCGGCCGGGCCGCCCGTGCGGCGGGCCACGTCGCGGGCGATGCCGCGGGCGCGCATGGAGGAGAGGGCGAGGGGCTCGGGCGGGGTGAGCCAGCCGGCGGCCTGGTAGGCGGGGAGGTGGGCCTGGACGATGCGGAGCTCGTTCTGGCGGGACCAGATGGTCAGCCAGGTCAGGAGGCCGAAGACCGGGACCATGAAGAGGGCGTAGACGGCGAGGAAGCCGAGGCCGCCCAGGCTGGCCGAGCCGTTCCACAGGCCGTGCAGGAGCATGGCCGTCAGGAGGGCGGCGACGGGCACGAGCACGCGCAGGACGCGGCGCTGGGGCGCCAGGGTCGCCGCCAGGCCGAAGCCCAGGCCGGTCATCGCGGTGAAGAGCGGGTGCGCGAAGGGCGACATCAGCACGCGGATGAAGAACGTGGCCGCCGTCGTCGAGTGCAGGCCCGTGTAGCCGAAGCTCTGGTCGGACGCGAAGGCGTTGCCGAGGTAGAGGATGTTCTCCGTGAAGGCGAAGCCGGTCGCCGTGACGCCGGCGACCACCACGCCGTCGACGATGCCGTTGAAGTCCCGCCTCCGGAAGAGGTAGAGCAGGAGGACGGCCGCGGCCTTGCCGCTCTCCTCGACCACCGGCGCCACGAACGTGGCGCCCACGCTCGAGGCGTCGCCGCGCTCGGAGAAGTCGATCGTGGTGACGAGCCACTTCGTGGCTATGCCGTTGGCCAGCAGCGCCACGAGCGTGGCCGCACAGGCGCCCCAGGCGAAGGCGAAGATCAGGTTCCGCCAGGGCTTCGGGTCGACCCGGTCCACCCAGCGGAGCGCGGCTATCAGCAGCGGTACGGGCAGTACGGCCAGGCCCAGCCCGACCAGGAAGCCCTCGGTGCCGGTCTGCTCGCGCACGAGCGCGAGGATGATCAGGCCGCAGAGGGCGAGCAGCAGGAACAGTCCGCCGACGCGTACTGCCTTGTGGTCCCAGAGCGTGTCCCACAGCGCGCGGCGCGGCTTGTAGTGGGACGACGCAGGGGGAGGCGGGGGCTGCTGGAGGGGCGCGGTGGCGGACTCATGCACGCGTTGACCCTAACCAAGCCCCGCCCGGTGCCGTGACCGTTTTCCGGCCCGGACGGAGCCGGGCGGCCGACGGACTCCCGCGGAGCAGCTACCGGTCCGCGCGGCGGCGGAACAGCAGGTCGTGCACCACGTGCCCCTTGTCCAGGCCCTGGCCCTCGAACCGGGTCAGCGGACGGAACTCCGGGCGCGGGGCGTAGCCGCCGTCGGGCTGGGTGTTCTCGAAGTCCGGGCTGGCCGAGAGCACCTCCAGCATCTGCTCGGCGTACGGCTCCCAGTCCGTCGCGCAGTGCAGCAGGGCACCGGGCGCCAGGCGGGTGGCGGCGAGCGCCAGGAACTCCGGCTGGATCAGGCGGCGCTTGTGGTGGCGCTTCTTGGGCCAGGGGTCCGGGAAGTAGACGCGGAGGCCGGCGAGGGCGTCGGGGGCGAGCATCTCGCGCAGCAGGATGATCGCGTCGCCGTTGGCCACCCGGACGTTGTTCAGGCCGTTCTGCTCGGCGAGGTTGAGCAGGTTGCCCTGGCCGGGGGTGTGCACGTCGCAGGCGAGGATGCCGGTGCCGGGGTCGGCGGCCGCCATCTTGGCCGTCGCCTCGCCCATGCCGAAGCCGATCTCCAGGACGACGGGCAGCGCGGGGTCGCCGAAGAGCTCGCCGAGGTCCAGCTTGCTGAGCCCGTCGATGTCCAGGCCCCACTGCGGCCACAGGCGGCGCAGAGCTTCGCCCTGTCCGGTCGTGACGCGGCTGCGGCGCGGCTGGAACGAGCGGATGCGGCGCTCGTGGTGCGAACCCGCGGGGTCCGGGGCCGGGCCGTCGGGGAACATCGGTTCCCGCCGGGGGCGGGGCGTAGCCGGGCCTGCGGCGGGAGCGGCGGGGGCGGGGGAGGCGTGGTTCTCGGACACAGTTCCTCAAGTCTACGGGCGGCCGGCCGGTACCCGAGGGGCCGAGGGAAGCGGCGGCCGTCACACCTCCTCGGCCACACTGCCTCGGCGGCCGTCCCCAGTCCCGCTGCCCGCGACTCGAGCCGATCATGCGCTCAGCCGATCGTGTGATCAACCGCGTCGGCGGCGTGGCGGCGCCCCCGGCCCGCCCGCCGCGCCTCTTACGCTCCTCCTGGCCCGGCCCACCAGGGCGGAGAACCCCTTCCCCCTCTCCCCTGCGAATTCTGCGACTTCCCTGCGACGGAACCCCCGGAATCCCTCATGCGACTGCGCCTCCCCTCCCTGACCGCGATCGCCGCGGCCATCGCCGTCCTCACGCTCGCCGGCACGGGCTGCGGCCCGGCCGGCCCCGGCGACTCCGTCCGCGACGACGACGCCGCGCCGCGCAAGCGGGCCGCCTCCATGACCCGCCACGAGCGGAGCGACCAGAGCAGCCGGAGCGACCAAAGCGACCGGAACGACCTCAGTGAGTGGAAGCTCGTCTGGTCCGACGAGTTTCGCGGGGCCGCCCACCAAAGCCCGGACCGCACCAAATGGGGCTTCGAACGGGGCGGGGAGCCCAAGTGGGGCAACCACGAGTGGCAGTACTACACGGACCGGCCCGCCAACGCCTCGCTCGACGGCCGCGGCAACCTCGCCGTCACCGCCCGCCACGAACGGCTACGCGGCATGAAGTGCGGCGTCGGCCCCTGCGACATCACCTCCGCGCGGCTGACCACCAAGGGGAAGTTCGCCCGTGCCTACGGCCGCTTCGAGGCCCGCATCAAGATCCCCAAGGGGCAGGGGCTGTGGCCCGCCTTCTGGATGCTCGGTGCGAACGCCGACAAGGTCACCTGGCCCGCCAACGGCGAGATCGACGTCATGGAGGCCCTCGGCAGGGAGCCCGGCACGGCCCACGGCGCCATCCACGGCCCCGGCTACGTCATCCAGGGCCTCGAGCGGCACACCGCGCTGCCCAGGGGAGGCAGCCTGGCCGACGGCTTCCACACCTACCGCATCGACTGGACCCCGGACACGGTCACCTGGTACCTCGACGGCAAGACCTACGGCAACGCCTGCAAGAACCAGCTGCGGCGCGGCCAGAAGTGGGTCTTCGACCACCCGCACTACCTGCTGCTCAACCTGGCCGTCGGCGGCGACTGGCCCGGGCCGCCCGACCGCTCCACGCCCTTCCCCGCCCGGATGCTCGTCGACTACGTACGGGTGTACGCGCCCCGGCGCTGACCCCCGGCGCCGGCGCCCCCACACCGCCCCCTACGCCCTAAGCCCTTTCTCCAGCCCCGCCAGCACCCTCCGCGCCACCTCCCGCCCGATCGGCAGCGACGCCGTCGCCGCGGGCGAGGGGGCGTTGAGGACGTGCACCATCCCGGGGGACTCGGCGAAGAGGAAGTCGTCGACCAGCGTCCCGTCGCGCAGCACCGCCTGCGCCCGTACGCCCGAAGGCGCCGGTATGAGGTCCTCCGCCCGCACCTCCGGCAGCAGCCGCCGCACCGCCGTCGTGAAGGCGGTCCTGGACAGCGAGCGCCGCACCTCGCCCGCCCCGTACCGCCAGTGGCGCCGGGCTATCCGCCACGCCCCCGGATACGTCACCGTCCCGGCCAGCTCGCCGGGCCGCACCGTCCCCCAGTCGTACCCCTCGCGCGCCAGCGCCGGCACCGCGTTCGGCCCCACGTGCACCGTGCCGTCGATGCCCCGGGTGAGGTGGACGCCCAGGAAGGGGAACGCGGGGTCGGGCACCGGGTAGACGAGGCCGCGCACCAGGTCCGTACGGTCGGCGGCCAGCTCGAAGTACTCACCCCGGAAGGGGACGATGCGCATGCCCGGGTCGTCGCCCGCCAGCCGGGCGATCCGGTCGCTGTGCAGCCCCGCGCAGTTGACCAGCGCCCGGGCCCGCAGCACCTCGCCGCGTGCCGTGCGCACCGCGACGACCGCGCCCCGCCGCCCCACGGTGCGCACCTCCGCCCCGTAGCGCACCGAGCTGCCGGCGTCCTCCGCCAGGCGCGCCAGCCGCCGCGCCACGGCGCCGTAGTCGCACACGCCCGTCGTGCCGACGTGGATGGCGGCGAGCCCCCGCACCGCCGGTTCGTACTCCGTTATCTGCGCGGGGCCCAGCTCCCGCACCGGGATGCCGTTCTCCCGGCCGCGCTGGACCAGGGCGTGCAGCCGCGGCAGCTCGGCCCGCTCGGTGGCGACGATCAGCTTGCCCGTCACCGCGTGCGGCAGGTCGTGCTCGGCGCAGAACTCGACCATCTCCGCCGCGCCCCGCACCGCGAAGCGAGCTTTGAAGGAACCGGGGCGGTAATAGATCCCGCTGTGGATCACACCGCTGTTCCGCCCGGTCTGGTGGCGGGCCGGGCCGCTCTCCTTCTCCAGCACCACCACGCGCGTGCCCGGCGCGGCGCGTGTGATCGCGTAGGCCGTCGACAGGCCCACGATCCCGCCGCCGATCACCAGCACGTCGCAGTCGTACGCCACCCTCACGTCACCTCCCCGCGCTCGCCGCCGCGCATGCCCCTCAGCGCCTCACCCACGCACCCATGATGACCTGTACCACTGACATCGACGCGCCTGATGGGAACTCTAAAGATCATTCATGGACAACCGGTCGGTGAGCCAGGCGCTGAGCCGACATGAGCCGGCCTCTGAGCTGAATCGCCGAGCCGAACGGTCGCCACCCCCGCATCCCTATGCCGGAGCGAACAGCAGCGGCCGGGCCCGCTCGCGCAGCTCCGCCACCCGGGGCTCGTTGCCGTACGGTTCCAGCCGGTGCAGCAGATCGCGTACGTACTCGGTCGTACGCGCCGAGGAGATCCGTCCGGCGACCTCCACCGCCCGCGCGCCCGCCGCGCATGCCGCGTCCAGGTTCCCCGACTCCAGCTCGGCGACCGCCGAGACCACCAGCCGCAGGCCGTGCGAGCGTACGAACTCCTCCGTCGGACGGGCCAGCGCCTGCTCCGTGAAGCGCTGCACCTGCCGCGGCATCCGCAGGTCGCGGTAGCACTCCGCGGCGTCGGCGGCGAACCGCTCCGGGGAGTAGAAGTCCAGCCAGGACGGGTCGGCGTCGCCCGGCCGCGCCCGCTCCAGCCAGCCCTCGGCGGCCTTGAGCGCGGCGCCGCAGGCCGGCGCGTCGCCCGCCTTCGCCTGGGCGCGCGCCTCGACCAGCCGGAAGAAGCTCATCGTGCGGGCGGTGGCCAGGCCGCGGTTGCGCTCGAGGGCCGCCTGCGCGAGGTCCACGCCCTCGTCGCCGTAGCCGCGGTAGGTGGCCTGCAGGCTCATCGACGCCAGGACGTACCCGCCCAGGGGAACGTCCGCCGCCGCGCGGGCCAGCCGCAGCGCCTGGATGTAGTAGCGCTGGGCCGCCTCCTGCTGGCCGGTGTCGAAGGCCATCCAGCCGGCCAGCCGGGTCAGTTCGGCCGTCGCGCCGAACAGCGCGCGCCCCACGTCGTCGCTGTACGAACCCAGCAGCAGGGGCGCCGCGTCGACGCGCAGGCACTCGGGGACCATCGACGAACGCCAGTCGCCGCCACCGTATTTGGAGTCCCAGCGGCGGGCGTCGTCGGCGGCCTCCCGCAGCTTGGTCACGTCGCTGTGGCCGACGCGCTGCGCTAAACCGGAGTCCGGTCCGCCGCCGTGGGCGCCGCCCGCGCCGGCCGCCCGGATGGTCTCGGCCTCCCGGGCCGCCTGCTGCGGCTCGCGCGCCACCGAGCTGTCGGCGGGCGTTATGAGCCAGCGCGAGGCGGGGGTCGAGTAGGCGCTGACGGAAAAGGATCCGGCCAGGCTCTGCCAGATGCCCCCGCCACCGCGCCGACCGGCGAGATCAAGCCGGTACAGCTCGGTCGCGGAGCGCACGGCCTGGCCGACATCGCGCGGAAAGGAAAGCCCCACCTCCGGCGCCGGGTCCGCGTCCGCGAGCCCGATCTCGTGCAGCGGAACGGGCCGGCCGAGCTTGGCCGCTATCGCCGCGGCGATCAGATGAGGGGCCGCGCCCTGGGGGACCATGCCCTTGGACACCCACCGGGCGACCGAGGTCTTGTCGTAGCGGAGGGTCAGTCCGCGCTGCGCACCGAGGTCGTTGACCCTGCGCGCGAGACCGGCGTTGCTGATCCCTGCGAGGGCGAGGACAGTGCCCAGCTTCTCATTCGGCCCGCGTGGCTCCCTGGACATGCGCACCCCTCGACGACACGACGCCCGCCCCGGCATAGGCAGGAGGCATTCGTAAACCCAGCGTAGTTCGCCGCATCCCGACCGTTAAGAGGCGATGTCCCGGATGGCGAGATTCTGGTCCGTATGTGCGTGCATCGAGGGGCACGTGCTCCGGTTGTGTGTGGCCGTGCGCCCATCGTGCGCTCTGTCCGCGCCAACGCGGACGGAGGTTCCATGGAGGAGCGTGGGTTGGCCCGCTGCACTGGATTCAGTGGGCTGGGGGAAGCCGCCGCCTCATTCCCCGCGGGCGGCGGAACGGTCCGGGAGGTGGCTCGCGCCTCCCGGACTGTGACGCCGCAGGCCGCGCCGACGGAAGCGGAAGGCCGCCCGGAATCCGCCCGGGGGCGGCCCGGCCGACGCCGGCGGCGCACCGCGCTCCGGTGGCGCCCGCGCGGGCCCGCCGGCGGGCGCTCCGGGTGGTGCGGTCAGTGCGCCGAGGGGCTACGACAGTTGGCGAAAGGCCCCGATTCAACCCCTGCCGTGCGGACGAATCGAATTTGGCCGGATCCGGCCGCCCTCAGCAGCCTGCGACCACACCGGCCGCCACCCGCCCTCGTTGCGAGGTGAGTTGGAGGCGCCCGCCGCCCGACACGCCCCCGCAATCAATGTGTTGCACGCCGGATGTCGCAACCGCCGTATCGCTGTGCATGATGACTGCTACCTGTTGGTTGTCCACAGCCTGTGGAGGCGGCGATGCGCTGGTTGGTGGGCTGGAGCTGCACCGCCGCCGGAACCGGCCCGGGCTCCGGTTCGGGCGAGCCCGCCGGGCCGGGCGGTCCCGCCGTCCGTCCCGTCGGCGCCCGGCTCCTGTGGGGCGGCCCCGCCCCCCTGTGGGCGGTCGGCGACTGGCGCCCCGACGAGATCCGCGTCGTCCGGGCCGATCATGCCACCCGCATCGCCGTCCTCGGCCGCTGCGGCGCGAGCGACGAGACGCTGCGCACCGCACTGTTCGCCGCCCGCGGCGGCGCGCTGCGCCACCTCACCGCCTGGCCGGGCAGCTACACCGCCGTCACCCAGGTCGGCCGGCGCGTGACCGTCGCCGGCGACTTGGCGGGCGCCCGGCCCGTCTTCCACACCGCCTTCTCCGGCGGCACCGCCTACGCCACGGCCGCGCTGCCCCTGGCCGACCTCGTCGAGGCCCAGCTCGACATCGGCCACCTCGCGGCCCTGCTCGCCTGCCCCGACTCGCCGGAAGCCCTGGGCGACGGCACCCCCTACCTCGGCGTACGGCGCGTCCCGCCCGGCCACGCGCTGGTCCTGCGCGACGGCGCCCGCGACATCACCGGCTACGAGCCCACCGCCTCCCTCGCCGTCGCCGCGCCCCAACTCGACGTGCGCCAGGCGATCGAGGGCGTACGGGACGCGCTGGTCGAGGCGGTACGCGCCCGCCTCGCCGCACCCCGCCACGCCACGGCCCACGACGCGGCGGACTTTGGCGCAGCGGACCCCGACGGACAAGGTCGCCGCACTCCCGGCCCCGCCGCAGCCGCGGGCGCACACCGGCGACGCGAGGCATTCGGCGCCGCCCCCGCGCCCGGCATCGGCGCCGACCTCTCCGGAGGCGTCGCCTCCAGCACGCTGGCGCTGCTGGCCGCCGGGCTGCCGGGCATGCCCGGCCCGCCCCACGGGCGGCCCGGGCCCGGCACGGGAGCCGGAGAACGGCTGCTCGCCGTCACCTTCAACGACCTCGCGGCCGGCGGCGGCCCGGCCCGTGAGTCCGAGCTGGAACGCGCCCGCGCCATCGCCGCCGACCCCCGCCTGAGGCACGTGATCGTCGCGGCCGGAGCGGAGGCACTGCCGTACGCCGGCCTGGGCGGCGGCCCGCTGACCGACGAACCCGGCCCCGCCCTCGCCACCGCCGGACGGCACCTGCGGCGGCTGTCCGCCGGCAGCGCCGACCACTTCGTCGGACACGGCGCCCGCCAGGTCCTGGACGCCCACCCGGCCCGCCTGGCCGACCTGCTGATGGACCGTCGGCGCCGCCACCTGCTGCGGCCCGTCTCGGCGCTGGCCCGCGTGGACGGCCCGTCGACGCACTCGCTGTTCGTCCCGTTCACCGTCTACCGGGCGGCGCGCCGGCTGGCCCGTACGACCTACCGGGAGGGGGTGGAGGAGGCCGCGGCACGGCTGCTGGCGCCCGGATTCCGCACGGCCGGGGCGGGAGCGGTGGACGCCTCGCTCGCGGCGCTCGCCTGGAGTCGGCCGGGGCCCGCCGCGCGCTGGCTCACGGGCGAGGCCCTCGCTGAAGTATCGGTTCGCCTCCAGCGCGCGGCCGTCCGCCCGGCGGGCCAGCACCAGCGCCCCGGCGAACGCCGCGCCGCCGCCGCACTCAGCCGCCACGCCGCCGACCACCGCGTCTTCGAACAGGCTGCGGAGGTGCGCGGCCAGCGACTGCACGCCCCCTTTCTCGACAACCAGGTCGTACGCGCCTGCCGCGCACTCCCCGAGGCGCTCCGGGTACGCCCCGGGGCGCGCGCATCCGTATTGCGCGCCGCCCTGGCCGGAGCCGGCATCCGCGACCTGCCGCCCGGCTGGGGAGCGACGTCCCACGCCTCGCACGCGGCAGCGCTCCGGGCCGGGCTCGGCGCGGCCGCCGGCCCGCTCCTGGACCTCTTCGAGGCGCCCCTGCTGGCCGACGCGGGCCTGATCGAGGCCGCGGTCGTCCGGGACGCGCTGCGCGCCGCGGCCGCCGGAGAGCCGCTGCCGCTCGACGGGCTCGCGGAAATCGTCTCCACTGAGGTCTGGCTGCGCCGCCTCCTCGCCCGGCGCGGCACCTGCTGGACGGGCACGGCCGAGCCCGCCAGACGGTCGGTCGTGGGCGGCGTGGCGCCCCGGCCCGGCCCGTGAGGGAGCCCGCGAGGGTCCGGCCGCGCGGCACGCACTCCGTAAAATGACTGGACGGGCGCGAGCGCGCCGGGCTCTACTCGGGCCCCGACCAGGCAAAAGGAACCACGGTGGGCACGGTGGCAGGAATACCCGAAGGCGCGGAGACCGGTGAGGGCGGTCTCGCCCTGCGCGGAGACTGCGAGAGCTGCTTCGGGCTGTGCTGCGTCGCCCTGCCGTTCGCCGCCTCGGCGGACTTCGCGGTCAACAAGGCCGCCGGAAAGCCGTGCACCAACCTGCAGACGGACTTCCGCTGCGGCATCCACACCCGCCTCAGGAAGCAGGGCTTCCCCGGCTGCACCGTCTACGACTGCTTCGGCGCCGGCCAGAAGGTCTCCCAGGTCACCTTCGGCGGACAGGACTGGCGGCAGGCCCCGGACACCGCTCAGCAGATGTTCGACGTGTTCCCGGTCGTGCGGCAGCTCCACGAGCTGCTCTGGTACCTGAACGAGGCGCTCACCCTCCCCGCCGCCCGCCCCGTCCACGCCGACCTGCGCCGCCTCCTCGACGAGACCGAAGGCCTCACCCGCCGCGACTCCACCTCCCTCCTGGAGGTCGACGTGCCGGCCCACCGGCAGAAGGTCAACGTCCTGCTGCTGCGTACGAGCGAACTCGTCCGGGCCAAGGCCGGGCGCAAGACGAAGAACCACCGGGGCGCCGACCTCATGGGCGCCCGGCTCAAGCGGGCCGACCTCAGGGGCGCCAACCTGCGCGGCGCCTACCTCATCGCCGCCGACCTCTCGGGCGCGGACCTGAGGATGGCCGACCTCATCGGCGCCGACTTCCGCGACGCCGACCTCTCGGGCGCCGACCTGACCGGGAGCATCTTCCTCACCCAGCCCCAGGTCAACGCGGCCAGGGGCGATGCCGCCACCAAGCTGCCGCCCGCGCTGACCCGTCCCCCGCACTGGACGCCGTCGGCGACTGCCGCGGCCCACAGCTGATCCGCGCGTCGGCCCAGTCCGCGACCGCGACGCGATCCGCCGCGGACCTCGGCTCGACGACCAGGCGCAGCGTCCTGTGGCCCGCCAGGGGCGCGTGCACGGGGACGGCCGGACCGCCGCCCCGCACCAGGCCCGAGCTCCACAGGCGGGCGCCGTCCGCGTAGACGGAGAAGGTGACGGCGCCCAGGCCCAGGGTCATGTCGTCCACGCCCACCAGCGCGTCGTAGGACGTGCAGGAACGGTTCAGTTCGATCGTCACCGACGACGACGCGTGGACGCTCGCCCCGTCGCGGTACGTCGTACCGCCCACCCGCAGCCCGTACCGCTGCCACAGCCAGCTCCCGCCCAGCCGCACCTCCGGCTCGCCGCCGTCGCCGATGCCGCTGTACTGCAGCTTGTTGAGCGCGTAGACGTGCGGGGGAGCGGGCGGGGGCGGAGGAACGGGCGTGGGCCGGTGGGGCGGGACCGGCCTGGACGGTTTCGCCTTCGGCGGGCTCGGCGACGGCTCGGGCGCGGGCGAGGCGGGTGGTGTGGGAGAGGCGGCAGCGGAGGGGGTGGCGGGAGCCGACGGTGACGGCGACGCGGACGGCTTCGGGGCGGACCTCGCCACCAGCGCGGGAGGCGCACTGGGCGCGGGCGAGGCCGTCAGGCTCGGCCGTGGCCCCGGCTTGTGCGGCGGCGCCGGTACGACCGGAGCCGCCGTGGTTCTCGCCTGCGATCTGTCCGGCGGCGCGGGGGAGTGCCCGGCGACGGCGTACGCGATGATGGCCCCCGTGGCGGCCAGCACCCCCGCCCCCAGGGCCACCTTCACGGGCAACCCCAGCCCCTCACCCACCACGGCCCCGGAGCCACCGCCGGCCCCGGCCCCGGCACCAGTCCCGGATGCGGCGCCCGCCCCGGAAGCGGCACCGGTCCCGGCACCGGAGCCCGCCCCGGCGGAAGCCGCCCCGGCCCCGCTAGCCACACCAGCTGCCCCGGCACCACTCGCGGCAGCGCCCGCACCGGCAGCCCCGGCCGCCGCACCAGCCCCCGCCACGCCCGCCGCACCCGCCGCGAGCCCCGCGACGGCCTTGACCGACCAGCCGGCGGCGAACCAGCCGACGACCGCGACCGGCAGCAGCGCGCGCAGCCGCTCGTTGACGTCCGCGACCTCCAGCGCCGCCGTACGGCACTTCGCGCACTCCTCGAGATGCCGGCGCATCCCCCGCTCGGCGCGCGTCCGCAGCCTGCCCCGCGCGTACGCGCCGAGCCGGTCGGCGTACTGCGCGCAGTCGCCGCCCGCCGTCAGCTGCGTATTCACATGCGCCTGCAGGTAAGCCTGCTTCAGCCCCTCCCGAGCACGGTGGGCCAGCACGGCCGTCGCATTGGCGCTCAGCCCGAGCAGCGGTGCGACATCGCTGGGCGACTCCTCCTCCACCGTCGTGTGCCACAACACCGTCTGCCATCGCTCGGGCAGGCTCCGGAAGGCCTGAACGGCCAGGGACTCCTCGGCCTCCTGCATGGCCCGCACGTCCGCGCCCAGGTTGAGCGTGTCCTCGTCGGCCGCCACCGACGAGGACGCCGCCGACGTGGCGAACACCGCGAAGTCCTCGACCAGCTGCTCGCGCTTGGCCGTCCTCGCCCAGGCCGCCGCGACCCTCCGCACGGTCGTCAGCAGGTACGCCCGTACCGCCGAGTCAGGCCCCGAACCGCCGCGCACCGCCTGCAGGGTGCTGGTGAAGACCTCGTTGGTGAGGTCCTCGGCGGTGTGGTCGTCGCGGCAGCAACTACGGGCGTACCGGCGGACGGCATCCGCATGCCGTCGGTACAGCTCCTCGTACGCCTCACTGTTCTCGCCGCCGCCACGCAGCTGGGCGACCAGCTCGAGGTCGGACGGAGGCCCCTCCGCGTCGTCGCGCACACCGGCGTCATCGGGCCGCGCGGCGCGATCGGTGCCCGTACCGGCGTCGCTGCCGGTATCAGCACGGGCATCAGCACTGGCACCGGGACCGGTATCAGGATCACCAGGATCGCGACCTGTCCGGGCGGGAAGGGCTGGAAGCCCCGACCGTGCAGGCGTCCGCTGGGGCGGGACCCCGGGATCGGGGCCGTCGCTCCACAGGTCCAAGGAGGCGGAAGCGAACGGACCACCCTGGCCGGGCACCTGGTGCGGCGCCGGTGGGTCGTCCGACTCCTCGCTCCTGCGCGGCTCTTCTTGCCCGTCAACACCCATAGCGGATGCTCCCCGTACACGCCGTCACACACGAATACCGAGGAGCGTCGCACACGGGAGCGCCCCACAGTCACTTCGCGAACGGCAACCACTCATCCGGGTTCTGTTCGCGCGCTCGAGCACGGCATGTCACTCGAACAGATGAGGATTGTCGAACTCCAGCCCTTCCGTGGGTCCTCTGGAAGAGGCCCACGGAAGCTCCGCGCCGACTGTGATGACTGCGGTTGTGATGACTGCGCTGAACGAATGTGGCCCATAGGGGCCGTGATTACTGCGCCGGCCGCGAACGGAGGCCTTCCAGCAGGATGTCCAGCAGCCGCGAGGACGCCGCCGCCTGCTGCGCCGCGTCCGGCAGCGACGGGGCCGCCGTCGCTATCACGAGCAGCACATCGGCGACCGTCACGTCGGCACGCAGCTCACCGGCCGCCCGCGCCCGCTCGACCAGCCGGCCCACGACCTCCAGCAGCGCCGCGGCACCCGCGTCGTCCCGGTCGTCGACCGCCGTCGGCCGCTGCTCGACCAGCCGCAGCTCGTGCAGCTGACCACCGCCGACGCCCGGCTGCCGCTGCTGCGGCACCCGAGCCCGGTCCGGCACAGCCGCCTGCAGCCGCTGCTCCTCGGACTCCACGTCGACGCCGACCCGCAGGACCTGCGGCGGCAGCAGCCGGCCCGCGCCGGACGCCACCGAAGTGCGCAGGAACCGGGACAGCGCCGACCACGGCTCGTCCTCCTGCCCCAGCGCCGTCCGCGCCTGCTCGGTGAGCCGGGCCGTCTCCTCCTCGGCTATGCGCCGGACCAGCACGTCCTTGCTCGGGAACCGGCGGTAGACCGTCCCCACTCCGACCCGGGCCCGGCGCGCCACGTCCTCCATCGGCGCTCCGTACCCCAGCTCGCCGAAGACCTCGCGAGCCGCCCGCAGCACATGTTCCAGATTGCGCTGTGCGTCCACGCGCAACGGCGTATTACGGCCACCGGTGCCGTCAGCCGTCGCGACAGCAGCAGACCAATGAGAGCCCTGAATGTGCATACGTTCCCCCGGTTATGACGTCTCCCCCCGGAGACTCCCCGCCCTGACTGCCGGGGCACGTCTCGACACCCCGACGGAGTACGAACATAGTTGAGCCCAGGTCAAGAAAGAAGGGGGTAGCTCCGCACAGGCCGCCCCCGATTGGAGTACGGACCTGCTCCCCCTTGATTCTGCACCACCGCACCACCCCGCCGCATCCCCCCTGACCTGCGAGCCTTCCCCGCAGAGCGGCTTTCTCGAGACGGACGGATCTGCTCCGGCACCGGTCATACATTTCGCGAGTCCTGTGGACAAACCACCGACGTCGATGCGTCATGAGGAGGAGTTGTGCCACAACGCGAGAACGACCGAGTACGAGCGAGCACGACGGGTACCCGAGTAGAGCCGAGTACAGCCGACAACTGCCGAGGACGACGCGACGACGCGAGGAGGAAGAGGCCTTGGTGAACGAACCGGCGCGGGAGGGGCAGGCAGGGCACGAGAGGCACACGGAGGCAGCAGAGCAGTCAGCGCCGGAAGAGGACACAGCGCCGGAAGAGCGGAAAGCGCAGGTCCAGCCCACACAGCAGGATCAGGCTCAGGCCCAGCCCACGCAGCGGGCCCAAGCCCAGGCCGAGCCCACCCAGCCGGCCGAGCCCACGCAGCAGGCAGAAAACGCGAAGCAGCCCGCCGCGACCCCCACGCGCATCCTCGTCATCGGCGGCGGCTACGTCGGGATGTACACCGCCCTGCACCTCCAGCGGAAGCTCAGGCGCGGCGAGGCGGAGATCCTGGTCATCGACCCCGAGCCGTACATGACGTACCAGCCGTTCCTCCCCGAGGCCGCCGCCGGCTCCATCTCTCCCCGCCACGTCGTCGTCCCGCTGCGCCGGGCCCTCGGCGAGTGCCAGGTCGTCACCGGTGAGGCGCTCGCCATCGACCATTCCAAGCGCACGGCCAGCGTCAAGACCCTCGCCACCGAGGACGAGGGCACCGGCCCCATCGACGTCCACTACGACGAACTGGTCCTGGCCCCCGGCTCCATCTCCCGCACCCTCCCCATCCCGGGCCTCGCCGACTACGGCATCGGCTTCAAGACGGTCGAGGAGGCCATCGGCCTGCGCAACCACGTCCTCGAACAGATGGACATCGCCTCCTCCACCCGCGACCCCGAGGTGCGCGACGCGGCCCTGACCTTCGTGTTCGTCGGCGGCGGCTACGCGGGCGTCGAAGCGCTCGGCGAGCTGGAGGACATGGCCCGCTACGCCACGCGCTACTACCACAACATCGAGCCCGACGATCTGAAGTTCATCCTGGTCGAGGCCACCGGCCGCATCCTCCCCGAGGTCGGCGAGGACATGGGCCAGTACGCCGTTCGCGAGCTGCGCGGCCGCAACATCGACGTACGCCTCGACACCCGGCTGGACTCCTGCGAGAACCGCGTGGCCGTCCTCAGCGACGGGTCGCGCTTCCCCACGCGCACGCTCGTGTGGACGGCCGGCGTCAAGCCGCACCCGATCCTCGCCGCCACCGACCTCCCGCTCGACGAGCGCGGCCGGCTCAAGTGCACCGCGGACCTCCGGATCGAGGGCGTCGAGCACGCGTGGGCGGCGGGCGACGCCGCGTCCGTCCCGGACCTCACGGCCGAGAACGGCGGCACGGTGTGCGCCCCCAACGCCCAGCACGCCGTGCGCCAGGCCAAGGTCCTCGCCGAGAACGTCCTCGCGTCGCTGCGCGGCAAGGAGCTCAAGGACTACCGCCACAAGTACGTCGGATCGGTCGCCTCACTCGGCCTCCACAAAGGCGTCGCCCATGTGTACGGGAAGAAGCTCAAGGGCTACCCCGCATGGTTCATGCACCGCGCCTACCACCTCAGCCGGGTCCCGACCTTCAACCGCAAGATGCGCGTCCTCGCCGAATGGACCCTCGCGGGGCTCTTCAAACGTGAGATCGTCTCGCTCGGCTCGCTGGAGAACCCCCGGGCCGAATTCGAACTGGCCGCCGGCACGGGCCGTCACCCGGAAGCGAGTTGAAGCAGCGCGGGGCGGCGGCACGTCGCAGCAGGTCGCGGGCGGGGACCGGAACACGCGGCGCGTTCACCCGACACGGCGCCTGACGGATGTCAGTCCTGTCGGCCACACTGGTCGTGTGACCATGGGTGGGCTGGTATCTGCGAAGAGTAACAATCATGAGGATCCGGACGTTTGCTGCATTCCCTCGGGGGTCGTTCCCCGCACCGCCGACCGCGGTCCCGGCAGCGCGCACCGCGGCCCCCGCACCGCCGGCCGCGGCCCCGTACCGGGCCCGCGGCTGAGCCACCCCACGTGCCCCGCGTGGCACACCACGCGGCATCCCTTGGGGCACTCCACGCGGCACCCCACGTGGCATTCCGCGTCGCCGAGCTGATCCGGAACGACTCCGCGAGGTAATCCTCAGTGAACTTCACCCGCTGGAGCGCCCGGCTCCCCGGCACACAGCGCCGAGCAGCGGCGCGCGCCGACCGCACACCCGCCGCGGCCCCGCAGGCCTCCGCCGCGGCCACCGCCGCCGGCGCCGGATCCGTGCCCGCCGCCCGGGCCGAGGCCGCCCCGGCCAAGGACGCCGAGCCCGCCCCCACCCTCGACGGCCTCTCCGTCCACGACATCCTCGGCAAGGTCCCCGCCCTCGCCACCGTCGTCTACGGCCCCGACCACCGCATCGCCTACGTCAACGACGCCTACGCCGCCCTCTTCGGCCCCCGCGCCACCGGCGCCCGCGCCCGCGACACCCTCCCCGAGCTCGAGGAACTCGGCCTGCTCCCCCTCATGGACCAGGTCCTGCGCAGCGGCAAGCCCCGCACCGTCAAGTCCCGCCGCGTGTCCGTCCCCGCCCCACCGGCCGGGACCACCGCCCAGCCGGCCGCCGCCGACCGCGGCCCCCGCCCCCGGCACGGCTACTACACCTTCACCTGCTCCCCGATCGCGGTGGGAGAGGGCGACGACACCCAGCCCGGCGTCCTCGTCTTCGCCGCCGACGTCACCGACCAGGTCGAAGCGGCGGAACGCCTCCGCGCCAGCGAACGCCGCCAGCGCGAGGCGGCCGTCACCCTCCAGCGCAGCCTGCTGCCCCAGGAACTCGAACAGCCCGACGACCTCCGCGTCGCCGCCACCTACCAGCCAGGCGGCAAGGACACCGCCGTAGGCGGTGACTGGTACGACGTCATCACCCTCGGCGCCGGCCGCACGGCCCTCGTCATCGGCGACGTCATGGGCCGCGGCGTGCGCGCCGCAGCCGTCATGGGCCAGCTGCGCACGGCCGTACGGGCCTACGCGCGCCTCGACCTCCCGCCCCACGAGGTCCTGCAGCTCCTCGACGGCCTCGCCGCCGAAATCGACGCCACACAGATCGCCACCTGCGTCTACGCCGTCCACGACCCCAACGAGGGACGGCTCGTCTACGCCTCCGCCGGCCACCTGCCCATCCTCGTCCGCGACCCCGACGGCACCGTCCGCCGCGCCGCGGAACCCACCGGCCCCCCGCTCGGCACGGGCGGCTGGCTGCACACCTCCGGCACGGTGCCCCTGTGCCCCGGCTCCAGCGCCGTCCTCTATACGGACGGACTCGTCGAGCGCCGCAACGAGGACATCGACGAAGGCGTCGCCGCCCTCGAACGCGCCTTCGCCGGAGCCACCGGCTCCCCCCAGGTCATGTGCGACCGCCTCATCCGCGCCCTCGGCGTCACCCAGGAACACGACGACGACGTCGCCGTCCTCGTGCTCCAGCACCCCGCCCGCACGGGCCACGACGCCGAGCTCTTCCACAACGCCGCACTCGAGCTCCTCGGCGGCGTCGAGGCCGCCCCCCGCGCCCGCGCGTTCGCCTCCGGCGTCCTGGCCAGCTGGCGCTTCCCCACCGACCTCCGCGACCTGGGCGTCCTGGCGGCGAGCGAGCTCGTCGCCAACTCCCTCCAGCACGGCACGCCCCCCATGCGCCTCCGCCTGCGCCGCACCGACCGCCGCCTGATCATCGAGGTCACCGACGGCGACGACCACCTCCCGCGCCGCCGCCGCGCCGAACCCGCCGACGAGGCCGGACGCGGCATCTCGATCATCGCCACGATCGCCTCGTCCTGGGGCTCCCGCCGCACACCGGGCGGCGGAAAGGCGGTGTGGTGCGAGTTCGCATTGCCGGCGGGGCACGTCTGACGACAGACGAAAGCGCCGGGGGCGGGAAGTAACGACTTCCCGCCCCCGGCGCTCGCGCCTCGCGCATCAGTGCGCAGATGTAGACGTGCAGATGTAGATGCAGATAAGGATCAGGCGGCTACGGCCACGCGATCGGCCGACTCAACCGACTCAACCGACTCAACCGATTCCGCCGACTCGACCGGCTCTGCAGATTCCACCGATTCCACCGATCCGGCAGTGGCCAGAGCCTCCGCCCGCCGGGTCCGGGCGACGAACGGGTTGTCCTGCGCGGCGGTGAGCCGACGGCCCAGACGCAGCGCCAGAACGGTGATGCCGAGCGAGAACATGATCAGCAGCGACACGTACGCGACGTGCAGGCCGAGCCCCACCAGCAGCGCGCCCAGCAGCGGCCCCGAGGCCATCGCCAGCTGCTTCACCAGAGCAAAAGCCGAGTTGTACTGACCGATCAGCGACGCCGGCGCCAGGTCGGCCACCAGCGGTGCCACGGTCGGGGACAGCATCGACTCGCCGACGCCGAACAGTACGTACGTGGAGATCAGCAGCCCCGTCGCCACCGCCTGGGCACCGTGCACCAGGCCGGACAGCGCCGCCGCGACCCATGCCACGGTCCAGATCAGCCCGACCAGCGCCATGACCCGGCTGCGCCGACGCCGCTCCACCAGCTTCAGGACGACGAACTGCGTCACCACGATGGCGGCCGTGTTGGCGAACAGCGCGATGCCCAGCGTGGCGGGGGAGACCCGGGTGACCTCGGTGGCGTACGCCGCCAGACCCGCCTCGAACTGTCCGTAGCAGGCGAAGAACATCACGAAGCCCAGCGCGCACAGCCACACCATCGAGCGATCCCGCAGCAGGGCGCGCCACGCACCCTCGGGCCGCGCGCCGGTCGGCATCGCGTCCTCGACCTTGGGAGCGGCGGGCAGCCGTACGGTCGCCACGGTCGCGCCCAGCACCAGGAACATCACCGACTCGATCCCGAACAGCCGGATGAAGCTCGACGCGGCGTTCTCGTCGACCATGAGCCCGCCGATGAGCCCACCGACGCCGAGGCCCAGGTTGTTGAGGAAGAACTGCGTGGCGAACGAGCGCGAGCGGGTCAGCGGCGTCGAGCACCACACGATCATCGTCGCGAGCGCCGGCTGAATCACCGCTATACCCGCACCGAGCGCGGCGGCGGAGGCGATCACCAGCGGCGTGCTGCCGGACAGCCCCATCCCCAGCGAACCGATCGCCGCCGAGACCGTACCCACGATGGCCACGGGCAGCGGACCCCGCCGGTCGATCGCCCGACCGGTGAAGGGCAGCACGATCAGCGCTGCGACGGCGAGCGTGAACAGCGTCAGACCTGCTGTCCCCGCTCCCAGGCCCCGCACCTTCGCCACATAGACGTAGAGATACGGAACCGTGAAGCCGTTGCCGAACGCGCTCAACGCGTTGCCCAACTGGATCCGGCGCAGTGCCGCGCCCATCGCGGTGGTCACACTCACCCCTCGAACTTGAAGACTTCAGACCTAAACTTCGAAGCTAAACAGTACATGGCGAAGGTCTTTATGTCGAATGGTTTCTGCCATACTGCCGCTCATGGCTGACACCCACGGGCCCGCCGAGCCGAGCCTCGAAGAGCAGATCGCCGCTTACCAGCGCGAGTTCCAGGGCCTCGATCCCCAGGTGGAGCGAGTGGTCTCCGCCCTCAGCCGCCTCAACCGGCGCATGAACGTCGCGTACGGCCGCCAGACCGCCGAGCTGGGCATCAGCAACGCGGAGTGGGAGGTCCTCAAGGCCCTCGTCCTCGCCGGCGAGCCCTACCGCCTCGGCCCGGGCGACCTCGCCAGGCGCCTCGGCCTCACCCCGGCCGCCATGACCCACCGCATCGACCGCATGGTCGCGGAGGGCCTCGTCACGCGCGAGCGCGACGAGAGCAACCGCGTGCGCGTCATCGTGGGCATTACAGAGGAGGGGCGAGCCAAGTGGCTCGAGGGTCTCCGGATGGCCACAGTCTTCGAGGAGGAGCTGCTCCAGGACCTCTCCGGCGACGAGCGCGCCCAGCTCGGCGCGATGCTGACCCGGCTGCTCCGCCGAGTGGAAGAGGCCCAGCCGGACGCCGGCGGACGCCTCACGGACCTCGACTGAGGCCCGGTCGGAGGCGAGTTGACACGGGTCTACTGGATCCGTAGTGTTCTCCGAGTTGTCGCGGGGCCGGTACGGCTCAACGGCAGCACTTCGAGCCGCACTGGCGGCGATCACCTCTTGCACGGCCCTTGAACGGGATGAATTTCGGCGTGCCCGGAATTCGGAACGGGATGGCTCGGGACTCCGATTAGGAGCCGCCGGGAAAATCCGCTAAAGTAGTGATCACGCCGGAAGGCGCGAAACACCCCGCTCCAACAGGGGGCCGGAAACGGAATTCGGACCGGAAACGGAACGGAAAACGGATCTGGTAAGGTTGGAAACAACGAAGGGAAGCGCCCGGAGGAAAGCCCGAGAG
>NZ_BNBL01000003.1:458957-605737 GCF_014655595.1 Streptomyces griseocarneus | reverse complement strand
CCAGCGCCAGCGCCATCGCGATCATGATGCGCTGCCGCATGCCGCCCGAGAACTGGTGCGGATAGTCCCGCGCCCGTTCCTTGGCCGCCGGGATGCGCACCCGGTCCATCAGCTGCACGGCCCGCGCGCGGGCGTCCTTGCGGGTCATCCCCTGATGGACCTCGTACATCTCGCCGAGCTGCGCGCCCACCGTCATCACGGGGTTCAGCGACGACAGCGCGTCCTGGAAGATCATGGCGACCTTCGCGCCGCGCACCCGGCGGCGGTGCTCCTCGCCCATGGTGAGCAGGTCCTTGCCCCGGAAGAGCACCTCGCCGCCGGTGACGAAGCCGGGCGGCGTGTCGAGGATGCCCATGATGGCCTGCGCGGTCACGGACTTGCCGGAACCGGACTCGCCCAGCACGGCGAGGGTCTCGCCGGCGGCCACGGAGTAGCTGACGCCGTTGACGGCCTTGGCCACCCCGTCCCGGGTGCGGAATTCGACGTGCAGGTCGCGTACGTCCAGGAGTGTCGCCGGCTGCTCCATCTGTCGGGCTCCTCAGCGCAGCTTGGGGTCGAGGGCGTCGCGCACCGCGTCGCCGAGCATGATGAACGCGAGCACCGTGACGCTCAGCGCGCCCGCCGGCCACAGCAGCATGTGCGGGGCGTTGCGGATCTGGCTCGAGGCGTTGGAGATGTCGATCCCCCAGGAGACGGTGGGCGGCTTGAGCCCGACGCCCAGGAACGACAGCGTCGCCTCCAGCGCGATGTACGTACCGAGGGCGATGGTCGCCACGACGATCACCGGGGCCACCGCGTTGGGGGCGATGTGCCGCAGCAGCAGCCGGGTGTTGCCGGCGCCGAGCGCCCGCGCCGCCTGCACGTAGTCGTGCTGCCTGGCGCTGACGACCGAGCCGCGGGCGATGCGGGAGATCTGCGGCCACCCCAGCAGCACGATGAAGCCGACCACCGGCCAGACGGACCCGCCGGTGACCACCGACAGGAACACCAGCCCGCCCAGGATGATCGGGATGCCGAAGAAGACGTCGGCCAGCCGCGAGAGCAGCCCGTCCCACCAGCCGCCGGAGAAGCCCGCGAGCCCGCCCAGCACGCCGCCCAGCAGCGCGGCCCCGGCCGTGGCGCAGACGCCGACGGTGATCGAGGCCCGGGCCCCGTGGACCGTACGGGTGTAGACGTCGCAGCCCTGGGCGTCGAAGCCGAAGGGGTGGCCGGGCTGGGAGCCCTCCTGGGCCTTGGCCAGGTCGCAGCTGAGGGGGTTGCCGCTCGCGATCAGGGAGGGCCGGATCGCGATGACGACCAGGAAGACGATGACGAGCGCGGAGACGACGAAGACGGGGTTGCGGCACAGGTCGTGCCAGGCGTCGGACCACAGGCTGCGGGCCTTGCCGCTCCTCGTCCCGCCGGGGATCGGGCCCCCTTCGAGCGTTTGGGCGTCGCTGGTGGCGAGGGTCATCGCCCCGCCGCCCGCCGGCGTGATCGTTTCCTTGGGGTCGAGGGGATCGGGCTCAGGCATAGCGGATCCTCGGGTCGAGCACGGCGTAGAGGAGGTCGACGAGCAGGTTCGCCACCAGGAAGACGATGACCAGGACGGTCACGAAGCCGACGACGGTCGGCGAGTTCTGCCGCAGGATGCCCTGGTAGAGCTGGTAGCCGACGCCGTGGATGTTGAAGATCCGCTCGGTGACGATGGCCCCGCCCATCAGCGCCCCGATGTCGGTGCCGATGAAGGTGACGACCGGGATGAGGGAGTTGCGCAGCAGGTGCCGGGTGACGACGCGGTGCCGGGGCAGGCCCTTGGCGACGGCGGTGCGGAGGTAGTCGGCGCGGGAGTTCTCGGCGATGGACGTACGGGTCAGCCGGGTGACGTAGGCCAGCGAGGTCAGGGCCAGCACCACGCCCGGCAGGAGCAGCTCGTCGACGGGCGCGGCGGGGGACACGGACGGGGAGACCACCGCCCACTTCACGCCGAAGAGGTACTGCAGCACGTAGCCGGTGACGAAGGTCGGGATGGAGACGACGACCAGGGTGAGCAGCAGGACGGAGGTGTCCACGGAGCGGCCGCGGCGCAGCCCGCTGAGGAGGCCGAGGCCGATGCCGATGACGATCTCGAAGAGGATCGCCACGATCGTCAGGCGCAGCGTCACGGGGAAGGCGTCGGCCATCAGCTCGAGGACGTCCTGGCCGTTGAAGGCGGTGCCGAAGTTCCCGGTGAGGATCTGGCCCATGTAGTGCAGGTATTGCTTCCACAGCGGCGCGTCGAGGTAGAGGTCCTTGCGGATGCGCGCGGCGGTCGCCGGGTCGGGTGCCTTGTCGCCGAAGAGGGCGGCGACGGGGTCGCCCAGGGCGTAGACCATGAAGAAGATCAGGAAGGTGCTGCCGATGAACACGGGGATCATCTGGAGCAGCCGCCGGATCACATACCGTCCCATTGACGACCAGGGCCTTTCCGGTGCGTACGCGCGTGCCTGACGTGCCTGACAGGGCCTCACGGGGGCTACTTGACGGTGATCCGTTCGTAGACGGGCACGCTGAAGGGGTTGAGCTCGACGTCCGCGATGTTCTCGGAGTAGCCGGCGCTGCCGTTCTGGTACCAGAGCGGGATGGCCGGCATCTGCTCGGCGAGGATCTTCTCGGCCTCCTGGAACGTGGCGACCGCCTTCGCCGTGTCCGACTCGGCGTTGGCCTCGTCGACGAGCTTGTCGAACTGCGGGTCGCTGAACTTCCCGAAGTTCGACGAGGCGCCCGTGTAGTAGAGCGGCTGCAGGAAGTTCTGGACCAGCGGGTAGTCCATCTGCCAGCCCGAGCGGAACATGCTGGTCATGCGCTGGTCGGTGACTTGGTTGCGGAAGTCGGCGAAGGTGCCGACCGGGTTGACCGTGCACGCCTTGTCGTCGCCCAGCGCGTTGTTGATGCTGTTGCAGACGGCGTCCATCCACAGCCGGTGCGATCCGGTGTCGACGTTCGAGGTGATGGTGACCTTGCCGCCGGGCAGCCCGCCGCCCTCCTGGATCAGCCGCCTGGCCTCGCCCGGGTCGTACGTGCAGACGGCCCCGCACAGCCCGGCCTTGTAGCCGCCCTTCTCGCCGAGCACCGGCGACGTCCAGTCCGTGGCCGGGGTGCGGGTCCTGCGGTAGATCTGTTCGGTGATCTGATCGCGGTTGACGGCCATGGACAGGCCCCGCCGGACCTTCTCCATCCCGGCCTTGGACCAGGTCGGGTCGTACATGGGGAAGACGACGGTCTGGATGATCCCGGCGGGCTGGTTGATGTAGCGGTCGCCGAGGTCGGTCCTGACGTTCTTCAGCTGGGCGCTGGGAATGTCGTCGACGAGGTCGAGGTTCCCGGCCTGCAGGTCGGTGTAGGCGGTGTTGTTGTCGGTGTAGACCCGCAGCTCCACGCCGCTGTTGCGGGCCTTGTCCTCGCCGGGGTAGTCGTTCCACTTCGACAGCCGCATCTGCGAGCCCCTGGTGTACGAGTCGACCAGGTACGGCCCGTTGCCGACCGGCCGCTTCAGCCAGGCCGCGTGGTCGTCGAAGAACGCCCTGGGCAGCGGGGCGAAGGCGGCGTAGCCGAGGGTGTCCGGCCAGGTGGAGAACTTGGTGCGCAGCTTGACGGTGAAGGTGTGCTCGTCCTTCACGGCCAGGCCGGAGAGGGTCTTGGCGGTGGCGGAGCCGCTCGCCGGGTGGACCTTGCCGTAGCCGTCGATGTCCTGGAAGAAGGGGGCGTTCTTCTGCCTGTTGTCGGTCAGGGCCGCGTAGTTCCACGCGTCGACGAAGGACTTCGCGGTGACCTTCTCGCCGTTGCTGAAGGTCCAGCCGTCCTTGACGGTGATGGTGAAGTTCTGCTGGTCGGGGCTCTCGATCTTCTCGGCGAGCATGTTCTTGGCCTCGCCGGTCTTCGGGTCGTACTGCTTGAGCCCCCGGAAGATCATCGTGAGGACCTTGCCGCCCTGGACCTCGTTGGTGTTGGCGGGCTCGAGCGGGCTCTGCGGGTCGCCCCAGGAGGAGCGCACGGTGCCGTCCCCGGTGGCCGACCCCCCTCCACCGCACCCGGCGGCACACACCAGCGCGGCCCCGGCCGCCCCGACGGCCAGACCGGACCTGACCCGCGATCGGGTGCGGGCGCGCGTGCCTCCGCGCATGGGGTGCCCTCCTCGTGCCGTGGGTCTGACGTAGACCCAAATCACACCTTATGGGGTGATCTGAGGAAGGCTGCGCAGCGCGCGGAGGCCCATAAACCGCCCGTATGTATGAGTGGGCCGTCCGCGTGGGGGCGCACCGGGCGGCTTCCGAGGGGTGCCCATGGCCGGGTCATACGAATGGCCGACGCCGGTGGGTGCCGAAACCCCCTCTGGCATACTCATGCACACTGAAGCTTCTTCGTATCAGCCGTTCCACAGTGAGGACTTGGTGGTCACATGAGCTCGGACGAGACGTACGAGAAGCTGATCGCCCTGCTCGACGAGCACGGTGCCGCGTACCGGACGATCGATCACGAGGCCGAGGGCGCCACCGAGGCCGTGAGCCGGCTGCGCGGGCACGACCTGGAGCAGGCCGCCAAGTGCATCGTCATCATGGTGAAGTTGGGCAAGAAGACCAAGCGCCACGTGCTCGCCGTGGTGTCCGGCCACCAGCGCGTCGACCTCGCCGCGGTCAAGGGCCTGCTCGGCGGGACCTACGCGGGGTTCGCCTCGCAGGACGTCGCCGAGCAGCTCTCGGGCTGCGCGAGCGGAACGATCCTGCCGTTCTCCTTCGACCCCGAGCTGGAGCTCATCGTCGATCCGGCGCTGCTCGGGCACCCCGAGTTCTTCTTCAACGCCGCTCGCCTCGACCGCTCCCTCGCCCTCTCCACCGCCGACTACGTCAGCGTCGCGAAGCCGCGCGTCGAGGCCATCGCCGCGGGGTGACCCTCACTGCGTGGTCGGCGTGAGCGCCAGCGCCACCCCGAGGCCGACGAGAACCGAGCCGATCACCCTGTTCAGGACGACCTGGCTGCGCAGCATCTTCGCCCGCAGCCGGTCGTTCGAGAAGAAGAGCGCCGCCATCGCGAACCAGACCAGGTGGGCGAAGGACATGAACAGTCCGTAGCCGATCTGACGCCACAGCGGCGTGTCCTGGTGAATGACCTGGGTGAAGGTGCTGAGCACGAAGAGGGTCGTCTTCGGGTTGAGCGCATTCGTCAGGAAGCCGGTCCGCAGCGCCTGGGAGCGGGAGATCGCCGGGCCGTCGGAAAGGTCGATGTCCAGCTTCGTGCGCTGCGCGAACGTCTTCACGCCGACGTAGACGAGATATCCGGCGCCGACCAGTTTGATGACGGTGAACACGGACGGTGAATGGGCTATCAGCAGCCCCACGCCCAGAATCGTGTACGTCACGTGCACCAGCACGCCGAGCGAGATTCCCACGGCCGAGAAAAGCCCCGGAGCGCGCCCGTACAAATAACTGTTGCGGACGGTCATCGCGAAGTCCGCGCCGGGACTGATGACGGCCAGGACGGTGATGAGGGCGACGGCGAGAAGTTCGGCCATGATTCCTAATTCCGGCGGTTCGGGGCGGACGGCCCGGGGGCGGTCGGCGTGCGGCGGGGCCGCCCTCCAGGGGGCGGCCCCGCCGGTGGCTCAGGGCTTGTGACGGTAGGTGATCACCAGGACGTCCCGGACGGCGGGCTCACCGCTGTCCAGCTGCTCGATGGGGCTGACGCCGTGGAAGACACGCTCGTCGTTGACGATCGCCATGTCGAGCTCATCGGCCAGCAGGAACTTCTCGAGCGGATTCTTCTCGAGGTTGTAGATGGTGCTTTCGCCGTTGACCGTGTTGGAACGCTTCACCATCAGCATCATCACGAAGGTGACGCCGTCCCGGTGCACGCCTTCGGGGGTCGGCTTGCCGACCTCCTGGCCGGCCTCCACGCCCGAGACCTCGATGCGGAACTGGTGGGCCTCGATGTGCCAGGGGGAGTACGGCGCCAGCCGGCCGAAGAGGTCGCAGCCCAGGGTGAGCAGGCTGCTCATGGTGGCCCCGCGCAGCACCGAGTCCTCGAACGGCTCGTAGTGGCGCGCGATGCCGCCGTTCAGCGTGTTGTAGTCGACGGTCTGGTAGTGCGGCTGGTGCGGCTCGATCCGGTAGCGATTGTCGGCGCGGGGGGCGCTCAGCGTGGCGTGGCGCCGCCTGCGGTAGCGGCCTCCGTCGGCCATGTAGCCGTCCAACGGCATGTCGCCCCAGCTGTCCCGGAAGGTCTCCCAGTCCTGCAGGGCATTCGCGTCCCGGCGGCGCAGCAGTTCGCCGACGCTTTCGCCGGGTAGATAGAGGTAGCTCTTGCTCGAAACGCGCTCACATATTTCTTCGACGCCGGCGGAGTAGGACGGCTCGGATGCCGGGCGTCCGGCGGTCTGCGTGCTGAACATGGTGGAGAATCCGTCTCGTTGGCCCATGACAAGTACTTGTCAAAGCATGTGGTGTGTGCTCGAGGCCGTCAAGATCAGTCCTGAATTCAAACAAGCCAGAGATCGGAGGCGTGGCCGAAACCATTCGCCAGGGATAATCGTGCGTCAATCTTTCGTCGGGAAATGTGAAACATTCCTTGCGGGTGCCGCGGAGGGGTTTTATGTGCCTGCGGACGGGGAAGGCGCGGCGTCCTCCGGGAAGTGGCATGCCGACAGGTGCCCCTCCGCGCTGCCCTCCGCCCGTACCAGCGGGGGTTCCTCCGTCGCGCAGCGGTCGCGGGCCTTCCAGCAGCGGGTGCGGAAGCGGCAGCCGGCCGGGGGGTTGATGGGGGAGGGGACGTCCCCCGTCAGGCGGATGCGTTCGCGGGGGGTGCCGGGCCCGGCGGCGTCCGCCGGTTCCGGGACGGCCGACAGGAGGGCGTGGGTGTAGGGGTGGCGGGGGTGGTCGTAGATGTCCTCGCGGGTGCCGGTCTCCACGATCCGGCCCAGGTACATCACCGCCACCCGTTGCGAGAAGTGCCGGACCACCGCCAGGTCGTGGGCGATGAAGAGGAAGGCGATGCCGAGCTCGCGCTGCAGGCGCTGCAGGAGGTTGACGACCTGGGCCTGGATGGAGACGTCCAGGGCCGAGACCGGCTCGTCGGCCACGATGACCCTGGGCTCGAGGGCCAGGGCGCGGGCCACGCCGATGCGCTGGCGCTGGCCGCCGGAGAATTCGTGCGGGAAGCGGTTGTAGTGCTCGGGGCTGAGGCCGACGGTCTCGAGCAGCTCGCGGACGCGGGCCTCGCGGCCGCCGGCGGGGGTGATGCCGTTGATCTCCATGGGGCCGGAGATGATCGTGCCGACGGTGTGCCGGGGGTTCAGCGAGGAGTACGGGTCCTGGAAGATCATCTGGATCTGGGAGCGGATGGGGGCCAGCCGCTTGCGGCCGGCGTGGGTGATGTCCTCGCCCTGGTAGAGGACGCGCCCGGCGGTCGGCTCCAGCAGGCGGGTCAGCAGCCGGCCCGTCGTGGACTTGCCGCAGCCGGACTCGCCGACCAGGCCGAAGGTCTCGCCCGCCCGTACGGTCAGGTCGAGGCCGTCGACGGCCCGCACGGAGCCGACCCTCCGCTTGACGGGGAAGCCGCCCATGACGGGGAAGTGCTTGGTCAGGCCCTCGGCCACGAGGATGTCGTTCATCGGGTACGTCCCTTCCCGGCCCCGTCCGGCAGGTGGCAGGCCGCTCCCCGGCCCTCCGGCAGCTCCGGGCGCTCGGTGCGGCACCTGTCGCCCCCCACCCGCGCGACGTACGCGCAGCGCGGGTGGAACGGGCACCCCGGCGGCGGGTCCAGCAGGCTCGGCGGGCTGCCCGGAATCGGGGTGAGCGGCTCGTCGACGGGGGAGGTCAGGCGGGCCATCGAGCCCAGCAGGCCCCAGGTGTAGGGGTGCCGGGGGGAGCGCAGGACCTCCCGGGCCGTGCCGCGCTCGACGGCCCGGCCCGCGTACATCACCAGGACGTCGTCGGCGGTGCCGGCCACGACCCCCAGGTCGTGGGTGATCAGCACGATCGCCGAACCCGTCTGCTGCTGGAGGTCCTTGAGCAGGTCGAGGATCTGGGCCTGCACCGTCACGTCCAGCGCGGTCGTCGGCTCGTCGGCGATCAGCAGCTCGGGGTCGCAGACCAGCGCCATGGCGATCATCGCGCGCTGGCGCATGCCGCCGGAGAACTGGTGCGGGTAGTCGTCCACCCGCAGCGCCGCGTTGGGGATGCCGACCTTCTCCAGCATCTCGACCGCCCGCAGCCGGGCCTCGCGCCGCGAGGCGCCGGTGTGCTTGCGGAAGGGCTCGGCGATCTGGCGGCCGACGGTGTAGTAGGGCGAGAGCGCGGTGAGGGAGTCCTGGAAGATCATCGCCATCCTGTTGCCGCGCAGCTTCTCGAGCACGGACTCGGGGGCCGTGGTCAGGTCCTGACCGTCGAGGAGGATCCGGCCCTCGATCTCCGTCGTGCGCCGGTCGTGCAGCCCGAGCACGCTGAGGTTGGTGACGGACTTGCCGGAGCCGGACTCGCCGACGATGCCCAGCGTCCGCCCGCGCTCCACGTCGAAGGACAGGCCGTCGACGGCCCTCACGACGCCGTCCTCGGTGGCGAAGCGTACGGACAGGTCCCGTACGGAGAGGAAAGCTGTCACAGTCGTCGTCTCCTGACGTTCAGGCGAGCCGTACGCGCGGGTCGATGAGGGCGTACGCGGCGTCGACGACGATGTTGGCGAGGACGATCGCCGTGCAGCCGACGAGCATCACGGCCATCAGCATCGGCAGGTCCGTCCCCGTCACCGAGGAGACGGCCAGCCGCCCCAGCCCGTGCAGGCTGAAGGTGAACTCGGTGATGATCGCCCCGCTGAAGAGCGAGCCGAGGTCGATGCCGAAGATGGTCACGATGGGCGCCAGCGCGCCCCGCCAGGCGTAGCGGAAGAAGACCGCGGACCGCCCGAGCCCCTTGGCCCGGGCGGTGCGCACATGGTCCTCGGAGAGCTGCTCGATCATCAGGGAGCGGGTCATGCGGCTGTAGCTCGCGATGAAGATGACGGAGAGCACCAGCCAGGGGATGAGCATGCCGGTGAACCACTTCACCGGGTCCTCGGTGATCGGGTAGTAGGCGGGGTTGTCCATCCAGTGCAGCCCGCTGACCAGGACGGCCAGGGCGACGACGCCCACGAAGTAGATCTGCAGGGCGTTGCCGAGCAGCGCGAGCGAGCTGAAGAGCTTGTCGATCCAGGTGCCCCGGAAGGCGGCGGCCAGCATGCCGACGCCGACCCCGACGACGAGGAAGACCGTCGCCCCGCCCAGGGCGATGGACAGCGTCGTCGGGAAGCGGTCGACGATGGTGTCCCACACCGGCTGCTGGTTGGCGAAGGAGTAGCCGAAGCAGGGCGCCGGGCAGTGGCCCGCGGAGAAGTCGCGGCCGGTGAAGATGCCCGCCATGTAGTGCCAGTACTGCACGGGTACGGGCCGGTCGAGGCCGAGGTTCTTGTTGATGACCGCGAGGGAGTCCGCCGTGCAGTTCTTGCCGCAGGACATCAGCGCGGGCTCGGAGGGCAGCGCGAAGAAGAGGAAGAACGTGATCGCGCTGATCAGCAGGATGATGACGAGGGCGCCGAGGGTGCGGCGGGCGAGGAATCTCAGCATGGCTCTTCCGGTGGCCAGGTGCTACTTCACGTACACGCCGGTCGGGTCCACGCTGCCGTAGACCGGGTGGTACTTGATCCCGCCGAGGCCCGAGCCCCACAGCGAGAACTGCCGGTTGTAGAAGACGGGCACGCCCGGCACGTCGTCGGTCAGGATGCGGTCGGCGAGCTTCTGCCACTCGGGGGCGGCCCGCTTGACGTCGGGGATCGCGGTGATGCGGTCGATGTCGGCGTTGACCTCGGGGTTGTCGAGGTGACCGTAGTTCTGGGCGCCGTCGGCGATCTGCCGGCCGTCGTAGAGCGGCGGGACGACGGTCGAGGAGACCGGCCAGTCCGCGCCCCAGGAGGTGCGGTAGATGTCGAACTTGTTCTTCACGTCCGCGATCGCCGTCCGCCAGGTGTTGGAGTCGACCTCCTTCTTCTGGACCTTGAAGCCCGCGCGCTCCAGGGCCTGGGTCACCACGACCGAGACCTTCTGCTGGACGTCGGTGTTGGCGTAGGCGTAGACGATCTCCTGGCCGAGCTTTCCGGCCTCCTTCAGCAGCTCCTTGGCCTTCTCCGGGTCGCCGGCGGGCTTGGCCTTCTTGCCGAACGGGTCGGAGGGGCGGTAGCCGTCCATGGCGGGGGAGAGGAAGTTGGTGGCGATCACGCCGGCGGTCGCCCCGCCGTTCTGCTGCAGGATCTGCCCGTTGGGCATGGCGAGGGCGAGGGCCTTGCGGACCCTGACGTCCTTGAGGCGGTCGGTGTTGAAGCTGATGTAGTCGACGTAGGGCTGCACCTCGAGCAGCCGGCGCGCCTTGGTGTCGGGCTGGTTCAGGACCTTCTCGGTCATCTCGGGGGCCACGGCGTTGCTGAACGACAGGGTGTTCTTGTCGGAGCCCTGGTCGGCGAGGAAGCGGCGGGTGGAGTCGGCGTACTGGTGGCCGAAACTGATGTCGAACTTGTCGGCGTACTGATGCCGGATGGGGTCGGTCTTCGCGTCCCAGTGCTCGTTGCGCACGAGCGTCAGCGATTTGCCGACCTTGTAGTCGCCGACCTTGTACGGGCCCGAGGAGAAGGGGGCGTTGTCGTACTTCTGCTTGGTGTCCTTCTCGGCCTTGACGGGCGCGACGTTCGGCATCGCCGTCGCGAAGGGCGCGTCGGCGTGCGGCTGCCGGAAGTGGAAGACGATCGTCTTGTCGTCCGGGGTGTCCAGGACGGACGGGGGCAGGTGCTTGCCGTCGTACGGGCCGTCCGGCAGCGCCTTGCGGAAGTCGTTGCCGTCGCCGGAGAGCCACTGCGGGATGTAGAGCGGGCCGTCGGACTGGTACGAGGCGTAGAGGCGCTCGATGCCCCACCGGACGTCCTTGGCGGTGATGGGCGAGCCGTCCTCGAACTTCAGTCCGTCCTTGAGCGTGAACGTCCAGGTCTTCCCGCCGTCCGAGGCCGTGCCGGCGTCGGTGGCGAGGTCGCCGACGACCTTGACCCTGCCCTTGTCGTCGATCTTGTACGAGGTCAGGGTGCGGTTGTAGAGCAGCTGGTTGGTCAGGACGTCGATGTAGTAGATCTGCCCCGGGTCGAGGTGGTTGAAGGCGTCGCGCTGGAGGACCCCGACCGTGCCGCCCTTCTTGGCGCCCGGTACCTCGGGGGCGGGGCCGGTGGAGTCGGCCTTGGTGCCGATGGAGTAGTTCGCGGACGTCGTCTTGTCCTCGCCGGGCCCCTGGCTCTTGCCGCCGTCCCCGCCACCCCCTCCGCCGCTGCTGCACGCGGAGAGCACGACCGCTCCCGCGGCCAGGGCCACGGTGGTGAGACGGGCTCTGTCCTTGCGGAACCTCGACGTGGGGCTCATGGTCGGTGCACCTGCCTGTCGGTCGTCAGCGGCCAGTCAAAGCTTCGGTGTCGTTCCGGGCACGTGCCGGCGTCGCCGGCGTCAGCGTTTCGTCCTGGGGTCGAAGGCGTCCCGGACCGAGTCCCCGAGCAGGTTGAAGGCGACCACGAAAATGATCATTGCGAGCCCGGGGAAGAAGATGTAGGTGATGTCGCTTTCGTAGTACGCGGCGCCGGCGGCGAACATCCGGCCCCAGTCCGGGGTGGGCTCGATGATCCCCACGCCGATGAAGGACAGCCCCGCCTCCGCCGTCACCAGCGTGGGCAGCATCAGGGTCGACTGGACCAGGATCGGCGTCCAGAGGTTGGGCAGCAGCTCCTTGGTGATGATCCGCCAAGGGGAGGCGCCGGTCACCCTGGCCGCCTCGACGAACTCCCGCTCCCGCAGGCTCAGCACCTGCCCGCGCAGCAGCCGGGCCAGCCCCATCCAGCCCAGTGCCCACAGCACCAGGATCAGGGTGATCACGCGCAGATAGGTCGGGGTCTGCTTCTCGGGGCTGACGAAGAGCGAGTAGACGACCGGGGTGAAGGCGATGAACGACAGCTGTGCGGGGAACGCCAGCAGCAGGTCGATGAAGCGGCCGAGGAAGTAATCGGTCCGCCCGCCCAGATAGCCGGCCGTCACCCCGACGAGGACGCCCGTCAGCACGCACAGCACCGTGGCGGCGGCGGCGATCAGCAGGGAGGTGCGGATGCCGTAGACGAGCTGGGTCAGCACGTCCCGGCCCATCGTCGGCTCGAGGCCGAACCAGAAGCGGCCGGAGATGCCGCCGTTGGGCGCGACCGGATAGCCGAACTCGTTGAGCAGGCCCCCCTCGTCCAGCCCGTAGGTGGCCGTGGGGCTCTTGCCGTAGGCAGCCGAGATCAGGGGCGCGGCGAGCGCGACGAGGAAGAAGAAGGCGACGACGTACGCCGAGACGACCCCCGCGCGGTCGCGCTTGAAGCGCCGCCACATCAGCTGTCCGGGCGACCGGCCCACGAGCTCTCGGGGCTGGGTCTGGGAAGGAATCGGCATCGCGTGGATCCCCCGCACTGTCGTCTCGTCGGCCCTGCGCTGATGAAAGCGAACGCGGTTGGGTTGAGCGGACTTTCGCAATGGATGAACAGTGCAGTCAAGGGGGCTGCGATGGACTGCGGGGCCTTTCCCGGCTTCTTGAGCGAAGGTTGTGCAGATCGAGGTCACGGCGTGCTTGACAGTGCGGTCAAGCGCGCCGCCCCGAAGCCACTCCATGGGGGACGGTGCGAAAGCCTGCCGGATCGCACCGTCCCCACCGGACTCAGACGCCCAAGGAGCGCTTGAGGAAGTCCACTTGAAGCAGCAACAGGTTCTCGGCGACCTGCTCCTGCGGGGTCATGTGCGTCACCCCGGACAGCGGCAGTACCTCGTGCGGGCGGCCCCCAGCGAGCAGCGCCGAGGACAGGCGCAGGGTGTGGGCGGCGACCACGTTGTCGTCCGCGAGGCCGTGGACGATCATCAGCGGACGGGTTTGATCCGCCGGCGACGACAGACCGTCGTCGGTGACGAGGGAGTTGCGGGCGTACACCTCCGGACGCTCCTGGGGCAGCCCCAGATAGCGCTCGGTGTAGTGGGTGTCGTACAGCCGCCAGTCGGTGACGGGGGCGCCGGCGACGGCCGCGTGGAAGACGTCGGGGCGGCGCAGTACGGCCAGGGCCGCGAGGTAGCCGCCGTAGGACCAGCCGCGGATGCCCACCCGGCCGAGGTCGAGGGGGTAGTGGCCGGCCAGCGCGTGCAGCGCCTCGGCCTGGTCCTCGAGGGTGGCGCCGGCGAAGTCCTCGTGGATCGCCTTCTCCCACGTGGGCGAGGTGTGCGGGGTGCCCCGGCCGTCGGCGACGACCACGGCGAAGCCCTGGTCGGCGAACCACTGCGAGGTGAGGTGGGCGTTGTGCGCGGCCACCACGCGCTGCCCGTGCGGGCCGCCGTAGGGGTCCATGAGCACCGGCAGCGGGCCGTCGCCCTCCCGGTGGCCGGAGGGCAGCAGGACGGCGCACGGGATGCCGCGTTCGCCCGCCCGGGTGAGCCGCGGCCGGGCGGTCAGCACGGGCCGCTCGGCGTACGAGACGACGGTGGCGGCCTGCTCGCCGTCGCGCAGCACCCGTACGGTGGCGCCGGGACCGTCGAGGGACGACGACGCCAGCACGGTCACCGCGCCCGAACGCACGGCCGAGTGCCAGCCCGGCTCCCGCGAAACCCGCTCCGCCCCTCGCTCGTTGACGCGGTAGACGTGCCCCTCGCCGGTCTCGGGCTCACCGGCCTCCGGGCCGGCCGACGCGGCGATCAGCACGTCCTCCGGGCCGATGTCCAGCACGGCCCGTACGTGCAGCCGGGCGTCGGTCAGCGTCCGCTCGCCGACGGCCAGCACGCGGGCGCCGGCCTCGTCGGCGATCCGGACGAGCCTCCCGTCGGGCGTCCACGCGGGCACGCCGGCGAAAAGTTCCAGCCACTTCGGATCCTCGTCCGTGTGCAGGACACGCGTCGCGCCCGTCGCGGTGTCCACCGCGAGGTACGCCTGGGCGCGCTGGTCGCGGCTCTGGACGAGCAGCAGCGGCGGGCCGCCGGCGGACCAGTGGACCCGGGCGAGGTAGGGGTGGAGCTCCCGGTCCCACACGATGTCCGTGCGCGAGCCGTCCAGGCCCAGCAGGGACAGGGACACCTCGGCGTTGGGCGTGCCGGCCGCGGGGTAGGCCACCTCGGCGGGCGCGCTGCCCGGGTTGGCCGGGTCGGCGATCCACCAGCGGCGCACGGGCGCGTCGTCCACGCGGGCGGCCAGCAGGGCGTCGCTGTCGGGCGACCACCAGAAGCCGCGCGAGCGGTCCATCTCCTCGGCGGCGATGAACTCCGCCAGGCCCCACGTCGTGGTGGCGCCCTCCGGCTCGGCCAGGGCCCGGTCGCCGCCGCCGTCGGCGGCCGCGACACGCAGGGCGCCACCGGCGACGTAGGCCACTTGGCGGCCGTCCGGCGAGGGCCTCGGGTCGGCCACCGGCCCCGGCGTCTTGAGCTCGCGGGCCGTGCCGCCGCGCAGCTCGGCGACGTACAACCGCCCCGAGAGCGCGAAGGCCGCCAACTCCACGGCGCCGTCCACCGCGTATCCCACGACGCCCGCCGAGCCCTCGCGGCTGCGCTCGCGACGCGCCCGCTCCTCGGCCGACAACTCCTCCTCGGCCCCGCCCAGCAGGGCTTTCGGGTCGGCGGCCGGGTACTCCCGGCCCTCGTCGAGGTCCAGCACCCACAGCACGTTCGCCCGATCGGTGCCCGAACGGGAGCGCAGGAAGACGACACGCGAGCCGTCCGGCGACACGCTGAACGCGCGCGGCGCGCCGAGGGAGAAACGTTGGGTACGGGCGTGCTGACGGGGAAACGAGAGCTGTCCGGTCATGCGTGGGAGCCTAGAGGCCCTATCACCGGGTTCACCCAAGACGGCGAGAACTCGCCGTGCGCCCCGTGTTTGCTCCCGTGCACCGAGTCATGCGCACGCACGGAAAGTTATGATCGCTCGCGCATAGTGGATATGACTCCCCTGGCGTCGTATGCCACCCGGGCATTCGTATGCCGTCCGTCCGACCGCGCGTACCTGGAGGTGAGCCGCTGTGGCACTTTCGATTTCGGCGGTGGTGCTGCTGGCGATCATCGTCTTCCTGTTGGTCCGGAAGTCCGGGCTGAAGGCAGGCCACGCCGTCATCTGCGTGCTGCTGGGCTTCTACCTCGCCAGCTCGTCCATCGCCCCGACGCTGAACCAGCTGACCACCAGCGTCACGGGAATGATCAGCAACATCAAGTTCTGAAACGGTCCGCGCGCGAGCGCGGACGTCTTCACGCGTACGGGCGCCTTTGGTGTGCGCGGGGTGCGGCCCGACGGGTGGCGCCCCGGCGGCCCCGTGCGGCTCGTAGGCTGGAGCCATGACCGACCTTCCCGGCCGCCGGCTGCTCCTGGTGCACGCGCACCCGGACGACGAATCGATCAACAACGGCGCGACCATGGCCAAGTACGCCGCCGAGGGTGCCCATGTCACGCTCGTGACCTGCACGCTCGGCGAGGAGGGCGAGGTGATTCCGCCCGGACTGGCGCATCTCGCCGCGGACCGGGACAACACCCTCGGCGCCCACCGCATGGGCGAACTCGCCGCCGCGATGAAGGAACTGGGCGTCACCGACCACCGCTTCCTCGGCGGCCCCGGGTGCTACCGCGACTCCGGAATGATGGGCGCCCCGCAGAACGCCGTGCCCACCTCCTTCTGGCAGGCGGACCTGGACGAGGCCGCCGCGTCGCTCGTAGAGGTGATCCGCGAGGTGCGCCCGCAGGTGCTCGTCACCTATGACCCCGACGGCGGTTACGGCCACCCCGACCACATCAAGGCGCACCGCGTCGCCATGCGCGCGGCGGACCTCGCCGCCGAACCGGCCTTCCGCCGGGACCTGGGCGATCCGTACGACATCGCGAAGATCTACTGGAATTGCGTGCCGATGTCCGTTGTGGAGGCGGGCTTCGCCCGGCTGCGCGAGGCGGGCCGGGAGGGCGACCTCTTCCCCGGCGTCGCCTCGCCGCAGGACGTCCCCGGAGTCGTGCCCGACGACGAGGTGACGGCCGCGGTCGACACCGCCGCCTACGCGCCCCGCAAGGCGGCCGCGATGCGTGCCCATGCCACGCAGATCGCCGTGGACGGCCCCTTCTTCGCGCTCTCCAACGACTTGGGGCAGCCGCTCTTCCCCACCGAGTACTACAAACTCGTCAGAGGCCGGGCCGGCGCCGCCGGGCGGGAGGACGACCTCTTCGCGGGAGTGGACGCGTGAACGACGGCCTGATGAGACTCCCCAGCGTCGGACGTCTGTTCGCCTACCTGGGGCTGGCGCTGCTCGGCCTGGTGGTCGGGGCGGGCGGGGCGCTCGTGCAAGGGGGCTGGTTCCCCGCCGGGTTGCTGCTGGCGCTGCTCGGCGTCGCCGGGCTGTGCTACGGCGGCGCGACGGCCATGCGCAGCAGGGCCGGCGGGGCCGTGCCGGGCGTCGGATGGCTGGCCGCGGTGCTGTTCCTGGCCGCCAACCGGCCGGAGGGCGACTTCGTCTTCGGCGCCGGGCTGGGCTCGTACGTCTTCCTGCTGGGCGGGATGATCGTCGCTGTGATGTGCGCCACGGTCCCGAAATTGCCGCAACCGGACCGGCCTCCGGCCCGACTTGGCAAGTGACGTGGCGATTTTTACCCGACCGCCACCCGACCGGTCGGGGGACCGAACCAGCGGTCGTCCGTGACGAGCCCGTGGTGGCCAGTATGGTTGTGCGCGCCGCCGAGCCTCCCCTGGCCTCCGGCGATGGGCGACCCAAAGCGAGGTCAACGAGGGCGGCAAAGAGTAACCGGGAGAACCTGCTTTGAGCCGTGCATCTGACAGTTCGTCCTCCGGGCCCCAGGGGCGCGGTGGCGCCGCCTACCCGTCGGGCACCCCTCCGTACGGGACCGGTCCCGACGCGGATCCGGCCATGGGGGCCGCGGCCGCCGGCGCCCAGCCCGGTGAGCCGAAGACCGAAACCACGCTGACGACGCGGATCCGCATCAACATCCCCGGCTCGCGCCCCATTCCGCCGGTCGTCATGCGGACGCCCCTGGGCGACGAGGCCCCGGCGGCCGAGGCGGCCCCCGCGGAGGCCCCGGCCCCGCCGGCGCCCGCGAGCGAGCGCAAGGAGGGCCTGCCCACGCGGCCCAAGCGCTCCAAGAACGCGCCCACCGCAGCTGCCGCCGCGGCCGCCGCCTCCGACGCGGGCGCGGGAGCCAGCGACTGGTTCGCGCCCCGCAAGGGCGGCGGTGCGCCGCCGCCGGCAGCCGCCACACGTCGTCAGCAGGCCCCGGCCGGTGCCGGCAAGCAGCCGCCGCTGCCGCGCCGTGGTGGCGGCCAGCGCCCGCCCGCCGGCGGTGGCGCCGGTGCCGGTGCCGGTATGGGCGGTAACGCCGGTACGGGCGGCGGCGTCTGGCAGGACGCGCCCCCGGCCGACCAGCTTCCGCAGCCCCCCGCTCCGCCCGTCTCCGGCGGCGCTCCCGCCGGTGGCGGCGCGTGGCCGAACGACCCCTCGACGACCGCCGCGATGCCGCAGCCGCCGCTCCCCGGCGGAGGCGCGATGCAGGGCGGCGCGCCCCTGAACGGTGGCGCCCCTGCGCCGGGCGGCGCCCCGGCGGGCGGCGTCGACGACTGGCCGGGTGCCTCCGGCACGCCGGGCAACGCCTGGCCGAACGACCCGTCGACCACGGGTGCCATGCCGCAGCCCCCGCTGCCCGGCGACCCGTCGACCACGGGCGCCACGCCCTGGCCGAACGACCCCTCCACCACCGCTGCCACCCCGTGGCCGAACGACCCCTCGACGACGGCCTCGATGCCGCAGCCGCCCGCCCCGGGCGGCGCCGCGGCGCCCGTCGACGACTGGCCGGTCACTCCGTCCGCGGGCGGCGGCCAGGCCCCCGCGGCCGCCAAGCGCCGCCGCGGCGGCGACGACTGGCCGGGCGGCGCCGCCGCTCCGGGCGGTGACGCGGCGCAGGCGAACGCCCGGGCCGCGGCCGCCCAGCAGTTCCCCCCGCCCACCATCGGCGGCATGCCCGCCGGCGGCGCGGCCTTCGCGCCCGGCCGTACGGACACTCCGCGCGAGGGCATCCCCGCCGTCCAGGCCGGCGGTCAGCAGGCTCAGGGCGGCGGTCAGCAGGCCCAGGGCGGCGGCCAGCCCGGCGCCAAGGGCAAGAAGAAGCGCGGCCCCAAGGCGCCCGCGCCCGCCGCTTCGCCCCAGGCGTCCGGCGAGACGCTGGTCAGCGGCGTACCGCCGGTGCCCCCGGCGGCCGGCCAGGTGCCCAGGCCGGGTGCGGACAGCGGCGCGCCGCGCGTGCCCGTGCCCAAGCCGAAGCCGGGCCCGGCGGTTCCCAAGCCCCCGGCCGCGGCCACGGCTCCCAAGCCCGCGGCCAAGGGCGGCAAGGGTGCGAAGAGCGCGCCCAAGAAGAAGGGCCGCAACAAGCTGGTGCTCCTGGGCGGCGGGCTCGTCGCCCTGGTCGGCGTCGCGTACGCGGCCGGGCTGCTGCTCGACCACGCGGACGTGCCCAACGGCACCACCGTGCTCGGCGTCGACATCGGCGGCAAGTCCAAGGAAGCGGCCGTCCAGAAGCTCGACTCCGCCCTCGGCAACCGGGCGACCGCCCCGCTGAAGGTCTCCATCGGCGGCAAGACGGCCGACCTCAAGCCGTCCGTGGCGGGTCTGTCCATCGACACCCAGGCCACGGTGCGCGCGGCGGCGGTGAAGGACTACAACCCCGTCACCGTCCTCAGCTCGCTCGTCGGCGGCACGCGGACGGCCGAGCCGACCGTGACCGTGGACGAGGAGAAGGTCGCCGCCGCCCTCAAGACGCTGGCCGGCGAGAGCGGCGGGGCCAAGGAGGGGACGATCAAGTTCCAGCCGGGCAAGGCGGTGGCCGTGTACGGGCAGCCGTACGAGGGCATCGACGTGAACGGCTCGGTCACGACGATCTCCAAGGCCTACCGCGACCGCGCGGCCACCGGCCAGGACAAGACGGTCACGCTGGCCACCTCCGCGCAGCAGCCGAAGGTGTCCAAGGCCGAGGTCGACCGGAAGATGAAGGAGTTCGCCGAGCCGGCGATGTCCGGCCTGGTCACGGTCCAGACCGACCCGGCGCACAAGATCCAGTTCGGTCCCGACCGTTCGCTGCCGAAGATCCTCTCCGTCAAGGAGGTCAACGGCCAGCTCGTGGAGAACTACGACCTGGACGCGCTCAAGGAGCTGTACGGGGCCGCCTTCAACGGCGTGCTCATCCAGCGCGGCGGCGGCGAGAAGAAGCCGGTCATGCCGCAGGACGTCGCCAACGCCCTCAACAAGGCGCTGCGCGGCAAGACGCCGGCCGAGCGGGTCGGAGTCATCCCGCTGAGCTGAGCCGAGCTGAGCCGGGCCCGGCCCGGCTGACGGCGTGAGCCCCCGTGTCCTCGTGACACGGGGGCTCACGCATGCCGGCCCACCCATGACATCTGTCATCGCGGGCTCACGACGGCTGACACTGCCGCCCGTGCCGCGCGGCCGCGATGATTTCCACCATGACCACAACCGCTACCGCGATCACGGGGGACGGGCGGCATCGGACCGGCGCACCCGTGGTCAGCTTCGAGAACGTCAGCAAGAGCTACGGCACCGTGCGGGCCGTCTCCGACCTGAGCCTGGATCTGTACCCCGGCGAGACCGTCGCCCTGCTCGGCCCGAACGGCGCGGGCAAGTCCTCCACCCTCGACCTGCTGCTGGGCCTGCGCAATGCCGACGCGGGCCGCGTCGAGGTCTTCGGCACGACGCCGCAGCAGGCCATCGAGCAGGGCAAGGTCGGCGCGATGCTGCAGTCCGGCGGGCTGATGGAGGACGTGAAGGTCCGCGAGCTGGTGAAGCTCGCCTGCGACCTGCACCGCAACGCCTACCCGCTCGAGCGCGTCATGGAGCAGGCGGGCATCACCGAGATCGCCGACCGCATGGTCAACAAGCTCTCCGGCGGCCAGGAACAGCGGGTGCGGTTCGCCATGGCCACGGCGGGCGCCAACGAGCTGATCGTGCTCGACGAGCCGACGACCGGCATGGACGTCTCGGCCCGCCAGGCGTTCTGGGGCGTGATGCGGCAGCAGGCGAACGAGGGCCGCGCGGTCCTGTTCGCCACGCACTACCTGGAGGAGGCCGACGCGATCGCGGACCGCGTGATCGTGCTGCACCGCGGCCGGGTGCTCGCGGACGGCTCCGCCGCCGAGATCAAGGCCAAGGCCGGCGCCCGCCGCATCGTCTTCGACCTCGAGGGGCACATCGGCGAGGCCGCCCTGCGCGAGCTGCCGTTCCTGGCCTCCCTGGAGATCTCCGGCCGCACGGTCCGCATCCAGTCCCACGACGCCGACGCCACCGTGCACGCCCTGTACGGGCTCGGCCTCTACCCCCGCAACCTCGAGGTCGCGGGCCTGGGCCTGGAGCAGGCCTTCATCGCCATCACCGACGCCGCGGCCGCCGAGGAGGCGGTTTCCCGATGAACACCCTGATCAAGCTGGAAATCACGCGCACCCTGCGCAACAAGAAGTTCATGTTCTTCTCGGTGATCTATCCGGCGGCCCTCTACCTGATGATCGCGGGCGGCGCGAGCACCACGGAGAAGGTCGAGGGCACGAACCTCACCCTCCCCCTGCTCATGATGGTGTCGATGGCCTCCTTCGGCGCGATCACCGCCGTCCTCGTCGGCAACAGCGAGAAGATAGCCAAGGAGCGGGAGAAGGGCTGGGTGCGCCAGCTGCGCCTCACCTCGCTGCCCGGGCGCGGCTACGTCACCGCGAAGGTCGCCTCGGCCGCCGTGGTCTCGCTCCCCTCGATCCTGGTCGTCTTCGCCGTCGCCGCGGCGGTCAAGGACGTGCGCTTCGACGCCGCCTGGCAGTGGTTCGCGCTCACGGCCGTCATCTGGGCCGGCAGCATCGTCTTCGCCGCGCTGGGCGTGGCCGTGGGCTACCTGGCCACGGGCGACGCCGTGCGCCCCATCACGTTCATCATCTACTTCGGCCTGTCGATGCTGGGCGGCCTGTGGATGCCGACGGCCGTCTTCCCGCAGTGGCTGCAGGACATAGCCGAGTGGGTGCCCACCCACGCCTACGCCGCGCTCGGCCAGGCCATCGAGCAGGGCGGCGCGCCGCACCTGAAGGACGTGGCCATCATGGTCGCCTACCTCGCCCTGTTCGGCGGCGCGGCCGCGTGGCTGTACCGCAAGGACACCCACAAGGCGTGACGCCGTGTCATGGCCGCTGCCGGGTCCGGGGCAGACTACGAGGGTGAACGAACACGGGGACCAGCCGGTGATGCGCGGCTTCATCCAGGTCGGCAGGGCGCCGGAGGACTGGCGCCAGATGATCGCCAAGGGCTGCTGGACCTTCCTGTACATGTCCTACCTCTACTACGCGGTGGAGGACCTGACCGAGGACCGGCACACGGCCGTGGTGACGGCCGTGGGGTGGGTCGCGCTGGTCTCCTTCGTCCTCGGCTACCTCTTCCTGGTCCTCGGACCGCGCCCCGAGCACCTCGTCCCCTGGCGGAACCGCCTGCTGGGCGGGCTGTACGCGCTGGCGGTGACGCTGACGCTGACCCTCGGGCCGCCGTGGACGGTGCTCCTGGTCTACGTCTCCATCTCCAGCGGCGTCCAGCTGCCGCTGAAGTGGGGGCTGCGGGTCGTCCCGGCCATCGCGCTGACGGTGGCCGCGCTCGGCGTGCTGAACGGGTTCGGCACGGCCGAGATGCTGCTGCTCGTCCTGCCCACGCTGCTGGGCGGCGGGGCGATGATGGCCGTCGTCCAGATGGGCCGCACGATGCGGGAGCTGCGCGAGGCCCGGGCCACGGTGGCCCACCTCGCGGCGAACGAGGAGCGGCTGCGGCTGGCCAGGGACCTGCACGACCTGCTGGGGCACTCCCTCTCGCTCATCACGCTCAAGAGCGAGCTGGCCGGGCGGATGCTGCCGGACAAGCCCGAGGCGGCGGCCCAGCAGGTCGCCGACATCGAGCGGGTGAGCCGGCAGGCGCTGGTGGACGTCCGGGAGGCGGTGAGCGGCTTCCGCCGCCCCACGCTGGACGCCGAGCTGGCCGGTGCGCGCACCGCCCTGACCGCCGCCGGCATCGCCGCCGACCTGACCCGCGTCACCTCCGGCCACGCCGACCTCCCGCCGGACGAGGAGGGGGCGCTGGCGTGGGCGCTGCGGGAGGCGGTGACCAACGTGGTGCGGCACAGCGGCGCCCGGCGCTGCGAGATCGCGGTCGAGGAGTCGGGGGACGAGCTGTGCCTGACCGTCACCGACGACGGCCGGGGCGCCGGGGGCGCCCACGGCAACGGCCTGACCGGCCTCACCGAGCGCCTCGGCCTGGCCGACGGCCGGCTGGAGACCGGACCCGGGCCGCGCGGCGGGTTCCGCCTGCGGGCGTACGTACCGCTCTCGCGACGGGTGGCGGCGTGACCTCTACGCTGTCGCTGTGACCTCAGCTCCGCCGCCCGCAAACGCCGCCGTTCGTGTTCTCCTCGCCGAGGACCAGTCCATGGTCAGGGAGGCGCTGGCCGCGCTCCTCGGGCTGGAGGGCGACATCGAGGTCGTCACCCAGGTGGCCCGGGGCGACGAGGTCCTGGACGCCGCCCGCGCCACTCCCGTCGACGTGGCGCTGCTCGACATCGAGATGCCGGGGATGACCGGGCTCGACGCGGCGGCCCTGCTGCGGCGGGAGCTGCCGGGGCTCAAGGTCGTGATCCTGACGACCTTCGGCCGGCCCGGATATTTGCGCCGGGCCATGGAGTCCGGCGCGGACGCGTTCCTGGTCAAGGACGCCCCCGCGGCCCAGCTGGCCGACGCGGTGCGCCGCGTGCTGCGCGGCGAGCGCGTCATCGACCCCACGCTCGCCGCCGCCGCGCTCGCCGAGGGCGCCAACCCCCTCACCGACCGCGAGCGCGCGGTCCTCGCGGCCTCCGCCGACGGCTCCACCAACGCCGAGCTGGCCGCCTCGCTGCACCTCTCGCACGGCACCGTGCGCAACTACCTCTCCACGGCGATCCAGAAGACGGGCGCCCGCAACCGCGCGGAGGCCGTACGGATCGCGCGGGACAAGGGCTGGCTCTGAGCCTGCCGGGCCCGGCAGGCCCTCAGTTGAGCATGGCCCGCGCGGCGAGCGCCTGGTGGCGGACGGACTCGGCCACCGCCGGCTCCAGGGGGGCGATCACCGCCGCGTACTCCTCCAGCTCGCGGGCGCCGCGGACGAAGTCGCCGCGCTCGACGAGGAGCTCGGCGCGTTCGTAGCGCAGCCGGGCCGGGTGGGAGGGCAGCAGCAGGGACAGCTCGACGGCCCACAGCTGGACGTCGCTGCGCTCGGGGCGGGCGGCGGCCCAGGCGCGGATGTTGTTCAGGACGCGCAGGACGATCTCCAGGGGCTCGGCCGGGGAGAACATCGACGGCGCCAGCGGAGCGCCCGTCGCGCCCGCGACGAGCAGGCCCGCCTCCTCCTCGGACAGCGTCCGGCCGCCGTCGAAGGGGTCGGCCAGGACGTGCCGGCCGGCGGGGTCGCCGAAGCCGACGACGAAGTGGCCCGGCAGCGCGACCCCGTACACGGGCGCGCCGGCCCGCCGGGCCACCTCCATCCACACCACCGACAGCAGGATCGGCAGGCCGCGCCGCCGCTTGAGGACCTCGGGGAGCAGCGAGGACTCCAGCCGCCGGTAGTCGGCCGGTGAGCCGTGGAAGCCGCAGCGCTCGCCGAGCAGCCCGGCCAGGGCCTCCGCCCAGTGCCGCGGCTCGGCCTGCCGGCCCAGCGCGGGCAGCAGCCCGGCCAGCCGGTCCAGCTCGATCTGGGCCGCGTCGATGTCCGGCTCGGGCAGTCCCGCCCCGGCCTCCGCGGCGACCAGCAGGCACAGCAGCGCGAGGTCGGGCCGGTCGTCCCGGGCCGCCTGGGCGAAGTCCCGTCGCCGTCCGGTGGTGTCGTCGTACATGGGTGCCTCGTACCCGCTCGGGGCGATGGCGCAGCCACCGCCGGTCTCCATGGTGCGACGGTGCCGCTAGTGCGGCGGCCGGCGCAGCGGCTCGCGACGGTAGTGGTAGCCGTGGTGGGTGGTGAAGCCGAGCTCGTCGTAGAGGGCGGCGGCCGAGTCGTTGTCCGTCTCCACCTGCAGATACGCCGCCGAGGCGCCCTCGCCGAGGGCCTGCTCGGCCAGCCGGGCCATCACGAGCGTGCCCAGTCCCTCCCGCCGCCGGGCGGGGCTGACGTCCAGGGCCGAGAAGCCCGCCCAGCGGCCGTCGACCACGCAGCGCGCTATGGCCGCGGGCCGCTCCTCGCCCGCCTCGCCGGGTATGGTCGCGAACCACACCGACGGCCCGCCCGTCAGGACCCCCCACGCGTCCGCGGGCGCCTCGCCCGTACGCCGGTAGACGGCGAGCCAGGCGTCGTCGGGCTCGCGGGTCAACCGCACCCGCCCCGTATCGGCACCCGTATCGGCGATCGGGGCCAGCGCGGCGGTACGCATCAGGGCGTGCCGTTCGGCGGCCCAGCCGCGCCGCTCCAGCTCGGCGTCCAGCAGCGCGTCCCGGGCCGGGTCACCCGTCGTGACCTGCACACACGCGCTCAGCCCGCGCTCGGCGTACCAGGCACTCACCCGGTCCAGCGCCGTCGGCAGCGGCATCCCGGGGTCGCCCAGCGGCAGGACCGAGTTGGCCCGGGCGGTGAACCCGCCCGCCGCGCGCAGCGTCCAGTCGCCGAGCCGCTCGCTCTCGCGCGCCGGCCAGCCGCGGGAGGCGGTCTCCTGGAGCTCACGGAGCGTGGCGGCGGGGCCGCGCCGCCGGGCCGGCGCCATCGGCACGACCTTGCCGGCGACCAGCGAGGACTCCGCGACCTCGACGGTTTCGCCGTTCCGGCGTGTGATCCGCAGCACACCTCCCGCCCAGGAGTCGAGCATGCCGACGGCGTCGGTGAAGCGCTCCGGCGACGTGCCGGGGGCGTTCAAGTGCCGTACGGAGACGCGCTTGCCCACATCCGCGGCGGTGATCCGGACTTCCAGCCTTCCGCCCGTGGTGAATTCCACAGCTCTGCCAGCCCCTCTTGTTCGTCATGTGCCCGGGGAGGGAGATACTAGGTGTGGGCATCGACGACGCCGCGCTCCCGCGCGAAATGAGCCCTACCGAGGAGGAACGACAGCGTGACCTACGTCATCGCGCAGCCTTGTGTCGACGTGAAGGACAAGGCGTGCATCGAGGAGTGCCCCGTCGACTGCATCTACGAGGGCTCCCGGTCCTTGTACATCCACCCGGACGAATGCGTCGACTGCGGTGCCTGTGAGCCGGTCTGCCCGGTCGAGGCCATCTTCTACGAGGACGACACTCCCGAGGAGTGGAAGGACTACTACAAGGCGAACGTCGAGTTCTTCGACGAGCTCGGTTCGCCCGGTGGTGCCTCGAAGCTGGGCCTGATCGAGCGCGACCACCCCTTCATCGCCGCGCTGCCGCCCCAGTCCGAAGACTGAGCGGCACCGCCGCGGCCCCGTACGGCCCTGTGCCGTACGGGGCCGCGGCGTTTCCCCCACGCACCACGCACCACCCCTCCCTCACGTAAGAGAGCGAGCAGCGAGCACCGTGAGCGCAGTCTCTTCCCGCCTCCCCGTCTTCCCCTGGGACCGGCTCGAGCCGTACAAGGCCACGGCCGCCGCCCATCCCGACGGCATCGTGGACCTGTCGGTGGGCACCCCCGTCGACCCGGTGCCGGCGGTGATCCGGCAGGCCCTGGCCGACGCGGCCGACAGCCCCGGCTATCCCACGGTCTGGGGCACGGCCGCGCTGCGTGACGCGCTCACCGGGTGGGCCGCGCGCCGCCTGGGCGCCGAGGGGCTGGAGCACACGAACGTGCTGCCGGTGGTCGGTTCCAAGGAGCTGGTGGCCTGGCTGCCGACCCAGCTCGGCCTGGGCGCCGGGGACAAGGTCGCCTACCCGCGCCTGGCCTACCCCACCTACGAGGTGGGCGCGCGCCTGGCCGGCGCCGAGCCCGTCGTCTACGACGACCCCACGGAGCTCGACCCCACGGGCGTCAGGCTGCTCTGGCTGAACTCGCCGTCCAACCCCACCGGCCGGGTGCTGTCCAAGGACGAGCTGCGCGCCGCGGTGGCCTGGGCGCGCGAGCACGGCGTGCTGGTCTTCAGCGACGAGTGCTACCTGGAGCTGGGCTGGGAGACCGAGCCGGTCTCCGTGCTGCACCCGGAGGTGTGCGGCGGCTCGTACGAGGGCCTCGTCGCCGTCCACTCCCTCTCCAAGCGCTCCAACCTGGCCGGCTACCGCTCCGCGTTCCTCGCCGGTGACGCGGCCGTCCTGGGCGAGCTGCTGCAGATCCGCAAGCACGGCGGGATGATGATCCCCGCGCCCGTCCAGGCCGCCACCGTCGCGGCGCTGGGCGACGGCGCGCACGTCACCGAGCAGCGCGCCCGCTACGCCGCCCGCAGGGCCGCGCTGCGCGCCGCCTTCGAGGGCGCCGGCTTCCGGATCGAGCACAGCGAGGCCTCGCTGTACCTGTGGGCGACGCGGGACGAGCCGTGCTGGGAGACGGTGGGGAGCCTCGCCGAGCGCGGCATCCTCGTCGCGCCGGGCGAGTTCTACGGCGTCGCGGGCGAGCGCTTCGTACGCGTCGCGTTCACCGCGACCGATGAGCGTGTGGAGGCGGCGGTCCGCCGTCTGGCCCAGTAGCCGCTACGCACGACGCGTACGCGAAGGGGGCCCGGGAGGTGTACTCCCGGGCCCCCTCGCTGCTTCTCGGTGCCGTGTGCCGGTCCGGTCAGCCGCCCAGCGGAACCTGGGGCAGGCCGCCCTTGGTCGCGCCCTGGACGGTGCCGCCGAGGGCCTGGGCGCCGCTGCCGACGACCTTGCCCGCCTGCTTGTTGAGGGACGGGACGGTCTCGTTGCCGGCCTTCTGCACCGCGCCGGTGGCGGCCGGCACGGCCGTGTGGACAGCCTTGTTCCCGACGCCCGACGCGACGGATCCGGCCTGCTCGGAGGCCGTCCCGACGGTCTTGCTCGCGGTCGTGGTGTCCAGCGCGCTGACCGGCGCGAGGTCCGTGGCCTGGGGCAGCGCCGCGGCGCTGGCGGAGCCGGCCGCGCCGACGACGGGAGCGGCACCCGCCGCGACGAGCAGGGCCACGCGGGCGATCCGGCGCGTGAGGGGGAGGGACATGTTGCTCCTTTGACGGAGTGGGAGGTCGGTTGCTGTCCGGCGAGCGGACGCTGTGACTACCGCGTGAGCCCGTCGAAGGTTGCGGTGGATCAAGGTAAAGAGTAAGTAATGCGTCGCATTATCTGCTCTACCGAAACCCCGTCATATCGGTCAGGTTGTCAATCCATGCGGAAGGCTGAAAAGCCTTTGATCACAAGGTCGACGGGGGTCCGTCGGGCATGCGTGCGGATGGCGGGTGGCGGCGCGGGGCGCGGCAACTCCCGTATGCGGGGCTTACCCCCGGCGGGGGGACGATCGCACTAGCGAACGGTCGTGATGCGTACGGTCCCGGCGGCGTCCCCGGCCGTCCCGTCCCCGGACTTCCGCCAGCCGTCCGCGGATTCCTCCGCCGTCCACGTGCGGCCGCCGAAGGAAACGCGCTCGATGCGCAGTTCCGCCGCATGGGCCACCGCCCAGGACGCCAGCTCCCAGCCGCGCCGGTCCGGCCCGTCCGGCGCCGCCTCCCGGTCCGCCCGCACCGGCACCGTCACCGTGCGCGGCCCGGCCGCCGCCGCGCGGCCCCCGTCGGTCGTCGTCGCGGGCAGCACCCCGGCGCCGAACTCGCGGGTCAGCTTCGCCCGCACCGCCGCCGGATCGCCCGGCCTGCCGTCGTCCGGGCTCTTGGTGCAGCTGAAGGAGGCCGCCGCGCGGCCCGTCAGGCCCGAGGCCAGCAGCGAGGCGTCCGGCTCGTGCTTGGCGTACGCCTGCGGGAAGCCGCTGCGCTGCACCTTCTGCGCGGCCACCGTCAGCGGCAGCCGCGAATAGCCCGGCACCCGCACCAGGTGGTCGTAGAACTTCCCGGCCGCGTAGACCGGATCCGTGATCTGCCGCGCCGTGCCCCAGCCCTGGGTGGGCCGCTGCTGGAACAGGCCCTGCGAATCGCGGTCGCCGTGATGGATGTTGCGCAGCCCCGACTCCTGCATCGCCGTCGCCAGCGCGATCGTCACCGCCCGCTCCGGCAGCCCGCGCGCGGACCCCACGGCCGAGATCGTCGCCGCGTTCACGGCCTGCTCGGGGGAGAGGGAGTAGGACTCGCCGTTCGCCCGCACCACACAGCGCGGAGCCCCCGGACCGCCGGTCACCAGCTGCGCCACCAGGTACCCGATCAGCGCCAGCAGCACGGCACAGGCGGCCACGGTGCGCAGCAGTCGGCCACGGCGGGTGACGATGATCCGGGACATGCGGGCCACGTTACTTCAGAGACCGCTCCGCGACCGCTCCGGACCGTACCGGCGGTCGCGTTAGGCTCGCCGGCATGGATCACACCGCACTGGACCTGTCCCTCGACGCCGTCGCCCTCACCGCAGCGCTCGTCGACTTCCGTTCCGAGAGCGGTGACGAGAAGGCCCTCGCCGACGCCATCGAGCGCGAACTGCGCACCCTGCCGCACCTGACCGTCGACCGGCACGGCAACAACGTGATCGCCCGCACGAACCTCGGGCGCGCCGAGCGCATCGTCCTGGCCGGGCACATCGACACCGTCCCCATCGCGGACAACGTCCCCTCCCGGCTCGACGAGAACGGCGTCCTGTGGGGCTGCGGCACCAGCGACATGAAGTCCGGCGTCGCGGTCCAGCTGCGCATCGCCCGGACCGTCACCGCGCCCAACCGCGATCTGACCTTCGTCTTCTACGACAACGAGGAGGTCGCCGCCCACCTCAACGGCCTCGGCCACGTCGCCGAGGCGCACCCGGACTGGCTGGCGGGCGACTTCGCCATCCTCCTCGAGCCCTCCGACGCCCAGGTCGAGGGCGGCTGCCAGGGGACGCTGCGGGTGATCCTGAAGACCGAGGGCGAGCGCGCCCACTCGGCGCGCAGCTGGATGGGCTCCAACGCCATCCACGCCGCCGCGCCGATCCTCGCCCGCCTCGCCGCGTACGAGCCGCGCCGGCCGGTCGTCGACGGGCTGCGGTACCACGAGGGCCTCAACGCCGTACGGATCGAGGGAGGCGTGGCCACCAACGTCATTCCCGACGCCTGCGCCGTGACGGTGAACTTCCGCTACGCCCCGGACCGCACCGAGGAGGAGGCGCTCGCGCACGTGCGCGAGGTCTTCGACGGCTGCGGCGTGGCCGAGTTCGTCGTCGACGACCACGCGGGCGGCGCCCGGCCGGGGCTGACCCACCCGGCGGCCGCGGCCTTCATGGAGGCCGTGGGCGGAGAGGCCAAGCCCAAGTTCGGCTGGACCGACGTGGCCCGCTTCAGCGCGCTCGGCGTCCCCGCCGTCAACTACGGCCCGGGCGACCCGCTCTACGCCCACAAGCGGGACGAGCACGTGGTGGCCGAGCGGATCACGCAGTGCGAGGAGCGGCTGCGGTCCTGGCTGACCACCTGACGGGGCGGCCGGGCGGGCCCCCGACGGGCCTACCCTGAAGCGCATCGCATCCGACGACATGCAGCGGAGGGAGCTCGGTATGGTCCATTCCGAGGGGGCGCGCGCCCCGCGGGAGCAGCGCCGGGGGCCGGTCGTACGGCGACAGAGCCAGATGCAGGCGGGCACCACCGACCAGCACCTGCTGGACACCCGGGGGGCGGCCGACTGGGTGCACGAGGACCCGTTCCGGGTCATGCGCATCCAGTCCGAGTTCGTCGAGGGCTTCGGCGCGCTGGCCGAACTGCCCCCGGCGATCAGTGTGTTCGGCTCGGCCCGCACGCATCCGGGATCGACGGAGTACGAGGCCGGGGTGGCCATCGGGCGCGGCCTGGTCGAGGCCGGCTTCGCGGTCATCACCGGCGGCGGGCCCGGCGCGATGGAGGCCGCGAACAAGGGCGCGATGGAGGCGGGCGGCGTCTCCGTCGGCCTGGGCATCGAGCTGCCCTTCGAACAGGGGCTCAACCCCTATGTGAACCTGGGCGTCGACTTCCGGTACTTCTTCGTCCGGAAGACGATGTTCGTGAAGTACGCGAGCGGGTTCGTGGTGCTGCCGGGCGGCCTCGGCACGCTGGACGAGTTCTTCGAGGCGCTCACACTCGTCCAGACGAAGAAGGTCACCCGCTTCCCGATCGTGCTCTTCGGCACGGACTACTGGCAGGGCCTGGTGGACTGGATCACCCACACCCTGGTCGCCCAGGGCAAGGCCGGACCGCAGGACCTGCAGCTGTTCCACATCACCGACGACGTGGAGGAGGCCATCGGCGTCGTCACGAAGGAGGCGGGCGCCTAGCCGGCGCCCACGGGCCTCAGGCCAGCCCTCGCCGGGCCACCGCGGGCGCGCGGTGGCCCGCGATGGACGCCACCATGTCCAGCACCTGCCTGGTCTCCGCCACCTCGTGGACGCGGTAGACCTGGGCGCCCAGCCACGCCGAGACGGCGGTCGTGGCGAGCGTGCCCAGGACGCGCTCCTTGACCGGCTTGTCGAGGGTCTCGCCGACGAAGTCCTTGTTGGACAGCGAGACCAGCACCGGCCAGCCCGTCTCCGCCATCTCGCCCAGGCGGCGGGTGGCCTCCAGCGAGTGCCGGGTGTTCTTCCCGAAGTCGTGCCCCGGGTCGATCATGATGCCGTCGCGCCGCACGCCGAGTCCGACGGCCCGCTCGGCCAGGCCCACCGTGACCCGCAGGATGTCCGCCATCACGTCGTCGTAGGCGATCCGGTGCGGCCGGGTGCGCGGGGCGACGCCGCCGGCGTGCGTGCACACCAGCCCCGCCCCGTAACGGGCCGCGACCTCGGCCAGCTTGGGGTCCACCCCGCCCCACGCGTCGTTCAGCACGTCCGCGCCCGCCTCGCAGACCGCCTCGCCGACCTCGTGCCGCCAGGTGTCGACGCTGATGACCACGTCCGGGTGACGCCGGCGCACCTCGGCCACGAAGCCGACCGTCCGGCGCGCCTCCTCCTCCGCGTTCACCTCGGCGCCGGGGCCGGCCTTCACCCCGCCGATGTCGATGATGGCGGCGCCCTCGGCCACCGCCTGCTCCACCCGGGCCAGCGCGGGCTCGTCGGCGAAGGTGGCCCCCTGGTCGTAGAAGGAGTCGGGCGTCCGGTTGACGATCGCCATGATCACCGGCTCGTGCCTGTCGAACTCGCGTCGTCCCAGCCGCAGCATCTTCGGTACTCCCTCTCCGTGGTCCGCCAGCGACCTTAACTGTCAGTGCGGCATGGCACGATCGGGGTGGACGGTTTGGCTGACGGAGGACATACGGGGAGACAGCCGTGTTCTGGTTCTTGCTCATCGCGCTGGTCGTGGTGGTCGCCGCGGTCACGCTCGCCGTCGCCGGGGGCGGCAGCGGCGGGGTGCTGCCCGAGGCCGGGCAGGACCGGATGGCCTGGCCGCTGCCGGCCGGCCGGCAGCTGGGGCGTGCCGACGTGGAGTCGCTGCGCCTGCCGCTGGCGCTGCGCGGCTACCGCATGACGGAGACCGACGACGCCCTGGACCGGCTCGGCGCCGAGCTCGCCGAGCGCGACGCGCGCATCGCCGAGCTGGAGGCCGCGCTGGCCGGGGCGCAGGCGGCGGCGATAGGCGGCCTCGGGCTGATGGCGCGCGAGGCGGGTACGACCGACGCGGCCGGTGCGCAGGACGCGCCGCCGGCCGGGGAGGCGGCGGACGAGGGGGAGAAGAAGGATGAGTGACGGAGCAGTGGTCCTCGGGCCGGACGGGCTGCTGCGCTGTCCGTGGGGCCTGGAGGCGGAGTCCCGCGCGGACTACCGCGCGTACCACGACACCGAGTGGGGCCGGCCGGTGCACGGCGACGACGCGCTCTACGAGCGGATATGCCTGGAGTCCTTCCAGTCCGGGCTGTCGTGGCTGACGATCCTCCGCCGCCGGGAGGGGTTCCGGGCCGCCTTCGCGGACTTCTCCATCCCCAAGGTGGCGGCCTTCACCGCGGCGGACGAGGAGCGGCTGCTGGCCGACCCCGGCATCATCCGCAACCGCGCGAAGATCGCGGCGGCGCTGGCGAACGCGCGGGCGGCGGCGGAGCTGGCGCCGGGCGAGCTCGACGGGATCGTCTGGTCGTACGCCCCGCCCGCCGGGCGGCCCGCGCCGCGGACGTACGCCGACGTGCCCGCGATCACGCCGGAGTCGACGGCGCTGGCCAAGGACCTCAAGAAGCGGGGCTTCCGGTTCATCGGCCCGACGACGGCCTACGCCCTGATGCAGGCCTGCGGGCTGGTGAACGACCACCTCGCGGACTGCCACGTACGGGGCTGAGTCGCGGGACCCGGTCCGGCGTCCGGGGCGTCCGGGGCCCGTGAGGGGCCCCGGAGGTACCGGTCAGCGGCCGACGAAGCGCGGCTTCTCCTTGCCGAGGAAGGCCGCGACGGCGATCCCGTGGTCCTCCGACGCGCCGGCCCGCTCCTGCAGCTCGTCCTCCTTGGCCAGGGTCTCCTCCAGCGAGTGGTCCGCGCCGTACGCCAGCGACTCCTTGATCGCCGCGTAGGCGGCCGTCGGGCCCTGGGCCAGGCGGCGGGCCACGGCCTCGGCCTCGGCGGCGAGGTCCGCCGCGGGGACGACCTTGTTGGCGATGCCCAGTTCCAGGGCCTCCGCCGCCGGGACGTTGCGGGGGAAGAGCAGCAGATCGCCGGCGCGGCTCCGGCCGATGAGGCGGGGGAGGGTCCAGGAGACGCCCGAGTCGGCGGTGAGGGCCACCCCGGCGAAGGAGGTGTTGAAGGAGGCGGAGTCCGCGACGACGCGGTAGTCGGCCGCGAAGGCGAAGCCCGCGCCCGCGCCCGCCGCGACGCCGTTCACGCCGGCGACGACCGGCTTGGGCATCCGGGTGATCGCCGTGACGATGGGGTTGTAGTGCTCCCTGACGGTGTCCATGGTCACGCGCGTGCCGTTCGCGCGGTCGGCCGCCAGCGAGGCCACGTGCTCCTTGAGGTCCTGCCCGACGCAGAAGGCGCGGCCGGTCGCGGTGAGCAGCACGGCCCGCACCGCCGCGTCGTCGGCGGCCTGCCGCAGGACGTCGCGCAGGGCGACCTTGGTCTCGGTGTTCAGTGCGTTCATGGCATCGGGACGATTCAGCGTGATCGTCGCCAGCCCGTCGGTCACCTCGTACAGCACGGCGTCCGCCATGTGCGGTCCCTCCCTCGGTCGGCTGCGGATGGGCTCAGCATGCCGGAGATCATCGGGCCCCGATATGTGACCTGCGTCAAAGAATCGAGGGCCATAGTGCCCTACGGGGCGATGGACGATGGGCGTCCGATCCCCGAATTGAGTGGTTTTGCGGCAGCGCGTTGCCGAAGGGATGCGGACTGATGTTGGTCATTGGGTCGCGCGATGCGGGATAATGGCCTGGAAGCAATGTGTTCGATGCCGGTGACGCGTGCCCTTCCAGAGGGCCGTCGGCACGATGAGCTGGTTTCAGGAAGGGGAACGAGCATGGCGGCCATGAAGCCGCGGACGGGCGATGGCCCGCTCGAGGTGACCAAGGAGGGGCGGGGCATCGTCATGCGGGTTCCGCTCGAGGGCGGCGGTCGTCTCGTCGTCGAGCTGACCCCTGACGAGGCCAAGGCTCTCGGCGAGGCCCTGGAGAAGGTCACCGCCTGACGTACAGCACAACCCGACATTCTCCCGCACCGCCCCGGCCGCCGGCTCACACCGGTTCCGGGGCGGCGGTGTATCCGCGGCGGCCGCACCGGCCGCACCGGCCGTACGCGGGCCCCGGCCGCGCACCGCGCCCGGGCCGCACACCGCCACCGGGTCGCACACCGCGCCCGGCGCCCGCCTCAGCCGCGCCGGACCGCGCACAGCAGCCCGTCGCCGACCGGCAGCAGGGACGGCACCAGCGCCGTGGACTCCCGCACGGCCCGCAGCAGTTCGCGCACCCGCTGCACCTCGGCGGGCGGCAGGGCGGAGTCGACGGTACGGCCGTCGGCGAAGACCCCCTCGAAACAGACCAGTCCGCCCGGGCGCAGCAGGCGCAACGATTCGGCTAGGTAATCGAGGCACTCCAGCCGGTCACCGTCGCAGAAGACCAGGTCGTAGCCCCCGTCGGCCAGCCGCGGCAGCACCTCCAGGGCGCGGCCGGGGATGAAGCGCGCGCGGTTGCCGGCGAAGCCGGCGGCGCGGAACGCCTGCCGGGCGAACTGCTGGCACTCCGGGTCGCTGTCGACGGTCGTCAGCACTCCGTCCGGGCGCATGCCGTGCAGGAGGTGGATGCCGGAGACCCCGGTGCCGGTGCCGATCTCGGCGACGGCCTTGGCGTCCACAGCGGCGGCGAGCAGGCGCAGCGCCCCGCCGGTGCCGTTCGACACCGAGCGGAGACCTGCCTCGTAGGCCCGGTCCCGGGCCCAGCGCAGCGCCTCGTCCTCGGCGACGAACACATCGGCGAACGCCCAGCTCGTCTGCTGGTTGCCGGTAATGGCCCTCTCCTGTCCCCGTAGTCGACGCAACCGTGACTGTATCCGCTGACCACGGGAACTCGCAGATGGGACCGGGCGTTGGGAGGGCGGAGGGGGACGCGGGACGGCGGGAACCGGAAGCGCCGGCCGCTCGTCGCTGATCACAGCGGGACGAGAACAAAAACCGGGTCAAAAATGCTTATCCGGAGCTAACGGGCGAGGTGGATATGGTAGGGGCTCCACTGGACACCACCAGAGCCGACAGGGGAGGTGCGGCTGCGGGCGGCGACCGCCGGGGAGTGCTCAGGCGCTTCCGCAGGTACGCTCCCGAGCCGAAATCCGTGACCTACACCGCTGACCGTTCCCACGCCACCAGCTCCGCAACCACCGCGACCTTCGCCACCGATGCGGACCCGTCGGCCTGGACCCCTCCCACCTGGGAGGAGATCGTCAGCACGCACAGCGCCCGGGTCTACCGCCTCGCCTACCGCCTCACGGGCAACCAGCACGACGCCGAGGACCTGACGCAGGAGGTCTTCGTCCGCGTCTTCCGCTCGCTGTCCACGTACACCCCGGGAACGTTCGAGGGGTGGCTGCACCGCATCACCACCAACCTCTTCCTGGACATGGTCCGGCGACGCCAGCGCATCCGCTTCGACGCGCTCGCGGAGGACGCGGCCGAGCGGCTGCCCAGCCGCGAGCCCTCCCCCCAGCAGCACTTCAACGACACCCACTTCGACGCCGACGTCCAGCAGGCGCTGGACACGCTCGCCCCGGAGTTCCGCGCCGCCGTCGTCCTGTGCGACATCGAGGGCCTGTCCTACGAGGAGATCGCCGCGACGCTGGGCGTGAAGCTCGGCACCGTCCGCAGCCGCATCCACCGCGGCCGCTCCCACCTGCGCAAGGCGCTCCAGCACCGCTCGCCCGCCGCCCGGGCCGAGCAGCGTGCCGTGGCGATCGCGGCGCCCGGCCTTCCGATGGGTGGGGAGGTAGGGATCGCGTGACCGGTTCAGGCGGTCAGTCCCCCGCCGAGCTGCATCTCGGCGACCGCCTCGCGGCCCTGGTCGACGGGGAGTTGGGACACGACTCTCGGGAGCGGGTGCTGGCGCACCTCGCCACCTGCTGGAAATGCAAAGCGGAAGCCGACGCGCAGCGTCGGCTCAAAAGCGTGTTCGCGCAGGCCGCGCCGCCGCCGCTGTCCGATTCCCTGCTGGCCCGGCTGCAGGGCCTGCCGGCCGGCGGCACCGGCGACGACCGCGGTGACGGCCGCGCCGAGCGGACCGGCGGCCGGGACCGCGGTGACGACGGGGGAAGAGGCGGCTTCGGCTCCCGGGCCGAGGAGTTCGCCCTGCTGCCCGCGGCCGTCGGCATGCCCCGTGACCGCGGCTTCCGCGTCCACCCCGTCGGCCGGGGCGGCCAGGAGGCCCGCGGCGGAGGCGTGCGTGGGCGCCGGTTCGCCTTCGCGGCGGCCGGGGCGGTCTCGCTGGCGGCGTTCGCGCTGGTCGGCGCCCAGCCGCTGGAGACGGCCGTGGAGTCCCCCCGGGCCCGGGGCGGCGGCCCCAGCGCGGTGACGACCTCCCTCGCCATGACGCCGGGTCACCACCTGGAACGCGACGCCGTCCACACGGCGGCCACGCTCGGGGCGCCCCCCTCCCTCGGGGTCTCCCTGCTGCGTCCCTCGAACGCCCCGGTGCTCCCCCCGCTCGTCCGCACCTACCGGGCCCTGTCGGAGGCTCCGGCCCGCTGACCCATCCGCACCTCCCCCTCCGCACACCGGTCGGGACCTGGTGTAATCGTCGTTGGGGCGCGCGTGCTTTCGGTATGCGCGCCCCCGGACGAACGGTGGGGAGAGGGATGGACGAGGGGAAGGCGCGGTCCTCCGCGCCCAAGCCGCAGTGGTGGCAACGACGACGCCCACGCACCGGCGAGCAGCCGGAAGCGGACCAGTGGCTCCTGCCGGAGGACGCGGCGACCGCACCCGGCCCCGAGGCGACGGGCGGCGCGCCCGTGCCCCTGCACGCGCCGGACCCGTACGGCACCCCTCCCTACGGCCGCCCCGGCCCCTGGGCCCCCGCCCCACCCGTCCAGCGCCCCACCGTCACCCCGCCCCACGGCACCCCGACGCCGGCCGCGGTGACGTATCCGCAGCAGGGCCCGACTCCGGCACAGGGCACGCCGATGCCGGCCGAGCCGACGTACGGCCAGCAGGGCCCGACCCCGGCGCAGGGCACGCCGATGTCCACTCCTGCGCACGGCCAGCCCGCCGCCCCGGCGCCCACCGAGGAACAGTCGGACTTCCCGCTGCCCGCCCCGGCGCCCGCTGCCGACGCCCCGGCGCCGGCGGAAGGCGCCGGCGCACCGGCCCAGGCGCCCGTGGACGCCCATCCCCACCCGGCCGCCGCCGGCACCGCCGCGTCCGCACCGCACACGGCCGCCCACCCCCAGCCCTACCCCGGGCCGACCCCGGCGCAGGGCACACCGGTGCCGGCCGCACCGGCGTATCCGCAGCCGGGCCCGACCCCGCCGCAGGGCACGGCCGTGCCGCCCGTGACGCCGTACCCGCAGGCCGCGCAGGCCGGCCTCCAGGGCCACCCCGGCCCGGCCCAGCCGCAGGCGGCCCCGCAGGGCCCCTGGCAGTACGACCCCTGGGCGGCGTCCGCCGCCACGGCGGCGGTGCCGCCGACGGGCGGCAAGGTGCCGTCCAAGGGGCGGATCCTGGCCGGTGCGGCCGTCGTCGCGGTGGTCGCCGGGGCGATCGGCGGAGGCCTCGGGGCGTGGCTGGAGCGGGACGGCGGGATGGGGCACAGCGTGACGCTGCCGCAGGCGTCCGCCGACGCGGGCGACCGCCCGGCCGGCAGCATCGCCGGGATCGCGGCCCGCGCGCTGCCGGGCGTGGTCACCATCCACGTCAGCGGCGGCGGAGCCCAGGGCACCGGCACCGGCTTCGTCCTGGACAACAAGGGTCACATCCTCACCAACAACCACGTGGTGCAGCCCGCCGGCTCCAGCGGCTCCATATCCGTGACCTTCAACGGCGGCCAGACCGCCAAGGCCACCCTCGTGGGCCGGGACGGCGGCTACGACCTGGCCGTCATCAAGGTCTCCGGCGTCTCCAACCTCACCCCGCTGGCCCTCGGCAACTCCGACTCCGTGCGCGTCGGCGACTCCGTCGTCGCCATCGGCGCCCCCTTCGACCTCGCCGGCACGGTCACCACCGGGATCATCAGCGCCAAGGAGCGCCCGATCACCGCCGGCGGCAAGAAGCAGGACGGCAGCGACGTCAGCTACGTCGACGCCCTGCAGACCGACGCCCCCATCAACCCGGGCAACTCCGGCGGCCCCCTCATGGACTCCAAGGCCCGGGTGATCGGCGTCAACAGCGCCATCCGCTCCGCCGGCGAGTCGGAGTCCGGCGGCCAGGGCGGCAGCATCGGGCTGGGCTTCGCCATACCGATCAACCAGGCCAAGCGGGTCGCCGAGGAGCTGATCAACACCGGCCGGGCCACCCATCCGGTCATCGGGGTCTCCCTCGACAACGCCTATACGGGCGACGGCGCCCGGGTGAACAGCGACGGCGACGGCAACAAGGGCGTCACCCCCGGCGGCCCCGCCGACAAGGCGGGCATCCGCCCCCGCGACGTGATCAAGAAGGTGGACGGGGTGCCCGTGCACAGCGGCCGGGAGCTGATCATCAAGATCCGCAGCCACCGTCCGGGGGACAGCATGGCCCTGACCGTCGAGCGCGACGGCAAGGAGCAGGACGTGCGGCTGACCCTGGGGTCGGCGAGTGCCCGCTGAGCCTTGTCCCGGTATTGGCCGAGGTGTCTCCCACCTGCCCCCGCGGGCCAGGTACCGTGATAGGCGGCCTGGACCCTCGGCCCCCGACGCCACAAGGAGCTGTGCAACGTGCTCGACATAGGACCCCTCGAGCTGGTCGCGCTCGTCGTCCTCGCGGTGCTCATCTTCGGCCCCGACAAGCTGCCGAAGCTGATCCAGGACGTGTCGCGCACGCTGCGCAAGATCCGGCAGTTCTCCGACAGCGCCAAGGAGGACATCCGCTCCGAGCTCGGCCCCGAGTTCAAGGACTTCGAGTTCGAGGACCTCAACCCCAAGACGTTCGTGCGCAAGCACGTGCTGGAGAAGGACGAGCTGGGGCTGAAGGAGATCCGCAACGGCTTCGACTTCAAGTCCGAGATGTCCGAGGTCACTGACGCGGTGCATGGTCGCACCCCCGAGCCGCAGCCCTCGGCCGCCCCCGCCGCGGGCACTCCCGACCTGCTCAAGAAGCGCGAGAAGCTCCAGGACGGCGAGCGTCCGCCGTTCGACGCCGACGCCACCTGAGCCCGTGTTGGCCGTGCCCCATTGACGAGGGTGGCTATCCTCCCTTTGTTCGGGGTGCCGTCGCGCGCGATGGGCCGGCGCCCACGACGAAGGGGCTACGAGGAGGCGCCGCGCAGATGGAGACGACGAGTCGGGTGGGGGCGCAGGGGGCCGACGCGTCCGCCGGTCAGGCGCAGGGAGTGTCACAGGGCGGGCCCGGGGACCGGCGCTCGGTCGACGGCTATCTCCTGGCGTCGTTCCCGTGGTACGGCCTGGACGAGGCCTACACCGGACCGCGCTGGCTGATGCAGGTCGGCGCCGCCGCCGACGGCACCGTGGAACACGGCGCCACCGGCCACGGCACCGAACCCACCCTGCGGATGGAACGGGCCGACCCAGGTGCCGCCAGGCAGCGCTTCGCGGTCGTGGTGACCGTGGCCAGCCGTCCGGTGCGGCGCAGCGCCGACGGCACGGGCGTGCTGGAGGCCACTTCCGTCTCCTCCGCGGCCTGGCTGGCCGGCTCCGGGCTGCTGGCGTGCACCTGGCCCGCCGCGATGGAGCGGGCGCTGCGCCAGGACTGGCTGGACCAGCAGACGGCCCTGGCCTGGGAGCTGGCCGACCAGCTGGACGAGGGCCCGTGGTCCTCGCTGTCGCTGCCGGTGGACGGCGTGCCGACCGACTTCCGCTACCGCGAGTCCGAGTACGGCTGGGTGCTGGCCGGCTCGCCCGAGGAGGGCGGGGTGCACCTGGGCGCGTACGGGCGGGGGATGAGCGCGTACGGGATGGGCTTCTCGGTGATCAAGGACATCACCACGTACCAGGGCGGCTGAGCCCGGGACGACGGGACGAACGCGTAAGGGGCGGCCTCCATGGAGGCCGCCCCTTACGTGCGTACGTGATCAGGTGTGCCGGGAAGGCCGCGCTCAGAACTTGTTGCGCGGCGTGATCCCCAGCGACATGCCGGACAGGCCGCGCTGACGGCCGCCCAGCTTGCCGGCGATGGCGCGCAGCGCGCTGCCCGCCGGGGACTCGGGGTCGGTCAGGACGACGGGCTTGCCCTCGTCGCCGCCCTCGCGCAGGCGGACGTCGATCGGGATGGAGCCGAGCACCGGCACGGTGGTGCCCGTGGTCCTCGTCAGGCCGTCGGCGACCTTCTGGCCGCCGCCCGTGCCGAAGACGTCGACCATCTCGTCGCAGTGCGGGCAGGGCAGCCCGGACATGTTCTCCACGACGCCGACGATCTTCTGGTGGGTCTGCACGGCGATCGAGCCGGCGCGCTCGGCGACCTCGGCCGCGGCCTGCTGAGGCGTCGTCACGACCAGGATCTCGGCGTTGGGCACGAGCTGGGCGACGGAGATCGCGATGTCGCCGGTGCCCGGCGGGAGGTCGAGGAGCAGCACGTCGAGGTCGCCCCAGTAGACGTCCGCGAGGAACTGCTGCAGCGCGCGGTGCAGCATCGGGCCGCGCCAGACGACGGGGGCGTTGCCCGGGGTGAACATGCCGATCGAGATGACCTTCACGCCGTTCGCCGACGGCGGCATGATCATGTTCTCGACCTGGGTGGGACGGCCGTCCGCGCCCAGCATGCGCGGGACGCTGTGGCCGTAGATGTCGGCGTCCACGACGCCGACCTTCAGCCCGTCGGCGGCCATGGCCGCCGCGAGGTTGACCGTGACCGAGGACTTGCCGACACCGCCCTTGCCGGAGGCGACGGCGTAGACGCGGGTGAGCGAGCCGGGCTTGGCGAAGGGCACCTCGCGCTCGGTCTGGCCGCCGCGCAGGGAGGACGCCAGCTCGCGGCGCTGCTCGTCGCTCATCACGTCCAGCTCGACGCTGACGCCCGTCACGCCCTCGACGCGCGAGACGGCCTCGCTCACCATCGAGGTGATCTTGTCCCGCATGGGGCAGCCGGCGACCGTCAGGTACACCGCCACCGCGACCGAACCGTCCGCCGCGATCTCCACCGATTTGACCATCCCCAGGTCGGTGATGGGTCGCTGGATCTCGGGGTCGTTGACCGTCGCGAGTGCGGCGCGGATCGCGTCCTCACTGGGTGCGGCGGTTCCGTACGTGTCGGTAGCCATGGGTCGATGGTACGGCCCGGTGGGGGCGCGGCGGAAAGGCTCTCAGCGGTCGCCTTCCTCACTCTTGCGCGGGAATACCCGGCGCTCGTCCAGCTCCCTGACCAGGTCCTCGAACTCCGAGCGGATCCAGTCCCGGGTGGCCACCTCGCCGAGGCCCATGCGCAGGGCGGCGATCTCCCGCGTCAGGTACTCGGTGTCCGCGATGGAGCGCTCGTTCTGCTTGCGGTCCTGCTCGAGGTTGACGCGGTCGCGGTCGTCCTGGCGGTTCTGCGCCAGCAGGATCAGGGGCGCGGCGTAGGAGGCCTGCAGCGACAGCATCAGGGTCAGGAAGATGAACGGGTACTGGTCGAACCGCAGGTGCCGGGGGGCGGAGGAGTTCCACACCACCCACAGGATGATGACGACCGTCATCCAGACGATGAACCGCCCGGTGCCCAGGAAGCGGGCGATCCGCTCGGAGCCCCGGCCGAAGGCCTCCGGGTCGTACTCCGGCAGCCAGGCCCGCCGCTTGACCCGGGGCAGGTCCAGGCGCACCCGCGGGCGGGCGTGCGCCTGGGCCGCCTCCGCCTGTGCCCTCGCCCGGTCGGCCCGCTCGCCGCGCTCCGGGCGGTGGGTCTGCGCGTACTCCCGCCCCCGCTCATCGCCCGCCATCGACGCCCTCCGGCAGCTCGGTCATGCCCGGTGCTCCGTGGTACAGCTCGGTCTCCCGCCAGTCCTCGGGCAGCAGGTGGTCCAGGACGTCGTCGACGGTCACCGCGCCCAGCAGCGAGCCGCTCTCGTCCACGACGGGGGCGGCGACCATGTTGTACGTCGCCAGGTAGCTGGTGACGGCCGGCAGCGGGGTGTCCGGGGGCAGGGGGCGCAGGTCGGTGTCGGTGATCGAGCCGACGAGCGCGAAGGGCGGGTCGCGCAGCAGCCGCTGGAAGTGCACGGTGCCCAGGTACTTGCCGGTCGGGGTCTCGTCCGGCGGGCGGCAGACGTAGACCTGGGCGGCGAGGGCGGGGGACAGGTCGGGGTTGCGGACGCGCGCGAGGGCGTCGGCGACGGTGGCGTCCGGGCGCAGCACGATCGGCTCGGTGGTCATCAGGCCGCCGGCCGTCCGCTCCTCGTAGGCCATCAGCCGGCGGACGTCGGCGGCGTCGTCCGGCCGCATCAGGGTCAGCAGCCGCTCCATCTCCTCCTCCGGCAGCTCGGAGAGGAGGTCGGCGGCGTCGTCGGGGTCCATCGCCTCCAGCACGTCGGCGGCGCGCTCCTCCTTCAGCTTGCCGAGGATCTCGATCTGGTCGTCGTCCGGCAGCTCCTCCAGCACGTCGGCGAGCCGGTCGTCGTCCAGGGCGGCCGCGACCTCCGCGCGCCGCTTGGGGGAGAGGTGGTGCAGGACGTTGGCGAGGTCGGCGGGGCGCAGCCGCTCGAAGGTCGCCAGGAGGTTCTCGGCGCCCTGCCCGTGCTCCTCGAGGGAGAAGCCGGTGACGGCCGACCACTCGACGGTCAGCGCCTCGCCCTTGCGGCGCAGGGCGCCGCCCTTGCCGCGGCGCACGAAGACCTTGTCGATCTCCCAGTCGCGGCGGGCGGGCAGCTGGGTGATGGACACGTCCAGGACCGTCACCTCCTCGCCCCCGTCGACCAGCCGCACCCGCCGGTCGAGCAGCTCGCCCAGGACCAGCGTCTCGGTCGGGCGCTGTTCGAAGCGCCGCATGTTGACCACGCCCGTGGTGATCACCTGGCCCGACTCCACTCCGGTGACCCGGGTCATCGGGATGAAGATCCGGCGGCGGCTGACGACCTCCACGACGAGCCCGAGCACGCGGGGCGGGCGGCCGCCGACGCGCAGCATCGCCACCAGGTCGCGGACGCGGCCCACCTGGTCGCCGTGGGGGTCGAAGACGGCCACGCCCGAGAGGTGCGAGACGAACACCCGGTAGGCGCCTGCTGCCATGGCCGCGTGCCTCCTGCCTGGCCGGGATCCCGCGCCCGGACCCGCTGACGGGACCCGCTGACGGGATCGGATGTCCGATTCAGGCTAACGTGACCGGCTTCGCCCCGCCGGGGGGCGAGGGCCGTACGGAATTCGTACGCGCCTGGCACGGACTCCCGGCTTCCGCCGTCCGGCGGCCCGGGTACGCTGCGGCCGTATCCCAGCGGTAACAGGAGGCAGGAGCAGACGTGCGTACCCGTAACGCGGCTCTCGTGGGGGCCCTGTGCGTCGGCCTGTCCGCGGCGCTCACGGCCTGCGGCGGCGCCGCCGCCGAGGATCCCGACGCGGGGACCAACGGCCTCGGCAAGCTCGAGGCCCCCGCCATCCAGGACAAGGCCCGCGCGGCCGCGCGCGGGGCCGAGGCCGTCCACCTGTCGGGCAACGTCGTCAGCCAGGGCCGCACGTACCGCATCGACATGCGCCTGAAGAAGAACGGCGGCACGGGCCGGGTCTCGTCCTCCTCCGACGCCAGCGCGTTCGAACTGCTGCGGGTGGGGGACGAGCTGTACCTGAAGGCTCCGGCCGGCTTCTGGGCGAAGGGCGCGGGCGCCTCGCCCTCCGCGTCCGCGGCGCCCGCGCCCAAGGCCTCCTCCTCCAAGGCCGGGGACGCCGCGGCGGCGGCCGGCAAGCTCGACGACAAGTACGTCAAGGTGCCCTCGGACGACCCGTCCTACCAGCAGTTCAAGGGCTTCACCGACAAGGACGTGCTGCTGGACGGCCTCCTCGGCCTGCACGGCACGCTCGCACGCGGCGAGCGCGGGTCGGTGGGCGGCGTGCGCACCATCCGGGTCACCGGCGCCAAGGGCGGCGGCGGCACGCTGGACGTCTCCCTCGTCGGCACGCCGTATCCGCTGCGGGTGCAGCGCGCGGGCGGGGCCGGGCAGCTGGAGCTCGACGGCTGGGGCAAGGACTTCCCGCTCGCCGTGCCCGCGAAGTCGCAGACGGTCGACTACGGCAAGCAGCTGCGGATCCCCAGCGGGAGCTGACGCCGGCCCCCGGGGCGCCTAGCGACCCTTGCGCCCCCGCCGCAGGAGGCGCGGCAGCGCCGCCGGCATCGGGTGGCGGGTCGTCGCCGGCGTCGGCAGGGGAGTGGCCGCCAGGGAGCCGTCGGGCAGGTCGCCGGACGCGCCCGTGGGCGTCAGGCGCAGCACGCGGCACGTCTCGGCCCACCGCTCCTCCAGCCGCTCCGCGTCCGGCGCGTTCAGCCGCTTGCCCTTGAGCTCGGCCACCGCGGCCGTCCACTCCTCGCCGCGCGGCGCGAGCTCGCTGACGGACGCGGTCCAGGAGACGATGCGGCCGCCCTTGTCCTTGCTGCGCACGGTGACCGTCGCCGTCGCGCCGTCGGCCAGGCCGAGCCCGTCCACCGGCTGCTCGCCGGGGCCGCCCACGAGATGCGCGGCGCCCTCGTGCCAGACGTGCCACAGGGCACGGCTGGGCCCGGAGGGGCCCTGCACCCAGATCAGGCCGGACTTCTTGGTGGCCTCTTCGATCAGCGCCTGCGTCATGGTCATGCGCCTACCTTATGCGCGCCCCCTACGCTGGTGACGTGAGTGCCGCCCCCACCCGAAGCGACGCGATACCGGGCCGGACCGCCGCCCCGGCGGCCGCCCCCACACCCATCCGCACGGAACTGATCCTTCTGGCGGTCGCCATCGCGGGCGTCTCCCTGTCCGCACCGCTGATCGCGGCCACCGCCGCCCCCGCGCTGGCCATCGCCTTCTGGCGCAACGCCATGGCCGTCGGCGCGCTCACCCCCTTCGCCCTGTGGCGGCACCGCGCCGAGCTGCGCGGCATCGGCCGCCGGACCGCGCTACTGGCCGTCGCCGCGGGCGCCCTGCTGGCCCTGCACTTCGGCTTCTGGCTGCCGAGCCTGCAGATGACCTCGGTGGCCTCCTCGACCGCCCTGGTCACCACCACCCCCATCTGGACGACGCTGCTGCTGCGCCTGCGCGGCCACCGCCCGCCCGCGCTGGTCTGGGCGGGCACGGCGCTGGCGTTCCTGGGCGTGCTCACGCTGACGGGCGTGGACCTCTCGCTCTCGCCGCGAGCCCTGGCCGGCGACGCGCTCGCCCTCGCGGGCGGCATGGCGGGCGCCGGGTACGTCCTGCTGGGCGCCGAGGTGCGCCGCACGGTGAGCACGGTGACGTACACCTACCTCTGCTACGCGACCACGACCGTGCTGCTCCTGGCCGTGTGCCTGACCGGCGGCGTCCGGCTCGGCGGCTACGACGGGGAGACCTGGCTGAAGCTGGCCGTGCTGACCTTCGCCGCGCAGCTGCTGGGCCACTCGCTGATGAACCGGGTGGTCAAGGGCCTCGGCCCCTCGGTCACCTCCACCGCGATCCTGCTGGAGACCCCGGGTGCGGCACTGATCGCCGCGCTGTGGCTGGACCAGCGGCCGCCCGTCGTGGCCTACCCCGCGCTCGCCGTGATCATGGCGGGCCTGGCGCTGGTCATCATGGGGGACCGGAAGAAGGAGCCGCTCACCCCCGAGACAGGGGTGTAGGGGCCCTACAGCAGGGCCTACAGCTGAAGTCTCTAAAGCCACCCGTTCCGCTTGAACCCGCGGTGGATCGTCACACAGATCGCGACCGTGACCACCATGACCGCCGGATAGCCGTACTTCCAGTGCAGCTCCGGCATGTAGTCGAAGTTCATGCCGTAGATCCCGGCGATCATCGTCGGGACGGCGAAGATCGCCGCCCAGGAGGTGATCTTGCGCATGTCCTCGTTCTGCGCCACGGACGCCTGCGCGAGGTTGGCCTGGAGGATGGAGTTCAGCAGGTCGTCGAAGGAGACCACCTGCTCGTGCACGCGCGCCAGATGGTCGGCCACGTCGCGGAAGTACTTCTGGATGTCGGGGTCGACCAGCCGCATCGGCCGCTCGCTCAGCAGCTGCATCGGGCGGATCAGCGGGGTGACGGCCCGCTTGAACTCCAGCACCTCGCGCTTGAGCTGGTAGATGCGGCCCGCGTCGCCGCCCCGCCGGGAGCCCTTGCCGGGGTCGGAGAAGACGTCGATCTCCACCTCGTCGATGTCGTCCTGCACGGCGTCGGCGACGGCTATGTAGCCGTCCACCACCTGGTCGGCGATGGCGTGCAGCACGGCCGAGGGGCCCTTGGCGAGCAGCTGGGGGTCGTCCTGCAGCCGGTGGCGCAGCGCGCGGAGCGAGCCCTGGCCGCCGTGCCGGACGGTGATGATGAAGTCGGGGCCGGTGAAGCACATCACCTCGCCCGTCTCCACCACCTCGCTGGTGGCGGTCAGTTCGGCGTGCTCGACGTAGTGGATGGTCTTGAAGACGGTGAAGAGCGTGTCGTCGTAGCGCTCGAGCTTGGGCCGCTGGTGGGCGTGGACCGCGTCCTCGACGGCCAGCGGGTGCAGCCCGAACTCGCGGGCGATCCCGGCGAACTCGTGCTCCGCGGGCTCGTGCAGGCCTATCCACGCGAAGCCGCCCTCGGCGCGCACCCGGCGCATGGCCTCGGCGGGGCTGATGTGGTCGCCGACGCGCTTGCCGTGGCGGTAGACGGCGCAGTCCACGACCGCGCTGCTGGTGGCGGGGTCGCGGGTGGCGTCGTAGGCGCCGCCCTGGCTGGGCACCCGGCGCAGGGCGGGACGGACGGCGGCGCGCAGGTCGCGGATCATCGACATGGCTGGCTCCTTCACGGGCCGGCCGTCAGCGCGGGGGCACGGTGCGCAAGCGCTGCCTGAAAACGTGGACGTGGTGGCCGTGGGGGTACGTCCGCAATTCGGGCGGCGCTTCGTGCGGTGCGCGGGGCTGACGGCAGTTCGCGGAGAACATCATGGGAGGACGGAACAAAGCGGGAGAGGCGCTCTTCCGTCAACTGCCGCGGGCGTGAAGGGACTTCCGCGGGATGGTGCCGGCGGGGAGGCCGGGTGCGGAAGGCTTCAGATCACGTAATGACTCACGCGGTGACCCACGGGGTGGCTCACTCGGTGACGTGCGTCCGGAGCGGTGAAGACGGGAGAACTGTCGGTACTGCACGGTCGACTAGGATCCACCGCAGCCCCACCTCCTCCGGCCGGTCCCCGCTGGGGGACGAACGTAGCGCCCTGACCAAAGGTCAAGGCGAGTCCAGGCTAGCAGCCACTCGACGCGTCAAGCCCCCCTGAGGCCTGCCTTTGCCCGTTCGATACGCGTTCTATGCTCACGGCATGTCAGACGTTCTCGCATTGGTCGAGGCCCGGCTGCTCATGGCCCTCGGCACGCCGGACGCGCGCGCCGCGGTGACCTTCCTGGGCGCGGACCGGATCGAAGTCCTTCGCTTCACCGGCTCCGACGAGGGCGGAGACATCGTCCGCTACGTCACGCTCGGCATGTCCGCCCAGCCCATGACCGACCCCACGGCCACCGTCGTCGATCACCTGCGCGGCCCCCGCGCCGAGCTGGTCCTCTCCGTCCGCAGGGGCCGCGCCGACACCGACCGGGTGCTCCGGCCGCTGGCCGTGCTCGCCGCCTCCCCGCAGGTGGAGGGCGTCGTCGTGGCGCCCGGGGCCTCGCTGGACACGGGCGAGCCGCTGTGGCCGGGCGCGCCGTTCACCTCCGTCCTCGTCGGGGAGTCCGGCGGGCTGGTGGAGGACCTGGAGCTGGACGAGCCGATGGATCCCGTCCGCTTCCTCCCCCTGCTTCCCATGACCCCCAACGAGGCCGCGTGGAAGCGGGTCCAGGGCGCGGCGGCCCTGGAGGAGCGGTGGCTGCGGCACGGCACGGACCTGCGCGACCCGCTGCGGGCCGGGGTCCCGCTCGGCTGAGCGCGCCCCCGGGCGGGGACGGACCAAAAGCGTCGGGCGGCCTCGACTCCGGACGGGTGATCGTCCTTGACGCGGGGGCGGCCTGGTAGGACCGTTGGAGGCTATGAGGGGCGAACCCAGTTGCCCGAAGTGCGGTGGCCGGGTGCGAGCGCCCGGTCTCTTCGCCGACTCCTGGCAGTGCTCCGTGCACGGCACGGTGCACCCCCTGCAGCCGGTCGTCCCGCCGAGCGTCGAGGCGCTGGCCGTCGTGGTCAACCGGGCCCAGGTCCCGGTGTGGATGCCGTGGCCGCTGCCCGTGGGCTGGCTCTTCACCGGCGTGGGCAGCGCGGGCGACGACCGCAGCGGCGGCCGGGCCACCGCCGTCGCCTGCTCGGGGCCGAGCCCGCTGGGCGGCCCCGGTGAGCTGCTGCTCGTCGCCGAGGAACTGGGCGTGGGGCTCGGTGCCCGCTATGCCGGCGTCGACGGCCCCGACCCCGGCCCGTACCTCGCCATGGACCGCTCCCCGCACGCCAAGGTGCACGCGGCGGGCCGCCCCACCCCCCTGTGGCACGTCGACAACGCCCCCGGCGACCGGGCCGTCTTCGCGGGCGAGGCGCGCGGGCTGTGGCTGTGGGCGATCGTCTGGCCCGAGAGCTCGGGGCTGCTGATGTACGACGAGCTGGTGCTGACGGACCTGCGCGACGCGGGGGCCGAGGTGGACCTGCTGCCCTGCGGTGCGCTGTCGCCGCGCATCCTGTCGCCCTGAGCGGCCGCCGGGCGGCCGGATCACGTTCGGACGGCGGTTATCCTGAACCGGTCCAGTCCTCGTCCACCCGCCGTTGGGAGCAGTGTCGTGCGCATCGATCTGCACACCCACTCCACGGCGTCGGACGGTACGGACACCCCCGCCGAGCTGGTCCGCAACGCGGCCGCCGCCGGGCTGGACGTCGTCGCCCTGACCGATCACGACGGGGTCGGCGGGCACGCCGAGGCCATCGCCGCCCTGCCCGCGGGGCTCACCCTCGTCACGGGTGCCGAGCTCTCCTGCCGCCTGAACGGCCCGAACGGCTTCAGCGTGCACATGCTGGCCTACCTCTTCGACCCGCTGGAACCCGAGCTGGCGCGCGAGCGCGAGCTCGTCCGCGACGACCGCGTGCCCCGCGCGCGGGCCATGGTCGCGCGGCTCAACGAGCTCGGCGTGCCGGTCACCTGGGAGCGCGTCGCCGAGATCGCCGGCGACGGCGCCGTCGGCCGCCCGCACGTGGCCACCGCCATGGTCGAGCTGGGCGTCGTGAACAGCGTCTCCGACGCCTTCACCTCCGAGTGGCTCGGCGGCCACGGCCGTGCCTTCGTCGAGAAGCACGAACTCGATCCCTTCGAGGCGATCCGCCTGGTCAAGGCCGCCGGCGGCGTCACCGTCCTCGCGCACCCGCTGGCGCTCCAGCGCGGCAACTGCGTCTCCGAGGGCGCGATAGCCGAGCTGGCCTCGGCCGGACTCGACGGCGTCGAGGTGGACCACATGGACCACGACGCCGCCACGCGCGCCCGGCTGCGCGGCCTCGCCGCCGAGCTCGGCCTGCTGACCACCGGTTCCAGCGACTACCACGGCAGCCGCAAGACCTGCCGGCTCGGCGAGTTCACGACCGACCCGGAAATCTACGGCGAGATCACGCGCCGCGCGACGGGCGCCTTCCCCGTCCCGGGCGCCGGCGGCTGACCCTCCCACGCGTCCGGCCCGTACGCCGTCCCCCGGCGTCCGGGTGCCCGTGCCCGGCGGTGCGTCGCCCGCCGTCCGTACGCCCGGATCCGCGGCACTCCCGCACCCGTCCTCCGACGGCGTCCGCGACCGTGCCCCCCTCACTTCCCCCCTTCTCTGCTCGCACCACTCCTGCAAGGCCCTCACTGTGTTCGACATCGCTGTCTTCGGATCCCTCTTTCTCACCCTTTTTGTGATCATGGACCCGCCCGGCGTCACGCCGATCTTCCTCGCGCTGACCGCGGGCCGCCCCGTCAAGGTGCAGAAGCGCATGGCGTGGCAGGCGGCCACGGTCGCCTTCGGCGTGATCACCGTCTTCGGCATCTGCGGCCAGCAGATCCTCGACTACCTCCACATCACCACCCCCGCGCTGATGATCGCGGGTGGTCTGCTCCTGCTGCTGATCGCGCTGGACCTGCTGACGGGCAAGTCGGAGGAGCCGACCCAGACCAAGGACGTCAACGTCGCGCTCGTGCCGCTGGGCATGCCGCTGCTGGCCGGGCCCGGTGCGATCGTCTCGGTGATCCTCGCCGTGCAGCACGCCGACTCCTTCAAGGGGCAGGTCTCGGTGTGGTGCGCGATCGCGGCCATCCACGTGGTGCTGTGGGTGGTGATGCGCAACTCGCTGCTGATCATCCGCGTGATCAAGGACGGCGGCGTGGTGCTGGTCACCCGGCTCGCGGGCATGATGCTCTCCGCGCTGGCCGTGCAGCAGATCATCAACGGCATCACGCAGGTGATCGCCGCCCACTGAGCCGCGCTCCCGCGCAACCCGGCGGCCCCGCACACACGACACCCCCGTACGGTCCTTCCGTACGGGGGTGTTCTCTACGCGCTGAGCGGGAAGCGTTACCGGACCGCGGAGTCGGCCGGGCGGATGTAGATGCGTTGGCCTATCGAGGCGGCCTGCTGCACGATCCGGTTGACGGAGGCGGCGTCCACGACGGTGCTGTCGACGGCGGTTCCGTCGACGTCGTCCAGGCGCATGATTTCGAAGCGCAAAGCACTTCTCCCTTCGTCTGATCCTCCTGAGGAGAACTTTTATGAACAGTGACGCGCGCGGCGACGCTGCGGCGCGTTTCATACGTGTCCAACGAGGAGACCCCAGCAAACATTCCCTACGCTAAAGAAATTATTGATATGTCTAACTACTCGCTCGGCGAGCTGTCCGAGATCGCCGCGGGCATCGAGCGCACCAACGAGCTGCTCACCCGCGTCCTGGCCGAGGTCGCGACCACACCCTCCACCCACGCCGTCTTCGTGGACGCCGGCTACGTCTACGCCGCCGCCGGCCGGCTCGTCGTCGGCACCGAGGACCGGCGGACCTTCGAGCTCGACGCCGAGGGGCTCATCGAGGCCTTCATCGACAAGGCCCGCTCGATCTTCCCCGACAGCCGGCTGCTGCGCGTCTACTGGTACGACGGCGCCCGCCGCCGCATCCACACCGCCGAACAACAGGGCATCGCCGAGCTCCCCGACGTCAAGGTCCGCCTCGGCAACCTCAACGCCAACAACCAGCAGAAGGGCGTCGACTCCCTCATCCGCACCGACCTGGAGTCCCTCGCCCGGCACCGCGCGATCAGCGACGCCGTGCTCATCGGCGGCGACGAGGACCTCGTCTCGGCCGTCGAGGCCGCCCAGGGCTACGGCGCCCGCGTCCACCTGTGGGGCATCGAGGCCCTCGGCGGGCGCAACCAGGCCGAGCCGCTGCTCTGGGAGGTCGACAGCCAGCGCACCTTCGACCTCGAGTTCTGCAAGCCGTACGTGACCCGGCGCACCCTCCACGAGCAGCCCTTCGGCCTCGCCGACGACGCGGGCCGGACCGGCGGACCCGTGCCCTCCCGCGACGACGTCCGCTTCGTGGGCGCCCGGGTGGCGGCCCAGTGGCTCGGCCAGCGCGGCCGCGCCCCGCTCGCCGAGCTGCTGCCCGGCCACCCCTACCTCCCCGGCACCGTCGACCAGGAGCTGCTCGTCGAGGCCGAGGCGCTGCTGGGCCTGTCCCTGCGCGGCCACGCCGACCTGCGCCGGGCCCTGCGGGACGGATTCTGGGACCACCTGGGGACGCAGTTCTGAACGAACTGCGCCCGCGCCGCGCGCGCCGGAATGCGCGGGCGGGAGGTGAGTGAAACCCTGACAGGGAGCACCGGTGCGGCACCGACACAGAGACGAGGCGATCGGCCATGGCGGCCACTGACCGCGTGGTGGGGCTGGGCCAGCCCTGCTGGGTGAGCCTGTTGACCGCCGACCTGCCCGCGGCACAGAACTTCTACGGCGCGGTCCTGGGCTGGTCCTTCCGCACCGGCTCCTTCGGCGAGGGCTTCTCCGTGGCCCTCGGCGACGGCAAACCCGTCGCCGGCCTCACTGACATCGCCCGCCGCATCGGCATGGCCGAATCCTGGACCTCCTACTTCGCCGTCGGCGACGCCGACATGGTGGCGTCCCGGGTGCGCGAGCGCGGGGGAACGGTGGCCGTGGGCCCGCTCGCCGTCGGCACCGGCAGGGTGGTCCTGGCCGCCGACCCGGCGGGCGCCGTCTTCGGCTTCTGGGAGGGCCGCAACGTCCCGGACTGGGGCATCGGCAAGGGCTCCGCCCCCGCCTGGCTCGAGCTGCGCACCCGGGACGCCTTCGCGGCCGCCATGTTCTACGGCGAGATCTTCGACTGGGCCGTCGACCGCCCGGACCGCTGCGAGGTCCGCTACGAGGACGAGATGGTGACCGTACGGGCCGGCGGGCACACCGTGGCCTGCCTGCGCGGCGGGGCCATCGAGGCCGACCCCGACCCGCGCATCCGGCCGCGCTGGCACGTCTACTTCCGCGTCGACGACGTCGAGAAGGCCGTGGAGTCCGCCCTCGCGGCCGGCGGATCGGTCGTCGACGAGCCCGGCGGCACCGGTGCGGGCCGGGAGGCGACGCTGCGCGACGCCGGCGGGGCCATGTTCACGGTGACGTCGAAGTCGGGCTGCTAGCCCTCGCTCAGCCTTCGTCCGTGGGGTCCGGCTCCGTCGTGCGCCAGAAGCCGACGAGGGCCTCGGCCGTCTCGGCGGGGCGCTCCGCGTTGGGGGAGTGGCCCGCACCCGACACGATCGTGCGGTGCGCCGAGAGCTCCTTCGCCATCGCGGTGATCCTCGGCACCGGCCAGGCGTAGTCCAGCACGCCGGAGATGACGTGCTTGGGCAGCGGCACCGCCGCCAGCTCCGCGGTGCGGTCCGGCTCCTCGATCAACTGGCGGCCCGTCGCCATCAGTTGCTCGGGGACGGTCGTCGTCCAGCGCCGGTGCAGGAAGTCCGCGAGGCCCGGGGCCGCGCCGTTCGCCACCGCGTTCTCGGCGTCCCGACGCTGCATCTCCTGCCAGACGCTCTCCATGTCGAGGACCGCCAGGGCCTGGATCAGTTCCCGGGTCCGGGCCTGCTGCGTCGCGGAGATCGAGCCGGCGCCGCTGCTCATGACCGTCAGCGAACGGAACGGGGACGGGTCCGTGAGGACGGCGGCGCGGGTGATGAGACCGCCGAGGGAGTGCCCGAGGAGATGGATGCCGGGCCGGTCGTCGTCCGCCGCGAGGGCGGCCGCCTGGGCCAGTACGTCGCTGGCCAACTCGGCCTGGGCGTAGACGGCTTCGTCGCGGGGCCCGGGCGTCTCGTGCTGTCCGCGCCCGTCCACGGCGACCGCGCGGTAGCCGGCGGCCGCCAGGGGCTCGAGGAGGCCGATGAAGTCCTCCTTGCTGCCGGTGAATCCCGGTACGAGCAGGACGGTGCCGCGGTGCGCCGACGAGGGGCCCGGGCGCGCGTCATGAACGGCGAACTCGCCGCGGGCGGTGGCGAGGCGGTACGCGCTGGCGCACGCGGGCAGGGTGAGGAAGGGGGGCCGGCTCATGCCTCGAGGCTAACGCCGGGAGTTCACGCCGCGCCGGACGGGCCGCTGTTCGCGGCCCGTCCGGTCGGCCGGCGTGATGTCCGTCAGGCCGAGGCGGCCTTCGGGGCGGCCGCCTTCTTGGCGGTCCGCGTGCGCTTCGGCTTGGCCTCGGCGTCGGCCTCGACCGCCGGGGCGGCGGCCTTCTTGGCGGCCGTGCGCGTGCGCTTCGGCTTCTCCTCCGTCGTCTCGACGGCGGCGGCCTTCTTGGTCGTGCGGGTCCGCTTGGGCTTCTCCGCGACGACCTCGGCACCCTCGGCCGTCTCGACGGCGGCGACGGCCTTCTTGGCCGTGCGGGTGCGCTTCGGCTTCTCCGCGACGGTCTCGGCGGCCTCGGCCGTCTCGACCGCGGCGGTGGCCTTCTTGGCGACGCGGGTGCGCTTGGGCTTCTCCACGACCGTCTCGACGGCCTCGGCGGTGTCGACGGCGGCGACGGCCTTCTTGGCCGTGCGGGTGCGCTTGGGCTTCTCCACGACGGTCTCGACGGTCTCGACGGCCTCGGCCGTCTCGACCACGGCGGCGGCCTTCTTGGCGACGCGGGTCCGCTTCGGCTTCACCTCGGCCTCGACGGCCTCGACGGCCTCGGCGGTGTCCACGGCGGCGACGGCCTTCTTGGCCGTGCGGGTGCGCTTCGGCTTCTCCACGACGGTCTCGACGACCTCGGCGGCCTCGGCCGGGGCGGCGGTGGCCTTCTTGGCGACGCGGGTGCGCTTGGGCTTCTCCACGACCGTCTCGACCGCCTCGGCGGTGTCGACGACGGCGACGGCCTTCTTCGCCGTACGGGTCCGCTTCGGCTTCTCCACGACCGTCTCGACGGCGGCGACCGTCTCGACCGGGGCGACGGCCTCGACCGTCTCCACGGCGGCGACGGCCTTCTTCGCCGTGCGGGTGCGCTTCGGCTTGGCGGCCGGAGCCTCGGCCACCACGGCCGTCTCGGCGACCGGGGCCGGGGCCTCCGTCACCACGGGGGTGACGGGCGCGGCGACGGCGACGGCCGGAGCCGCGGCCGACCCGCTACGCGTGCGGCGACGGCGGCGCGGGCGCGCCGGGGTCTCGGGAGCGCCGGAGAGCTCCTCGGCCACCGGAGCGGCCGGTGCGGCCGGAGCGGCGGCGGAGGCCACGGCCGAGCCACCGCGCGTGCGGCGACGCTGGCGCGGGGTGCGGGTCCGCTCCGTGCGCTCCTCCGTGGCGGCCTTGGGACCACGACCGCGGTCACGGTCACGGTCGCCGCGGCCCCGGCCGCCCGGCTCGCCGAGGTCCTCGATCTCCTCGGCCGCGAGCCCGGCCAGCGTCCGCTCGGAGCGCGGCAGGATGCCCTTCGTGCCGGCGGGGATGCCCAGCAGCTCGTAGAGGTGGGGGGACGTGGAGTACGTCTCCTCCGGCTCGTCGAACGGCAGGTCGAGCGCCTTGTTGATGAGCTTCCAGCGCGGGATGTCGTCCCAGTCGACCAGCGTGACGGCCGTACCCGACTTGCCCGCGCGGCCGGTGCGGCCGATGCGGTGCAGGTAGGTCTTCTCGTCCTCGGGGGTCTGGTAGTTGACGACGTGCGTGACGTCGTCCACGTCGATGCCTCGGGCGGCGACGTCCGTGCAGACCAGGACGTCGACCTTGCCGTTGCGGAAGGCGCGCAGCGCCTGCTCGCGGGCGCCCTGGCCGAGGTCGCCGTGGACGGCGCCGGCCGCGAAGCCGCGGCGGGTGAGCTGCTCGGAGATGTCGGCGGCGGTCCGCTTCGTGCGGCAGAAGATCATCGCGCGGTTGCGGCCCTCCGCCTGCAGGATGCGGGCGACCATCTCCGGCTTGTCCATGTTGTGGGCGCGGAAGATGTGCTGGGCGATGTTGGCGTGGGTCTGGCCCTCGTCGTCCGGCGAGGTGGCGCGGATGTGCGTGGGCTGCGACATGTAGCGACGCGCGAGGGAGATGACGGCGCCCGGCATGGTGGCCGAGAACAGCATCGTCTGGCGCTTGGCCGGCAGCATCGTGATGATGCGCTCGACGTCGGGCAGAAAGCCCAGGTCGAGCATCTCGTCGGCCTCGTCCAGGACGAGCGCCTTGATGTGGGCGAGGCTGAGCTTCTTCTGGCCCGCGAGGTCCAGCAGTCGGCCGGGCGTGCCGACGATCACGTCGACGCCCTTCTTGAGGGCCTCGACCTGGGGCTCGTAGGCGCGGCCGCCGTAGATGGCCTGGACGCGGACGTTGCGGACCTTGCCGGCGGTGAGGAGGTCGTTGGTGACCTGCTGGCAGAGCTCACGGGTGGGGACCACGATGAGCGCCTGGGCGGCGTCGGTCAGCTGCTCGGGCTTCGCCCGGCCGGCCTCGACGTCCGCGGGGACCACGACGCGCTCCAGCAGGGGCAGGCCGAAGCCCAACGTCTTTCCGGTGCCGGTCTTGGCCTGGCCGATGACGTCGGAGCCCGAGAGGGCGACCGGGAGCGTCATCTCCTGGATGGGGAACGGATGCACGATGCCGACGGCCTCGAGGGCTTCGGCAGTTTCGGACAGAATCCCGAGTTCGCGGAAAGTGGACAGAATCTTGCCTCTTCTGTGAGACGCGGCGCGTGGCGCGCGAAGGGGGTCGTACGAATGTGACGTACGGACCGCGCCGGGTGACGATCCGGCCATGGGGTGACCGGGTGACGCGGGACCACTGCCTTCGCTCGAGCACACGTGCCGCTAGCGGATCCCTCCAGGTGTGCGTACGTCTCGTACGTACCGCGCGGAGGGCGGTCGGTTTTGTGGAAGCCGATCGGGCCACCGACCGGGCATCCGCTGGTGCTCCGGAGACGCGCCCCCAGAAGACTCAGCATGAGTTCGGCCCGTCGAATACTCGACTGGCCTATTACCACTGTACCCCGGAAAGGCGCATGTGTGTCCGGACAATCCCGTGTCCGGATCCGGAGGAAGTGTCTGACCAGGGGCTTCCGCGTGTCGCGCGGGGGGCTATCGTTCGCTGCATGGAGACGCCCGACACGCCAGAGAACGCCACCGAGCCCGTGGCCGAGCTCACCGGAATCGCCGCCCAGGACTGGGCCCACGCCTCCGCCGACCCGCAGTACCGGGCGGCCGTGGTGGACCTGCTCGGCGCCCTCGCCTACGGCGAGCTGGCCGCCTTCGAGCGGCTGGCGGAGGACGCCAAGCTGGCGCCGACCCTGGACGACAAGGCCGCGCTCGCCAAGATGGCCGCGGCGGAGTTCCAGCACTTCCAGCGCCTGCGGGACCGCCTGGAGGCCATCGACGTGCAGCCCACCGGGGCCATGGAGCCCTTCGCGGCCGGCGTGGACGAGTTCCACCGCCAGACCGCGCCGTCGGACTGGCTCGAGGGCCTGGTCAAGGCCTATGTGGGCGACTCGATCGCCAGCGACTTCTACCGCGAGGTCGCGGCCCGGCTGGACTCCGACACCCGGGCGCTGGTGCTGGCCGTGCTGGACGACACCGGGCACGCCACGTTCGCGGTCGAGAAGGTGCGCGCCGCGATCGAGGCCGAGCCGCGCGTGGGCGGCCGGCTCGCGCTGTGGGCGCGGCGGCTGATGGGCGAGGCGCTCTCGCAGGCGCAGCGCGTGGTCGCCGACCGTGACGCACTGTCGACGATGCTGGTGGGCGGCGTGGCCGGCGGCTTCGACCTGGCGGAGGTCGGGAAGATGTTCTCCCGGATCACCGAGGCGCACACCAAGCGGATGGCAGCGCTCGGCCTGGCGGCGTAACGAAGGACGCGGCAGCGGTAGCGACAACGCGCACCACCGGATCCCGCGGGTCCGCCCCTCAGGCCGTGGCTGATCGGCGGGCCCGGGCCGCCGGGCGCAGCAGCAGGGAGAGCAGCGCGACGGCCACGCCCAGCGACACCCCGAGGGTGGCAAGGGTGTGGCCCGGCCCCAGCACCGAGTGGGTCAGCAGGGCGCCGAACAGCGCGGCGACCGGTCCGGTGGACAGCGCGAGGGTGCGGGAGCGGAAGTGCCCGTAGCGCGGGGGAAGCCACCGCAGGGCTCCGTAGGAGACGGCGAGGCCGATCAGGACCGAGCCGAGCGCTTCCCAGAGGATCATGCTCATTCCCTCCCGTGAGTGGCCGAGAAGCGGGGTGCAAATCGGTCGTAGCGGTCTTACCCCATGACCGCCCCGGGCAACCCTCGTTCCGGGCCCGGTGTGACGTGCGAAGAACGGCGGGGCCCCGGTGAATTCAACACCGGGGCCCCGCCGTTCATTTCCGCTGAAAGCGGGTCACATCGCGCCGAAGCCGACCTTGCGGACGGTGGGCTCGCCGATCTCCACGTACGCCAGGCGGTCGGCCGGGACCATGACCTTGCGGCCGCGGTCGTCCACCAGGGTCAGCAGCTGCGACTTGCCGGCCAGCGCCTCGGACACCGCGCGCTCGACCTCCTCGGCAGCCAGCCCGCTCTCCAGAACGATCTCGCGGGGCGCGTGCTGCACGCCGATCTTGACCTCCACGGTCTGTCCCTCCGAAGGTTTTGGGTTCCCCCTCGGCTGTGCCCAGGGGAGGGGTGCGCGGAGTGAGCCGCGCCGTACGTTCCACACATTAGCCGGGCGCGGGCGCCCGGCCGGGCCCGGTCCGCACGCTCGCAGCGAACACGTGCGACGCGCCCGGGCGCGGGGGTCAGTGCTGCTCGTGCGCGACCTTGGGGAAGCCCGCGATGCCGCGCCAGGCCAGCGAGGTCAGCAGCTGGACCGCGGTCTCGCGGGGCACGGCGCTCTCGCTGGAGAGCCAGTAGCGGGCCACGACCTGGGAGACCCCGCCGAGGCCCACGGCCAGCAGCATCGCCTCGTCCTTCGACAGGCCGGTGTCCTCGGCGACCACGTCGCTGATCGCCTCGGCGCACTCCAGCGAGACGCGCTCGACGCGCTCGCGCACGGCCGGCTCGTTGGTCAGGTCGGACTCGAAGACCAGGCGGAAGGCGCCGCCCTCGTCCTCCACGTACGCGAAGTAGGCGTCCATGGTGGCCGCCACCCGCAGCTTGTTCTCGGAGGTGGAGGCGAGCGCGGTGCGGACGGCCTGGAGGAGGTTCTCGCAGTGCTGGTCCAGCAGCGCCAGATAGAGGTCCAGCTTTCCGGGGAAGTGCTGGTAGAGGACCGGCTTGCTCACGCCCGCGCGCTCGGCGATGTCGTCCATGGCCGCCGCGTGGTACCCCTGCGCCACGAAGACCTCCTGCGCGGCGCCCAGGAGCTGGTTTCGTCGGGCTCGGCGCGGCAGGCGCGTGCCTCGCGGGCGCGCCTCGGTCTGCTCGATGGCTGTCACGCCGCCTCCCATGATTGTTCCGTGCACGGTGTGCACCGCGCCCGCCATCGTACTTTTGGGTAACCGGGCCGTGCGTGGTCGGAGCGGAGAATTTCACGGACCGGACGCTGTGGGAAGCCGACAAACTCGACAAGCGGTACACGGCGCCCCGGCCGTCCCGGTCGTATGCCCCGTCGTACCGGACCGCGGCGGCTAGCGGTAGTCGTCCTCGTCGATCTCGACCACCCGGGCCTGCTCGGCCCGGTCGGCCTCGTTGGCCTCGCCGGAGTCGCCGGACGGCGGGGCGTCGTCGCGCTGCGGGGCCAGGTCGGCGTGCTGCTCCGCGGCGTCGGCCTCCGGCGCCTCGGCGTCGTAGGTGATCACGTCGGTTTCCACGAGGTCCACTTCCTCGAAGGTGTCCGGGTCGGTCGGGTCGACAGGCATGCGGGATCCCTTTCCAGCATCCAGGATGAGCGCCCTCGTACTCCTTGGTACGAGCCTAGGAGACGCGGACGCGCACCGCCAGACGATCTGTGACCGCCGCCACAACAGCCCCGGCGTGATCGTCTCGTAACATTGCCCGCATGTCTTCGACCGAGTCGCCGGATGCCCGCGCCGTGCCGGTGGTGCCGCCCACGCGGTCCTCGCAGGTCAGTGCGGGCGAGAAGCTGCGCACGGTGACCCTGCCCGGGATCACGCTGGCCGTGCGCTCCCGGCCGCCCGCCCGCGAGGGGCTGCCGCCCGCGCTCTACGTCCACGGACTCGGCGGTTCCTCGCAGAACTGGTCCGAGCTGATGGAGCGGCTCGCGGACACCGTCGACGGCGAGGCGCTGGACCTGCCCGGCTTCGGCGACGCACCGCCCCCGGAGGACGGCGACTACTCCATCACCGGGTACGCGCGCGTGGTCATCCGTTACCTCGACGCCTCCGGCCGGGGACCCGTCCACCTCATCGGCAACTCGATGGGCGGCGCCATCGCCACCCGCGTCGCGGCGGTGCGGCCCGACCTGGTCCGCACCCTCACGCTCGTCTCGCCCGCCCTCCCGGAGCTGCGGCCCCAGCGCACGGCGGTGCCCACCGGGCTGCTGGCCGTGCCGGGCGTCGTCTCGCTCTTCGCCCGGATGACCAAGGACTGGACGCCCGAGCGCCGCACCCGCGAGGTGCTGGCCCTGTGCTACGGCGACCCCGCGCGGGTGTCGCCCGAAGGATTCGCCCTGGCGGTGGCCGAGTACGAGCGGCGGCTGGAGCTCCCCTATTTCTGGGAGGTCATGGCGCGCTCGGCCCGCGGCATCGTCGACGCCTACACGCTCGGCGGACAGCATTCGCTGTGGCGTCAGGCGGAGAAGGTCCTTGCCCCTACTCTGCTGGTGTACGGAGTGCGCGACCAGCTCGTCTCCATCCGTATGGCCCGCCGCGCGAGCAAGGCGTTCCGCGACTCGCGGTTGCTGACGCTTCTGGAAGCGGGTCATGTCGCGATGATGGAGGACCCGGACGTGGTGGCCCGCGCCTTCCGGGAACTGCTCGCGGATACCGCCACGACATCTGAACGGAGCGCCCCGCCCCGTGGGTAAACACAGCGCACGCGCCGACCGGCCCCGCCAAGGCTCCGCCGCAGGCTCCGGCCGCGTCCCGGACGGTCCGGGAACGTCCGACCACGGACCCGGGGCGCTGCCGCCGGTGCCCGGCCCGGGCTCGGGGCGCAGGCGCGGAGGGGCCTCCGGCGACGACGCCGCGGTGCTCGCGGCCGACTTCGACGCGGGCTTCGGCCCCGACCTCGGCCCCGGCTTCGACGCGGGCTTCGGTCCCGACTACGACGCCGGCTTCAGCGCCGGCCTGCGGACGGGCTCCGGCCCGGACCGGGACGCCGCCGGACGCGAGCAGGCCGCCGGCTGGGGCGTCATCGGCGCCCAGCGCGCCCAGGCCGCCCCGGCCGGCCGGCAGCCCTCCGGCCCCACCCACTCCGCCACCGGCTTCAGCCCCGGCGGCCCTGCCGTCGCCACCCGCACCCGGCCGGCCGCGCCGGACGGCCGGCCAGGACGGCCGCGGGGCCGTGCGGCGGCCCGGGCCGAGAGCGCCTCGCGCGGGCCGGGCGGTGCCGTGGCCCGGACGGTGACCGGGGTGGCCGCCGCCGTGGTGACGGCCGTGCTGGCGGTCACGGTGGCCGGGCAGGTCGAGGAGACCACCGAGAGCAAGGCGCAGGCGCGCTCCATGGACGTCGGGAAGCGCGGCGGCCCGGATGCCGCGTCCCGCTCGGACAGCAGACCGACGCCCAACGGTGGCGTCGCGATCCCCGCCACGTACGAGCAGAAGATGGCGCGCGCGTACCCGCTGGACGCCAAGGCGAGCGCCACGGGTGAATTCGAGACCGTCGAGGGCGGCGACAAGGCCCCTGGTAAGGGTGAAGTGCTGCGATACCGCGTTGACGTGGAGAAGGGGCTGCCGCTGGACGGCGCGCTCTTCGCCTCCGCCGTGCACCGCACCCTCAACGACGACCGCAGCTGGGGCCACGGGGGCAAGCGCACCTTCGAGCGCGTCTCCTCGGGCAAGGCCGACTTCGTGGTCACCCTGGCCAGCCCGGGCACGACCGCCACCTGGTGCGCCAAGTCCGGCCTGGACACCACCGAGGACAACGTCTCCTGCGACTCCGCGGCGACCGACCGGGTGATGATCAACGCCTACCGCTGGGCGCAGGGCTCGCAGACCTACGGCGACCGGATGCACCTCTACCGCGAGATGCTCATCAACCACGAGGTCGGCCACCGGCTCGGCCACGACCACGAGTCCTGCTCCGAGGAGGGCGCGCTCGCCCCCGTGATGATGCAGCAGACGAAGTTCCTCACCACGGACGGCAAGACCTGCCGCCCCAACCCCTGGCCGCACCCGGAGGCGGCCGGCTCGTCGTCCTGAGTCCCTCGCCCCCTCGCCCGCGCGCCGGACGGCCGGCGCGCGTCTTCGTATGCGAGATTTTCCGTCTCCCGATGTGAGACACCTTTGCCACGGGCCGAAAATTCGTTCAGTCTTCTTCGCATGTCGCACCGCCACGCCTCCGAGAACGCCGGCTTCCAGCTGGCGCTGATCGGCGTGGCCGCACACGCGGTCGCCGACATTCACTGTCGCTGAGAAGTACTCCCTTCCGGCGATCCCCCTTCACGCGCAATCGCGTTCTTCAGCGTCGCGTCCGCCGGGGGCGGTCCGCGGTGCTTCCCGTGTGCTCTTCCCGACCGCCTTCCGTGGGTGCCTCGCGCTCTCCTTCACCTCGCTTCCCGCGAAAGGCCCTACCTGTCATGCGTCAGATGTCCGTCATATCCCGTCGGGTGGCCGCGGCCGCCGTCAGTGTGGTCCTGGCCGGCGGCGCGGCGGCGTGCGGCCCGAAGGAGAGCGACGCCCAGGGCGGCGGCGCCGACGGCGCGCCCGAGAAGGGCGGCACGCTCACGGTCCTCAACAGAGCGCCGCAGAAGCAGTTCGACCCCGCGCGCCTCTACACCTCCGGCGGCGGCAACGTCCCCTCGCTCGTCTACCGCACCCTGACCACCCGCAACCGCGAGAACGGCGCCGAGGGCACCAAGGTCGTCCCCGACCTCGCCACGGACACCGGCACGCCCAGCGACGACGCGAAGACCTGGACGTACAGGCTCAAGGACGGGCTGAAGTTCGAGGACGGCTCGCCCATCACCTCCGCCGACGTCAAGTACGGCGTGGAGCGCTCGTTCGCCGCCGAACTCTCCGGCGGCGCCCCCTACTTGCGCGACTGGCTGATCGGCGGCGACACCTACCAGGGCCCGTACAAGGAGAAGAAGGGCCTCGACTCCATCGAGACGCCCGACGCGAAGACGATCGTCTTCAAGCTGAAGAAGTCCGAGGGCGACTTCCCCTACTTCGCCACCTCCACCCAGTTCGCCCCCGTGCCCAAGGCCAAGGACACCGGCGCCAAGTACGCCGAGCACCCGGTCTCCTCCGGCCCGTACAAGGTCGTCAAGAACGTGGGCGACGGCGAGCAGCTGACGCTGGAGCGCAACCCGCACTGGTCCGAGGAGACGGACAAGGAGCGGCACGCCTACCCCGACCGGATCGAGGTGAAGTCGGGCCTGTCCCCGGCGGTCATCAACCAGCGGCTGTCCACGGGCTCCGGCGCCGACGCCGCCGCGGTCACCACCGACACCAACCTCGGCCCGGCCGAACTCGCCCAGGTCACCGGCGACAAGAAGCTCGCCGGCCGGGTCGGCACCGGCCACTTCGGCTACACCAACTACCTGGCGTTCAACCCCAAGGCCAAGCCCTTCGACGACCCGAAGGTGCGCCAGGCGATCGCCTACGCGATCAACCGCACCAGCGTCGTCAACGCCGCCGGCGGCTCCTCGCTCGCCGAGCCCGCGACCACGTTCCTGCCCAACCAGAAGTCCTTCGGGTACACCGCCCACGACCACTTCCCGGCGGGCGCCAAGGGCGACGCGGCCAAGGCCAAGGAGCTGCTGAAGGAGGCGGGTCACGAGGACGGCCTGGAGATCACCCTCACCCACTCCACGGCCCAGAACTTTGAGACCAGCCCCGAGATCGCGACCGCCATCCAGGCCGCCCTCAAGGACGCCGGGATCAAGGTCAAGCTCGAGGCGCTGGAGGACAACGACTACGAGGAGAAGGTCCACAGCGTCGACAAGCAGCCGGGCCTCTTCCTCGCCCACTGGGGTGCCGACTGGCCCTCCGGCGGCCCCTTCCTGGCGCCGATCTTCGACGGCCGGCAGATCGTGAAGGACGGCTACAACTTCAACGCCTCCCGCCTCGACGACTCGAAGATCAACGACGAGATCGACGAGATCAACAAGATCACCGACCATGACGCGGCCGCGCGGCGCTGGGGCGCCCTCGACAAGAAGATCGGCGAGCAGGCCCTGACCGTGCCGCTCTTCCACCCCGTCTACAAGCGCCTCTACGGCAAGGACGTCAAGAACGTCGTCATCAGCAACTGGACCGGCGTCCTGGACATCTCGCAGGTCGCGGTCAAGTGACGACGGACCTGATCACCACCCAGGAACCGGAGGCGGGAGCCGCTCCCGCCTCCGGCGCCCGGCAGGTCTGGCGGCGGCTGAGGGCGCGCAGGTCCGCGCTCGCGGCCGCCGCCGTGCTGGGCCTGCTCGTCCTCCTCGCCGTCGGCGCGCCCCTGCTGGCCGCGCTCGAGGGCCAGGACCCGAACGCCTACCACGACACCCTCGTCGACTCCGCCCGCGGCGGCGTGCCCCTCGGCGACCTCGGCGGCATCAGCGCCGAGCACTGGCTGGGCGTCGAACCCGGCACCGGCCGCGACCTGTTCGTCCGCCTCCTGTACGGCGCCCGCGTCTCGCTGCTCGTCGCCGTCGGCGCGACCCTCGTCCAGATCCTCATCGGCGTCGGCATCGGCCTCGGGGCCGCGCTCGGCAACCGCTTCGTCGAGAGCGTGCTCACCCACATCACCGATGTGATGGTCGCGATGCCGCTGCTGGTCTTCGCCATCGCCCTGATGGCCGTCGTCCCGGCGGACTTCCCCCGCCCGCTGCTGCTCGCGATCGCCATCGGCCTGCTGCAGTGGGGCGGCATGGCACGGCTCGTGCGCGCCCAGACCCTCGGCCTGAAGAAGCTCGACTTCGTCTCGGCCGCCCGGCTGACCGGCGGCTCCACCTGGCGGGTGGCCCGGCGCGAACTGCTGCCCTCGCTGGCCGCACCCGTGATCACCTACGCGGCCGTCCTGCTGCCCACCAACATCGTGCTCGAGGCGAGCATGTCCTTCCTCGGAGTCGGCGTGAAGCCCCCGACCCCCTCCTGGGGCCACATGCTCTCGTCGGCCACCACGTGGTTCCGCGCCGACCCCATGTACGTGGTGCTGCCGGCGCTCATGCTGTTCGTCACCACGCTGGCCTTCACCGTCCTCGGCGACGGGGTGCGCACGGCACTCGACCCGCGCGAGGCCTCACGGCTCCGCGTCGGCAGAAGCCGGCGCGCGACGCGCAAGAGCGGCGCGGAGGGCGTGGCATGACCGGATACCTCCTGCGGCGCGCCGCCGGCGCGCTCGTCGTCGTCCTCGTGCTCACCGCCGTCGTCTACGCGACCTTCTACATCGCCCCCGGCGACCCCGCCCGCCTGGCCTGCGGCCCGCGCTGCAACACCGAGCAGATCGCCCAGGTCCGGGAGCAGCTCTCCCTCGGCGACCCCGTGTACACCCAGTACTGGCACTTCCTGCAGGGCATCGTCGCGGGCCACGACTACTCCACCGGCGCCGGCGTCCTGCACTGCGACGCGCCGTGCTTCGGCTTGTCGTACCAGAACAACCAGCAGGTCACCGACATGCTCCTCGAGCGGCTGCCGGCCACCGCCTCGCTCGCGGTCGGCGCCATGGCCGTGTGGCTGCTGCTGGGCACCGGCACCGGCCTGCTGTCCGCGCTGCGCCGCGGCGGGATCACCGAACGGGTGCTGACCTGGCTCACCCTCGCCGGAACGGCCACCCCGGTCTTCATCAGCGGCCTCGGCCTGCTGATGCTCTTCTGCGCCTACCTGGCGTGGCTGCCCTTCCCGACCTACGTGCCGCTCACCGACGACCCCGAGCAGTGGGCCTGGAACATGCTGCTGCCGTGGGCCGCGCTCGGGCTGCTGGAGTCGGCGAAGTACGCCCGGCTGACCCGCTCCTCGATGCTGGAGACGCTGGCGGAGGACCACATCCGCACCTTCCGCGCCTACGGCGTCGGCGAGCGCTCGCTCATCGGGCGGCACGCCCTGCGCGGCGCCGTCGCGCCCGTCATCGCGCTGTCGGCCGCCGACTTCGGGTCGATGTTCGGCAACGCGGTGCTCACCGAGATGATGTTCGGCCTGCCCGGGATCGGGCAGCTGCTGGTGCACGCCACCAAGAGCCTCGACCTGCCCGTGGTCGTCGCCGTGGTGACGGTCACCGGCACCGCCGTCGTCGTCGCCAACATCGTGGCGGACGTGCTCTACGCCGCCGCCGACCGAAGGGTGGCCCTGCGATGACGACCGAGCCGCTGGTGGCGGTCGACGGCCTGTCCGTCTCCTTCCCCGCCGGTCCCGGCCCGGACGACCCTCTCGTCAGGGCCGTCGACGGCCTGTCCTTCACCCTCCCGCCCGGCGGGTCCCTCGGCATCGTCGGCGAGTCCGGCTCCGGCAAGTCCACCGCCGCCTACGCGCTGCTGGGCCTGCACCGGGGCACCGGCGCCCGCGTCACCGGCTCGGTGACCGTCGCCGGGCACGACGTGGGGGCGGCCGACGACGCCGGGCTGCGCCGGCTGCGCGGCGCGGTGGCGGCCATGGTCTTCCAGGACCCGCTCTCCTCCCTGGACCCGTACCAGGCCGTCGGCGACCAGATCGCCGAGGTCTACCGCGTCCACCACCGCGACGCCTCCCGCCGGGCCGCCCGGGCCCGCGCGGCCGAGGTCCTCGACCGCGTGGGCATCCCGGACGCGGCCCGCCGCGCCCGCTTCCGCCCGCACGAGTTCAGCGGCGGCATGCGCCAGCGCGCCCTCATCGCCATGGCCCTGGCCTGCGAACCGCGCCTGCTGGTCGCCGACGAGCCCACCACCGCCCTCGACGTCACCGTCCAGGCCCAGATCCTCGGCCTGCTGCGCGAGCTGCGCGCGGAGACCGGCATGGGCCTGATCCTGGTCACCCACGACCTCGGCGTCGCGGCCGGCAGCGTCGACGAGCTGCTGGTGATGAAGGACGGGCGGGCCGTCGAACACGGCCCGCTGCGCGAGGTGCTCGGCACGCCGCGCGAGACCTACACCCGCGACCTGCTGGCCGCCGTCCCGCGCGTCGGGGTCCGCCGTGAGACCCGGCCCGCCGCCGTGCGCGCGGGCGGGGACGACGACGGCGTGCTCCTCGAAGCCGTGGGCCTGACGCGGCGGTTCGGGCGCGGCAAGCGGGCCGTCGACGCGGTGGACGAGGTGTCGCTGACCGTACGGGCCGGCGAGACCGTCGGCGTCGTCGGCGAGTCCGGCAGCGGCAAGACCACGCTCGGCCGGATGCTGGTGCGCCTGCTGGAGCCCACCGCCGGCGAGCTGCGCTACCGGGGCCGCGACATCGGCGGCCTGAAGGAGCGTGAGCTGCGCCCGTTCCGCAGCGAACTGCAGATGGTCTTCCAGGACCCGGTCTCCTCGCTCAACCCGCGCCGCAGCATCGGCGAGTCCATCGCCGACCCGCTGCGGGCCGCCGGAAAGCTGGGTGACACTCAGATCACCGCGCGGGTAAGGGAACTGCTCGAGCGCGTCGGGCTCGACCCCGGGGCCTACCACCGCTACCCGCACGAGTTCAGCGGCGGCCAGCGGCAGCGCGTGGGCATCGCCCGGGCGCTGGCCCCCGAGCCGAAGCTGATCGTCTGCGACGAGCCCGTCTCCGCGCTCGACGTGACCACCCAGGCGCAGGTCGTGCGGCTGCTGGGCGAGTTGCAGCGGGACCTGGGCCTGGCCCTGGTCTTCATCGCCCACGACCTCGCCGTCGTACGCCAGGTCAGCGACCGGCTCGTGGTGATGCGGGGCGGCCGGATCGTGGAGGAGGGCCCGGCCGACTCCGTCTACGAAGAACCCCGGCACGCCTACACCCAGGGCCTGCTGGCGGCGGTGCCGGTGCTCGAACCGGCGGAAGCCGCTGCATAGCGCGAGACAACGTCCCATCTGTTGGAAAGTCACTCCTGTTCACCCCTTCCGGTGGCGCGACGGACAACCGTCCGCCGCGCCACCGGGAAGCGCGCATAGCGTGCTCCCCGCTGCCGTAACGGCGGCTGCCGACAAGGGAGAACGGGGGTGCGTTCGTGCGTGTGGGACTGCTTTCCGAGGGCGGATATCCGTATGCCGCCGGCGAGGGCGGGGAGTGGTGCGACCATCTGGTGCGCGGACTCGGCCAGCACGACTTCGAGCTCTACGCCCTGAGCCGCAGCGCCCGCCAGGAGGACAGCGGTTGGCACGCGCTGCCCGGCAACGTCCGCCGCGTGCGGGCGGCCCCGCTGTGGGGCGGCCCCGCGCCGGGGAGCGTGGGGAGCGCCCACGGCTCCTACGGCCGGGAGCAGCGGCGCCGGTTCGCCGGGCACTTCGGGGACCTGGCCGCGGCGATCACGCTCCCCGGTGACCAGGCGTACCGTTTCGCCGACGGCCTGCACGGACTCGCCGACCTCGCCCGCGACGAAGGCGGCCTGGCCGCCGCCCTCCGCTCCGAACTGGCCCTGCGCTCCCTCGAGACCGCCTGCCGCGCCCCCGGCGCCCACCCCGCCGCCTACGGCACCAAGGTCGCCGACCTCCTCGTCGTCTCCGGCTTCCTGGAACGGGCGCTGCGACCGCTCTCCCTCGACTGGTACGGCAGCGCCGACGGCGACCGGGGCCTGGCCGCCGTCGACCTGTGCCACGCCACCTCCGCCGGGCCCGCCGCCCTGCCGGGCCTGCTGGCCAAACGCTTCTTCGGTACCCCCCTGCTCGTCACCGAGTACGAGGTCCACCTGCGCGAGTACTACCTCGCCGGCACCGAGGCGCTCTCCCTTCCCGTACGCACCCTCCTGTCGGCCTTCCACCGCCGCCTGGCCGCCCAGGTCTACGCCGAGGCCGCCCTGATCACCGCCGGCGACGGCCAGGCCCGGCGCTGGCAGGAGCGCTGCGGCGCCGACCGCGCCCGGCTGCGCACGATCCACCCCGGCATGGACGCCACCCTCTACGAAGCGGTGGGGGAGGGAGACCTGAACGACACCGCCGCCGGCGGACCGGCCCTGGTGTGGGCGGGCGGCGACGTCGAGCCCCACCTGTGGGAGGCGCTGGCCACGATGCGGGTCGCCGAGCCGGACGTACGCCTCAGGGTGATCGGCCGGCCCCCCGCGTCCGGCAGCACGCCCGACGGCGTCTCCTACGGAGTGGCCTGCGGCCCCGAGGACTACGCCGCCGGCGACGTCGTCATCCTCTCCGGAGCCGCCGACGGCTTCCCTGTGGCGCTGGCGGAGGCCATGTTCTGCGGCCGGGCCACGGTCTCGCCCGACGCCGGCGCGGTCCGCGAAGTCATCGGCGGTACGGGCCTGGTGGTCCCCCCGCAGGACCCGCGCGCCCTCGCCGAGGCCTGCCTCGCCCTGCTGCGCGAGCCCGAACGCCGCGCCCGGCTGGGCGCCGCCGCCCGGGCCCGCGCCCTGGAGCTCTTCACCGTCGAGCAGAACGTCTCCGCCTTCGGCGCCCTCTACCTCGAGGTCCTCTCCCGCGCCCCCGTCCAGCACGCCGCCCCGGACCCCTCCGTCCCCTTCTCCCACGCCGCCGGCTCCCAGCAGCCGCTCACCGTCTCCCCCCGCGCCGCCTCACCCACCTGGGCGGGCCGCCCATGACGACATCGCTGCGGCCCGGGAACGCCGCGCCGAACCCCGTCGGCATAGCCGGAGAGACGGCCGGTGACGCCGCGCCCGGCGAAGGACAGGCCCCCGGTGAGGGAGGGGCGCACGAGGAGAGGACGCCGGCCGACCCGGTGAAGGCGCTCCTGCGGCGGCACCACGCGCTGTGCGCCGACGCCGTCGACCCGCTGGAGATCGCCGCCGGCCTGGAGGCACGCGGCGTCGGCGACCGGGTGGCCGCCGAGTACCGCCACCGTGACGTGTTCTCCCTCGCCGAGGAGCTCCACGCGCGCGTGGAGCGAGGGCAGGAGGCCGACCGGACGCCGGAGCCCGGGACCCCCGGACCCGGCGGCGGCCCCTGCGCCGTGCTCCTCGGCGGCTGGGGGACCACCGGATCGCTCGCCTGGCTGTGGCTGGTCGCCTACGGGCTCGTCGGCGACTGCCTGGTCGGCCTGCTGCTGCACGGCCGGGGCGGCCTCGCCCCGCAGGCCCTGGTGTCCGCGGCCGTGACCGCCGCCGCGCCCACCGCGCTCGCCCTGGCCTGCTCGGTGGCGCCCGCCGCCTGGTGCGCCCACTGGTTCGCCGGCCGGGCGCGGCGCGTGCTCGGCGCGAGCCGGGGCCTCGCCGAGTTCGGCAGGAGGGTGCGGCCGGCGCTGCTGGTGACCGTCGCGCTGTTCGTGGGCGCGCTGCTGGCCTTCCTGTGGCCCGCGCGCACCGCCCTCCCCGCCGGACCCTCGCCCGCCGGGCCGGCCGCCGGCCCCCTCCTCGCCTACACCGCCGTCGCGGCGCTCGGCGGGCTGTTCTTCCTGGCCCGGCTGCTCGCCGCGCACGGCCTGGCCCGGCCGGCCGTCGCCGCCACCCTCGCCGCCGCCGTGGCCGAGGCCGTGCCGCTCGGCGCGCTGCTCGCCGCCCGCCTGCCCGGCTGCGAGGCCCTGCGCCGGCCCGTCGGCTGGGCGGCCGACGCCTACGGGCCCGCCGCGATACCGCTCGTCGCCTGCGCGCTGCCGGCCCTCGCCCTGCTGGCCCACGCCTTCCCCGCCCTGTCCCGGGCCTCGGTCCACGGACGCGGGGACCTCCCGCACGTGCCCACTCCCGCCAGTCCCCTGGGGGCGCCCCCTGTGCCGAAGGCATAGGGGAGCGGCCCTCGCCCGGTGACCCACCCACCTCAAGAGGAGAACAAGGACGATGACCGTTCACCCCCGCAGCACCACCGGGCGAGAGCGAGGGCACGACCGATGAGGGTCCTGCTGCTCGGCGCCAACGGCTACCTGGGCCGCTTCGTGGCCGACCGGCTGCTGGCCGACCCCGCCGTCCAGCTCACCGCGCTGGGCCGCGGGGACGACGCGGACGTCCGCTTCGACCTGGCCACCGGCAGCCCCGGCGCGCTCACCCGCTTCCTCAACGCCGTCCATCCCGGAGTCGTCATCAACTGCGCGGGCGCGACCAGGGGCGGGGCCCGCGAGCTGACCCGGCACAACACCGTGGCGGTCGCCACCGTCTGCGAGTCGCTGCGCCGCAGCGGCTGCGGGGCACGCCTGGTGCAGGTGGGCTGCTCCTCGGAGTACGGCCCCTCCCAGCCCGGCTCCTCCACCGCCGAGGACGCCGTGCCGCGCCCCGGCGGCCCGTACGGGGTCAGCAAGCTCGCCGCGACCGAGCTGGTGCTCGGCTCCGGCCTGGACGCCATCGTGCTGCGGGTCTTCTCGCCGGTCGGCCCGGGCACCCCGGCCGGCTCCCCGCTCGGCCGGCTCGCCGAGGCCATGCGGCGGGCGATGCAGAGCGGCGACAACGAACTCAAGCTCACGGGGCTGGGCGTGCAGCGCGACTTCGTCGACGTCCGCGACATCGCCCGGGCCGTGCACGCCGCCTCGCTGTCCGCAGCCCAGGGGGCCGTCAACATCGGCACCGGCCGGGCCGTGCGGCTGCGCGACGCGGCGAACCTGCTCGCGCGCGTCGCCGGCTTCGGCGGCGCCCTGCACGAGCTCGACGACCCGCACCTGGGCGCCCCGCCCGCCTACCCCTACCCCGACGGCTGCGGCAGCTGGCAGCAGGCCGACGTGCGCACCGCCCGCGACCGCCTCGGCTGGCGGCCGCGCATCGGCCTGGAGGAGTCGCTGGCCGACATCTGGATGGAGGCGGCGTGTCGTATCTGATCTCACCGGGCCACCGCCGCGCCCTCTCCGCCCGCAAGGCCCCCCTCCGGCTCGCGGTCCCCGGCTTCGCCCACCCCCTGGTCGCCCCCGCCGAATGGGGCGGACTGCAGCGGGCCGGGCTGCCCCTGGACTGGGTGGTGCTCGGCGGCAGCTCCCTGCGCGAGTCCGGCGGCGTCACCGGCGGGCCGGGCAGCCGCCAGGACCCGTACTGGCTCTCCGCCGTCGTCCCGCTGCGGACCGCCGGCATCCGCGTCCTCGGCCACCTCGACGTCGGATACGGCTCGCGCCCCTTCGGCGAACTGCTCTCGGACGCCCAGCGCTTCCTCAACTGGTACCGGGTCGACGGCTTCGCCCTGGGCCGCTGCCCGGCGGACGCCGCCTCGCTCCCGGAGACCCGGCGCGTGATCGGCGCGCTGCGCACCCTGCTCGACAAGGCGCACGTGGTGCTCGTGCACGGCACCCAGCCCGCCGCCGGCTACGCCGCCCTCGCCGACCAGCTGGTGACCTTCGCCGGCCCCTGGTCGCGCTACCGCTGGTCCCAGGCCGCCGAATGGACCGCCGAGCACCCTCCCGAGCGCTTCTGCCACCTCGTGCACGGCGTGCCGCGCTCGCACCTGGACGAGGCGCTGCGCATCGCCCGCTGGCAGGGCGCGGGCACCGTCTACTTCACCGACCGCACCGACCACGACCAGGTCGATCCCTGGGAGTCCCTGCCCGGCTACTGGGACGAGTTCGTCTCGCGCATCGGACCTGCTGTCTCGGAATGAGACGGGGCGTGGCAGTGTTACGGGTACGTGCGCCCCGCACGCGCGGGGGCGCTCGCATGTGTCCGTTCGCGTATGTCCACCGACCTACGGAGACCCCGTGTCGCTGCCACCCCTGGTCGAGCCGGCCGCCGAGCTCACCGTCGACGAGGTTCGCAGGTACTCCCGCCACCTGATCATCCCGGATGTCGGGATGGACGGGCAGAAGCGGCTGAAGAACGCCAAGGTGCTCTGTGTGGGCGCCGGCGGGCTGGGTTCGCCCGCCCTGATGTACCTGGCCGCGGCGGGCGTGGGCACGCTGGGCATCGTGGAGTTCGACGAGGTCGACGAGTCGAACCTGCAGCGCCAGATCATCCACAGCCAGGCCGACATCGGCCGGCCGAAGGCGGAGTCCGCCCGTGACTCGGTCCTGGGCATCAACCCGTACGTGAACGTCGTTCTCCACGAGGGCCGGCTCGAGGCCGACAACGTCATGGAGATCTTCTCCCAGTACGACCTGATCGTGGACGGGACGGACAACTTCGCCACCCGCTACCTGGTCAACGACGCCTGCGTGCTGCTGAACAAGCCGTACGTCTGGGGCTCGATCTACCGCTTCGACGGCCAGGCGTCCGTCTTCTGGAGCGAGCACGGCCCCTGCTACCGCTGCCTCTACCCCGAGCCCCCGCCGCCCGGCATGGTCCCCTCGTGCGCCGAGGGCGGCGTCCTGGGCGTGCTCTGCGCGTCGATCGGCTCGATCCAGGTCAACGAGGCCATCAAGCTGCTGGCCGGCATCGGCGAGCCGCTGGTCGGCCGCCTGATGATCTACGACGCCCTGGAGATGTCCTACCGCCAGGTCAAGGTCCGCAAGGACCCCGACTGCGCGGTCTGCGGCCCGAACCCCACCGTCACCGAGCTCATCGACTACGAGGCCTTCTGCGGCGTCGTCTCCGAGGAGGCCCAGGAGGCGGCGGCCGGCTCGACGATCACTCCCAAGCAGCTCAAGGAGTGGATCGACGACGGCGAGAACATCGACATCATCGACGTCCGCGAGCCCAACGAGTACGAGATCGTCTCGATCCCCGGCGCCCGGCTGATCCCGAAGAACGAGTTCCTCATGGGCAACGCCCTGCAGGGGCTGCCGCAGGACAAGAAGATCGTCCTGCACTGCAAGACGGGTGTCCGCTCGGCGGAGGTGCTGGCCGTGCTGAAGTCGGCCGGGTTCTCCGACGCGGTGCACGTCGGCGGCGGCGTGATCGGCTGGGTGCACCAGGTCGAACCGCAGAAGCCGGTGTACTGACGCCTGCCCACGGCTTCCCGGACCGCCCCCGCTCGTTTCGCGAGCGGGGGCGGTTCCCGCTCTACGGGCAGGTCGTGCCGTCCCGGGGCGTCCTGTCCTCGAGGAACCGGGCGTTCACGGCCTTCGTCGCGCACTCGTCGACGCCGTACGTGCCGTGGCCCTCACCCGTGACCGTCAGGCGCACGCCCACACCCTTGCCGAGCTTCTCGGCCATCCTCTCGGCGCCGGCCACCGGCGTCGCCGGGTCGCCCGTGTTGCCGACCACCAGGATCGGCCCGGAGCCCTCGGCGCCCACCTCGGGCGTCTTCCACCTGCCCTTGACCGGCCAGTCCGTGCACGCCAGCAGCGACCAGGCGGCGGACTCGCCGAAGACGGGCGATGCCGCGCGGAACTCCGGCAGGCGCCGCCTGACGTCGTCCACGGTGTAGCGCTGCTCGGAGTCCGCGCACGAGATGGCCCGGTTGGCCGCCTGGAGGTTGCTGTAGTGGCCGTCGGGGGAGCGGCCGCTGAGCGAGTCGAAGAGCAGCAGCAGGGTGTTGCCGGTGCGCTTGCCGATGGCCTCCTGGAGACCGGCCGTCAGGTACTTCCACGTGTCCTTGGAGTAGAGCGCGGCCGCGATGCCGTTGACCGCCTCGTCCTGGGTGAGCCTGCGGCCCTGGGCGGTGGGCAGCGGGTTCGTGTCGAGGTTCTTCAGCAGCGTGGTGATCTCGTCCTGCGTCGGGCAGCGGCCCCCCGCCGCGCCGCCCGCGCCCCGCGAGGAGCAGTCCTTGAGGTAGTCGTCGAGGGCGAGTTGGAAGCCCTTGGTCTGGCCGAGGTTGCCCTGCACGGGGTCCTGGGTGGGGTCCACGACGGCGTCGAGGACCGTGCGGCCGACGTTCTTGGGGTACAGGTGGGCGTACACCGCGCCCAGTTCGGTGCCGTAGGAGATGCCGAAGTAGTGCAGCTTCTCCTCGCCCAGCGCGGTCCTGATCCGGTCCATGTCACGGGCGGCGCTGACGGTGTCCACGTGCGGCAGGACCTTCGCGGAGTTCTTGGCGCAGGCGTCGACGTACGCCTTGTTGGAGGCGAGGGTCGCGCGGAGCTCGGCGTCGTCGTCGGGCGTGCCGTCCTGCTGGAAGGCGTCGTCCAGCTCCTTGTCGCTCTGGCAGCGCACGCCCGCGCTCTCCCCGACCCCCCGCGGGTCGAAGCTCACGAGGTCGAAGCGGCCGCGCAGGGTGGAGTACGTATCGGCCAGGCCCGGCAGGGTCGCCACACCGGAGCCGCCGGGTCCGCCGAAGTTGAAGACGAGCGAGCCGATACGGCCGGACGTGTCATTCGCCTTCGCCCGGATCAGCGCGAGCTCGATCTTCTCGCCGTCCGGCTGGGCGTAGTCCAGTGGGACGGGCAGCTTCGCGCACTCCCACCCCTTGCCGGGCGCCTTGCCGCCGCCCTGGGCGGCGGTGGGGGCGGAGCAGCGCTTCCAGCGCAGCGGGGCGGCCCGGGACCCGCCCTTGTCGTCGGTGGCGCTCGTGCCGTCGGCGCCGCGCCGCGCGTCGTCGCCGCCGCAGCCGGTGGCGGTGAGGGCGATCGCCAGGGCGGCGGAAGCGAGGGCGAGGGCCCTTGGCCGTGTGGGACTCATTCCATCGACTCTACGGATGAATCGGGCTGCCGTACGCCTCGCGCCCCCGGCGTACGGTCGCCGTCAGAGGGAGCGCGGGGGCGTACACCTCCTTCGCGGTGGTCGCGGACGTCGTGGCGGGCGTCGGTGAGGGACGCGAGGGCTGCGAGGGCTGGGACGGCGGGCCGGGGGCCGGCGGGGTCGGTGCCGGGAGCGGGGCGGGCGCCGTCACCTCCGCGGTCGCCGCCGTCGTGCCGGGGGTCTCCTGGTGGTCCGGCTGCTCCAGGGGGCTCGACTGCGTCTGCCAGAGCGACACCAGGGCGGCCAGCAGGGCCGCGATGGCCAGGGAGCCCGTGAGCAGCCGGGCCCGCCGCTCCTCCCTGTCCCCGCCCTTGTCCCCGTCCCTGTCGCCGTGCTCGGTGGTCCGGGACATCGCTTCCCTCCCCTCGCCGCCGCCCGCTCGGCGGTGACCGGCGCGTGGTTCCCTGCGGAACTCGCGTGCGGGAGATGGTAGTGCGGGCCACTGACATTCGAGCGGGCGGAGTTCGTATTACCGGTGTGATGTGCTAATGGGTGCTATCGGTCCTATCGGTGCTATGACCACACCTATGTGTACACCTATGAACACACCTTATTGGGTCCTGGAACGGTGCCTTCCAAGAGGTATGCGTCGACTGCGGACTTCACACAGGCATTGCCGCTGTCGTACGCCCCATGGCCTTCGCCCCGGTACGTCATCTCCACCCCGACCCCCGGACCGAGCTCCTGGGCCATCTTGTGCGCTCCCTCGTAAGGAGTCGCCGGGTCACCGGTGTTGCCGACGACGAGGATGGGCGCCGAGCCCTTCGCGCTCACATCCGGCGTCAGCCATTCGCCCTTTACGGGCCAACCGGTGCACTGCAGCAGGCTCCACGCCATGAAGTCGCCGAACACCGGCGACGCCTTGCGGAACTCCGCGCTCTTCTGCCGGGCCTGCTCGGCCGTGTAGCGCTGGGCGAAGTCCGCGCAGGTGATGGCCGTGAGGGACGCCTGCAGCGAGCTGTACTTGCCGTCCTGGCCGCGGCCGTTCATGGCGTCGCCGAGCGCGAGGAGGATCTTGCCGTCGTCGTTCTCGGCGTCCTCGACGCCCTCGGTGAGGTAGTCCCAGAAGTCCTTCGAGTACAGGGACTGCGCGATGCCGCTCGTGGCGAGCGACTGCGTCAGGTCGCGGCCGTCGCCCCCAGGGATGGGCTGCTTGTCCAGGCGTGCCAGCAGGCCCGTGATCTGCTGCTCGGTGGGGCAGTTGTCGGACGTCTGCCCGCACGCCGCCATGTAGTTGCCGAGGGCCAGCTGGAAGCCGGCGGCCTGGGCGAGGGCGCTCTGCACGGGGTCGCTCGCCGGGTCCACCACCCCGTCGAACAGCGCGCGGCCGACGTTCTTGGGGAACAAGTGGGCGTAGACGCCGCCCAGTTCCGTGCCGTACGAGACGCCGAAGTAGTGCAGCTTCTCGTCGCCCAGGACCTGCCGCATCAGGTCCATGTCGCGGGCGGCGTTGGACGTGCCCACGTGCGCGAGGACCTTGCCGGAGTTCTTCTTGCAGCCCGCCGCGTACTTCTCGACGCGCTCCACCAGCGACTTCGCCTCCTGGTCGGTGGCGGGAGTGGCGTCGGAGGCGTAGTACGCGTCCAGCTCCTTGTCGCTCATGCACGTCACGCCGCTGCTGCGGCCCACCCCGCGCGGGTCGAAGCTGACCAGGTCGTAACGGGTGCGCAGGGTGCGGTAGTCGTCCGCGAACGCCGGGAGGGTGGTGACGCCGGAGCCGCCGGGTCCGCCGAAGTTGAAGACGAGCGAACCGATGCGGTGGGCCTGGTCGGTGGCCTTCGCGCGGATCATGGCGATGCCGATGGTCTCGCCCTCGGGGTGCGCGTAGTCGAGGGGCGCGCGCAGGGTCGCGCACTCCCAGTCGCGGCCCGGGGGGCTGCCGGCGGCCTCGCCGTCGCCCTGGCTGCGGCTGGGGGCCGGGCAGGCTTTCCAGTTCAGTTTCTGGGTCGTTGAGGCGTTGGCCGTGTCCGCGTCGCTGTTCCCGCCGCCGTCGCCGTCACTGCCGCCGCTGCAGCTCGTCGCTGTCAGGGTGAGCAGTGCGGCGGAGAGCAGGGCCTTGAGCCTGACCTTGAGTCTGACCTTGGCCGTGGCTCCGGTCGCCCTTGCGGAGGTGGACACGGGTCCATCCTCCGGGCGGGGTGGGGTGCGCGCGCGTGGTGCGGTGCGTACGGGTTACCCGGGGACGAACGTGACCTCGGTGGCCTTGACCGTCACCCACACCGGAGTGCCCTCGGCGAGGGCGAGATCCGCCGCGGCGGCGGGGGTGATCTCGGCGACCACGTCGGGGGTGCCGCTGACGAGCGCGCGCACCCTGCCGCCCTGGGGAGCGAGCTCGGCGACCTTGCCCTGCCAGGCGTTGCGGGCGCTGCTGCCTGTGGGGCGGGTGGTGTGGAGTTGTACTGCCGTGGTGGGGACCACCGCCAGGCCCCGGGGGGTGGCGGGGCTGTCGGCCGGAGTGAGTTCCGCGCCGTCCTCCAGGCGCAGGGTGCCGTCCGGATTCGCCTCGGCCGGCCAGGCGTTGTGGCCCAGCATGCGGGCCGTCCAGGGCGAGCGCGGGTGGCGGGTCAGCTCGGCGGGCGTGGCGTACTGCGTGGTGCGGCCCTCCTCGAGGACGAGGACGTGGTCGGCCAGCGACACCGCCTCCACGGGGTCGTGGGTGACGATCAGGCAGACCCCGGGGAAGCCGGCCAGGTGCGTGCGCAGGGTGTGGCGGACCCGGGCCCGGGTGGACTGGTCCAGGGCCGCCAGCGGCTCGTCCAGGAGCAGCAGGCGGGGGCGGGACGCCAGGGCGCGGGCCAGGGCCACGCGTTGGGCCTGGCCGCCGCTCAGCTGGGCGGGCCTGCGGCCGGCCAGGTGGGCCATGCCCAGGCTCTCCAGCCAGTGGAGGGCTTCCCGGTGGGCCTGGGAGCGGGGTATCCCCTGGGTCCTGAGGCCGTACGCCGTGTTCCGCAGCGCCGTGAGGTGGGGGAAGAGGGCGCCGTCCTGGGGCACCCAGGCGATTCCCCGGCGGTGGGGCGGGGCGGTGGACGTCTCGGTCCCGCCCAGGGTGAGGGCCGTCGCCCTGGCGCGTGGCGTCAGGCCCAGGAGGGCGCGCAGGAGGGTGGTCTTGCCCGCGCCGTTCGGGCCCACCACCGCGATGGTGGTGCCGGCCTCGGCTTGCAGTGCCGTCTCCACCGCGCCGCTCACCGTGGCGCGCAGTGGGTGCTCGGCGGGGCGGGGCCGGGGCGGGACGGGCCCTGCCGGGGCTGCGTGAGGTACGGCCGTTGCCGTTGCCGTTTCCTGTTCCGGGTGCCCTGCGCTTGGCCGCGCATCACGCGGTACGCCCCGGCCCCTGCCGTCCGCCGGCTTCTGCGGGTTCAGCCAGCGGCCGCGCAGGGACAGCAGGACCAGGGTCGCGATCAGCAGGAGCAGGAGGGACAGCGCCGTCGCCCCCTCCGGGTCGTTCTGGAGGAGGAGGTAGACCTGCAGGGGGAGCGTCTGCGTGGTTCCGGGGAGGTTGCCCGCGAACGTGATCGTCGCCCCGAACTCGCCCAGCGCGCGCGCCCAGCAGAGCGCCGCCCCCGCCAGGAGCCCCGGCGCGATCATCGGCAGCGTGATCGTGCGGAAGACCCGGAGCGGGGACGCCCCCAGGGACGTCGCCGTCTCCTCGTAGCGGGGGTGGAGCGTGTTCAGCGCGCCTTCCAGGCTGATCACCAGGAACGGCATCGCGACGAAGGCCGAGGCCACCACCGCCCCCGCCGTCGAGAACGGGAGCGTGACGCCCCACCGCTCCAGGTACGGGCCCAGGACGCCCCTTCGTCCGTAGCCCTGGAGCAGTGCCACACCCGCCACCGTGGGTGGCAGCACCATCGGCAGCATCACCAGACAGCGCACCAGCGCCTTGCCGGGGAACTCCGTCCTGGCCAGGAGCCACGCCAGCGGAACCCCCAGGACGAGGGACAGCGCCAGCGCGCAGGACGACACCAGGAGGCTCAGTTCCAGCGCCTGCGTCGTCTGGGGCGATGACAGGTGGGTGGGGAGGGTGTCCCAGGGGGTGCGGGCCAGGATGCCCGTCAGGGGGAGGAGGAGGAACGCCACCGCCAGGGCGGCCGGTGCCGCCAGCGCGAGGGGGGTGCGGCCTTGCCTCATGGGTGCCTCACGGGTGCTGGAAGCCCGCCGACCCCAGGAGCTTCTGCGCCTCCGGGCCGCTGAGCCAGGTGACGAAATCGTTCGCTTCCTCGCTGTGCTTCGCGCTCTTGAGCGTCGCCGCCGGGTACGACGCCACCGCGTTCTGCGCGTCGGGGATCGTCACCGTGGCCACCTTGTTCTTCGCCGTCGACGCGTCGGTGACGTAGACGATGCCGGCGTCCGCCTCGCCCAGTGCCACCTTGCTCAGCACGGCGCGGACGTTCGGCTCCTGGGAGACGGGCTTGACCGTGACGTGCTGCTGGTCGAGGACCTTCTTGCTGTAGCGGCCCACCGGCACCTCGGGTGCGGCCAGGACGACCTTCAGCTCCGGCTTGGCGAGGTCGGCCAGCGCCTTGACGTTCTTGGGGTTGCCCGGGGCCGTCGCGATCGTCAGGCGGTTCTTGGCGATCGTGCGCGGCGCGTTCGTCTGCTGGGCCAGGTCGCCCATCGTCTTGGTGTCGGCCGTCACCAGGGCGTCCGCCGGAACGCCCTGGCGGACCTGCGCCGCCAGCTCCTGGGAGCCCGCGAAGGAGAAGCTGAGCTTCGTGTCCGGGTGGGACTTCTCGTAGGCCGCGCCCGCTTGTTTGAACACGTCCGTCAGCGAGGCCGCCGCCAGGATCGTGACGGTGGTCTGCTTCTTGGTGTCGTCCTGCCGCGTCTCGGTGCTGCAGGCTGCCAGGGGGATCAGGAGCGCGGCTGCCAGGGCCGTCCGGAAGGTGCGGGGCATCGGGTCTCCTCAGGTGCGGTCGATGTGCACGTTCGTGGCCTTCACCCGGGCCACGGCCTCCATGCCCACGGCCAGGCCCAGCTCTTCCACGGCCTCCCGGGTCAGCAGCGACACCAGGCGGTGCGGGCCGGCCTGGACCTCCACCTGGGCGGCGACGTCGCCCAGCTTGACCGCCGTGATGATGCCCGGGAAGGCGTTGCGGGCCGTGGTGTACGGCTCGTCGGCCTCGCTCGCCTCGGCGGCCAGCGTCACCGAGAACGCCGCCAGGTCCGGGCCGTCGATGCTGCGCTTGCCGGCCTCGTCGCGCCGGGTGGGGATCCGCCCGGCGTCGGCCCAGCGGCGGACCGTGTCCGGGCTGACGCTCAGCAGACGGGCTGCCTGCCCGATGGTGTACGACCGCATGTGCGGCACCGTATGGCGTTACGGGCCGCAGATGCAAGGCCGCTCTAGATGGATCCCTTGCGGGTGAGATGGGTGAAGGACGCCCAGCCGGGGAGTACCGGGAGCCACAGGGTCATCAGGCGGAAGAGGAGGACCGCCGGTGCCGCCTGTTCCGCGGGCAGGCCCGCGAAGGTCAGGGCACCGGTCAGGGCGAACTCCACCGCGCCCACGCCGCCCGGCGTCGGCGCCGCCGAGCCCAGGGCGTTGGCGGTCAGGAAGACCACGGCGATGCTGGCGTAGCTGAGCTCGCCGCCGAAGGCCCGGATCGAGGCGTCGAGGCACATGACGTTGGCCGCGGTCAGCATCAGCATGCCGCCGATGCCGAACAGGAGCTTCTGGGGCCGCTGGAGCACGTCCAGCATGCGGGGCACCACGCCGGCGAACAGCGACCGCAGGCGGGTCGAGACGAACTTCCGCAGGACCGGGATCGCGGCGACGACCAGGACCAGGACGGCCGCGGTGAGGAGGCCGCCGATCACGGTGCGGGACGGGCCGAGGGTGGAGCTGCGTTCGGTGCCGGTGACGTAGCCGAAGGACAGCAGCAGCATGATGTGGCAGGCCAGGCCGAAGAGCTGGGAGGCCCCCACGCTCGCCACGGCGAGCCCCGGGCGGACGCCCGCGCGCTGGAGGAAGCGGGTGTTCAGGGCCACGCCGCCGACGGCGGCCGGTGCCACGAGCTTCACGAACGAGCCCGCGACCTGCGCGAGGACCGTCCGGGCGAAGGCCACCTTCTCGGGGACGAAGCCCAGCAGGCTCATCGCGGCGGCGACGTAGGTCAGCACCTGGAAGGCGACCGCGACGGCCACCCAGGCCCAGTTGGCCTTGTCGACGAGGTCGCCGAACTTGATGTGCGTGAGCTGGGAGAGGAGGAAGTAGGCGGCGAACGCCCCGGCCACGAAGCTGATGAGGGTGCGCGGCTTGACGCGTTCCAGGCGGACGGGCTCTATGGGGGCCTGCGGGCGGATCAGGAGCACCTGCTGGCGGATCTGGGCGAGCAGGTCCTCCTCGCGGGCCTCCTCGAGGGCCTCGCCCATGGCCTTCTTCTCGGCCTGGCGCTCGGCCTTGAGCGCCTTGCGGCTGACCTCGTCGGAGCGGGCCTCCTTGGCCAGGCGGGCCGCCTCGAGGACCTTCTCGCGCTCGCGCTGGGCGCGCTCCCGGGCGAGCTGGCGCAGGGTCGCGCGGCTGATCCGGGTGAGGGCGAGCGGCTGGAGCAGGGGGAGGCTGTCGGCGACCGCGTCCGGGCCGAGGACGGCCACGCCGGTGGCCACGGCCCGTTCGGCGCCGACGCGCAGGCCGAGGGTGACCAGGAGCTGGGCGACGTCCATGCGCAGGACCACGTCGCCGGCGGCGATCTCGCCGCCGCGCAGGTCGGTCAGGACGACATTGCCGGAACGATCCACCAGCAGGGCGTCGCCGTCGAGTCTGCGGTGGGCGATCCGGCGGGACTGCAGGGCCCGCACCTGGCGCCAGGCGCCGGTCAGGAGCTCGTCGGTGATCTCCTCGTCGGGGATGGCGTCGAGGGTGCGGCCGCCGACGTGTTCGTAGACGAGCATGACGGCGTCCGGGCCGAGCTCGGAGGTGGCGATGAGCTTGGGCGCGTTGGCCCCGGCGGCGATGGCCGCGTAGGCGAGCAGCGCCTCCTGCTCGAGGGCCTGGCGCAGGGACAGCAGGCTGCGGCGCTGGATGATGCCGCGCAGGGCCAGGCGCTGCCAGACGCGGTAGAAGAAGCCCTGCGCCTGCTGTTCGCGGTCGACGACGGTGACGTCGAGGGGCGGGCCGTCCTCCAGCGTGACGATGTAGCGCCGGCCCCGGTCCTGGGACGGGGAGGGCTCGGTGTCGGTGGTGTCCTCCGCGCGGAGGGCGGAGACGGGCTTGAAGCCGACGCGGCGCAGGCCGGCCAGGAGGTGCTGGCCGGTGGGGCGCACGTTCGGGGAGCCGACGGCGTAGAGCGTGCCGTAGGCGACGGTCCAGCCGATCAGGACGGTGGTGGCGATGGAGAACGGCGTGGTGTAGCCGTTGACCAGCACCGCGAAGGCGTCCAGCAGGAGGACGACCCACATCGCCACGCGCCAGCGGGGACGCCGGGACATCCCGACGGCCGTCATGTAGGCGATGACGGGCGCCAGGTAGCCGTGCACCGGGTCGGTGACGCCGCCGGTGGGCGAGGTCTGGGTGAGCGCGTCGCGGATCGAGGCGGGCGCCGCCTCGGCGACCCAGAGGTCGGTGGCGAGGGAGACGCCGTGCGCGAGGACGGCGGCGAGGACGCCGTCGGCGATGCGCAGGCCGTCCCTCTTGATGAGGCGCTCGATGGCGAACGCCACCGGGACGATGAAGATCGCGACGTTGGCCGCGAGCCCGGCGAAGCTGGCCAGCAGCTGGGGCGCCTTGCCGGTGCTCTCGCTGATGTCCTGTTCCAGGCCGGTGGTGGTGGCGTGGGCGAAGGCGGCGAGGGCGAGCACGAGGGCGATGCCCACGATGCCCAGGAAGAGCCGTACGAGGTCGGCCGGGCGGTGGACGCGGGCGGGGAGCAGGGGCTCGTCGCCGGAGACCTTGTCGATGTGGACCTCGCCGCCTTCGCACGTGTACCTGCCGGGGTCCTCCGGCTCACCGTCGCAGGGCAGCACCTTGCGGGCGCGGGCCTCTTCCGGAGGCTGCGCGCCCTGCTGCTCGTTGGTCTCTTCTCGGTCTCGTATCACCAGTCACCGCCCGGAAGATGGTGGCATGACCAGACCGGGCAAGGGGGTATCAGGGTGCATTTCGGGGGCGCGGACTCCGGATCGTACGCCCTGTAGTGCCGGGATGCACTCTGGGTGATCTTGTGGAATGTCCGGCTCCGGTGGGTGCGGAGGGTGGTGTCGGTGGTCTGCGGCAGTATGGACCGGTGACCGAGCTTCCCGAATACGCAGAGCGGGTGCTGGCCGTCGCGGAGCTGATCCCGCCCGGGAGGGTGATGACCTACGGGGACGTCGCCGAATGGCTCGGCGAGGGCGGCCCCCGGCAGGTGGGCCGCGTCATGGCGCTCTACGGCGGCGCCGTCCCCTGGTGGCGCGTCGTGCGCGCCGACGGCGTGCTGCTGCCCGGCCATGAGCTGCGCGCCCTCGAGCGCTACCGCGCGGAGGGCACCCCGCTGCGCGAGGCCGGCCGGTCCGCCGAGGGGCACGTGCCCCGCCTGGCCCTCGCCCGGGCCCGGTGGGACGGCTCCGGTGTGACTCCGCCCACCTGACGGCCGCCGCCGTCCGCGGGCCCCGGGCCCGTACTCCCCAGGCATGACCCGAACGGATGAGGCCACGGGAGAGCCACGGCGACCGGTGGGACGCCCTGCGCCCCACCCTCCTCCTGGCGTAGCGTCGGGGACCGCCCTCCCGCTCAGCACGGACGGCCGCACGACACCCCGCACCCCCACCAGGACCGGCAAACCACGTGAGCTCCTCTCCGCCCTCCCGCCCCGCCACGGGTGCGTACCGCCTCGTGCGCACACCGCCGGGGCCGGTGGTTCCTCCTGAGCTGGACGCGGCGCAGCGCGCGGTGGTTGAGCACCGCCGGGGACCGCTGCTGGTGCTGGCCGGGCCGGGCACGGGCAAGACGACGACGCTCGTCGAGGCGGTCGCGGAACGGGTGCGCCGCGGCACCGACCCCGAGCGCGTCCTGGTCCTGACCTTCAGCCGCAAGGCGGCGGTGGAACTGCGCGACCGGATGGCGGCCCGGCTGGGCGGCGTCCACGGCCCGCGGGCGACCACCTTCCACTCGTACTGCTACGCGCTCGTGCGCGCCCACCAGGACGTGGACCTCTTCGCCGAGCCGCTGCGGCTGCTGTCCGGCCCCGAGCAGGACGTCATGGTGCGCGAGCTGCTCGCCGGCGAGGTCGAGCTCGGTCGGCAGGGCCGCGGCCGGGTGCGCTGGCCCGACGACCTGCGGGCCTGCCTGACCACGCGCGGCTTCGCCGACGAGGTGCGCGCCGTGCTGGCCCGCAGCCGCGAGCTGGGCCTGGGGGAGCGCGACCTCGGCGACTTCGCCCGCCGCATCGGCCGCCCGGACTGGCGCGCGGCCGCCTCCTTCATGGCCGAGTACCTGGACGTGCTCGACGCCCGGGGCGTCCTCGACTACGCCGAACTGGTGCACCGCGCCGTCCTGCTCGCCGAGCGCGAGGACGTCGCCGCCGAGCTGGGGCGGCGCTACGACGCCGTCTTCGTCGACGAGTACCAGGACACGGACGCCGCACAGGTGCGCCTGCTGCGCGCGCTGGCCGGCGGCGGCCGCACCCTCGTCGCCTTCGGCGACCCCGACCAGTCCATCTACGCCTTCCGGGGCGCCGACGTGAACGGCATCCTCGACTTCCCCCGCGCCTTCCCCCGCCCCGACGGCTCGGCCGCCCCGGTCCGGGTCCTGACCACCTCGCGCCGCTCCGGCGCCGCCCTGCTGGCCGCGACCCGGCTGCTCACCCGCCGCATGCCGCTCACCCGCCTGCCGGCCGACGCCGTCCGCGCCCACCGCGAGCTCACGGCCGTGACGGACGGCGGCCGCGTCGAGGCGTACACCTTCCCGACCGCGGGCGCCGAGGTCGACAACATCGCCGACGTCCTGCGCCGCGCCCACCTCGAGGACGGCGTCCCCTGGCACGACATGGCCGTCCTGGTCCGCGCAGGATCCCGCTCGATACCGGGCCTGCGCCGCGCGCTGACCGGCGCGGGCGTCCCCGTCGAGGTCGACGGCGACGACCTGCCCCTGCGCCACGAACCGGCGGTGGCCCCCCTCCTGACGGCCCTGCGGGCCGTGGCGGAGGCGGCGGGCGCGCCGGAGGACGCGCCCTGGCTGGACGCCGAGACCGCGCTCGCCCTCCTCGCCTCGCCGCTGGGCGGCATGGACGGCACCGACCTGCGCCGGCTGGGCCGCGCCCTGCGCGAGGAGGAGCGGGCCGCGGGCGAGGCCGTCCCCCGCCCGTCGGACACCCTCATCGCCGAAGCCCTGGCACAGCCGGCGCGTCTGGTCGCGCACGACCCGGCGTACGCGCGCGGCGCCCAGCGCCTCGGCGCGCTCCTGCACACCGCCCGCACGCTCCTCGCCGCCGGCGGCACTGCCGAAGAGGCCCTCTGGACGCTCTGGGACGGCACCCCCTGGCCCGGCCGCCTGCAGCGCGCCGCGCACCGCGGCGGCGCCGCCGGCCGCAACGCGGACCGCGACCTGGACGCCGTGTGCGCCCTCTTCGAGACCGCCGCCCGCGCCGAGGAGCGCACCGGCGGGCGCGGCGCCCTCAACTTCCTGGACGAGCTCGACGCCCAGGACATCGCCGCCGACACCCTCACCCGCCGGCCCGTGCGCCCCGACGCCGTACGCCTGATGACCGCCCACCGCTCCAAGGGTCTGCAGTGGCGGCTCGTGGTCGTCGCCGGCGTCCAGGAGGGCCTGTGGCCCGACCTGCGCCGCCGCGGCTCGCTGCTCGAGGCCGACCGCATCGGCCGCGACGGCCTCGCCGAGCCGCTCAGCCCCAAGGCGCTCCTCGCCGAGGAGCGCCGGCTGTTCTACGTGGCCGCCACCCGCGCCCGCGAGCGCCTCGTGGTCACCGCCGTCAAGGCGGCCGCCGAGGACGGCGACCAGCCCTCCCGCTTCCTGGCCGAGCTGGGCACCGAGCCCGTCGACATCACCCAGCGCCCCCGCCGCCCGCTGGCCGTCGCCGCGCTCGTCGCCGAACTGCGCGCCACCACCGTCGACCCCGCGGCCTCGGACGCCCTGCGGGCCGCCGCCGCCGAGCGGCTCGCCCACCTGGCCGCGCTGCGCGACGAGGAGGGGATGCCGCTCGTCCCCGCGGCCCACCCCGACCGCTGGTGGGGGCTCGCCGAGCCGACGCACACCCCGGCGCCGCTGCGCGACCCCGAGGACCCGCTGGCCCTGTCGGGCTCCGCCCTGGGACAGCTGACCGGCGACGGCTGCTCGCTGCAGTGGTTCCTGGGCCGCGAGGTGAAGGCGGACGCCCCCGCCACCGCCGCCCAGGGCTTCGGCAACGTCGTCCACGTCCTGGCCGACGAGGTCGCCTCCGGACGCACCCCGGCGGACCTCGCCGTCCTGATGGAGCGGCTGGAGTCCGTCTGGGACTCGCTCGCCTTCGACGCGCCCTGGAAGTCCCAGCAGGAGAAGGAGAACGCGCGCGCGGCCCTCGAGCGCTTCCTGCGCTGGCACGTCATGGAGCGCGGCCGGGCCGCCGTGGCCACCGAGCACGGCTTCGACGTCACGCTCAAGGCCCAGCAGTACCTGGTCCGCATCCGCGGCTCCATGGACCGCGTGGAGCGGGACGCCGAGGGGCGCGCGTACGTCGTGGACTTCAAGACCGGCAAGGGCGCCGTCTCCTCGGGCGACGTCGAGCGCCACCCCCAGCTGGCCGTCTACCAGCTCGCGGTCGAGGAGGGCGCCGTGGACGGCCTCTTCGACGGCGAGCGCCCGCGCGCCGGCGGCGCCGAGCTCGTCCAGCTGCGCCAGGGCGCGAACCGCAAGGACGGGGGCGAAGCCCTGCCCAAGGTGCAGGCGCAGCGGCCCCCGGAGGGCGAGTGGGTCGGCGAGCTCCTCGCCGAGGCCGCCGGCCGCGTCCTCGAGGAACGTTTCACCCCCCGCCCCGGCCGGCACTGCTCCCACTGCTCCTTCCGCGCCTCCTGCACGGCCCGGCCCGAGGGCCGCCAGATCGTGGAGTGAGGTGTCAGTGCCCCCCGTTAGCGTTACCGGTGTGACCCCGCGCCTGACCGACCCCGAGCAGCTCAAGGAGCTCCTCGGCATCCCGTTCACCCCGGAGCAGACGGCCTGCATCACCGCGCCGCTCGCCCCTCAGGTCATCGTGGCCGGCGCCGGGTCCGGCAAGACCACGGTCATGGCCGCGCGCGTGGTCTGGCTGGTCGGCACCGGACAGGTCGCCCCCGAGCAGGTCCTCGGCCTGACCTTCACCAACAAGGCGGCCGGCGAGCTGGCCGAGCGCGTGCGCCGGGCCCTGGGGGAGGCCGGCATCGCCCCCGGCGAGCCGCAGGACGACACCACCGCGGGCGGCGAGCCCCAGATCTCCACCTACCACGCCTTCGCCGGCCGCCTCCTGAAGGAGCACGGCCTGCGCATCGGCCTCGAGCCCACCACCCGCCTCCTCGCCGACGCCACCCGCTTCCAGCTCGCCGCCCGCGTCCTGCGCGCCTCCCCGGGCCCCCACCCCGCCCTCACCCACTCCTTCGCCGACCTGGTCGCCGACCTCCTCGCCCTCGACGGCGAGCTGTCCGAGCACCTCGTGGACCCCTCCCGGCTGCGCGCCCACGACCGCGAGCTGCTGACCGCCCTCGAGGGCGCCCGGCTCTCCAACGCCGACCTGCGCAAGGTGCCCGACGCCGCCCGGGCCCGCCTGGAGCTGCTCGGCCTCGTCGAGGCGTACCGCCGCGAGAAGAACCGCCGCGACCTCCTCGACTTCGGCGACCAGATCGCCCTGTGCGCCGAGCTCGCCCGCAGCCGTCCCGAGGTCGGCCGCATCCTGCGCGAGCAGTTCGCGGTCGTCCTCCTCGACGAGTACCAGGACACCTCCGTCGCCCAGCGCATCCTCCTGGCCGGCCTCTTCGGCGGCGGCACGGGCCACGCGGTCACCGCCGTCGGCGACCCCTGCCAGGCCATCTACGGCTGGCGCGGCGCGTCCGTGGCCAACCTCGACGACTTCCCCGCCCACTTCCCCCACGCCGACGGCCGCCCGGCCCGCCGCCACACCCTCAGCGAGAACCGCCGCAGCGGCGGCCGCCTCCTCGACCTCGCCAACGCCCTCGCCGCCCCCCTCCGCGAGCGGCACGCGGGCGTGGAGGCCCTGCGCCCCGCGCCGGGCGCCGAGCGCGACGGCGTGGTGCGCTGCGCCCTGCTGCCCACCCACGCCGACGAGCTCGACTGGCTGGCGGACCGCCTCGCCCACCTGGTGCGCACCGGCACGCGCCCGGGCGACATCGCCGTCCTGTGCCGCACGGCCACGGACTTCGCCGAGATCCAGGCCGCCCTGGTCCGCCGCGAGCTGCCCGTCGAGGTCGTGGGCCTGTCCGGGCTGCTCCACCTCCCCGAGATCGCCGACCTGGTGGCGGTCTGCGAGGTCCTCCACGACCCCACCGCCAACGCCTCCCTGGTCCGTCTCCTGACCGGCCCCCGCTGGCGGACCGGCCCCCGCGACCTGGCCCTGCTGGGCCGCCGCGCCCGCACGCTGGTGCCCTACGCCGGCACCGGCACGGACCCCGAGCGCCGCCTGGCCGAGGCGGTGGAGGGCGTGGACCCGGCCGAGGTGGTCTCCCTGGCGGACGCCCTCGACACGTTCCTCGCCGCCGACGCCCCGGACGACGGCCTCCCCTTCTCTCCCGAGGCCCGCGTCCGCTTCGCCCGCCTGGCGGCCGAGCTCCGCGACCTCAGGCGCGCCCTGCCCGACCCCCTGATGGACGTCCTGCACCGCGTCCTGGCCACCACGGGCCTCGAGGTCGAGCTGGAGGCCTCCCCGCAGGCGCTGGCGGCCCGCCGCAGGGAGACCCTCAAGCAGTTCCTCGACATCGCGGCGGGCTTCGCGGCCCTGGACGGCGAGACGACGCTCCCGGCGTTCCTGGGCTTCCTGCGCACGGCCGCGCAGTACGAGAAGGGCCTGGACAGCTCGCTGCCCGGCGGCGAGAACACCGTGAAGATCCTCACGGCGCACAAGTCGAAGGGCCTCGAGTGGGACGTCGTGGCCGTCCCCGGCCTGGTGGCGGACAGGTTCCCGAGCACCAAGGGCGCCGACTCCTGGACGGCGCACGCCAAGGTCCTCCCGCACGTCCTGCGCGGCGACGCGGAGACCCTGCCGGCGGTGGAGAAGTGGGACGGCAAGGGCCTGAAGGCCTATCAGCAGGCGATGAAGGACCACAAGGCCACCGAGGAGCTGCGCCTGGGCTACGTGACCTTCACCCGCCCCCGCTCCCTCCTGCTCGCCTCCGGCCACTGGTGGGGCCCCGCGCAGAAGCGCAAGCGCGGCCCCTCCGAGTTCCTGGAGCGCCTGCGCGCGCACTGCGAGGCGGGCCACGGCGAGGTCGACGCCTGGGCCGAGGTCCCGGGGGAGGACGAGGCGAACCCGGCCCTGGAGGAGGCGGCGAAGGACCACGCCTGGCCCCTGCCCCTGGACCGGGACGCGCTGGCCCGCCGCCGCGAGGCGGCGGACGCGGTGCTGGCCCACCTGAACGACGCGCACCTGGACGACGCCCGCCCGGACGACGCCCACCGGCCCCGCACTCCCGGGGAGCTCGCTCCGGAGGAGGCCCGCGCGGTCGCCTCCTGGGACCGCGACCTCACCGCCCTGGCCGGCGAGCTCCGGCGCGCCCGCGCCACGGTGCGCGACGTCGTCGTACCCCCCGCCCTGAGCGCCTCCCAGCTGGTCCACCTGGCCGCCGACCCGGACGGGTTCGCCCGCGACCTGGCCCGCCCCATGCCCCGCCGCCCGCAGCCCGCCGCCCGCCGGGGCACCCGCTTCCACGCCTGGGTGGAGTCCCGCTTCGAGGCCCTCCCGCTTCCCCTCCTGGGCCCCGACGAGCTCCCCGGCGGCCCCGAGGACGCCCCGGAGATCGCCGACGAGCGCGACCTGGCCGCGCTGAAGGAGGCCTTCGAGCGCACCCCGTACGCCCGCCGCACGCCGTACCGCGTGGAGGCCCCCTTCCAGCTCACCCTCGCGGGCCGCGTGATCCGCGGCCGCATCGACGCGGTCTACCGGACCGGCACCGACGGGGCGGAGAGCTACGAGATCGTCGACTGGAAGACCAACCGGGCCCACGACGCCGACCCCCTCCAGCTGGCGGTCTACCGCCTCGCCTGGGCCGAGCAGCACGGCCTGCCGGTGTCCTCCGTCACGGCCGCGTTCGTCTACGTCCGCGACGGCGAGACGGTCCGCCCGCCCGGCCTGCCGGACAGGGCCGGGCTGGAGCGCATCCTCCTCGGCGACGCCGCCGCCCTCCCGGAGGAGGCGGTGCGACCCCCGGAAGGGGCGGTGTGACGAAACCCGGTCCCGGTCACACCACGTGTACGGATAGGCTCGATGTCATGAGCAACACCCCGGACAGCGCCGTCCGCACGTACATCGACGCCCATCGCGCGGCCTTCCTCGACGACCTCGCCGAGTGGCTGCGCATCCCGTCCGTGTCGGCCGACCCGGCCCGTGCGGGGGACGTGCGGCGCAGTGCGGAGTGGCTGGCGGCGAAGCTCGAGGAGACGGGCTTCCCGACGGCCGAGGTCTGGGAGACGGACGGCGCCCCGGCGGTCTTCGCCGAGTGGCCCTCCGGCGACGAGAACGCCCCCACCGTCCTGGTCTACGGCCACCACGACGTCCAGCCGGCCGCCCGCGAGGACGGCTGGCACACCGACCCGTTCGAGCCCACGACCGTCGACGGCAGGCTGTACGCGCGCGGCGCCGCCGACGACAAGGGCCAGGTGTTCTTCCACACCCTGGGCGTGCGGGCCCACCTCGCGGCCACCGGCCGCACCGCCCCCGCCGTCAATCTGAAGCTCCTGATCGAGGGCGAGGAGGAGTCCGGCTCGCCGAGCTTCCCCGCCCTGATCAAGGCCCGCGCCGACCGCCTGGCCTGCGATGCCGTGATCGTCTCGGACACCGGCATGTGGTCCGAGGACACCCCGACGGTGTGCACGGGCATGCGCGGCCTCACCGACTGCCAGATCGACCTCCACGGCCCGGACCAGGACATCCACTCCGGCTCGTTCGGCGGCGCCGTGCCCAACCCGGCGCTCGAGGCGGCGCGCCTGGCCGCCGCGCTGCACGACGAGGACCGCCGCGTGGCGATCCCCGGCTTCTACGACGGCATAGTCGAGCTGACGGACGCCGAGCGCGAGCTCTTCGCCGAGCTCCCGTTCGACGAGGAGCGCTGGCTGCGCACGGCCCACTCGCACGGCGCGCTCGGCGAGGCCGGCTACAGCACGCTCGAGCGGATCTGGGCCCGCCCGACGGCCGAGGTGAACGGCCTGGGCGGGGGCTACCAGGGCCCCGGCGGCAAGACGATCGTTCCCTCCTCCGCCCAGCTCAAGCTCTCCTTCCGGCTGGTGGCCGGGCAGGACGCGGACCGCATCCAGCAGGACGTCCGCGACTGGGTGGCGGCCCGCCTGCCGGAGGGCATCCGGCACGAGGTGACGTTCTGGGGCGCGACCCGCCCCTGCCTCACACCCCTCGACCACCCGTACCTGCGCTCGGTCGCGCGCGCCATGGGCCGCGCCTTCGGGCAGAAGATCCGCTTCACGCGCGAGGGCGGCTCCGGCCCCGCAGCCGACCTGCAGGACGTGCTCGGCGTCCCGGTGCTGTTCCTGGGCATCTCGGTGCCGTCGGACGGCTGGCACGCGCCGAACGAGAAGGTCGAACTGGATCTCCTCATGAAGGGCGTGGAGACCGCCGCGTACCTGTGGGGCGACCTGGCCGGGAACGCGCCCGCCCGCTAGTACGCGCCGGCGGGCACGCGTGCGCGCCGGCAGTCAGAGGCAAGACACCATTCCGTAGGGGGAGTTGGAAGCAGCCGTGACCACCTGGACCGAATTCGCAGCCGAACGGCCGATCACGCTCAGCGGGGCGAGCGGCATCGACCGCGCCGCGCACCACCGCCTGGACGAGGCCTGGCTCTCCGCGGCGTGGAGCCACCCCTCGACGCGGGTCTTCGTGGTCTCCGGCGGCCAGGCGCTGATCGACGACACCCCCGACGGCCGCACCGAGCTGGTGATGACGCCCGCATTCGAGGCGCCCGTCACCGAGACGCACCGCTACTTCCTGGGCCAGGATGAGGACGGCGTCGCCTACTTCGCCCTGCAGAAGGACGCCCTGCCCGGCCGCATGGACCAGTCGGCGCGCCCGGCGGGGCTGCGCGAGGCGGGCCTGCTGCTGTCCCCGCGCGACGCGGGCCTGCTCGTGCACGCCGTCGCCCTGGAGAACTGGCAGCGGCTGCACCGCTTCTGCTCCCGCTGCGGCGAGCGCACGGTGATCGCGGCGGCGGGCCACATCCGCCGCTGCCCGGCCTGCGGCGCCGAGCACTACCCCCGTACCGACCCGGCCGTGATCATGCTGGTGACCGACGAGCGGGACCGTGCGCTGCTGGGCCGGCAGATGCACTGGCCGGAGGGCCGCTTCTCGACGCTCGCGGGCTTCGTCGAGCCGGGCGAGTCCATCGAGCAGGCGGTGCGCCGCGAGGTCGCCGAGGAGGCGGGCGTGACCGTCGGCGACGTGGAGTACGTCGCCAGCCAGCCCTGGCCCTTCCCGTCCAGCCTGATGCTGGGCTTCATGGCGCGCGCCACCTCCGCGGACATCCAGGTGGACGGCGAGGAGATCCACGAGGCGCGCTGGTTCTCGCGGGACGAGCTGCGGGCCGCGTTCAAGACCGGGGAGGTCCTACCTCCCACCGGCATCTCGATCGCGGCCCGGCTGATCGAACTCTGGTACGGCGAGCAACTGCCGTAGCGGGTGCTCAGACCCCGATCTTGGCCTTGACCTGGGCCAGCGAGGGGTTGGTGAGCGTGGAGCCGTCCGCGAAGAGAACGGTGGGGACCGTCTGGTTGCCACCGTTCGCCTTCTCCACGAAGGCCGCCGAGTCGGCGTCGAGCTCGATGTTGATCTCGTTGTACGTGATGCCCTCGCGGTCCATCTGGCTCTTCAGACGACGGCAGTAGCCGCACCACGTCGTGCTGTACATCGTCACGCTGCTCGACATGCGACCCGCGCTCCTTTTCCTTGTGTTTCCGCGGTGTAATTCCGGAAGGAGAACGCGCACTCGGTCGCTGTCATTCCCGCCAGTCGTATCAGTACGACAATACGGGCTCGGCTGTGGACGACATTCCCGGTCGCCGCCGTGGACCTGGCAGCATGGCGGGGTGACAGCAGCAACGCACTCCACCCTCTTCCCTCAGGTGCCGGCCTCCGCCGACGCGGTGCTCGACGGGCTCGACCCCGAGCAGCGCGAGGTGGCCACGGCCCTGAGCGGGCCGGTGTGCGTGCTGGCCGGCGCCGGTACGGGCAAGACCCGGGCGATCACCCACCGTATCGCCTACGGCGTGCGGTCCGGGGTGCTGCAGCCCGCGAGCGTCCTCGCGGTCACGTTCACCAACCGCGCGGCGGGCGAGATGCGCGGCCGGCTGCGCCAGCTCGGCGCGGGCGGCGTCCAGGCCCGTACGTTCCACTCCGCCGCCCTGCGCCAGCTGCAGTACTTCTGGCCCAAGGCCGTCGGCGGTGACCTGCCCCGGCTGCTGGAGCGCAAGGTGCAGGTCGTCGCGGAGGCGGCGGCCCGCTGCCGTATCCGCCTCGACCGCAACGAGCTGCGCGACGTGACCGGCGAGATCGAGTGGGCGAAGGTCACCCAGACCGTCCCTGAGGACTATCCGGCCGCCGCCGCCAAGTGCGGCCGGGAGGTCCCGCGCGACCCCGCCGAGATCGCCCGGGTCTACGGCATGTACGAACAGCTCAAGCGCGAGCGCGGCACGATCGACTTCGAGGACGTCCTGCTGCTGACGGTGGGCGTGCTCCAGGACCGGCACGACATCGCCGAGACCGTGCGCCGCCAGTACCAGCACTTCGTGGTCGACGAGTACCAGGACGTCAGCCCCCTGCAGCAGCGGCTGCTCGAGCTCTGGCTGGGCGACCGCGACACCCTGTGCGTCGTCGGCGACGCCAGCCAGACGATTTACTCCTTCACCGGCGCCACCCCCGACCACCTGCTCAACTTCCGCGTCCGCCATCCGCACGCCACGGTGATCAAGCTCGTCCGGGACTACCGCTCCACCCCCCAGGTGGTCCACCTGGCCAACGGCCTGCTCTCGGCCGCCCGCGGCCGGGCCGCCGAGAGCAGGCTGGAGCTGATCTCCCAGCGCGACCCGGGCCCCGAGCCGGTCTACGCCGAGTACGTCGACGAGCCCGCCGAGGCCGAGGGCACCGCCCGGCGCGTGAAGGACCTCATCGACTCCGGCGTGCCCGCCAGCGAGATCGCCATCCTCTACCGCATCAACGCCCAGTCCGAGGTGTACGAACAGGCCCTCGCCGACGCCGGGGTGCCCTACCAGCTGCGCGGCGCCGAGCGGTTCTTCGAGCGGCCCGAGGTGCGCGAGGCCGGGCTGCTGCTGCGCGGCGCCGCCCGCGCCGGCCACCACTCCGACCCCCAGCTGGCCGGTGCCGAGGACGTGCCGGCCCAGGTGCGGGCCGTGCTCAGCACCCGGGGCTGGACGCCGGAGCCGCCGGCCGGGTCGGGCGCGGTGCGGGACCGCTGGGAGTCGCTGGCGGCCCTGGTGCGGCTGGCCGAGGACTTCGTGCGGGCCCGCCCCGAGGCCACGCTCGCCGACCTCGTCGCGGAGCTGGACGAGCGGGCGAGCGCCCAGCACGCGCCGACCGTCGAGGGTGTGACGCTGGCCTCACTGCACGCCGCCAAGGGCCTGGAGTGGGACGCCGTCTTCCTGGTCGGGCTGGCCGAGGGCATGATGCCGATCACCTACGCCAAGACCGACGAGCAGGTGGAGGAGGAGCGCCGGCTCCTCTATGTCGGCGTCACCCGCGCCAGGAAGCACCTGTCCCTGTCCTGGGCGCTGTCCCGGACCCCCGGCGGCCGGGCCTCCCGGCGGCCCACGCGCTTCCTCAACGGACTGCGGCCGGGCTCGGCCGCCCCGCGCCCCGGCTCGGCCGGCTCTGCCGCGGGCGCGGGCCCCGGGCGGGGCGGCATCGAGCGCGGCGGCACCCGGGCGCGGCGCGGTCCGGTGCGCTGCAGGGTCTGCGGGCGGACCCTGACCGACGCCGGTGAGATCAAGCTCATGCGGTGCGAGGACTGCCCCTCGGAGCTGGACGAGGCGCTCTACGAACGCCTGCGCGACTGGCGGGCCACCCAGGCCCAGCTGCTGGGCCAGCCCGCCTTCTGCGTCTTCACCGACAAGACGCTCCTCGCGATCGCCGAGGCCGTACCGGGAACCGAATCGGAGCTGGCGAGCATCTCTGGAGTCGGAGGACGCAAGCTCGGCAGGTTCGGAGCCGACGTCCTCGCCCTGTGCGCAGGCGACGAGCCGGCCTCGGAAGACGTGTCCCAGGACACGTCCGAAGAATCTCCGGAAAAATAGTTTGCGCGCGCGGACGGCATACCCATAGCCTTCCGAGCAGGGAGACGACGGCTCTGCGGTACTACCGGGATTCGTTGGATCCGTGCTGTACTGAACCGAAGACCAGGACCGGTTTCGACCGGTCCCCGAGACGCCGAGAGGAGGCGGAGAAAATGATCAGCTTTATCGCCAGCAACAAAATGACCGATCGCCGTATCGGCTCCGCCGCCATGCTCGGCTCCTCCTTCGGCATGTTCCAGGGCACCGGTCTGTCCGGCGCCGCTCCGGCCCTGCTGGAACAGCGACCGACCAAGGCGTCCGAGGTAAAGGCAGCAGCGGTGGCACAGGCCCAGGCCTATGCCGTCGCCGCCGTGGCCAATGGCGCCGGATCCCCGAACGCACCGCAGCACCACCTTCCCAAGACGTGGGCCTTCCGTGGGCTCAAACCCTGGAGAGATCCAGCCTGATCGCGATCAGGTCGGCACCTTCCAGGGCCGCGGAACCCACACCGGGATCCGCGGCCCTTTTGTTTGCCCCCAAGCCCGGGGAAACCAGCCCGGCCACCAGCCGGAACAACAGACGAGGAAATGAACACCGTGCAACTCAAGGCGCACACCCCGTCAGTAGCGACCGACCTGATCCCGCCGCCTGTCCCCACGGAGGACACCTTGACCCCCCTCACGTCACTGACCACCCTCACCGACCTCGATGACGCCATCGAGAACCTGGGTGGCTCCGTGCCCTGCCGCAGCTATGACCCCGAGGTCTTCTTCGCCGAGTCCCCGGCCGACGTGGAGTACGCCAAGTCGCTCTGCCAGACCTGTCCGCTGCGCGCGGCCTGCCTGGCCGGCGCCATGGACCGCCGCGAGCCGTGGGGCGTCTGGGGCGGCGAGCTCTTCGTCCAGGGCGTGGTCGTGGCCCGCAAGCGTCCGCGTGGTCGCCCGCGCAAGAACCCGGTCACCGCATGAGCACCGCCGGCACCATCGACCGCCCCACCACGTACGACCCCACGAAGCAGGCCCCGATCATGCGGCACCCGTCCGAGCCATTCGGCTCCCACACCCCCCGTCACACCTCCGCGACCGAGTCGCGGCAGAACAGGAACCTCGAAATGCAACTCATCCCAGAAGCCCTGGCCCGGGCCCATATGCAAGAGCTCCGGAGGGAGGCCGAGTCCCAACGGACCGCCGTGCGGCTGGTCGCCGCCCGCCGCATGCAGCGCCGCGCCGAGCGCGCCTCGCTGCGCGCCCGCCGCGCCCTGGCCATGGCCGTCATGCAGTGAACCGCCGCGGGGCCGGGCCGAACGGACCGCCCCCGCGCCACGTTCGGGTGCGTCACCCGCGCCCGGCCCGCTCCCGGGGATATCGTCTGGGAGTGGACCGGAAGACGCATAAGCCAGTGCAGTTGAACCCTGAGGCCACCGAGACCCCCGAGCCCATCGCCTGTGCTCGCTGCGGCACCGAGGCCCCCGGGGGCACGCCGCCCCCGACCTGGATCTGCTCCGTCGAGAACGGCAGCCGCCGGTACTTCTGCGACGACTGCTCCCGCGCCAACCTCAGATCGATCGAGGGCAGACTCGACTCCTCCTGGTGGTGAGCGGGCGCCCCGGCGCCCTCAGGCGGGGGTGTCCTGGCTCCGGCTCTCCGCCGCGAACCCGGGCACCCACGCCTCCATCTCCTCACGCAGCCGCACCGTGGCACCCAGCTGGCACAGCACCCCTATGGTGCTCATCGTCACCCGGTGGATCAGCAGGTACGCCGGAGGCAGATTGAGCTGCCGGGCCAGCTGGTACGCGGGGGAGCGGGGATCGGCGATCCGGGTCGCCTGTGCGCGCATCCAGTCCCGGGTGAAGGTGAACTCCGCCACCTGGGCCGGCTCGATGATCGGCAGCAGATAGTCCAGCACCGCCCCGGGGTCCAGCTCGATCTCCGGCTTGACGAAGCCCTCATCGCGCAGCAGTTCGTGAACCGCGTCCGCCTCGCCGTCCAGGGTCAGCCGCAGCGCCGTCCCGATCTCCACGGGCAGCCCCTGCGGAAGCCGGTCGACCGTGCCGAAGTCCAGCACCCCCAGGCGCCACTTCTCCGGCGGCCCGTCGGGGGCGTCCCCGGTCAGCAGCCGGAAGTTGCCGGGGTGCGGATCGGCGTGGAGCAGCCCCGTGCGGGCCGCGCCCGAGAAGAGGAAGCGCGCCAGCAACTGCCCGGCCCGGTCCCGCTGCTCCTGGGTGCCGCTGGTGATCACCTCGGACAGCGGCACCCCCTCCAGCCACTCCGTCACCAGCACCTGGTCGCTCCGGTGCACCACGTCCGGCACGGTCACATCGGCGTCACCGGTGAACTCCCGTGCGTGCGCGGCCTGGGCCCGCGCCTCCAGCTCGTAGTCCAGCTCCTCGGACACCCGGTCGCGCAGCTCGGTGATCAGCGGCTTGATGTCCATCCCGGGCACCAGCGGACCCAGCAGCTTGGCGAACCGCCCCAGCTGCGTCAGATCGGAGAGCAGCGCCTCACCCGCCCCCGGGTACTGGACCTTGACCGCGACCTCGCGCCCGTCGTGCCAGACGGCCCGGTGGACCTGCCCGATCGACGCTGCGGCCGCCGGCCGGTCCTCGAACTCCTCGAACAGCTCCCGCCAGTTCGGCCCCAGCCGCTGGGCGAGCGCCGCGTGCACCGACTTCGTCGGCATCGGCGGCGCCGCCTCCTGAAGCTTCGTCAGCGCGGCCCGGTAGGGGCCGGCGACCTGCTCGGGCAGGGCCGATTCGAAGACGGACAGTGCCTGACCGAGCTTCATGGCACCTCCCTTGAGCTGGCCGAGGGTCGCGAAGAGCTGCTCGGCGGTGCGTTGCTGCAGCTCCGCGGCGATGATCTCCGCCGGCCGTCCGCCGATGCGCTTCCCCAGCCCGAGCGCCGTGCGCCCCGCGAACCCCAAGGGCAGCGCGGCCAACTTGGCGGTACGGGTGACCGCCTTGCGGGGTAGATCAGACATGCGCCCCTCCAACTAGCTGAACAGCCACGCCGCGGACGGCGGTTACCGGGTCATTGTCCCGTGCGGGACCGCGCGGACCCGGCGTGCTCCGGTCGCCCGGAGTCCGCCGCGCCGCACGGGCACCGCGGATGCGGCTCCACGGGCAGGGAGGACCAGGAGGGCCCCGGCAGGGCCAGCTCCAGCCGTTCCCCCGCGCCCGACGTGGACCCACCGTCGAGAAAGGCCAGCGCCCTCGCCACGGTCAGCCCCGCCACGACCGTGGCCAGTGCCATGTCGCAAGACGGTACCCCCGGGCCGCGGCCGGATCGCCACTGGGCGAGCATCCGGGGCCAGGCCGGATCCCGCTCGGCCCGTTCCCTCTCGACGCAGCCCGCGCACGCCGACTCTCCCGGCAGCACCAGCGGCCCCACCACGCCCGTGGCCTCCAGGACTCCCGCGTACAGGTGCGGGGTCCCGGAGGAGACGAGCTCCTGGGACGCCGGGACGTCCGGCGCGTAGGCCGCGAGGCCGTCGCGGGGCGCGAACACCACCAGGGACGGCGGGGAGCCGTCGTCGCTGCCCGTGCCACCGGCTCTCGCCCTCGGCCGGGGCAGGGGCGCGGCCTGACGCACCGCCTGCCGGGCGGCGGCGTCCCGCCGCTCGCCGGTCCGCTCGGCCCCCACCCCGCCGGGCGCCACGTCCCAGGGCTCGACCCGGCCCCCGTCCAGGACGTCGACCCGTCCCACTCCCGAGGCCGCCAGCAGCGACGCGACGGCCGCCCCCACCCGTCCGGCGCCCCGCACCTGCACCCGCACCGCCTGCCGCGCCGCCATCAGCCGCATCGCGGCCCCCGGCTCCGGATGGAGCACCGACAGCGAGGCCAGGTCCGGCCGCAGCCGCTCCAGCGAACCGCCCCGGGCGCGCAGCGCGGCCGCCGCCTCCCCGCCCGCGCGCGGATCGTCCAGCAGCCCGGCCGCCGCCAGCCGCTCCACCAGCGCGTCCGCCCGGCCGTCCGGCAGCCCGAAGCCGGTGGCCTCCTCGCGGAGCAGGGGCATGCCGCGCGTCCCGTCGAGCAGGCCCAGGAAGCTGCCCGTCGCGGTGTCCACCGGCCCCAGGAGCACCGCGTGCGCGGGAGCGGTGCCGAACTGCACCATCTCGCGGTTGCGCCAGGCCCGGCGCAGCGCGGGCTTGACCATCGGATGCGCGGAGTCCGGAACCGTGTGTCCAGGCGGTGAGGTGCGTACGGGCTGCGTCGGCATGTGTCCCCCTCGGTCGGCCTTCAGCATGCCCGTCCCGCCCGGTCCCCGCGTGACGTTGTCCACAGGTGCGGGGTGATTGTCGTACAAGCCTGCGCCGAAGTCGGCGTTTCCCCGACAAGCGACCCGACAAGCGACCCGAGGGGCGGGACTTCACGCACCGCCAGCGGGTAACGTCGGGCCCGTGCCCGTCGACCCTCTGCACAGTGCCGCACGCCCACCGCGCAGTGCCCCGAGCCCGCTCGCGGGAGGGCAGGAGACCGGCGCCGTCGAGGTCCGGCGGAGCACGCGCCGCCGCAGGACGGTCTCCGCCTACCGCGAGGGGGACCGGACCGTCGTCCTCATTCCGGCCCGGATGTCGGAGGCGGAGGAGAAGCGCTGGGTCCGCGTGATGCTCGACAAGCTCGCGGCGCAGGAGAGCCGGCGCATGCTCGGCGACGGCGAGCTGGCCGAGCGGGCCCGCCGCCTCTCCGAGCAGTACCTGAACGGCCGGGCGCGCCCCGCCTCGGTCCGCTGGGTCACCAACCAGAACACCCGCTGGGGCTCGTGCACCCCCGCCGAGGGCAGCATCCGCCTCTCGCACCGCCTGCAGGGCATGCCCGAGTACGTGGTGGACTACGTGCTGCTGCACGAGCTGGCGCATCTGCTGGTCCCCGGTCACGGACCGGAGTTCTGGCGGCTGCTGGAGTCGTACCCGCGCACCGAGCGGGCCCGGGGCTACCTCGAGGGAGTGGTGGCCGCGGACCGGCTGCCCCACCTCCCTGCCGCCCGGAGCGAGTGAGCGGACCTCCCCGGAGGCACTCCCCGCCCGCCTCAGCCGTTAGCCTGGCGCAACGCATTTCACTGCAGGTTCGGATGGGGGACGGTCGTCACGCATGTCCAGGGAATTCCAGCGCGGCCACAAGGCCAAGATCAGTGACCTGACGGCCGGGACCGATCTGTACGTGGGAGTGCAGATCGGCGGCTCCGGCCTGACCTTCGACATCAGCTGCTTCGGGCTGGACGCCCGGGAGCGGCTCTCCGACGACCGGTACTTCGTCTTCTTCAACCAGCCGCAGTCGCCGGAAGGCGCCATCCAGCAGCTCGGGGCGCAGGCCGGGGACACGGACTCCTTCCGGGTCACCCTCGACCGGGTCCCGGCGCACATCAACCGGCTCAGCTTCACCGCCACCCTCGACGGCGCCGGACAGATGTCGCAGACCGGCCCGGGCTACCTCCGCATCGTCGCGGGCGGCGTCGAGGTGGCCCGCTACTCCTTCACGGGCGCGGAGTTCAGCACCGAGCGCGCGGTGATGCTCGGCGACTTCTACCTCAAGGACGTCTGGCGGTTCGCCGCCGTGGGCCAGGGCTTCGACGGCGGCCTGGAGGCGCTGCTGAAGCACTTCGGCGGCGAGGTGCTGGAAGAGGAGGCGCCCCCGGCGCCCGAGCAGGGCGCGGCCCCCGCCTTCGCGCCCCCGCAGCAGGCGAGCGCGCCCCCGGCCTTCGCGCCGCCCGCCGCCCCGCAGCCCGCCCAGGCACCGCCCGCCCCCCAGGCCCCGACGCCGCCGCCCGCGCAGGGCTTCCCGCCCCCGCCCGGCAGCACCCCGCCCCCGGTGGCCCCGCCCGCCCCCCAGGTGCACGCGGCCGCCACCATGGCGGCGCCCATCGCACCCCCCGGCTACTTCTCCGGCGGCCAGACGCCGCCCGGCGGCGTCGTCCCGCCCCCGCCCGGCCCGCCCGGCGCCCCGGGCCAGCCCGGCGTTCCCGGGCAGCCCGCCCCGTACGCCCAGCCCGGCGCGCCCACCCAGGCGTTCCCGGCCCAGCAGCCCTACGGCCAGCCCGCCGTGCCCGCCCAGCCCTACCCGGCGCAGCAGCCCCACCAGGCCCCGTACGGCGCACCCGCGCCCGGCATGCCCCCGCAGGGCGGCGGGCCCGTCGCGCCTGCCGCGCCCGGCGTCCAGGCGGCGTTCGAGCGGTACCGCGAGGCCCCCAACGGGCAGCGCTGGACCCTGCAGAACCCCAAGCTCGTCCGCGTCGACCTCGGCGCCGACCCGCAGCCGGTGCTCGCCCGGCAGGGCAGCATGGTCCTGTACCAGGGCAAGGTCGACTTCAGCTACAAGGGCGCCGGCTTCATGGGGCGCATCGTCGGCAACGCCACCGGCCAGGAGATGCAGCTGATGCGCTGCACCGGCCGCGGCCAGGTCTTCCTCGCCGACGACTCCTCGCACGTGCACCCCATCCAGCTGGAGAACGACGCGATCTGCGTCTCCGCCGACGCGGTGCTCGCCTTCGACGAGTCGCTGCACCACGAGGTCCGCCGCATCGAGGGGCACGGCATCCCCGGCGGCGCGCTGTTCACCATGCAGTTCCACGGCACGGGCACCGTCGTCGTCAAGACGCACGGCACCCCCGTGGTGCTGCCGGTCACCCCGACCACCTTCGCCGACAGCAACGCCATCGTCGCCTGGTCCGCCGCGTCCCAGGTGATCGTCTCCAGCCAGGTGCGGCTGCGCCGCACCTCCTACCCGGGCCACAGCGGAGAGGCCGTGAACCTCCAGTTCCGCGGCGCGCCCGGCAACTTCATCGTCGTCCAGCCCTACGAGGTCTGAGGGAGCCCGTCATGGACCAGTCACTGATCGCGGGCCACGCCCCGACCCCGCCCGCCGCCCGCATGGAGAACCACGGCAGCAGCATGCTCAAGGTGGCGATGCAAAGCGGCCACGACCTGTTCGCCCGCACCGGCTCGATGGTCGCCTACGAGGGATTCATCCAGTACGAGCCGAACGCCCCCGCCATCCGCCAGATGGCCTCCCAGTGGCTCACCGGCGAGGGCACCCCGCTGATGAAGTGCAGCGGCGACGGGCTGCTCTACCTCGCCGACTACGGCGCCGACGTCGTCTGCCTCAACCTCAACGGCGAGTCGGTCTCCGTCAACGGCACCAACCTGCTGGCCTTCGACGCGCACCTGCAGTGGGGCGTGGAGCGGGTCAAGGGCATGGCGAAGTTCGCCGGGCAGGGTCTGTTCAACGTCGTGGTCAGCGGCAGCGGCTGGGTCGCGCTGACCTCGCGCGGCACGCCCATCGTCGTGGACTGCGGCGGCGGCGAGGACGAGACCTATGTGGACCCCGACGCGCTCGTCGCCTGGTCCACCAACCTGCGGATGAAGGGGAAGCGCAGCTTCAAGGCTTCCTCGATGATCGGCCGCGGCAGCGGCGAGGCGTACCAACTGGGCTTCTCCGGCCAGGGATTCGTGGTCGTACAGCCCAGCGAGGACAGCACCGACCGGCTCCGGGCCCGGGGCTGAGGGGGACGAGGAGACCATGCAGAGCCCGCTTTTCGGCTTCACCGAGGCCCAGACGCAGGACCGCTACGCCCTGCAGAACCCCCAGATGCTGCGCGTGGCCCTCACCGGCCACGAGGACGTCCTCGCCCGCAAGGGCTCGATGGTGGCCTACCAGGGCCTGATCGAGTTCGACCCGGAGTACCGCACGCAGGGCCAGCAGCACGCCCAGGCGCGCACCGGCGAGGGCCTGGACCTGATGCGCTGCTCCGGGCAGGGCACCGTCTACCTCGCCAACCTCGCCCAGCACGTCCACGTCGTGGACGTGGACCACGAGGGCCTGACCGTCGACAGCTCCTACGTGCTGGCGCTGGACTCCACCCTGCACTGGGAGGCGGTCGCGGTGGACAGCCAGTTCGGGATCTCCGGCACCGGCGCGTACCAGCTCACCATCAGCGGGCGGGGCAAGGTCGCGCTGATGACCTCCGGGCAGCCGCTGATGCTCCAGGTCACGCCGGAGAAGTACGCGTTCGCCGACGCGGACGCCGTCGTCGCCTGGTCCTCGTCGCTGCGCGTGCAGATGCAGGCGCAGACGTCCTCCTCGGGCGTGTGGCGGCGCCGCGGCGGCACGGGCGAGGGATGGGAGCTCAGCTTCCTCGGCCAGGGGTACGCGCTCGTGCAGCCCAGCGAGATGCTGCCGCCGCAGGGCGCGCAGATCGGCCAGGGAGTCGCCGCCCAGTACGGCTTCGGCCAGCAGGGCGCCCGGGGGCAGAACCAGGGCAACATCTGGTCGAACTGAGCGTCACAGGTCACAGGTAAGGGGCGGTCACCACGGTGACCGCCCCTTACCCGAGCGCTTGCTACAGGCGCGCGAGCGTCCGCTGCACCAGCCGGGCGACCGACTCGTCCGCGACGTCGGCCACCTCGGCGTAGGGGAACCAGCGCAGGTCCAGCGACTCGTCGCTGATGGCCTCCACGGCGCCGTCCGGCACCAGGGCGGCGTACTGCACGTCCAGGTGCCAGTTGCAGGGCGCCGGGATCGGGTGCCGGTCCAGGCGCACCGGGCCGCCCGGCAGCAGCGTCAGGCCGGCGATCCCGGACTCCTCGGTGGCCTCCCGCAGGGCCGCCGCCTCGAGCGTGGCGTCGCCGGGCTCGCAGTGGCCGCCCATCTGCAGCCACATCCGCAGCTTGCGGTGCAGGGTGAGCAGGACCCGGCCGCGCGCGGGGTCGATCACCAGCGCGCTGGCCGTCACGTGTCCGGCCTCACAGGGCTTCCACATGCCGTCCGGGTGGGCGGCCAGATGATCCAGGTAGAGCGCGCGCAGCTCCTGCTGGTCCTCGTACTCCTTCAGGACGAGGACCGCGTTCTCGTGGAGGCTCACTTCTTGTCGTCACCTTCGCCGGATTCGTCCGAAGCGCCCGGCCCGGTGCCCTTCGTGCCGTCGGTGCCCTTCGGGCCCTCGGCCCCCTGGGCGCCCGCGGAGCCCTTCGCCGCCTCGCCCAGCATCTTGTCGAGCTCGGAGAAGTCCAGCTGCTCGCGGTGGACGAAGCCGTCCGGGTCGTCCAGGTCGGCGGCCGTCGGCAGCATGTCCGGGTGCTCCCAGAGGTCGTCGCGCCCCTCCACGCCCCGCGCGTCCGTCAGCGAGGCCCACAGCCGGGAGGCGTCCCGCAGGCGGCGGGGCCGCAGCTCGAGGCCGATCAGCGTGGCGAACGTCTGCTCGGCCGGACCGCCCGAGGCGCGGCGCCGGCGCAGCGTCTCGCGCAGGGCCCCGGCCGACGGCAGGTGCGGCGCGGCCGCCGCGTGCACGACGGCGTCCACCCAGCCCTCGACGAGGGCGAGAGCGGTCTCCAGGCGGGCCAGGGCGGCCTTCTGCTCCGGGGTGTCCTCCGGCTGGAACATGCCCTGCTGCAGAGCGTCCTGCAGCTGCTCCGGGTGCGTGGGGTCGAGCTGGCCGACCACGTCCTCCAGCTTGGCCGTGTCGACCTTGATGCCGCGGGCGTAGCCCTCGACGGCACCGAACAGATGCGAGCGCAGCCACGGCACGTGTGCGAAGAGGCGCTGGTGGGCGGCCTCGCGCAGGGCCAGGTACAGCCGCACCTCGTCCTGCGGAACGCCCAGGCCGGAGCCGAACGTCTCGATGTTCACCGGCAGCAGCGCGGCCTTGCCGGCCGGGCCCAGCGGCAGGCCGATGTCGGTGGAACCGACCACCTCGCCCGCCAGCACGCCCACGGCCTGGCCGATCTGGGTGCCGAACATCGCGCCGCCCATGCTGCGCATCATGCCGAGCAGCGGGCCCGCCATGGCCTGCATCTCCTCGGGCAGCACGCCGCTCATGGCCGCCCCGACGCGCTCCGCGACCGGGTCGACGAGGTCCTTCCACACCGGCAGGGTCGCCTCGACCCACTCCGCGCGGCTCCAGGCGACGGCGGTGCCGGAGCCCGAGGGCAGCGACGTCACGCCGTCCAGCCACAGGTCGGCCAGGCGCACGGCCTCCTCGACCGCCGCCCGCTCGCCGGAGGTGACGCTGGCGTCCTTCGTGCCGTCGGCGGTGCCCTGCGCGACCGTCTGGCGGGCGATCTGCTTGGCCATGTCCCAGTTCACCGGGCCGCCCTCGTACGAGAGCATCTGCCCGAGCTGCTGGAAGGCGGCGCCGAGGTCGCCCGGGTTCATGGACCCGAACATCGCGGCGAAGGGGTTGTCCCCACCGCCGGCGGGCCCGCCGAACCCGAACGGATTCGCAGGCCCCTGGCCGCCCTGGCCACCGCCCTTCTTCTTGCCGTCGTCGCCGTTCTCCGGCTCCTCCGGCGGAAGACCGAATCCGAATGGGGTGTCACTCACGGGTTTCCTCGGCTCGTAGGGCCGCCGGCGTGGACCGGCGGCGAATGCCCGACAACACCACCAAGCGTAGACACCTCGCCGCTATCCGGGCTTGGTGCTCCACGCGCCCGGGGCCTGCGGCAGGATGGACGTCACCTGGTACGTACGTGTCATGACAACGGTGATGGCACATACGTACTGAAGACAACCGCTGGAGACGCCCGGTGAGTTCCCCCGACCGAGAAGTTCGCGCAGCGCGAAACGGTTCCGCGCGCGAGACCACGACCCCGCACGGCCCTGCCGTGCGCGGCCGGCGACCCGTCGTGGCCGTCACCGGTGCCGCGCGCGGCGTCGGGGCGCTGCTCACGCGGCGGCTCGCCGCGTCCGAGGAGATCAAGCACGTCGTGGCCATCGACGAACGCCGTGGCGACGTCACCGAGGCCCAGTGGCACGTGCTGGACGTGCGCGACCCGGCGATCGCCGAGAAGCTGCGCGGCGCCGACGTGGTGGTCCACCTCGCGCTCGACCTCGACCTGGAGACCGACGCGGCGGCGCGCACGGCGTACAACGTCCGCGGCACCCAGACCGTGCTGACCGCCGCCGCGGCCGCGGGCGTGCACCGGGTGGTGCTGTGCACCTCGGCCATGGTCTACGGCGCTCACCCCGACAACGACGTGCCGCTCGCCGAGGACGCGGAGCTGCGGGCGACCGCCGAGGCCACCGGCGTCGGCGACCTGCTCGAGATAGAGCGGCTGGCCAGGCGTGCGCCCCGGGCGCACCCCGGCCTGAACGTGACCGTGCTGCGGCCCGCCGTCCTGGTCGGCGGCACCGACACCGCTCTGACCCGCTACTTCGAGTCGCCCCGCCTCCTGGTGGTCGCCGGATCCCGGCCCACCTGGCAGTTCTGCCACGTGGAGGACCTGGTGAGCGCGCTGGAGTTCGCCGCCCTGGAGAAGGCGGAGGGGGAGCTGGCCGTCGGCTGCGACGGATGGCTGGAGCAGGAAGAGGTCGAGGAGCTCACCGGCATCCGGCGCATGGAGCTGCCCTCGGCCGTCGCGCTGGGCGCGGCCTCCCGGCTGCACCGCCTGGGGCTGACCCCGTCCCCGGCGGGCGACCTGGAATACACGATGCACCCGTGGGTCGTCAGCGGCCACCGGCTGCACGACGCGGGCTGGCGGCCCCGCTGGACCAACGAGGAGGTCCTCGCCGAGCTGCTGGAGGAGGTCGCCGGCCGGCACACGGTCGCGGGCCGCCGCCTGGGCCGCAAGGACGCCACCGCCGCCGGCGCCGCGGGCGCGACCGTCGCCCTGCTCGGCACCGCCGCCCTGGTCCGCAGGGCCCGCAAGGCCCGCCGGCGCCTGTAGGACCGTACGGAGCGCCCCGGGCGGCCCTGGCCGGACCGCCATGTCCCGCGCCCGCCGCCGTGCGGCACGATGGGGCACATGAGCAGCTACGACCACCCCGGCGAGCGCGCCGCCCAGGACCCGGTACGCCTCCTCGCGGTCAGGGACACCCCGCTGTCCCTGGACGAGGTCTTCGCGGCGGTCGGCGACGACGCCGCGGGCGGCACCGCCCTCTTCGTCGGCACGGTGCGCGACCACGACGGCGGCGCGGACGTCACCGCCCTCGGCTACTCCGCCCACCCCAGCGCCGAGGCGGAGCTGCGCCGGGTCGCGGAGAAGGTGGCGGCGGACTTCCCGGTACGGGCCCTGGCCGCCGTGCACCGCGTGGGCGAGCTGGCCGTCGGCGACCTGGCGGTCGTCGTGGCCGTCTCCTGCCCGCACCGGGCAGAGGCGTTCGAGGCGTGCCGCAGGCTGATCGACGACCTCAAGCTCGAGGTGCCGATCTGGAAGCACCAGACCTTCGCCGACGGGTCAGAGGAGTGGGTCGGCGCTTAGCGCCGTCGAGCAGGAAGCCTGGGGGCACCTCCCAGCGGTAGCTGGGGGAGGGTGGGGGCGTAACGCCCCGGAGCGCCCGGAAGGCTTCGAGGAGCCGGCGGGGTGAACGGTGACACCCGGCTGTCCGAAACCGTCCACTTATGGGCCGCTCCCGGTTGCGTAACCGTCCCCCTGACGTAAGCGTTGAGACCGAAGACGACTAATCTGCTCATCAGTTGTTCTCATGATTGTTCTCATCGGTCAGTGCGGTTGCGTAAGGGGTCGGAGGCCGGCATGGCGGCGCTCGCGTGGTTGCTGATTCCGGTTGCCGCGGCGGTTGCCGCAGCCCTGTGGGGAAGCTGGGCGGCCCGGAACCGGAAGGCTGGAGACGTCGCGGAACTGGCGGGGTATGCCAGGTTCCGTGAGGCGATGGAGCGGACCGAGTCCGGTTCCGGCTCGGCGAGCTAGCGGAGCGTCCCGTATCTGCCCCGGACGGACCGCCCCGGGAGTGGACTGTCGGACCCGTCCCGTACTGTCGTTCCATGCCCCGCCGCACCGCGACGATGCTCGCCTCCCTCCTGATGCTGATCGCGCTGCTGTGCGCGGGCGTGCTGATCCCCGTGCCCTACTCGGAGATGTCCCCGGGGCCGACGGTCAACACGCTCGGTGAGCACGGCGGCGAGCCGGTGCTGCAGATCTCCGGGCACAAGACCTATCCCACCTCCGGCCACCTCAACATGACGACGGTCCGCGTGACCGGCTCGCAGTACCGGATGAATCTGGTCGAGGCGGTCTACGGCTGGATCGCGCACGACAACCTGGTCGTTCCGCACACCACGCTCTACCCGGACGACAAGTCCCCGGACGAGCTCAACCAGGAGACGGCGGAGGAGTTCACGCAGTCCCAGGAGAGCGCCAAGGTCGCCGCGCTGAAGCAGCTGGACATCCCCGTCGGCACGCGCGTGGTCGTCTCCTCCGTCGTCAAGGGCAGCCCCGCCGAGGGCGCCCTGCACGCCGGCGACGTGATCAAGGCCGTGGACGGCACGGCGGTCAAGGAGCACGGCGACGTGGCCAAGCTGGTCACCCGGCACAAGCCGGGCCAGAAGGTCACGTTCCTGGTCGTCCCGGCCAAGGAGGCGGCCGCGGCGGAGAAGGAGAAGCGGCAGCCCAGGACCGAGGACACGGTCACCCTCGTCACCGGCAAGGCCCCCGAGGACGGCCGGGCGATCGTCGGCATCCAGGCCGGCCGGGACCACACCTTCCCGTTCACGATCAACATCAAGCTGGCGGACGTCGGCGGGCCGAGCGCGGGCCTGATGTTCGCCCTCGGGATAGTCGACAAGCTCACCCCGGAGGACCTGACCGGCGGGAAGTTCGTCGCGGGCACGGGCACCATCGACGACACCGGCAAGGTCGGGCCGATCGGCGGCGTGCAGATGAAGACGGTCGGGGCGCGCGCGAAGGGCGCGCGCTATTTCCTGACGCCCAAGGACAACTGCGCGGCCGCGGCCAAGGACGCCCCCTCGGGCCTCACCCTGGTGAAGGTCGACACGATCAAGGACGCCCTGCAGTCCCTGGAGAAGATCCGCAAGGGGGACGCGGCCGGCCTGCCGCAGTGCTCGGCACGCTAGCCACGCCCCCCTCCAGGGTCGCGTGGGGTCAGTCCTCGAACGTCGCCGCCAGGGCGTCCGCCAGGCCGGGCACCAGGTCGGCGCCGGTGAGGACCTCGGTCGGCGAGTCCTTCTCGCGCAGCCGCACGGCCGACTCGCGGGCGCCGTCGCGCAGCACGGCCACCGTCATCCGGACCTCCTGGCGGTCCGGGTGCTTGGCGACCCACGCGGCGAGCTGCTTGTCGCTCATGCCGTGGGGCACGGACCCCTCGGCGGACGGCGGGAGCATCAGCCGCTCCACGGTCAGGGCGCACCCCACCACGGCCTCCGGCCAGGCGATCGTGCCGAGGAACTTGTCGAGGGCGGTGCCGGCCGGCAGCTCCTCCTGTTCGATGGGGGTGTAGGACGACGCGGCCTGGGCGGCGGCGTCGTCGTCGAGGCCGAGCTGGGCGGCCAGGCCGGGCTCCTGGGTGCGGAGCCGGGCCGTGTCGACCAGGGCGAAGAGGCGGGCGGGCTGGTCCCAGCCGAGAGTCGACGCGTAGTCGTCGATCTCGAGGACGGCGCGGGTCAGCGGACTGGCCGCCATGGGCGTGCTGGGCTCGTGGGAGCCGGGAAGGTTCGAACCGGTATTGCTGGACATGGTCAATATCGTGCCCTGAGAGAGCCCGAAAACGGGAACCGAGTAAAGCCTCGGTAAGTTGCCACAGTGGGTCCTACCATCACGTGGGCCTCATCTGCAGCACAAACCCGCAGTACCACCCCAGCACGACCCACAGCTTCATCAACAGCGAACTTCGAGGTGCGCACCTTGGCTTTCCAGATGCCGGACCGCGGCGGAGGCCCGTCCGGGCCACGGATCAGAGTCGGCCGACCGTCCCGGCGTGTCCGGACCCTGCTGATGACCTTGGGCGTGCTGGCGGTGCTCGCCATGCTCTTCGTCATGTTCGCCGGGTTCTGGACGGACTGGCTCTGGTACCGCTCGGTGGACTATTCCTCGGTCTTCACCACCACCCTCGGCACCAAGATCGGCCTGTTCGCCGTCTTCGGCCTGCTGATGGCCGTGGCGGTGGGGATCAACATCTGGCTCGCCCACAAGCTGCGGCCGCCGCTGAGCGCGATGTCGATGGAGCAGCAGAGCCTCGACCGCTACCGGATGAGCGTCGCCCCGTACAAGAAGTGGGTGCTGCTGGCGGTCACCGCGCTCGTCGGGCTCGTCGCCGGCGCCTCGGCCGCCGGGCAGTGGCGCACGTGGCTGCAGTGGGTCAACGCCGTCCCCTTCGGCCGGACGGACCCGCAGTTCCACAAGGACATCTCGTTCTACACCTTCGACCTGCCCTGGTACCGCTTCCTGCTGAGCTTCGGCTTCGCGGCGACGATCCTGTCGCTGATCGCCGCCGCCCTCGTGCACTACCTGTACGGCGGGCTGCGGCTGACCAGCCCCGGCGGGCGGGCCACCAAGGCCGCCACGGGCCATCTGTCGGTCCTCCTGGGCGTCTTCGTCACGCTCAAGGCCGTCGCCTACTGGCTCGACCGGTACGGCCTCGCGGTGAAGTCCAGCGGGCTGCGGTCGGCCGACGGCTGGACGGGCCTGCGCTACGTCGACGCCAACGCCTACCTGCCGGCCAAGACCATCCTCTTCATCATCGCGCTGATCTGCGCCGTGCTGTTCTTCGCGACGCTCTGGCGGCGCACCTGGCAGCTGCCGGTGATCGGCTTCGGCCTGATGGTCCTCTCGGCGGTGCTGATCGGCGGGCTCTACCCGGCGATCGTGCAGAAGTTCCAGGTCCAGCCGAACGAGCAGGCCAAGGAGGCGCCGTACATCAAGAAGAACATCGCGGCGACCCGCGAGGCGTACGGCATCGACGGCTCGAAGGTGAAGGACTACGCGGGCACGAGCGACCTGAAGGGCAAGGACAAGGAGAAGCTGCGCGCCGACGCCAACGCCACGGCCAGCCTGCGCCTGCTCGACCCGAACGTCGTCTCTCCGGCCTTCCAGCAGGAGCAGCAGGTCCGCGGGTACTACCAGTTCCCCTCCACCCTGGACGTCGACCGCTACAAGGCGGACGGCAAGGAGCAGGACACGGTCATCGGTCTGCGCGAGCTGAACCTCAAGGGCATCCCCGAGCACAATTGGATCAACGACCACTTCAAGTACACCCACGGGTACGGCGCCATTACGGCGAAGGGCACCTCCACCGACAAGGCCGGTGCCCCGGACTTCACCGAGAAGAAGCTGCCGACCGAGGGCATGCTCGGCCGCTACGAACAGCGTGTCTACTACGGTGAGAAGACCACCCAGTATTCGATCGTGGGCGGTCCGCAGAAGGAGCTCGACCACCCCAGCGACCAGGGCGAGACGAGCTACAGCTACAAGGGCAAGAGCGGCGTCAACCTCTCCAACCCGGTCAACCGCGCGGCTTATGCGGTGGCCTTCGGCGAGCCGCAGATCCTCTATTCCGGCGCCATCGGCGAGGGCTCGCGGATTCTGTACAACCGCACCCCCAAGGAGCGCGTCGAATCGGTCGCTCCGTGGCTGACCATCGACGGCGACGCCTATCCGGCCGTGGTCGACGGGCGCATCCAGTGGATCGTGGACGCCTACACCACGAGCAACGGCTACCCGTACGCCTCGCGCACCACCCTCGGTGACACCACGGCCGACTCGCTGACCACCGGCCAGCGCGCGGTCGTCGCCCAGCAGAACCAGGTCAACTACATCCGCAACTCCGTGAAGGCGACGGTCGACGCCTTCGACGGCACGGTCAAGCTGTACCAGTGGGACACCAAGGACCCGGTGCTCAAGACCTGGATGAAGGCCTTCCCCGGCACGGTGAAGGCGAAGAGCAGCATCAGCCCCGCGCTGATGGACCATCTTCGCTACCCGCAGGACCTGTTCAAGGTCCAGCGCGAACTGCTCACCCGTTACCACGTCACCGACCCGGGCACGTTCTACACCGGCAGCGAGCGCTGGCAGGTGCCGGACGACCCGACCAACGAAGAGGGCAACGCGGTACCGCCGTACTACCTGAGCATGAAGATGCCGGACCAGCAGAAGCAGACCTTCTCGCTGACGACGACCTTCACGCCCAAGAACCGGCCGAACCTCGGCGCCTTCATGGCCGTCGACGCCGATGCCAAGAGCGCGGGATACGGCAGCATCAGAATTCTCAAACTGCCTTCCGAGACCACGGTCTGGGGTCCGGAACAGGCCCAGAGCAAGTTCAACGGAGACACCCGCGTCGCCGACCAGATCAATATCTGGAAGAGGGGCGATTCCAAGGTCGAGTACGGCAATCTGCTGACCGTTCCGCTGGCGGGCGGCCTGCTGTACGTCGAGCCGGTCTACATGCGCGGCACGGGCTCGAATTACCCGCTGCTCAAGAAGGTCCTGGTCAACTACGGCGAGAAGATCGCGTTCAAGGACACCCTCGACGAGGCCCTGAACGAGATCTTCGGCGAGAAGGGCCCGGACACCGGCACCCAGCCGCCGTCCGGCGAGCCCACCAAGCCGCCGGCCCAGGACGCGACGGTCAAGCAGGCCGTCAAGGACGCCCTGGACGCGTACGAGGCGAGCCAGAAGGCGCTCGACAGCAAGGACTGGGCGGCCTACGGCAAGGCCCAGAAGGAGCTGAAGGAGGCGCTGGACCGGGTGGCCAAGGCCGAGGCCAAGACCGGCGGCGAGGGCACCAAGCCCGGCAGCTAGCCGGGGCCCGCCCCGCGCCGTGGTACGGTTGTTCCACAACGGCGCGGGGTGGAGCAGCTCGGTAGCTCGCTGGGCTCATAACCCAGAGGTCGCAGGTTCAAATCCTGTCCCCGCTACTCAAAGACAAGGCCCGGAGTTCTCGGACTCCGGGCCTTGTCGTGTACCCGGGAGCCGACGAGGCCCGCGACGGGGCGGCAGAACATGCGTCCGCCGCCCGGCACGCGTGGTCTGTGCGGGTTATGTGCGGGGCCTTTGATTAGAGTTTGGAGCACCGCCGTGTCGGGAAGTCGGGAAGTCGACAAAACGCTGAAGTGACCTCACTGGCTGCGGTATTCCAGGTGTACGCAGGTTGCGGGAGTGCGACGATGGGACTTATGGGGGACAAGGCGAGGCTGTTGGAAACACGTCGGCTTGTAGCGGCTCCCGGTGACGGGAGCGATCAGGACGACCAGGACCCGTCGTCGTACGGACCGGGGGAGGGCTCCCCCGACGCCGACTGTGCCACCGACGCGGCAGACCTGGAGCTCGAGACAGCCCGCCGCCGTGCCGCCGAGTCCGGTGACCCCGCCTCCCTGAGCATGCTCGGGGCGCTGCTGCTGCGCCGCGGCGACCTCGACGGCGCCGAGCGCCACCTGCGCGCCGCGACCGCCGAGGGCGACCGCTCCGCCGCCAACAACCTCGGCGTGCTGCTGCACCAGCGCGGCTACGCCGACGAGGCCGCGAGCTGGTGGCGGGTCGCCGCCGTGGCCGGCTCCGCCCCCGCCGCGCACGCCCTCGGCCGCTACCACCGCGAGCGCGGCGACGAGCCCGCCGCCGAGTACTGGCTGCGCCAGTCCGCCGAATCCGGCCACGCCCTCGGCGCGTACGCCCTCGCCGACCTGCTGGAGCACCGCAGCGACGTGGGCGCCGAGCGGTGGTTCCGCAGCGCCGCCGAGCGCGGCCACCGCGAGGCCGCGTACCGCCTGGCCCGGATACTCGACGGCCGGGCGCCCAAGGCGTCGTCCCTGTCCGAGGGCCTCGCCGAGGCCCTCGGTCCCGTCGCCGCCCGGCAGGCCTCCGGAGGCCCCGACACCTCGGTGCGCGAGCTGCGGGCCGCGGCCGCCAACGGCCGCCGCCAGGACGGCCCGGCGGGCGAGGCCGAGCAGTGGTACCGCCAGGCCGCGGCCCGCGGCCACCGCCGCGCGGCCCTCCACCTGGGCACCCTGCTCGAGGCCCGGGGCGAGACCCAGGAGGCCGCGCGCTGGTACCTGACCTCCGCCAAGGACGGCGAGCCGCGCGCCGCCTGCGCCCTCGGCTTCCTGCTGCGCGACGCCGGGGACACCGACAGCGCCGCCGTCTGGTGGCGGAGGGCCGCCCAGGAGGGCGACGGCAACGCCGCCAACGCCCTGGGCGCCCTGCACGCCGACCGCGGCGAGTCCCAGCAGGCCGAGCGCTGGTACCGCGCGGCCCTGGACGCCGGCGACATCAACGGCGCCTACAACCTCGGCCTGCTCTGCGCCGAGCAGGGCCGCACCGCCCAGGCCGAGCAGTGGTACCGCCGCGCCGCCTACGCCGGGCACAAGGAGGCCGCCAACGCGCTGGCCGTCCTGCTGCTGCAGGGCGGCGACTCCGCCGGCGCCGAGCCGTGGTTCTCCAAGGCCGCCGAGGCCGGCAGCGTCGACGCCGCCTTCAACCTGGGCATCCTCTACGCCGGGCGCGACGAGGAGCAGCTGGCCTTCCAGTGGTACGAGCGCGCCGCCGCCGCCGGGCACACGGACGCGGCCCTGCAGGTCGCGATGGCGCTGCTGCGCGACGGCGGCGCCGAGGACGCCGAGGCGGCCGAGCACCACCTGCGCGTCGCCGTGCGCGGCGGCAGCGCCGAGGCCGCCTTCCGGCTGGGCGCGCTGCTCGACCGCGACGACGAGAGCCGCCCCGGCTGCGAGGAGTGGTACGAGCGGGCCGCCCGGCAGGGCCACCGGCGGGCCCAGGTGCGCCTGGGCATGCTGGTCGCCGAGCGGGGCGACGTGGTCGCGGCCGCCCACTGGTACCGCGCGGCCGCCCAGGCCGGCAGCCGCAACGGCGCCTTCAACCTCGGGCTGCTGCTGGCCCGCGAGGGCAGCGAGCAGGAGGCGGCGCTGTGGTGGGCGCGGGCCGCCGAGGCCGGGCACGGCCGGGCCGCGCTGCGCCTGGCGCTGCTGGCGGCGCGCCGCGGCGATCTGGCCGAGGGACGGCTGTGGTGCGCGCAGGCGGTCGAGCTGGGCCCGGCGGAGGTCGCCGAGCGGGCCGCGCGGCTGCGCGACGCGCTGCAGCAGGAGCTCACGGCGTAGCGGGGGCCCGCGGAGCAAGGCCGGATGTCACGACATTTGCCTGGGGAGTCACGGACGGGTTAAAGTGGCACTACCGACGCGGGGTGGAGCAGCTCGGTAGCTCGCTGGGCTCATAACCCAGAGGTCGCAGGTTCAAATCCTGTCCCCGCTACTGACACGAAGACCCGGATCCTCCAAGGATCCGGGTCTTCGTCGTTCCCGTGGTTCCGGGCGCGCCCCGGGCCGGGGCGCCGTGCCTCACGCGGCGGCGCAGTCGGGGCAGATCCCCCGGAAGGTCACGTCGACCGCGGACACCTGGAAGCCGAAGCGCTCCTCGGCCGGGAGGTTGGCCACCAGGTCGCCGGCGGGGTGGACGTCGCGGATGGTCCCGCAGCGGGAGCACACCAGGTGCTGATGGGCGTGGTGCGCGTTGGGGTCGTAGCGCTTGGCGCGGCCGTCCGTGCACACCTCGAGGACCTCGCCCAGCGAGACGAGCTCGCCCAGCGTGTTGTACACCGTCGCGCGCGAGATCTCCGGCAGCAGGTCGGCCGCCTTGGCGTGGACTTCGTCGGCGGTGTAGTGCACGTGGTCCCCGTCGAGCACTTCGGCGACGACGCGTCGCTGCGCGGTCAGCCGCCAGCCGCGTCCCCGGAGTCGTTCCAGCAGGTCACTCATGCCATTCACCTATCAGTCAGATAGGACCAGCGTAGCAGCGGGCCCTGTCCACCCATGGAATGCGTATTTCTATGGTTCGCATCTTGACTTAGACAGAGTCCAATGTAGGATCGATCTCGGTCGAGGCCAGGGGCTTGGGCCTGGCACAGACATCTGACGACGGAGGCGCACGTGACCACGGCGAACGGCGAGGCGGCAACCACGACGGGCCCGCTGACCACGGAGTCCGGAGCTCCGGTCGCGGACAACCAGAACAGCGAGACGGCCGGGCTCGGCGGTCCGGTCCTGGTGCAGGACCAGCTGCTGCTGGAGAAGCTCGCGCACTTCAACCGCGAGCGGATCCCGGAGCGCGTCGTGCACGCCCGCGGTGCGGGCGCCTACGGCACCTTCACGGTGACCGCCGATGTCAGCCGCTGGACCCGGGCGGCGTTCCTCTCCCAGGTCGGCAAGCAGACCGAAACGTTCCTGCGCTTCTCCACCGTCGCCGGGAACCTCGGCTCCGCCGACGCGGTCCGCGACCCCCGCGGCTTCGCGCTGAAGTTCTACACCGAAGAGGGCAACTACGACCTCGTCGGCAACAACACCCCGGTGTTCTTCATCAAGGACGCCATCAAGTTCCCCGACTTCATCCACACCCAGAAGCGCGACCCGTACACCGGCTCGCAGGAGGCGGACAACGTCTGGGACTTCTGGGGCCTGTCGCCCGAGTCCACCCACCAGGTGACCTGGCTGTTCGGCGACCGCGGCATCCCCGCCTCGTACCGCCACATGAACGGCTACGGCTCCCACACCTACCAGTGGAGCAACGAGGCCGGCGAGGTCTTCTGGGTCAAGTACCACTTCAAGACCGACCAGGGCATCAAGAACCTCACCACCGACGAGGCCGTGCGGGTCTCCGGCATGGACCCCGACAGCCACCACCGCGACCTGCGCGAGGCCATCGAGCGCGGTGACTTCCCGACCTGGACCGTGCAGGTGCAGATCATGCCGGCGGACGAGGCGGCGAACTACCGCTTCAACCCGTTCGACCTCACCAAGGTGTGGCCGCACGAGGACTACCCGCCGATCGAGATCGGCAAGCTGGAGCTCAACCGCAACCCCGACAACGTCTTCGCCGAGGTCGAGCAGTCGATCTTCTCGCCGGCGCACTTCGTGCCGGGCATCGGCCCGTCCCCCGACAAGATGCTGCAGGGCCGGCTCTTCGCCTACGGCGACGCCCACCGCTACCGCGTCGGCATCAACGCCGACCACCTGCCGGTGAACCGCCCGCACGCCACCGTGGCCCGCACCAACAGCCGCGACGGCTACGCCTACGACGGCCGCCACGGCCGCTCCAAGAACTACGAGCCCAACAGCTTCGGCGGGCCCGTCGAGACCGGCCGCCCGCTGTGGCAGCCGCTCGCGGTCACCGGGGCGACGGGCAACACCGAGGCTCCTTCGCACGCCGAGGACAACGACTTCGTCCAGGCGGGCAACCTCTACCGGCTGATGTCGGAGGAGGAGAGGGAGCGCCTGATCGCCAACCTGGCGGGCTTCATCGCCAAGGTCTCGCGCGACGACATCGTCGAGCGGGCGGTCAACAACTTCCGCCAAGCGGACACCGACTACGGCAAGCGGCTCGAAGCCGCGGTCCAGGCCCTGCGCGGCTGATAGGCCAACTGGACGCTTGCCGTACAAACCGGAGAGGCCGGACGCCAAAGGGCTCCGGCCTCTCCGGCCTTCCCTCACGCCCGGACGGCCGGCGCGCGAACGGCCTCACCCGGCCAGCGCGTCGGCCCGTTCGCGTTGCCGCTCCTGGTCCCGCTCCTGGTCCCGTCGCGCGCCGCGCAGCCAGCAGCGGATGATGTCGCGCACCGACACCACGCCGACGGCCTCGTGGCCCTCGAGGACGATCAGGTGCCGGAACTCGCCGCGCGACATGGCCGCGGCCGCCTCCTCCAGGGTCCACTCGGGGGCCGCGAAGACGACGTCGGTGGTGGTGTGCCCGTGGGCGGTCTCGCGGTCGGGGTCCTGGCCCGCCCCGACCGCGTTGAGTATGTCGCGCTCGGTGAGGATGCCGAGGCCGCCGGCCTCGGGGTCGAGGACGACCGCCGCACCGATGCCGCGCGCGGACATCAGCCGCGCTGCCTGCCGGAGGGTGTGTGCCGGGCCGATGGTGAGGACCACCGTGCTCATGGCGTCGCGGACGAGCATGGCTTGCGCCACCTCCTTCATGGACTGCGGGTCGGTCCCGGAACGCTGAACCGGAGGCCGTCGACTTCCGGCCGGAGTTCACAAGTTCACAAGCGTCGGGAGTGCCAGAGTGGCACGCCGTCGCGTGGGCCGACAAGGTCCGCGAGGCATGATATTTTGCCTAATTTTTACGACTGCCTTGTGGGTTTGAAGCCGTTACGTCCGCAGATAGCCGAGCAGTTCGTCGTGCAGCAGCCCGTTGGACGCGGCGGCGTTGCCGCTGTGCGGCCCCGGAATCCCGTCGAGGCCGGTGAAGCGGCCGCCGGCCTCCTCCACGATGACGGCGTTCGCCGCCATGTCCCACAGCGACAGCTCCGGCTCGGCGCAGATGTCCACCGAGCCCTCCGCGACCATCATGTACGGCCAGAAGTCGCCGTAGCCGCGCGTCCGCCAGCAGTCCCGGGTCAGGTCCAGGAAGCCCGGCAGCATGCCGCGCTCCTCCCAGCCGGACAGCGAGGAGTACGCGAACGACGCGTCCTCGATCCGGCCCACCTGCGAGGCCTGCAGCCGCGTGGCCGACAGCAGGCTCCGGCCGGTGTAGGCGCCCGAGTCCTTCGCCGCCCACCACCGGCGGCCCAGCGCCGGCGCCGACACCACCCCCACGACCGGGTGGAAGCCGCCCTCGCCCTGCACCATCAAGGAGATCAGGGTGGCCCACACGGGCACCCCGCGGACGTAGTTCTTGGTGCCGTCGATCGGGTCGATGACCCAGCGGCGCGGCCCCATGCCCTCGCTGCCGAACTCCTCGCCCAGCACGGCGTCGCGCGGCCGGGCGCGATGGAGGTGACCCCGGATCAGCTCCTCGGCGGCCTTGTCCGCCTCGCTCACCGGAGTCATGTCCGGTTTGGTCTCGACCTTCAGGTCGAGGGCCTTGAACCGGTCCATGGTGGTCGCGTCGGCGGCGTCCGCCAGGACGTGGGCCAAGCGCAGATCATCGTGGTAGTCCGACATGCTCCGCACATTACCCCTGGCCAACGCCAGGTCACGCGCGGCGCGACCTGCCGGGACTCTTGACACCGTCTGGCGGCGCGTCAATCCTGTGCCTGGCCCCCAACCTTCGTGCGGCCGTCCGGCCGGGGAGGCGACGATGCCCGCGGCACGAGAGCTCTTGCTGGACGCGGCGTTCACGGCGCTCGGCGCCCGGCCCTGGAACGGGGTCCGGATGGTCGACGTCGCAGCCGCCGCCGGGGTGTCCCGGCAGACCCTCTACAACGAATTCGGCAGCAAGGACGGACTCGCCCGCGCCCTCGTGCGCCGCGAGTCGGAGGCCTTCCTGGCCGGGGTGGAACGTTCCCTCGCCGACACCGCCGCCCGCGGCGGGGCCGACGCCGGGGACTGCTGCGCCGCGGCCGCCGTCTGGACGCTGCGCACGGCCCGGGCGAACCCGCTCGTCCGCGCCGCCCTGACCGGCTGCCGGGGCGACCGCCTGCCGCCCGCCGCCGCCCCGCCCCTGCCGGCCCCCCGCACCCCGTTCGGCGTGCGGCCGGCCCGTGGCACGCCCTCACCCGTCGCGCTGGCGGAACGGATCCGCGACAGCGCGGCCGGGGCGCTCGGCGCGCTCGGCGCCCCCCAGGACGCGGAGCCCGGTCCGGAGGGCGTGCGGCGGGCCTGTGAGGCGGCGGTGCGGCTGACGCTGTCGTACGTCGTCGCCCCGGCCGGCTCGGACGAGGAGGCGGCGGGCGAGGTCGCCCGGCTCGTACGGATCCTGCTGGGCGGCCCCGTCGCCTGAGGTGGGCGCACCGAAAGGCCGGCGCGTCCCGGGGCCGGTGCGCCGGCCTAGTGCGCCGATCCCGACAGCTGCAGCCCGATGACGCCGACGATCACGAACGTGATCGAGACGATCTTGAGCGTGGAGACCAGGTCGCCCAGGAAGACCATGCCGTAGATCGCGGTCCCGGCCGCGCCGATGCCCGTCCACACCGCGTAGGCCGGGCCCACGTCGAGCTTGCGCAGGGCGAGCGTCAACAGGCCGAAGCTGCCCAGCGCGAAGCAGGCGAAGGCGATCGTGGGCCACAGCCGGGTGAAGCCGTGGGAGAGCTTGAGGCAGACGGCGAAGCCGGTTTCCAACAGTCCGGCGACCACGACCAGCAGCCACGCCATCAGATTGCCTCCCGTTTCGTGGACCGCCCCGTGGGCTTCGGCGCTCTTCATGCACTTGCCGCCCGCGGCCATTCGCAAACGTAGGCGATCAGTCGCCTTCGCGCCGCTCCCTCGTCGCGAGCAGCCGGCGCAGCGAGTACAGCCGCTGCGGGTCGGCGTGGCCGTCGGCGACCCACTGGTCGAGCGCGCAGTCCTGCTCGTCGTGGCTGCACGCGCGCGGGCAGCCCTCGGTGCCGGGCTCGAGGTCGGGGAAGGCGTGGATGACGCGCGAGGGGTCCACGTGGTGCAGGCCGAACGACCGTACGCCCGGGGTGTCGATGACCCAGCCCGTGCCGTCCGGCAGCGGCAGGGCCAGCGCGGACGTGGTGGTGTGCCGGCCCCGGCCGGTGACCGCGTTGACGTGGCCGGTCGCCCGCTGACGTTCCACCAGCGCGTTGACGAGCGTGGTCTTGCCGACGCCGGAGTGCCCGACGAAGGCGGTGATCCGCCCCTCCAGCTTCTCGCGGACCCGGTGCGCGGCGTCCCCGTCGGCCAGCTCCTCGCGGCTGGTCACCACGTAGTTGATGCCCAGGGCCCCGTAGGACTCCATCAGCGTCTCCGCCGACGCCAGGTCCGACTTCGTCAGCACCAGCAGCGGCTCGAGGCCCGCGTCGTACGCCGCGACCAGACAGCGGTCGATCAGCCGGGGACGGGGCTCGGGGTCGGCGAGGGCGGTGACGATCGCCAGCTGGTCGGCGTTGGCGACGACCACGCGCTCGTAGGGATCGTCGTCGTCGGCGGTGCGGCGCAGCACCGAGCTGCGCTCCTCGACGCGGACGATGCGGGCGAGGGTGTCCTTGGCGCCGCTGAGGTCGCCGACGACCGAGACCCGGTCGCCCACCACGGCGCTCTTGCGGCCCAGCTCGCGGGCCTTCATCGCCACGACGGTGCGGCCCTCGATGAGGACGTGCAGCCGGCCGCGGTCCACGGTCAGGACGAAGCCCTCGGAGGCATCCTCGTGCTTGGGCCGGATGTTGGTACGGGGGCGGTTGCCCTTGCGGTTGGGGCGGACGCGGACGTCGTCCTCGTCGGTGTGCTTGCCGTAGCGGCGCATGGTGCTTCCAGGTCTCTCAGCTTCTCGGCACCGACGTCGCCCCCGCGACGGAGCCGAGCATCCCGGTCCACAGCTCCGGGAAGTCGGGAAGGGTCTTGGCGGTGGTCGCCACGTTCTCCACCTCCACGCCGTCGACGGCCAGGCCGATGACGGCGGCGGCGGTGGCCAGCCGGTGGTCGTCGTAGGTGTGGAAGACACCGCCGTGCAGGGTGCGCGGGCGGATGCGCAGCCCGTCCTCGGTCTCGGTGACGTCGCCGCCGAGCTCGTTGATCTCCTTGGCCAGGGCGGCCAGCCGGTCGGTCTCGTGCAGTCGCAGGTGGGCGATGCCGCGCAGGACGGACTCGGAGTCGGCCAGGGCGGCCACGGCCGCGATGACCGGGGTGAGCTCGCCGACCTCGTTGAGGTCGGCGTCGATGCCGGTGATGCGGCCGGTGCCGGTGAAGGTCAGGCCGGCCTCGGTGAGCTCGCAGCTGCCGCCCATGGCGGTGAAGATCTCGCGCAGCGCGTCGCCCGGCTGGGTGGTGCGCTCGGGCCAGTCCGGGATGGTGACCCGGCCGCCGGTGACCAGGGCCGCGGCCAGGAACGGCGCGGCGTTGGACAGGTCGGGCTCCACGACCAGGTCGCGGCCCAGCAGGGCGCTGGGGGAGACGCGCCAGACGTTGGGCTCGCCCCCGGACTCGGGGGTGTCGACCTGGGCGCCGGCCGAGCGCAGCATGTCCACGGTCATGCGGATGTGCGGCATCGACGGCAGGACGGAGCCGACGTGGCGGACCTCGACGCCCTGGTTGAAGCGCGGGCCGGAGAGCAGCAGCGCGCTGACGAACTGGGAGGACGAGGAGGCGTCGATCTCCACCGGGCCGCCGTCCAGCGCGCCCGCGCCGTGCACGGTCAGGGGGAGCGCGCCGCGGTCGTTGTCGTCGATGCGGGCGCCCAGGGCGCGCAGCGCGTCGATCACGCCGTGCAGGGGGCGCTCGTAGCTGCGGGGGTCGCCGTCGAAGCGCACCGGGCCGTCGGCGAGGGCCGCGACGGGCGGCACGAAGCGCATGACGGTGCCGGCGTTGCCGACGTCGACGGTGGCCGGGCCGTGCAGCCGGGCGGGGATGATCCGCCAGGCCTCGCCGGTGGTGTCGGAGCTGTCCGCGACGGTGGAGCTGGAGGAGACGGTCTCCTCGATGCCGACGCCCAGGGCGCGCAGGGCGTCCGCCATCAGCACGGTGTCGCGCGAGCGCAGCGGGCGGCGCACCCAGCCCGGCTCGGCGGCGAGCGCGGCCAGGACCAGCGCGCGGTTGGTGACCGACTTCGAGCCGGGTACGGTGACGGTCGCGTCGACCGCTCCGGTGGCGAACGGAGCGGGCCAGAGGTCGGGGTGCACGGGGCTCTCGGTCATGCCCTTACCTTACTGACGTTCTCGTCGTGGTTCGGTACGAGAAGCCCGGTCACAGCCCCAGCAGCCAGCGCCCGCCCCCGCTCAGGCAGCACAGGGTCACCACGTGGAACAGCCCCAGCCACACCGCCGCGGGCAGGTTCGTCAGCCGCGCCAGCTGGTCCGCGTCGGAGTCCCGGGCACCGCCGTGCCGGCGCTTGCCCTGCAGCTCGAAGGGCGGCCGGACGCCGCCCAGCAGCAGGAACCACACCACCCCGTAGGCGAACGCCGCCTGCACGGCGGGCCCCGTCAGCCACGACACCAGCACGAACGCGGCCCCCGCGAGCACCACGGTCAGCGCGCCGTAGGCGTTGCGGATCATCACCAGCATCGCGGCCAGCAGCGCCGCCGCCCCCCACAGCAGGGCGGTGATGTGCCCGGCGGCCAGCAGCCAGGCCCCGCCCAGGCCGAGCAGGGAGGGGGCGGTGTAGCCGGCGGCCGCGGTGAGGATCATCCCGATGCCGGTCGGCCGGCCCCGGGAGACGGTCAGCCCCGAGGTGTCGGAGTGCAGCCGGATGCCGTCCAGGCGCCGCCCGCTGAGCAGGGCCACCAGGGCGTGACCGCCCTCATGGGCGATGGTGACGGCGTTGCGCGTGATCCGCCACACCGCGTGCGGGGTCACCGCGGCCAGCGCGACGACGGCGGTGGCGGCTATGAGCCAGACCGAGGGGTGCGGCTGGGTGCCGAAGACGCTCGAGGAACGGTCCCACAGGTCGGTGGCGGTGGTGCTGTTGTCCATTTCTGAGCCGCTCCTAGCGTCTTCGTGGCAGTGTGGCACTCATGTGCGGTCGATATGCGGCGAGCCGGCGGCCGGAGGACCTGGCCGGGCTCTTCGGGGTGGAGAAGTGGGAACCGGAGGAGACGCTGGCTCCGGACTGGAACGTGGCGCCGACGAAGAGCGTCTACGCGGTGCTCGAGCGTCCTGTGAAAGACGCAGCGGACCGGCGTCCGGTTCGTCAGCTTCGTGCCCTGCGCTGGGGGCTGGTGCCGTCGTGGGCGAAGACCCCGGAGGGCGCGGCGCGGATGATCAACGCTCGCGCGGAGACGGTCCATGAGAAGCCGTCCTTCCGGCGGGCCTTCGGGGCGCGGCGCTGCCTGCTCCCGGCGGACGGCTATTACGAGTGGGTCACCGGCGAGGCGGAGCGCGAGCTGGAGGAGAAGGGGCGCCGCAAGCGCGCCCGCAAGCAGCCGTACTTCGTCACCCCGGCCGACGGCTCGGTCATGGCGATGGCCGGGGTGTACGAGTTCTGGCGCGACCCGACGCTGCCGCCCGACCACCCCCGGGCCTGGTGGGCGACGTGCTCGGTGATCACCACCGAGGCCGACAGGGAGCCGTTCGCGGGGGCGGGGGAGTCGCCGGAGCCCGGACCGCGCTCGCTGTCGGAGATCCACCCGCGGATGCCGCTGGTGCTGCCGCCCGAGCGGTGGGCGACGTGGCTCGACCCGGCGCGCACCGAACCGGAGGAGCTGCTGCCGCTGCTGGCGCCCCCGCCCTCCGGGCTGCTGCGGGCGTACCCCGTCGCCACCGCCGTCAGCGACGTCCGCAACAACGGGCCCGAGCTGCTGAAGGAACTGCCCGCGCCGGAGGAGTCGACGCTGTTCTGAGCGGCGCTCGCCGCTCCGGGCGGACCGCCCGGCAGGATGGAGGCGTGACTCCAGCCATCGAGCAGACCGTCCAGGACGTGCCCACCCCCGCCGGCGACGCCCGCGTCCACTGGCACCTCGCCCCCCGTGCGCGGCTCGTGCTCGCCCTCGGGCACGGCGCGGGCGGCGGCGTCGAGGCCCGCGACCTGCGGGCGCTCGCGGCCGCCCTGCCGCCCGACGGGGTGAGCGTCGCCCTGGTCGAACAGCCCTGGCGGGTGGCCGGCAAGAAGGTCGCCCCCGCGCCGGCGGCACTCGACGCGGCCTGGCGGGCCGTGTGGCCCGCCCTCGCCGCACCGGGGGTGCCGGTCGTGGCCGGCGGCCGCAGCGCGGGCGCCCGCGTCGCCTGCCGCACGGCGGCGGAGCTCGGCGCCGCGGCCGTGCTCGCGCTGAGCTTCCCCCTGCACCCGCCGGGCAAGCCGGAGCGCTCCCGCGCGGACGAGCTGGCCGGCGCCGGGGTGCCGGTGCTCGTGGTGCAGGGCGAGCGCGACCCGTTCGGCCGCCCCGAGGAGTTCCCGGCCGGCACCGAGCCCGTCGTCGTGCCGCACGGCGACCACGGCTTCGCGGTGCCGAAGAAGGCGGACGTCACCCAGGAGGAGGCGCTGGAAGTGATCACCCGTGCGGCCGGGATGTGGCTGAAGGCGATCTAGCGCGGGTCCGGGGCGGTCAAGGGCGGTCCGCAAGGGCCCCTTGGGCGGCCTTCGTCCGGGCGGGAATGATCCACCGGGTGCCGCTGTTGTGGTCTCTGTATCACGTACCGGCACAGACGAAGGAATGGGAGCTCCCCGCATGGGTTCGATCGCATGCCCGTCCCGCCCGCAGACGGCCGACCCGGGTTGGGCGGTCATGGGTGTGGCCCAGTCGGCCCTGGCCGGAGCGGCGAGCGCACCGGATCGTCGTCTATTCTCCGATTCGAGCGGGTCCGGTCCGGGCGCCGCCGTGTTGTTGGAGGAGGTGGGTCCGGTCACTGGGATCGACGCGGGGGCCGACGACAACCGCAAGCGGGAGCCTGCCGAGAGCGCGGCGGAGCGCAACGCGCGCTTCGAGCGCGACGCCCTGACCTTCCTCGACCAGATGTACTCGGCCGCCCTGCGCATGACGCGCAACGCGGCGGACGCCGAGGACCTGGTGCAGGAGACGTATGCCAAGGCCTACGCGTCCTTCCACCAGTTCCGTGACGGTACGAACCTCAAGGCGTGGCTCTACCGCATCCTGACCAACACCTTCATCAACTCGTACCGCAAGAAGCAGCGCGAGCCGCTGCGCAGCGCGTCCGAGGAGATCGAGGACTGGCAGCTGGCGCGCGCCGAGTCGCACATGTCGACCGGACTGCGCTCCGCCGAGTCCCAGGCGCTCGACCACCTTCCCGACTCCGACGTCAAGGAGGCCCTTCAGGCCATTCCCGAGGAGTTCCGCATAGCGGTCTACCTCGCGGACGTGGAGGGCTTTGCCTACAAGGAGATCGCGGACATCATGGGTACCCCCATCGGCACGGTGATGTCCCGGCTGCACCGGGGTCGCCGGCAGCTGCGCGGACTGCTGGAGGACTACGCACGCGAGCGCGGTCTGGTCCCGGCCGGGACCGCTCCCGCGCAGAACGGTTCCGACGAGTCGCACAATCGGAAAGGCTCGGACTCATGAGCTGCGGAGACCCGCACGAGACGGACTGCTCTGAAGTCCTCGACCACCTCTACGAGTACCTCGATCACGAGATGCCCGAAGGCGACTGCGCCAAGTTCGAGGTGCACATCGACGAGTGCTCGCCGTGCCTGGAGAAGTACGGGCTCGAGCAGGCGGTGAAGAAGCTGGTCAAGCGCTGCTGCGGCCATGACGACGTGCCGGCCGACCTCCGCTCGAAGGTGATGGGCCGCATCGACCTCATCCGGGCCGGGCACGCGGTGCCCGAGCAGGACGTGGTGGCCGAGGCCAGGGCCGCCGAGGCCGCGCAGCAGGACTGACGTCCGCGCGCCGCGCTCGCGGCGCGGGCCGGATCCTGCGACGGCAGTGATCCAAACCACCGCACCGGGGAACGTCACCCGAACGGACGGCGGATTCCCCGTGCGCGGTTTTCCGGGCTTTCCTGAGCCTATTCTCCCCATCCAGACGCCATGTCCAAGGGTCGGGGAGGACGCGCCATGTGGGCACTTCCGGCGGCGGCGCGCGCGTATATCGCGTGCGCCGTGCTCGCCGCCGCGGTGTGCGCCGCGCCCGCCGTACGCGGCGGCCCGGCCGTGCCCTGGGGCGAGGTGGTTCTCCTCGCCGCCGTCTGCGCCGTGGCCGAGCGGCTGCCGCGCCGCCCCCTGACGCCGCCGGTGCTGGTCGCCGCGGCGGTGCTGCTTCCGCCCGCGGCCGCCGCCCTCGTGCCGGTGCCCGGGGCGCTCATGGGACGGGTGGGCCGGCGCCCCGTGTGGGTGCGGCGGCTGTGGCACGCGGCGCAGTCCTCGCTGGCGACCGCCGCGGCCTCGTACGTCTACGGTCCCGGGCCGGGCGCCCCCCGCGTGCCCGACGCGGCCGGCGTCCCCGCCGCGCTGGTTCCGGCCGTCGCCGCCGGACTCGTCCTCGCCCTCGTCGCCGCCGTCCTGGACGGCGGCGTGCTGGTCACCGCCGAGGGCCGCTCACCGCGGACGGCCTGGCGGGGGCCGGTGCCGGCGGCGCTCCTGCCGGCGCTGGCCCACGGGCCGACGGGGCTGATGACGGCGCTGCTGTGGCACAGCCCCTACGGGGCCCCGGCGGCCCTGCTGGCCCTGCTGCCGGTGTCGGTCGCCTCCTGGGTCCAGGGCCGCTGCCGCCGCGAGCGGGCGGCCCACCAGGCCACGGTGCGCGCGCTGGTGCAGGCCGTCGACCTCAAGGACCGCTACACCCGGGGCCACAGCGAGCGCGTCGGCCGGGCGTCCGTGCTGATCGCCCGCGAGCTGGGCATCGGCGGCGACCGCCTCGAGGCACTGCGCTTCGCCGGCACGCTGCACGACGTCGGCAAACTGGCCGTGCCCACCGGGGTGTTGCGCAAGGACGGCCCGCTCACGCCCGAGGAGCGCCGGATCATCGAGCTCCATCCCGAGTACGGCCATGAGATGGTCCGGGGCATCGGCTTCCTCGACGAGGCCCGCGCCGCGATCCTCCACCACCACGAGCGGCTGGACGGCACCGGCTACCCCTACGGCCTGGCGGGCCGTCAGATCCCCGAGTTCGCCCGGGTGGTGGCCGTGGCCGACGCCTTCGACGCGATGACCTCCACCCGCAGCTACAGCCGCGCCCGGCCCGTGCCGGTGGCCCTGGCGGAGCTCGACCGCTGCTCCGGTTCCCATTTCGACCCCCGCATGGTCGACGCGCTGGTGCGCGCCCTCGACCGCCATGGCTGGCGACCGGAAGCTGTCATTCCGTCCAGCCGAAACGTCCCTGTTGATCACTGTTCCGTCCCGGGTGCCCCCGTGGGTCCGCCTGCGGCGGGCGACCGTACGGACCGGGGTGGTCCCGGATGAGAACACGACCGCCGCAGGGCCTGACCTGCTGTGACGCACCGGCCTGCCGGGCGGCCGCGGACCCGTCCGCGGCCGCCGCGCCCGGGGCCGGGCCCCCGGGCGCCTGCCCGGCCGCCTCGACGGCCCAGTCCGGCCCCGAGCGGCCCGGCGCGCAGGCGCCCCCCGGGGAGCGGTCCGCCCGGGGGTGGGGCGGCGGCGCTCCGGAGGCGGGCGGCGTCTCGCCGTGCGCCGGCGTACGTGGCCGCGGGCCCGCCCCGGCCCCGCCCGGCCGGCGCGCACCGGAGCCACCGGCCGGTGGCGGGACGCGGGGCACGGCCCCCCACGCACCGTGGCCCGGTCCGGGAGCCTCGGAGCCGACGGCCGGTGGGCCCGGTGGCGCCCGGGGCACGGCCCCCCAGGCACCCCGGCCCGGCCCGGACGGCGGGCCCTCCGCTCCGGCCGCGCCCTACCGGCCCGGCACGCCGGCGGAAGCGGGCGACCGCGGTCCGCGCCGCGCCGCGCCCGACACGCCGGAGTGGAGCGCTCCCGGCACTGCCGGCGCTCCCGGCGGCTCCGGCGGGCGCGGCCGGCTCCCCGCCGGGGGGCTCGCGCGGGGGGTGCACGCCCTCGCCGGGGTCACGGCGGTCCTCGCCCTGGCGTGGACGGCGTGGCGGGGAGTGGCCCAGCCGCACGTGGCCCTGGCCTACGGCGTGCTGATCGCGCTCGGCGAGGCCGCCCGGCGCACGCCGCGGGCGGGCGCCGGAGCGCGGGAGACCGCGCCCGTGGGGTCCGCCGGCACCCTCGCGTACGCCCTGCTCGGCGAGGTCGGCGGCGAGCCGGCCTCGCACGGCGCCGCCCAGGTCGTCGCCGTCGTGCTCGGCGCCACCCTCGCCGGAGCCGTGGGCCGCCCGCCCGCGCTCGACCGGCTCGCGCGCCGGGTGCTCAACGCCGCCTTCGCCGCCGTCTGTTTCCAGCCGCTGCACGGCTGCGCCCCCAGCCCGTACTACCCCCTCTTCCTCCTGCTGCTCCTGGCCCTGACCGCCCTGTGCGACGCGGTCCTGGCCGCGGCGATCACCCGCTCCCGCGCCGGCGGCGGGCCGTACGGGGTCCTCCTGCTCGAGGAGCTCAGGGCGCTCCCCGGCGTCGGCTCGGCCATCGGCGCCGGCGGCGTCGTCATGACGCTGGCCGTGGCCGCGGCGGGGCTGTGGGCCCTGCCGGTGTTCTGCCTTCCGCTGCTGGTCACGCAGCTGTCCGCGCACCGCTACGAGGCCGTGCGCGCCACCCGCCGCCAGACCGTCGCCTCCCTGGCCCGCGCCACCGAGATCGCCGGCTACACCCGGCCGGGACACGCCCGGCGGGTCGCCACGCTGGGCCGCGCCGTCGGCCGCGAGCTGGGCCTGTCGGGGGCCGACCTCACCGTGGTGGAGCACGCCGCGCTGATGCACGACATCGGCCAGCTCTCCCTCCCGGTGCCGGTCCCCGCCGGGGCGACCGAGCCGCTGCCGCCCGAGGAGCGCCGCCGCATCGCGCTGCTGGGCGGCGCCGTGGTCCGCCGGACCGGCGTACCGGCGGACGTCGTCCTGGCGGTCGAGCGGCAGGCGGACCCGTACCGGGACCAGCCGCTCACCGCCCGTATCGTCCGGACCGTCAACGCCTACGACGACCTCGCCGGCGACCCGGCGTGCGGCCCGCTGCGCGCCCTCGAGCGCCTCCGTCTGGCCACCGCGCACGACCACGAGCCCCGGGTGGTGGAGGCGCTCGCGGCGGTGCTCGCGCGCGGCGGCCCCGCTCCATCCGGCCCGTGACAACGGGGGTGAAGGGGGACTGGCCCGCCGAACCCACGGGTAATGAGCGGGCGTCCGAAGGGGCATGGTTGGATGCGAAGAGACGAAGAGAATGGCGAGAAAGCGGAAACCGGGGGGTGTCGTGCGCGGGGTCGTCGGCAAGGAGGTCCGACAGGGCGGCTTTCACCGCCCGGTCCATCCGGCGTGGTGGCACGCAGAACACGCAGAAACCGGCAGGCGGGAATCGTGAGGATCTTCGGCAAGGTACGGCACCGGCCTTCCGCCTCGTGGCGGCAGGCGACCGACCGTGCCTTCACGCTCATCGGCGACGGCCGGTACGAGGACGCGGGAGCGCTGCTGACGCGCGCGGCCGACATGGAGCCATGGCTGTCCGAGTCGTGGTTCAACCTCGCGCTGCTGCACAAGTTCCGGCACGACTGGGAGCAGGCCCGCGCCGCGGGGCTGCGCGCGGTGGCGCTGCTGGACCGCGAGACCGGCGCGCCCGACTGGTGGAACGTCGGCATCGCCGCCACCGCCCTGCAGGACTGGCCGCTGGCCCGCCGCGCCTGGCAGGCGTACGGGCTGCGGGTGCCCGGCGAGGGCGGCCCGGCCGGTGAGCCGACCGGGATGGAGCTGGGCAGCGCGGCCGTGCGGCTCTCGCCGGAGGGCGAGGCGGAGGTCGTCTGGGGCCGCCGGCTCGACCCGGCGCGCATCGAGGTGCTGTCCATTCCGCTGCCCTCCTCCGGCCGCCGCTGGGGCGAGGTCGTGCTGCACGACGGCGTCCCGCACGGCGAGCGGGTGACCGCCGCCGGGCCCTCGTACCCGGTCTTCGACGAGATCGAGCTGTGGGCCCCTTCGCCCGTGCCCACCTGGGTCGTCCTGCTGGAGGCCGCCACCGAGGCCGACCGGGACGCGCTCGAGCGGCTCGCGGCCGACGCGGGCTTCGCCGCCGAGGACTGGTCCTCGTCCGTGCGCCTGCTGTGCCGCACGTGCTCCGAGAGCCGGATGCCCAGCGACGAGGGCGACGGCGAGCACCTCGACCCGCACGATCACAGCGAGCCCGGCCACCCCGGCCCGCTGGGCCACCGCACGGCCGGCTCCGGCTCGGGCTCCCTGTGGGTGCCCGAGCGCGAGTGCGGCATCGCGGCGCCCGCGGGGCTGGTCAGGGGCCTGCTCGACGGCTGGGTGGCCGACAGCCCGGACACCCGTGAATGGCGGGATCTGGAAGAGGTCTGCTGAGCGGCCGCCGTGGCCCCCGTACCCTGTAGAGACCCAGTGGATTCAGGGCAAGATATTGCTTTCGGGTTGTGAGAGAGGCATACGGCGGACATGGCGCAGCAAGACACGGACCAGCCCGTGAACGACGAGTCGAACGAGTCGACCGCTTCCGGCGAGTTCATCGTGGACACCGAGGACTGCGAGGCGCGTGAGCTCGCGCACCGCGAGCGCGGCACCTCCCGCCCGATCACCGTCGTCGGCAACCCGGTGCTCCACAAGGAGTGCAAGGACGTCACCGAGTTCGACGAGAAGCTCGCGCAGCTGATCGACGACATGTTCGCCAGCCAGCGCACCGCGGAGGGCGTGGGCCTGGCGGCCAACCAGATCGGCGTCGACCTGAAGGTCTTCGTCTACGACTGCCCGGACGACGAGGGCGTGCGCCACGTCGGCCACGTGGTCAACCCCGTCCTCGACGAGCTGCCGGCCGACCGCCGCATCCTCGACGACTCCAACGAGGGCTGCCTGTCCGTCCCGACGGCCTACGCCGCCCTGGCCCGCCCCGACTACGCGGTCGTCCGCGGCCAGGACATGCACGGCAACCCGATCGCCATCGAGGGCACCGGCTACTTCGCCCGCTGCCTGCAGCACGAGACGGACCACCTGAACGGCTACCTGTACATCGACCGCCTCTCCAAGCGTGACCGCAAGGACGCGCTGCGGCAGATGGCCGAGGGCACCCCGCGCTACCCCGTCGTCGCCAACGACTGACCTCGCGCACGACGCACGTGTGGCGGGCGCTCCCCTCGGGGGAGTGCCCGCCACACGCGTTCCTGCTGTTACTCCGCCGGGAAGTCGGAGGCCTCGAAGAGCGGGCGCACCTCGACCTCGCCCTCCTGGAAGGGGATCTTCCGGGCCCACTCGAGGGCCTCGTCCATCGAGCCGGCCCGGATGATCCAGAAGCCGGCGATCAGGTCCTTCGCCCTCCCCCCGAAGGGCCCTTCCGTGACGACGGGCGGGCCGTCCGAGTACGTCACGCGGGCGCCCCTGGAGGTCGGGTGCAGCCCGTCGCCGGCGAGCATCATGCCGGCCTCGGCCAGCCGGTCGTTGTACTGCCCCATCTCGGCGATCATCTCCCTGGTCGGCATCACGCCGGCCTCGGAGTCCTCGCTCGCCTTGACGATCATCATGAAACGCATGGCATGCCTCTCCTCGCCGCCGGACCGTGCGTCCAGCCTCTCGCCGGGCCCGGGGCGGCCCATGGGTCCGGGAGCCGTGTCGTGCGATCTTTCAGGCCACGGGCGGCTTTTTTGCATCATCCGCTTGTCCGTCAATTCCTCTTCCGCTTACCGTGGTTGCGTACGTGCCACGTGGTGGTGGTGTGTCGTAGGGGTCGGGAATTGTCCTGGAGGCTCTCCATGGAGAGCTGCTGCTGGCGGGGCGAGGAAGCTCATAGGGGGCGGAATCGCCGGTTGAGCGGTATCCGCGCGCGTGCCGTCCATGTGCCGTTGCGCGTGGTGATGGAGACTCCAGCGCCCTGCCGGTGAGCGGGGAACGGCCCGGCATCCCTGCCGAGTGCGGCCGGAACAGGTCTCCGCTGGGGGCTGATCGAACTGATCGCCGAACGAGGGAACTTACGGGTCTTCTACGTCGATGACTCGGGCAACGCCCGTGACGTCGCGGCCCTGGGCTGGCTCGAGGTCGACGTGCGCCGGTGGAACGCCGCCATGGAGGACTGGAGACGGTTCCGCACCGATCTGTACGAGGACGAGAAGACGCGGATTCCGGTGGACTACGAGTTCCACGCGGTGAAGTTCATCCCCGGCCGCGGGAACCCGTCGCTGCTGGAGTCCTGGAACCGGCAGAAGCGCCACCGCGGTCCCGTGGCACTCAGGGCGCTCGAGGTGATCGCGGGCATGCCCGGCACGCGGGCGGGGGCCGTCTACCGCAGGACCGGCGACTACGCGCACGACCGGATCGACCTGTACCGGACGTGGCTCCGCCGCCTCAACGACGAGCTCAGGGCATCGGATTCCTACGCGTTGGTGATCGTCGACGGGGACGGTACGGAGCACGCCTACCGCCGCGTCCACCGGGAGCTCGCCGGGGCCGGTCGACGCGTCATCGAGGACTCGCTCTTCCAGCCGGCTGGAGAGAGCCACTTCCTGCAGTGCGCGGACCTGGTCGCCTACACCGCCTACCAGAGCGTGGTCAGGCACCCGGGCAAGCGGTTCATGTGGGATTGGTTCGGTTCCAGGCTGCCCCTGGCCCAGGGGCCGGCGGCGCTGTGAGGGAGGCCTGGAGCAAACGCAGAGCCCCGGCCGATGGCCGGGGCTCGGAGAAGCTGGACCCGGAACCCCGAATACTCGGGCCGGGACCGCTTCACCAGTCTCCCAGATCAACAATCTGTGCGCAACAAGCCCGTACTCAGCTACACACAGTGATCATAAGAGGGGGATACTGAGGTGCAGGAGGACTTCCAGGGATCGCGCGAGCCACGCTTCTCGCACGCCCGGGACGGCGGTGCGACGCCCGCGCGCCCGTCCACGCCGGAGCGAGCCCCCGGAGAGACGCTCAAGGTCGAGTGGGGTGACGCCGAGATCACCGTCACCGGCTTCGAGCGGTTCATCCCGGACCAGTCCAGTGCCGGAGAGCGCTCCAAGGCGATCCGCGCGGGGCTGAACAACCCCTACACCGCCCTGTCCGAAGACGCCTGGCACGCGGTGGCACGGGCCGTGGTCCACCCCGAGGCGCTCGCGTCCCAGCTGCGCCAGCAGCAGTCCGGCGCGGCCGCGAGCATGCTCGTCGAGGAGCACGTCGACGGGGCGACGCTCAGGTCCGTGCACGCCCGGGTGTGGCTCACCGAGCTCTTCCCCGGACTGCAGCCCCGTACCGGCCAGGAGGACCATCCCACCCAAGACCCCGAGGTCATCGGGGTCGAGACCGAACAGGGGCCCCAGGCGGCGGTCCGCTATCGCTACCGCGACCGTGGTCACCTGCGTGATCACGTCCTGCAGACGATCGCGGCGACCCTGAAGCTCAACAGGTACGACGAGTCGATCCTGGCCCGGAGGGTGACCAGGGCGGTCATAGCCCACCCCGTGATCTTCGAGTTCGCGGACGGGAGCGAGCCGGTTCACGCCTTGGCCGTGCGCGACGGCATCACCCGGCTCGCCAGCGCCTGGAAGGTGCTCGCGGGCCCCGAGGCCGGCCACGAGGAGGTGGCGCGGGAGGCGGTGCGCCTGCTGTTCGCCGAGCGCCCGCAGCGCCGGGGGGCGGCCGAGCGCCCCTTGAGCCAGCGGCTGGCGCAGGGGAGGGAGGAGGCCCTGGCGGAGCTGCGGGGCGAGTTCCTCAAGGGCGTGGCCGGCGACCAGGTGTCGCTGAAGGCCATCCAGATCGCGCAGGCCTGTGTCCTGCCGGCCCAGATCGCGGTGGGCATAGCCGCGCACCACGGCGGAGCGCTCCGCGGTCCGGACCTGTTCGACGACGCGGTGCGCAGCATCCTGGCCTCCGTCCACGTCGAGTTCAAGGCCTGGGATCCCGCCGCGCAGAACGTCGAGGTCGGCACCAGGGCGCTCAAGCGCGTGGTCCAGGGCGGCGTCGGCGGCTGGCCAGGAGCGGAGCTGCAGGATCTCTACGATCTGGCGGTGGGCCGCAAGCGCCCGTCGGCCACGCCCGATGTCTTCCGCGACGACCGGATCCCGGGAACATCGCTGTGGCGGGCCGTGTACCTCGTTCACGCCCTGACCCGGCCCGGATTCTTCGCGGCGCTCAAGCACCACGCCAAGGAGATCAAGGGGGACAAGCGCATGGGCGTGCCCGGGTTCGCCGGGCTCCTGGGCCCCATGGTCGACCTGCCGTGGCGTGCCGCCAAGCAACGCGTGCTCAAGCAGGCCAGGAACGCCTGGGCCAACGGCGGAGTGCTCTGCCCCGACGTGCTGGAGCGCGAATGGGAGCCTCTGCCGACGGAGGACTTCACCACGCTCGTCGGCCCCGCGGCGGCAGGTGACGCCGACGCGCTCAACACGCTGGCGGTGGCCGGCGGAGTGGCGCTGATCGCCGACAAGTTGATCACCCGCAACGTCGGCTCGGCCGTCGGCGTCACGGTCCCCTTCCGTGCCGATGTCCACAAGGTCGTGGGTGGTCTGGCCGCAGCGGACAACGAGAAGGGGTTGTGGACCCTGGCGCTGGCGGCCAACCGCTTCGACGCCGGGCGTCTGCCGCTCAACGCCCTGACGGACAAGCAGTTCGAGAGGCGAACCGACGACTCGGCCTCCGGCGACCGCTACGAGGTGGTGGCCGTGGACCTGGCCGCGCCGGACCGCGTCAGCCGGGACGGCGCCAACGCGCCCGTGCTCCTGAGCCAGTACGAGGTCGTGTTCGTCTCGGATCCCGTACGCGCGGCCCTGGAGGAGGACCAGCGCAAGGCTTCGGACCCCGAGGCCGAGGCGCAGAAGTCGCTGCCGGAGCAGCTGGCGGACGAGCGCCGCTCGCTCGCCACCCGGCTGGACCTGGCCCGGCAGAGCCTGGACCGGCTGGTGGCGCTGGGGGCCGACGCGGGGACCTGGCACCCCATGGGGACCTACGAGGACTGGACGAAGCTCCACACCACGGCGATCGAGGTGCAGAACATCCTGTTCAACCATGCGCCGGAGGCGCCTGGGCAGGAGGACGAGGAGGCCTACGAGGACGCGAACGCGTACGAGGAGGACCACGACGACGAGGACGGCGACGGGTACTGAGCGGAACGACGGAGGGCCCGCACGGAAGGAAGTATTCCGTGCGGGCCCTCCGGCCGGGTCAGAGGCCTAGAACTCGTCGTCGAAGGCGACCGTGCCCTCGACCGCCACCTGGTACGCGGACGCGCGGCGCTCGAAGAAGTTGGTCAGCTCCTGGACGTTCTGCAGCTCCATGAAGGAGAAAGGGTTCTCCGAGCCGAAGACCGGCTTGAAGCCCAGGCGCTGGAGCCGCTGGTCGGCGACGCACTGCAGGTACTCGCGCATGGACTCGGTGTTCATGCCCGGCAGGCCCTCGCCGCACAGGTCGCGGCCGAACTGCAGCTCCGCCTCCACGGCCTCCTTCAGCATGTCGGTGACCTGCTGCTGGAGCTCGTCGTCGAAGAGGTCGGGCTCCTCCTGGCGGACCGTGTCCACGACCTCGAACGCGAAGTTCATGTGCATGGTCTCGTCGCGGAAGACCCAGTTGGTGCCGGTCGCCAGGCCGTGCAGCAGGCCGCGGCTGCGGAACCAGTACACGTAGGCGAAGGCGCCGTAGAAGAACAGGCCCTCGATGCAGGCGGCGAAGCAGATCAGGTTGAGCAGGAAGCGACGGCGGTCGGCCTTCGTCTCCAGCCGGTCGAGCTTCTCGACCTCGTTGATCCACTTGAAGCAGAACTGCGCCTTGTCACGGATGGAGGGGATGTTCTCCACGGCCGCGAACGCGGCGGAGCGCTCCTCCGGGTCGGGCAGGTAGGTGTCGAGCAGCGTCAAGTAGAACTGGACGTGCACGGCCTCCTCGAAGAGCTGCCGCGACAGGTACAGCCGCGCCTCGGGGGAGTTGATGTGCTTGTACAGCGTCAGCACGAGGTTGTTGGCCACGATCGAGTCGCCGGTCGCGAAGAACGCGACCAGGCGGCCGATCATGTGCTGCTCGCCCGGGGACAGCTTGGCGAGGTCGGCGACGTCCGAGTGGAGGTCGACCTCCTCGACGGTCCAGGTGTTCTTGATCGCGTCGCGGTAGCGGTCGTAGAAGTCCGGGTACCGCATGGGACGCAGGGTCAGCTCGAAGCCCGGGTCGAGCAGGTTCTTCTGGACGGGGGCGGTCACTGGCATGCCTCGCAGGACTCGGGGTTCTCAAGGGAGCAGGCGATGGCGTCCGCGTCGGGCGCGGCCTGCTGCACGGGGATGGTGGCGGGGGCCGCGGCACCGCCGGAGGCGGCGCGGGCGATGCGGGTCGCCGGGCGGGAGCGCAGGTAGTACGTCGTCTTGATGCCCTGCTTCCAGGCGTACGCGTACATCGAGCTGAGCTTGCCGATGGTGGGCGAGGCCATGAAGAGGTTCAGCGACTGGCTCTGGTCCAGGTACGGCGTACGGGCCGCGGCCATGTCGATCAGGGCGCGCTGCGGGATCTCCCAGGCGGTGCGGTAGAGGTCGCGCACCTCCTGCGGGATCCACTTCATGTCCTGGATCGAGCCGTTGGCGTCCGTCATGGCGTCGCGGGTCGTGCGGTCCCACACGCCGAGCTTCTTGAGGTCCTCCACCAGGTAGGTGTTGACCTGCAGGAACTCACCGGAGAGCGTCTCGCGCTTGAACAGGTTGGAGACCTGCGGCTCGATGCACTCGTAGACGCCCGCGATGGAGGCGATGGTGGCCGTCGGGGCGATCGCCAGCAGCAGCGAGTTGCGCATGCCGACCGCGGCGATGCGGGCGCGCAGCGCCTCCCAGCGGTCCTCCCACGCGGCGACGGCGTTGGGGTAGTGGTCCGGGTGCAGCACGCCGCGGGCGGTGCGGGTCGCGGACCAGGCCGGGTGCGGGCCGTGCCGCTCGGCGAGGTCGGCCGAGGCCTCGTACGCCGCGAGCATGATCCGCTCGGAGATCTTGGTGGACAGCGCCTTCGCCTCGGCCGAGTCGAAGGACAGGCGCAGGCGGAAGAAGACGTCCTGCAGACCCATCAGGCCCAGGCCCACCGGGCGCCAGCGGCTGTTGGAGTTGCCGGCCTGCTCGGTCGGGTAGAAGTTGATGTCCACGACGCGGTCGAGGAACGTCACGGCCGTACGGACCGTACGGTCGAGCTTCTCCCAGTCCATCTCGCCGTCGGCACCGAGGTGCTGCGCGAGGTTGACCGAGCCCAGGTTGCAGACCGCGGTCTCGCCGTCGTCGGTGACCTCGAGGATCTCGGTGCAGAGGTTCGAGGAGTGGACGACCTTGCCCTTTTCGGCCGTCTGGTTGGCGGTGCGGTTGGCGGCGTCCTTGAACGTCATCCAGCCGTTGCCGGTCTGCGCGAGGGTGCGCATCATGCGGGCGTACAGCACGCGGGCCGGGATCTGCTTGACGGCCTTGCCCTCGGCCTCGTACCGGCGGTACGCGGCGTCGAACTCGTCGCCGTAGAGGTCGACCAGGTCCGGCGTGTCGGCGGGGGAGAAGAGCGACCAGTCGGCGTCGGCCTCGACGCGACGCATGAACTCGTCCGGGATCCAGTGCGCGATGTTGAGGTTGTGGGTGCGGCGGGCCTCCTCACCGGTGTTGTCGCGGAGCTCCAGGAACTCCTCGATGTCGGCGTGCCACGTCTCGAGGTAGACGCAGGCCGCGCCCTTGCGGCGGCCGCCCTGGTTCACGGCGGCGACGGAGGCGTCGAGGGTGCGCAGGAACGGCACGATGCCGTTGGAGTGGCCGTTGGTGCCGCGGATCAGCGAGCCGCGGGAGCGGATGCGCGAGTACGACAGGCCGATGCCGCCCGCGTGCTTCGACAGGCGCGCCACCTGGTGGTAGCGGTCGTAGATCGAGTCCAGCTCGTCCAGCGGCGAGTCCAGCAGGTAGCAGGACGACATCTGCGGGTGGCGGGTGCCGGAGTTGAAGAGCGTGGGGGAGGACGGCAGGTAGGAGAGCGTGCTGGTGAGCGCGTAGAGCTCGGCGACGTCCTCCAGGGCCCGCACGGAGTGGTCCTCGGCCAGGCCGCAGGCCACGCGCAGCAGGAAGTGCTGCGGGGTCTCGATCACGTTGCGGGTGATCGGGTGGCGCAGCAGGTAGCGGCTGTGCAGGGTGCGGAGGCCGAAGTAGCCGAAGCGGTCGTCGGCGCCGTCGGACAGCGCGCCCTCGACCAGCGCGTCCAGGCGCTCGGCGTGCTCCTTGACGAACGCGGCGGTCTCGTCCGCGATCAGGCCCTCGCGGTGGCCGACGGCCACCGAGGCGGAGAAGGAGGTCGCACCCTCGCCGGCCGCCTCGTCGGCGATGGCGCGGGTGAGCAGCCGGGCGGCGAGGCGGGAGTACTCCGGCTCCTCGGCGATCAGGCCGGCGGCGGCCTCGGTGGCGAGGGAGCGCAGCTCTGCCTCGTCCGAGCCGGGGTGCCGGCCGCGCAGCGCGGCGGCGGCGACCTTGCCCGGGTCGGTGGCGGGCAGATCGGCGGTGAGATCGGTCAGGGTGCGCAGCAGCGCGGTCCCGGGGCCGCCGGTCGCTTCCGCGTTCGCTGAGACCGGATCTGCGGGCGCGATGGTCACGTGTGGCTCTCCCTCGCTCGGCTGGGTGGGCCGGGCGGGAGCGCGCGACGGTCGCGTACGCGGACATGCCGAATGCACCGGGGCATGCCTCGTAGGCGTCCGTCGGCCCAACCCGCGGGGCCCGGACGAATTCAACGCCTAAAGCCGAGCCCATGGCAGGACTCGGTGGTGGGCGTGCTGGCGGCAGGTCCTCGGACTACAGGTGCGCTGGGTATATGCGCACACATACACCGTTGCGGGACAGTTCCGGACTTTCACCGGATTCCCCTGCGACGTCAGCGAGGACGAGCATACATCTAGTGCCGCCCCTCGTACGCGCCCCCACATGTTGTGTCGTCGCGTCATGACGCGGTCGCGGAATGTGCTAACGGACGGGCCGCGCAAGGGCTCCACAAGGTTACGGAAGCGCATGCGAAAGGGCCGCCACGCCCCCTGGACGGGGGTGTGGCGGCCCTGGGTGCCGGGGTGGGTCCGGCGGGCCCTTCAGGGCGCGGTCAGTGGCCGCCAGGGGCCCCCGCCGTGGCCGGGGGGAGCTCCGCCGCGACGCCCGGGTCGCCGGCGTCGGCGGTGTAGTCCGACGGCTTCGTCCGGTCGATCCCGTCGGGAGCCTTGACCGCCTTCAGGATGACGGTCGCCACGATGACGACGATCACATTGAGGGCGAACGCGGTGAGGCCGATGTAGCCCTTCTCCCCGATGAGGGGGATGAGGTTGGTGTTCCCGAAGTGGGACTGGGTGGCGCTCGGCGTGGCGTACGCCCGCCAGGTCCCGTACCCCATGCCGGCCGCCCAGCCGGCCAGCAGCGCCCAGCGGTGGAACCAGCGGGTGAAGAGCCCGCCGACGAGCGCCGGGACCGTCTGCAGGATCCAGATGCCGCCGAGCAGCTGGAAGTTGATGGCGACCGTTTTGTCCATGGTGAGGACGAAAACGAGCGCTCCGACCTTGACGAGCAGGGAGGCGAGCTTGGACACCTTCGCCTCGTGTTCGGGCGAGGCGTCCGGCTTGAGGAAGTCCTTGTAGATGTTCCGGGTGAACAGATTTGCGGCGGCGATCGACATGATGGCCGCCGGGACGAGCGCCCCGATGCCGATCGCGGCGAAGGCCACGCCCGTGAACCAGTCCGGGAACATGTCCTCGAACAGCTGCGGGATCGCCAGCTGGCCGTTCTTGACCTTCACCCCGGCGGCCAGCGCCATGAAGCCCAGCATCGCCAGCAGGCCCAGCATCAGGGAGTAGAGGGGAAGGATGGTGGTGTTGCGGCGGATGACGTTGCGGCCCTTGCTGGAGAGCACCGCCGTCACCGAGTGGGGATAGAGGAACAGCGCCATCGCCGAACCCAGCGCGAGCGTCGCGTACGACCACTGCGCCTGCGGGCCGGTGACGAGCGCGCCGCGCGGCTTGCCCGTTGCCGGGTTTTCGGCAGCGAACGCGTGACCGGCCTTGGCGAAGATGTCGTCGAAGCCGCCGAGCCTGATCGGGATGTAGATGATCGCCACGATGATGACGATGTAGACCAGTGCGTCCTTGACGAAGGCGATCATCGCCGGCGCCCGCAGGCCCGAGGAGTAGGTGTAGGCCGCGAGCACGCCGAAGGCGATCAGCAGCGGCAGGTCCTTGACGAACCAGTTGGTGCCCTCGCCGCCGCCGACGCCCAGCACGTCGAGGACGGCCTGTATGCCGACCAGCTGCAGGGCGATGTACGGCATGGTGGCGAGGATGCCGGTCAGCGCGAGCGCCAGGGACAGGCCCCGGGAGCCGAACCGGCCCCGGACGAAGTCCGACGAGGTCACGTACCCGTGCTTGTGCGACACCGACCACAGGCGCGGCAGGAAGGTGAAGACCAGCGGGTAGCAGAGGATGGTGTAGGGCACCGCGAAGAAGCCCGCCGCGCCGCCCGCGTAGATGGCCGCCGGGACGGCGACGAAGGTGTAGGCGGTGTAGAGGTCGCCGCCGAGCAGGAACCAGGTGACCCAGGTGCCGAACGAGCGGCCGCCCAGTCCCCATTCGTCGAGGTTGTTGGCGTTCTCCGCCCGCCGCCACTTCGACGCCATGAAGCCCATGACGGTCACGGCGAGGAAGAAGAACACGAACACGGCGAGTGCCACGCCGTTCACGCCGTCCTTCACCGGACCTCACCGCCCCGGTGCTTCCGCTCGTGGCGGCGGACGATGACGTAGGCGACGACGGTGAGCATCGTCGAGATGAGGACCCACAGCATCTGGTACCAGTAGAAGAACGGGACGCCGGCGAGGGCGGGCGTGAGCCGGGAATAGGAGCCGACCCACAGCATCGCCGCGAAGGGTACGGCCAGGCACACCCCGGCGACGATCAACGGCACGGTGACGACCGGCCTTCTCGATCCCTTTGCGGGCTGCTCCGGTGGTTCCGACATCGGTGGCTCCGTCCCCTGTGCGATCACATGCGTAATGTCGGGGAAATCTAAGGGAGGCCGCCTCCGGACGTCACCCCCTATCCGCATATCGGAATGGCAACGCCCCGACGGTTCGTCAGAAACCCTTGTGGGAACCCCTGCTGTGGGCGCAACGGGCGCATCAATAGGAAGTAAAGAGTCCACTTGACGCTTGGGGCGTATGTGGGCGTAGTCACGGTGGTGATGTGCGGAGTGTGCGCCCCAAGTGCCCAACCGCGAGCCCTATTTGATGAAATATTTACCTGTCATCGAAGGGTAACGTGCAGGTAAAGTAATGGTCTCGTCCGCCGTGCAGGATTGACTGCACGACGGCCGGCGCAGCCATGCACTGGCGCGCTCACACCCGTAATGCTGACTTGAACACACCGCGCCCCCAACGGGAACCCACGGGGCGCAGGAGGCAGGCCAACATGAAGTCGCTCATCGACAACGCCCGATCGTTCGCAACCCACGTGGCCGAGAACGCCGAGAGCTTCCGCGCTTTCGAAGCCGGCCAGTCGCCGGAGACCCTGTTCATCACATGCTCCGACTCGCGCGTGGTGCCGTCCCTCATCACCGGCGCGCAACCAGGCGAACTCTTCGAGCTCCGTACCGCGGGCAACATCGTCCCCGAGTACCGCAGCGACCACCCCTCCGGTGAGACCGCCACCATCGAGTACGCGGTCCGCGTGCTGGGCGTCCGCGACATCATCGTCTGCGGACACTCCCACTGCGGCGCCGTGAGCGCCGTCGTCCGGGGCGACGACCTCTCCTCCGCACCCGCCGTCCAGGGCTGGCTCGACCGCGCCGTGCCCGCGGACGCGAACACCCGGACCGCCCCCGCGGACTCCCCCGACATGGCCGCGGCCGTACAGGCCCACGCCGTCACCCAGCTCCAGACCCTGCGGGACTACCCCTGCGTCCGCGAGCGCCTCGAGGAAGGGCTGCTCACCCTGCACGCCTGGTACTACGAGGTGCACACCGGCTCGGTCACCGTGCACCGGCCCGAGAACGGCCACGGGCCGTTCGGACCTCTGTGAACCACCCGGCCGCACCACCCGAGGGGCCCTCACCCATGTTCTCCGTCAAGAAACCGGCCGTCCTGCGCCAGGACGCGCTCGCCTCGCTCGTCGTCTTCCTCGTGGCCCTGCCGTTGTGCGTCGGCGTGGCCGTGGCATCCGGGGTACCGGCCGAACTCGGCCTGATCACGGGCATAGTCGGCGGCCTCGTCGTCGGCGCCATGCCCGGCAGCACCTTCCAGGTCAGCGGCCCCGCCGCAGGCCTGACGGTGCTGGTGTTCGAGGCCGTCCGCGAGTTCGGCCTCGGCATGCTCGGCGCCATCGTCCTGGTCACCGGACTGCTCCAACTCGCCCTGGGCGCGCTGCGCTTCGGCAGGTGGTTCCGGGCGATCTCCGTCGCCGTCGTCCACGGCATGCTCGCCGGCATCGGACTCGTCCTGCTCTTCGGCCAGCTCTACACCATGGCCGGTGTCAAGCAGCCGCGGTCGGGCGTGGAGAAGATAGCGGGCGTCCCCGGGCTCGCCGTGGACATCGTCACCGACGGCGACGCCCTGACCGCCTTCGCGGTCGGCGCGGCGACCATCGCGGTGCTGGTCCTGTGGAAGAAGCTCCCGGGCAAGGCCCAGCTGGTGCCCGCGCCGCTGGTCGCCGTCGCGCTCGCCACGGCCGTCACCGCCGCGGGCGGCCTGGACATCGCCAACGTCGAGGTCAAGGGACTGCTGGACGCCATCCAGCCGCCCGGACTGAACGACCTCACCTCGCTCGCCAGCGTCGCCGTGCTCGGCACGGTCCTCGCCTTCACCCTCATCGCCTCGGCCGAATCCCTGTTCAGCGCGGCCGCCGTGGACCGGATGCACGACGGCCCGCGCACCCACTACGACAAGGAACTGCTCGCCCAGGGCGTGGGCAACACGGTGTGCGGCGTGCTCGGCGCCCTGCCGATGACGGCCGTCATCGTCCGCAGCGCGGCCAACGTCCAGGCGGGCGCGAGGACCCCGCTCTCCCGGGTGCTGCACGGCGCGTGGCTGCTGCTGTTCGCCGTGCTGCTGCCCGCGGCGATCGGCATCATCCCGCTCGCCGCGCTGGCGGGCGTGCTGGTGCACGCCGGCTGCAAGCTGGTCCCGGTGAAGGAGATCGTCCCGCTGTGGCGCGACCACCGGGGCGAGGCGGTGATCCTCGCGGTCACGGCCGTCGCCATCGTGACGACCAGCATGTTCGAGGGCGTGGTGCTCGGGCTCCTGCTGGCGGTGGTGAAGTCGGCGTGGGAGACCTCGAAGGTCAACCTCGAGGTCCGCGAGGACGACGGCCGGATGACGGTGACCCTCACCGGCAACGCCACGTTCCTGCGGCTGCCCCGCATCCTGGAGACCCTGGAGGCGCTCCCGCAGGACCGGCCCATCGAGCTCGACCTGTCCCCCCTGCGCCACGTGGACCACGCGTGCCGCACGGCCCTGGAGACCTGGGCCGCCCGTCACAACGACGCGGACACCGAACCGGTGCGGCTGCGGCACGACCGGCTGACCACCGTGGCCTAGCCGGCCCCGCCTGACGACGACGGCCGCACCCGGCAACCCCGGGTGCGGCCGTTTCGTACGTCCGGCCCCGGCCGGCCCGTCGGCGGACGGTCAGCGGGCGCCCTGGCCCCGGTTGAGGGCCATGACCACGACCGACCCCACGATCACCAGCCGTTCCGTCAGCGCGTCGAGCTGCCGGCGCTGCTCCGGCGGCAGGTGCCAGTCCTCCCACCACACGGCCTCCTCCTGCGAACAGGGGCCCGACCACTCCTCCTCCCACGCCCGCCCGAGCTGGGCCGAGAGGGGGGCCACCGAGCGGGCCAGGCCGCTGTAGGCGCCGATCACCGCGAGCATGGGGCTGCCCGGCAGCCAGTCCCGCCAGGTCGCCAGCAGCTCGTCGGCGAGGTGGGCCACGTCCTCCAGCCACAGCACGTGCTGGGACACCCAGCCCTGGGCCTGGGGGCAGGCGGGCATGCCCGGCAGCAGACGTTGTTCCAGCTGCTCACGACGGGTGAGGAACTCCTGGGCGAGGCCCAGTTCGTAGTCGGACGGAATCCAGGAACCCTCGGTCAGGGCGATGGCGGCGGCCTCGACCGCATCGACAGCTTGGCTCATCCCGCCACCGTACGTGACCCCTGGTCAGCGGGGGTGCCAGGGCCTTCAATCCGCCCGGGACCAGGGCCCGATCCGCAGGCCGACGCCGTCAGTCCGCCGGCCGCCGCAGCCTTGCCACACTGTGCTGTTCCGGGGGCAACCCCCGGACCCCCGGCCGGGCCTGGCTCCGGCCGTCTCAGTCCGCCGGCCGCCGCAGCCTCGCCACGAACTTGTAGCGGTCCCCCCGGTACACCGAGCGCACCCATTCGACCGGGTTGCCCTGTGCGTCCAGTGAGTGGCGGGAGAGCATCAGCATCGGCAGGCCCACGTCCGTACCGAGCAGACCGGCCTCGCGGGGGGTGGCCAGGGAGGTCTCGATGGTCTCCTCCGCCTCGGCCAGGCGGACGTCGTAGACCTCGGCCAGGGCGGTGTAGAGCGAGGTGTACTTCGCCAGGCTCCGGCGCAGGGCGGGGAAGCGCTTCGCCGACAGGTGGGTGGTCTCGATCGCCATCGGCTCGCCGCTGGCCAGCCGCAGCCGCTCGATGCGCAGGACGCGCCCGCCCGTCGCGATGTCGAGGAGCCCGGCGAGCCGGTCGTCGGCGGTGACGTAGCCGATGTCCAGCAGCTGGGAGGTGGGCTCGAGGCCCTGGGCCCGCATGTCCTCCGTGTAGGAGGTGAGTTGCAGTGCCTGGGAGACCTTGGGTTTGGCGACGAACGTCCCCTTGCCCTGGATGCGTTCCAGGCGGCCCTCGACGACCAGCTCCTGCAGGGCCTGGCGCACCGTGGTGCGCGAGGTGTCGAACTCGGCCGCCAGCGTCCGCTCCGGGGGCACCGGAGTGCCGGGAGGCATGGTTTCGGTCATTTCCAGCAAGTGCCGTTTGAGCCGGTAATACTTGGGCACGCGCGCGGTCCGCGCCCCGCCCGCGGCGCCGCCGCTCTCCGTACCGCCCTCGGTCGCCATGGCGTGCCTTCCCGACTCCGATGATCCTGCTGCCGTCACCGGCTCCTCCGTCTATAGCGGTCACATGGTGGCACGGGCCGAGCCCGAGGGGCCCGGAGATACCCGGGTCGACCTCGAGGTGTCGGTCCGGTAACGGAGCCGACAGCGACTCTTATACACCCTTGACACCCCAAAAGGTCTAGGCCAAGCTGCGGGCACTGGTCTAAACCATTAAAGACCACATTCGGTCCTTGAGGAGAGTGCTGTGAAGCGAGGGCTCATAGCGGCGACGGGTGTCGCGGCCATGCTGGTGAGTGTTGCTGCCTGTGGGTCCAGCGACAGTGACAAGGAATCCGGCGACGGCGGTTCCGGGGCCAAGAGTCTGACCGTCTGGTTCATGGATGGCTCGAATCCGCCCGGTTGGACGAAGGCCGTCCAGGCCGAGTTCGAACAGAAGACCGGGGCCAAGCTCAACATCCAGATCCAGAAGTGGGACGGCATCCAGCAGAAGCTCACCACCGCCCTCTCCGAGTCCAGCCCGCCGGACGTCGTCGAGATCGGCAACACCCAGACGCCCTCCTACGCCCAGACCGGCGGCCTCGCCGAGCTCGAGGACCTGAAGAAGGAGATCGGCGGGGACTGGACCGAGTCCCTGAACAAGCCGGCCGTCTTCGAGGGCAAGCAGTACGCCGCCCCCTGGTACGCGGCCAACCGCGTGGTCATCTACAACAAGAAGATCTGGGCGGACGCGGGCATCAAGGACACCCCCAAGACCCGGGACGAGTTCTTCAAGGACCTCGAGGCCATTCAGAGCAAGGGCGACGCCGAGCCGCTCTACCTGCCCGGCCAGAACTGGTACTTCTTCGACGGCCTGACCATCGGCACCGGTGCCGACCTGGTGAAGAAGGACGGCAAGAAGTGGGTCTCCAACCTGGCCGACCCCAAGGTCGCCAAGGCCATGGAGACCTACAAGAAGTACCAGTCCTTCTCCAAGGCCCCCAAGGACAAGGACGAGGCCACCCCGCAGCAGGCCGACGTCTTCGCCAAGGGGAAGACCGGCGCGTTCATCGGCATGGGCTGGGAGGCCAACACCGCGATCAAGGCGAACCCGGAGATCGAGAAGGACCTGGGCTACTTCACCATCCCCGGCGAGAGCGCGGGCAAGCCCGAGGGCGTCTTCCTCGGCGGCTCCAACCTCGCCGTCTCCGAGGGCAGCAAGAAGAAGGACCTCGCCAAGGAGTTCCTGAAGATCGCGCTGTCCGACAAGCACGAGGGCGCGCTGGCCAAGGAGGTCGGCTCGATCCCCAACAAGGACTCGCTGCTCGGCAACCTCAAGGGCCAGGCCGCCGCCGAGGCCGCGGCCCCCGCCGCCAAGGGCGGCGGCACCACCCCGCTGATCGCCGAGTGGGCCGCGGTGGAGAACGCCCCCAACCCGGTCAAGGCGTACATGACGGCCGTTCTGAACGGCAAGTCGCCCGAAGAGGCCGCCAAGCAGGTCGAGGCCGACATGAACAAGCGCCTCGGCCAGAAGCAGTGACCTCGGCCGAGTGAGCCCGGCCGAGTGAGCTCGACCGGCCGGGGGCGCGTGGTGATCACCA
>NZ_BNBL01000003.1:7876-458937 GCF_014655595.1 Streptomyces griseocarneus | reverse complement strand
GCCGCGCCAGACGTAAGACCGTTGCACAGGGGAGAAGGCGGACGACGATGTCAGCGCAGACCGAAGAGGTGACGGCCGCCGTGCCGGCACCCCGGACCGGCAAGGGCGGCGCCCCGCCGCTCGCGGGCGGCCGGCGACGGGCCGGCACGGCCGTCCCCTATCTGCTGATCCTCCCCACCGTCGCCCTCACCGTGCTGCTGCTCGGCTGGACGATGGTCAAGAACGGCCTGCTGTCGTTCCAGGAGCTCAACCGGCGCCAGCTGATCCGCCACGTCACCGAGTGGATCGGCTTCGACAACTACTCCGAGGTCCTGGGCAGCTCCGAGTTCTGGTCGGTCACCGGCCGCTCGGTCGTCTTCACCGCGGTCAACGTCGTACTGATCATGACGGCCGGCTGTCTGACCGGGCTGCTGCTCGCCCGGCTCGGCACCAAGCTCCGGCTGCTGCTCTCACTCGGCCTGGTCCTGGCCTGGGCCATGCCCGTCGTCGCCGCGACCACCGTCTTCCAGTGGCTGTTCGACCAGCGGTTCGGCGTCGTCAACTACCTCCTCGACGCGCTCGGCTGGCACTCCATGGCCGGCTACAGCTGGACCGGCGACCAGCTGTCGACGTTCTTCGTGATCACGGTGCTGATCGTCTGGCAGTCGGTGCCCTTCGTGGCGATCAACCTCTACGCCGCCACGACCACGATCCCCAAGGAGCTCTACGAGGCGGCCGCGCTGGACGGCGCGGGCAGCTGGAAGCAGTTCACCTCGGTGACCTTCCCCTTCCTGCGGCCCTTCTTCCTCGCCACCGCGTTCCTCGAGGTCATCTGGGTCTTCAAGTCCTTCACCCAGGTCTTCGCGATCAACGAGGGCGGCCCGGACCGGCTCACCGAGACCCTGCCCGTCTACGCCTTCCAGGAGGGCATGGGCAGCCAGCACTTCGGCATGGGCGCCGCGATCTCCATCCTGACCATCGTGATCCTGCTGGCCCTGACCGCGTACTACCTGCGCCTGGTTCTCAAGCAAGAGGAGGACGAGCTGTGAGGCGTTCCGCCCTCGACCGCCGGACGGGCTCCGGCTCGCTGCTCGGTCGCGTCTGGCCGGGGGCGACCGCGGTCGTTCTCTTCATCGTCTTCGCGTTCCCCGTCTACTGGATGTTCGCCACGGCCTTCAAGGCCAACCGCGACATCGTCAGCGACACCCCGGTGTGGTTCCCCACCAGCCCCACCCTCGACCACTTCACCCGGGCCGTCGAGGCGGACGGCTTCTGGACCTTCGTCGGCAACTCCCTGACCGTCACCGTGATCGCGGTCGGCCTGTCCCTGGTCATCGCGCTGCTGGCGTCGTTCGCCGTCGCCCGCATGCGCTTCCGGGGCCGCAAGAGCTTCATCCTGGTGATGATGATGGCCCAGATGGCCCCCTGGGAGGTCATGGTCATCGCCTACTACATGATCGTGCGCGACGCGGACATGCTCAACAGCCTCGCACCGCTGGCCGCCATATACACCGTCATGGTGCTGCCCTTCACCGTCCTGACGCTGCGCGGCTACGTCGCCGCCGTGCCCAAGGAGCTGGAGGAGTCCGCGATGGTCGACGGCTGCACCCGCTTCCAGGCCTTCGTCCGGGTGATCTTCCCCCTGCTCGCCCCCGGCGTCATGGCCACCTCGCTCTTCGGCTTCATCACCGTCTGGAACGAGTTCCCGATGGTCCTGATCCTCAACAAGGAGACGGGCGCGCAGACCCTGCCGCTGTGGCTCACGAGCTTCCGCACCACCTTCGGCGACGACTGGGGCGCCACCATGGCCGCCTCCTCGCTGTTCGCCGTGCCGATCCTCATCCTCTTCGTCATCCTCCAGCGCAAGGCCGTGGGTGGTCTTACGTCCGGCGCAGTGAAGGGCTAGCCCTACCGACATGACGACGCTGACCCCGCAGGGCACGCTCACCCGCGATGCCCTCACCGTCCTCCAGCCCGGCTTCACGGGCACCACCGCCCCCGACTGGCTGCTGCGCCGGCTCGGCGAAGGCCTCTCCTCCGTCGGGCTGTTCGGCCGCAACATCGCCTCGCCCGAGCAGCTCGCCGCCCTCACCGCCCAGCTGCGCGCCGAGCGCGGCGACGTCCTCGTCGCCATCGACGAGGAGGGCGGCGACGTCACCCGCCTGGAGGTGCGCACGGGATCCTCCTTCCCCGGCAACCTCGCGCTCGGCGCCGTCGACGACACCGCGCTGACCCGGGACGTCGCCCACGAGCTCGGCCGCCGCCTCGCCGCCTGCGGCGTCAACCTCAACTGGGCGCCCTCCGCCGACGTCAACTCCGACCCGGACAACCCGGTCATCGGCGTACGGTCCTTCGGCGCCGACCCCGCCCTGGTCGCCCGGCACACCGCCGCCTACGTCGAGGGGCTGCAGGCCGCCGGGGTGGCCGCCTGCACCAAGCACTTCCCCGGCCACGGCGACACCGCCGTCGACTCCCACCACGACCTGCCGCGCATCGACGCGGACCTGGCCACCCTGCGCGAACGCGAGCTGGTGCCCTTCCGCGCCGCGGTCGCCGCCGGCACCAAGGCCGTGATGAGCGCCCACATCCTGCTGCCCGCGCTCGACGCCGCCCTGCCCGCCACCCTCAGCCCGGCCGCCCTGCACGGTCTGCTGCGCGCGCCCGTCACCGACGGCGGCCTCGGCTTCGACGGCCTCGTCGTCACCGACGGCATGGAGATGAGGGCGATCTCCGCCACGTACGGCATCGCACGCGGCAGCGTCATGGCGATCGCGGCGGGCGCCGACGCCATCTGCGTCGGCGGCGGCCTGGCCGACGAGGACACCGTGCTGCGGCTGCGCGACGCGCTGGTCGAGGCCGTACGGTCCGGCGAACTGCCCGAGGAGCGGCTCGCCGACGCCGCCGCGCGGGTGCGCGCCCTGGCGCGCTGGACCTCGGGGGCGGGCGGTGAGCAGGAGGGGACCTCGCCCGCCCCGGAGATCGGCCTGGTCGCGGCGCGCCGCGCGCTGCGGGTGACCGCCCCGGCGGGACACGAGCCGCTGACCGGGCCCGTGTACGTCGCCGCGTTCACGCCGCTGGCGAACTTCGCGGTGGGCGACGAGACGCCCTGGGGCGTCGGCGCCGAGCTGGCCCGGCTGCTGCCGGGGACCGAGACCCACGCGTACGGCCGTGAGACGGCCGGTGCCGACCGGGTGCTCGGGGCGGCGGGGGGCCGGCGGATCGTCGCCGTCGTCCGCGACGTCCACCGCCACCCGTGGATGGCCGCAGCCCTGGGCACGCTGGTGGCGGCCCGCCCGGACACGATCGTGGTCGAGATGGGCCTGAACGAGGCCCCGCCGAGCGGCGCCCTGCACATCGCCACGCACGGCGCGGCCCGGGTCTGCGGTGCCGCTGCCGCGGAGGTCATCGCGGGGGCGTAGTCGCCCCGGGACCGCGCTGCGCGCGGCGGCCTCAAACGCCGGCCGGGCTGAAATCAGCCCGGCCGGCGTTTGACGCCAAGGGCTTACAGCCCCTGCCAGACCGGCTTGTTGGCGTACGTGTGGCGGAAGTAGTCCGCCAGCTTCAGCTTCGAGGCCGCCGCCTCGTCCACGACGACGGTCGCGTGGGGGTGCAGCTGCAGCGCCGAGGCCGGTACCAGCGCGGCGACCGGGCCCTCGACGGTGGCCGCGACGGCGTCGGCCTTGCCCTCGCCGGTGGCCAGCAGGACCAGGTGGCGGGCCTCGAGGATGGTGCCGATGCCCTGGGTGATGACGTGGTGCGGCACCTGCTCGATGTCGCCGTCGAAGAAGCGCGCGTTGTCGATGCGCGTCTGCTGGGTCAGGGTCTTGATGCGGGTGCGGGAGGCGAGCGAGGAGCACGGCTCGTTGAAGCCGATGTGGCCGTCGGTGCCGATGCCGAGGATCTGCAGGTCCACGCCGCCGGCCTCGCGCAGGGCGCGGTCGTAGGCCTCGCAGGCGGCCTGGACGTCGTCGGCGGTGCCGTCGGGGCCCATGAAGGACCCCTCGGTCAGGCCGAGCGGCCGGACGACCTGGCGCAGCACCGTGGAGCGGTAGGACTCGGGGTGGTCGGCGGGCAGCCCGACGTACTCGTCGAGCTGGCAGATGCGGGCGCGCGAGGGGTCCACGGCGCCGGAGCGGACCTTGGCCTCGAGGGCCTCGTAGATGGGCAGCGGGGTGGAGCCGGTGGCCACGCCGAGCAGGGCGTCGGGCTTGCGGCTCAGCAGGGCGCCGATTGCCTCCGCGATCAGTTCGCCGCCTGCCTTGGCGTCCGGAACGATGACAATTTCCACGCTGGGGCCTGCCGATCTCAAGGAAAAACTCGGTGGTATAGACCAATCTAGCAGAGGTGGGGCGAGGCCTCCGGGGCCGGACGGGGCGGGGGCCGGGGCGGTGTGGGGGCCGGAACGAACTACGGGCCGCGGCGCCTGGCCGGGACCCTCAACCCGACCGGCACCGCAGCCCGGAGCGACATCGACCGCCCCGGAATGCCACGGGGTGTGCGGGCCCCGCGGCCGGCGCAGGCCGACTTCGCCCCCTTGTGCTGCGGGGGCGAGACTTTGCCTTCTCATTGTGGACTAGACCATTCGTCGATGTCCACGCCCTTCACCCGGCCGGGGAAAATCCCCGCCCGCCGGGCCCGCGGGTAGGCTCGGGCCGTGCCCTCCATGAACGATCTCGTACGCCAGCACACCGCCCTCGACGACTCCGACCTGGAGTGGCTGCACCTGCTGGTCTCGGAGTGGCAGCTGCTCTCCGACCTCTCCTTCGCCGACCTCGTCCTGTGGGTGCCCACCCTCGACGGCACCCGCTACGTGTCCGTCGCCCAGATGCGGCCCAACACCGGGCCCACCTCCTACCAGGACGACATGGTCGGCCACCTCGTCCCGCGCGGCCGCCGGCCCATGCTGGACGCCGCCCTCGACGAGGGCCGGATCGTCCGCGAGGGCGACCCGGAGTGGCGCGAGGAGGTGCCGGTGCGGGTCGAGTCCATCCCGGTCCGGCGCGAGGGGCGGGTCCTGGGGGTCATCGCCCGGAACACCAACCTGCTCACCGTGCGCACCCCCAGCCGGCTGGAGCTCACCTATCTGCAGAGCGCCTCCGACCTCGCGCAGATGATCGCCGTCGGGGCCTTCCCCTTCCCCGGCCAGCAGGTCGACATGGACGCCTCGCCGCGCGCCGGCGACGGCCTGATCAGGCTCGACGCCGACGGGATCGTGCAGTACGCCAGCCCCAACGCGCTCTCCGCCTACCACCGGCTCGGGCTCGCCGCCGACCTCGTCGGGCATCATCTGGGCGAGACCACCGCTCAGTTGGCACCCTCGCGCACCCCGGTCGACGAGGGCCTGGCCAAGCTGGCCAGCGGCTGGGCCCCCCGGGAGTTCGAGGTCGAGGCCAACGACGGGGTCATTCATCTGCGCGCGATCCCGCTCAAACCCAAGGGCAGCCACATCGGTTCGCTCGTACTGCTGCGCGACGTTACCGAACTGCGACGTCGCGAGCGCGAGTTGATCACCAAGGACGCCACCATCCGGGAGATCCACCACCGGGTGAAGAACAACCTCCAGACCGTGGCGGCCCTCCTGCGCCTGCAGGCCCGCCGCATCGTCTCCGCCGAGGGGCGCGAGGCCCTGGAGGAGGCGGTGCGCCGGGTGGGGTCCATCGCGATCGTCCACGAGACGCTGTCGCAGAACCTCGACGAACGGGTCGAATTCGACGAGATCGCCGACCGGGTGCTCGCCATGGTCGCCGAGATCTCCCCGGGCCGGGTCGCCGCCCGCCGCACCGGCCGCTTCGGGATACTCGACGCCGAGGTCGCGACCCCCCTCGCGATGGTGCTCACCGAGCTGCTGCAGAACGCGCTCGAGCACGGCTTCGGACCGGGGGAGCAGGGCATGGTCGAGGTCACCGCCGTGCGCGGCGGTACGCGCCGGGACGCCCGGCTGCTCATCTCCGTGCAGGACGACGGCCGGGGCCTGCCCGAGGGCTTCGACCCGCACCGGGCCGGCAACCTGGGCCTGCAGATCGTACGGACCCTGGTGGAGGGGGAGTTGGGCGGAAAGTTCGACATGGTGCCCGCTTCCGGGCAGGGAACGCGGGTAGTGCTCGACATTCCGGTGCGCGCGGAGAAGCCGTAACCGACGCCCCGGCCTCCGGCTCCCGGGGCACAGCACTGAGCCCCGGACCTCTTGCGTGAGGTCCGGGGCTCAAAGCTTTTAGGTGCTTAGCGCACTGTGGGGGGTGCTGCGCGCTGCGGCTCGGGGGCCGAGGGGTGTCAGGCGGTCGCGTTGCGAGCCCGGTTGCGAGCGGCGCGGCGCTTCATCGCGCGGCGCTCGTCCTCGCTGAGGCCACCCCAGACGCCGGAGTCCTGGCCGGACTCGAGCGCCCACTGCAGGCACTGCTCCATGACGGGGCAGCGGCGGCAGACGGCCTTGGCTTCCTCGATCTGCAGCAGCGCAGGACCGGTGTTGCCGATGGGGAAGAACAGCTCGGGGTCTTCCTCGCGGCAAACGGCGTTGTGACGCCAGTCCATGGCTGCTCCATCTCCTCGTGTTACGGCTACGTGGCTTGTGAATGTGAACGCTTTCACGAATCCCCCCGCAAGGGAAGGGCCGACGCCCAGTCGCAGACCGGTGTGGTCCAAGGAAGGTAAGGAGGGGATTCGGGCTATCCGGGAAGCCTTGATGGCGGGCTGTCCCGATCGCCATGAAGAGACTCGCAAACCTCGGCGACGGATACAACCCCTTCCGGAAAGTTTTTTTTGATTCCTCGGTGTCGGCTAGGTCACAGCCGTCATTCCAGGGGGTGGAACCCAGTCTAAACGTTCGAGTGGAAGGACTTTAGGCCCTAGCACTCACACAATCACACGCAGTGCACGGCGAACGCCTGTGAACGTCACGCTTCTGCGCAGTCCGAGGTGGTCGCCGTCCATCTGGAAGGGGAGGGGAGCCTGCGAATGCAAGGTGAACGAGTCCTGGTCATGCAGTGACACTGCGTGTTTGCCCTGGGGGCCGCGCTCCGGCGTCGACGTCAGCAGCTGGGTGGCGTACCGGGTGGCCGTCACGGTCGACAGCTTGGTGAATCCCAGCACGTCAAGGGCGGTGTCGAAGGATGCGTCGGGCAGCGCGTAGACCGGCCGGTTGCCCAGGTAGGTCCACGGCACGGTGTTGCAGATTATCGACATGACGAGATTCGCGAGTGGCTCCTCGCCAGGCCGTTCGAGGGTGATCGTGCCGTGCCGGCGGTTCGTTTCTCCCAGGAACTGCCGCACCACCTGTCGCACGTACAGGGAGTGCGTCGAACGCTTGCCGCGCTCGCGCTGCTGCTCCACCCGGCCCACGACGCCCGCGTCGAACCCGAAGCCGGCGCAGAAGGTGAACCAGCGCGAGGGCACCCCCTCGTCCTCCGTGCCCGGGGTGCCGGCCGCGAGTCCGAGGCCGACCGTCCGCTCGGAGCCCTCGCGCAGGGCGTCCAGCAGGGCGCCGGTGGCCTCCACGACGTCGTTGGGCAGCCCCAGGGCGCGGGCGAAGACGTTGGTGGAGCCGCCGGGCACCACGGCGAGCCGGGGCAGGGCCGCCGGGTCGGGGCCGGAGTGCAGCAGGCCGTTGACGACCTCGTTGACCGTGCCGTCCCCGCCGAGCGCGACCACCAGCTCGATGTTCCCGCTCTCGGCCGCCCTGCGGGCCAGGTCGCGGGCGTGTCCCCGGTACTCCGTGGTGGCGACGTCCAGTTTGAGGTCGCTGGCCAGGGCGTGCACCAGGACATCGCGGGTACGGGCACTGGTGGTGGTGGCCGAAGGATTGACCACGAGAAGCGCACGCATGCGCGCCAGCCTACCTACCTGTCGGTACACCATCCGTCCCAGGCCCGGCTTCCGATGGTTTGCGTACCGATACCCTGCAGGGGTGAGCAGCAAGCAGTCCGCGTCGAAGACCGCCCGGAAGAGCGCACGGGGGAGCACCGCCGCCCCGGCCCCCGAGCCCGCCGGGCCCCGCCCGGCCCGGCTGACGGCGGCCGCCGTGCTGACCGGCCTGCAGGGCCTGGCGCTCGCCGCCTCGGGCATCTACCTGCTGGTGATGGGCCTGCTCGGCAAGCCCGACAGCCCGCAGCAGGCCGAGACCGGCGGGCTGACCGTCCTCGCGCTGGCCGCACTGCCGCTGCTGGCCGCGCGCGGCCTGTGGCTGCTCCGGCGCTGGAGCCGCGGCCCGGCCATGATCACCCAGATCATGGCGCTGCCGGTCGCCTGGACTCTCTTCACCGCCGGCGGCGCGCCGATGACCGCGGCCGCCGTGGTGCTGACGCTGGTCGCCGTGGTCACCCTGGCGCTGGTGGTCAACCCCACGGCGACCGAGGCGCTGGGGATCGGGCCCCGCGAGTCCTGAAGCGGCTCGCGCGGCCGTCCGCCGGACGTCCCGGCTACTCCTCGATCAGCAGCCGGTCCCGGAGCTGGGCGAGCGTGCGCGCCAGCAGCCGCGAGACGTGCATCTGCGAGATGCCCACCTCCTGGGCGATCTGCGACTGGGTCATGTTGCCGAAGAACCGCAGCAGCAGGATCTTCTTCTCGCGCGGCGGCAGGTCCTCCAGCAGCGGCTTGAGGGACTCGCGGTACTCCACGCCCTCCAGCGCCTCGTCCTCCGCGCCCAGGGTGTCGGCGACCGCCGGCGACTCGTCGTCGGTGTCGGGCACGTCCAGCGAGAGCGTGCTGTAGGCGTTGGCGGACTCCAGCCCCTCCAGCACCTCCTCCTCCGAGATCCCCAGGTGCTCGGCCAGCTCGTGGACCGTCGGGGCGCGGCCGTGCCGCTGCGACAGCTCGGCCGTGGCCGTGGTCAGCGCCAGGCGCAGCTCCTGCAGCCGGCGCGGCACCCGCACCGCCCAGCCCTTGTCGCGGAAGTGCCGCTTGATCTCGCCGACGACCGTGGGCGTCGCGTACGTGGAGAATTCCACGCCGCGGTCCGGGTCGAAGCGGTCGACCGACTTGATCAGGCCGATCGTGGCCACCTGGGTGAGGTCGTCGAGCGGCTCACCGCGGTTGCGGAAGCGCCGCGCCAGGTGCTCCACCAGGGGCAGGTGCATCCGCACCAGGTGGTTGCGCAGCTCGGCCCGCTCCGGCGAGCCGTCCGGAAGCGTCCGCAGCTCGATGAACAGGGCCCGGGCACCGCTGCGGTCGTGCGGATCGTGGTGCTGGGGCCGCTGCTGGTGCTGGTGCTGATCCATGTGGTCCGCCCGCTCTGATGGGTCGCCCGCCTGGTCCGGCTCCGGACCCGTGCGGTCCGGTTCGACTTCCTCCGGGTGCGGCCGGGCAGGCTGCTGCGGGATGGCCGGGGTACGCACTCCCCGCGATGACGCAGTACTCACGGAGCCCCCTCTTCCGTCACGGCTGCCCGGGGCCGGCGCCGCGCTTCTTGTGCAGGCTGATGCTGACCGTCCGGTCCTCGGCGACCGTGGAGTCGACCTCACCGGCCAGGGCGGAGAGCACCGTCCAGGCGAAGGTGTCGCGCTCGGGCGCGCGGCCGTCCGTGGTGGGAGCGGAGACGGTCACCCGCAGCGCGTCGCCGACCAGGCGGAAGACACAGCTCAGCACGGAGCCGGGCACGGCCTGTTGCAGCAGGATCGCGCACGCCTCGTCGACGGCGATGCGCAAGTCCTCGATCTCGTCGAGGGTGAAGTCCAAGCGGGCCGCGAGGCCGGCTGTCGCCGTCCGCAGCACCGACAGGTAGGCACCCGCAGCGGGCAGCCGGACTTCCACGAAGTCCTGGGTCGTCCCAGGCTCGCCTGCGATTGGGGACACCCTCACCTCCAAGGTGGCACAAGCTTCTTGAGCTGTTGAGGAGCGTCGGTCCGCCGCCTTCCGGTGAAGGGCGGCGCGGGCCGGCGCGGCACATGGTCCGGCTGAGACGCTATCGCGATCCGGGGCTGAGCGCCGCAGCCCCGCGACTGTCACTCATGGTAAACCCATGAGTACGGACAGTGGCTAGGGGTCTGCGGTCTCAATTCGAAAGAGCAGTCGCCCTGTTGGGATTTTCGTCACTGTGCGCGAGCGCGGCAAGAGCCCGGAGCGAATCGCCGGACAACCGCTGAACCGTCCACTCGTCCATGGGCTCCGCGCCGAGGGACTTGTAGAACGCGATCGACGGTGCGTTCCAGTCCAGCACTGACCACTCGAAACGTCCGTAGCCGCGGTCGACGCAGATCCGCGCCAGCTCCGCCAGGAGCGCCTTGCCGTGACCGCCGCCACGGGCGTGCGGGCGGACGTAGACGTCCTCGAGGTAGATACCGTGCGTGCCCGTCCACGTCGAGAAGTTGCGGAACCAGAGCGCGAAGCCGACCGGCTCGCCGCCGGAACGATCTCCCTCGCCCGAGGATTCGTCACTCTCCGCTATCAGCGCGAAGACCGCCGGGTGTTCCCCGAAGAGCGCCTCGCGCAGCTGTTCCTCGGTGGCCCGGGCCTCGTCCAGTGCCCGTTCGTAGTCCGCCAGTTCGCGGATCATCGCGTGGAGGAGGGGGACGTCGTCCTGCGTCGCGGGTCGGATCATGCGTGCATGCTAGCGGGCCCCACCGACAGACCCGGGGGCCGTGAAGGCCCTCTCACACGATGTGCCGGTCCACGTAGCACCAGCGCCAGCTCTGGCCCGGCTCGAAGCTGCGCATCACCGCGTGGCCCGTCTCCTCGAAGTGACCTGTGGCGTGGCGGTACGGCGAGGAGTCGCAGCAGCCGACGTGCCCGCACACCAGGCACAGCCGCAGTTGCACGGGATTGCTGCCCCTCACCTCGCACTCCGGGCAGGTGGAGGTCAGCGGCCGCGGCTCGGGGCGCGGCAGCGCCGTCAGGTGCGAACAGTCGATCATGATGGCCAGGTTAGAGCGTCGCCGGAACGCCGACCTGCCGGAACGTCGACCTGGAGCGGGACCGATGGACGTCATGCCACTGCTGATGCTCGTGGCGGTTGCCGCCGCCGTCGCGGGGGCGGCCCGCCGCACGCCCGTGCCCGCGCCGCTGCTGCTCGTCGCCGCCGGGCTCGTGGCCTCGTACGTGCCGGGAGTGCCGTCGTACGCGCTCGACCCCTCCATCGTGCTCCCCCTGCTGCTGCCCCCGCTGCTGCACACCGCCGCGCTCGACAGCTCCTACCTCGACCTGCGCGCGAACTGGCGGCCCGTGGCGCTGCTGTCGGTCGGGTACGTGCTTTTTGCGACCCTCGCCGTCGGATACGTCGCCTCGCACGCAGTGCCGGGCCTGCCGCCCGCCGCCGCGCTCGTGCTCGGCGCGGTGATCGCGCCGCCCGACGCCGTGGCCGCCACCGCCATCGCCCGGCGGCTGGGCCTGCCCTCGCGGATCACCACGATCCTGCAGGGCGAGTCCCTGGTGAACGACGCGACCGCCATCACCGCCTACCGGGTCGCGGTGGCCGCCGCCGTCGGCGAGGGCGTGGGGTGGGCCGAGGGCGCCCGGGAGTTCGTGGTCGCCGCGGCCGGCGGCATCGGGGTCGGTCTGATCCTGATGGTGCCGATCCACTGGCTGCGCAAGCACCTGCGCGAGCCGCTGCTGCAGAACACCCTCTCGCTCCTCATCCCCTTCGCCGCCTACGCGGCCGCGGAGGAGGTCGAGGCGTCCGGCGTGCTGGCCGTGGTGGTGGTCGCCCTCTACCTCGGGCACCGCTCCTGGCAGGTCGACTTCGCCACCCGGCTGCAGGAGGCGGCGGTGTGGCGGATGGTCTCCTTCGTCCTGGAATCCACCGTGTTCGCGCTCATCGGACTGCAGCTGCCGGTGGTGCTGCGCGGCCTGGACGCGTACGGGATGGGCTCGGCCGCCGGCTACGCCGTGATCGTCTTCGTCGCCGTGGTCGCCGTCCGCTACCTCTGGGTCTTCCCCGCCACGTTCCTGCCCCGCCTGCTGTCCCCCCGCATCCGGGAGCGGGAACCCGACACCACCTGGAAGGCACCGGTGATCGTCGGCTGGGCCGGGATGCGCGGCGTCGTCTCGCTGGCCATCGCCTTCTCGATCCCCGAGACCACGCACGACGGCTCGCCGTTCCCCGCCCGGAACCTGATCCTCTTCCTGACGTTCACGACCGTCATCGGGACGCTGGTGGTCCAAGGGCTCACCCTCCCGCCGCTGATCCGGCGGCTGCGGCTGCCGCGGCGGGACCCCGGGGAGGTCACGCTGGCGGAGGCCCAGGCCCAGAGCGAGGCCTCCGCGGCGGCCGAGGCCCGGCTGGAGGAACTGCTGGCCGACGAGCACAACGCGCTGCCCGAACCGCTCGCCGACCGGCTGCGGGCGGTGCTCGAGCGACGGCGCAACGCGGTGTGGGAGCGGCTGGGAGCGGTCGACGAACGGACGGGCGAGTCGGTGGACGACACCTACCGGCGGCTGTCGCGCGAGGTGATCGGGGCGGAGCGGGCGGTGTTCGTCGCGCTGCGGGACGCTCGGCGCATCGACGACGAGATGCTGCGGACGCTGCTGCGGAGGCTGGACCTGGAGGAGGCGGCGGCGTACCGGGAAGAGGGGGGCGCGGGCTGAGGCCGTCTCGCTGGGGGCGGGGCCGGTGGTCGGGCCGGGGCCGGGGCGGGATGGGCCGGGACCTTACGGGACTGGATTATTTACGGCCCGGAGCCGTCCCCGGGGTCGGTCGGCCCGCACATGGGCCGCAAATAACCCTGACGTCCCTCTCAGGTCCCGGCCCATCCCGCCCCGGCCCCTCCCGTGATCACGGCCACCACCGTCGTGCCGGGGGCGAACGCGCCCTCCTCCGCCAGCGTCGTCAGCCCGTACAGCATCTTCGCCACGTACAGACGCTCGACCGGCAGCCCGTGCCGGGCCGCGAAGTCCTCCGCGAACGCGTCCAGCTCCGGGGTGCGCTTCGCGTAACCGCCGAAGTGGAAGCGGTCGTCCAGCGTCCAAGAGCCCCGGCGTCCCCCGAATGCCGCCTCTTGCAGCTGTTGTACTTCCGCTTCCAGGAAGCCGCCCTTGAGGACGGGGAAGCCGATGGCCCGCTGCCCCTCGGCCAGCCCCGCCGCCAGACCCGCCAGCGTCCCGCCCGTCCCGCAGGCCACGCCCACCACGTCCGCCATGCCCCGCAGCTCGCGGCCCAGCTCCGCGCAGCCGCGCGCCGCGGCCGCGTTGCTGCCCCCCTCCGGCACGATGAAGCAGTCGTCATCGGTCAGCTGGGCCAGGACCTCCGGTTCCGCCTTGCGGCGGTACAGCGAGCGGGTGACGAAACTCAGCTGCATGCCGTCCGCCGCGCACTGCGCCAGGGACGGGTTCAGGGGGCGATCCGCCAGCTCGTCGCCCCGCACGATGCCGATCGTTTTGAAGCCCAGCAGGCGGCCCGCCGCGGCCGTCGCCCGGAGGTGGTTGGAGTACGCGCCGCCGAACGTCAGCAGCGTGCCCTTGCCGGACGCGGCGGCCTCCCGCAGGTTCGGCTCCAGCTTGCGCCACTTGTTGCCCGGCAGGTCGGGATGTATGAGGTCGTCCCGCTTGAGCAGCAGCCGCAGGCCGCGCCGCGCGAAGCGCTCGTCCGTCACCTCGGCGAGCGGCGACGGCAGCAGCGGCCGCAACGCGGAGGGATCCGCCGTACCGGGGGGATTGTCGCTGGTCACACCGCCCATTTTGTACTCTTGCCCGGCCAGCAACGAAGCTAGGAAAGCGCAGCACTGCAGTGGACTACCAGGCCGTACTCGAAGAGGTCGCCGCGTTCGCGCGGCCGCTGGTCGGCCGCGGCCAGGTCGCCGACTACATTCCGGCGCTCGCCGAGGTGGACGTCGCGCAGTTCGGGATGGCCGTCGCCGACGTCGACGGAGGCGTGTACGGCGTGGGCGACTGGGAGCGGTCCTTCTCCGTGCAGTCCATCTCCAAGGCGTTCGGCCTCGCCCTGGTGCTGGCCGAGGGCGGCGACAGGATCTGGGAACGGGTCGGTACGGAGCCGTCGGGCAACCCCTTCAACTCGCTGGTGCAGCTCGAGTACGAGCACGGCATCCCGCGCAATCCCTTCATCAACGCGGGTGCGCTGGTGGTGACCGACCGGCTGCAGACGCTGACCGGTGACGCCAGCACGACGATGCTGGAGTTCCTGCGGGCGGAGAGCGGGAACCCGGGGGTCTCGTTCGACGCGTCCGTCGCCAAATCCGAGTCCGAGCACGGCGACCGCAACGCGGCGCTGGCCCACTTCATGGCCAGCTACGGCAACCTCGACAATCCGGTGCCGACGGTTCTGGAGCACTACTTCTGGCAGTGCTCCATCGAGATGAGCTGCCGCGACCTGGCCCTGGCCAGCGGCTTCCTGGCACGCCACGGCCTGCGAACGGACGGCAGCCGCCTCCTTCCCCGCCGCGAGGCCAAGCAGATCAACGCGGTGATGCTGACCTGCGGCACCTACGACGCCGCCGGCGACTTCGCCTACCGGGTCGGCCTGCCGGGCAAGAGCGGCGTCGGCGGCGGCATCGTCGCCGTAATACCGGGACGCTGCACCCTGTGCGTATGGAGCCCCGGCCTGGACGCCCGCGGCAACTCCGTGGCAGGCGTGGCGGCCCTGGACCACTTCACCACTCTGACGGGATGGTCCGTTTTCTGAGAGCCGGTGCGGTCGGGGCCGGCCCGGGCCGGGGGTCCGGGGGTCCGAGGGTTGTCCCCGGGGAATGCAGCACGACGCTGACCGGGTGGTCCGTCTTCTGAGAGCCGGTGCGGTTCTCGAGACGGGGCGGCAGACGGGATACGACCGGCCGGAGGGGACGGGGTGGGACGGGCCCTGGCAGGGGCGTAAGGGTTATTTGCGGCGACGTTCGGGGTTCCCGTGACGCAAGAGGGGGGCCGTAAATAATCCAGCCCCAGAAGGGCACGTCCCACCCCGGCCCCTCCGGCCCCACCCGCAACGGACCAACAGCCACAAACTACGGGCAGCGAATGACCTGCCCCGCATACGACAGATTCCCCCCGAAGCCGAACAGCAGCACCGGCGCCCCCGGCTCCACCCGCCCGGAAGCCACCAGCTTCGACAGCGCCAGCGGAATGCTCGCCGCCGACGTGTTCCCCGACTCCGTCACGTCGCTGGCGACGATCGCGTTGACCGCGCCCAGCTTCCGCGCGACAGGTTCGATGATGCGCAGGTTCGCCTGGTGCAGGACGACCGCCGCCAGGTCCTCCGGGCGCACCCCGGCGCGCTCGCAGACCGTACGGGCGATCGGCGGCAGCTGGGTCGTGGCCCAGCGGTAGACGGACTGGCCCTCCTGCGCGAAGCGCGAGGGCGTGCCCTCGATGCGGACGGCGTGGCCCATCTCGGGCACGGAGCCCCAGACGACCGGGCCGATCTCGGGTTCGTCCGCCGCGCCGATCACGGCCGCGCCGGCGCCGTCGCCGACCAGGACGCAGGTGGTGCGGTCGGTCCAGTCGGTGACGTCGGTGAACTTCTCCACGCCGACGACCAGGGCGTGGCGCGCCGACCCGGCGCGGATGGCGTGGTCGGCGGTGGCCAGGGCGTGGGTGAAGCCGGCGCAGACGACGTTGACGTCCATGACGGCGGGCGCGGCGAGGCCGAGCTCGGCGGCGACGCGCGCGGCGGTGTTGGGGCTGCGGTCGACGGCGGTGCAGGTGGCGACGAGCACGAGGTCGATGTCGGCGGGGGTGAGCCCGCTGTTCGCGAGGGCCTTGGCGGCGGCCTGCGCGGCCATGGAGGCGACGGTCTCGTCGGGCGCGGCGATGCGCCGGGTGCGGATGCCGACCCGGGAGCGGATCCATTCGTCGCTGGTGTCGACCATGGCGGCCAGCTCGTCGTTGGTGAGCACCCTGGCGGGCTGATAGTGGCCGAGGGCCAGTACACGCGACCCGGACATCGGCGGTTCCTCCTGCGCGCGAGTGAAGCGGAAGCAACAGTCTTGACGCTGGAGGGCCCGGAGCGGGTATGTGATCCGCCAATGTTCGGGCGGGTTCAGTGGCCGGTCCCGACAGAGGGCGGGAAAGCGGAACCCCGCGGAGGGCGGAAGCCGAGGGCGAAGCGGAGGGCGGGGACGGAAGGGGCCCGGCCGTCCGGCCGGGCCCCTCGATCCTACGGCGAAGGCGGTCAGCGCAGGGAGAGCGCCGTGCGGATGGTGGTGAAGAGCTCGGTCTGGTCGGTGATGCCGAGGACGCGGTGGGCCTGCGGGCCCTGGGCGGCGATGCGGACCTGGGTGCCGGTGTGCTCCTGGGCCTTGCCCGGGGTGTTGGTGGAGTAGTTCACCTTGAGCTTCTGGCCCTCGTTGGTGACCAGGGTGGAGGACAGGCCGGGCGGGGTGGCCTCCAGCGGCACGATCTGGCTGGTGTGGCCGTGGTCGGCGGTGGTGACGACGAGCGTGTCGGGGTGCTTGGCGGCGTAGTCGCGGGCGACCTTGACCGCACGGTCGAAAGCGGCGGTCTCGCCGATCTGGCCGCAGGGGTCGGCGGCGTGGTCGCGCTTGTCGATGGAGGCGCCCTCGATCTGCAGGAAGAAACCATTCTTCTTGGCCTTGGGCGTGTTCAGGAGCGCCAGCGCCTTGCGCGCCTGCTCCTCGAGGGCGGGGGTGCCCGCCTTGCGCTCGGGGTTGTTGGTCACGCAGCGCTGGGCGTCCGTGCCGCCGACGGCGGCGGCCTTGCCGGTCCACTCGACGGGGACGTTGCCGTCGGCGAAGAGGCCGAGGACGGGCTTGCCGGACTTCGCCGAGGTCAGGCCCTTGGAGTCGGTCACGACCTGGTAGCCGAGCTTCTCGGCCTGCTGGGTGACGGTCAGGCCCCGGTAGCGGCCCTCGGTGATCTTCTGGTCGAAGCGGGCCTTGCCGCCGCCGAGGAGGACGTCCACCTTGTGGTTGACGCTCTGCTCGGCGATCGAGCCCGGGCCGCCCTTGGCGACGGTGTCGTTCGGGCAGGCCTTCATGTCGGCCGGGCCCGCGCAGCTGCGGTCGGTGGCGTGGGAGGCGAGGACGGCCGGGGTGGCGTCGGTGAGCTCGGCCGTGGTGACGCTGCCGGTGGCCAGGCCCTTCTTCTGCGCCAGCTCGAGGATCGTCGGGAGCGCCTTGTCGGTGTCGGGCGTCTTGGATATCCGGCCGTTGACGGTCTTGTGGCCGGTGGCCCAGCCGCTGCCGCTGGCGGCGGAGTCCGTGACGTAGTCCGGCTTGCCGTCCTTGTCGACCGAGTACGTGGTGTACGACCCGGTCAGCGGGAACTTGTCCATGTTGAGCCGGCCGGCCGCGCCCACGGTGTAGTCGCGGGCCAGCGTGATCTCCGAGTCGCCCATGCCGTCGCCGATGAGCAGGATCACGTTCTTGGCCTTCTTGCCGGCCGAGCCGTGGCCCAGGATCGACGCGACGTCCGACTGTCCGCCCTGGTCCGAGGCGGAAGCCGCGGCGGGCACCGCCACGCCGGCGGCGAGCAGTGCGGCGGCACCCCAGGCGAGACGGCGTCGGTACGGACGAGAACCCATGGTCTATTCCTCCTAGCTGGGCCGGGGCTTGAGTGCCCGGCGGGAGAAGCTCACCAGGGGCGGGTGTACCGCAGGGGACGTCCAGATGACGTGCGGGTCACCGGGTGTTGTCGACAGGGGCGGGCGGGCTGTCGGTGCGCAGCGCCGCCGCCTCGCTCCTGAGGATGCGCAGGGACCTGCCCAGCGCGCGGGCGGTGTCGGGAAGCCTCTTCGACCCGAAGAGGACGACCACGACGAGCACGACCACGAGGACGTGCCAGGGTTCCAGGGCGTTGCGGAGCACGGCTGCCCCACCACCTCTCGTCCGACGCTTGAGTGCGATGCCGTAACGGCGGCCCCCACCATACTTGCTAGATTGCGCAACTGGACAACCAAAGTGCCTGGCAAGCCGTCTCACCCGGAGACAGGTACGGGCCGGGGGAGCGGATGAGGGTGCGCACATGACTGGCAGGCGGAGGAAGCCCAGGCGCCGGCGCACACGGGTCGTCACCGTCGTCGTGGTGTCGTTCGTGGTGCTGCTGACGGCCGGGGCGGGGTGGGTCTACCTCAAACTCAACGGCAACATCAGCACCTTCGACGCCGACGGGCTGTCCAAGAACCGGCCCCGGGCGAGCGCCGCCGGACAGAACGTCCTGGTCATCGGCTCGGACTCGCGCTCCGGTGACAACAGCTCACTGGGCGGCGGCGAGGGTGACGTCGGCCGGTCGGACACGGCCTTCCTGCTCCACGTCTACGGCGACGGCGAACACGCCGTCGCGGTCTCCATCCCCCGGGACACGCTCGTGGACATCCCGCCCTGCCGCAATCCCGACGGCAGTTGGACCGAGGAGCAGCAGCACGTGATGTTCAACTCCGCCTTCTCGGTGGGCGGATCCCCCAAGGGCAACCCCGCCTGCACGCAGAACACCATCGAGAGGCTCACCGGGCTGCGCGTCGACCACACCGTGGTCGTCGACTTCGCGGGCTTCGCCGCGATGACCTCTGCGGTGGGCGGGGTCGACGTGTGCGTTCCCGCCGACGTCCACCAGGGTGACCTCGACCCGCACCGCGGCTCGCGCGGCGACCTGATCTTCGCCAAGGGGCGGCAGAGCGTCTCGGGCCGCAAGGCGCTGGACTACGTGCGCGTACGGCACGGCCTCGGCGACGGCTCCGACATAGGCCGCATACAGCGGCAGCAGGCCTTCCTCTCGGCGATGGTCAGGAAGGTCCGGTCGCAGGGCTTCAACCCCACCACGCTGCTGCCGCTCGCGGACGCGGCCACCAAGTCGATGACCGTGGACCCCGGGCTCGGCTCGGCCGACAAGATGCTGTCGTTCGCGATGTCGCTCAAGGACATCGGGCTGCACGACATGAAGTTCGTGACGCTGCCCTGGCGCTACGACGGCAACCGCGTCGCCGTCGTCCAGCCCGACGCGGACGCGCTGTGGGCGGCGCTGCGGGCGGACCGCACGGTCGACGGCAAGAACGCGGGCAGGGCGGGAGCGGCGGGTGCGGCGAAACCGTCGCCCTCGGTCCCGGCCGCCTCCTCCCCGGCGCCCTCGACGGTGACCCCCACGCCACCTGGGACGTTGTCCTCCGGTGTGGTGAGCGGGGCCCGCTCGGCGGACGACGATCCCTGCGCCAACCTCTCGTACGGCTGAGAACGTGCCGGTGAACGGGAACGCCAATGCCTGAATAGTCCGTTTTCGTGGTAGGTGCAGAGTACGCCGTGAACGCAAGGAGCCCGTCATGTCCGCCATCGCCGTCCCCCGGGGACTGCCCAGGCTGCTCCTGGCCCTGGTCGTCGCCCTCTTCGCGCTCCTCGCTCCGGCGGGCGCCGCGGCCGGCGCCCCCGCGGCCACCCGCGCCGGCACCACCGCCGCGGCCGGGCTCGACACCGTCGCCGAGGCGCTGCGCAAGAACCCCGTCTACGTCGACCCCGCGGCCTCCGCGCAGCTCCCGCCCGCCGACGCCGAGGCGCTGGCGAAGAAGATCAAGGACGCGGACAAGCCGGTCTTCGTCGCCGTGCTGCCCGCCGCCCCCGAATACCCCCGCTCCACGGTCCTGCGGGACCTGCGCACCAAGGTCGGGCTCGCCGGTGTCTACGCCGTCCACCTCGGCGACGGCTTCAACGCGGCCGCCGACCGCTCGGTGATGTCCCGCAACGCCGTCGCCAACCTCGTCGGATCCGTCCAGCGCTCCGGCGGCGACACCGCGTCCCAGGTCAACGCCTTCGTCGACCAGGCCGGCCGGATCTCCAGGGGCCACGCCCCCGGCTCCTGGGGCGGCGACACGGGCGAGGGCGTCGGCGCCACCGGCCTGATCACCGGCGGGGCGGTCCTGGTGGCCGGCGGTGCCGGTGCGTACGCCGTCTACCGCCGCGCCCGGCGCAAGCGGGAGGAGCGCGAGCGCGCCGAGCTGGACGCGCTGCGCGTCGTGGTCGACGAGGACATCACGGCCTTCGGCGAGGAGCTCGACCGGCTGGACTTCTCGCCCTCCGAGGCCGGCGCCACCGACGAGATGCGCACGGACTACGAGCGGGCCCTGGACTCCTACGAGGAGGCCAAGACGAAGATCGCGGCGGCCGCCCGCCCGGAGGACGTGCGCGGGGTCACCGAGGCGCTGGACAACGGCCGGTTCGCCCTGGCCACGCTCGCCGCCCGGCGCGCCGGCACCCCGCTGCCCGAGCGCCGGCTCCCGTGCTTCTTCGACCCCCGGCACGGGCCGTCGGTGAAGGACGTGGAGTGGGCCCCGCCCGGCGGCGCCCCGCGCACCGTGCCGGCGTGCGCCGCCGACGCGGCGCGGCTGGCGGACGGCCAGGAGCCGATGTCCCGCCAGGTGCAGACGGCGTACGGCCCCCAGCCGTACTGGAACGCCGGGCCCGCCTACGCCCCCTGGGCGGGCGGCTACTTCGGCGGCGGGCTGCTGCCCGGTCTGCTGGTGGGCACGCTGCTGGGCGGCATGATGTACGGGCCCGCCTACGGGGCGTCCTCCGAGACGGCCGGCCCGGACGGCGGCGACTACACCGGCTCCGACTACAACCCCGACGACTTCGGCGGCGGTGGCTGGGGCGACGGGGGCGGCGGCTTCGGCGACGGCGGCGGCGGAGGCGGTGGCGACTTCGGGGGCGGCGGCTGGTGAGCCGCCCTCGCCCGCAGGGCCGCCAGGCCCGCCCCGTACAGCCCGAGCACCAGTGCCAGCAGGCCGTAGTACAGCGGCGGCAGCGGGGACATCCCCAGCGCCGGCCCCAGCGGGGAGACCGGTAGCAGCAGGCCCGCCGCCGCCAGGCCCGCGACCGCCGCGCGCACCGGGCCCGGCGCCCGTCCCGAGCGCAGCAGCAGCATCACCAGCGCCTGCGTCAGCAGGTTCTCGGTGAACCAGCCGGCGTGGAAGGCGTCCTCGCCCACCGAGCGCAGGGCCGTGCACAGCACCGCGAACGTCGCGAGGTCCGCCGCGGCGTTCAGCAGGCCGAAGCCCGTCACGAAGCGCAGCAGCGCGCGCGGGCGCAGCACCGCCGGCCGGGCGTCGGCCCCCGGGGCCGGCCGGTCGAAGGCGAGGGCGAGCTGGGCCGCGTCGAAGAAGAGGTTCTGGGCGAGGACCTGGGCGGGCAGCATCGGCAGGAACGGCAGCGCCAGGCCGGCCACCAGCATCGCGATGACGTTGCCGGAGTTCGACGACAGCGTGATCCGCAGGTACGTGCCGATGTTGGCGGTGGCGCGCCGGCCGGTGACGATCGCCCGGTCCAGGGTGGTGAGGTCCTTCGAGGCCAGCACGACGTCCGCCGCCTCGCGGGCCACGTCCACCCCGGCGCGGGGGCAGACGCCGACGTCGGCGGCGTGCAGGGCGGCCAGGTCGTTGACCCCGTCGCCCAGGAAGCCGGTGGTGTGCCCGCCGGCGCGCAGCGCCCGTACGACGCGGGCCTTGTGCCCGGGCGCGCAGCGGGCGAAGACGGTGGTCCGCGCGGCGAGGGCGGCCAGTGCGGCGTCGTCCAGGCCGTCGATCTCCCGGCCGGTGACGGGCGTGCCGGGCTCCAGGCCGAGCTCGCGGCAGACCCGGGCTGCGGTGCCGGGGTGGTCGCCGGTGAGCACCTTCACCGTGACCCCGTGCCGCCCGAGGGCCGCCAGGGCCGCGGCGGCGGTGGGTGCGGGCGGGTCGCCGAGGGCGACGAAGCCGGTGAAGGTCAGGTCGCGCTCGTCGGCGGGGGAGTACGGGCCCTCGCGCGCGGGGCGTTCGGCGCGGGCGACGGCGAGGACGCGCAGCCCCTCGCCGGCCAGCGCCCCGGCGCGGCGGGCCAGGCGCTCCCGCTCCGAGGGGTCCAGCGCGCAGCGGTCCAGGACGTCCTCGGGGGCGCCCTTGACGACGAGCGTGTGGGTGCGCGCGAGGGCGAAGCGGGAGTCGCCGGGGCGGCGGACGACGGCGGTGGACAGGGGGCGGCCGGGCCCGCAGGGGAGCGCCTCGACGCCCTCGTAGCGCGGGTCGTCGTCGCCGGCGTCAAGGACCGCCTCGTCCAGCGGGTCCGGCACGGGCGGCTCGGCGAGGTGCAGCGTCCACAGGGCGTTGACGGCGGCCCAGCGCAGCACGCCGGGGTCGTCGTGGCCGTGCCCGTCCTCGGACCGGACGAGGACGGGCCGGTCCTCGGTGAGGGTGCCGGTCTTGTCCACGCACAGCACGTCCATCGCGCCGAGGTCGTGCAGGGCGGGCAGCCGCCTGACGATCACCTCGCCGTCGCGGGCGAGCAGCGCGGCGCCGCGCGCCAGCGCGGTCGTCACGATCACCGGCAGCATCTCGGGCGTCAGTCCGACGGCCACGGCGACGGCGAACGGCAGCGTCTCCAGGCCGCGCCCGCGCAGCAGCGCGCCGGCGATCAGCACGAGCGGGGCGGTGAGCAGCGTGCAGCGGATGAGCGTCCAGGCGATGCCGCCCACGGACCGGTCGAAGGGGCCGGGCGGGCGGGTGCGCGGGACCTCGAGGGGGAGCGCGCCCGAGAGCAGGGTGCGGGGGCCGGTGGCGACGACGACGGCGCTCGCGGTGCCGGAGACGACGCTGCTGCCCTGGAAGCACATCCCGCCGGTCGCCGCCGACTTCGCGGCGGGGGCCGACTCGCCGGTGACGGCGGCCTCGTGCACCGTCAGTCCGGTCGAGCGCAGCAGCCGCAGGTCCGCCGGGACGAGGTCGCCCGCGGCGAGCAGCACGACGTCGCCGGGGACCAGCTGGTCGACCGGCACCTCGCGGGTGGTGGGCACGGCGGCCCGGCCCGTGCGGCGGCGGACGGTCGCCGTGGCGGCGACCAGTTCGCGCAAGGCGGCCGTCGAGCGGTCGGCGCGGTGCTCGCCGGTGGCGCGCAGCACGCAGCTGACCGCGACCAGGACCGCGATCACGCAGGCCGTGCCCCAGGCGGCCAGGGCCGCCGAGAGGACGCCGAGGCCGAGGAGGAGGGCCGTGAAGGGGTCGCGCGTGCCGCGGGCGAGGCGGCGGGGCCAGGAGAGGGGGCGGCGGCCGGGGAGGACGTTCTCGCCGTACCGGGCCAGCCGCGCCTCGGCTTCCGTCTCCGTCAGGCCGCGCGGCCCGCTCTCCAGGGCGCGCAGCACCTCCAGCGTGGTGCCGCCACCGCCCGGCGCGGGGGCCGTACGGGCCTCAGGCGCCCAGGCCACGGAGGCGTCCGGCGGCGGCGGTGTCGCGGCCGCCGTCCGTCCTGCGGTCGGCGAGCTGGCCGACCATGAGCCGCACGATGGTCACCACGTCGGGGTCGTCGACGAGGTAGACCACCCGGCGCCCCTCGCGCCGGGAGCGCACGAGCCCCGCGAGCTTCAGCTTCGCCAGGTGCTGGCTGATCGCGGGCAGGGCGCCGCCCACCCGCTCGGCCAGGCCGCTCACGTCGCTCTCGCCCTGGGCCAGCGCCCAGACCAGGTGCAGCCGGGCGGCGGAGGCGAGCAGTCCGAACGCGGCGGCCGCCTCGCCCAGCACCTCCGGCGAGGGGTCGGACCGGTCGAGGGAGCCGCGTGGGTCGTCGAACGCCCCTTCGAAACTCTCGAAGCCTCCGACGCCTGCCGTCACTGTCGCTCTCCCGTCCCCAGCGGGCGTCCCTACGCCCGGGAAGGCCCCAGTCTAGGCACCCCGGCCGGGCCGGGTGGCCTGACATGCCCGCGCCGTGGGATGGGCAGATGTATCGGCAGGAATCGGTCGCAAGGGGGAGGGCATGGGTATCTCAGGAATTATCAGTGCGATCGTGATCGGCGCGATCATCGGCCTGCTGGGCCGGCTGCTCGTTCCGGGCCGCCAGCACATCGGGGTGCTGGCGACCATCGGCGTGGGCATCGCGGCGGCCTTCATCGGCGCGCTCATCGCCCACGCGCTGCACGTGGACCACACCAAGGGCGTCGACTGGATCCAGTGGCTCATCCAGATCGGGCTGGCGGCGCTGGGCATCGCCGCGCTCGAGCGGTTCAAGACGCGGCACTGACCGCCCGGGGCCGCGCGGCAGGGGCCCACGGGCAGGGGGCCTACGAGAGCTTTCCGTCGTAGTCCGGCAGCTTGAAGGTCCGCTCCGCGTGGCCGCCCACGAGGTCGGTGGAGTTGTTCCCTATGTTGGCGATGATCGTGTAGCCCTTCGCCTCGATCTCCGCCCGCTTGGCGGTCTTGTACGTGCTCACGCCCTGGAAGAGGTCGGGGAGGTGGCGCACGTACAGGCCGCTGACGGGGTAGCCCACCTGCCGCAGGTTCCAGTCCGTCACGGAGTCCAGGATGCCGGGGCGGGCGGTGACGAAGAAGACCGCGGCACCGCGGGAGTGCGCGTACCGGGTGAGCTCCAGGACCGGCTTGATCGCCGGGGTGGGGAACGTGGTCCAGTGGAAGTCCGTCTCGAGCGAGCTGTTGTCGATGTCGAGGACGATGGCCTGCTTCCGCGTCCCGGCCTCGGCGGTGCGCGCGGTGACGTACGGGGTCGCCTGGTCGACGACGGCCTGGACGTCGCGCAGCCAGGTGGCGTAGTCGACGCCCTTGAGGCCGGCCGTGCCGCTCGTCGCCCGGGCCGTTCGCGACTCCTGGGCCGGGTGCGGCGTCGCGGCGTCCGCGGAGGGGGTGGCGGCGGCCACCATGGCCAGGGAGGCGGTGGCCACGACGGCCGCGGCGGCGCGACGGCCCATGATCGAATCGGTCATGGCTGGCATGCTCATGGCCGGTGGTGACCGGCCGGGGACGCGCCGGTTACGCGGGGGTGGCCGGGCGGCGGACCTTCTCCCCGCCCGGGCCTGTGCTCACTTCGCCGTGGCCGTCACCGTCACCGGTGCTCCGGCCCGCTGCGTGGCGCGGACGTACACCGTGCCGCGCTCGCCGGGCGGTACGGTCCCGGTCGCCGTCCACGCCGGACCGCCGACCGCGACGCGCCAGCCGCGCGGTGCCGGCGGCAGGGACAGCTCCGTGACGCCCGACGGGTGGGGCGCGTAGGTCAGCCGGTAGGCGCGGGTGCCCTGGTCATACGCCTCGGTGCGCGGCGTGCCGGCCACGGCGGGGGCGTACGGCCTCACCGTGCGCTCCTTGTTGGGCTGGAAGCGCCCGTCCGCCGCGAGCGCGCAGTAGCCTCCCCCGTAGCACCACTCCCAGCTCGCCCACCCCGACGCGTACCGCCCGATGGAGGCGACGGCCTCCTCGTAGAACCGGCCCATGTTCGGCAGCGAGCTGTCGCGCGGGCCCCACTCGCCCACGACGACCGGCACCCGGTGCTCCCTCGGATAGCGCACGATCTCGCGCTCGTAGGCCTCCAGCCAGCCGGAGGCGGGGTCGTAGTCCCCGCCCGCCTCCATGACCGCGTTGTAGAAGTGCGGCGCGTAGACCACCTTCGCATCGTCCACCCGGCCCAGGCCCGTGCGCTTGCCCTCGCCCGCGGCCGGGGTGGGCTCGACGAACAGCCAGTGCTTCCGGTCGACCTGGCGGATCGCGTCGGCGATGCGGTTGTACATCGGAGTGACCTGGGTGGCCTCGATGCGGCGGGCGGCGTCGAAGAGGTCCTCGCCGGGGCGCATGCGCCCCATCGGCTCGTTGATCAGGTCGTAGCCGAACACGGCCGGGTGGCCGGCGAACCGGGCGGCCAGCGTGCGCCACATGCGCGTCTGCGCCCGGCGCAGGTCGGGGTCCTCGTAGAGGTGCTCGAACGCGGCCTGCACGGCGGGCTCGAAGTACTCGGCGAACCAGTCGTCCGGGTGCGGCCGGTAGGACAGCCCGTCCGTGCGCGTGGCCCACTCGGGGATGCCGCGGTGGCCGCCGAAGGCGGGACCGTAGACGTCCTGGTGGGCGTCGATGACGACGCGGACGCGGTGGGTGTGCGCCCAGTCCAGGATCCGTTCGATCTTGCGGAGGTAGCGCTCGCTGTACTGCCCGCGCCGCGGCTCCAGATCGTCCCAGAACACCGCGAGCCGTGCGAAGTCGAAGCCCCGCGCGGCCATGTCGCGCAGGGACCGCTCGGTGATGTTCTCCAGGGCCCGCTCGCCGCGGTGGTCCTTGTCCGCGAGGTTCCAGCCGCGCAGGGTCAGGACGCGGCCGTGGTCGTCGGTGAGGCGGGGGATGCCGTCTTCCGTAGTACGGGCAGTGGCCCCGGTCGCGGGAACGAGCAGGGCCAGGACAGCGGTTACGGCGAGGAACGCCGCCGTGCGCAAGCGTCTCTTCGGCATCCGTCGTTCATACCGTCAGCACCACTTTGCCGAACAGGTCGCCGCTGGACATCTTTTCGAAGCCCTCACGCGCCCGGTCCAGGGGCAGCACCGTGTCGATCACGGGCCGGACGCCCGTCGTCACGCAGAAGTTCAGCAGGTCGGCGAGTTCGTCCTTGGTGCCCATGGTCGCGCCGACGACGTTCAGCTCCAGGAAGAAGATGCGGGTCAGCTCGGCCGCCGGCGGCCTGTCGCCGCTGGTCGCGCCGGAGATCACCAGGGTGCCGCCGGGCTTGAGGGACTTGACCGAGTGCGACCACGTGGCCGCGCCCACGGTCTCGAGGACCGCGTCCACGCGGTGCGGCAGGCGCGCCCCCGGCTCGAACGCCGCCCCGGCCCCCAGCTCCACCGCGCGCTTGCGCTTGGCCTCGTCACGGCTGGTCGCGAAGACCCGCAGCCCGGCCGCGGCGGCCAGCACGATCGCCGCCGTGGCCACCCCGCCGCCGGCCCCCTGGACCAGGACGCTCTGACCGGGCCGCACGCCCGCCTTGGTGAACAGCATCCGGTACGCGGTCAGCCAGGCCGTGGGCAGGCAGGCGGCCTCCTCGAAGGACAGCTCCTTCGGCTTGGGCAGGACGTTCCAGGCCGGGACCGCGACGCGTTCGGCGAAGGTGCCCTGGTACCGCTCGGTGAGGATCGAGCGGGGCTCGTCGGGGCCCACGCCGTGGCCGGTCTGGCCGATGACCGAGTGGAGGACGACCTCGTTGCCGTCCTCGTCGACGCCGGCGGCGTCACAGCCCAGGATCATCGGCAGCGACTCCTCGCCCAGCCCGACGCCGCGCAGCGACCACAGGTCGTGGTGGTTGAGGGAGGCGGCCCTGACGTGCACGGTCCTCCAGCCGGGGCGCGCCTCCGGCTCGGGGCGCTCCCCCAACTCGAGGCCGTTCAGCGGCTGGTCACGGTCGATGCGTGCGGCGTAGGCGGCGAACATGTGCCGAACCTAGTGCCGGGGTGCGCGCGGCGGAACCACGCGGCGATGTGACACGCGCCGCGTCCGTCCGGCCCGAGGCCACCGAGGCCCCCGGACGGCGGAAGGCCGGCCCGGACTGTCGACGTCCGGGCCGGCCTTCTGCGTGCTTCCGCGTACTGCTGCGTGCTTCCGCGTCAGCGGTGTCGCACTAGCGCCGCGCCACGCCCTCGGCGCGCGCAGCCGCGGCCACCGCGGCGGTCACCGCCGGGGCGACCCGCTCGTCGAACGGCGAGGGGATCACGCACTCCGCGCTCAGCTCGTCCGCCACCACCGCGGCGAGCGCCTCGGCCGCGGCGAGCTTCATGCCCTCCGTGACGCGCGAGGCCCGCACCTGCAGGGCGCCGGCGAAGATGCCGGGGAAGGCGAGCACGTTGTTGATCTGGTTGGGGAAGTCGCTGCGGCCCGTGGCCACGACGGCCGCGTACTTGTGGGCGACGTCCGGGTGGATCTCCGGGTTCGGGTTGGCCATCGCGAAGATCAGCGCGTTCTTCGCCATCTTGGCGACCGCCGCCTCGGCGACCGTGCCGCCGGAGACGCCGATGAAGACGTCGGCGCCGTCCAGGGCGGTCTCCAACGGGCCGGACAGGCCGGCCGTGTTGGTGAACCCGGCGAGCTCGCGCTTGACGTCGGTGAGGTCCGTGCGGTCCCGGGAGACGATGCCCTTGCGGTCGCACACGGCCACGTCGCCGATGCCGGCCTCGACCAGGATCCGGGCGATGGCGACGCCGGCGGCGCCCGCACCCGAGATCACGGCGCGCAGCTCGCCGAGCGTACGACCGGTCAGGCGCGCGGCGTTGCGCAGCGCGGCGAGGGTGACGACGGCGGTGCCGTGCTGGTCGTCGTGGAAGACGGGGATGTCCACGCGCTCCTGGAGCTTGCGCTCGACCTCGAAGCAGCGGGGAGCGGAGATGTCCTCCAGGTTGATGCCGCCGAAGGACGGCGCGAGCCGGGCGACGGTCTCGACGATCTCGTCGACGCCCCGGCAGTCCAGCGCGATCGGCACCGCGTCCACGCCGCCGAACTGCTTGAACAGGATGGCCTTGCCCTCCATCACGGGCAGGGAGGCCTCGGGACCGATGTCGCCGAGGCCGAGTACCGCGCTGCCGTCCGTCACGACCGCGACGACCTGGGACTTCCAGGTGTAGTCGTGGACGAGTTCCGGTTGTTCGGCGATGGCGCTGCACACCTTGGCGACCCCCGGCGTGTACGCGAGGGACAGGTCGTCCCTGTCGCGCACGGGGACGGTCGCCTGGACCGCCATCTTGCCGCCTTGGTGCAGCGCGAAGGCCGGATCGGTGAGCTCACCCTGAGCTCCCCCGTCCGGGCCGCCGGCGCTGCGAGGATTCACGATCTCCGCTGCCACTTTTCTTGACCCCTTTGTCAGATTGCCATCGAGGGTAACCGCCCCTTGGTTTGCGGAGCGGGTCGGGCACCTGCCCGCGGACCGGACGGCGGATGACCACCGTGCGACGGAAGCGCTGCGGACATCGGGCGCGCCGCACACACGCGCCCTGAGCCCCGGGTGAGGGGTGTAACTGGTCTTTCTACCGGAAGAGCGCTACGGCCGACGAGTGAGTTCCGGCCCGGTGAGCGCCGACGGGGCTGTGCGATCCGGCCGGAAACGTGTGAACTGGATTCGACGGGCCGAGGTGTCCACACAGTGAGACAGAGCGGGCGTGATGTGGGTCTCGCGCCCGGAAGCCGATCAGAACGGATATCGGGGCTCAAACGGGTGTGAACCGTCCGGTACCACTTGGCGATCACCCGTTATCCGATTTTGACATCGCTGGCCCCCCGAATGGGGCAGTCCGGATGGCAAGATGCGCAGACCGCACGAGGTCGCGGCGCACGAAGAAGTGTGCTGCGAGATCGGCCGTGTTTTTGCGTGATTGCCGAGTGACCAGTCGGATACCCCCTCTACCGCAGGAGGAACGAGCAATGACCGCAAGCACCACCCCCCGCCCGGCAGCTGCCAGGAGTCGTTTGGCCGCCGTCGGCGCGATCGCGGTCGCCGGCACCCTGCTGCTGACCGGCTGTGGCGACCAGCGTGACAAGACGACCACCGGCAACGGCGCCGGGACCTCCGCCAACTCCAACGCCCCCCTCTTCGGCAAGCTGCCGAAGAAGATCCAGGACGCCGGAGTGATCAAGGTGGGCTCCGACATCGCCTACCCGCCCGTCGAATTCAAGAAGAACGGCAAGGTCGTGGGCATCGACCCCGACATCGCCGCCGCCCTGGGCAAGGAGCTCGGGGTGAAGGTGCAGTTCGAGAACGGCACCTTCGACGCCCTGCTGACCGGTCTGCGATCCAAGCGTTACGACATCGCGATGTCCGCGATGACCGACACCAAGGACCGCCAGGAGGGAATCGACCCCAAGACCAAGAAGAAGGTTGCCGAGGGCGTCGACTTCGTCGACTACTTCAACGCCGGTGTCTCGCTCTACACCAAGAAGGGCGAGACCAAGGGCATCGGCGGCTGGTCCGACCTGTGCGGCAAGAAGATCGGAGTGCAGCGCGGCACCGTCTCGCACGACCTGGCCAAGTCCGAGTCGGAGAAGTGCGAGAAGGACGACAAGGACGCCATCGAGATGGAGGCGTTCGACACCGACCTCGAGGCGCAGACCCGCCTGAAGGCCGGCGGCGTCGACGCCGTCTCCAGCGACTTCCCCGTCGCCGCCTTCGCGGTGAAGACCTCGGGCGGCGGCAACGACTTCGAGCTGGTCGGCGACCAGGTGGAGGCCGCTCCGTACGGCATCGCCGTCGCGAAGCAGAACTCCCAGCTGCGGGACGCCCTCCGGGAGGCGCTCGAAGCGATCATCAAGAACGGTGCGTACGAGAAGGTCATCAAGACCTGGGGCGTCGACGCGGGCGCCATCAAGGAAGCCAAGATCAACGGCGGTTCCTGACCCCTCCCCGACCTCGTACGGCAACGCTGAAAGGCATCATCCGTGACTGACTCCCCCGACAAGCCGGAGCCCGGGACGACGGGATCCGAGCCCGAGACGCCGGAAACCGGGAAGGCGCCTGCCGAGAAGGCGGCCGCCGACAAGGCCGCCGCTGAGAAGGCGCCTGCTGAGAAGGCCGCCGCTGAGAAGGAGGCGGCCGAGAAGCCGGCCGCCTCCGACAAGGCCGAGCCCGCCTCCGACGAGCCCGCCTCCGACGAGCCCGCCTCCGACGAGCAGGCCGAGCCGGCCAAGGCCGAAGAGCCCGCCAAGGCCGACCCCGCCCCGGAAACCGAGGGCGACAAGGACCCCAAGGGCGACAAGGCCCCGGAGGACCCCAAGGAGCCCAAGGACTCCAAGGCTCCCAAGGGTGACAAGGGCTCCGCGGCCCCCAAGGGTGACAAGCCCGACGCGGGCGGCAAGCCCGCCAAGGCGGACCTCGCCAAGAAGGACGTCGCCGGCGCCACGGCCACCGCGACCCTCCCCGAGGCGATCAAGGCCATCCCGGTCCGGCACTACGGCCGGTGGATCTCGGCCGTCCTGGTGCTCGCCCTGCTGGCCCTGCTGGTCAACGCCTTCGCCTCCGCGAACGTCCACTACAGCGCCATCCCGGACTACCTCTTCGACTCCACGGTCCTCTCGGGCCTGGGCAAGACGGTCCTGATCTCGGTGCTCTCCATGGTGCTGGGCCTGGTGCTCGGCATCCTGCTGGCCGTCATGCGGCTGTCGAAGAATCCGGTGACGTCGTCCGTCTCCTGGCTCTACATCTGGTTCTTCCGGGGCACCCCGGTCTACGTCCAGCTGCTGCTGTGGTTCAACCTCGCGCTGATCTTCCCGTACATCAACCTCGGCCCGATCTACCGGGACGAGATGAGCGACTTCATGACCCCCTTCATGGCCGCGCTGCTCGGCCTGGGGCTCAACGAGGCCGCGTACATGTCGGAGATCGTGCGGGCCGGCATCCAGTCGGTCGACGAGGGCCAGACCGAGGCCGCCCACGCGCTCGGCATGAGTCAGTCCAAGACGCTGCGCCGGATCGTGCTGCCGCAGGCGATGCGCGTGATCGTGCCGCCGACCGGCAACGAGTTCATCAACATGCTGAAGACCTCGTCGCTGGCGGCGAGCGCCGCCCAGTACCTCGAGCTGCTGCGGTCCACCTCGGACATCGGCCAGACCACCGGCGCCACGGTGGAGATGCTCTTCCTCGCGGCCACCTGGTACCTGATCCTCACCAGCGTCTTCAGCGTCGGACAGTTCTACCTGGAGCGGCGTTACGCCCGTGGCTCGCTGCGCACCCTGCCGCTCACCCCGTGGCAGAAGGTCAAGGCGAACCTGTCCTCCTTCAGCAACCGTTCCAAGGGAGGCGTCACCGCATGAACGCCATGGTGAAGGCCGAGGGCGTCCACAAGTCCTACGGCGCCGTCCAGGTCCTCAAGGGCATCGACCTCGAGGTCGCCCCGCGCGAGGTGTTCTGCCTCATCGGTCCCTCCGGGTCCGGCAAGTCCACCTTCCTGCGGTGCATCAACCACCTCGAGCAGGTCAACGCGGGCAAGCTGTACGTCGACGGCCAGCTCGTCGGCTACCGCGAGCAGGGCAACAAGCTCTACGAGCTCAAGGACAGCGAGGTGGCCCGCAACCGCCGGGACATCGGCATGGTGTTCCAGCGCTTCAACCTCTTCCCGCACATGACGGCGCTGGCCAACGTCATGGAGGCGCCGATCCAGGTCAAGGGCGAGACCAAGGCCGTGGCCCGGGAGCGCGCCCTGAAGCTGCTCGACCGCGTCGGCCTGGCCGACAAGGCCGGCAACTACCCCACCCAGCTCTCCGGCGGCCAGCAGCAGCGGGTCGCGATCGCGCGGGCGCTGGCGATGGAGCCGAAGCTGATGCTCTTCGACGAGCCGACCTCGGCCCTCGACCCGGAGCTGGTGGGCGACGTCCTCGACGTCATGCGCGGCCTCGCCGAGGACGGCATGACGATGATCGTGGTCACGCACGAGATGGGCTTCGCCCGCGAGGTCGGCGACTCGGTCGTCTTCATGGACCAGGGCGTCGTCGTGGAGTCCGGCAACCCGCGTGACGTGCTGACGAACCCGCAGCACGAGCGCACCAAGTCCTTCCTTTCGAAGGTGCTGTAGCGGGTGCTGTAGCCGGCACGCAGAGACGAGGGGCGGTACGGGCGGCGGCCCGTGCCGCCCCTTCCGCGTGGGCGGCCGATGTCTGTAATACCCTCGGCAGGAGAACATCCATTACAGACATGCGCCACAAAAGGACCGGACGTGGAACTTGCCTCCTACTCGGACTTCGCCGTGCGGCTGGTCAACACCGAGGAGCCCGCGCGCGGCGCCGACGCGCTCACCTCGCTCGACGCCGTACGGGAGCTCGTGGGCCCCGAGTCCCAGTCCGCCCGCCGCCTGACCGACGGCGACCTCACCCGGCTGCGGGCCGTCCGGACCCGGCTGCGGGCCGTGTTCGAGGCGGCCGCCGAGGGCGAGGAGGTCCGGGCCGTGGACCTGCTCAACGCGCTGCTGATGGAGTTCCCGGTCAGCCCGCAGGTCTCGGGCCACGAGTACCGGGACGAGGACGGCCGCCCCAAGTGGCACCTGCACATCGCCGACCACGCCCCCAGCGCCGCCGCGGCCTACACCGCCACCGCCTGCATGGGCCTGGCCGTCCATCTCACCGAGCTGGGCGTCGACCGGCTGGGCATCTGCCAGGCAGCGCCCTGCCGGAACGCCTACCTCGACACCTCGACCAACCGCTCCCGCCGCTACTGCTCCGACCGCTGCGCCACCCGCGCCAACGTCGCCGCCTACCGCGCCCGCAAGCGCCTGGGGAACGGCCGCTCGGAGGAGCGCACGGAGGACCGTACGGGCCGCACCGCCGACGCCGCCCACGACAGCAGCGCCGCCGCCGACCGCTGACCGCGCTCCGGCGGCCGGCGCAGCCGCACCCAGGCGCGGGCCACCACGAACTCGTCCGGCACCGTGCCGAACTCGCGGCTGTCGTTCTCCACCAACGGGTTGTCGCCCGTCACCCACCAGCCGCCCGCGCGCCGCTCCACCGCGCGCTTGACGATCAGCAGGTCCTGGCGGAACGGATGCCGCATCACCACCACGTCACCCGGTCGCACCACCGCCCCGTACCGCACGACCAACTGGTCCCCGGGGGTCAGCGTCGGGACCATCGACGGGTTGTAGACCTCCGCCATCCCGATCCGCAGCAGTCCGCGACGCTCACGGTCCAGCTCGTGCCCGCGTTCGTCCACCTGCTCCTGCACCGCGGCACCTCCGTGTCCGTTCCTTCCACCACCCAGTCCCAGACTGACACTGGACTTTTGTCCTAAGCCCCCCGGGGCACCCGAGAAAAGCCTTCCCACACCGAGTAATCTCGCACCTGAGAAGACGATCACGAGGAAGGACAGCACATGCTCTCCCGCCTGTTCGCCCCCAAGGTGAAGGTCAGCGCCCACTGCGACCTGCCCTGCGGTGTGTACGACCCGGCCCAGGCCCGCATCGAGGCCGAGTCGGTCAAGGCCGTCCAGGAGAAGTACCTGGCCAACGAGGACGCGCACTTCCGCGCCCGCGCCACGATCATCAAGGAGCAGCGCGCGGAGCTGGCCAAGCACCACGTCTCGGTGCTGTGGAGCGACTACTTCAAGCCGCCGCACTTCGAGAAGTACCCCCAGCTGCACCAGCTGGTCAACGACACCCTGAAGGCCCTGAGCGCCGCCAAGGCGTCGACGGACCCGAAGACGGGCGAGAAGGCGCTGGAGCTCATCGCCGAGATCGACCGGATCTTCTGGGAGACGAAGAAGGCCTGACGCAGGCCACGCGACCGCGCCCGGACCATCGCACGATGGTCCGGGCGCGGTCGTTCGTGCGGGCAGGTGGCGTTCGGTCATGGCCCGGGGCCTGACAAAAGTCATGCCGAGCAGTGGACGGTCTGCTCTGCCGCGGCGGGGGCCTTTGTCGTGATGCTGTACGTGGCTCCGGAAAGGGGCCCGTACGACTCACGGGGGAGGCCCACCATGCGGACGGTCACGGCGACGACGGACACCTTTGCGGCACAGGCCACGGCGGCCACGGACGCGGCCACGAATGCGGTCGCGGCTCCGGCTGCGGCCACGGCGACGGACCACGCGCCGGCCGCGGCGAGCGCGGCCGACCGGCGCCGGGCGGTGGTGCAGAGCCTGGCGCCGCTGGTCGTGGACGCGCTCCTGCCCATGGCGGCGTACTACGCGCTGCGCGAGGGCTTCGGCATGAGCACCTTCGCCGCGCTGGCCTGGAGCAGTGCGCTGCCGGCCCTGCGCACCGTCTGGGGGCTCGTCAGGGACCGCCGGCTCAACGGTCTCGCGGCCCTGATCCTGACCGTCAATGCCCTGGGCCTGCTGCTCACCACGGTCACCGGTGACGTCCGCCTGATGCTCGCCAAGGAGAGCGCCGGGAGCGGTGTGGTCGGCGTGGCGGTGCTGCTGTCCGTCCTGGCCGGGCGGCCGCTGATGACCGCGGGCCTGCGGCCGTGGGTCACGCGCGGGGACGCCGCCAAGAGCGCCGCCTGGGACCGGCTGATGGTCCGGTCCGCCCGTTTCCGGCGTGCCGAGCGGACCTTCTCGGCGGTGTGGGGCGGTGCCCTGCTGGCCGAGTCCGTCGCCCGGGTCGTCGGCGCCTACACGCTGCCGGCCGACACGATGGTGTGGCTGGGGAGCGTCATCATGGGCGTCGCGGTCGTCGGCGCGATGGTCGTCGCGGGCGGCGCGGCGGCCGACCCCATGGAGAAGATGGTCGCGGCCGAGCTCGCCGCCTGACCGCTCCCACTCCTTCGGTCCCGCCTCGGGCCCGCCGCTCCCTCAGCCCCGCGGCTCCCGCAGCAGCGCCCCGACGCGGGCGGCGGCGGCCGCCAGGTGGCGGCGGGCCTCGGCCAGCTGATCGGCCGTCACCCCGTGGTCGCGGGCCGCGTCGCGCACCTCGTCGCGGAAACGATCCAGCAGACGGTCGAGGTCGCGGGCCGGGTCCTTGGAGAACGCGTCGTCGGCCGTGGCCCAGTCGGGCAGCGGGATCCCGTCCGCGGCCGGCTCGTCGCGGTCGGTGCGCTCGACCGTGACGGTCACGGGGGAGGGTTCCGTGCGGGCGGCCTGGCCGGCCAGCGCCCCGAGCTCCCGGGCCAGGGCGCCGAAGCCCTCGACCAGGCCGGCGGGCCAGTCGCCCTTGCGGGCGTGCTCGCGCATCTGCTCGCGTACGCGCTCCTGGATGCGCAGCATCTCCTCGCGGGCGTGCTCCTGGGCGGCGCGGGCCTGGCGGCGGGCGCTGTGGGCCTCCTCGCGGGCGCGGTGACTGTCCTCCTTCGCCCGGCGGGCCTGCTCCTTCCACTCCTCCTTGGCCTTGCGCAGCTCTTCCTTCGCCGTCGCGAAGTAGTCACCGGGGTGGCCGTCGGCAGTGGTGCCGGCGCGGGCCTGGCGCGCGGCCTCGCGCATCTCCCGCCGCAGGTCGCCCGCCGCGCCCCGGACGTCCTCGCGGATGTCGGCGGCGAGCGCGGCGACGGACTCGCGGATCTCGAGCTCGAGGTCGGCCAGTTCGCCCTGGCGCTCGGCCAGTTCGGCGCGCCCGGCGTCGGTGAGGGAGTAGACCTTGCGCCCGCCTTCACTGGTGTGGGTGACGAGCCCCTCGGCCTCCAGCTTGGCCAGGCGCGGGTAGACGGTGCCGGCCGAGGGTGCGTACAGCCCCTGGAAGCGCTCCTCCAGCAGCCGGATGACCTCGTAGCCGTGGCGCGGGGACTCGTCGAGGAGCTTGAGCAGGTACAGCCGCAGCCGGCCGTGGGCGAAGACGGGAGGCATCAGAGGACCTTTCCCTGGACGGGGACGTCGGCGACGTCCTCCGGGGACGGGGGCCGCCGCAGCAGCGCCACCGCGCCCGAGATGGTGGTGACCTTGAGCCGGCCGTGGCCCGCGCCGAGCCGGCCGGTGATGCGCTTGGCGCCCCACTGGCCGCTGACCCGCAGGTCGTCGAAGGCGCAGGAGAGCCGGCCGCTGGTGGTGTTGGCGTTCACCTCGGCGTCCACCGGGTGCGGCAGCCGGACGGCGACCTCGCCGGAGACGCTGGTCAGCTCCAGCGTGGGGTGGGCCGGGGCGCCGGCGGACAGGTCGACCGTCATGTCGCCGCTGACGGTCTCGGCCTTGACCGAGGCGCTCGCGCTCTCGATGAGGGTGAGGTCGCCGGAGACGGAGTTGAAGCGCAGGCCGCCGCCGAGCGCCTGGGCCTGGAGGTGGCCCGAGACGGTCTCCGCGCGGACGTCCCCGCGCACGCCGACGAGCGTGGTGTCACCGGTGACGCCGCGTACGTCCGTGGCGCCGGTGATCCCGGAGACCACGGCGTTCGCGCCGACGACGCCGAGCTCGACCCGGGTGGCGGTCGGCACGGTGAGCGTCACCGTGACGCTGCGCTTCCACCCCTTGCGGTCGAACCACTTGAGGAAGTTCTGCCAGGGCAGGTCCTCGTACGCGACGGTGAGCGTGCCGCCCTGGCGGGTGACGATCAGGGGCGGGCCGTCGATCGCGGACAGCTCCAGGCCGGCCGGCCCGCCGTCCGTGCCGACGACGTTGACGGTGCCGCCGACGACGCGCACGTTCAGGGCCGTGACGGGCTCCTCGAAGGTGAGCTTCTGCGGCGCGGTGAGTGACCACTCGGACCGGTCCGACATTCCGGGCTCCTCTGCGGGTGGACGGGACGCAACATATCGCGTCTGTCGCTAAACACGATATATCGCGTCCTCGGGAAGTCAAGCGTCGTCCGGGTGGCTTAGCGTTGACGCATGTCCGCTACTGATCACAGCCGGGCGGCGGGGGTACTGCTGCTCTGCCGGGCCGAGCCCGACCGTGTCCGTCCGTCCGCGCAGCTCCTGCGCGAGCCGCTGCTCCTCGCCCCCGCCGGCGAGGACTGGAGCGTGCTGGTGCCGGCGGAGGAGGCCTGGCGGCAGGAGGGCAGCCACCTCGCCGCCGTCACGGCCGAGTGGGCGCACGCCCTGACGGTCGCCGAGTCCTGGCCGGCGGTGGGGCTGTGGTGGGACGAGGAGGGCGCGGGCTTCGTGGTGGCGGCGGGCTTCCGCCGCACGGTCGGCTACACCTGGCTCGCCGACGGCGCGCCGGTGGGCGAGGAGGGCGCGATGACCGCCCTGCGCGCCCGGCTGGGCCTGGACCCGGTGCTGGACGCCGAGGCATTCGACCGGCTGACCCGGCCGGACTCCGACGCCGACGCGGCGGCGCGCGTGCTCGGGGTGATCGCGGTGCTGGCGCGCTCGGGCCTGCACCTGCCGCCCGGGCTCGCCCCCGGTGCGGGCGCGGAGGCGCTGCGCACGGCGGCCGAGACGGCGCCGGAGGCCGAGGCGGTCGAGTGGCCCGGCTGGCGGGAGGCGGTGCGTGGCGGGCTCGACGCGTCCGAGCAGGGGTTCATGGGGGAGTGGATACGGGGTCCCAAGGCGCGGGCCCTGGGGGCCGCCGAGATCGCGGCGGGCGTCTCGCTGCTGGTCCTCGCCCGGCGGGGTGCCCGCTCACGGCGGCGCTGGTCGGCGGCGGGCGCGTTGCTCGTCGCGGACGGGGCGCTGACGATCGCCTACGACGCGTGGCGCTCGCGCGGGACGCGGGGGAGTGGGGTGTAGCGCCCCGCGCGCCCGGGAGAAGTGGGGACGGTCCGGCCAAAGGGACGGACCGTTCGTCCGAGGGGACGGGCTCGGCGCCCGGGGGACGGACTACTCGTCGTCCTCGTCGTCCAGCCGGGCCAGCCACGTCGCGAGGCGCTCGACCGGGACCTCGAAGTCGGGGTTGAGGTCGACGAACTCGCGCAGGCGCTCGGCCACCCAGCCGAGCGAGACCTCCTCCTCGCCGCGCCGGTTCTCCAGCTCCTCGATGCCGCGGTCGGTGAAGTACAACGTGATCTCCGTTGGGGATGGTGGGCGGGTCTGCGGTTCAGCCCAGGATAGGCGGCGGTCCCCCCGGCCTTGGCCACGACCTCTCGCGCCGGTGCGATCAGAGGACTAGCCTGCTGCCTCACTCGCGCCGGTAACGCCGGCAACGGCGACACCGCCCGCAGCGGCGGCACCGGCGACAACGGCAGCGACGGGGACATCCGCGGCGACCGGCCGCGGACGCGGTAACGGGGGTGGCGCGTGGCCGAGGGCATCACTCAGGTCAGGCTCGACGACGGCACGGTCGTCTGGGCGCGGATCACGGAGGCACAGGAGCTCGCGGAATCGTCCGGGGGCGCGTACGAAGACTCGAGCGCCGCCCGGCGCGTGGCCGATATGGCGGGCGGTCTCGCCGAGGTCGTGCGCGGCGTCGTCGGATCCCTGCGCATGGGCCTCGTGGCGGCGCGGCCGCACGAGGTCACGGTGCAGTTCGGCATCGAACTGGCCGCTCAGGCGGGCCAGGTGATCAGCCTCATCGCGGACGGCAGCGGCAAGGCGTCGGTCACCGTCTCGCTCCGCTGGACGGAGCGGGCCGAGCAGGGGGCGCCCGCCGCCCCCGGCGCTCCTTGAGCGCCCTGGAGGGGACCGCGCGCCGTGCGGTCGTACGCATCTCGGAGCGCGACGGCGGGTATGACCGAAGCGGCGCCCGGTTCTGGGGCAGTGGCTTCTTCATCGCCCCCGGCTGGGTCCTGACCTGTGCCCATGTCGTGGGGAACGGGGGTGGCGACGTGCTCCGCGGCAGGAGCGTCATCGACGTCACCGACTGGCGGGACCGCACCACCGCGGGCCGGGTCGCGCTCGCCCTGCCGTCCCCCGGCGACCTCGACCGCCCGCCCCGGCCCTGGCCCATGCCGGACCTGGCGCTGGTGGAGGTGGACGGCGCGGACGACGCCGAATGCCTGTGGCTGAGCGACCGTTCGACGATCGTGCCCGCCGACATCAGCCTGCACGGCTGGTCGCGGGACACCGGCGAGCTCGCCCCCCGCCACGGCCTCGGCACCGCCAGCGGCGGCGACGGCCGCGACGGCAGCGCCCTGCTGCTGCGCGGCGAGATCCCCGTCGCCGGCTGCTCCGGCGGTCCCGTCGTGGACACCGGCAGGGGAGCGGTCATCGGCGTCAGCAAGGGGCGCGGCAAGGACACCGCCGGACTGGCCGTGCCGATCACCGCCCTGCGCCGCATCGCCGACGACCGGCCCGGCCGGGACCGGCTGCACGCGATCGTCCGCGCCCACGACCGCCACCACTACGACCGCTACCGCGCCCTGGGCACCGGCGGCAGCTGGCCCGGCCTGCAACAGCGCCTGCGCGAGGCGGCGCTGCGGGCCCCGGCCGGCGGCTTCACCCCCCGGCTGCGCACCCACCTCTTCGCCCGCCTCGCCGAACTGACCCCGCCCGGCACGCCCGGCGAGGTGATGCAGCTGGTCGGGGACACCAAGCGCCGGGTGATCCAGGAGCCGTACCACCCGGGCGTCGAGCACGACCCGCGCACCTGGCGGGAGGGCGTGGGCCTGCTGTACGACCTGCGCGACGGCGCCGGCCGGGCCCGGGAGCCGGGCGGCGGGCGGGACCTGGAGCTGGAGGCGGTGCTGCTCTACGCCGCCCGGGTGGCGGCGGCCGTCAGCCGCCGGGGCCACGACCGGGACGTGGCCCACCTGCGCGACCTGAGCGGATGGCTGACCGACGAGGCCGAGCCCCTGTCGTACGTCATCCGCGAGGAGATACGGCAGATCCTGCACGGCGGTTCCATGACGCCCGCCGCGCCGCGCGCGGCGGCCCCGCCGGGGACGGTCGAGCTGCGCAAGCCCGAGCGCCGGGACGTCGAGCCCGGCCCGGCCGGGGCCGCCACCCGCCGCCGGGGCGATGTGATCGTCGAGATCGACCCCGTGCTCTACGGCGACCGCTACCCCTGGCGCGTCAAACTCCTGCTCGAGGACGGGGTGGTCACCCCGCTGCACGCCGACGACGAGGGCGTCCCCCGGGCCCTGCTGCGAGAGAAGCTGCGCGAGCCCGTCGCCGCCGCGCTCGACCAGGGCGACGTCGGCGAACACCTGGCCGAGCTGCACGTGGTGCTGCCGCGCGAGCTGTTCGACGAGCCGCTCGACGACTGGCGGCTGGCGCCGCCCGGCGCCGCCGAGGACGGCTTCGACCCCCGCACCATGCCCCTCGGCCTGCGCCGCGTGGTGATCCTCAAGGACCGCAAGCGCCGCGACCACCCCGCCACCCCCGAGTGGAAGAAGCGCTTCAAACGGGCGAGTTGCGGCCCGATGACCGCCGTACCGCTGCGCCGCGAGGCGCCGGAGCTGGGCCACGACGGCCCGCGCCGGGAGGGCGGCCACGCGGCGTACGGGCGGCTGTCCGAGGCGCCCGGCGCGGCCGTGCCGGTGTACTGCGGCGAGGTCGCCCGGGGCGCGGGCGCGACGGCGTTGGACGCCGCCCTGGCCGCCGGGCACGGGGTGGTGATCTGGCGCAGATGCGCCACCGGCCATACGGATTGCGCCGAATTCCACGAGCAGGCGGCCGCGCTCGTGTGCGAGGCCGGGAACGCCGAGGGGCTCCACCGGCGCATCCGCAACCTCCGGATCCGCTGCGGCGACCCCGAATTCCCCGATCCGGAGGCCTTGTGGGCGCGCTCCATCGCGCTCCTGTTCGACGATCCGGACCGTCCGCCGGGGCCCGACACGCCGTTGTACGCCCCCGGCGTCCGGCCCGGGAGCGCGCCATGACGCCACGTCAAGTACGTGCCAGGAGAGTCCCGGAGGACTCGGCAGGGCAGTGTCCTGACGGTACCGTCGAGCGGGGGACGGCAGCGGGTCGCGGCAGGGACGCGGGGCCCCGGGCACGGCAGGCCTCAAGGTCATCACCAGCTACGAGGAGCCCAGTGTGAACGATTGGCGCATCTATCGGGGAGCCGGCCTGCCGCACGACGAGATCCGGCGGCTGCCGCCGCCCCCGCCCTGGCGCGACTTCGCCTCCGCCGGGCCCGACACCGGCGCCGGCAGCGACCCCAGCGCCGCCCGCCGGCTCGGCGTGCTGCGCCGCCTGGTGGAGAACCACCACCCGCGCCCCGAAGAGGTGGAGGCCGTCAACGCCGCGCTCTACCTGCGCCGTCCGCTCCTGGTGACGGGCACCCCCGGAACGGGTAAGTCCACTCTGGCCCACGCCGTCGCCCACGAATTGCGCCTGGGGCGCGTGCTGCGCTGGCCCATCGTCAGCCGCAGCACCCTGCGCGACGGCCTCTACCACTACGACGCCATAGCCCGCCTGCAGGACGTCCAGCTCGAGCGCGCGGGCGGCGACGGCGACGGACGGCGCTCCATCGGCTCGTACGTCCGGCTCGGCCCGCTCGGCACGGCCCTGCTGCCCGTGTCGCGGCCGAGGGTGCTGCTGATCGACGAGCTGGACAAGGGCGACCTCGACCTGCCCAACGACCTCCTCAACGCCCTGGAGGAAGGGGAGTTCCGCCTTCCGGAGCTGGAGCGGATCGCCGACCGCGAACCCGAGGTCGAGGTCCTCACCGACGACAGCGAGCGGGCCGTCATCCACGGCGGCCGGGTGCGCTGCACCACGTTCCCGCTGATCGTCCTCACCTCCAACGGCGAGCGCGACTTCCCCGCCGCGCTGCTGCGCCGCTGCATCCAGCTCGACCTCGAGCCACCGCGCGAGGATCAGGTCACGGCCATGATCAGGGCCCACCTGGGCGACGACGCGGTGGCCGAGGGCGACGCCCTCATCCAGCGCTTCCTCGAACGGGAGCCCGGCGAGGTGATCGCCGCCGACCAGCTGCTCAACGCCCTCTTCCTCACCCAGCACGCGCCCCGCACCGAACGCGTCACGCGCGAGCGGCTCGCGAACATGCTCATGCAGCCACTGGACCGTCCGAGGTGATGAGAGATGACGGCGCCCCCCGACCATCGGCTGGGGCAGTTGGTCGCCCGGCTGCGGTCCGCGCACTGGGACCTCACCGCGCGGGAGCTCGCGGACGCCGTGTGGCTGGCCCAGTGGGTCACCCCGGACACCCGGCCCGGGCCGGCGGCGGACGGGGAGCGCCCGGCGGGTGAGGCACCCGCCTCGGCCGCCCGCCCCGCCGGGGAGGGCCGCACCGCCCCGCCGGACGCCCGGCACGGGCCCGGCCGGACCGGGCCCGGCGGACGGGCGGACCACACGGGCCCCGGCCGCGCGGAGCGGTCCGGTCCGGTGTCCCTCTACGCCCACGGCGGCCCGGAGACGGACCCCGCCGAGGGCCGGGGCGAGACCTTCCCGATCCGCATACCGATGGCCGCGTCCCTGCCCGGCCTGCTCGGCCTCCAGCGCGCCCTGCGGCCCCTGCGCGGCTACCGCGTCCCCGGCGCCCGCCCCCGCGGCCCGCTCGACGAGGACGCCACCGCCGAGGCCGGCGCCTCCTCCGGCGTACTGGAGCCCGTCTACCGCCCGGGGGAGCGGCGGGCGGCCACCATGCAGCTGCTCATGGACGCCTCCGCCTCGATGGCCGTCTGGGAACGCATGCTGGAGGAACTGCGCCAGACCTGCGCCCAGCTCGGGGTCTTCCGGGACGTCCAGGTGCGCTATCTGCACCGGGGGGCCGACGGCGACCCCCTGATCGGCACCACCGCCCAGCCCGGCGCCGCCGGCCGCCCCCACCCGCGCGCCGCCCAGCAGTTCCGCGACCCCACCGGACGCAGCCTCACCCTGGTCGTCAGCGACTGCGTGGGCCGGCTGTGGCAGGAGGGCCGCGCCCAGCGCCTGCTGCACGACTGGGCCCGCACCGCCCCGCTGGCCGTCGTCCAGCCCCTGCCGCCCCGCCTGTGGCCGCGCACCGCCCTGCCCGCCGAGCCCGGAACGCTCACCCGCGACCCCGCCACGGGCGGCAGGCCGCACTTCGAGCCCGACGGCTACGGCCCGCCGCCCCCCGCCGCCGCGCTGCCCGTACCCGTCCTGCCGCCCACCCGCGACGCGCTGGGCACCTGGGCCCGGCTGCTGTCCGGCCCCGGCCGGCCGGCCGTGCGCGGCGCCGCCGCCTGGCTGCTGCCGGACCACCCGCCCCGCGAGGTGCCGGTGCCCGGACCCGGCGAGCGCGCGGCGCACGACGCCGGCGAACTGCTGCGCGCCTTCCGCGCCGGCGCCTCCCCGGGCGCCCTGCGCCTGGCCGTGCACCTGGCGGCCGTGCCGCTGACGCTGCCGGTCATGCAGGTCGTCCAGCGCGCGATGCTGCCCGACACCGGACCCATGGAGCTGGCCGAGGTGCTGCTCAGCGGGCTGCTGTGGCGGCTGCCCGGCCCCGGCCCGGACCCCGGCGCCGGGCACCGCTACGAATTCGCCGACGGGGTGCGGGAGATGCTGCTGCAGTCCCTCGACCGCAGCGCCGCCGCCCTCGTCCTCAAGCACTGCTCCGACTACGTCGAGCGCCACTTCGGCAAGGGCGCCCGCAACTTCTCCGCCCTCGCCGCCGCCCAGCTCTCCGGCCGCCCCCTCCACGACGACGCCCACCTCGCCGGCCCCCCGCGCCCGGACGCCCCGGCCGAGCCGGAGCTCTTCGCCGAGGTCCCCGCCCGCGTGGTGCGCTGGTACCAGCCGTCCGCCGTGGGCAGCGGGCCCGTGGCCGAGGCGGAACGCCTGCTGCGCCTGTGGGACGTCCAGGCCGACCCCACCCTGCTCCACGAGGCCCGCGAACGCGCCGCACCCGCCGCGACGGCCCCTCCCGCCGAAGGCCCGGGTTCCGCCGAGGGGATACGGGCCCGGCTCGTCCTCGGCCGGGTCCTGCGCGCCCTGGCCGGCACCGAGTCCGTACGCCATGACCCCACCCAGCGGCACACGATGCTGACGGAGGCCGTCGCCCTGCTCACCGAGGCCCACGACCACACCGACCCGGCGAGCGAGCGGCACACCGAGGCCGCCCTGGAGCTCGCCGCCACCCAGCACACCGCCTGGCTGGCCGACGGCGACCGCGAGCGGCTGCTCGCCGCCGAACGGACCCTGCGCGCCCTGCCCGGCGGCACACCCGAACGCCACCTGCGCCTGGGGCGGGTGCTGCTGGACCTCGCCCGGGCCGGCCACGAGCCGACCGGCCGCGGCCTGTCCGTACACGACACGTCCGTACACGACCCGTCCGGCCACGACCCGTCCGCTCACGACACGGCCGGGCGCGCCGCCGAGGCGGCCGCCGAACTCCGCGAGGGCCACGCCCTGCTCGAGGCCGCCGACGCCCCGGACATCCGGCGCTGCGCCGCCCTGCTGGACCTCGCCCGGGCCCTGCGGCTGTCCGGCGCGCCCGCCGCCGGCACGCTCGCCGTCCTCGAACGCGCCGCCGCACGCGCCGTCGACGACCTCCAGCGGCTGAGCTGCCGCACCGAACAGGCCCGCGCCCACGCGGACGCCCGGTCCTGGCCCGAGGCCGACGACGCCTACGCCGCCGCCGTCGCCCTCACCGGCCGGCACAGCACCCGGCGCTGCGACCTGCTCGCCGAGTGGGGCGCGTCGCTGCTGGACCGGGCCGAGGCGGCCGGCGAGGACGGCCCCGTGGAGGTCGTCGGCCGGGCCGAGGCGGTGCTGCGCGAGGCCTTCGCGGTCAGCCCCGGCCGCTCGCCCCTGCGCGCGCGGACCCAGCTGATGCTGGGCCGCGCCCTGGTGCTGCGCTTCGGCCGGCAGGGCTTCCTGCCCGACCTCTACGAGAGCTGCCACCTGCTGGAACAGGCGGCCCGCCAGGCCCCCGACGGCCACACCCGCGCCGAGGCCTGGCTGGCGCTGGGCACCGCCCGGCTGACGCTGAGCCACCACTCCGCCGGCCTGCCCGTGGACGACGCGGCCGCCGCCTTCGACACCGCCGCCAAGGAGGCCCGGCGGCTGACCGCCGACGGCGAGCCGGGCTCGGTGACCGCCGCGCGCGCCCTGCACCGCCGCGGCCTGGCCCTCGAGCGCATGGGCATGCCGCGGGCGGCGCTGGACGCCTACCGCGAGGCGCGGCGCGAATGGCAGCACCTCACCGGCCGGCTGGCCGAGGTGCCCTGGGACGAGGTCCGGGCGACCCGGGAGAGCGTGGCACGCCTCAGCGACGGATGACCGGAGGTGGTCCGGGCGTGTTTCTGCGCCATGGGCCCTGGGAAGAACCGTGCAGCCGCGGGGGCCGCTCCCGGCGGAGGGCGGCAGGGAGGAGAAGAAGGTGCCTGAGCACGAGAACGCCGCTACGGTCGCGCGGGACGACGTCCCGCGGGTGCCGCCGCTGCCCGACCTCACCGGTCTCGGCCTGCGGGCCTTGCGCGAGGCGGGGGACCGCGCTCTCGCGGCCGCCGTGGAGCGCGCGCTCTCCCGCCCGGCGGAGCTGGCCGAGACCTGGTACTCCGGCGGCAGCGAGGCGGGCGCGACGGGCGCCGCGCGCTGACCCCGCCGCGACATGCCGGTTCCGGACAACAAGCGCCGGGGCGGCGGAATGAGGTGGCCCGCATGACCGTCGAACGCCTGCCCCCCGGGGCCCTGGCCCGCCTGGCCCGGACCCGGTCCGCCCCCGGCGACCACGCCGCCCTGCGCGACGGCGCGCACAGCCTGCGGCTGGTGCTCCTGAAGTCCCTGCTGACCCGGCTGGAACGGCGCCCCGGCGCCGTGCCCGGCCCCGTCCGCGAACGCTTCGAGGAGCACTGGCGGTTACTCGAGCGCACCGAGGCCCGCGACCGGCGCTCGGTGCGCGACACCCTGGACTACCCCTCCGTCGGCCACTGGCTGGCCCGCACCCTGACGTCCCCCGACGGCGACGCCCTGGCGGCCGGCCTCGGCCACTTCGGCGCCGTCGTCGCGGCCGCCGCCCTGCGCGCGGGCGGCTCCTTCACCCTCGAGACGCCCACCCCCGGCGGCGTCCTCGTCCTCCCCGGCGCCGGCCTCGCCGAGACCGGCACCGACGCCGTCCGGCTGACCGCCCACGGCCGCACCGCCCGCCTGACCGCCGCCGGCCGCCGCGCCGGGCCCGTGCTGCTGCGCGTCCCCGGCCGCGTCGGCGGCCTCGGCCCCGGCTGGCGCGGACTGAGCACCCTGCCCGGCAGCGACGCCCTCGTCGACGACCTCGACCCCTACCGTGCCCCGCCCGAGGGCGTCAGCCGCGCCGCCCTGCCCGCCGCCCCCCGCTCCGAGACCGGCCGCGAGCCCTGGACCCGGCACTGGCGGGCGGCGCTGGACCTGCTGCGCGCCACCGACGGGGCCCGCGCCGCGGAGGTGACGGCGCTGCTGCGCTGCCTGGTGCCGCTCGCCCGCTCCGGCCCGTACGGACGCGCCGTCACCCGCGTGAGCGCCACCTACCGGGTGGCACCCGGCGCCGTCCTCACCTCCGCCCCGGACACCGCCGAGGACCTGGCCGAGGTCCTCGTCCACGAGACGCAGCACGGCAAGCTCTCGGTGCTCCACGACCTCGTACCGCTGCACCGGGCCGGGCCGCACGCCGTGCACCGCGTGGCCTGGCGCGCCGACCCCCGGCCCTTCGCCGGGGTGCTGCAGGGCACGTACGCGCACCTGGCCCTGGCCGACTTCTGGGCCCGCGCGGCCGGCGGTCGCACCAGCACACAAGCCGTCCGGCGCGAGGCCCGGGCGCGCCGCGATTCCTACCTCCGGCAGGTCGCGCAGGCCCTGCCCATCCTGCTTGAATCGGGTGAACTGACGTCTGCAGGCCGGGAGTTCACCGAAGGCATGGAGCGGCACCTCGCGGACCTGGAGCGGTTCCGCGATCCGTCCGCGGCGATGGGCAGCGCGTCACCGTCTGGTGACGTACGGTAATCTCGTGTCCGTGCCGGCCCCTCGGCCGACGCAGGGCGAAGGAACAGAGGGAGACGTGCGGATGGCCACGCAAGGGCAGGGCAGCGAGCATTTCGTCGTCGTCTTCGCCGGGTACCACCGGCCCTGGGCCACCTGGATCGGCCACCGGCTGGAGAGCCACGGCCACCGGGTCACCCTGCAGCGCTGGGACCCCAGGCGGGAGGTCCCCCTGGAGAGCGCCCTCGGCGACCTGCTGCTGGCCTCCGGGCGGATACTGCTCGTCCTCAGCGACTGGTTCTTCCAGCTCGGGCCGCGCCGCGAGGGCGAGTGGAGCGAGGCCCTGCGCGGCATCGTCGCCGCCAACGCCCACCGCTTCGCCGCCGTCAACCTCACCAACCGCACGCTGCTGCCCGCCACCGCCGTCCTGGAGCCCGTGGACCTGTGGAGCGTGGGCGCGGCGGAGGCCGAGCGCCGCCTGCTCAGCCGCCTCGGCCTGCCGCCGGCCTCCGGCCGCCGCGCCCTGCCCGCCGCGCCCGGCTCCCGCTTCCCCAACGACCCCCCGGCCGTCTGGGGCGAAGTCCCCCGCCGCAACGTCCGCTTCACCGGCCGCGACGACCTCCTCAACAGCCTCCAGCAGCACCTGATGGACGCCGAACAGGGCACCGCCGTCGTCACGCTCCTGGGCATGTCCGGCATCGGCAAGACCCAGATGGCCGCCGAGTACGCCCACCGCTTCAGCTCCGACTACGACGTCGTCTGGTGGGTCAACTCCGACACCCGCGGCACCCTGCGCGAACGCCTCGGCGAGCTGGCCCCCGAGCTGGGCCTGGCCAGCGGCTCCGAACCCGGCGAGCGCATCCGGGCCGTGGGGGAGGCACTGCGCCGCGGCGACCCCTACGGCCGCTGGCTGATCGTCTTCGACGGCTGGGACGACATCGACGGCGCCGACGACCTGCTGCCCGAGGGCCCCGGCCACGTCCTGATCACCTCCCGCAACCGCAGCTGGAACGACAACCGCACCACCCTGGTGGAGGTGCCCGGCTTCGACCGCCACGAGAGCACCGGCTACCTGATGCGCCGCGCGCCCCGCATCACCGCCGACCAGGCCGACGAGGTCGCCGCCGAGCTCGGCGACATCCCCCTCGCCCTCGTCCAGGCCGCCGCCTGGCTGGGCGAGTCGGACATGGACGTCGCCGACTACCTCCGCATGGTGCGCGACGGCGAGCTGTCCGAACTCGCCGACCAGGGCGGCTTCGACGGCGTCCCCCGCTCCTCCCTCACCTCCTGGTCGATACTGATCAACCGGCTCCGCGAGTCCCAGCCCCACGCCGTGGAGCTGCTCTCCCTGTGCACCTCCTTCGCCCCCGGCCGCATCCCCATCGGCCTGGTCCGCCACCTCGCGGCCGCCGACCTGCCGGAGGGCCTCGGCTGGCTCGCCACCGACCTGGCCGGCTGGACCCGGGCCCTGGACACCCTGGTCAACTACTCGGTCTTCACCCGCGACACCCGCAGCGCCCTCGCGGGCGAGGAGCCGGGCCCCGAGCAGGAGTCCGTGCACATGCACCGGATCGTCCACGACATCGTCGGCCGCCTCACCTCACCCGAGGACCGCAAGCGGCACCGCGAGGTCGTCCGCCGCATGCTCGTCGCCGCCGACCCCGGCAACCCCCAGGACTCCCGCCTGTGGCCCCGCTACGCCGAGCTGCTGCCGCACCTGGAGCCCTCGGGCGCGCTCGGCAGCCGCGACGACCGCGTCCAGGAGACCATCCTCAACCTGCTGCGCTACTGCTTCCGCAGCGGCGAGTTCCGCACCGGCGTCGAGCTGGCCGACCAGGTGCGCGAGCACTGGTCGGAGCTCTTCCCCCCGGAGCACCCGCGCATGGTCGAGCTCACCACCCAGCAGGGCAACATCCTGCGCGCCTACGGAGGCTTCCGCGCCGCCTACGAACTCGACCGCGAGCTCCTGGACCGGCTGCGCGCCGCCCCCGCCACCGACCCCACCCACCTGATGACCGCCACCAGCTGCCTGGCGGCCGACCAGCGCTACCTCGGCCAGTTCTCCGAGGCCCTCCAGGCCCAGCGCGAGGTCCTGGAGACCGCCCTCGAACTCCTCGGCCCCGACGACTACCTGACCCTCCTAGCCCAGCACAACCTCGGCGCCGGCCTGCGCCTGCTGGGCCGCTACGCCGAGGCCTACGAGGTCGACCTGGAGACCCTGCGCAAACGCGAGTCCCTGCTGCGCGCCCGCCACGCCACCACCCTGGTCTCGGGCATCGCCTGCGCCCGCGACCTGCGCCTGATGGGCCGCTACCGCGACGCCCTGGCCCGCCAGGAGCTGGGCATGCGCCTCCACGTCCAGGTCCTCGGCCCCCAGCACCCCCAGACCCTGCGCGCCCGGCACAACCTCGTCCTGTGCGAGCGCCGCGCCGGCGCCCTGCAGGACGTCGGCGGCGTCATGGCCAGCCTCCTCGAACAGACCGAACAGGTCCACGGCCGCCGCCACTACGCCACCATCTGCCTCGTCGTCGACTACGGCAACTACGCCCGCGAACACGGCGACCTAGGCCAGGCCCGCGCCCTCATCGCCGAGGGCGAGAACGGCCTCCGCGAACTCCTCGGCCCCGCCCACCCCATCAGCACCGGCATGCTCTCCAACACCGGCCTCGTCCTGCAGGCCGCCGGCGAACGCGCCGAGGCCCTCACCATGTTCGAGGCCGCCCTCGCCGGCCTCACCGCCACCCTCGGCCCCGACCACCCCTGGGTCCTCGGCTGCGCCCTCAACGCCGCCGCCGGCCGCAACTTCACCGGCCGCCTCGACAGCGCCCAGGACCTCAGCCGCGACACCCTCCGCCGCGCCCGCCACGCCCTGGGCGAGGACCACCCCTTCACCCTCTCCTGCGAGGTCGCCCTCGCCATGGACCTACGCGGCCTCCGCGAACACGAAGAAGCCGGCAAGGTCGAAGAGGGCGCCCTCCAACGCCTCACCCGCACCCTGGGCGCCCAACACCCCCACACGCTGGCAGCACGCCAGCGGATGCGGCCTTACTGGGACTTCGAGCCGTATATGGGGTGAGCCTGCGCGGTCGTTCCCTTGAGGCCGGACACGAAGGCGGCCCACGCGGCGGCCCCGAAGACGAGCGCGGGGCCGTCCGGGTTCTTGCTGTCACGGACCGGGACGGCGGTGGGTATGTTGTCGGCGACCTCCAGGCAGTTGCCGCCGTCGGGGTTGCTGTAGGAAGACTTTCGCCACTCGGCGACCTCGACGCAGTCGCCCCCGTCGGAATTGCTGTAGGACGACTTGCGCCATCGAACGCTGCTCAGGTCTGCTCGCGGGGGCCGCATTTCGAGCTGTCCTCCATCACTTGCCTTGGCCAGCTCCCACAGCAGGCTCAGATAGACCGGCGCCGTCACGCTGTAAGGACCCCGGCACGGACAGTCATGCAGGGGAGGTGGTGAGGAACCAGTGAAAGGCGTAGTGACGTGACGTACCGGAACGGTGCCTACGTGATGGACACCCGCGAGGACAGAATCGCCCAGGCCATCGGGCGCACCGACACCATGGTGCAGGTCCGGACGCCGGGCGGTGGCCTGCAGTGGGAGGTGCCCGCGTCCGCGCTGCGGCTGGCGACTCGTGAGGAGCGGGAGGCGGCCGGGCTGCGGCCCTATCTCAGTGGGTGCGCCGAGTGCGTGGAGCTCGAGGCGGCCCGGCAGAAGGCGGGTCCCGGCGAGCGTCCTCGGGCCACCGCCGCCGCGCGTACGCGCTGGATCGTGGAGCACTCGGCGGCGGAGGCTCGCCGGTGAGGGCCGTCGGGCGCCTGGTGAACCACTGCGCGCACCGTAGGGGCTGGGTCGTCACCGCCGAGGGTGAGCAGCGCTGCGACGACTGCGGCACCCGCCGCTTCACCGGCTACGGGGCCCTGAGGCCCCCGGGGCTGCCGGAGCGCACGGTCCCCTCACCCAGGGACCGTGCCAGGGCCGACCGTGACGCCGCCCGGCTCATCTCGCGGACGGCTTACCGCCCCTGGCGCCGGGGCGCCGTCGCCTGAAACGCCACCGGGCCCCCGCCGCTCGCGCGGTGGGGGCCCAGTGGTGTCGTGCTACCGGGTCACATCAGGTCAGGCGTCGAAGACCTCGGCGACCAGGGCCTGCTGCTCCGCCTGGTGGCGCTTGGCGGAGCCGACGGCCGGGGAGGAGGAGTGCGGACGGGAGATCCGGCGCAGTCGCTCGCGGGCCGGGACGTCGGCGCCGACCGCCAGGTCCAGGTGGTCGATCAGGTTGAGCGCGATGAACGGCCACGCACCCTGGTTCGCCGGCTCCTCCTGCGCCCAGATGTACTTCTCGGCGTTGGGGAACTTGGCGATCTCGGCCTGGAGCTCTGCACCCGGCAGCGGGTAGAGGCGCTCGAGGCGGATGATCGCGGTGTCCGTGATGCCGCGCTTCTGCCGCTCGGCCTCCAGGTCGTAGTAGACCTTGCCGGCGCAGAACACGACCTTGCGGACGTCCTCCGCCTTGACCGTGTCGTCGCCGATCACCGGGCGGAAGCCGCCGGTGGTGAACTCCTCCACCTTCGACGCCGCGGCCTTCAGACGCAGCATCGACTTCGGGGTGAAGACGATGAGCGGCTTGTGGTGCGGGTTGTGGACCTGCCAGCGCAGCAGGTGGAAGTAGTTCGACGGCAGCGTCGGCATGGCGACCGTCATGTTGTTCTGCGCGCACAGCTGGAGGAAGCGCTCGACGCGGGCCGAGGAGTGGTCCGGGCCCTGGCCCTCGTAGCCGTGCGGCAGCAGCAGGGTGACGCCGGAGGTCTGGCCCCACTTCTGCTCGGAGGAGGAGATGAACTCGTCGACGATGCTCTGGGCGCCGTTGACGAAGTCACCGAACTGGGCCTCCCACATCACCAGCGCCTCGGGGCGGGCGAGCGAGTAGCCGTACTCGAAGCCCATCGCCGCGTACTCGCTGAGCAGCGAGTCGTAGACGTTGAAGCGGGCCTGGTCCTCGGAGAGGTAGAGCAGCGGGGTGAAGTCCTCGCCGGTCTCGCGGTCGACGAGCACCGCGTGGCGCTGGCCGAAGGTGCCGCGGCGGGAGTCCTGGCCGGCGAGCCGGACCGGGGTGCCCTCCATCAGCAGCGAGCCGAAGGCGAGGGTCTCGCCCGTGCCCCAGTCGATCGTGCCGTCCTCGATGCTGGAGGCGCGGCGCTGCAGCTGCGGCAGCAGACGCGGGTGGACGGTGACGCCCTCCGGCAGGGTGACCTGGGACTCGGCGATCCGCTTGACGACCTCCTGGGAGACCGCGGTGTCCACCGCGACCGGGAAGCCGTCCAGCGGGGCCGGGGCCGGGGCCTCGGCCGGGGCCGTGTCGGCCTCGCGGACCTCGATGAAGACCTTCTCGAGCTGGCCCTGGTAGTCCTGCAGCGCCTGCTCGGCCTCTTCGAGGGTGATGTCGCCGCGACCGATGAGGGACTCGGTGTACAGCTTGCGCACCGAGCGCTTCTTGTCGATCAGGTCGTACATCAGCGGCTGGGTGAAGCCCGGGTTGTCGGACTCGTTGTGGCCGCGGCGGCGGTAGCAGATCAGGTCGATGACGACGTCCTTGTTGAACGCCTGGCGGAACTCGAAGGCCAGCCGCGCGACGCGGACCACGGCCTCCGGGTCGTCACCGTTCACGTGGAAGATCGGCGCCTCGATCATCCGGGCGACGTCGGTGCAGTACATCGACGAGCGCGAGGACTCCGGCGGCGCGGTGAAGCCGACCTGGTTGTTGATGACGATGTGCACGGTGCCGCCGGTGCGGTAGCCGCGCAGCTGCGACATGTTCAGGGTCTCGGCCACGACGCCCTGGCCCGCGAAGGCCGCGTCGCCGTGCAGCTGGATCGGCAGGACGGTGAAGTCCGTGCCGGCCTTGCCGATGATGTCCTGCTTGGCGCGGGCGATGCCCTCGACGACCGGGTCGACCGTCTCCAGGTGGGAGGGGTTGGCGGCCAGCGAGACGTTGATCTGCTCGCCGTCCAGGCCGGTGAAGACGCCCTCGGCACCCAGGTGGTACTTCACGTCGCCGGAGCCGTGCATCGACTTCGGGTCGAGGTTGCCCTCGAACTCGCGGAAGATCTGCGCGTAGGACTTGCCGACGATGTTGGCGAGGACGTTGAGGCGGCCGCGGTGGGCCATGCCGATGACGGCCTCGTCCAGGCGGGCCTCGGCGGCCGCGTCCAGCACGGCGTCCAGCAGCGGGATGACGGACTCGCCGCCCTCCAGCGAGAAGCGCTTCTGGCCGACGTACTTCGTCTGCAGGAACGTCTCGAACGCCTCGGCGGCGTTCAGGCGGCGCAGGATGCGCAGCTGCTCCTCGCGCTCCGGCTTGGAGTGCGGGCGCTCGACGCGGTCCTGGATCCACTTGCGCTGCTTGGGGTCCTGGATGTGCATGAACTCGATGCCGGTGGTGCGGCAGTACGAGTCGCGCAGCACGCCCAGGATGTCGCGCAGCTTCATCATCGACTTGCCGGCGAAGCCGCCGACCGCGAACTCGCGCTCGAGGTCCCACAGGGTGAGGCCGTGCTCGGTGATGTCGAGGTCGGGGTGCTTGCGCTGCTTGTACTCCAGCGGGTCGGTGTCGGCCATGACGTGGCCGCGGACCCGGTAGGAGTGGATCAGCTCGAAGACGCGGGCGGCCTTGGTGACGTCGTCGTCGTGCGAGGCGTCGATGTCCTTGAGCCAGCGGACCGGCTCGTAGGGGATGCGCAGCGCCTCGAAGATCTCGTCGTAGAAGCCGTTCTCGCCCAGCAGCAGCTGGTTCATGACCCGCAGGAACTCGCCGGAGGCGGCGCCCTGGATCACGCGGTGGTCGTACGTCGAGGTCAGGGTCATGACCTTGGAGATGCCCAGCTTGTTCAGGGCGTCCTGCGAGGTGCCCTGGAACTCGGCCGGGTAGTCCATGGCGCCCACGCCGATGATCAGGCCCTGGCCGGGCATCAGGCGCGGCACGGAGTGCACGGTGCCGATGCCGCCGGGGTTGGTCAGCGACGCGGTGACTCCGGAGAAGTCGTCCATCGTCAGCTTGCCGACCCGGGCGCGGCGGACGATGTCCTCGTACGCCTGCCAGAACTCGAAGAAGTTGAGCGTCTCGGCCTTCTTGATGGCCGCGACCACGAGCTGGCGGTCGCCGTTGGGCTTGACCAGGTCGATCGCCAGACCGAGGTTGACGTGCTCGGGCTTGACGAGGGTGGGCTTGCCGTCCTTCTCCGTGAAGGAGTAGTTCATCGACGGCATCAGCTTCAGCGCCTGCACCATGGCGAAGCCGATGAGGTGCGTGAAGGAGACCTTGCCACCGCGGGCGCGCTGCAGGTGGTTGTTGATGACGATGCGGTTGTCGAACAGCAGCTTCACCGGGACCGCGCGGACGGACGTGGCCGTCGGCAGCTCCAGGGAGAGGTTCATGTTCTTGGCGACCGCGGCGGACGGACCGCGCAGGGTGACGAACTCCGGGCCGGCACCCGGCTCGGCGGCCGGCTTCGCGGCGGCGGCCGGCTTGGCGGCAGCGGGCTTCGCCACGGGGGCGGGCTTCGCGGGCGCGGCGGCCGGGGCCGGAGCGGCCGGGGCCACAGCGGCCGGGGCCGAGGGGGCCTGGGCAGCGGGGGCCGGCTGGGCCGGGGCGGCAGGGGTCTGCGCCGGCGCGGCCGCGGCCGGCGTCAGCGGGGCCCCGGCCTCGGTCGGCGGCGCAGCCGCCGCCTGGCCCGGCTTGTAGTCGGCGAAGAAGTCCCACCAGGCTCGGTCGACCGAGTTCGGGTCCTGGAGGTACTGCTGGTAGATCTCGTCGACGAGCCACTCATTGGGACCGAACACGTCGGCAGGACTCTTGGCCTGCCCCGTTTGGTCGGTCGAGACGCTCGAGGTGTTGGGGGACTGTGGCGACACGGCGGCAACCGCCCTCTTCCGCTTCCTAAGGTGGTGGACAGCGGGAATAAAGGCTACGCCTGTCGGGACCTTAGATGCAGGCCACCCGGGCCAGTCGTCGCCTAAGTCACACTCGGACCCGGGTTTCAGGGCATGACATGGCGGGAAAACCCGGTGGTTCCGCTCGTCCCGGGGCTTCCTGGGTTCGCCGGAGCCTGCCCCACGCCCGGTGCGGACGTGTGCTCCCACCACCGACCCTACGTCAAGACTGTTCCCGAGGTCCGCCCGGAAGAGTGACCCTGATGCGGCAGCCGCGCGGTGACTCGGCCACTCCTATGTGCCCGCCGTGCAGATCGACGGCCCAGCGCGCGATCGCCAGGCCCAGGCCCGTACCGCCGTCGACGCCCGGCCCCTGCGTGGCGGAGGAGCCCCGGTTGAAGCGCTCGAAGACCCGGTGCCGCTCGGACTCGGGGATCCCGGGGCCCTCGTCCAGCACCTCCAGGGCCAGCGACTCCGCGCCCTCCCCGCGCCGGGCGCGCACGGTGACGCGGCCGTGCGGGGGACTGTGCTTGACGGCGTTGTCCACCAGATTGGCCACCACCTGGTGCAGCCGTTCGGCGTCGGCGTGCGCCGTCAGCTCCGGCGGCGAGACGTCCAGGTGCAGGTGCACGTCCTTGCGGGCGCGGGGCGAGGAGCCGCTGCCGCAGGCCATGCTGGCCTCCTTCAGCACCCCCGCCAGGTACGGCCACACCTCGAAGCGCCGGGCGCGCAGCGGCACCACGCCGTTGTCCAGCCGGGACAGGTCCAGCAGCTGTTCCACCAGCCGGCCCAGCCGCTCGGTCTGCTTCAGCGCCGTGCGCATCGTCTCGGGGTCGGCGGCCGAGACGCCGTCCACCACGTTCTCCAGGACGGCCCGCAGGCCCGCGATGGGCGTGCGCAGCTCGTGCGAGACGTTGGCGACCAGCTCCTTGCGGTGGGTGTCCACCGCCTCCAGGTCGGCCGCCATGCGGTTGAAGGCGGCGGCCAGGTCCCCGAACTCGTCCCGCCGGCCCACGCCCGCCCGGCGGGTGTAGTCGCCCTGCGCCATGGCCCGGGTGACCTCGGTCATCTCGTCCAGCGGCGCGGTCAGGCCGTGCGCCACGAACTGGGTGATCAGCAGCGAGGCGATGATCGAGAAGATGGTGATCACGCGGAGCTCGGTCTTCGAGTGGATCGCGACGAACACCAGGAACGTCGTGATCACCACCGAGCCGATGACCAGCGCGCCCAGCGCCGCCTTCACCGACCGGTACGGGTCCAGGGGGCGCAGCGCCTCCCAGACCCGGCTCCACGCCCTCGCCGCCGGCCCGCCCACGCGCGTCATGCGGCCGGGGTCTCCAGCGCGTAGCCCACCCCGTGGACCGTACGGATCCGCTCCGCCCCGATCTTCCGGCGCAGCGCCTTGATGTGGCTGTCCACCGTCCGGGTGCCGGAGGCGTCGGCCCAGTCCCACACCTCCGCCAGCAGCTGCTCGCGGGAGAGCACCGCGCGAGGCGTGTTGGCCAGGCACACCAGCAGGTCGAACTCGGTCGGCGTCAGATGGACGTCCGCGCCGCGCACCCGCACCCTGCGCTGGGCGTGGTCGATCTCCAGCTCGCCCAGCCGCAGGATGCCGCTGCGCGGCGTGTGCGCGGCCAGCGTCGCGCGCTCCACGCGGCGCAGCAGCACGTGCACTCTGGCCGCCAGCTCGCGCATCGAGAACGGCTTGGTCATGTAGTCGTCGGCGCCCACGCCGAGGCCGACGAGCATGTCGGTCTCGTCGTCGCGCGCGGTGAGCATGAGGACGGGCACGGGCCGCTGGGCCTGCACTCTGCGGCACACCTCCAGCCCGTCGAAGCCCGGCAGCATGACGTCCAGGACCAGCAGGTCCGGCTGCCACGCCTCGGCGGTGTCCACCGCCGCGGGCCCGTCGCCCGCCGTACGTACTTGAAATCCCTCGGCCCGCAGCCGGGCCGCGATGGCGTCGGTGATCGTCCTGTCGTCCTCGACGATCAGTACCCGGCGCTGTGCCCCGGCAGAGGCTGCGGCGCCGCTCGGGCCGATGTGTGTCTGCTCCATGCGCCCCGCCCCTAGCGTCTTCCCGTAGCGTTTTCGCTGGCAGTCCTGCAGTTGTGGAAGGCAGGTTACGGGCACCCGGCGCAGCTCGGCTACGCGGCGCCGATGCCGAGGTGGACCACGTCGGGGACGCCTCGGGCAACGGCGATCTCTCTAGTAATTACCCCGGCGAATCCGGCATTCCGGAGGGCTTGTTCGAATGCCGGGGAGGGTTGTGCGGACCATACGGCGAGCACGCCGCCGGGGGTCAGGCGGGCCCGGCAGGCGGCGAGTCCGGCGGGTGAGTAGAGGCTGCCGTTGTCCTCGGTGACGGTCCAGTCGGGGCCGTTGTCGATGTCGAGGCAGAGGGCGTCGTAGCGGGCTTCCGCGGCGCGATCGGTGCCGTCGGCGCCGTCGGCGGGATCAGCACCGTCGGCGCCGCGCAGGTGGGCGAGGAGGTCGTCGTGGACGATCCGGGTGCGCGGGTCGGCCAGCGCCTCGCCGGAGACGGCGGCCAGCGGGCCGGAGCGGTGCCAGTCGATGACCGCCGCCTCGCGTTCGACGACCGTGATCCGCCCCCAGCGCGGCTCGGCGGCCGCCCTGGCCAGGGAGAAGCCGACGCCGAGGCCGCCGATCAGCACGGACGGGGACGGCCGGCCGGCGGGCAGCGCGGCGAGGGCCGCGTCGACCAGGAGGCGCTCGGAGCGGCCGTCGGCGGTGTCCATCAGGAAGCAGCCGTTGGCGATGATCTCGTAGTGCGGCCCTCTGCGCCGCAGCACGACCTCGCCGTGGGGGCCCTCGCGCCGCTCGATCGTGACGGGCGTCTCGTCGGCGAACTGCCGGGGATCCGGGACGGTCATTCGCGTGCCTCCTGGGGGTCGACGGGCTCCGCCGACGCAACCGCGCGTCAAGAGGTTGACAAGGGTGACCGGAGTCACGGCCGGAGTTGATTCGGCGGACGCCTGTGCACCTTAATGTTCTTGTGAGGGCGGGCGGACGATTTTTCCCGCGGCCCGGAGCGGTGCGCGGAAAGGGGCCTGAACCGAGTGACTGCGGTTGACGCCGGCGCGAACTCCGGCGCGGCGCCCTCGCGCCGCCGCCGCGCGCTGGGACGCCTCGGCCGCCTGTTGCCCACGCCCACGGGCACGCCGTTCACCTTCTTCTATGGCCTGATCCTGCTGGCCACCGCCGTCTACTCCGACGTCGGCGACGAGGCCACCGTCAATCAGCTGCTGCGCGACTCCAGCACGGACGCCGCGCACCTGGCCGATCAGCCGCTGGTCGTCCTCCTGGCCAGCGCCCTGTGGGTGGCCGGCGGCGTCCGGTCCGCGTACGGACCCGCCTTCGCCCTCGTCGCGACGGCGCTCGAGCGCCGCGTCGGCACCGCCCGTACGGCCGGGGTCTTCCTCGTCGGCCATGTACTGGCCACGCTGGCCACCGAGCTCCCCGTGGCGGGCGCGGTCGCGGCCGGCCGGCTGCCCGAGGCCTCGCTGCACCGCCTCGACTACGGCATCAGCTTCGGGCTGATGTCGTGCGTCGGAGCCCTCGCGGGCCTGCTGCCGGGCCGCTGGAAGTGGACGCTGCTGGGCGTGGCCGGGGCGATGTGCGCCCAGGACCTGATCGAGCTCGCCGACCCGCTCGCCAGCTGGGGCCACCCCATCGCGCTGCTGACGGGGATCGCCTGCCACGCGCTGATCCGCGACGAGGCCCGCTCGCGCGGTGCGCTCGTGGGCGGGGACCGTCCCACCGATGCGGTGCCGGGCCGGTCGCTGCCGGTGACGGTGCCGGTGCCGCGGCAGCGCGCGGCGGAGCCGGAGCGCGAGGACGCGCTGCGGCGCGGCTGAATCTCTCCTCCTCGTCCTTCGGTGTCGTCCTCCGGCGCCCTCGTCCTTCCGCGCTCTCCGCCGATCTCCGTTGATCGCTCACAGCGAACAAAGACCCGGGAACAAGCGCAGCGCCGCAGACATTGAGTCGACATAGCTCAACTTGCCTGCCGAAGGGGAGATCATGGCTTCGACGTCCACACCGCTCACCCTGCCCGTGCTGCCGCTCGACGACGAGGTGGTGCTGCCCGGGATGGTCGTCCCGCTGGACCTCTCGGACCCCGAGGCCCGGGCGTCCGTCGAGGCGGCCCAGGCGGCGGCCGCCACCTCGGGCAACAAGCCCCAGGTCCTTCTTGTGCCGCGCGTCGACGGCACGTACGCCGGCGTCGGCACGCTCGGCAGCGTCGAGCAGGTGGGGCGCCTGTCCGACGGCGACCCCGGCGCCCTGATCCGCGGCGTCCGCCGCGTCCGGATCGGCGCCGGCACCACCGGCCCGGGCGCCGCGCTGTGGGTCGAGGGCACCGCGATGGAGGAGATCACCCCGGACCCCCTCCCCGGCGCGGTCACCGAGCTGATGAAGGAGTACAAGGCCCTCGCCACCAGCTGGCTGCGCAAGCGCGGCGCCTGGCAGGTCGTGGACCGCGTTCAGCAGATCGACGACGTCGGCCAGCTCGCCGACAACTCCGGCTACTCCCCCTTCCTCACCGTCGCCCAGCGCGTCGAGCTGCTGGAGACCACCGACCCGGTGGCCCGGCTCCGGCTCGCCGTGAAGTGGCTCGGCGACCACCTCGCCGAGCAGGACGTCGCCGAGTCCATCGCCAAGGACGTACAGGAAGGCGTCGACAAGCAGCAGCGCGAGTTCCTCCTGCGCCGCCAGCTGGAGGCCGTCCGCAAGGAGCTCGCCGACCTCAACGGCGACCCGGAGAACGAGTCCGAGGACTACCGCGCCCGCGTCGAGGCCGCCGACCTGCCCGAAAACGTCCGCGAGGCGGCGCTGAAGGAGGTCGGCAAGCTCGAGCGCGCCTCCGACCAGAGCCCCGAGAGCGGCTGGATCCGCACCTGGCTCGACACGGTCCTGGAGATGCCGTGGAACGAGCGCACCGAGGACGCCTACGACATCACCGGCGCCAAGGCCGTGCTCGACCGTGAGCACGCGGGCCTGGAGGACGTCAAGGAACGGATCACCGAATACCTGGCGGTGCGCAAGCGGCGCGCCGACCGGGGGCTGGGCGTGGTCGGCGGGCGGCGCGGGGGCGCGGTGCTCGCGCTCGTCGGCCCGCCCGGCGTCGGCAAGACCTCGCTGGGCGAGAGCGTCGCCCACGCCATGGGCCGGAAGTTCGTCCGCGTCGCGCTCGGCGGCGTCCGCGACGAGGCGGAGATCCGCGGCCACCGGCGTACGTACGTCGGCGCGCTGCCCGGCCGCATCGTCCGGGCGGTCAAGGAGGCGGGCTCGATGAACCCGGTCGTCCTGCTCGACGAGATCGACAAGGTCGGCTCCGACTTCCGGGGCGACCCGGCCGCCGCCCTGCTCGAGGTCCTCGACCCGGCCCAGAACCACACCTTCCGGGACCACTACCTGGAGGTCGAGCTCGACCTGTCCGACGTGGTCTTCCTCGCCACCGCCAACGTCCTCGAGGCCATCCCCGAGGCGCTCCTCGACCGCATGGAACTGGTCCGCCTCGACGGCTACACCGAGGACGAGAAGGTCGTCATCGCCCGCGACCACCTGCTGCCGCGACAGCTGGAGCGGGCCGGCATGGAACCGGGCGAGGTCGTCCTGGAGGACGAGGCCCTGCGCAAGCTCGCCGGCGAGTACACCCGCGAGGCCGGCGTACGGAACCTGGAGCGCGCGGTGGCCCGGCTGCTGCGCAAGGTCGCGGCGAAGCACGAGCTGGGCGAGCAGGAGCTGCCCTTCACCATCGGCGCGGAACAACTGCGCCCGCTGATCGGGCGGCCGCACCACACCCCGGAGTCCGCCCAGGACCCGGCCGAGCGCCGCACGTCCGTGCCCGGCGTGGCCACGGGCCTGGCGGTGACGGGCGCGGGCGGCGACGTCCTCTTCGTCGAGGCCTCGCTGGCCGACCCGGAGACCGGCGGGGCGGGCCTGACCCTGACCGGCCAGCTGGGCGACGTGATGAAGGAGTCGGCGCAGATCGCCCTCTCCTTCCTCCGCTCCCACGGCGCCGAGCTGGAGCTGCCGGTCGGCGACTTCAAGGAGCGCGGCGTCCACCTGCACGTACCGGCGGGCGCGGTGCCCAAGGACGGCCCGAGCGCGGGCATCACCATGACGACCGCCCTGGCCTCACTGCTCTCCGGCCGCCAGGTCCGCCCGGACGTGGCGATGACGGGCGAGGTCTCCCTGACCGGCCGCGTCCTGCCCATCGGCGGCGTCAAGCAGAAGCTGCTGGCCGCCCACCAGGCGGGCATCACCACCGTGATCATCCCCAAGCGCAACGAGCCCGACCTGGACGACGTCCCGTCGGAGGTGCTGGAGAAGCTTGAGGTGCACCCGGTCTCGGACGTACGGCAGGTCCTCGAGCTGGCGCTGACGGCGGCGACGGCGGAGGTCGCGGTGGCGGCGTGACGGCCTGACGGCCGGGGGTTCGCGCCTGTGGCCCGGTGTCCCTTGGGCGGGAGCCGGGCCACAGGCGTGCCCCGACCGTTGTGCGCATCGTTGAGGGGCGGGGAGGGGTGCGCGATGGCCGATGACGGCTACCTGGACGTGGACGAGATGTTCGAGCTTCTCTGCAGGATCACACCTGAGGGCTATAAATCCGAGATCGTCGACGGCGCCATCCACATGGTGCGGCAGCGGGACGAGCACTGGGACATCATCGCGAACGTGCTCGAGCAGTTGAGGGAACGGTTCGGGCGCAGCACCAGGATTTCGCACGACGTCCGCCTCGACCTCCCGGGTTTCGCCAACGCCTTCTCCCCCGACCTGTACAAGCTGACGGCCGACGCCGAGCCCGACGCGCAGGGGAACTGGCGCTACCAGGACGTCGAGTTCGTCCTCGAGGTGATCTCACGGGGGACCGCCGACAACGACTACGGCAAGAAGAAGGACGCGTACGCCGCCGGCGGCATCCCCGTGTACCTGATCGCGGACCCGTACACCGCTCTGTGCCACCTGCACACCCTGCCGAAGAACGGCGAGTACCGATACCGTCGCACCCTCGACTTCGGCGACCCGATCGACCTCACCAACACAGTCGTCGGCCTGACGATCACCACGGACGAATTCCCCCGGGACTGAGCTCCGGCGACCACCCCGGCCGGAAGCCGCCCTTGCAGTTCCCTCTCGCCCATTGAACCGCCCCCGCCGCACCGGTTGCATGTTCCCCTGTCATGGTTCGTTCCGGCGTCGGCCGGTTCGTACGGAGGGGGCAACTTGCGCGGAAACAGGGCACGTTCGAGAAGACAGGCAGGGGCGGCAGCGCTGATCGGCGCTGCCGCCCTTGTCGTGACCGGTCTGCCCGGGCAGGCGCTCGCGGCGTCGCCGGCGGCCGATCCCGCCGAGGTGATCCCGGGGACGGGCACGGCCACGCCGTCGCTGGTGGACGGCATCCGGGAGGGGGTGAAGGCCGGCGGCAGTGCGGCCGACGCGGCCCGTGGCCACCTGGCCGACAAGCAGAGCCGGTACCGCATCGCCGATCCGGGGCGGGACCTCAAGCCCGTGCAGACGGTGACGGCCGGGGCGTCGGAGACGGTGCGGCTGCAGCAGAAGCACCGGGGCATCGACGTCCTGGGCGGGCAGTACGTGGTGCGGATGGAGAAGAAGGACGGCAAGCGCGTCGTCACCGGCACCTCCGGAAAGTACTTCACCGCTCTGAAGGCGGACACCACGGCCGAGGTGAGCGAGGAGATTGCCGTCGAGCGGGCGGTCGACGCGACGCTCGCGCAGCTGGGGCGCGACGACGGCTTCGGCGGGGGCGAGGGTGACGAGGGCGCGCCGTCGCTGACCGGCACCGCGCGTGGCCTCGTCATCGTGCCCAAGGGGGCCGGCGTGCTGGCCCATCACGTCACCGTGCGCGGCAAGGACCGGGCCGGCGGGCAGCCGGTGCTGCGCGAGGTGTACGTCGACGCCAAGGCCGGCTATCCGGTGCTGCAGTACAGCGGCATCAAGACATTCGGCACCCCGGCCGCCGCGGGCGGCGGGGCGGCGCCGGCCCTCCGCGCCAAGGGCGTCGCCGCCGACGAGCCGGGGGTCAGGGGCTCGGGCGTCACGTACGACGGCACCACGGTCGAGCTGCAGCTCGCGCAGGACGAGGCGAGCAAGGACTACCTCATGCGGGACCACTCCCGCATGCGGGCCAGCAGCAAAAACGTTCTCTCGACCTGGGACGCGCGCGGCAAGGACGTCAGCGAGACGTCCGGCACCTGGCCCGAGGGCATCAAGGAGTTCGCCTCGAAGAGCCCGCAGTTCTCGCCGGAGTTCACCGAGGCGGGCGCGGTCGACGCGCACTGGGCCGCGGGCAAGGTGTACGACTACTACAAGCAGGCGCACGGCCGCGACAGCCTCGACGGCCGGGGCATGACGGTCAACTCCCTGGTCGGCGTGACCTACTTCGGCATGCCGTACGTCAACGCCTTCTGGGACGGGACCAAGATGGTCTACGGCTCGGGCGACAAGGAGTACCGCACCCTCTCGGCCGGCCTGGACGTGGTCGGTCACGAGATGACGCACGGGGTCGTGGAGAACACCGCGAACCTCGTCTACGCGGGCCAGTCCGGCGCGCTGAACGAGGCGATCGCCGACTACTTCGGCAACGCCATCAAGACGGACGCGTACGGCACCCCCATGGACAGCCCCGACTCCGGGCTCCTCGGCGAGCGGCTGTGCCGCACCAAGACCCCGCGCGAATGCGCCATCCGTGACCTCAACGACGGCCGGACGACCTCCAAGGGCTTCCTCGGCGTGAGCTTCGCCAACGACAACGGCGGCGTCCACCTCAACTCCACGATCTTCTCGGGCGCGCTGTGGGACATCCGCAAGGACGTCAACCGGTCGCTGGCCGACAGGATCGTCTACAAGGCGCTCACCGAGTACATGACGCCGCTCGACGGGTTCACCGAGGGCCGCAACGCGGTCATCGCCGCCGCCAAGGCCCTCAAGGTCCCGGCCAAGGACCGCAACGCCGTCACCCGTGCCTTCAACGCCCACGGCATCGTCCCCAACTGGGAGAAGGCCATGGGCGTGGACTCCGACCAGCTGCTGGGCCGGCTCAACACGGCCGGCTCGGCGCCCGGGGCCGGCGGCGGCTGGTGGGTGGCGTCCAGGTCGAACGACAGCGGCAGCGAGGCGTACTCCGTGTGGGCCGGCAAGATCGCAGGCGGCGGCGCCCAGAAGCTGATCAGCCCCAACGACGGTCGCTACCACCTCAACCCGGCCACCGACGGCAAGACCGTGGTGTGGGAGGCGTACGGACCGACGAACGTGGAGCTGCTGTCGCGGCCGCTGGCGGGCGGGCCGGTCAAGAAGCTGTGGGACAACCGGCGGGGCATGCGCGGGCTGAAGGTCGAGGGCCAGGTCGTGGTCTGGTCGGAGTCGCCGCGCGCGAGCGTCGGACTGCAGGTGATGTACCTGCGCCCCGGTGACAAGGAGCCGACGCCGGTGGGCCACCGCAGCACCCGGGACGCGACCTCGCTGCAGTCGATCAGCGGTGGGAGGATCGCGTACGCCCAGCGCACGTACCAGGCGCGCCCGACCAGGGGCTACACGTACTCCATCGAGGTCCTCGACATCGCCTCCGGGAAGACCACCGTGATCCAGGCGCCCGGCAAGCACGCGGTGGGGCAGACCGGCATCACCGGCAAGCACGTCTTCTGGCTGGTCGACGAGGTCGACGACCAGGGCCAGCGGGGGGTCAGGCGGGCGAACACCGACGGTACGGGCACGGTGGACGTCAGCAAGGAGCAGGGCGCCGACGCGCTCTTCGCCTCCACCCTGACCGTCTCGGAGGAGGCGGTGACGGTCACCTCGCGCACGCCGGACACGCAGTACCGCAACGAGACGCTGCCCAAGCTGTGGCAGTTCTCGGCGGACGGCACGCGCTCGGGCCGCGTCTCCTGCAACCGCGGCGAGCAGAGCGGCGCGGTGGCCGCCGGCGGCCGGCAGGTGGTGTGGATCGACGGCACCACCGGCTACACCGACCTGGTGACCCGCACCCGCCCGGCCGGCAACTGCGGCTGACGTAAGGGGAAACGGTTTGTGCCCGCGCGGCGGAACGCCGCCGCGCGGGCACGGCCGAAAGTTGCCCCTCGGCTCTGACACCCCATTGATCTCCTTGCGCCACACCGATTGCATGTCCCCCGACCACACAGATGTTCCGGCGTTCCGGCACGTACGGAGGGGGAATCCTTGCGTAAGCCCAGAGCACGTTCAGGAAGACCGGCTACGAAAAGCGGAATAGCAGGGGCGGCGGCGCTGTTGGGCGCTGCCGCCCTCGTCGTCTCGGCGGTGCCCGGCCAGGCCCTCGCGGCCCCGGCCGGCCAGGACCCCGCCGAGGTGATCCCGGGGACGGGCACCTCCACCCCGTCCCTGGTGGACGGCATCCGGGAGAAGGTGAAGGCCGGCGGCAGCGCCGCCGACGCCGCCCGCGGCCACCTGGCCGACAAGCAGAGCCGGTACCGCATCGCCGATCCGGCGCGCGACCTCAAGCCCGTCCAGACGCTCACGACCGGGGCGTCGGAGACGGTGCGGCTGCAGCAGAAGCACCGGGGCGTGGACGTCCTGGGCGGCCAGTACGTCGTACGGATGGAGAAGAAGGACGGCAAGCGCGTCGTCACCGGCACCTCCGGCAAGTACTTCACCGGGCTCAAGGCCGGGACGAAGGCCGAGATCGGTGAGGAGCTCGCCGTCCGGCGGGCCGTGGGCGCGACCCTCGCCCGGCTCGGCGGCAAGAAGACCGACAAGTCCGCCGTCGCCGCGGCGCGCGACGGCAAGGGCCTGGCGGCCGGCCGGACGCTGACCGGCACGGCACGCGGCCTGGTCGTCCTGCCCAAGGGCGCCGGCGTGCTGGCCCACCACGTCACCGTACGGGGCACCGACCCGGCCTCGGGCGAGCCGGTGCTGCGCGAGGTGTACATCGACGCCAAGGCCGGCTATCCGGTGCTGCAGTACAGCGCCATCAAGACCTTCGGCGCTGCGAAGACGGCCCCCGCGGAGGGCGAGGCCGGGGGCAAGGCCGGTGCGGGCAAGGCCCCCGAGGAGGCCGGGCGCCACCCGGGCGTCGCGGGCTCCGGCGTCAAGCTCGACGGCACGACCGTCGAGCTGGGCCTGTACTTCGACACCGAGCGCGGCGAGTTCATCATGCGCGACCACGCGCGCATGTGGGACTCCAGCAAGAACCTGATCGCCACCTGGGACGCGCGCGAGAAGGACGCCAACGAGGCCTCCGGCCGCTGGCCGGAGGGCATCAAGGAGTTCGGGTCGAAGAGCCCGCAGTTCCCCAAGGAGGCCACCGACGCGGGCGCGGTCGACGCGCACTGGGCCGCGGGCAAGGTCTACGACTACTACAAGAAGGTCCACGGCCGCGACAGCCTCGACGGCCGGGGCGGGACGATCAACTCCCTCGTCGGCGTGACCTTCTTCGGCATGCCGTACGTCAACGCCTTCTGGGACGGCACCAAGATGGTGTACGGCTCGGGCGACAAGGAGTACAAGACGCTCTCGGCCGACCTGGACGTGGTCGGTCACGAGATGACGCACGGCGTGGTGGAGAACACCGCGGGCCTGGTCTACGCCGGTCAGTCCGGCGCGCTGAACGAGGCGGTCGCCGACTACTTCGGCAACGCCATCGCCGTGGACGCGGCCGGCATGGCCATGGACCACCCCGACGCGGGCCTGCTCGGCGGCGACCTGTGCCGCACCAAGTCCCCGCGCCAGTGCGCGCTGCGCGACCTCAACGACGGCGCGACGACGTCCAAGAACTTCCTGGGCGTCGGCTTCGCCAACGACAACGGCGGCGTGCACCTCAACTCCACGATCTTCTCGGGCGCCCTGTGGGACATCCGCGAGGACCTGGGCCGCACCCTCGCCGACAAGATCGCCTACAAGGCGCTCAGCGAGTACATGACGCCGCTCGACGGCTTCACCGAGGGCCGCAACGCGGTCATCGCCGCCGCCAAGGCCCTCAAGGTGTCGGCCAAGGACATGAACGTCGTCAAGCGGTCGTTCAACGCCCACGGCATCGTCCCGAACTGGGAGGAGGCCCTCGGCGTCGACACCGACCGCCTCTTCGGCAGGCTCAACACCGCCGACACCTCCGTCGGTGCGGGCGGCGGCTGGTGGGCCGCGTCCAAGTCCAACGACGACGGCACCGAGGCCTACTCGGTCTGGGCCGGCCGTACGGACGGCAAGGGATCCCCGAAGCTGCTGAGCCCCAACGACGGCCGCTTCCACGTGAACCCGGCGACCGACGGCAAGAGCGTGGTGTGGGAGGCGTACGGGCCGGCGGGCGTGGAGGTCCTGTCCCGGCCGCTCGCGGGCGGTCCCGTCAAGAAGCTGTACGCCACCACCGACCTCGTGCGCGGCGTGCGGGTCGAGGGCGCCGTGGTGACCTTCGAGACCATGGACTCCTTCGGCGCCCGGCACGCGGGGTACCTGCGCACGGGTGACAAGGAGCCCACCTGGGTGGACGGGCGCAAGGCCGAGCTGGGCTCGGCCGTGCCGTCCATCGGCGGCGGGCGCATCGCGTACGCCAAGGTCTACCCCGAGGGCGACACGTACCGGATGGGCGTCGAGGTGCTGGACCTGGCGAGCGGCGCGCGCACGCTGATGCCGCAGCTGGGCACCCCGCAGAGCGTCGGCCAGACGGCCGTCACCGGCAAGCACGTCTACTGGCTGGCCGACGAGGTCGTCGACCAGGGCCAGACCGCGGTGCGGCGGGCGAACGTCGACGGCACGGGCACGGTGGACCTCAGCAAGGAGACGGGGGACGACGCGCTGTACGCGTCCGACCTGACCGCCTCCGAGGCCGCGGTGACCGTGACCGCCCAGCTGCCCGACGTCCGCTACCGCAACGAGTCGATGGCCAAGCTGTGGCAGTTCGGCGTGGACGGCGGGGCCCGGGCGCGGGTCTCCTGCAACCGCGGCGAGCAGGTCTCGGCCGCGGCGGCGGGCGGCAAGCAGGTGGTGTGGCTCGACGGCACCACCGGCTACACCGACCTGGTCACCCGCACCCGCCCGGCGGGCACCTGCGGCTGACCTGCGCCGGTAGCGGTCCGTACCGGTGAACGCGACAGGGCCCCCGGCGCCGATGGCGCCGGGGGCCCTGCTCGTGCGCGCCGTCCTGCCGGCGGCACCCGTGCGGGCGTCAGCCGTAGGCGAGGGACTTCAGGCGGTTGTACGTGCCGTTGAAGCGGTTGTGGTCACCGACGGTCGGGCCCGAGTCGGTGTACTGCCAGAAGGTGTAGAAGCCCCAGCCGGCCGGGAGCTCGCCGGAGGCGGAGCCGTAGCGCGGCATCCACAGCGGGTTCCAGTTGCCGAATCCGCTGTGGTTGCCGGTGCACTTCTTCCACCACGTGGTGGAGGTGTACAGCACCGCGTCGCGCCCGGTGCGCTCGCGGTAGGTGTCGAAGAAGTCCTCGATCCAGTCGATCAGGCGGCCGGCGGACATGCCGTAGCACTGGTTGCCGTAGGGGTTGTACTCCATGTCGAGCACGCCGGGCAGCGTCCTGCCGTCGCTCGACCAGCCGCCGCCGTGGTCGGTGAAGTAGTCGGCCTGCGCGGCGCCGCTGGAGCTGTCCGGGAGCGCGAAGTGGTACGCGCCGCGGATCATGCCCTCCCGGTATGCGCCGTTGTACTGCTGCGAGAAGTGGGGGTTGGTGTAGGTGGTGCCCTCACTGGCCTTGACGTAGGCGAACCGGGCGCCGCTGTTCCAGAGCTTCGACCAGGAGACGTTGCCGTTGTGGCTGCTGACGTCGACGCCCTCGACGTGGGCGAGCGCGGAGTTGCCGGGGAGTGCGCGCGCCGTCTCGTGGGCACGGATGGTGGAGCCCATCCAGTCCCGGTCGGGGTGGCCGGGGCGTCCTTCGCTCCCGGACGCCGCCGTGGCGGACGGGAGGGTGACGACCAGGGCGAGCGCGGTCAGCAGGGAGACGAGGTAGGCCGCCGTGGTGGGGGGTGTCCGGCGGCCCGGACCGGAGCGGTACACGGGCATGAGCTGCCTCCGAGACCAGGGTGGGGGGAGTGGGCGATACTGGCGGGGCCGCGGCGACGTGCCGCGGCCGCGGACATTTTTCAGTGGCTGAGAACGCAGGAGAGGGCCTCACGTGCACGAGACCAGTACGCCGTCCGGCGAGGGAGGCGGGCCGGGCCCGGGCGAGTGCACGGGAGTGGACCGGGCCTTCCTCGCCCTGGAGCGGGAGCTGTCGGTCTTCCTCCGCCGTGCCCGTGCCTCCTCCGGCGAGCTCGCGCGCCAGGTCCACCCGGACCTCGAGCCGGCGGCGTACGGCCTGCTCGTCCGGCTGGAGGAGGCCGGCCAGCAGCGGGCCACCGACCTCGCCGCGTACTTCGGCGTCGGCAAGGCCACGATGAGCCGTCAGCTGCGCGCCCTGTACGACCTCGGCCTCGTCGACCGCGAGCCCGACCCGGCCGACGGCCGGGCCTCCCTCGTCCAGATCACCGACGAGGGCCGGGCCCGCTTCACCCGGGTGCGCGACGCCCGGCGCACGCTCTACATGAGCAAGCTCGCCGACTGGGACCGCGCCGAGATCGCCGAGCTGGCCCGGCTGCTCCACCAGCTGAACGAGCGGGCGGAGGCGTAGCCGCGGCGCGGTGACGGGTCCGGCATTCGGACAAAGAGCGCATCTCATTACAATTCAGCGTAAAGGGCTGCCGCATCGTCATGGGGCTTGCCGCGCCGGAAGGACCGTCCGTCCGGGTCGGCCAGCTCCGCCTCGCGCACCCGCTCGATCAGCGCCCCCGGCCCCTCCTTCGCCAGCACCGAGAAGCACTCCCGCCAGCCGCCCTCCCGGAACACCTCCACCCAGCGGGCGGCGCCGTCGCTGAGCGCGCCCAGCGCTCGTACGTCCGTACGAGGAGTGGTGCCGGTGACCGCCCGGCCGGCCACGGCCGGGTCCGCGGCCGCCGTGAAGAAGCCGCCCTCGGCGTTGCGCTGGCCGTCCGTCACCGGGCCCAGGGCCGCCAGGCGGGCGATCCGGTCGTCGAGCACGGCCCGCACCGCGCCGCCCGGCCCCTCGATCAGCAGCGCGGAGTCCGACAGGACCAGGTGCTCCACCGCTCCCGCGTCCCAGCGCGCGAGGACGACGGTGGCCTGCGGGGTGCGCCGGTGGGACAGGTCGCAGACGTCCCGATGGGCGTCGGCGGTACGGGAGATGCCGGCCGACAGGCACTCCCGCAGCGTCATGTCGGGTCGTGAGGCGGCCAGTTCGAGCAGCGCGCCGCCGAGCCGCGCCGTGAACCACGGAACGCCGTGCGCGCACCCCGTCGCGCCGTCCGGCGGCGGCGTCACCCCGTCGAGCAGGACGAGGGCCCCGCCGTGGCCCGAGGCGGGCAGGGCGACCGACACGAAATCCTCGTTCGGGCGAAGCGAATCCCCGGGCTGAGTGGCCAGTTCGATGCGCATGCGACCAGTGTGCAGGATGCCCGAATTTCCCCACCCGTTGACGCGCATCCTTCCGGCGCGCCGGGCTGTTTACCTGAGTGGGCACTTGCCGGGGGGATGCGGTCGGTGCCACCAGCCAGGGGCCACCAGGGGTGGGACACGGACGACAGCAGATTGCGAGCACCGGTGCGGAAGAAGCGACTTCGCGGCGGCCAGCGCGAACAGCAGACATCGGGAGTGCCGGAGCGCACCGCCCGCGTACGCAACCGACTCATCGCCTCCGTCGCCGTCGTCTCCCTGACGGCCCTGGGCGCGGGCGCGTTCGGCATCTCCGACGCCATACGCGACCTCGGCGACTCCCGCCGCCTGGCCGCCCTCGCCACGACCGGCAGCGGTGCCGTCGCGCTCGCCCACTCCCTGGCCGACGAGCGCGACGCCATGACCGAGTACGCGGCCGCCGGGCGCGGCGGCGTGCCCGAGCCCGTCGGCGTGTCCGAGGACCGGCGCGCCCGCGTCGACCGCCAGATCGAGGAGCTCCGCACCACCGCGCCGCTCTCCCTGCAGCGCCGGCTCGACACGCTGCCCGAGGTGCGCCGCCGCGCCCTGGCCGGCACCGCCGACGCCCGGACGGTCTTCACCGCCTACACCGCCACCGTCCAGGCCCTCCACGCCACGGCCGCCTCCCTCGCCCACCGGCTGCCCTCGCGCGCCCGGTCCGACGAGGCGACGGCCCTGCCCGCGCTCGGCCGCGCCGTCGAGGAGGCCTCGGCCGGCCGCGGCCTGCTCCTGGCCGCGCTCGCCGCCCGCAGCACGCAGCCGCAGCTGACCGCCCTCGCCCAGGGGGCGGCCCTGCGGGAGCGGGCCGCGCTCGAGGAGTTCCGCCTGCTCGCCCCCGCCGCGCTGCGCGCCGAGTACGCCCGTACGGTCACCGGGGCGCAGGTCGCCGACGCCCAGGCCCGGCTGGACCGGCTCGCCGCCAAGCCGCAGGTCGCCGCCGCGGAGATCGAGCGGCCCGGTCCCGTGCGGGCCGCGCTCACCACCCGCCTCGACCACCTGCGCGACCTCGAATCCGGCCTCGCCACGGAGCAGATGGCCCGCCTGGCCGCCCTGCGCGACCACGACGCGACGGCCCTGGAGGTGCGCGGCACCCTCGCCGCGCTCTGCTTCCTCCTCGTGCTCGGCACCTGCGTCCAGTCCGCCCGCTCCGTCACCCGCCCGCTCGCCGCCCTGCGGGCCGGCGCCCGGCGGGTGTGCGCCGACCCCGTCACCAAGGAACCGGTCGCCTTCCGGGGCCGCGACGACGAATTCGCCGAGATCGCCCGCTCCGTCAACGTCCTGCACGGCACGGTCGTGCGCATGCGCGAGCGCATCGCCCTCCTCGAGGGCGAGCGCAACCGCCTGGACGTGGCCCGGCAGGACCTCGCGGACGAACGCGACGCGCTGCGCGGCCGGTTCCAGGAGCTCGACGAGCGGATGGCCGGGCTGTCCGGCCGGGTGCACTCCACCTTCGTCAGCCTCTCGCGGCGCACGCTGGGCCTCGTCGAGCGGCAGCTGACCGTCATCGAGTCCATGGAGGCCCACGAGGCGGACCCCGACCGCCTGGAGGTCCTCTTCAAGCTCGACCACCTCGCCACCCGGATGCGTCGCTTCAACGAGAACCTCCTCGTCCTCGCCGGCGCCGAGCAGAGCTGCGGGCACGCCGGGGCCGTCCCGCTGCTGGACGTCCTGCGGGCCGGCGTCAGCGAGATCGAGCGCTACGAACGCGTGCGCATCCACTCCCTCCCGGCCCGGGCGCAGGTCGCCGGCTTCGCCGCCGACGACGTCAGCCACCTGGTGGCCGAGCTGCTGGAGAACGCCACGGCCTTCTCCCCGCCGGACGTACAGGTGCAGGTCTGCGGCTGGCTGCTGGAGAACGGCGAGGTCATGCTCTCCGTCCAGGACGAGGGCATCGGCATGGCCCCCGAGCGGCTGGGCGAGCTCAACGCCCTGCTGGCGGAGGCCGACCCGGACCTGAGGCGGCCCGGCCACGGCGAGCAGGAGGAGCCCGTCATGGGGCTCGGCCTGTACATGGTCGCGCGGCTCGCCGCCCGGCACGGCGTCCGGGTGCAGCTGCGGGAGCAGCGGCCCGGCGGCATCACAGCCGTCGTCGTCCTGCCCGGCCACCTGCTGCCCGCCGAGCCCCCGGCCGTCAGCGACCCGGCCACCGCACCGCCGGTACCGGGCAGCGCGCGGACCATGCCGCACGCCGACCTGCCGGGCGCGGTCGCCGAGGCCAACTCCCATGCGCTCCCCGGCCGCCCGCAGCACCCCGTCCTGCCGGGCCAGCGGCGCTCCGGGCCCTGGGTCGAGCAGGACGAACAGACCATCCAGCTCACCACCGTGCGGCGAATCCCCGGCCCGGCCTGGCAGATGCCGGGCCCGGCGGCCGGGCAGCCCCTGACGGACGACGGCCCCGCCCCCGGGCGCCACGCCCGCCCGGGGGTGCCACCCCAGGCCACGCCCCGGCCGCACGCGTCGCGCGCATCGCATGTGACGCACGAGCCGAACAAGCCGCACGAGCCGCACGAGCCGCACGAACCCTACGAGTCGTACGACTCCTACGACTCCTACGAGTCCTACGGGGAGTTCGGGCAGTACGCCCCGGGACCCGTGGAGGCCGGGGCGGCCGGGGCAGCCGGGGGGACGCACGGGCAGGGGACGCACCCGGCGTCGTACGCCCGGACGCCCCAGCCGTCCCCGTACGCCCGGGCGCCGCAGCCGGAGCGGACGTCGGCGCAGGCACCGGCGCAGGCACCGGCGCGCACCCCGCGTGCGCAGCCCAGGCACGCGCCGGGCTCCCACGCCCAGACGCCCTACGCGCAGCCGTCGTACGCCCAGGCCCCGCGCCCCGAGCCGCTGCGCCCCCAGCCCCGCCCCGAGCCCGCCCCGGACGGGGCCGGCGAGGCGGGGCCCGGCCACGGCACGGGCCCGGCGCTGCCCAAGCGCACGCCCAGGGTCGTGGCTCGCACGCCCGTGCCGCTGAGCGTGCGGCAGGGCGTGGACGCCGAGGCGCTGCGGCGCAAGCTCGCCGGCTTCCAGCAGGGCGCGCGGGACGGACGCCGGGACTCCGAGGCGGAGTTGGCGGAGCTGGCGGAGCGTGATCGTGGTACTGATCGAAACCGAGCGGGGGCGCCGGACGAGGGCGGCACTGTCGAGGAGGCACGCGGTTGACTGCATATTCCCAGGGGGCGACGCCAGTAACCCCCACGCGCACCACTGGCGTCACTGTCTTCGGGTTGAGCGACGAGGCGCGCAATCTGCGCTGGCTGCTGTCGGACCTGGTCGAGGAGGTGCCGGGCGTGCTGTCCGTCGCCGTGGTCTCCTCCGACGGCCTGCTGCTGCTCTCCTCCACCGCGGAACACCCGGCCCCGCCACCGCCCCCCGGGGCCCCGGCCGGCCCGCGCGGTTCCACGGCCGACCTCGCCACCATCGTCGCCGGCCTGGGCAGCCTGACCACGGGCGCGGCGTCCCTGATGGACGGCGGAGCCGTCAAGCAGACCATGGTCGCGATGGACGGCGGCGGACTGTTCGTCATGACGATCAGCGACGGCTCGCTGCTCGGCGTCCGCACGGCCCCCGACTGCGACATGGGCGTCGTCGCCTACCACATGGCGCTCTTCGTGGGCCGGGCCGGACACGTCCTGACCCCCGAACTCCGCCGGGAGCTGCGGCAGTCGGTGGAGGCCGTCGGATGACCACGGCCGCGGCCGCCCCGCCCGCGCCCCGGCGCGTGCCCGCGCGGGCCAGGGCCGCCGTCCCGCGGCAGGGCGGCGGGCCGGCGATCCGCAGGAGCGCGCGCGTCCGCCCGTACTCGCTCACCGGCGGGCGGACCCGCTTCGGCCACGTGCTGCTCGTCGAGACCTTCGTGGGCGCCCCGGCCGCGTCGCCGGGCGCGGAGCCCGGGCCGGACGCGCCGGGGCCCGGCGGGCTGGCCTCCCGGGTCCTGCCCGAGGCCCGCGCCATCGTCGGGCTGTGCCGACGGCTGCGCTCGGTCGCCGAGGTGGCCGCGCTGCTGAAGATGCCGCTGGGCGTCGTACGGGTGCTGATCGGCGACCTGGCCGACCAGGGAAGGATCCGCGTCTACGGCTCCGGCCACACCCCCGGCCGGCCGGACCGCGCGCTGCTGGAAAGGGTGCTCAGTGGACTACGCAGACTCTGACACGTCCCCCCACGCGTCGGCGGGGGAGGAGGAGGGGGCCGCGAGCTGGCAGACGGACCTCTCCCGCGCCCCCGCCGCCACGAAGATCGTCATCGCGGGCGGCTTCGGCGTCGGCAAGACCACCTTCGTCGGATCGGTCTCCGAGATCACCCCGCTGCGGACCGAAGCCGTCATGACGTCGGCCGGCGAGGGCGTCGACGACCCGGCCGAGGTCCCGGGCAAGTCCACGACCACGGTCGCCATGGACTTCGGGCGGATCACCCTCGAGGCCGACCTGGTGCTCTACCTCTTCGGCACGCCCGGCCAGAAGCGGTTCTGGTTCATGTGGGACGACCTGGTGCGCGGGGCCATCGGCGCGGTCGTGATGGTCGACACCCGCCGCCTGACCGACTGCTTCCCCGCCCTCGACTACTTCGAGAGCGGCGGCCTGCCGTACGTCGTCGCCGTCAACCACTTCGAGGGCACGCCCCGCCACGAGGCGGAGGCGGTCCGCGAGGCGCTGGCGCTGGCCCCGGACGTCCCCGTCCTGATCATGGACGCCCGGCAGCGGATCAGCGTCGTCGAGACGCTGCTGACCCTCGTCGGGCGGGCCCTCGAGGTCTCACCGGGCCTTCCGGGAGCCCCGTCCGTACGTGCCGGCCACGGCGTCAACCCGGCGTAGTCACCCGATCGGAGGGGAACCCACCGTGCGACGGATCCTCATAGTCGGAGCCGGCCAGTCCGGGCTCCAGCTGGCCCTCGGCCTGCAGGCCAAGGGCTACGACGTCACCGTGATGTCGAACCGCACGCCGGAGGAGATCCGCACCGGGCGCGTGATGTCCACCCAGATCATGTTCCGCACGGCGCTGCGCTACGAGCGCGAGCTGGGCCTCAACTTCTGGGAGGCGCTCGCCCCGCGCGTCGAGGGCCTCGGCCTGTCCGTCGCCGGGACCCTGCCCGGGGTGCCCGGCGTGCAGCGGCTGATCGACTGGGTGGGCCGGCTCGAGGGGCCCGCCCAGTCCGTCGACCAGCGAGTGAAGATGGCCGGCTGGCTGGACACCTTCGCCGAACGCGGCGGCCGGCTCGTCATCCACTGCGCGACCGTCTCGGACCTGGACTTCCTCGCGCACCGCTACGACCTCGTGCTGGTCGCGGCGGGCAAGGGCGAGCTGGTGTCCCTCTTCCCCCGCGACACCGCCCGTTCCCCGTACGACACCCCGCAGCGCTCCCTCGCGCTCGCCTACGTCCACGGCCTGGGCCCCCGCGCCGAACACCCGGAGTACGACGCGGCCCGCTGCAACCTCGTCCCCGGCGCCGGCGAGCTGTGGGTCATCCCCACGCTCACCACCTCCGGTCGCGCCGACATCCTCTTCTGGGAGGGGATGCCCGGCGGCCCCCTCGACGTCTTCCGGCACGTCGACGGCCCCGGCGAGCACCTGGCCCGCACGCTGGAGCTGCTCGAGCGGTACGCCCCCTGGGAGTACGGCCGCGCCACCGCCGTCGAGCTCACCGACGCCCACGCCACCCTGGCCGGGCGCTACACCCCGACCGTCCGCGACCCCGTCGGACGGCTGCCCTCCGGCGGCCTGGCCCTGGGCGTCGGCGACGCCGTCGTCGTCAACGACCCGCTCACCGGCCAGGGCTCCAACTCCGCCGCAAAGTGCGCGGCCTCGTACCTCGCCTCGATCATCGAGCGCGGCGACGAGCCCTTCGACGCCGACTGGATGCGGATGGCCTTCGAGCGGTACTGGGCCTCGGCCCGGCACGTCACACGATGGACCAACGCCATGCTCGGCTCGCCGGCCCGGCACGTCCGCAGCCTGATCGCGGCGGCGGGCGGCCTGCAGCACGTGGCGGACCGCTTCGCCAACGGCTACGACGACCCCGCGGACTTCGAGGACTACTTCTTCGACGCGGCGAAGGCGGAGGCGTTCGTGGCGGAGGCGACGGCGGTGGCGGCAGCGGGCTGAGGGCCGGGGCGGCTGAGGGTCGGGGGCGGCGGGGTGGGCTACGCGCGCCGCTCGAGCCGGCGCAGCTCGGCGAGCTGCTCGCTGGTCACCGAGGCCAGCAGCCGCTCGACCTCGCCGAGCTGCTGCCGCGCCCGGTCGCGCTGCCGCTTGTGCGCGGTGGCGAGCGTCTGCTGGGAGTTGAGGGCGTCGCGCGCCCGGGAGGCGAGGGCGGCGGCGCGCCGCTCGCCGGACCGCAGCCGCTCGACGGTGCCCGCCCTGCGCTCGGCCGCGAGCGCGATCGCGTGGCCGCGCTCCGCGGCCTGCCGCGGGTCGGCGCCGAGCAGGAACTCCAGATAGGGGGAGAAGCCGCGGGCGCCCCGGTACTGCTCACGGGCGATCCGCCCCGCGGCGTCCCGCCCGGCCTGCAGCGCCAGCCGCGTGTCGGCCAGTTCCCTGGTCAGCCGCTCGGCCTCGGCCCGCTGCTTCCTGAGCTTCTTCCCGGTGGCCGTGTAGCTGTCGGTGGCCTCCTCGGCCTGCCGGTACAGCGCCCGCAGGCGCGTCAGCAGCGCGCTGACCGGCTGCTCGGGCGGCGCGGCGGGCGCCGCGCCGGCCGTCGGCGCGGGCACGGCGAGCACGGTGCTCGCCGCGAGCGCGGCGGCGCAGACGGCACGACCGAGACGACTGATGCACGGCATGAGGCCGATCGTGCCACGCCCGGTATGACTAATAGGCCCGATAAGCCCCGGAGCCGCCCCGTCGGCCCCGCGCGTCACCCGCGTGGAGTCAGCGGGACGACCACGGCCACCTGATCCGCGGCTCCGGCTCCCCCTCCGGGTCGTAGACGTACTTCCACCCCCTGGGCAGCCCCAGCCGGCGCGTGACCCCCGCCTGCACCCGCCGGTAGACGAGCACGGTGGGCGCCACCCCGCCCTCCGCCGCCGGCACGGGAATCCGGTAGACCTTCGGCGGCAACCCCGTATGCCCGAGCAGCACGGGCAGCACGCGCCCGTCCATGGGCCCGCCCTCGAAGGGCGTGTTCTCACTTCTCACCCCACCAGTCTCCGCCAGCCCCGCCCACGGACGCTCGCGGGGCGGGGCATGGACGGGGACAGGACGTCAGCGGCTGGGGCCCCTGCCCGGGCCCGGCTGGGTCGGAGGCAGATGGAACGGGCGGGGAGCGGGGGCGGGCCCAGGCCGGGTGGGCCGTGCCGCGTCCGCCTGGGCCGGAGGACGAACACCCGGAGAGGTCAGACTGGCCGCCCTGGCGAGGGCCGTTTGAGGACCGGGCGGCGCGGCCCGTGTCGCACCGGCCCGGTTCTCGCCGCCGAGCAGCTTTCCGTCCGGCCCCTGAACGGTGGCGAGCCGCTGCTGCGCCACGGGACCGCCCTGCCCCAGCCGGGTCTTCGGCGTCGTCTTCATGGCAGCCTCGACGAGGCACTGCCCCGCGTTGTCCCACGAGTAGGCCTTCAGCGCCTCGCGGAGCTCCTTGGCGTTCTCGCGACGCTGGGGGAGGTCGGCCTTCAGGTCGTTGATGGCCTTGGCCCATGCGCCGGGCCGTTGACCGGGGCCGGTCGGCTCGGGGACGATGCACGGCTTGCCGATCTTGGGGTCGATTCGGCTCTTGTCCCCGAGGAACTCGGCCGCACCGCTCTCCTGGTTGACGAGGATGGGAATGCCGTGGCCTGCCGCCTCCGTGGCAACCAGGCCGAAGCCCTCGTGCTTGGACGGCATGATGACGGCGTCGGCGGCGATGACGTCCTTTTTCAGCTCGTCGCCGTTGTCGGTGAAGGGCTTGACCGTGACGTTTTGAGCACCGCCCAACCTGTGCGCATCCCGCACGGCATCGGCGAGGGTCTCGGGGTCCGCGCCACGGATCGTGAGGTGTACCTCGACGCCTTCCTCGTTCAGCAGTTTCACCGCTCGCAGCGCGTCGTCGACGCCCTTCAGCGCGTCATCCGTGCGGCCCATGACGAGGAGGTTGAGTCTTCCGCCCTCGGGCCGGTGCCGCACGAGATCCTCGATCTTCGCACCTGGTATCAACTGATGTGAACTCGGCACATGCCGCCCGGTCGATGCCAGCCGCTCGGCCTCTGTGGTCAGCAGCGGCCCGACGCCGACCACCACGTCGGACCGCTCCATCACCTGGCGCTCGGCCGTGGCATCCCGCAATGCCTTTTCCTTGGCCTTCTCCGGTTCGTTCGGGAGCTTGACCTCCGGGAGCCGCTCCGGGCTGGTGTGCAGAAAATGCGCGACCCGTGCGTCCGGATACCAGCGATCCCGCAATTCGGTCGCGGCCGGGCCGGAGAATCGGGAGTGGCCGATGATCAGATCGAACGGACGCTGCTGGGGATCCGGCAGCCCGAGGCTCCGGGGATCCTGGGCGGCATGCTGAGCAAGCCAGTCCCGAAATTCCACATCCTTGCCGGGACGCTCGGGCGTTGTGACGATCCGAGCGCCCTCGTGCGGCATGGTATCGGGCTTCGCGGTAAACAGCGTCACGTCATGCTGCTTGGCGAGAGCCTCGGTGAGGTGCTGATTGAAAACGGGGATTCCGCCCCCGCCCATACCGCTGATGTCGGAGACGACGAGTATGCGGTAGCGATTGTTCTCCACAGCCTGTCTTCCCGTCAGAAGCCGACGTGGTCGCGCATTTCGCGGCCGAATTCTTCGCGGACGAACTGGCCGAACTCGTATGCGCTGTAGTGAATGAGGCCCGACTGCCGGCCCGGGTAGTGCCGGGCTGCGAACTCATCCAGGAGCTCGGCGAAGACGAGAGCCCTGGTGGCCGACAGTGCCACGTCCTTCTCGCCACGGTCCGGATAGAACTGCCGCTGGTACTCCTCGGGCGTCCACGGAGAGGGCCCCTTGGCGAACGCCCTGCGCCAGGCCGCAGCCTCCTCGGCGAAGGACGTCGGGCGTGGACCGGATGCGTCGGCATCGAGCCCCACAACACCATGACGGGCCGGGTCGATCTGTTCGTACTGCTCCCGCCAGGCCGGTGCGGGTCGGCCGGCCAGCAGCTCTCGGACGTCAGCGGCCGCCTTGCAGACCGAGATCCTGAGCGAGAAATCGGCCGAGGCCTTTTTCTCCTCCACGGTCGGCACCGTCTCCGCCGCCGGCCACGCCGCGCGGCGTAGTGCCTCGAGCCTGGTCTCGAGACCGGGCAGATCCGTGAATCGGTGAGGAACCGGCGTAATCCACGGGGCAGCACCAGGAATGGGTGTCGGGACCGTGAGGCCCAGTGGCGCGCGCAGAGCGTCTGCGGCCTCATGGGCCACCGCGCTCAGCTCGGCGGCCTCCGGCCCCAGGGAGATTCCCGGCCGTCCGGGAGCCACCCGGAAGAAGAGTTCGTGGAAAATGCCGGTCATCAGGAAATGGCGCGCTCGGGGCACCACGACACACGCGCCCGGTTCCATGTAGAAGTCGGGGGACGGCGTCATGCGCTCGACGAGAAAGCCGGGGTCTGCCGCGAGCCGCTGTCGCCAGTCCTGTACGGCCTCGTGAAAGGGGAGCGGCCGGTCCACGGCCCCCGGTGCGCGCCGCGAGATCAAGTGCCTCGAGGGGTCGGAAACCTCACCCTGCCCGGGTGCGCCCAGGCTTGCGTCGGCCTCGAGCAGAACCTGCTCGAGGGCCTGCCATGCCTCTCGCCGGGCCGCCGGCCACTGCGAATCCTCCTGGCGCCACGCCGGGTATTCCTGCGCCCAGAGCATCCGAGCCGATGCCGAGTAGAGCCGCTCGTACGCATCCGCCAAAGCCGTTTGTTCGCTCACGCGTTCTTCTCCAAAATGATCAAAAAGTGACCGGTCGTCAGGCTATTACGTCGGGCCGATCGGGTCCCGTCACGCCGGATACGCCTCGGCCGTGGGCGCTTCCTTCGCCCGGTGCCCGCCGGCCCGGCACCCCGAGAAAGGCCCGTCGGGGTCGCGCAGGGCCTGCATCACCGGCCCCAGATAGTCGCGGTGCCACATCGCCGGCCCGGTCAGGCCCCCGTTGGGGCCCGTGAGCTCCTGCCAGGCGAGCCACAACGCATGCAACTGGGCGACGGCCTCCAGGTGCTCCCACCACTGTGAACACCAGGGCGACCGGGAAGTGACCTCCCTGCCGTACACCGGGAGCAGCAGCCCGCTCACCCAGAAGGACAGCCCTTCCATCGCCGCCTGCTGTTCCTCGCCCTCCAGGTAGAGAATGAAGGGCGAGCGCGCCTGCTCCGCCTCCGCGCCGAAGTCGCTCAGATCCGGGAGATCCCCTCTGTGGCACGTACGGTGATCGCCTTGACTTCGGCCTGGGCGGCCGCCTGAATGCGGTCGGCTCCCGGCTCCTTGTACCAGGGGCGCAGCCGGATGAGGGCCGGCTTCACGCCCGTGGCGAGGAGAAGAGCCGTTCCCTTGGGCAGAGCGCGAATGCGGTCCGCGGGCATGACGCGCTCGAGCCGGTACGAGGTGGAACGGGAGTGCGTGTCACCGCTCTTGGAATAGCTCACCGTGCTGACGTCGTGCTCGCCGACGAGCCGGGAGATCTTCTCGATGAAGTCGGCGTCGTCGAGCCCCGCGCCGAGGAGCTTGATGGTGGCGGCACCCCACAGTGCGTCCATTCCGGCCTCGCCCCATACGCGGCTGCCCTGCCGATAGCTCTGCAGCAGTGTCACGACGTTGATGCCGCGCGAGCCGAAATGGGAGTAGAGGTCGGGCAGATCGGAGATCCGGCAGACGTTCGCGGCCTCGTCGAGTACGGCCGTCATGGGCGGTTCGAGGCGTCCGCCCATCCGCTCGGCGGCCGTGACCCCGGCGCGCAGTACGGAGTCGGCCGCGGCGGCGATCACGCCGGCGGCCGAACCGCCGCCGTCCTTCGACAAGAGATAGAGCGTGTCCCGGCTCGTGGCGTGTATCTCGGGCCGGAACTGCGCGACTCCGGGATCAGGGCTCACCCAAGCGACGATCTTGGGATCGAGGAGGCATGCGACACATTGGCGCGCGGTTTCGTAAATGCCGTCACGTGTCTGGACCGCGCCCCTGATGGTGCCCTGGAGCTGTTCGGCAAGGGCAGCCATTCCGGCGTCGCGCAGCAGGTACACAGGTGTGTCGTCCGCGGGATCGGCGAGCCAGGACAGCACGTCCGTGACCGGGCGCTGCCCCCGGTTCGCCGCGTGGAAGAGCGCGGTGAGCGTGTTCTGCGCGGCCGAGATCCAGAAGTCACGCTTGGACGCGTCGTCGTTGACGGCCCCGACGAAGTGGCCGGCCAGACGCCGTGCACCCTCGATGGTGGAGGCGTCGGCGAGCATGTCCCACCACATCGCGCGGTGGGTGTGGGCGATGCCCTGGGGGTCGAACGTCCACACCGTGCCGACCGCGGTCCGCTCGGCCTTGGTGACGCTGTAGACGTCGGCCTTGTTCGAGGTGAGCAGCACGGACCCGCGCGCTCGCAGTACGCGCGGGACGGCGATGCCGGTGGACTTGCCGGCTCGGGGAGCCATCAGGTCGAGCTCCACGTCCTCGAACGAGGACCGCAGCTCGGGGCCGTTCGGCTCGAGGTTTCCCAGGAGGTTGCCGGTGTCGTCCGGCTCCAGCGTCTTCATCTTGGACAGCGCCGGCCGCAGCTGGCGGGCGCGCTCGGCGGCCCCCTTGGGCAGCATGCCGGCCAGCTCCCGCCGGCCCGCCAGCCCGGTGGGCTTCTTGCCGCGCCGACTGAACACGCGCAGGGCGCCGGCTCCGATCCCCGCGAAGAGCAGGACCGTCAGGGCCCAGAAGAGCCATGCGGGCGGCGCCGGCTCGTAGGCCGATGCCGGGCCGCGGACGATGGCCATCACGGCCGTGGTGGCCGGATCGTCGTACACCCACTCGGGCCAGCCGCGCCCGGAGAGGACCGCCGCGAGCGGTGCCGTGAACAACGTGCACGCCAGCGCCGCGGCGCCGGTGAGCACGAGCACGGGTACCAGGAGCGAGTCGCCGCCCGCACGGGAGGAAGAGGGCTTGCCGCCGGAAGGCACGGTCACACCACCATCCGCTCGTCCGTCTCGAACAGCCGCTTCTCGGTATGGGAGAGCATCAGCTGCACGGCGTGGGACCCGCCGCCCCGGCCGACCTTCCACAGGGCACGGCCTCGCTGGCCTGCGCCCCAGGAACTGATCAGGTCGCACTCGGCGTCCGTGAGGCCGATCGCCTCACGGGTCAGGTTCAGCGGCTTGGTGTCCTGGGCGAGCTGCACGCGCGTCTCGCAGCTGGCGATCAGGTCCTTGGCGATGGCGACCGCCTCGGAGCCGGAGGCGCCGACCGCTTCGAAGTCGCTGAGGCGGTGGGTGGCCAGCAGCTGGATGGTGCCGGTGGCGCGGGACAGCCGGAGGTCCGCATCGATCTTGCGGACCATGGCGGCGCCACCGGACCGCATCTGGCGCCACAGTTCGTCCCGTACGACGATCCACGGCCGTCCTCCCGGCCGGTCGATCGCGGACTGGGCCCAGGAGGATACACAGGTGAGCACCATCGCCACCGTCTCGTCGCCGTACTGCTCGAGAGCGGAGATGTCGACGGACTGGATGGGCGCGTCCCAGTCCAGCCCGATCGACGTCTCCTTGTCGAACAGACCGCCCAGGTGGCCGGTGATCATGCCGCCGAGCGCGGACCGCAGGGAAGTCATCTGCTCACGCGCGGTCTGCACGTCGTCGCCACGGATGCGGAGCTCGCGGGCCATGGCTTCGGTGGGGTCCTTGAGCCGCTCGTAGACCAGGGGCAGCGTCGGCACGCTCAGTCGCGTCTGGCCGTAGAGCTCACCGGTGACCTCGCGGACGGCGATGTCCAGGCACTCTTCTTCCTGCGGCTTGAGGTTGCGCTTCAGCTGGAGCTCCAGCAGCGCCTTGAGCAGGGTCAGCCGGCGCCGGTGGATCTCCTTGAGCCGGGACTGGAGCTCCTCTCCGCTGATCCGGTCCAGGTCGTAGCCCAGGGGTCCCGCGTCGAGCGGGTTGAGACGACCGGGCAGGCCGGGGCCGAGCCGGACCGGCTCGACCCCGAGGTGCTGGCAGATGGCCTGGTACTCGCCCTTGACGTCCCCGGCGATGAGCGTGCGGTGGCCCAGTGCCATCAGGCGGAAGCACAGCGCCTTGATGTGGGCGGACTTACCCGATCCCGGGATGCCGGTCACCATGACGTTCGGGTTGGTCGCGAGGCCTTCCTTCACCCAGGCGGCCGGATGGGCCGAGAACGCCTGCATGGTCAGGGTGTTCCAGCCGATGTACACCCCGATCGGCGGCAGGCTCGCGGCGTGCAGGAAGGGGTAGATGCCGCTGGCGCGGTCGGTGTCCGCCCGGAACACCTCGGCCTTGGCGACCGAGGCTGCCCGCCCGGCGAAGGGCTGGGACCAGCCCTTCCTCGGAGCGATGCGCATGGCCGTGGCCGGGTCCTCCAGCAGCTGGGAGCGCCGCAGTTCGCGGGCGCTGAGCTTGCGGGGCGCGGGCCGGGGCTCGCTTCCGGGATTCAGCAGGTCGGACAGCGGGGCGGCCTTGAGGGCGTTGTCGCCCTCGGAACGACGGCCGAAGAGGCCCATCAGATGCCCACCCTCCGGTCGGGGAGGCCCTGGCCGAGCGGGAGCGCGGCCACGGCGAACGCCGAGTCCTGCGCACCCCACACGCGCCGGAGCTCCAGACCCGCGTCGGACGCGTCGGCCTGCAGCTCGGCGCACGCCGTCTCCAGCTGGTCGAAGTCGGTCACCGTGACGGCGAGGAGGGCGGTCAGCCGCACCACGCCGTGACCCGAGGCGCGCGCCACGTCCTGGGCGCGGGCCATCATCGCCTCACGGCGCTCGTCCTCGGACTCCACGCGGCCCGTCTTGGCCCGCAGCCTCCGCGCGGTGTCACGCTTGGTCTTCTCGCGCGCCAGCTCCTGGCGGGCCTTGGCCGGTCCGATCGGCTCGTACACGAGGGACAGCGAACGGCGGGCGTTCTGCCGCGGGCGCAGCAGGGGCTGGAGGAACGTCGCGTACACATCGCTCCGGGGGAACCCGCGGACCTGGTAGCTGACGGTCCACGCACCGTCGTGGCGGTAGACGCCCCAGCCGGTCTCGGCCGCCGCCGGCCCCGCGAGGGCGGGGTCGACGCCCCGTTCGGCGCCCTTCCACTGCGGGTCCTCGGCGGCGGTGTTGCGGGCGGACAGCGCGAGCTGGGCCTCGGGGTCGTAGGCGGTACGAATGGCCTGGGCCACACCGCGAGGGGTGAGCCATTCCAGGATCTGCAGGCCCGCGCTGGAGAGCGAACCGTGCATGGCGTGGATCTCACGCACCAGGACGGCCGCCGCACCGACCTGGCCACCGCCGGCGCCCTTGACGGCCAGGCGGGCCCGGGAGGAGGAAAGGGTGACGGCCAGATAGGTCTCACGGATCGTGGCCGTCGGCCCCGCCCCCGCCATCAGCTCGTCCAGCGCCTGCACGGCGGCGGCCGGGGCGTCGGGAGCGGTGTGCCGCTCCGTCCACGACCGCAGGGCCGCACCGTCGTCCGGCAGGGAACGCTGGTGCACGGAGATGCGGGTGATCGCGCCCCCTTCCTTGCACTGCGAGCGCAGGTAGGCCGCCCAGGCCTTGACCCGGTGGTTCTGCTTCTCGGTGTCGACGAGCGCGAGGCCGGGGAACGTCACCCGGCAGATCGCCGTGTACGTACCGTCGACGGGGTTGTGCATGATGCCCAGCGTGCCGCCGAGGCCGTCGGGCGCCTCCAGGATGTGCAGCCGGGCCAGCACCCCGGGCAGGTCCATCGGCTGCTGCCCGTCCTTGGTCCGGGGGGCGAACACACCGGAGAAGAAGAGGTTCTTACTGCTTGCCACTGCGATCTGGTGCCTAACTGCGAGGACGATCCACTCGTCCGCGCTGAGCCCCAGCACCCGCCCGTAGGCGAGGAGGAGCAGCAGCGCCGCGAGCGGGAGACAGATGAGGGCGGCGCCCCAGCTGCGCTGGTAGATGGGCATGACCGAGATCACGGCCGCGAGCGCCATGAGGGTGAAGCCGGCGCCGCTCAGGTTGCCCATGAACCCGGAGCGCTCCGACTGCCAGCCGCTGTAGGCGTTGGGTTCCACGGAAGTGGACACGGATCAACTCCCTTCGGAGGTGGGGCTGTCGGGGGCCGGGCTGCTGGGCTGAGCCTGCGGGGGCGGGGTGCTCTCGGAGGTCGGGGACCCCGAGGATGCCGGTGCCGGTGCCGGTGCCGGTGCGGGTGCGGGTGCGGGTGCCGGCCCGGGGCCGGGTGGTTCCTGCTCGCCGTTCTGCGGCCGCCGGGTGACGGTGGTCGGGCTGCTCTGGGCGCCCTGGTCGAGGCCGGCGTGGGCCGCGACGTTGGCACCGGTGTCCGCGAGCATGTCCTTGCCCGCGAGCGCGACGCCCAGGCCGAAACTGACGGCGCCGCCCACCTTGGCGCCGAAGCCGCCGCTCGTGCTGCCGTTCATGGCCTTGGACCAGAAGCCGCCGCCTCCGGAGCCCGAACCGCCCATGGCGCTGGCGTTGTCCTCCTCGACGGCCTTGGTGTAATTACTGCCGCCACCGGCCGTACCGGCGCCGCTGGGTGCGGGCTGGTTTCCGCCGAACATCGACGAGACGCTGGAGCTCACCGAGCCCAGCATTCCGCCGGCGGCCGCGCCGCCGGCGCCGACCGTGGTGAACGTCATGAACTTGGCGATCACCGGCCAGGCGAATGCGGAAATGATGAAGATGATCAGGCCGACGAGGACATTGCGGATTCCCTCGCCGCCCTTCATCGCACTGAATCCGATCGAGAAACAGATGACGATGACCGGCTTCATCAGGATGAGGGAGATCAAGGCATTGCGCGCCTTGGGCCACCATTCGCTGGTCGCATCGGACATCTGCCCGGCCAGGGCGAGCGGCATCATCGTGATGAGGATCATGATGCCCGCCTGGCGGACGAGCATTTCGACCCAGAGGGCTCCGACGGCGATGATGCACAGGATGCCGACGACGATGATGACGCCCACGGCACTCGCGAGCACGCTCTCCCCGGTGACGAGCGCGGTGGTCGCGGTCGCGGCTCCGCCGCCTCCGGTGACGAGGCCGCCGAAGAGCATGGTCAGCTGCTTTTTCATCGCGTTCTTCGCGTCGTCCTCGGACCCGCCGCCGCCCTCGAAGGTCTCGTTGATCAACGCGGTGCTGAGGGTGTCTGACCAGTCCAGGGCGGTCTGCGTGGCGAAGATGTAGACGGACAGGACGGCGGCCCACTTGGCCAGGCCGGTGATCGCCGTGGCGAGCGGCGCACCCTGCTGGGAGACGGCGAGTTTGCCGAACTGCATGAGCAGCAGGAACGTGGCCACCAGCACCGAGAGGCCTGTGGCGATGCCCATGATCGGGCCGATGCCGGTCTTCGCGAGCTTGATGGTGGAGATGTCGTTGAACGCTTCGGCGAACTCTTTCAGCAGCCAGACGACGGATTCACCGATGGCGCCCGCTGCTGCCTTCAGGGCGTTGGCGGCCATCTCGGAAATTTTTCCGGCGACCCAGTCGATGGGGCCCTTGGTGTAGACGCCGAACTTGCCGACGGCTTCTTCCCTGCAGACCGCGAAGGCCTTCTTCTTCTCCTTCACGCACTCCGTGAGGTACTTGTTGTACTTCTCGTAGAACGGGTCCTTCGTGTCGGCCTTCTCCTGCCAGCGCTTGAGCTCCTTGAGCTCGTACTCGTGCGCTTCCTTGGGGTCGCTGGAGCCTTCGCCGACGCACACGGTCATGCCGGCGGGGTAGTCCTCGCAGTCCCTGGGCGCGCGGCAGGGACTCTTGAAGTCCTTGTCCCGGTCCTGCTGCCTCTGAACTTCGTCGTAGTCGCAGTACTCCCCCGTGTTGACGTTGATGCCAACAATGCTGACCTGCCTGTCAACGAAGTCCTTCGGGTAGGGGTCCGGAGGCTTGGTGCCGGCCAGAGCCATCGGTGTGGCGATCGCCAGGACGATGGCGAGGACGCCCGTCAGAGTGCCGAGACGGGCAAGGAATCTAGCCAAGGGTCACCTGCCGCCACATGTCCTGGTAGGCGTACGGGCTGTCAGGGTCGTACGCCCTGGGGCCGTGGACACTCTTGGTGTACCGGGGCTCTTCCGTGAGCTTCCAGTCACCGTCCTCCCACTTGTAGATGGCGTAGTCGGTCTCGCCCTTCAGCGGGTTGTTGTCCGCCGCCTTACCCGGCAGGCTGGCGAAGCGGTCGTAGTTCATCCAGATGATGAGGACCTGACCGGTGTTGTCGGCACTGGTGACACGGACGGCGTTGACTTGGGTGGAGATGGACAGCCCAGGGGGCGTGCTCCCGGAGGGCGGCAGTCCCGCGCGCTCGCGGAGCTTCCGGACGTCCGAGACGCGCTTGTCGACGGTGCCCGGGGAGTCCTTGGACACGATGGCCTTCAACTGCTTCTCGGCGACCGTGTCGTCCAGGAGGTCGAGCTCCTGCAGGTGCCGGACGGCCGCCGAGACAGCGCCGCGGTCCGATTGCGGGAAACCGACGCTGATGGCGTCCTTCACCTTGTCGGACTTGACAACGCGCAGCTTGTATTCGTTCGCGGGAGTCCGTCGCTTGCCAGGGGACATCGACGGCGCCGGGGCTGCCGAACTGGCTCCCGGGCTCGCCACCGAGCCCTTGTCGCGGTCGCCCCCGCCCAGCGTGGTGACCGCCAGAACTCCGCCACCCGCGATGAGAGCGGCTACCGCCGCCCCGATACCGATCAGCCTCAGCCGGGCCCGGCGGGCCTTGTCCTTGTGGTCCAAGGCGTCCTTCACCCCTGCGTCATGTTGTAGAAGGCGAGGACCAGGCCGCTCGTGACGCCGATGCCCATGCCGGACACCAGGCTCCAGAGGATCGCCTGCTTGCCGCGTGCCGCGAGCTGGGCCCGCTCGCTGTTGTGGCCGATGGCGACACAGGCCCAGCCGGCCAGGCCGCCGAGGACGGCGAGGGCGAGGCCGACGCCGGCGGTCCAGCCGAGGATCTTCCCGGTCGGCGTCTTCAGGGTGCCGGGCACCTCGGGCTTGTAGTTGGGGATGACGTCGTCGGCCAGGACGACCATGGTCTGGTGCAGCAGCTGGCTCATGGGGGTGACTCCTTGGCAATCGGATCAGGTGGAGGGGAGGTCGGCCGCGGTGGGCGCGGCGACTGTGGCCGGGACCGGGGCCGGCGGGAGGGGCTCTCCCCAGGTGATGTGAGCGGACGCGAGTACGGCACGTGCCAGCTCGGCGCCCACTTCGGACATGCGGGGCTTGAGCCGGGCGGCGTCGCGCATCCCGTGGCTTCGGATGTGCGGGTCGTGCGGAACGTTGATGACGGCCGCGACCCGCGACTGGAGCATCGTCGCCGCGGCCCGTACCGGGGCGGGGAGCCGGCCGTCCGCGGTCGCCACCAGCGCGACGATCGCGCGGTGCAGCGGTAGCCCCTCGGCAATGGCGGCCTGGACCGCGGTCTGCAGGGCATGAACGCCCGGGCCGGTGGCGGCGGCGCACAACACGGGTACGGAGAAGGGGAGCGCGCACCAGGCGGCGCTCAGGCTCGGGCTTCCCGTGTGCCGCGCCGACACGATGTCGTCCGCGACCAAGTGCGTCGTGTCGGCGACCACCGCCTGCCAGCCGCCGGCTGCGGCCAGCTGGTACCAGGCCGCAGGGGCTTCCGGCAGCGTGAGTGGTGACTCGTTCCACTCCTGGTGGTCGGTCAGCACATGCCAGCCACCACCCTGCGGGGCGCGGCAGGTCGATGCGGCCGCGAGTACCTGGCGACGCGTCATTTCACGGTCGGCCGGCAGGGATACCAGTCCGGCACCGGGTTCGGACGGCCAGGAGGGCCATGGAGAGGACAGCCGTCGACCAGTGTCCAGGACGACGGTCGGCGCGTATCCCGCCAGTGAACCAGCAAGCAGCGCAGCGGTAGTTGAGCGACCGCTGCCGCCCGTGGATCCCATGACGGCTATGGCGAGTCGCGCTTGTGCGGGCAGCGTCGTGGCCGGCTGAGACTTCCTGGCCGACGACCCCCCGAATTGCAACTGCATGTATTGCTAATCCCCCGAGCGTTCGTTCTGACGGGCAGTCTAATGTCGCGCCACCTGTGACTGGTGAGGCGGCTGGTGTGTGACCTGGCCTTTGAGTCGCACAGAACGAGGGGTTAGAGACACTTCACATCGCTTGATGCCGGATGTGGGTGGATTGGTGCTACATGGGCGATATTCACCCGGCGTTTGGGCTGGGCCTTTGTGTGTGTAAATGTTGGGCGCGCGCCAATGGGGCCCGGATCAAGGGATTGTGATCCTCCATCAGTCCTGGGTGGAGTGGCGCCGGGCCGACGCGGTGCGTCACGAAAGTAGGGGGGGTAGGTGGATCTCAAGCGGGGGCTGCTCTTCGTTATTGCCGCCATCGCGTTGATTCCTCTTGTGCTGGGGCTCGCGATCATTCTGCTCATCGCGTCACTCGGCGGCGACGGAAAGGGCAGCGGAAACTACGCGTCGGGAGGACTGAACGTCGGAAAGGGTGGCGTACCCCCTCAATACGCCGGAATGATCCAGGCTGCAGCCAATTCCTGTGACGAGGGACTTCCGCCTGCCGTCCTGGCCGCTCAGTTGGAGGCGGAGAGCAATTTCGACCCGACGGCGCAGTCCAAGGACGACAACGGCAACCCGATTGCCTCGGGAATCGCTCAGTTCATACCCGAGACCTGGGCGGAGATGGCCGTCGACGGGAACGGCGACGGCAAGAAGGACGTGTGGGATCCTGCGGACGCGATACCGACGCAGGGCAAGATGATGTGCGAATTGCTGAAGGATGCGAAGAAGCATCCCGATTACAACGGCAGCCCCATCGAGCTGGCCCTGGCCGGCTACAACGCCGGATTCCAACGCGTCATTGAGTACCGAGGTGTCCCGCCGAAGTCGTTCGCCGGGGGGCAGACCTACGACTACGTGAAGTCCATCATGGCGAGCGTAGAGAAGTTCTCCGGCTCTTCCGGAGGCGGGGGCGGCTCGTTCACCGACGGACAGCAGACCTGGACGCTGAACAACCCCCGGAGCGTCGACCAGGCCATCGCATGGGCCAAGGCCCATTCCGGCGACGGGTCGTCCGGCGAGTGGTACAACATGTGCCTCGCGTTCACCGCCGTCGTCTACGGCTGGAACGTCTCCGGCGTGAACTACGCCATCGACCACTACGACGTCGTGCCCAAGTCCATGCAACACCCCGGGGACCGCAATCCCCCTCCCGGCGCCCTCATGTACTGGGACACCGGCAGTCGCGCCGGGCACATAGCCGTCTACATCGGCAACGGCAAGATCGTCTCGAACGACATCGAGCGCAAGGGCTACATCGACATCGTGGACGCCGACCAGATCGAGAAGAAGTGGGGCGCCAAGTATGTCGGCTGGACGCCTCCCGTTTTCCCACATGCCGGATGAAACGTTTCTTCGTACCGACACGTAAGGCACTCCATGCACTCCATGCACTTCGCCCCCGATGACGACCAGGTGATGGCCCCCTGGGGCATCGTCACCCCCGACTTCTGGGTCGATCCCGCGCGCGAACAGGCCCAAGAGCCCGCCCAAGAGCCCGCCTCGGCCACGGCGGCACCGGCGGCACCGACCCCCGGGCCCACAGCCCAGCCGGAGGAGAATCCAGCAGCACCCCCGCCGCCCCCGGAGGCCTACCGCGAGCGCATCGACAAGGTCGTCGCCGCCTTCGCCACCCCTGGTGATCAGGCACGGCTCGCCGAGGCCGGCGTTGAGGCCGAGAGGCTCGACGAGGAGATCACGGCCCAGTACGGCCCCGCGCACACGCACACCGTCAACGTCCGGGAACTGCGGGGCTGGCTCGCGCATCTGTCGGGGGAATCCGGCGTCGCGGTGCGCTGGTACCTGCACACCACCGGTCTCCAGATGGCGGCCTGGGGGCCCGGGCACGAGCTCACGCAAGGGTCGGCGCAGCGGGCCGCTCACATCTGGATGGGCATCACGGACCCGGTGGAGGCCCTCGCGGTGGGCTCGGAGCTGATGGCGATGCTGGTCGCCGTCACCGGCCACGACAGCAAGGCGGCCCGCAAGGTACGGGCCGGCATGAAGAAGCTGCAGGAGGGCGAGGAGTAGCGGCGCCGGTCAGGGTGCTCGCTGGTAAGGGCAGAAAGGGCAGATCAGAACAGGTGCGGCACGCCCTCCACCACCGGGCCCACCCGGCGGGCCAGGTCGGCGACCGGGCCGTCGGGGGGTTCGAGGGCGAGGGCCGTGCGGGCGACGTGGGCGGTCTGGGGGTCGCTCGCGGCGGTGGCCGTCAGCAGGGCCACGAAGTGGTCGACGAGCCAGTCGCGCAGCTCGGGCAGGGGCGGTTGCTTCTCCTCGTCCAGCCAGATCAGAGAGGCCGCCTCGACGGCCGATATCCACGTACGCACCATCAGTCGCAGCCGCACCCCGGGGTCGGGGACGGACAGATGGGTGAGGATCTGGGCGGCGGCGGTCCGGCGGACCTCGTCGACTATGGCGCCCGTGCGCGAGGTCTCGGCGACGCTGCCGCCCTGGAGCAGTGCGCTGTAGCCGGCGTCGTGCTGGTCGACGAAGGCGAGGTAGCGGTCGAGGGCCGCGGCGAGCCGGCCCGTCAGGGGGCCGGTCTGGGGCTCGGCGAAGCACAGCTCGAGGTCGTCGGCGGCGCTGCGCAGGGCGGCCTCGTACAACTGTGGCTTGCCGCCGGGGAAGTACCGGTAGACCAGCGGCCGGGAGACCTCGGCTGCGGCCGCGACGTCGTCCAGCGAGACGTCCTCCGGGGCCCGGTGGGCGAACAGGCCGAGCGCGGCGCCGATCAGCTGGGTGCGACGCTCGGTGACGCTGAGCCTGCGGTACGAGGTGGTTCCGCTGCCGGTCATGCCTGGCAGGGTAACCGGCCGGGGGAGAGGGGCGGCAGGCTCAGGCCAGCAGGCCAGAGCTCTTCCACAGCCGTCGTCCGACGCCCCTCATCAGGCCGATGTCGTCGAGGAAGTCGGTCAGCCGCTTGGCGCCCGCCTGCATCACCTCGCGCCGGTGGCCGCTGGCGCGGACCTGGGCCAGGGCCTCGCGGCGGTCGAGGCCGGCGTTGGTGTAGACGGCAGGGTTGACGAAGGCGAGGGAGAAGACGCGGGCCGCCTCGCCCGCGCTGATGCGGGTGAGCTCCGCTTCCCAGCGCGGGGCGGTCACCATCTGGCGGCGCAGTTCCTCGCGCGCGTAACGGACGTGGCGGGCCTCCTCCACGACGTGGATGCGGGTGACGCCGCGGATGAGCGGCTGGACCCTCTCGTCGGGGAAGGTCAGGCGCTGCATGTGGTCGAGGATCTCCTCGCCGAGCAGCGTGCAGGTGAAGGAGCCGGGCGTCGTGGAGACGGTCTTGAGGACCCGGGCGAGATTGTGGTGCAGGGGGCCGACGGGGTAGGTGGGGCCGCCCACCTTGTGGATCATCCGGGCGAACATCTTCGAGTGCCGGCACTCGTCGGCGATCTCGGTGAGGGCGTAGCGCACGTGGGCGCTGGTGACCGGCTTGTCGTAGATGTGACGGACCAGCAGCTGCATCAGGATGATCTCGAACCAGATGCCCAGCGACCCGAGCGAGGCCAGCTCGTGCCGGGCGAGCTCCATGCGCTGTTCCTCGGACATTCTGCGCCACAGCGGGGTGCCGTAGAGGGATATCAGCTCCGGGGGGAGGAGCCACTTGCCGGGCTCGAGGGGGGCGTCCCAGTCGAGTTCGGTGTCGGGGTCGAAGGAGTGTCTGGCGGAGGATTCGAGCAGTCGCTCGGCGACGCGCTCACGGTCCTTGAGGGGGCCGAGTGCGTCCTGGGGCCGGAGTGAGTGCCGATCAGACGCCGTCGTCATGGCCGATTCCACCTCAGATCGGGGTTACCCGGGGTACGTTCTTATGAGACTGCGTGTCAGCAAGGTGGGTCAAGCCCCGCACTGAGACAGGAGGCGCGACGATGGCGACGCGCGAACCCTACGTCCACGACCCCGGCAGCGCCGTCTGGGAGATCCCGGCCACCGGCGCCGCGCGCTTCGGCTGGGACTACGACGACGGCCGCGAACGGCTCCTCGCCCTCTACCGGAAGGGCAAGGACAAGCAGTGGGACGCCGCCAAGCGCATCGAGTGGGACCTGGAGGTCGACCCGTACGACCCGCTGGGCGTGCCCGACGAGAACATGACCGTCTACGGCACCCCCTACTGGGACCGGATGAGCGAGCGCAACCGGCGCGACATGCGCCGCCACTACGCCTCCTGGCAGTTCAGCCAGTTCCTGCACGGCGAACAGGGCGCGCTGGTGTGCGCGAGCCGCATCGTGGAATCCGTACCGGACGTGGACGCGAAGTTCTACTCCGCCACCCAGGCCATGGACGAGGCCCGGCACGTGGAGATCTACAGCCGGTTCCTGCACGAGAAGATCGGAATGCTCTATCCGGTCAATTCCAGCCTTCAGTCGCTGCTCGACGACACCCTGCGTGATTCCCGCTGGGACATGCCGTACCTCGGTATGCAGGTCCTCATCGAGGGCCTCGCCCTCGCCGCCTTCGGCATGCTGCGCGACGTGACCAAGAAGCCGCTGCCCCACCAGATTCTGGCCTATGTGATGCAGGACGAGGCGCGCCATGTCGCATTCGGCCGCATGGCCCTGCGGGACTACTACCGGCAGCTTTCGGACGCCGAACTCCGCGAGCGCGAGGAGTTCGTGATCGAGGGCTGCTATCTGATGCGCGACCGGCTGCGCGGCGAAGAGGTGCTGGCCGATTTCGGCATCCCGGCCGCGGACGCCGCCGAACTCAGCGAGCGGTCCGAATACCTGCAAATCTTCCGGAAGTTGCTGTTCAGCCGCATCGTGCCGTGTGTGAAGGACATCGGCCTGTGGGGTGAAAGGCTCCAGCGCGCCTATGTCGACATGGGGGTATTCGAGATGGGCGATGCCAGCCTCGATCAGCTGATGGCCCAGGACGAGGAGATCGCCGAACAGCTCGACGCCCGCCGCTTCGCGGCGGAGGAGGCGGCCCGTACCGCCGAGATCGCGGAGACGATCGCGGAAGGGTAACGGTCGTGTTCATGCCGAGGACATTACAAAGGCCCCGTGCGTGTTGTGTCCGAATGCCGTGAGGGATGCGGTGTTGCGGAACGGAATGCGGTAAACGGCCGTCTACGCGGGCAGGAACCTTTCAGGTTGCGCGAGGGGGATGGGGGGACAAGTCCATGGCTCGCTTGACTGCCCGAAGTCGGCACATCGCGATCGCGGCGGGAGGGGTAGTGGCTCTCGCGGGGGTGATATCGGGAACGGTGGCCGTCGCTACAGAGGATTCCGGCGACTCCAGTGCTTCGAGTTCAGTGGAGTTGACGCTTCCGCCATCGTCCGACGCCACCAGGCACACACCCACCGCCTCACCCGCCGACCCCGGCCCCTCCGGCCCCGTGTCGTCGGAGATGGCCCACGAGACCGAGCGCGGCGGCAAGTCCGTGGCCCTGACGATCGACGACGGCCCCGACCCCAGGTGGACCCCGAAGACGCTCGAAGTCCTGAAGAAGAACGGCATCAAGGCCACCTTCTGCATGATCGGCCCGTCCGCCAAGGCCCACCCCGACCTCGTCAGGAAGGTCCTGGCCGACGGCCACCGCCTCTGCGACCACTCGGTCGACCACAACACCGCCATGGACAAGCGCTCCGAGGACTACCAGAAGCAGCAGATCCTCGACGCCAAGAAGATGATCGAAGACGTGGCGGCCGGCGCCAAGGTCCGCTACTACCGCGCCCCCGGCGGCGCCTTCACCCCCTACAGCCGTCAGCTCGCCGCCGCCAACGGCATGCGCCCCCTGGGCTGGAGCGTCGACACCCACGACTGGCAGCGCCCGGGCGTCGACCGCATCGTCGAAACGGTCAAGCGCGAGATCGCCAACGGCCCGATCATCCTCTTCCACGACGGCGGAGGAGAACGCAGCCAGAGCGTTGAGGCCCTGGCCCGCTGCATCGGCTGGCTGAAGGAGGAGGGCTACGGCTTCGACTTCCCGAAGATCTGAGCCCACGCGGCACACACGCGCACGGCGACACAACGCGGCGAAACAAAAAGACCCCGCTCCCAGCGAAATCGCTGGCGGCGGGGTCTTCCGGCACTTCAATCGAAGTGCCCCCGGCAGGATTCGAACCTGCGCACACGGCTCCGGAGGCCGTTGCTCTATCCCCTGAGCTACGGGGGCGTATCGTCCGGCGGCTTTCGCTCGCGGCGACGGGTAGAACACTACCAGCTTCGGGCGGGTGGACGGCAACGGTGATCGAATCGGGGGCGGGGAGGGGCGGGGAGGTCGCTCGGGCGGGGTGGAAGTGGGGAAAAGCCGGACGGCGGGGCGGGGGCGCGCCTACTCTCGGGGTGTGCCTGGCTTGTCCGGCCGGGTCCTTGTTGTGGACGACAACAAGGTCATCCGGCAGTTGATCAGGGTCAACCTCGAGCTCGAAGGCTTCGAGGTCGTGACCGCGGCCGATGGTGCCGAGTGTCTGGAGATCGTGCACCGGGTACGTCCCGACGTCGTGACCCTGGACGTGGTGATGCCCCGGCTGGACGGGCTGCGGACGGCGGCGCGGCTGCGGGCCGACGCGCGGACGCGGGACATCCCGGTCGCGATCATCAGTGCCTGCACCCAGTTCCAGGAGGAGAGCGGGCGGTCCGCGGGCGTGGACGCGTTCCTGGCGAAGCCCTTCGAGCCGGCGGAGATGGTGCGGCTCGTGCGGAGGCTGGTGGGCCGGCCGGAGGGGGAGGGGGCTCCGGGGGATCCCGAGCCCGTCGTCCGTCCCGCAGGGTGAAACCGGTTCGCGGACCGGGGCATCCTCTCCCCTAGGCTTGCCCTGTGACCCCCGCCGATCTCACCCGCACCGTGTTGCACACCGTGCGCCGCGCCGTCGAGGCGGACGAGCTGCCCGCCGTCGTGCCGGAGCGGGTCAGCGTGCGGGTTCCGCCGCGGCCGGGGTGCGGCGACTACGCCACCAACGTCGCCCTGCGCGTCGCCCAGGAGACCGGCCGGCCCGCCCGCGAGGTCGCCGAGGTGCTCCGGCGGCGGCTCGCCGGCCTGCCCGGCATCGCCCGCGTCGACATCGCCGGGCCCGGCTTCCTCAACATCACCCTCGCGGGGGACGCGGGTGCCGGGATCGTCCGCGACGTGCTCGGCGGCGAACTCCGCGGCGAGCCCCTTCCGCTCAGCCCCGGCCCCGCCCTCGTCGCCCGGCTCGGCTCCGACGCCGCGCGGTGGGCCCTGCTCGCTCCGCCCGGGCTGGACCGGGACCTGCTGCTCGTCCAGCGGGAGGCCAACCCCCTCTTCCGGGTCCGGTACGCCCACGCCCGTACCCACGCCCTCGTACGCAACGCGGCCGGCCTCGGGTTCGACGCCGCACCGGCCGACCTTCCCGACGCGAGCGCCGCGCCGCTGCTCGCCGCCCTCGGCGACCACTCCCGCGTGAGCTCCACGCGCGCCCCCGAGCGACTCGCCCGGCATCTCGAGCGGGTCGCCGACGCCTTTCTGCGGTGGCAGGCCGACTGTCCCACGCTGCCGCGCGGGGACGAGAAACCCTCGGTCGTCCACCGAGCCCGCCTGGCCCTCGCCGAGGCCACGGGCAAGGTGCTCGCCGACGGCCTGAACCAGCTCGGCATCACCGCACCCGTACATCTGTAAAAGGGGATCGCCACCATGAGCCGCTCCGCCCACCCCGCCGGGCCCCGTTACGCCGACGTCCTTCCTGAAGGTCACTACACCGCGCCGCCCGCCGACCTCAACGCGCTCGACGCGCGCGTGTGGTCCCGTACCGTCGACCGCGACGCCGAGGGCGTCGTCACCGTCGGCGGGATCGGCGTCAAGCAGCTCGCCGAGGAGTTCGGGACGCCGGCCTACTTCCTCGACGAGGACGACTTCCGCGCGCGCTGCCGCGCCTGGCGCGACGCCTTCGGGCCCGACGCCGACGTCTTCTACGCGGGCAAGGCCTTCCTCTCCCGCGCCATCGTGCGCTGGCTGCACGAGGAGGGCCTCAACCTCGACGTCTGCTCGGGCGGCGAGCTGGCCACCGCCCTCGACGCCGGCATGCCCGCCGAGCGCATCGCCCTGCACGGCAACAACAAGTCCACCGAGGAGATCACCCGCGCCGTCGAGGCGGGCGTCGGGCGGATCGTCCTCGACTCCTTCCAGGAGATCGTGCGCGTCGCGCACATCGCCGAGCGGCTCGGCAAGCGCCAGCGCGTACAGATCCGGGTGACGGTCGGCGTCGAGGCGCACACCCACGAGTTCATCGCCACCGCCCACGAGGACCAGAAGTTCGGCCTTCCGCTCGCCGGCGGGCAGGCGGCCGAGGCCGTGCGCCGGGCGCTGAAGCTCGACGGGCTGGAGCTCATCGGCATCCACTCCCACATCGGCTCGCAGATCTTCGACACGTCCGGCTTCGAGGTCGCGGCCCACCGCGTCGTTCAACTGCTCGCCGAGGTCCGCGACGAGCACGGCATCGAGCTGCCCGAGATCGACCTGGGCGGCGGCCTCGGCATCGCGTACACCCCCGACGACGACCCGCGCGAGCCGCGCGAGATCGCCGCCGCGCTGCGCGACATCGTCACCCGCGAGTGCGCGGCCTCGGGCCTGGCCGTGCCGCGGATCTCCGTCGAGCCGGGCCGCGCGATCGTCGGCCCGACCGCCTTCACGCTCTACGAGGTCGGCACGGTCAAGGAACTGCCGGGCCTGCGGACGTACGTCAGCGTCGACGGCGGCATGTCCGACAACATCCGTACCGCGCTGTACGACGCCGACTACTCCGTCGCGCTGGCCTCCCGCACCTCCACCGCCGAGCCGATGCTCACGCGCGTCGTGGGCAAGCACTGCGAGTCCGGTGACATCGTCGTGCGCGACGCGTTCCTGCCCGCCGACGTCGCGCCCGGCGACCTGCTCGCCGTGCCGGCCACCGGTGCGTACTGCCGCTCGATGGCGAGCAACTACAACCACGCGCTGCGCCCGCCGGTGGTCGCGGTCACCGACGGTGAGGCGCGAGTGATCGTCCGGCGGGAGACGGAAGAAGACCTTCTCCGTCTCGACGTCGGCTGACGGAAAACAGAAAAAACAAGTCTCGAATGCTGGACCGGGGGAGGAATCCCCCGTCCAGTGAGTGAGACTGTTAACCACCGTAGATGTAATGAGAAACGAGGTCGGATGATGCGTACGCGTCCGCTGAAGGTGGCGCTGCTGGGCTGTGGAGTGGTCGGCTCTGAGGTGACGCGCATCATGACGACGCACGCGGATGACCTCGCGCAGCGCGTCGGAGCGCCGGTCGAGCTCGCCGGGATCGCCGTGCGCCGCCCCGACCGGGTGCGTGAGGGCGTGCCCGCCGAGCTGATCACCACCGACGCCACCGCGCTGGTCAAACGCGGTGACATCGACGTGGTCATCGAGGTCATCGGCGGCATCGAGCCCGCGCGCAACCTGATCACCACCGCCTTCGAGCACGGGGCCAGCGTCGTCTCGGCCAACAAGGCGCTGCTCGCCCAGGACGGCGCCGCGCTGCACGCCGCCGCCGAGCAGCACGGCGCGGACCTCTACTACGAGGCCGCCGTCGCCGGCGCCATCCCGCTGGTCCGGCCGCTGCGCGAGTCCCTCGCCGGCGACAAGGTCAACCGGGTGCTGGGCATCGTCAACGGCACCACGAACTTCATCCTCGACAAGATGGACTCCAGCGGGGCCGGCTACTCCGAGGCGCTCGACGAGGCCACCGCGCTCGGCTACGCCGAGGCCGACCCGACCGCCGACGTCGAGGGCTTCGACGCCGCCGCCAAGGCCGCGATCCTCGCCGGGATCGCCTTCCACACCCGGGTACGCCTCGACGACGTCTATCGCGAGGGCATGACCGAGGTCACCGCCGCGGACTTCGCTTCCGCGAAGCAGATGGGCTGCACCATCAAGCTGCTGGCCATCTGCGAGCGTGCCGCGGACGGGCAGTCCGTCACCGCCCGCGTGCACCCGGCCATGATCCCGCTCAGCCACCCGCTCGCTTCCGTGCGCGAGGCCTACAACGCCGTGTTCATCGAGGCCGAGGCAGCGGGTCAGCTGATGTTCTACGGCCCCGGGGCGGGCGGCTCGCCGACCGCCTCCGCGGTCCTCGGCGACCTCGTCGCCGTCTGCCGCAACAAGCTCGCCGAGGCGACCGGACCGGGTGAATCCGCCTACACCCGGCTGCCGGTGAGCCCGATGGGCGACGTGGTCACGCGCTACCACATCAGCCTCGACGTGGCCGACAAGCCGGGTGTCCTGGCCCAGGTCGCGACGGTCTTCGCCGAGCACGGCGTCTCCATCGACACGGTCCGCCAGACGGGCAAGGACGGCGAGGCGTCCCTCGTCGTGGTCACCCACCGGGCGGCCGACGCCGCCCTCTCGGCGACGGTCGACAAGCTGCGCGGGCTGGAGACGGTCCGCGGCGTCGCGAGCATCATGCGGGTCGAGGGCGAGTAAGGCGAGTAAGGGGATTACGAAAGCAATGTCTGCCAACATCAGCCGCCCCGGCACCCACCAGTGGCGCGGCATCATCGAGGAATACCGCGACCGCCTTCCGGTCACCGCCGACACGCCGGTCGTCACCCTGCGCGAGGGCGGCACGCCGCTCGTCCCCGCCCAGGTGCTCTCCGAGCGCACGGGCTGCGAGGTCCACCTCAAGGTGGAGGGCGCCAACCCCACCGGGTCCTTCAAGGACCGCGGCATGACCATGGCCATCACCCGGGCGAAGGAAGAGGGAGCGCGCGCCGTCATCTGCGCCTCCACGGGCAACACGTCCGCCTCCGCCGCGGCCTACGCCGTACGCGCCGGAATGGTCTGCGCCGTTCTCGTGCCGCAGGGCAAGATCGCGCTCGGCAAGATGGGCCAGGCCCTGGTCCACGGCGCGCGCATCCTCCAGGTCGACGGCAACTTCGACGACTGCCTCACGCTCGCCCGCGGGCTGTCCGAGAACTACCCCGTGGCGCTGGTCAATTCGGTCAACCCGGTACGTATCGAGGGGCAGAAGACCGCCGCCTTCGAAATCGTCGACGCCCTGGGCGACGCGCCGGACATCCACGTCCTGCCGGTGGGCAACGCGGGCAACATCACCGCCTACTGGCGGGGCTACCGCGAATACGCGGCGGACGGCATCGCCGCCCGCACCCCCCGCATGTGGGGCTTCCAGGCCTCCGGTTCGGCGCCGATCGTGCGCGGCGAGCCCGTGAAGGACCCGCACACCATCGCCACCGCCATCCGCATCGGCAACCCCGCCTCCTGGCGGTTCGCCGAGGAGGCGCGGGACGAGTCGGGCGGCCTCATCGACGAGGTGACCGACCGACAGATCCTCGCCGCGTACCGGCTGTTGGCCTCGCAGGAGGGCGTCTTCGTGGAGCCGGCGTCGGCGGCGAGCGTCGCCGGGCTGCTCAAGGCGGCGGAGGCCGGGCTGGTGGATCCGGGTCAGCGGATCGTCTGCACGGTCACCGGGAACGGGCTCAAGGACCCGGACTGGGCGGTGGCGGGGGCTCCGCAGCCGCTCACCGTGCCGGTGGATGCCGGGGTTGCTGCGCAGCAGCTGGGGCTGGTCTAGCCGCCCGGGTGCGGGCCGTCGTCGGGGTTGTGCGCAATCGTTCCGCCCAGCGGAACGATTGCCCACGACCGGGCGGCGGCCCGGCCCGCAACCCCGGCGGGCCGCCGCCCGCAAGGCGTCGCAAACCCGACAGATGCACAGGTAGCCGTGCGACACGCATCGTGCGCCTCCTGTGCGCCCTATGTCGCCACTGAACCTTCCTTCGATAGGCTGTGCACACTCCGCCCCGTCGCAGACCGTGCCGCCCCCACGCGGTATCGCCGTCGCGGCCCTTGCGGATGTTGCACGCCATCAACCACGGCCACACCAAGGAGAGTCATCGAGCGATGGCCGGTCCCGCGTTCCGCGCCGCCGCCGTCCGAGTGCGCACCCCCGCCACCAGCGCAAATCTCGGTCCCGGCTTCGACGCCCTCGGCCTGTCCCTGGGTCTATACGACGATGTCGTGGTCCGGGTGGCGGAATCCGGGCTGCACATCGACATCGCCGGGGAGGGCGCCGACACCCTCCCGCGCGATGAGAGTCACCTCCTCGTACGGTCCCTGCGCACCACCTTCGACCTGCTCGGCGGCCAGCCGCGCGGCCTCGAGGTCGTCTGCGCCAACCGCATTCCGCACGGGCGGGGCCTGGGCTCCTCCTCCGCGGCCATCTGCGCGGGCATCGTCGCCGCCCGCGCGGTGACCATAGGCGGGGCCGAGAAGCTCGACGACGCGGCCATGCTGGAGCTGGCCACCGAGATCGAGGGCCACCCCGACAACGTCGCCGCCTGCCTGCTCGGCGGATTCACCCTCGCCTGGATGGAGTCCGGGGTCGCCCGGGCCATTCGGATGGACCCTGCGGATTCCATCGTTCCGGTGGTCTTCGTGCCGTCGAGACCCGTACTGACCGAAACCGCGCGCGGACTGCTGCCGCGCAGCGTCCCCCATGTGGACGCGGCCGCCAACGCGGGGCGCGCGGCGCTGCTCGTCGAGGCCCTGACCAGGCGCCCCGAGCTGCTGCTGCCGGCCACCGAGGACCGGCTCCACCAGGAATACCGCGCTCCGGCGATGCCGGAGAGCGTGGCCCTGGTCAACCGACTGCGGGCGGACGGGGTGCCCGCGGTCATCTCCGGCGCGGGGCCCACGGTGCTCGCGCTGGTCGAGAACGGTGCGGCCGACAAGGTCGCACGGCTGGCGGGCGAGGGGTGGGCGGCCAATCGGCTGACTCTCGACGCCGGGGGGACGAGCGTGCTGCCGCTCGCCTGACCAGTGGCGTCCGGGGGAGCCCGGGCCCACGAAAAACGCGGTTGCCGGTCTTGGAGAGGGGGAATGTTTGTGGGATCCGGTAGTGTTAACCTCAAGTCTGCACTCGAAGCCACTTCGGCTCGGTGCTACGTGTCCCGATCAGGGACCGCTTTTCTTCCGGGAGCCTCCCCAACTGCCTGAGCAGCCTGCCTGAGCAGTTGCGAGCACGCTCCGGAATCGGCGTGGGCGACATGAGTGAAGCGTTATGTCGTGCCCTTCCCTCATTCTTCACGCCGGCACCAATGCACTGATTCCTCCGCCGCAACAACCGGCGGACCACCGCCCCGGCCCGGTCCGAAAGATCAGGACCGCAGCCGGACAGCACAACCGGTCGCCGAGCCAGACAGGCCGACGCCCGCTCCAGGGAAGGACCCCTTCGTGAGCGACACCACCGATCTGATGGGCGTGAACGCCGGCGCCGCCGGTAATGCCTCCGCGCCCGCCACGGACGCTCCCGCCGCGCCTGCCACCGGTGCTGCCACCGCCCCCAAGCGGCGCCGTTCGGGCACGGGCCTCGACGCCATGGTCCTGGCAGAGCTCCAGCAGCTCGCTTCCGGCCTCGGTATCAAGGGCACCGCGCGGATGCGTAAAGGCCAGCTGATCGAGGTCATCAAGGAGAGGCAGGCCGGCGGCGGCGCCGCTCCCGCCAAGGCCGAGGCCCCGGCTGCCGCGGAGGCCGCCGAGACCAAGCCCAAGCGCCGTGCGACCTCCAGGACCCGTACGGGCGAGAGCGCTGCCGAGAAGCCGGCCGAGAAGGCCGCCGCCCAGCAGCAGATCGAGATCCCGGGCCAGCCGAGCAGCGACGAGGCCCCGGCCGGCGAGCGCCGCCGCCGGCGTGCCACCGCGGCTGCGGGCAGCCCCGAGCCGGCCGCCGCCGAGGCCCGCGCCGAGGAGCGGACCGACGTCCGCACCGAGGAGCGCGCCGAGGCCAAGGCCGAGGCCGCCGTGGACACCGCCGAGGGCAAGGCCGCCAAGGGCGGCGAGCGCCAGGACCGCGCCGAGCGCGGCCAGAAGGGCGAGCGCCGGGAGCGCGGGGAGCGCGCCGAGCGCGGCCAGCGCGACCGCGACCGCGACCGCCGTGGCGGCCGTGACGGCGACGCCGGGCAGAAGGGCGACCGCCAGCAGCGCGGCGACCGCGCCCCCCAGGGCGGCCCGCAGGACGAGGACGACTTCGAGGGCGGCCGTCGCGGCCGTCGTGGCCGCTACCGCGACCGTCGTGGCCGTCGTGGCCGCGAGGACTTCGCGGGCGAGCCGCAGGTCTCCGAGGACGACGTCCTGATCCCGGTCGCGGGCATCCTGGACATCCTCGACAACTACGCCTTCATCCGGACCTCCGGCTACCTGCCGGGCCCGAACGACGTCTACGTCTCCCTGGCCCAGGTCCGCAAGAACGGCCTGCGCAAGGGTGACCACGTCACCGGTGCGGTCCGTCAGCCGAAGGACGGCGAGCGGCGCGAGAAGTTCAACGCCCTTGTCCGTCTTGACTCGGCCAACGGCATGTCGGCCGAATCCGGCCGCGGGCGCCCCGAGTTCAACAAGCTCACCCCGCTCTACCCGCAGGACCGCCTGCGGTTGGAGACCGACCCGGGCGTGCTGACGACCCGGATCATCGATCTGGTCGCCCCCATCGGCAAGGGCCAGCGCGGTCTGATCGTGGCCCCGCCGAAGACCGGTAAGACCATGATCATGCAGGCGATCGCCAACGCGATCACCACCAACAACCCCGAGTGCCACCTGATGGTCGTCCTGGTCGACGAGCGTCCGGAAGAGGTCACCGACATGCAGCGGTCGGTCAAGGGCGAGGTCATCTCCTCGACCTTCGACCGCCCGGCCGAGGACCACACCACCGTCGCCGAGCTGGCCATCGAGCGCGCCAAGCGCCTCGTGGAGCTGGGTCACGACGTGGTCGTCCTGCTGGACTCGATCACCCGTCTGGGCCGCGCCTACAACCTGGCCGCCCCTGCCTCGGGCCGCATCCTGTCCGGTGGTGTCGACTCGACCGCGCTCTACCCGCCGAAGAAGTTCTTCGGTGCCGCGCGCAACATCGAGGACGGCGGCTCGCTGACCATCCTGGCCACCGCGCTGGTCGAGACCGGCTCGCGCATGGACGAGGTGATCTTCGAGGAGTTCAAGGGCACCGGCAACATGGAGCTCAAGCTCGACCGGAAGCTCGCCGACAAGCGCATCTTCCCGGCCGTGGACGTCGACCCGTCCGGCACCCGCAAGGAGGAGATCCTCCTGGGCGCCGACGAGCTGGCGATCGTCTGGAAGCTCCGCCGGGTGCTGCACGCGCTCGACTCGCAGCAGGCCATCGAGCTGCTTCTGGACAAGATGAAGCAGACGAAGTCCAACGCCGAGTTCCTGATGCAGATCGCCAAGACCACGCCCTCCTCGGGCAACGGCAACGACTGATCCGCATCCCACGGCACTGAGAACCCTCCCCGTCACACCCGTGACGGGGAGGGTTCGTCGTTCGGCGCCGGCCCGGTCCGCGATCGTGCGCGCACCCGCCCCACATCGTGATCTTTCCGTGACCTTTTGAGACATCCGCCACAGCCGACCCGTCCGCAAATGGCCGGAATGAATGCCCCCGCAATGGCCGAAATCGCAGGTCGCGGGGGTAGGCGCGGCGATATGGGCGGTCGGCTGGGCGCGGCTTTCCTAAGACCGTCCTCAGAATCCGCTGTGCAACCCTGGCGCAGACTTCCCCGTCAACCAGCAGGGGGCACGTCAGACGACAAGGACTGAGGAGCGCATGGCCGACGACAGCAGGAGCCCGCGGGGCGGATCGCACCGCCGTCGTGCCGGCGGCAGGGCAGGCGCCGGGTCCGGCGGCGGCCGGGGGCGGCGCCGCAAGCCGCCCGTGCGCCGCAAGGGCCGGCGAATAGCCGCCTGGAGCGCGGCCGCGGTCGTGCTCACCGGCGGCGCCGGACTCGGGTTCGTCTACTTCAAGCTCAACGGCAACCTGCACAGCGTCGACATCAACGCCGCCCTGGGCAAGAACCGCCCGGACAACGTCGACAACGGCTCCCAGGACATCCTCGTCCTCGGCTCCGACTCCCGCGCCGGCGCCAACGGCAAGTACGGCCGGGACGAGGGCAGCTCCCGCTCCGACACCGCGATGATCGTCCACGTCTACGCGGGTCACAAGAAGGCCAGCGTCGTCTCCATCCCGCGCGACACCATGGTCCCCCGCCCCGAGTGCACCACGACCGGGGGCAAGACCAGCCCGGCGGTCCGGCGGGCGCAGTTCAACGAGGCGTACTCCATCGGCGGCGCCGTCTGCACGGTCAAGACCGTCGAGGCCATGACCGACATCCGGATGGACCACTATCTGGAGGTCGACTTCGCCGGCTTCCAGAAGCTCATCGACAAGCTGGGCGGGGTCGAGGTCACCACCACCAAGGCGATCCACGACAAGTCGAGCCACCTCGATCTCGAGGCCGGCACCCACAAGCTCGACGGCGAGCAGTCCCTCGGCCTGGTCCGCACCCGCAAGGCCGTCGGCGACGGCAGCGACCTCGGCCGGATCAAGCTCCAGCAGGCCTTCATCAAGGCGCTGCTGGACCAGGTGAAGTCCGTCGGGATCTTCACCAGCCCCACCAAGCTCTACGGCATCGCCGACACCGCCACCAAGGCCCTCACCACCGACCGCGACCTGAACTCGGTGAACAAGCTCTACGGCTTCGCCAGCGGCCTCAAGGGCATCGGCTCCGACGACATGAGCATGGTGACCCTCCCGGTCGGCGCCGACCCCCGCGACGCCGACCGCGTGGTGCCGGTCACCGAGCAGGCCGACCAGGTCTGGCGGGCCCTGCGGAACGACGACGAGATCCCCGAGGCCGCCCTCAAGGAGAGCCGCGAGGCCGGGGCGGAAGCCGACGGCGTGGTGAAGTGACCCCCGGGAATACCCGGCCCCGGCCCCCCGTTTTGGGGGATACGGCCAGTACTGGCAGACTGGTACGTCGGCCCCGGTTCACGTAAGGCAATCCCGCCTCTACGACCCGGTGCCCTCCCGAACCTAGGAGAACCCCTTGAAGCGCGACATCCACCCGGAGTACGTCGAGACGCAGGTCAGCTGCACCTGTGGCGCCTCGTTCACCACCCGTAGCACCGTCGCCGACGGCACCATCCGTGCCGACGTGTGCTCCGAGTGCCACCCGTTCTACACGGGCAAGCAGAAGATCCTCGACACCGGTGGCCGTGTGGCGCGGTTCGAGGCCCGCTTCGGCAAGACCGCCGGGTCGGCCAAGAAGTAGCGACCCGCAGGCGCCGGTCCTCGGTCGCCCAGCCCCGGCTGGGCGACCGGACCGGCGCTTTGTCGTCCAGCAGGCCGCGAGGCCCGCCAGGCCCGTCACCTCCAGCAGCTAGGGAAAATCGATGTTCGAGGCAGTCGAGGAACTGATCGGTGAGCACGCCGACCTCGAGAAGCGGCTCGCCGACCCCGCCGTGCACGCGGACCAGGCCAACGCACGCAAGCTCAACAAGCGCTACGCCGAGCTGACCCCGATCGTCGGCACGTACCGCTCCTGGAAGCAGGCCGGGGACGACATCGAGACCGCGCGCGAGCTGGCCGCCGACGACCCCGACTTCGCCGCCGAGGTCAAGGAGCTGGACAAGCAGCGCGAGGCGCTCACCGAGAAGCTGCGGCTGCTGCTGGTCCCGCGCGACCCCAGCGACGACAAGGACGTCATCCTCGAGATCAAGGCGGGCGCGGGCGGCGACGAGTCGGCCCTGTTCGCCGGCGACCTGCTGCGCATGTACCTGCGCTACGCCGAGCGCGTCGGCTGGAAGACCGAGATCATCGACTCCACCGAGTCCGAGCTGGGCGGCTACAAGGACGTCCAGGTCGCGGTGAAGACCAAGGGCGGCAACGGCGCCACCGAGCCCGGCCAGGGCGTCTGGGCCCGGCTGAAGTACGAGGGCGGCGTCCACCGCGTCCAGCGCGTGCCCGCCACCGAGTCCCAGGGCCGCATCCACACCTCCGCGGCGGGCGTGCTCGTCACGCCCGAGGCGGAGGAGGTCGAGGTCGAGATCAACATGAACGACCTGCGGATCGACGTCTACCGCTCCTCGGGCCCCGGCGGCCAGTCCGTCAACACCACCGACTCGGCCGTGCGCATCACCCACCTGCCCACCGGTGTCGTCGCCTCCTGCCAGAACGAGAAGAGCCAGCTCCAGAACAAGGAGCAGGCCCTGCGCATCCTGCGCTCGCGCCTGCTGGCCGCTGCCCAGGAGAAGGCCGAGGCCGAGGCCGCCGACGCCCGCCGCAGCCAGGTCCGCACCGTCGACCGCTCCGAGAAGATCCGCACCTACAACTTCCCCGAGAACCGCATTTCGGACCACCGCGTGGGGTTCAAGGCGTACAACTTGGACCAGGTGCTCGACGGCGAGCTGGATCCCGTGATCCAGGCGTGCGTCGACGCCGACTCGGCCGCCAAGCTCGCCGCCGCGGGCTGACCCGAGTGCGATCGACCGGGTGCTGAAGAACCGAGCCCGTCCGGCAAGCGCGGACAACCGGGGCGCCGACGCGAGAGGAACAACGTGAACCTGCTGCTAGCAGAGGTGGCGCAAGCCACTCAGCGGCTGGCCGACGCCGGCGTACCGTCCCCGCGCTTCGACGCGGAGGAGCTGGCCGCCTTCGTGCACGGCGTCAAGCGCGGCGAGCTGCACAACGTCAAGGACGCCGACTTCGACGCCCGCTACTGGGAGGCCGTGGCCCGCCGCGAGGCGCGCGAGCCGCTCCAGCACATCACCGGCCGCGCCTTCTTCCGGTACCTCGAGCTCCAGGTCGGCCCCGGCGTCTTCGTGCCCCGCCCGGAGACCGAGTCGGTCGTCGGCTGGGCCATAGACGCCGTCCGGGCCATGGACGTCGTCGAGCCCCTCATCGTGGACCTGTGCACCGGCTCCGGCGCCATCGCCCTGGCCCTGGCCCAGGAGGTGCCGCGCTCGCGGGTGCACGCCGTCGAGCTCGACGAGACCGCCCTGAGCTGGGCCCGCAAGAACGTCGAGGGCTCCCGCGTCCAGCTGCACCACGGCGACGCGCTCGCGGCCCTGCCCGAGCTCGACGGCCAGGTCGACCTGGTCATCTCCAACCCGCCGTACATCCCGCTCACCGAGTGGGAGTACGTCGCCCCCGAGGCCCGCGACCACGACCCGGAGCTCGCGCTGTTCTCCGGCGAGGACGGCCTCGACACCATCCGCGGCCTGGAGCGCACCGCGCACCGCCTGCTGCGCCCCGGCGGCGTCGTCGTCATCGAGCACGCCGACACCCAGGGCGGCCAGGTGCCGTGGATCTTCACCGAGGAGCGGGGTTGGGCCGACGCGGCCGACCACCCCGACCTGAACAACCGGCCCCGCTTCGCCACCGCCCGCAAGGCGATGCCGTGACGGCCCCGGCAGCCCCGGCCGTCGCACGACACCAGACACCGACCCAGGAGGCGCGTTAAATGGCACGGCGATACGACTGCAGCGACGCGACCGACCGCAAGACCGGTCTGCGCGAGGCGGCCGCAGCGGTGCGCCGCGGCGAGCTGGTCGTGCTGCCCACCGACACCGTGTACGGCATCGGCGCGGACGCCTTCAGCCGCGAGGCCGTCGGCGACCTCCTGCAGGCCAAGGGCCGGGGGCGGGGCATGCCCTCGCCCGTCCTCGTCGGCTCCCCGAACACCCTGCACGGGCTGGTCACGGACTTCTCCGAGCAGGCCTGGGAGCTCGTCGACGCCTTCTGGCCCGGCGCGCTCACCCTCGTCGCCAAGCACCAGCCGTCGCTGACCTGGGACCTGGGCGAGACCCGCGGCACCGTCGCCGTGCGCATGCCCCTGCACCCGGTCGCCATCGAGCTGCTGACCGAGTTCGGCCCCATGGCCGTCTCCAGCGCCAACCTCACCGGCCACCCGGCCCCGCAGACCTGCGACGCCGCGCAGGAGATGCTCGGCGACTCCGTCTCCGTCTACCTCGACGGCGGCCCCACCCCGGCCGACGTGCCGTCCTCCATCGTGGACGTCACCGGCAAGGTGCCCGTCCTGCTGCGCGCCGGCGCCATCAGCGCCGAGCAGCTCCGCGAGGTGGTACCCGAGCTCGAGGTGGCCAATTGATCGCCCCGCAGGGGCGTGGCATAGCGGGACCGGACACCACCACCGACACTTTCCGCATCCTCCACGTCAGCACCGGCAACGTCTGCCGCTCGCCCATCACCGAGCGGCTGACCCGGCATGCCCTCGCGCATCGCCTCGGCGACCCCACGGCGGGCGGCCTGGTGGTGGAGAGCGCCGGCACCTGGGGCCACGAGGGCGCCCCCATGGAGGCCCACGCCGCCACCGTCCTCGCCGACTTCGGCGCCGACGCGCACGGCTTCACCGGCCGTGAGCTGCTGGACGAGCACGTCATCCGCGCCGACCTGGTCCTGACCGCCACCCGCGACCACCGCGCCCAGGTCATCTCCATGGGCCACTCGGCGGGGCTGCGCACCTTCACGCTGAAGGAGTTCACCCGGCTGGTACGGGCCATAGACCCGGCGACGCTGCCGGACCCCGAGCGGGCCGGCGGAGTGGTCGAGCGCGCCCGTGCCCTGGTGCAGGCCGCCGCCGCCCTGCGCGGCTGGCTGCTGGCGCCCAACGCCGAGGCCGACGAGGTCCACGACCCCTACGGCGCCCCCATCACGTTCTTCCGCTCCATCGGTGACGAGATCAACCAGGCCCTCGACCCGGTCGTCACCGCCCTCACGGGAGTCCCGGCCCGCTCCTGAGCCACCCCGGCGGTCCCCTGCGGGCGCGCCGACCCGGGCCTACAGTGGGTGCTGAGACCATCGCGCCGCACAGCCCGGAGGCAGCGATGCCCGTCACCCACACACCCCCGCGGGGCGCCGGCGCCCCCGTGCGCGGGGAGCAGCAACGGTCGCACCCCGCCTGGGGAAACGGCTTCGAGGCGCTGCGGCACCAGGACCCCGAGCTGGCCGGGCTGCTGCTGGCCGAGGCCGAGCGCCAGGCGACCGGTCTCCAGCTCGTCGCCGCCGAGAACTTCACCTCTCCCGCCGTCCTGGCCGCCCTCGGCTCGCCGCTGACCAACAAGTACGCCGAGGGCTATCCCGGCGCCCGCCACCACGGCGGCTGCGAGCTCGTCGACCTCGCCGAGCGCATCGCCACCGACCGGGCCAAGGCCCTCTTCGGCGCCGAGCACGCCAACGTCCAGCCGCACTCCGGCACCGCCGCCGTGCTGGCCGCCTACGCCGCGCTGCTGCATCCCGGCGACACCGTGCTGGCGCTGTCCCTGCGGCACGGCGGCCACCTCACCCACGGCTCCCCGGCCAACTTCTCGGGCCGCTGGTTCGACTTCGCCGGCTACGGGCTGCACGAGGACACCGGCCTCATCGACTACGCCCAGCTGCGCGTCCTGGCCCGCGACCGCATGCCCCGGGCCATCGTCTGCGGCTCGATCTCCTACCCCCGGCACCCCGACTACGCGGCCTTCCGCGAGATCGCCGACGAGGTCGGCGCGTACCTCGTCGTGGACGCGGCCCACCCCATCGGCCTGGTCGCCGGGGGAGCGGCGCCCAGCCCCGTCCCGTACGCCGACGTGGTCTGCGCCACCACCCACAAGGTGCTGCGCGGGCCGCGCGGCGGGCTGATCCTGTGCGGGGCCCGGCTGGCCGAGCGGATCGACCGGGCGGTCTTCCCGCTCACCCAGGGCGGCGCGCAGATGAACACCGTCGCGGCGAAGGCCGTCGCCTTCGGGGAGGCGGCGACGCCCGCGTTCACGGCGTACGCCCATCAGGTGGTCGCCAACGCCCGCGCGCTGGCCGCCGCGCTGGCCGGTCAGGGGCTCCTCATCGCCACGGGAGGCACCGACACGCACTTGATCACCGTGGACGCCGCGCCGCTCGCCCTGGACGGCGCCACGGCCCGCAGGCGGCTCGCCGCGGCCGGGATCGTCCTGGACACCTGCGGCCTCGCCCGGGGCGGCGCACGCGGCCTGCGGCTGGGCACGGCGGCCCTGACCACCCAGGGCATGGGGGAGGCGGAGATGGTCCGTGTGGCATCGCTCATGGGGGCGGCGCTGCGCGCGGAGCGCGGGGACGGCGAGGTGCGCGCGGAGGTGGCGGCGCTGGCCGGAAACTTCCCCCCGTATCGCTCCCACATGTGATCATTTGGAACCGGCGGGAGGCGGTGACCGTCTTCCACCGCATTCACGGTTCCGGGGCGGACGCGAATATGGTGTGAGGCTGTGATGTCCGGCGCGATCCCTGGGGCAGCCCGTGCGTGAATACCTGCTGACGTTGTGCGTCACCGCGGCGGTCACCTATCTCCTGACGGGCCCGGTGCGGAAGTTCGCGATCCTGGCCGGCGCCATGCCGGAGATCCGCGCGCGCGACGTGCACCGGGAGCCCACGCCCCGGCTCGGCGGTATCGCGATGTTCGGCGGGCTGTGCGCGGGACTGCTGGTGGCCGCGCACCTGTCCAACCTCAAGCACGTCTTCGAGCTGTCCAACGAGCCACGGGCGCTGCTGTCGGGCGCGGGCCTGATCTGGCTGCTGGGCGTGCTGGACGACAAGTGGGGCGTGGACGCGCTGGTCAAGCTCGGCGGGCAGATGATCGCCGCCGGTGTGATGGTGCTGCAGGGCCTGACGATCCTCTTCATCCCCGTGCCCGGCGTGGGCACGGTCTCCCTGACCCCGATGCAGGGCACGCTGCTGACCGTCGCGCTGGTGGTGATCACCATCAACGCGGTGAACTTCGTCGACGGCCTGGACGGCCTGGCCGCGGGCATGGTGTGCATCGCGGCGGCCGCGTTCTTCATGTACGCCTACCGGATGTGGTTCGGGCACGGTCTGGAGGCGGCCGCCCCCGCGACGCTCTTCGCCGCGATCCTGATGGGCATGTGCCTGGGCTTCCTGCCGCACAACATGCACCCCGCCCGGATCTTCATGGGCGACTCCGGCTCGATGCTCATCGGGCTGGTCCTGGCGGCCGGCGCGATCTCGATCACCGGCCAGGTGGACCCGGACGCGCTCAAGCTGTGGGCGGGATCCGAGCGGGCGGCGGTGCACGCCACGGTGCCGGTCTACATTCCGCTGCTGCTGCCGCTGACCGTGATCGCGGTGCCGGTGGCGGACCTGCTGCTGGCGATCGTGCGGCGCACCTGGAAGGGGCAGTCGCCGTTCGCGGCGGACCGGGGACATCTGCACCACCGGCTGCTGGAAATCGGCCACTCGCACAGCCGAGCGGTATTGATCATGTATTTCTGGTCGGCCCTGATCGCTTTCGGTGCGGTGGCCTATTCCGTGAACTCCGCCAGCGTCTGGATCCTGCTGCTGGTCGTGGTGCTCAGCGCGGTCGGCCTGGTGCTGCTGCTGATGCCGCGCTTCACCCCGCGCGCCCCGCGCTGGGCCGAGCGGTTCGTCCCGCCGCGCTACCGCCGCAAGGCCGTGCCCGCGCCCGCCGCGGAGCCGGTTACCGCCGGTCCGGGGGAGCGCCGGGAGCCCGTGCCGGCGGGCCTGCACGGGGCGACGGCCGTCGGGGACCGGTCGCGCTTCGCGCACACCCGGAAGGTCTCCTAGGGCGGCGGAAAATCCTCTTCCGGCAAGGCCGCATAGCAGAGAATTCAGGGCTCCGTCAGCCCCATGACCAGCGAATTGACCCGTGCGTGTGACGTGCGGCACACGATGTAGGTAAAGACCTCATCAAATAGTTTGTGATACCGTTCACGAAACCCGAGTGATAGAGCCGAAGGGCCGTGGTGCGGCGGTCCTTCGTGGCGAGCTGTGCCTCACTCCCGGGGATACGCTCGTCCACGACGAATCGTTGCTTCCGACTTCGCCGGAGAAACCCTTCATGCAGTCCAACGACGCCCGAACACTTCTGCAGTGCGCCGTCCCGACCGCCCTCGCCGGCGTGGTCGCCGTCGTCGCCGGCTCGGTGCTCGCCGGTGGCAAGGGGGGAATCGGTGCCGCCGTCGGCACCGCCGTGGGGGGCGGGATCATGGCCATGGGCCTGTTCGTCCTCCAGCGGACCGCCAAGTCGTTCCCGCATCTGTTCCAGGCCATGGGCCTGGTGCTCTATGTGACCCAGTTCCTGATCTCCGCCGTCGTTCTCGCGGTCTTCCGGGACACGTCGCTGTTCAATACCCGCGCCTTCGCCTTCGCCCTCCTGGCCGCCGTCCTCGTGTGGACCGCTGCCCAGACGCGGGCGTACATGAAGGCCAAGATCTTTTATGTCGATCCGGATTCCGCCGACGCGAAGAACTCCGCGCCCGCCGGGTCTCCGTCGTGACAGGTAGGCCCGGGATAAGTGCTCGCGTGCTCACCTGCTATCGTCCGGTGCCATCTGAGGCACAGTGGGCGCAGGCGGCTGAACTCCCGAGATTCCCGGGACGCGATCGGCGGTCCATGCAGCTGATGCCGCTTACGCCGATCGGTTCCGCGCCGATCACCTGCCCCCCCATCCGCAAGACCAGTCCAGTGCCGTTCCGCGGCTGTGCGCCGCGCCGACACAACGAGGTTGCCGTACCTATGCGCCACGCTGAAGGAGCTCGCGGTGAGTGCTGACCAGACGCTGCTCGCCTTCGAGACCGATTGCCACATCTTCGATGGGTGCGGCTTCCCGGCCCCAGGCCTCCACTCGTTCCTCTTTGAGCCGATCTTCAGCATTGGCGGCTTCGACTTCAACAAGCCGATGCTGCTGGCCGTGCTGACCACGGTCATCGTCATCGGCTTCTTCTGGGCGGCGTTCGGCAAGGCCAAGGTGGTCCCGGGCAAGCTCCAGATGGTCGGTGAGGCGGGCTACGACTTCGTCCGCCGGGGCATCGTCTACGAGGCGCTGGGCAAGAAGGAGGGCGAGAAGTACGTCCCCTTCATGGTCTCGCTGTTCTTCTTCGTCTGGATCATGAACCTCTGGTCGATCATCCCGGTCGCCCAGTTCCCCGTGACCTCGATCATCGCCTTCCCGGCAGCGCTCGCGCTGATCGTCTACGTCATGTGGATGTACCTGACCTTCAAGCGCCACGGCTTCGTCGGCGGTCTGAAGAACATCACCGGCTACGACAAGTCGCTCGGTGGCGTTCTCCCGCTGGCCGTGATCCTGGAGTTCTTCTCGAACGTGCTGGTCCGGCCGTTCACCCACGCCGTCCGGCTCTTCGCGAACATGTTCGCCGGCCACCTGCTGATCCTGATGTTCACCATCGCCAGCTGGTACCTGCTGAACGGCATCGGCATCGCCTACGCCGGTGTCTCCTTCGTGATGACCGTCATCATGACGGGCTTCGAGCTCTTCATCCAGGCCGTCCAGGCGTACGTCTTCGTCCTGCTGGCCACGAACTACATCCAGGGCGCGCTCGCCGAGCACCACTGAGCACCTCGCCTGCCCAGTCCAACAATCGTCCGGTGGCCAACCCCCACCGGTCCGTGAAAGAGAAGGAAGAACGAGCATGTCTGCTGCTCTCCAGACCATCGCCGCTGGTGTCGAGATCAAGGGCAACCTGGGCTCGATCGGCTACGGCCTCGCCGCGATCGGCCCCGGCGTCGGCGTCGGCATCGTCTTCGGTAACGGCACCCAGGCGCTGGCCCGCCAGCCCGAGGCGGCCGGCCTGATCCGCGCCAACCAGATCCTCGGCTTCGCCTTCTGTGAGGCGCTCGCCCTGATCGGTCTGGTCATGCCGTTCGTCTACCCGTCTGCCTGATCGCGGCCTGACGACCACTTGTTTCGACGAAAGGCACTGATGTGAACGCCCTGCTGGCGTCCGAGGGGGAGCTGGAGAACCCCCTCCTCCCGCCGATCCCAGAGCTTGTCATCGGTCTGATCGCCTTTGCCATCGTCTTCTTCTTCCTCGGCAAGAAGCTCCTCCCGAACATCAACAAGGTTCTGGACGAGCGCCGGGCAGCCATCCAGGGTGGCATGGAGAAGGCCGCCGCGGCCCAGACCGAGGCGCAGCAGGTGCTCGAGGACTACCGGGCACAGCTGGCCGACGCCCGCCACGAGGCCGCGCGTCTGCGTCAGGAGGCGCAGGAGCAGGGCGTCGCGCTGATCGCCGAGATGCGGTCCGAGGGACAGCGGCAGCGTGAGGAGATCATCGCTGCCGGCCACGCCCAGATCGAGGCCGACCGCAAGGCCGCCGCGGCCACGCTGCGCCAGGACGTCGGCCAGCTGGCCATCGACCTGGCCGGCCGGATCGTCGGCGAGTCCCTCGCGGACTCGGCCCGCCAGAGCCGGACCATCGACCGCTTCCTCGACGCGCTCGAGGACAAGTCGGCCGATGTGACGAAGGCCGAGGCCACCCGATGAGCGGAGCGAGCCGGGAGGCCTTCGCCTCCGCACGTGAGAGCCTCGACGCGCTGGCGGCGGGCACGTCCGTGGACGTGGCCAAGCTCGCCGACGAGCTCGCGGCCGTCACCGCGCTGCTCGACCGCGAGGTGTCGCTGCGTCGGGTCCTGACCGACCCGGCGCAGTCCGGCGAGGCCAAGGCCGAGCTGGCCCGGCGCCTGCTGGGCGGCCAGGTCGGCGACGAGTGCGCCGACCTGGTGGCGGGCATGGTCCGCTCCCGCTGGTCCCGCTCGCGCGACCTGGTCGACGCGATCGAGGAGCTGGCGGCCGGCGCCGACCTCATCGCGGCCGAGCGTGCCGGCGACCTGGACGACGTCGAGGACGAGCTGTTCCGCTTCGGCCGGATCGTCGCCTCGAACTCCGAGCTGCGCGCCGCGCTGACCGACAAGGTCGCGGACCGGTCCGCCAAGGCGGCCCTGGTGCGCGAGCTGCTGGGCGGCCGGGCCAACCCGGTCACCGAGCGCCTGGTCGTCCGACTGGTGTCCGCGCCGCGTGGCCGTAGCCTGGAAGGTGGGCTGAACGCCCTCTCCAAGCTGGCCGCGGACCGACGGGACCGCATGGTCGCGGAGGTCATCTCGGCGGTGCCGCTGAGCGACCAGCAGAAGCAGCGCCTCGGTGACGCGCTCGCCAAGCTGTACGGGCGGCGTGTTCACGTCAACCTGGACGTCGACCCCGAGGTCCTCGGCGGCATCCAGGTGCGGATCGGCGACGAGGTCATCAACGGCACCATCGCGGACCGGCTCGCGGAGGCGGGCCGCCGGATGGCCGGCTGACCAGCCACCAACTCAAGAGCATGTACTGACGGCCCGAGTTGGGCCGACGGTGTCCTCTGGGGGACAGTCCCCAGACCCCCCAGAATTACTTCGGGCCCAACAAGGAGAGCAGGGAACCCAGATGGCGGAGCTCACGATCCGGCCGGAGGAGATCCGGGACGCACTGGAGAACTTTGTCCAGGCGTACAAGCCGGACGCGGCCTCGCGCGAGGAGGTCGGTACGGTCAGCGTTGCCGGCGACGGCATCGCTAAGGTCGAGGGTCTTCCCTCGGCCATGGCGAACGAGCTGCTGCGGTTCGAGGACGGCACCCTCGGTCTCGCCCTCAACCTCGAGGAGCGCGAGATCGGTGCGGTCGTCCTCGGCGAGTTCAGCGGCATCGAGGAGGGCCAGCCGGTGCAGCGCACCGGTGAGGTGCTCTCCGTCGCGGTCGGCGAGGGCTACCTCGGCCGCGTCGTCGACCCGCTGGGCAACCCGATCGACGGCCTCGGCGAGATCGCGACCGAGGGCCGCCGCGCCCTCGAACTGCAGGCCCCCGGCGTCATGGTCCGCAAGTCGGTCCACGAGCCGATGGAGACCGGCTACAAGGCCGTCGACGCGATGACCCCGGTCGGCCGTGGCCAGCGTCAGCTGATCATCGGTGACCGTCAGACCGGCAAGACCGCGCTGGCCGTCGACACGATCATCAACCAGCGCGACAACTGGCGCTCGGGCGACCCGAAGAAGCAGGTCCGCTGCATCTACGTCGCCATCGGCCAGAAGGGCTCCACCATCGCGTCCGTGCGCGGCGCGCTGGAGGAGGCCGGCGCCCTGGAGTACACGACGATCGTCGCCGCCCCGGCGTCCGACCCGGCCGGCTTCAAGTACCTCGCCCCGTACACCGGCTCGGCCATCGGCCAGCACTGGATGTACCAGGGCAAGCACGTCCTGATCGTCTTCGACGACCTCTCGAAGCAGGCCGACGCCTACCGCGCCGTCTCCCTGCTGCTGCGCCGCCCGCCGGGCCGTGAGGCCTACCCGGGTGACGTCTTCTACCTGCACTCGCGTCTGCTGGAGCGCTGCGCCAAGCTCTCCGACGAGATGGGCTCCGGTTCGATGACCGGTCTGCCGATCGTCGAGACCAAGGCGAACGACGTGTCGGCGTTCATCCCGACCAACGTCATCTCCATCACCGACGGCCAGTGCTTCCTGGAGTCGGACCTCTTCAACGCCGGTCAGCGCCCCGCGCTGAACGTCGGTATCTCGGTCTCCCGTGTCGGTGGCTCCGCCCAGCACAAGGCCATGAAGCAGGTCTCCGGCCGCCTCCGTGTGGACCTCGCCCAGTACCGCGAGCTCGAGGCGTTCGCCGCCTTCGGCTCCGACCTGGACGCGGCCTCCAAGGCCGCCCTGGAGCGCGGCAAGCGCATGGTCGAGCTGCTGAAGCAGGGCCAGTACGCTCCGTACTCCACCGAGGACCAGGTCGTCTCCATCTGGGCCGGCACCACCGGCAAGATGGACGACGTTCCGGTCGAGGACATCCGCCGCTTCGAGCGCGAGCTGCTGGACTACCTGCACCGTGAGCACAAGGGCCTGATGACGTCGATCCGCGAGGGCGGCAAGATGTCGGACGACACCCTGACGGCCACGGGTGACGCCATCGCGTCCTTCAAGCAGCAGTTCGAGACCTCGGACGGCAAGCTGCTGGGCGAGGGCTGAGCATGGGTGCCCAGCTCCGGGTCTACAAGAGGCGGATCAAGACCGTCTCCGCGACCAAGAAGATCACCAAGGCGATGGAGATGATCGCCGCCTCGCGCATCGTCAAGGCACAGCGCAAGGTGGCCGCGTCCGCTCCGTACGCCAGTGAGCTCACCCGGGCAGTGACCGCGGTTGCCACCGGCTCCAACACCAAGCACGCCCTGACCACCGAGGTGGAGAACCCGGTCCGGGCCGCGATCCTGCTCATCACGAGCGACCGCGGTCTGGCCGGCGGCTACTCCTCCAACGCGATCAAGGCCGCCGACCAGCTCACCACCCGCCTGAAGGCGGAGGGCAAGGACGTCGTCACGTACATCGTCGGCCGCAAGGGCGTCGCGTACTACGGCTTCCGCGAGCGTCCGGTCGTCGAGTCGTGGACGGGCTTCACCGACAGCCCGACCTACGCCGACGCCAAGAAGGTCGCCGGTCCGCTGATCGAGGCCGTCCAGCAGGACACGGCCGAGGGCGGCGTGGACGAGCTGCACATCGTCTTCACGGAATTCGTGTCGATGATGACGCAGACGCCGGTCGACAAGCGGCTGCTGCCGCTGAGCCTGGAGACGACGGCCGAGGAGTCCGAGGCGGTCAAGGACAAGATCCTTCCGCTGTACGACTTCGAGCCGTCGGACGAGGGCGTGCTCGACGCACTGCTCCCGCGGTATGTCGAGTCCCGGATCTACAACGCTCTGCTGCAGGCCGCCGCTTCCGAGCACGCGGCCCGCCGCCGGGCGATGAAGTCGGCGACCGACAACGCCGAAGAGCTCATCAAGTCGCTCACGCGGCTTGCCAACGCGGCCCGCCAGGCCGACATCACCCAGGAAATCAGCGAGATCGTCGGTGGCGCCAGCGCTCTGGCCGACGCGACCGCGGGGAGTGACCGATAAATGACCACCACTGTTGAGACGGCCACGGCGACGGGCCGCGTCGCGCGGGTCATCGGCCCGGTCGTCGACGTGGAGTTCCCCGTCGACGCCATGCCGGAGATCTACAACGCCCTGACCGTCGAGGTCTCCGACCCGGCCGAGGCCGGCAAGAAGAAGACCCTGACGCTCGAGGTCGCGCAGCACCTGGGCGAGGGCATGGTTCGCGCCATCGCCATGGAGCCCACCGACGGCCTGGTCCGCCAGGCCGCCGTGACCGACACCGGCGACGGCATCACCGTCCCCGTCGGCGACGTCACCAAGGGCCGGGTGTTCAACACCCTGGGCAAGATCCTGAACGACCCCGAGGCCGAGTCCGAGGTCACCGAGCGCTGGTCCATCCACCGCAAGGCCCCGGCGTTCGACCAGCTCGAGTCGAAGACCGAGATGTTCGAGACGGGCCTGAAGGTCGTCGACCTCCTGACCCCGTACGTCAAGGGCGGCAAGATCGGTCTGTTCGGTGGTGCCGGTGTCGGCAAGACCGTTCTGATCCAGGAAATGATCATGCGTGTGGCCAAGCTGCACGAGGGCGTTTCCGTCTTCGCCGGCGTCGGTGAGCGCACCCGTGAGGGCAACGACCTCATCCACGAGATGGCGGACTCCGGCGTTCTGGACAAGACCGCGCTGGTCTTCGGCCAGATGGACGAGCCCCCGGGCACCCGTCTGCGCGTGGCCCTGGCCGGTCTGACCATGGCGGAGTACTTCCGCGATGTGCAGAAGCAGGACGTGCTGTTCTTCATCGACAACATCTTCCGCTTCACCCAGGCCGGTTCCGAGGTCTCGACCCTGCTCGGCCGCATGCCGTCCGCGGTGGGTTACCAGCCGAACCTCGCCGACGAGATGGGCCTCCTGCAGGAGCGCATCACCTCGACCCGTGGTCACTCGATCACCTCGATGCAGGCGATCTACGTCCCCGCGGACGACCTGACCGACCCGGCCCCGGCGACCACCTTCGCCCACCTGGACGCCACGACCGTTCTGTCGCGTCCGATCTCGGAGAAGGGCATCTACCCGGCGGTCGACCCGCTGGACTCGACGTCCCGCATCCTGGACCCGCGTTACATCTCGCAGGACCACTACAACGCCGCCATGCGCGTCAAGGGGATCCTGCAGAAGTACAAGGACCTCCAGGACATCATCGCGATCCTCGGTATCGACGAGCTCGGCGAAGAGGACAAGCTGGTCGTCCACCGCGCCCGCCGCATCGAGCGCTTCCTGTCGCAGAACACCCACGCCGCGAAGCAGTTCACCGGTGTCGACGGTTCCGACGTGCCGCTGGACGAGTCCATCGCCGCGTTCAACTCGATCGCCGACGGTGAGTTCGACCACTTCCCGGAGCAGGCGTTCTTCATGTGCGGTGGCCTGGAGGACCTCAAGGCCAACGCCAAGGAGCTGGGCGTCTCCTGAGCCCCGTGCTCTGACGGCCGGGGGCGGGGCTGCCCCGCCCCCGGTCCGTACGTCCCCTATTCTTTGACCCAACACCCGCCACACCCGGCGGGTGGAGACCCGAGGAGCCACGTTGGCTGCTGAGCTGCACGTCGAGCTGGTCGCGGCGGACCGAAGCGTCTGGTCCGGCGAGGCCACTCTGGTCATCGCGCGTACCACATCGGGTGACATCGGCGTCATGCCCGGCCACCAGCCGCTGCTCGGTGTGCTGGAGTCCGGCCCGGTGACCATCAAGACCGCCGACGGCAACGTCGTCGCCGCGGTGCACGGTGGGTTCATCTCGTTCGCGGACGACAAGCTCTCGCTGCTCGCCGAGATCGCGGAGCTTGCCGACGAGATCGACGTCGAGCGCGCCGAGCGGGCGCTCGAGCGCGCCAAGGCGGACGCCGACGCGGCCGCCGAGCGCCGCGCGGATGTCCGGCTGAAGGCGGTCACGGGCGTTCGCTAGCCCGCGTCCCGCTTCGAGTACGACCCTCAGCCGCGGACCGGCCTGGAAGACCTCCAGGGCGGTCCGCGGCTGAGGCGATAACGCAGGTGCAGCTCTAGATGATGCGAGGAGGTCGGTGGAGATGGTCCTCGCTCTGCTCGTGAGCGGCATCGTCGTTCTACTGGTGCTGGTGGGACTCTTCGTCTTCGGGCTGCGCAGGCGGCTCATCCAGCGGTCCGGCGGTACGTTCGACTGCAGTCTGCGCTGGAACGTTCCCGAAAACGACCCCGGACCCGCCGGAAAAGGCTGGGTGTACGGGGTCGCGCGCTACAACGGTGACCGGATCGAGTGGTTCCGGGTCTTCTCGTACGCCCCTCGCCCGCGCCGCGTCCTGCAGCGCGACTCCATCGAGGTGCTGGAGCGGCGCACGCCGCAGGGCGAGGAGGAGCTGGCGCTGCTGTCGGACGCCATCGTCCTGGCCTGTCTCCACCAGGGCACCCGCCTGGAGCTGGCGATGAGCGAGGACGCGCTCACCGGCTTCCTGGCCTGGCTCGAGGCGGCCCCGCCCGGGCAGAGAGTCAACGTCGCCTAGGCGCGGGTCTTCTCCCGCTCCTCCGCCGGCTCGGTCTTCTTCTCCTGCTTGGGCCAGATCGTGTAGCTCAGCGCGATGACCACGTTGATGCCGATCACCCACAGCATCCTCGACTGCCACATCCGCAGCGAGCTGACGTCGCCCGAGCCCCCCACGTACCACGCGGCCGCCTGCAGCAGCCCCATGGCGATCACCGCGGCCAGCACCCACTGGCCGGCCGTCTTCCACTCGTGCACCGTGCGCGCCATGCCGTACTTCGGCGGCTTCACCGGCGGCGGGCCGCCCGCGAAGCGGTGGGCGAAGCGCTGGTCGGCCCACTTGATCATGGAGTGGCCGAGAGCCACCGAGAAGCCGATGTAGACGGCGGCCAGGCCGTGCTTCATACCGGCCGTGGCGCCGTTCTTCAGGTCGATCGCGGTGACGATCAGCAGCACCAGCTCCAGCACGGGCTCGAGCAACAGCACGGCGATCCCCGCCCGGGGCATCCGGGCCAGGTATCGCAGGCTCAGTCCGCCGGCCAGCAGGATCCAGAAGCCCACCTCGCAGGCGACGATCAGCGTGACGATCACGGTTCTCTCCCTTCCCTCGCCTCCAGCCTCACGTCCCTGACCGGGCATTTCGTCATCGCGCACGACGACATCGGACTGCATCCTTCGATGTACTGCCGGCCGGTGCCGAGGAGCCCCCCGGCGGACGGCCGGACCCCGTACGACGTGCTGTGATGGACCCATGCCGGTCCGCTTCCTCCGCCACCCCCAGCGCGTCGACGCCCTCATCGCGGCCTCCGGGCTGCTCGGCGGCCTGCTGCTGTGGCTCATGGGGCTGTACTACGGCAAGCCGGTCGGGGGGCTGCCCACGTGGCTCTCCCTCGTCGCCCTGGTGGTGATGTCCGGCACCGAACTGCTGCGCCGCCGGGCCCCGCTGACGGCCCTGGCGATCGGCACGGCGGCGGTGACGCTGGACATCTGCACGGGAACGCTCCTGGCCACCGTGGTGATGTACACGGACCTGGTCTACGCGGCCGTCCTGTACGGGTCGCCCGCCACGGCCCGCCGCATCCCCCGGGCCTGCGAGATCGGCACGGTGGTGGCGACGCTGCTGGCGCTGGCCCTGATGCGGGAGCCGGCGGCGCTGCTGCTCGGCATCACCTTCGCGCTGATCACCGTGGCGCCCGCCTGGACGGGCGTGGGCATCCGGGTGCACCGGGACCGGGCCGAGGCCGCCCGGCTGGCGGCGGAGCGGACCGCGCTGCTGGCCGAGCTGGACCGGCGCGAGGCGGTGGGGGCGGAGCGCGCCCGCATGGCGCGCGAGCTGCACGACATGGTCGCGGGCCACCTGTCCGCCATCGCCATACACTCCTCGGCCGCGCTGTCGATCGACGAGCCGGGGGCGTCCCGGGAGGCGCTCGGGGTGATCCGGGAGAACAGCGTGCAGGGCCTCGCGGAGATGCGCCGGCTGATCGGTCTGCTGCGCGAGCAGGCGAAGGACGCGGACGAGCCGGCGCCCACCCCGACCCTCGCCGGCCTCGACGCACTGCTCGAGCAGGCCCGTACGGCCGTGCGCGACGACCGCTTCTCCTTCGTCCTGCACGACGGGCGGGGCCCCGGCGCCCTGCCCGTGCCGGTCGAGCTGGCGGCGTACCGCATCGTGCAGGAGTCGCTGACCAACGCGGTCAAGCACGCGGCGCCGGGCGAGGTGAGCGTGGCGCTGGCCAGGGACGACGGCGCCCTGGTGGTACGGATCGCCAGCGTCCTGGGCGACCGGCCGGGGCCGCGCGCCCCGGGGGCCGGGGCGGGCCTGACCGGCATGCGCGAGCGCGTCGCGCTGCTGGGCGGCGAGCTGGCGGCCGGGCCGGCCGAGGGGAAGTTCTGGGAAGTACGGGCCCTGCTGCCCGTGGACGAGGAGGAGACGCGATGATCCGTGTCGTTGTCGCCGAGGACCAGGCCGCCGTGCGGTCGGGGCTCGTGCTCATTCTGCGCTCGGCGGCGGACATCGAGGTCGTCGGGGAGGCGGGCGACGGCGAGACGGCCGTCCGGCTGGCCCGTGAGCTGCGGCCGGACCTGGTGCTGATGGACGTGCAGATGCCGCGCATGGACGGGGTGTCGGCCACCCGGCTGATCACCGGCGAGCGCCTCGCCGACGTGCTGGTGCTGACCACCTTCGACCTGGACGAGTACGTCTTCGGGGCGCTGCGGGCGGGCGCCGCGGGGTTCCTGCTCAAGGACAGCGAGGCGGCGGACCTGGTGACGGCGGTGCGCACGGTGGCGCGGGGGGAGGGGCTGATCTCCCCGGTCGTCACCCGGCGGCTCATCGCGGAGTTCGCGCACCCTACGCCCGTGCGCTCACCCGGCGCGCCCGACGCGTCCGTGCTCGACGTCCTCACCCGCCGCGAGCGGGAGGTGCTGGCGTGCGTGGGGGAGGGGCTGTCGAACGCGGAGGTCGCGCGACGGCTGGGCATGGCGGAGGCGACGGTGAAGACCCATGTCAGCCGGCTGCTGGGGAAGCTGGAGCTGCGCAGCAGGGTGCAGGCGGCGGTGCTGGCCCGGGAGTTGGGTCTGGTCCAGACCTCTTGACCATTGGTACGGACCTTCCTACGCTCCCCTCACAACGCGCACCCCCCACCCTGTACGGCCCTCACCCGAGGAGCTTGCCTTGAGCACAGGAACCACGGGACACGGAAGATTACCCGGACGCCTCACCTCCAGAGCCCCGCTCGCGGCGCTCACCGCCCTGCTGCTCCCCCTCGGCCTCGTCGTCGGCCTCGCCGCCCCGGCCCATACCGCCCCCGCCGCCCCTGCCGCCCCCGCCGTCACGGCGACCTTCGCCAAGACCTCCGACTGGGGGACGGGCTTCCAGGCGCAGTGGACGGTGAAGAACACCGGCACCACCGCCCTCGACGGCTGGACCGTCGAGTGGGACTTCCCCTCCGGCACCACCGTCAGCTCGTACTGGGACGCGCTGGTCAGCGGCTCCTCAGGGCATGTGACGGCCAGGAACCGCGAGTACAACGGCACCGTCGCGCCCGGCGCCTCCGTCACCTTCGGCTTCGTCGGCTCCGGCGACGGCGAGCCCTCCGGCTGCCGGATCAACGGCGGCTCCTGCGACGGCGGATCGCCGTCCGACAGCCCGCCCGGCGCCCCGGGCACCCCCACCGCCGCTTCCGTCACCGCCGACAGCGTCTCCCTCAAGTGGGGCGCGGCCACGGACGACAAGGGCGTCAAGAACTACGACGTCTACCGCGGCAAGGCCAAGGTCGCCACCGTCGCCAAGCTCGCCCACACCGACACCGGCCTGAGCGCCGGCACCGACTACACCTACACGGTCGTCGCCCGCGACACCGCCGACCAGACCGGCCCCGCCAGCGCCCCGCTCAACGTGCGGACCACGGGCGGGGGCGGCGATCCCCAGCCGGGCACGGACGCCGTCAAGGCGGGCTACTTCGTGCAGTGGGGCATCTACGGGCGCGGCTACACGGTGAAGTCCCTCGACACCACGGGGGCCGCCGCCCGGCTCACCCACATCAACTACGCCTTCTCCAACATCGATCCGGTCAATCTCACCTGTCTCAACGGCGTCACCAAGGCCACCACGCCCAACCCCCAGGACCCCTCCCAGGGCGACGGCGCCGGTGACTCCTGGGCCGACTACGAGAAGGGCTTCGGCGCCGGCGAGTCCGTCGACGGCGTGGGCGACACCTGGGACCAGCCGCTGGCCGGGAACTTCAACCAGCTGAAGAAGCTCAAGGCCAAGCACCCCAAGCTGAAGATCAACATGTCCATCGGGGGCTGGACCTACAGCAAGTACTTCTCCGACGTCGCCAGGACCGACGCCTCGCGGCAGAAGTTCGTGAAGTCCTGCATCGACATGTACATCAAGGGGAACCTGCCCGCGACGAACGGTCGCGGCGGGGCGGGCGTCGCCGCCGGCATCTTCGACGGCTTCGACATCGACTGGGAGTGGCCGGGTTCCGAGGGCCACGCCGGCAACCACGTCTCCAAGGACGACAAGGCCAACAACACCCTGCTGTTCGCGGAGTTCCGCCGCCAGCTCGACGCGCTGAGCTCCACGACCGGGAAGAAGTACCTGCTGACCGCCTTCACCCCGGCCGACCCTGCCAAGATCGAAGCGGGCTGGGACATCACCACCAAAGACGGCACGCCCAGCGTCCTGGACTCCATGGACTTCGCCAACGTCCAGGGCTACGACTTCCACGGCTCGGGCAGCGACAACAGCTGGGAGCCGAATCGCACGGGACACCAGGGCAATCTGTTCGAGGACCCCAAGGACCCGTACACCACGAAGTTCAGCGTGGACACCACCGTGCGGACCTATCTCGACGCCGGCGTCGAACCCCGCAAGGTCGTCCTGGGGCTGGCCTTCTACGGCCGCGGCTGGCAGCAGGTCGCCGACGGCGGCGCGAACGGCGCCTGGCAGAGCGCGGGCGGCGCGGCCCCCGGCCAGTTCCCCGAGGAGGCCGGCACCCGCGGCTACGACAACCTCCTCGCGTCCGTCCCCAACCTGACCGTCCGCCACGACGAGACGTCGGTCGCCACGTACGGCTACACGGGCGCGGGCGGCCAGTGGTGGACCTTCGACGACGCCTGGTCCATCGGGAAGAAGACGGCCTGGCTGAAGACGAAGAGGCTCGGCGGCGTGATGATCTGGGAGATGTCGGGAGACGGCGGAACGCTCATGAAGGCCGTGGACGACGGGCTCCGGTAGCCCTGCCCACCCCCAAGCGGCCGGGGAGACGGAGCGGCCCCCCGTCTCCCCGGTCTTCCATCCGCGTCAGCGGTTCTCATCCGCCTCAGCGGTTCTCGCCGGGCACCCACAGGATGTCGCCGAGGTCCTTGTTCGCCGTCCTGGCGAGAATGAACAGCAGGTCCGAGAGGCGGTTGAGGTAGGTGGCCGTCAGGTGGTTCATGATGTCGCCGTGCATCTCCAGCGCCGCCCACGTGGAGCGCTCGGCCCGGCGGACCACCGTGCAGGCCTGGTGCAGCAGGGCGGCGCCCGGCGTGCCGCCCGGCAGGATGAAGCTGCGGAGCTTCTCCAGGTCCTCGAGGAAGCGGTCGCAGTCCGCCTCGAGCTTGTCGATGTAGGACTGCTCCACCCGCAGCGGCGGGTATTTGGGCTCCTCCACGACCGGGGTCGCCAGGTCCGCGCCCACGTCGAAGAGGTCGTTCTGGACCCGTACGAGCACCTTGACGACCTCCGCCGGCAGCTGACCGAGCGCGATGGCCACCCCGATCGCGGCGTTCGCCTCGTTCGCGTCGGCGTACGCCGCGATGCGGGTGTCGGTCTTGACGGTGCGGCTCATGTCACCGAGTGCGGTCGTGCCGTCGTCGCCGGTGCGGGTGTAGATGCGCGTCAGATTGACCATGGGTACGAGCCTAGCCACGCACCGCCCGCGCGGGCCGCCCGCGCCGCGCCCCAACCTGTGATCAGTGTGACGGAAGTGACCCAACTGCACCGTGGGGCATACCCCGTGGCCGTCTCGGTGTGACGTCCGTCATCTGGGACGTGACGCGCATCTCTTACTGCCCACACGTGCGCCGACGGGCGCTAATCTCCGGGCGGAGAGGCGTGAATGCACAGATACATGCACAGGGAGTAAGGGGACAGTGGTGGCCAAGAAGCTCGCCGTCATCGGCGCCGGACTGATGGGCTCCGGGATCGCGCAGGTCTCCGCCCAGGCCGGGTGGGACGTCGTGCTGCGGGACGTCACCGACGCGGCGCTCAAGCGCGGTACGGACGGCATCAAGGCCTCGTACGAGAAGTTCGTCTCCAAGGGGAAGCTGGAGGCCGCGGCCGCCGAGCAGGCGCTGGCCCGGATCACCACGACCACGGATCTCGACGCGGCCGCCGACGCCGACATCGTCGTCGAGGCGGTGTTCGAGGACATCGACACCAAGCGGGACATCTTCCGCACCCTGGACGGGCTGGTGAAGGACGAGACCGTCCTCGCCTCCAACACCTCCGCCATCCCGATCACCAAGATCGCGGCCGCCACGCAGCGCCCCGAGCGCGTCGTGGGCGCGCACTTCTTCTCGCCCGTTCCCATGATGCAGCTGTGCGAGCTGGTGCGCGGCTACAAGACCAGCGACGAAACGCTCGCCAAGGCCCGGGAGTTCGCCGAGGGCGTCGGCAAGACCTGCATCGTCGTCAACCGCGACGTCGCCGGCTTCGTCACCACCCGCCTGATCTCCGCGCTGGTGGTGGAGGCGGCCAAGCTGTACGAGTCGGGCGTGGCCAGCGCCGAGGACATCGACATCGCCTGCAAGCTGGGCTTCGGGCACGCCATGGGGCCGCTGGCGACCGCCGACCTGACGGGCATCGACATCCTCATGCACGCCACGGGCAACATCTACACCGAGTGCCAGGACGAGAAGTTCGCCCCGCCGGAGATCATGCGCCGCATGGTCGACGCCGGCGACCTCGGCCGCAAGAGCGGCCAGGGCTTTTACCAGCACTGACGGCCGGATTGATACCAAGTTCACCCACCAGGGTGAACTTGGTATTGGTTCGCCTGAAGGCGGCAACTTTGTGGTGTGAGAGGCAGTCAGTTCTTTAGAGCCACATCCACATCAGGCACCACTCCCGGGAGCGCATATGCACATCAGGGGCGATCACGCCGAACTGGTCGTCGGGGGCCGCCTCGACGTCCGCAGCGCGGCGGACGCCCGTACGGTCCTGCACTCCGCCCTGGACGGCGGCCGGGGCGACCTCGTCCTGGACCTGACCGAGCTGGACTCCTGGGACGCCACCGGCCTCGGCGTCATCATGGGCGCCCACCGCCGCGCCGGCCGCACCGGCCGGCGGCTCGTCCTGCGCGGGGTGCCGGACCGGATGCAGCGCCTCCTGGTGGCCACGCGGCTGCACCGCATCCTCGCCATCGAGGAGGACTGCCCCCGGCGCCCCCTGCCGCGCGTGTGAGACCCCTCGTGTGCCACGGGGCGCCGGACGGGCCCGGTGAGCCCCTCGAGGCCCGAGTGCCCCGATCCTCATGAGACTGTGACGTCCCGTGGCGCCGTGGCACCCTCCCCGTCGTAGATACTGTGGCAAGGTCTGTTCGGTTTCCCGCCGCCTACGAAAGCCCACGGCGGGCACCGGACCGGAATCGACGGCCCGGACAGCTCCCGGCCGGAGGTCGAAGGAGTGCGGACAGGCCGGAGGGCACGACGGCACGCCACGCATCTTGGGGGCTCTGAACCATGGACCCGACGAACCGCGGATCCGAGGAATTCCACGACGACGAGCGGACTCCCGACGAGACGGGCGCCCCGCAGCGCCCGCCGCGCGAGGCCGCCGCGACACCGGAGGCCCCCGCCGCACAGGGTCCGGTCCGCGTCGTCCAGCTCGTCACCGGTGACTACCTCCTCACCGTCAACCCCGTCGACGGCAGCGAGATAGAGCCCTGCCCGCCCGGCGCCCTGCCCGCCAGACCGGAGCGCCACGGCCCCGAGCGGCGCGACGGCCTGCGCCGCGCCGCCGCGCCCCCGCCGCCCGCCCGCCGGACCGGTCCCGATCTGCCCCTGGTGGGGCGCACGGAGGAGCGCGAGCGCCTGGGCCGGCTGCTCTCCCGCGGCCGCTCGGTGCGGCTGACCGGGCCCTCCGGGGCCGGCCGCAGCGTCCTGCTGGACGCCATCGCCGAGGACTGCGCGGGCCTGGCGCCCGACGGCGTCGTCCGGCTCAGCGGCTACCGCCGCACGCCGGCCGACCTGCTCCACGACCTCTTCACCGCCGTCCACCACGCGCCGCTGCACCGCCTGGAGCGGGGCGAGTTGCTGGCCGCCGTGCACGAGATCGGCGCCGTGGTCGTCCTCGACGACCTCGAGTTCGGCGGCGCCGCGCTCGACGAACTCCTCGACGCCACACCCGAGTGCGCCTTCCTCCTCGCCGCCACCCCCGACGTCGCCGCGCCCTCCACCGACTCGCACGTGGAAGAGGTCTTCCTCGGCGGACTCGACCGCACCGGCTGCCTGGAGCTGCTGGAGCTGGCCGTCGACCGGCCGCTCACGGACGAGGAGGCCGGCTGGGCCGCGGACCTGTGGTTCGAGTCCGAGGGCCTGCCGCTGCGGTTCGTCCAGGCCGGCGCGCTGCTGCGGCAGCTGGACGAGCTCACCTCCCAGCCCCCCGCCGCCGACGAGTTCGGCGTCTTCGCCGAGCGGCCCTACGCGGCGGCCGCCGCCGAGGCCGCGGGCGACGGCGAGGGCGACGGGCGGACCGCACCGCTGCCCACCCTCGCCGAGGCGGCGGCCCCCGCCGCCCTGCTCGCCTCCCGGCTGGGCGAGGCCGCCCGGGACGCCCTGCGCTTCGCCGTCGCGCTCGGCGGCGAGATGCCCCACCAGGCGCACCTGCCCGCCCTGGCCGGCGACACCCACGCCGACGCTGCCGTCGGCGACCTCCTCGCCTGCGGACTGATCACCCCCGTCGGCGCCCACTACCGGCTGGCGGCCGGCGTGGCCGAGCAGCTCCTCGCCGAGGGCTACGGCGACGAGGCCGCCGCCCGGGCGCACTCCGCCGCCCAGCACTACGCCTGGTGGGCCGGGCACCCCTCCGTCACCCCCGAGCGGATCGCCGTGGAGGGCGAGGCGATCCTCGCCGCGCTCGGCGCCCTCATCGCCGACGGCGACGCCGGGCACCGGGCCGCCGCGGTGCTGCTCGCCCGTACCGCCGCACCGGCCTTCGCGGCGGCGCTGCACTGGGGCGCCTGGGAACGCAGCCTGCGCGCCGGCCAGGAGGCCGCACGCCTGGCCGGCGAAGTCGGCGAAGAAGCGTATTTCCACCACGAGTTGGGCGTGCTGGCGCTGTGCACCGGCAACCTCGACCGGGCCCGTGCGGAGCTGGAGGCCTCCATCGGGCTGCGCGGCGTGCTCGCCGACAGGCGCGGCGCGGTCGCCGGACGCCGGGCGCTGGCCCTCGTCGCCGACCGCTCGGGCCTGGCGATGGGCGCCCGGACCGTGCCGGGCGGCGGCCCGGCGCGCACGGGCTCCACGGCCGTACCGCCGCTGCCCCCGCTGCCCGGGCGTACGCCCTCCGGCGAGGAGGTCCCGGCCGCCCGCAGCGAGGAGTCCGCCGCGCCCCCGGCCAAGCCGGCCACGGCGCGTCCCGCCCGGCCGCAGCCCACCGACGCCACGACCGCGATCGTCAGCCGCGTGCCGGCCGCGGCCGGTGCCCCGGCGGCCGCCGCACCGGCGGTGCCCGGCCCGTCCGCGCCCCCGCGCCGCGGCCCGCTGGGCCGGGGATCGTGGGCGCACAAGCTCATGGCGGGCGGCAACCGGCGCAACCTCCTCGCGGCGGGCGCGGGCGCCCTCCTCGCCGCCGTCCTCGGCACCGTCGTCACCCTCGGCGCCACCACGGGCGGCAAGGACGGCGACCGCTCGGAGACGGTCAAGCCGGGCCAGTCGGCATCGCAGCAGGACGGCGGCGGCGGGCTGAGCGCCGACGAGCCGGCGCCGGGCGAGAGCGGGCACCCGCAGGTGCCCGGCCACGCGGGCAAGCCCGGCCAGTCGCCCGGGGCCAGCGGGACGCCCAGCTCGCCCGGCGCGTCCGGCAGTGCCTCGCCGTCCGCGTCCGGCAGCGGCGGCCCGGCCACGCAGTCGCCCACGCCCGGCCGGCCCTCGCAGAGCCCGACCCGCTCGCCCGGCGGCGGGGAGAGCCCCAGGCCGACGCCGCCCACGCCCACGAAGACCGAGGACAAGCCCCCGACCACCACGCCCCCCGAGCCCCCGACCAAGGCCCCCCAGCCCCCCACGGGCGCCAGCTCCAACTCGGCGAGCGGCCCCGCCCCGGGCGGGACCGCCACGGGCGGCGGCTCCACAGGCGGCTCCACGGGCAGCGGCACTCCGGTCGCTTAGGGGTCTTGCGCCCCGCGCCCACGCGAAGAGGGCCCGTACGCACCGTACGGGCCCTCTTTCGCGTCGTGCGGCGGCCGCCCGGAGAGGTCCGGGCGGCCGGCCGGTCAGAACAGCCGCAGCTTGTCGTCCTCGATGCCGCGCAGCGCGTCGTAGTCCAGGACGACGCAGCCGATGCCGCGGTCCGTGGCGAGCACGCGGGCCTGGGGCTTGATCTCCTGGGCGGCGAAGATGCCGCGCACGGGGGCCAGGTGCGGGTCGCGGTTGAGGAGCTCGAGGTAGCGGGTGAGCTGCTCCACACCGTCGATCTCGCCGCGCCGCTTGAGCTCCACGGCCACCGTCGCGCCGTCCGCGTCGCGGCAGAGGATGTCCACCGGGCCGATGGCCGTGGGGTATTCGCGGCGGATGAGGGTGTAGCCCTCGCCGAGGGTCTCGATGCGGTCCGCCAGGAGCTCCTGGAGGTGCGCCTCCACGCCGTCCTTGATCAGGCCGGGGTCCACGCCCAGCTCGTGCGAGGAGTCGTGCAGGACCTCCTCCATGGTGATGATGAGCTTCTCGCCCGCCTTGTTGATCACCGTCCAGACTCCGTCGCCCTCCTTGAGGGTGCACGGCGGCGACATCCAGTTCAGGGGCTTGTAGGCCCTGTCGTCGGCGTGGATCGAGACGCTGCCGTCCGCCTTCACCAGAATGAGGCGGGGGGCGGAGGGCAGGTGGGCGGTGAGCCGGCCCGCGTAGTCCACGGAGCAACGGGCGATGACGAGACGCATGGTGAGCCACGCTACTCGACTCCTGCCACTTCACGCGATTCGCCCCGGAAGACCCCCTCGGGCTTTGGCCAGTTGTCCGCGTTCTCCTGGTGGGGCAGCAGTGGCCGGATTACCGTTGAAGCGGGCGGTCGCCGTACGGGCACAGGGCGTCGTCGTCCGCTCGCCCATCCCTGAGACCCCGCTCGCGGGGTCGCGAGAGGAGAACCCATGTCGCTCGACGTCTCACCGGCCCTCCTCGAACAGGCCGAGCGAGGCGAGGTCGACGAAGCCGATTTCGTCGACTGCGTCCGGACCTCCCTGCCCTACGCATGGGAGATGATCAGCTCCCTGGTGGACCGGCTCAAGGTCGAAGGCGGACAGTTCGCCGACAACCGGACGCCCCCGCCGGACGAGCAGGCGCGCGGCCAGCTGCTGCGCGCCCTGGCGAGTGACGCGATTCGCGGTGCGCTGCAGCGGCACTTCGGGGTCCGCCTGGCGTTCCAGAACTGCCACCGGGTGGCCGTCTTCCCGACCGACCCGTCGGTGGACGAGCGACTGGCCCGCTTCACCTCGATCAGGGGCCAGCTGCTGAACCAGTCGCCGGAGCTCCGGGACTGCTGACGCGTCCTGTGCTGCCGCTCCGAGTGCGGGAGGTGCGGAGAACGGGGGCGGCAGCTCCGCCGGGGCCTGTGGCCGGCGGGTCGGACGAGGTGAGGCGGACGGGAACGCGGACGGGAACCGGGTCAGACGAGCAGGGGCAGCACGTCCGTGCCCAGGCGCCGGAGGTTCTCCTCGGTGGCCGCGAGGTCGCCGGAGCCCTCGGCGAGCAGCGCGAAGCGGCCGATGCCCGTGCGCTCGCGGGTGGCCGCGAGACGGTCGGCGCAGAGCCGGGGCGAGCCGACGGGGTGGAGGTCGCACAGCAGCTCCGTGTACGCGAGCGGATCGCGCATCCGGCGGGTCCTGCCGTCGACGGTCACGTGCGCCGACAGGCCGTGGTGCAGCCAGCCCGGCATCGTCTTCAGCAGCGTCTCGCGCGCCTCCTGGCACCGGTCGGCGATCTGCACCACCCCGGCCGCCACATGACCGGCCGACGCCACCTCATCGGGTGAACGCCCCGCCTCCAGCGCGCACTTGCGCCACAGGGCGACCATGTCCGCCTTCTCCTGGTCCTCGCTGTGCATGCCCAGCAGCATCGGCAGCCCGTGCGCCGCCGCCAGCCGCACGCTGGCGGGCGAGGTGCACGCGACGACCACGCCGGGGCCGGCGGAGTCCAGCAGCTCGTCCGGGCGGGGCACGACCGGGACCTCGCGGAAGGAGAACCGTTCTCCCTCGCTGCCCACCCGGGGCTCCCGCAGCCAGCGCATCAGCAGTTCGAGCGACTCGGGGAACCCCTCTTCGTACGCCCCCAGGCCCGAGTTGAAGACCTCCAGGTCCACCCAGGGCCCGCCGCGGCCCACCCCGAGGGTGAACCTTCCGCCCGAGGTGAGGTGCAGCAGCGCCGCCTGCTCCCCCAGGGTCACCGGGTGGGTGGTGGGCAGGACGCTGACGGCCGTGCCCACCCCGAGGGTGCGGGTGCGGCCGAGCAGCAGGGCGGCGAGGGTCACCGCCGACGGGCACACTCCGTACGGCACGAAGTGGTGCTCTGCCAGCCAGACCGCGTCCAGCCCCGCCTCCTCGGCGACCTCCGCCGAGCGGACGGCCCGGTACAGCGCCTCCCCGTGCCCCTGGCCCGGGAATTGGGCGGCCAGGACAAATGCTCCAACGCGCATCGCTCTTTGTTCCTCCTAGCGACCGACGCGGCATCCCCCTGGAGGCAATAACGGCTGACACGTGCCGAAGGTACGGCCGTGCGTGAAGTTTTCATGATGATCGGAGCGCGGGCGCCATAGAGCCGGGGGACACCGGGCCGGGGCGGTGACCGTGACGCGTAGGCTGGTCACGACCCGTAGCCCCAGACCCACCGAGGTGCCCCGTGTCCCCGCGCCGAAACCGCCCGCGAGGCGGGACCGACCGCACGTCCCCCCTCCCGCGCGACGACAGCGGCGCGCGCTACGGCCTCGAGCGCACCGAGAGCTGGCAGGGCGAGGAGTGGGCGGTCCGCATGATCGGCGGCGGCGCTGCGGCGAAGCACTACCGGTGCCCCGGCTGCGACCAGGAGATCCCGCCGGGGGTGCCGCACGTGGTGGCCTGGCCGCAGTTCGGCGGCGGCGTCGAGGACCGCCGGCACTGGCACACCTCCTGCTGGAACGCGAAAGACCGCCGGAGCGCGCGGCTCCAGCGGTCTCGCAACGCGCCCCGGTACTGACCCGGGCCGCCTGTTCAGCGGCCGGTCACGCGTCGCGCTTGGTCATCGAGGCGTACGCGCCGGCCAGCGCCACGGCGGCCACGCCCAGCATGATCCACAGCGGGGTCCAGCCCGTGGGCCCGGTCATGTGGTCGGCCTCGGTGGCGTAGAACGCCGAGAGCTGCATCGGGATCGAGTACTCGATGAGCGCCTTGCGGACGTCCGAGAGGGCGTCGCCCATCATGAACAGCGACAGCACCATCGGCAGCAGGACCACGCCCAGCATGACCGTGATCGCCCCGGCGGAGTGCCGCAGCAGCGCGCCCACGGCGAGCCCCAGCAGGCCCAGCGTCGCCACGTACAGGCTCACCCCGACCGTCGCCCGCAGCCAGGCGTCGGCGTCCGGGCTGTAGCTGGTCATGCCGTTGAGCAGCGTGGAGTCGACCATCGCGATCATCCCGGTGGAGACCAGGGTGATCACGAACGTCAGCAGGAAGAAGACGAGCGACTTGGCCGCCAGCACCCGCCCGCGGTCCGGGCACGCGGTCAGGGTCGTACGGATCATGCCGGTGCCGTACTCGGAGGAGATCGTCAGCACGCCGAGCGTGACCACGCAGATGATGCCGAGCAGCACCCCGAAGAAACCGAGGGCGAGCGGCGAGGAGTTGCCGGTGTCGCCGTCCTGGCCGGCGACGAGGGTCGCGGCCAGGAAGCCGATGCCGAGGACGAGCAGCACCATGATGCCCAGCGTCCACATCGTCGACCGCACGGACCGGATCTTGGTCCACTCGGAGGCGACGGCGTCGAGGAGGGTGGCCCTGCGGATCGGGATCGGCGACACGTAGCCGGCGGGGCCGCCGGCGGGCGCCTGGCCCGGCCAGTACCCCTGCGCCTGGCCGGGGTGCCCGGCGGCGGGCTGCGCGCCCGGGTGCGGCGGCGCCACGGGCGCGGGCCCGGCCGGCGCTGCGTGGGGCGGGGTCTGCGGGGCGTTCTGCGGGGGCGCGGGGGGCTGCTGCGGGGTGGTCATCGGGCGTCCTCGCTGTCGCGCTTGGTCAGGTCGGCGGGCGCGCCCTGCGGAGCGGGCCCGGTGGGCGGGGGAGTGGGCGGCGTGGCGGGGGCCGCGGGGGCCGGCGCCTGCGGCGCGGGGGCCGGCTGGGCGTAGGGGTTGGGCTGCTCGCCCGGCAGGACCGGGTAGGCCTGCTCGGCCCAGCCCTGCGGGACGGCGGCGGGCTGCTGCCAGCCGGGCTGGGCGGGCGGCGCCTGCAGGCCCGAGCGCTGGTCCTGCGTGGAGCGGTAGTCGACCGCGCCCTGCGTCATCCGCATGTACGCCTCCTCCAGGGAGGCCTGGTGCGGGGAGAGCTCCCACAGGCGGGTGTCCACGTCGTGGGCGATGTCGCTGATCCGGGGCAGTGCCAGGCCCGTCACCCGCAGGGCGCCGTCCTGTTCGGGCAGCACCTGGGCGCCGGCCCCGACCAGCGCGGCGGTCAGCTTCTCGCGCGCCTCGGTCTCGCCGTCGGGCGTGCGCACGCGCGCGAAGCCGGCCGAGTTCGCGGCGATGAAGTCCTTGACGCTCATGTCCGCCATGAGCTGCCCGCGCCCGATGACGATCAGGTGGTCGGCGGTCAGCGCCATCTCGCTCATCAGGTGCGAGGAGACGAAGACCGTACGGCCCTCGGCCGCCAGGCTCCTCATGAGGTTGCGGACCCAGAGGATGCCCTCGGGGTCGAGGCCGTTGACCGGCTCGTCGAAGAGCAGCACCTGGGGGTCGCCGAGCAGGGCGGCGGCGATGCCCAGGCGCTGGCCCATGCCGAGCGAGAAGCCCTTGGAGCGCTTGCGGGCCACGTCCTGGAGGCCGACGACGCCGAGGACTTCGTCGACGCGGCGGGCGGGGATGCCGGAGAGCTGGGCGAGGGAGAGCAGGTGCATGCGGGCGCTGCGGCCGCCGTGCACGGCCTTCGCGTCGAGCAGGGCCCCGACCTGGCGCGGGGCGTTGGGCAGCTTGTGGAAGGGCTGCCCGCCGATGGTGACCCGGCCTGCGGAGGGCACGTCCAGGCCGAGGATCATGCGCATCGTCGTCGACTTGCCGGAGCCGTTGGGCCCCAGGAAGCCGGTGACGGCCCCCGGCCGTACCTGGAACGTCAGGTTGTGCACGGCCGTCTTGGCGCCGTAGCGCTTCGTCAGGCCGACTGCCTCGATCATTCTCCGCCCCTCGCGAGCTTTCGGTCAGGGCGTGGCGCCCCCGTAAGGGTTAGGAGGATAGACGAGGGGTTGACGGTTCCCGATATGCGAGAGATACGGGCGTGATAAGGCCCGGATGCCGGGGTTGCGTGGACACGCGCCGGGGCCTGTCCGGCGCCGTGGCGGCGGGAGACCGCAGCGGCGAGGGCCCGGCGGAATGCGCGGTCACCGCGACGCGTGCGTTCGTGATGATCCGCCGACAGGCCTACGCGTCCCGGCGCGTGAGCACCGCGTAGCCGCCGATCAGCGCCGCCACCACCCACAGGGCCATGATCGCGAAGCCGCCCCAGGGGCCGTAGGGAGCGTCGTCGCCGACCGTGACGACCCGCATGACCTTCTGGCCGGCCTGGTCGGGGAGGTAGCGCCCCACCTTCTTGGTGGCGGAGACGTTGCCCAGGATGGCGGAGATGAGGAAGAAGAACGGCATCAGGATGCCGAGCGAGAGCATCGGGCTGCGCAGCATCGTCGCGACGCCCATCGAGAAGACCGTGATCAGCGTCATGTAGAGGCCGCCGCCGATGACGGCGCGCAGGACGCCGGGGTCGCCGAGCGAGGCCCGGTGGATCCCCAGCATCGCCTGGCCGGTGAAGAACGCCGCGAAACTCGTGATCATTCCGACGGTGAATGCGAGCAGCGTGGCAATGGTGATCTTGCTGAAGAGAAACGTGCCGCGCTGCGGGACGGCCGCCAGCGATGTGCGGATCATTCCCGTGCTGTATTCATTCGAGACCACCAGCACACCAAAAACGATCAATGCGAGCTGACCGAGTCCCATTCCCGCGAAGCTGACGAATGTGGGATCGAATTCGATCTTTCCCTGCGGATCGAGGCGGTCGAAGTCCTTCTTGGCGAGTGCGCTGATCAGCGCACCGAGACCGACCGTGACCACCAGTGCGAGTCCCAGCGTCCACACCGTGGAACGCACGGATTTGATCTTCGTCCATTCCGACCGCAGGACCTGGGCCGCCACCGCCATGGTCAGGATCCCTTCTTCCGCCAGCCGGCACCCCACTGTCCGTCCGCCGCGGGCGCCGGCGCCGCGGCCGCCGGGCGGTGGTTCTCGTGCGCGTGGTACTCCACCGACCCGGCCGTCAGCCGCATGAACGCCTCCTCCAGCGAGGCCGACTGGGGGCTCAGCTCGTGCAGCACGAGCTGGTGCCGCGCCGCCAGCTCGCCCAGGTGCGCCGCGTCCTCGCCCGCGACCTCCAGCGCCCCCTCGGCGCCGGGCGCGAAGTCGATGCCGGCGCCGCGCAGCACCTCCCGCAGCCGCTCGTGGTCGGGCGAGCGCATCCGCACGAACGAGCGGGAGTTCTCCGCGATGAAGTCCGCCATGCTGGTGTCGGCCAGCAGCCTGCCCTGGCCGATGACCACCAGGTGGTCGGCGGTCAGCGCCATCTCGCTCATCAGGTGGGAGGAGACGAAGACCGTACGGCCCTGCGCTGCCAGGCCCTTCATGAGGTTGCGGATCCAGTGGATGCCCTCGGGGTCGAGCCCGTTGACCGGCTCGTCGAACATCAGGATCTGCGGATCGCCCAGCAGGGCCCCCGCGATGCCCAGGCGCTGGCCCATGCCGAGCGAGAAGCCCTTGGTGCGCTTGCGGGCCACGGAGGACAGCCCCACGGTGTCCAGCGCCTCCCGCACCCGGCCCGCCGGGATGCCGTTGCTCTGCGCCAGGCACAGCAGGTGGTGGTACGCGCTGCGGCCGCCGTGCATCGCCTTGGCGTCCAGCAGGGCGCCGACGGTCCTGAGGGGGTCGTGCAGTTCGCGGTAGTGCCTGCCGTCGATGCGGACCGTGCCGCTGGTGGGGTGGTCCAGATCGAGCATCATCCGCATGGTCGTCGACTTGCCCGCCCCATTGGGGCCCAGGAAGCCCGTGATGATGCCGGGCCGGACGGTGAACGTGAGGTGATCCACGGCGCGGACGTCGCCGTAGTGCTTGGTCAGCCCCTCAAGCTCGATCATTCAGCCACGGTAAGCGCGCCCACCGGGCCCCGCCACCGGTGGCACAGGCTCCGCCATACGTGGTGCGCGCCCTTCCGGAAGCCCCTCTCCCACAGACCACTCGGCGCGTCAGGCGCCCCTTCGGGCGGCACATGACGCGCCGAGCACAGGATCCCCCGGCCGAGTGCGGTGCGGCCGCCGTGTCAGCGGCTCTGCTGGGCCGGAACGCCGCGCGAGATCGGCTCGTCGTCACCCGGCACCCCGGCCGCCGCCACGGCCGCTCCGGTCAGCGTCGCCAGCATCTCGCGCACGTTGGTCAGCTGGGCGTTGATGCTGTCGCGGCGGTTGGTCAGCGCCGCCAGCTCGCGCTCGGACTCGCTGCGGATGCGGTCCGCCTTGGCGTTGGCGTCGGCCACGATGTCCTCGGCCTGGCGCTGCGCGGTCTCCACCGTCTGCCGGGCCCGGCGCTCGGCGTCCGTGCGCAGCTTCTCCGCCTCCAGGCGCAGCTGCTCGGCGCGGTGCTCGATCTCCGCAAGGCGCTTTTCGGCCTTCGCCTGGCGGGAGGCCAGGTCGCGCTCGGACTGCTCGCGGCGCTTGGCCAGGTTGGTCTCGAAGTCCGCGGCGGCCTGGGCGGCCTTGGCGCGGGTCTCCTCGAAGAGGGCGTCCGCCTCCTCGCGCTTGGACTGGGCGTCCTTCTGCGCCTCGCTGCGCAGCTGGGCGGCGTCGCCCTTGGCCTTCTCGACGATCCGGGCGCCCTCGTCCTCCGCCTTCGCCTTGCGGTCGGCGGCGAACGACTCGGCGTCGTTGCGCACCTGCTGGGCCGCCGACTCGGCCAGCTCGCGGTGCTGCTCGGCGGCCCGCCGGGCCTCCTCACGCAGGTCCTTGGCCTCTTCCTCGGCCAGCCTGAGGATCTTCTCGACCCGCGCCCCGAGCCCCGCGTACGACGGCTCGGCGTCATTGATCTGGGCCTGAGCGTTCTGCGTTTCGAGGTGCAGCTCCTCGATGCGCTTTTCCAGAGAAGTGATCCGGGCCAGTGCGCTGTCACGGTCCGCTACGAGCTTCGTAATGCGGTCGTCCACCTGGCCGCGGTCGTATCCACGCCGCACCAACTCGAAGCCGAAGGGGGAGGAAGTGTCGCTCATGGGGTTCCTGTCATTGGAGACCTGTGAGGTGATAGAGCGAATCCTAGGGGCGTGAGCGGCGTGTCATCGAGCAGATGGTGGTAGACGGTGGGGGAATCTGGAAAATGACCCCTCGATTGAGTGGCTACTTTCGGTCCTGCTTGCCACCCGATCGAGTTGCGCCGACACCGGCCGCCGCCTTCACCCCGCCGTCCTTGGAGCCACCCGCCCCCGGGGACTCAAATGATTCCAACGCTTCCAACACGTCCTGGACACGGGAAATCTCGGCCTGAATGTCCTCGCGACGGCGGACCAGGACCTCCAACTCCCGCTTCCCCTCCTCGAGAAGGCGCGCGGCCTCCTCCCGAGCCTCGGTGCGCAGGCGCTCGGCCTCGCGTACAGCGGCCGTCTTCTTCTGCTCGGCCTCCTTGATGAGGGCGTCCGCCTTCTTCACGGCGGTGATGCGCACCTTGCTGGCCTCGCTCTGGGCGTTGGAGATCAGCTTCTCCGCCTTCTCCTCCGCCTCCGTCAGCTGCTCGGTGGCGGCAGCGACCAGCTTGTCGCAGCGCTCGCCCGCCGACTGCATCGCCTCGGCCGCCTCCCGGCGGGCCCGCTCGTGCAGCTCCTCGACGTCGGTCTCGATCCGGGAGCGCAGCTCCTCGGCCCGCTCCCTTATGGCGGTGGCGTCCCCACGCGCCTCGGCGAGCATGGTGTTGGCGTCCGTACGGGCCTGCTCCACCAGCGCGTTGCCCTCGCCGGTGGCCTCCTTGACGATCCGCTCGGCCTCCTTGCGGGCGGCGCCCACCATGGCGTCGGCCTGCTCCTCGGCGGCCGTGGCGGCCCGTACCGCCTCCTCCTGCGCCTTGGCGACCAGCGCGTCCGCCTGCTCGGCCGCGTCCGCCAGCTTCCTGGCGCCCGCGTCCCGGGCCTGGTCGATCGTCCGCTCGCCCTCGGCACGGGCCTCGGCGCGCAGCCGCTCCGCCTCCTGGACGGCGTCGGCCTTGATCCGCGCGGAGTCGGCCCGCGTGCTGTTGGCGTTCTCCTGCGCGGCGGCCAGCGCCTCGGCGGCCTCGGCGGCCATCCGCTCCGCCTCCGCCGTCGCCTCGGCGACCAGGGTGTCCGCCTGCTCGGCGGCCTCCGCACGACGGGCGTTCGCGGCCTCGCGCGCCTCGTCGGTGGTGCGCGCCGCCTCCCGGCGGGCGCTCTCCAGCGCCTCGTCCGCGTCCGAGCGCAGCCGCGTCGCCGCGGCCTCCGCCTCGGCGACGGCACGCTCGGCCTGCTCGGCGGCCTGCGCACGGTGGGCATCGGCGGCCTCGCGGGCCTCCTCGAGGGCCAGGCCGGCCTCGGCGGCCATCTTCTCCGCCTCGCTCGTCGCCTTCGCGATGAGCTCGTCCGCCTGCTGCGCTGCCTCAGCCCGGCGGGCGTTCGCCGCCTGGCGGGCCTTGTCCACGATCTGATCGGCGTCGTCCTGCGCCGAAGCCGTCAGCTCCGCCGCCTCGTTGACGATGCGGTCGGCCTCGGCCCGGCCCTCGGACCGGATCTTGTTCGCGTCCTCGCGGGCCTCGGCGCGCGTACGCGCCGCGTCCTGCTCCGCCGACGCCAGCGCGTCGGAGGCGTCCGTGCGCATCTGCTGCGCCTTCGCGGACGCGTCCGCCACCAGCCGCTCGGCCTCGGCCGTCGCCTTGGCGACCACGGCGTCGGCCTGCTCGTCGGCCTTGGCCTTCTTCTCGACGGCGGCCGCACGCAGCCGCTCCGCCTCCTCGGCGGCCTCGGCCAGGGCACGCTCGGCCAGCTCGCCCGCCTCGGCCCGCTGGGCCTCGGCGGCCTCACGGGCCTCGTCCAGGGTGCGGGCGGCCTCGGCGGCCATCTTCTCCGCCTCGCTCGCCGCCTTCGCGATGAGCTCGTCCGCCTGCTGCGCGGCCTCCGTGCGCTGGGCGTTGGCCGCCTCGCGCGCCTCGTCGACCGTACGGGCCGCCTCGGCACGCAGCCGGTCCGCGTCCGCCTCGGCCTGCGACCGGTGGGCCTCTGCCGCCTCGCGGGCCTCGCCCTCGAGCCGGGCGGCGTCCGCCGTGGCGGTCTCCACCAGCTCGGCGGCCTCGGCCACCAGCCGCTCCGCCTCGTTCGTCGCCTCGGCGATCAGCTCGTCCGCCTGCTGCGCGGCCTCCGTGCGACGGGCGTTCGCGGCCTCGCGGGCCTCGTCGACCGTACGGGCCGCCTCGGTCCGCAGCCGCTCGGCCTCCTCGCCGGCCTCGGCCAGCGCGACGCGGGCCTGCTCGCCCGCCTCCGCCCGCTGGGCGTCGGCCGCCTCACGGGCCTCCTCGAGGGCACGGGCCGCCTCGGCACGCAGCCGCTCGGCCTCCTTCGAGGCCTCGGCGATCAGCTCGTCGGCCTGCCCGGCGGCCTCGGTGCGGCGGGCGTTCGCCGCCTCGCGGGCCTCGTCCAGGACCCGGGCGGCCTCGGCCTCCACGCGAGAGCCCTCGGCGATGGCCTCCGCGACCGTGCGCTCCGCCAGCTCCTTGGCGGCCTCCGCGGCGGCCTTGGCCTCCGCACGGGTGGCCGCGGCCTCCTCGTCGGCGCGCTCGCGCTCGGCGTACGCCTCGGCACGGACCCGGTCGGCCTCGATCTGGGCGTCGGTGACGGTCCGTTCGGCGTTGTGCTCGGCGGCCGAACGCAGCCCGGCGATCTCCTCCTCGGCCTGCTCGTGCAGACCCGCCACGGCGTCGCGCACCTGCTGGGCGGTCTGCTCGGCGGCGGCCACGAGCTCGCTCGCCCGCTGCTCGGCCTCCTCGACCAGGCGCCGCCCCTCCTCCTGCGCCTCGGCGACCCGCTTGCGCGCCGAGGCCAGCAGCTCCTCGCTCTGCTCGTGCGCCGCCTCGCGCTCGGCCTGCGCCTCCGAACGGGCGTCGCCGAGCAGCTCCTCGGCCTCCCGGCGCCGCCGGGTGGCCTCCTCCTGCGCGGCGGCCAGCGCCTCGGCGGCCTCGGCGGCCGTGCGCTCGGCGGCGGCGTTCGCCTCCGCCCGCAGCCGGTCGGCGCTCTCCTGCGCCTCCGTGCGCAGCCGCTCCGACTCCTCCTCGGCCTCGCTCACCAGGCGCGCGGCCGTGGCCTCGCCCTCCGCGCGGGCCCCGGCCGCCTCCTCGGCGGCCTCGGCCCGCAGCCGCTCGGCCTCGTCCTCGGCCTGCTCCCGCAGCGCGCGCACCCGCTCCGCGGACTCCGTGCGCAGCCGCTCGCTCTCCTCGGCCGTCTCCCGGCGCAGCCGCTCGGCCTCCGCACGGGCCTCGCGCAGCGCCGTCTCGGCCGACTCCACGCGCTGCTCGGCCTCGGACTGCAGCCGGGCCAGCTCCGCCGCGGCCTCCTCGGCGCGGGCGCGGGCCGCCTGCTCGGCCTCCTCGCGCGTACGGCGCGCGGCCTCGGCGGCCTCGGTGCGCGTGCGCTCGGCGTGGTCCTCGGCCTCCTCGGCCATCTCCTCGGCCTCGGCGCGGGCCCGCTCCAGGGCCTCCTCGGCCTGCTTGCGCAGCGTGGCGGCACGCTCGGCGGCCTCGGTGCGCACCCGCTCGCTCTCCGCGGTCGCGCCGGCGCGCGTCTCCTCCGCGTTGGCCTTGGCCTTGCCCAGCAGCTCCTCGGCGGTGCTGGCCGCCTCCTCGATCTGCTGCAGCGCCTCGCGGCGCGCCTCGCCGCGGATCCGCTCGCCCTCGGCGACGGCCTCCGCACGCAGCTGCTCGGCCTCCCCGCGCAGCCGCCGGGCCTCCTCCTGGAGCTCGACGGTCCTGGCGCGGTACTCCTTGGTGTCGTCCTTCGCCTCGCCCTTGAGCTGCTCGGCGGTGTCCGCGGCCTGCTCCCGCAGCCGCTCGGCCTCGGCCTCCGCCTCACCACGGATCCGCTCGGCCTCGGCGGCGGCGGCCTTCGTGGTGGCCAGGGCGTCCTCCGACGCCTTCGCCAGCACCTCCTCGGCCGTACGGGCGGCCTTGGCCAGGGCGGCGGCGGAGTCCTCGGCGACGGCGCTGCGCGCCTTCTCGGCGGCCTCGGCCACCAGCCGCTCGGCCTCGGCCGCGGCGTCCGCGCGCAGCTGCTCGGCCTCGGCCTTGAGGGCCTCGGCCTCCTTGGTGGCCTCGCTCACCAGGCGGGCGATCTCGGCCCTGGCCGTACGGGTGCGCTGCTCGTTGTCCGACTCGGCGCCGGCCAGCCGCCGGGAGGCGGCCTCCTTCGCCTCGGCGACCAGCTTGTCGGCCTCGGCCCGCGCCTCGCGCAGCGCCGTGTCGGCCTCCTGCAGGCGCGTCTCGGCCGTGCGCGTCATCTCGGTGGCGGCCGTGCGGGCCTGGTCGGACTCGGCGCTGGTGGACGTGCGCAGCTGCTCGGCGTGGTCGGTGGCCTCCTGGGCCTGCGCGGAGGCGGCGCTCAGCAGCCGCTCGGCGTCCGTGCGCGCCCGGCGCAGGATCGCTTCGGCTTCCGCGCGGGCCTCCTCGGCGGCGGCCCCGAGCCGGCTGCTGGCCTGCTCGGTCAGCCGCTGGGCCTCGGTACGGGCCGCGGCCAGGGCCTGCTCGGCCTCCGTCCGCGACTCCTCCAGCAGCCGGCGCGCCTGCGACTCCGTGCGGGCGCGCAGCTGCTCGGCCCAGGCGACGTTCTCGTTGACGTGCGACTCGACGGTGCGGCGGCGCTCGTTGAGCTCCTCGTCCAGGCGCTGGCGGCGGGCCACCGCCTCGGCGTGCAGCTCCGCCTCCATCCGGGCCTGGCGCTCGGCCTGCTCCTGGAGCAGGCGCTGCGTCTGGGCCCGGGCCTCGCGCAGCTCGCGCTCGGCGTCCGTGCGCAGCTGCTCCGCCTGGATCTGGGCGTTGCGCAGCAGCTGCTCGGCCTGGTAGCCGATGTCCGCCGAGTCATAGGCGGGACGGTGTGCGAGGTTGCGGCGCGCCTCGTGGAGCTTGGCGCGCAGCACCTCGACCTGGTAGCCGAGGTCGTCGGCGTGCTGGACAGCCTTCTCCCGCTCGGTCTTCAGCCGCTTCATCTCGGCCTCGAACTTCGAGAGGTGGTCGGCTTCCTCCAGCTGACTCTCCTGGCGCTCGTAGCCCCGCACAGCGCGGTCCATCCGTCCCCTGGTCGCGTCGGCGGCCGGCCCCGTACTGCGTCGGTGGTGGAACCCGGAGCCCGCCCTTCCGAAGAAATGGTGTCAGATCATCGGTACAGCCCGGGCCCGGGGGCCACCCGGTAACCCCGGCCGAACCCGCACTCTACCGGCCGGGGGAGGGGTGGGTCAGTGCTCCGCCTCCGGGCGGGGTGCCGAGGTGACCAGTTCGGTGAGCACGCCGTGGCAGTCCTTGGGGTGCAGGAACGTGATGCGCGAGCCCATCGAGCCCCGGCGGGGTTCGTCGTAGAGGACCCGTACGCCCTTCTCCCCGATGGCCCGCGCGTCACCGTCCACGTCCGCGGTGCCGAACGCGATGTGGTGAACGCCCTCGCCGTTCTTCGCCAGCCACTTGCCGACCGCGGAGTCCTCCCGCGTCGGCTCCAGCAGCTGCAGGTAGGAGGCGCCGCCGTCGGACGTCCCGTTGATTTTGAGCATGGCCTCGCGGACGCCCTGCTCCTCGTTGACCTCCGTGTGGAACACCTCGAAGCCGTACGTGGCACGGTAGAACTCGACGGTCCTGTCGAGGTCGAAGCAGGCGATCCCGATGTGGTCGATGCGCGTCAGCATGGCTCCAGTGCACCGCCGGACGGGGTGGTTACGCAACGTGCGCGCGATCACACCTTCGGCCCGGTGACCGGGTGCCGTACCGCTCAGTACATTGACGGGAACCGTCGTTAACATCCCTCTGCTCGAAGGGGCCGCGTCCATGTCTGGTACGAACGGCAACAATCGCCGCACCTCCGTCATCGTCGCGGGCGCCCGCACGCCCATGGGCCGCCTGCTGGGCTCGCTGCGCAGCTTCTCCGGCGCCGACCTGGGCGGCTTCGCCATCAAGGCGGCGCTGGACCGGGCGGGCATCGGCGGCGACCAGGTGCAGTACGTGATCATGGGTCAGGTGCTGCAGGCCGGCGCCGGACAGATCCCGGCCCGCCAGGCCGCCGTCAAGGCCGGCATCCCCATGAACGTGCCCGCCCTGACCGTCAACAAGGTCTGCCTGTCGGGCCTGGACGCCATCGCGCTGGCCGACCAGCTCATCCGCGCGGGCGAGTTCGACATCGTGGTGGCCGGTGGCCAGGAGTCGATGACCAACGCCCCGCACCTGCTGCCCAAGTCCCGCGAGGGCTTCAAGTACGGCGCCGTCGAGATGCTCGACGCGATGGCGCACGACGGCCTGACGGACGCCTTCGAGAACATCGCGATGGGCGAGTCCACCGAGAAGCACAACACCCGGCTGGGCATCCGCCGCCCCGAGCAGGACGAGATCGCGGCCCTGTCCCACCAGCGGGCGGCCGCCGCGCAGAAGAACGGCCTGTTCGAGGCCGAGATCACCCCCGTGGAGATCCCGCAGCGCAAGGGCGAGCCGGTCGTCTTCAGCAAGGACGAGGGCATCCGCCCGGAGACCACGGCGGAGTCGCTGGGCAAGCTGCGGCCCGCCTTCACCAGGGACGGCACGATCACGGCCGGCACGTCCTCGCAGATCTCCGACGGCGCCGCCGCGGTGGTCGTGATGAGCAAGGAGAAGGCCGAGGAGCTGGGCCTGGCCTGGATCGCCGAGATCGGCGCCCACGGCAACGTGGCCGGCCCCGACAACTCCCTGCAGTCCCAGCCGTCCAACGCCATCCGGCACGCGCTGGGCAAGGAGGGGCTGACGGTCGACGACCTCGACCTGATCGAGATCAACGAGGCGTTCGCGGCCGTCGCGGTGCAGTCCATGAAGGATCTGGGCGTATCCCCTGAAAAGGTGAACGTCAACGGCGGCGCCATCGCGCTCGGCCACCCGATCGGCATGTCGGGCGCCCGCATCGTGCTGCACCTCGCCCTGGAGCTCAAGCGCCGCGGCGGCGGGACCGGCGCGGCCGCGCTCTGCGGCGGCGGCGGCCAGGGCGACGCCCTGATCGTCCGCGTCCCCGGCAACTGACCCCGGAATCCGACTCCGGAAACCGACTCCGGAAACCGACCCCGGCCCGCGGCCGGCATCCGATGTGTGGAACGGAGCAGTGATGGTGGACGTCCCCGCTTTGGTCGAGCAGGCACGCGACGGCCGGCCGCGCGCGGTGGCCCGGCTGATCTCCCTGGTGGAGGGGGCGTCCCCGCAGCTGCGCGAGGTGATGGCCGCGCTGGCCCCGCTCACGGGCGGCGCCTATGTGGTGGGCCTGACCGGCTCGCCCGGCGTCGGCAAGTCCACCTCGACGTCGGCGCTGGTGAGCGCGTACCGGCGGATGGGCAAGCGGGTCGGCGTGCTCGCCGTCGACCCCTCCTCGCCCTTCTCCGGCGGTGCGCTGCTCGGTGACCGGGTCCGGATGTCGGAGCACGCCTCCGACCCGGGCGTCTACATCCGCTCGATGGCCACCCGCGGCCACCTGGGCGGCCTGGCCTGGGCCGCCCCGCAGGCGATCCGGGTGCTGGACGCGGCCGGCTGCGACGTGGTCCTGGTGGAGACCGTGGGCGTGGGGCAGTCGGAGGTCGAGATCGCCTCCCAGGCCGACACGTCGGTGGTGCTGCTGGCGCCCGGCATGGGCGACGGGATCCAGGCCGCGAAGGCGGGCATCCTCGAGATCGGCGACGTCTACGTCGTCAACAAGGCCGACCGCGACGGCGCCGACGCCACGGCCCGCGAGCTCAACCACATGCTGGGCCTGGGCGAGTCCCGCGCGCCCGGCGACTGGCGGCCCCCCATCGTCAAGACGGTGGCCGCCCGCGGCGAGGGCACCGACGAGCTGGTCGAGGCGCTGGAGAAGCACCGCGCCTGGATGGAGGAGCGGGGCGTCCTCGCGGACCGGCGGCGCCGGCGGGCCGCGCACGAGGTCGAGACCATCGCCGTGACGGCGCTGCGCGAGCGCATCGGCGACCTGCGCGGCGACCGCCGACTGGCCGCCCTCGCCGAGCGCGTGGTGGGCGGCGACCTCGATCCCTACGCGGCCGCCGACGAACTCGTGGCGGGCCTCACCGAGGGCTGAGACGCCGAGACCTGAAACGCCGAGGGCCGAAACGCCGATCGCCGTCGCCGCCGGAGAGTATTTCCGGCGGCGACGGCGATCGGACGGCGATCAGTGGCGTCCGGGAACGGTCAGATCCGTCCCCGCGCGGAGCGCAGGTGCTTGGCGACCGGTCGCAGGGACTCCTGGAGGGCCTTGAGCTCCTCCGCCGACAGCAGGTCGATGAAGTGCTCCCGCACGGACGCCACATGGTGCGGGGCGACCTTGCGCATGGTCTCCCAGCCGTGGTCCGTGAGCACGGCGAACAGGCCGCGGCGGTCGGACTCGCAGTTCTCCCGGCGGACGAGACCGGCGTTCTCCATGCGCGTGATCTGGTGCGACAGACGGCTCTTGGACTGCAGGGTGGCGGTCGCGAGGTCGCTCATCCGCATCCGGTGGTCGTCCGACTCCGAGAGGTTGACCAGGATCTCGTAGTCGTTGTTGGTGAGGCCGAACGGCTGCAGGTCCCGTTCGAGCTGGTGCATCAGCAGCCGGCTCACGTCCAGGTGGGCGCGCCAGGTGGCCTGTTCCTCGTCGCTGAGCCAGCGAGTGCCGTTCTCGGTGTCCATGGATGGATTCTACCTAAGAAGTTGAAAGATTAACTAAATGACAGGGCGGAACGAGCGGAACGAGAGGTCATGCGTTCGACGTCACACTCCGCAGGGTACCGCTCACAGCCCGAAGCGGCGCTGGAGGTCGCCCAGCTGACCCGGCAAGCGCGGTGTCATTGGCTGATTTCCGGGACTTGCGTGCGGGACGCCCGCCTGCTCAGGGGGAGCGTCGCCCGTCGGGATCTCCTCCATCAGCCGCTCGGTGGACTGCAGCAGCACCGTCCCGGAGCCCACGAACTCGAACTGGTGCTCCTCACCGGACGCGCCCCCCAGCCCCGTCAGCCGGCGCACCCCGCCCATGACCCCCCGCAGGTACTGGTGGTCGTAGTGGTGGCAGGGCGAGGGGCAGTCCGCCCACCCCACCAGCGCCTGCGGGTCCACCCGGATCGGCGGCTCGGCGAAGACGACCGGCCCGTTGGAGGCGGCCACGAACTTCCCCGTCCCGATCAGGGTCAGGAACCCCGGGATGATGGACTGCTTGAGCGAGAGCGACGGCTGGAAGGCCAGCAGATTGCCCGAGCGGACCGTGAGGTTGCCGTCCTCGAGGTCATAGGAGTTGACGTCGAAGGAACGGTCCGCGAGCAGCATCTTCCCCTGCCCCTCGGCCACCACCCAGTCCGCCGCGTGCAGCGGCGAGTGGAAGCTGCCCGCGATCAGCCGGTCGAGCGGACCGTGGCCGATGCCGTGGAAGCTGATCTGCCCGTAATAGGCGATCATCTTCCCCTTCTGCAGGAACCACTGGCCCTTCAGATCCACGCTGAACGCGTACGGATTGACGTTGTCGTTCGCCGGCAGGGTCGTCGCGTCATGAATGACCGGGCCGCTCACAGCTTCTCCTCCGACGCCTGTACGTACACCGTGCCGTTGCCCGACAGCTCGAGCCGGAACGCCTCCCCGCTGCCCCGCCCGACCACCTCGCGCCAGCCGAGCGCGGCCGACAGCTTGTTGCGCACGTCGCCGCGGTGGGCGACGTACGCCTGCGGGTCGACGGTGACCGGCCGCTGCGGGGTGATGGGCAGCTCGATGACGCCGCCGTGGGCCATCACCGCCACCGCGCCATGCCCCTTGAGGGTCGTGGTGAAGAGGCCCTGCCCGGTCACCTGACCGCGCACCATGCCCATCACGCCCCCCTGCGACCCCATGAACATCGTTCCCTGCTGCAGGCCGCCGTCGAAGGCCAGCAGCCGGTCCGCCTCGACGTACAGCGTGTCCCCGGAGAGCTCCACGACGTGGACGTGGTGCCCGCCGTGGCCGAACATCACCGTCCCGCTGCCCTCCACGGTCATCAGCGGGGTGGCCTCGTTGGCGATCCGCCGGCCGATCATCCCCATGACGCCGCCCTGGCCGCCGGTGATGCTCGGGGTGAAGGAGACGTCGCCCTTGTAGGCGAGCATCGCCCCGCGCTGACTGAACAGCGGCTGCCCGGGAACCACCTGGGCCTCGACCATGCGCGAATTCAGAAGCCGGAATGCCATCAGATCTCACCCCCGATGGTGTTCCGCTCGCTCGGCTGCACGTACACGAGCCCCTCGCCCTCGAAGCGGATCTGGAACGCCTCTCCCGAGCCCTCGCCCATGAACGTCCGGAAGTTCACGCCGGACTGGAAGTGCTGCTTGAGCCGGCCCGTGTGCGCGATGTACGCGCCCGGGTCGACCTGCAGCGGCATCTGCGGGGTCACCCGCAGGACGATCGCCGACCCGTCGGAGAGGATCGCCGCCTGGCCGGAGCCCTCGACGGTCGTGGTGAACAGCCCGTTGCCCTGCGAGGCGCCGCGCAGGCCCGTGAAGGTCGTCCCGGTCCGCAGCGCCGAGTCCGTGCAGAGCAGGTTGCTCGCCTCCACGTACAGCGTCTCGCCCCGCAGCGTGACCAGGTTGATCTCGCTCGCCCGGTCCGCGAAGTAGCAGGTGCCGTGTCCCTTCACCTCCATGACTTCCATCGATTCGCCGGTGAGCCGGCGGGTGACCATGCCCCGCAGGCCGTCACCGCCGCCGGTCATCTTCTTGAATGCCATCTCGCCCTCGTACGCGACCATCGAGCCGTTCTTGGCCTTGACCGCGTCCCCCGTCATGTCGACGGCGAGGACCTTGCTCCCGTGGAGCCGAAACTGAGCCACGCCCCGACGCTAGCGGGCGGACATACGGCTCCAACAGGCCTCAGCGGCCAGGAATGCCCCCGGAACGGACCCGGATCCCTTGATCTATTGCAGGGCTGCGACAATGGAGCGGCTTGTGAATGCCGTCACAAGCCGTGACCGTACCGCCACTCGCGACCGAAGGTGTGCCCGTGGACCTCAAGACCGCCTCCGCCCTGCGCCGGCTCCGCCTGGTCTCCACCCCGGAGGCCGTTTCCTTCCTCCTGCTGGGCATCTGTGCGGTGCTCAAGCGCACCACCGACTTCAACGCCGTGCCGGTGCTGGGCCCCGTCCACGGCATCCTCTTCATCATCTACGTGATCTTCTGGCTCGACGCCTGGAACAAGACCAAGTGGGCCGTGAAGACCGCCGCGCTCTACTTCGTCCTCTCCGTCCTGCCCTTCGGCGGCTTCTTCGCCGACCGCATGCTGCGCCGTGAGGCCGAGGCCAGCGTCATCGCCGCCCGCGCCCGCAAGGAGAGCGTGGTCAACGCATGATCGTCGCGTTCTCCGTCTCCCCGGTCGGCGTCGGCGAGGACCTCGGCGAATACGTCGCCGACGCGGTCCGCGTGGTGCGCGAGTCCGGCCTGCCCCACCGCACGGACGCGATGTTCACGTCCGTCGAGGGCGAGTGGGACGAGGTCATGGACGTCGTCAAGCGCGCCGTCGCCGCCGTCGAGGCGCGCTGCGGACGCGTCTCGCTCGTGCTGAAGGCCGACATCCGCAAGGGCGTCACGGACGGGCTCACGTCCAAGGTCGCCACGGTCGAGCGCTACCTGGAGCAGGGCGGGGCCTGACCCCGCCGCCTGTGCCGCCGCGGCGGCCGCATCCCGATATCCGAGATGAGGGAGATCGGGGTGCGACCGCCCGGTATGGTCGGTCGGGTGCCGAAGCCGCTCAGCCTCCCCTTCGACCCCATCGCCCGCGCCGACGAGCTCTGGAAGCAGCGCTGGGGATCGGTGCCCTCCATGGCCGCGATCACCTCGATCATGCGGGCGCACCAGATCCTGCTCGGGCAGGTCGACGCGGTCGTCAAGCCGTACGGGCTGACGTTCGCGCGCTACGAGGCGCTGGTGCTGCTGACCTTCTCCAAGGCCGGCGAGCTGCCGATGTCCAAGATCGGCGAGCGGCTGATGGTCCACCCGACGTCGGTCACCAACACCGTGGACCGCCTGGTCAAGGCCGGCCTGGTGGACAAGCGCCCCAACCCCAACGACGGCCGCGGCACGCTCGCCTCGATCACCGACAAGGGCCGCGAGGTCGTGGAGTCGGCCACCCGCGACCTGATGGCGATGGACTTCGGGCTCGCCGCGTACGACGCGGAGGAGTGCGGGGAGATCTTCGGGATGCTGCGGCCGCTGCGGGTCGCCGCCGGCGACTTCGCCGAGGACTGACGCGCGGGCCGACCCGCGCGAAGATCCCGCAAATCGGGCGGTTACGCTCATGGGCATGAAGCGAAGCGTGCTGACCCGCTACCGGGTGATGGCCTATCTGACCGCCGTGATGCTGCTGGTGCTCTGCGCCGCCATGGTCTTCAAGTACGGCTTCGACACAGGTGCGGGTGCCACGCTCGTGATCTCCCAGATCCACGGCGTGCTCTTCATCATTTACCTGGTCTTCGCCTTCGACCTGGGCTCCAAGGCCAAGTGGCCGATCGGCAAGCTGCTGTGGGTCCTGGTGTCGGGCACCATCCCGACCGCCGCGTTCTTCGTCGAGCGCAAGGTCGTGCGCGAGATCGAGCCGATGATCGCCGACGAGGCTCCGGTCGTCGCCAAGGCCTGACCTTCTCCGCCGGGTGCAGTACGCGCCCGGCGGTTGGCCATCGACATTTACTAGGACGTCCTAGTAAATTCGGAGGCATGGACGCTGAAGCCATCGAGGAGGGCCGTCGCCGCTGGCAGGCCCGCTATGACAAGGCCCGCAAGCGCAACGCGGACTTCACCACGCTGTCCGGGGACGAGGTCGAGCCGCTCTACGGCCCCCGCCCCGGCGACACCTACGAGGGCTTCGAGCGCATCGGCTGGCCCGGCGAGTACCCCTTCACCCGCGGTCTGTACGCCACCGGCTACCGCGGCCGCACCTGGACCATCCGCCAGTTCGCCGGGTTCGGCAACGCCGAGCAGACCAACGAGCGCTACAAGATGATCCTCGCCAACGGCGGCGGCGGGCTCTCGGTCGCCTTCGACATGCCGACCCTCATGGGCCGCGACTCCGACGACCCCCGCTCCCTCGGCGAGGTCGGCCACTGCGGCGTCGCCATAGACTCCGCCGCCGACATGGAGATCCTCTTCAAGGACATCCCGCTGGGCGACGTCACCACCTCCATGACGATCAGCGGGCCCGCCGTCCCCGCCTTCTGCATGTACCTCGTCGCCGCCGAGCGGCAGGGCGTCGACACCGGCGTCCTCAACGGCACGCTGCAGACGGACATCTTCAAGGAGTACATCGCGCAGAAGGAGTGGCTCTTCCCGCCCGAGCCCCACCTGCGCCTGATCGGCGACCTGATGGAGCACTGCGCCCGCTCCATCCCCGCCTACAAGCCGCTGTCCGTCTCCGGCTACCACATCCGCGAGGCCGGGGCCACGGCCGCCCAGGAGCTCGCCTACACGCTCGCCGACGGCTTCGGCTACGTGGAGCTGGGGCTCAGCCGCGGGCTCGACGTCGACGTCTTCGCGCCGGGCCTGTCCTTCTTCTTCGACGCGCACGTCGACTTCTTCGAGGAGATCGCCAAGTTCCGCGCGGCCCGCAGGATCTGGGCCCGCTGGATGAAGGAGGTCTACGGCGCGAAGACCGACAAGGCCCAGTGGCTGCGCTTCCACACCCAGACCGCCGGCGTCTCGCTGACCGCCCAGCAGCCGTACAACAACGTGGTCCGCACCGCCGTCGAGGCCCTCGCCGCCGTGCTGGGCGGCACCAACTCCCTGCACACCAACGCCCTCGACGAGACCCTGGCCCTGCCCAGCGAGCAGGCGGCCGAGATCGCCCTGCGCACCCAGCAGGTGCTGATGGAGGAGACCGGCGTCGCCAACGTCGCCGACCCGCTGGGCGGCTCCTGGTACGTCGAGCAGCTCACCGACCGCATCGAGGCCGACGCCGAGAAGATCTTCGAGCAGATCAAGGAGCGCGGCCTGCGGGCGCACCCCGACGGCAGGCACCCCATCGGTCCCATCACCTCCGGCATCCTGCGCGGCATCGAGGACGGCTGGTTCACCGGCGAGATCGCCGAGAGCGCCTTCCGCTACCAGCAGGCCCTGGAGAAGGGCGCCAAGCGCGTCGTCGGCGTCAACTGCCACGAGGGCTCGGTGACCGGCGACCTGGAGATCCTGCGCGTCAGCCACGAGGTCGAGCGCGAGCAGGTGCGCGTCCTGGCCGACCGCAAGACGCACCGCGACGACGCCAAGGTGCGCCGGTCGCTGGAGGCGATGCTGGCCGCCGCGCGGGACGGCTCCAACATGATCGAGCCGATGCTCGAGGCCGTACGGGCCGAGGCGACGATGGGCGAGATCTGCGACGTGCTCCGCGAGGAGTGGGGCGTCTACACGGAGCCGGCTGGTTTCTGAGTTTTCGGCCTCAAGCGCCGGCCGGGCTGCACTTGCAGCCCGGCCGGCGTTCGAGGCTTACGGGAAGGAGCGAACGGACGCCAGCCCGCCCACCAGCATCCCGGCGAAGCCCCGGGCCCACTCCGTGTCCACGGACTCCGCGCTCACCAGCGTCCGGTGCACCACCGCCCCGGCGATCACGTCGAAGATCAGGTCCGCCGTGCGCGCCGCCACCTCCGGGTCGTCCTCCCGCGGCAGCTCCCCGCGTGCCTGCGCCCGCTCCCGCCCCAGCAGCACCAGCGACTTCTGCCGGTCGACGATCGCGGAGCGGATCCGGTCGCGCAGCGCGTCGTCCCGGGTGGACTCGGCCACCACCGCCATCAGCGCGGTCTTCGCCTCCGGCCGCTCCAGCAGCGCGGCGAACCGCAGCACGACGCCCTCGATGTCGGCCTGCAGGCTGCCCCGGTCCGGGAGCTCGAGGTGCTCGTCGAAGAGGGCCGCCACCGCGTCCACCACCAACTCGCTCTTGCCCGCCCAGCGGCGGTAGAGGGTGGTCTTGGCGACCCCGGCGCGCGCCGCCACGTCGCTCATCGTCAGCTTGCCCCAGCCGAGTTCGACCAGCGCGGTGCGGGTCGCGTGCAGGATCGCCCGGTCCGCCGCGGGGTCGCGGGGCCGGCCCGTACGGCCGCCGCCGGGACGGGGGTGGGCGGGGGGCGGGGCGGAACTCATGGGGCCGACCCTACCGCCGGGTAGGTCAAGAGGTGTGAGACGCAGATCACTGGGAAACCTTGCCCCAGACCCGTCCCCTCCAGTTACGCTACGGCTCGTAGCGTAAGAGCGACAACCACGGACGCCGGGTGGGGACCCGGCGTCACAGCGAACCGCTACGGCCGTACTTTTCCGGTTCACCGTGTGAAGGGGGGAGGATAGGCCCATGCAGCCACGGAACATGTCCATGAGTGGAGTGGTCGACCTCGCCGCGGTGAAGGCGGCCGGGGAAGCGAAGCAGAAGGCGGAGCAGGCGCGGGCCGAGGCCGCGCGCCACGGCGGTGTGCCCGCCGCCGACGTCCGGCTCGTCCTCGACGTCGACGAGGCGGGCTTCGAGCAGGAGGTCCTGCAGCGCTCCGCCGAAGTGCCCGTCGTCGTCGACTTCTGGGCCGACTGGTGCGAGCCGTGCAAGCAGCTGAGCCCGCTGCTGGAGCGACTGGCGCAGGAGTACGCCGGGCGCTTCGTGCTCGCCAAGGTCGACGTCGAGGCGAACCAGCTGCTGTTCCAGCAGTTCGGCGTCCAGTCCATCCCGGCCGTCTTCGCCGTGGTGGCCGGGCAGGCCCTGCCGCTGTTCCAGGGGGCCGCGCCCGAGGCGCAGATCCGGCAGGTGCTGGACCAGCTGATCGCGGTGGCGGAGCAGCGCTTCGGCATCGTGGGCGCGCCCGTCGAGCCGGGCCAGGTCGCCGAGGCCGCGCCGGCGGCTCCGGTGAGCCCGTACGACAGCGTCCTGGGTGCCGCGCACGAGGCGCTGGACGCCGGTGACCTGGGCGGTGCCGTGCGTGCCTACAAGAACGTCCTGTCCGACGACCCGGGCAACGCCGAGGCCAAGCTGGGCCTCGCGCAGGCCGAGCTGCTGGAGCGCGTCCAGGGTCTGGACGCCCAGCAGGTGCGCAAGGCGGCCGCCGAGGCGCCGGGCGACGTGGCGGCGCAGATCGCGGCGGCCGACCTCGACCTGGTCGGCGGGCATGTGGAGGACTCCTTCGGGCGGTTGATCGACGCGGTCAAGCGCTCGGCGGGGGAGGACCGGGACGCCGCGCGGGTGCGGCTGCTCGAGCTGTTCGAGGTGATCGGTTCCGATGATCCGCGGGTGACGGCGGCGCGTACGGCGCTGTCGCGCGCGCTGTTCTGACGGCCTCGCGCCACCTGTGTCCCAAGCGGCACAGCCACCGCGCTTTACCAAAACTTGGTAAACGCGCGCCCTGTTACTGCGAGTAAGAGGAGCCCGGGCATTCGCCCGGGTTCTTCTGTTTTTCTCCGCCTGTGCTCGGACACGCTCCGGCACCTTCACCCACTGGTCCGATGCGGACTGGTCTCCCGGTGGTTATCGCCCCGTTACTCGCGAGTAATCAACCTCTTGTGCCCCGGGCGCGAATGGACCACGATCGGCGCAGCCCGGTCCATACCCGCGATCCGTCCCACCGGTCGGCGCGCGGTGTGTGGGTCCCCACCGGGTGGACCGGTGCCCCGGCGCCGGTCCTGGGACAGGGGGGTCCCCGCCGCCAACGGCGGGGCCTGTTCCCGCGGTTGCGCGAAGGCGTGGCCAGTGGTTGTCGCTCGGGGGTGAACGCCGATGTGCAGCGGGCGCGGTGCGCGCCGTCACGTGCGACGGCGCTCTCCTTTCCGAGGACGTAGCACTTCTCCCATCCCGGCGCGGGCCGAAGAAGCCCGCGGCCGGAGATGTACGTCCGAGAAGGAGGAAAGTCGTGAAGTCCCAGACTCGTGGCGGGACCAGATGGCGCCGGTTCGCGGTCGTCATGGTCCCCAGCGTCGCGGCGACGGCCGCGATCGGCGTCGCGCTCGCCGAGGGCGCGCTGGCGGCGTCGTTCAGCGTCTCCGGCCAGCAGTTCCAGGTGACGGCGAAGAGCCTCAACGGCAAGGGGTTCGTCCAGTACGGCGCGCTCGACCAGACAAAGAAGGGCAACAAGCCCGTCGCGGTGGTCGGCATCAACTCGGCGGAGATCACCAAGCTCTGCCAGGCGGTGACCATCCCGACGCCCATCGGCGACGTGACGATGAAGCTGACGGCCGGCGACGGCGACAAGAAGGTCGAGGCGACCAAGCTCTTCATCGACGCCGACGACCTCTCCGCCAACGCCAAGTTCACCAACGTCGACATCGGCGTCTCGGTGAGCGACACCACCAAGGGCCCGGGGCCGGCGGCCCCGGACAAGGACGGGCGCGGCGCCTACGTACCGGGCTCCTTCGCCCAGCAGGCCGACGAGGTGGAGTTCACCGACGTCAACCAGAAGGCGTGGGCGACCTCGGCGGGCACCTTCACCCTGCCGGGTCTGCACATGGGCGTCAGCATGGGCGCCGCCACGTGCCCCACGAAGTAGCGCGCTGAACGGCCGGGTACGGGGCGGCCTCCGCCCTCGTGCCCGTGCCGCCGCCGCCCGCGTACCACCGATTCGCCAGTCCCGAGGAGCTGTACTCATGAGCGCCGACACGCGACCACGGCTGATCGACACTCTCGGCCGCACCCGCCGTTCGTTCTGGGACTGGCGGGGTCGACGCCCCTTCTGGGGCGGCCTGTTGTGCATTCTGGCCGGCGTCCCGATCATGTACATCCCGTACCAGACGATGACTCTGGGCGACCTGCACATCCGCATGGCCACGACGGCGGGCGCCGGCTCGCTGATCATCGGCGTCCTGCTGATCGTGCTCGGACTGACCATGTGGTACCAGCCGCAGTCGAGGGTCTTCGCGGGCGTCGCCGCGATCCTGCTCGCGCTGGTCTCGCTGGTCGTCTCCAACTTCGGCGCCTTCCTGGTCGGCTTCCTGCTCGCCCTCGTCGGGGGCGGGCTCGGCGTCTCCTGGATGCCCGGCAGGCCGGCGGCGGTGGCCGTCACCGAGGACTCCGGCGGGGGGCACCGTGCCGACTGACCACGACCGCGAAGGCCCCGGCAGCCCCGGCGGCCCCACGAGACCGGGCCCGCGGCACGCCGCGCCCCGCAAGCCGCTGCTGTCCCGGCTGCACATGCCGGCCGGGAAGGCGGTCGCCCTCGCGGCGATGCCCGGCGCGGTGCTGATGGGCATGGGCCTCACGCCGACCCTGGCGCAGGCCCGGCCCGTACAGCCGGTGAACCCCTTCGGGGACGCGGGATGCGTCACGGCGCCGGACGCCGGCCCGGACGCGTCGGCCGGCCCCACGGACGAGCCCACCCCGTCCGGATCTTCGTCCGGGTCGCCTTCCCCGTCCGGATCCCCTTCTCCCTCCCCGTCCGCGTCCGCCAAGCCGGGCGGCGGCGACAGCGGTGCGACGAGCCGGGGTCGCGAGCCCTCCGGCTCGCCGTCCGCCAAGCCGCCGGCGGCTTCGCCGCGCCCCTCCGCGTCCGCGTCCCCGTCCCCCACCGCGTCGCCGTCCAAGAAGACGAACCCGCTGGACCCGCTGGGCCTCGGCGAGAAGCTTGGCGACATCCTCACGGGCCGCAAGGGCGATGCGCAGCCGGGCGGTACGGGCGCAGTGCCCGGCCCCTCCGCCTCGCCGTCGGCGTCGCCGTCCCCGTCCGCCCGTCCGGCGGACACGCCCGAGGCCAAGGACACCCCCAAGGCCAAGGACACACCGAAGGCCAAGGGAACGCCCCCGGCCCCCTCCGCGTCGGGCTCGGCGTCGCCGTCCCCGTCGCCGTCCGCGTCCCCCTCGGGGGACGGCAAGACCCCGCCCCCCTGCCCCCGCCCCAACGTCATCGACGAGAACGAGAAGCGCGCCTTCCCCAACCAGCCCTGGTACCTGGAGGCGAGCCGGCTCACCCTGACCGGGCTGACCTACGAGGGCGTCAAGAAGATCACGACGGTGAACGGGCAGCAGAAGTCCGTCCTGAAGTTCACCGCGGACTCCCTGGCGATCAGGGACCTGCACCAGATCGTCAACAGCCAGGGCAAGCAGTACCACGTCGCCGGCATCGGAACGGAGTCCACGGTCGGCGGCGGCCGGATCACCATGTACACCGAGGAGCTGAAGGGCAAGCTGCTGGGGCTGATCCCGGCGACGCAGTCGCCGACGAGCCCGCCCCCGCTGATCCCGGGCGTGAAGCTGCCGATCCCGATCTTCTTCACCGACGTGAAGATCCGTCAGTCGGGCCAGTACGGCGGGACGCTCCACATCCCCAACCTCCACCAGTACCTGACGGAGGGCACGTACCCCTGAAAAGGCCAAGGCCGCTGAACAGGCGAAGGCCGCCACCCCCGTGGGGGTGGCGGCCTTCGTGCTGCGCGGACCTAGCGGTTCTCGCCCAGGTGGTGCACCCGCACCATGTTGGTGGTGCCGGGGACGCCGGGCGGGGAGCCGGCCGTGATGATCATGGTGTCGCCGTCGTTGTAGCGCTTGAGCTTCAGCAGCTCCGCGTCGACGAGGTCGACCATCGCGTCCGTGTTCTCCACGTGCGGGACGACGAAGGTCTCGACGCCCCAGCTCAGCGTGAGCTGGTTGCGGGTCGAGGTGTCCGTGGTGAAGGCCAGGATCGGCTGGGCCGCGCGGTAGCGGGCCAGGCGGCGGGCGGTGTCACCGGACTTGGTGAACGCCACCAGCGACTTGGCGCCCAGGAAGTCCGCGATCTCGCACGCGGCGCGGGCGACGGAACCGCCCTGCGTGCGCGGCTTCTTGCCCGGGACCAGCGGCTGGAGGCCCTTGGAGAGCAGCTCCTGCTCGGCCGCCTCGACGATGCGGGACATCGTCTTGACGGTCTCGATCGGGTAGGCGCCCACCGACGACTCGGCGGAGAGCATGACCGCGTCCGCGCCGTCCAGGATCGCGTTGGCGACGTCGGACGCCTCGGCGCGGGTCGGACGGGAGTTGGTGATCATCGACTCCATCATCTGGGTGGCGACGATCACCGGCTTGGCGTTGCGGCGGCACAGCTCGATGAGGCGCTTCTGCACCATCGGGACGCGCTCGAGGGGGTACTCCACCGCCAGGTCGCCACGGGCCACCATCACACCGTCGAAGGCCATGACGACCTCCGTCATGTTGTCGACGGCCTGGGGCTTCTCGACCTTGGCGATGACCGGCACGCGGCGGCCGACCTCGTCCATGACGCGGTGGACGTCGCGGACGTCGGCGGCGTCGCGGACGAAGGACAGCGCGACCATGTCGCAGCCCATGGCGAGCGCGAACTTCAGGTCCTCGATGTCCTTCTCGGACAGCGCCGGGACGTTCACCGCCGCGCCGGGCAGGTTGATGCCCTTGTGGTCGGAGATGACGCCGCCCTCGATGACGATCGTCTTGACCCGGGGGCCGTCGACCTCGGTGACGCGCAGCTCGACGTTGCCGTCGTTGATCAGGACCTGGTCGCCCTTGACGACGTCGCCCGGCAGGCCCTTGTAGGTCGTGCCGCAGATCGTCCGGTCGCCCGGGACGTCCTCGGTCGTGATCGTGAACTCGTCACCGCGCACCAGCTCCACGGGGCCGTCCGCGAAGGTCTCCAGGCGGATCTTCGGGCCCTGCAGGTCGGCCAGGACGCCGACCGCGCGGCCGGTCTCCTCGACGGCCTTGCGGAGGCGGTTGTACCGCTCCTCGTGCTCCGCGTGGGTCCCGTGGCTCATGTTGAAGCGGGCCACGTTCATGCCGGCCTCGATCAGCGTCTTCAGCTGGTCGTAGGAGTCGACGGCGGGGCCCAGGGTGCAGACGATTTTGGAACGGCGCATGAGGCGGATCCTATCGGTTTGTTTCGGAGCGGAATATTCGAGCTGTGGGAATGACCAAGGAACAGTCGGCGATCACGAGCTGACCAGCGCGTACGCCTGGGTGGCGATCTCCAGCTCCTCGTCGGTCGGCACCACTGCCACCGCGACCCGGGCGTGCTCCGGGGAGATCAGCCGCGCCGCGTCCGAGCGGATCCCGTTGAGGTCGGCGTCCACGGCCAGGCCCAGCTCCTCCAGGCCCGCCACGGCGGCCTCGCGCACGGGAGCGGCGTTCTCGCCCACGCCCGCGGTGAAGGCCACGGCGTCGACCCTGCCGAGGACCGCGTAGTAGGCACCGATGTACTTCTTCAGCCGGTGCACGTAGATGTCGAAGGCGAGCTCCGCCCGCTCGTCGCCCTCGTCGATGCGCCGGCGGATCTCGCGCATGTCGTTGTCGCCGCACAGTCCGATCAGACCGCTCTTCTTGTTCAGGAGCGAGTCGATCTCGTCGACGGACATCCCGGCGGTGCGCGCCAGGTGGAAGATCACGGCCGGGTCCAGGTCGCCGGAGCGGGTGCCCATGACCAGGCCCTCCAGCGGGGTCAGGCCCATCGAGGTGTCCACGCAGCGGCCGCCGCGCACCGCCGAGGCCGAGGCGCCGTTGCCCAGGTGCAGGACGATGACGTTGACCTCGGAGGGGTCCTTGCCCAGCAGCCGGGCGGTCTCGCGGGAGACGTAGGCGTGCGAGGTGCCGTGGAAGCCGTAGCGGCGGATGCGGTGGGCGTCGGCCGTCTCGACGTCGATGGCGTAGCGCGCGGCGGACTCCGGCATCGTCGTGTGGAAGGCGGTGTCGAAGACCGCGACCTGCGGCAGGTCGGGGCGCAGGCCCTGGGCGGTGCGGATGCCGGTGATGTTGGCGGGGTTGTGCAGCGGGGCGACCGGGATCAGCCGCTCGATCTCCGCGACGACCTCGTCGGTGATCACGGTCGGCTCGGTGAACTTCCGGCCGCCGTGCACCACGCGGTGGCCGATCGCGGCCAGCTCGGGGGAGTCCAGGCCCAGCCCGTCGGCGGCCAGCTCCTCGGCGACGGCGTTCAGCGCGGCCGCGTGGTCGGCGATCGGCTCCACGCGCTCGCGCTTGCTGCCGCCGGTCGCCAGCGGGGTGTGCGCCAGCCGCGAGGTCTCCTCGCCGATGCGCTCGACCAGCCCGACGGCCAGACGGGCTCCGTCGGCCATGTCGAGCAGCTGGTACTTGACGGAGGAGGAGCCGGAGTTGAGGACGAGGACTCGGGTGGCGTGGGAAGTCATCTGGGCTTTCCGGTTGGGGGGCGGGTGGGGGTTTCTACGGCTGTGGGGTGCCCGGCCGCACGGGCCGGCGGGCGCGGGGCCCGCCGGGTGCCCGTACGGCCGTACGGACGCGGGGGGCGCGGCTCAGGGTTCCGTGCGCTCGCCGCGCTGCTCGCCCTGGGCCTGGATGGCGGTGATGGCCACCGTGTTGACGATGTCCTGGACCAGCGCGCCGCGCGAGAGGTCGTTGACGGGCTTGCGCAGGCCCTGCAGGACCGGGCCGACCGCGACGGCGCCGGCCGAGCGCTGCACGGCCTTGTAGGTGTTGTTACCCGTGTTGAGGTCCGGGAAGACCAGGACCGTGGCCTTGCCCGCGACCTCGGAGCCGGGCAGCTTGGTCTTCGCCACGGCGGCGTCCACGGCGGCGTCGTACTGGATCGGGCCCTCGACCAGGAGGTCCGGGCGGCGCTCGCGCACCAGCTCGGTGGCCTTGCGGACCTTGTCGACGTCCGCGCCGGAGCCGGAGGTGCCGGTGGAGTACGACAGCATCGCGATCCGCGGCTCCACGCCGAACTGGGTGGCGGTCTCCGCGGACTGGATGGCGATGTCCGCGAGCTGCTCGGCGTTCGGGTCGGGGTTGACCGCGCAGTCGCCGTAGACCAGGACCCGGTCGGCCAGGCACATGAAGAAGACCGAGGAGACGATCTGGGCGCCCGGCGCGGTCTTGATGATCTCGAAGGCGGGGCGGATGGTGGCGGCGGTGGAGTGCACCGCGCCGGAGACCATGCCGTCGGCCAGGCCCTCCTGGACCATCAGGGTGCCGAAGTAGGACACGTCGGCGACGACGTCGTGCGCCAGCTCCACGGTCATGCCCTTGTGGGCGCGCGCCTTGGCGTAGATCTCCGCGAAGCGCTCGCGCAGCGGCGAGGACTGCGGGTCGATGAGCTGCGCCTCGGCCAGGTCGATGCTCAGCTCGGCGGCGCGCTTGCGGATCGTGTCCTCCTCGCCCAGCAGGATGAGGTCGCAGACGTCACGGCGCAGCAGCACGTCGGCGGCGCGCAGCACGCGCTCCTCGGTGCCCTCGGGCAGGACGACGCGGCGGCGGGCGGAGCGGGAGCGCTCGATGAGCTCGTGCTCGAACATCATCGGCGTCACGCGGCCGGAGCGGGCCACGGCGATGCGGTCGGTGAGCTCGGCGGTGTCCACGTGGCGCTCGAAGAGGCCCAGCGCGGTCTCGGCCTTGCGCGGCGAGGAGGCCTCCAGCTTGCCCTCGACCGCGAACAGCTCGGCCGCGGTGGGGAAGGAGCCGCCGGGCACCGAGACGACGGGCGTGCCGGGGGCGAGCCGGCCGGCCAGCGCCAGGATGTCCGGCCCCGGGCGCTCGTCCAGGGTCAGCAGCACGCCGGCGATGGGCGGGGCGCCCGCGCTGTGCGCGGCGAGCGCGCCGACGATCAGGTCCACGCGGTCGCCGGGGGTGACCACCAGGCATCCCTCGGTGAGGGCGGGGAGGAAGACGGGCAGCATGGCGCCGCCGAAGACGAAGTCCTTGGCGTCGCGCGAGAGGCCGGCGTCGTCGCCGAGCAGCACCTCGGCGCCCAGCTTCTGCACGATCTGGCGCACGGTCGGCGCGGAGAGCGAGTCGTCCTCCGGCAGCGCGTAGCAGGGCACCGGCAGGGTCGCCGAGAGCCGTGCGGCGACGGCTTCGCGGTCGGCGGGGGAGACGCGGTTGACGACCAGGGAGACCACGTCGCAGCCGAGGCTCTCGTAGGCGCGGTAGGCGTTGCGGGCCTCGGCGTCCACGGACTCGGCCGACTGCTCCTGGCCGCCGACGACCGTGATCACGGAGGCGGCGAACTCGTTCGCCAGCCGCGCGTTGAGGGCCAGCTCGTCGGGGAGGGTGGTGCCCGCGAAGTCGGTGCCCAGGACGAGCACGTACTCGTGCTCGCGGGCCACCGCGTGGAAGCGCTCCACCAGGAGCGAGACCAGCTCGTCGGTGCCGCGCTCGGCCTGCAGGGCGGCGGCCTCGCCGTAGGTCAGGCCGACCACGCTCTCCGCCGGCTGGGCCAGCCGGTAGCGCGACCTCAGCAGGTCGACGAGACGGTCGGGCCCGTCGCCGTGGAAGAGGGGGCGGAAGACGCCCACCTTCTCCACGTGGCGGGTGAGGAGCTCCATGACTCCCAGCTCGATGACCTGGCGCCCGTCGCCCCGGTCGGTCCCGGTCACGTACACGCTGCGCGTCACGCGTGCTCTCCTTGATCCTTCGCCGTGTCTGTCGTCGTGTTCGTCGTCAAGAAATACCCGTTAAGGTGGCCTTGCCCTCTTGACAATACCTGCGTCCGTGGATAAGGCGCTCCTCAGGAGGGTGACGGCGGAGTGCGGCACTACCGCCCGGCCCGTGAAACAATCGGTCCGGCTCACAGGTACCAGTAGCGAGCAGGAGACACAGCACGATGCGCATCGGAGTCCTCACCGCGGGCGGCGACTGCCCTGGTCTGAACGCTGTCATCCGCTCGGTGGTGCACCGGGCGATGGTCGGCCACGGTGACGAGGTCATCGGTTTCGAGGACGGCTTCAAGGGTCTGCTCGACGGCCGCTTCCGCAAGCTGGACCTGGAGGCCGTCAGCGGCATCCTGGCCCGCGGCGGCACCATCCTCGGCTCGGCCCGCCTCGAGCGCGCCCGGCTGCGCGAGGCCTGCGAGAACGCCAAGGACTTCTCCCGCGAGCACGGCATCGACGTCCTCATTCCCATCGGTGGCGAGGGCACGCTGACCGCGGCCCGGATGCTCTCCGACGCGGGCCTGCCCGTCGTCGGCGTTCCCAAGACCATCGACAACGACATCTCCTCCACGGACCGTACCTTCGGCTTCGACACCGCCGTCGGTGTCGCGACGGAGGCCATCGACCGGCTCAAGACCACCGCCGAGTCCCACCAGCGCGTGATGGTCGTCGAGGTCATGGGCCGGCACGCCGGCTGGATCGCCCTGGAGTCCGGCATGGCCGGCGGCGCCCACGGCATCTGCCTGCCCGAGCGCGCCTTCGACCCGGCCGACCTGGTCAAGATGGTCGAGGAACGCTTCGCCCGTGGCAAGAAGTTCGCCGTCATCTGCGTCGCCGAGGGTGCCCACCCGGCCGAGGGGACGATGGACTACGCCAAGGGCGCCATAGACCAGTTCGGCCACGAGCGCTTCGCCGGCATCGGCACCAAGCTGGCCGGCGAGCTCGAGCGCCGCCTGGGCAAGGAGGCCCGCCCGGTCATCCTCGGCCACGTCCAGCGCGGCGGCACGCCCACCGCGTACGACCGCGTCCTCGCCACCCGCTTCGGCTGGCACGCGGTGGAGGCGGCGCACCGCGGCGACTTCGGCAAGATGACCGCGCTCAAGGGCACCGACATCGAGATGGTGCCGCTGGCCGACGCGATCACCGAGCTCAAGCGGGTGCCGGAGAGCCGGATGGACGAGGCCGAGTCGGTCTTCTAGTCCCTCTTCCTCTTCATACGAATTCGTACGAACGCCGAAAGGGCGGTGGGTCCGCGGACCCACCGCCCTTTCGCGCACGTGCCTACTGCGCCCCGATGGACTCCAGCACGTCGAGCTTCGCCGCCCGGCGGGCCGGCCAGACGGCCGCCAGGACGCCCACCGCGAGGGCCAGCAGCAGGAACACCCCGATCCGCGCCCACGGCACGACCATCTCGTACTGGGGGAAGGACGAGCGCAGCAGGTGCCCGCCGGACCAGGCGAGGAAGACGCCGACCCCGACGCCCAGCGCCGCGCCGAACATCGCGATCATCACGGACTCCAGCCGCACCATCCGCTTGACCTCACGGCGGGCCAGCCCGACGGCGCGCAGCATCCCGATCTCGCGGGTCCGCTCGAAGACCGACATCGCCAGGGTGTTGACCACGCCGATGACGGCGATGACGACGGCCATGCCGAGGAGGCCGTAGGCCATGTTGAGGACCGGGTCGATGTTGCCGGCCTCGGCGCGGCGCAGGTCGTCCTGGCTCTCCACCTTGATCAGCGGGTTGCCGCCGAAGGCGTCCTTGATCTTCTCGCGCAGGCCGTCGGCCGCGCCGGGGGCGGCCTTCACCAGCACCCTGTCGTCGCGCACCTTGTCCATGTGGGCGTTCACGAGGGCGGTGGCGGTGAGGACGTCGCCGAGCACGTCGTTGTCGGCGTGGACGGCGACGATCTTGGCCCGGGCCCGCTTGCCGTCGTAGAACTCCATGGGCAGCGTGGAGCCGACCGTGAGGTTCCGCTGCTTGGCGTACTCCTCGGACACGGCGACGGCGCCGGTGCCGCGCACGTTTGTGAGCGAGCCGCCGGTGACGCGCAGAGCGGTCACCTTGCCGAGCGCCGACAGGTCGGTGCCGACGGCCAGGGCCGGGTGCCCGTCGCTCTGGAAGCCGATCGAGCGCAGCGGGACGGCGGCGGCGACGCCGGCCTGCCCGGCGAGCTGCCCGCCGATCTCGGGGGCGAGGCCGCCGTAACTGGAGGACTTGACCTGGTAGTCGGCGGTCAGGTCCTGCTTGCCCATCCGGTTCATGCCCTCGTTGGCCGAGACCGCGCCCACGGTCAGGCCCGTGATCAGCGTGAGGCCGATCATCAGCGCGGAGGCGGTGGCGGCCGTACGGCGCGGGTTGCGCAGGGCGTTCTCCCGGGCGAGCTTGCCGCTGACGCCGGAGAAGCGGATGGCGAGCCTGCCGAGGAGCGCCACGAACGGGCGGGAGAGCAGCGGCGCCAGCACGATGACACCCGTGAGGGTGAGGGCCGAGCCGGCCATGGCGGGCACCAGGCCACCGCGGTCGCGGAACGTGGTCGTGTACAGCATCAGGCCGACGCCCAGCGCGGTGAGCACGCCGCCGATGGAGTTGCGCACCACCAGGCCGCGCGGCGCCGGCGCCTGGTCCACCGAGGCCAGCGCCTCGACCGGGGCGATCTTCGCGGCCTTGCGGGAGGGCAGCCAGGCGGCCAGCACGGTGACCACGACACCCACCGCGAGGGTGCTCAGCACGGCCGTCGGCTCGATCACGAGCGGTCCGTCCGGCAGGTTCGCCCCGGTGGAGTTGAGCAGCCGGGGCAGGAGAACGGCGACGCACAGGCCCAGCCCGAGGCCCAGGGCGGAGGCGATCAGGCCCAGCAGCCCGGCCTCGATCATCACCGAGCGCACCACCTGGCGGCGGGAGGCGCCCACGGCCCGCAGCAGCGCGATCTCCCGGCTGCGCTGGGCGATGAGCATGGTGAAGGTGTTGGCGATGATGAAGACGCCGACGAAGAGGGAGATGCCGGCGAACACCAGGAAGGTCGTACGGATCGACCTGGTCTGCTCGTCGATCATCTTCGACTGGTCGGCCGCCAGCTTCCTGCCGCTCTGCGCGTCGAAGTTCTCCGGCAGCGCCTTGCGGACCTCGGCGGTCAGCCGGTCCGGGTCGGTGCCGGGCGTCGCGGACACGACGAGCTCGCTGAACTCGCCCGGCTTGCCGAAGAGCTTCTGCGCGGTCGCGGTGTCGAGGACGGCGAGGCTGCCGCCCGCGCTCACGCGGGGGTTGTCGGTCCTGACGATGCCGACGAGCTTCTTGGTCATGACGGGACCGTCGACGGCCATCCGGACGGTGCCGCCGACCTCGGTGCCGGTCTTGCGCGCCGTCTTCTCGTCCAGGGCGATCTCGCCCCCGGCGGCGGGGGCCCGTCCCTTGACCAGCGGGTAGCGGCTGTCCTTGCCGTCCTTGCCGGGCACGTAGTTGACGCCGGCGCTGCCCCACTCGCCGCCGGTGGGGTTGTTGTGCTTGTCGGCGATCATGGCGATGCCCTCGACGGAGGGGCGCACGGAGGCCACACCGGGCAGCGCGCGGACCTTGTCGACCGCGCGGGAGTCGAGGACGCCCTGTCCCTTGGCGTCGGTGCCGGGGCCGCCCGCCGTCACGGAGACGGCGACGTCGTCGAGGCTCTTGGCCATCTTGTCGCGGAAGGCGCTGCCGACGGAGTCGCTGAATATCAGGGTGCCGGAGACGAAGGCGGTGCCGAGGAGGACCGCGAGGGCGGTCATCATCAGCCGGGTCTTGTGCGCGAGGAGATTGCGCAGGGCGGTACGGAACATGATGGGTGGGGTCAGTCCTGACGTTCGAGTCCGGCGGGGATCAGCTCGTACGGCCCTTGGCGTCGAAGGCCTTCATGCGGTCCAGGACCGCGTCGGCCGTCGGCTCGCGCATCTCGTCGACGATGCGGCCGTCGGCGAGGAAGAGGACGCGGTCGGCGTAGGAGGCGGCGACGGGGTCGTGGGTGACCATGACGATCGTCTGCTCCAGCGCCCGTACGGACTCGTGGAGGAAGCCCAGCAGTTCGGCGCCCGAGCGGGAGTCGAGGTTGCCGGTCGGCTCGTCGGCGAAGATGATCTCGGGCTTGGCGGTGAGCGCGCGGGCCACCGCGACGCGCTGCTGCTGGCCGCCGGAGAGCTGGCTCGGCCGGTGCGCGAGGCGGCCGGAGAGGCCCAGCGTCATGACGATCTGCTGCAGCCACTGCGGGTCCGGCTTGCGGCCCGCGATGTCCATCGGGAGGGTGATGTTCTCCAGCGCGGTCAGGGTCGGCAGCAGGTTGAAGGCCTGGAAGACGAAGCCGACCTTGTCCCGGCGCAGCCGGGTCAGCTGCCGGTCGCCGAGCGAGCCGAGTTCGGTGTCCCCGATGCGCGTGGAGCCGGAGGAGATCGCGTCCAGGCCCGCCATGCAGTGCATCAGCGTGGACTTGCCGGAGCCCGACGGCCCCATGATCGCGGTGAACTCGCCGCGCCGGAACTCCACGGAGACCGAGTCGAGGGCGGCCACGCGGGTCTCGCCCTGCCCGTAGACCTTGCTCAGCCCGGTGGCCCGGGCGGCGACGGCGCGCGAACGCGGGATGTGGGCGGTGGCGTGGGCAGCCGGGTAGGACACGGGGTCTCCTCCGAGGCGGGGAAGTCTGGAACGAGCGGTTCCAATTCTTCGGGCGCCGGCCCGGCGGAACGTCAGCCGTCAGGCCGGATTCCGGCGTCGCACTTTGGGTCCGAGGTGCCGGTGTGGCGTAGTCCTGGAGACGGACGGCGTCCTCCTCGAGGTGCACAGAACCCGAAGGGGTGAAAGGGGCGGTGCACCGGGCCGTCGTTGGTCTATGGTGCAGCTATGGACACCACGACGATCCAGGTTCAGCGCAAGACCCGTGATCATCTTGCCGAGCTTGCGAAGGAGCGCGGCATCACCATCGGCCAGCTGGTGGAGGACCTGGCTGCCGAGCAGCCCACTGCGGCCCAGCGTGCCGAGCGGCTCGCCGCCGATCGGGAAATCGCGCGACGTCTGATCGGCATCGAGATCAGTGACGAAGAGTTCGACCAAGGGCCGGACGTCCTCAGCAACATTTACAAGATCGCCGCAGAGAAGGCCCGCGTGGCCCGGGGTGCCGCGGCGTGATCATCCTTGACACCAGTGCGGTGAAGGCTCTTGGCCAGGGGCACAAGGCGCTGAACAGACTCGCCGGCAATATGGCTCGTACGCCAGGCGACCGCCTGACGATTCCTGCCCTGTGTCTCCTGCAGGCCGAAGCGGACGACGAAGACGCTGCACGTCGTGTGCTCGCTTACTCCGCTGTGGACGTGGACATTCTCGATACGGTCGCCACCGTCAGCGTAGGCAAGATGATCCGCGACGGCTACGGCGGCCCGGACACCTGCCACGCCCTGTACTGCGCCCTCCCGCGCGCCGAATTCACCGGCATGTCGATCCTGTTGACCGGTCACGAGAACGCCTATCCGCCCGGCGTGGTCACGGTGGACATCGACTCGCCCGGCATGCTGGGCTTCCAGTGACCACAGATCCCTCCGTTCACCCCTTGACCGCGCCCCCGAGCGCGAAGCCGCCGCCGAGGCGGCGGGCGATGAGGGCGTAGAGCAGGATCACGGGCGTGGAGTAGAGGATCGAGAAGGCAGCCAGCTGGCCGTAGGCGACCTGTCCGTAGTTCCCGAAGAAGGTGAAGATGCTGACGGACGCGGGGAGTTGGTCCGGGGTGAGCAGCAGCATGAAGGGCACGAAGAAGTTGCCCCACATCATGATGAAGCAGTAGACGGTCACCACCGCGACGCCGGGCCCCATCAGCGGCAGGACGACCCTGACCAGCGTCTGCAGCCGGCCGGCGCCGTCCGTCCAGGCCGCCTCCTCCAGGAGCACCGGAACGCCGTCCATGAAGTTCTTCATCAGCCAGATGGCGAAGGGCAGTTGCGCGGTCGCGAGGAAGAGTGCGGTGCCGTAGACGGTGTCGATGAGGTTGATCCGTACGAACAGCCCGTACACCGGCACCATGATCGCGGTGATCGGCAGGCACGTGGCGAACAGCAGCCCCAGCAGATACGGCCGGCTGAAGCGCGAGCGGTAGCGCGACAGCGGGTACGCGGCGAGGGCGGCGCAGGCGATGGTCAGCAGCGTGGCCCCGCCGCACAGCAGCAGGCTGTTGAGCATCGGGGTGAAGGTGATCTCGTCGGTCAGGACGGACGAGAAGTTGCCGAGCGTGGCGTGCGCGGGCGTACGCACCCGCAGTCCGGCCTCGGGGTCCACGGACGACAGGACGAGCCACAGCGGCGGTACGGCGAAGGCCGCCGCCACGGCGAGCAGCGCGGCGTCGGCGGCCAGACGGTGACGGGTGCGGCGGGCGAGGAGCGGGCGCATGGCACCTCCGGGCGCGGCATGGCGTGGCGCTCCGCCGCGCGGCGTCGCGCGAGCGGGCCAAGGGGAGCGTAGCGCGCGCCGGAGGTGTGCGTCAGCGGGCCTGCCGGGCCTGCCCTCGCCTCACCGGGCGGCTCACCGGGCGGGCGAGTAGATCTGCCCGGCGAAGGCCGCGACCTGGGCGTCCGGCAGGTGCCGGGCGACGTCGGCCTCGCTGATCATGCCGACCAGGCGCTTGTTCTCGATCACCGGCAGCCGGCGGATCCGGTGGATCTCCATTTCGTGCAGAACGTCGTCGACATCGGCGTTCGCGTCGATCCAGCGGGGTGTGCCCTCGCACAGGTCGGCGGCGGTCACCTTGGCCGGGTCGTGCCCCTTGGCCAGGCACTTCACGACGATGTCGCGGTCGGTGATGATGCCGCACAGCCGGCCGCTCTCGTCGCTGACCGGCAGGGCGCCCACGTCGAGCAGATCCATCACCTGGGCGGCGCGGGACAGCGTCTCCTCCCTTGTGATCCACTGCGCGCCCTCGTGCATGATGTCCTTGGCCTTGGTCATGATCGGCCTCCTCGGCCTTCGGCCCTCCGGGAAGACGGCTCGCCGGGCCGGCCGGTGGGCAGGTGGTCAGCGCCGGGCGTAGACCATCTCCGCGAACTCGGCTATCTGGTCGTCCGTGAGGTGCTGGGCGAGGTCGGCCTCGCTGATGATGCCGACGACGCGCTTGTTCTCGACCACGGGCACCCGCTTGATGCGGTGGTCCTCCATCTCGTGGAGCACATCAGTGATGTCGGCGTTGGCATCGACCCAGCGCGGAGTGCCCTCGCAGAGCTCCTCGGCCGAGCACTCGGCCGGCGTACGGCCCTCCGCTATGCACTTCACGACGATGTCGCGGTCGGTGATGATGCCGCACAGCCGCTCGTTGTTGTCCTCGTCGGCCACCGGCAGGGCCCCTATGTCCAGGTCGCGCATCAGCTGTGCCGCGCGCTCCAGGGTGTCCGACTTGGTGAGCCAGTGGGCTCCGGGGTGCATGATCTCCTTGGCCGTGGTCATGTGTGCCTCCTGAGTGCTGTGATCTTGATGTGCTCTCCTGATGGCACCTCCATCGTCCCTCGCCCCGCTCCCGGGGGCGATCGGAGGACTGCTCCGTTCGGGTGACGCCCCCCGAACCCCTCCCACCCCCGCGCACGGGCCCGCGCGCCCGCGCGAAGGGCGCGGCCCGGCCGCCGGTGCCAGACTGATTCCGGCCGGGGAAACCCGGCGGAATCCGTCGAAGGAGCACCCCACCATGCTCACCACCGACTTTGTCACCGGCGCTCCCAACTGGCTCGACCTCGGTACGCCCGACACGGAGGCGGCCGCCGCCTTCTACGGCTCCGTCTTCGGCTGGGACCTCGAGTCGGCCGGTCCCGACGCCGGCGGCTACGGCTTCTTCAAGAAGGACGGAAGGAACGTCGCCGCGCTCGGCCCCCTCAGCGAGGACGGCGCCAGCTCCGCCTGGACCGTCTACTTCCAGACGTCCGACGCCGACGCCACCGCCAAGGCCATCGAGCAGGGCGGCGGCGTCGTGCGGGTCGCCCCGTTCGACGTCATGGAAGCCGGCCGCATGGGCTGTTTCACCGACCCCGGCGGCGCCGACTTCGCCGTCTGGCAGCCGGCCGCCGTCCCCGGCCTCGAGAAGACCTCCGACGAGGGCTCCCTGTGCTGGACCGAACTCCACGTCGGCGACCCCGCCGCCGCCAAGGCCTTCTACCGGGGCGTGTTCGGCTGGCGCTCCGCCGACCTCAAGGTCCCCGGCATGACGTACACGGTCCTGTCGACCGCGGACGGTGACGACCAGCAGGAGGCCTCCTTCGGCGGCGTCGTGCCCCTCCTCGAGGAGAGCGAGACCCCGCGCTGGATCCCCTACTTCGCCGTCGCCGACGTCGACACCGTCGTCCGCGGGACGCAGGGCGGCGGCGGCTCGGTCCGCGTGCCGGCCTCCGACGTGCCGGACGTCGGCCGCATGGCCTGGCTCGCCGACCCCTTCGGCGCGACGTTCGCCGTGATCAAGCCGCAGCCGCCGGTGACGCCGCCGACCGTGGTGATGGGGTGAGTTCCGCCTCGCCGTGATGCCGTCGCGCTCCGACTCCTCCAGGAGGCAGCCGAGTTGGGCACGCGCCGGGCACAGCGCCCCTTCCGCGCTCCGGCGTGGGGGTGTGCCGCGGGGCGGGGCGGACACCACTCCTTCCCGCACCCGGCCCGACCGTAGCGTTGAACGCGCAACCAACCTCAGGTGCGGAGGGAGCGACGGATGGCAGTGATGGTGCACAGCCGTGGCGCGGGGTGGAACCCGGAGCTGTACCAGGCGACGGTCGACAAGGCGATCCCGGACACGGCGAACCCGCCGGCCGGGCTGCTGGCCCACGTCGCCACGCCGGCGGGCGAGGGCGAGTGGCAGGTGATCGACGTCTGGGAGTCGGAGGAGGCGTTCCGCGCCTTCCTGGAGAAGAGCGTCATCCCGGCGGCGGTGGAACTGGGGGCGCCGCCCTTCGACTCGACGGTGTTCGAGGTCTACAACTACCTGATTCCGTAGGTCGCCGACTGGACGTCCTGCCAGCGCCTCAGCCACTCCTGTTCGTTGCCGTCGAGGGCCCAGACGACGCTGCGCAGGACGTCCCATCGGGGGATCCGCCGGCCGCGGAAGACATCGGAGAGGGTCGAGGGGCTGACCACGGCGGGGAGTGCGTCGTTGGTGTGGATCCGCCTCGCGATCTGCCGCAACGACGGGGCGCCCGCCGTGTGCCGCAGGTGTCGCAGCGCGGCGGCGAAGTCGGCCGCCCCTCGCGTGGGGCCGATGCCGGACTGCCCCGGGAGCGGGGTCGGTTCCACCGCCGGCCCGTCCGGTGCCCGGCGAGGCCCGGGCACCGGAACGGGCCGGCGGCGGGACCGCTCGCGTTCCAGCTCCGCCTCCGTCGCCGTGCGCTTCATCAGCCACTCCACCGGATCCCCGTCCCAGGCCGTGACCAGCGCGCCCAGAACCGGGCGCGTGGGTACGCGCAGGCCGCGCAGCGCCGCGTAGAGCGTGGAGCGGGGGATGTGGGAGCGCACCGCTATCTGATCCACCGTCGGGGCGTCGAAGCCGGCGGCGTCGCGCAGGGCGCGGAGTTCGAGGGCGAACCGGGCCAAGGGTCCGTCCGCCGAATCCAGATGCGTGAGCCGTCTGGGCATGTCGTCCCCCATTGTCGCCGATTGGGCGCGTATTGTAGTCGTATTGTCTCGTTCGATTGAACAGGGACAACGGTCAATACATGCTGGTGGCGCGGAAGTTGACAAGCCGCCAGTGTCCCCGGCCTCGCAAGCACAAGAGGACACATGGCGGCCCAGCCAGCCGATGTCATCGGCGGGAAGGACGGACCGGATGGGTCAGTCACTCTCTTATCGTCCCCTACGGCCCCCGTGGAAACGCAAGGCTTTCCCGGACATCGCCGTCGTGGTGGTCGTCGTCATCGTCGTGATGGGCGCCTGTGCCGCGCTGCCCGGTGACCGGGTCGCCGCCGTGACGGGGCTCTTCGGCGCCGTCGCCAATCTGGTGGTGCTGGTGCGTCACGGCAAGGGCGGGGCGGGCGTCCGCTCCCATTCCTGACGCCGGCTGAGGGAGGGGTGGAGCCTACGGTTCCGCCCCTCCTTCCGCCCTGCCAACCGTTATGATTCCGGGCTTGTCTTTGCTTTTTCTTTGCTGTTGACTCGAGCGGCTGTGCCCCACCCCCACTGCTCGAAGGAACGTTTCGTGAACCGCTCCGCCCGTGTCCGCCGCACCCTCTCCGCCCTCGCCGTGGCCGGTCTGGCGCTGACCGCCGTGACCGCCTGCAGCACCGAGGACGTCCGGAAGGCAGCCGGGAAGGAGGAGGGCGAGGCCAGGAAGTCGGTCGAGGAGAAGGCCTCCGACGCCAAGAAGAAGGTCGAGGACAAGGCCGTGGACACGGTCGACAAGGCCGTGGGCGGCAGCTTCGAGGTCACCTACGAGGTCACCGGCTCCGTCGACTCGGTCGACTTCAACGAGGGCAAGGGCTCGGCGGCCAAGCCGGACTTCACCACCGAGGAGAAGCCGAAGACGCCGTGGAAGAAGACGGTCACCCTCAAGGGCATCGAGTCCCCGACCGTCAGCGCGATGGTCACCGAGGGCGAGGGCGGCTGCAAGATCACGTACAAGGGCAAGGTCCTGGACGAGAAGACCGCGAAGGCCTCGGACACGGGCCTGGCGCTGTGCAACGCGGTCTCGCCGCTCGGCCAGTAGTCCCGGTCAGTGATCCCGCTCAGTAGTCCGGGCCAGTAGTCCTGGTCAGTAGTTCCGGTCACTAATCCCGGCCAGTAGTCCCGGTCGCCGCGGGAGGGGGACCGTTCACACCTCCTCCCGCAGCAACCGCACGTACACCGCTGAGAACAGCCCTCCCACCAGCAACAGCAGCAGCGCCACCGCCGTGCCGTAGCCGATCAGGGACTTCAGGAACGCCTGGTCGTACATGAATACCGGCAGCGTCTGGCTGCGGTTGCCCGGCCCGCCCCGCGTCATGGCCCAGATGAGGCCGAAGACCGACAGCGTCTGCAGGGTGTTGAGCATGAGGTTGGTGCCGATGGAGCGCCGGATCATCGGGAGGGTGATGTGCCAGAAGCGGCGCACGCCGCTCGCCCCGTCGACCTCCGCCGCCTCCGTCACGTCCCGGGGGATCTCCGCGAGCGCGGCCGAGTAGACCAGCATCGAGAAGGCCGTGCCGCGCCAGACGTTGGCGAACGAGACGGCGAGGATGGGCAGGGTGAACAGCCAGTTCTGGCCGGGCAGGCCCAGCCCCTCCAGGACGGCGTTCAGCGTGCCCTCCCGGGTGAAGAACGTGTAGAGCAGGAACCCGGCGACGATCTCCGGGAGCACCCACGCGGCGATCACCACCGTGCCCGTCAGCGTCCGCACCGCCTTCGAGGCGCGCCGCATCAGGGCGGCGAGGGCGAAGCCCAGCGTGTTCTGGCCGACGATCGACGACACGACCGTGAAGACCAGCGTCAGCAGCACCGCGTTGACGAAGTCGTCGTCGGCGAAGGCGCGCCGGAAGTTGGCGAGGCCGACGAACGAGGCCGACGCCTGTCCCGAGAGCTGGGTGTCGGTGAAGGCCAGGACGACGCAGTAGCCGATCGGCCCGGCGAGGAAGAGCAGCAACAGGGCGCTCGCCGGGGCGAGGGGGAGCCAGCGCGGGAGGCCGCCCGCGGCGCGGCGCGCGCTCACCGGGCCGTCACGCCCGACGGGCCCGCGATCGACCGCAGCCGCTCGTCGTAGCGGCGGGCGGCCCCCGCCGTGTCGGCGTCGCCGGTGGTGACGGACTCCATCGCCTCCTGGATGGCGTTGGAGACCTGCGGGTAGACCGGCAGGGCCGGGCGGTAGCGGGTGTCCTTGACCAGGTCCGTGAAGAAGGCGACGCCCGGCATCGACGTGCGGTACGCGGGCGCCGCGGCCACGTCGTCGCGTACGGCGATCTGCGCGTCCCGCACGGTCCAGTCGGTGGCGTTGGCGGGGGTCTGCATGGTTTCGATGAGCTGCCAGGCGAGGTCGGCCCGGGGCGACTTGGCGCCGATGGACCACGTCCAGCCGCCGGAGAGGCTGACGCGCCCGGGCGCCTTGCCGTCCCGCGTCGGGAAGGCGGCCTGTCCCATCACCTTCGACCACTGGGGCCAGGGCCTGGCCCCGGAGGCGAGCCAGAACTTGCCGAGCCAGGAGCCGTCCAGGGCGATGGCCAGCCTGCCGCCCGGCAGCCAGTCGTTGGTCACCCGGGTGCCGATGGTGGGGGAGAGGGCGTCCGAGGGATCCGGGCCCAGCTTCTCGGCGTAGACGGTGCGGACGAAGTCCAGGGCGTCGCGGAAGCCCGCCCCGCCCGTCACCCACTTCTTCGACGACGGCTCGTAGAGGGGATCGGACCCCGTGCCGTACGCCAGCATCTCGAAGCCCTGCATCGAGGCGGCCTCGCCGGCGCCCTTGCCGGTGTAGACGTTGAGGGGGATCACGCCGGGCAGCCGGCGCTTGAGCGTACGGGCGGCGTCCAGGACGTCGTTCCAGGTCCCGGGGTGCCAGTCGGCCGGCAGGCCGGCGCGGGCGAAGAGCTCCTTGTTGAACCACAGGGCGCGGGTGTCGGTGCCGTCCGGCACCCCGTACGTCTTCCCGTCCTCCGCCTTGGCCGACGCCTTCGCGGCCGGCGCGAAGCGGTTCCAGTGCTTCCAGCCGGCCAGCTTGTCGTCCAGCGGTCTCAAGTAGCCGCTCCTGACGTCGGAGTTGAGGACGAAGGTGTCCTCGTGCACCACGTCCGGGGCGGTCTTCGGCGACCGCATCATCTGCTGGACCTTGGCGTAGTAGTCGTCCTGGGTGGCCTGGACGGGGATGAGCCGGAGCTTCTTGCCCGCGTGCTCCCGCTCGAACTGCTTCTTGATCACGGCCAGGTAGTCGTCCATGAGCCGGACCTTGTTGTCCGTGCTGCGCGGGTAGACGACCTTCACGGTGTCCCGGTCGCCGCCGGAGTCGCCGCAGGCGGTGAGCGTCGCGAGGGCGGCGAGAGCGGTGAGGGCGGCGACGAGGGGTACGGGGCTGGTGGGGCGCACGGCACGACCTCCTGCACCTTGGGATGTCGAGTCGTACGTTCCCCCGGCGGCCCCGCCGCACGCGCCCGGGACCTCAGCGCCTGCCGGCCCAGCGGTAGAGCAGCTCGGGCCGGCCTATCTGCCCGTACTGCGGGGCCCGTCCGGCCCGCCCGGTGTCCACCAGGTACTCCAGGTAGCGCCGCGCGGTGATCCGCGAGACGCCGACCGACGTGGCCGCCGCCCCCGACGAGACGCCGCCGTCGCCGGCGGAGCGCAGGGTGTCGGTGATGGCCTGCAGGGTGTCCACGGCCAGCCCCTTGGGCAGCGCCACCGGCTGCGGCGCGCGCAGCGCGGCCAGCGCCCGGTCCACCTCCTCCTGCCCGCTCGCCTCCCCGGCGGCGGCGCGGAACTCCGCGTACCGGGCCAGGCGGTCGCGAAGGGTGGCGAAGGTGAAGGGCTTGAGCACGTACTGGACGACGCCCAGCGACACCCCCTCGCGCACCACGGCCAGGTCGCGGGCCGAGGTGACCGCGATGACGTCCGCGGCGTGCCCGGCCGCGCGCAGCGAGCGCACCAGCTGGAGGCCGTGGCCGTCGGGGAGGTAGAGGTCGAGCAGGAGCAGGTCGACCGCCGTCCGCTTGAGGAACTGCGAGGCGTCGCACCGCGAGTGCGCCACGCCCGCGACCGTGAACCCCGGCACCCGGCCCACGTACAGTGCGTGGGCGTCGGCGGCCACGGGATCGTCCTCGACGACGAGCACCCTGATCGGGGGCGCCGCGGCTCTCGGCAGCGGTCTCGGGCTCGTGCTCATGCGGGGACTCCTTCGGACGTACGGACACGCAGGGGCAGCCGGACCGTGAACTCGGCCCCGCCGCAGGGGGAGGCGCCGAGGGCGACCGTGCCACCGTTGCGCCGGGCGGCCTGCCGGACGAGCGCCAGGCCCAGGCCGCGGCCGTGCGGGGCGGCCCCGGGCGACTTGGTGGACCAGCCGCGCCGGAACACCTCGTCCACGGCCTCGGGCGCCACGCCGGGGCCGCTGTCGCCGACCCGCAGCAGCAGTTCGCCGCCGTCGGCGCGCACGGTGACGGTGACGCGGCCGGGGCGGTGGGCGTCGCGGGCCGCCTCGACGGCGTTGTCGACGAGGTTGCCGAGGATGGTGACCAGGTCGCGGGCGGGCAGTCCGGGCGGCAGGAGCCCGTCGTCGACGCGGGTGTCGTCGGCCAGGACGAGCTCCACGCCCTGCTCGTTGGCCTGGGCGGCCTTGCCCAGTAGCAGCGCGGCCAGGACCGGTTCGGCGACGGCGGCCACCACCCGGTCGGTCAGGGCCTGGGCCAGCTCGAGCTCGGCGGTGGCGAAGTCGACGGCCTCGTCCGCGCGGCCGAGTTCGATGAGGGAGACCACCGCGTGCAGCCGGTTGGCGGCCTCGTGCGCCTGCGAGCGCAGTGCCTCGGCGAAGCCGCGCACGGAGTCCAGTTCGCCGGACAGCGCCTGCAGTTCGGTGTGGTCGCGCAGGGTCACCACCGTGCCCTGCCGTTCCCCGCCGGAGACCGGCGAGGTGTTCACCACCACGATCCGCTCGGCGGTCAGGTGCACCTCGTCGACGCGCGGCCCGGGGGCCAGCAGGGCCTCGGTGACGGACGGCGTGAGGCCGAGCGCGTCCACGCGGCGGCCGACGACGTCGCCGTGCAGGCCGAGGAGCTCCCGTCCGGCGTCGTTGATCAGGGCGATGCGCCGGCGCCCGTCGAGCATCAGCAGCCCCTCGCGCACCGCGTGCAGCGCGGCCTCGTGGTAGTCGTGCATGCGGCCGAGCTCGGCGGCGTTCATGCCGTGGGTGTGGCGGCGCAGCCGGGAGTTGAGGAGGTACGTCCCGGCCCCGCCGAGGGCGAGCACGGACAGCGCCACCGCGAACAGCACGGCGAGCCGGCGGCGCATGTCGGCGCTGATCGCGTCGACGGTGATGCCGGCGCTGACCAGCGCGGTGACGCCGGCGGAACCGGAGTGCACGGGCACGACGGCCCGCACCGACGGGCCCAGCGTGCCGGTGTACGTCTCCGAGAACGCCTGCCCGCGCAGGGCGGGGCCGGTGTGGCCGAGGAAGCGCTCGCCGATCCGGAGCGGGTCGGGGTGGGTCCAGCGCACCCCGCCCGGGCTCATGATGATCACGAAGTCGACGCCGGTGTCCCGGCGCACCCGCTCCGCGTACGGCTGCAGCGCGGCGCTGGGATCGGGCGCGCGGACGGCCGCGCGCACGGCGGGCGACGCGGCGACGGCGGCCGCGGCGGCGGTGACCTGGCGGCGGGCGGCCTCCTGGGCCTGGCCGCGGCCGGAGACGTAGGCGAAGACCGCGCAGGCGGCCACCACGGCAGCGACCAGCACGATCTGCATCGCGAAGAGCTGGCCTGCCAGGCTGCGGGGGCGGCGTATGCGAGGTTTGCGCATGGCGGACAGTGTGCCTGCCCGCGCGTTCGTGAACGTAATGCACGCAAGGGTGACCGCCGTCACATCCGCGTGCATAGTCTCCGCGACGACGTACGGACGCGTCCAGGCATCACGAGGAGACAACCGTGGCAGTGCAGTCCCCATCGGCCGGCCGCAGGCCGGACCGGACCCATTACCTCTATCTGGCCGTGATCGGCGCGGTGCTCGCGGGCGTCGCGGTCGGCTTCGCGGCGCCGGGCGCCGCGGTCGAGCTCAAGCCGCTGGGCACCGGCTTCGTGAACCTGATCAAGATGATGATCTCGCCGGTCATCTTCTGCACGATCGTGCTCGGCATCGGTTCGGTGCGCAAGGCGGCCAAGGTCGGCGCCGTGGGCGGGCTCGCGCTCGGCTACTTCCTGCTGATGTCCACGGTGGCCCTGGCGATCGGCCTGGTCGTCGGCAACCTCCTGGAGCCCGGCAGCGGCCTGCACCTGACCGACTCCCTCCGGCACGCGGGCGAGGCCCAGGCCAAGGGCGCCGCCCACGAGTCGACCGCCGCCTTCGTGCTCGGCATCATCCCGACCACCATGGTCTCCGCCTTCACCGGCGGTGAGGTCCTGCAGACCCTGCTCGTCGCCCTGCTGTCCGGCTTCGCCCTGCAGGCCATGGGCCCGGCCGGCGAGCCGGTGCTGCGCGGCATCGGCCACCTGCAGAAGCTGGTCTTCCGCATCCTCGGCATGATCATGTGGGCGGCGCCGGTGGGCGCGTTCGGGGCGATCGCGGCCGTGGTCGGGGCGACGGGCGTCGACGCCCTGAAGTCGCTGGCCGTCATCATGATCGGCTTCTACGCGACCTGCCTGATCTTCGTGGTGGTGGTGCTGGGCACGCTGCTGCGCCTGGTGGCGGGGGTCAACATCCTCACCCTGCTGAAGTACCTGGGGCGCGAGTTCCTGCTGATCCTGTCGACGTCGTCCTCCGAGTCGGCCCTGCCGCGGCTGATCGCCAAGATGGAGCACCTGGGCGTCAGCCGCCCGGTCGTCGGCATCACCGTCCCCACCGGCTACTCCTTCAACCTCGACGGCACGGCCATCTACCTGACGATGTCCTCCCTCTTCGTCGCCGAGGCGATGGGCAATCCGCTGTCGGTGAGCCAGCAGGTCTCCCTGCTGCTCTTCATGATCGTCGCCTCGAAGGGCGCGGCCGGCGTGACCGGCGCGGGCCTCGCCACCCTCGCGGGCGGCCTGCAGTCCCACCGCCCCGACCTGGTCGACGGCGTCGGACTGATCGTCGGCATCGACCGCTTCATGAGCGAGGCCCGCGCCCTGACGAACTTCGCGGGCAACGCGGTGGCCACGGTGCTCATCGGCACGTGGACCAAGGAGATCGACCACGCGCGCGTACGGGAGGTCCTGGCGGGGCACGTGCCGTTCGACGAGGCGACGCTCGTCGACGACGGCCACGGCCACGGGCACGGCGAGGCGCCGGACCCCTCGGGGGAGAAGGAGCCGGTACCGGCGTAAGGGCGGGATCAGTCGCGCCGGCCCCGGGGGCCCTGGCGCGTCTTGGCCAGCCACTCCGGCGCCGGCTCGGCGTCGCCGCCGTACGCGTCGTGCCAGTTCCACCACTCGTACGGCGGGGTGCTGGGGTAGCCCTCGGGCGAGTCCTCCCACATCTCCTGCCGCCCCAGCGCGGTCATGTCGAGGTAGCTCCAGGTGCTCCCCAGCGCCTCGTCGCCGCGGGCGTTGATGAAGTAGGTGCGGTACACGCTGTCGCCGTCGCGGATGAACGCGTTCGTGCCGTGCCACTCGTCCACGCCGAAGTCGGCGTCGAAGCTGTCGGTGATCGTGTACCAGGGCATCGTCCACCCCATGCGCGCCTTCACCCGCTCGATGTCCGGCTGCGGCGCGCGCGAGGCGAAGACGAGAGTGGTGTCGCGGGCGTTCAGATGGGCCAGGTGGCCGACATGGTCGGCCACCATCGAGCAGCCGCGACAGGCATGGTCCGGCCAGCCGAACACGCCGGGCTCGTGGAAGGCGCGGTAGACGATCAGCTGACGACGCCCCTCGAACAGGTCGAGCAGACCCACCCTGCCCCCGGGGCCGTCGAACGCGTACCCCTTCTCCACCGCCATCCACGGCATCCGCCGCCGCTTGGCGGCCAGCGCGTCACGGGCCCGCGTCAGCCGCTTCTCCTCCACCAGCAGCTCCTGGCGCGCGGCCTCCCACTCCTGCGGCGCGACGATCGGGGGAGTCTTCATGACGGCGTTCACCCTTCGGCTGGAGCAGACCCCCTGCGTCCAGGGTCGGCCGCCATCGCCCCACGCGCACACCGAGCGGGGCGAGCGGGGCCGCTCCGGGTTACGCCGCGAGGCGTACGCGATCGGGGCGGGGTCCGGGCGGCGCCAGGGCGCGGGGGCGGGGTGCCGGGCCGCCACGGATGGCGCTCGCACGCCGGCCCGTCCGCCTCCGGTCGGCGGGGACGTCCCGGCGGGAGGCATGAACCGGCATATGCGTCGATCCCCTATATGAGGGACAGCACTTCCAGCCGAAAAGCTCCCGACTGAACCTCTCCCGTCCCTCGGCAGGCAAGGTGATGGTCGTTAAAACATCGATTTACAGGCTTATTCAGTATTAAGACAAGCATTCTTCCGCTTTGCCAGCTCGTTTTTTCACCGAGGATGACCGGGTCAGCAACCGCTCGGGGAAGGATGATGTGGCATGGCGGATTGGGTGAAGGTCGCAGGTGCTCTCACTGCCATCTCGGCGGGGTCCAGGACGACGGTGTGGGGGGTGAACGCGGCGAGCGCCATCTACCGGTACACCAACTACGACGCCAACCCCTGGATCAACATCCCGGGGGGCCTCAGCGACATCGGGGCGGCCTCCGACGGTACGACATGGGGTGTCAACGCCGGCAATCAGATCTACCGGTACACCGGGGACCAGGACGGCGGCCCGTGGAAGGGCATCTCCGGCAGCCTGGTCCGCATCGACGCGGGTTCCAGGACGAACGTGTGGGGCGTGGACTCCGCAGGCGCCATCTACCGGTACACGAACCACGACGCCAACCCGTGGATCAAGATCCCCGGGGCGTTGAGCGACATCGGCGCGGGCGCCGACGGCACCGTGTGGGGCGTCAACGGCGGCAACCAGGTCTTCCGGTACACCGGGGACCAGGACGGCGCGAACCCGTGGAAGAACGTCAACGGCAGCCTGAAGCGCATCGCGGTGGGCTCCCGGACGAACGTGTGGGGCGTCGACCCGGGCGGCAGTATCTATCGCTACACCAACAACGACGCCTCCGGCGGCAATCCGTGGGTCAAGATCCCCGGCACGGCCATCGACATCGCCGCCGGCGCCGACGGCACCGTGTGGCACATCAACAGCGGCGCCGAGATCTACCGGTACACCGGCGACCAGCCGAGCTGATCGGCGACCGGTTGACGCGGCCCCGGCCCGGCCCCGGCCCGGCCCCGGACCGGGCGCAGGCCGGGGCCGCACGGGCACAGCTTTCCTGCGTCTCTGGCGGCCAACGGGCCCTTGACCCTTCTGCCTCGTTCCGGACGCGGACGCCGGGGAGCGCCGTCGGACTCTCCTGGTGCTTTGTGCGGGCCCGGACGGGCTTCCTCCGTATCCAGGACCGACTGGTGCAGATCCCTGTACCGCGAGATCACATGACGGGTGTACTACGCCGTCTGCAGCATGTCGGCGACGATGGAGCCCTGCCGCGCCCGATCGGGCCAACCGCCGCCTACCCGCGCCTGCCCCGTCCTAGGGTGGCGGAGACGGCTCGTCGAGAAGGCGGGGAGGACCCGGTGCGGCGCAGGAAGTTGCTCGCGAACCTCGCGGTCACGGCCGCCGCGGCCGTCGGCGCCCCCGTCCTGCCCACGGGCAGGACACCCGGCGAGGACGCCGCCGCCGGCGAGGCCCTGGTCACGCGCTTGCGGGACGCCATGCTCGGCCTGGATGCGGATGTCACCGTGCCGTCGGCGGCGGTCCTGCGCACGGATCTGGCCCGCGCCTTCACCGACTTCCACGCCTGCGCGTACAGCAGTCTGGCCGTACGGCTGCCCCGGCTGATCTGCGCGGCCCACGCCCGGGCCGGTGGTGAAGGTGCCCAGGACGACGGGCTGCTGACCCACAGCTACCTGCTGGCCACGCGCATGCTGATCAAGCTGGAGGAGCAGCAGCTCGGCTGGATGGCCGCCGACCGTGCCCCGCCAGGCCGCCGAAGCCGCCGGCGAGCCCCTGCTGGTCGCGGAAGCCGCGCGACAGCTCGCGGTCCTGGCCCGCAAGGCCGACTGGCACGAGCAGGCCCTCTCCATCGCCCTGGCGGCCGCCGACCACCCCGCCCTCCGCGGCGGCGAGCCGGCCTTGGCGGCCCAGCGGGGCCTACTGATCCAGTCCGCGGCCTACACCGCCGCCCGCGCCGGCGGGCCCGCTACTACATCGACATCGCCACAGCCTTCGCCCGCTGGAACCGCCAGGACGACTGCATCCGCGCGCTCCTGGCCGCCGAACACCACGCCCCGGAAGAGACCCATGCCCGCCCGGCCGTGAAGTCGCTGGTCTCCGGCCTGCTGGTCTCCGGGCGAACAACCACCGAGCTACGCGGGCTCGCCGCCCGCGTCGGTGTTCTCGCCTGACGGCCCCAGTGGGTGAGGTGGTAGGCGGTGCGGGAGATGAGTGTGGCCGCCATGCGGTCGGTCTTGGCGCGTGTACGGGCCGGTGGTCGCACCGCTTCGGGCAGGCCGGGGGTCGTAGGGCGCCGTAGTCCGTGAAGCGGCGAGTGCCGCAGCGCTTGCAGCGGGCCTCGCCGGTTCCGGCGGATTCCCATTCGGGGTGGTGGCAGGTCGTCATCGGTTCGCCTCCGGCGTGGAGTGCGCCGTCACCCAGTGGAGGTGCGCGTCGGCGGTGGCCTTGCCGCGTTGCCCGGGCGGTGCGGTGCGGCGGCGCGTCGCCAGTTCTACGCAGTCGGGGCACGTACTGAGATACGGCCGCAGCCCCGCCGCCTCGCGCTCCGCGCCGGTCGCCAATCGCAGGGCGGCGAAGGGTACTTCCCATTGCAGGGAGCCGTCCGGGCTCTGTAGCTGTACGCGGCTGCTGGTGCCGCCGATCACTTGGGCGATCCTGTCCTCACGTACGTCCACCACGTATGCGCCTTTGCGGTACATGGCTCCTCCAACTCGCTGGGCTCTGACCGAAGTTCGTCTGCGTCGACGGTAGAACACGAGAGTTCTAACCGTTTACGAAACGAGTTCAATCACTGGAACGAGTGGACCCTCTTCCGGTCACGCGCCACACTGAGTGCCGACAGGAGGGGAACGGATGCCACCGAGGAAGGCCCCAACCGTCCGACAGCGGAGGCTGGGTGCGGAGCTCCGAAGGATGCGGGAGCGAGCAGGGCTGTCACTTGCTCAAGCCTCCGGTCTGCTGGGCACCGAACGTTCGAGCATGAGCAACATCGAGTCGGGCCGTCACGGCGTCAGCGGTGAACGGGTCCGCGCCTGGGCTACCTCCTACGGCTGCCCGGAGCCTGCGCTCGTCGATGCGCTTGTCGCCATGACCGAGGAGCGCAGCGGAGGCTGGTGGGACGAATACCGCGACTCCCTGGGCAGTGCGGCGCTCGATCTCGCCGAGCTGGAGCATCATGCGGTCGGGTTTCGAGCGTTGCAGATCATGCATCTGCCGGGGTTGCTACAAACCGAGGAATACGCTCGAGCAGTGTTCCGTCAGGCGATGCCGCCTCTCAGCCCGGTAATCCTTCGGCGCAGGCTCTCGCATCGAATGAGGCGGCGTGACGTTCTTGATCGACCGCAACCGCCTACATGTACGTACCTCATCCATGAGGCTGCCCTGTTGATGCAGTTCGGAGGTCGCAGCGTAGCCCGCTCGCAGCTCGAACACGTCTTGAACGAGGCGGAGCGCGACAGCATTACGGTGAGGGTGGTCCCCTTCTCAGCCGGCGGTTTCCCCCATGCTGGGGGCTCGACGCTCTACATCTCGGGAAGCGTTCCGCAGCTCGACACGGTCCATGTCGATACGCCGACGGGTTCGGCATTCCTGGACAGCGAGACGCAGCTCGGCAACTACCGGTCCGTTCTGGACCGCATCGAAGAAACGGCGCTCACTCCAGAGCGCTCACGAGACTTCATTCGTAAAGTGGCACAGCAGCTATGAAGATGTGAGGAATCGTGGTTATTCAGTGGCAGAAGTCGTCGTTCTCGACTGACAGCCAAGGCGACTGTATAGAACTCGCCAACCCGGCGGCCGACCGAATACTCCTCCGCGAGAGCGACGCCCCCAACACCGTGATCGCCACCTCCCCGGCCGCCCTGCGAGCCCTGCTCGCAACGGCAACCGGGGGGCGGTGGCGCTAGGTGTATTGGTCACGAGCGTAATCCCACCGCGCTTGGTAAAACCCGAGCGACCGCTCGGGCCGGTACCCGAACGGCTTGCCGACCGCGCGCATCGGCCTGTTGCCATCGGCCACGGTCCCAGCGATCTCCCGTACCGGCAGCCGCTGGTCCCTCAGCACCTCCAGCATCCGCAGCGATACCGCGCGCCCGAGACCGAGCCCACGGTGGGCGGGCACGACGGCGGTTTCGTACAGCACCGCACGTACAGCGTCCGACGACGGCAGCCCCAGCACCGAATACCCGGCATGCGCCCCGTCCGGGGAGACCGCCACGACGGTCAGCAGCACCGCACCACGATCGACATTCGCCTGCTGCAGGACACGCACGCGCTCCGCGTCCCATACGCGTGGCCTCATCTCCAAGTCCCCGCGCGGCACATCCGCGATGGCCTGATGCGCGAGCGAGAAGGCGGGGGCGTGCCGGGAGGGGACGACACCGGTCCATTCCACGAACCGGTAGCCATTGGGGAGGGACGGACCTGGAGCACCGCCCTCATGGGCGAGGTCCAGAACGTACACCGTCAACGGCAGCGCACAGCGGAAGCCGTGCGCAAGGGCGAATTGTTCGCCCGCACCACCGAGTTCGACCTCCAGCCCCACGGAGGTACGCCCTTCCTCGACCAGCACGGCACGCAGCGCCTCCCACAACCGGCTGCCGATACCACGCCGCCGCACCTCCGGCCGGACGGCGAGCCGCTCGATCCAGGCGGTCGTCCGGTTCTCTGCCTCGTCGAACAGCCGCAGCGCGGCGACCCCGGCGAACTCCCCGGGCCTGCCATGAGACATGGGCACGGCCAGGTTGATGTGCCGGCTGCGCACCCGGGGCACGCGCAGACCACCTGCTGTCTCGACCCGGCAGGGTGCGGGGACGGTGGGCGGCAGGTCGGCGGCGTGGGCGGCGGTGACGACGGAGTGCCAGGCATCGACATCGGCGTCGGTGGGGGATGCGCCGATGCGAAGGAGGTCGCTCATCCCGCGCACGATACGGGCGGGGAAAGGGGCGCGTCCGGCTTTCCGAAGATGACCGCCGCGAGGTGACGACCGTGTGGACGCTGCACCCGAAAGCGTAGCCCGCACCGTCGCACGGCCCACTCTCCCGGGACCGGGCAGTAACGAGCACTGCGGGGTGAAACCGGCCGGACCCTACGTAACCATGACAGCGCTGCGCCGTTGATCGGCCTGTACGAAGAGACGATGACCGGCTCTTCCCGCGTTCCCTGAGGAGTTCTCATGCCCGTCCCCGCGCTCCGGTTCGCCGTGCCCCTGCTCACTGTGGCCGTCGCCGCCGCCCTGGGGAGCGCCCCGACGGCCTCCGCCCACGCAGGAGGGAGCGCGCACGAGGCACGCGCGACCCGGTTGGTGACGCGGCAGGCGGTCGCCAATGTCTTCCCGCCCTCCATCGGGGCAAGGGCCTTCCTGTCCGACGCCGCGAGCGGCGAACCGCTGGCGGGCAAGAAGGTGTACTTCTGGACGCCGGACGGCACCGAGATCTGCCGGGCGGTCACCGATGGCGAGGGCGAGGCCGCCTGCAACGGGCCCATCCGTCTGGGGCCGACCACCGTCGGCACGCTCACCAACGGCTACGTCGCCACGTTCCAGGGCGACAAGCGGTACAAGGGCGCCCAGGCCTTCGGAACGGTGAACGTCATGCTCCGGCCCTGAGCATGACCTGGTGGACCGACGAAGACGTTGGGGTGTTCTGGCCCTGGGCCAGATGGTCCGGGGCCAGAGTTGTAGGGAAGAGTTGTTTTGAGCGTCCCGTCAGACATGCCCTGGGCACGGTCCGGGGTCAGCAGCGCGACCACGCCCCCCATCGGCCGTTGCCCGGGTCGACGCTGCACCAGTAGCCGCTGCCGTACACCGACACGGAAACGGCGCGTCGGGCACCGTCCGCCGCGGCCGCGCCCACGTCGTCGGCCCGGCCGTTGTGCGGCATTTCCTGCCAGCGGCCCGAGCCGGGCCACGCGTGCCAGATCGTGCGGTTCGGAGCGATCCCGAAGCTTTTGAGACGTGACGAGGTCCAGGCGACGTCCAGGATGCTCGAGCCGTCGCGGAAGGTGCCGGTGTAGCCGTACCGGGTGGCGTTCCAACTGGCCGCGCCGGTCCCGCCCGACGCCACTGTGAAGGCGGTGTCCGGGACCGAGCCGGCCGTCATCAGAGCGCGCTTCGCGGCGAGTTCGCCCGGTCGGCGGTGGCGGTCGGGGCGGCCTGGGCCGCGGTGCCTGCGGAGAGCGTCGCGGCCAAGGCCGCCGCTGCCAGTGCCGTCATCGCTCGTGCGCGGTTGAGCATGGTGGTGCCCCCTGTTCGCGGTCGTACGGACGGTGATCCGCTGGCCAATGCCGCTTGTCCATCAGCGGCCCACCACCGCGACCAGCAGGGGCTTCACCAGGTTGGCCCCGTTCAGGACAGACCCTGTGCGACGAGTTCCTACCGGGGGTGGTTCATTTGCCGGTGTCTTCGGCGAGGGTATGGGCGACCAGTGCGTTGGCGTGGCCGTGCCCCAGGCCGTGTTCAGCCTTCAGCCAGGTGACAAGCTCCATGTGCTTGGTCAGGGGCGAGGAGCGGATGAGATCCTTCCATTCCGTGATCGGGCGGCCGTACTTCTTCTCGATGGAGGGGAAGTAGCTGGCAGGGCCTTTCGGCGTTGCGGTCATCTCGGGTTCCGTCCTTCTGTCCGTGTGCGTACTTCTGGTGCGCGGCCTGTCAGCGGACGACGTCGAATACGTTCTTCTGCAGGCCGTTGGCGTAGGTCTCGTGTTCGATGAGCTTGAGCTTCTGGGTGTCCTTGTCGGTGGCGCTGAAGAGGCGCTTGCCCGCGCCGAGGAGGAGCGGGAAGACGAGGAGGTGGTAGCGGTCGATCAGGCCGGCGTCCGAGAGGGCCTGGTTGAGGGATGCGCTGCCGTGGAGGACGATCGGGCCGCCCTCGGTCTCCTTGAGCGCGGCGACCTCGTCGAGCGAGCGCAGGATCGTGGTCTCGCCCCAGTTCGCCACCAGGTCGCTGTCGGTGAGGGTGGTGGAGACGACGTACTTCGGCATGACCTTGTAGTCGGCGAAGTCCGCCATGTCCGGCCACACCGGGCTGAACGCCTCGTAGCTGGTCCGGCCCATGAGCATCGCGGCGGCTTCCTGCTGCTCCCGGCCTTTGATCTCGAACGCTTCGGGGACGAACTCCGTGTGCTTGAAGGTCCATCCGGAGTTGCGGTAGCCGGGCTCGCCGCCCGGGGCCTCGACGACGCCGTCGAGCGAGATGAACGCGGTGCTGATCAGGGTACGCATCGTGGGGTTCCTCGGTGTCTCGTGTCCGGGGAGAAGCGGAATCCCCCTGATGAAAGAGCGTTCGGGCGGCCGCCGACCAACCCTTGTGCACGATGTTCACATTCAGAGCGTGCGGCGATCCGCACCCCCGGAATGATCATGCAAGAGCCTAGATCACCTAAGTGGACGCTGTCCACATTGGAGGCGGCGCCCATGCCGGCAGGTCGCCCTGCCGCCGACCGCGGACGCGGCGGCTGCCTCGCGCGCCCGCTTCCGCGCCGTCGGCACCGGCTACCTCTGCTTCGCCCAGGAGGAACCGGGCCTGTTCCGGACCGCCTTCCACGTCCCCGGCGACATGACCCACTCCGCCGCCGCCGCGGCTGCGGGCCCCGGTGGCAAGACACCCGGGTCGGCCGTCGGCCCGCCCGGCGCCCGCCGTCTCTCACGCCGGCCGCAGCCGCACCGGGCCGGCCCCGTTCAGGGCAGACCGGCCGCCCGCGCCCCCGGCGGCCGTCGAACCGCCCGCTCCGGCGGTCGCGAGCCGCGGCGGCACCGGCGTTCCCGCGCCCGTTTCGTCCCGCGCGGGGGCGCGGGGCAGCGCGTTCCCGCACCGGCCATGCCGAGGGCACATGCATGCCGCCGTGTGCTCTCCTCCCAGGCCAACGCGCCTCCTGACCAGGGCTGTTGGCGTCCGTCACGATGGGCTGAAGAGACGGCACGTACGGGAACGAGGTGTCTGTCATGATGTCGGCCGCACTGCTGGACCTGGAGCGGTACTGCGTACGGCTCGCCGACGAGCCGGCCGGCGCATCAGGGGACGAAGGGCGCGACGAGCGGCCCGGCCCGGCACCGTGCGGCGCGCTCCCGCGGGTGCCGCGACACCTGGCGGTGATCCTGGACGGCAACCGGCGCTGGGCCGAACGCCACCAGCGCCCCTTCGCCGACGCGTACCGCAGCGGGGCGAGCCGGGTGTGCGAGCTGGTGACCTGGTGCGAGCGGGCGGGCGTGCCGTTCGTCACCGTGTGGGCGCTGTCCCGGGACAACCTGCGCCGCGGTCCCGACGCCGTCGCCGAGATCCTGCGGGCGGTCACCGACGGAACCCGCGCGATGGCGGACGAGGGCCGCCGGCGCATCCGCGTCATCGGTTCGCTCGACCGCCTGCCTCCTGACGGGGCCGAGGCGCTCCGCCGGATCGAGGAGGACACCCGTGGCGCCACGGGCACCACCGTGAACGTGGCGATCGCCTACAGCGGCCGCGGCGACATCGTCGACGCCGTGTGCGCGCTGGCCCGGCTCGGCTGCGACGGGCCGCCGCCCTCCCCGGCCGTGCTCGAGCGCCGGCTGGCCGGGCAGCTGTCCACCGCCGGGCAGCCCGACGTGGACCTGGTCATCCGCAGTTCCGGGGAGCAACGCCTGTCCGGGTTCATGCTCTGGCAGACGGCCGAGGCGGAGCTGTACTTCACCGAAACGCTGTGGCCCGACTTCACCGAGGCCGACTTCACCGCGGCCCTGCACGCGTACACGGCCCGCGACCGCCGGCACGGCCGGTAGCCTCCCGGTGATCCCGATGCCACAGGACATCGACTTCGAGATCCCCTTTCCCGCCCGCATCAGCCCCCACGTCGCCGAGGCCGAGGCCCACACCGCGCGGTGGATCGCCGCGCACGGGCTGGCCGACCCCGCGTCCGTCCGTGCCCTGTTCGCGATGGACCTGGCCGACTGCACCGGCCGCATGCTGCCCGACGCCGGCCGGGCCGGCCTCGCACTCGGGCACGACGTGCTGTGCTGGATGGGCCTGTGGGACGACCAGTTCACCGGCCCCGCCGGAAGGGACCCGGACGAGGCCGCGCGGCGCAGCCGCCCGCTGTGCGACGCCATCGCCCGCCTGCCCGCCCCCACGGATCCCTCGGCGCTGCCGCCCCTGGCCGCCGCCTGGCTCGACCTCTGGCACCGCGTCGGCGGGCACATGAGCCCCGCGTGGCGGGCCCGGGCCGCGCGCCACTGGCACGGCTGGATCGCCGGCCAGGTCGCGGAGGCCGCCCGCCGCCGCGCCGGCGGATCGCTCGACCTCGACGACTACCTGCGCACCCGCCGCGTCACCATCGCCTCGCAGATCTGGCTGGACATGGACGAGTCCACCGGCGGCCGCGAGCTCCCCGACGCCCTCCGCGACGCGCCGGCCGTCCAGGCGATGCGGACCGTCACCGCCGACGTCTGCGCCTTCACCAACGACATCTGCTCGGTCGAGACCGAGGAGGCCCAGGGCGACACCGAGAACGGCGTCCTGGTCCTCGAGCGCACCACCGGGCTCGGCCGGGACGAGGCCGTCCGCGACCTGGTCCGCCGCGTCCGCCTGCAGGTGGAGTTCTTCCGCTTCCTCGAGCGACGGCTCCCCGAGTGCTGCGCGCCGGACCTCGCGAACGGCACGGCCGCCGACGCCCTGCGCACCCACGTCGCCGCGATGAAGGCCCTGATGCACGCCGCCGACGCCTGGGACCGCGCGACCGTCCGCTACCGCCCCCATGACAACCCCCACATACCCGCGTACGCGCGACGGCTCGGCATCACGGCACGCACCACCGGGTCCGCGTAGCGGCATCGCGCACCGGCCCGCCCCCCCTCCGTCCCGGATCCCCACCCCCGCCCGGGAGGCAAGCGTCATGACGCAGCGCACCGCCCCCGTCCCGCAGCCCCGCCCCGCCGGCGTGCCCGTCTGGCGCACGCCCATCTGGCGCACGCCCGTCTTCGGCTGCGCCGCCGCCGGCCTGCTCGCCGTCCTGGCCGCCGTCGCGGTCATGGGCCCCTGGCTCCTCGACGGCGGATGGCATCCCGTCGAACCCCGCCCGTACCGCATCTCCACCGGCCGGAAGGTGTTCGCCTGGGCCTTCCAGGGCCTGGTGGTCCTCGCTCTCCTGGCCGTCACCGTCAAGGTCGTCCGCGCGTGCCGGCGGGCCGGTGAACTCACCTTCGACGCGGCCCTGTTCGCCGGCTGGCTGACCGGCCTCTGGCAGGCCCCGCTCGTCAACTACCGCGAACTGATGGCCACGCAGAGCCGCTACATGATCCATGTCGCCTCGTGGGGCCCGTACATCCCCGGATGGCACGGCCCCCACCCGGAGCAGCAGGTGGAAACGCTGTTCGCCGCCTCGGGCCTCTCCTACGGGATGACGATCTTCTGGTACTGGGGCGCGTCCCCACTCATCGGCCGCATCGTCCGGCGCCGGCCGCACTGGGGCCGCACCCGGCTCGTCCTCGTCACGTTCGCCGTCGCGGTCGCCGCGTCCACGGCCATCGAGGCGGCCTACTTGCAGGGCGGCTCGTACAGCTACCCCCACGCGATCCGGAGCCTCTCCCTCTTCAGCGGCCACTGGTACCAGCTGCCCATGACGGGGGTCGCCATCATTGCCGCGTGCCTGGTCACACCCATGGTCGTCATGAAGCAGCGGGCGCTGGCCGCCGGGCGGGAGATCTGGGCGTTCCGGGGTGGCGAACTCCTCTCCGGCACCGGCCGGACGTGGGCCCGGCTGCTGGCCGGCATCGGCATCGCCAACGTCGCCTACCTGGGGTACATGGTCCTCCACCTGCCGGTGTCCTACTTCGGCGGACCACCCCCGGGGGACCTGCCCGACTACCTCCGACTCCTTCCGTAGCCCGCCGAGCCCGCCGAGCCCGCCCAGCCCGCCGAGCCCGACGAGAGGACCCGAGCGTGGAACTGTCCCAGGTCCCCCGTGCCCCCGCGTGGCTGCCCCTCCTCGGGCACGTGATCCCGGTGCTCACCCGTCCCATGGCCTTCCTCGAATCGCTGACCGCGCTCGGCGGCGTCGTCCGGATCGGGCTGGGGCCGTCCCGTGCCTGCGTCGTCACCGACCCGGCGCTGGTGCACGTCCTGCTCGTGGAGCGGGCGGGCGACTTCGACAAGGGCCGCATCTTCGACAAGACCCGGCCCTTCCTCGGCAACGGCCTTTTGACCTCCGCCGGTTCCTTCCACCTGCGGCAGCGACGGCTGATCCAGCCCATGTTCCGTCCGGACCGCATCGCCTGCTACGCGGACGGGATGGCGCGGCACGTGGGGGCCATGACCGCCGGCTGGCGCCCCGGCGCGCGCGTCGAGCTGGTCGAGGCCCTGGAGGAGCTGACGCTCGTCATCGTCGCGGGCGCGCTGCTGTCCACCACGCCGTCCCACCGGGTCAGCGCGGAGATGCGGCAGGCGTTGCGGACCGTGCTGCGCGGAGTGCCCGCCCGTACGTTCCTGCCGGACTGTTGGGAGCGGCTCCCCACCCCGGGCAACCGGCGCTTCGCCGCCGCCGTCGCGAGGCTGCGCGGCTCGCTCGACGAACTGATCAGGTCCACGCCCCCGGCTGCCGAGGCCGGCGAGACGCTGCTGTCCGTCCTGCTGGACGCCCGCGCCGCCGAGGCGGAGGAGGCCGCAGGCGAAGCCGACGAGCAGATCCGCGACGAGCTGGTCTCCCTGCTCGCCGCCGGGTACGAGACCACCGCCGGAGTGCTCGCCGCGGCGCTGTACGAGATCGACCGGCACCCCGCGGTGCGGGAGCGGCTGCACGCCGAGCTGGACGAGGTCCTGGGCGGGGCCGGAACCGTCGCCCCGGTCACCTCCCGGCACCTTCCCCGGCTGCGCCGCACGCACCACGTCATCGCGGAGACGCTGAGGCTGTACACCCCGGGCTGGCTGCTGACCCGGCGGGCGGTCCGGGAGGTGGTGCTCGGCGGGGTCCGGATCCCGGCGGGAACACAGGTGTTCTTCAGCGCGAAGGCGATCCACCGGGACCCCGCCGTCTACCCGGATCCCCACGCCTTCGACCCGGACCGCTGGCTGGAGCGTACGGCCAGGGACCTGCCACCCGGCTCCTGCATCCCCTTCGGAGCCGGGAACCGGCAGTGCGTCGGCAACACCTTCGCGTCGGCGGAGATGGCCGTCGTCCTCGCGTCGCTCTGCTCGCGGTGGCGCCTGACGTACGAGAGCGACGCCGCCCCCGAGGTCATCCACCACGCCATCTCCCGGATCAGCCGGCTCGAGATGACCGTGCGGCCGCGCGGGGCTGTCCGATGGGCCGTGTGACCGGGCCCGTGCGCAGATCGTTTCGGTCGGTAGCTGTGTACAACGGCGTGTGGCCCGCGCCTCGTGGTGGAGGCGCGGGCCACGTGCCAGCTGTTGGCGGTGGTTCAGGCGAGCTTGCAGGCGCTGACGGCGCGGTCCGCCCGGACCTGGGCGACCTGGTGCTGCACGACCTCGCACAGCGTCTCGCCCGCCGGCAGATCCAGGCCGCCCACCGCGCAGCCGATGCTGTTGAGGTCGTTGGCGCGGTTGGGGGAGGGGCTGGCGGCCAGGAACCCCGCGCAGGAGGGGCCGTCGGCCTGGGCGGCCGGTGCGGCGATGAGCGCGCCGCCCGCGATCAGCGCCGCGGCACCCACGACGGCGGAAAGACGGGCGCGGAAGGTGGAGTTCATAACGTTTCCTCACGAGTCCAGTGAGCGGGGAGTGAAACATAGGACCGGACGATCAGCTTCCAGTCACTCGGTCTGATAACCACACGACGGGGCCATCGGTCACGTCACCTCCGGGTGTCACCACCGGCGCATTCGGTGCGTACCCCGCGCACACCCGTCACCCCGCGCCCCCGGGGTCTACCAGCGGCAGGCCGCTCCAGAGGGCAACGCCACGGCGGGCGTCCGGCAACAGCGGCCCACGTACACGCATGGGCGCCCCGGAACGCCGGGGCGCCCTGGGCGCCATGCCGCAGCCGCTGGGGCCGACTGGCGGGTCAGATGGTTTCGCTGAAGTACACCGAACGGAAGAAGAATGCGGGATCGTCGGGCTCTTGCGTCCCGTGCGCCTTCAGGATCGTGTGATCGCCGACGCAGCCGGTTTCGCTCCAGATGTGGGCATACATGTCGGTCTCGTTGTGCGGCGCCCTGGCGTAGTCCTCCGTGTCCGGGTCGTCGGACTCCGGGATGTCGTGGCAGGGCTTGGTGACGTCGTTCGCCGGGTCGGTCAGAGCGAACCTCTTCATGGTCTCGCTCTTTTTGTCCCAAGCCTGGTAGCTGAACGTGCCGGTGGCGGCGTCCGATGAACCAGGCAGCATGAGGACCAGAGCGAGAGCGGCCACGGCAGCGGACGCGGCACGACGGAGTTTCATGGCGGCGGGATCCCTTCGGGAGGGGGTGACACCCCACACGTTGCCCCATTCACCTCGCCAAACGATAAAAAGAACGTTCCGCCACCCGATTGATCGAGCGCACGCCTACCTCTCGCACCACCCGGCCGCCTCCACGCTCCGGCTCTCCACCACAAGAGCGCCCCGTGAGGGGCTCCTTGGAGTGATGTGGACAGTGGCGAGCCACATGACCCACCCACCGGGCAGGCCCTAGGACGCGTCCGGCAGGTTGCCGACGAGCTCCACGGCCTCCGTCGCCGGAACGCCCGCCGCCGTCAGGGCCGTCACGGCGGCGGAGCGGCCGCCCTCCTCCGGTGCCACGATCCCGTCGTTGACGGCCTGCAGCACGCCGAAGAAGACCTGCTCGCGGACGTAGGCCAGGGCCAGCGCCGGCAGCGGCGAGGTGAAGCGGCCCTCGTCCAGGCCGCGTTGCAGCATCGCCGTGCACTCGTGCCGCACCGGCTCCAGGCGCTGGTGGATGCCCTCCATCGTGACGCTGCGCTGGGCCAGCGAGAGCAGCAGCCGGTAGCCGTCGGCGATGTCCCAGACGGCGAGCATCGAGCGGGCCAGCGCCTCGGCCGGGTCGGCCACGTCGCGCAGGGCCTCGGCCTGGGCCGCGGCCACCGACTCCGCCGCGTCGTCGACCAGGGCGGCGACCAGGGCGTCGCGGCTGGGGAAGTGCCCGTAGACCGTGCGCCGGACGACGCCGGCGGCGCGGGCGATCTGGTCCATGCTCGCGTCCGCATCGCGCAGCAGCTCCGCGAGGGCGATGTCCATGATGCGGCGGCGATTGGCGTCCGCTCGGCCGGTCGTCCTGCCGGTCATCGGGTTCTCTTCTCAATCCTGTCGGCCGTGGCCGATTCGTCTGCCCACATTTTGCACGCGGTCGCGCGGTCCCGTAATTTGCACACCAGTGTGTAATTGCACAGCACTGTGCAAGATTGTGAAAGGGGTGACCGATGGGCCTCGTGATGTCGACACCGGTCGACAAGATGGACGGTCCGTACAAGAAGCGCTGGGCCGCGCTGGGCGTGCTCTGCCTCAGCCTGCTGATCATCGTCATGGCGAACACCTCGCTGACGGTCGCGGCCCCCGACATGGTCAAGGACCTGGGCCTCGGCAGCTCGGACCTGCAGTGGGTCATCGACGGCTACACCGTCCCCTACGCCGCGCTGATGCTGATCCTCGGCGCCGTCGGCGACAAGTACAGCCGCCGCGGAGCGCTCGTTCTCGGCCTCGTCGTCTTCGGCGCCGCCTCCGTCGCGGGCTCGCTGGTCGACAGCTCCACCGGCGTCATCGCCGCCCGCGCCGTGATGGGCGTCGGCGCGGCCATGATCATGCCGGCGACGTTGTCACTGCTCGCCGCGACCTTCCCGAGCGCCGAGCGCGCCAAGGCGATCACCATATGGACCGCCACGGCCGGCCTCGCCATCGCCGTCGGCCCGCTGGTGGCCGGTGCGCTGCTGGAGGACCACGGCTGGGCCTCCACCTTCCTCATCAACGTGCCGATCGCCGCCCTCGGCATCCTCGGCGCGCTGCTGCTCGTCCCGCCGTCCAAGGCCGAGGGCGTCAAGGAGATCGACTACGTCGGCGGCGCGCTGTCCGTCGCCTGGGTCGGCTCCCTCATCTACATGATCATCGAGGGCCCCCACTTCGGCTGGGGCGCCAAGGCGATCGCCGCCGCCGTCATCGCGGGCGTGGGCCTCGTCCTCTTCGTCCTGTGGGAGCTGCGCCACCCGCACCCGGTCCTCGACGTGCGCCGCTTCACCCGGCGCGCCTTCGCGGGCTCGACCCTGGCGGTCGCCCTCTTCTTCCTCGCCGTCTTCGGCGCGTTCTACTACCTCACCCAGCACCTGCAGTTCGTGCTCGGCTACTCGCCGCTCGACACCGGCGTGCGCATGCTGCCGCTGGCCGGCGCGGTGTTCGTCGGCGGCGCGCTGACCGCGGTGCTCACGCCGAGGCTCGGCATGAAGGTGACCGTCGCGCTCGGCATGACCGTCGGTACGGTCGCCATCGCGCTGCTCACCCGCGTCGACGCGTCCTCGACGTACGACGACTTCGTCCTGCCGCTGGTGATCCTGGGCCTGGCCATCGGCCTGTCGCTCTCGCCGTGCACCAACGCCATCATGGGCTCCTTCCCCGAGGACCAGCTGGGCGTCGGCGGCGCCGTCAACAGCACCTCCATCGAGATGGGCGGCTCGCTGGGCATCGCCGTCCTCGGCACCGTGCTCGCCAAGACCTACTCCTCCAACCTGGGCGACGCCGCCGCCACTGCCGCTGCCGCAGGCGGCCCCAAGCTCCCGGAGAAGGCGCTGAGCGCCGCGCAGGACTCGGTCGGCGCGGGCCTGTACGTCGCCGAGGAGGTCGGCAAGCAGGTCGCGGCCGGCGCCGCGCCCAAGGTCGGCGCGGAGAAGGCGGCCGCGCTGGGCGCCCAGCAGGCGCACACGGTCGTGGAAGCCGTGCACAAGGCGTTCTCCGACGCCGTCGCCCACACCAGCCTCGTCGGCGCGATCGTGCTCGGCGTGGGCACGGTGCTGGTCGCGGTGCTGCTGCCGGGCAGGTCGACGTCGAAGCCGGGTGCCGCTGACGCGGCGGAGGCGGAGAACGAGAAGGAGTCGGCAGCGGTCTGAGGGGCCGCCCTCGAGCGCCGGCCGGGCTGGAACCAGCCCGGCCGGCGTTGTTCATGTGGGCCGCAGCCACACCGTCGCCAGCGGCGGGAGCGTCAGCGTCACGCTCGCCGGGCGGCCGTGGCTGCGGACGGCCTCGCCCTTGACCGGGTCCGTGTTGGTGACGCCGCTGCCGCCGTACCGCGCGGCGTCCGTGTTGAGGACCTCCTCCCACACCGTGTCCTGGGCCGGCACGCCCAGCCGGTAGGCGCCGCGGACGACCGGGGAGAAGTTGCTGACGCACAGCAGCTGCGAGCCGTCGGCGGCGAAGCGCAGGAAGGCGAAGACGTTGTCCTCGGCGGCGTTGCCGTCGACCCAGGAGAAGCCCTCCGGGACGGTGTCGCCCTCCCACAGCGCGGGCGTGGCGCGGTAGCACGTGTTGAGGTCGCGCACCAGGTCGCGCACGCCGCGGTGGTCGGCCTCGGCGGCGTACGAGGGGTCCAGCAGCCACCAGTCGGGGCCGTGGCTCTCCGACCACTCCGCGCCCTGCGCGAACTCCTGTCCCATGAACAGCAGCTGCTTCCCGGGGTGGGCCCACATGAAGCCCAGGAAGGCGCGGTGGTCGGCCCGCTGCTGCCACCAGTCGCCCGGCATCTTCGACACCAGCGAGCGCTTGCCGTGCACGACCTCGTCGTGCGAGATCGGCAGCACGTAGTTCTCGCTGTACGCGTAGACCATCGCGAAGGTCATCTCGCCGTGGTGGTACTTGCGGTGGACCGGCTCCTTGGAGACGTACTCCAGCGAGTCGTGCATCCAGCCCATGTTCCACTTCAGGCCGAAGCCCAGCCCCCCGAAGCCCCCGGCGCCCAGGAGGTGGGTGGCGCGGGTGACCCCGTCCCAGGCGGTGGACTCCTCGGCGACGGTGACCACCCCGGGGCAGCGCCGGTAGACGGTGGCGTTCATCTCCTGCAGGAAGGCCACCGCGTCGAGGTTCTCCCGGCCCCCGTGCTCGTTCGGCGACCACTGGCCCGGCTCCCGGGAGTAGTCGAGGTAGAGCATCGAGGCGACGGCGTCCACGCGCAGGCCGTCGATGTGGAACTCCTCGCACCAGTAGACCGCGTTCGCCACCAGGAAGTTGCGGACCTCCCGGCGCCCGTAGTCGAACTCCAGCGTGCCCCAGTCGGGGTGCGCCGCCCGCACCGGGTCCTGCGGCTCGTACAGCGGCCGGCCGTCGAACTGGGCCAGCGCCCAGTCGTCGCGCGGGAAGTGCGCCGGCACCCAGTCCATCAGCACCCCGATCCCGGCCCGGTGCAGGGCGTCGACGAGGTACTTGAAGTCGTCGGGCGTGCCCAGCCGCGCCGTCGGGGCGTAGAAGCCGGTGACCTGGTACCCCCACGAGCCGCCGAAGGGGTGCTCGGCCACCGGCATCAGCTCGACGTGCGTGAAGCCGAGGTCCTTGACGTACGCGGGGAGCTGGTCGGCGAGCTGCCGGTAGGTCAGCCCGGGGCGCCAGGAGGGCAGGTGCACCTCGTAGACGGAGAAGGGCGCCTGGTGCACGGGCCGTGCGCCCCGCCGGTCCATCCACGCGCCGTCGCGCCAGAGGTGGTGCGAGGCGTGCACGATCGAGGCGTTGGCGGGCGGCGCCTCGGTGCGCCGGGCCATCGGGTCGGCCCGCATGCTGTGGGAGCCGTCGGGCCGGGTGATCTGGAACTTGTACAGCGCCCCCTCGCCGACGCCCGGCAGGAACAGCTCCCACACCCCGGTGCCGCCCAGCGAGCGCATCGGGTGGGCCGTGCCGTCCCAGTAGTTGAAGTCACCGGCCACGCGCACCCCCCGCGCGTTCGGCGCCCACACCGTGAACCGGGTCCCGGCCACGCCCTCGTGGGTCATCGGCCGGGATCCCAGCGCGTGCCACAGCTGCTCGTGCCGGCCCTCGCCGATCAGGTGCAGGTCCAGCTCGCCCAGGGCGGGCAGGAAGCGGTAGGGGTCCTCGATCTCGAGCTCGGCGTCCTCGTAGGCGACCCGCAGCCGGTATCCGGGCGGGATCTGGCCCAGCGGCAGCACCGCCGCGAACAAGCCGTCGCCCTCGTCGAGCAGCGGGACGCACAGCCCCTCGGCGATCACCGAGACCGAGCGGGCGAAGGGGCGCAGGACCCGGAACTCCACGCCGCCCGGCACGTGGTGCGCCCCCAGCACGCCGTGCGGGTCGTGATGCGCGCCGGCCAGCAGGCGGCCGCGCGCGTCGTCGTCGAGGGGCGCGGCCGGCCGTACGCCCCGGGTCCCGCCCGCCGGCCCGGCGGGCGGCGCTCCCGAGGGCCGGCCGGGCGGCACCGGACCGGGCCGCGCGGGCAGGAACGTGGCCGGAACGGCCCCGGGCTCGGGGGGCGTCGGCGTGCCGGACGGCGGTCGTGCAGTCACTGGAGGTCCTCCGGGGTCTGGATTCCGGGCGGCGGCATCGGGGATCACACGGGCGTTCCGCCCGCGGCGCGGTGGCCGTCCGCGAGCCGGCGGATCGCGGACATCGGAACGGCGAGCCAGTCGGGCCGGTGGCGGGCCTCGTAGAGGACCTCGTAGACGGCCTTGTCCGTCTCGTGGGCGCGCAGCAGCCGGGGGTCCTCCCGCGGGTCGTCGGGGTGGACGGCGGCGTAGCCCTCGCAGAAGGCGGCGCGGGCGGCGTCGGCCCAGCCGGTGCCCGGCGCGCGGCCCACCGCCGCCGCATAGTCGAAGGAGCGCAGCATGCCCGCGATGTCCCGGGCCGCCGGCTGGAGGCGGCGGCGCTCGGCCAGCGGGATCGCGGGCTCTCCCTCGAAGTCGATGAGGGACCAGCGGCCGTCGGCGGGGGTGCGCAGGGCCTGGCCCAGGTGCAGGTCGCCGTGGATGCGCTGGGCGCGCCAGGTGCGCCCCGCCCCGCCGGGGGCGGCGATGTCGTCGTAGGCGGCGCGCAGGGCGGCCCGGTAGGGGCGCAGCGCGGGGACGGCCTCGGCGGCGGCCTCCAGGCGCCGGGTCATGGCGGCGGCGAGGGTCTCGAGCAGGTGCCGGTCCAGCACGGTGGTGGGCAGCGCCTCGGCCAGGGCCAGGTGGACCTCGGCGGTGGCGTGGCCCAGCGCGCGGGCGGACGCGGTGAAGTCGGCCCGCACGGCCAGGGCGCCCAGCGCCAGCTGCCAGCCGTCGGCGGACCCCGGCAGGAAGGGCTGGAGCACCCCGAGCGTCATGGGCTCCGCGCCGGCGTGGCGTGGTTCGGCCTCGAACCAGGCGGCGGGCGCGGGCACGCGCGCACAGCCGGCGTTCGCGAGTGCGCGGGGCAGCTCGAGATCGGGATTGACGCCGGGGCCGACCCGGCGGAAGAGCTTGAGGATATACGTTTCGCCGTAGACGGCCGAGGAGTTGGACTGTTCGGCGTCGAGCAGGCGGGGGGCGAGGTCCGGCGAAATGACCACGTCCGGTTCGCGGGTGAAACGCAACGGGCCGAGCCGGCCGGGCACCCTCAGCCGCTCCAGCAGCAGGGTGGCCAGCCGGGGGTCGGTGAGCCCCTCGTACACCGCGCGGCCGCGCAGCGGGCCGTCCGCGGGGCGGCCGACGAGCGCGGGCGCCAGGTGCGGCGGGAGCACGTCCCGCACGCCCAGCAGGAGTTGGTAGCAGTCCTCGCTCATGCCCTCCTGCCGGGCGTGCACGAGCAGGTGGAGCAGGCCGGGGGCGCCGCCGGAGGGGGGCAGCAGCTCGGTGGCCGAGACGAGGGCGAAGCCGGTGATGGGGCGGCCCTTGCCGGCGAACCAGCGCTGCCGCGGCAGCCAGTCCAGCAGCAGCGGTCCCAGCGAGTCGAGCAGTCCCCGCGCGTCGGGGCGGCCCGCGTCGCCGGAGGCCCGTGCCCCCTCGGCGGAGGGCGTCGAGGAGCCCGGGTGCGGCCCCGGGCGGGTGGTGGTGGCCTCCCGGTGCGGCGGTGCAGCGTCCGACATGGCGTCGCGTCCTTTCCCCGGGGCACACGACGGATGGGGCAAAGTGTCCCGGATTGCGGCTTTGGCCGGTGCATGGTGCGGGACGTGTCGGGCGAGGATCGTCCGTACGGTCAGCGCCTGCGCCCGGCATGCGATGTCGTGCGACGCCCGTGGCCCAGGGCCACGGACCGTGCGGTACGTGCGATACGTGCGGAAGGTGCGGTCCGTGCGAGCGGTGCAAACCGGTGCGCGAGGTGCGGGCGACTCACGGCCCCCCGGCCCGGGCGCAGTAGTACGAGTGCCCAGGGCCCGGCGGGGAAAACCGCCGGAGCTTCCGTGCGCGGCCGCCGTTCGAGGGCCGCGCACGGGCGCGGGGTCAGCGCGCGGGCGCCTGGGCGTTGCCCCGGAGCCGGAACCAGTAGAAACCGTGTCCGGCCAGCGTCAGCAGGTACGGCAGCTCCCCGATGGCGGGGAAGCGCACCCCGCCGATCAGCTCGACCGGATGCCGGCGGTTGAACGCCCGCAGGTCCAGCTCGGTCGGCTGCGCGAAGCGGGAGAAGTTGTTCACGCACAGCACGAGGTCGTCGCCGTGCTCCCGCAGGAACGCCAGCACCGCCGGGTTGCTCGAGGTCAGCTCGGTGTACGAGCCCAGCCCGAACGCGGGGTTCTGCTTGCGGATCTCGATCATCCGGCGGGTCCAGTGCAGCAGCGAGGAGGGGCTGCTCATGGCCGCCTCCACGTTGGTGACCTGGTAGCCGTAGACCGGGTCCATGATGGTCGGCAGGTAGAGCCGGCCCGGGTCGCAGGAGGAGAAGCCGGCGTTGCGGTCCGGCGTCCACTGCATGGGGGTGCGCACCGCGTCGCGGTCGCCGAGCCAGATGTTGTCGCCCATGCCGATCTCGTCGCCGTAGTAGAGGATCGGCGAGCCGGGCAGGGAGAGCAGCAGCGCGGTGAACAGCTCGATCTGGTTGCGGTCGTTGTCGAGCAGCGGGGCCAGTCGGCGGCGGATGCCGATGTTGGCGCGCATCCTCGGGTCCTTGGCGTACTCCGCCCACATGTAGTCGCGCTCTTCGTCCGTGACCATCTCGAGGGTGAGCTCGTCGTGGTTGCGCAGGAAGATGCCCCACTGGCAGCGGGAGGGGATGGCCGGGGTCTTGGCCAGGATTTCCGAGACCGGGTAGCGCGACTCCCGTCGTACGGCCATGAAGATGCGCGGCATGACGGGGAAGTGGAACGCCATGTGGCATTCGTCGCCGCCCTTGGCGTAGTCGCCGAAGTAGTCGACCACGTCCTCGGGCCACTGGTTGGCCTCCGCCAGCAGCACGGTGTCCGGGTAGTGGGCGTCGATCTCGGCCCGGACGCGCTTGAGGAACTCGTGGCTGCGGGGGAGGTTCTCGCAGTTGGTGCCCTCCTCGGCGAAGAGGTACGGCACCGCGTCCAGCCGGAAGCCGTCGATGCCCAGGTCCAGCCAGAACCGCAGCGCGGCCAGGATCTCCTCCTGCACGGCCGGGTTCTCGTAGTTGAGGTCCGGCTGGTGGGAGAAGAAGCGGTGCCAGTAGTACTGCTTGCGCACCGGGTCGAAGGTCCAGTTCGACGTCTCCGTGTCCACGAAGATGATGCGCGCGCCCTGGTACTGCTTGTCGTCGTCGGCCCATACGTAGTAGTCGCCGTACGGACCGTCGGGGTCGGTGCGGGACTGCTGGAACCAGTCGTGCTGGTCGCTCGTATGGTTCATGACAAAGTCGATGATGACGCGCATGCCCCGGGTGTGCGCGGCGTCCACGAACTCCACGAAATCCGCGAGGTCACCGAACTCCGGCAGCACCGAGGTGTAGTCGGAGACGTCGTAGCCGCCGTCCCGCAGCGGGGACTGGAAGAACGGCGGCAGCCACAGGCAGTCGACGCCCAGCCACTGCAGGTAGTCCAGTTTGGCCGTCAGTCCCTTGAGGTCGCCGATGCCGTCCCCGTCGCTGTCCTGGAAGGACCGTACGAGGACCTCGTAGAAGACGGCCCGCTTGAACCAGTCGGGATCCAGGTCCTTCGCGGGAGTGTCCTCGAAGGTGTCCTGGACGGGCTCATTGACGATCATGGTGTGGGTGACCCTCCGATCTGTGAGGACGGTCGCAGCGAGAACACGTGCGCGGGCGCGATCGAACGGCCCGGCTCGAGGCGCACATAGTTGTCCCTGCCCCAGTGATAGGTCTCTCCGGTGAGCTCGTCGCGCACCGGGACGGACTCGTGCCATTCGAGGCCGAGCTCCGGCATGTCCAACGAGACCGTCGCCTCCTGGGTGTGGTGGGGGTCGAGGTTGACGACCACCAGGACGCAGGAGGAACCCGACCGCTTGGAGTAGGCGATGACGGCGTCGTTGTCGGCGTCATGGAAGCGCAGGTTGCGCAGCCGGCGCAGCGCGGGCTGACGACGCCTCAGCCGGTTGAGGACCGTGATCAGGGGGGCGAGACTGCGGCCTTCGCGCTCGGCGGACTCCCAGTCGCGCGGGCGCAGTTGGTACTTCTCCGAGTCCAGGTACTCCTCGCTCCCCTGGTGCGCGGGGACGTTCTCGCACAGCTCGTAGCCGGCGTAGACGCCCCAGGTGGGGGAGAGGGTCGCGGCGAGCACGGCCCGGGCCTCGAAGGCCGGCCGACCGCCGTCCTGGAGGTAGGCGTGCAGGATGTCGGGGGTGTTGACGAAGAGGTTCGGGCGCATGCACGCCGCCGAGTCCCGCGAGAGCTCCGTCAGGTACTCGGTGAGCTCGTGCTTGGTGTTGCGCCAGGTGAAGTAGGTGTACGACTGCTGGAAGCCGACCGCGCCGAGGGTGCGCATCATCGCGGGCCGGGTGAAGGCCTCGGCCAGGAAGACCACGTCCGGGTCCGTGCGGCCGATCTCGGCGATGACCCGCTCCCAGAAGACCACCGGCTTGGTGTGCGGATTGTCCACCCGGAAGATCCGCACCCCGCGCGCCATCCAGAACCGCAGCACGCGCAGCGTCTCGGCCAGCAGGCCGTCGAAGTCCTCGTCGAAGGCGATGGGGTAGATGTCCTGGTACTTCTTCGGCGGGTTCTCGGCGTGGGCGATCGAGCCGTCGGCGCGGTGGTTGAACCACTCCGGGTGCTTGCCCACCCACGGGTGGTCGGGGGAGCACTGCAGCGCGAAGTCCAGCGCCACCTCCATCCGCAGCTCGCGCGCCCGCGTGACGAAGTGCTCGAAGTCCGCGAACGTGCCCAGGTCGGGGTGGAGCGCGTCGTGCCCGCCCTCGGGCGAGCCGATGGCCCAGGGGCTGCCCACGTCGTAGGGCCCCGCGGTGAGCGCGTTGTTGGGGCCCTTGCGGAAGGCCGAGCCGATGGGGTGGACCGGCGGGAGGTAGACGACGTCGAAGCCCATGGCGGCCACGGCCGGCAGCCGGTTCGCGGCCGTGCGGAACGTCCCGCTGACCGGCCGCCGCCCCTCGCGCACCACCGCGCCCTCCGAGCGCGGGAAGAGCTCGTACCAGGAGCCGAACAGCGCCCGTTCGCGCTCCACCAGGACCGGCACCGGGCGGGAGGCGGTGACCAGCTCCCGCAGCGGGTGACCGGCCAGCGCCGCGACGACCTCGGGGTCCAGGGCCGCGTCCAGCCGGGCCTCGGGCGGGCGCTCGGCGTCGCGCAGGGCGTCGACGGCGGCCAGCACCGCCTCCCGGCCCCCGCTCTTGGGCACCCCGGCCGCGGCCCGTTCGTGCAGCCGGGCGCCCTCCTCCAGCACCAGGGAGACGTCGATGCCCGCCGGAATCTTGATCAGCGCGTGCGCCCGCCAGGTGGCGACCGGGTCGCCCCAGGCCTCCACCGCGTACGTCCAGCGGCCCTCGGAGTCCGGGGTGACCTCCGCGCCCCAGCGGTCGGTGCCCGGCGCCAGTTCGCGCATCGGGGTCCACGGGCCGCAGCGGCCCGCGGGTCCCCGGAGCACCACGTTCGCGCCGACCGCCTCATGGCCTTCGCGGAACACCGTGGCGGTGACCTCGAAGGTCTCGCCCACCACGGCCTTGACGGGCCTTCGACCGCAGTCGACGAGCGGTCCGAGGTCCAGGACGGGGATGCGACCGATCATGGGATCACCTGGAGATGCGACGGGAATCTGGGCTGGTGGGGGTACCTCCCAGCGGTAGCTGGGGGAAGGTTCTGTACTTTCTATCCGCTCCGTCGGGGCTCGGGAGGGTGCGGGCATGACTGCTCCTGTCCGCTTCACTCGGGTGGGCGGCTGGGCCGAAATCAAACATGCTGGCGTGCCGGAGGGAGGGGGAAAGACCGCGCCCTGAGCACGGCGGCGGATGGGCGGCTGTGCATACCGGGTGAGCTTTCCCACCGGGCCCGCCCGGGCATGCCCGGACCGTATGAACTACTCGTGCGTAGTTCCCGTGGCACCACGTGCGGAGGGCGGCCGTTCCTCCGTCACCCGTAGGGAGTCTGACCGCTGGGCCGATCGCGTGCAATGTGACGAAAGGCGGCAAACGAAACCCCATCAGGGAAGTCGGTGCCGTGCATCACCTTCGAAGGCCACGACGGCATTTGGCCTTGGACAGTGCTGCTGTAGGCGGGACGTAATTTCGCCTAGTACTTTTCAGGGAGTCTCTCTCGTGCCGATGGCGGCGTGCGCGCCGCCCGCACGCCGCGCCACCGGCGCACCCGCCGCCGACAGCAGCCGCAGCGCCGCCTCGGAGCCCGAGCCCGGCGCCGCGCTGAACGCCAGCAGGCCCTGGCCCCCGGTGCCGGGCAGCCGCATCATCTCGAACGACAACTCCAGCGGACCGACCACGGGATGGTGGAAGGCCTTCACCCCCGAGGTGCACGCCCGCACCGGATGACGCGCCCACAGCGCCGCGAACCGGGGGCTCTTCATCGTCAGCTCGCCGATCAGCTCCGCCAGCCGGCGGTCCTCCGGGTGCTCGCCGGCCGACATCCGCAGCGAGGAGACCGCCCGCCGCGCCTCCTTCTCCCAGTCCGGGTACAGCTCGGCCGCGTGCGGGTCGAGGAAGAACAGCCGCTGGGTGTTGGGGCGGTCCTCCACCCGGCCGGGCGCGTCCGCGTCCAGGTGGCCCGCCAGCAGCGCGTGCGCCAGCGGGTTCCAGGCCAGCACGTCGAAGCGGTGGTCGATGACGATCGCCGGCACCGCGTCCATCGCCGCGACCAGCTGCCGCACCCCCGGCCCCGCCGTCGCCGGCCGCTCGGCGGCGCGGCGCGCCGCCCGCCCCGGCCGCGCCAGGTTGCGCAGGTGGGTGTGCTCGTCGGGGCTCAGCCGCAGGGCCCGCGCGATGGCGTCCAGCACCTCGTCGGAGGCGTTCGCGGACTGCCCCTGCTCCAGCCGGGTGTAGTACGCCACGCTCACGCCCGCCAGCATCGCCAGCTCCTCCCGGCGCAGACCCGGCACGCGGCGCGTACGCCCGTACGACACCACGCCCACGTCCTCGGGCCGCAGCGCGGCACGGCGGGTGCGCAGGAAGTCGCCCAACTCGGCTGGTGTGTCCATGCGCACCAGTCAACAGCAGCCGCGTCTCGTGTGCCTGACCCTGCGAGGGTCAGGCACACGTGACGCGCACGACGCGCGGGGGCCCGTGCGGCACGCCGGGCCCGTCAGGCGGAAGGGGGCACTTGTCCCGCTTGAGCGGCTCCGGCCGCCCCGCGCCGCTACCGTCGTGACCGTGAAGGCCATTCGTCGATTCAGCGTGCGTCCCGTCCTTCCGGAGCCCCTACGACCGCTCAGCGAGCTGGCGCGCAATCTGCGCTGGTCCTGGCATCCCGAGACCCGCGAACTGTTCCAGTCCGTCGACCCCGAGGGGTGGCGGGCCGCCGCCGGCGACCCGCTGCGCCTGCTGGGGTCGGTCTCCGCCGACCGCCTGGCCGTCCTGGCCGAGGACCGCCGCTTCCGGCGGCGGCTCGCGGCGGCCGCCGATGATCTCCACGACTACATGACCGGCCGCCGGTGGTACCAGGAACAGCCCGAAGGACTGCCCGCCGCCGTCGCCTACTTCTCGCCCGAGTTCGGCATCACCGCGGCCCTCCCGCAGTACAGCGGGGGCCTCGGCATCCTCGCGGGCGACCACCTGAAGTCCGCCAGCGACCTCGGCGTCCCGCTCGTCGGCGTCGGACTGCTCTACCGCCACGGCTACTTCCGGCAGTCCCTCTCCCGCGAGGGCTGGCAGCAGGAGCACTACCCCCTGCTCGACCCCAACGAGCTCCCGCTGTCCATGCTCCGCGAGCCCGACGGCACCCCCAGCCGGGTCACCCTCGCCCTCCCCGGCGGCCGCCGGCTGCTCGCCTCCATCTGGAAGGCCCAGGTGGGCCGGGTGCCGCTGCTGCTCCTCGACTCCGACGTGGAGGACAACGGCCCCGGCGAGCGCGACGTCACCGACCGCCTCTACGGCGGCGGCAGCGAGCACCGGCTGCTGCAGGAGATGCTGCTGGGCATCGGCGGGGTGCGCGCGGTGCGCACGTACTGCCGGCTCAGCGGCCACCCCGAGCCGGAGGTCTTCCACACCAACGAGGGCCACGCCGGCTTCCTGGGCCTCGAACGCATCCGCGAACTCGTCGAACAGGGTGCCGATTTCCCCGCCGCGCTGGAGTGCGTGCGCGCCGGCGCGGTCTTCACCACCCACACCCCCGTCCCCGCCGGCATCGACCGCTTCGAGGCCGGCCTGGTCGCCCGGCACTTCGGCGAGGGCGGCGAGCTGGCCGGCATCGACGTCGACCGCGTCCTGGAGCTGGGCCGGGAGGACTACCCCGGCGGCCAGGCCGGGCTGTTCAACATGGCCGTCATGGGACTGCGCCTGGCCCAGCGGGCCAACGGCGTCTCCACCCTGCACGGCCAGGTCAGCCGGGAGATGTTCGCCGGGCTGTGGCCGGGCTTCGACCCCGAGGAGGTGCCGATCACCTCCGTCACCAACGGCGTCCACGCCCCCACCTGGGTCGCCCCCGAGGTCTTCCGGCTCGGCGCCCGGCGGATCGGCCTGGCCCGGGCCGAGGACGCGCTGGCCGTCGGCGGCTCCGACCGCTGGGACTCCGTGGCCGACATCTCCGACGCCGACATCTGGGAGCTGCGCCGCACCCTGCGCGAGCAGCTGGTGGACGAGGTGCGGCGGCGGCTGCGCGCCTCCTGGCGGGAGCGCGGCGCCGGCAGCGCCGAGCTGGGCTGGATCGACGGGGTGCTGGACCCCGACGTCCTCACCATCGGCTTCGCCCGGCGCGTTCCCTCCTACAAGCGCCTGACGCTGATGCTGCGCGACCGCGAGCGGCTGACCGAGCTGCTGCTGCACCCCGAGCGGCCCGTGCAGATCGTCGTCGCGGGCAAGGCCCACCCGGCGGACGACAGCGGCAAGCGGCTCGTCCAGGAGCTCGTCCGCTTCGCCGACGACGCGCGCGTGCGCCACCGCCTGGTCTTCCTGCCCGACTACGGCATGGCGATGGCCCAGCGGCTCTACCCCGGCTGCGACGTCTGGCTCAACAACCCGCTGCGGCCCCTGGAGGCGTGCGGCACCTCGGGCATGAAGGCCGCGCTCAACGGCTGTCTCAACCTGTCCGTCCTGGACGGCTGGTGGGACGAGTGGTACGAACCGGACTTCGGCTGGGCCATCCCCACCGCCGACGGGGCGGCCATGGACGACGACCGCCGCGACGACCTGGAGGCGGCGGCGCTCTACGACCTGCTGGCCCAGCGGGTGGCGCCGCGCTTCTACGACCGGGGCGCGGGCGGGCTGCCCGGGCGCTGGATCGAGATGGTCCGCGGGACGCTGGCCACCCTCGGCCCCAAGGTCCTCGCCGGGCGCATGGTGCGCGAGTACGTCGAGCGGCTGTACGTGCCCGCCGCCGAGGCCCACCGGGCGCTGGAGCCCCACGCCGCGGGCGAGCTGGCCGCCTGGAAGGCCCGGGTGCGGGCGGCGTGGCCGGCCGTGGCGGTCGACCACGTCGAGGCGGTCTCGGACGGCCCGCTCAACGGCCACGCGGAGCTGGGCTCCACGGTCTCGCTGCGGGTGAGCGTGACCCTCGGCGAGCTGGACCCCTCGGACGTGGAGGTGCAGGCCGTGGCGGGCCGGGTGGACGGGGCCGACCGGCTGACCCGGACGGTCGCCTTCCCGCTCAAGGCCACCGGGGCCCCGGGGCTGGACGGCCGGCGGCTCTACGAGGGGCCGCTGACCCTGGACCGCACCGGCCCCTTCGGCTACACCGTGCGCATCCTGCCCGCCCACCGCCTGCTGTCCGGCGGCGCGGAGCTGGGGCTGGTGGCGGTGCCGTCCGAGGCGGTCGGCGAGGCCGCCGGGCTGCTGATGCGGTGACGGCGGGGCACTGAAAGGGCGCCGTCCGGGGGAGGAGGACTCACCCCGGGCGGCGCCCGGTTCAGGGGTTACGGCAGGGAGCGGCTCAGAAGGAGAGCTTCCAGCCGTTCACGGTGCCGTCGTCGTTGGAGTACACGTCCTGCACCTGGAGCTTCCAGGTACCGGTGGCCGAGACGCCGGAGGCGTCCACGGTGTAGGTCTCCTTGACGTCCTCGGCGGAGTCCCAGGCGTCGGAGTCCTTGAGGTTCCACGTCTTGCCGTCGGGGGCGACCAGGTCGATCTTGAGGTCACCGCGGTAGGTGTGCGTGATGTTCACGTCCACCTTCAGCGCCGAGGAGCCGTTGCCGCTGCGGGTCACGACGATCGGCGAGGTGACGGCCGAGCCGGCGTCCGGGATCGCGACCGGGGTGGTGTTCTCGAAGACGCTGCCGCCGCCCGTGGCGTTCACGGTCCACTTGAAGGAGGCGGTGCCGGTCTTGCCGCCCGAGTCCTTCACCGTCACGGTCACGTTGCTGGTGCCCGTGGTGGTCGGGGTGCCGGTGATCAGGCCGGTCGAGGCGTTGATGGACAGGCCGGCGGGCAGGCCGGTGGCCGAGTAGGTCAGGGAGCCCGTGGTGGAGCTGGACGCCTTGATCTGCAGGGAGACGGCGGTGTTGACGAGCGAGGTCTGGTCGCCGGGGCTGCTGACCGAGACGCCGGTCGAGAGCCGGCTGCCGACGTTGATGCCCGCCCAGGCGTTGGCGACGTTGTTGTACGTCTCGCTGCCGACGCCGAAGAGCTCACCGGCGGCCCACAGCGTCGCGTCCCGCGCGCCCGCGTAGTTGGTGTTGGACTGCATGCGCTGGGTCAGCGCCTTGAACCAGATCTTGGCGGCGTTGTCCCGGCCGATGCCGGTGACCGGCTGCCCGTCGGAGGTCGGGGAGTCGTACTTGACCCCGTTGACCGTCTTGGCGCCGCTGCCCTCGGAGGCCAGGTAGAACCAGTGGTTGGCCGGGCCCGACGAGTAGTGCACGTCGATGCCGCCGAGGCCGGAGTACCAGCTGTCCTTGGACTGGCCGTCCTTGCTGGGCTTGTCCATGTAGCGCAGCGGGCTGCCGTTGCCCCGGATGTCGATCTTCTCGCCGACCAGGTAGTCGCCGGGGTCGCTGGGGTTGTTCGCCCAGAACTCGACGGCCGCGGCGAAGATGTCGGAGGTGGCCTCGTTCAGGCCGCCCGACTCGCCGCTGTAGGTGAGGTTGGCGGTGGCCGAGGTGACGCCGTGGGTCATCTCGTGCGCGGCCACGTCGATGGACGTCAGCGGCTTGGCGTTGTTCTGGCCGTCGCCGTAGGTCATGCAGAAGCAGCTGTCGGACCAGAAGGCGTTGACGTAGCTGTTGCCGTAGTGGACCCGGCTGTACGCGCCCTTGCCGTCGCCCTTGATGCCGGCGCGGCCGTGCACGTTCTTGTAGTAGTCCCAGGTCAGCTGGGCGCCGTAGTGCGCGTCGACGCCGGCCGTGGCCGGGTCCTTGGTGGTGCCGTCGCCCCAGACGTCGTCGGAGTCGGTGAAGAGGGTGCCGGTGCCCGAGGAGCCGCGGTTGAGGTTGTAGGTCTTGTGACCGCCGCGCGTCCCGTCGGTCATCGTGTACGACGGGGTCGTGCCGATGGTGACCTGGCCGCTGTACTGGCTGTTGCCGGTGCCCTGCTTGACGCCCTGGAACTCGAAGAGCTTCTTGCCGGTCTTCGCGTCGGTGATGACGTGCAGCTCGTTCGGCGTGCCGTCGTGCTGCAGGCCGCCGACGACGGTCTCGTACGCCAGCACGGGCGTGCCGTTCGCGGCCCAGACGACCTTGCGCGGCGCCCGGTCGGCCTTGTCGGCCTTCGAGCCCTGGGCGCGGGCGGACTTCACGGCGTCCTTCTCGGCCGTGGCGGCGGCGAACGACGGCGAGGTCGTCGACAGGGCCATCCGCGCCTTGGTGGCCTTGGCCACGGTCTTGACCTGGCCGCCCTTGGTGGCGTCGACCACGAGGTCGCCGCCGAGCACGGGCAGGCCGTCGTAGGTGCGCTCGTAGCGGGTGTGGACCGTGCCGTTGACGTCGCGGGAGACGTCACGGACGACGAGCTGCTCCTTGGCGCCGAGGCCCAGGGTCTTGGCGGTGTCCGCCTTGGTGGCGTTGGCCTCGCGTATGAGCTCCGCGCGCTGCGAGGGGGTGAGCTTGGCGGGCAGGGCACCCGGGTCGGCCTTGGCGACGGCCTGGCGGCCGGAGGCCCTGCCGTCGTCCGGGCGGGCGCCGGCGGTGCCGGCCTGGGTGCCCACGGCGAGCATGGCGGTGACGGCGACGAGCGCGCCGGTGGCTACGGCACGCTTTGGGGGGGTGGGTCTCACACTGACTCCTTCTGCGGTGGCCACGACATGGGTGGGGTGGCCGGTGGGCGACCGGGCGGCGAGATGCCGGCCGGGCAGAGCACGGCAGAACAAATGGAGAAAGGGGGGAAAGGTAAAAATCGGGCTGTCGCGGGAAGGTGGGGAATGTGGGGGTGCTCCGCGCCAGTCGAGGTGAAGAGTGCCACCGCGGCACAGCGGGTGTCAGGAGCGCGTCAACAAGTTGGCCGGAATCTGTCCGTTGGCCAAAGATCGATGTCCGTATAACGGGCGCTCAGACGAGGCTGTCCCGCCAGGCCCGGTGCAGGTCAGCGAAGTGGCCGTCCGCCGCGACGAGTTCCGCCGGAGGGCCGTCCTCCACTATGCGGCCGTCGGCCATCACCAGCACCCGGTCCGCGATCTCCACGGTGGACAGCCGGTGCGCGATGACAACGGCCGTGCGGCCGCGCAGCACCGTGCGCATCGCGTGCTGCACCGCCCGCTCGCCCGGGATGTCCAGTGAGGACGTCGCCTCGTCCAGGATCAGCACCGCCGGGTCGGCCAGCAGGGCGCGGGCGAAGGAGATCAGCTGGCGCTGGCCCGCCGAGACCCGACCGCCGCGCTTGCGGACGTCGGTGTCGTAGCCCTCCGGCAGGGCCGCGATGAAGTCATGGGCCCCGATGGCTTCGGCCGCGGCCTCGATCTGCGCGCGGCTCGCGTCCGGGCGGCCGACGGCGATGTTCTCGGCGACCGTGCCCGAGAACAGGAAGGCCTCCTGCGTCACCATCACCACCTCGCGCCGCAGCCGCGCCCCGGCGAGGTCGCGCAGCGGCACGCCGTCCAGCAGCACCCGGCCCTCGACGGGGTCGTAGAAGCGGGCCAGGAGCTTGGCGAGGGTGGACTTGCCCGCGCCCGTCGCGCCGACGACCGCCACCGTCCGCCCGGCCCCCAGCGTCAGGTCGAAGCGCGGCAGCACCTCGCCGCCCGTGCGGTAGCCGAAGCGCACGCCCTCGAAGACCACCTCGCGGCCGGGCCCGTCGGCCCCCCGATCGGGCAGCGGGAGGGGCACGGCGGGCTCCGGGACCGAGGGGCGCTGCGCCAGCAGGGCGGCGATCTTCTCCAGGGACGCGGCCGCCGACTGGTAGGAGTTGAGGAACATCCCCAGCCGGTCGATGGGGTCGTACAGCCGGCGCAGGTAGAGCACCGAGGCGGCGAGGACGCCGAGCGCCAGGCCGCCCTCCGCCACCCGGTACGCGGCCCACACCACGATCGCGGCCACCGCGGTGTTGGCCGTCAGCCGCGAGCAGACCACGTAGCGGGCCATCGCCAGCGAGGTGGCGGTGTTGGTCCGCCGGTGCTCGAGGTTGAGCCGCTCGAAGTGCGCGTCGTTGACGGCCTCGCGGCGGAACGCCTGGACGGGCCGGATGCCGTTCATGGTCTCCGTGAACTTCACGATGACCGCGGCGATGGCCGTCGAGCGCGCGCGGTGCACCACGATCGACCGCCGGCGGTAGCCGCGCACCAGCAGGGACAGCGGCACGAAGGAGACCAGGGCGGCCCCGCCGATGCCCGGGTCCAGGTACAGCAGGGTGGCGGTGACGTAGAGCACCGACAGGGCGACGCCGATCAGCTCCTGCAGGCCGTCGTTCAGCAGCTCGCGGATCGACTCGACGTCGGTGGTCGCGCGCGAGACGAGCCGGCCGGAGGTGTAGCGCTCGTGGAAGTCGACGCTGAGCGCCTGGCCGTGGCGGAAGATCCGGCCGCGCAGGTCCAGCAGCGCGTCCTGGCCGATGCGCGCCGTGAGCCGGACCACGGCGTACCGCATCAGCCCGGCGGCCAGGGCGCACAGCAGATAGCAGGCGCCGGCCGCGGCCGCCGGACCGTAGTCGTGCTGCCGGGCGGCCGGCACGCCACGGTCGATGGCGTAGGCGACGAGCAGCGGGCCGGCCTGCACGGCGGCCTGCTGGAGCAGCAGCAGGACCACCGTGAGGCGCACCCGGCCGCGGGCCGGGGCGAGCAGCGAGCGCAGCAGGGCGGCCGAGGCGCCCTGGGCGGCGGACAGGACGTCGTGGTCGGCGGGCTCGGTCATGGGCGGCGCTCCGGTCCTGACATGAGCGAGGCGTACTCCCCGTTGCCGTGCAGGAGTTCGTGGTGGGTGCCCACCGCGGTGATCCGGCCGCCGGAGAGCAGTGCGACGCGGTCGGCGAGCAGGACGGTGGAGGGCCGGTGGGCCACGACCAGGGCGGTGGTGGTCGCCAGCACCTCCCGCAGGGCCGACTCGACCAGGGCCTCGGTGTGCACGTCGAGGGCCGAGAGCGGGTCGTCGAGGATCAGGTAGCGCGGGCCGCCGACGACCGCGCGGGCCAGCGCGAGCCGTTGCCGCTGCCCGCCGGACAGGCTCAGGCCCAGCTCGCCGACCTGGGTGCGGTGGCCGTCGGGGAGGGAGTGCACGAAGCCGGCCTGGGCGACGGCCAGGGCCCGCCGCAGCTCCGCCTCGCCGGCGCCGGCCGCGCCCATCAGGACGTTCTCCCCGGCGCTGGCGGAGAAGAGGGTGGGCTCCTCGAAGGCGACGGACACCAGCTCGCGCAGGCGCGCGCGGGGCAGGGCGGTGATCTCCTGGCCGTCCAGGGTGATCCGCCCTGCCGTGGCCTCGTGCAGCCGGGGGATGAGGGCGGTCAGCGTGGTCTTGCCGCAGCCCGTGGTGCCGACGAGGGCCATGGTCTCGCCGGGCCGGATGTGCAGGTCGACGCCGCGCAGGACGGGCGGGGCCGCCGCCGGGGCGTCGGGATAGCGGAACTCCACGCCCGCCAGGCGCAGTCCGCGGTCCCGGACGGTGGCCCGCCCGGTGCGGCTCCCGTCGGCGGGGGCGGGCTCCGGCGCGGCGTCGGGCGGGGCCTGGGGGGCGTCCATCACCTCGAAGAAGCGGTCCGTGGCGGCCGCCGCGTCATTGGTCACGGCGAGCAGGAAGCCGATCGACTCGACGGGCCAGCGCAGCGCCAGGGCCGTCGACAGGAACGCCACCAGCGTCCCCGCGGTGAGCCCGCCGTCGGCGACCTGGACCACCCCGAGCACCAGCGCCGCCCCGATCGCGAGCTCCGGCAGGGCCGTGACCAGCCCCCAGAGCCTGCCCAGCAGGCTCGCCTTGCGCAGCTCGGACTCCCGCAGCAGGGCGGACTGGCGGGCGAAGGCCTGCTCCTGGGCGCGGTGCCGGCCGAAGCCCTTGATGACGCGGATGCCCAGGACGCTCTCCTCGACGATCGTCGTCAGGTCCCCGACCCGGTCCTGAGAGGTGCGTGCGGCGCGGGAGTAGCGCTCCTCGAAGAGCGAGCACAGCACGATCAGCGGCACGACGGGCGCCAGCAGCACCAGCCCCAGCGTCCACTCCTGCAGCAGCAGGACGGCGAACCCCATCACGATCGTCACCCCGTTGACCAGCAGGAAGGTCAGCGGGAACGCCAGGAAGACGCGGACGAGCATCAGGTCGGCCGTGGCCCGCGAGAGCAGCTGGCCCGACGGCCAGCGGTCGTGGAAGGAGACGGGCAGCCGCTGCAGACGGCGGTAGAACGCCGAGCGCATCTCGGCCTCCACGCCCGCCAGCGGCCCGGCCAGGACGACCCGGCGCACCCCGGCCAGCCCGGCCTCCGCCACGCCGAGCAGCGCCACCACCAGCCCGCCCAGCCACACCCCCGGCGGATCGCGGTCGGCCACCGGCCCGTCCACGATCCACTTCAGGGCCAGCGGGATCACCAGGCCGAAACACGACGCCAGCACGGCGGCGAGCGCGGCCACGAGCAGGGTGCCGCGCACCGGTCGCACATACGGCCACAGGCGCGCCAGCGAACGCACGGTCGAACGACGTCCGCCGGGCTTGGGGGCTTCGCGGTTTGCCGTCATCAGGGCCGAGACTACGGTCGGCCGGCGACGGCGCTCACTCGGTTTTCGGACCTCGCTCCGCCGGCGGCGGCTCCGGCCCCTCCGCGTCGGGCACCACCCGCCACAGCAGCACCGAACGCGGCCGCACCGATATCCGGCTCCCCGCCTCCCTGCGCAGGCCGGGGGCCGTGCGCTGGTCCTCCAGGGCGGTGTTGACCAGGAGTTCGTACGCCGCCGCCCACGGCGGTCCCGGCAGGGTGAAGCGCAAGGGGCGCGGCCCGGCGTGCAGGACCGCGAGGAAGCTGTCGTCGGTCACCTGTGCGCCCTGTCGGTCGCGCTGCGGGATGTCCCGGCCCGACAGGTACATCCCGAGGGTCGCGGCGGGCGCGTACCAGTCGGCCTCGGTCATCTCCGTGCCGCCCGGCGTGAACCAGGCCAGGTCGCGCAGCCCGTCCGCGCTCTGCGGCCGCCCGGAGAAGAACGACCGGCTGCGCAGCACGGGGTGGGCGCGGCGCAGGTCGAGCAGGCGGGCGCACAGCTCGCGCAGCGCCCGCCAGCCGGGGTCGGCGGTCAGCGACCAGTCGACCCAGCCCATCTCGTTGTCCTGGCAGTAGGCGTTGTTGTTGCCGCCCTGCGTGCGGCCCATCTCGTCGCCGGCCACCAGCATCGGCACGCCCGTGGACAGCAGGAGCGTCGTCAGCAGGTTGCGGATCTGCCGCCGGCGCAGGGCCAGCACCCGGGGGTCGGCGCTCTCGCCCTCGGCGCCGCAGTTCCAGGAGCGGTTGTCGCCCGTCCCGTCGCGGTTGCCCTCGCCGTTGGCCTCGTTGTGCTTGCGTTCGTAGCTGACCAGGTCGCGCAGGGTGAAGCCGTCGTGCGCGGTGACGAAGTTGACGGAGGCGTACGGGCGCCGGCCGCCCCAGGCGTAGAGGTCGCTCGAGCCGGACAGCCGGTAGCCCAGGTCCCGCACGTCCGGCAGGGCGCCCCGCCAGAAGTCGCGCACGGCGTCGCGGTAGCGGTCGTTCCACTCGGTCCACAGGGGCGGGAAGGCCCCCACCTGATAGCCGCCGGCCCCCACGTCCCAGGGCTCGGCTATCAGCTTGACCCGGCGCAGCACGGGATCCTGGGCGATGACGGCGAGAAAGGGCGAGAGCATGTCCACGTCGTGCATCGAGCGGGCCAGCGCCGCCGCCAGGTCGAAGCGGAAGCCGTCGACGCCCATCTCCGTCACCCAGTAGCGCAGCGAGTCGGTGATCAGGCGCAGGACGTTGGGCCGCACCACGTGGAGGGTGTTGCCGCAGCCGGTGTAGTCGGCGTACCGGCGCGGGTCGCCCTGCAGGCGGTAGTAGCGGCGGTTGTCGATGCCGCGCAGCGACAGCGTCGGGCCCAGCTCGCCGCTCTCGGCGGTGTGGTTGTAGACCACGTCGAGGATGACCTCGATGCCGGCCGCGTGCAGGGCCCGCACCATCCGCTTGAACTCGCCCACCTGCTCGCCGCGCGTCCCCGAGGCGGCGTAGGCGGCGTGCGGGGCGAAGTAGCCGATGGAGTTGTAGCCCCAGTAGTTGCGCAGGCCGCGCCGCAGCAGGTGGTCCTCGTGGGCGAACTGATGCACCGGCAGCAGTTCGACCGCGGTCACGCCCAGCCCGGTCAGGTGCTCGATCGCCGCCGGGTGCGCGAGCCCGGCGTAGGTGCCGCGCAGACGCTCGGGGACGCCCGGGTGGCGCATGGTGAAGCCGCGGACGTGCAGCTCGTAGATGACCGAGTCGGGCCAGGGCGTCTTGGGGCGGCGGTCGTCCGACCAGTCGTCGTCATCGGCGACGACCACGCCCTTGGGGACGTACGGGGCCGAGTCCCGCTCGTCGCGGACGGTGTCGGCGATGTGCTGCTGCGGCCAGTCGCGCACGTGTCCGTACAGCTCGGCGGGCAGCGCGCCGCCGCCGGCCGTGGTGAATTCGCCGTCGACCGCGCGGGCGTAGGGGTCCAGGAGCAGCTTGGCCGGGTTCCAGCGGGCGCCCGTCCAGGGGTCCCAGCGGCCGTGGACGCGGTAGCCGTAGCGCCGGCCGGGCAGCACGCCGGGGACGAAGCCGTGCCAGACCTCGTGCGTCAACTCCGTCAGCGCGTGACGGGTTTCGACGGACCCGTCCGCGTCGTCGAACAGGCACAGCTCCACGGCCTCCGCGCCGCCGGCCCACAGCGCGAAGTTCGTCCCCGCCACGCCGCCCGTGGCGTCGGTGGCCTCCTTGAAGCGGGCCCCGAGCGGTTCCGGGCCGCCCGGCCACACGTCGGTGAACCCGGCGTACCGGCGGGGCTCTTGCTCGGCTGCGCTCGACACGTGTTCGCCTCCGGCGGCTCTCGGGTAGCGCGCCGGGCACCCGGCTTCCCGGGACCGGGTGTCTGGCGATTTCGTCCTTCTCCCCGTTCTTCCCAGATCCACGCATGCGCTCACACGTGTGATCGGGCGCAGCAAGCGAGTGCAGCCTCGTTTCCCGCGGCCACGCGCGTCGTTGGGCCGGGTGTGACAGTTGCCCTCTCGCGCGCGGCACGGGGACTCGCCCTGCTGGCGGTCCTGGTCGTGCTCGCCGGGTGCACCGTCGTCGCGCCGAAGACCCGGCTGGTGGACATGGACGACGCCCGGCCGGCCAGCGAGCTGATCCGGATCACCCCGCGCGACCGCGCCGGCAACGTCCCGGCCACCGGGCGCTTCGAGGTGCGCTCGCCGGAGGGGACGCTGGAGCGGGTCACGGTCGCCGAGTTCCGCGACGGCGCCCGGCGGTCGGTGCCGGGGCGGATCTCCGGCGACCGGCACAGCTGGCGGCCCGCGCCCGGCGGCCTCGGGCTCGCCGCCCGCTACACGGTGGACGTCGTCGCCCGGGACTCCTCCGGCCACCGCGCCGTCCGGCACAGCATGTTCACCACGTATGTCCCGCAGCATCGTTTCATCGGCTACTTCACCCCCGAGCCCTACGCCACGGTCGGCACCGGCATGATCGTTTCCTTTGCCTTCAGCCGGCCCATCACCGACCGGGCCGCCGTCGAGCGCGCCATCCGCGTCACCTCCCGGCCGCCGACCGAGATCGCCGCCCACTGGTTCGGCTCCTCGCGCCTGGACTTCCGGCCCCGCGCGTACTGGAAGCCGGGTACCGACGTCACCCTCGACCTGCGACTGCGCGACGTGCGCGGTGCGCAGGGCGTGTACGGCAGCCAGTGGAAGACCGTCGGGTTCCACATCGGCCGCAGCCAGGTCAGCACCGTCGACGCCGCCGCCCACACCATGACGGTCGTCCGCGACGGCAGGCCGTCGGCGACCGTGCCGGTCACGGCGGGCGGGCCGGGCAGCGACACGTACAACGGCAAGATGGTGATCACCGAGAAGGCCCCGGTGACCCGGATGAACGGGGACACGGTGGGCTTCGGCGGCGAGTACGACATCTCGGACGTACCACACGCCATGCGGCTCACCGCGTCGGGGACCTTCCTGCACGGCAACTACTGGGCCGACCCCGCCGCCTTCGGCACGCTGAACGTCAGTCACGGCTGCATCGGGCTGCCGGACGTCCAGGGCGGCGACCCGTCGACCCCCGCGGGCCGGTTCTACGACTCCTCGCTGATCGGCGACGTCGTGGAGGTCGTCCGGTCCCGGGAACGCGTGGTCGCCCCCGACAACGGCCTCGGTGGCTGGAACATGTCGTGGGCCCAGTGGCGTGCGGGTTCGGCGCTCGGCTGAGCCCTGGTTTGACCTGGCCGGAATCTGCCGCTTCACTTCGGTCACCGCCCTCACCACAGGCGCACGGTTCGTATCACCGACCCCATTTGGGACCGAACGGTGACATTCACCAGATCGGCGTTGTCGGTGACGTGTGGTTATCTATCGACAACGCGCGGGGTGCCGCGCTCGGGGGCGCCGCGTGGCCGCGGGCCGTGCGAGGGGAGAAGAACCGTTTTGAAGGTGCAGCCGATATCGGGGAGCCGGGGCCGCCGCGTGGGGCTGTCCGCCCTGCTGCTCGGAACGGTGCTGACGCTGGTCAGCGCCTGTGACGGCGGCGGCAGCGGCGACGGCGGGAAGAACGGCGAGAAGGTCGCCAAGGGCCCGTCGGAGGCTGTCGTGAACATCGCGCCGACGGACGGCGCCAAGGACGTGGCCACCAGCGGCGCGCTCAAGGTGACCGCGGACAAGGGCAGCCTGACGTCCGTCAGGGTGGCCGACGCCAAGGGCAGGACGATCGACGGCAAGATAACCAACGGTGGCGCGGCCTGGGAGCCGTCCAGCCACCTCGCGGCCTCCACGAAGTACACCGTGGACGCGATCGCCAAGGACAAGGGGAACCGGCCGTCCGCGAAGCACGCGGCGTTCACCACCCTCACCCCGCAGAACACGTTCGTCGGCTACTTCACGCCGGAGGACGGCAGCACCGTCGGCGTGGGCATGCCCGTGTCGGTCAATTTCAGCCGGGGCATCACCGACACCAAGGCCGTCGAACGAGCCATCAAGGTGACCGCCGAGCCGTCGGTTCCGGTCAAGGCGCACTGGTTCGGCAACGACCGCATCGACTTCCGCCCCGAGAAGTACTGGGCCGCCGGCACCAAGGTGACGGTCGACCTGAACCTCGACGGCGTCCAGGGCCGTGAGGGCGTGTACGGCTCGCAGACGAAGACCGTGAAGTTCACGGTCGGCCGCAGCCAGGTCAGCACGGTCGACGCCAAGGCCCACACGATGGTGGTCGAGCGGGACGGCAAGGTCATCAGGACCATCCCGATATCCGCCGGCGCCCCCGCCAACCCCACGTACAACGGCCAGATGGTCATCAGTGAGAAGCACGAGGTGACGCGCATGAACGGCGCCACCGTCGGCTTCACCAAGGGCGACGGCAAGGGCGAGTACGACATCCCGGACGTGCCGCACGCGATGCGCCTGTCCACCTCCGGCACCTTCCTGCACGGCAACTACTGGTCGGGCTCGTCCACCTTCGGCGCGGAGAACGCCAGCCACGGCTGCGTGGGCCTGGAGGACCAGCGCGGCGGCGGCGACCCCAACACGCCGGCGGCCTGGTTCTACAACAACTCCCTGGTCGGCGACGTCGTCATCGTGAAGAACTCCGATGACAAAACGATCCAGCCGGAGAACGGCCTCAACGGCTGGAACCTGCCGTGGTCGGAGTGGGGCAAGAGCAACCCCCAGGCCGGCTGACGGCCCCTCGTCCACGACCGGCGGCCCGGTGCACTTGTGACCAAGTGCACCGGGCCGCCCGGCGTTAACCGGCACTAACCTGGTGTCATGACTGTGCATCTTGAGGTCGCCGAGGGCGTCGGTACCGTCCGGCTGGACCGACCGCCGATGAACGCGCTCGACATCGCCACCCAGGACCGGCTCCGTGAGCTCGCCGACGAGCTCACCCGCCGCGACGACGTCCGCGCGGTGGTCATCTGGGGCGGGGAGAAGGTGTTCGCGGCCGGCGCGGACATCAAGGAGATGCAGCACATGGACCACGCGGCCATGGTCGCGCGGTCGCGCGGGCTGCAGGACTCCTTCACCGCCGTCGCCCGCATCCCCAAGCCCGTGGTCGCGGCCGTCACCGGCTACGCCCTCGGCGGCGGCTGCGAGCTCGCGCTGTGCGCCGACTTCCGCATCGCCGCCGACAACGCCAAGCTCGGCCAGCCCGAGATCCTGCTGGGCCTCATCCCGGGCGCCGGCGGCACCCAGCGGCTGTCCCGGCTCGTGGGCCCGTCCAAGGCCAAGGACCTCATCTTCACCGGCCGTCAGGTCAAGGCCGACGAGGCCCTCGCCCTGGGCCTGGTGGACCGCGTGGTCCCGGCGGCGGACGTCTACGCCGAGGCGCACGCCTGGGCCGCCCGGCTGGCCGCCGGCCCCGCCATCGCGCTGCGCGCGGCCAAGGAGGCCGTGGACGCGGGCCTGGAGACCGACATCGACACCGGACTCGCCATCGAGCGCAACTGGTTCGCGGGGCTGTTCGCCACCGAGGACCGGGAGATCGGTATGCGCAGCTTCGTGGAGGACGGTCCGGGCAAGGCCAAGTTCGTCTGAGACGCCGCAGGTTGGGGTGAAATGCCCGGAGGCGTGGATTCCGGAGCATGCCTCTTGTGGGGGAATTCCGGCAGGGGCGACCCGTCCCGGATGCGGCCTTCCTCCGCCCACCCGTTGATCTTTTCCACCCCTGGGGTCGCTGCAGGTCAGTCGGGTTTTCCCGATTGGCCTGCGGCCTCTGGCATATGACGGACAGCGGCCGTGGAACCGCGAGCTCCGCTCCATCGAATCCCGGCGTTCCCCTCCCAGCCGCCGTGCGGACGGCCATGATGGGGGCATGGCGGGCCTGGAGGGAACGGAGCAGCCACGGCAGCGGGTCGGAACGGCCCCCGCGCGGTGGACCCCGACGGTTGAGGACGAACTGGCGCTCAAGGCGCTGGAGCTGTTCGGCGACCCTACGCTCGGCGAGGTGCGACTGCCCTCGCGCCCCGAGTCCGCCGTGGCCGCTCGGCGACTGACCCAGTCGGTCGTCCTGCGCCACTGGGGCCTGTCGGAACGGATCACCGAGCACGCGGTCCTGCTGGTCTCCGAGCTCGTGGGCAACGCCGTGCGCCACACCGGCGCCCGCCACTTCGGGCTGCGGATGCTGCGCCGGCGCGGCTGGCTGCGCATCGAGGTGCGCGACCCCTCGCGGGGGCTGCCCTGCCTGCTGCCGGTGCGCGAGATGGACGTCAGCGGGCGGGGGCTGTTCCTGGTGGACAAGCTCTCCGACCGCTGGGGGGTGGACCTGCTGGCGCGCGGCAAGACCACCTGGTTCGAGATGCGCGTGGCCGACCGCTGACGCGAGCCGGCCCGGAGAACGATCCGGCCCCGGAGCCGAAGAGATCCCGGAAACGAAGAGACCCTCATCGGCCGTCATGCGGCGGAGCAGGGGTCTCTTCGGCTGGCCGCGGAGAAATGGGGTGTGTTCCGCGGCGAGATGACGACCTGGCCCGGGTCAATGGGGGTCGCTGGCTCGACTATGACATGCGGTGTGTTCAAGAGCCAAAGCGAGAGGCCATTAATCCAAGGTGACCTGCGCCACCGACCTTGAAATCCATGTATAAACCAGCGGTATCTCTTATCTTTATGTAAACGTTTGGATACGGGAGGCCCCCATGGAGCGCAGGTATCCCCCCACCCGCTGGCTCCCGGCGGACGGCGCCAACCACACGGTCTCCGACCGTCCCGGCGCCCACCCCGTCGACTTCGTCGTCGTGCACGTGACCGAGGAGACCTTCGCGGACACCCGGCGGATCTTCCAGGACCCCCGGGCGAAGGTGTCGGCCCACTACCTGGTGGGCTCCGCCGACGGCCGCGTCGCACAATTCGTCCGCGAGAAGGACATCGCCTGGCACGCGGGCAACTGGGACTACAACACCCGCAGCATCGGCATCGAGCACGAGGGCTGGACCGACCGGCCCGAATACTTCACCGACGCCCTCTACCGCGCCTCCGCGCGCCTGGCCGCCGCCGTCTGCCACCGCTACCGCATCCCCGTCACCCGGGACCGCATCATCGGCCACAGCGAGGTGCCCGGGGCCACCCACACCGACCCCGGTCCGCACTGGGACTGGGACCGTTATCTGGAGCTGGTGACCCGGGAGCTAATCTGTGCCGGTCCCACCAGCACTCAAGGGGAGGCCCACATGGCTGACATCGAGGCAGCACGCACCGCTTTCAACCGATTTGACGTCGACGGCGACGGATTCATCACCGCCGCCGAGTACAAGAGCGTCATGGCTCAGCTCGGCGACCACAACGTCACCGAGACCGTGGCCCAGGCCATCATCAACAAGAAGGACGGCAACGGCGACGGCGTCCTGTCCTTCGACGAGTTCTGGGCCTCCCTGGACCGCTGATCCGGACGTGTTACGCCCGGGGGCCCCGGGTCAGCGCCAGCCCCGACGCTGCGCGCCGGCCCGGCGCCGGCGGTCGTTGCACAGCAGACACCGCCCCCAGCCGGACGGCAGCGGGTCCTTGTCGTCCCCGTACAGCGGGTCCACCGGGCCCCTGGGGTGCTCCGCGCAGCCCGTGGCCCCCGACCCCGCCCGCAGCGCGCCGGCCGCCGTCAGCGCCCGCCGCAGCGCGTCCACGAGTTGATCGGCCTCATGGGGGGCGGGTGCGGCGTCGAGGGAGAAGGCGATGTCCGAGGCGGTGGTGAGCGCGCTCTGGAGTTCGCGCAGGTTTGCGTAACTCATGCCCGTGAGCCTACGGGCCACCACTGACAACGGTACGGTCGCGCCGACGCGCGGCGGTACGACGACGCCGGGCGGGCCGTGATCCCGGCCCGCCCGGCGTTGCGCGCACACCGCTCAGCGGATCAGCACTCGATGACGTTCACGGCGAGGCCGCCGCGCGCCGTCTCCTTGTACTTGACCTTCATGTCCGCGCCCGTCTCCTTCATGGTCTTGATGACCTTGTCGAGGGAGACGTGGTGCCGGCCGTCGCCGCGCAGGGCCATGCGGGCGGCGGTGACGGCCTTGGCGGCGGCCATGCCGTTGCGCTCGATGCAGGGGATCTGCACCAGGCCGCCGACGGGGTCGCAGGTCAGGCCGAGGTTGTGCTCCATGCCGATCTCGGCGGCGTTCTCGACCTGCTCCGGGGTGCCGCCGAGGACCTCGGCGAGGCCGCCGGAGGCCATCGAGCAGGCGGAGCCGACCTCGCCCTGGCAGCCGACCTCGGCGCCGGAGATGGAGGCGTTCTCCTTGAAGAGCATGCCGATCGCGCCCGCGGCCAGCAGGAAGCGCACGATGCCGTCCTCGTCCGCGCCGGGGACGAAGTTCATGTAGTAGTGCAGCACGGCCGGGATGATGCCCGCGGCGCCGTTGGTGGGGGCGGTGACGACCCGGCCGCCAGCGGCGTTCTCCTCGTTGACGGCCATGGCGTAGACGGTGATCCACTCCATCGCGCGGGCCTGCGCGTCGCCCTCGGCGCGCAGCTGACGGGCGGTGCTGGCGGCGCGGCGGCGGACCTTCAGGCCGCCCGGGAGGATGCCCTCGCGGGACATGCCGCGCGTGACGCACGCCTGCATGACGCGCCAGATCTCCAGGAGGCCCTCGCGGATCTCCGTCTCCGTGCGCCAGGCCTTCTCGTTCTCCATCATCATCGCGGAGATGGACAGGCCCGACTCGCGGGACATCCGCAGCAGCTCGTCACCGGTGCGGAAGGGGAACTTCAGAACCGTGTCGTCGAGCACGATCCGGTCCGCGCCCACCGCGTCCTCGTCCACGACGAAGCCGCCGCCGACCGAGTAGTAGGTCTTCTCCAGCAGCGGCGCGCCCGTCTCGTCGTAGGCGAAGAGGGTCATGCCGTTGGCGTGGTACGGCAGGGCGCGGCGGCGGTGCAGGATCAGCTGGGTGGAGTCGTCGAAGTCGATCTCGTGGTCGGAGCCGATCTCGGCGCCCAGCAGGCGCAGCCGCTTGGTGGTGCGGATGCGCTCGACCTCGTCGTCGGCGATCTCGACGTCCACGGTGCGGGGCGAGTGGCCCTCGAGGCCCAGCAGGACGGCCTTGGGGGTGCCGTGGCCGTGGCCGGTGGCGCCGAGGGAGCCGTAGAGCTCCGCCCGGACGGAGGTGGTCTGCGCGAGCAGCCCGTCCTTCTTCAGGCGCCCCACGAACATGCGGGCGGCGCGCATCGGGCCGACCGTGTGGGAGCTGGACGGGCCTATGCCGATCGAGAAGAGATCGAATACGGAGATGGCCACGGTGGCAGCTCCTCTGGGTCGGTGGTACGGGGTGGTACAGGGGGTGGTACAGGTCGTGCGTGACGTGGTGCGGGGCACCGCGCCCACCTCTCAGTGTGCGCGATGCCGGCCGCTCGCCGTGGTGGGCGTTCTCACACGTCGGAACCCGGGGCACGAGGCGACGGGTCCCGGTCGTGACGCGGGGCACCGGACACGCTTCGCAGCGTGCCCAGTGCCCCGCACCGACCGGTGAATCCCGTGCGTCGGTCCTACTTCAGCCCGGGGTACAGCGGGTGCTTCGCCGCCAGGGCGGTGACGCGGTTCCGCAGGGCCTCGGCGTCGAAGCCCGGCTTCAGGGCCTCGGCGATGATGTCGGCGACCTCACGGAAGTCCTCCGCCTGGAAGCCGCGCGTGGCCAGCGCCGGGGTGCCGATCCGCAGGCCCGAGGTGACCATCGGGGGGCGCGGGTCGTTCGGGATGGCGTTGCGGTTGACCGTGATGCCCACCTCGTGGAGGCGGTCCTCGGCCTGCTGGCCGTCCAGCTCGGAGTTGCGCAGGTCCACCAGGACCAGGTGCACGTCCGTGCCGCCGGACAGGACGGAGACGCCCACCTCGGCGACGTCGTCCCGCACCAGGCGCTCGGCCAGGATCTTCGCGCCCTCCAGCGTACGCTGCTGGCGCTCCTTGAACTCCTCGCTCGCCGCGACCTTGAAGGACACGGCCTTCGCCGCGATCACGTGCTCGAGCGGGCCACCCTGCTGACCGGGGAAGACCGCGGAATTGATCTTCTTGGCCAGCTCGGCCGTGGAGAGGATCACACCGCCGCGGGGGCCGCCCAGGGTCTTGTGGGTGGTCGTGGTGACGACGTGGGCGTGCGGCACCGGGTTGGGGTGCAGGCCCGCGGCGACCAGGCCCGCGAAGTGGGCCATGTCGACCATCAGGTACGCCCCGACCTCGTCGGCGATCCGGCGGAAGGCCGCGAAGTCCAGCTGGCGCGGGTAGGCGGACCAGCCGGCGACGATCAGCTTCGGGCGGTGCTCCTTGGCGAGGCGCTCGACCTCGTCCATGTCGACCAGGTTGGTCGCCTCGTCGACGTGGTACGCGACCACGTTGTAGAGCTTGCCGGAGAAGTTGATCTTCATGCCGTGGGTCAGGTGCCCGCCGTGGGCGAGGTTCAGACCCAGGATGGTGTCGCCGGGGTTGAGCAGGGCGAACATGGCGGCGGCGTTGGCCTGCGCGCCGGAGTGCGGCTGCACGTTGGCGTGCTCGGCGCCGAAGAGCGCCTTGATGCGGTCGATCGCGATCTGCTCGACGACGTCGACGTGCTCGCAGCCGCCGTAGTAGCGGCGGCCCGGGTAGCCCTCGGCGTACTTGTTGGTGAGGACCGAGCCCTGGGCCTCCATGACCGCGACCGGAGCGAAGTTCTCCGAGGCGATCATCTCGAGGGTGGACTGCTGGCGGTGGAGTTCGGCGTCGACTGCGGCGGCGACGTCGGGGTCGAGCTCATGGAGGGAGCTGTTCAGAAGCGTCATGAGTTCTTCCTGGACTTCCTGACGGGAGGGAAGCGGGCGGGGTCAGCCGGCGAAGGCGGTGTACTCGTCGGCGGACATCAGGTCCTCCGGCTCGTCCGTGATCTTCACCTTGAACAGCCAGCCGCCCTCGAAGGGGGCGGAATTCACCAGCGAGGGGTCGTCCGCGACGTCCTGGTTGGCCTCGACGACCTCGCCGGTCACCGGGGCGTAGAGGTCGCTGACCGACTTGGTCGACTCCAGCTCACCACAGGTCTCGCCCGCGGCGACCGTGTCACCGACGGCCGGGAGCTGGGCGTAGACCACGTCGCCGAGGGCGTTGGCCGCGAACTCGGTGATGCCGATCGTCGCCACACCGTTCTCGTCGGCGGCCGACAGCCACTCGTGCTCCTTGGTGTAGCGCAGCTGCTGGGGGTTGCTCATGGCTAGATTCTCCTGTACGCGCGAGAGTGCTTGTGCAAGGGGTCTTGACAGATGAGATGAGGGGGGTTCAGCGGGCCCGCTTGTAGAAGGGCAGGGCGACGACCTCGTACGGCTCGTGGCTGCCGCGAATGTCCACGGCCACCCCTTCCGTACCCGGCGCCGCGTGCGCCGCGTCCACGTAGGCGATCGCGATCGGCTTGCCGAGGGTGGGGGAGGGGGCGCCCGAGGTGACCTCGCCCACGACCTCGCCGCCCGCGACGACGGAGAAGCCGGCGCGCGGCACCCGGCGACCGGTGGCGATCAGGCCGACCAGCTTGCGCGGCGGGGCGCTCTCGGCCCGCTCGGCGGCGGCCTCGAGCGCCGCACGGCCCACGAAGTCACCGTCCTTGTCGAACTTCACGACCCGGCCCAGCCCCGCGTCGAACGGGGTGGTGGCGGTGGTCAGCTCGTGCCCGTACAGCGGCATGCCGGCCTCCAGGCGCAGCGTGTCGCGGCAGGAGAGGCCGCAGGGCACCAGACCCGCGTCCGCGCCCGCCTCCGTCAGGGCCTGCCACAGCTTCTCGGCGTCGCCCGGCGCGACGAACAGCTCGAAGCCGTCCTCGCCGGTGTAGCCGGTACGGGCGATCAGCGCGGGCACGCCCGCGACGGTGCCCGGCAGGCCCGCGTAGTACTTCAGCCCGTCCAGGTCGGCGTCGGTGACGGACTTCAGGATGCCGGGGGAGGCCGGGCCCTGGACGGCGATCAGCGCGTAGGCGTCGCGGTCGTCCCGCACGACGGTGTCGAAGCCGGCGGCGCGCTCGGTGACCGCGTCCAGCACCACCTGGGCGTTGGAGGCGTTGGCGACGACCATGAATTCCTCGTCCGCCAGGCGGTAGACGATCAGGTCGTCCAGGATGCCGCCCTCGGCGTCGCAGATCATGGTGTAGCGGGCGCGGCCGACGGCGAGCGCGGAGAGGTTGCCGACGAGGGCGTAGTCGAGGGCCTGGCCGGCCTGCGGACCCGTGAGGGTGATCTCGCCCATGTGGGACAGGTCGAAGAGCCCGGCGCGGGTGCGGACGGCGACGTGCTCGTCCCGCTCGCTGCCGTAGCGCAGGGGCATGTCCCAGCCCGCGAAGTCGGTCATGGTCGCGCCGAGGGCGCGGTGCAGCGCGTCGAGGGCGGTATGGCGGGGGGCGTTCGTCATGGTCAGGCTCCCGGGCAGTCAGTCGCGGAGGAATACCTCGAAAGGCGGCCTCCCCATCTGTCATCGGAACCTGAGAGGTTCACCGAGAGCTCCATGAGGGGCGTTCTCGGCTTGCACCTTGGGTGGGACCACCACCGCACGCGGCGGGGCCCGCTTTTCAGATCTGCCTCACCCGCGCGGTACGGGGCCTGAGAGATTCAAGGGAGGAACTTGCTCCTTCGGCGCCCAGCGCACACGGTGTGTGCTGCCTGGGACTCTCCCGCGCGGATTCGAGCGGCCGGTATGCAGTTGGTTGCGCGCGATCATGCACGGGCGTGCAGGATCGTGCGGGGTGGTGCGTGGGGTGCTGCTGGCGCGCACATCATTGCACGTAAGGGCGTACGAGGGACTGCCCCCGGTCCCATGAATTGGATTACCTTTTCTTTACGTTCCGTGGGTAGGGGGCAGTGAACGGACGGGGGAGGGAAGGCGATCACAGTGCGTACGCGTACGGACGTGCAGGCGACTGCCGGAAAGAAGGCGCCCGGGGCGCCGGCGGTGCGCCCGGCGGGGGTGCTCGACCTGCGCGGCCGCCCGGCCTCGGAACTGCGCTATCCGCTCGGCGACCTGCTCGTGGTCTCCGGGCTGCCCGGCAGCGGCAAGTCCACGCTGATGCGACGGGTGGTGCCGCCGGCGGACGGCCGGGGCACGCCGGTGCGGCGGGTGGACTCCCAGGACGCGAGAGAACGGCTGGAGCGGCGCATGCCGGCCGGTGTGCCGTATGCGGCATACCGGCCTTTCGCGCGACTTGTCCATTACGCATCCCTGCGGCGGGCACTGCGCTCGGACGTGAGCGTCGTGGTCCACGACTGCGGCCAGCGCAGCGTGGTGCGCCGCTGGCTGGCGCGGGAGGCCCGGCGGCGCGGCGGGGCGGTGCACGTCGTGCTGCTCGCCGTCGACCCGGCGACGGCGCTGGCAGGGCAGGCGGCGCGGGGGCGGGGTGTGTCGGCGTACGCCTTTGCGCGGCATCGCCGCGCGATGGCACGGCTGACCGAGGCCACGATGGCCGGCCGGCTGCCGGCAGGTGCGGCGTCGGTGACCGTGCTGGACCGCCAGGCGGCGGACGCCTTGCGGGTCATCGGCTTCGGCTAGCGGGGGGCACCGTTCGGCTGCGGCCCGGTGGGCCGGTTTGTGCCCACCCTCCCCCAGCTACCGCTGGGAGGTGCCCCCAGCCCTGCGGAACGATTGCCCACAAACCGGCGGGAGGGGCCGGGGTGGGACGGCGGGCCCTGGGAGGGGCGTCGGGGTTATTTGCGGCTGCGGGCGGGGCTCGCTCGACGGTTGACGGGGGCCGTAAATAATCCAGCCCCAGAAGGGCCCGCCGTCCCGCCCCGGCCCCGCACCCCGCACCGCACCCTGCACCCACCGGGCCCAGGCGCAGCCGCTAGGGTTCGGGGGCATGAGCGTCGAGGAAACCTCAACCCCCGTCTGGCCCGGCAACGAACTCGAAGAGGTGCTGGCCGCCTCGCTGGGCGGCGCGGCCGGGGCCGGCGAGCGCATCGTCGAGGTGCTCGGGCGCAGCAGCGTGTGGATACCGCTGCCGGCCGGCGGCGGGCCGGACAGCGACGGCCTCGACCTGCCCACGCTCGAGCTGGGCGGCGCCGCCTACGTGCCGGTGTTCAGCTCGCACGCGGAGTTCCTGCGCGTGATGGGCGAGCACGTGTCCTTCGCCGTGGCCCCCGCCGTCGAGTTCGCCCGCGGCCTGCCCCCGCAGGTGGGCATCGTCCTCAACCCCGAGGGCACGGTCGGGGCGCCGCTCCCGCCGCCCGCCGTCGCCGAGCTGTGCCGGACCGGGCGCATCCTCCTCGAGGGCGAGCCGACCGGCGGCCGGGTGCGCCTCTTCGAGCCCGACTGGCAGGACGAGCCGACCGCCTTCCTGGCGGCCGCCGGGCTGGAGTTCGCCGAGCAGCGCCAGGTCGTGCGCACGGCCCGCCGCGCGCTGGCGAGCGTCGAGGGCGCGGACCCCGCGCTGTTCGTGGGCGTCGAGCTGGAGCTGCCCGACCCGGAGGGCCGGACCGTCACCCTGGAGGCCCTCGGCCGGGCGCTGGGCAAGGCCCCCGTGCCCTGGCCCGTTCAACTGGTGTTCCTCGATGTCGCACGGGACCCGGTGGCCGACTGGATGCGCGACCGGCTGCGTCCGTTCTACGACCGTGACCTGTGAACAGCGCGGACAGCTCTCTTGCCCGCGGCCCGGGCCTCGTAAGCTGGTTGGATGACCGTACGGGGTGAGGGCACCCGTAAGGCGGCCGAGAGAGAAGGCGGACTCAGGTGAGCGCGGGCGCGGAGAGCGGCGTGGAGCAGGTGCTGCGCCAGGTGGCGCCCGGCCGGTACGACACCTACGAGGCGCTGCTGCGCGCTCTCGCCGAGGGCCGGGTGTGGATGCTGCTGTGGCACGGGCAGGCCGGTTCGCCCGAGGCGCAGTACGGCAACATGCAGGTCGACGGGCTGGGTTACGCGCCCTGTGTGACGTCCGCCCAGGAGCTCGCCGCCAGCGGCTGGAACCGTGCCCACGAGGTCGTCACGGGCCGGGACGTCGCCGCCTCCCTCTACCCCGACCGCTGGGGCCTGTGGCTCAACCCGCACGCGCCCGGCGGCGGCGTCGGCATCCCCTGGCTCGACCTGCGCCGGATCACGGCGGGCCTGGACCGGCTGCCCGCCGGCCCCCTGCGGCTGAGCGAACCGGCCGTGGACATTCCGCAGTTCTACGCCCTGCTCGGGCAGAACGCCCACCGCACCCCCGTGGTCCGGGCGCTGCGCCGCGCCTGGGTGCAGCCCGCGCTGGGCTCGCCGTACCTGGCGATCGGCCTCGACCTGTACGACACCTCCCCGGCGGCCGTGGAGTCGGTGCGGCTGATGATGCAGCAGTCGATCGGGGTGGTCCCGGAGGGGCTGCCGGTGTCGACGGTGTCGATGGCCGACGAGTACGACCCGGTCGCCATGTGGATGCGCGCCAACGCCCGCCCCTTCTTCGACCGCGACGCCTACGGCGGCGCCCCCGCGCCGACGACGGGCTACGGCTATCCGCCGCAGCAGGGCTGGCAGGCCGGCGCGTACTGACCCGCTGCCGGTCCACCGCTGTCCGTATAACGGAACCTTCCTACGCACATCACGGTTGCGCATCCATTGCCGACGACGTCTGGCGGGTGATCGGCGCCACATTGAAGACTCCCGCCAACAAGGGCCGAAGGCTCTGCCGTACGACCTGCTCCGTGTGAACGACGACCCGCTCCACGGAAACGTCGACCTGCTCCGCGTGAACTTCCCCGCACCACCGCACAAATCGCACCACTCGCACCAGTGATGTGAACCTCCGCCCTCGCGGCGGAGGGCGTTGGGCCGGCGGCATCCGGCCGAGAGGGGTCCACCAGACATGACGGCACCACTGCACGATACGGGCGCGGCAGGGGCCGCCGCCGTCGATGTCGCCACCGACGTGCCCGGCAAGGCCATCGAGGGGCGCTCCCCCTGGCGCATCGCCTGGATCCGCCTCAAACGCGACAAGGTGGCGCTGGCCGGCGGGGTCGTCGTCCTGCTGCTCGTCCTGGTCGCGGCCTTCGCCCCGCTGATCGTCGGGCTGCTGGGCCATCCGCCGAACGAATTCCATGAAGAAACGATTGATCCGTTCTTCAGCACCCCCAAGGGGTCCTGGGGAGGCATCAGTTCGGACTTCCTCTTCGGCGTCGAGCCGGGCAACGGCCGCGACGTCTTCAGCCGGGTCGTCTACGGCGCCCGCGTCTCGCTGCTCGTGGCCTTCCTCTCGGCGGTCGTCGCCGTGGTGCTCGGCACGGTGTTCGGGATCGTCGCCGGCTACTTCGGCGGCTGGGTCGACGCCGTCGTCAGCCGGGTGATGGACCTGCTGCTCGCCTTCCCCCAGCTGCTGTTCATCATCGCCCTGGTGTCGGTGGTGCCCAACTCGCTGTGGGGGCTGCAGGGTTCGGGCGTGCGGATGGCCGTGCTGATCGCCGTGATCGGCTTCTTCGGCTGGCCGTACGTGGGGCGCATCGTGCGCGGCCAGACGCTCTCGCTGCGGGAGCGGGAGTACGTGGAGGCGGCGCGCAGCCTGGGCGCGGGCCGCGGCTACATCCTCTTCCGCGAGCTGCTGCCCAACCTGGTCGCGCCCATCACCGTCTACACCACCCTGATGATCCCGACCAACGTGCTCACCGAGGCCGCGCTGAGCTTCCTGGGCGCGGGGGTCAAGCCGCCGACCGCCTCCTGGGGGCAGATGCTCTCCAAGGCCGTCACGACCTACGAGGCCGACCCGATGTTCATGATCATCCCGGGTGTGGCCATCTTCGTCACCGTGCTGGCGTTCAACCTCTTCGGCGACGGCGTGCGCGACGCGCTGGACCCGAAGGGCTCGCGCTAGCCGCACCACCGCCCGCTTCCGGTCGTACACCCGCCCCTGTCGTCCCGTCAGAGGCCGTTCCCGAACACCGCCGGCCCTTCCGGGGCGGCGACAATCACGGAGGTCGCGACATCTTGGCAACCCAGAGAAATCCCCGGCGCGCAACCGTCGCGGGGGCGGCCCTCGTGGTCGCGGCCCTCGTCGGCACCACGGCCTGCGGCGGCGGTGGCGGCAAGGACGGCAAGCACGGCGGCAAGGCCCCGGGATTCAACGCCGGCATCGACAAGGTGGCCAGCGCCTCCGACAAGAAGGGCGGCGAGCTGCGGTTCATCGGCACCCAGGACGCCGACTCCTGGGACCCGCAGCGCGGCTACTACGGCTTCATGTGGGACTTCGCCCGCTTCTACACCCGCACGCTGGTCACCCCCAAGGCGGCGCCCGGCAAGGAGAGCCGCACCGTCGTCCCCGACATGGCCACCGACACCGGGAAGGTCTCGGCGGACAAGAAGACGTACACGTTCACCCTGAGGGACGGCCTGACCTGGGAGGACGGCCAGCCGATCACCTCGAAGCACATCAAGTACGGCATCGAGCGCACCTGGGCGCAGGACAAGATCTCCGGCGGCCCGCTGTGGCTCATGCAGGCCCTCGACCCCGACAAGACCTACAAGGGCCCGTACAAGGACGAGAGCCCGGACAGGCTCGGGCTGAAGGCGATCGAGACTCCGGACGACAAAACCATCGTCTTCAAGCTGCCCAAGGCCAACGGCGACTTCCCCCAGATGCTGGCCCTGCCCGCGGCCGCCCCCGTGCGCCCGGACAAGGACACCGCGGAGAAGTACGGGCAGAAGCCGTTCTCCAGCGGCCCCTACCGCTGGGTGTCGTACACCCCCAACAAGGGCCTGGAGCTGGTGCGCAACGAGAAGTGGAAGCGGGAGTCCGACCCCGTCCGCAAGGCGCTGCCCGACAAGATCACGGTCAAGCTCTCCACCAACGCCGACGACATGGACAACCGCCTGATCGCCGGCGACTACGACGTCGACATCAACGCCACCGGCATGGGCTCGGCCGGCCGCCAGAAGGCGCTGCAGTCGGCCAAGGCGAACGTCGACAACCCCCAGACCGGCTTCATCCGCTACGCCGTCTTCCCCAGGACCGTGGCGCCCTTCGACAACGAGCACTGCCGCAAGGCGGTGATCTACGCCGCCGACCACACCTCGCTGCAGACCGCGCGCGGCGGCCCCGACGCGGGCGGCGACATCGCCACCGGCATGATCCCGCCGTCCGTCGAGGGCTACGACCCGGGCTACGACCCCTTCCAGCTCAAGCAGGGCAAGCCCGACATCGCCAAGGCCAAGGAGGAGCTGAAGGCCTGCGGCAAGCCGGAGGGCTTCAAGACCACCATCGCCGTCCGCAACAACAAGCCGCCGGAGATCGCCACCGCCGAGTCGATGCAGGCGGCGCTGAAGAAGGTCGGCATCCAGACCGACATCGACCAGTACGACGGCGCCCAGACCACCGGCATCATCGGCGCTCCCAAGAACGTCAAGGCCAAGGGCTACGGCATCATCATCATGGGCTGGGGCGCCGACTTCCCCAGCGGCCAGGGCTTCCTGCAGCCCCTGACGGACGGCCGGTTCATCCTCGACAGCGGCAACAACAACTACGGGGAGATCAACGACCCCGGGATCAACAAGCTCTACGACCAGGCCATCGCGGAGACCGACCCGGTCAAGGCCGGGAAGATCTTCCAGGAGGCCAACAAGAAGGTCACCGAGGGCGGCTGGTACCTGCCCTTCGTCTTCGAGAAGAACATCATCTGGCGCAGCTCCCGGCTGACCAACGTCTACACCTCAGACGCCTACAACGGCCGCTACGACTACGCCTCCCTGGGCGTCGCCAAGTGACCGTCCGTCCGCTCAGCCGGCACACCCGCCGCCAGGCCCCGAAGGGCAGGTGAGGGCCGCGCGCGGCGGCTCCGGGGACCGTCACGGTTCCCGGGGCCGCCGCCGGGCCGACCGCAGTGTTCGCATACATCGTCAGGCGGCTGTTCGCCGTCATCGTGATGCTGCTGGTGGTCACGCTGGTGACCTTCGGCATCTTCTTCGCCATCCCCAAGCTCACCGGGTCCGACCCGGCCCTGCTGTACGTCGGCAAGCAGGCGGACCCGGAGACCATCGAGGGCATCCGGCAGAAGCTGGGGCTCGGTGACCCGGTCCTCGTCCAGTTCTGGCACTTCGTCTCCGGCATCGTCTCCGGCCGCGACTACTCCGGCGGCGGCACCTCGGTGCACTGCGACGTGCCCTGCTTCGGCTACTCCTTCCGCACCGAGCAGGACATCTGGCCGGTGCTCAAGGACCGGCTGCCGGTGACGCTCTCGCTCGCCGCCGGCGCCTGCGTGCTGTGGCTGCTGGGCGGAGTGATCACGGGCGTCGTCTCCGCGCTCAAGCGGGGCAGCCTGTGGGACCGAGCGGCCATGACCGTGGCCCTCGCCGGCGTCTCGCTGCCGATCTACTTCACCGGCCTGCTCTCGCTCGCGGTCTTCTCCTACGGACTGGGCTGGCTGGACGGCGAGTACGTCGACTTCGCCGAGAGCCCGGGGGAGTGGTTCAGCGGCCTCGTCCTGCCCTGGATCACCCTCGCCTTCCTCTACGCGGCCATGTACGCCCGCCTCACCCGGGCCACCATGCTGGAGATCCTCGGCGAGGACTACATCCGCACCGCCCGCGCCAAGGGGCTGCGCGAGCCGGTCGTCATCGGCAAGCACGCCATGCGCTCCACCATGACGCCCGTGCTGACCATCCTCGGCATGGACCTCGGCGCCCTCGTCGGCGGCGCGATCCTCACCGAGACCACCTTCAACCTGCCCGGCCTCGGCCAGGCGGCCGTGAAGGCGATCGGCGACCGCGACCTGCCGCTGATCCTCGGCGTGACGCTCATCGCCGCCGCCGCGGTCGTCCTCGCCAACCTCGTGGTGGACCTCCTGTACGCCGTGATCGACCCCCGAGTGAGGCTCTCGTGACGACCGCACCCGCCCCCGCCCCCGGGCAGCCGCCGGCCGCGTTCCTCGAGGTGCGCGACCTGCGCATCCACTTCCCCACCGACGACGGCCTGGTCAGGAGCGTCGACGGGCTCTCCTTCCGGCTGGACAAGGGCCGCACCCTCGGCATCGTCGGCGAGTCGGGCTCCGGGAAGTCCGTCACCTCACTGGGCATCATGGGCCTGCACACCGTCGGCCAGTACGGCCGCCGCCGGGCGAGGATCAGCGGCGAGATCTGGCTGGACGGCAAGGAGCTGATGAGCGCCGACCCCGACGAGGTGCGGCGGCTGCGCGGCCGCGAGATGGCGATGATCTTCCAGGACCCGCTGTCGGCCATGCACCCCTACTTCACCGTCGGCGCCCAGATCGTCGAGGCCTACCGCGTCCACCACGACGTCGACAAGAAGACCGCCCGCAAGCGCGCGGTCGAGCTGCTGGACCGCGTCGGCATCCCGCAGCCCGACCGGCGGGCCGACGACTACCCCCACCAGTTCTCCGGCGGCATGCGCCAGCGCGCGATGATCGCGATGGCGCTGGTCAACAACCCCGAGCTGCTCATCGCGGACGAGCCCACCACCGCCCTGGACGTCACCGTCCAGGCGCAGATCCTCGACCTCATCCGCGACCTGCAGCAGGAGTTCGGCTCCGCCGTCATCATCATCACCCACGACCTGGGCGTGGTCGCCGAGCTCGCCGACGACATCCTGGTGATGTACGGCGGCCGCTGCGTCGAGCGCGGCCCCGCCGAGCAGGTCTTCCGCCGGCCCCAGCACCCCTACACCTGGGGCCTGCTGGGCTCCATGCCGCGCATCGACCGCGAGCAGACCGAGCGGCTGATCCCCGTCAAGGGCTCGCCGCCCAGCCTGATCAACGTGCCTCCCGGCTGCGCCTTCAGCCCGCGCTGCCCCTACGCCGACGTGCCCGCCGACGGGATCACCCGCAGCGAGCGGCCGGAGCTCGCCCCGGTGCCGGGCACCGACCGGCACCACGCCGCCTGCCACATGACGCACGAGGAACGGGCGCGGATCTGGACCGAAGAGATCGCGCCGAAGCTGTGAAGGGCCACGAGATGACGATTCCCGGGCAGCCCTCCGCGTCGCCGGAGCCGGCCGCGCCCCTGCTGAAGGTCGAGGGCCTGGTCAAGCACTTCCCGATCACCAAGGGCCTGCTGCGCCGCCAGTCGGGCGCGGTGCAGGCCGTCGACGGCCTGACCTTCGACGTCCGGCCGGGGGAGACCCTGGGCGTCGTCGGCGAGTCCGGCTGCGGCAAGTCGACCATGGGCCGGCTGATCACCCGGCTGCTCGAACCCACCGCCGGGCGCATCGAGTTCGAGGGGCGCGACATCACCCACCTCGGCGTCGCCGGGATGCGCCCGATGCGCCGCGACGTCCAGATGATCTTCCAGGACCCGTACTCCTCGCTGAACCCCCGGCACACCGTCGGCACGATCGTCGGCGCGCCGTTCCGCCTCCAGGGCATCACGCCCGAGGGCGGGGTGAAGAAGGAGGTGCAGAGGCTGCTGGGGCTGGTGGGCCTCAACCCCGAGCACTACAACCGCTATCCGCACGAGTTCTCCGGCGGCCAGCGCCAGCGCATCGGCATCGCCCGCGCCCTGGCCCTCAAGCCGAAGCTGGTGGTCGCGGACGAGCCCGTCTCCGCGCTGGACGTCTCCATCCAGGCCCAGGTGGTCAACCTGCTGGACGACCTCCAGGAGGAGCTGGGGCTGACGTACGTCATCATCGCCCACGACCTGTCGGTCATCCGGCACGTCTCGGACCGCATCGCGGTGATGTACCTGGGCAAGATCGTCGAGCTCGCCGACCGCTCCCCGCTCTACACCGCGCCCCTGCACCCGTACACCAGGGCCCTGCTGTCCGCCGTGCCGGTGCCGGACCCCGCCCGGCGCGCCCGCAGGGAACGCATCCTCCTCAAGGGCGACGTGCCCTCGCCGATCTCGCCGCCGTCCGGGTGCCGCTTCCACACCCGCTGCTGGAAGGCGACCGAGGTCTGCGCACGCGAGGAACCGCCGCTGCTGACGCTCCGGCCGGGGCACGCGGTCGCCTGCCACCACCCCGAGGACGGCAGTGACTCCGGAGCGCGAGGTGCGGTCACCTGAGAGTCATGTCAGGCTGAGGGCAGGCGTGAGCCCGTGGGGAGAGGGGAGGGTGCGGAGTCGGCGCGGCCGCCGCACGCGGGAATCGCGCGGTCGAAGGGACGGCTCATGGCACTCTCCCGCTCGATACGCCGGCGTCTGCCCGGCCGGGACTCGATACGCCGGCATCTGCCCAGCCGGGACTCCCTACGCCGGCGCCTGCCCGGCCGGGACGCGATGCGCCGGCGAGGGCCGGTGAAGCTCCTCGCCCTCGCCACGGCGGCGGCGACCGCCGGCGCGATAGCCGCCGGCCCCGCCTCCGTCCCCCGCCCCGGCGACCACCCGCTCGGCCCCGGCGCAGCGGGCATCGGCGACCCCTACTTCCCGGGCCTGGGCAACGGCGGCTTCGACGTCCGCCACTACGACCTCGACGTCCGCTACGCCCCGGACAGCGGCCGCCTCGACGGCCGGGCGACCCTCACCGCGCGGGCCACCCGCGGCCTGACCTCCTTCCACCTGGACCTGCAGCAGCTCAAGGTCGGATCGGTCGAGGTGAACGGCCTGCCCGCCGCCTTCACCCAGGAGGGCCCCGAGCTGAAGATCCACCCGATGCTCCCGGTGCCCAAGGGCCACGCCTTCACCACCACCGTCGCCTACGGCGGCACCCCCCGCCCGCTCTCCGGCCCCATCGTCTTCGGCTCCAAGTACGGGTGGATGAGAACCCGGGACGGTGCCTTCGTGGCCTGCGAGCCCAACGCGGCCTCCACCTGGTTCCCCTCCAGCGACCACCCCTCCGACAAGGCGACCTTCGACATCCGGATCAGGGCCCCCAAGGGCCTGACCGCCGTCTCGAACGGCCGGCTCCTGGCCACCCACGACCGCGGCGCCACCACCGTCGCCCACTGGCGCGAAACCCGGCCCATGGCCCCCTACCTCGCCACCGCCACCATCGGGAAGTTCGACGTCAAGAAGGGCAGGACGCCCGGCGGCATCCCCATCTACGTCGCCACCGACCCCGCCCTGGCCACCGGGCAGCTCGACTTCTACGGCCTGACCGCCGAGGCCACGGACCACTGGTCGCAGGTCTTCGGCCCCTACCCCTTCGAGGAGACCGGCGCGATCGTCGACGACATGCCCGAGGCCGGCTTCTCGCTGGAGACCCAGACCAAGCCCGTCTACTCGGCCGTCCGCGACGAGTCCACGGTCGTCCACGAGGTCGCCCACCAGTGGTTCGGCAACTCCGTCTCGGTCGAGCGGTGGAAGGACGTGTGGCTCAACGAGGGCTTCGCCACCTACGCCGAATGGCTGTGGGACGAGTACAAGGGTCGCAAGAGCACCCACCGGTCCTTCCTCGAGGCCTACAACCTGCGCAAGCCCCAGGACCCCTTCTGGAAGATCGACCTCGCCGATCCGCAGCGCGACACCATGCTCTCGCGCGCCGTCTACTTCCGGGGCGCGATGACCCTGCAGATGCTGCGCGAGCGCATCGGCGACAAGGCATTCTTCCGGCTGCTGCCGAAGTGGACCAAGCTGCACCGGCACGGCAACGTCCGCACCGCCCAGTTCATCGGCCTCGCCGAGGCCGTCTCCGGCAAGGACCTGGGCGCTCTCTTCGGCACCTGGCTCTCCAGCCGCGACCGGCCCGCGCTGCCGCCGGAGCGCTAGGGCGTGTCCGAGGGGGGTGTCCTCTGGCCGCCCGGACCGGCTTGTCAGGGACACCGCCCGCGACGAGTAAGAATGTCGGGTGCTCTCCGATCTGTTCAGCCCCTCCGTCCAGCACTCGCTCGACCTCGCCGGGATCTTCGTCTTCGCCATCTCGGGCGCGCTGCTCGCCGTCCGCAAGAACTTCGACGTCTTCGGCATGGCGGTGCTGGCGGAGGTCACGGCCCTGGGCGGCGGGCTGATCCGGGACCTGATCATCGGAGCCGTACCGCCGGCCGCCTTCACCGACCTCGGGTACTTCCTCACCCCGCTGGTCGCCACCGTGTTCGTCTTCTTCCTCCACCCCGAGGTCGAGCGGATCACCAAGGCCGTGAACGTCTTCGACGCCGCCGGCCTCGGGCTCTTCTGCGTCGCGGGCACCGTCAAGGCCTACACGTACGGGCTCGGCCTCACCTTCGCCGCGACCCTCGGGCTCGCCACCGCCGTCGGCGGCGGCGTGCTGCGCGACGTCCTCGCCCACGAGGTGCCCTCGCTGCTGCGCTGGGACCGCGACCTGTACGCCGTGCCGGCCATGGTGGGCGCCACCATGGCCGCACTGCTCATCCGCTACGACGCGCTCAACGTCTCCACCAGCATGCTCTCCGCCGCGACCGCGTTCGTCCTGCGCCTGCTGGCCATGCGCTACAACTGGCGGGCACCGCGCGCCTGGCACCGGCGCAGCGCGGCCACCGAGGACCCCGCCGCCGGGTAACGCCCGGGCGTATCGTTTCCGCTAGCGCACCGGCCGCCCCAGCCAGGCCGCCAGCCGGGTGTACGCGTCCGCCCCCTCGGGCGCCGGACGCACCGGCTCGAACGGCACGCCCTCGCCCCGCCGCTCGGCCGGCAGGAACTGCCGCGCCCAGCCCAGGACGGGCTCCGCGAGTTCCTGGTCCAGCGGCAGCGGGTGCCCGAGCGCCTCGGACAGGTCCCACGTGTGCGTGACGGTCTCCAGCACCATCCCCGAGGTGAGGTAGGCCCGGCCCGGGAGCTTCCCCCACGGCAGGTCCACCACCCGCTCCAGCGTCGCGTCGTCCGCCCACCCGGCCGCCAGGTGCGCCCGCGCCTCGTCGTACGCGCGCCCCCAGCCGTCGTCCGCGATGTCCGTCGGCGGCCGCCCCCACACCACGTCACCGGTCTCGCCGATCGCCGCCCCGTCGTGCGCGCCCAGCACCAGGTGCGCGAGCAGGGCGCGGACGTCGAACTCCGCACACGGCGTGGGGTCGCCGAGCCGGTCCGCCGGCACGGCGTGGACCAGCGCCGACAGCTGGGCGGTGGCACGGTCGAGGAGGGGGCGGGGGTCGAAGGCGGTGTCGATGGCGTTCACGGGCTGCTCCCTGTCCGAGGCGGTCGAATCCGGCCGGGGCGACCCGGCCAGGACAGAGCTTCCGCGCATAAGCTGACACCTGCCGTCATGTTTTCCGGCGATGTGCTTTCCCGTGATCTTGAACAGCGCGCCGGACGGCATGCTGGGCGGCGTGAAATCCGACCGCCTGCTGTCGATACTCCTGCTGCTCCAGACCCGCACCCGGGTGCCCGCCGCCGAACTCGCCAAGCGCCTGGAAGTCTCCGTACGCACCATCTACCGCGACGTCGACTCGCTCTCCGCCTCCGGCGTGCCCGTCTACGCCGAGCGCGGCCGGCACGGCGGCATCGCGCTGCTGCCCGGCTTCCGCACGGACGTCACCGGGCTCACCTCCGACGAGGCCCGCGCCCTGTTCGTCCTCGCCGCCCAGGGCACCCACTCCGCCCTCGGTCTCGAGGGGGCGATCGGCTCCGCCCTGCGCAAGGTCATGGCCGCGCTGCCGGCCCCGCACCGCCCCGCCGCCGAGGCCACCAGCCGCCGCATCCTGGTCGACCCGGTCCGCTGGATGGCCACCCCCGGCCCGGCCGTCGACCTCGGCGACCTGCACACGGCCGTCTTCGCCGAGCGACGGCTGCGGCTGCGCTACCGCCACGGCGGCGAGACGCGCCCGAGGACGTACACCGTCGACCCCTACGGACTCGTGGCCAAGGCCGGCGTCTGGTACCTGGTCGCCGACCGGCGCGGGAAGCCCCGGCTCTTCCGCGCCGACCGGGTGGCCGCCGTCACCGTCACCGACGAGCCCGTACGCCGCAGGGCGGGCGTGGAGCTGGCGGACGCCTGGGAGACGCTGCGCCGGGAGGTCGAGCAGCGGCCGGCCGAGGTCCTGGTCACGGCCACGGTGCGGCGCTCCCGCCTGGACATGTTCCTGCGCATCCTCGGCCCGCAGCTGGCCGGCCCGCCGGGCGAGGGGGACCCGGCCACCGTGGAGCTCGCGCTCACCGACGTCCGGGATGCCCGGGCGCTGCTGCCCTTCGGGGCGGACGTGGAGGTGCTGACGCCGGGGTCGGTGCGCGAGGACCTGGCCCGGGTGGCGGCGGCCGTGGCGGAGCGGTACGGCGGCGGCGGTCACGGGGCGGCCCCGGGCTCGTAGAATCGAGCCCACCATGGCCTACCTCGACCACGCCGCCACCACCCCGATGCTTCCGGAGGCGGTCCAGGCGATGACCGCCCAGCTGTCCCTCGCCGGAAACGCCTCCTCGCTGCACGCCGCCGGGCGCCGAGCCCGCCGTACCGTCGAGGAGGCGCGCGAGTCGCTCGCCGCCTCGCTCGGTGCGCGGCCCAGCGAGGTGGTCTTCACCGCGGGCGGCACCGAAGCCGACAATCTGGCCGTCAAGGGCCTGTTCTGGGCGCGCCGCGCCGCCGATCCGGCCCGCACCCGCGTCCTGGCCAGCCCGGTGGAGCACCACGCCGTGCTCGACGCCGTCGACTGGCTGGCCACCCACGAGGGCGCGACCGTCGAGTACCTGCCGGTCGACTCCTACGGCCGGGTGCACCCCGACGCGCTGCGCGAGGCGATAGCCCGTGAGCCCGGCGACGTCGCCCTCGCCACGGTGATGTGGGCCAACAACGAGATCGGCACCGTCATGCCGGTGCGGGAACTGGCGGCCGTCGCCGCCGAATTCGACGTGCCCCTGCACTCGGACGCGGTCCAGGCCTTCGGCCAGCTGGACGTGGACTTCGCCGCCTCGGGGCTCGCCGCGATGACCGTCAGCGGTCACAAGGTGGGCGGCCCGTACGGCATCGGCGCGCTGCTGCTGGGACGGCAGTACGCGCCCGTACCGCTGCTGCACGGCGGCGGCCAGGAGCGGCACGTGCGCTCCGGGACGCTGGACGTGCCCGCCGTCGCCGCCTTCGCGGTCGCGGGCACGCTGGCCGCCGAACGGCGCGAGGACTTCGCGCGCGAGGTCGGGACGCTGCGGGACCGCCTGGTCGAGGGCGTACGGGCGGCCGTGCCGGACGCCGTCCTCGGCGGCGACCCGGACCCTGCGGGCCGGCTGCCGGCCAACGCCCACTTCTCCTTCCCCGGCTGCGAGGGCGACTCCCTCCTGCTGCTGCTGGACGCCCAGGGCATCGAGTGCTCGACCGGCTCGGCCTGTACGGCCGGCGTCGCCCAGCCCAGCCACGTCGTGCTGGCGACGGGGACGGACCCGGACCTGGCGCGGGGGACGCTGCGGTTCTCTCTGGGGCACACGTCGACGGAGGCGGACGTCGCCGCGGTCGTCGGGGCCATCGGCCCGGTGGTGGAGCGGGCGAGGACGGCGGGGCTGAGCTGAGGGGGCCCGGGGGCCGTTCCGGCGACCCGTACCCTGGTAGGGCTATGACTGACTTCCCCGGTGCACCCGACCCCCAGGCCCCCCGCAAGGGGCTCCGCGTCCTCGCCGCCATGTCCGGCGGCGTCGACTCCGCCGTCGCCGCGGCCCGCGCCGTCGAGGCGGGCCACGACGTGACCGGCGTGCATCTGGCGCTGTCCGCGAACCCGCAGTCCTTCCGCACGGGCGCGCGCGGCTGCTGCACGATCGAGGACTCGCGCGACGCCCGCCGCGCCGCGGACGTCATCGGCATCCCCTTCTACTGCTGGGACCTCGCCGAGCGCTTCCGCGAGGACGTGGTCGAGGACTTCGTCGCCGAGTACGAGGCCGGGCGCACCCCGAACCCCTGCCTGCGCTGCAACGAGAAGATCAAGTTTGCGGCGCTGCTGGACAAGGCCCTCGCCCTGGGCTTCGACGCGGTGTGCACGGGCCACTACGCCACCGTCGTGCTCAACGAGGACGGCACGCGCGAGCTGCACCGTGCCAGCGACATGGCCAAGGACCAGAGCTACGTGCTCGGCGTCCTGGACGAGCGGCAGCTGGCCCATGCGATGTTCCCGCTGGGCGACACGATCACCACGAAGGACGAGATCCGCGCGGAGGCGGAGCGCCGGGGCCTGGCGGTCGCGAAGAAGCCCGACAGCCACGACATCTGCTTCATCGCCGACGGCGACACCCAGGGCTTCCTGGCGAAGCGCCTGGGCAGGGCCGAGGGCGACATCGTCGACGAGTCCGGCGCCAAGCTGGGCACGCACGAGGGCGCGTACGGCTTCACCATCGGCCAGCGCAAGGGCCTGCGCATCGGCCACCCGGCCCCGGACGGCAAGCCGCGCTACGTCCTGGACATCTCCCCGGTGAACAACACGGTGACGGTGGGCCCGGTGGAGGCCCTGGACGTGACGGCCCTGACGGCGATCAGGCCCCGCTGGTGCGGCGCGGCCCCGCAGGGCCCCGGCACCTACACCGCCCAGCTGCGCGCGCACGGCGGCGAGTGCGAGGTGACGGCGGAGCCGGTGGGGGAGGAGCTCAGGGTCTCCTTCGCCGAGCCGGTCCGGGGCGTGGCCCCGGGCCAGGCGATCGTCCTCTACGACGGCACGCGCGTGGTGGGCTCGGCGACGATCGCGTCGACGGTGCGGGCCACGGCGGGCGCGGCCCGCACCGTCTGACGGCTCAGGTCCGCGGGGTCCGCGTCACGCTCGAGACCTCGCAGCGGACCGTGCCCGACGTGCCCGCCTTCGGGACGAACGGCTGGGAGACGTCGAGCGTGTCCGTCTTGCCGGGGGAGACGAACGGGATGGACGGGTTGCGGGTGCCCAGCAGCTCGCGGTCCGGGCCGTAGAACTTCACCGTGAGGCGGTAGTCGTACTTCAGCGTGGCGCTGCTGTTGGTGGCCTCGATCTTCGCGGTGATGCCGAGGCGGTCGGTGTACTCGCAGCTGCGTATCTTGATGTCGCGCATGGCGCTGTTGCTGCCGCCGCTGCCGCCGACCGTGGTCGTACCGCCCGAGGTGGTGGAGTCGCCCGACGTGCCGGAGGTGGTGGTGCCACCGGAGGTCGTCGTGCCCCCGCTCGTGGTGCCACCGCCGAACGAGCCGCCGGAGGAGTCGCCCCCGGTCGTGCTGCCGCCCGTGGTGGTGGAGGAGCCGCCGGAGGACGACGAGCCGCTGCTGTGGCTGGAACCGCCGAAGCAGCTGCCGCCGTGGTGCCCACGGGCTCCGGTCAGGGCGACGACGCAGATACCGAAGATGGCGGCCGCGCGGACATGACGAAGCTTCACGCTGAGAACTCCCCCGATGAAGTGGCTTGAAGTTGTTGCTGCATTGACGAGCGCACGTCACGCTAACAACGTTCTTACATGGCGCCAAATCCCAGCGTGGCCTTGCGATTTCTGTGACACGGCCGCGACACAACTGGTCCTGAAATGGGGCGGGGGGTCGCCGAAATCAGGTCATTGGACGGCATGTCCGACGGGGCTCAGCCGGTGCCGCGCTCCACCTTGGCGACCTCGCACTTGGCGCCGCCGGCGGAGGCGCCCGCCTTGCCGGCATGGGGGGCCGCGACGTCGGCGGTGTCCATGCGGCCGGGGCGGACGAGGAGGAAGGACGCCTTCTGGTCGGTCAGCGCCGTGCCGTCGGGGGCCGTGAGCTTCACGGTGACGTCGTAGTTGAAGGTCGACGACGCGCTGGCGTTGGTGACGCTCACCTTGGCCGTGACGCCCTTCTTGTCCGCGTACGCGCACTCGGAGATCTCGACGTCCTTCCGGGCGTCACGGGCGTCGTCGACACCCGCCGCGCTCTTGACGGACGTCTCCTCCGAGCCGGAGGAAGACTCCGGCCCGCCCGACCCGCCGCTGCAGCCGCTCGCTCCGCTGAGGGTGATGGCGGCGATTCCGAAGGCGACGGCGGTACGGACGATACGAAGCTTCACAGTGGCTGCTCTCGGTGGGCGACAGGAGACGTCGAACGGCACCGGGACCGGCGCCTTCGACGAGTCCGTCACGCTAGGCAACCCGTCCACGGTCCGCCATACCGCCGGTAACACCGTGACGGACTCGCGACCTAACCGAGCCCGGAACCTGATCAGAGACGGCCGAAACCAGTCCATAGCGTCCGGCCGGGGCCCGTCGGCCCGCATTAGGGCAAGCTGGGGGGCATGGCAACACATCTGATCACCGGTTCCGGCTCGGGCATCGGCGAGGCGGTCGCCCGGCGGCTGCACGAGCGCGGCGACGAACTGTGGCTCGTGGCGCGCGACGCGGGCCGGGCCAAGGAGCTGGCCGCCCGGTTCCCCGGGGCCCACACGCTCGTGGCCGACCTCGCCAACCCCGACCGCCTCTCCTGGGCGCTCAGCCACCAGAACGTGCCCGACCGGCTCGACTCGCTGCTGCACATCGCCGGCGTCTCCGACCTCGGCCCCGTCGGCGAGCTCACCCCGAAGACCTGGAACCGCACCCTCGCCGTCAACCTGGTCACCCCGGCGGAGCTCACCCGCCTGATGCTGCCCCAGCTGCGCCTGTCCCGCGGCCACGTGGTCTTCCTCAACTCCGGCGCGGGGCTGAACGCGCGCGGCGGGTGGGGCGCGTATGCCGCGAGCAAGCACGGGCTCAAGGCCCTGGCCGACTCCCTGCGCGACGAGGAGCACACCAACGGCGTCCGCGTCACCAGCGTCTACCCCGGCCGCGTGGCCACGCCCATGCAGGCGGACGTGCAGCGCCAGGAGGGCAACGAGTACACCCCGGACAAGTGGATCGACCCCCGGTCCGTCGCCACGACCGTGCTGCTCGCGCTCGACCTGCCGCGCGACGCGGAGATCCACGACCTGACCGTGCGCCCGGGACACTCCGGAGGCTGATCCCCGGGCGCCCGGTTGCGTACCCTTCCTGGGTGAGCGAGAAGAACAAGGCCATGTGGGGTGCCGGCACCGCGACCGGCGTCGGTTCGATGCCGGGGACGGACGCCCGGGAGGCCGCGAAGACCGTCACCGGATCCCTGGAGGCGCTGCCGCACCTTCCGGAGCTGCCCGCGCGCGGGCCCGGCGCGGACATGATCGGCCGGACGGCCGGGATGCTGGTGGAGGTCTTCGCCCATGTGGAGCCCAGCGGCTGGCGCATCAGCGACCGGCCCGGGCGCGACACCCGCCGCGCCCGCTCCTGGCTGGGCGAGGACCTGGACGCGCTCGAGGAGTTCACCCAGGGCTACGAGGGCCCGCTCAAGGTCTCGGCCGTCGGCCCGTGGACCCTGGCGGCCGCGCTCGAGCTGCGCGGCGGCGAGGCGGCGCTGAGCGACGCCGGGGCCTGCCGCGACCTTGCGGCCTCCCTCGCCGAGGGGCTGCGGTCCCACCTCGCGGAGGTGCGCCGCCGGGTGCCGGGGGCGCACGTCGTGCTGCAGCTGGACGAGCCCTCCCTGCCCGCCGTGCTGCGCGGCCAGGTGCGCTCCGCCAGCGGCTACCGCACGTACCGGGCGGTGGACCGGGCCGTGGTGGAGGGCGCGTTCAGGGACCTGGTGGCGGTGGCGCGGGAGGGCGCGGGCACCGGCGTCGTCGTGCATTCGTGCGCCCCCGGCGTGCCGTTCGCACTGCTGCGGCGCGCCGGCGTCACCGGCGTCTCGTTCGATTTCTCGCTGCTCACCGAGCGTGAGGACGACGCGATCGGCGAGACGGTCGAGGCCGGCACCACGCTGTTCGCGGGCGTGGTGCCCGGCGTGGACGGCCCATTGTCAGACCCTGCCGGTAGCGTCATGGGTGTCAGGACGCTGTGGCGCAGGCTGGGGCTGTCGCCGGGGACTCTCGCCGAGTCCGTGGTGGTCACCCCGCAGTGCGGGCTCGCGGGCGCTTCGCCCGCATATGCCCGTGCGGCCCTCGCCCACTGCGTCCGGGCGGCGAAATCACTCGCAGACAACCCTGAGTGACGGCGCTCATGGAGCAACGGGAGGACGAGACGGTGGCTGTCGAACAGCAAGGCGAAGAGCTCGAAGCGCTCGCGGCGCAGGCCGCGGTGCCCGCGAAGGCGCGGGAGAAGCACGCACTGCTGGCCGAGCAGGTCGAGGAGCACCGCTTCCGCTACTACGTCAAGGACGCCCCCGTCGTCAGCGACGCCGACTTCGACACGCTCCTGCGTGAACTGGAGGCGCTGGAGGAGGAGTACCCACCGCTGCGCACTCCCGACTCGCCCACCCAGAAGGTGGCGGGGGCGTACCAGACGGAGTTCACCTCCGTCGAGCACCGCGAACGCATGCTCTCCCTCGACAACGCCTTCGACGACGAAGAGCTGGCCGCCTGGGCCGAGCGCATCGCCAAGGACATCGGCGAGGGCGCCCGCTATCACTACCTGTGCGAGCTGAAGGTCGACGGCCTCGCCGTCAACCTGACGTACGAGAACGGCCGGCTCACCCGCGCCGCCACCCGTGGCGACGGCCGCACCGGCGAGGACATCACGCCGAACATCCGCACCATCGACGAGATCCCCGAGCGGCTCAAGGGCGACCGCATCCCCGCCCTGGTCGAGGTGCGCGGCGAGGTCTACTTCCCGATGGAGAAGTTCGAGGAGCTCAACGCCCGTCTGGTGGAGGCGGGCAAGGCCCCCTTCGCCAACCCGCGCAACGCGGCGGCCGGTTCGCTGCGCCAGAAGGACCCGCGCGTGACCGCCACCCGGCCCCTGCACATGGTGGTGCACGGCGTCGGCGCGCGCGAGGGCTTCGACATCGACCGCCAGTCGCAGGCGTACGACCTGCTGCGCGAATGGGGCCTGCCGACCGCCGCGCACGCCCAGGTGCTCGACTCCCTCGACGACGTGCGGACGTTCATCGCGCGCTACGGCCAGCCGAAGGTCCGGCACTCCATGGAGCACGAGATCGACGGCGTCGTCGTCAAGCTCGACGAGATCCCCCTCCAGGGGCGCCTCGGCTCCACCGCGCGCGCCCCGCGCTGGGCCATCGCCTGGAAGTACCCGCCCGAGGAGGTCAACACCAAGCTCCTCGACATCCGCGTCGGCGTCGGCCGCACGGGCCGGGTCACCCCGCAGGCGGTCTTCGAGCCCGTCACCGTCGCCGGATCCGAGGTCGAGTTCGCCACCCTGCACAACCAGGAGGTCGTCAAGGCCAAGGGCGTCCTCATCGGCGACACCGTCGTCATCCGCAAGGCGGGCGACGTGATCCCCGAGGTCCTCGGCCCCGTCGTGGACCTGCGCGACGGCACCGAGCGGGAGTTCGTGATGCCCGCCGAGTGCCCGGAGTGCGGCACCGGGCTGCGCCCGATGAAGGAAGGGGACATCGACCTGCGGTGCCCCAACGCCCGCTCGTGCCCGGCCCAGACCCGTGAGCGGCTCTACTACCTGGTGGGCCGCGAGTGCCTCGACATCGAGAACTTCGGCTACGTGGCGGCCACCGCCCTCACCCAGCCGCTGGAGCCCGCCACCCCGCCCATGGCGAACGAGGGCGACCTCTTCGGTCTGACGATCGAGGAGCTGCTGCCCATCAAGTCGTACGTGGTGGACCCGGACAGCGGTCTGCCCAAGCGCGACCCCAAGACGGGCGAGGCGAAGGTCGTCACGTTCTTCGCCAACCAGAAGGGTGAGCCGAAGAAGAACGCCCTGGCCATGCTGGAGAACATCCAGGCCGCCAGGCAGCGCCCGCTCGCCCGCATCGTCAACGGGCTGTCCATCCGTCACGTGGGACCCGTCGCCGCGGCCGCGCTGGCCCGTGAGTTCCGTTCGATCGACCGCATCGCCGCGGCGAGCGAGGAGGAGCTCGCCGCCGTGGAGGGCGTCTCCGACACCATCGCCACCGCGGTCAAGGAGTGGTTCGCCGAGGACTGGCACCGCGAGATCATCGAGAAGTGGCGTGCCGCCGGCGTCCGGATGGAGGAGGAGGCCGCCACGGACGAGGGACCGCGTCCGCTGGCCGGACTCACCGTCGTCGTCACCGGAACCCTCTCGGGCTTCACCCGCGACGGCGCCAAGGAGGCGCTGCAGCAGCAGGGCGCGAAGGTGACCGGGTCGGTGTCGAAGAAGACCGACTTCGTGGTCGTCGGTGACAATCCCGGGTCGAAGTTCGACAAGGCGATGCAGCTGAAGGTCCCCGTGCTGGAGGAGGACGGCTTCGTCGTACTCCTGAGCGAAGGCCCCGAGGCGGCGCGCGCGGCGGCCGTGCCCCAGGAGGCCACCCCCGCGGAGTAATGCCCGCATAGTCAGTGGGCATTACCCCTACAGCGCATACCAGATGGCTGCAGAAGGCCGGAACGCATTCGGGCAACCGCTGCCGATCGCTGCCCGCCGTAGCCTTCTGCGGCCTACTGTTGGGATGTGCGCCTGCCGTGGCGCGGGCACCGCCGGCTGTGAGAGGGACGGGCATGAAACCCACCGACAGCGCCGAACCGGAATCGCGGCTGCGCCGGCTCTCCTCGCCCGGGCTGCCGACGCTGTGTCTGGCCCTGGCCGCGCTGGCGCTCGCCGGGGGCACCTTCCAGGCCCTCACCTCGGGCCGGGCGCTCTTCCCCGGCGGGGCCGTCGGCTGGTCGCTGGCGACGCTCACCGCGCTCATCGTCGTCCACCTCGTCGCCCTGGGCCGCGACCGCTGGTGGGGCGGCACCGGATCCGGTGCCGCCCTCACCCTGGCCGTCCTGCTGCTCTACGGCTGGCTCCCGGCCGTGCTGATCAGCATCGCCGTCGTCACCCTGGTGGCCACCGCCCGGCGGCACCGCTGGCGGCAGGCCTTACTCCACGGCGCGGTCGACATCCTCGGCATCGCCGCCGCCGGGCTCGCTCTCGTCTCCTGGGACGTCAGCGCCTCCGTCGAGGACCCCTGGCTCCCCGACACCTGGCACCTCGCCGCCGCCCCCAGGATCGCGCTGGCGGCCTTCCTCTACCTCGCCGTCACCCGGGCCCTGCTCTGGTACTCGATGGCCCCGCGCTCCTCGCTCGCCAGCATCGCCCGCACCGCCCTCGTGCGGCAGGCCCTCGTGGGCATCGCGCTGCTCGGGATCGCCCCGCTGATCGCCGTCGTCGCCGACCACTCACCGCTGCTGCTCCCGCTCTTCGCCGTGCCCCTGATCGCGCTGGACTCCACCCTGTGGATCGCCCGCGCCCGGGCCGAGGAGCAGCTGCGCGACCCCCTCACCGGCCTGCACAACCGGGAATGGCTGCTGCAGCGCACATGGAACGCCCTGGACGAAGCCGAACAGGCGGGCGAGCGCGCCGCGCTGGTCCTGATCGACCTCGACCGCTTCCGGTCCGTCAACGACACCCTCGGCCACCTCGCCGGCGACCGGCTCCTGCTGCAGATAGCGGAACGCCTCCTCCTGGCCCTCCCGCGCGACGCGGAGGCCGCCCGGCTCGGCGGCGACGAGTTCGCCGTCCTGCTGCCCACCACCGACTCCCTCACCAGCGCCCAGCGCGTGGCCCGGGACCTCGTCGCCGACCTCGGCTCCCCCCTCGACCTCGACGGGCTCACTCTCGTCCTCGAGGCCAGCGCGGGCGTCGCCGTCTACCCCGACCACGCCCTCGACGCCGAGGGACTGCTGCGCCGCGCCGACGTGGCGATGTACCAGGCCAAGCGCGACCGCAGCGGCGTCGAGGTCTACGAGGCCCGCCGCGACGGCAACACCCCCGACCGGCTCGGCCTGTTGGGCGACCTGCGCCGCGCCCTGGACGCCGGCGAGGTCGAGCTCCACTACCAGCCCAAGGTCGGCTTCGACGGCCACGTGGAGGGGCTGGAGGCCCTGGTGCGCTGGGTGCACCCCGAGCGCGGCCGGGTCTCCCCGGACGAGTTCATCGCGATAGCGGAGTCGTCCGGGCTGATGCCGAGGCTGACCGAGTACGTCCTGGAGACCGCGCTGTGCCAGGTCGCCAAGTGGCGCGCCATGGGCCTGGAGGTGCCGGTCGCCGTCAACGTCTCGCCGCGCGACGTTCACACTCCCGGGTTCGCCGGTTCGGTGGCCGCCCGCCTCGCCCGGCACGGCGTCCCCCCGGGGGCCCTGCAGCTGGAGATAACCGAGCACGTCCTGCTGGAGGACCCGCAGCGGGCCGCCGACACCCTCGCCGGCCTCACCGGCCACGGCGTGAAGATGTCCCTCGACGACTTCGGCACGGGCTATTCGTCCCTGGTCCACCTGCGGCGGCTGCCGGTGAGCGAGCTCAAGATCGACCGCTCGTTCGTCGCCCGCCTGGCGATCGACAACGAGGACGCGGAGATCGTCCGCTGCACCCTGGACCTCGCCCACTCGCTGGGGCTCCTCGTCGTCGCGGAGGGCGTGGAGGACGACGAGACCTGGGAGCGGCTGCGCGACCTGGGCTGCGACGCGGTCCAGGGCTGGCTGGTGGCCGCCGCGATGCCGCCCGACGAGACGACGGCGTGGCTGCGGCTGCGCAGCACCTCCGGCTGGCGCCGGGAGGACGAGCCGCTGGCGGCCGCCACCGCCGACGAGGACGCGGACCAGCCGGTGACCTAGGCGGTCGCCCCCCCGTCGTGGCCGGACGCCGGCGCGGCGGGGAGGTACCCCCCGAAATGACCACTGAACCCAGCGGCGGCGAAACCGTTTCGCGGGCACGCTCCCCGGCGCCATAGGATTGGGGCGAAAGCCGTACACCCAATCCACCACCCTTGAGGATCGCTGCATGCCTGGCATCACGCGCGAGGAGGTCGCTCACCTCGCCCGGCTGTCACGTCTGGAGCTGAAGGCGGAAGAGCTCGACCACTTCGCCGAACAGCTCGACGTGATCATCGGCGCGGTCGCCCGCGTTTCCGATGTGGCCGACGAGGACGTACCGCCGACCTCCCACCCGCTGCCCCTGACCAACGTCATGCGAGCGGACGAGGTCCGCCCGTCGCTGACCCCCCAGGAGGCGCTCTCCGGCGCCCCCGCCCAGGAGCAGCAGCGTTTCAAGGTGCCGCAGATCCTGGGGGAGGACTGAACCGCATGAGCGAGATCATCAAGCTCACCGCCGCCGAGATCGCCGCCAAGGTGGCCTCCGGCGAGCTCACGGCCGTAGAGGTCACCGAGGCCCACCTGGCCCGCATCGACGCCGTCGACGAGAAGGTGCACGCCTTCCTGCACGTCGACCGCGAGGGCGCGCTCGCCCAGGCCCGCGAGGTCGACGCCAAGCGCGAGCGCGGCGAGGAGCTCGGCCCGCTGGCCGGCGTCCCGCTGGCGCTGAAGGACATCTTCACCACCAAGGGCGTCCCGACCACCGTCGGCTCCAAGATCCTCGAAGGCTGGATCCCGCCGTACGACGCGACGCTCACCAAGCGTCTGAAGGACGCCGACGTCGTCATCCTCGGCAAGACCAACATGGACGAGTTCGCCATGGGGTCCTCCACCGAGAACAGCGCCTACGGCCCGACCGGCAACCCCTGGGACCTCACCAAGATCCCCGGCGGCTCCGGCGGCGGTTCCTCCGCCGCGCTCGCGGCCTACGAGGCCCCCCTGGCCATCGGCACGGACACCGGCGGTTCCATCCGCCAGCCCGCCGCCGTCACCGGCACGGTCGGCGTCAAGCCCACCTACGGCGCGGTCTCCCGCTACGGCATGGTGGCCTTCTCCTCCTCCCTCGACCAGGGCGGCCCCTGCGCCCGTACGGTCCTGGACGCGGCCCTGCTGCACGAGGTCATCGCCGGCCACGACCCGCTGGACTCGACGTCCATCGACGCCCCGGTCCCGCCGGTCGTCGAGGCGGCCCGCAACGGCTCGGTCGCCGGCATGCGCGTCGGCGTCGTCAAGCAGTTCCGCGGCGAGGGCTACCAGGCCGGCGTCATCCAGCGCTTCGACGAGTCCGTGGAGCTCCTCAAGGAGCTGGGCGCGGAGATCGTCGAGCTGGACTGCCCGTCCTTCGACCTGGCGCTGGCGGCGTACTACCTCATCGCCCCGTCCGAGTGCTCCTCGAACCTGGCCCGCTTCGACGCCATGCGCTACGGCCTGCGCGTCGGCGACGACGGCACCCGCTCGGCCGAGGACGTCACCGCCCTGACCCGCGAGGCCGGCTTCGGCCCCGAGGTCAAGCGCCGCGTGATGCTCGGTACGTACGCCCTGAGCTCCGGCTACTACGACGCGTACTACGGCTCGGCGCAGAAGGTCCGCACGCTCATCTCGCGCGACTTCGACAAGTCGTTCGAGCAGGTCGACGTGATCGTCTCCCCGACGACCCCGACCACCGCCTTCGCGATCGGCGAGCGCGCCGACGACCCGATGGCGATGTACCTCGCGGACCTGTGCACCATCCCGACCAACCTGGCGGGCAACTCCGCCATGTCGCTGCCCTGCGGCCTCGCGCCCGAGGACGGCCTGCCGGTCGGTCTGCAGATCATCGCTCCCGCCATGAAGGACGACCGGCTCTACAAGGTCGGTGCCGCGGTCGAGGCCGCGTTCACCGAGCGCTGGGGCCACCCGATTCTCGAGGAGGCACCGTCGCTGTGAGCACCGACAAGAAGAGCGCGCTGACGAAGGCCAAGGGCTTCAAGAAGTCCAAGGCCGGTACGTACCTGTCCATCGGCACCACGCTGTTCGGTGCGGTGAGCGTGATCAAGCAGGCGAAGAAGGCCCGCGGCGAGCAGGACACCCTCCAGCTCGTCGACGCGGTCGTCTCCGCCGCGGCCATCGCCACCGGCGTCGCCCTGCTCGTCCGCGAGCTGCGCCGCATGAACAGCGACGACGTCCTCGCGGGCTGAGCCGGGACTGAGAGGTTAGTTTTCCGTGACCGTCACTGAACTGGTGTCGTACGAGGAGGCGCTTGCCACCTTCGAGCCCGTCATGGGCCTCGAGGTGCACGTCGAGCTCGGCACCAAGACCAAGATGTTCTGCGGGTGCTCCACGGAGCTGGGCGCCGAGCCCAACTCGCAGACCTGCCCCACCTGCCTCGGCATGCCCGGCTCCCTCCCGGTCGTCAACGCCGTCGGCGTCGAGTCGGCCGTGAAGATCGGCCTCGCGCTGAACTGCGAGATCGCCGAGTGGTGCCGCTTCGCCCGGAAGAACTACTTCTATCCGGACATGCCGAAGAACTTCCAGACCTCCCAGTACGACGAGCCCATCGCCTTCAACGGCTACCTGGACGTCCAGCTGGAGGACGGCGAGGTCTTCCGCGTGGAGATCGAGCGCGCCCACATGGAGGAGGACACCGGCAAGTCCACGCACGTGGGCGGCGCCACCGGCCGCATCCACGGCGCGTCCCACTCCCTGCTGGACTACAACCGCGCCGGCATCCCCCTCATCGAGATCGTCACCAAGCCGATCACCGGTGCGGGCGAGCGCGCCCCCGAGGTCGCCAAGGCGTACGTCGCCGAGCTGCGCGAGCTCATCAAGGCGCTCGGCGTCTCCGAGGCCCGCATGGAGATGGGCCAGATGCGCTGCGACGTCAACCTGTCGCTGATGCCGAAGGGTGCCCAGAAGTTCGGCACCCGCAGCGAGACGAAGAACGTCAACTCGCTGCGCTCGGTCGAGCGCGCCGCCCGCTTCGAGATCCAGCGGCACGCCGCCGTGCTGTCCTCGGGCGGCACGATCCTGCAGGAGACCCGTCACTTCCACGAGGAGGACGGCTCCACCACCTCCGGCCGCATCAAGGAGGAGGCGGAGGACTACCGCTACTTCCCCGAGCCGGACCTGGTGCCGGTGGCCCCCTCCCGCGAGTGGGTCGAGGAGCTGCGGGCGGGCCTGCCCGAGCTGCCGCGCGTGCGCCGCAACCGGCTGCGCGAGGAGTGGGGCGTCTCCGAGCACGACATGCAGTCGATCCTCAACGCGGGCGCGGTCGACCTGATCGTCGCCACGATCGAGGCCGGTGCCGACGCCGCGTCCGCCCGTAAGTGGTGGATGGGCGAGCTGTCCCGCCGGGCCAACGAGGCCGGCACCGACCTCGCGGCGATGGAGATCACTCCCGAGCAGGTCGCCCGGGTGTGCGCGCTGGTCGCCGAGGGTTTCCTCAACGACAAGCTGGCCCGCCAGGTCATCGAGGGCGTGCTCGCGGGCGAGGGTGCCCCGGACGAGGTCGTCGAGAAGCGCGGCCTGAAGGTCGTCTCCGACGAGGGTGCGCTGGGCACGGCCGTGGACGAGGCCATCGCGGCCAACGCGGGCATCGCCGACAAGATCCGCTCCGGCAAGGTCGCGGCGGCGGGCGCGCTCGTCGGCGCGGTCATGAAGGCCACCCGGGGCCAGGCGGACGCCGCGCGCGTGCGCGAGCTCATCCTGGAGCGGCTCGGCGTCGAGGGCTGACGGCTCCCGCAGCCTGCCACGACAGCGACGGCCGTCCCCCTTGCGGGGGGCGGCCGTCGTCGTACGTTGACGGCGGGCGGCCCCCGTAGCACCGGGACGGCCGAGATTTGCCGGTACGTGCCCCATCCGGGAAAACGGTCCGGCATGATCGCGGCAGTGGGCCTGTCAGGGTGGCCCGCACCTGAAGTGTTGGGGGTAGCAATGCGACGGTTGAGCACATCACTGGCCGCGCTCCTGCTGGCGGGAGCGGGCCTGGCGGCGACGGTGCCCGCGGGGCAGGCCGCGGCTGCGGAAGCCGCCCCCCGGGCCGCTTCCGCGGCGGCCTGCGGCACCGGCTGGGGGAGCGTGCCGAAGGTCTCCACCGACAGCCGGTACACACCGCTGAGGGACATCAGGACCGGCAGCCACGGCTGTTTCGACCGCATGGTTTTCGACACTCTCGGGCCGGACGCCGGCGCCCGGATCGGCTACCACGTGCGGTACGTCGACCGGCTGCGGCAGGACGGCTCCGGGGACGTCATCCCGGTGCGCGGCGGGGCGATTCTCGAGGTCCGCGTCGCGGCGCCCAGCTACGACCCGCGGACCGGCCAGGCCACCTACGACGGCAAGGTGCGCCAGTCCCTGCCGGACGTGCGGCTGAGCGGTTACCCGACGTTCCGCGACACCCGCTTCGGCGGCAGCTTCGAGGGGGACACCCAGGTGGGCCTCGGCGTACGCGCCCGCCTGCCGTTCCGGGTGTTCCAGACGGGCAACCACGTCGTGGTGGACGTCGCGCACAGCTGGAACGGCTTCCGCTGAGCCCGGGGAAACGGCGTCGAAAGTCCCCTTTGTGGCTTAACCCACAAAGGGGACAAATGATCTTTTCCGGCTGTCACAGTAGGGCGCCAGGGAACCCCTGAGGGGTGACCTTCGCCCAGTTGCTCAGCGGTCGGAACCACGGGTCATGTCCCGGAGATCGACGCGAAACCCGGGAAGCGGCCAGATGACCTCACTCGCCCGGTGGTGCCTGCGCCGCCGCTTCGCAGTCGTCGTGCTGTGGCTCGTCGCCCTCGCGGGCACCACCGCCGCCGCCACGCTGGCGGGGCCGGCCTACTCCAACGACTACGGCGTCCCCGGCACCGAGGCCGCCCGTGCGACCGCCCTCCTGGAGAAGGCGTTCCCGGGCGAGGGCGGCGACGACAAGATCGTCTGGCACACCGACCAGGGCACCGTCCGCGCCGCCGACGCCGAGGGGCGCATGAGCGCCACCCTGCGCAAGATCGAGGCGCTGCCCGGCGTGAGCTCGGTCAGCGGACCCTACGGCGCCGACGGCGCCTCGCGGATCAGCCCGGACGGGCACACCGCCTACGCCTCCGTGGCCTTCGCGACCCAGGGCGGCGACCCGGACAAGGCCCAGGTCACCCAGGTCGTCGAGACGGCCCGCAAGGCCGCCGGCGCCAACCTCCAGGTCGCCCTCGGCGGCAGCGGCATCGCCACCACCGAGGGCAAGAGCGGCCACCTCAGCGAGATCATCGGCATCGCCGTGGCGGCGATCGTGCTCTTCGTGGTCTTCGGCTCGCTCGCCGCCAGCCTGCTGCCCATAGCGACCGCCCTCGTCGGCGTGGGCACCGCCGCCATGGGAACGTCCCTGCTCGGCCACCTGATGAAGGTCGCCGACTTCGCCCCCATGCTGGGCACGCTCATCGGGCTCGGCGTCGGCATCGACTACGCCCTGTTCATCGTCACCCGCCACCGCAAGGGCCTGCGCCAGGGCCTGCCGGTCCCCCTCGCCGCCGAACGGGCGGTGGCCACCACCGGGCGGGCCGTGGTCTTCGCGGGCGGCACGGTGTGCGTCGCCCTGCTCGGCATGCTCATCCTGCGGCTGAACTTCCTCACCGGCGTGGCGATCGCCGCCTCGCTGACCGTCGTCCTGACCGTCGCCGCCTCCGTCACCCTGCTGCCCGCCCTGCTGAGCTTCATCGGCCCCCGGGCCCTCAGCCGCCGCGAGCGCCGCACCCTGGCCCTGACGGGCCCGGCCCCGGACAGCCCGACGGGCCTGGCCGCCCGCTGGTCGGCCTTCGTCGAGCGCCACCCCAAGCTGCTGGGAGCCGTGGCCGCGGCCGTCATGCTGACCCTGGCCCTGCCCACCCTCTCCCTCCACCTGGGCACCTCCGACCAGGGCAACAACCCGGCGAGCTCCACCACCCGCCAGGCCTACGACATGCTCGGCCGCGGCTTCGGCCCCGGCGTCAACGGCCCGCTGACCCTCGTGGCGCCGCTCGACAGCGCCTCCGACCGGCTGGCGTTCAACCGGCTCCCCGACACCCTGCGCCACACCCCCGGCGTCGCCGCCGCGACCCCCTCCACGGTGAACGCCAGCGGCGACACCGGTGTGATCACCGTCGTCCCCACCACCTCGCCGCAGTCCCGCGACACCAGCGACCTCGTCGACCACCTGCGCGACAGCGTGCTGCCCAGGGCCACCGCAGGCAGCGGCCTCGACGTCCACGTGGGCGGCATGACCGCGAGCTACGACGACTTCGCGGGCGTCATCCTCGGCAAGCTCCCGCTCTTCGTCGGCACCGTCGTCGGCCTGGGCTGTCTGCTGCTCCTGCTGGCCTTCCGCAGCATCGGCATACCGCTGAAGGCGGCGGCGATGAACATGGCCGCGGTCGCCTCGTCCTTCGGCATCGTCGTCGCGATCTTCCAGTGGGGCTGGGGGAGCGAGGCGCTGGGCCTGGGCGGGGCCGGCCCGATCGAGCCCTTCCTGCCGGTCGTGATGGTCTCGGTGCTCTTCGGGCTGTCCATGGACTACCAGGTCTTCCTGGTCAGCCGGATGTACGAGGAATGGCTGGCGACCCGCGACAACTGCCGCGCGGTGCGGGTGGGCCTGGCGGAGACCAGCCGCGTGATCAACTCCGCGGCCGTCATCATGATCTCCGTGTTCCTGGCCTTCGTGCTCAGCGGCGACCGGGTGATCGCGATGTTCGGCATCGGCCTGGCGGCCGCCGTGGCGCTGGACGCCTTCGTGCTGCGCACGCTGCTGGTCCCGGCCCTCATGCACATGCTGGGCGGCGCCAACTGGTGGCTCCCGGCCTGGATGGACCGCGTGCTGCCGCGCATCAGCATCGAGCCGGCCGAGGAGCCGGCGGCGGGGCCCGCACCCCTGCTCGAGCCGGTGGCCATACCGCTTCGGGCGGCCGGCCCGGCGGAGCGTACGGACCGGGCACGTACCGATCAGGCGGAGGACGTCCGCGCCGACTCTCTGGCGCGCTGACGCGGCGGGCCGGGGAAATCCCCGGCCTCAGCCCTGCCGGGGCCGGATGACCACGTGTCCCGAGTCCAGGTCGATCGGGCCCTCGGCCGGGTCCGCGTCGCCGACGTCCTCGCGGGTGAACTCGAGACGGTTGCGCTCCTCCTCGGAGTGTTCACGGCCGGGCGCGAACAGCTCCTCGATCACGTTGAACATCTGGACTCCCGTCCGTCAGGTCACCTTCAGGCGGAGCAGCCGGTCGTCCTCGGGCCCGGGTCTGCCCCGGCCGTCCGTGTTGCTCGTCGTCAGCCACAGACCGCCGTCGTCTGTAGGTACAACCGTGCGAAGCCGCCCGTAGTTCCCCGCGAGGAACGCCCGGGGCGCCGCCGCGGGCCGGGAGCCGCGCAGCGGGACGCGCCACAGCCGCTCCCCGCGCAGGCCCGCCATCCACAGGGAGCCGGCCGCGTAGGCGAGGCCGCTGGGGGAGGCGTCGGAGGTGCGCCACTGTTCCACGGGGTCGGTGAAGCCGGGCCGGCCCGCCCTGCCCTCGGCCTCCGGCCAGCCGTAGTTGCGGCCCGGCTCGACGAGGTTGAGCTCGTCCCAGGTGTTCTGGCCGAACTCCGACGCCCACAGGCGCTTGTCCGCGTCCCACGCCAGGCCCTGCACATTGCGGTGGCCCGAGCTGTAGACCACCGAGTCGGCCCGCGGATTGCCGTGGGCCGGTTCGCCGTCGGGGGTCATGCGCAGGATCTTGCCGCCGAGGGAGGCGGGGTCCTGGGCGAGCTCGCGCCGCCCGCCCTCACCCGTGCCGGCGTAGAGCATCCCGTCGGGTCCGAAGGCGATGCGGCCGCCGTTGTGCACGGTGCCCTTGGGGATGTCGCGCAGGACGGTGTCCGGCGGGGTCAGCTGCTCGCCCGCCGGACGCCTGTCGTTGACCAGCATGCGGGCGATGCGGTTGTCGGACTCGGTGGTGAAGTACGCGTACAGCGTGCGGTCCTCGGCGAAGCGGGGGGACGCCGCGAGACCCAGCAGCCCGCCCTCGCCCGCCGCCGCGACCCCCGGCACCGAGCCCACCTCGGTCCGCCGCCCGTCCCGGGCCGCGATCCGGACGATCCTGCCCGTGTCGCGCGAGCCCACCAGCAGGTCGCCGCCGGGCAGCGTGGCCACGCCCCAGGGGGAGGCGAGCTTCGTGGTGAGCGTACGGACGACCTCGGCCGAGCCCTTCGCGGGCGCCCCGGGGGAGGCCGCCCCCGACGTCGGCCGCCCGCTCTCCGTCGGGGGGACGCCGGGCCGCCCGCCGCCCTCCGAACAACCCGTGACGGCGATCAGCAGCGCGGCGGCCACGGCGGCCACGAGGCGTCGTGAAGGGCGCACGGTGAAGGTCCTCTCGCCTCGACGGCGTCGGTCACGCGTCCTTCATACACCCGCACCCGCTCAGTCCCAGGACCCCATCGCCTTCGGCAGGGCCGCTATCTCGGCGAAGTCCTCCTGGGTCAGCCGCAGTCCGGCGGCCGCGGCGTTCTGCACGGCCCACCGGGCCTTCTTCGTGCCCGGCACCGGCACCACGTGCCGGCCCTGGGCCAGCACCCAGGCCAGGGCGACCTGGGCCGCCGTGGCGTCGTGCCGGCGTGCCACCCGGCGCAGCCCGGCGACTATCGGCTGGTTGGCGGCCATCATCTCCGCCGTGAAGCGCGGGTGCCGCGCGCGGACGTCCTCCGGCTCGAAGCCCTGGCCGGGAGTGAGCGTGCCGCTGAGGAAACCATTCCCCAGGGGCATCGCGGCCAGCAGTCCCACCCCGCGCGACGCGCACCACGGCACCAGCCGGTCGAGCGCCTCCCGCGACCAGACCGACAACTCCGCCTGCACACAGCTGACCGGGAAGACCTGCTGCACCCGCTCGAGCTGGCGGATCGTCGCGTCGTACATCCCAGCGCCGGCCCGGGACCCGGAACCGGGCCTGCGCTGGGCCCGCGCGCCGATCGCGCACCACCCCAGCGCCCGTACCTTCCCGGCGGACACCAGCTCCGCCATCGCCCCCCAGGTCTCCTCCACGGGCACCTCGGGATCCGGCCGGTGCAGCTGGTAGAGATCGATCACATCGGTCTGCAGCCGGCGCAGCGAGGCGTCGCACGCCCGCTTGACGTAGCCGGGCCGGCCGTTGGCGACGATGTGCGCCTCGCCCACCAGCAGCCCGCACTTGGTCGAGACGAAGGCCTCCGAGCGCCTCTCCCGCAACACCCGCCCCAAGAGCAACTCATTGGTGAACGGCCCGTACATGTCGGCGGTGTCCAGCAGGCTGGCCCCCGCGTCGAGGGCCGCGTGGATCGTGCGCAGCGCGGTTTCGCCGTTCTGCTGGGAGGCGGTGTACGCCCAGTGCATGGGCATGCACCCGAGGCCGATCGCCCCCACTTCGAGCGCCGTCGCACCGATTGTCCTGCGGTCCACCGGCCGTACCCCTCCCGTTCCTCGCCCCCAAAGTAACCTCTGCCTCCGGGGCCCCTTCGCATAGCCTCCAGACATGAGCGCAGATCACAGCGGTTCCGCCGCCCTCCCCCTGGCCTGGCTGCCCATCGCTCCCGAGGAGATCGAGGGCCTGCCGGAGGGCCTTCGCTACGCCCACTGGAACGGCGGACCCGACTACCCCACCGACCCGGCCGACTGCGCCTTCTACTGCGTGCCCTACCTCAAGGGCGCCGCCGTCGCCGCGCGCCCGCTGCCGCGGATGACCGGGCTGCGGGTCGTGCAGACGCTGACCGCCGGCGTCGACGACATCCTGCCCGCCGTCCCCCTGCTGCCGTCCGGCACGCTGCTGTGCAACGCCCGCGGGCTGCACGACGCCAGCACCGCCGAGCTCGCCCTGACCCTCACCCTCGCCGCCCTGCGCGACATCCCCGGCTTCGTCCGCGCGCAGGACGCGGGGGAGTGGCGGCAGGAGTTCCGCCCGGCGCTGGCCGACAAGTCGGTGCTCATCGTCGGCTACGGCTCGATCGGCTCGGCCATCGAGGACCGGCTCGTTCCCTTTGAGTGCGCGCGGGTGGTGCGCGTCGCGCGCTCCCCGCGTACGACAGCACGCGGCCCGGTGCATCCGGTCGCCGCCCTGCCTCAACTCCTGCCCGACGCCGACGTGGTGATCCTCGCCACCCCCCTCACGGACGAGACCAGGCACCTGGCCGACGCCGCGTTCCTCGGCCGGATGAAGGACGGCGCACTCCTGGTCAACATCGCGCGCGGCGCCGTCGTGGACACCGAGGCACTGCTGACCGAGCTGGAGCGGGGCAGGCTGCGCGCCGCCCTGGACGTCACCGACCCCGAGCCGCTGCCCGCCGGTCACCCGCTGTGGAAGGCGCCCGGCGTCCTCGTCACCCCCCATGTGGGTGGACCTTCTTCGGCCTATCTGCCCCGGGCCAAGACCCTCCTGCGCGATCAGCTGGCCAGATTCGTACTGGACGAGCCTCTGCGGAATGTCGTAGCCACCGCGTAGCGATTCCGGGCCGCGTGAGGCGCGCTACCACGTAGAGACATCGTTCGGCTGCGCTCCGTATCCGTAATCCCGTACCTAGTTACGCTATGTATATGAGCTATGTCCCTGAGTGACGAGTCTGGTGTATCGTCCCGACGGGGGCTGCGCCGCGCACCGTACGGACGCAGCGAGGTACCGGCACTCGAGGGGGGCGACGGGCGATGCACGGCCAATGGACGATCTACCCGACGCGGCTCAGGCACCGACCACGGCTGCACCGCACGGCGACCCCGGTCCTGTGGCTCCCACGGCCCGGCCTGCACCGGACGGCGGCGCGGTGAGCGCCCCCGGAGCGGCGCTGGCCCGCCGGGCCGCCCCCGCCGGAGGGCCGGGCGTGCTCTCCCAGCTCCTCCTCGCCGTGATCTGCGGCGGCTACGCCACGGGCGCCGCCTTCGGCTGGGGCTCGGCCGAGCTCGCCACCACCATGGGCGACTTCGGCCTGAGCGGCGCCGCCGGCCTCGCCGCCGTCTCCTGCTTCTGGTACGGGCACACCCGCAGCACCCGCTTCCGGCCCGCCTGGCTGCTGTTCGCCGCCTCCTCCGCGATGGCCGGCTTCGGCAACGCCGTCTGGGGCTGGTACGAGGTCGTCCTGGACCGGCCCGTGCCGAGCCCCTCCCCGGCCGACTTCTGCTTCCTGCTCTTCGCGCCGCCCGCCATCATCGGCCTGCTGGTCCTGGCCCGCCGCCCGGTCACCCGGGCCGGCTGGGTGTGCCTGGGGCTCGACTCCTGGCTCATCGGCGGCTCGCTGCTGACCCTCTCCTGGAGCCTGGCCCTCGCCCACACCGCGCACTTCGCGGGCGAGACCGTCGCCCACGCCGCGCTGTCGCTGGCCTACCCGCTGCTGGACATCGTGCTGGTGTCCATGGTGCTGGCGCTGCACTTCAGGCGCTCCTCGGCCAACCGCTCCGCCATCAACACCGCCATCGCCGCCCTGGCCCTGACCGTCCTGTGCGACGCGCTGTTCACCTCGCCGCTGCTGCGCGACCACTACCGCTCCGGCCAGATCCTCGACGCCGGCTGGTTCGCGGGCTACCTGCTCATGGCGTACGCGCCCTGGGTGGCCCGCGAGGAGGGCGAGGAGAGCGCCGGCAAGCGCCCGCGGCCCCTGCCGGCGGCCGGCCGGCCCATCGCCGGCTCGCTCGCCGCCCTCACGCCCTACCTCGCCGCCGCCGTCTGCACCCTGGGCATCCTGTACAACGTCCTCGACGGCCACCGCGTCGACCGCGTCGTGCTCTTCACGGGCTGCACGGTCGTCCTGGCGCTCGTCGTCCGCCAGGGCATCATGCTGCTCGACAACATCTCCCTCACCCAGGAACTGGCGCAGAAGGAGAACCACTTCCGCTCCCTGGTGCAGGGCTCCAGCGACGTCATCATGATCGCCGCGCCCACCGGGATACTGCGCTACGTCAGCCCCGCCGCCGCCGGGGTCTACGGCCGCGACGCCGAGGAGCTCGTCGGCTCCGAGCTCGCCTCGCTGATCCACCCCGAGGACCTGGGCCGCGTCGTGCACGAGGTGCGCCGGTTCCTCGCGGCCCCGCCCGCCGAGGAGCCCACCACCCGCATCGAGTGCCGCTTCCGCTCCGGCGGCGGCGACTGGCTCAACGTCGAGTCCACCGTCAACCGCCACCACGGCGGGCTGATCTTCAACAGCCGCGACGTCACCGAACGGGTCCGGCTCCAGGCCCAGTTGCAGCACACCGCCGAGCACGACCCGCTCACCGACCTGCCCAACCGTGCCCTGTTCACCCGGCGCGTCGAGCAGGCCCTCGCCGGCCGCAGAGTCACCGATGCCGGCACCGCCGTGCTCTTCATCGACCTCGACGGCTTCAAGGCCGTCAACGACACCGTCGGCCACCAGGCCGGCGACGAACTCCTGGTGCAGGCCGCCCGCCGGCTCCAGGACTCGGTCCGGGCCGGGGACTCCACCGCCCGCTTCGGGGGCGACGAGTTCGCCGCGCTGATCATCGGCGACGGCACCCGCGACGCCGCCGCCCGCGAGTACCGCATCCTGGAGATCGCCGACCGGCTCCGGCTCACCCTCTCCCAGCCCTACCTGGTCGAGGGCGGCACCGAGGTCCGCGTCGCCGCCAGCATCGGCGTCGCCTTCGCCGAGCCGGGCATCACCCCCGGCACCCTCATGCGCAACGCCGACCTCGCGATGTACCGCGCCAAGCAGGCCGGCAAGGGCCGCGTCGAGCTCTACGCGCCCCAGATGCAGGCCGACGTCGTGCGCCGCGCGGAGCTAGCCACCCGGCTGCGCACCGCCCTGCACGACGGCGAGTTCGCCCTGCTGCACCAGCCGGTCGTCGAGCTGGCCACCGGCCGCATCACCGCCGTCTCCGCGCAGGCCCGGTGGCGCTCGGCCCAGGGCATCCTCTTCACCCCGGACGAGTTCCTGCGGGTGGCCGAGATGGACCGCGGCGACGAGAGCGCCCGCACCGCCGAGCTCGGCCGCTGGACGCTGGAGAAGGCCGCGGAGCAGGCCGGCCGGCGCCGCCGCGCGGGCCACACCGTGCCCGTGTACGTACGGCTGCCCGCCGCCCGGCTGCTCGACAAGTCGCTGCCGCCCAAGGACATCGAGGCGATCGTCCTGCGGCACGCCCTGCCCGCCGGGTCGCTCGTCCTCGAGCTGTCCGGCAGTGATCCGCGCGTCCCGCTGGACGAGCTGGAGCGGCGCCTGGCCTCGCTGCGGCGCTTCGGCGTGCGCATCGCGCTGGACGGCTTCGGCAGCGGCTACGCCGCCATGAGCGCCCTGCGCCGGCTGCCCATCGACGTCCTCAAGCTCGACCGCGGCCTGGTCGACGGCGTCGTGGAGTCCCCCCGCCTGCACAAGATCACGGCAGGGCTGCTGCGGATCGCCACGGATCTCGGCATGCAGTCCGTGGCCGACGGCGTGGACGAGCCCGAGCAGGCCCTCGCCCTGCGGGCCATGGGCTGCACCCACGGGCAGGGCGCGGCCTTCGCCGGAGCCCTCGACGAACACCGGCTGCGGCACGCCCTCGAATGCGGTCCGTACGCACTGCCGGGTGATCCCACGAATGGCGGAAACGAGGTGCTCGTCGGGGGTGCGCTGCCCGTACGATCCGGGGCGGTGGGCGGTGCCGGAGCGCTCGCGCATGCTCCATTGCGCTCAAATAATGAGACGCCCGTCCCACCCACTTGACACTTCAGGTGTGCCGGAGGGAGGGTCGATCCCATGCGCACCCGAATTCTCGTACTTGGAAAGCGCGTCGGCTGAAGCAGGCCGCTCATGAAGCCCTGCTGACCACACCGACGCGCTCCCCTCGCTTGCCTTACGGCACGAGGGGTTTTTTGTTTGCCGAACCTTCTGCCGAACCGTCGAATCCGAAGCCTTCGAGAAGAGAATGTCGATGACAGAGCAGGCCACCGGGGCCCACCATCCGCAGCCGCGGCCCCGCAGCGGCGCGGCGCACCAGCAGCAGCCCGCCACCGTCGAGCACGTCACGGGTGCGCAGTCCCTCATCCGCTCGCTCGAGGAGGTGGGTGCCGACATCGTCTTCGGCATCCCCGGCGGCGCGATCCTCCCCGCCTACGACCCGATGATGGACTCCTCGAAGGTCCGCCACGTCCTCGTCCGCCACGAGCAGGGCGCCGGCCACGCGGCCACCGGCTACGCCCAGGCGACCGGCCGGGTCGGCGTCTGCATGGCCACCTCCGGCCCGGGCGCCACCAACCTCGTCACCCCGATCGCCGACGCCCACATGGACTCCGTCCCGCTGGTCGCGATCACCGGGCAGGTCTCCTCGAAGTCGATCGGTACGGACGCCTTCCAGGAGGCGGACATCTGCGGCATCACCATGCCGATCACCAAGCACAACTGGCTGGTCACCGACCCCGCCGAGATCCCGCGGACGATCGCCGAGGCCTTCCACGTCGCCTCCACCGGCCGCCCCGGCCCGGTGCTGGTCGACATCGCCAAGGACGCCCTGCAGGCCCGGACGACGTTCGTCTGGCCGCCGCACACCGACCTGCCCGGCTACCGGCCCGTCACCAAGCCGCACGCCAAGCAGATCCGCGAGGCCGCCAAGCTGATCGCCCAGGCCGAGCGCCCGGTGCTCTACGTCGGCGGCGGCGTGATGAAGGCCAAGGCCACCGCCGAGCTGAAGGTCTTCGCCGAGCTGACCGGCGCCCCGGTCACCGCCACCCTGATGGCGCTGGGCTCGCTGCCCGACACCCACCCCCAGCACCTGGGCATGCCCGGCATGCACGGCTCGGTCGCCGCGGTCACCGCGCTGCAGAAGGCCGACCTGATCGTCGCCCTCGGCGCGCGCTTCGACGACCGCGTCACCGGCAAGCTGGATTCCTTCGCCCCCTACGCCAAGATCGTCCACGCGGACATCGACCCGGCGGAGATCGGCAAGAACCGCGTCGCCGACGTGCCGATCGTGGGCGACGCCCGCGAGGTCATCGCCGACCTGATCGTCGCCGTCCAGGCGGAGCAGGCCGAGGGCCGTGCGGGCGAGGCCGCCCGCGGCCGGTACGCCGACTGGTGGACCGACCTCGACCGCTGGCGCCAGACCTACCCGCTCGGCTACGACCAGCCCGAGGACGGCAGCCTCTCCCCGCAGCAGGTCATCCAGCGCATCGGGCAGCTCGCCCCCGCGAACACCATCTACACCGCGGGCGTCGGCCAGCACCAGATGTGGGCCGCCCACTTCATCGACTACGAGCAGCCGCGCACCTGGCTCAACTCCGGCGGCGCCGGGACGATGGGCTACGCGGTGCCCGCCGCGATGGGCGCCAAGGCCGGCATGCCGGACCGTACGGTCTGGGCCATCGACGGCGACGGCTGCTTCCAGATGACCAATCAGGAACTGGTCACCTGCGCGCTGAACAACATCCCCGTCAAGGTCGCCATCATCAACAACGGCGCCCTGGGCATGGTCCGCCAGTGGCAGACCCTCTTCTACAACCAGCGCTACTCCAACACCGTGCTGCACACCGGTGACGGCGTCTCCAACGGGGGCACCGCCACCGGCCCCGGCCAGGAGCCCTGCGCCGGGACCCGGGTGCCCGACTTCGTCAAGCTCGCCGAGGCCATGGGCTGCGTGGGGCTGCGCTGCGAGTCCCCCGCCGAGCTCGACTCCGTGATCGAGCAGGCCAACGCCATCAACGACCGCCCGGTCGTGGTCGACTTCATCGTCCACCAGGACGCCATGGTCTGGCCGATGGTCGCCGCCGGCACCTCCAACGACGAGATCCTGGCGGCGCGCGGCGTCCGGCCGGACTTCGACGGCATCGACGACGACTGACCCGCCGCGACGAGAAAGCCGAGAGACCGATCATGACCAAGCACACGCTCTCCGTCCTGGTGGAGAACACCCCCGGCATCCTCGCCAGGGTCGCAGCGCTGTTCTCCCGCCGGGGCTTCAACATCGACTCGCTGGCCGTCGGGGTGACCGAGCACCCCGACATCTCCCGGATCACGATCGTCGTCAACGTCGAGTCGCTGCCCCTGGAACAGGTCACCAAGCAGCTCAACAAGCTCGTCAACGTGCTGAAGATCGTCGAGCTGGAGGACAGCGCGGCCATCCAGCGCGAACTCGTCCTGGTGAAGGTCCGCGCCGACAACGAGACCCGCTCCCAGATCGTCGAGATCGTCCAGCTCTTCCGCGCCAAGACCGTCGACGTCTCCCCGGAGGCCGTCACCATCGAGGCCACCGGCGGCAGCGACAAGCTCGGCGCGATGCTCAAGATGCTGGAGCCGTTCGGCATCAAGGAGCTGGTCCAGTCCGGCACGATCGCCATAGGACGAGGCGCCCGCTCGATCACCGACCGCTCGCTGCGCGCGCTGGACCGCTCGGCCTGACCGGCCGTCCGCCGCACCCCGATCCCCGAACACCTTCCCCTGCCCACCCGTCATACGGTGGGGCGTACCACCGGACACACCGGAAACAAGGAGATATTCCACGTGGCTGCCGAGCTCTTCTACGACAACGACGCCGACCTGTCCATCATCCAGGGCCGCAAGGTCGCGGTCCTCGGTTACGGCAGCCAGGGCCACGCCCACGCGCTGTCGCTGCGCGACTCGGGCGTCGACGTCCGCGTGGGCCTGCACGAGGGCTCCAAGTCGAAGCAGAAGGCCGAGGAGCAGGGCCTGCGCGTGGTCACCCCCGCCGAGGCCGCGGCCGAGGCCGACGTCATCATGATCCTGGTCCCGGACCCCATCCAGGCCAAGGTCTACGAGGAGTCCGTCAAGGACAACCTCAAGGACGGCGACGCCCTGTTCTTCGGCCACGGCTTCAACATCCGCTTCGGCTTCATCAAGCCCCCGGCCGGCGTGGACGTCTGCATGGTCGCCCCCAAGGGCCCGGGCCACCTGGTGCGCCGCCAGTACGAGGAGGGCCGCGGCGTCCCGTGCATCGTGGCCGTCGAGCAGGACGCCTCCGGCTCCGGCTTCGCGCTGGCGCTCTCGTACGCCAAGGCGATCGGCGGCACCCGCGCCGGCGTCATCAAGACCACCTTCACCGAGGAGACCGAGACCGACCTCTTCGGCGAGCAGGCCGTGCTGTGCGGCGGCGCGTCCGCGCTGGTCAAGGCGGGCTTCGAGACCCTGGTCGAGGCGGGCTACCAGCCGGAGATCGCGTACTTCGAGTGCCTCCACGAGCTGAAGCTGATCGTGGACCTGATGTACGAGGGCGGCCTGGAGAAGATGCGCTGGTCGGTCTCCGAGACCGCCGAGTGGGGCGACTACGTCACCGGCCCCCGCATCGTCAACGACGCCACCAAGGCCGAGATGAAGAAGGTCCTGGGCGAGATCCAGGACGGCACCTTCGCCAACAACTGGATGAAGGAGTACCAGGCCGGCCTGCCCCAGTACAACGAGTACAAGAAGGCCGACGAGGACCACCTCCTGGAGACCACCGGCAAGAAGCTGCGCAAGCTGATGAGCTGGGTGGACGACAAGGAGTAACCGGCACCGCGGGCGTCGGCACCGGGCAGGGGGCGGCGGCCCCGGCCCGGTGCCGTTCCGCTTTGTCCGCCGGGGTCCGCCGAGTCCGGCCACCCCAGGGTGACGTTTGGGCATCGGCACGGGCCGCGGCCGCGTGCACCGATACACTGCGGAGCACAACGCGTCAGGCTCACAGCGTCGTGCGTCTTCCACGCGGCTGCCCCCTTCACCGCCTTCGGCCGTCGGGACGGCCGTCCGCGAAGGACTAGTGAGGACTGAGACCACGTGAGCACTGCTTCGTCTCGCAAACCCGTCGTACTCATCGCCGAAGAGCTCTCGCCCGCCACCGTCGACGCCCTGGGCCCGGACTTCGACATCCGGCACTGCAACGGCGCCGACCGGGCCGAGCTGCTGCCCGCCGTCGCCGACGCCGACGCGATCCTGGTCCGCTCGGCCACCCGGATCGACGCCGAGGCCATCGCCGCCGCCAAGCGGCTGCGGGTCGTCGCCCGCGCGGGCGTGGGCCTGGACAACGTCGACGTCTCCGCCGCCACCAAGGCCGGCGTCATGGTCGTCAACGCCCCCACCTCCAACATCGTCACCGCCGCCGAGCTCGCCTGCGGCCTGCTGATCGCCACCGCCCGCAACATCCCGCAGGCCAACTCCGCCCTGAAGAACGGCGAGTGGAAGCGGTCGAAGTACACGGGCGTCGAGCTGTCCGAGAAGACGCTCGGCGTGGTGGGCCTGGGCCGGATCGGCGTGCTGGTCGCCCAGCGCATGGCGGCGTTCGGCATGAAGGTCGTCGCCTACGACCCCTACGTGCAGCCCGCCCGGGCCGCGCAGATGGGCGTCAAGCTGGTCACGCTCGACGAGCTGCTCGAGGCCGCGGACTTCATCACCGTCCACCTGCCCAAGACCCCCGAGACGCTCGGCCTGATCGGCGACGAGGCGCTGCGCAAGGTCAAGCCCTCGGTGCGCATCGTCAACGCCGCCCGCGGCGGCATCGTGGACGAGGCGGCCCTGGCCAGCGCGCTGAAGGAGGGCCGCGTCGCGGGCGCCGGCCTGGACGTCTACGCCTCCGAGCCGTGCACGGACTCCCCGCTGTTCGAGTTCGACAACGTGGTCGCCACCCCGCACCTGGGCGCCTCCACGGGCGAGGCCCAGGAGAAGGCGGGCATCGCGGTCGCCAAGTCCGTACGGCTGGCGCTGGCGGGCGAGCTGGTGCCGGACGCGGTCAACGTCCAGGGCGGCGTGATCGCCGAGGACGTCAAGCCCGCGCTGCCGCTGGCGGAGAAGCTCGGCCGGATCTTCACCGCGCTCGCGGGCGAGGTCGCGGTCCGGCTCGACGTCGAGGTCTACGGCGAGCTCACCCAGCACGACGTGAAGGTGCTCGAACTCTCCGCGCTCAAGGGCGTGTTCGAGGACGTGGTCGACGAGACCGTGTCGTACGTGAACGCCCCGCTGTTCGCGCAGGAGCGCGGCGTCGAGGTCCGCCTCACCACGGGCTCGGAGTCCCCCGACCACCGCAACGTCGTGATCGTGCGCGGCACGCTCTCCGGCGGCGCCGAGGTCTCCGTCTCCGGCACCCTGGCCGGCCCCAAGAACCTGCAGAAGATCGTCGCGGTCGGCGACCACGACGTGGACCTGGCGCTCGCCGACCACATGGCCTTCTTCCGCTACGCCGACCGCCCCGGCGTCGTCGGCACGCTGGGCCGCATCCTCGGCGAGGCCGGCATCAACATCGCGGGCATGCAGGTCTCCCGCACCCTCGAGGGCGGCGAGGCGCTGGTGGCCCTGACCGTCGACGAGTCCGTCCCGGCGCCGGTGCTCACCGAGATCGCCGAGGAGATCGGCGCGGCCTCGGCCCGTGCGGTGAACCTCACGGACTGACGGCCGCCGCGATCGTCGCGAAGTCCGCCGGCCCTCAGTTCTTGCCGGCGGACTCGGGCTTCACCCGGTCGAAGGAGACGACGTCGTCGCCCCGGGGGATCGTGATCCTCGGGTCGACGCCGTAGTCCGAGTACTCCTCGACCGTGCGGATCTCGCCCTGGGAGGTGCGGGCGACCTCCTGGGCCTTGACGACGAGGTCGTCCTCGCCGATCCACAGGTCGATCTCGGCCTTCACATGGTGGGCGATCTTGCGCTCGCTCGCGAAGTGGTCGCGCACGGCCCCGTTCATGACGTCGCCCTTGTACTCCTCCATCTCCAGGGGCACGACCGTGCCCTTGAAGTGGGTGGTGGGTCGCCCGTTCACGGTCTCCTCGCCGGCCTTCTCGAGGTTCTTGGCCGTCGCGAGGGATCCGATCATGTTCGGCAGATAGCCCTCGGACCGCTTCTTGATCTCCGGGTCGACGGGGCGCCGCGGGACGGGTCCCAGGTCGTTGTCCATCTTCACCCACTTGCCGCCCTGGGCGCCGGGCTTCTTGATGTAGTCGGCGTCCGGGGTGCGTAAGGTCCGGCTCGCCTCGGCGGACCCGGGTCTCCAGTGCTTCTTCTCGTCGAGCTCGGGCTTCCGCTGGAAGGCGAGCTCCTCGCGGGAGCTGGGCTCCTTCCCGTCGCCCTTCGTCCAGCGCTTCGTGCGGTACGAGTTCTGCTGCGTGGTCTTCAGCGCCGCGGCCTTCAGCGCGGCGTGCGGGGTGGGCGTGCCGCCCTCGCCCGTACCGCCGCAGGCCGTGAGCCCGCATACGAGAGCGGCCCCCGCGGCCGCGGTGACACAACTGCGGATCGCCTTCATGGCTCTTCCGCCCTTCGCCGTAGGTGATGGGTCGTCACCGAACGTACCGGGTCGCTCATCCTGTTTTATGACCGGGGCCATGCGTCCCGCCCGGCCGTACTCTTCCGTCATGGGCGCACGCGGACAGCCAACGGATCCGCCCTACCGCCGGATCGCCGCCGAGCTCCGTGAGCGCATCGCCTCCGGAGAGGTGCGGGCGGGGGAGAAGGTGCCGTCCACGCGGCGGATCGCCCAGGAGTGGGGCGTGGCGACGGCCACCGCCGCCAAGGTGCTCGCGGTCCTGCGGCAGGAGGGGCTGGTGCGGGCGGTGCCCGGGGTCGGTACGGTCGTCCGCGCGCCCGGCGCGGTCCTCCGCCCGGAGCCGGCCGCCCGCACGGCGCGCCGGCGCGCCCGGCAGCGTACGGGAGAGCCCGCTCTCTCGCGGGAGCGCGTGGTGCGCACGGCCGTCGCCATCGCCGACGCGTACGGCTCGGCCGCGCTGTCCATGCGCGCCCTCGCCGCCGAACTCGGCGTCTCCACCGTGGCGCTGTACCGGCATGTACCCGGCAAGGACGAGCTGGTCGTGCTGATGGCCGACGCCGTCCTCGGCGAGGCCGAGCTCCCGGCGCGCGCTCCGGCGGACTGGCGCGGACGGCTGGAGGCGGCCGCGGGGTCGCAGTGGGCGCTCTACTGCCGCCACCCCTGGCTCGCCAAGGTGATGTCGCCGGTCCGGCCGCTGCCGTCGGCGCGGGCCGACGCCCTTGCGCGGTGGGCGATGGAGCCGCTGCGGGAACTGGGCCTCGGGTCGGGTGAATTGACGTACATCGCGGTCACCTGGTCCTCCTTCGTGCGCGGTCTCGCCGTGAACCTGGAGGACGCGGCGGAGGGCGGCCGCGTCCTCGACCACGCCGGCGGCGGGCCGGGCCTCGACGCGATGTTCGCGTTCGGGCTGGCCCGGCTGCTCGACGGCCTGGAGCCGGTCGTGGCCCGGGCGGGAGCGGGGGCGCGCCCCCGCCCGGAGGGGCGCGGGCGCGAATCGCGGTGACGCGGGGTCAGTGCCGGACGGGACGGGGACCGCCGGGTCCGTCTACCACTCGCTCTTCATCGGCCTTGTGGGCGCAGTGGCTCGTCGACCCGTCGGCCGTGCCGAGCGGGAAGGAAATCGTCGAGGGCATGCTCCGGATCCTCGCGGGTACGGTGCTGACGGCGCCCGGCCGGGAGGGCGGCGCCTAATTCGGTTGTGCGGCGGCGACTTGAGGGGGCGTACTGGACGTAAGCGGGATGAATTCGCTGTACTGGTTGCCCAAGGACACCAGTCCGTCCGGGAGGTTCACATGGCCGTGACCGACACCCCCTCCACCACCCCCTCCGCCCCCGCATTCCCCCAGGACCGCACCTGTCCGTACCGCCCGCCCGCCCAGTACCCCGAACTGGCCGCACGCGGGCCGGTGGGGCGGATGACCCTCTACGACGGCCGGGAGGTCTGGGCCGTCACCGGGCACGCCGAGGCCCGCGCCCTGCTGGCGGACCCCCGCCTCTCCTCCGACCGGAAGAATCCTTCCTTCCCCGTCTTCGTGCCGCGCGTCGCGGAGCAGGCCAGCCTCGAGTTCCCGCTCGTGGGCGTCGACGACCCCGAGCACGCCCGGCAGCGCCGCATGCTCATCCCGGCATTCGGCCTCAAGCGCATCAGCGCCATGCGCCCGGCGATCCAGGCCGTCGTGGACGGCCTCATCGACGCCATGCTCGAACAGGGGCCCGGCGCCGACCTCGTCCCCGCCTTCGCCCTCCCCGTGCCGTCCATGGTCATCTGCCGGCTGCTGGGAGTCCCCTACGCCGACCACGACTTCTTCGAAGGCCGCTCCCGCGCGCTGCTCACCGCCCAGAGCGCCGACGAGGCCCGGCCGCCGAGGGAAGACCTGGTCGACTACCTCCACCGGCTCGTCGACGCCAAGGAGCGCGGCACGGCCGCCGCCGACGACGGACTGCTCGACGAGCTCGTCGCCGAACGACTCGCCGAAGGCCGGCTCGACCGCGACGAACTCGTGATGATGGCCTTCATACTGCTTGTCGCCGGCCACGAGACCACCGCCAACATGATCTCCCTCGGTACGTACACCCTTCTCGAACACCCCGACCAGCTCGCCGCGTTGCGCGCCGACCCCGCTCTGATGACGGGCGCCGTCGAGGAACTGCTGCGCTTCCTGTCCATCGCCGACGGGCTGGTGCGCGTCGCCCTCGAGGACATCGAGCTCGCCTGCCACACCATCCGCGCGGGCGACGGCGTCGTCCTGGCCGTCTCCGTCGTCAACCGCGACCCCGCCGTCTACGACCACCCCGACGCCCTCGACGTCCGGCGCGTCGCCCGCCACCACGTGGCCTTCGGCTACGGGGTCCACCAGTGTCTGGGCCAGAACCTGGCCCGGGCGGAAATGGAGATCGCCCTCACCACCCTCCTCACCCGCATCCCGACGCTGCGCCCGGCCCTGGAACCCGACGAGTTGGTCGTGGGCCCGGGCGGCGTCATCAAACCCGGCACCACCCTGCAAGGTCTCTACGCCCTCCCGGTCACCTGGTGACCGAAGAACGGAGCACGATCATGCGCGTCACCATCGATTCCGACTCCTGCATCGGATCCGGCATGTGCGCCCTCACCGCACCCAAGGTCTTCACCCAGGACGACGACGGCTACGGCAGCGTCCTTCCCGGCAAGGAGGACGGCGCGGGCGATCCGCTGGTGAAGGAGGCGGCGCGCGGCTGTCCCGTCCAGGCGATCACGCTCGCCGAGGGCTGACGGAGGGGTCCTACGGGCGGAGGCGCAGGCGCGCCGCCTTGAGCGTCATGTGGAGCAGCAGACGGTCCTCGCCGTCGTCCAGGTCGAGGCCGGTGAGCTGCTCCACCCGGCCCAGCCGGTAGTAGAGCGTCTGCCGGTGGATGCCGAGCGCCGCCGCCGTGCGGCCCGCCTGGCCCGCGCAGTCGAGGTACACCTCCGCCGTCCGGGCCAGCTCGGTGTGGGCCGGCTCCAGCAGCGGCAGCACGGCCCGGTCGGCCGCGCGCTCCTCCGGCAGGCCGGTCAGCACCCGGTACGGGCCGATCGCCGTCCACTCGGCCACCGGCCCCAGCTTCCGGTCCGCCACCGCCGCCCGCGCGGCGGCCAGGCCCTCCGCCCAGGCGTCCGGCAGCTCGGCCAGCCCCCGCCGGGGCGTGCCGATCCCGGCCGCGGCCGTCGCCGCCCCGCCGTCGCCCCGCCCCGCGCGGGGCGAGCGCAGCAGCCGGTCGGCGGCCGCCTGGGCCGGGGCGGGCGAGGTGGTGGCCCGCAGCCGGATGAGGGCGGCCAGGGCCGCCGACCCGTCGGGGAGCACGCCCGGCACCGCGCACATCGCCGCGACCCCGGACTGGGCGGCCAGCGCCGAGCCCGTACCGTCCGGGCCCGCCTGGTCGTCCCCGTCGCCGTCCGCGGCCGTGCGCCACGGTGCGACGGCGACCACGGCCAGCGGCCCGTCCGCCGCGTTCCCCAGCGCCTCCCGCAGCGCGCCGCGCGCCGCCTCCCGGCCGGCCGGCCGGGCCGTCAGCAGGTCCCGCAGCAGCTCGCCCAGCTCCGCCCCGGCCCGGGCCTCGGCCGCCAGCAGGGCGCCGATGCGCGCGGCGGTCTCCATGGCCTGGGCGAGCCGGGGGTCGGCGAACGGCGTCTTCAGGTCCAGCCCCGCCAGGTGCCCGTCGTCCAGCAGCCACACATAGCCGTGCACCACGCCCCGGTGCCGCACGGGCAGGCAGATGCGGCCCTTGAAGACGCCGGCCGCCGGGTCCGGCGGGATCCGCAGCGGCGCCTGCGCCCGCGCGATGCCGAAGGCCTCGAACCACGCCCGTACCGCCGCCGTCGACCGGCGCTGCAGGATCGAGCGCGTCCGGACGGGGTCCATCATCATCTCGAGGTCGTCGTCACCCCCGTGGGCGCCGAACGCGATCAGCCCGAAGTCCCGGTCCTCCAGGGTTGCGGGAGCGCCGAGGGCCGCCGAGATCTCGTCCACCAGCTGCTGGTACTCGCCACGCATGCCGCTCCGCACTCCCTTCGTATTCACCGCTCTTCATTGTCATACATTTGTCTGAGATCCCGGCCACCGATGCGTGACAGCTGTCGATGGCCCGCGAGGTGGCGTGAACTCTACGTTTCACGTTGAGTTACTTATGCCGTCTCCCCAGGTGGGAGCGGCCGTCACCGTGGAGGTGCCCGTGCTGGGTCCCGTGATTCTCGCCGCGTCGCGCAGCGACAAAATGCGCCGCTTCGTGTCGGCCGCACCGGGCACCAAGCAGGTCGTCGACCGCTTCATCGCCGGTGAGACGGTCGACCAGGTCATTCCGATCGTGGAGGACTCGGCCGCCAAGGGCCTCGAGGTCACCCTGGACGTCGTGGGCGAGGACATCACCACGGTCGAGCAGTCCTACGCCGCCCGCGACGCCTACCTCGAGCTGATCGGGCGCCTGAAGGAGCTGGGTCTGGGCGAGCGGGCCGAGATGTCGGTCAAGCTCTCCATGTTCGGCCAGGCCCTGGAGGGCGGCCACGAGCTGGCGCTCGCCAACGTCCGTCCCGTCGTCGAGGCCGCCGCCGCCATCGGCACCACGGTCACCCTGGACGCCGAGGACCACACCACCCTCGACTCGATGTTCGCCATCCACGAGGAGCTGCGGAAGGACTTCCCGCAGACCGGCTGCGTCATCCAGGCCTACCTCTTCCGCACCGAGGAGGACGCCCGCCGCCTCGCCGCCGCCGGTAGCCGGGTGCGTATCGTGAAGGGTGCGTACAAGGAGCCCGCCTCCGTCGCGTACCAGGACAAGGCCGAGATCGACAAGGCGTTCGTCCGGATCGTCAAGATCCTCATGGGCGGCCTGGGCTATCCGATGATCGGATCGCATGACCCGCGTCTGATCGCGATCACCCAGGACCTTGCCCGGCAGGCAGGGCGCAAACTGGACGAGTACGAGTTCCAGATGCTGTACGGCATCCGCAGCGACGAGCACGTCCGGCTGGCGGCCGAGGGCCACCGGATGCGCGTCTACACGGCGTACGGCACCGACTGGTACGGCTACTTCATGCGCCGCCTGGCCGAGAAGCCCGCGAACCTGCTGTTCTTCGCCCGCTCCATCCTCACCAAGGGCTGAGCCCCCCTCCCGACCACCCTCGAAAGCCCCGAAGGAGACACGGAACCCATGGACGCCGTGACCCAGGTCCCCGCGCCGGTCAACGAGCCGGTGCACAGCTACGCCCCCGGCTCCCCCGAGCGCGCCCGTCTCGAGGCCAAGCTCAAGGAGCTGGCGGCCAACCCGATCGACCTGCCGATGACCATCAACGGCGAGAAGCGGATGGGCGGGGGCGAGCCGTTCAAGGTCGTCCAGCCGCACAACCACGCCGCCGTCCTCGGCACCTTCAACAACGCCACGCAGGCTGACGCCCAGGACGCGATCGACGCCGCGCTCGCCGCCGCCCCGGCCTGGCGCGCGATGTCCTTCGACGACCGCGCCGCGATCATCCTGCGCGCCGCCGAGCTGCTGGCCGGCCCCTGGCGAGAGACGCTGGCCGCCTCCACCATGCTGGGCCAGTCCAAGACCGCCCAGCAGGCCGAGATCGACACGCCCTGCGAGCTCGTCGACTTCTGGCGCTTCAACGTGCACTTCGCGCGCCAGATCCTGGCCGAGCAGCCGGTCGCCAACTCCGCCGGCGTGTGGAACCGCAGCGACCACCGCCCGCTCGAGGGCTTCGTCTACGCGATCACGCCCTTCAACTTCACCGCCATCGCCGGCAACCTGCCGACCGCCCCCGCCCTCATGGGCAACGTGGTCGTCTGGAAGCCGTCCCCCACCCAGACCCACTCCGCCGTGCTGCTCATGCAGCTGCTGGAGGAGGCGGGCCTGCCCAAGGGCGTCATCAACCTGGTGACCGGTGACGGCATCGCCGTCTCCGAGGTGGCCCTGAACCACCCCGAGCTGGCCGGCATCCACTTCACCGGCTCGACCAAGACCTTCCAGTACCTGTGGAAGACGGTCGGCAACAACATCGAGACGTACAAGTCCTACCCGCGCCTGGTCGGCGAGACCGGCGGCAAGGACTTCGTCGTGGCCCACCCGAGCGCCGACCGCGCCATCCTGAAGACCGCGCTGACCCGCGGCTCCTTCGAGTTCCAGGGCCAGAAGTGCTCGGCCTCCTCCCGCGCCTACGTCCCGCGCTCGATCTGGGAGAACGGCTTCAAGGAGGAGTTCGCGGCCGAGGTCGACGGCATCACCATGGGTGACGTCACCGACCTGTCGAACTTCATCGGCGCCGTCATCGACGACCGCTCGTTCGCCAAGAACAAGGCGGCCATCGACCGCGCCAAGGCCGACCCGACCTGCACGATCGTCGCGGGCGGCAGCTACGACGACTCGGTCGGCTACTTCGTCCGCCCGACCGTCATCGAGTGCACCGACCCGGAGAACGAGGTCTTCACGACCGAGTACTTCGGCCCGATCCTGGCCGTCCACGTCTACGAGGACGCCGACTTCGACGCGATGCTGGCCCAGATGGAGTCCGTCTCGGCCTACGCGCTGACCGGCTCGATCATCGCCGGCGACCGTTACGCGGCCGCCGACGCGATGGAGAAGCTCCGCTTCGCCGCGGGCAACTTCTACATCAACGACAAGTCGACCGGCGCCGTCGTCGGCCAGCAGCCCTTCGGCGGCGGCCGCGCCTCCGGCACCAACGACAAGGCCGGTGCCGCGAGCAACCTGCAGCGCTGGGTGTCCACCCGGTCGATCAAGGAGACCCTGGTCCCGCCGACCGACTACACCTACCCCCACATGGGCTGATCAGCTCTCAGGTGAACCCCCGCCCCCGACCGGCCCCCCAGCCGGCCGGGGGCGGCGTCGTTCCTAGAGGCCGCCGCAGTACGGCGGGATGATGTTGGCGTGGGCGACGTAGCCGCGGGCGCCCTTGGACAGGCCGCCGCGGCTCTTGGCCTTGAGCTGGACGTAGTCCCACTTGCCGGACTTGCTCAGGATCCGGATCGGGTCGCCGAAGTAGAGCTGGCCCTTGACCGCGCCGGACGCGCTCGGCTTGGTGCGCAGGCGGGTGCCGTCGGTGTAGATGGCCGCGTTGTCGGCGTTGCAGGGCTTGGCGGCGGCCGCGACGCGCTGGGGCGCGGCGGCCGGGGCGGCGGCCTGGGCCGGGGCGGCCAGCGCGGCGGTGCCGCCGATGAGGGCGGCCGTGGTCAGGGCGAGGGATATACGGCGCACGGATGTGCCTCCGGGTGTGGATTTCTTCGGTTCGCGGCGTGATCACCGCGGTGCTTCCTTGATCACCCTAGGCGGAGCCCGGAGACGGACCGATGGCAGGTTTGTCACGTCCCTGTCACGGCCGGATTCACCCGGTCGTCTCAGATAGTAGGAAGTCCGAGTAATCCTGCAGACATTCACGGCTCCCCTGTCCTAGCGTGGACGTCAGCCGAACATCCCGCTCCATCGAGCGACGCGGTCGCGGCCCGTGCGACGAGCGCAGGTGACCCCTGCGGCACACCGGCCCCCGCCCCTTCCTCCGGCTGTTCGCCCCACCCTCCCGGGACGTCACAGGACTTCACCGCACCCCCGTGCGCCGTGCGCACTTCACCACGAGGAGACGTGACCGCCATGGCCGACACCGCCGTCCGCAGGATCCGCCGCGCCGCCCGTACGTCCGCCGGCGCCGAACGCAAGGCCGACCGGGTGAACGCCGCCGCTGCGCTCCAGCGCGCCCTCGACCGTCGCGACAACGGCGGCGTGACCGGTCACTGAGCAGCGCCTCCCACGGGTCCGCGCGCCGGTGCGGCATCCATGCGCCGGTCGTCGGTGCGTCGGTCGTCCGTATTCCGGTCGTCCGTGCGGCGTCCCGGCCCGAAGATCGTGAAGTGGTCGATGCGCGCCCCGCTCTCCGCCAGCGCCGTCACCTTCAGCCGGGGGCGGCGCCCCGGCTCGGCCTCGACGGCCAGGAACGAATAGCCGGTGTAGCGCACCCGCGACCACTCCACCCGCTCCGGGCTCTTGACGCGCCCCTTGGCCCAGAAGTAGCTCGAGACGCTCTCGGCACTCCTGACGTGCCCCTCGTAGCTGTCGGCCGCGGGGAAGTCGTACAGCGACTTCCCCGCGCCGCCCGCGGTGACGTACACGATGCCGTCGCGGGCGGAGTCCACGCTCTCGCCGACGGGAACCTCCTTGCCCACGCGCGTGCCCCTCATCGCGTCGGTGCGCTCGTAGACGTGGTTGTGGCCGTTGATGACGAGGTCCACCCGGTGCTTCTCGAACAGCGGCAGCCAGGCGGCGCGCACCCCGCCGTCCGAGGCGTGGCCGCGCGTGGTGGAGAAGGCGCAGTGGTGGAAGAAGACCACCACGAAGTCGATGTCCGGCAGCTCGCGCAGCTCCCGCAGCCGGCGGTCGAGCCAGGCGGTCTGCCGGCCGCGGCTGTAGCCGGCGTTGGCGGCGATCTCGTACGAGACGTCGTTGGCGTCCAGCGCGACGACGGCGACGTTGCCGTAGGCGAAGGAGTAGACGCCCGGCGCGTGCCGCGGGTCGAAGCCGTTGTCCGGCAGCGCCCAGCGGGCGCTCTGCCCGCCGTAGCCGTTGGGGGAGTACCACGCCTCCATGTCGTGGTTGCCGGTGGTCACCATCCAGGGCACCCGGGCCGCCACCGACTCGGTCTGGGCCAGGAACTGGTCCCACACCCGCGCGTCGTAGACGTCCGTGGGCTTGCCCGCGCCGCTGTCGTCGGCGTAGCAGATGTCGCCGGCGTGGAGGTGGAAGGCCGGGTTCTGACCCAGGATCAGCTGATCGTTGGCCAGGGCGTGGTAGCTCACGCCCTGGTCGCCGAAGGCGGTGAACACGAACGGCTCGGGGTGCGCCGGGGCGGTGGTGAAGGTGCCGACGGTGGTGATGTGGCGGGGGTCGGCGGGGTCGTGGCCGTCGTGGCCGACGCCGTAGTAGTAGGTCTGCCCGGGCCGGAGGTTGTCCAGGGCCACGTGCAGATAGACCTGGTCGACGGGCGGCAGCTTCTTCGTCAGGGCGGGGGTGTGCAGGTCGCGCACCTCGGCGGGGATCCGCTCGCCGAGCTCCCAGGGCCGCAAACCCACCCGCACGTGCGGGCGCCGGACCGCGAACGGCACCTGCCAGGAGATCCGCATCTGCGTCCGCGGGTCGGCGCCGAAGGCCAGGTGGCGGCCGAAGGGCGCGACGAGCGAGCCGTCGACCCTCGCCGTGGCGGGGGCGGTGACCAGGGTGGGGGACGGCGTCCGGGCGTACGCTGCCGTACCGGCGCCCAGCAGGCCGGTGCCCGTGACGGCGCCCGCCGTGACGGCGCCGGCGCGCAGCATTCCGCGCCGGGTGAGCCTGGTGCGCAGATACTCGTGCTGTTCGGCCATCGTCATCCGGCTCGCCAGCCGGTCGGGGATTCCTACCCGTGGTGTGTCCATGCCGGGAAGGTCCCAGGAAACCCCGGCGGGGACACATGCTTCGGCCGAACGTGGCCTGTCCGGATGGCATCGTGTCCGCGATATGGACGGTACGTGTCATCCATCGGGACGAGGGAGTACGGTCCCCGTATGTCTCGCAGCATTCGCCTCGCAGTGATCCCCGGTGACGGCATCGGCCCCGAAGTCGTGGCCCAGGGCCTCAAGGTCCTCGGTTCCGTACTCCCTTCGGACGTCAAGCTCGAGACCAGGGAGTACGACCTCGGAGCCCGCCGCTGGCACGCCACCGGCGAGACCCTGACGGGCGTCGAGCTCGACTCCCTCAAGCAGCACGACGCGATCCTGCTCGGCGCGGTCGGCGACCCCTCCGTGCCGTCCGGCGTGCTCGAGCGCGGGCTGCTGCTCAAGCTGCGCTTCGCGTTCGACCACTACGTCAACCTGCGCCCCGCGAAGCTGTTCCCCAATACGGCTACCCCGCTCGCCGGCCGCCCCGACATCGACTTCGTGGTCATCCGCGAGGGCACCGAGGGCCCCTACGTGGGCAACGGCGGCACGATGCGCACCGGCACCCCCGCCGAGGTCGCCACCGAGGTCAGCGTCAACACCGCCTACGGCGTGGAGCGCGTGGTCCGCGACGCCTACGAGCGCGCCCAGGCCCGCCCCCGCCGGAAGCTGACGCTGGTTCACAAGAACAACGTCCTCGTCCACGCCGGCCACCTGTGGAAGAACATCTTCGACCGGGTGGGCCAGGAGTACCCCGAGGTCACCACCGACTACCTGCACGTCGACGCCGCGACGATCTTCTTCGTCACCGACCCCGGCCGCTTCGACGTGATCGTCACCGACAACCTCTTCGGCGACATCCTCACCGACCTCGCCGCCGCCGTCACCGGCGGCATCGGCCTCGCGGCCTCGGGCAACATCAACCCCGACGGCACCTTCCCCTCGATGTTCGAGCCGGTCCACGGTTCCGCGCCCGACATCGCCGGCACCGGGAAGGCCGACCCGACGGCCACCGTGCTGTCCGTGGCGCTGCTGCTGCGCCACCTCGGCTACGAGGCCGAGGCGGCCCGCGTCGAGACGGCCGTCGCCGAGGACGTCACCGCGCGGGACGGATCGTTCCGCACGACGGACCAGATCGGCGACGCGCTCGTATCGCGCGTACTCGCCGCCTCCGTAACCGGCTGATCCGTCCGCCCGCACGTCTTCCGGCGCCACCCCTCGGGGAAGCGCGGCTTCCGCCGCCTTCCCCGGGTGTGCCGTCGCGCGGCCGGATGCCACCATCGATTCCCGGCCGCGCACACACATTTTCCGTCGGGCCCCTCACGAGCGATAATCGAACGTGGGGCCGCGATATGAGGCGAAGCTCGGACGTCCTCGTACACACCGGGACGGAGTGAGCGCGGTCCGCCACACACCAAGGTGAAGGACACGCATTCATGACGACGCCCACGATCGAGCTCAAGCCCTCCGCACACCCGCTGTCCGCCGCGGAGCGGGAGAAGATCCTGGCCAGCCCCGGCTTCGGCCGCCACTTCACCGATCACATGGTGACCATCAAGTGGACCGAGGGCCGCGGCTGGCACGACGCCCAGCTCGTTCCGTACGCGCCGCTGTCGATCGACCCGGCGAACATGACGCTCCACTACGCCCAGGAGATCTTCGAGGGGCTCAAGGCCTACCGCCGCCCCGACGGCTCCGTCGCCACCTTCCGGCCCGAGGCCAACGCCCTGCGCTTCCAGTCGTCGGCCCGCCGGCTCGCCATGCCGGAGCTGCCGGTCGAGCTGTTCATCGAGGCCTGTGACGTCCTCGTCCGCCAGGACCAGGCCTGGGTTCCCGCGCACGGCGGCGAGGAGTCCCTCTACCTGCGCCCGTTCATGATCGCGACCGAGGTCGGCCTGGGCGTGAAGCCCGCCAACGAGTACCTCTTCATCGTGATTGCCTCCCCGGCGGGCGCCTACTTCCCCGGTGGCGTCAAGCCCGTCTCCGTCTGGCTCTCCGAGAACTACGTCCGCGCCGTCCCCGGCGGCATGGGCTTCGCCAAGACCGGCGGCAACTACGCGGCCTCGCTGCTCGCCCAGGCCGAGGCGGCCGAGAAGGGCTGCGACCAGGTCGTGTGGCTCGACGCGCTGGAGCACAAGTGGGTCGAGGAAATGGGCGGGATGAACCTGTACTTCGTGTACGGGGACAAGATCGTCACGCCCGAGCTGACCGGCTCGCTGCTGGCCGGCGTCACCCGTGACTCGCTGCTCAAGATCGCCAAGGACCTCGGCTACACCTCCGAGGAGGGCCGGATCTCCACCGACCAGTGGAAGCGCGACACCGAGAACGGCACCCTCACCGAGGTCTTCGCCTGCGGCACGGCCGCGGTGATCACCCCGGTCGGCTCGGTGAAGTCCGCGGGCGGCGAGTGGACCCAGGCGGACGGGCAGCCCGGCGAGGTGACCATGAAGCTCCGCAAGGCGCTGCTGGACGTCCAGACCGGTGCGGCCGAGGACACCCACGGCTGGATGCACCCGCTGGGCTGAGGCCCGCCGTAGCCGGACCGCCGGCGACCGTCGGCATGACCGCTGTTCATGAGCAGCGGTCATGCATGGCCGGCGTGAGTCGTCGCCATGACCTCTTGTCGTGAACACAACGCACGCAAGTACGCGTGATCGTTGCCGTCCGCACCCTTGTCCGAAACCCGGCTGTTCCGCCACCGTGATCGACCATGGGACAGGGACAGTCACAGCATTGGAAGAAGATCTGGGTCGGCTCGGCCGGCAACATGGTCGAGTGGTTCGACTGGTTCGTCTACGCCAGCTTCGCCACGTACTTCGCGGGATCCTTCTTCCCCGAGGGCAATGACACCGCGAAGCTGATGAACACCGCCGGCATCTTCGCCGTCGGCTTCTTCATGCGGCCCGTCGGCGGCTGGCTGCTGGGCCGCGTCGGCGACCGGCGCGGCCGCAAGGCGGCGCTGACGCTGACCGTCACCCTGATGTCGGCGTCCGCGGTGCTGATCGCCGTCGCCCCCACGTACGCGGTCGCGGGCTACGGCGGCGTCGCCGTCCTGCTCGTCGCCCGGCTGCTGCAGGGGCTGTCGGTGGGCGGCGAGTACGCGGCCAGCGCCACGTACCTCACCGAGGCCTCCGCGCCGGGCCGCCGCGGGTTCGCCTCCAGCTTCCAGTACGTGTCGATGACCGCGGGCCAGATCCTGGGCCTGGGCATCCAGATCATCCTGCAGCGCACCCTCACCAGCGGCGAACTGCACAGCTGGGGCTGGCGCATCCCATTCGTCGTGGGGGCCCTGGGCGCGGCCGTGATCTTCTACCTGCGCCGCAACATGCTCGAGACGGAGACGTACGAGGAGAGCGACGCCGACGCCTCGGAGCGCGGCACGATCCGGGCGCTGCTGCGGCACAAGCGCGAGGCGTTCCTGGTGATCGCGCTGACCATGGGTGGCACGGTGGCCTACTACACGTACACCACCTACCTCACCAAGTACCTCTCGAACTCCGCGGGCCTGCCGAAGCAGACGGCGACGCTCGTCAGCTTCTGCGCGCTGATCGTCTTCGCCTGCCTGCAGCCGCTGGCCGGCGCGCTGTCGGACCGGATCGGTCGCCGCCCGCTGCTGATCACCTTCGCCGTCGGCTCGACCTTCCTCACCGTGCCGATCATGACGATGCTCCGGCAGGCGGGGTCGTTCTGGCCGGCGCTCGGGCTGTCGCTGCTGGCGCTGGTGGTGGTCACCGGCTACACGTCGATCAACGCCTGTGTGAAGGCGGAGCTGTTCCCGACGGGCGTACGGTCCCTCGGCGTGGCCCTGCCGTACGCGATCGCCAACGCGCTGTTCGGCGGGACGGCGGAGTACGTGGCCCTGTGGTTCAAGAAGGGCGGCATCGAGTCGGGCTTCTACTGGTACGTGGCCGGCTGTGCGGCGGTCTCGCTGATCGTCTACCTCACCATGCGCGAGACGCGCGACATCGACCTGAAGCGGGTCGGAGGAACGCCCGAGGGCCGCCCGGACGCGGACAAGGTGCCCGCATCCTGAGACTCGCCCACATCGGGGGCCGGACCTGTGCCAGCATGCCCTCATGCTCCCGTTCGCCACGATTATTGGCAGCAGGCGCGCCGGTCCGCAGTGACCGCTTCGCACCACCCGTACGAAGCGGACACCGTCGTCCCAGACCCGCGCGCAGACCTCTCGCACCCGCGAGAGGTTTTTGCGTTTCCGGACCACCCCATCGGAGACGCAGGGCGAGGGATCATAGGGGGACGGTGGAACCGGTCATTCCGGTAGACCGAGATCCTCACAGGAGTCAGAGCAGCATGACGGACGCAACCGACGGCCCCGGCGACGGCCTCGACAACGCCCCCGACGACGGCCTCGACGACGGCTTCCACGTCTTCGACACCACGCTGCGCGACGGTGCCCAGCGCGAGGGCATCAATCTCACCGTCGCGGACAAGCTGACCATCGCCCGCCACCTGGACGAGTTCGGCGTCGGCTTCATCGAGGGCGGCTGGCCCGGCGCCAACCCCCGGGACACCGAGTTCTTCCGGCGCGCCCGCGAGGAGATCGACTTCCGGCACGCGCAGCTCGTGGCGTTCGGCGCCACCCGCAAGGCGGGCGTACGCGCCGAGGACGACGCGCAGGTGGCCGCGCTGCTGGACTCGCAGGCCCCCGTGATCACCCTGGTGGCCAAGTCCCACGACCGGCACGTCGAACTCGCCCTGCGCACCACGCTCGAGGAGAACCTCGCCATGGTGCGCGACACGGTCGCCTACCTGCGCGGTCAGGGCCGTCGCGTCTTCATCGACTGCGAGCACTTCTTCGACGGCTACCGCGCCAACCCCGGCTACGCCACCGAGGTCGTCCGCGCCGCCCACGAGGCCGGCGCCGACGTCGTCGTGCTGTGCGACACCAACGGCGGCATGCTGCCCGCCCAGGTCGAGGCGGTCGTACGCACGGTGCTCGCCGACACCGGCGCGCGCCTGGGCATCCACGCCCAGGACGACACCGGCTGCGCCGTGGCCAACACCCTCGCCGCCGTGGACGCGGGCGCCACGCACGTGCAGTGCACCGCCAACGGCTACGGCGAGCGCGTCGGCAACTCCAACCTCTTCCCGGTCGTGGCGGCCCTGGAGATCAAGTACGGGCGCCGGGTGCTGCCCGCGGGCAAGCTCGCCGAGATGACCCGGATCTCGCACGCCATCGCCGAGGTCGTCAACCTCACGCCCGCCACCCATCAGCCGTACGTGGGAGTTTCCGCCTTCGCCCACAAGGCCGGGCTGCACGCCTCGGCGATCAAGGTGGACCCGGACCTCTACCAGCACATCGACCCGGAGCGGGTCGGCAACACCATGCGGATGCTCGTCTCCGACATGGCCGGCCGGGCCTCCGTCGAGCTCAAGGGCAAGGAGCTCGGCATCGACCTCGGCGGCGACCGCGAGCTGATCGGCCGCGTCGTCGAGCGGGTCAAGGAACGCGAGCTGGCGGGCTACACCTACGAGGCCGCCGACGCCTCCTTCGAGCTGCTGCTCCGCGCGGAGGTCGAGGGCAGGGCGCGCCGCTACTACCGCGTGGAGTCCTGGCGCGCCATCGTCGAGGACCGCCCCGACGGCACGCACGCCAACGAGGCGACGGTGAAGCTGTGGGCCAAGGGCGAGCGCATCGTCGCCACTGCCGAGGGCAACGGACCCGTCAACGCGCTCGACCGCGCGCTGCGCGTCGCGCTGGAGCGCATCTATCCCCAGCTCGCCTCGCTGAAGCTGACGGACTACAAGGTCCGCATCCTCGAGGGCGGTCTCGGCACCGGCTCGACCACCCGGGTCCTGGTCTCCACCAGCGACGAGAACGGCGAGTGGTCGACGGTGGGCGTGGCCGAGAACGTCATCGCGGCCTCCTGGCAGGCGCTCGACGACGCCTACGCCTACGGGCTGCGGCGCGCGGGCGTCGAGCCGCAGGAGTAGGCCGGGCCCGCCGGGACGGGACGCCGACGCGGGGAGCGGTCAGGCGTACTGCTCCATGAGGCCGGCGCCGAGCAGGTCGTAGGCCCGGTCGGCGTCGGCGTGGGCCTCGGGCAGGGCGTCGGCGACGGTCCTGCCCGAGGCCAGCTTCCGCCAGTTCTCCTCGGCGAGGCGCTGGTGGACCGTGATGATCTGGGCGGCCGCCAGCCGCGCCGTCAGCCCGCCGCTCCCGCCGGTCTCCTCCAGCGCCCCGGCCAGCAGTTCCTCGTCCCGGTGGGAGTAGCGGACCAGGCGCGCCAGCAGGCTGGGCGTCGTGTAGAGCATGTCGTTGAAGGCGCGCACGATCGCGTTGTCGTTGAGGCCCGTGACCGGGTCGTGGGCCTCGAGACGCTCGTGGAAGTGCGCGCGGAGCGCGCCCAGCGGGGACTGGCCCGCCGTCCTGCCGCTCACGACGCGCGCGGCCTCGCCCTGGTGGTCCGCGATGCGGTCCAGGGCCAGGTCCTCCTTGGTCGGGAAGTAGCGGAACAGCGTCGGCTTGGACACCTCGACGGCCGCCGCGACGTCCGCCACGGAGACCTGGTCGAAGCCGCGCTTGAGGAACAGCTCGATGGCGGTGTCGGACAGCGCCTGGCGCGTGCGCTGCTTCTTGCGTTCCCGCAGTCCTGGCTCATCACCCATGGCATCACTCTAGCAGGTGACGTTACTCGGAATCTTTTGTTACTCGGTTGCGTTTTCGGCTGAGCGGGTCTTTCATGGGTGCATGACCTCCAGCGACATGACTTCCGCCGACATGACTTCCACTGGCATGACTTCCACCGGCATGGCTTCCGCCGGCGTACCTGCCGAGGCGCGGGCCGACGGGCGGGCCGATGTGCTGATCGTGGGCGCGGGGCCCACCGGACTCACCCTCGCCTGCACGCTCGCCCGGGCCGGAGCGGCCGTGCGGATCATCGACAAGTCCCCGGCGTTCCACCGCACTTCGCGGGGCAAGGGGCTCAACCAGCGCAGCCGCGAGCTCTTCCACGACCTCGGGGTGGAGCAGCGGGCGGCGGCCTTCGGCACCGAGCACATCGCCCTGCGCAAATACCGCGACGGCGTCGCGATCGCCGACCACGTCGCCTTCGGGGACCGGGTCCCCACGCCCGACGCCCCCTACGCCAGCGGGCTGCTCATTCCCCAGTGGCGCACCGAGCAGGTCCTGCGCGAGCGGCTCGCCGAGTACGGCACCGAGGTCGAACGGGGCTGTGAGCTCACGGGATTCACCCAGGACGGGGATGGCGTCGTCGCGACGCTCGCCGACGGGCGGCGCATCGCGGCCGCGTACCTCGTGGGCTGCGACGGCGGCCACAGCCCGGTGCGCAAGGCGCTGGGCGTGAGCTTCGAGGGGAAGACGGACGCCGAGGAGTGCATGGTGATCGGCGACGTCCGGGCCGACGGGCTCGACCCCGCCTACTGGCACCAGTGGTTCGACGAGGACGCGGCGATCATGCTCTGCCCGTTCCGGGGCTCCTCGCACTGGCAGTTGCAGGGCGCGCCCGAGCGCGACGCCGAGGGGCGGGCCGTGCCGCCGTCGCTGGAGAGCTTCCAGCGGCTCTTCGACCGGTGCGCGCGGATACCGGGAGTGCGGCTGTCCGACCCGACGTGGTTCTCCACCTACCGGATCAACGTCCGCATGGCCGACCGCTTCCGCGCCGGGCGGGTCTTCCTCGCCGGGGACGCCGCGCACGTCCACTCGATAGCCGGCGGGCTGGGCATGAACACCGGCATCCAGGACGCCTTCAACCTGGGCTGGAAGCTGGCGCTCGTGGTGCGCGGTCTCGCCGGGCCCGGGCTGCTGGACACCTACGAGGAGGAGCGGCTGCCGGTCGCGGCGTGGACGCTCGACCTCACGAACGAGCGGCTGCGCGCGGTGCTCGAGGGGGTGCGGGAGGCCGGCGTGGGCACGGAGGCCGTGGTCACGGACGACGTCACCACGCTGGGCGTCGGCTACGGCTGGGGCGCCCTGGCGTGGGGCGGCCCGAAGGCGGGCGAGCGGGCGCCCGACGCGCCCTGCCGGGACGCCTCGACCGGCGAGGACATACGGCTCTTCGACGTCTTCGCCGGGCCGGAGTTCACTCTGCTCGGCGTCGGCCCGGGAAGCGCGAAGGCCCTGGCGGAGGCGGGGGAGAAGTGCGCGGGCCTGCTGACGACGCGCCTGGTCGACGACCACGAGGGCCATGTGCGGCGCGGGTACGGGTTGGACGGTGACGGGCTCGTGCTCGTACGGCCCGACAACCACGTCGCGCTGAGCGCGGGTGTGGACCGAGGCGCCGAGGTCCTTGACCGTCTGCTGCGCCTCGGCCGCTGACACCGCATGGATCAGGCCTGGGGGGCGGTCTTGACGGCGGAGATGTCGAAGGTGAGCTTCACCTTGTCGCTGACCATCACGCCACCGGCCTCCAGGGCCGCGTTCCAGGTGAGGCCCCAGTCGGAGCGCAGGATCTCGGCGCCGCCCTCGAAGCCGACGCGCTCGTTGCCGTAGACGTCGGTGGCCGAGCCGTTGAACTCGAGGTCGATGGCCAGCGGCCGGGTGACGTCCTTGATGGTGAGGTCGCCCGTCAGGCGGTAGCGGTCGCCGCCCAGCTGCTCGGCGGAGGTGGAGCGGAACGACATCAGGGGGAAGGCCGCGGCGTCGAAGAAGTCGTCGCCCCGCAGGTGGGCGTCGCGGTCCTTGATGCCGGTGTCGACGCTGTCGATCGTGACGTCGATGGTGGCGGTGGAGCGGGAGGGGGCGGAGCCGTCGAGGCGGAGCGAGCCCTTGTAGTCGGTGAAGGAGCCCTTGACGTTGGTGACCATCGCGTGGCGCACGGTGAAGCCGATGCTGCTGTGCGCCGGGTCGATGGTGTAGTCGCCGGTCAGGGTGGCCAGTGCGGGGTCCACGTCGAGGACGGCGACGGGGGCGGTGGTCTCGACGGTGTTCTGCTTGCGGGAGAAGAAGCCCATGACATGCTCCTGGTCGGGTTGTAGTTCAACTTTCAACGAGATTGAGAGTAGAGGAATCTGGTTCAACTTTCAACATATTCGGTGGAGGGACTTTCCGGGGCCGGGATTTTCGGCCGGATCGCCCCGGCGGAGGTCATTGCCAGCCCCCCGGCCACGTGCCAGCGTGTGCGCCGTGCCGTTGCCCTTCCTGCTCGGGACCACCCGCCGCGGCTTCCTCGCCGCCTCCGTCGTGAGCGCGCTCGGCCTCGCCGCGTCCCCCGCCCGGGCGGACGACGGGGACGACGAGTTCGCGGTGCTCCGCCGCCGCTGGCGCGACCTCGTGCTCGGCACCGGCTTCGACCCCGCCGCCGAGCCCTGTGCCACCGCCCTGCGCCGCACCGGCGAAGCCGCCCGCGCCCACCGCGCGGCCATGCGGCCCGCCCCCACCTCGCTCTGGCCCGACGCCCCCTTCGACCCGCCGGCCGGCATCACCCAGAGCTACGCCCGCCTGTTCACCATGGCCCAGGCCCACGCCCAGCCCGGCACCGGCCTCACCGGCGACCCGGGCCTGGCCGCCGACGTCCTCGCCGGCCTCGACCACCTCCACGACCGCGTCTACCACCCCGGCACCACCCGCTACGGCAACTGGTGGGAGTGGCAGATCGGCAGCCCCCGCCTGCTCCTGGACACCCTCGCCCTCCTCCACGACGCCGCCGGCGCACCACGGCGCGCCCGCTGCCTGGCCGCCGTCGACCACTTCGTCCCCGACGCGATGCTCGGCGCCTACACGGGGACGAGCACCGGCGCCAACCGCGTCGACCTGTGCCGCGTCGTCGCGCTGCGCGGCGTGCTCGGTGCGGCCCCCGCCAAGATCGCGCTCGCCCGGGACGCCCTCTCGCCCGTCTTCCCCCACGTCACCCGGGGAGACGGCCTCTACGCCGACGGCTCCTTCGTCCAGCACACGACGGTCGCCTACACCGGTACGTACGGCTGTGTCCTGCTCGACGGCCTCGGCCGGCTCTTCGCGCTGCTGCGGGGGTCGAGCTGGGAGGTCACCGATCCGGCCCGGCAGATCATCCACGACAGCGTCGAGCGGGCCTTCGCGCCGCTGATCCACAACGGCCTGGTCATGGACAGCGTCTCCGGCCGTGCCATCAGCCGGGGCGTCCAGACCGCCGACCCGCCGGCGCTGCCGCAGAGCGACCACCAGCGCGGACACGCCCTCATCGCCGCCATCGCCCTGCTCGCGGCCGGCGCGGCCCCGGCCCAGCGGGACCGCTGGCACGCCATGATCAAGGGCTGGGCCGCCCGGGACACCACCGGCCCGCCGCGCACCGATCGCCGGTTGCCGGTCGCCGACCTGGCCCGCCTCGCCGCGATCGACGCCGCCCCCGTCCCCCCGGCACCCGAGCCCGTGGGCCACCGCCTGTTCCCGGCCATGGACCGGGCCGTCCACCGGCGTCCCGGGTGGGCCGCGAACATCGCCATGGCCTCCGACCGCATCACCTACTACGAGAACGGCAACGGCGAGAACCCGCGCGGCTGGCACACCGGCGCCGGAATGCTCTCCTGGTGGCCCGCTAACGGGGACGGCCAGTACAGCGACGGCTTCTGGCCCACCGTCGACCCCTACCGGCTGCCCGGCACCACCGTCTCGGCGCTCCCGCTCGCCGACAACGAGGGCGGCGGCTGGGGTGCCCCCAGACCGGCGGTGCGCTGGGTGGGCGGAGCGACGGACGGCGAGTACGCGGCCGTCGGGCAGCACCTGAAGGGGCTCGGCTCCACGCTCGAGGCGCGCAAGTCGTGGTTCTGCGCGGCCGACGCGATCGTCTGCCTCGGTGCCGGCATCACGGCCCGGGACGGGACGGAGGTGGAGACCGTCGTCGACAACCGCGCGCTCGGCGCGGACGGCGCGGCCCTGCTCACGGTCGACGGGGAGCCGCAGCCGGCCGACGACGGCCGGCGGCTGTCCTGGGAGAGCGCCAGCTGGGCCCACCTGGCCGGGCACGGCGGCTACGTCTTCCCCGGCGGCGCCGCGCTGGAGGCCCTGCGCGAGGCCCGCACCGGATCCTGGCGGGACATCAACGCCGGCGGCTCGCCCACCCCCCTCACCCGGCGCTACCTCACCCTCTGGCACCCGCACGGCACCGACCCCGACGGCGCCTCCTACGCCTACGTCCTGATGCCCGGCGCCACGCGGCGGGCCAGTGCCGCCCGCGCCGCCGAGGACGACTGGCTCTCCGTCCTGGCCAACACCCGCGACCACCAGGCCGTCCACATCCCCTCGCTCGGCCTGACCGCCGCCAACTTCTGGCAGCCCGGCACCGCCGGCCCCCTCACCGTCACCGCCCCCGCCTCCGTGCTCGTACGCCGCCACGGCCGCACGGCCACCCTCCACCTCGCCGAGCCCCCGCGCACCGGCGCCCCCCTCGAGCTCACCTGGCACCGCCCCGTGCGGCGCGTCACCGCCCACGACGCCTCGGTGAGGGTGCTCGCCACCGGCCCCCGGCTGCGGCTGGGCATCGCGCCGGGCACCGCCTGCGCGACGCACGGCTGCGCCGTTGAGCTGGGGGAGTAGGCCGCGACGGCACCCGGTCACCCGGACGGCGGTACCTGGTCAAGCCATATACAGGCCCTCCTGGACGGTCCGGATTTGTGGAGTGCCCACAGCGTGGGACGGCCGGTCGAACGCGGGGAACTGATAAGGGCGCAGTGCACTTCTGTCCCGCCTGCCCACGAAATCGCGCAGTACGTTGTGTGGAACCGACATGATGTTCCGGGACTCCCGCCGCGTACCGTCTTTCCATGAGCAATCTCGAAGGTGCGCCCGTAGAGGCGAGTGACGTCCGTGGGCGCGTCGCCGAGCTGCATGCCATTCGCGAGCAGGTTCGGCGTGGTCCGAGTGAGCGGGCTACCGAGGCCCAGAAGGCCAAGGGGAAGCTGACTGCCCGCGAGCGCATAGATCTGCTGCTGGACGAGGGCTCCTTCAACGAGGTGGAGCCACTGCGCCGGCACCGGGCGACCGGGTTCGGTCTGGAGGCCAAGCGCCCGTACACCGACGGTGTGATCACCGGCTGGGGCACGGTGCACGGACGGACGGTGTTCGTCTACGCCCATGACTTCCGCATCTTCGGCGGCGCGCTGGGCGAGGCCCACGCCACGAAGATCCACAAGATCATGGACATGGCCATCGCCGCCGGCGCGCCGCTGGTGTCGCTGAACGACGGCGCCGGCGCCCGCATCCAGGAGGGCGTCTCGGCGCTCGCCGGGTACGGCGGGATCTTCCAGCGCAACACCAAGGCCTCGGGCGTCATCCCGCAGATCAGCGTGATGCTCGGCCCCTGCGCCGGCGGTGCCGCGTACAGCCCGGCCCTGACGGACTTCGTGTTCATGGTCCGTGAGACGTCGCAGATGTTCATCACCGGCCCGGACGTGGTGCGCGCGGTCACCGGCGAGGAGATCACCCAGAACGGCCTCGGCGGCGCCGACGTGCACGCCGAGACCTCCGGCGTGGCCCACTTCGCCTACGACGACGAGGAGACGTGCCTCGAGGAGGTCCGCTACCTCCTGTCGCTGCTGCCGCAGAACAACCGCGAGAACCCCCCGCGCGTGGCGTCGGAGGACCCCGCCGACCGGGCCGGCGAGGCCCTGCTCGACCTGGTCCCGGCCGACGGCAACCGCCCGTACGACATGCGCAAGGTCATCGAGGAGCTCGTCGACGACGGCGAGTACCTGGAGGTCCACGAGCGCTGGGCCACCAACATCATCTGTGCCCTGTCCCGCCTCGACGGGCAGGTCGTCGGCATCGTGGCGAACCAGCCGCAGTCCCTCGCCGGCGTCCTGGACATCGAGGCCTCGGAGAAGGCCGCGCGCTTCATCCAGATGTGCGATGCCTTCAACATCCCGATCATCACCCTCCTGGACGTCCCCGGCTTCCTGCCGGGCGTCGACCAGGAGCACGGCGGCATCATCCGCCACGGCGCGAAACTGCTCTACGCCTACTGCAACGCGACCGTGCCGCGGATCTCGGTGATCCTGCGCAAGGCCTACGGCGGCGCCTACATCGTGATGGACTCCCAGTCCATCGGCGCCGACCTCACCTACGCCTGGCCCACCAACGAGATCGCGGTCATGGGCGCCGAGGGCGCCGCCAACGTGATCTTCCGCAAGCAGATCGCCGAGGCGGACGACCCCGAGGCCATGCGCGCCCGCATGGTCAAGGAGTACAAGTCCGAGCTCATGCACCCGTACTACGCGGCCGAGCGCGGCCTGGTCGACGACGTGATCGACCCCGTCGAGACCCGGTCGGTGCTGATCCGGTCGCTGGCGATGCTCGCGACCAAGCACGCGGACCTGCCGTCCCGCAAGCACGGCAACCCGCCTCAGTAACGCACGCCCAGTACTTCACCCATCGGAGATACGCATGAACGACACGCTCGTACGCGTCGAGAAGGGCCTGGCGGACGCCGAGGAACTGGCAGCCGTCACCGCCGTCCTCCTCGCCCGCGCCGCCGGCCGCGACAACACCGCCCAGGTCCCCCGCCCGCGCCGCACCACGGCCGGCTGGCGCCGCCTGGAGCGCACCCCCGGCTTCCGCGCACCGCACAGCTGGCAGGGCTGAGACGGCGGGGCCAAGCGCCCGGCCGCAGGCATGACGAGGGGCCCCGGGCATTCGCCCGGGGCCCCTCGTCCGCATCCGCGTCCGCGTTCCCGTCCCCGCGCGGGAACGCGAAGAGGTCCCCGCACTCCCGAGGAGTGCGGGGACCTCTTCGCATCCGAGCTCTAGCGCAGGCGCGCCATCAGGGCGTGCTCGACGAGCGTGATGAGGGCGCTCTTCGCCTCGTGGCGGTGGCGCGCGTCGGTCGTGATGATCGGCGCGTCGGGGCCGATCTGAAGCGCCTCGCGGACCTCTTCGGGAGCGTAGGGCTGGTGTCCGTCGAAGCCGTTGAGGGCGATGACGAAGGGCAGGCCGCTGTTCTCGAAGTAGTCGACGGCGGGGAAGCAGTCGGCGAGGCGGCGGGTGTCGACGAGGACGACGGCGCCGATGGCGCCGCGGACCAGGTCGTCCCACATGAACCAGAAGCGGTCCTGACCGGGCGTACCGAAGAGGTACAGGATCAGGTCCTGGTCCAGGGTGATGCGGCCGAAGTCCATGGCCACGGTCGTCGTGGTCTTGTCCGGCGCGTGGGTGAGGTCGTCGATGCCCGCCGAGGCGGAGGTCATGACGGCTTCGGTGCGCAGCGGGTTGATCTCCGAGACCGCGCCGACGAACGTGGTCTTGCCCACGCCGAAGCCACCCGCGACGACGATCTTCGCGGAGGTGGTGGAGCGGGCTGCCTCGCCGCTAGAGGTTCCGAAGTCCACTGAGCACCCTTTCGAGCAGTGTCACGTCAGGCTGACCGCCGGCGGACGCATCGCCGCCGGGCTGATGAATGGCGACGAGTCCGGCCTCCGCCAGGTCGGCTACGAGGATCCGGGCGACGCCGAGCGGAATGGAGAGAAGTGCCGAGATCTCGGCGACCGATTTGATCTCGGTGCACAGGTGGCAGATGCGCTGGTGTTCCGGCAACTGCCCTTGAAGCTGGGACGGCTGGGCCGTGGTGTGCACCAGTGCCTCGATGGCGAGCTGGTACCGCGGCCTGGTCCGGCCGCCGGTCATCGCGTAGGGGCGGACCAGCGGGTTGTTCCTTGCGCCGCCCCCGGACGGGGCGGCAGCACGCCGGTGCTGCTGAGGCTGGGCCGGCACATGCGGAGGGCGCTGCTCCGGCATGGCCCCGTAGCCCGGTGAGGATGGTGAGGAGGGGAAGTTGTAGCGGTTCAACGGCTGTTGAGCCTGCTGATCATTGCCATACGGGTAACCGCCTGGGGGCGTTGCCACGTCTCCTCCTCCAACTTGCCTGTCTACTGCTGGCCGCGCCACCGCACCCTATGGCGCGGTGGCGCGAAACGCACTGTCTCTTTGCTAGTTGAGAAGGCTCCCCTGCAGTTCCGCCCGGAGGTCGGGCGTCAGGACGTTGCCCGCGCGGTCCACGAGAAGGGCCATCTCGTAGCCCACGAGGCCGATGTCGCACTCCGGGTGCGCCAGCACGGCCAGCGAGGAACCGTCGGAGATGGACATGATGAAGAGGAAGCCGCGCTCCATCTCCACCACGGTCTGGTTGACCGTGCCGCCCTCGAAGATGCGGGAGGCACCGGCGGTCAGTGAGGTCAGGCCGGAGGCGACCGCCGCCAGCTGGTCGGCGCGGTCCCGCGGAAACCCTTCGGACATCGCCAGAAGGAGTCCGTCGGCGGAGACCACGACGGTGTGGGACACCCCTGGGGTGTTGTCCACGAAACTGGTGATCAACCAGTTCAGGTTTTGCGCCGCCTGGCTCATCGGGCTCAACTAACGCTCCTGATCGTAGGTGCCGCCGGGGCCGAAGCCCTGGTCGTGTTGCTCATGCTGGTCGTTCGCGGAAGACTCCGGGAAGTCGCCCCCCGCGTTGCGCCCTTGCTGGATGCCGCGGCGCAGGTTGGCGAGCCTGCCACGGACGTCCTCCGGTGCGCGGGAGATCTGCGGGCCCCCCTGGGGGGTCTGCTCCGCCTTGCCCTCGACCAGATTGGCCTTGGGGACCCGGCGGGGGAGACCGGAGGAGGTCACGCCGCCGGCTTTCGGCTCCCGGAGCTGTCCGGCACGCTGCCAGCGCTCGTCGTTCGCCGACCGCCATCCGGAGTTGTCAACCTCCTGAGGCTGCTGTGGGACCTCCTGCTGGGACTGCTCCCGTTCTCCGCCGTCCCTCGTGGCCTCCTCGCCCGTCTCGGGTTGCTGCCACCGCTTGTCGCGGCGCGGCAGACCGGACCCGGTCAGCGAGGGGGAGCCGCTCGAGGCGGGGCCCGGACGGTCGAACTCTACGCGCTCCGGCTGGGCTGTGTCAGCGGACGGCTGGGATTCCGATTCCGCTCCGTAACCCTGCCCGTACGCCTGCTGGTACGGACCTGGCTCGGGCCACTCGCCTTGGTGGGCGGGCGCGTTGTAGTCGCCGTAGGTCTGCGAACCGTCAACGGCCGGGTCGGCGTAGGCGGATTCCGCGTAGCCGTTCTCCGCGTACTGCCGGTCACCGTAGTCGTAGCCGCCGTCGGCCGGAGCCGCGCCGGTCTGCGCCTGCGGGGGTATCTGCTCCTGCGGCTGTGCGTGCTGCTGCTCGAACTGCTGCGGGGCGACCTCGTCGCGGAACAGCGGGCGGTTGTCGGAGGACTGCGCCTCCAGCGCCGCTCGCCGCTCCTCGCGCATCCGCGACCGGCCGACCGGGTCCAGCGTGGCGCCGGAGCCGGGGGCGTCGGGGCGCGCCTCGTAGCGGGAGTCGTCGAAGCCGAGCTCGGCGGCGGTACGGGCCTGGGCCACCGGCGCCTGCTGCTGGCCGGGGACCATCCGGGAGACCGAGAAGTCGTCCTGGACGAGGTCCTCGCCGCCACCGCCGTGCGTGATCGCGTCCGGGAGCATCACCAGCGAGGTGGTGCCCGCCTGCTCGCCCGAGGGGCGCAGCTGGACGCGGATGCCGTGGCGGGTCGCCAGGCGGCCGACCACGAACAGACCCATGCGCTGGGAGATCGCGGCGTCCACGGTCGGCGGGTTGGCCAGCTTGTGGTTGATGTCCGCGAAGTCCTCGGCGGTCAGGCCGATGCCCTTGTCGTGGATCTCGACCATGACGCGGCCGTCGGGCAGTCGCGTCGCGGTGACGCGCACCTTGGTGTGCGGGGAGGAGAACGAGGTGGCGTTCTCCAGCAGCTCGGCGAGCAGGTGCACGAGGTCGGTCACGGCCAGGCCGTGGATCTCGGCCTCCGGGAGTCCGCTCAGCTCGATGCGCTCGTACGCCTCCACCTCGGAGGTGGCGGCACGCAGCACGTCCACCAGCGGGATCGGCTGGTCCCAGTGGCGGCCCGGCTCCTCGCCCGCGAGGATGAGGAGGTTCTCGCCGTTGCGGCGCATGCGGGTGGCCAGGTGGTCCAGGCGGAAGAGGTTCTCCAGCTGGTCCGGGTCGGCCTCGTTGTTCTCGAGGTCCGTGATCAGGTTCAGCTGGCCCTCGATCAGCGCCTGGTTGCGCCGGGAGAGGTTGGTGAAGATCGCGTTGACGTTGCCCCGGAGCAGTGCCTGCTCGGAGGCGAGTCGCACGGCCTCGCGGTGCACCTGGTCGAAGGCGCGGGCGACCTCGCCGATCTCGTCCTTGGTGTCGATCGGGATCGGCTGGACGCGGGTGTCCACGCGGCCCGGGTCGGTCCGCGAGAGCTGGCCGACGAGCGCCGGCAGGCGCTGCTCGGCCACCTCGAAGGCGGCGGTGCGCAGGCGGCTCATGTTGCGGCTCATCGAGGCGGCCATCTTGCCCGCCACGAGGAAGGCGATCAGGAGCGCCAGGACCATGATCGAGGAGTTGACGATCGCCTCGCGCTGGGCGTTCGAGGCGATGGACTCGGCCTCCTCCACCGCGTGGTCGGCCAGGTGCTCCTCGATGGTCCGGTAGGCACCGAACTTCGCCGTGGAGGCGGCCAGCCACGAGTCGGCGGTGATGCCCTTGGCCTTGAGCTGCGGGACGGTGGCGCCGGACATGATGGCGAGGGCCATCTTGTCCGTCTCCTCGATCTGCGCGTCGGCGGCGAAGGCGTTGTTGAGGCGCTTGATGTCGTCCTCGGTACCACCGGCCTCGTACTCGCCGCGGGCGACGTACTCGAGGAAGTTGTACGAGGAGAAGGCCGTCAGCAGCGTCTCGCGGTTCTTGGCCGTGCCCGGGTCGATGAGCACGTGGGTGCCGATGGAGCGCTGCAGCGACTCGGCGGCCTTCGCCAGGGAGACCGCGTAGACCATGCGGCCGTAGGCGGTGACGTTGCCGGTGCCCAGGCCCAGCTCGTTGGTGAAGGCCATGAGCGGACGCTGGATGGCGCCGTAGCCGTCCTCCGTCTTGGCCCCGTCCAGGGCGGCCGTGTACGCGGCCTGGCGCAGCTTGGTCAGCGCCGGCTCGGCGTCGCGCACCAGCTTCAGGCGGCGCTTGAGGCCCGCGGTGTCGGGCATCTCCTTGACGCGCTTGTCGAACTCGGCACGGGCGGCGTCGGTGACCTCCCGGGCCTTCTTCACGTTCGCGTCGTCGCGGTTGCCCTCGAGCAGCGGCTTGGCCGACAGGTCGCGCTCGTCGATGACGGCGTGCGCGTAGCCGGTCGCGGCCTGCACCAGGCGTGCGGTGTTGGCCGCGTCCTGTGCCTCGAGCCAGGTGTCGACGGACTGCTTGACGTTCAGGCCGCCGAACACGAGGGCGATGATCACGGGGATCATCAGGATCGCGTTCAGGCGGAGGCGCACACGCCAGTTACGGGGCGAGAATCTGCCGCCGCGGCCCGTTTCGGGGGCGGCGGGGGGCTCGGGCATGTCGGAAGGCGGCACCGCTGTGCGCGACGGCGGGGTGAAGTTGCCCCGCGCGTCTCGCGCCTGCTGCGCGGCGCCCGTCTTTCTTCGCCTCACTCGACCAACAACCTCTCGGCGTCTGCACCTGTGCTGTGCCGTTTATCTGTGTGAGCCATGACGACTCAGTCCGGGAATTCCAGCACGCCGGGCAGGTGCATTCCAAACAACGGACAGAGCCCCTGAAGGGCGCGATTTGCCTGACATAAAACGGGCATTAAGGCCGAGCCACGCCAAATGGCGAGGTGGTTGATCGCAGAACGAAGTCGGCCGGACGCGCCCAGTGGTCGCGTCCGGCCAATTCTCTGTCGAAACGTTATGAACTTCCAAGGACGTCGTGGTCAATGCCACAACTTACACACCGTCACGACATTCGGTCGAACAACACTATTTCAGCCGCGCCATGAGGGCGTGTTCGACGAGCGTGATGAGGGCGCTCTTCGTCTCGTTGCGGTGGCGCGCGTCGGTCGTGATGATCGGCGCGTCGGGCCCGATCTGGAGGGCCTCGCGGACTTCCTCGGGAGTGTAGGGCTGGTGTCCGTCGAAGCCGTTGAGGGCGATGACGAAGGGCAGGCCGCTGTTCTCGAAGTAGTCGACGGCGGGGAAGCAGTCGGCGAGGCGGCGGGTGTCGACGAGGACGACGGCGCCGATGGCGCCGCGGACCAGGTCGTCCCACATGAACCAGAAGCGGTCCTGACCGGGCGTACCGAACAGGTAGAGGATCAGGTCGTCATCGAGGGTGATGCGGCCGAAATCCATCGCCACGGTCGTCGTCTTCTTGTCCTGAACGTGGCTCAGGTCGTCGATGCCCGCCGAAGCGGACGTCATCACGGCCTCGGTGCGCAGCGGACTGATCTCCGAGACCGCACCGACGAACGTGGTCTTGCCCACGCCGAAGCCACCCGCGACGACGATCTTCGCGGATGTGGTCGAGCGGCCGGTGCCGGCCGCGCTCCCGCTAGAGCTTCCGAAGTCCACTGAGCACCCTTTCGAGCAGTGTCACATCCGGCGTGCCACCGGCCTCGGTGCCGCCGCCCGGCTGGTGGATCGCCACCATGCCGGCCTCCGCCAGGTCCGCCACCAGGATCCGCGCCACACCCAGCGGCATGTTCAGCAGCGCGGAGACCTCCGCGACCGACTTGACCTCCTGGCAGAGGTGGCAGATCCGCTGGTGCTCCGGAAGCAGGCCCCCGAGGTGGGCCGGGTCGGCCGTGGAGCTGACCAGCGCCTCGATGGCGAGCTGGTAGCGCGGCCGGGTGCGACCCCCCGTCATGGCATAGGGGCGGACCAGCGGCTGGTCGCCTTCATCCCCGTACGACGCGTGATGAGAAGCGCCGTACGGGCCGGGCGAGGCGGGCGGGGTCATGAATCCTCCGGACGGGACAGCAGGATGGCAATAATGCCGTCGAGCGGGGGCCGGTGGGGGAGTTTCGGCCGTACGGTCGGACGGGATATGCGGTGTGTGCAGGTCAGTTCAGCAGGCTGCCCTGGAGCTCGGCGCGCAGGTCGGGCGTCAGGACGTTGCCCGCGCGGTCCACGAGCAGGGCCATCTCGTAGCCCACGAGGCCGATGTCGCACTCCGGGTGCGCCAGCACGGCCAGGGACGAGCCGTCCGAGATGGACATGATGAAGAGGAACCCCCGCTCCATCTCCACCACGGTCTGGTTGACCGTGCCGCCCTCGAAGATCCGGGACGCGCCGGCCGTCAGCGACGTGAGGCCGGAGGCCACCGCCGCCAGCTGGTCGGCACGGTCCCGCGGAAACCCTTCGGACATCGCCAGAAGGAGTCCGTCGGCGGACACCACCACCGTGTGCGACACCCCCGGGGTGTTGTCCACGAAGTTGGTGATCAACCAGTTCAGATTCTGCGCCGCCTGGCTCATCGGACTCAACTAACGCTCCTGCTGGTAAGTGGGGCCAACATTGTGACTGCCGGTGGTCGAGCCGTTGCCGGCCTGACGTCCCTGCTGGATGCCCCGGCGGAGATTGGTCAGCCGGCCGCGTACGTCATCGGGCGCACGCGAGACCTGCGGACCGGTCGGAAGGGACTGCGTCTGCGTCTCGGCGGTTCCCTCGACGAGGTTGGCACGCGGCACGCGCCGCGGCAGCCCGGACGAGGTGGTTCCACCCGCGGCCGGCTCGCGGACCTGCTCGGCCCGCTTCCAGCGCTCGTCGTTGGGGGAGCCCGGCCACGCGTCCTGCGGACGGTTCCGGTCGCCCTCGGTGGCGGCGGCCTGCGGGCCGCCGCTGAGCGGACCGCCGCCCTGCGGACCGTTCTGCGGCGCCGGCGCCGGCGCGGGCGTACGGCCCGCGGCGCGGCGCGGCACCGGCCGCGCGGAGTCGGCGGGCTGCTGCGGCACGCCGGGCTGAGCCTCGTCGCGGAACCAGTGCGACTCCAGCTCCTGGAACAGCGGCGTGCCGGCACCCTCGCCACCGGGGGCGGGGCGGTCCGTACGGCCGCCGGCGGCGGGGCCGCCGGGCAGCTCGAACCGGCCGTTCGCACCGTTGTCCCGCGCGCCGCCGGCATCCGGCCGGGCGAACCGGCCCGTGGCACCGTTCGGCGACTCGCCGTGCGAGCCGGGCAGCTCGTGCTGGCCGGTGGTGCTGTTGCGCTGCTCGTTCTGCGCGGGACGGGCGAACTGGCCGGTGGCCGAGGGGCCGCCGGGCAGCTCGAAGGAGCCCGTCGTCGTGTTCGGCGCCTCGCCCGCGGCGGGGACCGGCGGGAACTGGGCGGTGTCACCGGGGCGGGGCTGCGGCCGCTCGTTGCCGGGCTGCGCGAAGCGGCCCTGCGTGGCCGGCGGCTGATCGGCCGCGGGCACCGGCGGGAACTGCGCCGTGTCGCCGGGGCCACCGCTGAGCTGTGCGCCGCCGGCGGCCTGGCCGCCGCCCTTCTTCCGCTTGTGCTTGTTCCCCTGGGCCGCGGGGCGGCCACCGGAGTTGTTCGTGTCGTCGTGACCGCGCGGGGCGTCCTGACCGGAACGGGCGGAGCCGTTGTCGGCCATCGGCCAGTCGTCGACCGGGGCGCCCGGGCCCTTGCGGCCCGTACCGCCGGCCGGTGCCTGCGCGTTGCCCCAGGCCGGGGCCTGGCGGCCGGCGTCACCGGCGGCGGGGGCGGAGCCGCCCGCGTTGCGGGCCGGCAGCTGCGGCCGTCCGCCGGCACCGGCCGGCGGCGGCACCGCGGCGGGGCCGGAGTTGCCGCGCACGGGCAGGCCGGGGCCGCCCGCGGCCGGGCCGCCCTTGTCGCGCGGGGTGGTGTCGAAGAGGCTGCCCGCCGCGGCACCACCGCTGGGGCCGGAGCCCTGGGCGGGCCGGCCGCCTCCGGGTGCGGTGCCGCGCGGCACGAGCGCCGGGCGCGGGCCGCTTCCGGGCACCTGGTGGCGCTGCTGACCGGCGCCGGCCGCGGGCGCTCCGGGAGCGCCGGGGGCACCGGCACCCGCACCCGGGGCCGGCTTCTTGTGGCCCTGGGCGACGTCGACGGGAAGCATGACGAGCGCGGTCGTACCGCCCGAGTCGGACGGGCGGAGCTGGATGCGGATGCCGTGTCGCAGGGACAGGCGGCCGACCACGAACAGACCCATGCGGCGGGAGACCGACACGTCCACGGTGGGCGGGGCGGCGAGCCGCTCGTTGATCGCCGCGAGGTCCTCGGGCGAGAGGCCGATGCCCGTGTCGTGGATCTCGACCAGCACCCGGCCGTCGGGCAGCGCGTGACCGGTGACCTTGACCTTGGTCTGCGGCGAGGAGAAGGAGGTCGCGTTCTCGAGCAGCTCGGCGAGGAGGTGCACGAGGTCGTTGACCACGCGGCCGGCGACCTCGGTCGGCGGCACGCCGCTGAGCTCGATGCGCTCGTACTGCTCCACCTCGGACGCGGCGGCACGCAGGACGTCGACGAGCGGCACGGGACGGGTCCACCGTCGGCCGGGCTCCTCACCCGCGAGGACGAGGAGGTTTTCGCCGTTACGGCGCATGCGGGTCGCGAGGTGGTCGAGACGGAAGAGCGAGGACAGCTGGTCCGGGTCGGCCTCGCGGCTCTCGAGCTCGGAGATGAGCGAGAGCTGACGCTGGATGAGGCCCTGGCTGCGGCGCGAGAGGTTGGTGAACATCGCGTTGACGTTGCCCCGGAGGAGGGCCTGCTCGGCGGCGAGACGCACGGCCTCGCGGTGCACCTCGTCGAAGGCCGCGGCCACCTTTCCGATTTCGTCCCGGCTGTGCACACCGACGGACTCCACGGACGTGTCGACGTCCTGCGGGTCGGTCTCGGACAGCTGCTTGACGAGCTCGGGCAGGCGTTCCTGGGCGACCTTCTGGGCGGTGTCCTGCAGTCGCCGCAGCGACCGCACCATGGACCGGGCGACGACGAAGGCGCCGACGAGCGAGATGCCGAGGACGAGGACGATCAGGACACCGTTGAGGATGGCTTCCTGGCTGGCCTCGTCGCGGAGCTCGGCGGCCTTCTGCTCCATCTGGTTGAGCAGGGTCGTCTCGATCTTCACCATCTCGGTGATCTTGACGGTGTCCTGGTCGTACCAGTCCCGGTAGCTGGTCTTCTCGTCCTTCAGCGAGTTGGTGTTGCCGAAGGCGCGCGTGGCGAAGGTGTTGGCCGCGGTGATGTCCGTGGTGGCGCCGTTGAGCGACTTCAGGAGCTCGGCGGAGTCGCCGGAGCGGATCGCCGTGAAGCGGATGAGGGCCTGTTCCTCGTTGGACAGCGCGGACTGGCCGTACTGGTGGTCGTTCTCGCCGAGGTGGGCGCCCTTGGGGTTGGCGAGCGCGGCGCTGAGGACGGCTCGCTGGATGGAGGCGTACTCCTTGGCGGACGAGAACGTCGCCAGGGCGCGCGTCGCCGTGATCATTTCGCTGTTGCTGGTGGCCTGGGCCATGTCCTGGGAGAGGGACAGCAGCGAGTTGATCAGGGTGTTGTAGTTGCCCACGGTCTTCGCGATGTACTCGCGGTCCTTGTAGGCGCTCTCGCGAACCTTCTTGATCTTGTCGAGCTCACGGGTGATGTCGACAAGGGTGGACTGCACACCGACCATCGTCGGGTCGTTCGGGCGGGCCTTCCGGGTGGTCTCGCGGAAGGCCTCGATGTTGCGGTCGGTGCGCTGGCGCGAGGAGACGACCGCGTCGTCCTTGGAGTTCGGGTCGCGGTTCAGCGGACCGGCGGACTTGTCGCGCTCCTCCTGGAGCGCGTTGGCCAGGGCGGTGGCCTTGCCCGTCATCTCCGTGAGCAGCTTCATGTGGTCGAGCTGGTCGACGTTGTCGAGCGAGGTGTCGATCCGCAGGGCACCCAGCGTCGTCGCCGCGACGACGGGCAGGGCCAGCAGGGAGACCAGTCGGGTACTAATGCGCCAGTTGCGCAGGGCTATTCGTGAGCCCGTGCTGTTGGCACTCTTTCCCTTCGATCGTTCGGTGGGCTCGCCACCGTTCGGTGCGTCGACGGGCGTGCCGCGGTCGGTCGCACCGCGCGGCTCCGGCTCCGCCGCAGCGCTGCCATCCCTCTTGAAACGTCCCTGCACTAGCGTCGCAACCTCTGGACCAGGCGTCCCGCCGGATGAGCGGAGGGACGGTGTCGAGTCGTGGGGGGACCGCGATGCCCCCCAGGCGGTCCCCGGAATTCCAGCACAGTGCCGGATCTCCCAACAAGGCCGGTGCCCCCGGTGAGAAAAAGGGTGACGCTGGGTGAGGCGACTCGTGACGGACCGTAGAAGAATGCGCCCTGTATGCCGGATTTAATGCCATGAGTCGCATCGCCTGCCGGGGGGCACCCGGGGTGTCCCAGTCTTCATGATCAGGAGCGGAACGTGTGATTCAGCCCTGCAATGTCCGTTTCGTGGAGCCGGGGTCGCCGCCCGTTATGCCGCATTTTTCGGTTCAGTCGTGAGGAAACTCACAGGAGGCCCATGACTCGTGCGGCGCGCGTCTGGGGATAGGGGCGCCTTAGCCTGGTCCTTTGCGCGGGTTCCGGAAAGGGCCCGCGCGAAGGCCCCGAAAGGCGCCCGAGAACAGCGCCACGACCGACTACGCGAGGCACCCACCAGTGAAGACGACCATGCCGTCCCGCAAGACCGCCAACCCGCGCCGCACCACGCTCGCGCACCTGAAGGACGCCGCCGCCCTCGCCGCCGCGGCCGAGCGCCCGGAGCACGCGGTCGAGCTGCCGGCGGTCACCGCCAACCCGCGCCGCACGGTCCTGATGGTCGCGCCCCAGACCCAGCTGCCCCAGGACTGAATGCGAGAGCGCACGGGCCGCGCACGCCCCCCGCGATAGCCTGAGGTGGTCAGACTCCGGCCAATCAGACAAGGGGCGCGAGCTTCCCGTGCGCATCGCAAGGTTCTCCATCGACGGAAACGTCGCCTTCGGCGTCGTAGAGGGGGACGCCTCGACCGAGGGCGGTCCCGTCCTCGACATCATCAAGGGGCACCCCTTCGCGGAATTCGAGCGCTCGGGGCAGAAGATCCCGCTGAGCAAGGTGCGGCTGCTGCCGCCCGTGCTGCCCAACAAGGTCGTCGCCGTCGCCCGCAACTACGCCGAGCACGCCGCGGAACTGGGCAACGAGCTCCCCGAGGGGCCCGTCACCTTCTTCAAGCCCTCCACCGCCGTCATCGGCCCCGGCGACCCGATCGCCTACCCCTCCTTCTCCAGCGAGCTCCACCACGAGGCGGAGCTCGCCGTCGTCATCGGCCGCATGTGCCGCGAGGTCCCGCGCGAGCGCGTCAAGGACGTCATCCTCGGCTACACCTGCGCCAACGACGTCACCGCGCGCGACATCCAGCGCCGCGAGAAGCAGTGGGCCCGCGCCAAGGGCTTCGACACCTCCTGCCCCCTCGGCCCCTGGGTCGAGACCGAGCTCGACCCCTCCGACCTCGGCATCATGTGCACCGTCAACGGCGAGCAGCGCCAGCTGGGCCGCACGGCGGAGATGGTGCACTCCATCGAGGACCTGATCGTCAACATCACCGAGGCGATGACGCTGCTCCCCGGCGACGTCGTCCTCACCGGCACCCCGGCCGGCGTCGGACCGCTCAACGTCGGCGACGAGGTCGCCGTCACCATCGAAGGCATCGGCACTCTCACCAACAAGGTGATCAAGCGTGGCTAACGCGAACGTCCGCGTACGTTTCTGTCCCTCGCCGACCGGCAACCCCCACGTGGGCCTGGTCCGCACCGCCCTCTTCAACTGGGCGTTCGCCCGCCACCACGGCGGGACCCTGGTCTTCCGCATCGAGGACACCGACGCGGCGCGCGACTCGGAGGAGTCGTACCAGCAGCTGCTGGACGCCATGCGCTGGCTGGGCCTGGACTGGGACGAGGGCCCCGAGGTGGGCGGCCCCCACGCGCCGTACCGCCAGTCGCAGCGCATGGACCTCTACAAGGACGTCGCGAAGAAGCTGCTCGACGCCGGGCACGCCTACTACTGCTACTGCACCACCGAGGAGCTCGACGAGCGCCGCGAGGCCGCCCGCGCGGCCGGCCGGCCCTCCGGCTACGACGGCACGTGCCGCGAGGTCAGCGACGAGCAGAAGGCGGAGTACGAGCGCCAGGGCCGCGAGCCCATCGTCCGCTTCCGGATGCCCGACGAGCCGATCACCTTCACCGACCTGGTGCGCGGCGAGCTGACCTTCACCCCGGAGAACGTTCCGGACTACGGCATCGTGCGGGCCAACGGCGCCCCCCTCTACACGCTCGTCAACCCCGTCGACGACGCGCTGATGGAGATCACGCACGTGCTGCGCGGCGAGGACCTGCTCTCCTCCACCCCGCGCCAGATCGCCCTCTACCGGGCGCTCGCGGAGATCGGCGTGGGCAACGGCACCACCCCGGACTTCGGCCACCTGCCGTACGTGATGGGCGAGGGCAACAAGAAGCTCTCCAAGCGCGACCCGCAGTCCTCCCTGAACCTCTACCGGGAGCGCGGCTTCCTGCGCGAGGGCCTGCTCAACTACCTCTCGCTGCTCGGCTGGTCCCTCTCGGCCGACCAGGACCTCTTCACGATCGACGAGATGGTCGCCGCGTTCGACATCAAGGACGTCAACGCCAACCCGGCCCGCTTCGACCTGAAGAAGTGCGAGGCGATCAACGCCGACCACATCCGCCGGCTCGACCCGAAGACGTTCACCGAGGCCTGCACCCCCTGGCTGCGCGCGCCGCACGCCAACTGGCCGGAGGAGAACTTCGACCAGACCGCCTGGGAGACCATCGCCCCGCACGCCCAGACCCGGCTCACGGTGCTGTCCGACATCACCGCGAACGTCGACTTCCTCTTCCTGGACGAGCCCGTCGAGGACGAGGCGTCCTGGGCCAAGGCCATGAAGGAGGGCTCGGACGCGCTGCTGCGCACGGCCCGCGAGAAGCTGGCCGCGGCGGAGTGGAACGCCGACGCGCTCAAGGCCGCCGTCGTCGCCGCGGGCGAGGAGCACGGCCTGAAGCTGGGCAAGGCCCAGGCGCCCGTCCGCGTGGCCGTCACCGGCCGTACGGTCGGCCTGCCGCTCTTCGAGTCCCTCGAGATCCTCGGCCGCGAGCGCACCCTCGCGCGCGTCGACGCCGCCCTGGCGAAGCTCGGCGCCTGACGCCCGCGCAACGTCCCGCGCACCGGGGCCCGGCAGCCCTCCACGGGCCGCCGGGCCCCGGTGCGTACGGCCGCCCGGGCACCAGGCGGGTTATCGATTTTGGACCCCAGTCCACCTTCGGGTAATGTTCTTCCTGCGCCGCCCGAGAGGGCCGAGAGGCCGGAACGGAAGGCGCAAGCCGAGCAAGACCCCTTACGGGGGGTCAAGTTACGGTGGGGTATGGTGTAATTGGCAGCACGAGGGTTTCTGGTTCCCTTAGTCTAGGTTCGAGTCCTGGTACCCCAGCAAGAGAAATTCTTCGCGGAAATTCTCTCGCAAAACTACTGATAAAGTAGAAACCGCGCGAAAGCGCAAAGCGAAGTGCAAGCCCCCGTTGTGTAGCGGCCTAGCACGCCGCCCTCTCAAGGCGGTAGCGCCGGTTCGAATCCGGTCGGGGGTACTGATTCCTCAGAGGGTGACCTCGAAGGGGATCGCTAGGGCCCCCGTTGTGTAGCGGCCTAGCACGCCGCCCTCTCAAGGCGGTAGCGCCGGTTCGAATCCGGTCGGGGGTACTGGTTAATAACCACCATGGGGTATGGTGTAATTGGCAGCACGAGGGTTTCTGGTTCCCTTAGTCTAGGTTCGAGTCCTGGTACCCCAGCGCAGATTGCTTTTTGAGTCTGCTGAGCAAAACAAAAGCAAGCCCCCGTTGTGTAGCGGCCTAGCACGCCGCCCTCTCAAGGCGGTAGCGCCGGTTCGAATCCGGTCGGGGGTACAGAAAGAAAGAATGCCTTTCGCTTCGGCGGGGGGCATTTTTTCATGCGTCCTTCCCCCGCCTCCGAGGCGGCGGGATAATCCCCGCATGGTCCATCCGCACGGCGTGCGCCGCCGGGTCCACGTCGGAGAGCTGCAGCCCGGCGACCACGCGTGCCTGTTCTTCGAGTCGGACGAGGAGCGGGCCTCGATCCTGCGGGACTTCGTGCTCGGGGGACTGGACGCGCAGGACAAGATCCTCTACCTCAGCGGCGAGGACGACCCGCCCGGCCCCGGCGCCCTGCTGGACGCCTACCGGCTCGGCGGCACCCCCGCCGCGCTGGCCGGCCGGGTCGAGGTGGTACGCCTGGCCGAATTCCGCTCCGGTCGTGGACAGTTGGAAGCCGCCGCCCTGCTGCGCCGGCTGCGCGGCGCCGCCCGCCGCTCGCGCGAGGAGGGCTACCGCGCGCTGCGCGTCGCGGGCGAGCCGGGCGCCGCCCTGTGCGGCGGGCCCAGCCTCCTCGACGTTCCCGGGCTGCTGCGCTACGAGGCACTCCTCGCCGAGGAGTTCAGCTCCGGCGAGACGCTCACCGTCTGCCAGTACGACATCCGCCGCTGCGACCCGGCCGCGCTGGACGCGTTCGAGTCGGCGCACGCCCGCAGCGTGGAGGCCGATCCCCTGGTGCGGACGGCGGAGCTGGTCGTCGCGCGCACGTACCGCCCCCAGGGGCTGCGCATCGAGGGCGTGGTCGACGCCGGCTCCCACCGCCGCCTGCGGGACGCCCTGCGGTCGGTCGCGGCCGTGCGCGGCGAGGTGTGCCTGGAGATGTCCGGGGTGGAGTTCCTCGACCTCGGCGGGCTGCGGCTGCTGATGACCTTCGCCCGCGCCCGCGCCGCCCGCCACCGCACCGTGGAGCTGAGCGGGCTGCCACGGCATCTGCTGCAGGTCATCACCGTCGTCGGCTGGGACCGGACACCCGGGCTCCGGCTGGGGGCCGTGCATGCCTGCTGAGGACGTGGCGGAGGGCGGCTTCGTCCACCACGCCTGCCTGTACGGGAGCGACGCGGAGTTCCTGGCGATGGCGGTGCCCTTCGTGCGCGACGGGCTGGCGGCCGGCGAGCCCGTACTGGCCGCGACGACGCCCGCCAACATCGAGCTGCTCCGGCGGGCGCTGGGGGAGCGGGCCCACGCGCTGGACACCGCCGAGACCGCCTACTTCGGCCGCCGTCCCGTCGAGCGCGTCTCCGCGTTCCTGCGCTACCACGACCGCCGCGCCCGCCCCGGGCTGCGCATGCGGATGATCGCCGAGCCGGTGTGGTGCGGGAAGAGCGCCCGCCAGATCGCGGAGTGGAAGCGGATGGAGTCCGGGCTCAACGTCCTGCTGGCCGGGCTGCCGCTGTGGATGATCTGCCCGTACGACACCAGGACCGTGCCCCGGGACGTGGCCCGGGCGGCCTGCGCCACGCACCCCGCCCGGCTGGACGGGCAGCGGCTGATCCCCTGCGCGACCTACGCCGACCCCGGGGCGTACGTGGCGGCCGTGCCGCTGCCGCGCTCTCCCGCGCCCGCCGGGGCGGCCCGCACGGGCCCCACCGACCGGCTCCGCGCGGTGCGCCGCTTCGCCCGGGAGCGGGCCGCGGCGGCCGGCCTGAGCGGCGAGCGGCTGGCCCTGGCGGTCCTGGCCGTGCACGAGGCGGCGGGCTATCTGCTGGCGGGGGAGGGCGCCCGGCTCGCCCTGCGGGCCTGGCCGGAGCCGGGGGCGGTGGCGTACGAGCTGCTGCGCACCCGGCGGGCGGGCGCGGCCGAGCCCGTTCCCGCCTTCGCGGGCTTCCGCCCGCCGGGGGCCCTGGCGGCCGTCGAGGACGGTCTGTGGCTGGCCCGCACGCTCAGCGAGTGCCTGGACGTGCGCACGCAGGGCCCGCTGACGCGCCTGACACTGCGCGTCGCGGGCCCCGCGGACGTGGAAGGGTGGTGAGAGGGCCGCTCAGCCGTTGCGCCGCAGCGCTTCCGTCAGGCGGACGGCGGCGTCCAGCACCGCCTGGGCGTGCATGCGCCCGGGGTGACGCGTGAGGCGCTCGATGGGGCCGGAGACCGAGACGGCGGCCACCACGCGGTTGGAGGGGCCGCGCACGGGCGCGGAGACCGAGGCCACGCCCGGCTCCCGCTCGCCGATCGACTGGGCCCAGCCCCGCCGCCGCACGCCCGAGAGCGCCGTCGCCGTGAAGCGCGCCCCCTGCAGGCCGCGGTGCAGCCGCTCCGGCTCCTCCCAGGCCATGAGCACCTGGGCCGCGGATCCGGCCTTCATCGGCAGCGTGGAGCCCACCGGCACGGTGTCCCGCAGGCCCGACAGCCGCTCCGCGGCCGCCACGCAGATCCGCATGTCGCCCTGCCGGCGGTAGAGCTGCGCGCTCTCGCCCGTCACGTCCCGCAGGTGCGTGAGCACGGGGCCCGCCGTGGCCAGCAGCCGGTCCTCGCCGGCCGCGGCCGCGAGCTCGCTCAGCCGGGGCCCGAGTATGAACCGGCCCTGCATGTCGCGCGCCACCATCCGGTGGTGTTCCAGCGCCACCGCGAGCCGGTGCGCCGTGGGGCGCGCCAGGCCCGTCGCCGTGACCAGCCCGGCGAGGGTCGCCGGGCCGGACTCCAGAGCGCTCAGAACCAGAGCCGCCTTGTCGAGAACGCCCACACCGCTTGAGGCGCCACCAGAGTTGTCCATGCAACGATACTCCCGTCTCAAAGTATGAAACGCAAGTTCAAATTTTCCCGAGACGCGCCAACCTGGAACGCACAGCACCATCCGGCAACGAGTTGGCCGGCAACGCCGCCGGCGAAAGGGACAGCGATGGGACGGACACTCGCGGAGAAGGTCTGGGACGACCACGTCGTCACGCGCGCCGAAGGCGAGCCCGACCTCCTCTTCATCGACCTGCACCTGCTCCACGAGGTCACCAGCCCGCAGGCCTTCGACGGCCTGCGCAAGGCCGGCCGTACGGTCCGCCGCACGGACCTGACCATCGCCACCGAGGACCACAACACCCCCACCCTCGACATCGACAAGCCCATCGCGGACCCGGTCTCCCGCACCCAGCTGGAGACCCTGCGCCGCAACTGCGCCGAGTTCGGCGTCCGGCTGCACCCGCTGGGCGACGTCGAGCAGGGCGTCGTCCACGTGGTGGGACCGCAGCTGGGCCTCACCCAGCCCGGCACGACGGTCGTCTGCGGCGACAGTCACACCTCCACCCACGGCGCGTTCGGCGCGCTGGCGTTCGGCATCGGCACCAGCCAGGTCGAGCACGTCCTGGCCACCCAGACGCTGCCGCTGTCGCCGTTCAGGACCATGGCGATCACGGTCGAGGGCGAGCTGCCCGAGGGCGTCACCGCCAAGGACCTGATCCTCGCGATCATCGCCAGGATCGGCACCGGCGGCGGCCAGGGCTACGTCATCGAGTACCGGGGCTCCGCCATCGAGAACCTCTCGATGGAGGCCCGGATGACCGTGTGCAACATGTCCATCGAGGCGGGCGCCCGGGCCGGCATGATCGCCCCCGACGAGACCACCTTCGCCTACCTCAAGGACCGCCCCCACGCGCCCGCCGGCGACGACTGGGACGCGGCCGTCGCGTACTGGCGCACGCTGCGCACCGACGACGACGCCGTCTTCGACCGCGAGGTGGTCATCGACGCGACCGAACTGTCCCCGTTCGTCACCTGGGGCACCAACCCGGGCCAGGGCGCGCCCCTGTCGTCGGCGGTGCCCGACCCGGCCTCCTACGAGGACGCCTCCGAGCGCCTGGCGGCCGAAAAGGCCCTGGAATACATGGGATTGACGGCAGGTCAGGCGCTGCGGGACATCCGCGTGGACACCGTCTTCGTGGGCTCGTGCACCAACGGCCGGATCGAGGACCTGCGGGCCGCCGCGTCCGTCCTCGAGGGCCGCGACGTCGCCGACGGCGTCCGGATGCTGGTCGTCCCCGGCTCCGTGCGGGTGGCGCTGCAGGCCGTCGAGGAGGGGCTCGACAAGGTGTTCACCGCGGCCGGCGCCGAGTGGCGGCACGCCGGCTGTTCGATGTGCCTGGGCATGAACCCCGACCAACTCGCGCCCGGCGAGCGGTCCGCGTCGACATCCAACCGCAACTTCGAGGGCAGGCAGGGCAAGGGCGGCCGCACCCACCTGGTCTCCCCGCAGGTCGCCGCCGCCACCGCCGTCCTGGGACACCTGGCCTCCCCGGCCGACCTGTCCGGCGCCACCGCAGCACGCACCCCCCTGGAGGTCTGAGTCATGGAAGCCTTCACCACGCACACCGGCCGGGCCGTCCCGCTGCGCCGGAGCAACGTCGACACCGACCAGATCATCCCGGCGCACTGGCTGAAGAAGGTGACCCGCGACGGCTTCGAGGACGGGCTCTTCGAGGCCTGGCGCAAGGACCCGGAGTTCGTGCTGAACCGTCCCGAGCGCGCCGGCGCCTCGGTGCTGGTGGCCGGGCCCGACTTCGGCACCGGCTCCTCCCGGGAGCACGCGGTCTGGGCGCTGCAGAACTACGGCTTCAAGGCCGTGGTCTCGTCCCGGTTCGCCGACATCTTCCGCGGCAACTCGCTCAAGAACGGGCTGCTGACGGTCGTCCTGCCGCAGGAGACCGTGGAGGCGCTGTGGGAGCTGACCGAGAACGACCCCTCCGTCGAGGTGACGGTCGATCTCGTGGCCCGGGAGGTGCGGGCCGAGGGGCTAACGGCCGGATTCGACCTTGACGAGAATGCCCGCTGGCGTCTGCTGGAGGGGCTGGACGACATCGGACTGACCCTCCGGCACGAGGCGGACATCGCCTCCTACGAGGCCCGCAGGCCCGCTTTCAAGCCCTCCACGGCCCTGATCTGAGGTCGATTCCGGCTCGTTTGGCCCAGTGTCACACGGGTCGGAGCCGCTTACCGAGGCCCCGGATTTTCGCTGCTCACCCAGGGTTTGGCATGATGCGCCCCCTGTCTTCGGACAGGGGGCGCGTTGCTTTGTTGAGGGCCCGTGAAGCGACAACTCGCCTCAGATGGCACAATCGGTGCATGGAACGCGACAGCCAACTCGAGCTTTACCGGCTTGTCGCCGACCAACTGAAGGAAGCGCACACGAAAGTGCGCACACTGCAAGTCCCGGAGGGCGTACGGATGGCGCTGTCCCGGCAGCTGCTGGCCATCACGGCCTCGGCGAAGCACGATCTCTCAGGTGCGGCAAGGCGCCTGGACCGGCTGATGAACGACCTCGACGAGGGCCGTTTCCCCCAAGAGCCCGACACCGACGGAACTCCGTGATGGGTCGAGTTCGTTGCGGCACAAGGGTGATTAGACCGTTTCGTGTTTGATTTGCGGTATATATCTGCCTAACGTGCGAAAAAGCTGGAGCACATTCCAGCCAATGTCTCCGAAGGGGAAGACGTGAACAAGGCGCAGCTCGTTGAAGCGATTGCCGACAAGCTCGGCGGCCGTCAGCAGGCCGCGGACGCCGTCGACGCTGTTCTCGACGCGATGGTCCGTGCGGTTGTCGCCGGTGACCGGGTCTCGGTGACCGGTTTCGGCTCGTTCGAGAAGGTCGACCGTCCCGCCCGTTACGCCCGCAACCCGCAGACGGGTGAGCGGGTGCGGGTCAAGAAGACCTCGGTGCCGCGCTTCCGCGCGGGCCAGGGCTTCAAGGACCTGGTGGCCGGTACGAAGAAGCTGCCGAAGGGCGGCGAGGTCTCCGTCAAGAAGGCGCCCAAGGGCAGCCTTTCGGGCGGCAAGGTGACCGCCAAGGCCGCGGCCAAGAAGGCCACCGCCAAGAAGGCCACCGCCGCGAAGAAGACCACGGCCGCCAAGAAGGCGACCGCGGTCAAGGCCGCGCCGGCGAAGAAGGCCACCGCCGCCAAGAAGGCGACCACGGCCAAGAAGGCCGCGCCCGCCAAGAAGGCGACGACCGCCACCAAGGCGGCCGCGGCCAAGAAGACGACGGCCGCCAAGAAGACGACCGCCGCGAAGAAGGCGGCCCCGGCCAAGAAGGCGGCCGCCGCGAAGAAGACCGCGCCCGCCAAGAAGGCCACGACGCGCACCACCACCGCGCGCAAGACCACCGCCAAGAAGACCACCGCCAGGAAGAAGTAAGGCGGCGACCACGGCGTCACGCGCCGGGCCGGGCTCCCTCCGGGGAGCCCGGCCCGCGGTGCGTCACGGCCCGTGCGGGCCGGATGCTCAGAACGTCTGCAGCGTCACCAGGGTCACGCGGCGGCCGGCCGGGGCCCCCTCGCCCCCGGCCTCGCCCTCCGCGAGCTCGATGCGCACCCGCTGCCCCGGCCGCAGCAGCCGCAGGCCCCCGGCGTCGAACGCCGCCGTGTCGAAGGGCACGGGCGTGCCGTCGTCCAGGAGGACGCTCCCGGAGCGGGTCGAAGGGTCGAAGGTGTACGCGGTGGCCTGCATGGTCAGCAGCCTAGTCCGCCGCCCGGCCGGCGAGCGGCACGCCGCCGGTGACGGCCGCCGTGCGGGGCCCCACGCCCAGCGCCAGGGCCGCCCGCAAATCCTGTGCCGTGTCCACGTCCCGGCGCACGGAATCCACGTCCGTCAGGGCGATCTCATGGGCCCCCGAGGCGCGGTGACGGGCGCGCGAACGCCCCTCGAACGCCGGAGCCAATTCCATTCCCGGCGCCGCCGCGAGCAGCGTCGTACCGATTCCCGCGGCATCCGCGAGAAATGCGCGCGGGAATTCCGCGGCGAAATCGAGCACCCGCCCGAGTTCCGGCGGGCGCAGCGCCGGCAGATCCGCGTTCAGCGTCGCCACCGCCGAATCCGCACGGCCCTCGCGCACCGTCCGCGCCCCGTGCGCCAGCGCCGCGTTGAGCCCCCCGTCCCCCGGCGGCTCGGGCAGTATCCGGGCGCCCAGCGCGGCCAGCTCCGCCCCGGCCAGCGGGTCGCGGGTGACGACCGCCACATCCCGCACCGACGGGCACGCCAGCGCCGCCGCCACCGTGTCCAGGGCGAAGGCCAGCGCGAGCGCGGGGCCCGGCAGCCGCCCGGCGTCCGCCCGCAGCCGGCTCTTGGCCATGGCCAGCGGCTTCAGCGGCACCACCAGCGTCCAGACCACATCCGCCCCCTCTCTTCGCTTCGGCCCCATTGTCACCCGCTGCCGCCGCCACGACCGGAACGCGGGGTTACGGTGTTCTCGACAGACCGGGTACCTGGGGCGACACTTGTCCGGCCCCCGGGTGAGCAGCAGACCCGCAGCAGCTTCCAGGTCCCAACAGAAGGGTGTCCGAGTGTCCCGCCGCAGAATCGGCTTCTGGTACCGCTTTACGGCGGTGTTGGCAAAACCGCCACTCGTGGTTCTGTTCAAGCGGGACTGGCGGGGAATGGAGCACATTCCGGCCGACGGCGGATTCATCACCGCGGTCAACCACAACTCCTATCTGGACCCGTTGTCGTACGCCCACTTCCAGTACAACACCGGGCGCGTCCCCCGCTTCCTGGCCAAGGCCGGCCTCTTCAAGGGCAGCTTCGTCGGCGCCATCCTGCGCGGCACCGGGCAGATTCCCGTCTACCGCGAATCGGCCGACGCAGCCGCCGCCTTCCGGGCCGCCGTGGACGCCATCAACAAGGGCGAGTGCGTTGCCTTCTACCCCGAGGGCACCCTCACCCGCGATCCGGACATGTGGCCCATGGAGGGCAAGACGGGCGCCGCCCGCGTCGCCCTGCTCACCAAGGCCCCCGTCATCCCGGTCGCCCAGTGGGGCGCCAACGAGGCCATGCCGCCCTACGCCAAGGAGAACAAGCTCCGGCTGTTCCCCCGCAAGACCCTCAAGGTGCTCGCGGGCCCGCCCGTCGACCTCTCCGCCTACTACGGCAAGGAACCCACCGCCGAGGTGCTGCGCGAGGTCACCGACGTCATCATGCGGGCGATCACCGACCTCCTCGCCGAACTCCGCGGCGAGCCCGCTCCCGCCGAGCCGTACAACCACAAGAAGGCCCGCACCGCGGCCCGCCGGCAGCAGACGGCGGCCGGAAGCGCGGCGTCGGCCGAGGAGGACAGCAAGTGACGCGCGTCGCCGTCTACGGCACCGGATCCTGGGGCACCGCCTTCGCGATGGTCCTCGCCGACGCCGGGTGCGAGGTGACCATGTGGGGCCGCCGCGCCGCCCTCGTGGACGCCGTCAACACCGGGCGCACCAACCCCGACTACCTCCCGGGCGTCGAGCTCCCCGCGGCCGTGCGGGCCACCACCGACCCCGCCGAGGCCGCCGACGGCGCGGCGTTCGCCGTCCTCGCCGTCCCCTCCCAGACCCTGCGCGGCAACCTCACCGAGTGGGCGCCCCTGCTGCCGGCCGACACCGTCCTCGTGTCCCTGATGAAGGGCATCGAACTGGGCACGGCCAAGCGGATGAGCGAGGTGATCGAGGAGGTCGCCAAGGTCTCCCCGGACCGCGTAGCCGTCCTCACCGGCCCCAACCTGGCCAAGGAGATCGCGGCCCGGCAGCCCGCCGCCGCCGTCGTGGCCTGCCGCGACGAGTCCGTGGCCAAGCGCCTGCAGGCCGCCTGCCACACCCCCTACTTCCGCCCCTACACCAACACCGACGTCGTCGGCTGCGAACTGGGCGGCGCCGTCAAGAACGTCATCGCCCTGGCCGTGGGCATCGCCGACGGCATGGGGCTCGGCGACAACGCCAAGGCCTCCCTCATCACCCGCGGCCTGGCCGAGACGACCCGGCTGGGCCTGGCCATGGGGGCCGACGCGCACACCTTCGCCGGCCTCGCGGGCATGGGCGACCTCGTCGCCACCTGCGCCTCGCCGCTCTCCCGCAACCGCACCTTCGGTGCCTGCCTGGGCCGCGGCATGACCCTCGACGAGACCATCGCGGTCACCAAGCAGACCGCCGAGGGCGTCAAGTCCTGTGAGTCCGTGCTCGATCTGGCCCGACGCCATCATGTCGACATGCCGATCACGGAGACCGTCGTGGACATCGTGCACGAGGGCAAGCCGCCCCTGGTGGCCCTCAAGGAACTCATGTCGCGCAGCGCCAAGGCCGAGCGGCACTGACGCACCCGCTGCCAGCAGGTACTCTCGACGCGATATGAGCAGCGAGACCTCCACCCAGAGCCCTGACCGGAAGCCGCGTGTCGCGGTCGTCTTCGGCGGCCGCAGTTCCGAACACGCCATCTCCGTGGTCACCGCGGGCGCCGTCCTGCGCGCCATCGACCGCACCAAGTACGAGGTGCTGCCGATCGGCATTACCACCGACGGCCGTTGGGCGCTGACCGCGGACGATCCCGAGCGGATGGCCATCGCCGGGCGCGAGCTGCCCAGCGTCGAGGACCTCGTGGAGTCGGCCGACGGCGGCGTCCTGCTGCCCGTCACCCCCGCCAGCCGCGAGGTCGTCTACACCGAGCCGGGCGCCGTGCCCAAGGCGCTGGGCGAGGTCGACGTCGTCTTCCCCGTGCTGCACGGCCCCTACGGCGAGGACGGCACCCTCCAGGGCATGCTGGAGCTGGCCGGCATCCCCTACGTCGGCGCGGGCGTCCTGGCCTCCGCCGTCGGCCAGGACAAGGAGTACATGAAGCGGGTCTTCATCTCCTTCGGGCTGCCCGTCGGCCCGTACGAGGTGATCCGCCCGCGTGAGTGGCAGGCCGACCCGGCCGCCGCCCGCAAGAAGATCGTGGACTTCGCCGGCGAGCACGGCTGGCCGCTCTTCGTGAAGCCCGCCCGGGCCGGCTCCTCCATGGGCATCACCAAGGTCGACGACCTCTCCGGCCTGGACGAGGCCATCGCCGAGGCGCAGCGCCACGACCCGAAGATCCTGGTCGAATCGTTGCTGCGCGGCCGCGAGATCGAGTGCGGCGTGCTCGAGTTCGAGGACGGCCCGCGCGCCAGCGTGCCCGCCGAGATCCCCCCGGTCTCCGCGCACGACTTCTACGACTTCGAGGCCAAGTACATCGACTCCGCCTCCGGCATCGTGCCCGCCCCGATCGGCGAGGACGCGACCCGGCGGATCCAGGAGCTGGCCGTGGCGGCCTTCGAGGCGGCCTCCTGCGAGGGACTGGTCCGCGCGGACTTCTTCCTCACCGAGGACGGCGAGTTCGTGATCAACGAGATCAACACCATGCCCGGCTTCACCCCCATCTCCATGTACCCGCGCATGTGGCAGGAGACCGGCGTGGAGTACCCCGAGCTGGTCGACCGCCTCCTGCAGGCCGCCCTGCGCCGCCCCACGGGCCTGCGCTAGGGCAGGACGCCCACAGGGACCGTCTTCCGGACGGCGCCGGCGAGATCGGTCAGCGCACTGATGTCGCCGGCGTCGCCCACCACCTGCTTGGGCAGCGTCACCTCGACCCACGCCTGCCGCAGCGTCGTGGTGCACCGGACGCTGCCGTCCGGCTGCCTCTCGGGCAGCCAGCCGACTCCGTCGACCTCCACCGAATCGGCCGTGGGGTTGTAGTGTTCGGTGCCGGGCGTAAGGATCTTGGGACGCCCCACCCCGCAGCGCAGCGAGATCGCCGGGTCACCCCACACGGCGGTGAAGTCGGAGACCGGATCGGTGGCACGCCGCTTCCGGCCGTCCACGGTTTCGGGCAACTCCTCGTGCAGCGCCCGGCAGAGTCCGGCCTGCCGCGCCGACGGCGTGGGCACCGCCGGGCTCGCCTTGCCGTCCGGGGCCGAACAGGCCACGGACGCGCACAGCAGGGCGAGAGCGGGCAGGCCGAGGGGCCGGCGAAGCGAAGTCTTCACCGGCCGAGCATACGGGGGAGCTAGATATGGACGACCGGGCAGGTCAGGGTGCGGGTGATGCCCTCCACCTTCTGGACCTTGGCGACCACCATCCGGCCGAGCTCGTCCACGGTGTCCGCCTGGGCGCGCACGATCACGTCGTACGGCCCGGTGACGTCCTCGGCCTGAATCACTCCCTCGATCTTTCCGATGACTTCGGCCACGGTCGACGCCTTGCCGACCTCGGTCTGGATCAGGATGTACGCCTGTACCACGGAACCTCCAGGGCGGCTACGAGGATCATGTGGGGAGAAGAGACGCCACGGTACCGCGTCGTCGCACGGTGCGGGGAGACCCGCGCGGCCTGCGCGGCGCGGAACACGTCACGATCAGGGCAACCGACACTCCGAGGAGGAGCTCAGTGAAAGGCACCGTGGGCGAGTTGGGGGAGTTCGGGCTCATCAGAGAGCTGACCTCCCGGCTCACCACCACCCCGGCGGTCCGTCTCGGGCCGGGTGACGACGCCGCGGTGGTCGCCGCGCCCGACCGGAGGGTCGTGGCCAGTACGGACGTGCTCCTGGAGGGCCGGCACTTCCGCCGCGACTGGTCCACGGCCTACGACGTGGGCCGCAAGGCCGCGGCCCAGAACCTCGCCGACATCGCCGCCATGGGCGCCGTCCCCACGGCCGTCCTGCTCGCCCTCGTCGTACCCGCCGAGCTCCCCGCCACCTGGCCGACCGAGCTGATGGACGGCATCCGCGACGAGTGCCAGGTCGCCGGCGCGGCCGTGGTCGGCGGGGACGTGGTCCGCGGCGAGACGATCACCGTGGCCATCACGGCCCTCGGCGACCTGCGCAACCACGAGCCGGTCACCCGCTCCGGCGCCCGGGCCGGCGACGTCGTCGCCGTCACCGGCTGGCTGGGCTGGTCCGCGGCCGGCCTCGCCGTGCTCTCGCGCGGCTTCCGCTCGCCGCGCGCCTTCGTCGAGGCGCACCGCCGCCCGGAACCGCCGTACCACGCGGGCCCGGCCGCCGCCGCGCTCGGCGCCACGGCCATGACCGACGTCAGCGACGGCCTCATCGCCGACCTCGGGCACATCGCCGAGGCCAGCAAGGTCCGCATCGACCTGCGCACGGCCGCCATCGACGTGCCCACGCAGATGTACGACATCGGCCAGGCCGTCGGCGTCGACCCCCTGCAGTGGGTGCTCACCGGGGGAGAGGACCACGCCATCGTCGCCACCTTCCCGCCGGACGTGAAGCTGCCCGCCCGCTGGAAGATCATCGGCGAGGTGGTCAACCCCTCCGCCCTGCCCCAGGTGACCGTCGACGGCGCGCCCTGGGACAAGGCGGGCGGCTGGGACCACTTCGGGGATCTCGAGCCCGAGGAGTAGGGCCCACGCCCCTCGCCCGGGGCGTGCGCACGGCGGGTAGATTCGGCGCCATGCCGATACCCCCACGCGTGCTGACCGTCGCCGGCTCCGACTCCGGCGGCGGTGCGGGCGTCCAGGCCGACCTCAAGACCATGCTCGCCCTCGGCACGCACGGCATGAGCGTGCTCACCGCCGTCACCGCCCAGAACTCCCTGGGCGTCCAGGGCGCCTGGGAACTGCCGGCGGAAGCGGTACGGGCCCAGTTCCGCAGCGTCGTCGACGACATCGGCGTCCAGGCCGTCAAGACCGGCATGCTGGCCTCGGCCGAGCTGGTGGAGACCGTGGCAGGCCTGCTCGCCGGCGTGCACGTCCCCGTGGTCGTCGACCCGGTCGGCGTCTCCAAGCACGGCGACGCCCTGCTGGCCGCCTCCGCGCTCGAGGCGGTCCGTACGCGCCTGCTGCCCGCCGCGACGGTCGCCACACCCAACCTGGACGAGGTCGCCTGGCTGACGGGCGTCCAGGTGGCCCGCGAGGCCGATCTGCGGACGGCGGCGGAGGCGGTGCTCTCCTACGGCCCCCGCTGGGCGCTCATCAAGGGCGGCCACCTCGAGGGGGACGCGGTCGACCTGCTCACCGACGGCACCGAGGAGCACTGGCTGCGCGCGCCGCGCCACGACAACCGCCACACCCACGGCACCGGCTGCACCCTGGCCTCCGCCATCGCCGCCGGCCTGGCCAAGGGGGCGCCGGTGCCGGACGCCGTCGCGGCCGCCAAGGAGTACGTGACCGGAGCGATCGCTGCGGGCTTCGCGCTCGGCGGCGGGATCGGGCCGGTGGACCACGGGTGGGCGCTGCGGCGCTGACCCGCCGGGCCCCGGGCTCCCGGGGCTTTTCGGTCCCTTCCGGGCCCGTCCAGGTCTTTTCGGGCATGCAAAAAGCCGGCCACCCGTAGGGGACCGGCTTTCAAGGTGCGGCGAGGCTGCCGCGCTACTAGCTAGTTAGCGCGAGACCTTGCCGGCCTTGATGCACGAGGTGCAGACATTGAGGCGCTTCGGCGTCCGACCGACCACGGCACGCACGCGCTGGATGTTCGGGTTCCAGCGACGGGACGTACGGCGGTGCGAGTGCGAAATGTTGTTGCCGAAGCCCGGCCCCTTGCCGCAGACGTCGCAGTTGGCAGCCACGGGTCACTCCAAAGACTTCAGATGCACTTACGGGAAATCCCGGCGTGCCGGGTCGTAGGTGACTGGCTTGCCAGGGGGATGGCCTGATTCTCATCAGGCAACCGGAGCAGCATACAACGACCGCTCCTGGACAACGAAACTACCATGACCGGCCCGGACCCCGCCCGGCCCGCCCTCCGGAACGCCGTGCCGGACTACTCTGCTCCAGCACCGCCCGCAGCCTTGAGGAGGACCCACGTGCCGCACCCGCTGGACGCCGATGCGGTACGGACCTGGTGCGCGCTCGCGCTCGACGCGCTCGGCCGGGCCCGCGAGGAGATCGACGCGATCAACGTCTATCCCGTGGCGGACGGCGACACCGGCACCAACCTCTACCTGACCGTCGAATCCGCCGCCCGCGCCGTCGACGCGGTCTTCGACGGCCACGCCACCACCGGCCCGGATTCCCGCCCCGGCCTCGCCGAGGCCGTCCGTGCCATGGCCCACGGCGCGCTCATAGGCGCCCGCGGCAACTCCGGCACCATCCTCGCCCAGCTGCTGCGCGGCATGGCCGAGGTCCTCGCGGCGACGGGTGACGAAGACCACCGCGAGAGCGGCGCCGTGCTCCTGCGGCGGGCCCTGCGCCGCGCCGTGGAGTCCGCGTACGAAGGCGTGGCCCGGCCCGTCGAGGGCACCGTCCTGACCGTCGCCGCCGCTGCCGCCGACGCCGCCTCGGCCGCCGGCGGGGATGCCGCCGCCGTCGCCCGCGCCGCCCACGAGAGGGCCCGTACCGCCCTCGCGGCCACCCCCGGCCAGCTGGAGGTCCTGGGCCGGGCCGGCGTGGTCGACGCGGGAGGCAAGGGCCTGGTCGAGGTCCTGGGGGCGCTCGCCGCCGCCCTGTCCGGCGCGACCGCGAGCCCCGAGGCGGCGGCCGCCGCGCCGCCCGCCACGCGCGCGTGGCAGGCCGAAGGCTGCCCCGCCGACCTCGGCGACGCCACGCCATCGGGCGGGGGCCCGGCCTTCGAGGTGATCTACCTGCTGGACGCCGACGACGCCGCCGTCGCCCGCCTGCGCACCCGGCTCGACGCGCTGGGCGAGTCGCTCGTGGTGGTCGGCGGCGACGGCCTGTGGAACGTCCACGTGCACGTCGACGACGCCGGGGCCGCCGTCGAGGCGGGCATCGACGCCGGGCGCCCGCACCGCATCCGCATCACCCACTTCGGCGCGGCCGACGAGGAGCGCACCCGCGTGCGCGAGCCCGCGCAGCGCGCCGTCGTCGCGCTCGTCCCCGGCGAGGGACTGGCCGGCCTGTGCGCGGAGGCCGGGGCGACGGTCGTGGCCGTACGGCCGGGCGAGCCGCCCGCCAGCGGGGAGCTCGTCGAGGCGATCCGGCGCGCGCACGCCCGCGAGGTCGTCCTGCTGCCCAACGACGCCGACCTGCGGCACACCGCCGCCGCGGCGGCCGAGCAGGCCCGCGCCGAGGGCGTACGCGTCGCCCTGATCCCCACCCGCTCCCCGGTCCAGGGCATCGCCGCCCTCGCCGTCCACGAGAACGCCCGGCGCTTCGACGAGGACGTCGTCGCCATGACCTCCGCCGCCGGCGCCACCCGCTACGCCGAGCTGACCGTCGCCGAACGGCAGTCCTGGACCATGGCGGGCGTCTGCCAGGCCGGGGACGTCCTCGGCCTGATCGACGGCGACGTGGCCGTCATCGGGACCGACCTCGCCGAGACCGCCGGAACCGTGCTGGACCGCATGCTGGCCGCGGGCGGCGAGATGGTCACCCTCGTCCTCGGCGAGGGGGTCCCCGACGCCGTCGCCGACCGCCTGCGCCGGCACGTGCGCCGCGCCCACCTGGCCGTGGACACGGTGGTCTACCACGGCGGACAGCGGTCCGCGCCGCTGCTCATCGGCATCGAATAGGCCGCGTTGTCAGCGGCGTGGTGTGCAATGGACCCGTGCCCGCGCTCCAGGAACCTCTGAAGAAGACGCTCGGCGGCAACACCGCGAAGGTGCTGGCCGAGCACCTCGACCTGCACACGGTCGGCGACCTGCTGCACCACTACCCGCGCCGCTACGCCGAGCGCGGCGAGCTGACCCGTCTCGCGGACCTGCCGCTGGACGAGCACGTCACCGTCGTCGCCCAGGTCTCCGACGCCCGTGTGCACAAGTTCAACAACGGCAGGGGCCAGCGCCTGGAGGTGACGCTGTCCGACGGCAGCGGCCGGCTGCAGCTGGTCTTCTTCGGCCGGTCGATCTACCACCACCAGAAAGAGCTCGTCCCCGGCCGCCGCGGCATGTTCGCGGGCAAGGTCGGCACGTTCCGCAACGTCCGGCAGCTGTCCCACCCCGCGTACGAGATGCTCGGCAAGGACAGCGGCGCGGACGCCGTCGAGGCGTGGGCCAACCAGCTGATCCCGCTCTACCCCGCCTGCTCGCAGATGGAGTCCTGGAAGATCTCCAACTGCCTCGACGTGGTGCTGGCCTCCATGGAGGCCGCCGGCTGGGGCGAGGTGGTGGACCCGCTGCCGGACGCGCTGCGCGAGGGACGGGGCCTGCTGCCGCTGCCCGAGGCGTTCCGCAAGGTCCACCGGCCGCGCACCAAGGCGGACATCGAGGACGCCCGGCAGCGGCTGAAGTGGGACGAGGCGTTCGTCCTGCAGGTCGCCCTCGCCCGCCGCCGGCACGCCGACTCCCAGCTGCCGGCCGTGCCGCGCAAGCCGGCCGCCGGCGGGCTGCTCGACGCCTTCGACGCCCGGCTGCCCTTCACCCTCACCGAGGGCCAGGAGAAGGTCTCCGCCGAGATCTTCGACGATCTCGCCACCGAACACCCCATGCACCGCCTGCTGCAGGGCGAAGTGGGCTCGGGCAAGACCATGGTCGCCCTGCGCGCCATGCTCGGCGTCGTGGACGCGGGCGGCCAGGCCGCGATGCTCGCCCCCACCGAGGTGCTCGCCCAGCAGCACCACCGGTCGATCACCGAGATGATGGGCGACCTCGCCGAGGGCGGCATGCTCGGCGGCGCCGACCAGGGCACCAAGGTGGTGCTGCTCACCGGCTCCATGGGCGCGGCGGCCCGCCGGCACGCGCTGCTGGATCTGGTCACGGGCGAGGCGGGCATCGTCGTCGGCACCCACGCCCTCATCGAGGACAAGGTCCAGTTCCACGACCTGGGCCTGGTCGTGGTCGACGAACAGCACCGCTTCGGCGTCGAGCAGCGCGACGCCCTGCGCTCGAAGGGCAAGCAGCCGCCCCACCTGCTGGTGATGACCGCGACGCCGATCCCGCGCACGGTCGCGATGACCGTCTTCGGCGACCTCGAGACGTCGGTGCTGGACCAGCTGCCCGCCGGCCGCTCGCCCATCGCCACCCACGTGGTGCCCGCCCGGGACAAGCCGCACTTCCTCGCCCGGACCTGGGAGCGGGTCCGCGAGGAGGTCGAGGGCGGCCACCAGGCGTACGTGGTCTGCCCGCGCATCGGCGACGAGGAGGACACTCCCAAGGCCCGGAAGAAGACCGCCGCCCAGGAGGCCGAGGGCGAGCGGCGGCCGCCGCTGGCGGTCCTGGACGTCGCCGGGCAGCTCGCCGCCGGCCCGCTGGCCGGGCTGCGGGTGGAGGTGCTGCACGGGCGGATGCAGCCCGAGGCCAAGGACGACGTCATGCGCCGCTTCGCGGCCGGCGAGGTGGACGTCCTGGTCGCCACGACCGTCATCGAGGTGGGCGTGAACGTGCCCAACTCCACCGTGATGGTGATCATGGACGCCGACCGGTTCGGCGTCTCCCAGCTGCACCAGCTGCGCGGCCGGGTGGGCCGAGGCTCGGCCCCGGGGCTGTGCCTGCTGGTCAGCGAGGCGTTCGAGGCGTCTCCCGCGCGGGCCCGGCTCGGCGCGGTCGCCGCGACCCTCGACGGCTTCGAGCTCTCCCGCATCGACCTCGAGCAGCGCCGCGAGGGCGACGTGCTGGGCCAGGCGCAGTCCGGCGTGCGCTCCAGCCTGCGCATGCTCGCCGTCATCGACGACGAGGACGTCATCGTGGCGGCCCGCGAGGAGGCCGCGGCGGTCGTCGCCGCCGATCCCGAGCTGGAGCGGCTGCCCGAGCTGCGCACCGCGCTGGACGCGTTGCTGGACAAGGAGCGGGAGGAGTTCCTGGACAAGGGCTGAAGGCCCGGCCCGCGGGGACGGCGCGCGGCCAACGGCATACGCTTTCCGGGGGCGGCCCCGCCGCCCCGTCCCACGACACCGCGAAGGACTCCGAGACCCATGACCCGCGTGATCGCCGGCGCCGCCGGCGGACGCCGCCTGGCCGTGCCGCCCGGCACCGGCACCCGCCCCACCTCCGACCGGGCGCGCGAGGGCCTGTTCTCCACCTGGGAGTCCTTCCTGGGCACGCTGGACGGCGCCCGCGTCCTGGACCTCTACGGCGGCTCGGGCGCGGTCGGCCTGGAGGCGCTCTCGCGCGGCGCCGGGCACGTGCTGCTGGTGGAGGCCGACGCCCGCGCGGTCCGGGTCATCCGCGACAACGTGCGCGCGGTGGGCCTGCCGGGCGCGGAGGTGCGCACGGGCAAGGCGGAGCAGGTCATCGCCGGGGCGCCGCCGGCCGGCCCGTACGACGTGGTCTTCCTGGACCCGCCCTACGTCGTCGGCGACGACGCCCTGCGCGAGATCCTGCTCACACTCCGCACCCGGGGCTGGCTCGCCGACGAGGCACTGGTCACCGTGGAGCGCAGCACCCGCGGCGGGGAATTCGGCTGGCCGGAGGGCTTCGACGCCCTGAGGGCCCGTCGTTACGGCGAGGGGACGCTTTGGTACGGTCGCGCCGCCTCGGCGTGCACCGCCGGATCGGGATCGGGCACGTCATGAATGGACCGGAGAGCGAGGAACCACCGTTGCGCCGCGCCGTCTGTCCGGGGTCGTTCGACCCCGTCACCAATGGACACCTCGACATCATCGCCCGCGCGTCCAGGCTGTACGACGTCGTGCACGTCGCGGTGATGATCAACAAGTCGAAGCAGGGCCTGTTCACCGTCGACGAGCGGATAGAGCTGCTGCGGCAGGTCACCGCCGAGTACGGCAACGTGAAGGTCGAGTCCTTCCACGGCCTGCTCGTCGACTTCTGCAAGCAGCGCGACATCCCCGCGATCGTCAAGGGCCTGCGGGCGGTCAGCGACTTCGACTACGAGCTGCAGATGGCCCAGATGAACAACGGCCTCTCCGGCGTCGAGACGCTGTTCGTGCCGACCAACCCCACCTACAGCTTCCTGTCCTCGAGCCTGGTCAAGGAGGTCGCGGCCTGGGGCGGGGACGTCTCCCACCTGGTGCCGCCGCTGGTGCTCGAGGCGCTGAACGAGCGGCTCGAGAAGCGGTAGTCAACTGACGCTTCGTCAGTTGCTGCCGGGCGCGGCCCGCCGGCCCTACAGTCGTCCCGTTCGTGCCGTCGGCCCCGAGAGAGTGGCGAGCGTCACCGTGGACGTGCAGAAGAAGCTCGACGAGATCGTCACGACCGTCGCCGCTGCCCGCGCCCTGCCCATGTCGGCCTCCTGCGTCCTCAACCGCGCCGAGCTGCTCGCCCGGCTGGAGGAGATGCGGGCCGCCCTGCCCGGCGCCCTGGCCCAGGCGGAGGAGGTCATCGGCGGCCGGGAGCGGATGGTCGCCGACGCCCGGGCCGAGGCCGAGCGGATCCTGCGGGCCGCCCGCGCCCAGCGCGGCTCGCTGATCTCCGACACGGAGGTCGCCCGCGAGGCCCGTCAGGAGGCCACGCGCATCCTCGAGGACGCCCGCCGCGAGGCCGCCGCCATCCGCGCGGGGGCCGACGACTACGTCGACAGCAAGCTCGCCAACTTCGAGGTCGTCCTCACCAAGACCATCGGCTCGGTCGACCGCGGCCGCGAGAAGCTGCTCGGCCTCGCGCCCGGCGACCCGGCGGGCGACCACCGCGCGGACGACGCCCCCGGGCGCGCCGCCGACCCCGCAAGGCGGCGCCGCGACGCCGACGCCTACGTGGACGCCAAGCTGGGGACCGTCTCGGCCGTGCTGGCCGGCACGCTGGAGGCGGTCGGCCGCGGGCGGGAGAAGCTGCTCGCCGGTCGCCCCGTGGACGAGCTGGCGGCGCACATGGCCGCCCAGGAGCGCCTGCCCGGCGGGCCCCCCGCCAGTGACGCCGACTTCCTCGCGGGCCTCGCCGCCCCCCAGGAGCCCGCCGCGTCCCCTCAGGAGGACCGGACCGGCGACTGGGGCGACTACGCCGCCCCGGCCGCGGAGTACGGCGCGGGGCAGGACGCGTACGGCGCCCCCCAGCCGTACCCGCCGCAGCTGGACCCCTACGCGGTGCCCGGCGGCTACCCCCAGCAGCCCGACCCGTACGCCTGGCCGGCCCAGGACCCCGCGCACCAGCAGTACCAGGCGCAACCGCAGACGGCCGCGCTCGACGAGACGAGCCTCTTCGACACCGGAATGATCGACCTCGACCGGCTCCGGCAGTACGAGCAGGGGCGCTGACCGCCCCCTTTCCCCCGTGCAGGGGGGTGCGGATTGGGACCACGGCGGCCCGTCCAGTATCCTGGCTCTTCGGTCGCGTGTACGTCCGCGATCCAGGCTGCCCGCCGCGCTCCACGAGCACGGGGGCGCCGTCACCGCAGCGTAGAAAGCAGGAAGCCCTGAACGCCCGCCTTGATCCCCGCAACCCTCTCGTGTTCGATACACGCGAGCTGGGCCGGCGACCCGGCGCGCTGAAGCGGATCTCCCGCTCCGTCCCGGCCCCCACGGACCTCGGCATCGAGGTCATCGGAGTGCCCGAGAACGCCGCGGTGGAGCTCGACCTCCGCCTCGAGTCGGTCATGGAAGGGGTGCTTGTCACAGGCACCGCCCGTGCGCCGCTCACCGGGGAGTGCGTAAGGTGTCTGGAGCCGCTGGAGCACGAGCTCGAAGCGGACTTCCAGGAGATGTACTCCTACCCCGACGCCGACGCCCGGGGCCGCATCGCGGCCGCGGACGACGACGCCGAGGACGACGAGGAGGACATGCTCTTCCTCGAGGACGACATGTTCGACCTCGAACCCGTGCTGCGGGACGCGGTGGTGCTCTCACTGCCGCTGCAGCCGGTGTGCCAGGAAGACTGCCCCGGCCTGTGCTCCGAGTGCGGAGCGCGGCTGGCGGACGACCCGGACCACCACCACGACGCCGTCGACATCCGTTGGGCGGCACTGCAGGGACTCGCCGGTTCCGACCAGGACGGCGAGAAGGACAACGCACCCCGTTCCGACGGGGATGACTCACAGGAGAAGTAGCCGTGGCTGTTCCGAAGCGGAAGATGTCGCGCAGCAACACGCGCCACCGCCGGTCGCAGTGGAAGGCTGCGGTCACCCCCCTGGTGGCGTGCGAGCGCTGCCACGAGCCGAAGCAGCAGCACATCGCGTGCCCCAGCTGCGGCACCTACAACAAGCGCCAGGTCCTCGCGGTCTGATCGGCGGGTGACAGGCTTCATGTCAGACGCCAGTACGCCGTCCCGCAGCCGCGGGCAAGAACCGGCGCCGACGGACACGGCCTCGTCTCACACGCTTCTGGAAGGGCGGCTCGGGTACAAACTCGAGACCGCCCTTCTGGTGCGTGCGCTGACGCACCGGTCCTATGCGTACGAGAACGGCGGGCTGCCCACCAACGAGCGGCTGGAGTTCCTCGGGGACTCCGTGCTCGGCCTGGTGGTCACCGACACGCTCTACCGCATCCACCCCGACCTGCCCGAGGGCCAGCTGGCCAAGCTGCGGGCCGCGGTGGTCAACTCCCGTGCACTGGCCGAGGTCGGCCGGGGCCTGGACCTGGGTGCCTTCATCCGGCTCGGCCGGGGCGAAGAGGGCACGGGCGGCCGCGACAAGGCGTCCATCCTCGCGGACACCCTGGAAGCGGTCATCGGTGCGGTCTACCTCGACCAGGGCCTCGATGCGGCCGCGGAGCTGGTGCACCGGCTCTTCGACCCGCTGATCGAGAAGTCCTCCAACCTCGGCGCCGGCCTGGACTGGAAGACCAGCCTCCAGGAGCTGACCGCCACGGAGGGCCTCGGGGTGCCGGAGTACCTGGTCTCCGAGACCGGTCCGGACCACGAGAAGACCTTCACGGCTGCTGCCCGCGTCGGTGGTGTCGCGTACGGCACCGGCACCGGCCGCAGCAAGAAGGAAGCGGAGCAGCAGGCGGCGGAGTCCGCCTGGCGCGCCATCAACAGCGCCGCGGAGGCGCGCGCGGCGGCCGCCAAGGCGGACGCCGAGGGCGCCGGCAACGCGCAGGGCGCGTCCCACTGACGCACCCTTTTTCAGCAACGTCTTCCGGGCGGTCCCGCACAGCGGGCCCGCCCGGACGTCGTGGACAACCCAAAGGAGTGCGGTGCCCGAGCTGCCCGAGGTCGAGGTCGTCCGCAGCGGTCTGGAACGCTGGGTCTGCGGCCGTACGGTCGCAGACGTCGAGGTGCTCCACCCCAGGGCCGTCCGCCGGCACCTCGCCGGCCCCGGCGACTTCGCCGCCCAGCTCGTCGGCCACCGGGTGGGCCCGGCCCGGCGCCGCGGCAAGTACCTGTGGCTGCCCGTCGAGCCCCTCGGCGCCTCGGCCGCCCCCGACCGCGCGATCCTCGCCCACCTGGGCATGAGCGGCCAACTGCTCGTCCAGCCCCAGGGTTCCCCCGACGAGAAGCACCTGCGCGTCCGCGTGCGCTTCGCCGACGCCCAGGCCACCGAGCTGCGCTTCGTGGACCAGCGCACCTTCGGCGGCCTCTCGCTGCACGAGACGGTGCCCGGCGACCCCGACGGCCTCCCGGACGTCATCGCCCACATCGCCCGCGACCCGCTCGACCCGGCCTTCGACGACGAGGCCTTCCACACCGCGCTGCGCCGGCGCCGCACGACGATCAAGCGCGCGCTGCTCGACCAGTCGCTGATCAGCGGCGTCGGCAACATCTACGCCGACGAGGCGCTGTGGCGCACCCGGCTGCACTACGACCGCCCCACCGCCTCGCTGACCCGCCCGCGCACTGCCGAGCTGCTGCTGCACATCCGCGAGGTCATGAACGAGGCGCTCGCCGCGGGCGGCACCAGCTTCGACAGCCTCTACGTCAACGTGAACGGCGAGTCGGGCTATTTCGACCGCTCGCTGGACGCCTACGGGCGTGAGGACGAGCCCTGCCGGCGCTGCGGTACGGCCATGCGCCGCCGCCCCTGGATGAACCGCTCCAGCTACTTCTGCCCGCGCTGCCAGCGCCCGCCGCGCGCCACGGCGTAGGTCGCCGCCGGCCGGTCACGGCGTACGCCCTTGCCCGCCGCCGGGCCGGTCAGGGCTGCTCGGCGTCGTAGGCCCGACGTGCCGTCAGGACCTCCGGCATCCGCTCCTCGACGAGCTCGATCAGTCCCATCAGCCGCTCGGTGATCTCCTGACCCATAGGGGTCAGGCGGTAGTCCACCCGGGGCGGGTTGGTGGGCTGGGCCTCGCGGTGCACCAGCCCGTCGCGCTCCAGCGCGTGCAGGGTCTGGGAGAGCATCTTCTCGCTGACGCCGTCGACGCGGCGGCGCAGCTCGTTGAAACGCAGTGTGTCCTCGCGCAGCGCGCCGAGCGTCAGCGCGCCCCAGCGCCCCGTGACATGCCCGAGGGTTTCGCGCGAGGGACAGCTGCGCGCGAAGACGTCGAAGGGCAACTGCTCGTCCGCGCCGCCGTCGCAGGCTTCCCCTGCCGTGCCGTGGGTCGTCATGTGAACACCATACTCCGGCACAGCGCTCTCTTCGGGATTGCGCTTTCCAAAAGTTAGTGCTTTCCTTTGGTCATCGCACTGCCCATCGGCTCTCCGAGGAGTTACCCGCCGTGACCACCCCCGTCGTCTCCATCGCCTACCACTCCGGCTTCGGCCACACCGCCGTCCTCGCCGAGGCCGTCCGCGACGGTGCCACCGACGCCGGCGCCACCGTCCACCTGATCAACGTCGCCGAGATCACCGACGCCCAGTGGGAGCAGCTCGACGCCTCCGACGCCATCGTCTTCGGCTCGCCCACCTACATGGGCACCGCCTCCGGCGCCTTCCACGTCTTCGCCGAGTCGACCTCGGGCCGCTGGTACACCCGCGCCTGGCAGGACAAGCTGGCGGCCGGCTTCACCAACTCCGCCTCCAAGAGCGGCGACAAGCTGCACACCCTGCAGTTCTTCACCGTCCTCGCCGCCCAGCACGGCATGCACTGGGTCGGCCTCGGCGCGCTGCCGGGCTGGAACAGCTCCGTGGCCTCCGAGAACGACATCAACCGCCTCGGCTTCTTCCTCGGCGCCGGCGCCCAGACCAACAACGACCAGGGCCCCGAGGGCGTGCACAAGGCGGACATCGCGACCGCCGAGCTGCTCGGCCGCCGCATCACCGAGCAGGCGCGGATCTACGCCGCCGGCCGCGCCGCCGTCTGACGGACGCCGCACCCCGGACCGGCCGGGTCCCGCCCGCGAGGGCGGGGCCCGGCCGGCGGCGCGTCAGTAGCCGAAGTCCTGCGTCCACCAGGGGCCGTTGCCGCCGTGGTGCACGCCGACGCCCATGCTGCGGTAGTCGCAGTTGAGGATGTTGGCGCGGTGGCCGCTGCTGCGCATCCACGCGTCCATCACCGTGCGCGCGTCCGGGTGGCCGCGCGCGATGTTCTCGCCGCCCAGGTTCTTGATGCCGCGTCGGGCCGCCCGCTCCCAGGGGGTCCGGCCGTCCGGGTCGGTGTGGTCGAAGAAGCCCCGCCGGGCCATGTCGTCGCTGAACGACTGGGCGAGCCGGTTGAGCTGGGAGCTCGCCCGCAGCGGGCGGCAGCCCGCCTTCGCCCGTTCCGCGTTGACCAGGGCCAGCACCAGATGCGCGGTGGAGGAGCGGGTGTCGGCGAGCGTGCCGGGCACGGACGCCGCGCGCTCGCCCTCCACGACCGCCGAACGGTGCCGCTCGGCGGTCGTACGGGCCGCGCCGGCCTTCTCGCGGGCCGTGGTGACGGCGGCCGCCGGAGCGGACCGCCGCTCGGAGGGCGCGGCGGAGGGCGGCGCGGCGGAGGGAGGTGCGGACAGCGCCGAGGCCGGCGGGCGCTCGGCGCCCCGGGACGCGCGCAGGTCCGTCCCCCGCGGGGCGTCCTGCCCGTCCCGTCGCTCATCCGCCTCCGTCCGGCTCACCGCCTGTTCCGCCCGGGCGGCCCCGGCCTGCTCCTGGCGCCGCGCGTCGCCGCCCGGACGGTCGGCCTGGGCCGCGGCCGGCGGCCGGGAGTTCTGCGCGGGGGCCTCGACCGGGCCGTCGGCCCGGATCGCTCCGCTGGTGCCGGGGGAGGAGGCGTCGCCGCCCGTGAGGCCTCCGCCGGGCAGCAGCCCGGAGACCATGGCGACCGCGCCCATCGCCACGGCGGCCGAGGCGCCGAGCAGCCCCACCCGCCGCGCGGGCGGGACGGACTTGATCACCTTGCCGGACGCGCCGCCCCTTGCCGTACGGCCGGTTCTGTCCGCGCCGCCGCGCCGTTTGCCGCGGCGCGGGCCGCGGTGACGCCCGGGACCGGCGGGGCCGGTGCGGACGATGGGGATGGGCTGGGTGACCGCCTCGGCCGGATCCTCGGGCCCGTACGCGTCGGCCGACTCGTCCGGCAGGGGAGCCCCGGCTTTCCGGGCGTTCGCCACCTCCTCATCGGCGGTCGCGCGGGCAGAGCGTCGATGGCGGCCCATCCGCTGCCTTCCTCACGTGTTCGGCGTCAAAGTGCGTCACTCGTCCGGGGGAGTCCTTATTCGGCGGCGACTGTACGGCACCGAGAACCGGGTCGAAGTGCTGCTTATGTAATTGGCCGGTTAACGTGCAGACATGAACGAGAATGTCCGTCTCACGGCGTGGGTCCGTGGACATGTGCAGGGCGTCGGTTTTCGTTGGTTCACCCGGGCCAACGCATTGCGGATCGGCGACCTGATCGGCTTCGCCTCCAACCTCTCCGACGGCAGGGTGCAGGTCGTCGCCGAGGGACCCCGCCCGGGCTGCGAACAATTGCTCGAATGGCTGCGCAACGGCGACACGCCCGGCCGTGTGGACGGTGTCACCGAGATCTGGGACACACCCAGGGGCGGTTACGACGGCTTCGAGATCCGCTGAGCGGATGACGGGGAAATCCGATCGCGGCTCGGTTTCGCAGGAGCATGAGGAGGGTGATCGTCGGATTCATATGACGTTGGCATATGCAGACCACGGAAATTGCCTGATGGTTGCCAACTCGGCCGCAGCGTGCAAGGCTGCCTCTCAACGGATGATCTCTACGCCCCTCGGGCTCCGGGTGCGGAATGCGGCGCGGATATCCACCGCGCACACCCCCGGGACGCCCGCCGATACGGGGTGTGATCGTGTTGACCGTCAAACCATTTGGTGAGACGCTGGAAGCCCCGCGCACCTTAGCTGTTTGGCATTGAAACACCGCGCAGTAGTGATGGCAGACACCGCGGGTGCGAATCCCTCACGACCCACACCGCTTCGGTCGGTCACTCAGTGTGGAGGACCATCCATCATGGCAAAGGCGCTTCTCGGTTACGTCGGCGGCTCCGACCCCCGAGTCCTCTCCGAGATGCGACGGCTTCAGCAGCGTGTCCAGGACCTCGAATCCGAGCTCATTCGGATGCAGGCCGAGAACGACGCGCTGACTGCCGCCGCTCACGGCGACTCGCTGCTCGACAGCATCGACGTATCCCACGCGGAGCCTGCGCTTGCCTGACCCGTGCCCTGCCCCGGGGGCCGGTCGGGCTGCACTGTCAGCCGCTTGAGAGTTGCAAGGGACGCTTCGGCGTCCCTTCGTCGTTTCCCGGCGGCGGGTCCCGACGTCTTCTCCCCGTCCTCTCACAAGTGATCTGCCCTGCCCCTTCACAGGTGAAACCAGCGGGTGAAGCCCGGGAAAAGAGGCGGCGCGCCAACGGCTCCCGCACGCGGGGAGGGTGGACCGGCGCGCGGTAGAGTCCTTCCGCGTGCACCTCAAGAGCCTGACCCTGCGCGGGTTCAAATCCTTCGCTTCCGCCACCACCCTGCGCTTCGAGCCCGGCATCACCTGTGTCGTGGGCCCCAACGGCTCCGGAAAGTCCAATGTCGTCGACGCGCTTTCCTGGGTCATGGGGGAGCAGGGCGCCAAGTCCCTGCGCGGCGGCAAGATGGAGGACGTCATCTTCGCCGGGACGACCGGCCGCCCCCCGCTGGGCCGCGCCGAGGTCTCCCTCACCATCGACAACTCCGACGGTGCACTGCCCATCGACTACGCCGAGGTCACCATCACGCGGATCATGTTCCGCAACGGCGGCAGCGAGTACCAGCTCAACGGCGACACCTGCCGCCTCCTCGACATCCAGGAACTCCTCTCCGACTCCGGCATCGGCCGCGAGATGCACGTCATCGTCGGCCAGGGCCAGCTCGACTCCGTCCTGCACGCCGACCCCACGGGCCGCCGCGCCTTCATCGAGGAGGCCGCCGGCGTCCTCAAGCACCGCAAGCGCAAGGAGAAGGCGCTGCGCAAGCTCGACGCGATGAAGGCCAACCTCGCCCGCGTCCAGGACCTCACCGACGAACTGCGCCGCCAGCTCAAGCCGCTCGGCCGCCAGGCCGCCGTCGCCCGCCGGGCCGCCGTCATCCAGGCCGACCTGCGCGACGCCCGGCTGCGCCTGCTCGCCGACGACCTGGTCACCCTGCGGGAGGCCCTGCGCGCGGAGATCGCCGACGAGGCCGCCCTCAAGACCCGCAAGGAGGCCGCCGAGGCCGAGCTGCGCGCGGCGGCCCAGCGGGAGGCGGCCCTCGAGGAGCAGGTGCGCGAACTGACGCCGCGCCTGGCCACCGCCCAGCAGACCTGGTACGAGCTCTCCCGCCTCGCCGAACGCGTGCGCGGCACCATCGGACTCGCCGACGCCCGCGTCACCAGCGCCACCACCGCCCCCGACGAGGAGCGGCGCGGCCGCGACCCCGAGGACCTCGAGCGCGAGGCCGCCCGCGTCCGCGAGCAGGAGGCCGAGCTCGAAGCCGCCCTCGAGGCCGCGAGCCGCGCCCTGGAGGACACCGCCCAGCACCGCGCCGACCTCGAACGCCGCCTGGCCGACGAGGAGCGCCGCCTGCGCGACGCCGCCCGCGCCGTCGCCGACCGCCGCGAGCAGCTCGCCCGCCTGCAGGGTCAGGTCACCGCCGCCCGCGGCCGCGCCGCCTCGGCCGAGGCCGAGATCGGCCGCCTGGCCGCCGCCCGCGACGAGGCCCGCGAACGGGCCGCCGCCGCGCAGGAGGAGTACGAGCGGCACCAGGCCGAGGCCGACGGCGCCGACGCGGACGACGCCGAACTCGCCGCCCGCCACGACCGGGCCAAGGCCGACCTCGCCGCCGCCGACACCGCGCTGAACGCGGCCCGCGAGGCGGCGACCGAGGCCGAACGCCGCCGCGCCGCGATCACCGCCCGCCGCGACGCCCTCGCCCTGGGCCTGCGGCGCAAGGACGGCACGGGCGCGCTGCTGGCGGCGAAGGAACGATTGGGCGGACTGCTCGGCCCGGCCGCCGGACTCCTGTCGGTCACCCCCGGCCACGAACTCCCCGTCGCCACCGCCCTGGGCGCCGCGGCCGACGCCGTCGCCGTCACCGGACCCGCCGCCGCGGCCGAGGCCCTGCGCCTGCTGAAGAAGGAGGACGCCGGCCGGGCCGTGCTGCTGCTGGGCGGAGCCCCCTACGACGACGCCGTCCCGGCCGCGCCCGCCCCCCACCTCGCCGCGGCCGACCTCGTCCGCGCCCCCCTGGACCTGCTGCCCGCCGTGCGCAGGCTCCTGCGCGACATCGTCGTCGTCGACACCCTCGAGGACGCCGAGCACCTCGTGGCCACCCACCCCGGCCTGACCGCCGTCACCGCCGAGGGCGACCTGCTCGGCGCGCACGTCGCCCAGGGCGGCTCCGGCGGCGCACCCAGCCTCATCGAGACCCAGGCGGCGGTCGACGAGGCCACCGCGGAACTCACCGAGCTCGACGCCCGCTGCGCCGAGCTGGCCGCGGCGCGCGAGGAAGCCCAGGAACGCCGCGCCCGCCACGCCGCGCTCGTGGAGGAGCTGGCCACCCGGCGCAGCGCCGCCGACCGGGAGAAGTCCCAGGCCGCCCAGGCCCTCGGACGCCTCGCCGGGCAGGCCCGCGCGGCGGCCGGCGAGGCCGAGCGGACGACGGCCGCCGCCGAGCGGGCCCAGGAGGCGCTCCAGCGCGCCACCGAGGAGGCCGAGGAACTCGCCGAGCGCCTGGCCGCCGCCCAGGAGCGGGCCCTGGGCGACGACGACGGCACCGACGAACCCGACACCTCCGTACGGGACCGCCTCGCCGCCGACGGCGCGAACGCCCGGCAGACCGAGATGGAGGCGCGCCTGCAGGTCCGTACCCACGAGGAGCGGATGAAGGCCCTCGCCGGCCGGGCCGAGGGCCTCGACCGCGCGGCCCGCGCCGAGCGCGAGGCACGGGCCCGCGCCCAGCAGCGGCAGGCGCGGCTGCGCCACGAGGCCGAGGTCGCCTCGGCGGTGGCGGCCGGCGCCCGGCAGCTCCTGGCGTACGTCGAGCTCTCGCTCGTACGGGCCGACGAGGAGCGCCGCACGGCCGAGGCCGCCAAGGCCGAGCGCGAGCTCGAGCTGACCGTGGGCCGCGACCGGGCGCGCGAGCTGAAGGCGGAGCTGGACAAGCTCACCGACTCGGTCCACCGGGGCGAGGTGCTGGGCGCGGAGAAGCGGCTGCGCATCGAGCAGCTGGAGGCGAAGGCCCTGGAGGAGCTGGGCGTGGAGCCCACGGCGCTGGCCGCGGAGTACGGCCCCGACCAGCCCGTACCCCCCTCGCCCCCGGCCGAGGGCGAGGAACTCCCCGAGGACCCGGCCCACCCCCGCAACCAGCCCGTCCGCTACGTCCGCGCCGAGCAGGAGAAGCGCCTGAAGGCGGCCGAGCGGGCCTACCAGCAGCTGGGCAAGGTCAACCCCCTCGCCCTCGAGGAGTTCGCGGCGCTGGAGGAGCGCCACCAGTTCCTCTCCGAGCAGCTCGAGGACCTCAAGAAGACCCGCGCGGACCTCCTTCAGGTGGTGAAGGACGTCGACAAACGGGTGGAGGAGGTCTTCACGGCGGCGTACCACGACACGGCCCGGGAGTTCGAGGGCGTCTTCTCCCGGCTCTTCCCCGGCGGCGAGGGCCGTCTGGTCCTCACGGACCCGGACGACATGCTGGCCACCGGGGTCGACGTGGAGGCCCGTCCGCCGGGCAAGAAGGTCAAGCGCCTGTCCCTGCTCTCCGGCGGCGAACGCTCGCTGACCGCGGTCGCCCTGCTCGTGGCGATCTTCAAGGCCCGCCCCAGCCCGTTCTACGTCATGGACGAGGTGGAGGCGGCACTGGACGACACCAACCTCCAGCGCCTGATCGGGATCATGAAGGAGCTCCAGGAGAGCTCCCAGCTCATCGTGATCACCCACCAGAAGCGCACGATGGAGGTGGCCGACGCGCTCTACGGAGTGTCGATGCAAGGCGACGGAGTGTCGAAGGTGATCAGTAGTCGCCTCCGATAGCTTCAACTATTGAACCCAACGCCCGGAAAACACCCGGGAAACATCTTGGTCACAACCTATTGACTTAGAAAATTGAAGACATAGGGTCTCCCACGTTGCTTACGCCTTCAAGTGGTGGTCACTTCGATCTTGTGCGCCACTGGAAAGGCGCCCCCCACCCCGGCAACGTGGCCGGGTTCCAGGAGTTACGTTGACCAGCACCGCGCCGGCGCAGGCGTCCGAGGGCCGCAAGGCCCAACCGGACCACCTCGGCCACGTCATCTTCATCACCGCCGCCGCGGCGATGGGTGGTTTCCTCTTCGGCTACGACAGCTCCGTGATCAACGGTGCGGTCGAGGGCATCCGGGGGAAGTACGACATCGGTTCGGCCGCCCTCGCCCAGGTCATCGCCATCGCCCTGATCGGCTGCGCCATCGGCGCCGCCACCGCGGGCCGGCTCGCGGACCGCATCGGCCGCATCCGCGTCATGCAGATCTCCGCGACGCTGTTCACCATCAGCGCCGTCGGCTCGGCACTGCCCTTCGCCCTGTGGGACCTCGCCTTCTGGCGCGTCCTCGGCGGCATCGCCATCGGCATGGCCTCCGTCATCGGCCCGGCCTACATCGCCGAGGTCTCCCCGCCGGCCTACCGCGGCCGCCTCGGCGCGTTCCAGCAGGCCGCGATCGTCATCGGCATCGCCGTCTCGCAGCTGGTCAACTGGGGCATCCTCAACGTCGCCGACGGCGACCAGCGCGGCAAGCTCATGGGCATCGAGGCCTGGCAGGTCATGCTCGGCGTCATGGTCGTCCCGGCCGTCCTCTACGGCCTGCTGTCCTTCGCCATCCCCGAGTCCCCCCGCTTCCTGATCTCGGTCGGCAAGACCGACAAGGCCAAGAAGGTCCTGGCCGACGTCGAGGGCCACACCGTCGACCTCGACAAGCGCGTCGCCGAGATCGAGAACGCCATGAAGAGCGAGCAGAAGTCCACCTTCAAGGACCTGCTCGGCGGCCGCTTCGGCCTCCTGCCGATCGTCTGGGTCGGCATCGGCCTCTCGGTCTTCCAGCAGTTCGTCGGCATCAACGTCGCGTTCTACTACTCCTCGACGCTGTGGCAGTCGGTGGGCGTGAACCCGGAGAGCTCGTTCTTCTACAGCTTCACGACGTCGATCATCAACATCGTCGGCACCGTGATCGCGATGGTCCTCGTCGACCGCATCGGCCGCAAGCCGCTCGCCCTCGTCGGCTCCGTCGGCATGGCGCTCTCCCTCGCCCTCGAGGCCTGGGCCTTCGCCTCCAAGACGGCGGACGGCACCCTGCCGACCACCCAGGGCACCGTGGCGCTGATCGCGGCCCACGCCTTCGTCCTCTTCTTCGCCCTCTCCTGGGGCGTCGTGGTCTGGGTCTTCCTGGGCGAGATGTTCCCCAACCGCATCCGCGCCGCCGCACTGGGCGTGGCCGCGTCCGCCCAGTGGATCGCGAACTGGGCCATCACGGCCAGCTTCCCGAGCCTGGCGGACTGGAACCTCTCCGGTGCGTACGTGATCTACGCGGTCTTCGCCGTGCTCTCGATTCCCTTCGTACTCAAGTACGTCAAGGAGACGAAGGGCAAGGCGTTGGAGGAGATGGGCTAACCCCCCCGCCGCCCCTCTCCTCGAAAGGGCGTTGCCCCGGCACCGAGCCGGGGCAACGCCCTTTTCGTTGTACGCGGGCCCGAACCGGGCGCATGGCGGATGGGTGCGGCCCGGTGGGCCGGTGTGTGCCCACCCGTTCCGCCTTGCGGAACGATTGCCCACACACTGGCGGCACTCGGCTGACGGCGGGAGGGGCCGGGGTGGGATGGGGCGGGCCCTGGAAGGGGCGTAGGGGTTATTTGCGGCCCAGGCAGGGGGCACCGCACCCGGTTGGGGGCTCCGGGCCGTAAATAATCCAGCCCCGGAAGGGCCCGCCCCATCCCACCCCGGCCCCGCCCCACCCCGCCCCCCCAACGCAAAGAGGGCCCCCGAAGGGGCCCTCAAAACGCTCGAGCGACTACGCCGCGACCTTCTCGCGCTCACCCTCCGGGCGAACGGCCGCGGAGACGCCAGTCTCCCGCGGCACCGGCAGCACCGCCATCAGCACCGCCGAGATCACGATCGTCGCCGCCCACCCCAGCCCGTACTTGCCGACGAACGTCGACGCGAACGGCCCGGTGAACCAGTCGCACTTCGTGAAGCAGATGCCCGCCGCCAGCGCCACGGCCCACGCCGTCATCGCCTGCCAGCAGAAGCCGCCCACGTACCAGTACCGGCTCGTACGGCCCGTGTCCATCAGCGCCTCCGCGTCGTAGCGCACCGCGCGCACCCGGCGCCGCGCCATGTCCACCGCGTAGACGCCGATCCACGCCGAGAAGGAGACGGCCAGCAGGATCAGGAACGTGATGAAGGAGCTCAGGAAGCTCTTGGCGACGAGCATCAGCAGCAGACCGCCGATGAGCGAGATCGCCGCGTTGATGCTCACGGCCATCGCACGCGGGAGCTTCACGCCCATCGTCTGGGCGGTGAAGCCGGCCGAGTACATCGACAGGCTGTTGATCAGCAGCATGCCCACGATCGCGGTCGCCAGGTACGGCACGGCCAGCCACGTCGGCAGGATGTCACCGAGGAAGGAGACGGGGTCCGGGGCGTCGGCGAGCTTGGGCGTGGAGACGGCCATCACCGCACCCATGAGCACCATCGGCACCATGACCAGACCCGCACCGGACACCGTCGCGCCGACGATCTTCTTGCCCGACGCCGCGTGCGGCAGGTACCGGGCGAAGTCCGGCCCGGTGGGCACCCAGCTGATGCCGCCGGCGGCGATGGTCCCGATGCCGGCGATCACCATGGCGGTCGTACCCGCGGGCTTGGAGAAGACGTCGTCCCACGAGATGTTCATGATCAGGTAGCCGAGCACCAGCACGCTGAAGATGCCGAACAGGTACGTCGACCAGGTGTTGCAGACGTTCAGCGCCTTGCGCCCCATGCCGCTCACCAGGAACGTGCAGGCCACGAACACGAACAGCGTGACGACGATCAGCACCGTGTTGCTCTTCACGCCGAAGAGCAGGTCGAGAACGGTGAGAACGGCGTACGCGCCGGTGACCGCGTTGATCGTCTCCCAGCCGAAGCGGGCGACCCACAGGATCGCGCCCGGGAAGAGGTTGCCGCGCACGCCGAACGTGGCCCGCGAGAGCATCGCGCCGGGCGCGCCGCCCCACTTGCCGGACACGGACAGCACGCCGACCAGGCCGAACGAGACGACCGCGGCGCACGCCGCGACGACCAGGACCTGCCAGAAGTTCAGGGCGTTGAAGACGACCAGCGCCGCACCCATGGTGAGCAGCAGCACACTGATGTTCGCGGCGACCCAGGTCGGGAAGAGCTCCCGGACCCGGCCGTGCCGCTCGTGGTCGGGTACGGGCTCGATGCCGCGGGTCTCGATGGCGCTCGCGGCGCCGGCGGCGCCGTCGGGGCTGGACACGTTGGCGCCGTCGGCAGCGTTGTCCATGGTGGGGGCCATATCGGGGGCTCCGTTGCGGGGTGTGACAGGGCGGGGCCTGGGCAGAAAGGGACGTTGGGACTCTACGCGCGTCGCGTGAGCCCACGCCATCGTACTTTGATCTAACTTTGTGCAGTTAGGGTCATTCGTCCTTGTGGAAAACCACAAGGACGCCACGCGCCGAGGCGCCGCAGCGCCCGCACCCGCCGGTGTCCGATACTGGGTGCGTTATGGACATCGTCATCCTTGCTGTAGTCATCGCTGTGGTCGCGCTGGGCGCGATCAGCGGGCTCGTGGTCAGCAGCCGCAAGAAGAAGCAGCTGCCCCCCGCTCCTCCGAGCAGCCCGTCCGTCACCGCGCCGCCCGCCGAGCCGCACGTCGGCGAGGAGGCCGAACCCTCAACCGCGCAGCCGCGCCGCACCGTCGAAGAGGTCGAGCTCCCCGCGGCCCCCGCCCCGGCGGAGGAGACCGCGCCGGTCGTCGAGCCGGAGACCGCGGCCGAGGCCGCGGCCCCCGCCCCGGCCGAGCCCGAGATCGAGGTGCCCGAGCCCACGGCCGGCCGCCTCGTGCGCCTGCGCGCCCGGCTGTCCCGTTCGCAGAACTCCCTCGGCAAGGGTCTGCTGACCCTGCTCTCCCGTGAGCACCTCGACGAGGACACCTGGGAGGAGATCGAGGACACCCTGCTCACCGCCGACGTCGGCGTCACCCCCACCCAGGAGCTCGTGGAGCGGCTGCGCGAGCGCGTGAAGGTGCTCGGCACCCGCACCCCCGAGGAACTGCGCGCCCTGCTCCGCGAGGAGCTGCTCACCCTCATCGGCACCGAGGCCGACCGCGCCGTCCACACCGAGCCCGGTGTGGGCGTGAACGGCGAGGAGAAGCCCGGCGTCGTGATGGTCGTCGGCGTCAACGGCGTCGGCAAGACCACCACCACCGGCAAGCTCGCCCGCGTGCTCGTCGCCGACGGCAAGTCCGTCGTGCTCGGCGCGGCGGACACCTTCCGTGCCGCCGCCGCCGACCAGCTGCAGACCTGGGGCGAGCGCGTCGGCGCCCGCACCGTCCGCGGTCCCGAGGCCGGCGACCCGGCGTCGATCGCCTTCGACGCGGTCAAGGAGGGCATCGCCGAGAACGCGGACGTCGTCCTCGTCGACACCGCCGGCCGGCTGCACACCAAGACCGGGCTCATGGACGAGCTCGGCAAGGTCAAGCGCGTCCTGGAGAAGCACGGCTCGGTCGACGAGGTGCTGCTCGTCCTCGACGCCACCACCGGTCAGAACGGCCTGGTGCAGGCGCGCGTCTTCGCCGAGGTCGTGGACATCACCGGCATCGTGCTGACCAAGCTGGACGGCACCGCCAAGGGCGGCATCGTCGTGGCCGTCCAGCGCGAGCTGGGCGTACCGGTGAAGCTGGTCGGCCTGGGCGAGGGCGCGGACGACCTGGCGCCGTTCGAGCCGGAGGCGTTCGTGGACGCCCTGATCGGCGACTGACGCGTCACCGCGACAGAACGCGACAGAACACGACAGAAGGGGCCCCGTGGTGCGAGAGCACCACGGGGCCCCTTCCGTTGCGCCCGCCTGAGCCTCGGCCTCAGCCCGCCCCGCCCGACCGATGACAGACGTACGCCAGCGTCCCCAGCAGCAGCCGCGCCTCCGGCGGCCGTCCCGCCGTGTCCAGCGTGGGAGGGAGCAGCCACCGCATCGGCCCCAGCCCGGCGTGGTCGGACGGCGGGGCGGTGATGTGATCGCCGAGCCCCAGCCCGCGCAGGTCCAGGCGGGCGTCGTCCCACCCCATGCGGTAGAGGAGCTGGGGGAGTTCGGCCGCGGCGCCCGGGGCGACGAAGAACGACGCGCGCCCGTGCGGCGCGAGGGCGACCGGGCCCAGTGGCACTCCCATCCGCTCCAGCCGCGCCAGCGCGTGCCGGCCGGCCGCCTCGGCGACCTCCAAAACGTCGAACGACCGCCCCACGGGCAGCAGAACGGCCGCGCCCGGCACGTCGGCCCAGGCGGCCGCGGCCTCGTCCAGCGTGGCGCCGGCCGGGACCGAGGGGGCGAAGGAGAGCGGATGGGCCCCGGGGGAGGGGCAGTCGGCGGCGTCGCACGAGCACGTCACGTGACCGCCGCGGGTGGCCCGGGCCCCGGGGACGACGTCCCACCCCCACAGACCCGTGTACTCCGCGACCGTCATCACGGATTCCGACGCGCGGCCTCGGCGCCGAGAGCTCGAGCGCCGGTCCCGGATGCCGCCGATTGTGAAGCCCATGCCCCCTCCAACGGGTCGTGCTCGCGGATGGTTACGTGTCGGAGTGTCTCGGACACGCACGGTCGCGGACCTCTGCTCTGTGGCGGCGCGACGGTGTGCGAGGGGTGGTGCGGCGCAGGCCGCACGCCGTGGCGTGCAACAGTCCACCTCTTCACGGGTTTTGCTGCCGATGTCCGGTGTCAAGTCAATCGCGATGCGGGAGGAAGGGGTTCATACGTTGGGGTGGCGAATGGTGGCGTTTACTGGACTGCCCTCGCGTGAGCGGTGATCGTAGGATTACTTTCGGTACATGAATCCCGCCGGACAAGCGGCCCTGACGAGCGGCAGGCTGTTGGCGGTTCACGCGCGGCCGCGTCGGGCGGCGCCGCAGACGCAGTGGATTGCAGACGCAGTGGATGCAGAGTTTTCGGATGGGGGCGTTCCCGTGGGCGGCAATGTCAGTGGTACCGGCGGTGCCGACAAGGCCGACAAGGCCGAGAAACGCCCGAACGACCAGCTGAATTCGTGGTTCTTGCGCAGCGGTTGGTCCAAGGGCGAACTGGCACGGCAAGTGAACCGCAGGGCACGCCAGTTGGGTGCACACCACATCAGCACGGACACCTCGCGGGTGCGCCGCTGGCTGGACGGCGAGCAGCCGCGCGAGCCCATTCCGAAGATTCTCTCCGAGCTGTTCTCCGAACGCTTCGGCTGCGTCGTCGGCGTCGAGGACATCGGGCTGCGGGCCGCGCACCAGTCACCGTCCGTGTCGGGCGTGGACCTGCCCTGGGCGGGCCCCCAGACCGTCGAGCTGCTCAGCGAGTTCTCCCGCAGCGACCTGATGCTGGCGCGGCGGGGCTTCCTCGGGACCTCGCTGGCGCTCTCCGCGGGGCCCGCCCTCATCGAACCCATGCAGCGCTGGCTCGTGCCCGGCACCACCGGCCGGGAGGGCGGCGGCGCCGACCGGGACCGGGTGCGCAGGTCCCGGCTCTCGGCGCCCGAGCTGGAGCTGCTGGAGTCCACGACGGTGATGTTCCGTCAGTGGGACGCCCAGTGCGGCGGCGGACTCCGCCGGAAGGCCGTCGTCGGCCAGCTCCACGAGGTCACCGACCTGCTCCAGGAGCCCCAGCCCGCCGATACCGCCCAGCGCCTGTTCACCGTCGCCGCCGAGCTGGCCCAGCTGGCCGGGTGGATGAGCTACGACATCGGGCTCCACCCCACGGCGCAGAAGTACTTCGTGCTCGCCCTGCACGCCGCGAAGGAGGCGGGCGACCGCCCCCTGGGTTCGTACATCCTCTCCAGCATGAGCCGCCAGATGATCCACCTGGGACGGCCGGACGACGCCCTGGAGCTCATCCACCTCGGGCAGTACGGCTCCCGCGAGACGGCCACCCCGCGGACCCAGGCCATGTTGTATGCGATGGAGGGCCGCGCCTACGCCAACATGGGCCAGCCCGCCAAGGTCAAGCGTGCCGTGAGCATGGCCGAGGACTGCTTCTCGGACTGCGGGGGCGGCGACGGCGACCCCGACTGGATCCGGTTCTTCTCGGAGGCCGAGCTCAACGCCGAGAACGCCCACTCCTACCGCGACCTCGCCTACGTGGCCGGGCGCAGCCCCACCTACGCCTCGCTGGCGCGGCCCAAGATGGAGCGGGCCGTCGAGCTCTTCGCGCAGGACAGCGAGCACCAGCGCTCCTACGCCCTCAACCTCATCGGCATGGCCACCGTCCACCTCATGGAACGCGAGCCCGAGGAGTCGACGGTCCTCGCCGGCAAGGCGCTCAGGATCGCCAAGCAGGTCCGCTCGGAGCGGGTGAACAACCGCCTCCGCAAGACCGTCGACAACGCCGCGCGCGAATTCGGCGACGTCGCCGAGGTCGTCGAGCTGACCGACCAGCTCGCCGTCCACCTGCCGGAACCGGCCGAGGCCGCCCAGGCGGTCTGACCCCGCCCGGCCCCCCTACCCGGCCGCGGCGACCTCCCGTACACCCGACTCGGCTCCCCCACGCCAGGTCACCCCGGGCAGGTCGCCGCGGCCGGCCCACACTCCCGGGCCGCTGTCCGCCCGTTCACTCCGGCGTAACACCCCCACCCCCATCGTCACGCACGCGAAACAACCCGCTGCGCCCGCCGAAACCGCGCTGCGCGAGCCTCGAGGCGACACCGGCCCATGGGATGCACCAGCCCGTACGGGGGCGAGGGCCGCCGCCGCGAGGAGACATCATTGAATGGCGCAGATACCGCGTTCGTATTGATCAGTGCCGCGCTCGTGATGCTGATGACACCGGCCCTCGCCTTCTTCTACGGGGGCATGGTCCGGGTCAAGAGCGCGCTCAACATGCTGATGATGTCGTTCATCTCGCTCGGCATCGTCACCGTCCTGTGGGTGCTGTTCGGCTACTCCCTCGCGTTCGGCGATGACCTCGGGGCCGGACTGCTGGGCGACCTCGGCCACATCGGCCTCAAGGGCATCGACCCCGAGACCCTCACCGGCGGCAAGGAAGGCATCCCGGTCCTCGCCTTCGCCCTCTTCCAGCTGATGTTCGCCGTCATCACCCCGGCCCTGATGAGCGGCGCCCTCGCGGACCGCGTGAAGTTCAGCGCCTGGGCCCTGTTCATCACCCTGTGGGTGACGGTCGTCTACTTCCCCGTCGCGCACTGGGTCTGGCACCCCGACGGCTGGCTCTTCAAGCTCAAGGTGATCGACTTCGCCGGCGGCACCGCCGTCCACATCAACGCGGGCATCGGAGCGCTGGCCGCCGTCCTCGTCGTCGGCAAGCGCGTCGGCTTCGCGAAGGACCCCATGCGCCCCCACAGCCTCCCCCTGGTGATGCTCGGCGCGGGACTGCTGTGGTTCGGCTGGTTCGGCTTCAACGCCGGCTCGGCCCTCGCCGCCAACGGCGTCGCGGCCAACATGGCGTTCAACACCCAGGTCGCCACCGGCGCGGCCATGCTCGGCTGGCTCGTCTACGAGCGCATCCGGCACGGCGCGTTCACCACCCTCGGCGCTGCCTCCGGAGCCGTCGCCGGCCTCGTCGCCATCACCCCCTCCGGCGCCGCCGTCAACGCCTTCGGCGCCGTCCTCATCGGCCTCGTCGCCGGAGCCGTCTGCTCCTGGGCCGTCGGATGGAAGTTCCGGCTCGGCTTCGACGACTCCCTCGACGTCGTCGGCGTCCACCTCGTCGGCGGCGTCATCGGCACCCTGCTGGTCGGCCTCCTCGCCACCGACGGCGTCGGCGGCCTCACCCAGCTCGGCCGGCAGGCGGCCGGAGCCTTCTCCGTGATGGCCTACTCGTTCGCCGTCTCCTGGCTCCTGGCCAAGCTCGTCGACAAGCTGATGGGCTTCAGGGCGAGCGAGGAGGACGAGATCAGCGGCGTCGACCAGGCCTACCACGCCGAATCCGCCTACGACCTCAGCGCGGTGGGCGGCGCCCCGGCCTCCCGGTCCGGCCACGCCACGCCCGCACCGCAGCACCCGACCAGGAAAGTGGACGCATGAAGCTCATCACCGCCGTCATCAAGACCCACCAGCTCGACGCGGTCAAGGACGCGCTGCAGACCTTCGGCGTCCACGGCCTGACCGTCACCGAGGCCAGGGGCTACGGACGCCAGCGCGGCCACACCGAGGTCTACCGGGGCGCCGAGTACACCGTCGACTTCGTGCCCAAGGCCCGCATAGAGGTCCTCGCCGAGGACGTCGACGCCGAGGACATCGTCGACGTCATCGTGAAGGCGGCCCGCACCGGGAAGATCGGCGACGGCAAGGTCTGGGTCGTCGACGCCGGCACCGTCGTGCGCGTCCGCACCGGCGAGCGCGGCCCGGACGCGCTCTGAACGACAGGGAGCCCCACGTGACGCCGAACAGTCAGGCCGCCGAGGAACCCACCGGCTACGCGGCGGCCCGGCTGCGGCTCCTGCACCGGGAGCCGCCGGCCGGGCCGGCCCTGCGGACCGAGCTCGCCCGCCTCACCGACCGCTGGCTGGCCTCGCTCCTGGGCGGCACCCGGGGCGTCGCGCTCGTCGCCGTCGGCGGCTACGGACGCGGCGAGCTCTCCCCGCGCAGCGACCTCGACGTACTGCTCCTGCACGACGGCTCCACCCCGGCCGGCGGCATCGCCGCCGTCGCCGACCGCGTCTGGTACCCCGTGTGGGACATGGGCCTCGCCCTCGACCACTCCGTACGCACCCCCGCCGAGGCCCGCAGGACCGCCGCCGGCGACCTCAAGGTCCACCTCGGCCTCCTCGACGCCCGTCACCTCGCCGGCGACCCCGAGCTCACCGCCCGCCTGCGCACCACCGCCTACGAGGACTGGCGCGCCCAGGCCCCCGCCCGCCTGCCCGAACTGCGCGAGATGTGCGAGGAACGCGGCAGACGCCAGGGCGAACTGCGCTTCCTCCTCGAACCCGACCTCAAGGAGGCCCGCGGCGGACTGCGCGACGCCACCGCCCTGCGCGCCGTCGCCGCCTCCTGGCTCGCCGACGCGCCCCGCGAAGGACTCGAGGCGGCCCGCACCCTGCTCCTCGACACCCGCGACGCCCTCCACCTGGCCACCGGCCGCGCCACCGACCGGCTCGCCCTCCAGGAACAGGACCAGGTCGCGGCAGGCCTGGGCCTCGCCGACGCGGACGCCCTCCTGCGCGGCGTCTACGAGGCCGCCCGCACCGTCACCTACGCCACCGAGGTCACCTGGCGCGAGGTGGGCCGGGTGCTGAAGTCCCGCTCCGGCCGGCCCCGGCTGCGCCGCATCCTGGGCGGGCGGGGCGGCCGCGGCGGCTTCGTGGAACCCGAGCGCGTCCCGCTCGCCGAGGGCGTCGTCGAACAGGACGGCGAGGTGGTGCTCGCGCGCACCGCGCGCCCCGAGCGCGACCCCGTGCTCCCGCTGCGTGCCGCGGCCGCCGCCGCGCAGGCCGGACTGCCGCTGTCCCGGCACGCCGTGCGGCGCATGACGGCCGCGGGCCCGCTGCCCGTGCCGTGGCCGGCCGAGGCCCGTGAGCAGCTCGTCACCCTCCTCGGCGCCGGCGAGCCCACCGTGGCCGTCTGGGAGGCCCTCGAGGCGGAGGGGATCGTCTCCCGGCTCCTGCCCGAATGGGAGCACGTGCGCTGCCGGCCCCAGCGCAACCCCGTCCACCGCTGGACCGTCGACCGCCACCTCGTCGAGACGGCCGTGCAGGCCTCCGCCCTCACCCGGAACGTCGGCCGCCCCGACCTGCTGCTCGTCGCCGCCCTCCTCCACGACCTGGGCAAGGGCTACCCCGGCGACCACTCCGAGGCGGGCGCGGCCCTCGTCCCCGGCATCGCCGCCCGCCTCGGCCTCGACGCCGAGGACACCGCCGTCCTCACCACGCTCGTACGCCACCACCTGCTGCTCGCCGAGACCGCCACGCGCCGCGACCTCGACGATCCCGCCACGGTCCGCACCGTCACGGACGCCGTCTCGCGCACCGGCACGCTGGAACTGCTGCACGCCCTGACCGAGTCCGACGCCCGCGCCACGGGCCCGGCGGCCTGGAGCGACTGGCGGGCCACCCTGGTCGCCGACCTGGTCCGGCGCGCTTCGGCCGCCCTGGCCGGAGAGCCGGTCGCCGACCGCGCGGAGCCGGCGCCGACGGCCGAGGAGGAACGCCTCGCGAAGGAGGCCCTGCGCACGTCCGGACCGGTGGTGGTCCTCGGCGCGCCCGGCGACGGCCTCGTCGCGGACACCGTGCGGCTGACCGTCGCCGTCCCCGACCGGCCCGGCATCCTGCCCGCCACGGCCGGCGTCCTGGCCCTGCACCGCCTGACGGTCCGCGCGGCGGACCTGCGCTCCCTCTCCGGCGCCCTCCTGCTGAACTGGCGCGTGGCGGCCGAGTACGGCTCCCTGCCGGACGCCGCCCGCCTGCGCGGCGACCTCGTGCGCGCCCTGGACGGCTCCCTGCACGTCGAGGACCGCCTCGCGGAGCGGGAGGCCGCGTACGGCAAGCGACGCCGGGGCGTCCCCCACGCCCCGCCCCGCGTCACCGTCGCGCCCGGCGGCTCGCACGCCGCCACGGTCCTGGAGGTACGGGCCCAGGACGCCCCGGGTCTGCTGCACCGGATCGGGCGGGCGCTGGAGGACGCGGGCGTGTGGGTGCGGAGCGCGCACGTGAGCACGCTGGGGGCGAGTGTGGTGGACGCGTTCTATGTGACGGGCGTGGAGGGGGTGCCGCTGGGGGAGGGGGAGGCGGCCGGGGTGGCCAGGAAGGTACAGGAGTCACTGGGCGGCTGACCGGATCGGCGAGGGGCGGATACCCTTGGGGGTCAGCCCGCCGCCCCGACCCGACAGAAGGATCCGCGACCACCGTGTTCGATACCCTCTCCGACCGCCTCGCAGCGACTTTCAAGAACCTCCGGGGCAAGGGCCGCCTCTCCGAGGCGGACATCGACGCCACCGCGCGCGAGATCCGCATCGCCCTGCTCGAGGCGGACGTGGCCCTGCCCGTCGTCCGCGCCTTCATCAAGCAGGTCAAGGAGAGGTCCCTCGGTGCCGAGGTCTCCCAGGCGCTGAACCCGGCCCAGCAGGTCATCAAGATCGTCAACGACGAGCTGATCACGATCCTCGGTGGCGAGACCCGCCGCCTGCGGTTCGCCAAGAGCGGCCCGACCGTGATCATGCTCGCGGGTCTGCAGGGTGCCGGTAAGACCACGCTCGCCGGAAAGCTCGGCAGCTGGCTGAAGAAGCAGGGTCACGCACCCCTGCTCGTCGCCTGTGACCTGCAGCGTCCCAACGCCGTCAACCAGCTCGGCGTCGTCGCCGAGCGCGCCGGTGTGGCGATCTTCGCGCCGGAGCCGGGCAACGGCGTCGGCGACCCGGTGCAGGTGGCGAAGGACTCGGTCGAGCACGCCCGGTCCAAGCAGTACGACGTCGTCATCGTCGACACCGCCGGCCGCCTCGGCATCGACGCCGAGCTGATGCAGCAGGCCGCGGACATCCGTGACGCGGTGCAGCCGCAGGAGATCCTTTTCGTCGTCGACGCCATGATCGGCCAGGACGCGGTCAACACCGCCGAGGCCTTCCGCGACGGCGTCGGCTTCGACGGCGTGGTGCTCTCCAAGCTCGACGGCGACGCCCGCGGTGGTGCCGCGCTGTCGGTCGCGCACGTGACCGGCAAGCAGGTCATGTTCGCCTCCAACGGCGAGAAGCTGGACGACTTCGACGCGTTCCACCCGGACCGCATGGCGTCCCGCATCCTCGGCATGGGCGACATGCTCAGCCTCATCGAGAAGGCCGAGCAGACCTTCAGCCAGGACGAGGCCGAGAAGATGGCGGCCAAGCTGGCGAAGGGCCCCAAGGAGTTCACGCTCGACGACTTCCTGTCGCAGATGGAGCAGGTCCGCAAGATGGGCTCCATCAGCAAGCTCCTCGGCATGCTGCCCGGCATGGGTCAGATCAAGGAGCAGATCAACAACCTCGACGAGCGCGACGTCGACCGCACCGCCGCGATCATCAAGTCGATGACCCCGGCCGAGCGCCAGGACCCGACGATCATCAACGGCTCGCGCCGGGCCCGTATCGCCAAGGGTTCGGGCGTGGACGTCAGCGCGGTCAAGAACCTGGTCGAGCGCTTCTTCGACGCCCGCAAGATGATGTCGCGCATGGCGCAGGGCGGCGGCATGCCGGGAATGCCGGGCCTGCCGGGCATGGGCGGCGGTGCGTCCCGCAAGAAGAAGCAGCAGAAGCAGTCCAAGGGCAAGCGTCAGTCCGGCAACCCGATGAAGCGCAAGGCCGAGGAGCAGGCCGCCGCCGCGCGGCGCGAGGCGGCGCAGGCGGACAATCCGCTGGGCCTGCCGGCCGGTGAGAGCGCCCAGAACTTCGAACTGCCCGACGAGTTCAAGAAGTTCATGGGCTGATCACAGCCAAAGCCGCGGCCGAAGCCTCAGCCGCACGGCCCGTACGAAAGCCCCCTGGCGGATGCCGGGGGGCTTTTCGCGTGTCGGCGGCCCGCCCGGCTACACCCTGGCTATCAGGTAGCGGAACACGTTCGGCATCCACACCGTGCCGTCGCGCCGCAGATACGGGTGGAGCGCCTCGACGAGTTCCTTGGTGACCTGTTCCTCGTCCGTGGCCCGTACCGCCGCGTCGAAGGCGCCGATGGACAGCAGGCCGCGTACGGCGCTGGCCATGTCGGCGTAGCCGTACGGGCAGGAGACGCGGCCCGAGCCGTCGGGAGTGAGGCCGGCCTGGCGGGCGAGGTTCTCCAGGTCGTCGCGTCCGCTGGGGCGCCAGCGGGCGGGGGCGCACATGGGGTCGGCGAGGCGGGCGGCGACGCGCAGTGCGCCGGAGGCGGCGCAGCGCTCCTGCGGGCCCCAGCCGGCCAGGACGACGGGGGCGCCCTGGGCCGCCTTGTCGGCGGCGCTGGTCAGGGTGCCGGCCAGTGCGCGGGCGTCGCCGGTGGCGGTGACGAGCGGCTCGAAGGCGGTGACGAGGGTGAACGGGCCGTCCGCGGGTTCCTGGACGGCCTCGGGGCCGCCGAGGTGGAGCCGGGCGTCGTCGTCGGGAGCACCCTCGGGCAGCAGTCGCTCGCGGGCGAGCTCGAGCCGGCGGCCGTCGTGGTCGACGCCGCAGACGGTGGCGCCGCGGGCGGCGGCCATGAGCAGGGAGAGTCCGGAGCCGCAGCCCAGGCCCAGGAGCCGGGCCCCGGGGCCGACCTCGAGGCGTTCGTAGACCGCTTCGTAGAGCGGTACCAGCATCCGTTCCTGGATTTCCGCCCAGTCGCGGGCCCGTGACGCGGGCGAGGTCGGGGACGGCCGGTGCCGCCGTACGAGCGTTGGTGTCATCGAATGCGCCCCAATCCGCCGGGTGACGTGTCCTTGTGCCCTGGTCCGTTGTTCCGCCCCCATGAGTGCCGCTGTCCGTGCGTTGTGGTGAAGAACCCCCCGATGCCAGAGAACTCCGCTTCCGCCGTCGAGTCCAGGGGGTGGCGCGAGAACGTTCGCGTCTGTCCACGATGGCATGTGCCGGGGCTCGTCGCACGAAATGGCGGGGTGGGCGGATACGGAAACGGAAGGCGAACAGGGGCGCGGTGCGGCCGGGAAGGAGGGGTGGCCGGCGGACGGATTCACACTCGGCGTGGCGAGGCCCGTACCATTCGCAGCATGGCAAAGGCTCCCATTCTCACCCCCCAGGCGGAAGACTTCCCGCGCTGGTACCAGGACTTGATCAACAAGGCCGAGCTGGCCGACAACGGCCCGGTGCGCGGCACCATGGTCATCCGCCCGTACGGCTACGGGCTCTGGGAGCGCATGCAGCAGGAGATGGACGCCCGGATCAAGGACGCGGGCGCCTCCAACGCGTACTTCCCGCTGTTCATCCCGCAGTCGTACCTGACGAGGGAAGCCGAGCACGTCGAGGGCTTCGCGCCCGAGCTCGCGGTCGTCACGCACGGCGGCGGCAAGGAGCTCGAGGAGCCGGTCGTGGTCCGGCCCACGTCCGAGACGATCATCAACGAGTACTTCTCCAAGTGGGTGCAGAGCTACCGCGACCTGCCCCTGCTGATCAACCAGTGGGCGAACGTGGTGCGTTGGGAGATGCGTCCGCGCGTCTTCCTGCGGACGAGCGAGTTCCTGTGGCAGGAGGGTCACACCGCCCACGCCACGTACGAGGACGCCCGCGACTACGCGGCCCGGATCCACCGTGACGTCTACTACGACTTCATGGTCAACGTCCTGGGCATCGACGTCGTGCTCGGCCGCAAGACGGCCAAGGAGCGGTTCGCCGGCGCGATCAACACGCTCACGCTCGAGGGCATGATGGGCGACGGCAAGGCGCTGCAGATGGGCACCAGCCACGAGCTGGGCCAGAACTTCGCCAAGGCGTTCAACACCTCCTACCTGTCGAAGGACGGGCAGCAGGAGCTGGTCTGGCAGACCTCGTGGGGCGTGTCGACCCGCATGGTCGGCGGTCTGATCATGTCGCACGGCGACGACAAGGGCCTGCGCGTCCCGCCGCGCCTGGCGTCCGTCCAGGCCGTGGTCCTGGCGATCAAGGGCGACGACGCCGTCCTCGCCAAGGTCCGCGAGATCGGCGACCAGCTCAAGGCCGCCGGGATCCGCGTCCAGGTCGACGACCGCACCGACACCCCCTTCGGCCGTCGTGCCGTGGACTGGGAGCTCAAGGGCGTTCCGGTCCGCATCGAGATCGGCCCGCGCGACCTGGAGAACGGCACGGCCATGCTGGCCCGCCGCATTCCGGGCGGCAAGGAGCCGGTGCGCATCGAGGAGCTGGCCGCGCTGCTGCCGAAGGTCCTGGAGGAGGACCAGGCGCAGCTGCTGCGCGAGTCCCGCGAGCGCCGCGAGTCTCGCACGACGGACGTGAAGACCATCGAGGAGGCGGCCGAGGCCGCTGCCGCCGGTGGCTGGGCCCGCATTCCGTGGGCGACGCTGGGTGCGGAGGGCGAGGCCAAGCTGGCCGAGCAGGCCGTGACGGTGCGCTGCCTGGTGGCGGAGGACGGCTCGGTGCCGGACTCCGACGACCAGCCGGGCGCCGTGGCGATCGTGGCCCGCGCCTACTGATCCGTGTGTCCTCGGGCGCGCGCCTTCCGGCGCGCGCCCGAGGCGTTTGCGCTGGGGCATCTTCCTTACTGATGAGTCAGTACGTCCCACCTTGCGAACTGGTGCACGGCTCATCCGCCTTCTCCGTAGTTCTGCGCACCCGCCCTCCTCAGGACGTATGAGGCGGGAAACTGACTGGTACGTGCAAATTATTTGGGATGGCCCGGTATCGGAACACCGGGCCGCCCCGGCTCGTTGTCACGACGTGAGCACGACACCACCTGTTCTCGCCGCAGAGCTGGCGCAGGCGTGGGCCGACATTCAGCGGTTCCACCCCGAGCTGCCGGATCTAGCCGCGCCCGAATCGTTGATCGGGGAGTCGTCGTCCGCCTGTGGCGCCGAGCTCTCCTTCGAAAGGCTGCTGCACGAGGCAGTGCACGGCATCGCGGCCGCCCGCGGTGTCCGCGACACCTCTCGTGCCGGCCGCTACCACAACCGCCGGTTCCTGGCGATCGCCGAGGAGCTGGGGCTCGATCACAGCGATGAGCCGCATCCCAGCAGCGGCTTCTCCCTGGTCGTGCTCAACCCGGAGGCGCGCAAGCGCTACCGCTCCACCATCGACAGACTGCAGCGCGCGCTGAAGGCGCACACGGTCGCCACGGCCGCCGACACCTCGCGCACCTTCCGCGGCCCGGCCGCGCGCCACGGCTCCTCCGGTGGCGGGGTGCGGGTGAAGGCGGTCTGCCAGTGCGGGCGCAACGTCCGCGTCGTGCCGTCCGTGCTCGCCCAGGCGCCGATCATGTGCGGCGGCTGCGGCCAGCCCTTCCGCATTCCCGAGGCGGTCTCCGTCGGCTGAGCGGGACCGGCCGGACGAGCCATGACGTCCCGGGGTGCGGCCCGGGCCCGTCCGCGCTCGGCAGGTTCACGGTTGCCCGGCCCCCGGCTGCCAAGATCCGCGGTCGGCAGGTTCGCGGCGGTGTGGCACAATGGGTCGCTGTACTCGACAGTCGCATAGGACCCCTCTCTCCTCCGGCTGACGCGTCCATCGGGCACCCCGAGTACCGCAAACCCCACGTGGCATCTCGTTGTGCCCAACCACGTCAAGACCAGGAGACACCACTCCAGTGGCAGTCAAGATCAAGCTGAAGCGTCTGGGCAAGATCCGTTCGCCTCACTACCGCATCGTCATCGCCGACTCCCGTACCCGCCGTGACGGCCGGGCCATCGAGGAGATCGGTCTGTACCACCCGGTGCAGAACCCCTCGCGCATCGAGGTCGACAGCGAGCGTGCCCAGTACTGGCTGAGCGTCGGCGCGCAGCCGACCGAGCCCGTTCTGGCCATCCTCAAGGTCACCGGCGACTGGCAGAAGTTCAAGGGCCTGCCGGCCCCGGCCCCGATGCTCGTCGCGGAGCCGAAGAAGGACGTCAGCGGCCTCTTCGAGTCCGCCGTGAACGCCGCCGACGCGTCGAAGGGTGAGGCCATCACCCCCAAGGCGAAGAAGTCGGAGAAGAAGGACGAGGCCGCTGAGGCCGAGTCCGCTGAGTCGACCGAGGCCTGAGCATGCTCGAGGAGGCCCTCGAGCACCTCGTAAAGGGCATCGTCGACAACCCCGACGATGTGCAGGTCGCCTCGCGCAACCTGCGTCGCGGGCGCGTGCTGGAGGTCCGGGTGCACCCCGATGACCTCGGCAAGGTGATCGGCCGCAACGGCCGCACCGCGCGCGCACTGCGCACCGTCGTGGGCGCCATCGGCGGCCGTGGCATCCGCGTCGACCTGGTCGACGTGGACGACGTCCGCTGAGCAGCGATAGAGCACCGGCACGAGGCCGGGGGTGGCACGCCACCCCCGGCCTCGTTTCGTGTAACCGGCCGTTGCGTCGGCAGCAACCGATAATTGAGGTACCCGGACGGCGAGGTACCGCTTCCGCGAGACCGCGGGGGCCCCTCCCGGCGGTAGCCGGGGAGGCCGGCCGCGAAGAGGGGATTTGAGACTGTGCAGCTGGTAGTCGGCAGGATCGGCCGCGCCCACGGCATCAAGGGCGAGGTCACCGTTGAGGTGCGCACGGACGAGCCCGAGCTGAGGCTCGGCCCGGGTGCCGTGCTGGCCACGGACCCCGCGGGCGTGGGGCCGCTGACCATCGAGACCGGCCGGGTGCACAGTGGCCGGCTGCTGCTGCGCTTCGCGGGCGTCGGCGACCGCAACGCCGCCGAGGCGCTGCGCAACACCCTGCTGATCGCCGACGTCGACCCGGACGAGACTCCCGAGGACCCCGAGGAGTTCTACGACCACCAGCTGATGGACCTCGAGGTCGTCACCGTCGACGGCACCGTGATCGGCCGCATCGCGGAGATCTCCCACCTGCCGTCCCAGGACCTGTTCATCGTCGAGCGGGAGGACGGCGGCGAGGTGATGATCCCCTTCGTCTCCGAGATCGTGACCGAGATCGACCTCGAGGCGCAGCGCGCGGTCGTCGACCCGCCGCGCGGACTGATCGACGGCGGCGAGGCCGAGGTCGCGAGCTCCCGCGACGCCGAGCAGGGCGAGGGTGACGCCTGATGCGCCTCGACGTCGTCACGATCTTCCCCGAGTACCTCGAGCCGCTGAACGTCTCGCTGGTCGGCAAGGCCCGGGCCCGCGGCCAGCTGGACGTGCGCGTGCACGACCTGCGCTCCTGGACGCACGACAAGCACAACACGGTCGACGACACCCCGTACGGCGGCGGACCCGGCATGGTCATGAAGCCGGAGCCGTGGGGTGAGGCGCTCGACGCGGTCATCGAGTCCGGCGAGGGCCGGCCGGTGATCGTGGTGCCCACCCCGAGCGGGCGCCCCTTCACCCAGGAGCTCGCCGTCGAGCTGTCCGAGAAGCCGTGGCTGGTCTTCACGCCCGCCCGCTACGAGGGCATCGACCGCCGCGTCATCGAGGACTACGCCGAGCGGTGCGACGTCCGCGAGGTCTCCATCGGCGACTACGTGCTGGCCGGCGGCGAGGCCCCGGTGCTGGTCATGGTCGAGGCCATCGCCCGGCTGCTGCCCGGCGTCCTCGGCAACGCCGAGTCGCACCGCGACGACTCCTTCGCGCCCGGCGCCATGGCCGACCTGCTCGAGGGCCCGGTCTACACCAAGCCGCCGGAGTGGCGCGGCCGGGGCATTCCGGACGTCCTGCTCAGCGGTCACCACGGCAAGATCGCCCGCTGGCGCCGGGACGAGGCGTTCCGGCGGACGACCCGGAACCGGCCGGACCTGATCGAGCGCGCCGACCCGGCGGCGTTCGACAAGAAGGACCGCGAGATGCTCTCGATCCTGGGCTGGGCCCCGGGCGACGACGGCCGATTTTGGCGAGTGGCCCAGGACGTGGAAGAATAAGCCGTTGCCTTGCGTCCGGCGCACGCCCCTGCCACAGGGGGAACGACGTCCGCCCGGCGTTTCGGCACCACTCCATCCTTCAGCACGATTCCGCTGATGACCTGTGGCATCAGCGAGGAAGCAGACATTCATGTCCACCCTGCTTTCCGGCGTCGACGCCGCTTCCCTGCGCACCGACATCCCGGCCTTCCGCCCCGGCGACACCGTGAACGTCCACGTTCGCGTCATCGAGGGCAACCGCTCCCGCATCCAGCAGTTCAAGGGTGTCGTCATCCGCCGCCAGGGCGCGGGCGTCAGCGAGACCTTCACGGTCCGCAAGGTCTCCTTCTCCGTCGGCGTCGAGCGCACCTTCCCGGTGCACAGCCCGATCTTCGAGAAGATCGAGCTCATCACCCGCGGTGACGTCCGTCGCGCCAAGCTGTACTACCTCCGTGAGCTCCGCGGCAAGGCCGCGAAGATCAAGGAGAAGCGCGACAAGTAAGCTTTCCGTCGGCGTCCCGGCCGGGCCGGATAGGCTCTCGGCTCGATGGACACCGACGAACAGCTCGCACAGCTTCCGGAGCGCGACCGCTCTCCCGGCCCCGAACAGGGCCGGGAGCGGGGGTCGCGCTCCGCGCGTTTTCCGGCCTTCGCGTCCTTCGCGTCCTTCGCGGCCCGCGCCCGGCGGTGGCCGGCCGGTGGCGGGCCGCTGCGCCGGGCCGGGCTGCTGCTGTTCATCTGCATGATCTTCCTGCTTCTGGTCAGCAGCTATGTCGTGCAGCCCTTCGTGATTCCCAGCGGATCGATGAGGAACACCCTCGCGGTCGGCGACCGGGTTCTGGTCAACAAGCTCGCCTACCGCTTCGGGGACGGGCCCCGGCGCGGCGACGTGATCGTCTTCGACGGCACCGACTCCTTCGTCCAGGGCGCGCCCACGGAGAACCCGGTGGCGGCGCTGGTGCGCAAGGGCGCGTCGTCCGTGGGGCTCATGCGGTCCGCGCGGAGCGACTACATCAAGCGGGTGGTGGGCGTCGGCGGCGACCGGGTCAGGTGCTGCGACCGCGGCGGCCGGCTGGAGGTCAACGGCCATCCGGTGCTCGAGGACTACCTCTACCCGGGCGACTCGCCTTCGCAAGTGCCGTTCGACATCGTGGTGCCGGAGGGCAAGCTATGGGTCATGGGTGACCATCGCAGTGACTCCCGTGATTCACGTGACCATTTGGGCGAGCCCGGTGGCGGCACGGTTCCGGTCGGCCGCGTCCTGGGGCGGGCCGACTGGATCGGCTGGCCCATGGGCCGCATGACCTCGCTGAAACGGTCCGGTGCCTTCGCGGGCGTACCGGATCCGGGCGCCGGCGGCGCGGCGGGCCACGGCGGTGGCCCGCATGGGTAGCCGGGGGCGCCCCGGCGGCCGTACGGTCCTGGCCGGGCGGACGGCCCCGGACGGGCGCACGCGCACGGGTGAACGCGCGACGGCCGCCGGCGGGTACGCGGGAGCGGTGGACGCGGAGGCGGAAGCGGGGGCCCCGGCGGCCTCCGGCGTCGCGCCACCGGTCACCGGCGGACGGGCCGAGCGGCGGAAGGCCGCCCAGCGGCTGAAGCGGCGGCGCCGCCGGTCCGTGATCAAGGAGGTGCCCGTCCTCATAGGTGTGGCGCTGCTGATCGCCCTGGTCCTCAAGACGTTCCTCGTGCAGGCGTTCGTGATCCCGTCCGGCTCGATGGAGCAGACCATCCGGATCGGCGACAGGGTGCTCGTCGACAAGCTGACGCCGTGGTTCGGCTCCCGGCCGGAGCGCGGGGACGTGGTGGTCTTCAAGGACCCGGGCGGCTGGCTGGACGGCGACCAGAAGTACTCCGGCGGGCCGGACCCGGTGGGGATCAAGCAGGCGAAGCAGGCCCTGACGTTCATCGGGCTGCTGCCGTCCGCCGACGAGCGGGACCTGATCAAGCGTGTGATCGGGGTCGGCGGGGACACGGTCAAGTGCTGCGACAAGGACGGCAGGGTCACGGTCAACGGAAAGCCGGTCGAGGAGCCGTACATCCATCCCGGCGACGCGCCCTCGAAGCTGACGTTCGAGGTGAAGGTGCCGAAGGGCCGGCTGTTCGTCATGGGCGACCACCGCTCCGATTCGGCCGATTCGCGCTACCACCTGAGCGAGCCGGGGCACGGCACGGTCGGGGAGGACCTGGTGGTGGGACGTGCGGCGGTCATCGCCTGGCCGTTCGGGCACTGGCGGCGGCTGTAGGCGCCACTCGCCCGCGCCTCCTGCAGGACCTCGCGAACGGTCGTACCGGGTGAATTCGACGCGCCGTCCAGGGGCATGCCCGGGGACGAACCGGTGCATAGTGTGTCCTTGCGGATCGCGAGGGATTGACCCGGCTCCCGACCCCTGCGGAACTCCCGCTCGTTAGGGGAGTGGTGGGCCTGCGTCATGGATGCGGCAGGCGGCAGCGTGGAGTGAGGAGTGGATGTGGGGGACTTGGCGGTCGGCGCGCGGTCCGGTCACGGAGAGCCCGAGAGGCGGCCCGGGGACGAGGGGCAACCGGGGGAGCACCCCCGGGACCTCGGCGGGCGGCCCGGGGCACGGGACGAGGCGCGGGACGAAGCCGGCCCCCGGGCCGGCGACGGTCCGGACGGCCGTCCCCCGGTGGACGCCGGGAACCCGGACGAGGCGCCCCGCACGGACGCCGGCCGGGACGGCGGGCAGCAGCCGCCCGACGGCGGAGCGGATCCGGAGCCGGCCCGGCGCGAGCCCTCGAGGCAACGCTCGTTCTGGAAGGAGCTGCCGCTCCTCATCGGCATCGCCCTGCTGCTCGCGCTGGTGATCAAGACGTTCCTGGTGCAGGCCTTCTCGATCCCCTCCGAGTCGATGCAGAACACCCTGCAGCGCGGTGACCGGGTGCTGGTGGACAAGCTCACCCCGTGGTTCGGGTCGAAACCCGAGCGGGGCGAGGTCGTGGTCTTCCACGATCCGGGCGGCTGGCTCGGCGAGAGCCCCGCCGCGAACAACGGGCCGATCGGCACCGGCATCCAGAAGGTGCTCAGCTTCGTCGGCCTGATGCCCTCGGCCGAGGAGAAGGACCTGATCAAGCGGGTCATCGCGACCGGCGGGGACACCGTGGAGTGCAAGGGCGACAACCAGCCGGTGGTCGTCAACGGCAAGCCGCTGGACGAGCCGTACATCTTCCCCGGCAACACTCCCTGCGGCGACAAGCCGTTCGGCCCGGTCAAGGTGCCCGAGGGCCGGATCTGGGTGATGGGCGACCACCGCCAGGACTCCCTCGACTCGCGCTGGCACATGGAGGGCGACAAGTTCCAGGGCACGGTCTCGGAGGACGACGTCGTCGGCCGCGCGGTCGCCGTGGCGTGGCCGCTCAACCGCCTGGACGTCCTGTCGGTGCCCAAGACCTTCGACCAGCCCGGGCTGAGCGCGGCGGGTGCCGCCGTGCCGCCGGCGCTGGGGCTGGCGGGGGCGCTGCCGGTGGTGCTGTGGCGCCGGCGCCGGATCGTGCGGAAGGCCGCGGCCTGCGAGCCCGTCACGCGGGCCGGCCGGAGGGGCTGACTGGCGGCCGTACCCCCGGGTAGTGTGCGATTCCGTGCCCCAAGGCATGCGGAATCCGATCTTCCACGAGGCGTCGGCCCCGTGGTCCTGACGCGGGGGCGCGACGCGATGAGCACAGCGGGACGTGACGGGGACGGCCAGGGCCGCACGGGCAGAGTGGTGTCCGGACTGGCCGTGGCCCTCGGGCTGGTCCTCTTCCTCGGCGGGTTCGCCTGGGCCGCCCTGCTGTACCGGCCGTACACCGTCCCCACCGACTCGATGGCCCCCACGATCGGGATCGGCGACCGGGTCCTCGCCCAGCGCGTGCACGGCGACGCCGTGCGCCGGGGGGATGTCGTCGTCTTCCAGGACAAGGTCTGGGGCAACATGCCCATGATCAAGCGGGTCGTGGGCACCGGCGGGGACCGGATCGAGTGCTGCGACCGGCAGGGCCGCCTGATGATCAACGGCAAGCCGGTGGAGGAGCCGTACCTGGCGGCGGGCGGTCCGGCCTCGCCCACCCCCTTCACCGCCACCGTGCCGGACGGCCGCCTCTTCCTGCTCGGCGACCACCGCACCGACTCGGTCGACTCCCGCACCCACCTGACCGACGGCGGCCAGGGCGCGGTCCCGCGCGACGCCGTGCGGGCCCGGGTGGACGCCACGGCCTGGCCCGTGGCCGGCTGGGGCATGATCGACCGGCCCGGCTCCTTCGCCGCCCTGCCCGGCGGCACCTCCCGCCCCGGACCGCTGCCCCTGATCGTCACGTGCGTGATCGCGGGCGCCGTGCTCATCCTGGGAGGTGCGGCGTACGGACCGCTGGCCCGGCGGTCGGCGGGCCGCGGGAAGGCGGCGGTGCCCCATGGCTGATCCGGGCGGGGAAGGCGCGGCCCCGCGCCGGGCGGCGCGGGTGATCCTGCTCGACCCCGACGACCGGGTGCTGCTCATCCACGGCCACGAGCCCGACGACCCCTCGGTGACCTGGTGGTTCACCCCGGGCGGGGGCCTCGAGGGCGACGAGAGCTGGGAGGAGGCGGCCCATCGGGAGGTGGCCGAGGAAACGGGGATCACGGAGATCGAACTGGGTCCGGTGCTGTGGCTGCGGACCTGCTCCTTCCCCTTCGCCGGGCGGCGCTGGGACCAGGACGAGCGCTACTTCCTGGCCCGCACCCGGCGCCGGGAGCCGGACCTGTGGACCGGCGGGCGGACGGAGCTGGAGCGGCGCAGTACCAGCGGGCTGCGGTGGTGGACGTGCGAGGAACTCCTCGCGGCCCATGAGACGGTGTATCCGAACAGGCTCGCCGAGCTGCTGCGTACGCTGCTCGACGAGGGGCCCCCGAGTACGCCGGTGCTCCTGGAGACTGAGCGCGCCTGACGCACAATGGGGGGACGCACGGCTGAAGGGGAACATGCCATGAGCGCCGAGGACCTCGAGAAGTACGAGACCGAGATGGAGCTGAAGCTCTACCGGGAGTACCGCGACGTCGTCGGTCTGTTCAAATACGTGATCGAAACCGAGCGGCGCTTCTACCTCACCAACGATTACGAGATGCAGGTGCACTCCGTGCAGGGCGAGGTCTTCTTCGAGGTCTCGATGGCGGACGCGTGGGTGTGGGACATGTACCGCCCGGCCCGCTTCGTGAAGCAGGTGCGGGTGCTCACGTTCAAGGACGTGAACATCGAGGAGCTCAACAAGAGCGATCTGGACCTTCCGGGGACCTGAGCCGCTCGTTCGGGTGGCGGGGTTTTCCACAACCCGTCGGTTATCCACCAAGATCCAACAGGGGGCGGCGGGGGCTTCATAGTCGGCACCGGAGGTGGTGCCGATGAACGCCCGAGGGGGACTCGGCAGGTACGGGGAGGACCTGGCCGCGCGCCGGCTGGCCGAGGCCGGGATGAGGGTGCTGGCCCGCAACTGGCGGTGCCGCGACGGCGAGATCGACATCGTGGCCGCGGACGGCGACACCCTGGTCATCTGCGAGGTGAAGGCCCGGCGCGAGGGCCCGTTCGAACATCCCATGGCCGCGGTCCGGGCCGGCAAGGCCGACCGGCTGCGCCTGCTCGCCGGCCGCTGGCTGGAGCGGCACGGCGGCGCGCCGCCGGCGGGCGGGGTGCGCATCGACCTGGTGGGCGTGGTCGTCCCCGGCCGGGGCGCGCCCGTGGTGGAGCACGTCAGGGGGGTGGCGTGATGGGCTTCGCCCGTACGTGCTCGGTGGCGCTGGTGGGCGTCGAGGGCGTGGTCGTCGAGGTCCAGGCGGACCTGGAGCCGGGTGTCGCGGCGTTCACCCTGGTGGGACTGCCGGACAAGAGCCTGAGCGAGAGCCGTGACCGGGTCCGGGCGGCGGTGGTGAATTCGGGAGGCGAGTGGCCCCAGAAGAAGCTGACCGTGGGCCTGAGCCCGGCCTCCGTCCCCAAGGGCGGCAGCGGCTTCGACCTGGCCGTGGCCTGCGCGGTGCTGGGCGCGGCCGAGCGCCTCGACCCCCGCGCGATCGCCGACCTGGTGATGATCGGCGAGCTGGGCCTGGACGGCCGGGTCCGCCCGGTGCGCGGGGTGCTCCCCGCGGTCCTGGCCGCCGCCGACGCCGGCTATCGGCAGGTCGTGGTGCCCGAGCGCACGGCGGCGGAGGCGGCGCTGGTGCCGGGGGTCTCGGTCCTGGGGGTGCGCAGCCTGCGGCAGCTGATCGCGGTGCTGACGGACGAGCCGGTGCCCGAGGAGGACGAGGAGCCGCCGGGGGAGGGGCGGCCCGATCCGATGCTGGCGGGGCTGGCGCTGCCGGGCACGGCGCCGCCGAACGGGGACCGGTACGGCGAGCGGCTTCCCGACCTGGCCGAGGTCGCCGGGCAGGCCAGGGCCCGCCGCGCGCTGGAGGTGGCGGCCGCCGGGCGGCACCACCTCTACTTCCTGGGCCCGCCCGGGGCCGGCAAGACGCTCCTGGCCGAGCGGCTGCCCGGCCTGCTGCCGCCCCTCACGCCCCAGGAGTCCCTGGAGGTCACGGCGGTCCATTCGGTGGCCGGAGTCCTGCCCGCCGGACAGCCCCTGATCGACCGCGCGCCCTACTGCGCGCCCCACCACTCGGCGTCCATGCCCTCCCTCGTCGGCGGCGGGTCGGGGCTGCCCCGGCCGGGAGCGGTCTCCCTGGCGCACCACGGGGTGCTCTTCATGGACGAGGCTCCCGAGTTCTCCGGACGGGTGCTGGACGCGCTGCGCCAGCCGCTGGAGTCGGGGCACGTGGTGGTGGCCCGCTCGGGCGGGATGATGCGGCTGCCCGCCGCCTTCCTGCTGGTGCTCGCCGCGAACCCCTGCCCCTGCGGGCGGCACGGCATGACCGGCGAGGGCTGCCAGTGCCCGCCGCAGGCGGTCCGGCGCTACCTGAGCCGGCTGTCCGGGCCGCTGATGGACCGGGTGGACCTCAGGGTGCGCATCGAGCCGGTCTCGCGCTCGGAGCTGACCGGCGCCGGCGCGGCGGCCGAGAGCAGCGCCGAGGTCGCGGCCCGGGTGCGCGCCGCCCGGGAGCGGGCCGCCGCCCGGTACGCCGGCACGCCGTGGCACACCAACAGCGAGGTCCCCGGGCACGAGCTGCGCACCCGCTGGAGAGCCGCGCCGGAGGCGCTGGCGGAGGCCGAACGGGACATGGAGCGGGGGCTGCTGACGGCCCGGGGGCTCGACCGGGTGCTGCGCGTCGCGTGGACCGTGGCGGACCTCGCCGGGCACGACCGGCCCGGTGCCGAGGACGTCGTCCAGGCGCTGGAGCTGCGCACGGGTGTGCTGCGTGGCGTGGTCGGCGCCGGAGGCCGGCCGTGACCGCGCCCGGTCCGGAGGAGAGACTGGCGCGGGCCGCGCTGACCGGGCTGACCGAGCCGGGGGACGAGAGCGTGGGGCGGTGGCTGCGGCAGATGGGGCCGGTGGCGCTGGTGCGGGGGCTGACCGGGGCCGGGCCGCCGCCGGCGGGGGCGCGGGCGGACCGGCTCGCCGGGTGCCGGGCGCGGGCCGCGACGCTCGACCCGGCCGCGGACCTGGCGGCCGTGGACCGGCTGGGCGGCCGCTTCCTGTGCCCGGGCGATGCCGAGTGGCCGGGGCAGCTGGACGACCTGGGGGACGCCCGGCCCATCGGGCTGTGGGTGCGCGGCAGTCCGAGCCTGCGGCTGTGGGCGCTGCGGTCCGTCGCGGTGGTGGGCGCCCGCGCCTGCACCGACTACGGCTCCTACGTGGCGGCCCTGCTCGGCTCGGGGCTCGCGGAGCGCGGCTGGGTGGTGGTCTCGGGCGCGGCGTACGGGGTCGACGGGGCGGCGCACCGCGGGGCGCTCGCCGTGGGCGGGGCGACGGTGGCGGTGCTGGCCTCGGGGGTGGACGTGCCCTATCCGCGCGGGCACACCGAGTTGATCGACCGGATCACGGAACAGGGGCTGGTGCTGGCGGAATTGCCGCCGGGCGGGCATCCCACGCGCAGCCGCTTCGTGCTCCGCAACCGCGTCATCGCGGCGTTGACGCGGGGCACGGTGGTCGTGGAGGCCGAGTACCGCAGCGGATCGCTGGTCACGGCGCGCCGGGCGCGGCAGCTGGGGCGGCACACGATGGGGGTGCCCGGCCCGGTCACGTCCGGCCTCTCGGCGGGGGTGCACGAACTGCTGCGCGAGGGGGCCTGCGTGGTGACCGACGCCGACGAGATCGCCGAGCTCGTGGGCGGCATCGGCGAGCTGGCTCCCGAGCGGCGCGGCCCGGTGGTGGCCCGGGACCTGCTGGAGCCGGCGGCGCTGCGGGTGCTGGAGGCCGTCCCCGGACGGGGCGGCGGGGACACCGCGCTCATCGCACGAAACGCCGGGACGGGCCGGGAGCGGGCGCTCGCCGGCCTGTACGAACTCCAGGCGCTGGGATTCGTGGAACGGCGGGGCGATCTCTGGCGGCTGGCTGACGCCACGTCAACATCCGGCACCCCCAAGCCCCCCGGACGGCGCCACCCTGTGCGGCGAGGCGGTGCTTGACCTGGGGTGATCGGGTGAAAGGGTTAAGGCGGTGACCGCGGCGGCCGATACGGCGGGCTCCGCGGGGCCGCCGGGCGCCCCGGTGGCCGTCACTCGGAGTACGGCGGGACACGGCCGCGTCCATCAAAGGAGTCTCCTCGCTCACCGCAGCGCTCCGGTCACGCTACGCTCACGGGATCCATCCATTCGTACCAACCGATCCACGTCACAGCAGAACGGCTCAGAACGACGAATGCCCCAGCACACTTCCGGGTCCGATCACGCGGCGGCACCGCCCGCGGCGCGTGGCGCCGTGCGCCCTCCCGCACCCACGACGCTCGACGAGCTGTGGCGGTCGTACAAGGCCTCGGGCGACGACCGGCTGCGGGAACAGTTGATCCTTCACTACTCGCCCCTGGTGAAGTACGTGGCCGGGCGGGTCAGCGTCGGCCTGCCGCCCAACGTCGAGCAGGCCGACTTCGTCTCCTCCGGGATCTTCGGCCTCATCGACGCCATCGAGAAGTTCGACCCCTCCCGCTCCATCAAGTTCGAGACCTACGCCATCACCCGCATCCGGGGCGCGATGATCGACGAGCTGCGGGCCCTGGACTGGATCCCCCGCTCGGTCCGGCAGAAGGCGCGCGCCGTCGAGCGCGCGTACGCCACCCTGGAGGCCGCGCTGCGCCGCACCCCCTCCGAGGCCGAGGTGGCCGCGGAGATGGACATCTCGCTCGAGGAACTGCACGCGGTCTTCAGTCAGTTGTCGCTGGCCAACGTGGTGGCGCTGGAGGAGCTGCTCTACGCCGGCGGCGAGGGCGGCGACCGGCTGAGCCTGATGGACACCCTCGAGGACACGGCGGCCGACGACCCCGTCGAGGTCGCCGAGGACCACGAGCTGCGCCGGCTGCTGGCCCGGGCGATCAACACCCTGCCCGACCGGGAGAAGACCGTCGTCACCCTCTACTACTACGAGGGCCTCACCCTCGCCGAGATCGGCCACGTCCTCGGCGTCACCGAGAGCAGGGTGAGCCAGATCCACACCAAGTCGGTCCTCCAGCTGAGGGCCAAGCTGGCGGACGTCGGGCGCTGATCCGTGCGCGGATCCCTTCGCTGAATCGTCCCTCCACCGTCGTCCCCGGCGGGCCCTGTCCGTAAAGTGGGACCGTGCCCAGGATTCGAGCGGCCTCAGTGGCCGAGCACCGGACGATGCAGCGCGACGCCCTCTTGGACGCCGCACGCTCATTGCTGTCCGAAGGCGGTACGGAGGCGCTGACCTTCCCCGCCCTCGCCGAGCGCACGGGACTCGCGCGGTCCTCGGTCTACGAGTACTTCCGCTCGCGCGCGGCCGTCGTCGAGGAGCTGTGCGCCGTCGACTTCCCCGTCTGGGCGGCGGAGGTCGAGGCCGCCATGGAGCGGTCGGCCACCCCCGAGGGCAAGATCGAGGCCTATGTGCGGCAGCAGCTGGCGCTCGTCGGTGACCGCCGGCACCGCGCCGTCGTCGCCATCTCCGCCGGAGAGCTCGACGCGGGCGCCCGCGAGAAGATCCGCGCCGCCCACGGCGGGCTGATCGCCATGGTCGTCGAGGCCCTGATGACCCTCGGCCACGAGCAGCCCCGGCTGACGGCCATGCTGCTGCAGGGCGTGGTCGATGCCGCCGTCCGCCGCATCGAGCTCGGCGCCGCCGAGGAACCGGACCGGATCACCGAGGCCGCCGTCACCATGGCCCTGCGCGGCGTACAGGGCTGACCCCAGCGGGCCGCGCCCCGGCAGGCCGGCTCCCCGTAAACCGAACCCCGGCGGACCGGCCCCCAGCGGGCCGGTCAGGGGCAGCAGCCGCGACGGGCCGCCCCGCAGCATCCACGGGGGCAGCAGGCTCAGCGGGTCCAGATAGGCCTCCCCGCGCCGCAGTCCCCAGTGCAGGCAGCCGCCCGGGCAGTGGTACGGGCCCGGCTCCAGCACCCCCACCACCTCACCGGCCGCCACCCGCGCCCCCTCGCGCACGGAGGCGCGCACCGGCTCGTACGTCGTGCGCAGCGGCGGGCTGCCCGTCCCGGCCAGCTCCACCACCAGCACCCCGCGCCCGGCCACGGTGCCCGCGAAGGACACGGTCCCCGGCGCCGCGGCCCGTACCGGCAGGCCCGCCCCGGCCCGTAGATCCACGCCTCGGTGCCCGGCCGCCCAGGGCGCCGGGGGCGGCTCCCACGCCCGCAGGACCGGCGGCCGGCGCGCCCCCGCCGCCCCGGTCACCGGCCACGCGCGGTCACCGTCCGGCCCCCTCGGGCCGGGGGCGGCAACCGCCGGGGCGCACGTACACCAATGGATGAGGACCGCGAGGGCGCAGAGCGCGAGCGCCCGCACGGCCGAGCCCAGTCGTCGCATGGCGCAACGGTGACGGAGATCGGCGGGCCGGGGGGATCTTGACGGTGATCTGTGGACTACTCGCCGGTTGTGGACAACGCCGTCACCCGGTGGTTCTCCGGTCCCGTACACTTCTCTTGGCGATCCGGGTCACCGGGTCGACTTCGCACGCCCCGCCACTGGCGCGTCAGACCCACTCGGGCAGCCCGGTGGCCGTGTCTCTCGGTCCGTGCACGGCTCCTCGCAAGGGATCCGTCCACGGCAGGCGCGTCGGGGCGTCAGGAGCGGCGGCCGCCCGGCCGTCGTGGAACCGAGTATTTCAAGGAGCGCGGCCATGGCCGTCGTCACGATGCGGGAGCTGCTGGAGAGCGGCGTCCACTTCGGTCACCAGACCCGTCGTTGGAACCCGAAGATGAAGCGTTTCATCTTCACGGAGCGCAACGGCATCTACATCATCGACCTGCTCCAGTCGCTGTCGTACATCGACCGCGCCTACGAGTTCGTCAAGGAGACCGTCGCGCACGGCGGCTCCATCATGTTCGTCGGTACGAAGAAGCAGGCCCAGGAGGCCATCGCCGAGCAGGCGACCCGTGTCGGCATGCCCTACGTCAACCAGCGCTGGCTGGGCGGCATGCTCACCAACTTCTCGACCGTCTACAAGCGCCTGCAGCGCCTGAAGGAGCTCGAGCTCATCGACTTCGAGGACGTGGCCGCCTCCGGCCTCACCAAGAAGGAGCTCCTGGTCCTCTCCCGCGAGAAGGCCAAGCTCGAGAAGACCCTCGGCGGCATCCGCGAGATGCAGAAGGTGCCCAGCGCCGTCTGGATCGTGGACACCAAGAAGGAGCACATCGCCGTCGGTGAGGCGCGCAAGCTCCGCATCCCGGTCGTCGCGATCCTCGACACCAACTGCGACCCCGACGAGGTCGACTACAAGATCCCGGGCAACGACGACGCCATCCGCTCCGTCACCCTGCTCACCCGCGTGATCGCCGACGCCGTCGCCGAGGGCCTCATCGCCCGCTCCGGTGGTGCCGGTGAGGGCAAGGGCGAGAAGGCCGCGGGCGAGCCGCTGGCCGAGTGGGAGCGCGACCTGCTCGAGGGCGAGAAGAAGGCCGACGAGGCCGAGAAGCCGGCCGAGGCCGCTGCCGAGGCTCCGGCCGAGGCCGAGGCCGAGAAGCCGGCGGACGCCGAGCAGGCCTGACGCCCTGCCGTACCGGACGGCGGGGGCCCTCGCCCCCGCCGTCGCCTGGTGGATCCACTGTCGGACCCCGTCAGCGGGACGGGGACCGGCAGCTGTGGTGACCTCAAGACGGACCAGCCTTGCCGATGACGCCCGAAGGCCGCGGCAAGGCGTAGTGCAGAAGAAGGATTGAAGGATGGCGAACTTCACCGCCGCTGACGTCAAGAAGCTCCGCGAGCTCACGGGCGCCGGCATGATGGACTGCAAGAAGGCGCTCGACGAGGCCGAGGGCAACCTCGAGAAGGCCGTCGAGATCGTCCGCGTCAAGGGCCTGAAGGGCGTGGCCAAGCGCGAGAGCCGCACCACCGAGAACGGCGCCGTCGTCTCCGTCATCGCCGACGACAACACCTCCGGTGTCATCGTCGAGCTGAAGTGCGAGACCGACTTCGTCGCCAAGGGTGAGAAGTTCATCGCCGTCGCCGAGGCCCTGGCCGCCCACATCGCCAAGACCGCTCCGGCCGACGTCGAGGCCCTGATGGCCTCCGAGATCGAGGCCGGCAAGACCGTCCAGGCGTACGTGGACGAGGCCAACGCCACCCTCGGTGAGAAGATCGTCGTGGACCGCTTCGCGCAGTTCGCCGACGGCCAGGTCTTCGCCTACATGCACCGCACCGCCGCGGACCTGCCCCCGCAGGTCGGCGTGCTGGTCGAGCTGGACAAGGCCAACGCCGAGGTCGCCAAGGACGTCGCGCAGCACATCGCCGCCTTCGCGCCGAAGTTCCTCTCCCGTGACGCCATCCCGGCCGACGTCGTGGAGAACGAGCGTCGCGTCGCCGAGGCCACCGCTCGCGAGGAGGGCAAGCCCGAGGCCGCCCTGCCGAAGATCGTCGAGGGTCGCGTCACCGGCTTCTTCAAGGAGCAGGTCCTGCTGGACCAGCCCTTCGCCAAGGACAACAAGAAGACCGTCCAGAAGGTTCTGGACGAGGCCGGTGTCACGCTGAAGCGCTTCGCCCGCATCCGCGTCGGCGCCTGAGCCGTCGGCAGCAGCGAATGACCCGCGACCCGCTAGGGTCGTATGCAGCCGACCGTCCACCGGCCGGCCGCTGATGTGACGAGGAGGCCATTGCCGCAGAGGGAACCGAAAGGATCCATCCGGCAATGGCCTTCTTCGTATGTGCACGAGGAGAACTGCAATGAACCAGGGCGCGGACGCCAAGCAGGCAGCCGACGACACCAGCGCCGACCAGGGCAAGCGGCGTCGGTTCCTGCTGAAACTGTCAGGTGAGGCCTTCGCCGGCGGCGGCGGGCTCGGTGTCGACCCCGATGTCGTGCACGCCATCGCCCGTGAGATCGCGGCCGTGGTCCGCGAGGGCTACGAGATCGCCGTCGTCATCGGCGGCGGCAACTTCTTCCGCGGCGCCGAACTGCAGCAGCGCGGCATGGACCGCGCCCGCTCGGACTACATGGGCATGCTCGGCACCGTCATGAACAGCCTCGCCCTCCAGGACTTCCTGTCCAAGGAAGGCGTCGAGACCCGGGTGCAGACCGGCATCACCATGGGCCAGGTCGCGGAGCCGTTCATCCCGCTGCGCGCCGTGCGCCACCTGGAGAAGGGCCGCGTCGTGATCTTCGGCGCGGGCATGGGCATGCCCTACTTCTCCACCGACACCACCGCCGCCCAGCGCGCCCTGGAGATCCACGCCGAGGCGATCCTCATGGGCAAGAACGGCGTCGACGGGGTCTACGACTCCGACCCGAAGAAGAACCCCGACGCGGTGAAGTTCGACGCCCTGGAGTACGGCGAGGTGCTCGCCCGCGGCCTGAAGGTCGCCGACGCCACCGCCATCAGCCTGTGCATGGACAACAAGGTGCCGATCCTGGTCTTCGAGCTGCTCGCCGAGGGCAACATCGCACGTGCCGTCAAGGGTGAGAAGATCGGCACGCTCGTGAGCGACCAGGGCACGCGGGACTGAAGAGCCCGTACGCCGTCCGCGTCTCACCGAACGATGACGGACGGCAACTCCGTGCCATGGGAAGACCTCGGCACGGGGATGGACAACTGCCTGCCGGTCGGACACCGTGCAGGAGAAGACGCGCGCAGGGGCGAGGCTCTGCTTACTGATAACACCAGGAGCAAGTGGTGATCGAAGAGATCCTCCTCGAGGCCGAGGAGAAGATGGAGAAGGCCGTTGTGGTCGCCAAGGAGGACTTCGCGGCGATCCGCACCGGGCGTGCGCACCCGGCGATGTTCAACAAGATCGTTGCGGACTACTACGGCGCGCTGACGCCCATCAACCAGCTGGCGTCGTTCTCGGTGCCCGAGCCGCGCATGGCCGTGGTGACCCCGTTCGACAAGAGCGCGCTGCGCAACATCGAGCAGGCGATCCGCGACTCGGACCTCGGCGTCAACCCGAGCAACGACGGCAACATCATCCGGGTGACCTTCCCGGAGCTGACCGAGCAGCGCCGCAAGGAGTTCGTCAAGGTCGCCAAGACCAAGGCCGAGGACGCCAAGGTCTCGATCCGCTCCATCCGCCGCAAGGCGAAGGACGCCCTCGACAAGCTCGTCAAGGACAAGGAGTCCGGCGAGGACGAGGTGCGCCGCGCGGAGAAGGAGCTCGACGACACCACCGCGAAGTACGTCGCGCAGGTGGACGAGCTGCTCAAGCACAAGGAAGCCGAGCTGCTCGAGGTCTGATGAACGACGCATCCTGGGGAGCCCCGCCGCGCGCCGGATACTGGGGGTCCACCGACCAGGGACCTGCCCCGGCGGGTCCTGTGCACGAGGCGGGCGTCGCGGCGCAGACTCGGGCCATGCCCATTGTGCCCGGAGCAGGCGGACACCAGGACGACGGTGCCGACCGTGAGCAGGGGGCCGCCCACATCGGTGGCCCCCTGTTCCGCGATGAACAGGAGCCCGACATCCGGCCGCAGGAGCCTGCCAACCCCCAGGGGTCCAAGGCGAAGAAGAGTGCGGGCCGGGATCTGCGTGCCGCGATAGGGGTCGGTGTCGGCCTCGGCGCGGTGATCCTCGCCTCCCTGTTCATCTACAAGCCCGTCTTCCTCGGCGTGATCGTCGTCGCCGTGGTGGTCGGGCTGTGGGAGCTGACCTCCCGCCTGGCCGAGCGCAAGGCCATCAGGGCTCCCCTGGTGCCGCTGGCGATCGGCGGCGCCGCGATGACCGTCGCGGGCTACGTGGGCGGCGCCGAGGGCGCGTGGGTGGCCATGGCCTTCACCGCGCTCGCCGTGCTCGTGTGGCGCATGACGGAGCCGCCGGACGACTACCTCAGGGACGTCACGGCCGGCATCTTCGCGGCGTTCTACGTGCCGTTCCTGGCCACGTTCGTGGCGCTGATGCTGGCGGCGGGCGACGGCGCCTGGCGGGTGCTGACGTTCCTGATCCTGACGGTCGTCAGCGACACGGGTGCGTACGCGGTGGGCTGGCGCTTCGGCAAGCACAAGCTCGCCCCGCGCATCAGCCCCGGCAAGACCCGCGAGGGCCTGATCGGCGCCGTGGCGTTCGCGATGGTGGCGGGCGCGCTGTGCATGCAGTTCCTGATCGACGACGGAGTGTGGTGGCAGGGCCTGCTGCTGGGCTTCGCGGTCGCGGTCAGCGCCACGCTGGGTGACCTCGGCGAGTCGATGATCAAGCGGGACCTGGGCATCAAGGACATGGGCGCCCTGCTGCCCGGGCACGGCGGGATCATGGACCGGCTGGACTCGCTGCTGCCGACGGCACCGGTGGTGTGGCTGCTCATGGTGGCGTTCGTCGGCTCGGCCTGAGGCGCCGGACCGGCGTACCGGACCGGACCGCTGGTCCGGACCGTCGGTTGTGATCGACTCGGCCTGATTCCGGGCCGGGTACCCTGGAAGGGCTCGTCGCGTGCGGCGGGCCCTTTTCCGGCTCCGCGCCCGGGGGTGGCCCTGTGAGGTCTCCGGGTTCCGGCACGTCCTGCCGCCGGCTCCGCGACAGCGGAGGTCATCCGCCATCGTCGCAATGAGGAGTTCCCGCTCATGGCCCCCGCGCCTGGAGAACTGACGTTCGTCGCCCCCCGCGGGGCCAAGCTGCCGCCGCGCCATCTCGCCGACCTCAGCCCGGCCGAGCGCCGCGAGGCCGTCGCCGCGATCGGTGAGAAGCCGTTCCGCGCGAAGCAGCTGTCCCAGCACTACTTCGCCCGCTACGCCCACGACCCGGCCCAGTGGACGGACATCCCGGCCGCCGCCCGCGAGAAGCTCGCGGGCGAGCTGCTGCCGGACCTGATGAGCGTGGTGCGGCACATCTCGTGCGACGACGACACCACCCGCAAGACCCTGTGGCGCCTGCACGACGGCAAGCTCGTCGAGTCCGTGCTCATGCGCTACCCCGACCGGGTCACCATGTGCATCAGCTCCCAGGCCGGCTGCGGCATGAACTGCCCGTTCTGCGCCACCGGCCAGGCGGGCCTGGACCGCAACCTGTCCACCGCCGAGATCGTGCACCAGATCGTGGACGGCATGCGCGCCCTGCGCGACGGCGAGGTGCCGGGCGGCCCCGCCCGCCTGTCGAACATCGTCTTCATGGGCATGGGCGAGCCGCTGGCGAACTACAAGCGCGTCGTCGGCGCCATCCGCCGGCTCACCGACCCCGAGCCGGACGGCCTGGGGCTCTCCCAGCGCGGCATCACCGTCTCCACCGTCGGCCTGGTCCCGGCGATGCACCGCTTCGCCGACGAGGGCTTCAAGTGCCGCCTGGCGGTCTCGCTGCACGCCCCCGACGACGAGCTGCGCGACACCCTCGTGCCCGTCAACACCCGCTGGAAGGTCCGTGAGGTCCTCGACGCCGCGTGGGAGTACGCCGAGAAGTCCGGCCGCCGGATCTCCATCGAGTACGCCCTGATCCGGGACATCAACGACCAGGCATGGCGTGGTGACCTGCTCGGCCGCCTCCTCAAGGGCAAGCGGGTGCACGTCAACCTCATCCCGCTCAACCCCACCCCGGGCTCCAAGTGGACGGCCTCCCGTCCGGAGGACGAGCGGGCCTTCGTCCAGGCGATCGCGGCGCACGGCGTGCCCGTGACCGTACGCGACACCCGTGGCCAGGAGATCGACGGCGCGTGCGGACAGCTGGCCGCCACCGAGCGCTGATACTGTCCACCTGCACCACTCGCACAAGCGATCATTCGCACAAATGAACAATCCGACAGGGGAGCGCCCAGGGCGCTGAGAGTGCGGCACGGCCCGCAGACCCTCGGACCTGATCCGGTTAGTACCGGCGTAGGGAGTCAGCACCACCATGATCACCAACTTCCGGCGTGCCGTCGGCGCGGCCGCCGTGGCCGCGCTCGGCCTGCCCGTCCTCGCGGCCTGCGGGGGATCGGACGACAAGGGCTCGGACGGGTCGAAGAGCAAGACGGTCACGCTCGTCTCGCACGATTCGTTCGCCGCCTCGGAGGACGTCCTCAAGGAGTTCACCGAGCAGACCGGCTACAAGGTCAAGGTCCTCAAGAGCGGGGACGCCGGCCGGGCCGTCAACCAGGCGATCCTCTCCAAGAGCCACCCGCAGGGCGACGTCTTCTTCGGCGTCGACAACACCCTGCTCTCCCGCGCCCTCGACAAGGGCATCTTCGCGCCGTACGAGGCCAAGGGCCTGGACCGCGTCCCCAAGAACCTGCAGCTCGACGCCGGAGAGCACCGCGTCACGCCGGTCGACACCGGCGACATCTGCGTCAACTACGACCGCGCCTACTTCGCGGACCACAAGCTGGACCCGCCGCGGTCCTTCGACGACCTGATCAAGCCGGAGTACAAGAACCTCCTGGTCACCGAGAACTCCGCGACCTCCTCTCCCGGCCTCGCCTTCCAGCTCGGCACCGTCGCCAAGTACGGCGACGACGGCTGGAAGGACTACTGGAAGAAGTTGAAGGACAACGGCGTCGAGGTCGTCGACGGCTGGGAGCAGGCCTACAACGACCGCTTCTCCGGCTCCGCCGCCGGCAAGAAGGCCAAGGGCGACAAGCCCCTCGTCGTCTCCTACGCCTCCAGCCCGCCCGCCGAGGTGCTCGGCGTGAAGCCGGCGCCCAAGGAGGGCCCGACCGGCGTGGCCACCGGCACCTGCTTCCGGCAGATCGAGTTCGCCGGCCTGCTCAAGGGCGCGGGGAACGCCGAGGGCGGCAAGGCCCTGCTGGACTTCCTGCTGAGCAAGAGGTTCCAGGAGGACATGCCGCTGCAGATGTTCGTCCGGCCCGCCGCCGACGACGCCAAGCTGCCCGAGGTCTTCACCACGTACGGCGCGCGGATCGACAAGCCCGAGACGCTCGCCCCGGAGAAGATCGCCGCGAACCGCGACCAGTGGGTCAAGGAATGGTCCTCGCTCGTCCTGAGGTAGCCGCCCGCGACGCCGCCGCCCCGGAGGGCGGCGGCCCCCGGCGCACGGCGACGCGGCTCGGCCTGATGGCCCTGCCGCTCGCCTTCTTCGGGGTCTTCTTCGCCTATCCGGTCGCCTCGATCGTCAGCCGTGGCCTCAAGGACGGCGGGCAGTGGCAGTTCGCCCGCATCGGCGAGGTGATCACCGACCCGCGCATCGGCCACGTCCTGTGGTTCACCACCTGGCAGGCGGCCGCCTCCACCGCGCTGACGCTGCTCCTCGCGCTGCCCGGCGCGTACGTCCTCGCGCGCTTCGACTTCCCCGGCAAGCGCCTGCTGCGGGCCGTGGTCACCGTGCCCTTCGTCCTGCCCACCGTCGTCGTGGGCTCGGCCTTCCTGGCCCTGCTGGGCCACGGAGGGCTGCTGGACGAGCTGTGGGGCGTGCGCCTGGACACCACGGTCTGGGCGATCCTCCTCGCGCACGTCTTCTTCAACTACGCCGTCGTCGTGCGCACCGTCGGCGGCCTGTGGGCGCAGCTCGACCCGCGCCAGGAGGAGGCGGCACGCGTCCTGGGCGCCGGGCGGCTGGCGGCCTGGCGGCGGGTGACGCTGCCCGCGCTGGCGCCGGCGGTGGCGGCCGCCGCCCTGATGGTCTTCCTGTTCACCTTCACCTCCTTCGGCGTCATCCAGATCCTCGGCGGGCCCCGCTACGCCACCCTCGAGGTGGAGATCTACCAGCAGACCGCGCAGCTCCTCGACCTGCCCACGGCCGCCGTCCTGACCCTGGTGCAGTTCGCGGCGGTGGCCGCGCTGCTGGGCGTGCACGCCTGGACCGTGCGGCGGCGCGAGGCGACGCTGCGGCTGGTCGACGCCGCGGGCACCGCCCGCCGGCCGCGCGGCGCCGCCGAGTGGACGCTTCTGGGCTCCGTACTGGCCGTCGTCGCCCTGCTCGTGCTCGTCCCCCTGCTGGTCCTGGTCCTGCGCTCCTTCGACGGGCCGGACGGCTACGGCCTGACCTTCTACCGCGCCCTGGGCTCGGCCGGGGAGAACGGCGGTACGTTCGTCGTCGCCCCGCTGGAGGCGATCGGCAACTCCCTGGCCTACGGGCTGGCCGCCACCGCCATCGCCGTCGTCGTGGGCGGCCTCGCCGCCGCGGCCCTCACCCGGCGCGAGGGACGGCTCGTGCGCGGCTTCGACGCGCTGCTGATGCTGCCGCTGGGCACCTCCGCGGTGACCGTCGGCTTCGGCTTCCTGATCAGCCTGGACGAACCCCCGCTGGACCTGCGCACCTCCTGGATCCTGGTGCCGCTGGCGCAGGCGCTGGTGGGCGTGCCCTTCGTCGTCCGCACCATGCTGCCGGTGCTGCGCGCGGTGGACGCCCGGCTGCGCGAGGCGGCGGCGGTGCTCGGCGCGTCACCGCTGCGGGCGTGGCGCGAGGTGGACCTGCCCCTGGTGGGTCGGGCGCTGGCGGTGGCCGCCGGCTTCGCCTTCGCGGTGTCGCTGGGCGAGTTCGGGGCGACCGTCTTCATCGCCCGCCCCGACAGCCCCACCCTTCCGGTGGCCGTGGCGCGGCTGCTGGGCCGTCCCGGCGAGCTGAACTACGGGCAGGCGATGGCCCTCAGCACCATCCTGATGCTGGTGTGCGCCGCGGCGCTGCTGGTGCTGGAGCGGGTGCGCACCGACCGTACGGGAGAGTTCTAGATGCTTCGGCTCGAAGGGGTGACCGTCCGCTTCGGCGAGCGCGCGGCGCTGGACGCGGTGGACCTCGAGGTCGCCGAGCACGAGATCGTGTGCGTGCTCGGCCCGAGCGGCAGCGGCAAGTCCACGCTGCTGCGGGTGGTCGCCGGGCTGCAGCGGGCGGACGCCGGGCGGGTGCTGCTCGCGGGGCGGGACCAGGGCGGCGTGCCCACGCACCGGCGCGGGGTGGGCCTGATGTTCCAGGACCACCAGCTCTTCCCGCAGCGCGACGTGGGCGGCAACGTCGCCTTCGGCCTGCGCATGCGCGGCACCGGGCGCGCCGAGACCGAGCGCCGGGTCGGCGAGCTGCTGGACCTGGTGGGCCTGCCGGGGGCGCGGAAGCGGCCGGTGGGGGCGCTGTCGGGCGGCGAGCAGCAGCGCGTGGCGCTGGCCCGGGCGCTGGCCCCCGAGCCGCGGCTGCTGATGCTCGACGAGCCGCTGGGCCAGCTCGACCGGAGCCTGCGCGAGCGGCTGGTCGTCGAGCTGCGGGCGCTGTTCGACCGGCTGGGGACGACGGTGCTGGCGGTCACCCACGACCAGGGCGAGGCGTTCGCGCTCGCCGACCGGGTGGTGGTGATGCGCGACGGGCGCATCGCCCAGGCGGGCACCCCGCTTGAGGTGTGGCAGCGGCCCGCGTCGGAGTTCGTGGCGCGCTTCCTGGGGTTCGAGAACGTGGTCCCGGCGACGGTGCGGGGCGGCCGCGCGGACACCGCGTGGGGCAAGCTGCCGGTGCCGGGGGACACGCCGGAGGGCGAGTGCCGGGTGCTGGTGCGGCCGACGGGGGTGCGGCTGGCGTCCGCGGCCGCGGGCCTGGCCTGCGAGGTGACCGCGAGGACCTTCCGCGGTGACCACGTGGTGGTGCGGTTGCGGCCCGACGGCGGACCGGAGATCGAGGCGGCGTGCCCGCTCGCCGGGGCGCCGGGGGTGGGGGACCGGGTGGGTGCCGTCTTCGTGGCGGACGACGTGGTGGTTCTCCCCTGAAACGCCGGACGGGCTGACAAGGAATGTCAGCCCGTCCGGCGTTTGAGGACAAGACGTCAGCCCACGGCTGTGGGTTCCGGCGCCTTCGGTTCCGTCGGCGCGGCCGAATGCGCGTCCGGCTCGCCGAACCAGGCGACCGCCACCGCGCCCGCCACGGCCAGCAGGAAGCCGAGGACGGCCATCCAGGCGAAGCCCTCGCGGGAGGCGTCGCCGAGCCAGAGGACGCCGATGATGCCGGGCAGGACGGTCTCGCCGACCACCAGGGCGGCCGTGGCGCCGTTGACCGAGCCGATCTGCAGGGCGACGGTGTGGAGGTACATGCCCACGCCGCCGGATATCAGGATGGCGTAGAGCGCGGGGTCGGAGATCAGGGCGGTCAGGTCGAACGGGTCGATGCCGTCGAGGATGCGCACGCCCACGCCGATGGCACCGAAGCCGAGGCCGGAGAGCAGACCGGCGAGGATCGCGGCGCGCGAGCCGAGGAAGTGGACGGCGATCCAGCCGCCGCCCATCAGCACACAGGAGATGATCAGCAGCCACCAGTGGGTGGACCGGGCGGCGTCGCCGTTGCCCTCGTGGCCGGCGGCGGTCGCCAGCAGCACCAGCGCCGAGCAGACCACGCCGATCGACAGCCATTCCTTGCGGTTCAGCCGGATGCCCAGCAGCTTGATGCTCAGCAGGGCGGTGACGATGAGGTTGGCGCTGATGACGGTCTGGGAGAGGAAGAGCGGCAGCATCCGCGCGGCGAGCGCGCCGAGGGCGAAGCCCACGAAGTCCAGGACCGTGCCGACCATGAACTCCCAGGTCACGGCCGCCTTCGCGGTGGACGACAGGCTGGGGCCGCCGTGCTGGGTGGTGCCCGTCCCGGAGGCCGTCGCGGCCTCCTTGCGGGCCGATTTGCGCGACCCCACGGCTTGCAGGACCGAACCTGTGCCGTAACACACCGAGGCCGCGACAGCCGTGACAAGGCCGATGATCACCGATAGCTCCGTTCGCCTGATTGCCCGTCGTGCTGTTTGAAGCAGACGTATGAAGCAGACGTACTTTTCGGCCTCGAAGTTGCCTTGAGTCAAGAATTGGTCAAGAGCCGGTGGCTCCGGCCGCTCCTCAGCGGCTCAGCGGAAGCGCGGTCAGCTCGGCGATCACCCAGGTCAGCGGGGCGAGCACGGCCAGCAGCACCAGGCTGCGCACGGCCGCGGCGCCGCGCAGCAGCGAGGCGGGGACGCCCAGCCGGTCCAGGGCCGCGGTGGTGTCGGAGCGCAGCTGCCGGGCGTCCAGGGCGGCCGTGATCGCCGTCGCCGTCACGCAGGCCATCACCACCGCCGCGCCCAGTCCGGTCAGCGGCCCGAACGGCCGGGGCCCCGAGCGCTCCCAGGCAGCGCCGTACAGCTCGACGGCGGCCAGCGCCCCCGAGGCGACCGCGCACAGCACTCCGAGCGGCCGGCCGATCCGCGTCGCCGTGTCCTGCAGCATCCGCCCGGCCAGCAGGCGCATCGCCCCGGGCCGCCCGGCCGACAGCAGCACCCCGCACCAGTGGGTGAGCCCGGGGCCGGCCAGGACGAGGCCCAGGGAGGCGAGCAGCCAGCCGCCGAGGAGGCCGGGGGAGGCGCCGCTGTTTTGGCCGGGCAGGGCCAGCAGAGAGTTCGGGGCGGGTGCCGGGCCGTGCCCGACGTAGGCCTCCAGGGCGAGGCCGCAGGCGATGATCGACACGCCCCAGGGCAGCCCCGCGTAGGAGGGGCGGGGCGCCCGCGCCGCGGCGGGCGCGGCCTCCTCGCCGGCGGTCGCCTCCGACGCGCCCGGGGCGCGGCCGGCGCGCTCCTTGCGCGGGCGCAGTGCGATGGCGCACGCGCCCGCCGACAGCGCCGGGAGCAGCCCCAGCAGCGTCAGTGCGGCTCCCCAGGGCAGGGCCGCCCGTCCGTCCAGCAGTCCGGAGGCGGCGCCGCTCAGCGGGGTGGCGCCCAGGTCTCCGCGCAGCTCGAGGTAGACCAGCAGGGCGGCGGCGCTGCCCAGCGAGCAGGAGATGGCCGTGGACGTCGCGGCGAGCACCGACAGGCGCACCGGGCCGAGCCCGATCGCGTCGAGGCCGTCGCGGGGCCGGGTGGCGGGGTCGTTGCGGGCGACGGCGAGCGCGAACTGCACGACGGCGGCGAGCGGCGCGGCGCACCACAGCAGCCGTACGAGCGACTCGTGCGTGGCCTTGGGGTGCGCCACCGCGTATCCGAGGGAGCACAGCAGCAGGAAGCCGACCCCGGCCGCGGCGAGGGCCACCAGCAGCCGCCGCAGCAGGACGAGCGGGTGCGCGCCGCGCGCTAGGCGGAGACTGAGCACGCGGCCCTGCCCTCCCCCTCGGACGCGTCGGGAGCCGGGATCGCGCCGCCCCGGCGGCCGTCGACCAGCGTGACCGTACGGTCGGCGAGGGCGGCGCTCTCCTCGTCGAGGGTGGCCAGCACGACGGTGATCTGGTGCGAGCGGGCGGCCGTGGTGAGGGTGCGCAGCACCTGGGCGCGGTCGGTGTGGTGCAGCGGTGCGGTCGGCTCGTCGGCGAAGACGACGGTGGGGTCGGCGGCCAGGGCGCGGGCGATGGCGATGCGCTGGCGCTGGGCCTGGGTCAGCGCGCCGGGCCGTTTGCGGGCGCAGTCGCCGACGTCCAGGCGTTCGAGCCATTCGGTGGCGGTCTGCTTGGCCGCGCGGTGGGTGGTGCCGCGCACCAGCAGCGGCAGGGCGGCGTTCTCCCAGCCAGTGAGCTCCGGGACGAGGTGCGGCCGGCAGTCGATCCAGCCGAACCGCTCCCGCCGCAGCCGCTCGCGCGCGGAGCGGGAGAGGGTGTGCACGGGGGCGCTGTTGAACCACACCTCGCCGGGGTCCGCCAGGATCTGGCCCGAGAGGCATTTGAGGAGCGTGGTCTTGCCGGACCCGCGGGGCCCGGTCACGGCGAGGATCTCGCCCTCGCGGACACCGATGGACACACCGGTCAGGGCCGGTGAACCGCTGTAGGAGTAGTGCAGGCCGCGTGCCCAGAGCACGTCGTTGTCCGGCGGGGCCACCATATCGAGCACCTCGGGTCGCTGAGAGGGTTCGTTCCCCTGTCCGGGTGAACGAACCGGAGGCCATTGGGTCACTGGCACCGTACGGAACCGGGATCCTAGCCTCCGTCCAGGCTCGGCGCTGGAGGGCCCCACTTTCCTCCCATCGGGCTCATATTCCGAGGTTTCGAGCTCGAATTTCGGGGTTTGGGGAACGTGCCGCGGCCCACGGCGCGCGGGGGAGCGGTGCGCGCACGTGGGCCACGGCGTGGAGACGGGCCGGAAGAGCACTGGGGGGTGCCCGTCGTGAGGTGGTGCGAGGGGGTCAGATCCTGGTCCAGGCCTCTGTGAGGACGCCGCGGACGATCTGCTCGATCTCGTCGAACGTCGACTGGTCCGAGATCAGCGGCGGCGAGAGCTGGATGACCGGGTCGCCGCGGTCGTCGGCCCGGCAGTACAGGCCGTTCTCGAAGAGCTTCTTGGAGACGAAGCCGTACAGCAGCCGCTCGCACTCCTCCGGCGTGAACGACTCCTTGGTCGCCTTGTCCTTCACCAGCTCGATGCCGTAGAAGAAGCCGTTGCCGCGCACGTCGCCGACGATCGGCAGGTCGTGCAGCTTCGACAGGGTGCCGTGGAAGGCGGACTCGTTGTCCAGCACGTGCTGGTTGAGCCCCTCGCGCTCGAAGATGTCGAGGTTGGCGAGCGCGACGGCGGCCGAGACGGGGTGGCCGCCGAAGGTGTAGCCGTGCAGGAAGGTGTTGCTCCCCTTGAAGAACGGCTCGGCGATGCGGTCGGAGATCACGGCCGCGCCGATCGGGGAGTAGCCGGAGGTCATGCCCTTGGCGCAGGTGATGATGTCCGGGACGTAGCCGAACTTGTCGCAGGCGAACATGGTGCCGAGGCGGCCGAAGGCGCAGATGACCTCGTCCGAGACGAGCAGCACGTCGTACGCGTCGCAGATCTCGCGCACCCGCTGGAAGTAGCCGGGCGGCGGCGGGAAGCAGCCGCCCGCGTTCTGCACGGGCTCGAGGAAGACGGCGGCGACGGTGTCGGGGCCCTCGAAGAGGATCTGCTGCTCGATCTGGTCGGCGGCCCAGCGGCCGAAGGCCTCCGGGTCGTCGCCGTGCACGGGAGCGCGGTAGATGTTGGTGTTGGGCACCTTGTGGGCGCCGGGCACCAGCGGCTCGAAGGGGGCCTTGAGGGCCGGCAGGCCGGTGATGGCCAGGGCGCCCTGCGGGGTGCCGTGGTAGGCGACCGCCCGGGATATGACCTTGTACTTCCCGTGGTTGCCGGTCAGCTTGTGGTACTGCTTCGCCAGCTTCCACGCGGTCTCGACGGCCTCGCCGCCGCCGGTGGTGAAGAAGACCTTGTTCAGATCGCCCGGGGCGTAGTGGGCCAGCCGCTCGGCGAGCTCGACGGCCTTGGGGTGGGCGTAGCTCCACACCGGGAAGAAGGCCAGCTCCTGTGCCTGCTTGTTGGCCGCCTCGGCGAGCTCCGCACGGCCGTGGCCGGCCTGGACCACGAACAGCCCGGCGAGGCCGTCGAGGTAGCGCTTGCCCTTGTCGTCGAAGATGTAGGTGCCCTCGCCGCGCACGATGGTGGGCACGGGGGCGTTCTCGTACGAGGACATGCGGGTGAAGTGCATCCACAGGTGGTCGTACGCGGTTCGGGAGAGGTCCTTGCTCACGGCTATCGGGTTCCCCAGGTGTAGGTCTGCTTGCGGAGCTTGAGGTAGACGAAGCTCTCCGTCGAGCGCACGCCCGGCAGGGTGCGGATGCGCTTGTTGATCGTCTCGAGGAGATGGTCGTCGTCCTCGCAGACGATCTCGATCAGGAGATCGAAGGAGCCCGCGGTGACGACCACGTACTCCACCTCGTCCATCGCGGTCAGGGCGTCGGCGACGGGGTCGAGGTCGCCCTCGACGTTGACGCCGACCATCGCCTGCCGCCGGAAGCCCACGGTGAGCGGGTCAGTGACGGCGACGATCTGCATGACGCCCTGGTCGAGCAGCTTCTGCACGCGCTGCCGCACCGCCGCCTCGGACAGTCCGACGGCCTTGCCGATCGCCGCGTAGGGGCGGCGCCCGTCCTCCTGGAGCTGCTCGATGATCGCCAGGGAGACGGCATCGATCGGCTGCGCGCTGTTCAGGCTCTTGGGATCTGCGCTACGAGTGGCCACAACCCCACTGTGCATGAGGACTCAGCCGTGAGGCAAGCCTTGAGCGATGAAATTCGTTGTGGATCAGCTGCGAAATAACTGATTCCGTTGTTCCTCGGGATCGGGTATGTCGAAAGCGTGGCCTCAGTGATTAGGCTGGGCGTCTCAGCCATTGGACGTCCGAACAGAAGGGGTGGCACAACGTGACCACCGAGCTGCGCCGCCTGCGTAACTACATCGCCGGGGAGTTCCGGGACGCCGCCGACGGGCGGACCCTCGAGGTCGTCAATCCGGCCACGGGCGAGGCGTACGCGACCGCCCCGCTGTCCGGAGCCGCCGACGTCGACGCGGCCATGGCCGCCGCCGAGGCCGCCTTCCCGGCCTGGCGCGACCTGGTGCCCGCCGAGCGCCAGAAGGTGCTCCTCAAGATCGCCGACGCCTTCGAGGCGCGTGCCGAGGAGCTGATCGCCGCCGAGTCGGAGAACACCGGCAAGCCGCTCGCCCTCACCCGCAGCGAAGAGGTCCCGCCGATGGTGGACCAGATCCGCTTCTTCGCGGGCGCCGCCCGGCTGCTCGAGGGCCGCTCCGCCGGCGAGTACATGGAGGGCATGACCTCCATCATCCGGCGCGAGCCGGTCGGCGTCTGCGCCCAGGTCGCCCCCTGGAACTACCCGATGATGATGGCGGTGTGGAAGTTCGCCCCGGCGCTCGCCGCGGGCAACACCGTCGTCCTCAAGCCCTCCGACACCACCCCCGCCTCCACGGTCCTCATCGCCGAGATCGTCGGCGGCGTGCTCGAGGAGCTGGGCCACCCCAAGGGTGTCTTCAACGTGATCTGCGGCGACCGCGAGACCGGCCGCCTGATGGTCGAGCACAAGGTGCCCGCCATGGCCTCCATCACCGGCTCCGTGCGCGCCGGCATGCAGGTCGCCGAGTCCGCCTCCAAGGACCTCAAGCGCGTCCACCTGGAGCTGGGCGGCAAGGCGCCCGTCGTCGTCTTCGAGGACGCCGACATCGCCAAGGCCGTCGAGGACATCTCCGTCGCCGGCTACTTCAACGCCGGCCAGGACTGTACGGCCGCCACCCGCGTGCTCGTGCACGAGTCCGTCCACGACGAGTTCGTCACCGCGCTGGCCAAGGCCGCGGCCGACACCAAGACCGGGCAGCCGGACGACGAGGACGTGCTCTACGGCCCGCTGAACAACGCCAACCAGCTGCAGCAGGTGACCGGCTTCATCGAGCGGCTGCCCGCCCACGCCAAGGTCGAGGCCGGCGGCCACCGCGTCGGCGAGAAGGGCTACTTCTACGCCCCGACCGTCGTCTCCGGGCTGAAGCAGGACGACGAGATCGTCCAGCACGAGGTCTTCGGCCCCGTCATCACCGTCCAGTCCTTCACCGACGAGGAGCAGGCCGTCGCCTACGCCAACGGCGTCGAGTACGCCCTGGCCTCCTCGGTGTGGACCAAGGACCACGGCCGCGCCATGCGGATGTCCAAGGCGCTCGACTTCGGCTGCGTGTGGATCAACACCCACATCCCGCTGGTCGCCGAGATGCCCCACGGCGGCTTCAAGAAGTCCGGCTACGGCAAGGACCTCTCCGCCTACGGCTTCGAGGACTACACCCGCATCAAGCACGTGATGACCTCGCTGGGCTGATCCCGTCGCCCTCGCGCACGCGTGTACGTTCCGTACGCGCGTGCGCGTATCATCGACGCCCGGCCGAACGGCCGGTACCGCCGTGGCCCGTACCGCCGTGCCCGTACCGCCCTGCCCCGCCGTCGCCGGAATGCGAGAAGCCCGTGAAGCCCCTGTCCCGCCGAACCGTGCTGCGCGCGCTGGGCGCCGGCGCCGGGGCCGCGGCCCTCGCCGGCTGCGGGGTGCCGGCCGCGTACGTCGCCCCGGGCGAGCGGGCCGCGGCCGACCGCTCCGAGCGCGACAAGCGGCTCGTCTTCGCCAACTGGCCGCTGTACATCGACGCGGACGAGGACGACCTGGAGAAGCGGCCGACGCTGGACGAGTTCGAGAAGCTCAGCGGCGTCTCGGTGAAGTACACCGAAGAGATCAACGACAACGACGAGTTCTTCGGCAAGATCAGCCCGGCCCTGATGAACCACCAGGAGACCGGCCGGGACATCGTCGTGGTCAGCGACTGGATGGCCTCGCGCTACGTCCGGCTCGGCTGGGTCCAGGAGATGGACCGCGCCGCCCAGCCCCACGTCGCCCGCCACCTCGACCCGCTGCTGCGCAAGCCGCACTTCGACCCGGGCCGGCTGCACACCGTGCCCTGGCAGTCCGGCATCACCGGCATCGCCTACAACCGCAAGAAGCTCGGCCGCGAGATCCGGCGCACCTCGGAGCTGTGGCACGACGACCTGCGCGGCCGCGTCACCCTGCTGTCCGGCATGGACGAGGCGTTCTCGCTGCTCATGCAGGGCAACGGCGTCGACGTCACCCGCTGGACCGCCGACGACTTCCACCGCATGACCGACCAGCTGCGCCGCCTCGTCGCCAAGCGGCACATCCGCCGCTTCACCGGCAACGACTACCTCAAGGACCTCTCCTCCGGCGACGTCCTGGCCTGCCAGGCCTACTCCGGCGACATCATCCAGCTGCAGGCCGACAACCCGGACATCGAGTTCGTCGTCCCCGAGGAGGGCGCCGAGCTGTGGGCGGAGAGCCTGATGATCCCCAACCTCGCCCGCCACAAGCGCAGCGCCGAGCGGCTGATCGACTACTACTACCGGCCCGACGTCGCCGCGCGCCTGGCGGCCGCGGTCAACTACGTCTGCCCGGTGCCGGCCGCGCGCGACGTCCTGGCCTCGTCGAAGGACAAGGAGCTCGCCGAGCTGGCCGCGAACCCGCTGGTCTTCCCCAGCGACGACATGCGCCGGCGGCTGGCCACCGCGCGGGACATGACCGCCAAGGAGCGCCCCGGCTTCGCCAAGGAGTGGAACGAGATCGTCGGGCTGTGACCCGTCGCCCCGAACCCGTCGGGCCGTGACCTCTCGTCTCAGGCCGGCGGGCGCAGCAGGGACCGCAGCGTGCCGATGCGGTTGGTGGTGATCGAGTCGACGCCCGCGCCCAGCAGCCGCCGCATGGTGCGGCGGGTGTCGGCGGTCCAGGCGGAGACCAGCAGCCCGGCGGCGTGGTCGCGGGCGACCAGCTCCGGGGTGATCAGCCCGAAGCGGTAGTTGAGCCAGCGCGGGCGCACCTCGGCGAGCAGCGCCGGGCGGGGCGGCGCGAGCGTCGTCCAGGTCAGCGCGATCTCCGCGTCCCGGTCGGCCCGGCGCACGGCGAGCATGGACGCCGGGCCCCCGCAGTAGTACACGTGCCCGGCCGCCCCGCCCGCGTGCACCTCGGCGACGGCGGCCGCCGCTGCGGACGGGTCGGGCAGGTCGACGAACAGCCGCCCCGAGGAGGCCGACAGGGCGCCGGTGACTCCGGAGAGGGTCTCCGCGAGGGTCGGCACCCTGCCGCCGGTCAGGTCCCGCAGCTGCGGGACCGTCAGCGCGGCCAGGGCCCGTTCGTGCCCCCACAGCCGCTCGAGCGTCGCGTCGTGCAGCAGCACGGGCACGCCGTCGCGGGTCAGCCGGACGTCGATCTCGACCGCGCCGGCCCCCGCCTGGAGCGCCGAGTGGATCGAGGGCAGGGTGTTCTCGCGGTGCACATAGGGGTCGCCGCGGTGGGCGACGGCGGTGACGGCGGCGAACGCGGTGTCCGTGGGAGCCATGGGCACCATTGTGGCGGGGGAGCCGGCTCAGCCGCGCCAGGCGGCGGTGTACGCGTCGATCTCGGCGGTCAGCGCGGCCTTGCCGACCGCGTCCATGAACGACGCCTCCACCGCGTTCTTGGCGAGCGCGGCCACGCCGTGCGCGTCCAGCTCCAGCAGGCGGGCGGCCACCGCGTACTCGGTGTTGAGGTCCGTGCCGAACATGGGCGGGTCGTCGCTGTTGATGGTCACCAGCACGCCCGCCGCCACCATCTCCTTGATCGGGTGCCGGTCCAGGTCGGTCACGGCCCGGGTGGCGAGGTTGGAGGTGGGGCAGACCTCGAGCGGGATGCGGTGCTCGGCCAGGTGGGCCAGCAGCTTCGGGTCCCGCGTGGCGCTGGTGCCGTGGCCGATGCGCTCGGCGCGCAGGTGGGTCAGGGCGTCCCAGATCGTCTGCGGGCCCGTGGTCTCGCCGGCGTGCGGCACGCTGTGCAGCCCGGCGGCGAGGGCCCGGTCGAAGTAGGGCTTGAACTGCGGGCGGGGCACGCCGATCTCGGGGCCGCCGAGACCGAAGGAGACCAGGCCCTCCGGCTTCAGGTCGCAGGCGATGCGGGCCGTCTCCTCGGCGGCCTCCAGGCCCGCCTCGCCCGGGATGTCGAAGCACCAGCGCAGCGTCACGCCCAGCTCGGACTCCGCCGCCTTGCGGGCGTCCTCGATGGCCTCGACGAAGGCGGCGTCGGGGATGCCGCGCTTGGTGGAGCTGTAGGGGGTGACGGTCAGCTCGGCGTAGCGGATGTTCTGCCGGGCCATGTCACGGGCGACCTCGTACGTCAGCAGCCGGACGTCCTCCGCGTCGCGGATCAGGTCGACCACGGAGAGGTAGACCTCGATGAAGTGGGCGAAGTCGCGGAAGGTGAAGAAGTCGGCGAGCGCCTCGGGGTCGGTGGGCACCGGCGAGTCCGGGTGCCGGGCGGCCAGTTCGGCGACGATGCGCGGGGAGGCGGAGCCCACGTGGTGCACGTGCAGCTCCGCCTTGGGGAGCCCTGCGATGAACGAGTCGAGTACGGACATGCGGGCCTCCATGGCTGCTGGGTGGCGTGTGCACCGATCATCGTATGCGCGGGGGGTATCGGCTCCGTGCTCAGGCCTTAGCATGACGGAGTACCGACTGGGGAGGGCCATGTCCGAGAAGGACAACGCGCAGCCGGAGCCGCAGGACACCGATCCCTGGGCGCCGCCGGAGCGGCGGGCACCGCTCGGGACGCCCGCGCACCACGTCACGGCCGCGCCGCCCGGTCCGGGCGCAGCATCGACCGCGCCGGGGGCCTGGGGCCGTACCGGCCCCGCCGGGCCGCCGTTCCCGCCCGCCGGCCCGGGAGTGCCGCCGGTGCCCCCGGCCCCGACGGGCCCGGGCACCCCGAGCGACTACCGCGACCCCTACGCCCCGGCCGCCGCCTACGGGCAGCCCGTCCCGGGGCAGGCGCAGTACCCCTACCCGCCGCCCGGCCCGTACGGCCAGGCCCCCTACGGCCAGGCCCCTTACGCTCAGCCGCTCTACGGGCAGACCGGCTACGGCGTCGGCGCCCCCGGCTACCCGGCCGGCCCCGTACCGGGCTACGGGCAGGGCTGGCCGGGGCCCGCGAGGATGCCCAACAACGGGCTGGGCCTCGCCGCGATGGTCCTCGGCATCCTCGGCGTGGTCTTCGCGGTCACCATGGTGCTCGGGGTCGTCTTCGGCGTGCTCGCGGTCGTCTTCGGCTTGATCGGGCGGGGCAAGGTCAAGCGCGGGGAGGCGAACAACGCCGGCCAGGGCCTGGCGGGCGTGATCCTGGGCGGAGTGGCGCTCGTACTGTCCGCGCTGATGATCGCGCTGTTCATCGCCGCCCCGGCCGACACCGGCGGGCGCGACGACGAGCCCGACGCCAACTCCACCTACGACGTCTACCTGGCCGATCCGCCCGCGCCGGGCCCCTTGCCGGCCTCCGCCAGGCGCTGACGGGCTTCCATCAGCGCGAAGCCGAGCAGGTTCAGCCCGCGCCAGCGGGCCGGGTCCTGGGCGGCCTCGTCGTCGGCGGCCAGCCCGATGCCCCATATCCGGTCCAGGGGGCTGGCCTCCACCAGCACCCTGTCGCCCGTGCCGAGCAGGTAGGCGCACAGCTCCGGGTCCTGGCCGAACTTGTGCATGCTGCCCTCGACCACCAGCTCGAAGCGGTGCCGGAGCCAGCGCTCGTCGTCGAAGCCGCGCACGGAACGCCCCGCGTCCTTGGCCTTCTTGGGGTGCGTGGCGGCGATCGCGCGGGCTTCCGCCTCGGCGTCGCCGAAGAGCCGCGCCTTGCCCGCCATCATCCAGTGCTCGGCGGTGGCGTAGACGGTGCCGTCCACCGAGAACGGCGACGGCCACCACTGGCTGAAGCAGCCGGCCCCCAGGCTCCCGTCGCGGCGCGGCTGGTGGCCCCAGAAGTACACGTACTTCAGCCGCTCGCCCCGGGCCACGGCGGCCGTCAGCTCCGCCACCGAGCGCGGGCCGTCCGCCGCCCGGTCCGCCGTGCCGGCGGCGGCCTCCGCGGCCTCAGCTGCCGTCGTCTTCGTCGTCTCCGTCGTCCCCATGAGATCTCCTCCCCCGTGATGTACTGCCCGCCATTGTGCGCCAGGCCACTGACAGCGCCCCCGGCGCCCCCCGCGCGGACGGCATCCGGCTCCGGCGCCCCCGCACACCGAATCCGTCGCGCAGTCAAAAAGTGGCGACGGAATCACTTGTTGCAAGCCGTTCGCTCTGCCAGGATCGGCAACCATTCCGGTTGGAGCAACACCCGGCCTGGCCCCGCGCGCGTGCGCGCGCGGTGGGCGAAGGAGTGTGCGCGATGGGACGACGGCACGGCCCGTACCGCATCACGCGCGGCCGTATGTCACTGTTATCTGCTCTCATCTCCCCCGAGCCCCCTGGATCCAGACCCATGACGGCAACCGCCACGACCCGCGGCAGCGGCACCGACGTCCGCCTGACCGGCATCAGCAAGACCTACGGCGCCTTCACCGCCGTGCACCCGCTCGACCTCTCCGTGCCCGCGGGGTCCTTCTTCGCCCTGCTCGGCGCCTCCGGCTGCGGCAAGACCACCACCCTGCGCATGATCGCCGGTCTCGAGGACCCCACCACCGGCACCGTCGAGCTCGCCGGCAAGAACGTCACCGCCCTGCCCCCGTACAAGCGGCCCGTCAACACCGTCTTCCAGAGCTACGCGCTCTTCCCGCACCTCGACATCTACGAGAACGTCGCCTTCGGCCTGCGCCGCCGGGGCGTGAAGTCCGTCAAGAAGCAGGTCGAGGAGATGCTCGAGCTCGTCCAGCTCGGCGACCTCGCCCGCCGCCGGCCCCAGCAGCTCTCCGGCGGCCAGCAGCAGCGCGTCGCCGTCGCCCGCGCGCTCATCAACCACCCCGACGTGCTGCTCCTCGACGAGCCGCTCGGCGCCCTCGACCTCAAGCTGCGCCGCCAGATGCAGCTCGAGCTCAAGCGCATCCAGACCGAGGTCGGCATCACCTTCATCCACGTCACCCACGACCAGGAGGAGGCCATGACCATGGCCGACACGGTCGCGGTCATGAACGCCGGCCGCGTCGAGCAGCTCGGCGCCCCCGCCGACCTCTACGAGACCCCCCGCACCACCTTCGTCGCCAACTTCCTGGGCACCTCCAACCTCATCACCGCCGACGTCCTGGGCACGGCGGGCGACGACATCCTTCTGCGCGCCGGCGATACCAAACTCACCCTTCCGGCGACACGAAGTACAGCCCCCGCCCGGACGGGCGAGAAGCTCCTGGTCGGCATACGACCGGAGAAGATCACCCTCACCCACGCCGACGACGCCGGCACCATCGCCGACGGCCGCAACCGCGTCACCGGCCGCATCGCCCAGTCCAGCTTCACCGGCGTCTCCACCCAGTACCTCGTCGACAGCTCCGTGGCCACCGGTCTGTCCGTCTACGCGCAGAACGTCGAGCGCGACGGCCGCCTCGTGCCCGGCGCCGAGGTCGTCCTGCACTGGAACCCCGGCCACAGCTTCGGCCTGGACGCGGCGCAGAACGTCGAGGCGGGCACGGACGTGGAAGCCGAGGGTGCCGGATGAGTACTGTCACGACCCCCGTCAGCACCCCGCACGACGAGCCGGCCCGCCGCACGCGACGCGTGCCCTACTGGCTCCTGCTCCCCGGCATCCTCTGGCTGCTGGTCTTCTTCGTCGCCCCGCTCGTCTACCAGGCCTCCACGTCCGTACAGACCGGCTCGCTCGAGGACGGCTTCCGCGTCACCTGGCACTTCGCCACCTACTGGGACGCCCTGAGCGAGTACTACCCCCAGTTCCTGCGCTCGGTCGCCTACGGCGCGACCGCCACCGCCCTGTGCCTGCTGCTGGGCTACCCGCTCGCCTACCTCATCGCCTTCCGGGCCGGCCGCTGGCGCAACCTCCTGATGGTCCTGGTCATCGCGCCGTTCTTCACCAGCTTCCTCATCCGCACCCTGGCGTGGAAGACGATCCTGTCCGATGGCGGACCCGTCGTCTCCGCCCTGGGCTCGCTGCACGTCCTCGGCCTCACCGACGCCCTCGGCGTCACCGAGGGCCACCGGGTGCTCGCCACCCCGCTCGCCGTCGTCTGCGGACTGACCTACAACTTCCTGCCCTTCATGATCCTGCCGCTCTACACCTCGCTCGAACGCATCGACGGGCGGCTGCACGAAGCCGCCGGCGACCTCTACGCCCGGCCGCTGACCGTCTTCCGCAAGGTGACCTTCCCGCTGTCCATGCCGGGCGTCGTGGCCGGCACGCTGCTGACCTTCATCCCCGCCACCGGCGACTACATCAACGCCGAACTGCTCGGCTCCACCGACCAGAAGATGATCGGCAACGTCATCCAGTCCCAGTTCCTGCGCGTCCTGGACTACCCGACCGCCGCCGCCCTGTCCTTCATCCTGATGGCCGCCATCCTCACCATGGTCACCGTCTACATCCGCAAGTCCGGGACGGAGGACGTGGTCTGATGAACCCCCTGACCCGTGCCGCGCGCCTGCTGCGCCGCAACCTCGTGGTGATCGCCGGACTGGGCACCCTCGGCTTCCTGCTGCTGCCCAACGTCATCGTGACGGTCTTCTCGTTCAACAAGCCCAACGGCCGCTACAACTACGAGTGGCAGCGCTTCTCCACCGACGCCTGGACGAACCCCTGCGGCGTCGCCGACCTGTGCGGCTCGCTCTCGCTCAGCCTGCGCATCGCCCTGTGGGCCACCGTCGGCTCCACCGTCCTGGGCACGATGATCGCCTTCGCGCTCGCCCGCTACCGCTTCCGGGCCCGCTCCACCGTCAGCACGCTGATCTTCCTGCCGATGGCCATGCCCGAGGTCGTCATGGCCGCCTCGCTGGCCACCCTCTTCCTCAACATGGGCGTCTCCTTCGGCTTCTGGACCGTCCTCATCGCCCACATCACGTTCTGCCTCAGTTTCGTGGTGACCGCCGTCAAGGCGCGCGTGATGAGCATGGACCCCCGCCTCGAACAGGCCGCCCAGGACCTCTACGCCACCCCGCTGCAGACCTTCCGCAAGGTCACCCTGCCCATCGCGGCCCCCGGCATCGCCGCCGGCGCGCTGCTGTCCTTCGCCCTGTCCTTCGACGACTTCATCATCACCAACTTCAACTCGGGCTCGACCGTCACCTTCCCCATGTACGTCTGGGGATCCGCGCAGCGGGGCACACCCGTGCAGATCAATGTCATCGGAACGGCGATGTTCGCCATCGCCGTGCTGTGCGTCCTCGTCGCCCAACTGGCCGGGAGACGCCGAAAAAGGAGCTGAGACCCATGGCTTCCACTGCCATGACCCCTGTTAAAGCACTTTCCGACGCCATCCCCCGCCCCTTCTGGCTCGACGACCCCGCCCGGCCGAAGGCGCTTCCGGCCCTCGTCGGCGACGAGTACTGCGACCTGCTCGTCGTCGGCGGCGGCTACTCCGGCCTCTGGACGGCCCTGCGCGCCAAGGAGCGCGACCCCGGCCGGGACGTGGTCCTCATCGAGGGCCAGGAGACCGGCTGGGCCGCCTCCGGCCGCAACGGCGGCTTCTGCGCCGCCTCCCTCACCCACGGCTGGGCCAACGGCCACGCCCGCTGGCCCGCCGAGCTCACCGCCCTCGAGGAGCTCGGCCGCCGCAACCTCGACGGCATCGAGGCCACCCTCGCCCGCCACGGCATCGACTGCGACTTCGAGCGCACCGGCGAGATCGACGTCGCCACCGCCCCCCACCAGGTCAACGAGCTCAAGGAGGCCGCCGAGGAGGCCGAGGCCCTCGGCGTCGGCGGCCACGAGTTCCTCGACCGCGACGCCGTGCGCGCCGAGGTCGGCTCCCCGACCTTCCTCGCGGGCCTGTGGAACCGCACGGGCGTCGCCATGCTGCACCCCGCCAAGCTCGCCTGGGGCCTCAAGCGCGCCTGCCTCGAGGCGGGCGTACGCGTCTACGAGCACACCCCCGGCACCGAACTCTCCTCGCGCCGCGCCGGGGTGGCCGTCCGCACCCCCTACGGCCGGGTGTTCGCCCGCCACGCCGCGCTCGGCACCAACGCCTTCCCCTCGCTGGTCAAGCGGCTGCGCCCGTACATCGCGCCCGTCTACGACTACGCCCTGATGACCGAGCCGCTGACCGAGGAGCAGCTGGCCGCCGTCGGCTGGCGGCGCCGGCAGGGCCTGAGCGACAGCGCGAACCACTTCCACTACTTCCGGCTGACCGCCGACAACCGCGTCCTGTGGGGCGGTTACGACATCGTCTACCGCTACGGCGGCGGCGTGCGGGCCGAGTACGACCACCACCCGGCCACCTACCAGCGGCTCGCCGGGCACTTCTTCCGCTGCTTCCCCCAGCTCGAGGGCGTGCGCTTCACCCACACCTGGGGCGGCGCCATCGACACCTGCTCGCGCTTCTCGGCCTTCTTCGGCGCGGCTCACGGCGGGCGCGTGGCCTACGCGCTGGGCTTCACCGGGCTCGGCGTGGGAGCGACCCGCTTCGGTGCGGACGTCATGCTCGACCTGCTCGCCGGCGAGCGCACCGAGCGCACGGACCTGGAGATGGTCCGCAGCAGGCCGCTCCCGTTCCCGCCCGAGCCGGTGCGGTCGGTGGGCATCGGCATCACCCAGTGGGCCATGACCCGCGCCGACGCGAACGGCGGCCGCCGGAACGTATGGCTGAGGGCGATGGACAAGGTGGGGCTAGGGTTCGACAGCTGAGTGGGGTGACCCCCGGCGGAAAGCCGACAGCACCACCCCGGCCAGACACCACGCCCCCACCACGTCCAACGGCCAGTGGTACCCCCGAACCACCAGCCCGACGCCGACCCCGGCATTGAGCAGCACGCAGGCGCTCACCCACCACCGCGACCGGGTGAGCAGCAGCACCGCGGCTCCGTAGGCAACAGCCGCCGTAGCCGCGTGCCCGGACGGAAAGAACCCGTCGTGCGCGCCGCCGGCCATGGCCGGCGGCCCCGGCCGCCCGATCCACATCTTCAGCGGAACGACAAGAGCAGGTACGGCAGCCATCGCCAGCGCGGCACCCACCCCAGGCCTCCACCGCCGGTGCCGCACAGCCGAAACGGCGATCGCCACGATCAACACCGGCACCGCCACCACGGCATTGCCGAGGTCGGCGAAGAATTCGGCGAGACCCGTCGGCACGGCACCCGCGGCCGCCCGCCCCACCCGCTCGTCGAGCACGCGCAGCGGCCCATGGGCAAGGACCTGCCAGGTGGTTACCGCGAAAAGAGTGGCAAGGGCGAAAAGCGCGAAAAGCGCAAAGGTCGGCGGCCCCGGAACAGGGGGGGAGGTTCCGAGGCCGCCGTGCCGGCCGGTGTGCCGCGCGCCCCGGGGGGTCTGGGGCGGGCGGCCGTCCGATCGGTGAGGATGTCCGGAGCCAGAGGCTCCGGTGGTGTGCGCGAAGGCACGGCCGGTCCGGCACTGGGGAAGTACCGGCGCGGCGTCACCCGCAGTCCCCTGCGGGCGGGGTGTTGCGTTCATTCGAGGAAACCGTACGGCAGGTAAGACGACTCCGATAGTCGGATCACCCGTCCGCCACCCGCCCCGCACAGGTTCTTCACTCTGTTACAGCTTCGCGAAACCGGCCTCGATGATGTCAAGACCCTCGTTCAGCAGGTCCTCGCCGATGACCAGCGGCGGCAGGAAGCGCAGGACGTTGCCGTAGGTGCCGCAGGTGAGGACCAGCACGCCCTCGGCGTGGCAGGCCTTGGCGAGCGCGCCGGCGGCCTCCGGGTTCGGCTCCTTGGTGACCGGGTCCTTCACCAGCTCGATGGCGATCATGGCGCCGCGGCCGCGGATGTCGCCGATGATGCCGAACTTCTCCTGCATGGCGGCGAGGCGGCCCTTCATGACCTCCTCGATGCGCTTGGCCTTGGCGTTGAGGTCCAGCTCGCGCATGGTCTCGATGGCGCCGAGGGCACCGGCGCACGCCACCGGGTTGCCGCCGTAGGTGCCGCCGAGGCCACCCGGGTGGGCGGCGTCCATGATCTCCGCGCGGCCGGTGACGGCGGCGAGCGGCAGACCGCCGGCGATGCCCTTGGCGGTGGTGATCAGGTCCGGGACGATGCCCTCGTCCTCACAGGCGAACCACTGGCCGGTGCGGCAGAAGCCGGACTGGATCTCGTCGGCGACGAAGACGATGCCGTTGTCGTTGGCGAACTTCACGATCGCCGGGAGGAAGCCCTTGGCCGGCTCGATGAAGCCGCCCTCGCCGAGGACCGGCTCGATGATGATCGCGGCGACGTTCTCGGCGCCGACCTGCTTGGTGATCTGGTCGATGGCCTGGGCGGCGGCCTCGGGGCCGCAGTTCTCCGGGCCGGTCGGCCAGCGGTAGCCGTACGCCACCGGCACGCGGTAGACCTCGGGCGCGAACGGGCCGAAGCCGTGCTTGTACGGCATGTTCTTGGCGGTCAGCGCCATCGTCAGGTTGGTGCGGCCGTGGTAGCCGTGGTCGAAGACGACGACCGCCTGGCGCTTGGTGTACGCACGGGCGATCTTGACCGCGTTCTCGACGGCCTCGGCGCCCGAGTTGAACAGCGCGGACTTCTTGGCGTGGTCGCCCGGGGTCAGCTCGGCGAGCTGCTCACAGACCTCCACGTAGCCCTCGTAGGGGGTCACCATGAAACAGGTGTGGGTGAAGTCGGCGAGCTGCGCGGACGCGCGGCGCACCACGGCCTCGGCGCTGGCGCCGACCGAGGTCACCGCGATGCCCGAGCCGAAGTCGATCAGCGAGTTGCCGTCGACGTCCTCGATGACACCGCCGCCCGCGCGCGTGGTGAACACCGGCAGCACGGAGCCCACGCCGCCGGCGACCGCGTTGAGGCGGCGGGCCTGGAGCTCGAGCGACTTGGGGCCGGGGATCGCGGTGACGACGCGGCGCTCCTGGGGGAGGGCGGCGCCTCCGGACAGTTCGGTCATGAGGGGCTCCAGGGGGAAGGACTCGGTCTTTACTCGGGCTTTTAGTCGCAGGCTAGGGGCGGGGGCGGGGGTCGGGCATGCTCCGTTCGGGAGAAGTGCGCGGGGCGCGTTGTCCGCGGCGGACATGGCGGGTCCCGGCACGCCCCACGAGGTGATCATGCTCATGATCCGGGCGTGGCGGCGCCGAGGACGCTGAACTCCCCGCGCGTCGCCACTAGATTGGGCCGCGACGTCACACGCGTGCGCGCACGACCGGCCGGTGGGGGCAAGAGGGCAGCGATGGCAACCGAGGACACGTACGGAGCATCCGACACGCGCGGCCACGCCGGGCCGCCCCGGCCGGGCCCGCACGGCGCCCCGCCCATGCCGGCGCGCCCGCCGGCGCCCGTCCCGGCGGTCCCCGGCTCGCGAGGCCGCCCCGACGGGCCCCGGGACTCGCCGTTCGTGGCCTGGCTGCGCGCCCCGCGCCCGGCCGTCCAGCCGGGCGTGTGGGCCCACGAGCACCGGCCGAGGCCCCCCGAGGAGCCGGGCCGGGTCCCCGGCCGGCAGCTGATCAGCGGGGCGCTGATCGCCTTCCTGTGCGGCTGGCTGTTCTGGTCGCTGCTGTGGAACGGCTACCTCGGCCCGTACTGGACCTGGCCGCTGCGGGCCGTGATCCCCGAGTCCTGGGACGCGAACACCAAGGAGTGGTACGAGGCGTCCTACGTCTACTACGCCCTGGTCTTCGGCGCGCTGGCCGCCCTCTTCGGCCGGATCGGCCGCTGGCCCGAGCTCGGGCGCCGGTATCTGGCTCCCGCCGGCCGCCGGGCCGCCGCGCTCGTCCGGCGGGGGCTGGGGCGACGCTTCCCCGCGCTCCTCGAGCCGCCGCGGCCCGAGCGCATCCCCGACGGCACCCTGCGCGTCCGGGCCGGCCTGGCCTTCGCCGCCGCCGCCCTGCTGTGGACCCTGTGCTGGAACGGCGCCCTCGGCACGGGATGGCTGTGGCCGCTGGAGCAGTTCGGCGAGCCGTCGTGGACGATCGCCGAGTGGTCGTACGCCGCGTACACCTACTACGTGCTTTTCACCGGCGCGCTGCTCCTCCTCGCGTCCCGAGCCGGCCACTGGTCTGAGCTCCGGCGCCGCCGAAACCTCGCGCGGGAGGGCGGGCCGGTGCGCGAGACGGCGGCCGCGGCGCCCCCCGCCGCCGCACCGCGCGACCCGGCCGAGTGGGCCGCGCTGCGCGCGGCCGGCGCGCACGACGCCGCCGACCGGCTGGCGGCCGACGCCCAGGCCGGGCGGATGAACGACGTCGACCACGCCCGCATCGAGCGCGCCTGGGAGTCCGTGCGGGCCCGCCCCGACCGGCTGGCCGCGTTCACCGACACCGTGCTGCGCCACGGCGCGGCCGCGTGCGCCCACCCATCAGGGGCGCGCGACCTGCCCGTACGCGCCGCCCGGCACGACCTCGTCACCCGCCAGGTCCGCATCGGCACCGCCGCCGAGGACGAGCGCAACCCCTACGAGCACCGGGGCGCCGGCTGCGCCCTCGAACCCGCGCTGCTGGGCACCTCCCTGCTGGCCGTCGGCCCCTCCGGGTGCGGGAAGACGAGCCGGCTGGTGCGGCCCGTCCTGGAGTCGCTGTGCCTGCAGGCGCTCGCCGGACGGGCGGCGGTCGTCGCCGTGGGCGCGGCCGGCGCGGGCCTCGCGCCGGACGAGGCGTTCGACGTCGTGGTCGGCATCGGCCGCCCCGACTCCGCCTACGACCTCGACCTCTACGGCGGCACGGACGACCCCGACGAGGCGGCCGCCATCCTCGCCGAAGGGCTCGTCGGCGACCTCACCGCCGCCCTTCCCGGCGGCGACAGCCGGCGCGCCGCCACCACCCTGGCCCAGCTCCTGGGCCCGTACCGCGCGGCCCACGGCCGCTTCCCCTCCGTCCCCGAGCTGCGCGAACTCCTCGACGGCTCGTCCGCCGCGCTCGCCGCGCTGCGCGCCGCGCTGGCCGAGGGCGGCCACGACGCGCTGGTCCGCGAGATCGACGCCCGCGAGCGGCAGGCCCTGCGCCCCGGCGACGCCGGGCCCGTGCTCGCCGACCGGCTCGCGCTCCTCGACCGGCCCGCCTTCGCACGTTTCTTCAGCACCACCGACCCCGGCCGCACCTTCTCCCTGCGGGCCCTCGAGCACCCGCTGCGGGTGCGCATCGACCTGCCCGAGCGCGGGCACGCCGAGGCGTCGCGGCTGCTGGCCCGGCTGGTGCTGGCCCAGTTCACGGAGTGCGCCGCGGGCCGGGCGGACCGGTCGCTGTTCGCCTGCCTGGTGCTGGACGACGCCACCCACACCGTCACGGCGGAGGCCGTCCGGGGGCTCGGCAGGCTGCGCTCGGCCAACGCGGGCGCGGTGCTCACGCTGCGCACGCTCGACGACGTGCCCGAGGCGCTGCGCAGCACGCTGCTGGGCTCCGTCGGCTGCCGGATGGCCTTCTCCGGGGTGACGACGTGGGACGGGGCGCGGTTCGCGGAGGTGTGGGGCAAGGAGTGGGTCCAGACGCGCGACGTCACCGACCGGCAGGTGATCGCCCATGAGCCGCTGACGCGTGCCCTGCACGTGCTGCGCCACGTGGTGACGGGCCGCGCGGTCACCGCGCAGTCGGTGACGGTCCGCACGGTCGAGCGCGAGCGCTGGTCCGCGTCCGAGCTGGCCCACAAGGTGCCCGCCGGGCACGCGGTGCTGTCGGTGAGCTCGGTGCGGGGCGGGAGCGCGCCGCCGGTGCTGGTCGACCTGGAGGGGTGAGACGGCCGGGGGCGCTCGCGTTCCCGCGCAATGCTCCACTGAGGCAGAATCGGTCACAGCCGTTCATACGGGACGGCACCGTCACCGCACATGCCCCGTCCGAAGGTGCCATGCCCCTCACGCTCGCCTCGCTGGTCAACCACTCCGCGCTCAAGCTCGCCGTGCTCGCGGGAGGGGACCGGCTGGACACCCCCGTCCGCTGGGCGCACGTCAGCGAGCTCGCCGACCCCGTGCCGTGGATGGACGGCGGGGAACTGCTGCTGATCACGGCGATGAAGATCGACGCCGAGGACCGCGAGGCGATGCGCGGCTACGTGCGGCGGCTGGTGCGCGCCGGGGTGGTCGGGCTCGGCTTCGCGGTGGGCGTGAACTACGAGCGGGTGCCGGACGCGCTGATCCGGGCGGCGGAGGACGAGGGGCTGCCGCTGCTGGAGGTGCCGCGCCGCACGCCGTTCCTCGCCATCACCAAGGCCGTCTCGGCGGCGATCGCCGCCGACCAGTACCGCGCGGTGACGGCCGGCTTCGAGGCCCAGCGCGAGCTCACGCGGGCCGCGCTCGCCCCCGAGGGCCCCGCCGCGCTGCTCGCCCGGCTCGCCGCGCACCTCGGCGGATGGGCCGCGCTCTACGACGCCTCCGGCGCGGTCGTGGCCGCGGCGCCCGAGTGGGCCGCGCGGCGCGCGGCCCGGCTGAGCGCCGACGTCGAGCGCCTGCGCGCCCGGCCCGCGCCCGCCAGCGCCGTCGTCGGCGCCGACGACGACGAGGAGGGCGGCGACCGCGTGGAGCTGCAGTCCCTCGGCTCCGGCCGGCGCACCCGGGGCGTCCTCGCCGTCGGCACGGACGAGCCGCTGGGCACCGCCGAGCGCTACGCCGTGCACTCCGCGATCGCCCTGCTCACGCTCACCACCGAGCGCTCCCGCGCGCTGCAGGACGCCGAGCAGCGCCTCGGCGCGGCGGTGCTGCGGATGTTGCTGGCGGGCGAGGTGGACCACGCCCGGGCGGTGGCGGGGGAGCTGTACGGAGGCCTGCTGGAGGGCCCCTTCCGGATGCTCGTCGCGGTGGCGGCGGAGACGGACCCCCACGGGGAGCTGAGCGCGCTCGCCGACGCGGCCGACACGGCGGCGAGCCGGGCGGCCGAGCCGGTGCTGGTCGTCGCGGAGGGCGGGCGGGTGGTCGTCCTCGCCGTGGACGGCGGCGCGGCCGTCGCGGCCTGCACCGACCGGGCGCGCGAGGCGGAGGCCCGGCGCACCGCCGGCGGGGAGCGCGGCGGCCCCGCCCCGATGTCCGTGGGCCTGTCCGCCCCCACCACGGCCGCGACCGCCGGCGCCGCCTTCCACCAGGCCGAACAGGCCCTGTCCGTGGCCCGCCGGCGCGGCCGCGTCCTGGTCGGCCACGAGGAGGTCGCCGCCGGATCCGTCCTCCCGCTGCTGGCCGACGACGCCGTACGGGCCTTCGCCGACGGCATGCTGCGGGCGCTGTACGAGCACGACGCGACCGGCCGGGGCGACCTCGTCGCCTCCCTGCGGGCATGGCTCGCCCGCCACGGCCAGTGGGACGCCGCCGCCGCCGACCTGGGCGTGCACCGGCACACCCTGCGCTACCGCATGCGGCGCGTCGAGGAGATCCTGGGGCGCTCGCTCGACGATCCGGACGCCCGCATGGAGCTGTGGCTGGCCCTGAAGGCGACGTCCGGCCCCTCGGCGTAGGCGGCGGGCGGCCGGGACCTGCCAATGCGGCGCGCCCGCGAGGCCGCCTGCTCCATTGCGGACAAGCGACCGTGGAGCGCGGCGGACCTACGGTGGGGAAGCCAAAATCGTCTGCACCCCCCGGAGGGAATCCGTGACTGCTCCCCACGCGTTCTGGCTGGCCGGCCGCGAGGCCACCGGCGAGGAGACCTTCGACGTCACGAACTCCTGGGACGGCCGTCTCGTCGGCACCGTGAGCGTGCCCACCGAGGCGCAGGTCGAGGAGGCCGTCGCGGCCGCCCACGCCGTGCGCGAGGAGTTCGCGGCGACGCCCGCCCACGTGCGCACCGCCGCCCTCGACCACGTCGCCAAGCGGCTCGCCGAGCGCACCGAGGAGATCGCCCAGCTGATCTCCGCCGAGAACGGCAAGCCCATCAAGTGGGCCCGCGGCGAGGTCGGCCGTGCCGTCTCCGTGTTCCGCTGGGCCGCCGAGGAGGCCCGCCGCTTCAACGCCGGCGACGCCCAGCGCCTGGACACCGACCCCGGCTCCACCGGCCGCCTCGCGCTGACCCGCCGCGTCCCGCGCGGCACGGTCCTGGGCATCGCGCCCTTCAACTTCCCGCTCAACCTGAGCGCCCACAAGGTCGCCCCGGCCATCGCTGTCGGCGCGCCGATCATCCTCAAGCCCGCCCCGGCGACCCCGATCTCCTCCCTGATCCTGGGTGAGATCCTCGCCGAGACCGACCTGCCGGCCGGTTCCTGGAGCGTGCTGCCGGTGCCCAACGACCGCATGCCCGCCCTGGTCCAGGACGAGCGCCTGCCGGTCATCTCCTTCACCGGCTCCGGCCCGGTCGGCTGGTCGATCCTCGACTCCGCCCCGCGCAAGCACGTCACCCTCGAGCTCGGCGGCAACGGCGCGGCCGTCGTCCTCGCCGACTGGTCCTCCGAGGCCGACCTGGACTGGGCGGCGCAGCGCATCGCCACCTTCTCCAACTACCAGGGCGGCCAGTCCTGCATCTCCGTGCAGCGCGTCATCGCCGACGCCTCGCTCTACGAGCGGCTGCTGCCGAAGGTCGTCGCGGCCGTCGAGGCCCAGGTCACGGGTGACCCGTCCGACGCCTCCACCGACGTCGGCCCGCTGGTCAGCGAGGACGCCGCCAAGCGCGTGGAGGCCTGGGTCGACGAGGCCGTCGCGGCCGGCGCGAAGCTGCTCGCGGGCGGCAAGCGCGAGGGCGCGACCTACGCCCCGACCGTGCTGGCCGAGGTCCCGGCCGGCGTGACGATCGCCTGCGAGGAGGTCTTCGGCCCGGTCCTGACCATCACGAAGGCCGAGGGCGAGGACGCGGCGTTCGCGGCCGTCAACGACTCCCCGTACGGCCTGCAGGCGGGTGTCTTCACCCACGACCTGCAGACCGCCTTCCGCGCCCACCGCGCCCTCGAGGTCGGCGGCGTGGTCATCGGCGACGTCCCCTCCTACCGCGCGGACCAGATGCCCTACGGCGGCGCCAAGCAGTCCGGTGTGGGCCGCGAGGGCGTGCGCTACGCGATGGACGACTACACCTACGAGCGCGTGCTGGTCCTGACGGGCCTGGCCCTCTAGGCGACGGGCCCGCGACCGGCCCTTCACAGGTCGCGACACCAGTGCGCCCCGGGACCACCGTCCCGGGGCGCACTGCGCTTCCCGCACCCCGCTCTCCGCACTGCGCCGTCCGGCACACAGCCGTCCGCCGCGGGCCGGAAGCTTGCCGGGGGTCTGGTAGAGCCCGGACGGATCGGGTAGGTACATACGGATGAGTAGCACCGGTCGGTAGTCGACCGGGACAACTGCCCCGACTCAGACGGTGAGGTGCCCGATGACCGCACCATCCGTACGACCGGTCTCCGAGCGCGAAGCCCGCCAGGTCGCCGAGGCGGCCCGCGAGCAGGACTGGAAGAAGCCCAGCTTCGCCAAGGAGCTCTTCCTCGGCCGGTTCCGCCTCGACCTGATCCATCCGCATCCCAGCCCCGCGGCCGAGGACGTCCGGCGCGGGGAGGAGTTCCTCTCCAAGCTCCGCGACTTCTGCGAGACGCGGATCGACGGCGCCCGCATCGAACGCGAGGCGAAGATCCCGGACGAGACGGTCAACGGGCTCAAGGAGCTCGGCGCCCTCGGCATGAAGATCGACATCAAGTACGGCGGACTCGGCCTCACGCAGGTCTACTACAACAGGGCGCTCGCGCTCGTGGGCTCCGCCAGCCCCGTCGTCGGCGCGCTGCTGTCCGCCCACCAGTCCATCGGCGTGCCCCAGCCGCTGAAGCTCTTCGGCACCCAGGAGCAGAAGGAGAAGTTCCTGCCGCGCTGCGCGCGCACGGACATCACCGCCTTCCTGCTCACCGAGCCGGACGTCGGCTCCGACCCGGCCCGGCTGGCCACCGTCGCCGTGCCCGACGGCGACGACTACGTCCTGGACGGCGTGAAGCTGTGGACCACCAACGGCGTCGTCGCCGACCTGCTCGTGGTCATGGCCCGGGTGCCCAGGAGCGAGGGCCACAAGGGCGGCATCACCGCCTTCGTCGTCGAGGCCGCGGCCGACGGCGTCACCGTGGAGAACCGCAACGCCTTCATGGGCCTGCGCGGCATCGAGAACGGCGTCACCCGCTTCCACCAGGTCCGCGTGCCCGCCGCCCACCGCATCGGGCCCGAGGGCGCGGGCCTGAAGATCGCGCTGACCACCCTCAACACCGGCCGGCTCTCCATCCCCGCCATGTGCGTCTCCGGCGGCAAGTGGGCGCTGAAGATCGCCCGCGAGTGGTCCACCGCGCGCGAGCAGTGGGGCAAGCCCATCGCCCGGCACGAGGCCGTCGGCGCGAAGATCTCCTTCATCGCCGCGACCACCTTCGCCCTGGAGGCCGTCCTCGAGCTGTCGGGCCAGATGGCCGACGAGGACCGCAACGACATCCGCATCGAGGCCGCCCTCGCCAAGCTCTACTCCAGCGAGATGGCCTGGCTGATGACGGACGAGCTGGTCCAGATCCGCGGCGGCCGGGGCTACGAGAGCGCGGCCTCGCTGGCCGCCCGCGGCGAGCGCGCGGTCCCGGCCGAGCAGATGCTGCGCGACATGCGCATCAACCGCATCTTCGAGGGCTCGACCGAGATCATGCACCTGCTCATCGCCCGCGAGGCCGTCGACGCCCACCTCTCCGTGGCCGGCGACCTCATCGACCCGGACAAGTCCCTGGGCGACAAGGCGCGCGCCGGCGCCCGCGCCGGCGGCTTCTACGCCCGCTGGCTGCCCAAGCTCATGACGGGCCCCGGGCAGCTGCCGCGGACGTACGCCGAGTTCCACCCGGCCGGCCACGTCGACCTCTCCGGGCACCTGCGCTACGTCGAGCGCTCCTCCCGCAAACTCGCCCGCTCCACCTTCTACGCCATGTCCCGCTGGCAGGGCCGCATGGAGACCAAGCAGGGCTTCCTCGGCCGCATCGTCGACATCGGCGCCGAGCTCTTCGCCATGAGCGCGGCCTGCGTGCGCGCCGAGCACCTGCGCGTCCTCGGCGACCACGGCAGCGAGGCCTACCGGCTCGCCGACGCGTTCTGCCGGCAGTCCCGCATCCGGGTGGAGGAGCTCTTCGGGCGGCTGTGGGCGAACACCGACGACCTCGACCGCAAGGTCGTCTCCGGCGTGATGTCCGGTGCGTACGCGTGGCTGGAGAGCGGGATCGTCGACCCCAGCGGCGACGGACCCTGGATCGCGGACGCCACCCCAGGCCCCTCCAAGGCCGAGAACGTCCACCGCCCGATCCGCTGAGCCCGCCCCGCGACCGCCGCACCGGGACGCCCCTGTCGGGCCGTCCCGGCGCAGCGGCCACAATGGTGGAATGACGGACTCCCTCGCTGACCCGCACCTGCGCTACTCCGCCGCCGCCCACCCCGGCGGCGGACCGCGCGAGATCGTGATCCTCGGCTCGACCGGCTCGATCGGCACCCAGGCCATCGACCTCGTGCTGCGCAACCCCGGGCGCTTCCGGGTGACCGCCCTGTCGGCGGCCGGCGGCCGCGTGGAGCTGCTCGCCGAGCAGGCGCACCGGCTGGGGGTCCGCCGGGTCGCGGTGGCGCGCGCCGACAAGGCGGCCGAGCTGCGCGAGGCGCTGGCCGCGCGGTACGGCGCCGAGCCGCTGCCGGAGATCCTCGCGGGGCCCGACGCGGCCACCGAGGTGGCCCGCGGCGAGTGCCACACGGTCCTCAACGGCATCACCGGCTCCATCGGCCTCGCGCCCACCCTCGCCGCCCTCGAGGCGGGCCGGACCCTGGCCCTGGCCAACAAGGAGTCGCTGATCGTCGGCGGCCCGCTGGTCAAGGCGGTCGCCAAGCCGGGCCAGATCATCCCGGTGGACTCCGAGCACGCGGCGCTCTTCCAGGCGCTGCTGGGCGGCACCCGCGCCGAGGTCCGCAAGCTGGTCGTCACCGCCTCCGGCGGCCCCTTCCGCGGCCGTACGAAGGCCGAGCTGGCCTCGGTCACCCCCCAGGACGCCCTGGCCCACCCCACGTGGTCCATGGGCCCGGTGATCACGATCAACTCCGCCACCCTGGTCAACAAGGGGCTGGAGGTGATCGAGGCCCACCTGCTCTACGACATCCCCTTCGACCGCATCGAGGTCGTCGTCCACCCCCAGTCCTACGTCCACTCGATGGTGGAATTCACCGACGGCTCCACGCTGGCCCAGGCCACCCCGCCGGACATGCGCGGGCCCATCGCGATCGGTCTCGGCTGGCCCGAGCGGGTGCCCGACGCCGCTCCCGCCTTCGACTGGTCCCAGGCCTCCACCTGGGAGTTCTTCCCGCTCGACGAGGAGGCCTTCCCGTCGGTCGCGCTGGCCCGGCACGTCGGTGCCCTCGGCGGCACGGCCCCGGCCGTCTTCAACGCCGCCAATGAGGAGTGCGTCGATGCGTTCCTGAGCGGACAGCTGCCGTTCAATGGGATCGTGGACACCGTCGCCGAGGTGGTCGCGGAGCACGGCACCCCCGCCGCGGGAACCCTCCTGACCGTCTCGGACGTCCTGCAAGCGGAGACCTGGGCCCGCGCCCGGGCCCGTGAACTGGCGGCCCGTACGGGCGCCCGTACGGCGAAAGCGACCTCGGAGGCCCGCGCATGACGACACTGATGACCGTCCTCGGGATAGTCGTCTTCGTGGTGGGCCTGCTGTTCTCCATCGCCTGGCACGAGCTGGGCCACCTCTCGACCGCGAAGCTCTTCGGCATCCGCGTGCCGCAGTACATGGTCGGCTTCGGGCCGACGATCTTCTCGCGGCGCAGGGGCGAGACCGAGTACGGCATCAAGGCCATCCCGCTCGGCGGCTACATCCGCATGATCGGCATGTTCCCGCCCGGCGAGGACGGCCGCGTCAGCGCCCGTTCCACCTCCCCGTGGCGCGGCATGATCGAGGACGCCCGATCGGCGGCCTACGAGGAGCTCCGGCCCGGCGACGAGACCCGGATGTTCTACACGCGCAAGCCCTGGAAGCGCGTGATCGTGATGTTCGCCGGACCGTTCATGAACCTGGTCCTGGCCGTCGCGGTGTTCCTCGGCGTGATGATGTCGTTCGGCGTCAACACCCAGACGACGACGGTCTCGGCCGTCTCCGACTGCGTGGTGTCCGCCAGCGCCCCCACGGACAAGTGCCCCTCCGGTGCCAAGGACTCGCCCGCCAAGGCGGCCGGCCTGCAGCCCAAGGACCGCATCGTCGCGTTCAACGGCCACAAGGCCACCGACTGGACGACCCTGCAGAAGGAGATCCGCCGGACCACCGGCCCGGCCACGATCACCGTGGTCCGTGACGGGCAGGAGAAGACGCTCAGCGCGAACCTCATCTCCAACCAGGTCCAGAAGTACGACGGCAAGGGCGCGCCCCTCAAGGGCCAGTACGTCACCGCGGGCTTCCTCGGCTTCACGCCCGCCACCGGCGTCGTCCAGCAGTCCTTCGGACAGTCCGTCGACCGTATGGGCGACATGGTGCAGTCCGGCGTGGAGTCGCTGATCGCCCTGCCCGGCAAGATCCCCGACCTGTGGAACGCGGCCTTCGACGGCGCCGAGCGCAAGGCCGACTCGCCCATGGGCGTCGTCGGCGCGGCCCGCGTGGGCGGCGAGGTCTTCAACCTCGACATCCCGCCGTCGCAGCAGATCGCGACCATGCTCTTCCTGGTCGCGGGCTTCAACCTCTCGCTGTTCCTGTTCAACATGCTGCCGCTGCTGCCGCTGGACGGCGGGCACATCGCCGGGGCGCTGTGGGAGTCGGTCCGCCGGGCCTTCGCCAAGGTCTTCCGGCGCCCCGACCCGGGCCCCTTCGACGTCGCCAAGCTGATGCCGGTGGCGTACGTGGTGGCGGGCATCTTCGTCTGCTTCACGCTGCTGGTGCTGATCGCGGACGTGGTGAACCCGGTCCGGCTGACCTAGCGGACATCCGATTGTGGCGGCCGGGCGCGCTATGTGCCCGGCCGTCCGTGTTTGGGTGGTGTTCGGGTCGTGATGTGCCCCGGGGGGATCGCTTGCCGTAACCTCGGATGCCGGAGCCCGCCGATCTCGGGACCATGATTTAAGACCTTGGGGTTGCTCGCCTGATGACTGCGATTTCGCTGGGAATGCCTTCCGTCCCGACCAAGCTCGCCGACCGCCGGGTCAGCCGCAAGATCCAGGTCGGATCCGTGGCCGTCGGTGGCGACGCCCCGGTGTCGGTGCAGTCCATGACCACGACGCGCACCTCGGACATCGGCGCCACGCTGCAGCAGATCGCCGAGCTCACCGCGTCCGGCTGCCAGATCGTGCGCGTCGCCTGTCCGACCCAGGACGACGCCGACGCGCTGCCGATCATCGCCCGGAAGTCCCAGATCCCGGTCATCGCGGACATCCACTTCCAGCCGAAGTACGTCTTCGCCGCCATCGACGCCGGCTGCGCCGCCGTCCGGGTCAACCCGGGCAACATCAAGCAGTTCGACGACAAGGTCAAGGAGATCGCCAAGGCGGCCTCCGACGCCGGCACCCCCATCCGCATCGGTGTGAACGCCGGCTCGCTGGACCGCCGCCTGCTGCAGAAGTACGGCAAGGCCACGCCCGAGGCCCTGGTGGAGTCCGCCCTGTGGGAGGCCTCCCTCTTCGAGGAGCACGGCTTCCGCGACATCAAGATCTCGGTCAAGCACAACGACCCGGTCGTGATGGTCAACGCCTACCGCCAGCTCGCCGCCCAGTGCGACTACCCGCTCCACCTCGGCGTCACCGAGGCGGGCCCGGCCTTCCAGGGCACCATCAAGTCCGCCGTCGCCTTCGGCGCCCTGCTCTCCGAGGGCATCGGCGACACCATCCGGGTCTCGCTGTCGGCCCCGCCGGCCGAGGAGATCAAGGTCGGCATCCAGATCCTGGAGTCGCTCAACCTCCGCCAGCGCCGCCTGGAGATCGTCTCCTGCCCGTCCTGCGGCCGCGCCCAGGTCGACGTCTACAAGCTGGCCGAGGAGGTCACGGCGGGCCTGGAGGGCATGGAGGTGCCGCTGCGCGTCGCGGTCATGGGCTGCGTCGTCAACGGCCCCGGCGAGGCCCGCGAGGCCGACCTGGGCGTCGCCTCCGGCAACGGCAAGGGCCAGATCTTCGTCAAGGGCGAGGTCATCAAGACCGTCCCCGAGTCGAAGATCGTCGAGACCCTCATCGAAGAGGCCATGAAGATCGCCGAGCAGATGGAGAAGGACGGCGTCGCCTCCGGCGAGCCGACCATCAGCGTCGCCGGCTGACCCCCCCCGCACCACCGCCGCCCCGCCCGAGAGGGCGGGGCGGCGTCGTTTCCGCCCGCCAGGGGGTGCCCGCGCGGGGCGGGAGGTACAGTGCCAAGACCTGTTCCCCATGGCCTACCGCCCGCGACCGTGAGGCAATCGCACACGTGCTGACGACGACCACCACCAGGGTCCTGGAGCCCGGCGAACTCGACACCGCCCTCGCCGTCCTCGACCGCGACCCCGTGGCCAACGCGTTCGTCGCCGCACGCGTCCAGGTCGCCGGCCTCGACCCCTGGCGGCTCGGCGGCGAGATGTGGGGCTGGTACGCGGGCGGCCGCCTGGAGTCGCTCTGCTACGCGGGCGCCAACCTCGTCCCCATCTGCGCCGGCCCCGAGGCCGTACGCGCCTTCGCCGACCGCGCCCGCCGCTCCGGCCGCCGCTGCTCCTCCATCGTGGGGCCCGCCGACGCCACCGCCGAGCTGTGGTCCCTCCTCGAGCCCCACTGGGGCCCGGCCCGCGAGGTGCGCGCCCACCAGCCCCTGATGGTCGCCCACTCCATGCCCGCGCGGGTCGAGCCCGACCCGCTCGTGCGCCGCGTCCGCAGGGACGAGATGGAGCTGATCATGCCGGCGTGCGTGGCCATGTTCACCGAGGAGGTCGGCGTCTCGCCGCTCGCCGGCGACGGCGGGCTGCTCTACCAGGCCCGCGTCGCCGAGCTCGTCGGCGCCGGGCGCTCGTTCGCCCGCGTCGAGAACGGCCGCGTGGTCTTCAAGGCCGAGATCGGCGCCGCCACCCCCCGCGCCTGCCAGATCCAGGGCGTGTGGGTCGCCCCCGAGCACCGGGGGCGCGGCCTGTCCGTGACCGGCATGGCGGCCGTGCTGCGGCACGCCCTGGAGGAGGTCTCCCCGGTCGTGAGCCTCTACGTCAACGACTACAACACCGCCGCGCGGGCCGCGTACCGGCGGGTGGGTTTCGAGGAAGTCGGCGCGTTCATGAGCGTGCTGTTCTGAGGCGACCGCCGGCGTACGGGCGGGTAGCCTCCCCGGCATGAATGACATCGCGGTCGGACCGCTCGACCTCGCCGCACGGGTGGACGAGGCACTGGCCGTCCAGGCGGTCGCCTTCGGCCTCACCCCCGAAGAGGTCGGCGTGCGGCGCCACATCGTCCTGCGGCACCTGCAGTGCCCCGGTGCGCGCGCCCTGGGCGCCACCACCCCCGAGGGGCGGCTCGTGGGCTTCGTCTACGGGATGCCGAACGACCGCACGCACTGGTGGTCCACGGTCGTCGAACCGTACCTGCGCGCCAACGGCAACGACACCTGGCTGGACGACTCCTTCGTCATCACCGAGCTGCACGTCCACCCCGCCTTCCAGAACCGGCGGATCGGGCGGACCCTCATCACCGCCATCACGGCCACGGCGAGCGAACCCCGCTCCATCCTGTCCGCCATCGACAAGGAGAGCCCCGCCCGGGCGCTCTACCGCAAGCTGGGCTACCGGGACCTCGCCCGCAACGTCGTCTTCCCGAGCGCCGCGCGGCCGTACGCGGTGATGGGGGCGCCACTGCCCCTGCAGCCCTGACAAATGGTTTTGGGGCATCGGCGGGCGCCGCATACGCTCCTCGCAACCGCGCGCACGCGCGCCGGCACCTCGAAGCACCCGCGCATCCCGCGCCCCGCACGTCCGCAGGAGAGACCATGGCCCACGTCCAGCGCATGTCCACGAGCCTGATCAAGACACTGCGCGACGATCCGGCCGACGCGGAGACCGCCAGCCACAAGCTGCTGGTCCGCGCCGGCTACGTCCGCCGCTCCTCGGCGGGGGTCTGGACCTGGCTGCCGCTGGGCAAGAAGGTGCTCGACAACGTCTCGCGCGTGGTGCGCGAGGAGATGGACGCCATCGGCGGCCAGGAGGTCCTGCTGCCCGCGCTGCTGCCCAAGGAGCCGTACGAGACGAGCGGGCGCTGGGAGGAGTACGGCGAGCTGCTGTTCCGGCTGCGTGACCGCAAGGGCGCGGACTACCTGCTCGGCCCCACCCACGAGGAGATCTTCACGCTGACGGTGAAGGACCAGTGCACGTCCTACAAGGACCTGCCGGTGATGCTCTATCAGATCCAGGCCAAGTACCGGGACGAGGCGCGGCCGCGCTCGGGCGTGCTGCGCGGGCGCGAGTTCCAGATGAAGGACTCGTACTCCTTCGACACCACCGACGAGGGCCTCGCCGAGTCCTACCGCCTCCACCGCACCGCCTACACCCGCATCTTCGAACGCCTGGGCCTGGACTACCGGATCGTCTCCGCCGTCTCGGGCGCGATGGGCGGCTCGGCGTCCGAGGAGTTCCTGGCCCCGGCCGCGGCCGGCGAGGACACCTTCGTCGACTGCCCGAAGTGCGACTACGCCGCCAACACGGAGGCGGTGACCACCGCCGTGGCCCCCGCCGACCCCTCCGGCCACGGCCCGGTGGAGGAGCTGGACACCCCGGACACCCCCACCATCGAGAGCCTCGCCGAGCACCTGGGCGTGCCCGCGTCGGCGACGCTGAAGAACCTGCTCGTCAAGGTCGACGGCGAGATCACGGCCGTCGGCGTCCCCGGCGACCGCGAGGTCGACCTGGCCAAGCTGGGGGAGCACCTGGCGCCCGCCGTGGTGGAGTTGGTGACGGCCGAGGACTTCGTGGGGCGGCCGGAGCTGGTCCGGGGCTACGTCGGCCCGCAGGGCCTGGACCTGCCCTACCTCGCCGACCCGCGCGTGGCGCCCGGCACGTCCTGGGTCACCGGCGCCAACAAGCCGGACACGCACGCCCGCAACGTCGTCTGCGGCCGGGACTTCACGGTCGACCGCTACCTCGACGTCGTCGTGGTCGAGCCGGGCGACCCGTGCCCCAACTGCGGGGCCGGCCTGGAGATCGGCCGGGCGATCGAGATCGGCCACATCTTCCAGCTCGGCCGCAAGTACGCCGACGCGTTCGGCCTCGACGTCCTCGGCCCCCAGGGCAAGCCGGTCCGCGTCACGATGGGCTCCTACGGCATCGGCGTCTCGCGCGCCGTCGCCGCGCTGGCGGAGCAGACCCACGACGGCGCCGGGCTGTGCTGGCCGCGCGAGGTCGCGCCGGCGGACGTGCACGTCGTGGCGGCGGGCAAGGCCGTCCAGACGCAGCTCGCCGCGGAGCTGTCCGACCGGCTGGCCGAGGCGGGCGTCCGAGTGCTGCTGGACGACCGGGCGGGGGTGTCGCCGGGGGTGAAGTTCACGGACGCCGAGCTGATCGGCGTGCCGACGATCCTGGTCGTGGGCCGCGGGGCGGCGGACGGCGTGGTCGAGCTGAAGGACCGGCGCACCGGCGAGAAGGAAGAGGTCCCGGTGGCCGAGGTCGTCGCCCGCCTGACGGCCCGCTGACCCCGGGGAGCGGCCGGGCCGCCGTGCGCCGTCACAGCAACCCGGCGAACTCCAGCAGCAGTTCGCCCTGTCCCCGCGCCCCCAGCGCGAGCTGGTGCGCCCCCTCCCGCGCCGTGCGGAAGAGCGTCCAGCCGCGCAGGCGGCCGGGGTCGACGTCCAGCGACTCGGCCAGCTTCGCCACCCGCCGCCGCACCGCGGCCGCGGCGCCCGGGGCGGCGAGCAGGGTGTCGAGCCGGTCGCGGACCAGCCACGCCAGGTCGTAGGCCCGCTCGCCCACCAGCGGGCGCGGGGCGATGGCCAGCCAGGGCAGGCGGTCGGCGGCCAGGACGTTGCCCTGGTGGTACTCCCCGTGCAGCAGCACCGCCCCCTCGCCGGCGGGCGGTTCGGCCACCAGGGCGTCGCGCAGCTCGAGGGCCTCGTCGAGCACGGCCCGTGCGTCCGCGGCCCACGGCTGTTCGCGGTGCGCGCGCAACGCGTCGGCCAGGGCGGCCGTGTGGCCGGCCACGTCCGGGAAGGAGTGCCCGGCGGGCGGCGCCACCCACAGGCGCTGCAGCGTGGCGGCCGCCTCCAGCTGGGCCTTGGCCTCGGCCAGCGAGCGCAGGCTGACGTCGGCGTGCAGTCGCTCCAGCAGCAGCGCGCCCGCCTCGGGGGCGACGTCCAGCGCCCGCACGGCCGACCGGCCGTCCCAGTGGGCGAGCGCGGCGTGTTCGAGGGCGGCCGAGCCGTCGGGCAGGCAGAGCTTGAGGGCGACGGGCGTGCCGTCGGAGCGCCGGGCGAGCACGACCATGCTGGTCCGGCCGCCGGGCGTCTGCACCCGTTCGGGCGTCAGGTCCCAGCGCTCCAGGCACTCCCGGGCGAGGCCGGGCAGCGCGGCGAGCCACCGGTTTGCGGCGTCGCCGTACGCGGGGTCCGCGCCCAGGGTCCGAACCAGCCGCTGGGGCGGTTCGAGGCTGTCGTGCGCTGTGGCCATCCCTGAGCAGTCCCTTTCCTCGTTCACCGGTACGGCGCTCCCGCCGGTCAGACCCGCTCGGCGAGCCCAGGGAAGGCTACGCTGCCGCCGCTCCAGCGCACCGCCCGCACCGCCGCCTCGCGCAGCCCCGCGGCCGCCTCGCGGCGCAGCGACCCGGTGGAGGCCCGTACGAGATCGGCGTAGACGGCCGCGAGCCGGCGCTCCAGCTCCGCCGCCAGTCGCACCGCCGATGCCCCGTCGGTCACCGGGAAGGGCAGCGCGTACGCGGCCGAAGCGGCCTCCGGCTCGGCGCCGAGCGCGCGCACCGCGCGGCTCATCACGTCCCTGCGCGCCCGGTGGGCGTCGTACGCCTCGCGCGCCTGTGCCGAGCGTTCCTCCTCGACGCGACCGCCGACGACGCCGAAGCCGTACACGGCGGCGTGCTCCGCCGCGAGGGCGGCCTGGGCGGCCGCCACCGTCGCCCTGGCGACGGCGGAGTCCTGGGACGTCGTCATGAGCCGCCTCCGGTGAGCAGATAGGCGTGTGCCGCGCCGGCCGCGGCCACGGAGGCCAGCAGCCGGGCGAGTTGGGGGGGTGCCGAGCCGAGGTCGGCGGTGCGGGCGTCGGCGGCGCGGCGCTCGGCGTCGGCGAGCGCGCCCAGCGCCGCCTCCTCGTCGCCGGGCACCTCCGGCCGTACGGGCGGGGGAGAGGCCGAGGCGGACGGGGACGCGGACGGCGCGGCGGACCGGGCGGCGGCGGGGGCGAACGCCGTGACGTGGCGGGCGACTTCGGCCCGCAGCGGGCGCAGCCGTTCCCCGAGCGTCGCGTGCGCGGCGATCGTCGCGTCGTACCGTTGCAGCAGTCCCGCTGCGTCCCGCCCGGCGCGCGCCCGCAGCCGTTCGGCGGCCGGGGAGCGCTCGTCGGCCGCGTCCTCGCCGGCGTTCCCGCCGCCCGAGCATCCGGCGAGCAGCACGGCGGCGCCCCCGGCCATGAGGGCCGCGGCGCCTCCTGCCAGTACCCTGCGTCTGCGCGGGCCGTCGGCGCCCCGCGTCGTCGTCGTGAGCGGCACGATCCTCTTTCCGCGTCGTCCGGGCATGATCACCGCACGCGAGCGTACCGGCGCGTGGCCGCGTCGGCGTGGACCGGGCACCGAATCGTCAGTCGGCTGCCGGAACAGATAGGCTTTGACCTGACACGCGACTTTCCCACAACAGCACACGCGGCCGAGGAGTCACCCGGATGAGCACCACCCAGAGCGAGCGGCTGCGCGAGCTGCTGGCCCCTCTCGTGAGCGCGCGGGAGCTGGACCTGGAAGAGGTCGAGGTGACGCCGGCCGGCAAGCGGCGTGTGCTGCGCATCGTGGTGGATTCCGAAGAGGGCGTGCAGCTGGACACCTGTGCGGACCTGAGCCGCGACATCTCCGCCGCGCTCGACGAGACGGACGTCATGGGTGGCGCGCCCTACGTCCTCGAGGTCACCTCCCCGGGTGCGGACCGTCCCCTGACCCAGCACCGGCACTACGTCCGGGCCACCGGCCGCCTGATCAAGGCGCAGCTGGCCGAGGGCGGCGAGCTCGTCGCGCGGATCGTCTCCGTGGACGACGAGGGTCTCGACCTGGAGGTCCCGGGCGTCAAGGGCCGCAAGCCCACCGCCCGCAGGCTGGCCTTCGGCGACATCGCCAAGGCGCGCGTGGAAATCGAGTTCAACCGCAAGACGGCGGAAAAGACCGCTGACGACATTCAAGACGAGAATCAAGAGGAGGCGTAGCCGTGGACATCGACATGAGCGCCCTGCGGGGTCTGGTGCGGGAAAAGGAGATCTCCTTCGACCTGCTGGTCGAGGCGATCGAGTCGGCCCTCCTCATCGCGTACCACCGCACCGAGGGAAGCCGCCGCCGGGCCCGTGTGGAGCTGGACCGGTCGACCGGGCACGTGACGGTCTGGGCCAAGGAGGACCCGCAGGACCTCGCCGAGGGCGAGGAGCCCCGCGAGTTCGACGACACCCCGTCCGGTTTCGGCCGGATCGCCGCGACCACCGCGAAGCAGGTCATCCTCCAGCGTCTGCGCGACGCCGAGGACGAGATCACTTTCGGTGAGTTCGCCGGGCGCGAGGGCGACGTCGTCGCGGGCATCGTGCAGCAGGGCAAGGACCCCAAGAACGTCCTGGTCGACATCGGCAAGCTGGAAGCCATCCTGCCGGTCCAGGAGCAGGTGCCCGGCGAGGAGTACAAGCACGGCACGCGTCTGCGCACGTACGTCGTACGGGTGGCGAAGGGTGTCCGCGGCCCGTCCGTGACGCTCTCGCGGACCCACCCCAACCTGGTGAAGAAGCTCTTCGCCATGGAGGTCCCGGAGATCGCGGACGGTTCGGTGGAGATCGCCGCCATCGCCCGTGAGGCCGGTCACCGCACCAAGATCGCGGTGCGTTCGACCCGCTCCGGCCTGAACGCCAAGGGCGCCTGCATCGGCCCGATGGGCGGCCGGGTCCGCGCCGTCATGGCCGAGCTGCACGGCGAGAAGATCGACATCGTCGACTGGTCGGACGACCCGGCGGAGCTGGTGGCGCACGCGCTGTCCCCCGCACGGGTGAGCAAGGTGGAGGTCGTGGACCTCTCCGCCCGCTCGGCCCGGGTGACCGTGCCGGACTACCAGCTCTCCCTGGCCATCGGCAAGGAGGGGCAGAACGCCCGGCTCGCGGCGCGGCTGACCGGATGGCGGATCGACATCCGTCCGGACACCGAGCAGCAGCAGGGCGAGTAAAGGCGCACGGAAGCGGCAGGGGGCGCGCGACAAGCGTCCCCGAGCGGCCTCGATTGGTCCGTAAAACGACCGTCGAGGACCGCGCCGACCCGTGCGGGGCCTGTTCCGGGCCCGTATTCCTGGCCGATCATGGCCGAAACGCATACGCGCGCGATCAGTGCCCCGAAGGGGTGAGGTCGGCGCGGGGAGGTAGACTTAACCAGTGTCTGGCCGGACGCATGCCCGCGCATGCCCTGAGCGCACCTGTGTGGGGTGCCGGGAGCGAGCGGCCAAGGGCGAACTGCTGCGGACCGTGGTGATCGAGGGCGTCTGCGTCCCCGATCCTCGCGGTACGCTGCCCGGCCGGGGTGCCTCCGTGCATCCCACACTGGTCTGCCTCGATCTGGCGGTGCGCCGCCGGGCGTTTCCCCGGGCCTTCAAGGTCCCGGGACCGCTCGACACGGCGCGACTGCGCCAGTACGTCGAACAGACCGAGCAGCAATAGATCGGCCCCGCGAGTGTGCGGGGAGACCCACGTCAGGTACCTCGCGAGTTGGAAGTAGGTCGAGATTGCGATGAGCACTCGATGAGTACGCGATGAGTACGCCCATGAAGTAGCGACGGTCCGGCGGACACCCGGACCTAGAAGGAGCGAAGTGGCTAAGGTCCGGGTATACGAACTCGCCAAGGAGTTCGGAGTGGAGAGCAAGGTCGTCATGGCCAAGCTCCAAGAACTTGGTGAATTCGTCCGTTCGGCGTCCTCGACCATCGAGGCGCCGGTCGTCCGTAAGTTGACTGACGCATTGCAGGGACCCGGCGGCAACGCCGGCAAGTCCGCTGCGAAGCCCGCGGCGCCGCGCAAGGCTGCGCCGAAGCCGGGTGCCCCCACTCCGGGCGCCCCCCGTCCCGCTGCCCCGGCCCCCAAGCCGGCCGCCGCGGAGACCCCCAGCACCCCCAAGCCGGCAGGCGCCGCGCCGACCCCCGGTCCGCGCCCCGGTCCGAAGCCCGCTCCGGCGGCTCCGGCCAAGCCTGCCCCGGTCACCCCGGTGCCCGCCGCGGAGTTCTCCGCGCCGGCCCCGGCCCAGCCCGCCCAGGACCGCCCCGCGCCGCGTCCCGGTGGTGCCCCCGGTCCGCGCCCCGGCGCGCGTCCCGGCCCCGCCGGTCAGCGTGACGGCGGCCGTCCCGAGCGCGCCCCGCGCCCGGGTGGTCAGGGTGAGCGTGCCCCGCGTCCCGGTGGCGCCCGTCCGGCCGGTCCCCGTCCGGGCAACAACCCCTTCACGTCCGGTGGCTCCACCGGCATGGCCCGTCCGCAGGCCCCCCGTCCGGGTGGCGCCCCGCGTCCGGGTGCCGGCGGCCCCGGTGCTCCCCGTCCGCAGGGCGGCCCCGGCGCCGCCCCGCGTCCGCAGGGCGGCGCTCCGCGTCCGACCCCCGGCGGCATGCCCCGTCCGCAGGGTGCCCCCGGTGGCGCCCCGCGTCCCGGCGGTGCCCCGGCCGGTAACCGTCCGAACCCCGGCATGATGCCGCAGCGTCCCGCTGCCGGCCCGCGTCCGGGCCCCGGCGGCGGCGGTCGCGGTCCCGGCGGCGGCGCGGGTCGTCCCGGCGGCGGCGGCGGTCGTCCCGGCTTCGCCGGTCGTCCGGCCGGTCCCGGCGGCGGCGGTCGTCCCGGTGGTGGCGGCGGCTTCGCCGGTCGTCCCGGTGGCGGCGGCGCTCCCGGTGGTGGCGGCGGCTTCGGCGGTCGTCCCGGCTTCGGCGGTCGTCCCGGCGGCCCCGGTGCCCGTGGTGGCACGCAGGGCGCCTTCGGCCGTCCCGGCGGTCCGGCCCGTCGTGGCCGCAAGTCGAAGCGGCAGAGGCGCCAGGAGTACGAGGCCATGCAGGCCCCGTCCGTCGGCGGCGTGATGCTGCCCCGTGGTGGCGGCGAGACCATTCGTCTGTCCCGCGGTGCCTCCCTCACCGACTTCGCGGAGAAGATCGGCGCCAACCCGGCGTCGCTCGTCGCCGTGATGATGAACCTCGGCGAGATGGTCACGGCCACCCAGTCGGTGTCCGACGAGACGCTGACGCTCCTCGGTGACGAGATGAACTACCAGGTTCAGATCGTCAGCCCCGAGGAGGAGGACCGCGAGCTGCTCGAGTCGTTCTCCATCGAGTTCGGTGAGAACGAGGGCGGCGAGGAGATGCTCGTCTCCCGTCCGCCGGTCGTGACCGTCATGGGTCACGTCGACCACGGTAAGACCCGACTGCTGGACGCGATCCGCAAGACGAACGTCGTCGCGGGCGAGGCCGGCGGCATCACGCAGCACATCGGTGCGTACCAGGTCGCCACCGAGGTCAACGGCGAAGAGCGCGCGATCACCTTCATCGACACCCCGGGTCACGAGGCGTTCACCGCCATGCGTGCCCGTGGTGCCAAGTCGACCGACATCGCGATCCTCGTGGTGGCGGCGAACGACGGTGTGATGCCGCAGACGATCGAGGCGCTGAACCACGCCAAGGCGGCCGACGTGCCGATCGTGGTCGCGGTCAACAAGATCGACGTCGAGGGCGCCGACCCGACCAAGGTGCGCGGTCAGCTCACCGAGTTCGGTCTGGTGGCCGAGGAGTACGGCGGCGACACCATGTTCGTCGACATCTCCGCCAAGCAAGGCCTGCACATCGACAGCCTGCTGGAGGCCGTGGTCCTCACCGCGGACGCCTCGCTCGACCTGCGCGCCAACGCGGAGCAGGACGCGCAGGGTATTGCGATCGAGGCCCACCTCGACCGCGGCCGCGGCGCCGTGGCCACCGTCCTCGTCCAGCGCGGTACCCTCCGCGTCGGCGACACGATGGTCGCCGGTGACGCCTACGGCCGTGTCCGCGCGATGCTCGACGACAAGGGCCAGAACGTGGAAGAGGCGGGTCCGTCGACCCCGGTCCTCGTCCTCGGTCTGACCAACGTCCCGGGCGCCGGCGACAACTTCCTCGTCGTCGACGAGGACCGCACGGCTCGCCAGATCGCCGAGAAGCGCGCTGCGCGTGAGCGCAACGCCGCCTTCGCCAAGCGCACCCGCCGGGTGTCCCTCGAGGACCTCGACAAGGTGCTCAAGGCCGGCCTGGTGCAGGACCTCAACATCATCATCAAGGGCGACGCGTCCGGTTCGGTGGAGGCTCTCGAGTCCTCGCTGCTCCAGCTCGACGTCGGTGAAGAGGTCGACATCCGGATCCTGCACCGCGGTGTGGGTGCGGTCACCGAGTCGGACATCAACCTGGCGACCGGCTCCGACGCCATCGTCATCGGCTTCAACGTCCGCGCCGAGGGCCGTGCCACGCAGATGGCCGAGCGCGAGGGCGTCGACGTCCGGTACTACTCGGTCATCTACCAGGCGATCGAGGAGATCGAGGCGGCCCTGAAGGGCATGCTGAAGCCGGAGTACGAAGAGGTCGAGCTCGGTACGGCGGAGATCCGCGAGATCTTCCGCTCGTCCAAGCTGGGCAACATCGCCGGTGTCCTCATCCGCTCCGGCGAGGTCAAGCGCAACACCAAGGCGCGCCTCATCCGCGACGGCAAGGTCATCGCGGAGGAGCTCAACATCGTCGGTCTGCGTCGCTTCAAGGACGACGTCACCGAGATCCGCGAAGGCTTCGAGGGTGGTATCAACCTCGGAAACTTCAACGACATCAAGATCGACGACGTCATCGCGACGTACGAGATGCGCGAGAAGCCCCGCGGCTGAATCGCATAGCTCGACCCGGGGCCGGTCGGCGGATCATATTTCCGTCGATCGGCCCCGGCCGTTGCGTGTACGGTTCGAAGAGGTCGTACATCAGGTACCGCGAGGTACCGGCACACAACTCACGCCTCCCGGGTGGGCCTCACCCGTAACGCATGTATGCAGGGACACTGTCCTTCGATCTTCTCCTCGGCGACGTACGGTCGCTGAAGGAGAAGCGCTCCGTCGTCCGCCCGATCGTCGCCGAGCTGCACCGCAAGTACGCGGTGAGCGTGGCGGAGGTCGGCGACCAGGACCTCTACCGCCGGGTCACCATCGGCGTGGCGGCGGTCTCCGGGGACGCGGGGCACCTCACAGACCTACTGGACCGCTGCGAGCGCTGGGTCGCCGCACGTCCTGAAGTGGAGCTGCTGTCGGTACGGCGGCGGTTCCACGGCGACCATGACGACTGAAGCGGTCGGCTGGCGCCGAGAGCACAATGCTGGAAGACGAGAAGGAGACGGACCAGTGGCCGACAACGCGCGGGCGAAGAGGCTGGCGGACCTCATCCGCGAGGTGATCGCTCAGAAGCTGCAGCGCGGAATCAAGGACCCGCGGCTCGGCTCGCATGTAACCATCACGGACACCCGGGTCACCGGTGACCTGCGGGAGGCCACGGTCTTCTACACGGTCTACGGCGACGACGAGGAGCGCGCCAGCGCGGCCGCCGGGCTGGAGAGCGCCAAGGGCATCCTGCGCTCCGAGGTCGGCCGTGCGGCGGGCACCAAGTTCACGCCGACCCTGACCTTCGTGGCGGACGCCCTGCCGGACAACGCCCGGGCGATCGAGGACCTCCTCGACCGGGCGCGGGCCTCGGACGCCCAGGTGCGCCAGGCCTCCTCGGGCGCCGCCTACGCCGGCGAAGCGGACCCGTACCGCAAGCCCGGCGAGGACGGGGACGACAAGGACGCTGCCGCCGAATGAAGCAGAAGTACAGCGGCCCGGACGGCCTGATCATCGTCGACAAGCCGGCCGGCTTCACCTCGCACGACGTCGTCGCCAAGATGCGGGGCATCGCCCGCACCCGGCGCGTCGGCCACGCGGGGACGCTCGACCCGATGGCGACCGGCGTGCTCGTCCTCGGCGTCGAGCGCGCCACCAAGCTCCTCGGTCACCTCGCGCTGACCGAGAAGGAGTACGTGGCGACCATCCGCCTCGGGCAGAACACGGTCACGGACGACGCGGAGGGGGAGATCACCTCCTCCGCGGACGCCTCCGGCGTCACGCGCGAGGCCATCGACGCCGGGGTCGCGAAGCTGACCGGCGCCATCATGCAGGTGCCGTCCAAGGTCAGCGCGATCAAGATAGACGGCGTGCGCTCGTACAAGCGGGCGCGCGAGGGCGAGGACTTCGAGATCCCCGCCCGGCCGGTGACGGTCTCGTCCTTCACCGTGCACGCCGTGCACCCCGCCGAGGCGGAGGACGGCACGCCGGTGCAGGACCTGCTGGTCTCCGTCGTCTGCTCCTCCGGCACCTACGTCCGGGCCCTCGCCCGCGACCTGGGCGCCGACACGGGCGTGGGCGGCCACCTCACGGCGCTGCGGCGCACCCGGGTCGGTCCGTACGGCATCGGCGACGCCCGCACGCTCGAGGCGCTCCAGGAGGAGCTGACCGTGATGCCCGTCGCCGAGGCGGCGTCCGCCGCCTTCCAACGCTGGGACGTGAACGCCGAGCAGGCCCGCCTGCTGGCCAACGGCGTCCGGATCAAGGTGCCGGCGTTCGAGACGACCGGCCCCATCGCGGTCTTCGGCCCCGACGGCCGCTTCCTCGTGCTGGTGGAGAACCAGGGCGGCAAGGCCAAGAGCCTGGCCGTCTTCGTCTAGCGACGCCGCGGCGGCCGCCCCGAGGCGGCGCCGCACACCGTGGGGCGGGGAGCGCGCATCGCGCGATCCCCGCCCCACGATCCCCCTCCCACTGGTCTCTATCCATCCGGGACTGATGATTCACCCCAACGGGCAGGCGCTCGGAGTGAACCAGGGGGGTGCAAGGGGGCGCGTTCAGGATGTGATCTGGTCTCGCCGATCACCCGCTGCCTACCGTCGTGTGGACGAGCACGGCGGGAGGTTCGACTCGGATGAACGGTCGGCGGACCGATGCCGAAGTGTCGCTGGTACGCATCCGCGACCTAGCCGGTCGCGCGCGGGGTACGGGATTCCTCGCCGACGACCGCGGCACTTTGATCACCAGCCATGAGGCGGTCGACGGCCTCGCCCGCCTGGTCCTGCACGCCCACGGCGAGCTGACCTGCGTCGTCTCCTCCGACGACGTCACACCGCTGCCCGAATACGACCTCGCCCTGGTGCGTACCGAGGGCCTGAGCGTGCCCCCGCTGCCGGTCGCGGCGGCCGAGCGCGTCGAGGGCGGCACGGACGTACGGCTGCGCGCCGGGCGCTGGCACAACGCCCGCATCATCGGCGACGTCCCCGTCACCTACACCGCCACCGACCGCTTCCACCTGCTCGGGGCCGCGCTGGAGCTGTCGCTGTCCGAGCGCGCCGGGCTGCGCCTGGGCGAGGAGGCCACCGGCGGGCCCGTGTTCGACGCCGCCGGCGGGGCCGTCATCGCCGTCCTCGGTACCGCGCTGCAGGCCGACCGCCGGGCCGCCGGCTTCGCGATCCCCCTGCGCGCGGCCGCCGCGGCCGACCCGGAGGGGCCGCTGGCCCAGCTGCTGCACCGCAACGACGCCAGCGTCCCGGCGTTCGGCCCCGACCTCAACCTCGCCGGCGCGCTGCAGCTGACCGCCACCGCCCTGGGCTCGGTCGTCACCCCGCGCGTCTGGCGCGACCCCGTGGAGCGCCCGGAGACCGAGCGCGCGTTCGCCCGCTTCCTGGACGTCGAGGAGACCGACCCGGGCGGCCGGGCCTATGTCCTCGGACTCGTCGGCGACCCCGGCACGGGCCGCACCACGGAGCTCGGCGCGCTGGCCTGGCGCCGGGCGCGCGGCGCCGAGCCCGCCCCCACCCTCTGGCTGCGCGGCGCCGACCTGTGCGTGGGCGACGAGAGCGTGCGCGACGCCCTCGAGCGCGCCCTCGCCGCCGCCGGGCGGATCGTCACCGCCTCGGCGGGCGCCGCGGGCACCGTCGGCGACACCTCGGCCGCCACCCCGGAGGCCGTCGCCGAGCTGGCCCGCCGCGTGGGCCGTCCCCTGCTCGTCCTCCTCGACGGGCCCGAGGAGATGCCGCCCGTCCTCGCCCACGCCCTGCCCGCCTGGACGGCCGCCACCGCCAAGTGGCTCGAGGCCAACGCCGCCCGCCTGATCGTGGCCTGCCGCCCCGAGCACTGGGAGAGCGCCGGCGCGCTCTTCCCCCCGCACGCCCTCCACGGCCCCTGCGGCCTGCCGTCCGCGCCGGGGCCGCGGGCCCTGCCGCCCTGCTCGCGCCTGCCCGCACTGACCCCCGGCCAGGCCGCCGAGGCGCGCGCGTCCTACGGCATCCCGCCGGAGGCCATCGACCCCGCCGACGCGGGCCACCCCCTGGCCCTCCGGCTGCTCGCCGAGGTCCGGGCCGCGCTCCCGGACGGCACGGAAGGCGCCGGCGGCGACGGCGAGGCGGCCCCCGACCGCTGGGGCGTGTTCGCCGCCCACCTCGACCTGGTCTGCCTGCGCATCGCCGTCCGGCTCGCCGCCGCCCGCAGGCCGCCGCTGCGCGGCGCCGCGGTCCGCAGGCTCGCCGCCCGGGTCGCCGGCCAGGTCCACGAGGCGGCCCGGCGCTGCCTGGGACCCGGGCAGGGGGAGCTCGAGCGGGAGGCGTTCGAGGAGCTGTTCCCCTGGCGCACGGGCTGGGCGTCCGCCGTCCTGACCGAAGGCCTGCTCGTCCCGGCCGGCTCCGGCTACCGCTTCGCCCACGAGGAGTTCGCCGACTGGCTGCAGGGCACCCACCTCGACCTCGACGCCGCCCTGCACGCGCTGGTCCACCGCTGGTACGAACCGGAGGGCCCGCCCGCCGAGGCCGCCGTCCGCCTGCCCTCGCGCGCCGGCGGCGGCCCCATGCCCGTGCCCGGGGGCCACGTACCGCCCCCGCCCGGCTCCACCGGCGCCGCGCGGGCCCGCGCGTCCCGCCGCCGCAAGCGCGGCGCCCCGGCGGAGCCGCCCCGGCCGCTGCCCGTGCCGCGGCACCGCATCGGGCCCGTGCTGCAGGCGATGCTGCTGCTGGCCCGCCGGTCGGGGCCGACCGAGCTCTCCCGCCGCCTCAGCGCCCTCGTCCACGCCGTCGAGACGCTCTCCCAGCGGACGGCGGAGGCCGAGGCCAAGGAGGAGGGCGCCGGCCGCCCGCTCGGCGACCCCTCCTGGTGGGCCGCCCACCTGCTCGGCGAGACGCTGCTGCGGGTCCCCGACGCCACGCCCTACCTCGGCGTGCTGCGGCTGCTCGCCGAGCGCGTCACCGCCCGCTCGGTCGCCGTCGGCGGCTTCGACGGCGAGGCGGCCCCCGAGCTGGGCGGCCTCGCCGAGTTCGGCCCGTGGTTCTGGCGCCGCGTCCCGCTCGGCCTCGCCGACCGGCTCGAGCTCCTGCGCATCCTCCTCCCGGCCGACGGCCCGCCTCCGGGCGCGGCGGCGGCCGAGGAGGCCCCCGACGCCCTGGACGGGGGCGCGGAGGACGCCGCGCTGCCGGCGGGCGCGGGGCGGGCGGCGGTCCCGGACCGGGCGGCCGTCGGCGGGGCGTCGGACGAGGCCGGGGCGGTGGACTCCGGGGCGGCCGGCTCCGGAGCGGACGGCGACGCCGGCGGGTGGGTCGATGTCGAGTGGGACCTCGACGGGGGCGTCGGCGCCGGTGCGGCCGGCCTCGTCGGCGAGCGGCACGACGCCGTGTCGGACACCGCCGCGGACCGGGGCGAGGGGACGCCCGGAGCGCCGGCCGGTGCCGTCCGCCCGGGGCGGCCCGAGCCGGCGGAGGAGGACGCCGCGGCACGTGTGCTCGGCGCGGACGCCGACGACCTCGATGACGGGGAGACCAGGGCGGACGGGGAGGGCGAGGCCGGGACGGCGGCGCGCGTGCCGGGTCAGGCGCGGCACGAGGACGACCCCTCCCGGGCCGGGGACTCCGGGGACTCCGCCGGCTCCGCTCGGAGCCGCGAGCCCGTGGTCGGCCGGGTGCCCGGCCGCCGGCGCGGCGCCGGAAAGCCACGCTCCGGGGCGACCCGGGCGGCCGCCGGGCCGACGGGCCCCGGCAGGCAGCCGGAGGCCGGGCAGGCGCCCGGTCCCGGCACCTCCCGGGGCGGACCGCTCCCGCACGTACCCGGCCAGACGCGAGGTGCCACGACGGCCCGCACTCCCGCCCCGGCGGGTACGGAGGAGGCGCCCGGGCCCGTCGCCCCGCCCCAGGCGGACCGCTTCCTGACCGCCGTCGCGACCCTGCTGGCGGACCATCCCTGCGCGGCGCAGCCCCTGCTCTGCCGCTGGTTCACCGACGAGCGGCCGCTGCAGACCGCTCCCGACGCCGCCCGCGTCCGGCCCACGGTGGCCACCGCCGCCCAGGCGCTGCTGCACACCCACCGCAGGCGGGCCATCGACGACCTCGCCGAGGCGCTCGTGCAGGCCGGCCACCCCCGGGCCGACGAGCTGCTGGCCGCCCTCGCCGAGGACGAGCCGTCCGCGCTCTGCCGGGCCGTGGACCGCTGGGCGCACGACGAGCGCGTCGAGCGCCATGTGGCCGCCGCCGCGTACGGACTGCGGACCGCGCCGCACGTCACCACGGACGCCGACCGCGAGCTGCTGCGCTTCTCCGCGCTCGCCCTGCTGGCCCGCCCCGCCGAGGGCGCCCTGCACGGCACCGCGCTCGCCCTGCTCGTCCGCGACCCCGGCACCCGTGCCCGGCACCTGCCGCAGGCCCTCGGCCGGTTCGCGGCCGGCGACCCCCATCTGCCGCCCGAGGTCCTCGCCCCGGCCCTGACCACCCACTCCGAGCCCGTGCTGGCCGCCTTCCGCGCCCGGCTGTACGAGCCGGGGGACCGGCCCGCCGCCGTGCTGCGCACGCTCTCCGAGGTCTCCGCCCCGGCCCTCGCCCGCCGGGTCGCCGATCTCGTGCGGGAGCACGTCGAGCACCGCCCGGAGGGAGCGGAGAACGCCGCCGCGTTCGTCGACCGCCGCCTGGAGGACGGCCCCGCCGCCCGTTCCGTGCTCTTCCCGCTCGTCGTGGACCTGCTGCGCACCCGGCCCGCCCAGGTCCGTCGCGCCCTGGCGCCCGTCCTCGCGGACCCCGGCACCCCGGTCTCCCGGCCCCTGCGCCAGGAGTTGCTCGAGGTGCTGATGGAGCGGGAGGAGTACGGGCCGTACGAGCAGGACGTCACCGTCCTCGACGCGCTGCTGAGGGCGGTGGCGGCGGGTGCCGCCGAGCGCACCGAGGCCCGCACCCGCGACCTCGTCCACCGCACCGGCCTGCTGATGGCCCGCACGCCCGAGGGGGCCGCCTGCTTCGACCGGCGGCTGACGCAGCTGGCCCGGGAGGTGCCGGTCTTCGGCGACCAGGTACGCGGATGGCTGAAATCGGCGCCCGCGCAGTGGGCCGTGGTGGTGGGGCCGAGCGCCCGCATCCGGCTGACGGCAGGGCGCGAGAAGGGGGGTGGGAGGGGTCAGGGGGGCGCATCGGATCCCACGCACCCAGCGGACGTGACCGGCACCGCACCGGCCGATGCGGGACGCCGCCAACCGGCATGGCACTCTTAGTCCTGCGTCATCAGACAGACAAAGGTTCGGGTTCGGGCGAGGAGCGGGCACAGTGCAGCGCTGGCGTGGCTTGGAGGACATCCCCCAGGACTGGGGGCGCAGCGTCGTCACCATCGGCTCGTACGACGGCGTGCACCGCGGGCATCAACTGATCATCGGCCGGGCCGTGGACCGGGCGCGCGAGCTCGGCGTGCCCTCGGTCGTGGTGACCTTCGACCCGCACCCCAGCGAGGTCGTCCGCCCCGGCAGCCACCCGCCGCTGCTGGCGCCGCACCACCGGCGCGCGGAGCTCATCGCGGAACTCGGCGTGGACGCCGTGCTGATCCTGCCGTTCACGGCGGAGTTCTCGAAGCTGTCGCCGGCCGACTTCGTGGTGAAGGTGCTGGTCGACAAGCTGCACGCCAAGCTCGTCGTCGAGGGCCCCAACTTCCGCTTCGGCCACCGCGCCGCGGGCGACGTCGGCTTCCTCAAGGAGCTCGGCGTCACCTACGACTTCGGCGTGGAGGTCATCGACCTCTTCGTCTCCGGCGAGGCGGGCGGCGGGCTGCCGTTCTCCTCCACCCTGGCCCGGCGCCTGGTCGCCGAGGGCGACGTCGCGGGCGCGATGGAGATCCTCGGCCGCCCGCACCGCGTCGAGGGCGTCGTCGTGCGCGGCGCGCAGCGCGGCCGCGAGCTGGGCTTCCCCACGGCCAACGTGGAGACGCTGCCGCACTCCGCGATCCCCGCGGACGGCGTGTACGCGGGCTGGCTCACGGTCGCCGGCGAGTCGATGCCCGCCGCGATCTCGGTGGGCACGAACGTGCAGTTCGACGCGACCGAGCGGACGGTGGAGGCCTACGCCATCGACCGCGTCGGCCTCGACCTGTACGGGCTGCACGCGGGCGTGGACTTCCTCGCCTACCTGCGCGGCATGGAGAAGTTCGAGTCCATCGAGGCACTGCTGGAGTGCATGGCGGACGACGTGAAGCGCGCCCGCGACATGGTCGCGGCGCACGAGGCGGCCGTCGTCGCCGGCTGACCGCACCGCTTGCCCGCATCACATGCGGAAGGGCCCCGGGCGCTGTGTGCGCCCGGGGCCCTTCGCGTCGGCTCCCGCTACTGCTGGGGAGGCTGCGGCTGGGACCAGCCGCCCTGGTCGGGGTAGGGCTGGGCCTGGGCCTGGTCGGGGTACGGCTGGGGGTGCTGCGGATACGGGCCCGGCTGCGCCATGGGCTGCTGCTGGCCCTGGCCGTACGGGTAGGGCGCCGCCTCCGGCGCGTACCCGGCGGGCGCCTGGTGGACCTGCTGGGCCTGCTGGACTTGCTGGGCCTGCTGGGGCGCGGGCGCTCCGTACAGGCCCTGTTGCTGCTGGGCCCGGGTGAAGTCCTCGGCCACCATGGCCGACAGGTGGAAGTACGCCTCGCGGGTCTTGGGCCGCATCATCTCGAGGTCGACCTCCGCGCCCGTCGCCAGGTGCTCGTCGAACGGCACGACCACCACGCCGCGGCAGCGGGTCTCGAAGTGCGACACGATGTCCTCGACCTTGATCAGCTTGCCGGTCTCCCGGACGCCCGAGATCACCGTGATGCTGCGCGAGACCAGCTCGCCGTAGCCGTGCGCGGCCAGCCAGTCCAGGGTGGTGCTGGCGCTGCTCGCGCCGTCGACGGACGGCGTCGAGATGATGATCAACTGGTCGGCGAGGTCGAGCACCCCGCGCATCGCGCTGTAGAGGAGGCCGGTGCCCGAGTCGGTGAGGATGATCGGGTACTGCCTGCCCAGCACGTCTATGGCGCGCCGGTAGTCCTCGTCGTTGAAGGTGGTGGAGACGGCCGGGTCCACGTCGTTGGCGATGATCTCCAGTCCGGAGGGTGCCTGCGAGGTGTAACGGCGGATGTCCATGTAGCTGTTGAGGTGCGGGATCGCCTGCACCAGGTCGCGGATGGTCGCGCCGGTTTCGCGGCGCACGCGACGGCCGAGGGTGCCGGCGTCGGGGTTGGCGTCGATCGCCAGGATCTTGTCCTGGCGCTCGCTGGCGAGCGTCGCGCCGAGCGCGGTGGTGGTCGTCGTCTTGCCGACGCCGCCCTTGAGGCTGATCACCGCGATCCGGTAGCACGAGAGCACCGGCGTGCGGATCAGCTCGAGCTTGCGCTGGCGCTCGGCCTCTTCCTTCTTGCCGCCGAACTTGAAGCGGTTGCTGGGTTGCTTGCGCGGCTTGGGCTTGCCCTTGAGCAGCCGCTCGGAGGACAGCTCCACCGCCGCCGTGAACCCGAGCGGCGCCCCGTGCACGGACCGCTGCCGCTGCTCGGGCGTCACGGTGGGCCAGCCGCCGGCGCGGGGGTCGACGGGCGCGCCGTCGTCGGCCACCGGCTGGGCGGGGTAACCCTGTTCCCCCGTCCAGGGCAGGGAGGGCCCCCGGTCCAGGGCCTCCCGCACCTCCTGCGGCACCCCGTCGGCCTGCGGCTGGGGCTGAGGCTGAGGCACGCCGGGGTGGGGCTGGGCCTGGACGTGGGGCTGAGGCTGGGGCTGGAGGTGGGCGGCCGGCGGGGCGTACGGGCCGGGCGCGGGCTGTCCCGGCGCCGGCTGACCGTGCACCACGGCCGGGGGCAGCGCACCGGGCGGCTGGGCGGCGGGGTAGCCGTAGCCGGCCGGGGCCGCCGCGTCGGGACGCGGGTAGCCGTAGCCGTCCTGGGGAGCCGGCGCCGGGGCCGGAGCAGCGGGGGCGGCCGTGGTGGGCGCCGGGGCCGGAACGGCCGTCAGGTCCGGGCGCGGGTAGCCGTAGCCGTCCTGCGGCGCGGGCGGAGTGGGCGCGGGGTAGCCGTAACCACCGGAGAGCGCGGGCGGGTTGCCCACGGGGGCCGGGGCCGGGGCCGGGGCCGGGGCCGGGGCTGGTTCGGGCGCGGGTGCGACCGGTGTGGCGGGGGCCGGGTAGCCGTAGGTGGGGGGCGCGGGCGCGTCGGCGACCGGGGCGGTGGGCGGCATCGGCGCGGGTGCCGGGGCCGGGGCGGTCGGCGTGGGCCGGCCGGCGTCGGCGTACGGGCCGGGGGCGTTGACTTCCTGCGCCGGTGCGGCCTGCGGCGCGGCCGCTTCGGCAGCCGGGGCTTCCGGGGCTGCCTGAACAGCCGGGAGGGCCGGGACCTCGGGAGCCGGCGGTGCGGCGGGCGCAGCCGGCGTCTCCTGGGGCGCGGGCATCTCGGCAAAGGGGACGGCCGGGGCGGCCGGAGCGGGAGCCGGAGCCTCGGGGGTCGCCGGCGCTTCCTGCGCTGCTACGGGCACCTCGGCGACCGGTGCGGTCGGAAGCGCCGGGGCTTCCGGAGCGGCCGGAACCGCCTGAGCCGGCGCCTCCTGCGGTGCTACGGGCACGTCGGCGGCGGGAGCGGTCGGAACCGCCAGTACCTCCGGGCTCGCCTGAACGGCGGCCTGAGCCGGGGCATCCTGCGGCGCCGCAGGCGTCTCGGCGGCCGGCGCGGGCGGGAAGGCCGGTGCGGCCGGGGGTGCGGGCGGTGTGCTCGGGCCGGGGTGGCCGTATCCGCCGGGCGGGTTGGGCGTGGCCGCCGCGTCCGGGCGCGGGTAGCCGTAACCGCCCTGCGGTGCGGGGGAGTCGTAGCCGGTCGGAGCGGCGGGCGCGTCGGCAGCCGTCGGCTCGTGGGAGTCCGTCGCGCCGGGCGCGCCCTCGTGCTGCTCGGCCGCGGGAGCCGAAGGCTCCTGCGCGTCGGGGTGCGGGTGGGGCAGTCCGTACGCGGCGGCCTGCGGGGCGCCCGGGGGCGCGGGCGGCATCGCGGGCGGGAAGTCCGGCGGCAGCGGCGGCAGCGCCCCCTGGGGCACCGGCGGCGGGGTCCACGCCCCCACCGGCCCTTCCGGAGCGGCCGGTTCCGGGGTGGGGCCGACGGGGCTGTTCGCCTCGTCCGCGCCGGTAGCGGGGGAAGGGGCCGGGACCTCGGCAGCCGGAGCCGCCTCCTCAACCGGAGCCGGAGCCGGAGCCGGGTCGGTGGCCGGGGTCGTGGTCTGCGTGTACCACGCGGGCGGCGTGTAATCGATGGTGAACTCGCCCGTGTGTTCGGGTTCGTGCTCGGCGTCGGGCCGGTCCTCGCCGGCTGTCTTCCCGGCCGCGCGGATCTCGTCCCGATCGCTGCTCACAATGCCTCCTGCTGGTGTGGTCCGGCGCCCATGGATGTCATCCGGCGGGGCCGACCGTTCCTGTCGCCCCGAACGCCCGCTTTTCGTCGGCTGTCACGCGACAGGCCCGGCGTCGGTTCTCCAGTGCGTACGTTCATACAGACTAATCGTCATCCGCATCACGGCGTCAGGCCCGCCCCACCCCGCTCCCCGCGTGTCACTCCATGCGTCGTGCGGTGCCCAGGAGGCCCGTCTCCGGCTCGGTCGGACGCGTGGTCACATACGTGCGGGCGGACCGCGTGCACCACAGCGTGACCCCGTCCGGGAGGGTGGACAGCGCCTCGACGTCGTCCGCGGGAAGGTTCATGGTCCGGCCGACGAGCAGGGCCTCTTCGGGCGCTACGCGCTGCACCCCCACGAGATCCGCCCGCTCCATGAGGCGCCCGGTGGTGGGGCCGAGGTAGGGGAGGAGGGTGAGGACGGACTGCCAGGGGGCCGCGCCGACGCGGCCGCGCGGCGGCCGTGCCCCGCAGTCGCGGACGACGAGCACGGGGCTGTGGGCGGACGGCCCCTGGGGCGGTACCCGGCCGACGTCGTGGAGCGTGACGCACTGCCGGCCGCCGTTGGCCGCCTGCGCGAGCGTGGTCCACAGCTGCCGTCGTCCCGTCTCGACCGCGACCCGCGCGCCCGTGCCGACCGCGCGCAGGGCGAGGACCTGCGCCGTCCACGCGCCGCCCACCAGCACGACGCCGAACGCCGAGGGGCGGGCGAGGCCCAGCACGGCGGGAGCGCCCTGCGCGTCGGTGCCGATGACCACGCCGTCGTCACCGACGGGCAGGGCCAGCGCGTCGAACTGCTCGGGCGGCAGCTCGTGCCGGCCGCGCCGGGGGCCGAGCAGGCCGAAGCCCAACCGCGGCCGGAGGACGGAGTTCACGGACGTTCCGCCACTCATCAGCGGGTCCCTCCCAGGGGCAGTGTGGCGAGCACGCCGGGCACCTGCTCCTGGTCCAGCCGCACGAGTCCCGCCCGCACGGCCTTGGCGGCGCGCTCCAATTCCCGGCCGACGCCGTGAAGTTCGTCCGCACTGCGCCCGCATATCCGGATGTGTCCCGTCATGGTGGGCGCGTGCCGGCCGCGCACCGTCCGGCCCCGGCCGAGGGTGAGGCTCAGCGTCGTGGACAGCGCGGGCAGCGAGGTCAGCAGCGCGGCGAGCTGCGGCAGGGGGGCCGCGCCCCCGCCCAGCCGTGGCCAGCGGCTCACCCAGTACGTCGTGTGCCAGCGGTCGTCGCAGCGCCAGGCCCGGGCACTCTCGGCGGTCCGCCGGGCGGGCACGGGCGCGAGGGCCGCCCGGTCCGTGGCCGCCGCGTTGAGGTCGGCGGCCGCTGCCAGGGCGGCCGTCAGGCCGTCCTCGGTCAGGGGCGTGGCGGCGAATCCGGCCCCCCGCAGCCGGCTCGCCAGTTGGTCCACCGCCCGCAGCAGGCACCGCCGCGCCCCCTCGGTGCCGCCGCCGCGCGCCGCGACGGCCGCCGGGCACAGCTCGGGGTCGAACTTCAGCGCCACCCAGGTCTGGCGGACGGCGGGCGAGCCCGTGAGGGCCTGCAGGGGCGCGTAGTTCGCGGCGGGCAGCGCCCCGGCGGGCAGGTCCGGGGCGGGGGAGGGCAGCGTGGTCTGCACCACCTGCGCCGATTCCAGCCGGATGTCGTCGATGTCCAGGGCGTCCCGCAGCAGTCCCAGCGGCAGTGCGCCCGCCACCCGGTCCGCGCGCAGCGGTCTGTCCACGGCCTCGAGCCGCAGCACCGCCGTCAGGAACGTGCCGTCGCCGACCAGGCCCAGCGTCCGGTCGTCGTGAACGGCGAAGGAGTCGGTGCGCAGCGCCGGTTCGCACTCCACCAGCGGCGCGAGCCGGGGGTCCGTGCCCGCCGCCGGCGGCCCGGCCGCCTCCCGGCCGGCGCGCAGCCGCAGGGCGACGGCCGACGCCAGCCATTCCGTGACCGGCCGGCGCCCCCGGCGGACCAGCGCGAGCAGCACCAGCACCACGGCCAGCACCACCGCGGGGGCCAGCAGCGTCCGTGCCGTCGCCCAGGCGGTGACCACCACGGCGGCCGCCACCTCGACGAGGACGAGCTGGCGCAGCCCCACCGGGCCCGGCGGGCGGCGCCCGGGAGCCGGCCGCGGGGCGACCGCGTCGGCGCCGGTCTCCGGGCCGGCAGCGGCTCGTACGCGCGTGGCGACAGCCATGACCGTCAAGCCCCCTCCGATGTCCCGTCACACATCCTCGGAAATCGGCCGCCGCCTCCGTCTCCACCGGCCTGGTGGCGTCCCCCGGCGGCAGGTGCCGATCACCTACGGGCATAGTAGAGGCTCGGTATGACACCGGGTCCGATCGGGCGGCGGCCGCGGCTTTGGCCGGGACGCCGGTGAACTCGCAGTGAAGTCGCAGGAAAACGGGGGAGAAACGGCTCGACATGGCATCTCGGCGGGATGAACTCAACGCCTACACTTTCGCGAAGAAACGGACAGTTGCCGCCTTTCTGCAGCCCTCGCCCAGCGGCTCGGAAGAAGGCGCCCCGCGCCCGTTGCGCACGGTCCTGCCCGGCATCGTCGTCGGTGCCCTGCTCGTCGCGGGCTTCGGCGCGTGGGGCGTGTTCAAGCCGGTGGCCCCCAAGGGCTGGGACGACGTCGCCGCGCATGTGATCGTCGGCAGCGACTCCACCACCCGTTATGTCGTGCTCGTGACGGAAGGCAAGAAACAGCTGCATCCCGTTCTCAATCTCGCCTCCGCAAGGCTCCTCATCTCCCCGGGCAGATCGGGAGTGATCAAGGTCCGGGAATCCGAGCTGGACAACGGACACATTCCGCGCGGCCCCACGCTCGGCATTCCGTACGCACCGGACCGAATGCCCTCCGCCGCCCAGGCGGGGAAAGAGAAACAGTGGGCGGTCTGCCAACAACCCGGCGGCAACGGGAATACCACGCAAAAGGCGGTATTCCTTTTCTCCGACGGTGACCCCGAGGCCAAGCGGCTCGAGGGTCCCCAACGGCTGCGCGGCGCACAGGCGCTGTACGTCCAGGGGCCGGACGGCGCCCGCTACCTCGTCGACCCCAGGGGCACCCGCTACCTCCTCGGCGGCCCCGACTGGAAGAACGCGGACGACGCCGACCACAACCTCCTGCTGCGCGCCCTCTTCCATGACGGCGCCCAGCCGCGGCGCGTCACCAAGGAGTGGCTCGCAACCCTCCAGGAGGGCACGCCCATCACCTTCCCCGAGGTCGGCGGCACCGTCGGCGAGGCGGCCGGCGTGCCCACGCTCGGCAGGGCCAACCGCGTCGGCATGATCCTGCAGGCCCCCACCGGCACCACCACCCAGCACTACGTCGTGCTGCCCGGAAAGGTGGCCCGCGTCTCGGAGTTCGTCGCCAAGCTCCTCCTCAGCAGCCGCGCCCTCAGCCCGCTGGACCAGGCCGGCACGCCGCAGCGGGTGAGCGCCGCCGACTTCACCCCGGACGCCGAGGAGTTCTACGGCGGCAGGCACTGGCCCACGCAGGTGCCGCGCCAGGCCAACGCCGGCGGCGACGACAAGGGCACCGTCTGCAGCCTCTTCGCCGGCCTCGACGCGGACGGCACCCCGAACCTGGGCGTGTGGGCGGGCAAGGACTACCCCGCCACCATCCCCGACGGCGCCACCAGCGCGTACGTCACCCCCGGCTCGGGCCTCCTCTACCGCCAGGTCACCGGGCGCCAGACGCACAGCGGCGCGGTCTTCCTCGTCACCGACACCGGGCTGCGCTACGCCGTGCAGTCCAACAGCGACAGTGCGACGGCCAGGTCGAAGATCGGCGAGGAGCGGCCGGCGGCGGAGCCCGGCGCGACCGGTGCGGCCCCCGGGGTCAGCGAGTCGGACCAGGCCCGCGTCCGGCTCGGCTACCAGAACGTCGCCCCGGTCGCCGTGCCCGCGAACTGGTCGCAGTTCCTGCCGACAGGACCCCGCCTGGACGCCAACAGCGCCCGGCAGCCGCAGGGTTCGTAGGGACGGCTCCGCATGCGCCTCACACGCCGGGCCGTCCTCGCCGCCACCACGGCCCTCACGGCCGCCCTCCTCGCGCCGGCCGCCGCGGGGAGCGCCGCCGCGACCGGCTCCACCACGGCTGCCCCCGCCTCCTCCGGCCCCACGGCGACGGCCCTGAACGGCAGCGGGGAGTGCGACTACCCCGCCAAGCCCATCAAGGGCACCCCCTGGGCGCTGCAGCGCGTCCTCCTCGACCAGCTCTGGCAGGACACCAAGGGCAGGGACGCCGAGGGCCGCCCGGTCCGCGTCGCCGTCATCGACACCGGCGTGGACGTGAAGAACCCGCAGCTGGCCGGCGCCGTCGACGTCAAGAGCGGCACCGACCTGCTCTCGGGCCCCAAGGACCCCGCCAGGGGCCCGGCCGTCGACCTCGTCGGCCACGGCACCAAGGTCGCCGGCATCATCGCCGCCCGGCCCTCCCCGGCCAGCGGATTCGTCGGCATCGCCCCGGAATCGGTCATCATCCCGATCCGGCAGAACGACGAGAAGGGCACCGGCACCTCGCGGACCCTGGCCGTGGGCATCAAACAGGCCGTCGACGCCGGCGCCCGCGTCATCAACATCTCGCAGGAGACCACCACGCCGCCGGGCCCGGACGCCGACCGCGAGCTCGAGCTCGCGGTCGGGTACGCCCTCGCACGGGACGTCGTGGTCGTCGCCTCGGCCGGCAACGACGGCGCCGACGGCCTGCCCAAGCCCACGTATCCGGCCGCCTACCAGGGCGTCCTGGCCGTCGGCGCGTCCGACCGCAACAACGAACGCGCCCCCTTCTCCCAGTCCGGCGACTTCATCGGCGTCGCCGCGCCCGGCGTCGACATGGTCTCCACCGTCCCCGGCGGCGGTCAGTGCGTCGACTACGGCACCAGCTTCGCCGCCCCCTACGTCGCCGGAGTCGCCGCCCTCATCCGGGCCAAGCACCCCGACTGGAAGCAGCACCAGGTCGTCGCCCAGATCGAGCAGACCGCCGAACGCGTCGCCAACGGCCGTGACCGCCACGTGGGCTGGGGCGTGGTCGACCCCGCCCGCGCGCTCACCGAGGACGACCACCCCATCGACCGCGTCACCACCCCCCAAGGACCGGCGCACGGCATCGCCGCCCCCCAGCCCGCGGCTCTCCCCTTCGGGGAGAGCGAGCGGGAGCGACAGGTGCGCCTGGCCACGTACGCCCTGGGCGGCACGGCCGCCCTCGTGGCCGTGATCACCGGATCGGCCGTGGTCGTACGAGACCGTAACCGCCGCCGCCTGCCCTAAAGGGCGGCACTCCACCAAGGAACCCATGACTCAGCCACCCTCCCTCCCCCCACACGACGGCGGCCCACGACCACCCCAGGTCTGGGACACCCGCATCGGGGACCGCGCCGCGTCGTCCCCGGGCGCCCCGCCCGCGGCACCCCAGCCGTCCCCGCCGCCCGCGCGGTCCTTCGCGGACCACCCGACGGCCCCTCCCGGCTTCGGTCCCGCGCCGCTGCCCTTCGTTACGCCGGACGCCACGGGAGAGCGGGCCGGCGGACCGGAGGGCACCGGCGCCGGCAAGCGCCGCAAGGCCCTGGTCATCGGCCTGGGCCTGCTGCTGGTGGCCGGCGCGGGCACGGGCGGCTGGCTGCTGTGGGGGCGGAGCGGAAACGATCCCGCACCCAAGCGGAAGACGACGGCCCAGCCCGTCGACGCCAAGCTCGACTGGATGGCGCCGAGGCCGGAGAAGGACAAGGAGCACGCGGACGACTTCCCCGCCCCCTGGTTCACCAAGGACGCCGTCGTCATGGCCACCCGGCACGCGGTGACGGCGTACGCGACGGACGGCGGCAAGCAGAGCTGGACCATCCCGGTCGACGGGAGGATCTGCAACACCTCCCCGCGGTCCGACGGGGGAGTGGCGGCCGTCGTCTGGGGCAAGGGCGACTACGACTGCGACAAGCTCATGGCCGTCGACCTCGAGCACGGCCGGCAGCTGTGGTCGCAGGACGTGGTCGACTCCAAGGGCCGGACGCAGTCCCGGGACATGGCCAACATCTCGGTCGACCACGGCAAGGTCACGCTGGTGGACGTCGTGGGCGAGCCGTACGTCTACGCCGCGCGCACCGGAAAGCGGAGCAAGGCCCCCGACTACGGCTGCCAGCAGCAGGGTTCGGTCGTCAGGGGCTCCCGGCAGCTCACGCTCGCCCAGTGCGAGCTCATCAGCGGACGGCAGTTCATCCTGAACGTCGACCCCAAGAGCGGTCAGGAGAAGTGGACCTGGAAGGTCCTCGACGGCATCGCCGTCAAGAACGTCTTCTCCGTCGAACCGGCGGTGCTCGCCGTCGGCAGGGAGAACGACACCTTCGCCTCGGACGTCGTCGCGCTGGACGACAAGGGCCGCATGCGGCCCCTGATATCCCTCTCCGCCGGCCCCTACGACATCGCGGACTGCAAGCCCCGTCGTCTGGACTCCTGCCACAAGACGGTCACCGACGCCCGCACGCTCTACCTCGCCACCCAGAACGACAAGGTCACCGACGACGGGGCCAGCCCCAACGCCGTCGTCGCCATCGACCTGGCCACCGGCAAGCCGCGCTGGACCGTTCCCCTCGGCGGCACCAGGACCAACCGCCCCCTCACCATGCACGAGGGCCGGCTGCTCGTGTACCAGCAGGGCACCAAGGAGGAGGGCGGAAAGCTGCTCTCCCTCGACCCGGCCAACGGCGACTCCAAGGTCTTCATGAACCTGCCGCAGGAGTCGGCCGAGCGGGAGTACAACGTCGCCCGCAACGGAACGGCCGTCTTCCACGACGGGCGCTTCTACCTGATCGCCTCCAACGGCATGAGCGACAGCTCAATGATCATGGCCTTCCACTGACCGGACCCCGGCCAGAGCCCCCGCACGAGAACGCAGAGAACGCAGGAGTCCCGTCAGTGTCGCACCCACCGCACCACGGCCGGCCGCCCCGGCCGGACGAGAGGCACCAGCAGCCCGCGTCGGCGCCGCTGCCCCCGCTCGCACCACCCACCCTCCCCTCGCCCGTCGTCCAGATCCCGCCGGACCCGGCCCCGTCCCCCGCCCGCCGGCCCGTGTGGCGCAGGCCCGCCGTCCTCGGCCTGGTGCTCGCCCTCGTGCTCGGCGCGGGCGGCTGGGGGCTGTGGTCCTACCTCGGCCACGGCGGCCCGGGCCGCAAGACCCCGGCCGCCGCGAAGGACGCCGCCGGAACGGTCGCCTGGAAGGCCGGGGCCCGCACCAAGCCGGACGACAAAGGGATGAAGGAGGCGCTGGGCACCTGGTTCACCTCCTCGCTCGTCGTCAAGGCCGAGCCGGACATGGTCACGGCCTACGACGTCCGGACCGGCGAGAAGAAGTGGTCCTTCCTCCTCGCCGGCCCCCTCTGCGCGGCCTCCCGGGAGTCCGAGGACAACATCGCCGTGGTCGCCGTCCAGTTCGCCGGCGTGTGCGCGCGCATGATGGCCGTGGACCTGCGGGACGGCCACCGCGTCTGGGACGAGCTCATCGTCGACGAGAAGGAGGGCGCCGAAGCCCTCACCCCCGGCAAGTGGAAGAAGGCCGGCCTCGAGATCGCCCTCCACCACGGCCACGTCTACGCGCTGTGGGCCACGGGAGGACAGACGCGCCGCCTGACGGACGGCAAGCGGGTCGAGGAGGAGAAGCGGGACGCCTGCGAGATGGTCGACACCGCGGGCGGTGACCAGCTGATCGCCATCACCTACTGCGGCGACAAGGGCACCACCATCCGGTCGCTCGACCCCGAGAAGCTCGAGAAGCCCCGCTGGAGCAGGAAGATCGAGGAGAAGCAGGACGGCATCCTGTCCATCGTCTCCACCAGCCCCCTGGTCCTCACGCAGAGCCCGGGCAAGGCTGGCCCGGACGCCCGCTTCGACTTCGTCGTCCTCGACCCGTCGAGCGGAAAGGAGAAGACGCGCGTCCCCTACAACAGCTTCTGGCGGCTGGGCGTCTGCTTCCTCCCGACGTCCGGCTGCACCGGAGCCCTCACCGACAACACCAGCCTCTACGTCGCGGGCAAGGGCGTGACCATGGCCTACGACCTGACCACCGGCAAGGAGCGCTGGACCTACAAGGCCGACGCGAGCCGCGTCACCCTGCCCGTGTCCGTACGCGACGGCGAGGTCGCCGCCTACACGCCCGCGACCGCCGAGCGCCGGGGCCGCGTCACCTACGTGTCCGCCGCGAGCGGGAAGTCCCTGCGGACGGTCGAGCACTCCGACCGGGAGGCGGACCGCAGGAACGAGGCGATGATGGCGAGGATCGACGGCTATCCGCGCCTGCGCAACGACCGCCTGCTGCTCATCAACGACGGTGCCTACGATGACGCGGGCAGCGGCATGATCTTCGCGATCAACGCGCCGTCGGACGACGACTGACGCCCGCCGGAGGGGCCGGGGACCTGTGTCCCCGGCCCCACCCGCGTTCAGGGCACCTCGATGCCCACGTTCAGGACACCTCGCTGCCCGCCTCAGGGCACCTCGATGTCGAACTCCCCGTCCCGCACGCCCAGGACGAACGCCCGCCACTCGCTCTCGGTGTACCGCAGCACCGTGTCCGGGTCCGCCGACGACCGCATCGCGACCGCCCCGCCCTCGAGGTAGGCGATCTCCACCCGCTCTTCGGACGTGTCGCCCGGCGCGCCGATCCACTCGGCGCCGGAGATGTCCATGGCGTACAGCGCCGCCGTCTCTTCTTCTGTAGCCACTGTCCGGGCTCCTCTTTCCGATGCCTGCCGTCTCTTCGGCGTCCGGTCGCGAGAGACCGACGCTAGCAACGGCCGCGGCCGCCGGGACAGGCTTTCGGCCGTTCCGTGCTGGTCAGTTGGGGCGCGTGCAGCGAGTGACTAGAGTTGCGCTTTACGCACACGCATGGGGGGGAAGGGGCAAGGACCATGTCCGGACAGTCCATCAATTACGAGACGTTCGCCAAGTTCGAGAACACCATCGGGGAGGTGACCGGCCACCTCTCCAAGAACCTGCAGACCCTCGCCAACCTGCTCGAGACCGTGCGGGCCGGCTGGCAGGGCGAGGGCGCCAACGCCTTCGTCACCGCGCAGCGCGCGCTCAACGACGACCACGACGCGCTGCGCCGCCTGATCGACGGCATCCACCAGGCCGCGATCGCCACCCGGCGCGCGACGAGCGCCAACGACCACGACGTGCTCGCGAGCTTCAAGGGAATCGACGTCAACGGCGCCGCCGCGGGCGGCCACCTGGGCGGCATGAGCCAGGCGAACGGCGGCACCAGTGACGTGAGCGCCGGCCTCACCAGCAAGATCGACAGCTACTCCCTGTAGCCGATCGGGCTCATGGGCCGGGCCGTTCACGGACTCAGGACGTCAACGGGCTCAGGCCTTTCACACGCTCGGGCCGTTTCACAGACTTTCGATTCCCAAGGAGCAGCACATGTCCGGCAACGACGTCGACCTGAAGGTCAGCTACGCGCACGTCAGCGAACTGGCCACGGCCATCGACCAGGCCGCGGGCGTGGTGCAGAAGAACCTCGACGAGATCTGGGCCGCCGTGCGGACCGTCTCGGGCAGCTGGACCGGTGAGGCCCGCGAGATGTTCAACGCGGCCGACACGCAGTTCCACGCGCGCGGCAACCACATCCACGAGACGCTGACGAAGATCGCGGAGACCATCCGGACCGGCAGCTCGCACTACGCCGAGACCGACCGCAAGGCCTCCCGCCTGTTCGACGTCAGCTACTGAACCGGCTGACGGCACCCGCACGGTGAGCCCGCGCCCGGGGGAGCGGGCCCACCGCGGGCCCACCGCCGGCTCACTGCTCCGGCACCCACCCCAGCTGCACCAGCGGCGTCCCCCGCTTGCGGGAGACGAAGAAGCCCCGGCCCGGCGGCATCGGGCGCGGCCGGACGCCGCCGAGGACCTCGCCCTCGCCGGGGTCGCCGGACAGCACGACGCCCTGGGCGCCGAGCTCCTTCACGCGCTGCATGAAGGACTCGAACATCGAGCGGGACGCCCCCGCCGCACTGCGCGCGATGATGAAGCGGACGCCGACGTCCCGCGCGAAGGGCAGGTTCTCCGTCAGGACCGCCAGCGGATTGCCGCTGCCGGTGGCCACGAGCTCGTAGTCGTCGACGATGACGAAGAACCGCGGGCCGCTCCACCAGCTGCGCTCGCGCAGCTGCCGCGGCGTGATGCCGGGCTGCGGGGCGCGGCGGTCCATCAGGCCCTTGAGCGCGCCCGCGTGGACGGTCAGCGCCGAGGCGATCGGCGCGTACTCCAGCAGATGCGTCTCGGGGACGACGTCCAGCAGCGCCCGGCGGTAGTCGCCGACCACGATCTTCGCCTCGTCCGGGCCGTACCGCTCCGAGATCCGCTGGGCCAGCAGCCGCAGCAGGGCCGTCTTGCCGGACTCGCTCTCGCCGAAGACGAGGAAGAACGGGTCGGTCTCGAAGTCGACGAACACCGGCTCGAGGCCGGCCTCGTCGAGGCCGATGGCCACGCCCAGCCCGGGGTGCTCGCCGCCCTTGGGCAGCTCGTCGGCGGGCAGCAGGCGCGGCAGGAGCCGCACCGGCGGCGCCTTCGGCCCGGACCAGGCCCGCTCGACCCGCTCCACCAGGGCGGCCGTCGCCTCCGTCATCGTCGCCGGGTCGCTGCCGGCGTCGATGCGCGGCTGGCCGCCCATGAAGTGCAGCTTCTCGGGGAGCTGGCCGCGGCCGGGGACGCCGACGGGGACGTTGGCCGCGACCTTGCGGTCGAACTCGGAGTCCATGGTGTCGCCCAGCCGCAGCTCGAGGCGGTTGAGCAGCTGGTCCTTGAGCGCCGCCCGGACCTCCATGTTGCGGGAGGCGGTCACCACCACGTGGACGCCGTAGCCCAGGCCCCGGCTCGCGATGTCGGCGACGACGCCCTCGAGCACGTCGTACTCCTGCCGGAAGCCGCCCCAGCCGTCGATGACCAGGAAGACGTCGCCCCACTGCTGGTCGGCGAAGTGGCCGGCGGCCCGCTGCCGCCGGTAGGTGCTCATCGAGTCGATGCCGTGGGCCCGGAAGTGCTCCTCGCGGCGGGCCAGGATGCCCGCCACCTCGGCGACCGTGCGGCGGACCCGCTCCGGGTCGAGCCGGGAGGCGACGCCGCCGACGTGCGGCAGCCCCGCGACGGCGCTCATGCCGCCGCCGCCGAAGTCGAGCCCGTAGAACTGCACCTCCGCCGGGGTGTGGGTGAGGGCGAAGACGGTGATCAGCGTGCGCATCAGCGTCGACTTGCCCGACTGGGGGCCGCCGACGACGAGCATGTGGCCGGCCGCGCCGGAGAAGTCGCGGTGGAGCACGTCGCGGCGCTGCTCGAAGGGCTTGTCGATCAGGCCCAGGGGCACCACGAGCCGGCCGAGGTGCGGATGGCCGCCGGCCGTCAGGCCGCGGCCGGGCACGTCGGTCAGCGGCGGCAGCAGCTGGTCCAGGGACGGCGCCCGGTCCAGCGGCGGCAGCCACACCTGGTGGGCCGGCGGTCCCTGGCCCTCGATCCGGCGCACCACGACGTCCAGGACGGTGTCCGCGAGCGCGTCGTCCCCGCCCGGGGCGGCCACCGGCGCCGGAGCGGGCTCGGGGGCGGTGTACGTCACGGGCACGGGAGCCGCCGTGAAGAGCACGGGCCGGCGCTCGACCGGCAGCCCCCCGCCGCCGGTGCCCGCCGACGCGCCCGCGCGGTACGCACCGGAGACGTACGCCGCCTTGAAGCGGGTCATCTCGTCCGTGCCGAACTTCAGGTACCCCGACCCCGGCACCGTCGGCAGGTGGTAGGCGTCCGGCACGCCCAGGGCCGTGCGCGACTCCGCCGCCGAGAAGGTGCGCAGGCCGATGCGGTACGACAAATAGGTCTCCAGGCCGCGCAGCCGGCCCTCCTCCAGGCGCTGCGAGGCCAGCAGCAGATGGACGCCCAGGGAGCGGCCGATCCGGCCGATCTGGATGAACATGTCGATGAAGTCGGGCTTGGCCGTCAACAGCTCGCTGAATTCGTCGATCACCAGGACGAGTGAAGCCAGCGGCTCCAGCGCGGCACCGGCGGCGCGCGCCTTCTCGTAGTCGTGGAGGTTGGCGTAGTTGCCCGCCGACTTCAGCAGCTCCTGGCGGCGCTGCAGCTCGCCGGTGAGGGAGTCGCGCATGCGGTCGACCAGCGTCAGGTCGTCCGCCAGGTTGGTGATGACGGCCGCGACGTGCGGCAGCCCCGACATCCCGGCGAAGGTCGCGCCGCCCTTGAAGTCGGCGAGGACGAAGTTCAGCGTCTCCGAGGAGTGCGTCACCGCCAGCCCCAGCACCAGCGTGCGCAGCAGCTCGGACTTGCCCGAGCCCGTCGCGCCGACGCACAGGCCGTGCGGGCCCATGCCGTCCTGCGCCGCCTCCTTGAGGTCGAGCATCACGGGGGAGCCGTCCTCGCCCACGCCGATCGGCACCCGCAGCCGCTCGGCGGCGTTCCGCGGCCGCCAGGTGCGGGCCACGTCCACCGCCGCGGCGTCGCCGAGCCCGAGCAGGTCGGTGAAGTCCCAGTTGGCCAGCAGCGGTTCGTCCTCGTCGTCACCGCCCACGCGCAGCGGCGCGAGCTGCCGCGCCAGCGCCTCGGCGGCCTCCGGCGACAGCGTGTCCGGCACCCCGTCGTACGCCGCGACCTGCGAGCGCAGCCGCAGCCTGCCCGGCCGCACCGCGATCGCCAGCCCGCCCCGCAGCTCGTCCAGCTCGCCCGGCACCACCTCCACGACCGTCACGCCCTGCAGGCCCTCCGGCGCGGCGAAGGCCGAGTCGGGAGGCACCGCCGCGCCCTCCAGCAGCAGCACCACGTGCGGCTGGTCGTGCGGCGGCCGGGCCTCACGGCTGAAGCGCGGGCGGCCTTCCAGCCAGGGCCCCAGCAGCTCCTCCAGCTCGGTGAGGTCGTCACCGATCAGCCGCCGCGTCCCGGCCCCGTCGGCGGCCCCCGGCAGCTGCACGTGGGGCAGCCACTTCGTCCACTCCCAGCGCGGTGCCGAGCCCCGCCCCGCGACCACCGCGAGGATCAGGTCCTCCGGGGAGTGCAGCGTGGCGAGCTGGGCGACGAGCGCCCGCGCGGCGCCGGCGACCGTCTCCGCCTCGCCCGAGAGCGTCACGTGGTAGAAGGCGCGCAGCGACACCGCCATCGGCAGGCCGTCCAGCGAGCCGTGCACGGCCAGGAAGCGCTGCATCGCGCCCGCCGTCAGCGGCTCCAGCTCGTCCATGGGCGCCGTCTCCGGCGCCACCAGCGGCGTGGCGAGCTGCTGCGCGCCGAGCCCTATCCGGGTCTGCGCGAAGTCGTCGTCGGTCGCCCGCCGCTCCCAGACGCGGCCGCCCTCGGCCACCACCGACCACAGCTGGTCGGGCGCCGGGTGCAGGTAGAGCTGCGCGTCGCGCTGCGCGCGGGCCGTGCGCTGGACGGTGCGCCGGGTCTGGGCGAGGTACCTGAGGTAGTCGCGGCGCATGTCGGCCAGCTGTCCCTGTGAGCCCTGCCGGTAGCGGACCACCATGGCGACCGTCATGCCGAGCGTCGAGATCATCATCAGGACGCCCATGATCTTCATCATGGGGTGGGCGCCCGGCATGAAGAAGTAGACCATCGACGACGCCATGCCCAGGGTGGGCAGCAGCTGCATCAGGATGCCGTCCTGACGGCCGCGCGGCAGTTCGGGAGGCGCCTCCAGCCGTAGTTCCCCGCCCGGCACCTCGGGCGGGAGCACCCGCGGCTGGCGTTTGACGACCACCTGGCTCACGAAACGGCTCAACCCCTCGAAGCGACGGGGCAGTTCGCTCCCGGCGCCCCAGCGGCCCGGCCTCCCCTCGCGAGACGGTGATCCTATCGGCGTACGGACGTTCGGCCCGGGTAGGGTGACGAGCCGCCACAACGCGACGACGTGGGCGCGTGGATGAGCGTGCGACAGGAAACAGAGCATCAGGGGGCAATCAGGGTGAGTACGTCCGCCACGACCGGCTTCTGCAGGGTGACCGTCGTCGCGCCGGACCGCCGCGTCGACGTGGCCCTGCCCGACGACCTGCCCGTCGCCGACGTCCACCCCGAGGTCCTCAGGCTCACCGGCGGGACGCAGCCGGCGGGCACCCCCACCGGCTACCACCTCGTGCGCCGCGACGGCACCGTCCTCGACGGCGCCCGCACCCTCGCCGCCCAGCACGTCCTCGACGGCGAGATCCTCTCGCTGCGCCCGTTCGCCGAATCGCTGCCGCCCGCGGTCCACGACGACGTCTCCGACGCCGTCGCCACCGCGGTGCTGCGCGACCGCGCGCTGTGGGACGCCCGGCTGCTGCACGGCTTCGGCCTGACCGCCGGCGCCCTGCTGCTGGCCCTCATGGGCTGCGTCCTGTGGTTCGCCGATCCCGTGCGCCACGACACGCACGGCACGCCCGGCATCGCCGCCGGCGCGGTCGCCGTCTTCCTGACCGCCTTCGCGGGCGTACGCGCCCGCGTCTACGACGACCGGACCTCCGCCGTGGCCCTGGGACTGGCCGCCGTGCCGCACCTGCTGATCGCCGGGGCGGGGGTGCCGGCGCCGGCGGCCGGGGAGGGCGCGGGCCGGCTGCAGTTCCTGCTCGGCTGCTCGGCCGTCCTGCTCGCCGCCGTCGTCCTGGTCGCCCTCATGCCCTCCGGCGACGCCCCCTTCGTGGCGGTCGTCGTGGCCTCCGCCACCGGCATCCTGGCCACCTTCGGCACGATCCTCGTCGCCGCCCGGCCCACCGCGGCCGCCGCGGTCTGCGCGGTCGTCGCGATCGGCGCCCTCGCCTTCCTGCCCGCCCTCTCGGCCCGCGTGGCCCGGCTGCCCGTCGGCTACGCCGCGCCCCGCGCCGCCGCCGACGACGACCTCGACGCCCCCGGCGAGGCGGACCCGGCCGAGCCCGTGGACGCCGAGCGCGTCGCCGCGCAGGCCCGCCGCGGCCACGAGCTGCTGCTCGGCCTGGTCGCCGGCTGCGCGGCCGTCGTCACCGGCGCTACCGCCGTCCTCGCCTTCTCGGCCGACCCCTGGGCCCAGGGCCTGGCCCTCGCCACCGCCCTGGCCGCCCTGCTGCGCGCCCGGCTCTTCCGCTACACCGCCCAGGTCGCGGCCCTCCTCGGCGCCGGCCTGGCCGGCCTCGCACTGCTGGTCCTGGGCCTGGCCCTGCACCCGCCGGCCGGCGTCCCCTCCGACACCCGCACGCTGTGGCTCACCGCGGCCGTCATCGCCGTCGCCGCCCCGCTCACCGGCGTCGCCCTGATCGTCCCCCGCAAGGGACTGTCACCCTTTTGGGGGAGACTGTCGGACGTAACGGAGAGTGCCCTCCTCCTCGCACTGGTGCCCCTGTGCCTCGCCGTACTCGACGTGTACTCGACAGCGCGCGGGCTGGCCGGCGGCTGAGCGCGGCCCCGCGGCCCGCCGCACCGCCACTGACCTGCGACCGGCGGCCGGGCCCGCGCACCCGGGCTGGTACTGTGTGCAGTGGCCGTTTGTGTACGCGCCTCCGGACCGCCCCGAAGGGCTTCTGGAGACAGCGCCCAGCGGACCCCGCCTCCCGAGTAACGGAAGCTCCCCTGAGAAAGAGACCAGGGGCACTCGGTGGCCGAAACGAGACTCAGAAGGAGTACCGCGTGTCGCTCGACGCCGCTACGAAGAAGCAGATCATGACCGAGTTCGCCACCAAGGAGGGCGACACCGGCTCCCCCGAGGTCCAGGTCGCGCTGCTCACCCGCCGCATCTCGGACCTGACCGAGCACCTCAAGCAGCACAAGCACGACCACCACTCCCGCCGTGGTCTGCTGCTCCTGGTCGGTCAGCGTCGCCGCCTGCTGCAGTACCTGGCCAAGAAGGACATCACGCGCTTCCGCGCCCTGGTCGAGCGCCTCGGCATCCGCCGCGGTGCCGCCGGCGCCAAGTAAGACGCCATGAAGGGAGCGGTTCCCACACCCGGGAGCCGCTCCCTTCGCGTATGCCGCGGCGCGTAGAACGATCCCGCACCGCGTCCTGTGGGAAGCAGAGACGAGCAGAAGCTTTGTAGTCTGGTCCCACAACGGCATACAGAACGAGACACCTGACGAGGAGGAGCGCCGGGCTCTTCGCCGGTCCTCGGTAGTGGCCCCCGGAACAGGGAATTCCGGGTGCTTCGATCGAAGACCGGCCCGCACGGAGCAAGCGGCGCCCTCCGCCACCGTCCCCGCCACACGGGCGAGGACGCAGACGAGGAGATATCCCTGGTGGAGAACGAGACCCACTACGCCGAGGCCGTCATCGACAACGGCACCTTCGGCACCCGCACCATCCGCTTCGAGACGGGCCGCCTGGCCAAGCAGGCCGCCGGCTCCGCCGTGGCGTACCTGGACGACGACACCATGGTGCTGTCGGCCACCACCGCTTCCAAGAAGCCCAAGGACCAGCTCGACTTCTTCCCCCTGACGGTGGACGTCGAGGAGCGGATGTACGCGGCCGGCAAGATCCCCGGCTCCTTCTTCCGCCGTGAGGGCCGGCCCTCCGAGGACGCCGTCCTCACCTGCCGCCTGATCGACCGGCCGCTGCGCCCCTCCTTCAAGAAGGGCCTGCGCAACGAGATCCAGATCGTCGAGACGGTCATGGCGCTCAACCCCGACCACCTGTACGACGTGGTCGCGATCAACGCCGCCTCCTGCTCCACGCAGCTCGCGGGCCTGCCCTTCTCCGGTCCGATCGGCGCCACCCGCGTCGCTCTGATCAAGGGCCAGTGGGTGGCGTTCCCGACCCACACCGAGCTCGAGGACGCCGTCTTCGACATGGTCGTGGCCGGCCGCGTCCTGCCCGACGGCGACGTCGCGATCATGATGGTCGAGGCCGAGGCCACCGAGAAGACCATCCAGCTCGTCAAGGACGGCGCCGACGCCCCCACCGAGGAGGTCGTCGCCGCCGGTCTCGAGGCCGCGAAGCCCTTCATCAAGGTGCTGTGCCGCGCCCAGTCCGAGCTCGCCGCCAAGGCCGCCAAGCCCGAGGGCGAGTTCCCGGTCTTCCTGGACTACCAGGACGACGTCCTGGAGGCCCTGACCGCCGCCGTCCGCACCGAGCTCGCCCAGGCGCTGACCATCGCCGGCAAGCAGGAGCGCGAGACCGAGATCGACCGCGTCAAGGAGATCGCCGCCGAGAAGCTGCTCCCGCAGTTCGAGGGCCGCGAGAAGGAGATCTCCGCCGCGTACCGCTCGCTGACCAAGTCCCTGGTCCGTGAGCGCGTCATCAAGGAGCGCAAGCGCATCGACGGCCGTGGGGTGACGGACATCCGTACCCTCGCCGCCGAGGTCGAGGCCATCCCGCGCGTCCACGGCTCCGCCCTGTTCGAGCGTGGCGAGACCCAGATCCTGGGCGTCACCACCCTCAACATGCTCCGCATGGAGCAGCAGCTGGACACCCTCTCCCCGGTGACCCGCAAGCGCTACATGCACAACTACAACTTCCCGCCGTACTCCGTCGGTGAGACCGGCCGTGTCGGTTCGCCGAAGCGCCGCGAGATCGGCCACGGCGCCCTGGCCGAGCGGGCCATCGTGCCCGTGCTGCCGACGCGCGAGGAGTTCCCCTACGCGATCCGTCAGGTGTCCGAGGCCCTCGGCTCCAACGGCTCCACCTCCATGGGCTCGGTCTGCGCCTCCACCATGTCGCTGCTGAACGCCGGTGTGCCGCTGAAGGCCCCCGTCGCCGGCATCGCCATGGGCCTGATCTCCCAGGAGATCGACGGCAAGACGCACTACGTCGCCCTCACCGACATCCTCGGTGCGGAGGACGCGTTCGGCGACATGGACTTCAAGGTCGCCGGTACGAAGGAGTTCGTCACCGCCCTGCAGCTGGACACCAAGCTGGACGGCATCCCGGCCTCCGTCCTGGCCGCGGCCCTCAAGCAGGCCCGCGACGCCCGCCTCCACATCCTCGACGTGATGATGGAAGCGATCGACACCCCGGACGAGATGTCCCCCAACGCCCCGCGGATCATCACCGTCAAGATCCCCGTGGACAAGATCGGTGAGGTCATCGGCCCCAAGGGCAAGATGATCAACCAGATCCAGGAGGACACCGGCGCCGAGATCACGATCGAGGACGACGGCACCATCTACATCGGTGCCGCCGACGGCCCGGCCGCCGAGGCCGCCCGCGCCACGATCAACGGCATCGCCAACCCGACCATGCCGGAGGTCGGCGAGCGCTACCTGGGCACGGTCGTCAAGACCACCACCTTCGGTGCGTTCGTCTCCCTGCTCCCGGGCAAGGACGGCCTGCTGCACATCTCGCAGATCCGCAAGCTCGCCGGTGGCAAGCGCGTGGAGAACGTCGAGGACGTGCTCGGCGTCGGCGCCAAGGTCCAGGTCGAGATCGCCGAGATCGACCAGCGCGGCAAGCTCTCCCTGATCCCCGTGATCGAGGGCGAGGACGCCGAGGGCGAGAGCAAGGACGAGTCCGACAAGTGACGTCCCGTAGTACACGGAAGACGGCCCGCACCTCCTCGGAGGGGCGGGCCGTCGCCCGTACCCAAACGCTTCTCAAGGGCGAGAACGGCATCGGCACGGTCCGCCGCACCACCGGCGGACCGTGCCCCACGGGGGATCGCCTACCGAGGAGGGACACCCGCCCATGTG
>NZ_BNBL01000003.1:0-7724 GCF_014655595.1 Streptomyces griseocarneus | reverse complement strand
GAACGGCATCGGCACGGTCCGCCGCACCACCCTCCCGGGCGGTCTGCGCATCGTCACCGAGACCCTGCCGTCCGTGCGCTCCGCGACCTTCGGCATCTGGGCCAACGTCGGCTCCCGCGACGAGACCCCGACGCTCAACGGCGCCACCCACTACCTGGAGCACCTGCTCTTCAAGGGCACGGCCAAGCGCAGCGCGCTCGACATCTCGGCCGCCATCGACGCGGTCGGCGGCGAGATGAACGCCTTCACGGCCAAGGAGTACACGTGCTACTACGCGCGCGTGCTCGACACGGACCTGCCGCTGGCCATCGACGTCGTGTGCGACATGCTCACCGGCTCGCTCATCGAGGCCTCCGACGTCGACGCCGAGCGCGGCGTGATCCTCGAAGAGATCGCGATGACCGAGGACGACCCCGGCGACTGCGTGCACGACCTCTTCGCGCACACCATGCTGGGCGACACCCCGCTCGGCCGCCCGGTCCTGGGCACGGTCGACACGATCAACGCCCTCACCCGCGACCAGATCGCCCGCTTCTACAAGAAGCACTACGACCCCACCCACCTGGTCGTGGCCGCCGCGGGCAACGTCGACCACGCCAAGGTCGTCCGCCAGGTCCGTGCCGCCTTTGAGAAGGCCGGCGCCCTGGGCCGTACGGACGCGGTGCCCGTCGCCCCGCGCTCCGGCGCCAAGACGATCCGCACCGCCGGCCGCGTCGAGCTGCTCGGCCGCAAGACCGAGCAGGCGCACGTCGTCCTCGGCATGCCGGGCCTGGCCCGCACCGACGAGCGCCGCTGGGCGCTCGGCGTGCTCAACACCGCCCTCGGCGGCGGCATGAGCTCGCGGCTGTTCCAGGAGGTCCGGGAGAAGCGCGGACTGGCCTACTCCGTCTACTCCTACACCTCCGGATACGCCGACTGCGGTCTCTTCGGCGTCTACGCCGGCTGCCGCCCCAGCCAGGTCCACGACGTGCTGCGGATCTGCCGCGACGAGCTGGACCGGGTGGCCGCGGACGGCCTGTCGGACGAGGAGATCGGCCGTGCCATCGGCCAGCTCTCCGGCTCCACCGTCCTCGGTCTCGAGGACACGGGCGCGCTGATGAACCGCATCGGCAAGAGCGAGCTGTGCTGGGGCGACCAGATGTCGGTCGACGACATGCTGACGCGCATCGCCGCCGTGACCCCGGACGAGATCCGCGAGGTGGCCCGCGATGTACTGGGGCAGCGTCCTTCGCTGTCCGTCATCGGCCCGCTGAAGGACAAGCAGGCCGCACGCCTGCACGAGGCCGTTTCTTAAATCGCTGAGTCGATGGTTCGAAGGAAGCAGGGACGATGAGCAAGCTGCGCGTCGCCGTCATCGGTGCCAAGGGCCGGATCGGCTCCGAGGCCGTACGGGCCGTGGAGGCCGCCGAGGACATGGAGCTGGTGGCCGCGCTGGGCCGGGGCGACGGCCTCGAGGCCCTCACCGAGGCGGGTGCCCAGGTCGCGGTCGAGCTGACGCACCCGGACTCGGTGATGGACAACCTCGAGTTCTGCGTCCGCAACGGCATCCACGGTGTCGTCGGTACGACCGGCTGGACTGAGGACCGCCTGGCGAAGCTGAACTCCTGGCTGGAGGCCTCGCCCTCCACCGGCGTGCTCATCGCCCCGAACTTCTCCATCGGCGCCGTCCTGACGATGGCCTTCGCCCAGCAGGCGGCCCGCTTCTTCGAGTCCGTCGAGGTCGTCGAGCTGCACCACCCGAACAAGGCGGACGCCCCCTCCGGCACCGCCACCCGCACCGCGCAGCTCATCGCGGCGGCGCGGCGCGAGGCGGGCTGCGCGCCGCAGCCGGACGCCACGACCACGGCCCTGGAGGGCGCGCGCGGCGCGGACGTCGACGGGGTGCCCGTGCACTCCGTACGGCTGCGCGGGCTGCTCGCCCACCAGGAGGTGCTGCTCGGCGACACCGGCGAGACGCTCACCATCCGGCACGACTCGCTGCACCACAGCTGCTTCATGCCGGGCATCCTGCTCGGCGCGCGCCGCGTGGTGACCACCCCGGGCCTGACGTTCGGCCTGGAACACTTCCTGGATCTGGGCTGATCACTGTGCGCGCGAAGATCGTCTATTTCGCCCTGGCCGCCGTCCTGGCCGTCTACTTCGTCCTGGTCGGCAGCCGCGGCGTCATGCTCATCCAGCAGGGCACCGTGGTCACCGTCGTCTTCGGCGCGGCGGTGCTGGTGCTGCCGTTCATCGGGGCCTGGTTCCTGTACCACACCACCAAGTTCGCGCGCGACGCCAACCGGCTGGCGCGGGAGCTGGAGGCCGAGGGCGGGCTGCCCGTCGACGAGCTCGTACGGACCCCCGGCGGCCGCATCGACCGCGACTCGGCGGACGCGGTGTTCGCCAAGCGCCGTGCCGAGACGGAGCGGGCGCCGGGTGACTGGCGCTCGTGGTTCCGGCTGGCGGTCGCCTACCACGACGCCCGCGACACCCCTCGCGCGCGCAAGGCGATGCAGCGGGCGATCGCCCTGCACGACGGGAAGCCGGTGCGGACCGCGGACGCGACCTAGGGCGTGTCCCAGGGCCTGTCCGCCGGACAGGCCCTCGCGCCTCAGCCCCGGGCGGCCGCGGCCCTGAGCTCGGCCACCCACTCCTCGGTGGCGTCGGCCGCCGCGGCGAAGGCCTGCGGGCGGCCGAGGAAGTCGGCGCCGTGATCGGTGACCAGAACGGGCAGCGGCCGGCCGTCGGCGCGGTGGACGACCAGTGCCTGGCCCTGGACCCTGCCGAGCACGCCCATCCTGCGGACGGGCTGCTGGACGATCCGTACGGATCCGACGGCGGACCACGGCAGCGAGGTGCCGGACAGCAGTCCGACCTGGCGCAGCCCGTTCTCGTCCACCCAGACGCCCGAACGGACCGACCGCCACGCGAGGGCGACGAGCAGCGAGGCGACGGCGAGGCAGATGCCCGCGCCGGGCAGCGCTCCGGCGAGGCCGATGATCACGGCGGCGACGAGCACCTGCGACGCGAGCAGAAGCAGCAGCGCCGCGCCACCCACCCGCAGCGGACCCGGGCGGTAAGGACGCCGCCGGCGCCGCCGGTCCTCGTACAGATCGGTGTACGGGTCCGGGGCCGGGTCTTCGCGGGGCAGTGGCGCGGCGGTCGCTGGAGCTTTCGCTGTCGCGAGATCGTCGTCGCGTTCGGCTGTCAGAAAGGGCAGGGGCACGACGGTTCCTCACTCACACACATGCACGCTCGAATGGCTGTGCGGGGTGAGGGTACCCGCTGGTCAGGGGCTGTGGATCAGCGGCCCGCGTTGGCTTCGGACTGCTGGGCCCGGTGTGTGTCGTGCGGGTTCGTCGAGAGGGCCGGCATGCCGAACAGCAGCGATCCGACGAGCCCCGCCGTGACCGTCAGCCCCACGAGGACCCGACCCACGATCTGCGAGCGGTCGACGCGTTCTCGGGGCGGCGGCGTGACGTTGCTGCGGTAACGCTCGGCCTCGGCGACGAAGGCGAACGGCACTGGCTCTCGCCGGCGGAACATGAAGGGCTCTCCTAGGAACCTTGAGGTGGACTGTCACATATAAGGACGTTCGAACTCCCTGCCGGGTGCCCGTTTTCCGTAACTTCTGTGAAAAATATCAACTGGCGCGCAACCCCCTTCCCGTGGTGGGGGTCGCACCCGGTCCCGGGCCCGGCGCGGTCCGAGTGTCAGTGGCGGCCCTTAGGCTTGGCGGCGGCCAAGCACAGCAATCTGGAAGGACCCCGCCGGTGACCGACACCCCCACCGAGGACGCCAAGGACGCGAAGCCGACGTTTCGCAGCGACGTGACCGTCGAGCTGGTCAAGCACAGCGCGGCGGACAGCGACGTGCTGTGGGCGGCCCGCGTCTCCACCGCCGGCGAGCAGTCCCTGGAGGAGATCACCAAGGACCCCGAGCGGTCCAAGGGGCTCATCAACTACCTGATGCGCGACCGCCACGGCAGCCCCTTCGAGCACAACTCGATGACCTTCTTCATCAGCGCCCCGATCTTCGTCTTCCGCGAGTTCATGCGGCACCGCGTCGGCTGGTCCTACAACGAGGAATCCGGTCGCTACCGGGAGCTCGAGCCCGTCTTCTACGTGCCGGGGGAGTCCCGCAAGCTGGTCCAGGAGGGCCGCCCGGGCAAGTACGTCTTCGTCGAGGGCACCGAGGCCCAGCACGAGCTCACCGGCCGTGTGATGGAGGACAGCTACCGCCGGGCGTACGAGGCCTACCAGGAGATGCTGGCCGCCGGCGTCGCCCGTGAGGTCGCCCGCTCGGTCCTTCCCGTCGGCCTGTTCTCCTCGATGTACGCCACGTGCAACGCCCGCTCGCTGATGCACTTCCTGGGCCTGCGCACCCAGCACGAGCTCGCGGCCGTCCCCTCCTTCCCGCAGCGGGAGATCGAGATGGTCGGCGAGAAGATGGAGGCGGAGTGGGCCAAGCTCATGCCGCTCACCTACGCCGCCTTCAACAAGAACGGTCGCGTCGCGCCCTGACCCGGCGCGCGAAGACCCCGTGACACGCTGCTACCGGAGCAGTGGGCACGGTGTCCGTATTGCGGCATTTCAATACCTTCATCTAGGCTGAAAAAACGGACCCGGCACTGCTTGAACCCCCGAGCAGGCAGTGCCGGGATCCCTTTTCGCACTCCCCCGAGGGAGCACCTCACGGTGAGCAACGAGTAGCGTGGCCCCCATGGCTCCGACCTCCACACCGCAGACGCCCTTCGGGCGGGTCCTGACCGCCATGGTCACGCCCTTCACCGCCGACGGCGCCCTCGACCTCGACGGCGCGCAGCGCCTCGCCGCACACCTGGTCGACGCAGGCAACGACGGCCTCGTCGTCAACGGCACCACCGGTGAGTCCCCCACCACCAGCGATGCGGAGAAAGCCCAGCTCGTACGAGCCGTCGTGGAGGCGGTCGGCGATCGCGCCCACGTCGTCGCCGGAGCCGGCACCAACGACACCCGTCACAGCATCGAGCTCGCCCGCGCCGCCGAGCAGGCGGGCGCCCACGGCCTCCTCGTCGTGACCCCGTACTACAACAAGCCCCCGCAGGAGGGCCTGCGCCGGCACTTCACCGCCGTCGCCGACGCCACCGGCCTGGACGTCATGCTCTACGACATCCCCGGCCGCAGCGGCGTCCAGCTCGAGACCGAGACCATGGTCCGGCTGGCCGAGCACCCGCGCATCGTCGCCAACAAGGACGCCAAGGGCGACCTCGGCGCCGCGAGCTGGGCCATGGCCCGGACCGGCCTCGCCTGGTACTCCGGGGACGACATGCTCAACCTGCCGCTGCTCTCCGTGGGCGCCGCGGGCTTCGTCTCGGTCGTCGGCCACGTCGTCGCCTCCGAGCTCCGCGCGCTCGTGGAGGCGTACCGGTCCGGCGACGTCGACAAGGCGGCCGAAATCCACCGGCGGCTGCTGCCGGTCTACACCGGCATGTTCCGCACCCAGGGCGTCATGACCACCAAGGCCGCGCTCGCCCTCCAGGGCCTGCCCGCCGGCCCGCTGCGACTGCCGCTCATCGGACTCACGGACGAGGAGACCGAGCAGCTCAAGAGCGATCTCGCCGCCGGCGGGGTACAGCTCTGACACCCAGACTTCACAACCGCATACCGGTCAACTGAATACCGACCCAACTGAATACCGACGACACCTGCAAGTGCACGAATGTCACGCGCGCCATGTGCCCACGGGGCATGTGGCGCGCGTGGTGAGGAGAGTCTTTTGAGCCACCCGCACCCTGAACTCGGTTCGCCGCCGAAGCTCCCGAAGGGCGGCCTGCGCGTCACCCCGCTCGGCGGCCTCGGCGAGATCGGCCGCAACATGACGGTCTTCGAGTACGACGGCCGCCTGCTGATCGTCGACTGCGGAGTGCTCTTCCCCGAGGAGGAGCAGCCCGGAGTCGATCTGATCCTGCCGGACTTCACGTCCATCCGTGACCGGCTCGACGACATCGACGGCATCGTGCTCACGCACGGTCACGAGGACCACATCGGTGGTGTCCCCTACCTCCTCCGCGAGAAGCCGGACATCCCCCTGATCGGCTCCAAGCTGACCCTCGCCCTGATCGAGGCCAAGCTCCAGGAGCACCGCATCCGCCCCTACACCCTCGAGGTCGTCGAGGGCGACCGCGAGCGCCTGGGCCCCTTCGACTGCGAGTTCATCGCGGTCAACCACTCCATCCCGGACGCCCTGGCCGTCGCCATCCGCACCCCGGCCGGCATGGCCGTCCACACCGGCGACTTCAAGATGGACCAGCTCCCGCTGGACCGTCGCCTGACCGACCTGCCCGCCTTCGCCAAGCTCGGCGAGGAGGGCATCGACCTCCTGCTCGTGGACTCCACGAACGCCGAGGTCCCCGGCTTCGTCCCGCCGGAGCGCGACATCTCCGGCGTGCTGCGCCAGGTCTTCGCGGGCGCCCAGAAGCGCATCATCGTGGCGAGCTTCGCCAGCCACGTCCACCGCATCCAGCAGATCCTCGACGCGGCACACGAGTACGGCCGCCGGGTCGCCTTCGTCGGCCGCTCGATGGTCCGCAACATGGGCATCGCCCGCGACCTGGGCTACCTGCGGGTGCCCGCCGGTCTCGTCGTGGACGTCAAGACCCTCGACGACCTGCCGGACGACGAGGTCGTGCTGGTCTGCACCGGCTCCCAGGGCGAGCCGATGGCCGCGCTCTCGCGCATGGCCAACCGCGACCACCAGATCCGGATCGTCCAGGGCGACACGGTCATCCTGGCCTCGTCCCTCATCCCGGGCAACGAGAACGCGGTCTACCGCGTGATCAACGGCCTGACCCGGTGGGGCGCCAACGTCGTGCACAAGGGCAACGCCCGCGTCCACGTCTCGGGCCACGCCTCGGCGGGCGAGCTGCTGTACTTCTACAACATCTGCAAGCCCAAGAACCTGATGCCGGTCCACGGCGAATGGCGCCACCTGCGGGCCAACGCCGAGCTCGGCGCCCTGACCGGCATCCCCAAGGACCACATCGTCATCGCCGAGGACGGCGTCGTCGTGGACCTGGTCGACGGCAAGGCGAAGATCGTCGGCAAGGTGCAGGCGGGCTACGTGTACGTGGACGGCCTCTCGGTCGGCGACGTCACCGAGGCCTCCCTCAAGGACCGCCGCATCCTCGGGGACGAAGGCATCATCTCCGTCTTCGTGGTCGTCGACAGCACGACGGGCAAGGTCGTCAGCGGCCCGCAGATCCAGGCGCGCGGCTCCGGCATCGAGGACGCGGCGTTCAACGCCGTCTCCCCGAAGATCGAGGAAGCCATCGCCAAGGCCGCCGCCGACGGCGTCGCCGAGCCGCACCAGCTCCAGCAGCTCGTGCGCCGCACGGTGGGCAAGTGGGTCTCCGACAGCTACCGCCGTCGTCCGATGATCCTCCCGGTCGTGGTTGAGGTCTGACATCGCGTCAGCCGTACGGGACGGCCGCCCCGGCTCGATTTGCATCCGGGCGCGGCCGTCCAGTACGTTTACGGCTCCACCGCAGCGGGAACGCCAAGCGCCTAGTGCGCAGGGCGGATCCGGAAGGCGGATGGAAATCCGACTCAGAGAAAATCTGATAAAGTCGGAAACCCCCGCCAACGGGGACCGGAAATGAAATTCCGAACCGGCTGCTTCGATTGAGAAGCGGTAAGGAACGGAAAACGGATCTGGTAAGGTTGGAAACAACGAAGGGAAGCGCCCGGAGGAAAGCCCGAGAG
>NZ_BNBL01000002.1 GCF_014655595.1 Streptomyces griseocarneus | reverse complement strand
GACTTCGACCACCTGCGGAACTGGCTGCGGCGCCGGCAGATCGTGCCCCGCATTGCCCGGCGCGGCGCGGAGACCTCCGGCCGACTCGGCCGGCACCGCTGGGTGGTCGAACGCACGCTGTCGTGGCTGGGCGGCTGTCGCCGCTTGCACCGCCGCTACGAACGCAAGGCCGAACACTTCCTCGCCTTCGTCGGCATCGCCACCGCCCTCATCTGCTACCGGCGCACCAACTGAGACGACCTCTAAGGCAGAAGCGGCTTCGCTGCCCGCTGAGGCGTGGTGGCAGGCCCCCCGGATGCTCCAGGTCACAGACCATCTTCGCTGGTCCGGGCCCCGTCGCGATTGTCTCCAGACCGGATCTTTGGCGGCTACTTTCATGGCTACGTACGTAGCCGTGCGGTCCTGTTTGGACCGGTTCGGAACGGGGTCCGGTCGAACTGCCTGATCTACGGGAAAGGGCCTCTGACCAGCGCTTTCGCTGGTCAGAGGCCCTAAGTGACGGATGAGTTGGGGTATACGACCCGGACAAGCCGATCCGCGAGTTCACCAAGAAGGAGCTGCACGACCTCCTCCACCGCGAGCCGACCAGGATGAAGATCGCGGGCATCAACATGACCTACGAGGGGCTGATCCCGCGGGTCCAGAAGTCGATGCTCTCCAAGGACAAGGAGGCGATGCAGCCGCACATCCGGGCCTTCGTGGAGCGGGCGGTCACCTTCGCCACCTGCCCCGAGTGCGACGGCACCCGGCTCAGCGAGGGGGCCCGGTCGTCGAGGATCAAGAAGATCAGCATCGCCGACGCGTGCGCGATGCAGATCAGCGACCTGGCCGCATGGGTCCGCGGCCTCGACGAGCCGTCGGTGGCGCCGCTGCTCGCCGCGCTGCGGCACACCCTCGAGTCGTTCGTGGAGATCGGGCTGGGCTACCTCTCGCTCGACCGGGCGTCGGGCACGCTGTCGGGCGGCGAGGCGCAGCGCGTCAAGATGATCCGCCACCTCGGCTCCTCGCTCACCGACGTCACCTACGTCTTCGACGAGCCCACCATCGGCCTGCACCCCCACGACATCCAGCAGATGAACGACCTGCTGCTGCGGCTGCGGGACAAGGGCAACACGGTGCTCGTCGTGGAGCACAAGCCGGAGGCGATCGCGATCGCCGACCACGTCGTCGACCTCGGCCCCGGCGCGGGTACGGCGGGCGGCACGGTCTGCTTCGAGGGCACCGTCGAGGGGCTGCGGGCCGGCGGCACCATCACCGGCCGCCACCTCGACGACCGGGCGGCGCTCAAGGACGAGGTGCGCAAGCCGGCCGGGACGCTCGAGGTCCGGGGAGCGAACACGCACAACCTGCGGAACGTCGACGTCGACATCCCGCTGGGCGTGCTCTGCGTCGTCACCGGCGTCGCCGGGTCGGGCAAGAGCTCGCTCATCCATGGCTCGATCCCCACCGGCGCCGGCGTGGTCTCGGTCGACCAGACGGCGATCCGCGGCTCGCGACGGAGCAACCCGGCAACGTACACCGGGCTGCTCGACCCGATCCGCAAGGCGTTCGCGAAGGCCAACGGCGTGAAGCCGGCGCTGTTCAGCGCCAACTCCGAGGGCGCCTGCCCCACCTGCAACGGTGCCGGCGTCGTCTACACCGACCTGGCGATGATGGCCGGCGTCGCCACCACCTGTGAGGACTGCGAGGGGAAGCGGTTCCAGGCATCGGTGCTGGAGTACCGCCTGGGCGGCCGCGACATCAGCGAGGTGCTCGCGATGCCGGTGGCCGAGGCCGAGGAGTTCTTCGGCGCCGGCGAGGCGCGCACGCCGGCCGCGCACCGCGTCCTCGGCCGGCTCGCCGACGTCGGGCTCGGCTACCTCACCCTCGGCCAGCCGCTCACCACGCTGTCCGGCGGCGAGCGGCAGCGGCTGAAGCTGGCCACCCACATGGCCGAGAAGGGCGGCGTCTACGTCCTCGACGAGCCGACCACCGGCCTGCACCTCGCCGACGTCGAGCAGTTGCTGGGCCTGCTGGACCGGCTCGTCGACTCCGGCAAGTCGGTCATCGTCGTCGAGCACCACCAGGCGGTCATGGCGCACGCCGACTGGATCATCGACCTCGGTCCCGGCGCCGGCCACGACGGCGGCCGGATCGTCTTCGAGGGCACGCCCGCCGACCTCGTCGCCGCCCGTTCCACCCTCACCGGCGAGCACCTGGCGGCCTACGTCGGCGCCTGAGCGAGGCCCTCGCGGAGCAGGAAGTGGCTCCTGAGGCAGCGCCCCCCGCATGCCGTCCGCCCGTCCGCACGCCCGCCCGTCCGGTCACCGTGCGGCGTCCGCCAGCACGGAGGACAAGGCTTCCAGGGCGATGGGGTACCCGTGCTCGGAGGAGGCGGCGAAACCGATCAGCAGGCCGCCCGGCGTGCCGGGAGTGGGCCGGTGGTGGAGTTCGGTGAGACCTCGCACAGCGATGCCTCGGTCCGCGCAGGCGGCCATGAGCTGCTGTTCGGTCATTCCGCCGGGCGGGAGGGTGACGAGAGTGTGCAGGCCGGCAGGGACGCCGTGCGGGGTGAGGGCGGGGAAGGCCGCCAGGTGTTCGAGGAGTCGTTCGCGGCGGCGGCGGTACCGCAGACGGGCCGAGCGGATGTGACGCTCGTAGGCGTGCGTCCTGATCAGTTCGGCCAGGACGAGTTGACCGATGGTCTCGGTGTACATGTCGGTCTCCTGCTTGGCCCTCACGACCGGGCCCACCAGGTGCCGTGGCAGGACCATCCAGGCCAGCCGGAGGGCGGGGCCGAGCGTCTTGGACACGGTGCCGCAGTACACCACCTGGTCGGGGGCGGTGCCCTGGAGGGCCCCGACGGGCTGACGGTCGTAGCGGAACTCCCCGTCGTAATCGTCCTCCACGACCAGGCCGCCGGTGGCGCGCGCCCATTCGCGCAACGCCTGGCGCCGTTCGGGATGCAGCGGCACCCCGGTCGGGTACTGGTGCGACGGAGTGACCACCACCGCCCCGATGTCCTGCGCGAGCGATCCGACGCGGGCCCCCCGTGCGTCGACGGTCAGGGCCGGGGTGGCGAGCCCGGCGCGCTGGACGACCTCGCGATAGACGTTGTGGCCCGGGTCCTCCATGGCGACGGCGCCGATGCCGCTCGCCGTCAGTACGCGGCTCAGCACTCCCAAGGACTGGTAGAAACCCGAGGTGATCACGACTCGGTCCGGTGTGGTGAGCACGCCCCGGGTTCGGCCAAGGTAGTCGGCGACCGCGGCCCGTAGTTGAGGCTGTCCTTGCGGATCCCCGGCACCGAACGTCCGGGGAGGTGCCGACCCCAGTACGCGACGGCACGCACGGAGCCAGGCCTGGACGGGGAAGGCGCTCACATCGGGAAGCCCGGGCCGCAGGTCGTGGCGGGGAGTCGCCGGGGCGGTGGCCGGGATCGCCGGGGCCGGATCAGAGGCCGGCACCTCGGCGACGCGCGCCCCCGAGCCGGGACGCACCGTCAGATAGCCCTCCTCGGCCAGCTGATCGTAGGCCGCGCTCACGGTGCCGCGTGAGAGCCCCAGCTCCTTGGCCAGCCCGCGGGTGGACGGCAACGGGGTGCCGGGCTTCAGACGTCCCGACCGGACCGCCTCGCGCAGGGCGAGCTCCAGCCCGGCACGCCGCCCACCCGCGGTGCCGATGTCGATGTGGAGGTCGAACCCCGAACTGGACCAATCATTCGGCATGAAACCGGATCTTACTCATGGTCCAGTCGCCGAATAGGTTCGCCGGAGCCAGGGAGAGATGCGGGCATGAGCACCCGATCGCCCTCACCGGCCCCGGACCCCGGACCACCTCTCGGAAGGACCAGGCACGACCGTGATCGTGACAGCCCACCTCAGCGACCTCCACATCGACGGCCGGCAGCGCAGCATCGACCGGACACGGGCGGTCATGGAGTACTTGGACGCCCTTCCCGACGCCCTCGACGCCGTCGTGGTGACCGGCGACATCGCCGACAACGGACTGCCGGACGAGTACGAGCTGGCCCGGGAGCTGCTGACCTCCCGGCACCCGGTGCTGGTGTGCCCCGGGAACCACGACGAGCGCGCCGCCTTCCGCCGGTCCCTGCTCGGGGAACCCGCCTCGACGGCTCCCGTCAACCAGGTTCACCGCACGGACGGCTTCGTCGTCGCCCTGTGCGACTCCTCGGTGCCGGGGAAGGACGAAGGGTTCATCGAGGACGACACCCTGCTGTGGCTGGAGGACGTTCTCGCGCAGACGCCGGGCGACGTGCCCGTCCTCGTCGGGTTCCACCACCCGCCGGCGCTGCTGCAGGACCCCTACATCGACGGCCTCCGGCAGTTCGGGGAACACCGGCTCGCCGCCCTGGTGGAGCGCTTCCCCAACATCGCCGCGCTCATCTGCGGCCACGCCCACACCGCGGCGACGACGACCTTCGCCGGGAAGCCTCTGCTCGTCGCCCCAGGAGTCGTCTCCACCCTCAGGCTTCCCTGGGAGCACTACGACCATCCGGCGGACCACGTCCACCTCAACCTGCCTCCGGCGCTCGTCTTCCACGTCCTGGACGACGCGGGACGGCTGACGAGCCACTACCGGAGCGTTGCCTGCTGAGTTACTGAACTCGGGAGGAGAACCGGGCTCTCGGCCCGTCAGGCGCGCGGCCCGCGCCGGCGGGCGGGAACGAGCGGCCCGGTGCCGCGCACGGCCAGGACGGTGCCGCGGACGACGGCCTCTTTGAAGAGGGCCGCCGTGCGCCCGGTGAGTGCGGGGGCGCGGGGGCTGTCGTCGGGGCGGGTGAACTGCACGATCCCGTCACGGCGGCCGAGGCTGATGTTGGTGAAGGCGTACCGGATACGGACCGGTCGTGGTTCACGGCCGGTCAGCCGGGCGGCGATGACATCGGCCGCCTGACGTCCCATCGGCAGGGCCGTCTGGCAGGACATACGGGTGACGGCGGCGTCCACAGCATGGCCGGCGGCGGCGTCCCCGACCGCGTACACCTCGGGGTGGGAGACCGAACGCAGCGTCCCGTCGACCGTCATGCGGCCGTCCGCGTCCGTGGCGAACCCCGCCTCCGCAGCGAGGGCCGGGGCCCGGAAGCCGGCGGTCCATATGACGGCGTCGGCGGCGAAGGACCGGCCCTCGGCGTCCACCACCGCGTTCTCGCGCACTTCCGTGACGGGGGCGCCCGGGTGGACGGTGACGCGCAGGCGGTCCAGTGCGCGCAGCAGATGCCGTCGGGCCCGGGGGGACAGCCGGGCGCCGATGTCGGCGCCGGCGAACAGGGCGACCCGAAGGTCCGGACGGGCCTCGGCCAGCTCGGTGGCGGCTTCGAGGCCGGTGAGGCCGCCGCCGACCACGGCGACGCCGGCGCCGGAGGGAAGCCGGGCGATGTGGCGGTGCAGCCGGTCCGCCTGGGCGGGCTCGGCGAGCGTGTGGGCGTGCTCGGCGACCCCCGGCACGGCGTCGACGTGGGCCCGGCTGCCCAGCGCGTACACCAGCGTGTCGTAACCGACCGCGTGGGGCGCACGGTCGACGTGCACGGTGCGGGCCGAGGCGTCGACGGACGTCACGCGGGCGACGAGGAGTCCGACCCGCGTCCCGTGGAGGAGGTCGCGCAGCGGAAGGTCCTGCGGGTGCTGTCCGGCGGCGAGTTGGTGGAGCCGGACGCGTTCCACGAACCGGTCCACGGCGTTGATCAGTGTGACGGTGACGTCGGTGTGGCGCAGCCGTCCGGCGACGCGCTTGGCCGCGACGAGACCGGCGTAGCCGGCCCCCACGACGACGATGTGATGGCTCATGACAGGACTCGCTCTGTTTCGACGGATTCGGGGGTGGGCTGGGGCACAGTGGTCGTGTCAGGCCGGGGCGAGCGCCACCGCGACCGCCCAGCCGATGTAGCCGATGTTGACCACCAGCCGTGACGCGGCACCGATCGGCCGCCGCAGCAGGCCGGAGTGGCCGGCACGCGCGTGCCACAAGGCGTCGAGGTGGGAGACCAAGTAGACGGTGACGAGCCCGGCAGCCGCCCAGCCGCCGGCCGTTCGACCGCCGGGCGCCAGGACCAACGTGCCCACAGCGATCTCCGCCGCTCCGCTCACGGCCACGACCGGGCCCGCCGGACCGATCCAGGACGGCACCAGGGAGCGGAAATAGGCCGGGACCACGAAGTGCGCGACCCCCACGGCCAGGAGGAATACCGCCAGGGCGACGGCAGAGATAGCGTGCATGGCGCGATGTTCCCTTCACAACGCGCGTGGGCGCTTGAACAAAACGATCGCCGGCTGGTCTTCGCCACCGGTGCCCGGGCAACGCTGTTCGCCGAATCCGGCGCGTTCGGCGTGAGCCGTCATCTCCACCCCGCGTGGAAGGTCGTGCTGCCGATCGGCGGCCACGCCCACATCGGACGGGACGGCCGCCGTCCCCTGGCCGCGCCCGGGCTGATCGTGCCTCCCCAGCTCGCCCACGCCTGCCTGACGACGTCCTCGTACGCCGCTCTGTTCATCGATCCGTGGCTGGTGCACTCCGGCCTGGGGCTCGTGCGGCTGGACGCCCGGGCGGTGCGGCGCCTGCTGGCGGCCCTGGGGCCGACCGGGGTCAACAGTCCCGGCGCCGCTCCCGACCTGAGCGCCTTCTACGACGAACTCATCGCCCTGACAGGGGCCGCGCCCCTGCTCGACGCGAGGGTGGCCCATGCCGCGCGGGCGACCATGCGCCCGGGTCCCGGCGCCTCCCTGCACGCGATCGCCGCCGAGGTCGGCCTGTCACCGTCCCGGCTGCGCGCCCTGGTCCGGGAGTCGGTGGGCATCCCCCTCGCCCGGCTGCGGCAGTGGGGGCGGCTGCGGGGTGCGATCGCCGAGCTGCCCGGCGCGTCCGTGGCCGCGGCGGCGGCCGCCGCGGGCTTCGCCGATCAGGCCCATCTGACCCGTACGTCACGCACGCTCATCGGCCGTACCCCCGCTTCCCTGGGCCGCGCGGTGCCCGCCGTACGCGAAGACCAGTCCTCCCCCAGCTGTACGGGGAGCTGGTGACCCGCCATCCGGCCGTCAGCACGCCGATGCCCGGCAGTGCCGGCGCGGCGAGACCGATCCCCTGCCGGGTGCGCGCCGTCGGACACCTGGCCATGTGGTCTCCGCTGCCGACGGGCCTCCTCGCACCGAGGCACCCGCCGGCAGCGGGTACGGCGAGCACGGGGTCAGCTCGTGGTCATCCCACCAAGGGCCGCAGCAGCACGCTCAGGGCCTCAGCAGGCCGTCAAACTGCTCCCAGCCGGACCACGGGCCGCCGATCCTGGTCTGCCAACGGTGGTACGGGTAGCCACCGCTGTTGACTCCGAAGAGTTCGATCCGACCGTCGGCGTTGGTCTCGGCCGCGACCTGGCTCAGGGCGCCGTCGAACTGTTCCCAGCCCGACCACGGGCCGCCGATGGCCTTCTGCGCACGGTGGTAGATGGCGTCGCCGCTGTTGGTTCCGAAGATCTCCAGCCGCCCGTCCGCGTTGCGGGCCGCCGCGATCGACGTCAGGCTGCCGTCGAACTGCTCCCAGTTGGACCATCGCCCGCCGAGGACGGTCTGCCACTTGTGGAAGATCTGGCCGGCGCTGTTGACGCCGAAGAGCTCGATGCGGCCGTCGGCGTTGGTCTCGGCGGCGACCTGGGTCAGCCCGCCCTCGATGAGTTCCCAGCCCGACCAGGGGCCGCCGATGGCCGTCTGCCAGCGGTGGTAGATGTTCCCGACGCTGTTGGTTCCGAAGATCTCCAGCCGCCCGTCCGCGTTGCGGGCCACGGCGATGGATGTCAGCAGCCCGTCGAGCTGCTCCCAGTTGGACCACGGGGTGCTCGAGGCCGGGGTCTGCCAGCGGTGGAAGATGGTGCCCGCGCCGGTGACGCCGAACAGCTCCACGCGGCCGTCGGCGTTGGTCTCGGCGGCCACGGCGCGCAGCGCGCCGTCGAACTGCGCCCAGGGCGACCAGCTGCCGCCGCCGGCGCGGTTCTGGTAGCGGTGGAAGACGCCGTCGCCGCTGTTGGTTCCGAAGAGCTCCAGCCGCCCGTCGCTGTTGCGGGCGGCGGCTATGGAGGAGCCGAAGACGCTGATGGTGATCCGGTTTCCCGCGGTCGCGGGTGCCGGCGCGGCGCCCAGGAGCGTCACGGCCACGGCCGACGCCACGAGAGCGCCGATCAGTCGGCCGACGGGTCTGTGCCTCGTTCTCATCGACTGCCCTTTCCTGTTCCTGCTCGGAAACGCAAGCCATGTCGGTGTGAAACGCTGCGCACGCTACAGCCGCCCCACCGCACCGCACAGCCTTCCGGTGCGCCCTCCCGGGTCGCTTTCCGGTCGACTGCGGCCGGGTCCTTCCGCCAGGGTCCGCCAGGGCCGGAACGCGGGCGGCGGCGGGCACGGGTGGCCGGCCCGCCCGGCGGTCCGACCGTCGGTGCGTGGTCGGCGTCGCGGGCGGGCAGGCTCGGCTCGGACCGGGGGCTCAGCTGGTGTAGAAGCGCTTCACCGCCTTCAGGAACTCCTTGGGGCTGATGCGTCCGCTGCCGTCGGTGTCGAGTTCGTCGAAGTACGCCCTGGCGTCGGGCGTCGACATGTTCAGGAACTCGGCGGCCCGGAGGAATTCGTCCTGGTCGAGAGAGCCGTCGTCGTCGCGGTCGAGCAGATCGAAGAGGGTCCGGCACACCTCTCCCTTGCCGGGGCGGTCCGGGGAGCGGAAGCCGGGGGACGTGCGGGCCGCCACGTACTCGTCGGCCGAGAGGGCACCGTCGCCGTCGGCGTCACCGAGGGACAGCAGGAACCTCCACTGGGTCTCGTTGGCCTCGAGGAGAGCCCGCCCCTTGTCGGACTCCTCCGGGATGCCGAGCTCGGCCAGGAGCCGGTGCGGCGCCCGGAGGAAGTCGGTCAGGTCGACGGATCCGTCGCCGTCCGCGTCCATGCGCTGGAACTCCTGGACGGGCGCGATCTGGGCGTTCTTGGTGATGTCGGTCATGTTCCGAGAGAGTGCCACTCGTTGGCCGGCCGACCGGCGAGCCCTGCTGGCGTTCCCCCTGACGGGTGAACGCCACCGCTGCCGGGGAGGGCTGCAGAGCACGCTACTTGGGGGCAGGGGTGTATGCGGGCGTCGCCTGCGAGGCGACGTTGGTGCACCGGACGGCGGCGGCCGTCGCGCGGGCCAGGCCCAGGGCGTCGCCCTCCGCCCAGAAGCGGACGTAGAAGATGCGGGGTTCTTCGGTCAGCGTGTGGTTGTGCAGCTCGACGATGCCGATCCTGCCGCGTCGCAGTGCGCTGATCGCGTCCTGCACCTCGTCCGCGATCAGTGCCAGGGCTCCGTTGACCGCAGCCCTGCCCTTGCCCAGGGGCTGGAAGTTCACGCCGGTGACCATCCCCATGCCCCAGGGAATGGCCCGGTGGTGGTCGGTGAGGGTTTCCTTGCGGATGAACGTGAACTTGTAGATGCCGTGATAGTCCGTGCCTCGTCCGCCGAGCGCGGCGTCCAGGGCGGCGGCGTCGAAGTCGTGGGGGATCTCGGCCGGTACGGGAGGGGACATCGGGGTGCGGGTCGTCTTCAGCGCGGTCATCAGATGCCCGGCGACGGTCACCGGGTCGTCGGTGAGGGCGTGGACGTGGGTCCACAGCAGGGCCGGGTCGTGGGCGAGGAGGTGCTTGTGGATGGAGGTCTGGGCCAGGTCGCCGGCCTGGAGGGCGTCGGTGAGCGGCTGGAGTTCCTCCTCCGTGACGGCGATGTCGCCCATCAGCAGGGTTTTTCCGTCGGGGTAGCGGGTGAGGGCCACGTAGGAGCGTACGGCCAGGTCGGGCTCCACGCCGATGCCGCGCGAGACCACCCGGAGGTCCGTACGCGGATACGCGGCCCGGAACACGGGCCCCCACATCGCTCCCGTCCGGCGCAGCACCTGCGCGACGCCCTGCCAGTCGTGGAGGGTGGTGTCGACCGGCCTGAGGAGGCGCCGGTGGCCCGTACCGCCGACCGCCCTGGCCGGCGAGCGCGTACACCCCGCTGCCAGCCCTGTCACGACGGGAGCCACCGCCCCGGCGGCGGCCAGCAGCCCGCGCCGCGCGAGCCTTCCACCCGTCCCGTGTTCCCCGCCTGCCGCCCCTGTTCCCGGTCCCGGCATGTCCCCCACCCTCCCGCCGGCCCCGCCACGGCGAACCGGCTCGACGACACTCGCAGGGTATGCCTGATATGCCTGATCGCTGCACTGATGGGCGCTTTTACGACTCCATCAGGTGAAGGGGCCTGATCTGCTGTTTGCCTGCGCCACGGCGTGATGCCGGTCGGATTGCGCATCGCCCCCGCCGCCCCTGCGTGATAGGGGGCCCGGCACGTCACGTGCCGGGCCCTCGGTGGTGCGGAGTGCGGGTGCGCTCAGGTCACCATCGGTACCAGCGTCCCCGGCCACCGCCGGGGCCGGTGGAACGCATGACGAAGCCGAGGAGCCAGAGCACCAGGACGACGACGGCGACCCACCACAAGACCTTCACGGCAAATCCCGCGCCGAAGAGGAGCAGCGCGAGGAGCAGGACCAGAAGAAGGGGAACCATAGTTATCAACCTCCCGAAGCCGCTTGTTCCCCGAATTCGGGTGCGCACACCCATTCCCTTCCCCGTGATTTCCGTTCTTGGATGCTGTCGTTTACGTGGGGGCGACCGGGGCAGCTGATATGCGATCGCACGATGACCGAAGAGAAAGGCTGCCTGATGAGCGCGAGCGAGAAGGCCAAGGCGAAGGCCGAGCAGGCCAAGGGCAAGGTCAAGGAGGAAGCGGGCCGCGCGGTCGGCAACGAGAGCAAAACGGCCGAGGGACAGGCCGAGAAGTCGAAGGGTGATCTTCGCGGCGCCAAGGAGAAGATCAAGGACTCTTTCAAGGACTGATTTCCTCGGGCGCGCAAGTAAAACCAGAGGGTGACAACCGCAAGGTTGTGACCCTCTGGTTTTCACCCGGCTTCCGTGAATACGCCCGCGGCGGCAGGACTTTCGGTTTCCACGGTCATGCCGGTGCGGAGTATGTGCGCAGCCGGCCGCGCCGGCCGGCGCGGTGTCAGTCCGACCCACCCGGGCTCCCCCGTCCCACGGAACTTTCGGGCAACGGCTCCGGCACGATCCCCCCTTCTGTCACCCTCTGGTGTCCATGAGCTCCATGGATTCCGCGAACCGGCATCACGCCCCACGGCGTCGACTGCGCACTGCCTTCGCTGTCGTCGGCCTCCTGTGTGCCGTGGCCGCGTGCGGCGGCGGGCACCCGGCCGGGAAGAGCCGGGCAACCCGGGTGACGAAACCGGAAGTTGCGGCCGGATCCTTCCCGGAGACACCCACCACCACGTTCCAGGGCGCCTGGCCCGCCCCGGCCGACGAGGACGATCCCTCCGACGTGGTGACACTGGGCGCGCGCCTTGCCTATGCCTACGACCAGGACGACGTCGGTGTCACCGCCTTCCGGCTGGACTCCGGTGACGTCGCCTGGCATGCGGCCGTACCGGACGGCACCACCGTCGCACAGGCGCCGCGCCTGGTGGGCAACAAGGTGATCTGCGCCTTCGCCACCACGCAGCAAGACAGGGGGACTTACGCCGGCCGGCGCGGCATCACTGTCGTCGCCCTGGACGCCGGCACCGGCAGGAGTCTGTGGACACGCGAGATCGCCGGCGGCGAGGTCACGGACGCCGGGGCCGCCCCTCATGTGGTCGGCGCCGACACCCGGCACGTGCTCGTCTCCGCGTACGAGCAGGGCTACGCGCAGACGCCACCCCTGTCCGCCCTGCTCGACACGCGAACCGGGCAAGTCATCTGGACGGACACCGACTTCAAGGGAGTGGACCTGGAACCGACGGTGGCCGTCGGCGTGCGCGGCGACGGTGACTTCGCGGGCAAGTCCACCTCTGACGCCGCTCAGTTGTGGAAGCGGGACCTTCGACTCGGCGAGGCCCGGACGTCGGACCCCGGCCCCGGACTGACCTGGGCCGACGACGCCGAGGCGGGCGGCACCCTGCTGATCGACCCCGCGACCGGCGCGACCCGCCTGGACTCCGGTGACACCTCCCTGGAAGGCTGCCACTACGACGGCTGGAACACGACGGTCTGCGCCGGGGCCGACGGTTCCGGCGACGCGGCCGTATGGGCCGTGGACGTGCGCACCGCACGGGTCCTGTGGCGCCTGCCCGATGCGTCGGCGCACCGCATCGCGCCCGACATCACCTCGGCGTGGCACGGCGTGGTCTACGCAGAGGCCGGCCAGACCATGACCCTCGACGCCCGCACGGGCAGAGACCTCCGCACGGACATCGGTCCCGTCTCCCCCACCCTGGTCAACGACGGCTACGGCCTGGTCCACGATCGCGCGGCCCGGACGATCGACGTCTACCGGGCCCGCTGACGCCACCCTGAATGCCGACCTGTATGCCGCCCTGGTGCCGCCGTCTCCGGCCGGGGCGGCACTGCCCCTGATGACCGGGAGATGATGCTGTCATGTCAGACGAACCGAAGCGCCCCCTCAGCGAACTTCGCGCGGGCGAAACCGTCCGGGCGACCATCACCAGTCATCAGCCATGGGGCATCACGGCGAAGCTCGACGCATACGAGACGGTCGGCGCGTCACTGGACACCATCCGCCGCCGCGGCGAGCCGGGAGTCGCGAGGCTGGCCCAGGACCTCCCGCCCGTGGGAACGACCCTCGAGCTGGTCATCGGCGAAGTACGCTCCTGGCACCACGCACCGTGGGTGTGGGTGGATCTCACGAGCGTCTAGGCGGCGATGCTGCCGCTCGGCCCGGGGCATTGGGCCGAGCGGGTGGAACGTGTCGCACGGTTGCCCGAACGGACGCCCTGCTACTGCGTGGCCGGATCAGCCGGGTCATGCTCGTCAGCACGGCCTTTCCGAAGGCGATCGTCCTCGCGTTCAGCTTGTCGCCCGCGCGGGGCGTCACGGCACACCGTCGAAGGAAATCCTCATGCCCCCGTACCCGTACCGAGGCCTGGTCATAGCCTCCGCCCTTGTCGGCACCGTGCTGCCGGCAGCGTTGTTCCCGGGCGCTGCGTCCGGCGCGGAGACGTCGCGTCCCGGCTCGCACACCGGCCGGCAGCACAGTCCGCCGCAGAACTTCGACGAGCTCGACTGCGAGGGACCCGAGGAGGACCGGCTCCCGCCGTCCGATTCGGGCCAGGGCGGGGTGCACCAGCTCGGGGTCGGTACGGCCGGAACGGATGGCGGCCCAGGTGGCCCGCGCGCCCGCAAGGCGCTCCGTGCCCCCACCGTCAAGTGGCCCCGGAACATGCCCGACCTGGACGACGCCACGCGCATGCTCCGGGAGCTGGAGGTCCGGCCGTTCGACAGCAAGGGTTTCGACCGGACCCAGTTCGGCGGCAAGAGCTGCTGGGTCCTGCACGGTGCCGACAAGTGCTCGACCCGTGAGCTCGCCCTCAAGGCCCTGTCCGATGTCCCGGTCACCCTGCGGGGCAGCTGCAAGGTCGTCGGCGGAAGCTGGCACAGCGCCTACGACAACATGACGCTCACCAACCCGCTGCGCGTCGACATCGATCACATCGTGCCGCTCAGGGTCGCATGGGGCTCGGGAGCCCGTGACTGGCCGGAGTACAAGCGCCGCGCGTTCGCCAACGACCTCAGCGGCTCCCCACAGCTCATCGCGGTCTCCACGTGGAGCAACCGCGACAAGGGTGACAAGATGCCGGACAAGTGGCTGCCCCAGGGCCACGAGTGCCCCTACAGCCGCGCCTGGATCGGGGTGAAGGACTACTACGGGCTCAGCGTCACCCAGGCCGAGAAGAACAAGCTCGAGCTGGTCCTCAGCCAGTGCTGATCCGCGCGACGCCGTTCGGTGACCGGCCCCCGTGACCACGGCCGCGGTGCCGGCCGGTAAAAGCGTTTGACGGTTGCCGGCGTCCGGCGATCGGATGGCGGCCCATGAGCACTGGACACCTGCATCCCGGACAGCACCCCGTCGACGACGCCCTCGTACGGCGGCTGGTCGCCGGGCAGTTCCCCCGGTGGGCGGGGCTGGCGGTGGAGCGGTTTCCGTCCGGCGGCACGGTCAACGGCATGTACCGGCTGGGCGACGACATGGTCGTGCGGCTGCCGCTGGTGAAGGGCGGGGCCGAGGACGTCTCGATGGAGCGGGAGTGGCTGCCTCGCCTCGCGCCCCTGCTGGCCACGGCCATCCCCGAGGTGCTGGGGGCCGGGGAGCCCGCCGAGGGGTATCCGTGGCCGTGGTCGGTGTACCGGTGGCGGGGAGGGGAGAACCCCGAGGCTGGGGCGCTGAGCGAGCCCGTACCGCTGGCCGGGGATCTGGCCGGGTTCGTGGCGGCGATGCGGAGCATCACCCTGCCGGGGGCGCCGACGGCCCACCGCGGCGGGCCGCTCGCCTCGCTCGACGCGGACACCCGCGCGGCGATCGAGGAGCTGCGCCGGATCCCGCAGGAGGACGTCGACTGTGATGCCGTGACCGCCGTATGGGAGGACGCGCTGCGGGCCCCCGGCTGGGACGGGCCGCCGGTGTGGCTGCACGCCGATCTGATGCCGGGCAATCTGCTGGTGGCCGGCGGCAGGCTGACCTCGGTGATCGACTTCGGGTGCATGGGGGTGGGCGACCCGGCCTGCGATCTGTTCCCGGCGTGGAATCTGCTGCCGGCCGATGCGCGGCAGGTGTTCCGCGACGCGCTCGGCGTGGACGACGCGACCTGGAACCGCGGCCGGGGGCGGACGCTCTCGCAGGCGCTGATCGCGCTGCCGTACTACCGGAAGACGAACCGGGCGATGGCGAACAACGCCCGGCACGTGATCAGGGCGGTGCTGGGAGAGGGCTGAGCCCCCGGGCGCGGGACGGGCTCAGGGCTGCAGGAGCTGTGTGCGAAGCGCGCCCACCAGGTCGTCGCCGACGCCGAGTTGTTCGGCGGCGTAGCCGTGCACCGATCCGTACCGCGTGGTCAGGTCGGCCAGGAAGAGCCGCATGATCTCGGCGGGGGGCGCGGCCGTAGGCGGGCCATCTGAGGGTCAGGTCGGGGTGATTGGCGTGCCAGTCGGCGACCAGGCGTTCGGTGGCCAGCTCGGTCAGGGCGAAGTCGGCGACGATGTCGTCCTCGTGCACCCCGAGGAGGGCGAGGACCAGCATGGCCAGCAGGCCGGTGCGGTCCTTGCCGGAGTGGCAGTGGAACACCAGCGGAGCGGTGTCGTCGGCGATGACCTCCAGCGCGCGCCGGATCTCCTTGACGCCGTCGTGGGCGACCTCGGTGTACTTGTCGGCCAGGAACCGCCCGGGCTCGACGTCCGGGTCCAGGCCCGCCTGGTCGTACGGCCGGTGCTCGATGCTCAGGTTGTGGTAGGCCAGCCCCTGGTGGGACGGTACGCGGCCGCTGCGTTCGATCTCCCAGGGATACCGGAGGTCGATCACGGTGCGGATGCCCAGGGCGGAGAAGCGGTCCGTGTCCCGGCCCCGCAACTTGCCCAGCGAGTCGGAGCGGAACAGCCGGCCCCAGCGCACCGTTCGGCCGTCGGCCGCCCGGTAGCCGCCCAGATCCCGGAAGTTGTGCAGTCCTTCGAACGCGATGTGTCTCTTCACGTGGGCCACCTTACGATCGCCCGCGCGGGCCATGGCGGCGATGGAGAGTGACGTCACAACCGGCTGTCCGGCCACCGTTCGCCGGCCTCTTCCCGTCGTCAGCCGGGTGTCAGGCGCCGCTGCCAGCATCGGAGGCCTTCGGGCCGTACCCGGGCCACAGCGGACAAGGAAGAAGAAGCAGAAAGGCACCGCCATGCCTGTGATCCCGCCCCGCCTCGCGCGGCGAAGAACCCGCCCGCCTGTCACGGGGAGACGCCGGAGGGCAGCCGCCCTCGCCGCCGCCGTCACCGCCGTCGCCGGCGGCAGTGTGCTGCTGCCCGTCGGTCCCCCGGCGTCCGCAGCCACGGCCACAGCCCCGGACGCAGGCGCGGGCGAGTGCCTGGCGCGCCCCGCGCAGAAGCACAAGGACTGGACGTCCATGCTCTACACCGGGGACATGGTCTGCTCGCACGACCTGGACAACACCCGCGTCCAGTCGACGACGCAGAGCCCGGTGAACGGGCAGATGCTGTTCTCGCCGAGCTGGTTCGTGTGCTGGAAGCCCGGCACCCCGCTCAAGGGCAGCGACATCTGGTACTACACGCAGGCCGACACGGTCACCGGCAACAAGCAGACCAAGGGCTGGGGTTACCTCCACTCCTCGGCGCTCAAGGTCACGCAGCACCCCGTTCCGGGCCTGCCCCGCTGCCGGTGGGGTGAGGAGTGACATGCGCGCCTCATCGCCCACCCCCCGCCGCCGCAGGGCCCGCACGGCCGCCGCGCTGGCCATGAGCCTGCTCACGGCCGCCGCCCCCGCCGCCACGGCGGGAACCCCCCGGACCGCCGGGACCACGGCCGTATGCAAGCTGCGCCCGGGGCAGTCGCACCGGGACAGCCTCGGCAACGTCTTCCAGCAGGACCTGTACTGCGACAACCTCCCCTCGGACGTGCTGGGCCGGTCGGCCTACGACGCCCCGGTGACCGGCCGCCTCAAGCTCTCGCCGAGCTGGTTCACCTGCTGGACGGAGGGCGAGGCCCCCGAGGGCCAGACCCGCGTCTGGTACTACACGCAAGGCGACGAGGTCGTGAAGATGCCCCGGATCAAGGGCTGGGGCGTCGTGCCCGCACGGGTCGTCCAGGCGCCCCAGCACCCGTTCCCCGGGCTGCCGCGCTGCCCCTGGGTCTGACGCCCGCCCTGCCCCTGGCTCGCCTCCGTCACCTTTCCCCACGTCCAGGAGACCCTCATGCCCGTACGCCGGCTCCCCGTCCTCCTCGCCACGGCGCTGGCCGCCGGCGCGATCGCCCTCGCGCCCACCACCGCCGACGCCATCGACGCGGGCAGCGGCGAATGGCGCCTGTGCCCCTACAGCGGCGGACACCCCCAGATCGCCAAGGGCAGCGCCAACGACGCCGTCGGCCACGCGCAGTGCGTCCTCAACAAGGTCTACGGCTACCGCAACGTCGAGATCGACAACAAGTTCGGACCCACGACCCTCGCCACCGTCAAGGACTTCCAGCTGTCCTTCGGCATCGCCAACGACGGGATCATCGGCCCCAACACCTGGGCCGCGCTCCATCCGTAAGCCCATGGGCCGCCCCCCCCTGGCGGCCCATGCCCCCCGGCGGCCCTGCCCGCCGCCCGCCACTGACGGCAGGCGGCGGGCAGGCCGCGCGGCTCGTGCGTCCCGCGGGGCGCGGATCAGGGGCCGGTGTCCCCGGGGTGGGAGCACAGACCGCCCTGGTAGTTGCTGTCGTACCAGGCTCCCGTGGCATCGAAGTCCAGGTTGGTGCGGCCCGGCCCGACGCAGCGGTGGTAGTTGGACCGCGGCCAGCGCTTGACCTGGATCCAGACGTTGGTGTTGGAGGCACAGTGCTCGTAGTAGGCACGCTCACCGTTGGCGCCCGGGTTCCAGCCGCAGGCGTTGATCTTCACCGGAGCGGCGCTCGCCGGAGCGGCGACGCTCGCAGGCGCGGCCACCGAAGCGGCCAGGGCACCGGCCAGTACGACGGCTGCCAGGCCGAGCCGACGACCACGGCGGGCGGGCTCGGTCTCGGATGATCCTCGAAACATCATGTTCTCTCCCTCTTCGTTGGGAAGGCCGGCTGATGCCGTGGACATCAGCCTGGACGTCGCGCCCATAGCGTGGCCAGAGCCTTCGAAGGTGATCGAAGGGGGAGAAAGACATATCTGGGGACGAACAGGCTTTCGGGTGGCACCGCCTGCCCGTGCCCTCCGGCTGGTCGTCCGGAGGGCACGGGGTGGTGTCTGCGCGTTCTTCAGCGGTGGTAGTACAGGTGCCACTGGTAGTCGTACTGGCCGGTGTGCCTTTCCTCCCGCTTGCAGCGGTACTCGCTCCACTTGTGGTCCTGCTTGCCCTGCTCGCCGGCCTTCTTGCAGGCCGCCTCGTCGTCGTACCAGGCGCCCGGCTTCCAGTCGCCCTTCACCTCCTCGCTCACGGCGCTGCTCGTCGCATTGGGGGTCTCCTCCGACGGAGCCGCTACGGCCGTTCCCGCCGTGCCGGCGAACAGCAGTCCCGCGGTGGCCACCGCCACCGCCGGAGCGAGGCGGAAGTTCCTCGATTTCACGGGGTTCCCTCTCTCGTTTTGAGCGTTTGCCCTGATAGTGGGCTCGGAACCACGCCGTCGGTAGCCGATGCCCCGGGCGCGTGGGAGCGGGGTTCCCCACCCCTCCCGCGCGGGCGGGTTCGAACCTCACGCGCGTGAGGGGACCTGGCCGGACGTCAACCGGAGTGCACAGGACGGCGCCGCGACCCGGCGGTGTGCCGGGAAGCCGGGGCCCGGGGCGGCCGGTAACGGGTACGCCCGCCGATGCGGCAGACTGCCCGCGTGACCACAGCACCCGCCCAGCCGCCCCGCGACCGTGCCCTCGGCCGGGGCCTCGAGGCCCTCATTCCGAGCTCCAGCGCCTCCTCCGCCGACGTCGCCACCGCCCTCGTGGCGCTGCTGCGCACGGTCGAGGTCCCCACCGGGCTGCTCGAGGCCGCCGCCGCGGCCCTGGACGCGGCGGTCGCCGGCCCGCTGGACGACCGGGGCCGGGAGTCGGCGGCGGCCGTCACGGAGCTCCTGCGCAAGGCGGTGGACGAAGCGCCGGGCTGCTGACCGGGCGTCGGCGCACCCGGCCTCCTCCTCGGGTGCGCCCTGGCCGTACCTAGCGGCGGCGCAGGTCCCGGCTGTGGACGTACCGCAGCCCGCAGCCGTCCTCGTAGGGGTCGCCGTCATCGCCGAAAATCCCCAATATCGGCTGCATCGGAAGCCACGTCAGGCCGAGGAGCCAGCGGCGCACCGCCTGCCAGAAGCGCGGCCGCCCCGCGTCGTCCGCGCGCACCACGCGCGTCATGAGCAGGAACTTGCCCACGGTGGTCCGGAACAGCACGGCTCCCAGCACGTGGTGGACGAAGGACACGCCGAAGAAACAGATGGCGACGTAGGTCCAGTAGGTGCCCGTGGTCTTGTCCTCCGCGAGCTGCATGGCGAGGCCGAAACCGCCGAAGCAGGTGATCAGGGCGTCGATCCCGGCGAAGAGCATGCGGCGCTCGTCGCCGACCTCCCGGGGGGCGGCGGGGGGCTGAGGGGGCTGCTGCGGCTGCTGAAGGTACGGATGTGCCTGCTGGTAGGGATGTGCATGCCCCTGCTGGTACGGATGCGCCTGCGCCTGCTGGTACGGATGTGCCTGCTGGTAGGGGTGCGAGTACGGGGGCTGTGGAGCGTAGGGCTGCTGTGGAGCCTGGTGGTGCTGAGGATCGATCACAGGGTGTCATCTTGCTGCACGTATGTGACAACTGATGCACAGAATGATCTATGAGCGGTAACTCAACTCCCTCAGGCCCCACGGCGGGCGGTCACGCGCCGTGCGGCACGCGGACCCCCTCGATCAGGCGGGCGTAGCTGTCGCCGCCGTGGCCGGCCGCGACCGCGCCTTCGATGGCGTCCTTGAGCAGCTGAGGCAGCCGGGTGTCCAGGCCTCGTGCGGCGCCGGCGTGGAGGAGGTGCTCGATGGCGCCGAGATGGACGTCGAGGGTCGCGTCGTCGCCGGGGTAGACGCCGGCGTCGATCTGCGGGGCGTAGGTGGACATGAAGGTGTTGACGGCGGCCGTCCAGCGGAGCGCGACCGGGGTGAACGTCCTCGCGTCGACGTCGTCGGCGCCGGTGAGCGCCACGCCCTGCAGCCAGCCGGCGAGGGTGGCCCACATCATGCCGAGGAGTGCGGTGTCGTAGAGGGAGGCCACGCCCGGGTCGTCGCCGAGGTCGACCGGGTCGCCCAGGCTCGCCAGGACCTCGCGGTGCTCGGCGAACGCCTTCGGCGAACCGCTGTAGAGCAGCATGATCGCGGAGCTGCCGATGCCGGGCGGGGTCGACATGATCGCGCCGTCGAGGTAGTCGATGCCGTGGGAGGCGGCCCAGGCCGCGCTCTCGCGGGCCTGCTCGGGCGAGCCGGAGGTCAGGTTCACCAGGGTGCGGCCGCGCAGTTCGCCCGTGAGCGGGTCGAGGAGGTGGCGCACGGCGTCGTAGTCGGAGAGGCAGACGACCACGAGCGGGCTCGCCCCGACGGCGTCGGCGGCGGTCGCCGCCCTCGCGGCGCCCCGGGCGACGAGGGCCTCGTCCTTGCCCGCCGTGCGGTTCCAGACGGTGGCCGCGTGGCCCGCGTCCAGGAACGCGCCGGCCAGAGCCGTCCCCATCGAGCCCAGGCCGAGAACGGTAACGTTCATGGGTTTATCCCCGTTTCGTCACGAATGATGATCACGTACGGACACCCTCGCACCGCGACGGACACCCGGGACAGTGGCCGAAGTGACACCTGTCGAAAAATTCCTGCCACCCCCTCGCCTAAGCTGATGATCATGAACGCCGGAAGCGTGGCCGTGGTCGTCATCGACGACGACGTCCCCATGTGGGACCTGTACGAACTGGGGGTGGTCTGCACCGTGTTCGGCATCCCCCACCTCGACCTCGCCGACCCCTGGTACGACCTGCGCCTGTGTTCCGCCGGGGGCGGCGAGAAGCGGCCCGGCCCCTTCGGCCTCACCCTGCACACCGCCCACGGCCTCGAGGCCCTGGAGGACGCGGACACCGTGATCGTCCCCTCCGTGCCCGAGGCCTGCATCACCGGCGAGCGGGAACTGCCCGCGGAACTCCTCACCGCCCTGCGCCGGGCGGCCGGCTCCGGGGCCCGCATGGTCTCCCTGTGTGCCGGCGCCTTCGCGCTCGCCGCCGCCGGGATCCTCGACGGCCGTCGCGCCACCGCCCACTGGATGCACACCCAGGACCTCGCCCGCCGCCACCCGCGCGTCCAGGTCGACGACTCCGTCCTCTACGTGGACGACGGCGACGTCCTCACCAGCGCGGGCGTCACCGCCGGCCTCGACCTGTGCCTGCACATCGTCCGCCGCGACCTCGGCGCCCACATCGCCAACCAGCTCGCCCGCCGCCTCGTCGTCCCGGCCCACCGCCCCGGCGGCCAGACCCAGTACGTCGACCTCTCCGTCCCCGAAACCGACGACGACAGCCTCGCCCCCGTCCTGCAGTGGGCCCGCGAACACCTCGACGCACCCCTCACCGTCGACGACCTCGCCGCCCGCGCCGGCATGAGCCCCCGCACCTTCTTCCGCCGCCTGGACGCCGTCACCGGCACCACCCCCCTCCAGTGGCTCCTGACCCAGCGCCTGGCCCGCGCCCAGTCCCTCCTGGAAACCACCACCCTGCCCGTCGAACGCATCAGCCACCTCAGCGGCCTCGGCACCGGCACCAACCTCCGCCGCCACTTCACCCAGCACTTCGGAGTGACGCCCACCGCCTACCGCCGCTCGTTCCCACCCGCCTGACCGTGTCCGCGCCGGGCCGACTTGCCGCCGGCGTACGGCGGCCGCTCATCCGGTCAGCAGCACGCTCGTCACCCGGTCCGGCAGGAAGTCCAAGGGGTCGTCGGAGGGCGAGCCCGCGCGGTCGGCGCGGAAGCGGGTGGGTGTGCAGCCGATCATCGCCGTGAAGGTGCGGTCGAAGTGCGGCTGGTCGTAGTAGCCGGCCTCGGCGGCCACTTGCGCCCAGGTCATCCCGGAGGCCTGCAACCGCAGGGCCTGCTGCAGGCGCGCCACCTGGGCCGCGGCCTTCGGCGTCTGACCGATCTGCCTGCGGAAGAGGCGTTCGAGGTGACGGCGGCTGCGCCCGACCGTGGCGGCGAGATCCTCCACGCGCACCCGTCCGTGGGTGCGCGCTATTTCGCGCCAGGCCCGGATGACGTCGGGGTGACACGGCCGGCCGGCGTGCAGACGCTCCGTGAGGACCTCGTCGAGCAGTGCGAAGCGCGTCGCCCAGTCCGGGCAGGCGTCGAGGCGTTCGCCGAGCCCCGCGAGAGCCGGGCCGCCGAGCTCGGCCGCTTCGGCGGCCACCGGGCCCCATTCGGACGGAGGAACGGCGAAGATGCGGTGGGCCGCCGGCGGAGTCAGCAGGACGGTGATCCCGTGCAGGCCACCGGTGTGCTGCCCGACGACCGCGGTCGTCCCCAGGCCGTTGACGAGCGACCTCCCCCTGACCGCTCGCCGCTGATCCACCGCGTCCACCATCCGCACGGGCTCGCCGAAGCCGAACATCACCTTGACGAGACCGTCCGGGACCACCAGCCGGCGCCGTGGCGGCCGCGCCGCGATCGAGAAGCCCCGGTAGCCGAGTACGTGACCGGCCAGTGCGGCGCATGGTCTTCGGCGGACCAGCTCGCGCGCGTGCGCCATGCAAGCCTCCCCTCACCGCCCCAGCACGATACTCCCGCCCGCCGGAATCCAGGCCGTGTCGCATTCGTACAAGCCCTCGGGAGCCGGATGGGGCACCTTCGACGCTGCTGCACCTCGGTGCGCACGCACCGAGGACGACTACGGAGGACTCATGACGCGCTTACGACGCATGACCACCGCCCTGGCACTCGGCTCGGTCCTCACCCTCGGCGGCCTGACGGCGACGGCCACCGCTTCGGCGACGGACTCCGCGTCCCTGCCCGGGCCGTACGGGTGCAACCACACCAACGCCGAGCCCACCATCTCCCGCGGTTCATCCGGCGCGGCGGTCAAGCAGGCCCAGTGCCTGCTGAAGCACTGGAACGTGCCCATCGGTTCCACGGGCGTCGACGGCAAGTTCGGGCCCAGCACGGAGAAGGGCGTCAAGGAGTTCCAGGGACGCCTGCACGACATCTGCGGGCTGGCCGTGGACGGCATCGTCGGCCCGAAGACCTGGCACGCGCTCAAGCACGACATCTGCTGAACGTTCGGGGTGCCCGGCCGCGAGGCCGGGCACCCGGTCCCGTTCACGGCCGGAAGGCGAACCGGGACCGCAGTGCCCGGGCCGGCCCGCGTGACGGGGGACGCGGCGGGTCACGGCAGGGGCATCAGGCGGTAGAAGACCGTGGCGACCAGGTCACGTGCGTACTGGGCGTCCAAAAGACCAGGACGGAAGAGGACGCGGTACATCATCGGGGCGACGACGTGATCCATGACGACGTCGGTGCCGGGTACGTGCTCACCGCGCTGTGCGGCGCGCTCGAGGATGGCCTCGACCTGCTCGACGGCGTAGGCGGAGCACTGCCCGGCGTTGCTTCCGTCCGGGTCGCCGGCCAGCGCGTCACGGATGTAGGCGCGGCCGGGCGGTGAGGACATCTCCTCGAGGAAAGCGGCCGCCCAGTGCTCCAGGTCCTCGCGCAGGCTGCCGAGGTCGGCGGGCGGTGCGTCGGGGCGCAGGTGTTCCACCGCGACGTCGGCCAGCAGTTCCTGGAGGTCGCCCCAACGACGGTAGACGGTGGAGGGCGTCACGCCGGCCCGTGCGGCGATGAGGGGGACGGTGAGGCCGCTCCGGCCCTGCTCGGCCTGGAGCTCCCGGACGGCCGCGTGCACCGACTGCTGCACGCGGGCGCTTCGTCCTCCGGGGCGGACAGCTGGTCTGGGGCTCATGCCGTCACCTTAACGCAAAGGAATTGCGCACCTGCCTGAACGTGGTGGCAGGGGAGCGTGGTCATGCCTCGAGGGCGGCGGGAAGCGGGATGACACCCCGGGCCTCCTCGTAGGCGCGGCCGATGCGCAGCAGTGTCGTCTCGGCCAGTGGAGGGCCGATGAGCTGCATGCCGATGGGCAGCCCCGCCGCGTCGAGGCCGACGGGGAGCGAGAGTGACGGCATGCCGGTGATGTTCGCCGGTGCCGAGAGCCTGACGTAGGCGTCGGAGACCGTTTCCGTGATTCCGCCCGGCCATTCGATCGTGTCCTGCCCGGCGCGGGTGGCGGTGGTGGGCACGGTCGGTGCCGCGATGGCGTCGACCTCGTCGAAGAGCCGTCTCCACGAGGCCCGCATGAGGGTACGGGCGCGCTGGGCGCGCAGGTAGTCGCCGGCCGGCACGTGCTTCCCGGCCTCGAGCAGGACGCGGACGTCCGGACCGTAGAGGTGGGAGGACGAGCGCAGCGTCGGCTCGTGCTGGGCGGTGGCTTCGGGCACCATCAGCCCCCACTGGACGGCCTGGACGTATTCGGTCATCGGGATGTCGACGTCGACGAGAACGGCGCCGAGTTCGCGCAGGTGCGTGAGGGCTGTCCGCACCGCCGCCTCGACCTCGGGGGTGACGTGGTCGAAGTAGTAGGTGCGGGGGACGCCGATGCGCATCCCGGCCGGACCTGCCGTCGGCTTCCGGGCGCCGGAGGGCGGTCGGGGGCCGGCGAGGGCCGCGAGTACGGGCTCGGCGTCGCGGACGGTACGGGTGAGGGGGCCGACGTGGTCGAGGGACCACGACAGGGGGACGACGCCGTGCCGGGGCAGGAGGTCGTAGGTGGGCTTGAGGCCCACTACGCCGTTGAGCGCCGCCGGGACGCGGATCGACCCGCCGGTGTCGGTGCCCAGGGCGAAGGTGGCGCTTCCCGAGGCGACCGCTACGGCCGAGCCTCCGCTGGACCCGCCGGCCACCCGGTCCGGGGCCCAGGCGTTGCGGGTCTGCGGGGTGGTCAGCCCGTAGGCGAACTCGTGCGTGTGGGTCTTGCCCAGCACGACGGCGCCGGCGTCGCGGAGCCGTGCGGTGACCGCCGCGTCGGCGGCGGCCATGTGGTGCGCGCGGACGCGGGAACTGGCCGTGGTCGGCAGGCCGGCGACGTCGATGAGGTCCTTGAGCGCCACCGGGATGCCGTGCAGCGGCCCCCTGTACCGGCCCGCCGAGATCTCCCGTTCCGCCTGCGTGGCGGCGAGGAGTGCGGCGTCCTCGGCGACCGTGACATAGGCGTTGAGGTGCCCGTCCACTGTGCCGGCGCGGGCGAGGACGGAAGCGGTCAGTTCCACGGGCGACAGTTCGCCGGCGGCTATCGCCGCGGAGGCGTCGGCGAGCGTCAGTTCATACGGCCGCATCGGTCTCCTCCTGCCGGGCGCTGCAGGTCGCCTCGTGGGTCGAGTCGAAGGTCGCGTCGTACGTCGGGGCCGGAGGGGTGTCCCCCAAGTCCAGTGCGTGCAGGGCGCTGATGACCGTCCGGATGTGGCGGGCCGTGGCGGCGACCTCGTCGAGCGGGGCGGCTTGCGCGGGAGCGGGTGGGCCGGTGGGTGCGGGCGGGGCTGCGTCCACGGGAGTCGTCCTTTCGGGCGTACGGGCAGCGGGATGAACCCTCCGGCTCCGTAAAAGCGAAGGGTTTGCGTTAGTGGACCCTACGGGCTACGGTCCGTTAAAGCAAAGAAACTGCGTTAATGGAGGTCCACACATGAACGAGCCCCCGCTCTCCGACACTTCACGGGACCCGGCTCCCCTCTGGACCGTGGGTGACCATGTCGTGCACCGCATCGACGAAATGCCCCTGCCCCCGCAGACCGGCCGCTGGCTGCTCCCCGACGCCACCCCCGAGGCGGTCGCCCAGGCGCCTTGGCTCCGGCCCGACTTCGCCACCGCCGACGGCACCCTCCGTCTGGCAAGCCACACCTTCGCCCTCGAGACGAACGGCCTGCGCGTCCTCGTCGACACCGGCATCGGCAACGGCAAGCCACGGGCCAACCCGGCCTGGCACAACCTGAACAGCCCCTACCTCGGGCGGCTCACCGACGCGGGCTTCCCGCCCGAGGCCGTCGACCTCGTCATCCTCACCCACCTGCACACCGACCACGTCGGCTGGAACACCCGCGCCCAGGACGGCGCGTGGGTGCCCACCTTCCCCAACGCCCGCTACCTCACCTCCCGCACCGAGTGGGACCACTGGGCGGCCACCGACATGGACGAGCACCGCCGGCAGATGTTCCGCGACTCCGTCCACCCGGTCCGAGAGGCCGGACTTCTCGACCTGATCGACGTGCGCGACGGCGGCACCGAGGTGATCCCCGGACTGCGGCTGCTGCCCACGCCGGGGCACACGCCGGGACAGGTCGCGGTCGAACTCCGCGACGCCGGACGGTCGGCCGTCATCACCGGCGACTGCGTCCACCACCCCGTACAGCTGGCACGCCCCGGCATCCACAGCTGCGTCGACACCGACACCACCCAGGCCGCGCGCACCCGCCGAAGGCTCCTGGCCGCGCTCGCCGACACCGACACCCTGCTGCTGGGCACCCACTTCCCTCCGCCGACCGCCGGCCTGGTCGCCTCGGAGGGCGACAGCTACCGGCTCGTACCGGTGCCGTCGTCCGTCACCGGCCCCGCGCAGGCATCCGCGATGGCCGCCGTGTCCCAGTAGAAGGGGTGGACTTCGCGGATCCGCCCGTCCTCGACCCTGATCGTCTGCAGAATCGGGAAGGTGAGCTCGCGGCCGGTGGCACGAGCCCGCGCACGGACCCGGGTCAGCACCACCGCCGTCGCACCGGTGGCGAGGAATTCCTGCTCCACCATGTCGAAGGATTCCCACGCCTCGCTCATCGCGAGGAAGAACCGTTCCAGACCCGCGTGCCCACGCCAGGTTCCGCCATAGGGCAGTGCATCGGCCTGGTGCAGCACGACATCAGGCGCGAAGAAGGGGGCGAGGAGGTCGAAGGGGGCCTCCCCCGGACCCCCTGCCGCCAGATACCGCGCCTCGGCCGCATACATGCCGCTCAGGGCGGTTACCGAATCAGTCATGGCTGGACTCGTCATGACTCAAGAGTGATCAATCGAGAGGGACCACGCTGGCGGCAATCGGACATCGGCCTGCGGCCCGTCCCGGTCCCACGGCGGGACCAGGACGGGCCGGCACTCACGCGGCCGGTCTCACACCCACGGCTCGGCGAACGTCCGGCCGGGCACCGGCTTCGCGATGAGGGCGACCGGGATGAAGAAGTTGACCTGCCCGATCGCGATCATCAGGGTGGTGAGCGCCTTGGGGTCGTAGTGCTCGGACACCTGGGCGAACAGCTCGTCGGAGACCCTCTCACCGTGCGCGGACGGCTGGAGCACGGCTTCCACCAGAGCCAGCGCGGCACGCTCGGCACCGGTGAAGTACGGCGCGTCCTGCCAGGACGACACCGACGTGATCCGCTCCTCCGACTCCCCCGCCTTGCGCAGCAGATCCGTGTGCAGGACGGTCAGGTAGGTGTTGCCGACGATCTGGCCCGCCCGCAGCTGGATCAGGCCGATCGTGCCCCGCGGCACCGAGTGGTTGCCGGTGGCCTTGAACAGCGCCGCTGACACATCCGCCAGCTCGGGAACGAGCTCCACAGGGTCGGACATCCGCGAACTCATCGGCACCTCTGCAGTGATCGAACGTGCTTCCATGGCGTCTTCCTTCCGGGCTTTCACGTTGCTTTCACTGCCATGACGGATCGCGGCACACGAATGTGACAGCCGAGGCCTACGAACGTGTCGTCCGGTCCCGCCGTGCGATCGCTCGGCTCACCGCTTGGGCCAGTACCACAAAGGCTCGTCCAGGAGTCCTTCGCGCCCCGCCACCACCGTCTGCGCGCTCGCGTCCTTGACGAGGGTGATGGCGTTGACGTCGAGCCGGTGGCGTGCCGAGTTCCGGGCGAGTTCCTCGAGCAGTTCCGGGGCGTGGGTGACCACCACGATCTGGGTGTTCCTGGCCGCGGTGAGGATCAGGCCGGCGAGCGGGGGCAGCAGGTCCGGATGGAGGCTGGCCTCCGGCTCGTTGAGGACCAGGAGCGCGGGCGGCCGGGGAGTCAGCAGTGCCGCAGCCCACAGGAGGTAGCGCAGGGTGCCGTCGGAGAGTTCACCGGCCCCCAGCAGGCGCAGCAGGCCCCGCTGGCGCAGCTTCAGCTCGAACCGGCCGCCCTGGCTGTCGACCTGTACGCGGCTGCCGGGGAACGCCGCGTCCACGGCATCGTCCAGTGCCTCGCGGTCGCCGATCTCCCGGATCGTCTCCAGCGCGGCCGCGAGATCGGAGCCGTCGTGGCTGAGCACGGGAGTGCGGGTGCCGATCTGTGCGGTGCGGGCGGGTGCGTGCGCGTCGGTGCGCACGTGGTCGTAGAACCGCCAGGACCTGATGAGCTCGCGCAGCCGCAGCAGGTCGGGCGCGAGCTGCGGGTCGGCGAGTTCGCTGAGCATGCTGTCGTAGGGGCGGATGGCGTTGACCGAGCGGTGCCAGCCGCCGTCCGCGGTGCGGGTGCGTACGGCGGGGCCCGACCGGTCGCAGAGCAGGGTGGCCGGGCGCAGCACGGGGCCCGTCCACGTGCACTCGCGTTTGACCTCCGGGTCCACGTCGAAGATCGAGCCGTCGGGGACCGGGTGCCCGAAGTCGACGGCGTAGCCGAAGTCGGTCCCGGAGAAGCCGAGCCGCAGGCTCACGGGCTCGGCGCGGCCCGGGCCGTGCCCCGGTTTCTCGTGCCCCGCCCACAGGGTGGAGGGCAGCCCGCCTTCGCGGGCCAGCGCGGCGACGGCGCCGCCCCGGGCCGCCTCGGCGAGCAGCCGCAGGGCGCGGTAGAGGCTGGACTTACCGGTGCCGTTCGCGCCGGTGATCACGTTGAGCCTGTCCAGCGGCACGATCAGGCGGCGGAGGGAGCGGTAGTTCTCGACGGCAAGGGTGGTGATCATTGGTCTCACTGATGCTCGGCGGTCCTGTCCCCGCCAGTGTGCTGGGTGGGACTGACAACGCCGGGGTGGCAGCCGGGTCGCCGCTCACGGCAGCCATCGCACCGGGGACACCTCGCGGATGTGGATGAGCACGTCGAACGCGTCGGCGAGGGAAGCGACGGCCATGTGCCCGGTGTCGTCGCGGGAGGGGTCGTAGACGCCGCCGATGACGCGGAGCTTCGCCGGTCCGTCCCAGCGGCGGCGTACGCCGTCGTCGCGCAGGTCCAGCCAGTGGGCGGGCAGGTCGACCTGGCCGAGCAGCGCGTCGATCAGGTCCGTGCCCGGCGCCGGGACGGCGGTGACACCGAGGTCTCCGTGATGGAAGCCGATGGCCACGGAGACGTACGCGTCGCCGTACCGCTCGCGCAGCACGCTGCCGGTGCTGGGCTGCGGGCCGCGTTCGGGAGCCATGCCCAAGGTGGTCGCGGTCGCCGACGTGTGACCGATGCCGTCCCAGTAGACCACCCGCAGGCCGGTCCGGCGCTGGTGGTTGCTGATGACGTCGGCCCATACCGCGTCGTCGCCCACGTAGTTGCCCGTCCCGGCCACGCTGTGTTCATGGAAGTCGACGATCCGACGCATCCGCGCCAGGACGTCGTCGTCGCGGTCGAGGCCGGGCAGTGACCGGATCAGGGCGAGCGCGTCGCGGGCGTGGTCGGCGAACGGACGGCCGGGATGCGTCCCCCGGGCGCGCTGCACGTGCTCATCGGTGTGGTGAGCGGTCCGGATCGGGTCCAGGTGGGAGGCCAGCTCCGCCGACCGTTCCGGGGCCGACTCCTGGACGTGTGCGAGGACGGCATCGTAGTCCTGGGGCCGCGCCTGCGTGGGTTTCACACCGAAGATACGGACGGGGTCGTTCGGGTGGTCCCGGTTGAACTCCCGGATCCACTCCAGCGTCGCGGCCGTCTCGGCGGTGCGCCAGGGACGCCAGGCACCCTCGAGTGCGGCTTCGGCCGATCCGTCGCCGCCGTGCACGTACCGGTCGAGATGAGCGGCGGCGACGGCGGTGTCCTGTACGGCCAGTGCCCGGAACCCGTGGTTCTGGACCAGTCGGCGGAAGAGCCGGTCCCGCACGCCGAAGGTCTCCCGGGAGAAGCGCGTGGACTCCCCGAGGCCGACGACCAGTGTCGCGCCGGAAACCTTCTCGGCGAGCACATCGAACGCGGCGTCGGAGAGCGGGCGGGCGTCGGTGTGCCGCGGATCGGCCGGACGCACGGGGGAAGGGAAGGTGGCCTGAGCAGCGGTGGTGGTGTTTTCCATGCCGCCCAGACTCACACCTGAAGTTTGGTTGAGGTCAAGCGGCTTGAGCCCCGGCATGCGCGCCGGACGCGGCAACGCCCCCGGCACGGCACGCGGGCCGTGCCGGGGGCGTTGCCGGGCACAGGAAGTCGGGGCGCAGGGAGTCAGGACCTACGGGTCAGGGCCGGGGCGTGGGTCCCTGCATGTTCTTGCTGATCCACTCCATGGGGCCCGTGCCCAGGCCGCGGACGTACGTCTCGGCGTTGTGGACGCCGCCGGGTATTTTCGTCAGGTGGGTGTGGACGGGCCCCTTGTTGCCGTAGGTGCCGATGAACCCGTTGACGCCGTTGATGGTGATCGGGTGCTCCGCGGTGCCGTACTGGAAGGCGAGGTAGACGTCGGGGCCCTTGGTGTCGATGAGCTGCTGCGCGAGCTTCTGCGGGTTGTTGGCCTGCCGCTCGGCCTCGTGGCCCTTCCAGTGGGGCGAGTCGGGGACGATGTCGGGGCCGGAGGCGATGACCGCCTTGAACTTGTCCGGGTGCTGCAGGACGTTCTTCAGTCCGGCGAAGCCGCCGCTGGAGGAGCCCATGAACGCCCATCCGTCGCGGGACTTCAGGGTGCGGAAGTTGGCGCGGACGAAGTCGGGGACGTCCTCGGCGAGCCAGGTGCCCATCTTGGGGCGGCCGGGTATGTCGCTGCCGTCGTGGTAGTCCTCCTTCTTGTCGGTGCCCGGGTTGAGCACCGGCATCACCACGATGAACGGCTGGGCCTTGCCCTCCTGGGACCACTTCGCGATGGACGCCTGCAGCTTGAGGTTGCTACCGATCCAGTAGTTCCCGCTGGCGCCCGGGCCGCCGGGCAGGGCGACCAGTACCGGGAATCCGCTCTTCCGGTACTGCGGGTCCTTGTACTGCTTGGGGGCCCACACCCATACCTTTCCGGTGAAACCCGACTTCGCGCCGTGCAGCGTGGTCTTCGCGATGACCGTGCCGTCCGCCAGCCTGCTCTCCTCCCGCAGATCGGCGGCCGGACCCGTCGGCATCAGGGTCTCCGGCGCGTCGTCGACCTGCTCCTTCTGTTGGGGCTTGGCACCGGCCTGGCGGGAGGAGCCGGCCGCGTCGTCACCGAAGGTGACCGGCTCGCCCTTGCTGGACAGCACGCCGGTGTAGTGAAGGACCGGCCACGAAATGAGGCCCAGGCCGAGGACGACGACCGCCGCTATCCACCAGGGTCTGGCGCGACGGAAGCGATATCCCCGGCGTGGCGGCCGAGCGGGGTGGGAAAACGAGGGCATCAGTGGGCTCCGCAGCTGAAATCAGGTAGTAACGCCTCGGTACGGGCGTGGAGGACAAGGCCGCGCAGCCGTCCAGGGGCTGCGCGCCGGGTGGGCGAGGGACGGCCGGGCGTGCCGGCGGGGACGTGACGACGGGGCAGGAGCGGGCCGGGGACGGCACGCTGTGATCACTTATTGTGCGCCCTGCCTCCGCGGGCCGGAGAAGCGGCTGCCGGGGTCCGGTTCCGGACCGCACCGGACAGGAAGGGGAGGGGCGGGGCGAGGCGGGGAAGGGCCCCCGGTACCGTACCTGAGCGATCTTGAGGTCGTCGTCGGGACGACGACGGCAGCGGCACGGAAGGAACCCCATGCAGACGGCGTCCGCGGACGAGGCCCACGACGAGTTCTTTCCTGTCGTCCCGGCGCCGGACAACGGCAGCCTCTGGCAGGCGCCCACCGACCTGGAGCAGTACCTGTACAGGCTGAGCCGCGCCGGCAGGGCGTACGGCTACCTGCGCACCCTCGCCGTCGAGGGGGTGTACTACCCGGTGCGTCTCGACGAGGCCCAGGCGGCGGATGAGGACGAGCGCCCCATGCTGACCCTCCCGCTGCCCGACGGACGCACCGCGGTGCAGGTGTACACGTCGGGCCTGCTGCCGCGGCCGCATCCGCACCTGGTCTACGAGTACGCGAGCCTCGGCGCGCTCGCGGGGATCCTGCCCGACGGCGTGGACGTCCTCGCGGTCAACGCCGCCACGCCCTGCGAGGAGTACTTCTCCGCCGACGACGACGAACGGGAGACCTGGCTGGACCTGCACCACGAGCTGTTCGAACCGGACGGGCTGGGTGACCGCGTGGTGGCCCGCCGTACGGGCGCACCGCCGCAGGGCCCGCTGCTGCACGGCCTGGCCTGCGGCGCCCACCTGTGCTTCCAGAACGGCGACGCGTGGAACACCCCGCACTGGCACGGCATGGGCTACCGGGGCGAGGTCGAGCGCATCGCCGACAGCTGGGGCGTTCACGGGCGCGAGGACTGGCTCGCGATGCAGGAGCGGCTGCTCGAGCGCGACGTGAGCCCCTGGTACTGGGACTTCGTCCTCGGGGCCCGCGCCGCGCTCGCCCGCGTCCCCGGCACCCGCGTCGACCCCGGGCAGTGGCGCGACCTCGTCGCCTCGGAACTGCGGGCCCGTGCCCGGGAGGGCGGCGCCGCCACCGACGACCCGGAGTTCACCGGGTTCGTGGAGCAGCTGTGCGCGCTGGTGGGCGAGGTCCTGCGGTACGAGGCGCGGTTCCGCGCCGACGGGCTGCTGCCGCCGGACGGCTTCGTCCGCACGGTCGCCGCCTGGGACATCGGCCGTGCCTCCAAGATGGCCCGCTGGGGCCGGGGCGCCCGGTACGCCACGGAGTCAGAGATGTACACCGCCCTCGAGCGCGCGTCCCGGGCCGCGCGGGACGCGTACGGCTCGTGGGAGGAGTTCTCCGCCGGCTATGTGCTCGGCCGGTGCCTGCACTTCGACGAGGAGCACTTCGGCTCCTGGTACACCGAGGTCCTCCAGGCGCACCGCGCCCTGGCCGAGGACCCCGAGAGCCCGTGGCGTACGGTGCCGTTCGCCACCGCGTAGCCGTTGCGGCCGTTGGGGCCGTTGGGGCCGTTGGGGCCGTTGGGGCCGTGGGGCGGGCCCTACATGCCCGGACCCACCGACGGCAGGTAGCGCGGTGCCCGCCAGGCGTCCAGCCGGTGTTCCACCGCGGCCCCCAGCCTCAGCAGCCGGGCGTCCTGGTGGTCACCGGCCATGAGGAGCACGCCGACGGGCAGTTGGCCGACGAATCCGGCGGGCACGGACAACGACGGGTAGCCGGCCACGGCCGCGGGGGTGGAGGACGGGATCACGTCGTTGTCGCCTCGCGCGCAGTCGGTCGTCCAGGCCGGCGGGTTGGTCGGCGAGGCGATCGCGTCCAGGTGGTGGGCGGCCATGGTCTCGTCGATGGAACGCCGGGACAGGCTCTTCAGCTCGGCGCGCGCCGCCCGGTACTCCCGGCTGGTGGTGGGAGGCGCGACGAGAGCCTGTTCGAACAGCTCCTGGCCGGAGAAGCAGGTCCGCTCCGCCGGGTGGGTGCGGTTGAACTCGATCAGTTCGGCGAGGTTGCGCGGGCCCTGGCGGGTGGCGAGATAGGCGTCGATGTCCCGGTGGAATTCACTGAGCAGCGTGGGGTATTCGAGTTCGGCGAGTCGCTCCTGGTGCGGGAGCGTCACCTCGACGACCTCGGCCCCCGCGGTGCGCAGTTTCTCCGCCGTACGGGTCATCACGGCGTCCACCTGCGGCCCGAGCGAGGGCAGGCGCCACAGGCCGATCCGCCGGCCGCGCAGATCGCCGGGGTGTGCCGGCCGGTCCATGAGGTCGTGGGAGCCGCCGGGGCCCATGGCTTCGCCACCGCTGAGCACCGAGAGGGTGAGCGCGGCATCGGTCACGTTGCGGGCCATGGGCCCCGCGGTGTCCTGCTCGGCGGAGATCGGCACCACGCCGGCCTGGCTGACGAGTCCGCGACTGGGCTTGTGCCCGACCACCCCGTTCATCCCGGCCGGGCACACGATCGAGCCGTCCGTCTCGGTGCCGATCGCCACCTGCGCCAACGACGCGGCGAGCGCGGCGGCCGATCCGGAGGACGACCCGCACGGGTTCCGGTCCAGTACGTACGGGTTGTGGGTCTGCCCGCCCACCGCCGACCACCCCGATGTCGGCTTCGCCGCACGGAAGTTCGCCCACTCGGACAGGTTGGTCTTGCCCAGGACCACCGCCCCCGCGTCCCGCAGCCGGGTCACCAGGGCGGCGTCGGCGTCCGGCGGGGCCCCGGCCAGCGCCAGCGACCCGGCCGTGGTCGGCATGTCGCGGGTGTTCACGTTGTCCTTCAGCAGGACGGGGATGCCGTCGAGCGGGCCACGGGTCTCGCCGCGCCGATGCCTGGCGTCACTGGCGGCGGCCTGGCGCAGGGCCGTCGGGTCGGTGCGCAGGACCGCGTGGATCCTGGGATTGACGGCCTCGATGCGCCGCAGATAGGCGGTGGTCAGCGCCGACGAGGTCAACGAACCGTCCGCCATGCGGCGCTGCAACTCCGGGATCGTCACCCTGTCGAGATCGACCCCCGGCGTCCGGGGCGAACCGGACGGCGACGGACCGCCGGTGCCGGACCCCTCGGCTTGCGCACGCGGACCCGGCATTCCCGTCACAAGAGACCCCGCCATCAGAGCGACGATCAGTGCAGCAGTACTCCTCTTCCCCATGAGGCACAGCGCACTACATGCCCGCCTCCCGCGCAAGGGTGCCGCAACGGCCACTCGTGACCCCTGGCAGGGCAGTTGGGGGGCCTGACGAATCCCCGTACCCCGTGCGCGGGGGCCCGTTTGCTAGCGTCCCCCCGTCAAGGTCACTCAGGGGGGCGGCACACCATGCACGGGCACGGGCACGATCACACGGACGAACGTCAGCGGACCATACGGACGGCACCGTTCGGGTCACGGCGGCGCGCTGCCGCCCTCGGCGGCCTCCTCGCGCTGGTCGCCCTGCCGGCAACGGCATGCTCCTCCCCGGCCCCCGCACCCCGATCGAAGCCTGCGGCGACGTCGGCCCCCGCCACGCCCGCCGCACCGGCTGCCCCACAGGCACCAAAAGAGCCGAAGGAGCCGAAGGAAACAAAGGTCTACACCCCGGCGGACTTCTGCAAGGACAAGGACAAGGACAAGGACAAGGAGAAGCTGCTCGAACCGGCGAAACGGATCGTCCTCAGCATCGCGAACGCGGGTGACGACAAGGGCGTCATGGGTGCGACCGAACCGAAGCTCAACTGCGGCCCAGGGGTCGACAACGACGGCTACTTCGAGACCGACATGCCGATCGGCCCCTACTACCTCGCCGGCGACGCCAAGGTGCGCCTGCTGTCGTACAACGAGGCCACCAAGCGCTCGGAACTCCGGCCGGCCGACGTCGAGACACTCGCGGAGGTCGTCAGGACATGCGCGGCGGGAACGTCCCCCGCCCAGGGGTACACCTGTGCCGGCAACCTCTTCTACGCCAAGCTCGACGAGAAGACCGGAGTGGTCACCGACCTCACGGCCATCTTCCAGTCGTGAGCCCGGGCTGAGCCCGTCCGGGCGTCCCGGTGTCCCGGCGTCCCTCAGGGTCCCGTGGGAGATGACGTCCCAGCAGGTCACCGCGGGCTCGGTCCCCCTTCGGCCCGCCTTGGCGCCGGCTGCCTGACGGACGTGCCCGGGGCGGACCAGTCTGGTGCCGGACCGGGGGCGGCGAGGCAAGCGACCGCCCGCCCCGGTCCGGTCCGGCACCACGCTCATGACACGAGGGAGCCCACATGGACATCAGCAGCACCTCCGCACGCATCGGCCTCGGCGCGGCCGCCCTGGTCCTGGCAGGCGCCACCTTCGGCGGTGCCGGGGTCGCGGCAGCGGATTCTCCGAGCACGTCCGCGGCCTCCCGGGCGGCCACGTGCGAAGGGTGGAAGACGATCACACTGCCCGGCGCCAAGGTCGAGTACAAGGAATGCCACCGCACGCACGCCGGCAAGCGGCAGTCCAGCGTCTCTCTGTACGTCTGGGACAAGATCTACGCCGCGGAGCCCCGCGCCAGGGTCGTGATCGGCGCGTGGGAAGCCACGTACACGCACTTCAACCCCCATGCCCCGAACATCCCGCGCAGCCCGAAGTACGACACCGGATGGCACAACGGCAGTGACGCCAAGGTGACCCTGTCGATAAAGGTGGACTGAACCGTCCGGGGACGATGCCGGAGAGACCGCCGCTTCGCCGGAAGCGGCGGTCTCGATCGCGCGGTGGAGCGCCCGTACGGCCGGGATCGCGGCCAGGAGGACGACGACGTGGAACCACCTGTCCGACATGCCGTGATCAGACATGACAAGGCTTCCGGCGCCGTGGTTCGGGGAACGGCTCTGTGCATCAGCAATCGGGTGAGCGGCGCCGTGCTCGGCGTGATGGGAGGGGCCTGCGATGTCAGAGGTGTCAGGAGCACGGCTGCCGGTCGTGGCGGACGAGGTCCGGGAAGCTCTGGACCGTGGCCGTCCGGTGGTCGCCCTGGAGTCGACGATCATCGCGCACGGCCTGCCCCGGCCGCGGAACCTGCGGGTGGCCGAGGAGCTGGAGGAGCTCGTACGGACCGGTGGCGCCGTTCCCGCGACCATCGCGGTGCTGGACGGGCGGCCCCACATCGGCCTGGACGCGGCGCAGTTGGCGCGCGTGGCGGGCGAGGACGGCTTCCGCAAGCTGGGGCACCGGGACCTGGCACCGGCGGTGGCGGCGCGGGTGAGCGGGGCGACGACGGTGTCCGCGACCGCCTTCCTCGCCGCGCGGGCCGGCATCCGCGTCTTCGCGACGGGCGGCCTGGGCGGCGTCCACCGCGAGTGGGAACAGACCCAGGACGAGTCGGCGGACCTGCACCTGCTGGCGAAGGTGCGGATCGCGGTGGTCTGCGCCGGGGTGAAGTCGGTCCTGGACGTACCGGCGACCCTGCAGCGTCTGGAGACGCTAGGCATCGGGGTGCTGGGCTTCCGGACGACGGACTTCCCCGGCTTCTACCTCAGCAGTTCCGGTGAGCCGGTCGACTGGACGGCGGAAACGGCAACGGAGGTCGCCGACGTACTGCGTGCCCAGGACACGCTCGGCGGTCCGCCCTCGGCACTGATCGTCGCGAACCCCGTGCCCACGGCGCAGCAGCTGGACCCGGCCCTGCACGACCGGGTGCTGGGCCAAGCGCTGGAGGCGTGCGCGCGGGACGGCATCACCGGTCAGGCGGTCACGCCCTTCCTCCTCGACTACCTCGTCCGGCACACCGACGGCGCTTCCCTGGAGGCCAACGTGGCCGCGGTGCGGGGCAATGTGCGGCTGGCGGCCGGGATCGCCGCGGCGTACGCCTCATGACCGCTGTCGACGGCAGGGCGTTGCTCGTCGTCGGTGACGTGGTCACCGACGTCCTGGCCCGCCACCGCACACCGCTCGCCCCCGCGACCGACACGGCGGCCCGCATCGTCACCCTCCCGGGTGGCGCGGGTGCCAACGTGGCCTGCTGGGCCGCGCACTCCGGCGTCCAGGACGTACGCCTCCTGGCCCGGGTCGGCGCGGACGCGGCGGACCCGCACGAACGCGCACTCCGCGCGGCCGGTGTCCGGCCCCACCTCGTGGTCGACCCCGAGGCCCCCACCGGCACGGTCATCTGTCTGGTCGGCGCGGACGGCGAGCGGACGTTCCTCACCGACAGCGGCGCGGTGCTGCGCCTGTCGGCCGCCGACTGGAGTGACGGTCTCCTCGCAGGAGCCGGCCATCTGCACGTCTCCGGCTACCTCCTCTTCGCCGATACGAGCCGCGCGTCCGCCCGGCTGGCGATGGCGGCGGCCCGCGCCCGTTCCGTTCCGGTGAGCGTCGACCCGGCCTCCGCCGGCTTCATCGCCCGTTTCGGGGTGGACCGTTTCCTCACGGCCGTGGAGGGAGCGGACGTCCTGCTGCCCAACCACGACGAGGCCGCGCTCCTCACCGGACTGCCGGACCCGGCGGACGCGGCGGCCAAACTCAGCCGCCACTTTCCGCTCGTGGTCTGTACGCAGGGACCGCGAGGCGCGTTGGTGGCCGCATCCGGCACGATCGTTGCCAAGGTTCCGGCCGAGCCCGCCACCGCCGTGGACACCACCGGCGCCGGCGACGCCTTCACCGGCGCGTTCCTCGCAGCCCGCCTGGCGGGCCACGCCCCCGTCACAGCCGCACGCCACGGCTGCCGCGCCGGCGCCCGAGCAGCCGCCCACATCGGCGCCCGCCCCCAAAGCCCCTGAAGACTGGACGGGAGACACGGCCAACGGGCCGCAGTGCGCCGCACCGTTCCAGGTCCATTCCGCCAACGCCGCCAAGGAGAGCCGAACATGAGCGAGGACCACTCCGCCGCCTTCGTCAGCTACCCCACAGCGATCCTCGACGTGCTGTCGCGCACCCCTGACCGGCCCGTGCTGACCGCCGCCGACGGGCGGCGGGTCACCGCCGGGGAGCTGAGCGACAGCACGTACCGGACGGCCAGGGAACTGGCCGAACGGGGGGTCGGCCGCGGCGCCACCGTGGCCCTGCTCACCGGCAACACCCCCGAATCCCTCGTCGCACGCTATGCGGCGCACCTCGCCGGCGCCCGGGTGGTCCACCTCTACGAAGGGATGGCCCCCGCGGTGCTCGCGCGCATCGTGCGGAGCGTGGACACCACGATGCTGCTCGTCGACTCCACCCGGCACGCGGCCGCGAAGGAACTGCTGTCCCTCGTCGAGCCGCCTGCCGTGCTCGGCCTGGGGCCCGGCCCCTTCGGCGAGGACATCCTGGCGGCCTCCTCCCGGCACGAAGGGCATGTAGGGCGTGTAGGGCATGAAGGGCACGAACCGCCGGCGTTCGCGGCCGCGGTCGGACCCGGGGACGACCTCTCGATCGCGTTCACGGGCGGCACCACCGGCATCCCCAAGGGAATCCGCACGACCCACGGCCCGTACCGCCAGGGACTGGACCACCCGCTCCCCGACGCGGGCGAGCCGCCCCGCTACCTCGCCTGCACACCGCTCGCCCGGCTCTCCGGCCCCCTCACCGACAAGACCCTGTGCCAGGGCGGCTCCGCCGTCCTGAGGCTCGCCTTCGACCCCGGCGACGTCCTCGCGACGATCGAGCGGGAACGCATCACCCACATGTGGCTCCTGCCGCCCCTGCTCCACCGGCTGCTCGACCACCCCGCCCTGGCCGACACCGACCTGTCGAGCCTCACCCGGATCACCTACGGCGGCTCCCCCGCCTCCGCGACCCGCCTGCGCCAGGCCGTCGACGTCTTCGGCCCGGTCCTCTACGGCTGGTACGGCCAGACGGAGGTCCCCGCCATCGCCGAAGCCCGTCCCCACGAACACACGGTGACCGGGCGCGAAGGCCGGATCACCACCGGCCGTCCGCTGCCCTGGGTCGAGGTCGCCATCCGCGACAGCGGCGGCCGGACCCTGCCGTCAGGGGAGGAAGGGGAGATCCAGGTGCGCTCCCCCGGCGTCATGCCCGGCTACTGGAAGCGCCCCGACCTCACCGCCGAGGTCCTGCGGGACGGGTGGCTGCGCACCGGGGACATCGGCTACCTCGACGACGACGGCTACCTCTTCGTCGTCGGCCGCCTCAAGGACGTGATCATCGTGGTGGGAGGCCACGTCCACCCCACCGAGATCGAGGAGCTCCTCCTCTCCCACCCCGCCGTCGCCCGGTGCGCGGTCTTCGGCACCCAGGACGCCGACGCCGGCGAGCACGTCCACGCCGCCGTCGTCCCCCGCGACGGCCACACCCCCGACCTCGAGGGGATCCGCGCCTTCGTCACCGCCCACAAGGGCCCCATGTACGCGCCCGAGGCCCTCCACCTCCTGCCCGACATCCCTCTCACCTCGGCGGGCAAGCCGGACAAGGAACTGCTGCGCAGGACGCTGGGCGGCTGATCACCTCCTGGCCCGGCACGCCTGCGTCGTACCCCCACACCTGTACGCGGCATGACGCCCCGTCCGCACGGAAACAGCCCCATGGAATGCTGGGCGCGCGGGCGCGGCCGGTACGGCCGGGTCACAGGATGAGCAGGTGCCGGGCACAGCGCGGCCCGGCGCGGCCCGGCCGGACTTCGGAGGTGCGTGAGCAGTGGACAGCAGGCCGATCCTCGTCACCGGTGGCACCGGCACCCTTGGTCGCGCCGTCGTGGCACGGTTCCTCGCCGACGGCGTGCCGGTGCGCGTGATGAGCCGCCGGGCGCGGCGGGCGGAAGACGACCGGCCGTACGAGTGGGCGGTCTGCGACCTCGCCGACGGCACGGGCCTCGACGACGCCTTGGCGGATGTGCGGGCGGTGGTGCACTGTGCGACCAACTCCCGCAATGACGTGGCGACGACGCGGCGGCTGGTCGAGGCCGCGCGGCGGTCGGGGGTCCCGCATGTCGTCTACATCTCGATCGTCGGCATCGATCGGGTGCCTCTCCCCTACTACCGGGCGAAGCTGGAGGCGGAGCGGATCATCCGGGAGTCGGGGCTGCCCTGCAGCATTCTGCGCACCACGCAGTTCCACGACCTGGTGGCGACCGTGGTCCGCGTCCAGCGCCGGCTGCCGGTGGTGCTGACACCGCGTGGCGTGCGGTGCCAGCCCATCGAGGTGACCGAGGTCGCCGACCGTCTGGTGGAGCTGGCTCAGGGAGCACCGGCGGGACGGGTGGCCGACATGGCGGGTCCCGAGGTGCGGGACTTCCGTGACCTGGCGGAGGCCACGCTGCGTGCGGCGGGTCTGCGCCGACGCGTGGTGTCCGTGGCGCTGCCGGGAAAGATCTTCCGGAAGATGCGGGCGGGAGGCCTTCTCGCCCCGGACCGGACAGTGGGCACGCGGACGTTCGAGGAGTATCTGGCCGCCCGTGCGCGGGCCGGGCGGTCCTGAGGGCCTCCGGGGCGGCCACGGTGGCCGGTGTGCCCGGGGCGGATGCGCGGACGAGTGGACCGTCGGGGCCGCACGGGGGAACCTGTAAGCATGCGGTCGCTCCTCCGCTCACCGCCTCGGCCGGGAACGGGCGCCCTCAGCCGGCGCCTCTTCACAGTGGCGGAGTGCGTACCGTTCGTGATCGCCTTGCTGGTGGTGGGCATCGAGTTCTCGCCCGCGCACTTTCTGTACACCGGTCCTCTCCTCACGGCGACGCCGGCGCTGGCCGCGGTGACGATGGGGCCCCGGGGCACCCTTTCGGCGGCGGCTGTCGCGGTGGCCGTGAGCGTGGCCACCGCGACCCACAATGACGCCTGGGGCACCCAACAGGTCTACACCAATTTTCTCGCGCTTTTCCTGGTGTCCGTGGCCAGCATCACCACCAGTAGCGCCGTGCAGGCGCGCAGGCACAACGAGCTCGAGCAGATCCGCCGCATCGCCGCGGCGGCGCAGGAGGTCATCCTGCGGCCCGTACCCCCTCGGCTGGGGCCGGTCCGGACCGCCAGCATGTACCTCGCGGCCGAGACGGGGGCGCAGATCGGCGGCGATCTCTACGAGGCCGTGCAGACCCGGTACGGGGTCCGGATGATCGTGGGGGACGTCCGGGGCAACGGGCTGCCCGCCGTGCGCGCGGCCGCGGCCGTGCTGGGCGCGTTCCGGGAGGCCGTGCACTACGAGGACGACCTCGTGGAGGTGATCCACCACTGCGCGGCCGCGCTGCGACGGGAGTGCGCCGTACCGGGTGCGTTCGACCAGGAGACCCTGGCGGAGGCGTTCGTCACCGCCCTCGTGGCCCAGGTGCCGGACGGACCCGTGGTCGAGGTGGTCAACCGGGGTCATCCGCCTCCGCTGGTGCTGCGCCAGGGCAAGGTCCTGACCCTGATGCCCACCTCCGCGATGCCGCCCATGGGCCTGGAGGACCTCGTCATCGGCCTTCCCGACACGGCTGAGCGCTATCCGTTCGCGGCCGGCGACCGCCTGCTGCTGTACACCGACGGCGTGATCGAGGCCCGCGGCCACGACAACGGCTTCTTCCCCCTGGCCGAGGCCATGGAGCAGGTGCACGCCCGTACTCCGCAGGAGTACCTGGAACAACTGCACCAGGAGTTGGTCCGGCACACCCAGGGCCACCTGGCGGACGACGTGGCGATGCTCCTCGTCGAACGTTCCCCGTAGCCGGCCCGCCCTGGTGCTCAGGCGTACGTCATCAGGACCACCACCAGGATCAGTACGATCACGGCCGCCGCGATCAGCACCGCCCGCACCCCCCATTCCGGCTCCGGAAGGGGTGTCGCCCCGAAGGGGTCCTGGCCCGTGGTGGCGAGGCGGGCGCACCAGGGGCAGGCGTCCAGGTGGGATCCGTAGGTGTGGAGCGTGCGGGCCTTGCACGTTCGTACGCGCGGCCGTTCCTGGTCCAGGGCCAGCAGCCATTCCCGCGCGGAGGGCCGGGCCGGTGGATTGGTCACCCCCAGCCCGAAGGCGCGGTGGGCGAGGGCGAGCAGCGCGGGCGGCAGGACGCTCGGGTCGATGACACCGCGCGGGATGACCACGCGTTCGGGCCGTACGACGTAGGAGCAGCTGGCAGCGATGTTGTCCTTGACCGTGGCCTGCGAGTCGCTGTCGTGCAGCACGCCGCCGAAGGGGTGGTTGCCCCCCGTCAGGATCTGGTAGATGAGCACCGCCAGCGCGAAGTCGTCGCTCGCGCGGGTGGCCGGGCCGCCCGCCTGCCGTTCGGGGGCGGAGTAGTCGGCGGTGTGCATCAGGCAGGGGAACGCCTCGCGCGACACCGGGTCGGTGAAGGCGATGGAGTCGCAGTCGAGGAAGGTGATGAACCCGTTCCGGTCGACGACGACGTTGTTGCTGGAGAAGTCTCCGATGACGAGGTCCTCGTCGTGCATCCGGGCCGTCATGAAGGCCAGGTTCCAGCTCACCCCGAGCAGGAACTTCCAGTCGGCGCGGTCGGGGAACATGCGCAGCCGCTGGGCGCGGGAGAACAGGGCCACCAGTTGTACGTGCTCGGGTTCGCCGAACTTGCGCATGGCGTAGCCGACGAATTCCCCGCCCGGGTCGCGTGCGGGCGCGGTGGGCCAGGCGAGCTCCGGCTGCTGGGTGAAGTCCACGGGGCGGCCGCCCAGCGGCGCCATCGTCAGCATGCGGCACAGGCGTCGTTCCTGCTCGGGGCCGGGCGGCTCGTGGTAGATCTTGACGACGGATCCGGGGTGCCCCTCGACCGCGAACACGGCCGCCTGGCCACCGCTCTTGAGCGGGTTGTCGGCGAGCACGGCGCGTTCACCGCCGATGAACACGACGCGGCCGGTCATGGCCGCACCGCCCTGAGCAGCGTCTTGTCGTCTGCGTTGAAGGCCGTCAGCCGGTCGGAGCGCAGCAGTTCGGCCAGCGCCAGGTCGTCCGCGTGCGGATCGGGGCCGGGGGCGTCGAGGGAGCGCAGGACCGCCGAGGCGAAGGAGGCGTTGGCGCCGCGCGGCCGTCCGGCCGACCTGGACAGCGCGGCCTGCGTCAGCCCGTCCGTGGAGAGCAGGACGCCGTCGATCCCCTCGTCGCAGACGCATTCGGTGTGGACCCAGTGCTCGGCGTCGGGCGAGGTGAGGAAGACCGTCTCGTTGCTGTACTCGCTGACGGCGTCCGGCTGGGGAAGCAGGTGGAACAGCCGCTCTCCCCCCTCGGCCCCCGACCGGAGCACGACGAAGCCGTCACCGACGCTGAGATGCCCCAGCCAGGTGGGAGCGAGCACCACCACGGTGAGGGTTGCCGCGAAGTCGTCCGGGTCGCCGTCCGTACGGCTCACGAACTCCTCCCGTACGTCCTTGAAGGCGTCCAGCAGCAGGGCGTGCACCGCGTCGGCGCTCTGCGGCCGTACCTCGGCGCGCTGTCCGAAGTGCGAGGTGGCCAGCTGGACCGCGAACCTGGCGCCCTGGCCCGAGTGGGGACGGCTGCCGGCACCGTCCGCGACCGCCAGCACCACCACGGCGGCGTCCGGCGGCCCCACCACCGCGGAGTGCCACGCGTCCTGACAGGGGATGCCGTCCCGCCGGTGGCGGTACCCCTCGACGCTCATCCCGTGGATCCGCCACGCCGACTGCGCCGGCCCGTCGCGCCTGTCGTGGGCGTCGCGCCTGTCGTGGGCGTCGCGCCCGTCGTGCCTGTCCCGCCCGTCGTGCCTGTCCACGGCGCCCGGGCCCCGTCAGGATTCCCAGGCCGGGCGCTGGGTCTTGAACTGGCTGAATATCTTCTCGAACACCTCGTCCCCGGCGCCCTTCTGCTCGGCGGTGGCACTGGCCGACATCATCTGGAGCAGCTGGCGGAACGGGAAGCCGTTCAGCCGGGCGTTGAACTTCGGGGCGAAGGCCTGCAGCACTTCTTCGCCGCGCGGCGTGATGCCGCCCACGCCGATCGCGTACAGCCTGAAGTGCCTCGCCTGTTGCTCGGCGGCCAGCACGGGGACCACCCGCTTCCAGTTGTCGGTGAGATGTCCGGTGCCGTCGGTGGGCAGGCCGTCGGTCACCAGGCAGATCTGGGGGCGGTAGTACTGCAGCCCGGACCGCCGCAGCTCTGTCTTGCGGGCCGAGACGATCCACATGGCCAGTTCCAGGGCCTCGGTCATCAGCGTGACGCCCTCCGCGAAGAGCTGCGGGGGCCGGAAGGCGTGGGCCGGCACGAAGGGGCTGTCCGGCGACTGCGGGGGCAGCTGTCGCGATCCCTTCCAGGTGCTCACCCCCTGCTGCCCGAACGTGACGACGGCGACGTCGACGCTGTGGCTGAGGCTCACGTCGTCGTGCAGCTCCCGGGCCCATTCGCGCAGGGCCTCGTTGAGCGTCTGTATCGGGGGGCCGGACATGGAACTGGAGGTGTCCAGGCAGAGCACCAGGGGCAGGCGCTGGGCGTTGTTCTCGAACTCGATGTCTTCGTATTCGGTCCGCACTGTCCTGCTGCGGGCGCGGTCGTGGCGCATGGCTGCTCCGGAACTCATGACGGGATGGTGGGTGGTGAAGCGTGCGTGGTGGGTGCGGGTCCGCTGCCGTCGCCGCCCTCGCCTACCGTCCCGCGTCGCGCGGGAAGGCGAGGAGGACGCCGGGGCCGGGGCCGGGCCCCGCTCGCCCGTCGGCCTCGAAGACGTCGACGACCTCGCCGAGGGCGGGGGCCGGCTCGCGGGGATCCGCCCAGGCGGCCCGGCGCAGGCAGCGCCCGAGCTCGACGTAGCCCTGCGGGTGGAGTCCCGTGCGTACGGTGGCCGAACGCCGCGGACCGGACGGCACGGCGACGGGCTTGCGGCGCCGGGGGGCCACTGCCGGACGGGGCGAGGGGGCGCCGGGACGCGGGGCGGGGCCCGGACCGGTCGGGGCGGGGGCGGGCAGTGCGGTGGCGGGCGTCCAGTTCCTGCCGGAGGAGCGGACGATGAGGACGCCGAGGATCGCCAGCAGCGCCAGGAGTCCCCCGCCGGTCACGGTGAGGAGCCACCGCGAGTCGTCCGTGTCGTGTGCCTTGTTCGTGTCGCCCGGGCCGCTCGCGCCGGCCCCGTCTCCCTTGGCTTTGCCACCGTCCCTGGCGCCGATGATGATGTCGCGGTCGACCTCTCCGGCGAACTTGTCGTTGATCAGCTGCTGTCCCTTGATGTCGCCTTTGGCATCCCGGCTCATCTTGCACAGGTCCTCGCAGGGGGCGGCCCGGGAGAGGAACTTGCGGGTTTCGTCGTCCAGTTGGCTGAATACGCTGTCCCGGCCGACGAACCGGTTCCCGGCCAGTATGAGGAGCAGCGTCCCTCCGGGCCCCGTCTGTACCTTGTCCGCCACCTGCACTGTCAGCCTTGTGCGCAGAGCGTCCCTGAAGCCCTTGAGGTCCTCGTCGTTCGGCTGTTTGCCGTCCCTCAAGATGCCATCCGGCTTCACGGGCCCCTCAAGCCTCACCATGACGGGGCTTCCCGTCATGGCCCTTTCGGCCCAGCACTGCAGCGTGGCATCAGTGCACGGTGTGGACTCGGCAGCGGAAGCGTTCGTATGCGGCACTGCCGTCGTCAGCAGGCCGACGAAAAGGATCGCCAGCAATGACCGGCCCATGGCACCCCCCTCAGCCCGGGCGAAGTGCGGCAATTCTAGGGATGATTACCGGCCACCGCATGGGGATGCACAGTTTCCGCGCATATTCATTAAAGCCTGAACACCTGGTGGCACCTGGTGAACATCTGGACGGCCGCCTCGACCCACTCACCGGCGAGCACACGGAAGTCCGAGGCGGACATCCGGCAGGTCAGCGGTAGGACGCACGATCCGGCGAGACAGGGGTGCGGCCCGCGCACGTCCCAGACGGAGAGCACGGGGATCAGCTGCTCGACGTTCCAGGCGTTCGCGGCGGCCGCCCCCAGCGCCAACTGGCCCTTCGACAGGAACCGGCCGTCGGTCATAAAGGCGACGAGAAGCCTCGCCGTCGTCATGAATCTCACGGTCATCACACGCCCCACCTCTGGAAGGTCGAATTCCAGCGATATGGAGGTGGCGTCCGGGACGGAATGGAAATTGCTGTGCGCCGCCCAGTCGCTCACCATCCAGCGCCAGTGGGCGCCCACTTCGCGCTCGTCCCACGCCTGACCCGTCTCACCGTCCGCCACGGCTCACCGCCTCCACGACGCCTCCACGACCATGCCGTCGGTCAGCCCGGCATCGAGCAGGGCCTGGGCATGCGACAACAAGCAGGAGGACACGGAAGCACCGGGTGTGCCGGTCGACCCCCGCTCCGCCACCTCACCGGCACGCTCACGAATGGTCTCGGCGACCCCGGCGGGCGGCCAGGACTCCCCCGCGACCTCACCGGAACGGGCCGCGAACTCCGCCAGCAAGGCGTCGGTACCGGGGCGGTCCCCCGGCGACTTCGCCATGCACCATGCGATGAGGCTCCGCAGCCCGGCCGGTACCGCGTCCAGCCGCGGCTCCTCGTGCGCGATGCGGTAGAACAGCCCCTCCTCCGGGCCGAAGGGCGCCCGGCCGGTCGCGGCGAACACCAGCACGCCCCCGAGGGAGAAGACGTCGCTCGCCGGCCCGACCCTCGCGCCCCTCACCTGCTCGGGCGACATGAAGGGCGGCGTGCCCATGACCACGCCCGGCAGGGTGAGACCGTGCCGGCCGTCGACCAGCGAGATCCCGAAATCGATGACCCGCGGCCCGTCCTCCGCCAGCAGGATGTTCGACGGTTTGAGGTCCCGGTGCACCACATGCGCACCGTGGATCGCCTGCAGCGCCTCCACCAGGCCCGCGCCCAGCTCCCATACCTGCTCCTCCGGGAGCGGGCCGCCGGTGCGCACCGCCTCCGCGAGGGACGGGCCGGGTACGTACACGGTCGCCAGCCACGGCGGATCGCCCTGCGTGTCGGCGTCGACGACGGGAGCGGTGAAGGCACCGCCGACGGCTCGAGCGGCGTCCACCTCGCGCGCGAAGCGCTGCCGGAACGCCTCGTCGGCGGCCAGCTCCGGACGTACCACCTTCACGGCCATCGCCCGCCCGCCCGGCGAACGGCCCAGGTACACCCAGCCCATGCCCCCGGCCCCGAGCCGCCCCACGATGCGGTAGCGGCCGACCCGTCGGGGATCACCCACCGGCAACTCCACCCTCACCACCCCCCTCGCACGGCTCCGGCGGCCCGGCCGCACCGCCGTGGACACGTGGACGTGCAGAGTGTCCCGCGAATAGCCCCGTCCGGTACCTGCCCCGCGCACATCGGCGGGTGGCGTTGCAGCGTGACGGGGCGGCACGGACCACGGAGGAGACCGGGTACGGAGGAAAATCATGTGCGCCCCAGGTATTCGCTTGACAGGGTGGGTCCATGAATTCCCAGCTCAACGACGTCCCCGGCCGACGCGAGGAGGAAGAGGTGACCGCCTGGATCACCACGCCGGTCGATCCCCGGCTCCTGCGCGGCGCCCTCGACGTGGAACGCACCGAGCACGGCGTGCTGCCGCACCGGCTGCCCGCCCGGGCCCGGAAGCAGTTCCCCGACCAGTCCCTCGCCATGGTCGAGGCCCAGCCCTCCGGTGTGCGGCTGGTGTTCCGCACCCGGGCCACCGCCATCGAGCTGGACGTACTCCCCACCAAGAGGGTCTACCAGGGCGCTCCCGCCCCTGCCGACGGCGTGTACGACCTGCGCGTCGACGGCCGCCCGGCCGGGCGGGACAGTGTGGCCGGCGGCAACGTGCAGGTCATCGACATGGCCACCGGGTCCGTGGTCACCCGCCCCGGGCCGCCCGGCACCGTCCGGTTCACCGGTCTGTCCGCCGACGCGAAGGACGTCGAGATCTGGCTGCCGCATACGGAGATCACCGAGCTGATCGCCCTGCGCACCGACGCGCCGGTCGAGGCCGTGCCGGACCGCGGCCGCAGGGTGTGGCTGCACCACGGCAGTTCCATCAGCCACGGCTCCAACGCCGACAGCCCGACCGCGACCTGGCCGGCGCTCGCCGCCGACCGGGGCGGCGTGGAGCTGATCAACCTGGGGTTCGGCGGCAACGCCCTCCTCGACCCGTTCACCGCACGCGCCCTGCGCGACACCCCCGCGGACCTGATCAGCCTCAAGATCGGCATCAACCTGGTCAACACCGACCTGATGCGTCTGCGCGCCTTCGCCCCGGCGGTCCACGGCTTCCTCGACACCATCCGCGAGGGGCACCCCACCACTCCCCTGCTGGTCGTCTCCCCCGTCCTCTGCCCCATGCAAGAGGACACCCCGGGTCCCCTCGCCCCGGACTTCGATGGCTCGACCGTGCGATTCCGGCCGCTGGGCGACCCGTCGGACCGCACCCGGCTGACGCTCAACGTCATCCGGGACGAGCTCTCCCGCATCACCGCGCTACGGGCGGCCGACGACCCCAACCTGCATTACCTCGACGGCCGTTCGCTCTACGGCGAGCCCGACTTCGCCGAGCTGCCGCTGCCCGACGGGCTCCACCCGGACTCCGCCGGCCACCGCCGCATCGGTGAGCGCTTCGCCGAGCTGGCCTTCGGTGACGGCGGCCCGTTCGCCGCCGCGAACCGCTGAGCGGAGCTTCGGGGAGCGCCCCGAGGGCTCAGCGCAGCGACGTCGGCAGGGAGGCTTCCGGCGGAGCCGACGGGCCCGCGGGGCCGGTCCGCCAGGCTGCCGCCAGCTCCGCCGGGAAGCGCCGGCCGCTGCGGGTGAGCACCACGCCGGGCGCGAGTTCCACCTCGTCGCCGAGTCCGAAGCGCCGGTCCCGGTCCCGGGGCAGCCGCTCCCACGGGCCCGGGCGGCCACGGCGGTCGGCGGTGCGCATCCGGGTGCCGTACGTGCTGACGTCCCGGACCCGCAGGATGCCGTCGGTGGTGGAGACCACGACGTGTTCACGGCTGATGCGCGCCGCCACCTTCGGGGCCAGCAGGCCGTACAGGGCGATGCCGTCCGCGGGGTTGCGGCCGACCGCGGTACGGGAGCCCTCCTCCACGGTGTAGCGGGCCGCGCAGCCGCCGTCCACCATGGCCTTGAGCTGGGCCATTGCCGGGCGGGGGCCGGCATCGGCCAGCGGCCGGCCGTGCACCTCGCAGGTGGGGACACCGCGCAGCATGCGGGGCAGCAGCACGCGGCCGCTGCGCGGGTCGTAGAGGGAGCAGCGGCGCTCCGGGCAGCGCCAGAAGCGGTTGATCACGGCGGAGATCGGCTGCTGTGAGCCCTTGAGGAGTCCCTGCTTCTTGAACGCCGCGAGCTCGTCGCTCCGGGAGATCTCGGCCTCCGTGCGGACGCCCATGTCCAGCGGGACGAGCCGCACCGACCCGGACGGTCCCGCCACCGGCTTGAGGAAGCGGTCGGTGTTCCCCTGGATCCAGGGGTGTTCGCGACGGTGGCCGGTCAGGAGATCGCCGGTGACGGTCCGGGTGTGCGCGGCGCTGGTCATCTCCATCAGTTCCAGGATGCGCCGGTCGGCGTCGCCGACCTCCTCGACCAGGCCCTCCTCGACCCAGCGCCGCAGCGTCGCCGCGTCGCGCGGGTCGGTGAACTCGCGGGACCCGCCGAGCAGACTCGCGTCGGCCACGGGGTAGACGGGCACGTCGGGATCGCCGGTGAGGCGCACCAGGGCCCGCACGACGAGCCGGAACCGGTCCAGGGAGCGGGCCCCCGGGGCGCCGAGCGACCGGTCGCGCACCACGTTGGACAGGTCGACCAGATAGTCGGCCAGGTCCGCCGCGCCTGGCAGGTTGTGCTCCATCAGCCCTCCGGGCCTTCCCGTCGTTCATCAGGTTTTCGGCCACCGTGGCGCGGTGCCGCCGCTAGCATCGCACCCTCAGAACGACCGGGGAGGGATTCTCATCGAAATCTCGGGAAAGCAGGGGCACTTGAAGCCCCTGCGCACGGACGACCCGCGAGAGGTGGCGGGTTATCAGCTGCTGGCCAGGATCGGCGAGGGGGGCATGGGATCGGTGTTCCTTTCCCGCACCCGGGGGAACCAGCCGGTGGCTCTCAAGCTGATCCGCAGGGAGCTCGCGGACGAGGAGGAGTACCGCCTGCGCTTCCAGCAGGAGGCCCGCGCCGCACGACAGGTGCGCGGCTACCACGTCGTGCCCGTCGTCGACCACGACACCACCGGCGCCAGACCCTGGATCGCCGGCACCTACATCCCGGGGCTGCCGCTGAACACCGCGCTCGACGACTTCGGCCCGCTGCCCGCCCCGGCCGTCCTCCAGCTCGTCGGCTGCGTGGCGGAGGCGCTGCGTGCGGTCCACGCGGCCGGGATCATCCACCGCGACCTGAAGCCGAGCAACATCCTGCTCGGCTCCGAGGGGCCATGGGTGATCGACTTCGGCATCGCCCGAGCCGCCGACTCCACACAGCTCACCCGCAGCGGCGGCGTCGTCGGCACCCCTCAGTACATGTCCCCCGAGCAGGTCGCCGGGCTCCCCCTCACTCCGGCCGCCGATCTGTTCTCGCTGGGGCTGGTGGCGGCCGTCGCCGCCACCGGTCACCATCCGTTCGGCGAAGGGCAGGCGACCACGCTGGCCCACCGGATCGGCAACACCGCCTCCCACCCGCCCGACCTGAGCCGCTACCCCCGTGAACTGCGCCCGGTCCTGGACCGCTGCCTCGACGGCGACCCCGAACGGCGGCCGGGACCCGAGGAGTTGGCGGCGATGTGCGAGGAGGCGAGCGGCCGGAGGCTGCGCGACTTCGACGGCTGGCTTCCCGCCTCGATCGCCGCCGAGACGACCCGCCGGGAGCAGGCCCTCGGGGCGCTCCCCGAAGCTCCGCTCACCACGGAGGGCGAGTCCACGCAGACCGGGAACGGACAGCCGACGGGGAACGGACAGACGGGGTACGGGCAGTCCGGATACGGGGCTACGGCAGGACGGGACGCCCTCGGGCCCGACGGGCCGACCCAGCCGCCGCACACCGGCGGCCTTCCCGGCGGCATGTCGGCCGACGCGGGGTCGGCGACCGGCGCCACGGCAGCTCCGGGCGCACGCCGCCGCCGTACCCCGCTGCTCGCGGCGCTCGCCCTGACCGCCGTCGCCGGAGTGAGCGCGTTCGCGTACTGGTGGCCGGACGGCGACGAGGCGCCGTCTTCGGCGCGCAAGCCCGGGACGGGCGTGACCGCGCCGGTCGCACCGCCCTCCCAGAGCCCGTCCGTGAGCCGGTCCCCGACTCTCCCGCCGAGCGCCGCCGTCCTCGCCAGCCCCCCTGCGGGCGCTGCCGCCGGCACCGGAGCCGCGCCGGGCGCGCCCCTCTTCGCGGGAAGACAGCTGACGCTCCGCCCGCCGAGCAACGGCTCCCTCTTCGTCGACCTCGACACGCCGCAGAGCAGCACCGAAAACACCAAGTCGACGACCGCGGAACTGCGGTACGAGGCCGTGGACGGGGGATCCGATCTCTTCCAACGGTTTCGCTTCAGCACGACGACGGGCGTGAGCAGCGGCACCACCTACCAGGAGTGCCTGGCCGGCGCGCAGACCAACGTCCTGCCGGCGGACGTCACCAAGAAAGACCTGGTCGACCACACCACCCTCCACAAGGGCATGGTGCTCTGCACCATCACCACGGAACACAACCTGGCGATGATCGAGATCAAGGACGTCGTCGGCCAGAACGAACTGCCTTCGTTCGACACGCTGCTCACCCTCTGGAGGTATTCCGGATGAGCCAAGGCCCCCCGGGAACGAGTCCCGGGGGGCCTTGGGTGGTGTGTCGTCCGCTGAGTTCGATCAGTAAGCGGAGTTGACGTTGTCCATGGAGCCGTACTTGTCGGCCGCGTAGTTGCAGGAAGCGGTGATGTTGGCGACCGGGTCGTAGATGTCCCACGAGGTGCCCTCGACGTGATACGCCTTGAACGTCGGGTCGATGATCTGCAGCAGACCCTTCGACGGCACACCGTTCACCGCATTGACGTCCCAGTCATTGATCGCACGCGGGTTACCGGTGGACTCACGCATGATGTTGCGCTTGATGCCCTCGTACGAGGCCGGGATGCCCTTGGAGCGCAGGACGTCCAGCGACTCGCTGATCCAGCCGTCCAGGTTGTCCGTGTAGGCCTTCTTCACCGGAGCGGCCGGCTTGGCCGGGGCGGGCTTGGCGGCGGGCTTGAGGGCCTTGCGCTCGATGGAACGGCTGGCGCGCTCACGGTCGGCCTTGGCCTTCGCCTCGGCGTCCGCCTTCGCCTTCACCGCGGCCTTCGCGTCCACGCCCGCCTTCACGGCGGCGTCGTCGGCAGCCTTGGCCAGCTCGCCGTCCTGCGTCACACCGAACTCCTGAGCGCTCAGCGCCACCGGCGCCACACCCGCACTGTGAGCGTCCGCGGCGGAAGCCTGCGGGACCAGGGCGAAGGTCAGAGCGGCGGCACCAGCAGCGGTCACGAGACCAGCGGCGGAGAACTTGTGGGCCTTGGACAGAGCGGTATAGCCGGAGACGGTGGAACGCATGAGGATCTGAAACCCTTCCGATCGCTTACGTCGCAGTGGCCGTCGTTGGCGCAAAGAAAGAGCGCCGTTTCTCGGTCGACGGCGCCGTGCGACTCCGCAATTGTTAGCGGCGCGAAAACCCGCTGGCAAAGGTGTGACCTACGGCGAAACGCCGTACCCCCACACCCCCGACACGAGATCAAATGCCGGAATCCGGCCACGAATCGGGTACGGCCCTCTTTCGTATGTGACCCACGCCCCATGAGCGGCCTCACAACCCGAGCCGGGTTCGCGCACTCCACGTGAGCAAGCGGGCACCACCCGGCGCGGAGGTCGGGAGGCAGACGCTAGAATGAGATGTTTGTTCGATTCCTAGGGGTGGGGACCAGAGTGAGAGCGGAACTGAGGGACGTCGCGAGCGAGCTGGCCGGCGTGCTGTGGCAGCGGCACACGATCTACCGGGACCGAGCCGGTCAGGTGGTCATCCGAGGCGAGCACGTACAGCGCTGGATCAGCCTCGCTTCCACGGGCGGCAGCGACGAGGCCCTTCTCCGGGCGGGACGGATCCTCGACGGCGGCACCACCGCCCCGGCGCGCGCGGAAGCCGTGGTCTCCCTCTCCGCCGGCACGGCCGCCCTGGCCGCGGTCTGCCGCCGGCTGCTCGCCGAGACCACCGACGACGCCACCGCTCCGGCGACGCGGACGCCCCGCGCGCCTCGGGGCCGGCGTCGGGCGCGGTCGGGGTCGCGCCGCGATGGGCACAGCGGCCCCCACACCGGGCTCACCTCGTGGATCGTGATCGTGTGCACGGCCGGATTCCTCGGCCTCTGCCTCTACAGCGCGTGGGCGAACGGCAGCTGAGCGCGGCGGCCCGACAGCCGCTTCGGCTTGTCGGCCCGCCGCGCTCCCAGCGGTGTCTCGTCGGTCAGCAGGCGTCGACCCAGTCGTGCGAGGAGATGTTGTCGTTCACCTTCTCGCCCTGTCCTCGGCCGGGGGCGGTGAACACGGTCCCCGCCGCGTTGAGGTCGGGAATCGACTCGCCCTGGTGGAGACAGACCCACGAGCCGGTCATGGCCAGGCCCCAGTGGAGCCGGACGTCCTTGAGGCGGCCGGGGAATCCGTTGTTCCACACGTCGGAGACCTTGTTCCGGCATCCTGCCCAGTTGGCGTTCTCCTTGTTCCAGCGGCAGTGGGCGCCGCCGGCGTGGTGGTGCTCCCAGGCGTAGAGGAAGCCGTCCGGCTCGGCGGCCCGGGCCGGGGCGGTGTGCGGCTGGGTGGTCGCGGCGGCCGTGGGTGCGGCCGCCTGGGCCCCGGCCGGAACCAGGGTGGTCACGATCGCGGCCGCCAGTCCGGCCAGCAGGGTGCGCGTACGAATCTTGTGCATGGTCCTTCGCTTTCTGTCACGGCCGTGCGGCCTGGTGCCGCACGGCGTCCGTCTCCCGCTCCGGCGGTCTCACCGGCGGGGGGCTTGTCGGTCCGGCCGAGTCGTCAGCGCTCACCAAGGGCGTCGATCACTGCGCGCGCCCGTGGCAGCGCCTGGGCCTCCAGGCGGACCTTCAGATCGATGTCGCGGCGGTACTGGCGGCGCAGCGCCGTTCCGTAGTGCTCGTCGAGGCGCCGGGCGAGGCCGGCGAGGCCGGACCGCCTCGCGCACCGAGCCTCTGCCAGGGCGAGTGCGGTCTCCTGCTCCCGCGGCATGGGGTCGGTGGTGGAGAGGGCGGCGGCACGGGTCCGGTCCGGGCTGGTGTACGGATGGCCGGCACGGCGCATGCAGTGCGCCCACGCGGTGAGGCCGTCGGTGTAGCGGGGGTCGGCCATGACCCGGGCCCTGCGCAGGGAGTCCAGGGTCCGTACGGTGTTCGAGTGCTGGAACCAGGCCCTCAGGTCGCCGTACAGCCGGCGCTGCGCGGTCGAGACGCATCCGCGGTCGCTGCGCTGCACCACGCCGCCGGTGGGAAGGGTGGCGCGCACCCCGTCGGGGCTGGGGCCGTTGGCGGTGACGAGGGCCTGGGCCCGGCGCCTCGGGGGCAGCGACAGGAAGTACCGGCGGTTGGGGTCGTGCCGGGCCAGTTCCCGCAGATGCTGCCGTGCGTCGCGGCCGTAGCCGTCCGCTTTCGCCCGGACCGGATCGTCGAGCACGTAGAGAACGGACTCATAGGGAAAGGAACGGTCGCCCGTGGGTGAAGCCTCGCTGGGCACCGGGTGGTAGTCGAAGCCCGCGCGGCGCATGCAGGACCGCAGGAGCAGCTGCTCCGCGTCGTGCAGCAGCCGCTGGACCTGTGCGGTGGGGGCACCGCGCGGGGCCCCCGCGCCCCTCGGCTCGTGGCCGGGGTGCGGCCATCGGGCCCACCACGCCGCCGTCACCAAAAGCGCGACCGCGGCACCGGCGGACAGGAAGGTCAAGGTCCGCGTGCGGGACCGTACGAACAGCATGTCGGCTCCAGAAGGCCGTCGTGGCGGTTCGGCAGGGTGCGGGCCGGCCTTCCGGCCGGGAGAGGCAGGGGGCCGGCCCGCGTCGCCGGTCCCGGTGCGCGGCGTCGTACCGACGGCCGCGCACCGGGGCCCGGATCCTGCCGGCGGGTCAGCCAGTGATGTTGACCGGGCGGTAGGCGTGGTATCCGTCGCGGCCGTTCACTCCGTAGGAGTGCTGCTTCCACCGCGTGCCGGCGCCGCCGCCGGCCTGCTCGTAGGACTTGTACGCGGTGTGGGCGGTGTTGGCCCAGCCGTCGAAGATGACGACGTGGCGGAAGTTGGCGCTGTCGCTGTCGGCCTTGATGACGAGATCGCCGGGGGCGAGCTGGTTCATGGCGATCGGACGGGTGTAGCGGCTGCTCTTGAGCTTGACCGTGTTGGGGCCGGGAGCCCCCAGGCGCAGGGCCATGGAGGCGTAGCCGGAGCAGTCCTGCCGGTAGCCGTCCTTCCAGTGCTTGACCTGGCTGTACGGGACGGGGCGGCCGTTGTTGGCGGTCAGCCAGGTCTTCGCCCGCTCCAGTACTTGGGCGCGGCTGATGCCGGGCGCCGCGACCGGGGTGTCCGGGGCGGGGTTGGCGGCGGCGTGGGCGGCGACCGTCGGCACGGTGGACTGAGCCGCGGGTGCCGAGGGAGCCGACAGAGCCGTGGAACCCGCGCACACCAGGGCGGTCAGCGCTGCCATTTTGCATCGCTTGATCACGGTGGCGGACAGGGGGTTGGGCATGACGGACATGGGTGTCTCCCGTGTGGGTGAAGGGTGATGCGGCGATCGGCGCGCCAGAACGCTGTGCGCCTCGTCGCGGGGATCGGCTCGGGGCCGCGGTGTTGTGGCGTCACACGCTCGTGTCGCCACGCCGTCGGCGCAGCGGTGGACCGGTTGCTCCCGGTCCGGCTGCCGAGCCGGTGATCCGAGTCTGTGGCGACGCGTCACCCACCACAAGAATGTCCCGTTTGCTTCGGCAAGGTCGGGATCCCTAGGGTTCTGACCTGCTGGGACGTGCTCATCCCGGGATGGGAGAACCTGTTGGGACGGGCATCGTCGGATGTGAGGACGGGAGACGCCATGGCCGGCGGTGACAGGCGTGACAGCAATCCGGCACGGCAACTGGGAAACGCGTTACGTGCTTTGCAGCGGCGGTCCGGCCGCACGCTGCGCTCCCTGGAGGACGACGTACCGACCAGTGACTCGTCGCTCTCCCGGTACTTCTGCGGGAGCACGGTCCCGCCCTGGGGCACGGTCCGTGCCCTGTGCCAGGTGCTGGGCGCCGACCCCATGGAGTACCGGACCCTGTGGGAAGCGGCCAACCGCAGCCAGGCCAGGCCGTTCGAGGACGCTGGGCAGGCTGAAGGGCCGGCTGAAGGACCGGCTGCCGGGCCGTCTGATGGACCGGCGGTGGAAGCAGTCGGCGAACCGGCCGACAAGTCGGCCGATGACCCGGCGGACGACTCGGCGGACGACTCGGCTGAGGTCCCGGCCCCTCAAGTCCGCCGTCGGCGCGGCTCAGTACGTACGCGGCTGCGCGGCCGCTGGGCGTACGCCGCCGCGGGAACCGTCGCGGGCTTCCTGCTCGGCGCCGCGCTCACGTCGCTCACCCTGCGGCCGGAGCCGGCATCCACGCTCGGCTCGCGCACCACACAGGCGGCCGGCAAGGAGGGGCACGCGCCGCAGCACGCGGTGAAGCTGTCGGACGACGTACGGATCTTCGTCAGCCGGACCACCGGGCGCTGTCTGGACGACAGCATCGACAAGAAACTGCGTTCCTACGACTGCAACGGCATGAGCTACCAGCGGTGGACGGTTCATCCCTTCCCGGACGGGACGCGGCAGCTGAGGAATCACGCCACGGGCGCGTGTCTGGCCGACGGCGACGCGGGGCTGCGAGCGGTGCCCTGCTCGACGGACGCCTCCGCCGCGCAGACGTGGACGGTGACCACGTGGCCGGACCAGGCGGTGGAGCTCAAGAGCAAGGCGACGGGGGCATGTCTGGACGACGACGGTGATGCCGGGCTGCGCGCCCTCCCCTGTGACCGCTCCCGTCACCAGCAGTGGGGCTGACGCGCGTTCCGGCCTCGGTCAGGCCGCTCCCCCGCCGCCCCGCACCTCGGGGCGGCCGTTCGTGAAGGCGAGGTCGGCGACGTACATGGCCCGGGGTGAACCGGGGGCGCGCCTGCCGTGGAAGACGATGCGGTCACGGCCGTCCGGGCCGGTGACGACGTCCTGGCCGCCGGGGCTGCGGATCGTGCCGGCGAAGGACCTGGTGCTCATCAGCGGAGCGTCGGCCTTCGTGTACGGGCCGGTGAGGCCGCTCGCCACGGCGTAGCCCGTCTTGTAGGCGTCCTCGCCGTAGAAGTCGGCGGAGTAGAACAGCACGTAGTGCCCGCCGCGCTTGACGAGGGTGGGTGCCTCGACGACCTTGCCCTCCCAGGTCCGGTCCTGCTTGATCAGCCGGATGGCCTGGCCCGTGGTGCGGGTTCCGTCCCGGGAGACGGGCTGGAGGTGGAGCCAGGTGTCCATTTCGCAGCAGTTGCCGTCGTTCTTCCAGAGCATGTAGCGATGGCCGTTCTCCGTATAACTGGAGGCGTCGATGGCTCCGCCCTGTGCCACCGGGCAGACCAGAGGGCCGTCGCCGACCGGCCGGAACGGGCCGTCGGGCGAGGACGAGAGGGCGACGCCGATGCACTGCTTGCCGCCGGCCCGGTCCAGCGCGGTGTAGTGCATGGTGAAGCCGGGGCCGTTGTCGTACACCTCCGGAGCCCACACCTTCCTGCGGTCCGGCACCGCCCAGGCCCCGAGGGCGGGCAGCGCGTCGGCTCCCGCGACCGTCCAGTGGACCAGGTCGCGCGAGGTGGCGTGCTGGATGTTCTTCCCGTCGCCGTTGGTCGCGTAGGCGTGGTAGGTGCCGCCCACCTTCACGATGTCGGGATCCGCGAATTCCCGGTCGATGACAGGGCCGCTCACGGCGGCGCCGGCCGGGGGCGCGGCGTGGCAGACGACGGCCGTCAGGGCGGCGAGGAGAACGAGGAGGCGTGTGGGCCAGTGCGTGGCGGCGTGGTGGAGCACGGGATCCTTCCTTCGGCTTGCCCGCTCGGTCGAGCGCTTCTTCAGCGCGAGTGTGGTGCGTGGGGGCCTCCCGCGGGGGTGCGACCGGCTCCGCGTCACGCTTTCGGATGGCGGCCCGCCGGCGGTCCGGCCGCCGCGCGGGCGTGGGCCGTCGGGATGACAGCGGGCGGCGTCGAGGCGTTCCCAGGGGTTGGCGGGGAGGGTTTGGGATATCCGTGCTGTCATGGCGCGGCATGGGCGGAACGACAGCGGGGGCGAGGAACACCGGCACTACGGCGGACGCGAACATGCCCGTCCGGACGCGGGGCCCGGCCGGGGCGAGGGGCCGGGGCCGTACGGTACGCGGGACGCGCCCGACCAGCCGACCGACATGGGCAGGAAGTCGTGGTGGGCGGTGTTGCGCCGCACGGCGGCGGAGTTCAAGGACGACGAGCTCGCCGACCGGGCGGCGGCGCTGACCTACTACGCGGTGCTGGCGCTGTTCCCCGCGCTGCTGGTGCTGGTGTCGCTGCTGGGCGTCGCGGGCGAGTCGGCGACGAAGAGCATCCTGGAGAACCTGAAGAAGTTCACGCCCGGCGCCGCTCGCGACATCGTCACCGACGCGGTCGAGCAGCTGCGGTCCACCGGTGGCGTCGGATCGATTCTGGCGGTGGTCGGTCTGCTGGCCGCGCTGTGGTCGGCATCGGGGTACGTGGCGGCGTTCATCCGCTCCGCCAATGCCGTCTACGACATCCGCGAGGGGCGCCCGGCGTGGAAGGTGACCCCGTTGCGCCTTGCCCTGACGCTGGTGCTGATGGTTCTGGCGTGCGTCAGTGCGTTGCTCGTGGTGTTCACCGGAGCTCTGGCCCGGCAGATGGGCAAGGCGCTGGGCGTGGGCGACGCGGCGCTCACGGTGTGGTCGATCGTCAAGTGGCCGGTGCTGGTCCTGCTGGTCACCATCATGATCGCGATCTTGTACTGGGCCGCGCCGAACGCGCGGGCCCGCGGCTTCATGTGGGTCACCCCGGGCAGCTTCCTGGCCCTCCTGATCTGGCTGGCCGCCTCGGCCGGCTTCGCGCTGTACGTGGCGAACTTCGGCTCGTACAACAAGACGTACGGCACCCTGGCCGGCGTGATCATCTTCCTGGTGTGGCTCTGGATCACGAACCTGGCGATCCTGCTCGGCCTGGAATTCGACGCGGAACTCTCCCGGCAGCGCGCGATCATCGGCGGACACCCCCCGGACGAGGAGCCCTACATCCAGCCCCGCGACACCCGCGCCTGGCCGGACAAGGAGCGCGAGGACCACGAAGGCCATGAGGACCGCGACGGCCGCGACGGCACGGGCGGCGACTGACCGGGGCGCGGGGAGTGGGGTAACGATCCTTCCTGGGCCTCCGTCGCTCAGTGCGCGGGCAGGGGGCCGGCCGGGTCCATGGCGGTGGTCGTGGCACGCAGGGCCTGGCCGGCCGCCAGCTGCCGGTAGACGGCACTGCGGGCGAGGAGTTCCTCGTGCTGTCCACGGGCGATGACGCGGCCCGCGTCCAATACGACGATCTGGTCGGCGTGCTGGACGGTGGAGAGCCGGTGCGCGATCACCAGGAGCGCGCATTCCTGAGTGATGTCCTTCAGTACGCGGCCCAGGGCAGCTTCGTTGATGGCGTCGAGGTGAGAGGTGGGTTCGTCCAGCAGGAGCAGCGAGGGCCGGGTGAGGAGGGCGCGGGCCAGGGCCACGCGCTGCCGCTCCCCCGCCGAGAGGGTGCTTCCCCTCTCGCCCAGCATGCCGGTCAGACCGCCGGGGAGGCGGTCGACCACCTGGTGGAGGTTCGTGAGTTCGATGACGCGCTGGACGTCGGCCGGGCTCGCCGTGGGGGCGGCGTAGGTGAGGTTGTCCCAGAGGGAGCCGTGGACGACGTGGGTGTTCTGGTCGACGACGGCGATGCGGGAACGGCAGTCCGCGCGGCTCAGTCCGGCCGCCGGGCGGCCGTCGAACAGCAGCGTTCCGGAGTCCGCTTCGTAGAAGCGTGCGACCAGGGCGAAGATCGTGCTCTTGCCCGCACCGGAGCTCCCGACCAGGGCGACCTGTCGCCGGTGCGGCACGGTGAGGGAGACGCCTCGCAGGACCGGGCGGTCCGGGAGGTAGCCGAACCGGACGTCCTCCAGGGCGAGGGCGGGTGCTTCTCCGCCGTCGGGCGGTGAAGCCTTCTCCGTCCCGGCAGGCGTGGTCCGGCGCGCGGACGGGCCCTCGGCTTCATCCGTCGCGGGCTCGGGTTCCGGCGTGGGCTTCGCCTCCGCGGGTCCCGTGGGTTCCGCCCGGAGCGCGAGGGCTTCCTCGATGCGCTGGAAGGCGCCCATCCCCCGCTGGATCAGGCCGACGGCACGGAAGACCGACGACAGGGGCACCACCAGATAGGTGGCGTAGAGCAGGAAGGCCACCAGGTCACCGAGCGAGTTGGCGTGCCCGTTGACGCGCATGCCCCCGATGACCAGGACGAGCAGGAACGATCCGTGCACCGCGAGCTCGACGGCCGGGCTCATCACCGATGCCAGCCGGGCGGTACGGACGCCCGCGTCGTACGCCGTGTCGACGCACTGGCCGATGCGTGCGGCCTCACGGTCCTCGGCCCGGTGGACCCGCACCATGGGCAGCGCGCCGAGTGCCCGCTCGAGGTCGGCGGCGATCGCCCCGACGGCTCCCTGCATGCGCTCGGCGGCGGCGCGGATCCCGGCCAGCAGCGAGCTGACGACGACGGCGGCCGCGGCGACGGTCAGTGTGACCAGGAGCAGCAGCAGAGGATCGATCCAGACCATCAGGGCGATGGCACCCACGGCGACGAGGGAGCCGGTCACCAGGTCCACCAGCGCCTGGGAGACGACCTCGCGCAGCAGGGAGGTATCCGCGGTGACCCGGGATATGAGGTCACCGGTGCGGTGCTTGTCGTACTCCCGCATCTCCAGCCTCAGCAGGTGGCTGACCAGGCCGCGGCGCAGTCCGCGGACGATCCTCTCCCCCATGCGCTCCAGGACGAAGCGGCCCACCGCGCCGGTGGCCGCCTCGGCCAGGAACAGGCCCGCGAGGAGCAGGAGCGGCCACACGAGGTGACCGCCTCCGCTCGCGTCCACGATCCTCTTGGCGAGCAGCGGCTGGGCGAGCCCCAGGACGGATCCCACCAGGGTGAGCACGGTGGCGACGGCCATGGAGGAGCGGTGGCCGGTGGTGAGCCGGAACATGGCCACGACCGCGCCCCGTGCCGAGCGGTCGTCATCGCGTCGCGTTGTCCTGCCCACCTTCGCTCCCGGGGTTCGTCACGTGTTCGCCCGGTGCGCGGGCGGCACGGTGATGAGGCGGCTGAAGTAGTCGTCCGGTACTCCCTCGTCCACCGGGCGACCGTCGATCTCGACCCACGCGTGCGCGGTGAAGGGCGGCACCACGCGGACTCCGGTGCACCAGGTCGGCCAGGTGCCCCGCAACCGGCAGAGCAGGGCGGTGGCCAGGGAACGCGGGAGGCAGCCGCGCGGGCCGGCGCAGAACAGGCTGACCGCGCACACCGCCTCCCGCGCGGTCCTCGCCTGCGCGGCGGAGGCCGGCACGGCTCCGCGTCGTACGAGACCGAGCACGGTCCGGATCCGGCGCGGCGGCAGGAGGGACAGGCCGAAGGCCACGAGCAGAACGAGCCGCGCCCCCAGCTTCCGTGCGAGAGGAACGCCGGTCGGCCGGTGCAGTGCGCTCGGGGTGGTCATGAGGCGACCAGCCCCGCCTGCCGCAACTGCCCGATGAGGGCGGCGACGTCGTGCGCCGCCTGGGGCCGGTCGATCGCGAATTCCGCGACGACCGCGTCGACCGCGTCCGCTTCCCCGCCCCCTTCCAGCAGGGTCTGGACGACCAGCGTGCCGGTGGGATTGAGCTCCCAGTACTGGCCACTGCGCTGGTCCAGCAGAACCGTGCCGTAATCGGTCCTCGCGGTCGAGACGTCCGTGGCGAACCGCAATGCCATGAATACCGTTCCCTTTCTGCGGAACGCCGGCGCGTTCTCCGCCGGACGCCGGCGCACCTCGCGTGTCAGGTACTGAGGGCTTTCTCCTGGTGTTGCGGCAGGTTCCGCAGCCATACCTCGCAGGCGATCGTGGAGTAGAGGATCGCCTCCTTCAGTCCGGGAGTGGAGGGCCGCTGGGCGAGGGTGCGCAGGGCGCCGCCGTCCACCAGGCCCATGCGGTCCAGGTGCGAGCCCTCCCACAGCTCCATCAGATCGCCGCGGTGCTCGCGCAATCCGTTGGAGGCGTCCATCGAGGCATGCGCCTTGTTGGAGCGCCGCAGGCATGCGTCCGGTACGACTCCGCGCATGGCGGCGGCCAGCAAGGGCTTGTAGGCCCAGGGGGTGACGCGCTCGGCGGGATCGACCGCCAGGCATTCCTCGATCACCCGGTCGTCGAAGAACGGCGAGGCCATCGGCACGCCCGCCCGGGCCGCCATGCCGTCCCACTGACGGACGATCCGGGTGCAGATGCGGACCTGCTCGAGGTCGGCGTGCAGGCCGCGGTCCGGGTGGAGCGGCTCGGCACGCGCCGCCGTGTCCCGCAGGGCTCGCCCGACGGCGTGTGCCGCCTCGGGCGTGACCCAGTCGAACAGGCGCGGTGAGGAGCCCCAGCCCAGCGCTCCGTCGACCGGGGGCGGCAGGGGGTCGCGCAGCCGCCGGCTGGAGGCGGCGAGCCACTGTCCGTACGGCCGGGAGTCGGCCAGGACCCGCGCCGTGTCGCCGAGCGGCCACTGGAAGAGGGTTTTGAAGCCGCGCAGCTGCCGCAGGGCGAGCAGTGGTCGCGTGCGGATCAGGCGGTGGTAGTACGCCTCGGAGCACCAGGCCACGTGGTCGCCGCCGATGCCGGTCAGGTGCAGCCGGCTGCCGCGCTCGGCCAGCCCCGGCAGGTGGTGCAGGACCCGGGCCCGGTCCATGACCCCGATGGTCGGTTCGTCCATGAGGTCGTCGATGGTCAGCAGGCCGGTGTAGACCAGCGGGGACTCGTCGGCGTCCCAGACGACGTGCTCGACGTCCGGGAGGAAGCCGGCGGCCTTCTCGGCCCAGTACAGGTCGCTGTCCGCGGGATCGCGGCCCGGCCAGGTGCTCGCCACCACATGGGCGGGCGAGGCGGCCGCGAGGAAGCAGACCGAGGTGGAGTCGAGACCGCCGGAGAGGTCGCAGCTGACCACGCCGCCGTCGCGCGTGCGGGCGTCGACGGCCTCGGACAACGCCTGCCTCACCCGGGGGGCACCCTCGGCCAGGGAACGCGTCGGCTCCGGGGGCGTCCACCAGCGTGAGCGCCGGGCCGTCCGCCCGTCGGGCGCGATGATCAGCGCCTCCTCCGGGGGCACGGCCGTGACACCACGCCACAGCGACGACTCGAACAGCGGGTAGGGGACGGGCCACAGCAGCCGGGTGGCCAGCTGTTCCTCGTCCGGCTCCGAGCCGATCGCGGCGGCGAGCACATCGGCACGGGTGGCGGCCACCTCCACGCCGCCGACGGACGCGTGGAAGACCAGGCGGAGACCGGACGCGGTTCCCTGCACACGCAGCCGTCCGTCGAGGGCCGCCACGAGGTGGAAGCTGCCGGACAGTTCCCGGGCCAGGCCGTCGAGATCGGCGAGGTCGCGTATCCGGGCCGCGTGGCGCTCGAGCTCGGCCGGCCCGACCGGGCAGCAGCCCACGACAGCGATGGCGGTCCGCCCGGCGCGAGCCGTGACGATTTCCTTCTCGCTCCACCGGCCGATCAGCCAGGGCCGGCCGGAAGCGTGATCGAGGGTTCGGGATGGGGGGCGGGGGAAGGAGCGGGCCGCGGCGAGCGCGTCCTCGCAGTCCGGAAGGACCACGAAGTGCGCGTCACCGGGGCCCACTCCCCCCGTCTCAGAGGACGGCGGCATGGCGTCGAATCAACCTGCCGGCGCTCAGTTCTTGCTGAGGATCAGACGGTCGTTGCCGTGGGTCTTCAGCAGCCCGGTCTTCTTGCGGAACGTACCGAGCTGAACGAGCGTCGGAGCTTCGTACGCCTTCTTCATGAGATCTCCTCAGATTGGGTGTACCCGAGACCCTGGCCAATTCGGGGTCCGCGATTTCCGGTCCCCGAAGCAGCGGAACTCGTGCATTTCGCGCCGCACGCCAGGGCGTTGAACGTATGAAAATATTAGCCACACCCCCGAGAGGCGTCGCAACCTCTGTCGGGAATTCGCCGTATCAGAAAGTTCAATCAACGCCGCCACCGATACGGCTGATGCCAGGGTGATTTCGGGATTCTCGAGGGAAGGGGAAACCCGTTCACCAGTGCGGCGAAATACGAAAAGCCCTTCACTTCGTGCGGCTTCGTTCGGCGAATTCACGTCCAGGGCAGACGTTTTCGACGGGGACACCGGCTGTGCGCCCACTCCGTACGGGCGCGGAGGGGCGGTCGAACGGGTGTGAAGGAGCAGTGGGTGGCGGCGTTGGCCCGGAATCGTTGCCGCCTGCGCGGCACGGCCGGTATGCCAGGGGTGAGGACGTCGTGCGCGACCAACCCTCCGCCGTGCCCCGTACGGTGGAGAGAACGCAGAGGCAGTCGATGAGCCAGGACCAGTCGGGCCCCTACGGCATACCGCCGCACCAGCCGTACCCGCCGCCACCGTCGCGGCCACCCGGCAGGGGAGGCAGGGGCAGGACGATCGCCCTCGTGGCGGGGGCGTTCGTCCTCGTGGGGGCGGTCGCGGCCGGCGGAGTCCTCCTCATCCAGGGAAAGGACCGGCGGGAGCCTTCGCGGGCCGCGGAGAACAGCCCGCCCGGGACGGCGGGCCTCGGCGGTCTCAAGGGCGCCGCCGCGCCCGGCGACGGCAAGCGCTACCGGCTCACCGCTCCCGAGACGATCCTGGGCGGCACGTACAAGAAGGACCCCGTCACGAGCCGGGATCCGTTCCACGACGTGGACAAGCAGACCCTCGCGATCGTCGGCATCACCGACGCGCAGAGCGTCGGGGCCGCGTACAAGTCCGGCACCACCGCCACCTCCCCCCTCAAGCTGGCCAACTTCGGCGGCCTGTGGGGCGGGGTGAAGGACCCCGAGGCGACGGTGGACAACATGTTCCGCACCCTGATCCTCGGCATCCAGGCCGATCCCACGGGCAAGCCGGAACTCGAGGGCAGTCCCCGGGCGTTCAAGCCGGACCGGCTGGACGGCAACGCGGTGATGAAGTGCCAGAAGATGAAGACCACCGACCCGTCCCTGGGCCCGCGGACCTTCACGGTGCCCGTGTGCATCTGGGCCGACAACAGCACCGTCGGCGTCGTCTCCTCAGCCGACGCCGAGACGATCCTGCTCCACCTGGACCCTTCACTGGACAAGGCGGCCGACGTCACGGCGAGGATCCGGCAGGACGTGCGCGTGGAGATCGCCAACTGAGGGAGGACGGGCTGCCGCGCATGTGGCCGGGGACCGCCCGGACGGCGGCCCGGCCTCGTCACTCCGGGGGCCGGGGGTCCTGTGCGGTGCGCGGCCGGAGTGCGGTGAGCTCAAGGATCCGCGACGTTCTCTCCTCGTCGAGGCTGTCGCGCAGAATGCGGGTGAAGGCGTCGTCGCCGAGTTTCGCGCGTTCCTTCCGCAGCGCACGGATATTGCGGATGGCATTGTCCGAGGTGATGCGCTCGTTGATGGACAGGGCTTCCACCATCAGCGGGACGGCCAGGTCCGAAAGGCCTTGCTCCGCACGCAGGTTGCCGATTTCGGCGTAGTCGAGCGCTATCCCCTTCCAGTCCCTCTGCTGTTCGTCGATCGCCAGGGATTCCAGGTAGCACCGCTCGGCGAGCGCGTAGTCGCCTCGCCGCTGGGCGATCGTGCCGAGATGGAAGGTGCTGTTGGAGACGCCGGACGGGTTCCCGAGCCGCTTCTTGATGGCGATGGAAGCGCGGAGGTGCTTCTCCGCTTCCGCGTAGTCGTGCCGGCTCTCGTGGACCCGTCCGAGCTGGTGACGGACGATGGCCACGTTCGTGTCGTCGCGCATCCGCTCGTAGATCTCGAGTGCCGCCAGATAGCGTGTCTCGGCCTCGTCCAGGTGCCAGGTCTCCAGGCCCACCAGGCCGAGGTCCTCGTGGCATTTGGCGACACCGCGCCGATATCCCGCCGCCTCGCAGATCGGCAGTGCCCGTACCAGGCACATCCGGGCCGTTCCGTAGTCCCCGTCCTTGAAGGAGTCGATCGCCCGCAGGATGTACGCGCTTCCCAGCGGGGTCGGGCCGTCCGGGACCCGGGACCGGGTCAACCTGACGTACGACTGGGTGAGTTCCAGCACGTCCACGGCCTGCCCGGGATCCATGTGCTGTCCGAGGACATCGCCGAAGGCCTGGGTTCCGAGCGCCATGCACTGGATGGCCAGCCAATCTGTGCAGCCCGACCGGACGGTCTTGCCGAGCCATGCCTCGAGCGTGCACGGCACCGCTTCGGCGACACGCCCCAGGACCGTTCGGACGGCGCCGAGCATGTCGTTGGCCTTGGCGAGGAACACCCGTTCGCCGAGGGCCGTGAAGAGGGTCCGGGCACGGGCGAAACAGGTCTCCGCCCAGGCCAGGTCGCCGAGGTCACGTGAGATCTCGCCGAGTTGCAGGCAGCATTCGGCGATGTGCCGGTTGCTGCCGATGTCCTCGAAGACTTCCAGGGCGGCCCTGATGTGCAGCTGAGCCGTCTCGTGGTTGAAGACGGCGGCCGCGATCCTCGAGAGCAGGATCCTGCCGCTGCCGATCCTGATCCGGTCGTTCAGCCGGGTGTAACCGTCCAGGGCGAGGTTCACGCACTGTTCGGCCTTGGCGTAGTCCTTCGCCCGGAGGGCCAGGAGGGCGATCTGGTGGTGGCTTGCCGAAACGCCCTCCAGATCACCCGCTTCCTCCGCCATGGCCAGCGCGTCGAGATACAGCTTCTCGGCCGCCCGGTCGTCTCCCCGGTCCAGCGCCAGCCCGGCGAGTTCGTGGTAGGCGAAGGACATGGCCCACCGGTCGCCGATCCGCTCCTTGAGCGACAGCGATTGCTTGAACAGCCGTTCCGCATCCGCCGCCTGCCCCCGGTGATCGGCGATGATTCCCAGATTGTGCAGCGCGGCCGCGACATGTTCGTCCGACTCCAGGCTCCGGAAGGTGGCCAGCGCCTTCCGGTACAGCGCTTCCGCCTGCGCGTAGTCTCCCCTGCGCTTCTTCAGCCCGGCCAGGTCCGCGGTGAATTCGGCCGCCTGGAGGGATCCCCGGGGCACCATCGTGAGAGCCTCACGGCGCAGCCGCTCCTCCCTGGACCACTGCCCCGCGGCCTCGAGTTCGCGGCAGGCCAGCCTGGTGCACTCGAGTGCCTCGTCCATACGGCCACCGGCCAGATGGTGGTACCTGGCTTCGATCACCTGCTGGATGTACTCGACGGGCTCGGAGGTCGCGCGGCCGCGCCAACCCCAGTAGTCCCCGGCTCTGCGGTGGACAGCGGTCAGCCGGCTCCGCCCGGCCCGCCGGGCCAAGGACTCCGCCGTCCAGCGATGCACCAAATAGCCGGAGTCGGCGGGTGCCAGCAGCCCGAGGTGCAGCAGCCTGCCCATCGCGTGCTCCATGCCCTCCGGGGCCGGCGGCGGCTGCTCGCGTTCCGCCACGGGTGCCGCCTGCCAGGCCAGTCCGGCGGTGTCCACGGGCAGCCGGTACACCGACGCTCCCAGCAGCAGCTCCCCGGCCAGGGGCACCGTGTCGAGCCGGGCCAGCAGCTGGGGCAGCAGCACGTCCTCGGCGATCAGCGCCCCCGTCTCGGCCAGCACGTCGCCCAACCGGCCGGGCGCGCCGGTCTCGACGGTCGCGACGGACCCGCCGGTGCGCTCCGCCGTGGCCGCTCTCAGGCGGGCGGTGACATCGTCGAAGCGCCCGACGCCGTCGCGCAGCAGCGCGTCGAGGTACTCCAGGGACCGCGGATGGCCGCCGAGGCGGGTCCACACCTGCCGCTTCTCCTGTGGCGTCAGCCGGTCGATGCCGGGCAGCCGCCACATCAGCTTCCGTGTCTCCTGCCAGGACAGCGGGCCGAGGTGGTGGGACTCCAGGCCGGGCACGTCGAAGGGGAACCTGCTGGTGATGATCAGTGCCTGGCGTTCCGCCCAGGCGGCCAGGAAGTCCGCGAGGTCCTCGTCGGCCGAGTGGAAGCCGGTGTCCAGGTTGTCCGTGTCCAGGTTGTCCTCGGCGTTGTCCAGCACGAGCAGGACCGGCAGCGAGGCGTCGCCGACCGGTACGAGACGCTCCCGCCAGTCCCGGGTCTGCTCGGTCAGCACCAGGACCAGCTGCCGCAGCGGGTGGGTCCCGGTGATGTTCCGCGCGGCGCAGTGGGCCACCAGCCGGCGCCGGAGCTCTTCCAGGACCGCCTCGGCGCCCGTCTCACCGCTGACCGTCACCACCAGCCCGCCGGCCGTCTCGTAGCGCCGCGCGAGCTCGGCGGCGAGGCTGGTCTTGCCGATGCCGCCGATGCCGTGCAGCAGCATGCGCGGGGCCACCCGCGACAGGCGGCGCAGCGTGCGTCTGCGGCCGATGAAGTCGCCGGGGCCGCGCGTCACGCGGTCCCGTACGGTCGCCGTCGCGGGCGGGCGGCCGCTGCGGTCCGTGGCGTCGGCGTCGGCGTTGGCGTTGGCGTTGGCGTCTGTGCCGGCGTCGTCCGGTCCGGTCAGCCGCAGTCCGGGATCGCCGAGGAACAGCACCGGTGTCGCCCATTCCGGCAAGGGCCGGGGCGCGTCCTCCATCGCCCGCCGGACCCGGGAGAAGACGGTCAGCAGGTCGGATTCGCGGTCGCGGGCGAGGCCTTCGTAGAGGCGGGCGCACAGGTCGGTGGCGTAGTCGTCGCTGACGGCGCCGTTCATCGCCAGTACGGCCGGCGCTCCGTGCTCGAGCAGGCTTCTGGCCAGCCCGGGGCGCCCGCCGTGCTCGTCCCGGGCCGTGGAGCACCCCGCCAGCACGATCAGCGGCACCGGGCGTCCGGGCGGCAGGACCTCGGCCAGGAAGCGGGCGGCGTCCACCGGGTCCTCGTCGCCCGTGTCGGTCTCCAGCAGCAGGGCGCCGGGGCGGGCGTGGCAGGAGACGTGCAGGATGCCGACGGGTTCCTCGGCGAGTGCCATGCCGATCGCCGAGGTGCTGCCCCATTCCAGGACGCGGACCCCCACGCCGCCGCGGTGGCAGGATTCCACCGCGTCCAGGATCCTTCCCAGTTCCCTTTCGTAGTCGAGCAATTCGCGGCTGCTCCCGTCCGGGCTGCCGATCGCCGCGAGGATGCGCAGCGGGCCGCCGACGGCGTCCGCCCGTGGTGTCGCCCGTGGTGTCGTCCGCGCGGTCCGGTAGAGGTCGACGCCCTCGTCCAGGGCCAAGGGGGTGGGGCGGCCGGGCGGTACGAGCGCTTCCCAGGGCAGGTCGGCCAGGGTGGGGTCGGTCACCTCGATGCCCAGCCGGTGTCGGCCGGGCCGCCGTAACTCCCCCGCCAGCGCCTCGCCGAGGGCACCCCCCAGGAAGCGGTGTCCGAGGGCGACGCCCGCCTCCCGCAGCAGCTCGGCCGACGGCTGCCGTCGCAGCCGCCACAGCAGGTCGGCCGTGCGCTGATCTGCGGCCCTCGGCACATGACCGACCCGATGGCCTCGGATGTCACCGGTTACTCGCGTACTGCCGACAACCAACCGGATCACTTGCGAACCCCCTTTGCTGCCATGATGGGTAGGCGGCCGACGACAGCGCAACGGCCGGGACGAAGGGGCGGGGCGAAGGGCGGGGGAGCATGGCCGGAGAGCCGGAGGAACCCACGGAGATCAACGCGGTGCGCGTCGGCGATTCCGGCGAGCTGGAGTTCTTCGACGGGCAGAAGTGGCTGCCGTACGTCGATCTCCCGGACGACGACCCCGGTCCGCTGGGTGTCGCCTTCCGCGGGGACACCTCGTGAGTGAGGAGCCTCAGGCCGACCGTCCCGGCACCGCGACGCTCGACGCGCTGCCCTCGCCCCTGGACTCCGTCGCCGACAGCCGGGCCACCGCACGCTGGCTCATCGCCTCGACCGGCGCGGTGGGCGCGCTGCTGCTCGGGGGCGGGCCGCTGCTCGCGGTCGGCAGGATCACCGACTGGGAGCACGCGGCGTGGGCGGGCGGCGGCATGCTGGTGGCGCTGTCCGGTGTCGCCTGGGCGATCTGGCAGATCAGTGAGGTCCTGGTGCCGCCCATGACCACGCCGGCCTCCCTCGGCGAACCGGCCGTGCGCGGGCTCCGTGAGCAGCTCGACGCCGCTCCTTGGTACTACTTCGGCTCCGTGGCCACGAGCGTGGAGGACCTGCTGCGGCACCGGCGGATCGCGGCCAACATCGCCCGGCGGCTGGCGTCGGCGGAGCCCGGCGAGCGCGCCGTGCTGAGGCAGGGCCTGCTGACCGCGCACCGCAACATCGCGAGGACCGACCCCTGTCTGCGGTGGCTGCTCGCCACCGCGCACGCGTGGCAGGTGCGGGAGAGGCTGCGCAGGGCCCGTCGGCACACCTTCCTCGGTGGCGTGCTGGTCATCGCCGGTGCCGTCACCTTCCTCTGCTCGACGGCCACCGCACGCTGACCTCTCGCATCGCGGTGCGGCCTCCTCCTCAAGTAGGGCTTCGGGGCGCGTCCGTACTCCCTGGGAGTATGTCCACCAGAGTGCTGAATGCCACGTTTGATGGATCTGCCCCCGTCCTTGTCGGCGATGCGAAGGATATCCCTCTCGCCCCATGCTTACAGTGCGAGGGCGCGGGGGGACGCGCCCCACCACGGGGGGATTTCCACCGATGTTCGATTACTCAGGCTTCTTCGCCGATCGCATGGACACTCTTCGGAAGACCGGGCAGTACCGCACGTTCGTCGAGATCGAACGGCTCGCCGGGCGCTTCCCGCGCGCCCTGCACCACCGGCCCGAGGGGCCCCGGGAGGTCACCGTCTGGTGCAGCAACGACCACCTCGGCATGGGGCAGCACCCCGCCGTCCTGGCCGCGATGCGCGCCACGCTGGACGCCTCGGGCGCCGCGGCCGGCGGGTCGCGCAACATCTCCGGCACCACGCCGCACCACGTCGCGCTGGAACGTGAGATGGCCGACCTGCACGGCAAGGAGAGCGCGCTCACCTTCATCACCGGCTACGCCGCCAACGACGCCGCCCTGTACGTCCTGGGCAGGACGCTGCCGGACTGCGCGTTCTTCTCGGACCGGCTCAACCACGCCTCGATGATCCTGGCGATGCGCGCGAGCGGCGCCGAGCGGCACGTCTTCGCCCACAACGACCCCGCCGACCTCGACCGGCTGCTGAGCGCCGTCCGTCCCGGCCGGCCGAAGGTGGTCGCCTTCGAGTCCGTCTACTCCATGGACGGCGACATGGCCCCCATGGCCGACCTGTGCGCGGTCGCCGAGCGGCACAACGCCCTGGTGTACGTCGACGAGGCGCACACCGTCGGCATGTACGGACCCCAGGGCGCGGGGCTCGCCGCGCAGCTCGGCATCGCCGACGGGGTCACCGTCCTGATGGGCACGTTCGCCAAGGGCTACGGCACGGCGGGCGGTTACCTGGCCGGTCCCGGCCCGGTGGTCGACGCGGTCCGCAGCCTGGCGCCGGCGTTCATCTTCACCCTCTCCATGCCGCCGGCCCTGGCCGCCGGCGCGCTGGCCGGCGTGCGGCACCTGCGGGCCAGTGACACCGAGCGCAAGCAGCTGCACGAGCGCGCCGCGCTGCTGAAGTTCCTGCTGCGTCGTTCGGGAATCCCGCTGGTGAGCGAGCAGAGCCACATCGTGCCGGTTCTGGTGGGCGACGTGGACCGGTGCCGGCGGCTGGCCGGCATCCTGCTGGAGCGCCACGCGCTGTACGCGCAGCCCATCAACTTCCCCAGCGTCGCCCGGGGCAGCGAGCGGCTGCGCATCAACCCCTCGCCCGTCCACCGGCCGGACGACGTCCACCACTTCGCCGACGTCCTGGACCGCACCTGGCACGAGCTCGGCCTGCCCCGCACCCCCGCGCCCGCCTACGCGGAGCCGGTGTGACCGGGCCCGGCCCCCGGCCGCTGGTCGTCCCCCGCCGGGAGGCGGCGGAGGACGACCGGCGGGCCACGCCGTGGGGCCGCTGCGCCGTGCTGTACGCCTTCCTCTTCCTCATGGGGTGCGAGACCTTCCTGGTCTCGCCGCTGCTGCCGACCATCGCCGCGGACCTGGAGGTCGGCACCGGTGCCGCGGCCCAGGTCGTGACGGCCTACGTGCTGACGTACGCCGTCGCCGCTCCCCTGCTCGGCGGCGTCTCCGACCGCTTTCCGCGCCGGGTGTTCGTCGCCGGGGGTGGGCTGCTGTTCCTGTGCGGCAACCTGCTGTGCGCCACGGCCGGCAGCCTGGGCGCGCTGACCGCCGCCCGCGCGCTGACCGGGCTGGGCGGGGCCATGGCCGCACCGGCCATGTGGGCCTACTTCGCCGAGGCCGCGGCGCCGCGCCAACGTGGCCGCGCGGTGGCGGGCGGGGTCGCTTGCTACGCCCTCGGCCAGGTCCTGGGCGTGCCGCTGGGCGGGCTGCTCGCGCAGACCGCCGACTGGTCCTGGGCGTTCGCCGCCCTGGCCGCCGGGCTGGCGCCGGTGGTGATCCTCGTCCTCTGGCTGCTGCGCGGTCCCCATCCGGCCCGCCGCGGTTCGGTGCTGGGCGGGTTCGGGATCTGGCGGGAGAAGCGGCTGGCGCTGCCGCTGCTGTCGACGGGGTTCCTGCAGGCGGGACGGCTGGGGGCGTATACGTTCGTCGGCGCGCTGTTCGCCGAGCGCTACGCGTTCGACGCGGGACGGCTGGGGCTGATCGGGCTGCTGGTGGGCGCGGGATCCCTGGCCGGGTCGGTGCTGGCCGGCCGGGTGATCGACCGGGTGCGCGATCGCGGCCGCGACGAGAACGGGCTGTCGGCCGTCCTGGCCCTGGTGTTCGTGGCAGCGGCCGTCGTCGCCCTGTCCGTCACCCAGCTCGCGGTCACCCTGCCTGCGCTGTTCGTGTGGTTCGCGGCCGGGGGCGCCTTCTACACCACGCAGCAGACCTACCTCGGCAGCGCCAGCCCTCGCCGGCGGGCGAGCGTGGTCTCGTGGAACGGCACGCTGGACCACCTGGGCGTCGCCGTGGGCACCACCGTGCTGAGCCCCTGGCAGCCGGCGGGCCCGGCGTTCGTCGCCGTCACCGCGGGGCTGGGCGTCACGGCGGCCGCCCTGTCGGCCGTGACCGCCCGCTTGAACTCCCGGCCGGGCTCCCGGCCGACGGCATGACCGAGCGGCGGCCGCACCTCCGGTCGTGACGGTCGTGACGGCTCCCGTCCGGTCGCGGAGAGCCCGGCTCACGCCCCCGGCGGTCGCGCCGCGGGGATCACACGCCCGGCGCGCGCCCTGACGGGCGCCGGGCGGGTCCCCCCAGACTGGGCGGATGACCGGAGCACAGGACGCCCGACCGGGCCGAGACGTCCGGGTGGTGGTCGTCGGAGCGGGGTTCTCCGGTATCGGGGCGGCCGTCCGGCTGCGCCAGGAGGGCTTCGACGACCTCGTCGTCCTGGAGAAGGCCCGGGACGTGGGCGGCACCTGGCGGGACAACACCTACCCGGGCTGCGCCTGCGACGTGCCCGCCACCCTGTACAGCTATTCCTTCGCTCCCGGTCCCGGCTGGAGCCGGCTCTTCGCCGGACAGCGGGAGATCCACGGCTATCTCAGGGCGACGGCCGAGCGGTACGGCGTCGGCGAGGTCCTGCGCTGCGGGGTGCGGGTGCTGCGGGCCCGGTGGGACCGGGCCTCCGCCCGCTGGCAGCTGGACACCACCGACGGGCCGTACAGAGCCGCGGTCCTGGTCCTGGCCACCGGACCGTGGCACCGGCCGCGCCTGCCCGACCTGCCCGGGCTCGGGGGGTTCGCCGGGCCGGTCTTCCACACGGCCCGGTGGGACCACGGCGTCGACCTGACCGGGCGCCGTGTCGCCGTCGTGGGCACCGGCGCCTCCGCCGTTCAGGTCGTTCCCGAGATCCAGGAGCGGACGGCGGCTCTCCACATATTTCAGCGCACGGCCCACTGGATACTGCCCAAGCCCGACCTCCCCCTCCCCCGGCCCCTCGACCGCCTGCGCCGCACGCCCGGCGGACACCGCGCCCTGCGCGCCGCGCAGTACGGGCTGCAGGAGGCCTTCGGGTTCGCCTTCCGGCACCCCTGGCTCGTCCGGCCCGTGCAGGCCGGCGCCCGGGCCCACCTGCGGCTGGCCGTCCGCGACCGGGGACTGCGCCGCGCGCTCACCCCGGACTACGCCCTGGGCTGCAGACGGCTGTTGACCTCGAGTACGTACTACGCCGCCCTGGCCCGCCCCCATGTCCACCTGCACCCCACCGCGGTGACCGCCGTGCGCGCGGACCGGCTCGTCGGCGCCGACGGCAGCCAGGTCCGTGCCGACGTCATCGTGCTGGCCACCGGCTTCCACATCGGCGACCTCCCGCTCGCCCGCCAGGTGCGGGGCGCGGACGGCCGTACGCTGCACCAGGTCTGGAACGACGGCCCCGAGGCATACCTCGGTACGAGCGTCAGCGGATTCCCCAACCTCTTCCTGCTACTGGGCCCCAACGTGCACACCGGCAACACTTCCGCGATCACCGTCGTCGAGGCCCAGCTCGCCCACCTCACCGCCGCGCTGACCCATCTGGGCCGCTCCGGCCGTGCCGTCCTCGACGTCCGCCCCGCCGTGCAGGCCGCGTACAACGCGGCGGTGCAGAAGGCGTTGCGGACCACCGTCTACAACTCCGGTGGCTGCTCGAGCTACTACTTCAGCCCCAGCGGCCGCAACGCCTTCATCTGGCCCTGGTCCACCGGGCGGCTCGTGCGCCGGCTGAACCGCTTCGATCCCGCCGCCTACACCTGGTACGGACGTGCCGGCGAACTCCGGGCGCCCGTCAGGTGACACCGCCCGAGGACCGCGTCTGCGGGCCCGCGCTCAGAACGCCGAGTTGGCGAACCAGTGGGCGAGCAGGTCCCGGTCGCCCCGGAGCCGGAAGGCGTCGCTCTCGCGGTCGAGGCGGCCGTAGAGCAGCAGGAGCAGATCCGCTGCCGTGCCCTGGACCGTCGCGTCCGCCGTTCGCGGCTCCGCGTCGCCGGCCACGAGGCCGAAGCCGTCGGGGCGCAGGAGGATCAGCCAGTCGCCGCCACCGTCTCCCTCGCCGCTCCCGTCGCCGTCGCCGTCCGTACAGCTGAAGCGGATGGTCCGGTCGGGGGCGCGCAGTTCGGCCGTCCGGGGCGCGAAGGGGGTGGCGAAGGGCAGGTTGGTCAGGAACTCGTCGATGCCGTCCACCGCCAGTTCGCGGTCGATGTGCGGGGTGAGTCCGAGGGCGCGTTCGGCGTCGGCCCGGTGCACGAGCGTCTCGCAGAGCATGCGGCGGACCCAGAAGCGGGCGTGCTGGTCGACGCCCCAGGCCCACATCGGGGCGTCGAGGTCCGTCGCCGCGAAGACGTCGGCGGCCTCGGCGGCGCTCCCGGCCAGCCAGTCCGGGTAGTCCTCGGGCCGCTCCGGCAGGCGCAGGTCCACATCACGGCTTGCCGGCGGCTGCTGGACGCGCTGTCGCATCAGGGCCGTGAACCAGCGGTGGACGCTGCCGACGTGCCGGGTCAGGTCGGCGAGGGTCCAGCCCGGGCAGGACGGCACCGGGGTGGAGAGGTCGGCGCCCTTGACGAGGGCGACGAACGCCGCCGTCTCCGTCGCGACGGCCGAGGCGTGGGCGTCTGGATTCATGTCCGGTGTCCTTGTCGTAGGCGCCCCCCGGCCGGCTGCGGTGCCGGGCCGGGGAGCGCGGGTGGGGTGGTGTCCGCCGGGGTGCGGGGCGGTGGGGGGCGGGCCGGTCAGCCGAGGGGCTTGTCGAGGACGGCCTTGGTGTGGCTGAACGTGTCGATGGAGTACGGGCCGTGGTAGCGGCCCATGCCGCTCTCGCCGACGCCGCCGAACGGCAGCTCGGGCACGGCCAGGTGGGAGACGGGCAGGCCGAAGGTGAGCGCGCCGGAGGACGTCTCCTCGGCCAGCCGCTGCTTGGTCCGCGGGGAGTCGGTGAAGGCGTACAGGGCGAGCGGCTTGTCGCGCTCGTTGACGAACGCGATCGCCGCGTCCAGGTCGGGCACGCCGATGACCGGCAGGATCGGCCCGAATATCTCCTCGCGCATCACCGGCGCGTCCGGGGAGACGTCGGCGAGCACGGTCGGGGCGAGGTAGCGGGTCGCCCGGTCGTGCTCGCCGCCGGTGACGACGCGCCCCTCGCCCAGAAGGCCGGTGAGCCGGTCGAAGTGCCGGTCGTTGACGATCCGCCCGTACTCCTCGTCGGCCGACGGGTCCTCGCCGTACGTCGCCCGGACGGCGGCGGCCAGGTGCTCCTCGAGCGCGGCGGCGGTGTCGCCGATGGCGAGCACGTAGTCCGGTGCGACGCAGGTCTGGCCGGCGTTGAGGAACTTGCCGCGTACGATCCGCTCCGCCGTGACGGCCAGGTCGGCGCCGGGCTCGACCAGCACGGGGCTCTTGCCGCCGAGCTCCAGCGTGACGGGGGTCAGGTGCCGGGCGGCGGCGGCCATGACGATGCGCGCGACCGTGCCGTTGCCGGTGTAGAAGATGTGGTCGAACCGCTGCTCCAGCAGCGCGGTGGTCTCCGGTACGGCTCCCTCCACGACCGCGACGGCCTGCGGGTCGAGGTAGCGCGGCAGGAGCCGGGCCAGCGCCGCCGACGTGGCCGGTGCCAGCTCGCTGGGCTTGACCACGGCCGCGTTGCCCGCCGCCAGCGCTCCCACCAGCGGGGTCAGGGCGAGCTGGAGCGGGTAGTTCCACGGCGCGATGACCAGCACCACGCCCAGCGGGTCGCGCACCACGCGGGCCTCGGCCGGCCGGAAGGCGTCCGGGACGGTGACCGGCCGCGGGCTCAGCCACTCGGCCAGGTGCGCGACGGTGTGGTCCAGCTCGTTCAGGGTGAAGCCGATCTCGGTGCGGTAGGCCTCCTTCGGCCCCTTGCCCAGGTCGGCGTGCAGGGCGGCCAGGAGCTCCTCGGACCGTTCGGTGAGCAGCGTGCGCAGGGCGCGCAGCTGGCCGAGCCGCCAGTCGAGCGGCTTGGTGCGGCCGGTCGCGAACCCGGCCCGCAGTCGCGCGACGACGGCGGCCGGGGCGGTGTCGGTGGTTTCGGAGGTCATGGCGGTGCTCCAGAGGACGGGCCGGTAGGTGCCGGTGGATGACGGCCGAGAGGCGGCCAGAGGTAGTTAAAGGCTTAGATGATTCATATCCTTAAGCAATAGAGTGAAGGTAAACCTCAATGATTGAGCTAGTCAACTTTCCTCCCGGGCGTTCGCCCGCCCGCGCGCGCAGCCGGCAGGGGCCCTTGCCAGGGCGAGGTCAAGGCCCCCTCGCCCCGCTTTGTATTCTCGGCAGGCGCCACCCCCCGCCGATGCCGCACCCGCGAGAGGACACACCATGACCACCGAGCTGAGCCCCGATGCCCTGACCGGGCTCCTCGAGCGGGCCCGCCAGGACTACCGGGACCTCGCGGCACGCGGGCTCGCGCTCGACCTCACCCGGGGCAAGCCGGCACCGGAGCAGCTCGACCTGTCCGAGGAGCTGCTGAGCCTGCCCGGCGGCCGGCACACCTCCGCCGACGGCACGGACGTGCGCAACTACGGCGGGCTGCAGGGGCTGCCCGAGCTCCGGGAGATCTTCGCCGAGGCGCTCCAGGTGCCGGCCGGCCAGCTGCTCGCGGCCGGGAACTCCAGCCTCGAGCTGATGCACGACTGCCTGGTGCACGCCCTGCTGAGCGTGCTGCCGGGCGCCGGCTCGCGCTGGGTGGAGCAGGAGCGGATCGCGTTCCTGTGCCCGGTGCCCGGCTACGACCGGCACTTCGCGCTCTGCGAGCGGTTCGGCATCGACATGATCCCGGTGCCGATGACCGCCGAGGGCCCCGACATGGAGGTCGTGGAGCGCCTCGTCGCCGAGGACCCGGCGATCAAGGGCATCTGGTGCGTGCCGAAGTACAGCAACCCGGACGGCGCCGTCTACAGCGACGCGACCGTGGCGCGGCTCGCCACGATGAGCACCGCCGCGCCCGACTTCCGGATCTTCTGGGACAACGCCTACGCCGTCCACCACCTCACCGACGAGCCCGTCGGGATCGCCGACCTGCTCGCCGCCTGCGCCGAGGCCGGGAACCCGGACCGGGTGTTCGTGTTCGGCTCCACCTCGAAGATCACCGCGGCGGGCGCGGGCGTCGCCTTCTTCGGCTCCTCTCCCGCGAACGTGCAGTGGCTGCTCGGCAACAACGCCAAGCGGTCGATCGGCCCCGACAAGGTCAACCAGCTGCGGCACGTCCTCTTCCTGCGGGACGCCGACGGCCTGCGGGCCCACATGGAGCGTCAGCGCGCCCTGCTGCAGCCCAAGTTCGAGGCGGTCGCGCGGATCCTGGACGCCGAACTCGGCGGGACCGGGCTCGCGACCTGGACCTCGCCCAAGGGCGGCTACTTCGTGACCCTCGAGGTGCCGGACGGCTGCGCCAAGGAGGTCGTACGCCGAGCCGCCGAGGCGGGCATCGTGCTCACCCCGGCCGGCGCCACGCACCCGTACGGCGACGACCCGCGCGACGCGGTCATCCGGATCGCCCCCAGCTACCCGAAGCTCGCGGAGCTGGAGCAGGCGATCGAGGGACTCGCCGTCTGCGTCCGGCTCGTGGGGTACGAGCAGCAGGCCCGCTAGGACACGCCCTAGGAGCTGCCACGGGCCGTGGGCCCGCGGCGGGGTCGCCCGGCCGGCCGGTGGTCGCGCCGGGCGGGTGATCTCGCCGCCCGCCCGCGCGCGTCGCCGACCGCCGGCCCGCCCACCGGGCAGACTTCGCCTCGTCCCGGCACGTTTCGCAGGTGCCCGGGCGGGTCGCGGAAGCGCGGAGAAGGGTCGGTGTCCTGCCCATGTCCATCGAGGAGAACAAGAAGCTCGTCCGCCGCTTCTACGAGGAGATCGACAAGGGCAACGTGGACGCCCTCGACGAGCTCGTCGCCGAGGACTACCTCGACCACTCCCCGCCGCCGTTCCCGGGCTTCGCGTCCGGCCTCGAGGGCCTGCGGCAGGTCTTCCGGCTCTTCTGGGAGGCGACTCCCGGCACCCACGAGATCCAGGACCAGGTCGCGGAAGGCGACAAGGTGGTCACGAGACTGCTCTGCCGCGGCGTCCACGAGGGCGATCTGCCCGGCATTCCCGCCACGGGACACCAGCTGGAGATGACGGCGACGGTGATCCACCGCATCGAGAACGGCAAGCTCGCGGAGAAGTGGTCCGACAAGGACCTCCTGTCCTTCCTCCAGCAGCTCGACGTCGTCCCGCCGCTCGGACCGGACGCGTAGGGAGACCGCCGGAGCGCGGAGGACGGGTGCGCGCGTGAGCGGTACGAAGGGCCCTCCCCCCTCGACGGGACCGGCCGCGCCCGGCCTCGACGAGATCCAGGCCGCCGTGGGCAAGCGCCTGGACGACGTGGCCAAGATCCTGGCGGGCGCGCTGGTGGCGGTGGCCGGCATCATGACGACCCTGGGCCTCAACAGCAAGTTCGTCTTCGTCGCCCTCAACAACCGCTCGTGGCCCATCTACGTGGCGTCCCTCTGCGCCATCATCGCCATCGTCTGCAGCATCGCCGCCCTGCTCATCCGTCCCACCGGGCGCGGAGTCCTCTGGGAGACCGGCGTCCTCGTCCTCGGGGTGGTCTTCTACATGGCCTCCCTGAGCATCGCCGTGGTCGGGGCCGCCCAGGCCGCGGGAGGGAACGGACGCCCGACGATCACCGATCTCAGGCTCGAGGGTCCTCGCCCCAACCAGCGGCTGCACTTCGAAGTGCACGCCGACGGAGTCCAGAAGTGGTCACACATCGTCGTGTCCGTGACACCGGAGGACGCCCCCTCCGGCAAGAACACGGACCTCTACTGGAGCATCCTCAGGCCTGACGAACAGGGCGAGATCGCTCAGCGGGTCGACATTCCGTTCGCCCCTCCGGCAGGCACCTCGGTGGTCGCCCTGTCGGCCGTCAATCCGGACCAGTCCACTGATCTGAAGTGCGAGATCAAGTCGCAGCACGGCCCGGCGTGCACGGAGCTCCACCTCTCCTGAGGGCCTCGGACCCGGGATGGGGACATCCGGCCATCCACCGATGTGATCCGGACAAAACCCGCCGCCCGAAGACTCCCATGATCACAGAGCCACGTCCTCCTCGTTGGTGGAGTGCGTCGTTGCCGGCAGCCGGCACCGACGGCACCCCGAGACCGCCTTCCGAGAGAGGAACCACGAACGCCCATGAACATCCTCACCATGACGTCCCGCACCGTGGCCGCGGCCGCGCTGGCCGTGGCACTCGGCCTGGGAGCGGCTCCCGGCGTCCAGGCCGCGCCCATGGCCGGCACGACGGCCCAGGCCGCCAGGGCGGGGGACGGGGACGGGGGTGGGTGGCAGGGCGAAGGCGGCCTGACGCTCAACGCCGCGGACAACGCGCGCGTGGACGCGTTCGCCGATCAGGCGAGGAGGGCCGAGCGCTCCATCAGCCCGCGGGTACGGGCCGCGGCGCGGCTGAGCTCGGCGGAGCTGGTCGGCTTCGATCACCGGCTGAAGTCACCGGACTCGCTCAAGCGCAAGGTCGCCACGGCCATGAAGGAACACCCCGGCCAGAACGTGAACGAGGCGCTGGCCGACATCAAGGACTCCGTGCGCTACACCCTGCAATGGCCCGACGCCCGCTACACCGCCGGCGTCACCATCGCCTCGCACCTGCTGTCCGCGTGGGGCGTCGAGAACGCCAAGTGGTCCAACACCTGGGCCCGCGCCAAGGGCTACCGGGCCATCAACTCCGCCTGGCGGGCGCCGGGCAGCGGGCACCTCTTCGAGGTCCAGTTCCACACCCCGGCGAGCAAGAACGCGCAGGAGGTCACGCACAAGCTGTACGAGGAGCAGCGACTGCCGAGCACCACCCCGGAACGGGCCCGGGAGCTCCAGGAGCAGCAGGACGCGATCTTCGCCGCCGTCCCCGTCCCGCAGGGCGCCGACCGCCTCTCCGCCCCGGCCCCCGCGCGCTCCGCCCCGGCCGCCCCGGTCGGATGAGCAGGGCGGCCGGGGCGCGGACACGCGCGTGAAGCGCCCCGGCTCCCCCTCCCGTCACCCCGCCGGAGCAACCCCGCTCGCGCCCTCCCCCGGTACGTCATAGGACGGGGATGACGAGTGGTGCGGGTGGTGCGGAGCGAGGAGCGGACGGGCCGGGATGCAGATCGTTGTCGACCTCAATCGCTGCCAGGGCTACGCCCAGTGCGCGTTCCTCGCCCCCCAGGTGTTCGCGCTGCACGGTGAGGAGGCGCTGGCGTACTCACCGGCCGTTCCCGACGATCAGCTCGACCGTGTCCGCAAGGCCGCGACGGCATGCCCCGTCCAGGCCATCCTCGTCGGCGAGCAGGCAGGCGCCGATGCCGGCTGAACCGCGCTCCGACGGCCGGATCGTCATCGTCGGCGCGTCGCTGGCCGGGCTCCGCGCGGCGGAGACGCTGCGCGACGAGGGGTTCCGCGGCGAGCTGACGCTGGTCGGGGAGGAACCCCACCCTCCGTACGACAGGCCGCCCTTGACCAAGCAGGTGCTCCTGGGCCGGGTACGGGCGGACGACGTCGGGCTGCCGCGGCGGCGGGCCGTGGAGGCGCACTGGAAGCTCGGCGTACGGGCCAGCGGCCTGGACCCGGACGGCAAGAAGGTGCTGCTGGCGAACGGCGAGCACCTGCCGTTCGACCGGCTGCTGATCGCCACCGGGACGCGGGCCCGGCCCTGGCCGGACGCCGATGCGGCGCGCCTGGACGGGGTGTTCACGGTGCGGACGCGCGACGACGCGAGCCGCCTCGCCGAACGGTTCGACGCCGGGCCGCGGCGGGTCCTGGTGATCGGAGCCGGGTTCACCGGCTCGGAGATCGCCTCGGTCTGCCGGGAGCGCGGCATCGAGGTGACCGTCGCCGAGCGCGGTCCGGCACCTCTCGTCGGCGCTCTGGGCGGCGCGCTCGGCACCTTCGCGGCGAGGCTGCAACGGGCCCACGGCGTCGACCTGCGCTGTGGGGTGACGGTCACCGCACTGAAGGGGGACGGCGGCCGGCTCACCGGTGCCGAGTTCTCCGACGGCAGCCGGATCGACGCCGATGTCGCCGTGATCGCACTGGGCGCGGTCCGCAACACCGAGTGGCTGGCGGATTCGGGGCTCGCCGCGGGGCCGCGGGGTGTGGCGTGCGACGCGGGATGCCGGGCCTTCGACATGTACGGGATCGTCACCGACGACATCTTCGTCGCCGGTGACGTGGCCCGTTTCCCGCATCCGCTGTTCGAGTACCAGATGCTGTCCCTGGAGCACTGGGGCAACGCGGTCGCACAGGCCGAGGTGGCGGCCCACAACATGATCAGCGCCGGCCCGCACCGGCGCCCGCACCTGGCGGTGCCCGTCTTCTGGTCCAGCCAGTTCGGCCTCAACATCAAGTCGGTCGGCGTGCCGACCTTCTCCGACCAGGTGGTCCTCGCCCAGGGGTCGCCGGAGGAAGGACGACTGGTCGCGGTCTACGGCTACCGGGGACGCGTCACCGCCGCCGTCAGCGTGAACCGGGCCAAGTGGCTGGAGCACTACCGGCGCATGATCGAGACGGCGGCGCCGTTCCCGCCCGGCCCCGGGGCCGCCGACGGGCCCGAGCCGGCCGCGCCCGTCCCCTCCGACGTACCGGATCCGAAGGTCCTCTCGCACGGCCCCACCGTCGCCCTCACCGGACACCTGCCGGACCGGCGCCTCACCCTGGTGCGCCCGGGCGGCTGACAGCAGCACCACCGACGCAGCACCACCGACGAGGAGCTCGCGCACATGTCCACGGAGACGCTGTTCCGGCGGATCGCCGACTACGCCAGTCGCGCCGACCCCTACCCCCTCTACGCCGAACTGCGCGAACACGGCGCCGTGCGCCAGGACGACGGCAGCTACCTGGTCGGCACGTACGACGAGATCGCCGCGCTGCTCCACGACCCGCGGATCAGCTCGGACCGTCGTCGCCGCACCGTCCCGGACGCCCTGGGCCCCGGGCAGGACGACGTACCGCCGGCGTTCATCGGGCTCGACGACCCCGAACACGACCGGCTGCGCCGGCTGGCGATGCGGCCCTTCGGCCCGCCGCACTCCCCCGGCCGCGTCGACGCCCTGCGGGGCGAGATCACCCGGATCGCCGGTGAACTGGCCGACGGCTTCGCCGACGGGAAGCGGATCGACGTCGTCGACGACTTCGCCTACCCGCTTCCCGTCACCGTCATCTGCCGCCTGCTGGGCGTGCCGTCCGAGGACGAACCACGGTTCCGCACCTGGTCGGACAGCATCGTCGCCGGCTTCGACGCCACACCGGACGAAGACCCCGAGCAGCGCCTGCGCTCCGCGACGGAGGCCCGCCGGGCGATGGCGCTGTACCTGGGAGAACTCGCCGAGAGCAGGCGCGGCCACCCCACCGGCGACATGCTCTCCGCCCTCGTCAACGACGAGGGTCCCGAGGGCTCCCTGAACCCGATCGAGCTGATGACCACGTCGGTTCTCCTGCTCATCGCCGGACACGAGACGACGGTCAACCTCATCACCAACGGCGTCCTCACCCTGCTGCGCCACCCCGACGCGCTCGCCCGGCTGCGCGACGATCCGGCGCTGATGCCCCAGGCCGTCGAGGAACTGCTGCGCTACGAACCACCCGTCCAGATGCTGCCCCAGCGCACCCCACTGGCCGACATCGAGGTCTCCGGCGTGACCATCCCCCAGGGTGCCCCGCTGATCCTCGTCCTCGCCTCCGGCAACCGCGACCCCCTGCGCTTCGCCGAGCCCGACCGCTTCGACATCACCCGCCCCGACAACCAGCACCTGGGCTTCGGCAGCGGCATCCACAGCTGCTTCGGCGCCCCGCTCGCCCGCCTCGAGACACAGATCGCCCTGACCACCCTGCTGCCCCGCCTCGGCGACCTCCGCCTGGTGGAAGACCCGCCCCCGTACCGGACCAACCAGGTACTGCGCGGCCCCCGCCATCTGCTCGTCGAAGCTGCCGGGTGACTCCGGCGCGGGGCCGGGTGCTACGGAATGGAGAGCTCCCACGTAGAGGGCGCGTGGAACTCGCCCGGGCCGTACGTGAGCTCCAGGCGGGACGGTTCGGTCTCCGCCGTGAACACGTACTCCAGGCGCGTCGTGCTGCCTTCCGACACCCGGTCCGGTCCGCCCGAGGAGAGCTCACTGGGGTAACTGGTGAGTCGTTGCACGCCCGGGTTCGCCCCCTCGTAGCTGCCCATGTCGTGGCTGCGCAGTTCCACCGGAGCGCCGCTGCGATTTTTCACCGTGACGGGCACGCGGTAGGCGTGCGCGGGCGGTGTGGCGTCACCCGTCAGTTCCGGGGTCGGGGTGACGGACTGGACGGGGCCGATGGTGACCTGGACGCCGTCGGCGTAGGTGACGGTGCCCTGGCGGCCCGGGTGCTTGCTGTCGGTGGCTCCCGTGCGCTTGCGCGCGGCGACCCGGTCGTCGAGGTCGTAGCGGATGCAGCCGCCGTCGGTCGACAGGGTGGGGCTGCCCGTGTAGCCGTCGATGCCGACGGCGATCGTGACGCCGTGGTCGTCGGTGGTGCGGATGCCCGGCCAGCGCGGGGTCTTGTCGTGGGAGTTGAGGGGCTCGGGCGGCGGCTTGTCGTGGGTCTTCCAGCCGCGGTGCTCCCAGGAGCTGCGGAGCTTGTCCAGGTCCGCCAGGTAGTCGGCCTTGCCGGCGTAGCGGAGCTTCCATTCGTAGCGGGGCTGCTTCCTGGTCACACTGCCGCTGTCGAACCCCAGGTCGTCGACGCAGGAGGTGCTGCCCTCTTCGTGTATCCAGCCGCGGTCGGTGGTGCCCGGCCGCAGGTCGCCGATGGTCTGCCGGCCGGCCTCCCGGGTCCTGATGTCCTGCTTGCGGAAGTCCGCCGCCGACCGTACGGGTCCGCCCCCGAGGTTCTCGAAGAATTCGAACACGACTGAGAACGTCCAGCAGAGGGCTCCGGCCGCGGTCACGCCGATGAGCCAGCGCCGCACGATCGTCTTGCGGCTCGTCGGGGCGGCCGGGGCGTCTTCGGTCTCTGCCGGTACGAGAGTCGACTTCTGGGGCGGGTGTTTCTCCATGAGGTGATTCCACCTCATCAAGCGGGATCGCCGGCAGCGACCAGGTGCTCAATCGGATCTGAGTAGGTGTACTCACGGGTCCTCACCGGCACGGCCGGAACCGTCATGACCACCTCACGCGTTGTCGGTCATGACGCGGGCACACCAGGATCCTGGGGGCATGAGGTGGAGCAGGACCCGGAACGCGAACGGGAACGGGAACGGCAGCGCGGCATCGGCCGGCGCGCGGTGCTGATCGGTGGCGGCGCCGTGGTGGCAGCGGGCGTGGCGGGATACGCGGGACGGGACGGGCTCCTGCGGTGGTGGTGGCGTACGTCCGGGCGGGAGAGACCGCGTACGGACGGCGAGCTCGATCACCCCGGTGCCACATGGGTCGCCGCGTCCTCGGCGAACTGGCGGCGGGCGGACCGGCCGCTCGACTACGCCGTCGACCGGGTGGTCGTCCACGTGGTCCAGGGCAGTTACGGCGATGCCCTCCAGGTCTTCCGCGACCCCCTGCACAAGGCGGCCGCCCATTACGTGGTGCGCAAGGACGGGGTCGTCGCACAGACCGTCCGCGAGCTGGACGTGGCCTTCCACTCCGGGAACCGCGCGTTCAACGAGCGCAGCGTCGGCATCGAGCACGAGGGGTACGTGGACCGGCCCGACGGCTTCACGGACGCGATGTACACGGCCTCGGCCCGGCTCACGGCCGGGATCTGCGCCCGCTACGCGATCCCGGTGGACCGCACCCACATCGTCGCCCATTCCGAGGTGCCGGGCACGGACCACACCGACCCCGGCCCGCACTGGGACTGGAACCGGTACCTCAGGCTCGTACGGGCGGCCGCCGGCTGAGGCCGGCGGCTAGATGGCGGCGGCCAACGGCACGCTCCTGGCCACGGAGACGAGGGCCTGGCGGGCACGGTCGCCCTGCTCGGGGGCGAGTGACGGCGGCCGCGCCTACGCCGCGCAGAATTCGTTGCCCTCCGGGTCCCGCATGACCCACCAGTGCCCGGCAGGTCCCCTGTCGACCTCGCGGACGCGGGTCGCCCCGAGCTCCTCCAGCCGGGCGACCAGCTTGTCGAGGCCGCCGGGCTCGCTGTGCACGTCGAGGTGCAGGCGGTTCTTGCCGGACTTCTGCTCGGGCACGTCCTGGAAGAGCAGCCGTCGGCCGTGGCCGATGCCGCTGGTCTTGTCGAACGGGTCGTCGGGGTGGCGGATCGCGGCGTAGCCGCGGAAGATCCTGCGGCCGCGATGTTCGGTGACCGCCTCCTCGCCGATGTGGCCTGCGGCCAGCAGCTGCTCGATGAGGGCCGTGGGGTCTTCCACCTCGTAGCCCAGGGCCTCGGCCCAGAAGTCCGCGAGGGCGGGTGCGTTCGTGCTGTCGATGACCAGCTTCCAGTGCAATGCCATGCAACCAGTCGTAGTGGTTGCATGGACTCCCCCGCAAGCAAGGGGTGACCGACGCCTCCTGGGGCGCGATTGCCCCTAGTGAGCAGAGAGCGTCTGTGTTCCTATGGTGCGCCAGAGCCGTAGCCCTCATCCGGGTTGCGGCTGCCCCCAGCGCACACAGGAAGTGATCGCGTGTTACGTGTGTTACGCGCCCTTGGCCTCGTCATGCTCCTGGCCGGTATGTCCCTCGTCGCAGCCCCGTCCGCGAGCGCGGAAACGCGCACGGCGGATGCGCGCACGGCCGTCGGCGGCGGGACCGGGATCGTCTTCCGGCTGAGTCCGAGCCCGGAGGCGCCCGCGAGCTACTACATCTGCACCCTCACCGCGGTCGGCCGCGACAGAGCCGGCAATCTGGTGGGCCTGACCAATGCCCACTGCTTCATCGACGACAAGGGAAACAAGCTGGTCGGCGAGAAGGTCTACCGGGACACCTCGCCCGCGGGGACGGCCGCCGCCCCGGCGCCGATCCCCGACAGCCGCCCCGACCTGGCGACCGGCGCCATCGGCACGGTGACGTACGTCAGTACGCCCAACAACCTGCTCAACACCGGGCCCAAGGGCCTGGACTACGCGGTGATCCTCCTGGACGAGACCAGGGTCGCTCCCACCAATACCGTGGACGGAGTGACCATCACGTCGATCGGAGCGCCGCCCGCCAACGGAACCCGCATGTGCAAGCAGGGCCACCGGACCGGCCTCACCTGCGGCATCAAGCTGGGCACCAACGGAATCTGGTTCACCCACCTCATCTGGACCAACGGCGGTGATTCCGGTTCCCCCGTCGTCGTCGGCCAGACCCTGGTCGGCAACGCCTGGGGCGCCCAGCACAGTTCGCCGATCCTGAGCATCATCGACGAGATGAACGCCAACGGCGGAGTCGGCGCGGGCTTCCACATCGCGGCCTGAGCCCCTCGGATCCGCGGCGATGAGCTGCCGCGCGACCGTCACGCGTCGCGTGCGGTGTCCGGCCGGCCCACCAGCGCGCGGAGCAGCCCCGGGAAGGCCTCGTCGACCTCCTCGAGGCGCAGCGCGTTCATGCGGGAGGTGCCGACGTAGTACTGGCGGATGAGGCCGGCCTCGCGCAGCACGTGGAAGTGGTGGGTGGCGGTGGACTTGCTGACCGGCAGGTCGATCGTGCCGCAGGCGAGGTCCTCGCCCGCGGCGTACAACTCGCCGATGATCCGGCGGCGTACGGGGTCGACCAGGGCCTCGAGCACCTGCTGAAGACCGATCGTCCGGATGTCCGGGTGGGGCGGGATGCGTCCCTGCCCCGTTCGTCGTGGTGCTGCCATCGCCTGGTGACCTCCTCGCACATCGTACGACACCTGTCGAAGTATGACACGCATCGAACTTTGACAGCTGTCGTACTTTCCGGTTGAGTGTGGCGCGGCGGCGCGGACTCCGCGCCGCCGTCACCGATCGGTAGGGGGATGAGTGATGGCCAGAACGGTGCGGTTCCACGAATACGGCGGGCCGGACGTGCTGCGGCTGGAGGACGTGGAGGCCGGCGAACCGGGCCCCGGCGAGCTGCTGATCCGGGTGGACGCGATCGGGATCAACCGTGCCGAGGTGCTCTTCCGCGGCGGCCAGTACATCGAGCCGGTCAAGGAGTTCCCCGCCCGGCTCGGCGCCGAGGCCGCGGGAGTGGTCGAGGCCGTCGGCGCGGACGTGACGGGCTTCGAGGCAGGCCAACCGGTCAGCGTGGTGCCGGCGTTCTCGATGAACGACCACGGCGTCTACGCCGAGCGCGCCGTCGTCCCCGCCACCGCGGTGGTCCACCGCCCCGACGGGCTCGACGCGGTAGCGGGCGCGGCGGTGTGGATGCCGTACCTGACGGCCTACGGGGCACTGGTGGAGGTCGGCGGGATGCGGGCCGGTGACACGGTCGTACTGACCGCCGCCTCCAGCAGCGTGGGCCTGGCCGCGATCCAGATCGCCCGGCGCGTCGGCGCCGTGCCCATCGCCACGACGCGCACGCGGGCCAAGAAGGACGCACTGCTCGAGGCGGGTGCCTCCGAAGTGATCGTCACCGGTGAGGAGAACGTCGCCGAACGCGTGCTGGGCCTGACCGGAGGGCGGGGCGCGGAGTTCGTCTTCGACGCCGTCGCCGGCCCGGGTGTGCTGGACCTGGCCAAGGTCGTCGCCCCCGGCGGCACGCTCTTTCTGTACGGCGCGGTGAGCGGCGAGCCGACCCCCTACCCGGGGTTCGAGCTCGGCATGCCCGCGCTGAACATGCGCACCTACACGGTCCACGAGATCACCGGCGATCCGCAGCGGATGCGCCGCGCCGAGGCGTTCGTCTCCTCAGGCCTGCGCTCCGGCGCCTTCCGGCCCACCGTGGACCGCACCTTCGGCCTGGACGAGATCGTCGAAGCGCACCGCTACATGGAGGCGGGCGCCCAGGTAGGCAAGATCGTCGTCACCGTCGACCACTAGACCGCCACCACTGGCCCACTGACGGCCTCACCGGCCCGGGCGCCGGCCCACGTACCGGCCGGCGCCCACTCCGTTTTCCCGGAATCGGCAACAAGGTTTTGCCGCCCTCGCCCGCCGGGTGCACGCTGCTCGCGCATGCCCGCAGTCGGTCGGGCCGGCAGCGTCCGGCTGCCCTGCCCCTGCCCGTCGTCACCTGGCGACAAGGCCTCAGGGGTCACCGGAGAACGGAGTTCACCTTGAAGCCAACCAGCGCGGGACAGGACGAGGCGGCAGCCGGAAGTGCGGAGCGGGCGCCCGCGGTTCGTTGGGCGCTCGCCGGCCTCTCGCTGTCCATGCTGTTGTCCTCTCTCGGCACCAGCATCGCCAATGTCGGCCTGCCGACGTTGGCGCAGGCGTTCACCGCCTCCTTCCAGGAGGTCCAGTGGATCGTCCTGGCCTATCTCCTCGCCATCACCACCCTGATCGTCGGCGTGGGACGACTCGGCGACATCGTCGGCCGCCGACGGCTGCTCCTGGCCGGGATCTCCCTGTTCACCGGCGCCTCGGTCCTGTGCGGTGTCGCGCCCACGCTCTGGCTGCTGATCGCCGCGCGGGCGGCGCAGGGCCTCGGAGCGGCCGTCATGACGGCCCTCACCATGGCGTTCGTCGGTGAGACGGTTCCGAAGGCGAAGACCGGCAGGGCCATGGGGCTGCTCGGAACGATGTCCGCGATCGGCACCGCTCTCGGTCCGTCGCTGGGCGGCGCGCTGATCTCCGGACTCGGCTGGCGGGCGATCTTCCTCGTCAACGCGCCACTGGGCATCCTGACCCTTCTCCTCGCCCGCCGCCATCTGCCCCTCGACCGGCAGGAGTCCAGGGCCGGTCGAGCGCGCTTCGACACGGTGGGCACATCGCTGCTCGCTCTCACGCTCGCCGCTTACGCACTCGCCATGACCCTGGGGCGCGGCAGTTTCGGTGCGCTCAACGTGGCGCTGCTGGTGGCTGCCGCCTTCGGGGTCGCTCTCTTCGTACGCACCCAGGCGAGAGCGGCATCGCCCTTGATCCGGTCGGCCATGTTCCGCGACCCGGTGCTGAGCGCGAGCCTCGCCATGAGCACCCTCGTCTCGACGGTGATGATGGCGACGCTGGTCGTCGGGCCGTTCTATCTCGCCCGTACGCTCGGGCTCGACGAGGCTCTCGTCGGGCTCGTCCTGTCGGTCGGTCCGCTTGTCGCCGCGCTGACCGGTGTGCCGGCCGGCCGCATCGCGGACCGCTTCGGCGCGCAACGCATGACCATCGCCGGGCTCGTCGCGACAGCGGCCGGTTCCTGCCTTCTGTCCCTGCTGCCGACGTCGCTCGGCGTCGTCGGCTACATCGCCCCCATCGTCGTCGTCACCGCCGGCTATGCGGTGTTCCAGACCGCCAACAACACCACCGTCATGGCGGACATACGCCCGGACCAGCGGGGCGTCACGTCCGGCATGCTCAACCTCTCGCGCAATCTCGGCCTTGTCACCGGCACATCCGTCATGGGCGCTGTGTTCGCCCTCGCATCGGCGACGACGGACGTGGCGACGGCGGGCTCCGAGGCCGTTGCCACCGGCATGCGGGTCACGTTCGCGGTCGCGGCGATCCTCATCGTCGTCGCACTCGCCATCGCGGTCGCAGGCCGCGCCCTTTCGCGACGCACCGCGGCCGTGTGACCGCGCGGGCGGAACGGCGATGAAGAGGGGTGGAGGCCGAGCGGGGTGCGGGGAAAAGGGCTGGGTACGATGCGCCCGCACAACCGAACGAACTCGAAGGGTGCCGCCATGCCCGGCCCGCACACCACCCCGGCACCGTCCGAACCGCCCCGCGCCCCGGGCGACATGCCCCGGCGACGCTGGTGGCGGACGAATCGCGCCCGTGTCGGGATTGCCGCCGCCATTCCGGCGCTCGGCCTGCTGGAGCCCCGGCTGGGCGGGCTCGCGCTGATCGCCGCGCTGATCGTGGTGTGGTGGGACACCCCCTGGCCGAAGGCCAAAAAGGTCGCGGCGACGGTCGCCGCCGCGGCCCTGCTGGGCGCGGTCCTGCCCGACCCGCCGAAGGAAGCCGCGCGGGACACCGTGGCGGACGCGAAGGCGGGCGGCACGAAGCGGTCCCGCGGCGTGATGCCCAACGCGTCGGCCGCCCCGTCCGCGTCGGGGACCCCGGAGGCGACGGAACCCGCGGCCCCCGACTACCGCGGCCAGAGCCTGGACGTGGCGTACGGAAGGGCCACGAAGGCCGGTTTCACCGTCACGTACCACGACGCGTCCGAGAAGACCGCGTTCGTCCGGGGCCGCTCACTGTGGACGGTCTGCTTCCAGAAGGCGGGCCGGAAGAACGGCGTGCGGCCGGCACTCGACTTCGCCGTCGGGAAAAAGGGAGCCCCGTGCCCGAAGGAGGACGGTCTGCCCGTCCCGTGGCCCACGATGCCCGAGCTCGTGTGGAAGACGTGGCGGACGGCTCGTACGGAGGTCGTCGCCCTGGGCGTGCGTTCCGACCACGTCCAGGCGCGCGCGGCGTACCGCAACGACACGCTGCCCGACGAGGGCGAGTACGACGACTGGCGGGTCTGCGCGCACGATCCGGCCGAAGGCGCGAAGCTCCCGGGCGACACGAGGGTGACGCTCTATCTGTCGACCCAGGACAACGGCTGCCCGGAACCGGACCGGGCGACCGGCACCTCCGTGAACCTGCCGGACCGGGACGACGACGGCGATCCGGACTACCGCGACCCCTTCCCCGGTGACCGCGACCGCAACACCGCCTTCCCCGACGGGATTCCCCACCTGGGTGATTCCGGCGGCTCCGGCGGCTCATCGGGCGGTTCGCACGGCGGCGGCTGGAGCGTCTGCCGCCACACCCGTTGGTGCTGACAGGCGGAGCCCGGCCACTGCCAAGTCCGGGCCGCTGTCCTACGATCGGCACATGGCCAAGCATTCTTCGGACTCACCGTTGTCCCTCTGGTCCCGGGACTCCGTGCTGTCGATCGGCTCGGTGGGGTCGGTGCTCTCGATCGGCTCGGTCGGATCCGTACTGTCCGTCGGCTCGGTCGGCAGCACCCTGTCGCTCGGCTCGATCGGCTCCGCGCTCTCGGTCATCTCGGCCGGCTCCTGGCTCAGCACCGGTTCGCTGCTGTCCGCCCAGTCGCGGTGGTCCGTACTCTCCTGGCGGTCGACCCGGAGCTTCCTGGCCGCCGGGGCCGTGGCGGCCGTCGCCTGCGCGGCCCTGGCGGGCGAAACCAGGCGCCGGGCCGCATAGGCCGTTCCTCGTAGGCCGTTACGCAGGCCGTTACTCGTAGGTCGTTCCTGCCTCATCCGCCCGGGCAGCTCAACTCACCGTGCCGGGCGTGGTCAGCGGCCCAGTGCCGACCTCATGGTCACGCCGTGCCGGACGCGCAGGCGCCGCATCTCCCACACGGACAGGGCCGTCACCGACAGCGGGCCGCCGAGCAGGAAGGAGTACAGCACCGCGGGCGGGGCCGCCACGTCGGGGTCGTCGAGGAGGCCGAGGACGAACAGTGACCAGACCAGCAGGGGCGAGAGGAGGGCCGGGAGCAGCTCGTGCACGTCGCCCGTGCGGAAGCATGAGTTCAGGCCCTTGATCGCGGCCACCAGGGTGAAGCACACCGCGAGGACCAGGACGACGGCGCAGGCGATGCCGGCCGCGATGAACAGCAGCGCGATGAGCAGGCCGGTGATGATCCTTCCCGCCGCCTCGCCCAGGAACCCGAACAGGAAGTCGTGCGAGCCGACGTCGGCGGTGGAGACGATGTCACCGCTCAGCGCGGCGACCATGAGCCAGCACACCGCCACCCCGAGGAGGATGGCACCCAGCGCGCGCAGCGGGCCGCCGAGACGGCGTGCGTACACGCGGCCCAGCGGGGAGCGTGCCGAGAGGATGAAGGCCGTGACGCCGACGGCCACCGCGACCAGCAGGATGGCGCAGCCCAGCACCAGGTCCTCGAGCTTGCCGAGGACGAATTCCTCCCGCCCCTTCTTCAGGGGATAGACCATGAGCAGCCCCGCGGTGGCCAGCAGGCCGAGCACCGTACGGCCGGCCTGAAGCCGGGAGACGACCGGGTCCTCGATGCGATCGGTCCGGGCCGGGTCGGTGAGAGCCGAGGCGGCGGCGATCGGACTCGGTACGGAACGGATCGACGCGATCAATCCTGGTCGACCTGTGGTCACGTGCGTTTTCCCCCGAGATGGCGTCACTCCCGTGCGCGTACCGCACGGCAACGCCCGACACCCTAACCGATCATGGCCACTTCAATTTTTGATGAGCGCCGTCCCATCGACGGCCACCGCCGGCCGCCTCGCCCCAAGTCGCCGGCCCGTCAGCCGCATTCGACTACCCTGCCCTCGTGATCAACTCTTCGGTTACCTCGCCCTTCGGTCGCTTCGAGGGCTCCTGGCCGGCCGTCGACCGCCCCGACCTCCTCGCCGGGCCCGTGGCCGCGGCCCTGGAGCGGTACAGCGGTACCGAGCCCGTCGAGTCCGTCCTGGTCGTCGACACCGACCCGGAGGTGGCCGACACCGCCGCCTTCAGCGCGGCCTACGACGTTCCCCTGGAGGTCTCCGCGAACTGCGTGGTCATCGCCGCCAAGCGCGGCCAGGACGTCACCTACGCCGCCTGCGTCGCCCTGGCGACGACCCGGGTCGATGTCAACAAGTCGGTGCGCAAGCACCTGGGCGCCCGCAAGGCGTCGTTCGCCCCGATGGAGACCGCGGTGGCGCGGACCGGCATGGAGTACGGCGGGATCTGCCCGGTCGGACTGCCGGACGGGTGGCCCCTCCTGATCGACGAGGCGGTCGCCTCCTCGCCGTACGTCCTCATCGGCAGCGGCAGGCGCCGGGGCAAGCTGATCCTCCCCGGCTCATTCCTGTCACAGCTGCCGAACGCCGAGGTCGTCGCCGGGCTGGCCGGCTGAGGACCTGGCGAGGGCCTGGCGAGCACCGGGGCCGGCAGCATCGCGTCGGCCCCGTGCGCATGCGGTGCCGGCAGCGTCTTCCCGCCAATGTGCGGGGGCTTCAGCCGATGCCTGTCGTTCCGCGACGCCCGCCGATAGCCTGCGGCCTGGCCGGGCCCCACCGCGGGCGCCGGGCCGAGATCCGCACGGCATGTACGACTCATGATCCACGCACTTCCCGTCGTTCGAGGAAGAGGAAACATGAAGTCGCGCTATCGCCTCCCGGGAGTTCTGGCGGCCGCCGCAGCGCTGCTGTTCACCTCCGGCATCGTCGAGGCCTCCGCCACGACCAAGGACAGCAAGCCCGGCCCGAGCGGCGCCTCCGCCTACGGCTGGATCCGCAACGCCAACAGCGCCCACTGCCTGGCCGTGCCCGGTGGCAGCACCGAGAACGGCATCGGGCTCATCCAATGGGGCTGCGGCAGCTGGCGGGACCACTACTGGCAGTTCGAATACGCCTTCAACAGCGGGGGCCGCAACTACTACCGAGTCAGAAACCTCAACAGCCAGCAGTGCCTGGCCGTACCGGGCGCCAGCACCACGCCGGGCACACAGGTCATCCAGTGGCCCTGCGGCACCTGGAAGGACCACTACTGGGGCATCGACTACACCAGCAACGGCAGACGCCTGGTGAACTGGAACAGCGGCCAGTGCCTCGCCATCCCCGGCGCCAGCCGCACGCAGGGCGAGAAGGCCATCCAGTGGCCCTGCGGCACGTGGGCGGACCACTACTGGAACTTCTGAACCGCCCGTACCGACGATCAGCAACGTGCCCGGTGGGTTCCCGACCCGCCGGGCACGTTCATGTCGGCGGAGGCCCCGCAGCGCGACGGGCCGTCGGGGGCGTCGGGGGCGTCGGGGGGGCATCGAGAGCCTTCGGCGAGCTGCCGATTCACCCGATACGACACGATATGAACTACTGCAAACAGGACATTCCGGCTATAGACTCTTCGGGACCGCACGACGCTGCGACCTAGGGAGTCGTCACCATGTCCAAGCGAGGCAACAAGCGACGCGCCCGCAAGAAGAAGGGCGCCAACCACGGCAAGCGGCCCAACACCTGAGCCCGATCCCGGGCGCGGACGCAGGAGCTCCCGGGCCGGGCGGATCAGCTGGTGTCGAGGCCGTCGATCAGGCGGTTGAGGAACCGGGTGAAGGTCGCTTCGGGAGTCAGGGGCCGCCCGGGCGCGGAGAGGGCTTCGGCGAGCTCCGGATGGTGTCCGTCGGCGGCGACAGCGGCGAGGTAGCGGGCTTCGGCAGCGGCCCGGTCGGGTGACTGGGTCGCTGCGGCCTGCGCGATCTCGTGGGCGACGTGCCCCGATACGAACGCCGTCAGCTGGGAGAAGACCTCCAGCTTCGCCGCGCCGTCCAGCCCGGTGGGCCGCAGGGCGGCGAGGGCGTGTTCCAGGAAGGCCAGGACGTTGGGGCCGAGGGGCCGGCGGGCGAACAGGGCGGCGGGCAGCCAGGGGTGCCGGAGCATGAGGGCGCGCTGGAGGTGGCCGATGACCTTGAAGTCGGTGCGCCAGTCGCCGGTGAGGGCGCCGTCGGCCGGCAGTTCGCCGCTGACGTGGTCGATCATCAGGTCCAGCAGCGTGTCCTTGTCGCGGGCGTAGCTGTAGAGCGACATGACGCCGGCTCCGACCTCCGAGGCGACCCGCCGCATGGTGACCGCCTCGAGCCCCTCGGCGTCCGCCAGGGCGACGGCCGCGGCGGTGATCGCCTCGCGACTGAAGGCGGGCTTGCGCCCCCGGCGGGGCCGGGCGCGGCTCAGCCAGAGCTCCTCGGGGTCGGCGCCAAGGGCGCCGGGCCCGCCGTCACGGGTCACGGTCTCCGGACTCCTCTCCTCGCCACCGCGGCTCTCGCACCACGGCCCTTGTGATCGTCATCCAAGCATCCATTATTCTCGTACGCAGTACGAGAATAATGGAGGGGCCCGATGTCATCACCCACGCACGACGCCCTGCGCACGCCCGTCTGGGCGCCGCCCGCCGGGAAACCGCCGCTGCCCTCACGCCTGATGAGGGCGACCTGGCGCAACCTCCCGGCCCGGCGCCACGACGTCGGCCTGGAGGCGGGAACGGTGGTTCCGGCCGCCGACGGCAGCCCGCTGATCACGGATCACTACTTCCCCCGCGCGGCGGGCGACTTCCCCACCCTCGTCGTGCGCTCGCCCTACGGCAGGGGCCTGCCGTGGTCGCCCATGTACGGCGTGCTCTTCGCCGAACAGGGCTTCCACGTGATCCTGCAGAGCTGCCGCGGCACCGGTGGCTCGGGCGGCCGGTTCGGCTCGTGGCGCAACGAGGCCGCCGACGGCCGGGCCACGGTGTCCTGGCTGCGGGAGCAGCCCTGGTTCAACGGGACACTGGGCACGATCGGCCCCAGCTACCTCGGCTATGTGCAGTGGGCGCTCGCCCTGGACCCGCCGCCGGAGCTGAAGGCGATGGTGGTGCAGGTGGGCCTCCACGATCCCCACGCGTTCTTCCACGCGGGCGGTGCGCTCAACCTCGAGAACGCGCTCGTCTCCGGCGTCGGCATGGCGTACCAGCACCAGGGACTGGCCCCCATGCTGAAGGCGACGCTGCGCCTGCAACGCCGCCTGCGCGAGATCACCACCGCGCGGCCGCTGCGCGGCGCCCACGCGGCCGTCTTCGGTGAAGTGCCCTGGCTGGACGACGCGATGACCAGCACGGACGCCGACGATCCGCACTGGCTCGGCACGTCCATGGCCGAGGCGGCCGAGCGGCCGGGCGTGCCCGTCGGCCTGGTCACCGGGTGGCACGACGCGCTGCTCGACCAGACCCTCGAGCAGTACGGGCGGCTGCGTCGGGCCGGCCGCGAGACCGCCCTGCTCGTCGGGCCCTGGACCCACACCTCCGCGTTCCAGCGGGGGTGGCCGGAGGTGTTCGCCGAGAGCCTCGCGTGGCTGCGCGCGCACCTGTGCGACGACCCCTCAGGCCTGCGCCCCACCAGCGTGCGCGTGCACGTCGGCGGCCACGACGCGTGGCGGGACCTCGACGACTGGCCGCTGTCCCCGGCCACCGCGTCATGGTTCCCCGCCCCGGACGGCCATCTCATCCGACAGGCACCCACCGACGCCGCGCCGCTGGCGAGCTTCCGCTACGACCCGGCCGACCCCACCCCGTCCGTCGGCGGCCCCCTCCTCTCCCGGGGCGCCGGCGCCCGCGACAACGGCGCCCTGGAGGCCCGGGAGGACGTCCTGACCTTCACCGGCCCGCCGCTGACCGAGCCCGTGGACGTCCTCGGCCCGGTCTCCGCGCGGCTGAGCGTCTCCACGGACACCGGACACGCCGACGTCTTCGCCCGGCTGTGCGACGTGGACGCCCAGGGCCGCTCCACCAACGTCTGCGACGGGCTGGTGCGGCTACGGACCACCGGCCAGGCGCCCACCCGGGTCACCGTGCCGATGAGCGCCACCGCCCACCGCTTCGCCGCCGGCCACCGCATCCGCTGGCAGATCAGCGGAGGCGCCCATCCGCGCTACGCCCGCAACCCCGGCACCGGCGAGTCGCCGGTCGACGCGACCGACTTCGTACCGGTGCGCATCACGCTCCACGCGGACTCGGAGCTGATGCTTCCCCGGCGTCAGCCCACTTCGTAGTCGAAGGTGTAGGGGACGGACGGTTCGCCGTGCCGGGCGACGAAGCTGCCGGTTCCGCGCAGCCCGGTCAGCTCTCCGGTGCCTGTTCCCGGAACGACCTCGAAGGCGCAGTGCACGGTGCCGTCGTCGTCGAAGGAGCCGCGCTCCTCGACGACGAAGGTGCCGTCGCGCCCGTCGACCCGGCCGGTCAGCACCTGCATGCCCGTGAACGTGCCGGTCTTGTCCGTGGCGTAGGCGATGGTGTACTCGCAGGTGGTGTCGGCGGCCTCGATGCCGCCGGAGAAGGTGTTGACGACGGAGGCGTGGGCGAGCCGCGGGCTCGTCTCCCTCGCTCCGACCGTGCGTTCTTCCCAGGTGGCGAAGGTGAAGTGGCCGGTGGTCGTCCGTACGGGCATGACTGTCCTCTCGATCGGCATGGAGACCGCACGGGCTTTCGCGTGCGGTGTGTGATCAGCCTGGCCCTCGTACCTGACATCTCCTGTCAGGTATGCGGAACAATGGCCGCCATGCGCGCCGACCGGCTTCTGTCCCTGCTGTTGCTGCTCCAGAACCGCGGGCGGATGACCGCTCCCGAGCTCGCCACGGAGCTGGAGGTGTCGGTCCGCACGGTCTACCGCGACATCGAGGCGCTCGGCGCGTCGGGGATCCCGGTCCGCGCCGACCGCGGCCCTGCCGGCGGCTACCGCCTGATGGAGGGCTACCGCACGCGGCTGACCGGCCTCACCGACGCCGAGGCGGGCGCGCTGTTCCTCGCCGGAGCGCCCGGGCCGGCGCGCGACCTGGGCCTGGGGGCGGTGCTGGCGACCGCTCAGCTGAAGCTGCTGGCCGCGCTGCCGGCCGAACTGGCGGAGCGCACGAGCCGCATTCGGGACCGCTTCCACCTGGACGCGCCGGCGTGGTTCCGGGACGCCGACCCGGTCACGCACCTGGCGGCGGTCGCGCGGGCGGTGTGGGAGCAGCGGGTGGTGCGTGCGCATTACCGGCGCTGGAGGGGCGAAGTGCACAGGGAACTGCACCCGCTCGGCATCGTGCTCAAGGCCGACATCTGGTACGTGGTGGCGCTCGCGGACGGGGCCGTGCGGACCTACCGGATATCGCGGCTCGTGACCGCGGAGGTGACGGACGAGACCTTCGAGCGGCCGGCCGGATTCGATGTGGCCGCCTATTGGGAGGAGTCCTCCCGGCGCCTGGAGAGCGCCCTCCATCAGGAGACGGCACGCCTGCGGATCTCGCCCGTGGCGCAGCGGCTGCTGCCCGTACAGTTCGGCACGGCGGGCACACGGGCCCTCGAGAGCGCCGGGCCGCCGGACGACGAGGGATGGGTGCGGGTGGACATGCCGGTCGAGGCCCGGCCCGTCGCGGTCGGCGACCTGCTCAGGCTCGGCGCGGAGGCGGAGGTACTGGGCCCGCCCGAGCTGCGGCAGGCCATGGCCGATGCCGTGGCCGTGCTGGCCCGTCGCTATGCGGCGGCGTCCTGAACCCGGCCATCGCGTGCGCATCGGGAGGGCGTCAGTCGAAGTACGCGACCAGACGGACGCCGTCGCCGCCGAAGCGCCCGGCAAGCGCCCTCATCACGGCGAATACGTGCTCCCACCCGGTCCCCGGCCCCACGGCGTCCCGAACGTCACGCCCGCCCGCCGGAGCGGCGTCCATGTCGAGCCGGTCCAGTTCCGCCCACGTCACCCAGGTCGGGCTGTGCACTGCCGGGTCGATGCCGCGAGCCTTGTCGAACTCTTCCTTCATCTCGGGCGACACATCCGCCGGCAGCCCCCGCCCGGCGGCGAGCGGATCCCAGCCGGCGCTGTTGCGGACACCGAAGAGACAGGCGAACGCCGCGTAGTTCTGGTCGGAGTACAGCGGATACAGATCCATGGCGTGATGCCACGGCGCCCACTCGTACCAGTCCTCGTCGGCGCATGGATTCCGAACCTCGATGCAGCCGTAGATGTCGGTGCTCATGGACGCAGGGTAGGAGGGCGGTCAATGCTCTGACCAGCCAATTCCCTTCCTGCCCTCCTTGCCGCTCAGGCCGCGAGGGCCGCCGCGGTGGCGCGGGCGAAGGCCTGGGGGTTGTCGAGCATGATGTTGTGCCCGCAGTCCGGGACGGGGACGACGGAGACTCCGGCTTCGGTGAGCGCGTCGGCGCCGGGGAGCGGGCCGTCGGCCTCGGGCAGCAGGTAGGTGCGGGGGATCGGCAGGGTCAGCAGGAGTTCGCGCATGGTGGGCACGGTCGCGCGGACGAGGTGGGTCGCGCTGCGGTGCAGGGCCTCCCGGCCGGCCAGGCGCATGGTGGACCACCAGTGGGAGCCGGCCCGGTCGCGGACCTCTTTCCAGCCGCCCTCCAGGAATTCCTGTTCCGAATACGCGGCGATGCCACTGCTGCCGCCCGCGCCGGGCACCCGCGGGAGCGGGTCGAGGTTGGCGTCGACCAGGACCAGGCGGGAGACCAGGTGGGGATGGCGGGCCGCCAGGACGACGGCCACGGAGCCGCCCATGCTGTGCGCGATGAGCTCGGCGCCGGTGACGCCGGCCGAGGCGAGGGCCTCGGCGAGGGCGTCGGCGTGCGATTCCAGGGTGTAGTCGAAGCCCGTCGGCCGGTCGCTGATGCCGTGTCCGAGCAGGTCGATCAGCAGCGAACGGCGGCCGGCCAGCAGGGGGTGCACAGCGGCAGCGGTGAAGTAAGCGGGCGAGGTCGCGCCCAGGCCGTGCACGTAGACACGGGCCGGTTCCTCGCCCGGCAGTTCCACCCAGCGGATCTGGTCACCGTCGGCCGTCACGGTGGCGGTACGCACAGCCTGTTCCCCCTGCGTTCAAGATCAATGGTGAGATGAGAGCGTAGTGGGAGACAGGTCCAGCCCGAAGGGCGGGCCCGGTCGCGTGGGGGTCCATCCCCGGGCGAGCGCGGTACGGATGTGCTGAGCGACGTCGGCGGGCAGGACCGGGGCGGCCGGTCTGCCGAGCCGGTTGCCGGGGTGCGGTCGGTCCGTGGTGACAACAAGCGTCGTCCCGTTCCGGTCGGCGCGCTCGACGGCGTAGGTGCAGGGGGACCAGCACAGCGCCTGGCTGTAGGTCGGCCTCCGGCGGAGTCGCCATCGGTAGGTCACCCCGTCCACGACGATGCGTCGTGAGCCCTTCCTCACCAGCGCCATTGTCTTCCCCCCTCCTCCGGTTCGGTGGGAGGGTAGCGCCCCGGGCAGGCCGGCTGCCGGGGGTTTTCCGCCCGGCGGTGCGTCAGGCGTCGAGTGTGATGCCGTTCTTGGCCTCCTCCAGCGCCTCGTCGGAGGGCATGCCGCCCTGGTTCGCCGTGGCGAGGGCCTGGTTGAGGTCGACGAACGGGCGCATGCGCGCCTCGTAGCGGTCGAAGGCCGCCGTGTGGTCACCGGCCGCCCTGCCGAGTTCGGCGGCCAGGACGTACGCGCCGACCAGGGCCAGGCTCGTTCCCTGGCCGGAGAGCGGCGACGCGCAGTAGCCCGCGTCGCCGGCCAGCGCCACCCTGCCGGTGGACCACCGCTCCATGTGGATCTGGGCCATCGAGTCGAAGTAGAAGTCGGGCGCCTGGCGCATGGCCTCCAGCAGTCGCGGGGTCTCCCAGCCCATGTGGGCCAGTCCGGCGGTCATGAGCGCCTTCTGCTGCTCCGTGTCGCGGCGGTCGTACGCGATCGGCTCGGACCGGAAGCCGAGCGTGGCCCTGAGCTCGCTGTTGTCGCGCACCGGGTAGAGGCAGTAGGTCGCCGAGTCGTCGTTGAGCCAGATCTGCCAGTTGTCGAGCTCGAGGAAGTTGCGGGTGCTGAAGACGGTCACGTAGGCGCCGAGGTGCCGGATGAACCGCTCCTCCGGGCCGAAGGCCAGCCGTCGGACCTTCGAGTGCAGGCCGTCCGCGCCCAGCACGAGGTCGAACGTACGGTCAGGGCCCTGCTCGAAGCCGGCCCGCACGCCGTCGGGCCCCTCGTCGAGGCGGTCGAGGGAGTCGCCGAAGAGGAACTCCACGCCCGCGTCGGATGCCTGGCGGTACAGCAGCATGGCGAGGTCCTCGCGCAGCAGCTCGATGTCCGCGCTCTCCAGCAGGCCGCTGCTGTACGTCATTTCGGTGGAGCGCCACAGCTCCTCGCCCCGGCCGTCGAGCATCGCCATGCCGCGCATCCGCGTGCGGACGCCGCGCGCCTCCTCCAGGACGCCGGTCCGGTCGAGGACGTCGAGGGCGACGCCGCGCACGTCGATGGCCTGGCCGCCGGGGCGCACGGCGGGGGCCCGCTCGACGACGGTGACGGCGAAGCCGTTGCGGCGCAGCCAGTAGGCGAGGGTGAGGCCCGCGACGCTGGCGCCGGACACGAGGACGTTCTGCATGAGGATCTCCTTCTGAGACGCTGTACGCCACTGAATGTACAGCGTACATACAGGCTTGCAAAGCGCCGTTTTAGCAGGCTGTAGCAGTACAGTTGCCGACCTCGAGCATGTTTTCGCTGCTAGTCTCTGTACTAGGACAGCAAGAAGGGACCGGCCGTGACCGAGAAAAACGCTCCGCCGTATCTGCGCATCGCCGCCGAGCTGCGGCGGCGCATCGCCGAGGGCGAGCTCGCTCCGGGTGAGCGCGTGCCGTCCACCCGGCAGATCGCCAAGGAGTGGAACGTCGCGCTCGCCACCGCCACCAAGGTGCTGACCACCCTGCGCCAGGAGGGCCTCGTACGGGCCCAGCCGCGGGTCGGCACGGTGGTCGCGGACGCCCCGGAGCGCGCGCCTCACCCGGCCCGGCCGCCCCGCGCGGCGGCGCCGCCGGCCGCGTCCGACGGCGAGCTGACGCGTGAACGCGTCGTCCGCGCGGCCGTCGGCATCGCCGACGCGGAAGGGCTCGCCGCGCTCTCCATGCGGGGGGTCGCCGCACGGCTGGGCGTCGCCGCCATGTCGCCCTACCGGTATGTGAACAGCAAGGACGACCTGGTCTTCCTCATGGCCGACGCCGTCCTGGCCGAGGCGCACTACCCCGCCGACGCTCCATCACACTGGCGCCCCCGCCTGGAGGCCGGCGCCCGCTCGCTCTGGGCGCTGCACCGCGCCCACCCCTGGCTCGCGCAGGTCACCCCCCTGACCCGCCCGCTGGCCCTGCCGCACCTGATCGCCTACTCCGAGTGGATGCTCGGCGCGCTCGACGGCCACGGCCTGGACCCGGCGACCATGCTCAACCTGAACGTACTGATCTACAGCTACGTCCAGGGCACCGCCGTCCACCTCGAACGGGAGGCCCAGGCGGCCGGCGCCACCGGGATGTCCGAGGACCAGTGGATGGAATCCCAGGCCGCCGCCTTCGACGCCCTCGTGGCCTCCGGCGCGTACCCGACGTTCGCCAAGGTGACCGGATCGTTCGACGACGGCGGCTACGAGCTGCGCCTCGACGAGGTGTTCGAGCTCGGCCTCACCTCGATGCTCGACGGACTGACCGCGCTGATCGACGGGTGAGCCCGTTCCTCGCCGAACAGAAAAGCCCGGGCCGGCCCCCGTCGTTCGCAGGGCCGGCCCGGGTGTCGCGGTGTTGGTTACGGGGCCATCTCGTACGCCCCGGACAGCGCCTCGACGCGCTCCCAGACGCGTGCCGAGCGGGCGTCGTCGACGACCGGGCGGCGGACCGCGCCGAGCGCCCAGCTCTGCTGGGCCTCGGTGGCGGAGTCCTTGCCGTGCAGCTCGACGGCGTGCGCGGAGAAGTCGCGGACGAGGACGGCGAACAGCTCGTCGAGCACGTCCTCCTCGAGGCCGGTCAGGCGCGCCTGCTCCAGGATCAGCTGGCCGTGCACGACGAGCGCGAACAGCTGACCGATGGCGAGGAGGAGGTCGAGGTCGCGGCTCTGCTCCTCGTCGGGGGCGGCGGTGGTGACGAACTCGCACAGCGCGTCGGCCTGCTCGCGGAAGCGGCCGACGTTGGGCACGTGGGCGTACGCGTCGTAGGCGCCGCGCCAGTCGTGGAAGCGGATGGAGCCGAGGCCCCGGGCCGGGCCCTGCCGGAAGAGGAACTCGTCGTCGGCCGCGTCGAGGCGGGTCGGCACGGGCGCGTACTCCGCGGGGTTCAGCAGGTGGTTGCCCATGAACTTGAGGATCAGCGCGAGGTTGACGTGGACCGTGCCCTCCAGCTTCGGCAGGCCGCGGATCTCGGTGGCGGCCTGGGCGAAGTAGGTGTCCTTCTCGAAGCCCTTGGCCGCGATGACGTCCCACATGAGGTCGATGACCTTCTCGCCCTCGGTGGTCACCTTCATCTTCGTCATGGGGTTGAAGAGGAGGTAGCGGCGGTCGTCGGGGCCGGCGGAGCGGAAGTAGTCGACGGCGCGGTCGCTGAAGAGCTTCATGCCGACGAGGCGCACGTACGCGTCGGTCAGCTCGCGGCGCACGTGCGGGAAGGCGGTGACGGGGCGGCCGTAGAGGATGCGGTTGTGCGCGTGGGTGACGGCCTCGTACATCGCGTGCTCGCAGATGCCGATCGCGCCGGTGCAGAGGTTGAACTTGCCGACGTTGACGGTGTTGAGCGCGGCGTCGAACGCGGCGCGGCCGGTGTGCAGGACGTCCTCGGCCGCGACCGGGTAGTTCTCGAGGCGGAACTCGCTGACGTACTTCGACGAGTCGACGACGTTCTTCACGAGGTGGTACGCCTCGTGGCGGCTGTCGGCGGCGAAGAAGACGTAGCCGTCGGGGCCCTCGACGTCGGTGCGGCGGCCGAAGACGGAGACGAGACCGGCGGCGTTGCCGTTGCCGATGTAGTACTTGGAACCGCTCGCCCGGAAGCCGCCGTCGCCGTCCGGCTCCAGCAGCATGTCGGTGGAGTAGATGTCGGCGCCGTGGGCCTTCTCGGACAGGCCGAAGGCGAACACCTCGCCCTGGGCGAGGAGTTCCGCGGCGCGGGCGCGGGCGGCGGCGTTGTCGCTCTGCCAGACCGGGCCGAGGCCGAGGATGGTGACCTGCCACGCGTACCAGTAGTCGAGACCGTAGAAGCCGAAGATCTCGTTGAGGGCGGCTATGCGGGCCGTGTCCCAGCGCTTGTCCTCGTGCCCGTCGGCGGCGGAGGCCGGCGTCAGGAAGGTGGCGAACAGGCCCTCCTTCGCCGAGAAGGCGAGGAAGTCCGCCAGCCAGGCGCGGGAACGGTAGTCCTCGATCAGCTTGCGCTTGCCGCGCTCCTCGAACCAGTCGACGGTGGCGCGCAGCAGCCTGCGGGTCTCGGGGTCGAAGTGCGCGGGGTCGTAGGTGCGGGGGTTGAACAGCAGCGGGTCGGCCATGGGAGTTCGCCTTTCCGGCTTGACGGTCGAAGGTGGCGGTTGACGATGGGGTTCAGCGCTCGGCACGAAGCCGGTGGAGGGTGGCGAGGACGTCATCGAGCCAGGCGAGCGTCATCCGCTCGTACGCGATGCCGCCGCGCAGCACGACGTGCTGGAGCTCCCGCCCGACGTCGTCGGGTAGTGCGGGAGCCTCGGGTCCGGTGAAGTCACGCCGCTCCCCGGCGAGGTAGTGCGCGAGCCGGTCGGTGTGCACCTGGTAGTGCCGCTCGACCTCGCGGATCAGCGCGGCCGGGTCGTCGAAGGCCGCGCCGCGGATCTTCACGGCGAGGTCGTGCCGCACGCTCTCGGGTTCGATCGGCTCGTGCAGCCACTGGGAGAGGGCGGCCCGGCCGAGGGCGGGAACGGAGTATTCCTTCTTGTCCGGCCTGCCCTGCTGCGGGACCTCGCGGACGGTGACCCAGCCGTCGCCCTCCATCCGCTTGAGGACGCGGTAAATCTGCTGGTGGGTGGCGGTCCAGAAGTAGCCGATGGACCGCTCGAAGCGCCGGGCCAGCTCATAGCCGGAGCCCGGCTTCTCCAGCAGAGAGACGAGGATCGCGTGCTCGAGCGCCATGACCCCGGATCTTTCTATGCAACTCGTTGCATAGACAAGAGGCACGGCCCGGGTGAGACACGGCTCACCCGGGCAGGCCTGCCGTGCCGCGGCCTCGAGGACCGGCCGGCCTAGGCCGCGTTCTCCAGGGCGCCGGCCTCCATGACACCGGCCTCGAGGGCGTCGGCCCGCTGACGGAGCTCGGCGGCGATCTCGTCCCAGTCGGGACCGTGCAGGTGAAGGCTGTCCGCCGCCTCGCGCATCAGCGCCGGCTCGTCGGGGCGCTGGAGGAGGAGCAGCCGGTAGGCGAGATTGCGGATCCACACGGGGAGGCGGCCCTCGACCACGTGCGGGCCAAGTCCACGCAGCATGGCGAGGATCGAGTCGGCGTCGGCGAAAGTCAGCTCTTCGACGAAGTTCTGCTCGTGGTGGGCGCGGCCGCAGGGAGGTACCGGCAGATACGCGTCGTCGTAGAGGCACCGGGCGTGCTCGGTCAACGTGATGTGCATGATCGAAAGCCTAAGGTTTCTTGATCCACAAGGCGGAATCCCGGGGCGCCGCTGTGCCTCAGCTCTCACGCCGGGCCATGCGCGAGGGGCGCAGCTCCCGTGCGGGTGCTGCGCCCCTGGCGCGTTCTGTGCGGGTCGCGTCCGGATCAGTACGCGGAGTTGACGTTGTCCATCGAGCCGTACTTGTCGGCCGCGTAGTTACAGGAAGCGGTGATGTTGGCGACCGGGTCGTAGATGTCCCAGGACGTGCCCTCGACGTGATACGCCTTGAACGTCGGGTCGATGATCTGCAGCAGACCCTTCGACGGCACACCGTTCACGGCATTGACGTCCCAGTCATTGATCGCACGCGGGTTACCGGTGGACTCACGCATGATGTTCCGCTTGATGCCCTCGTACGAGGCAGGAATGCCCTTGGCGCGCAGGACGTCCAGCGACTCGCTGATCCAGCCGTCCAGGTTGTCCGCATAGGCCTTCTTCACCGGAGCAGCCGGCTTGGCAGCGGGCTTGGCCGGGGCCGGCTTGGCGGCAGGCTTGAGGGCCTTGCGGGCCTCGGAACGGCTCGCACGCTCGGCGTCCGCCTTGGCCTTCGCCTCCTGCTTCACGGCGGCACCGGCCTTGACCTGCGCCTGCGCGGCAGCAGCATCCACGGCCTTCGCCAGCTCAGCGTCCTGCGTCACACCGAACTCCTGAGCGCTCAGCGCCACCGGCTTCACACCCGCACTGTGAGCATCCGCGGCCGAGGCCTGCGGAACCAGGGCGAACGTCAGAGCGGCGGCACCAGCAGCGGTCACCAGACCGGCAGCGGAGAACTTATGGGCCTTGGACAGAGCGGTATAACCGGAGACGGTGGAACGCATAACGAGCTGAACCCTTCCAATCGCTTACGTCGCAATGGCCGTCAATGGCGCAAAGAAAGAGCGCCGTTTCTCGGTCGACGGCGCCGTGCGACTCCGCAATTGTTAGCGGCGCGAAAACCCGCTGGCAAAGGTGTGACCTACGGCGAAACGCCGTATCCGGCACCCGACAAGCGAGCCGAAATGCCGGAATCAGGCCTGCGCGCCAACTACCCACATTCGTATGTGACCCAGGCCCCATGAGGGGCCTCACATCCGACGCCCTCTTTATTCACCCCGGGTGAGCACTCGTGTACGCGCACGGCTCGTCCTCACCGGGGGCTCGTCACCGGACCGCCAGGCGTCAGCCGCGGTGGCGGGCCGAGCGGCGGCGCATGGCCAGGAACAGGGTGGCGCAGCCGGCTGCCAGGACCCCGGCGCCGCCGATGGCCAGCGCCGTCGTGCGGCTGTCGCCGCCGGTCTCGGCGAGACGCCCGCCCTGGGCGGCCGGGGCATTGGCGGCCTTCACCGCGGAGTGGGGCTCGTGCCCGTCCTTGACGTGGCCGCCCTCACCGTGACCGCCCTCGCCATGTCCGGCCTGGCCGTGGCCGGCCTCACCGTGTCCGCCGTCGTCGGGCCCGTCGCCGCCGTGTCCGCCGTGGTCGACCGTCGACTTCGCGGCGTCCTCCGCGATCTGCTCGTCGCTGGGGGCGGACGCGGCGGGCGCCGGCGCCAGTGCCTTGGTCGCCGGGGTCTTCCCGCCGAAGTCCACGTCGGAGCAGGTGTAGAAGGCCTCGGGGCTGTCGGATCGCTGCCAGATGCTGTAGATCAGGTGTCGGCCGGACTTCTTGGGAACCGTGCCGCCGAAGACGTAGCTACCCGCGTTCAGGGTGGGGTTGGTGACCTTGGCGAACGGCTTGGCCTCCAGGTCCGACCACTTCAGCGGCTTCTTCGGGTCGTAGCCGTCCTTGGTGATGTACAGCTCGAACGTGCCGCGGTGCGGGGCGGTCGCCCGGTAGCGGAAGGTGTGCTTGCCCGAGGCGAGCTTCGACCCCGGCCAGTCGGCGCGCGGCAGGTCCAGGCCCTTGTACTTGGCGCGTCCGGCGCTGCACAGCTTGCCGTCCGGGATGATCTGGCGGTGGCGGCCGGCGGCGTCGCCGATGTTGACCTCGTTCCAGTCGTAGAGCGGCTGGGTGCCGCCGGCGGCGACCATCGCCTTGCAGGCCGCCGAGCGCGGATGCTCGGGCCCTTCGGCGAAACACGCGGACACCCGGCTGACCGGGTCCGTCATCGAGCCGTGGGCCCCGGCCGGTCCGGCGGCCAGCGCGGTGAGCGTGAGCGGGGCGAGGCCGAGCAGAGATATCCGCAGGGCGGTGTGACGCATGCGCATGAGGGGTCTCCTTGTGGGTGAGGGGGATGCCCCGCACGCCGGCCGTTCGGTGGGGGGTGCCGTGCGTGCGGGGCAGTGTGGGGGGGAGGGTGGGGATGGTGAGGGGGAAGGGGCCGCGTGTCAGCTCTGGCGGGCCGCGAACGCCTTGGTGAAGGCGAAGGGGTCCTGCCGGATCGAGCTGCAGGTGGCCGACGCGGAGTTCTGCGGGCCGCCCGGGCACGGCTTGTCGCGCGCCGCCGACCACATCGACAGCCACCCCATCCGCTTGGTCCGGGCGAAGCGCGCCAGCTGCGACGCGTCGTCGACCGTGAAGACCTCGGCGGCCACGTCGTTGACGCCGATCATCGGGGTGACCGCGACGGCCTTCCACGCAGCCGCGTCGCTCAGTCCGAGTACGCCCTTGACCTGCGCCTGCGTGGCGGTGGCCGCGTCGATGGCGTACTGCCCCATGTCGCCGTTGAAGGACGAGCCGTAGTCCATCGCCATGATGTTGACCGTGGAGACGGCGACGCCGTTCTTCTTGGCGTTCCCGACCAGGTCGACGCCGTCCTGGGTGAGCCCGCTGGGCATCACCGGCAGGGTGAAGGAGACGTCGAGGCCGGGGTGGCTCTTCTGGAGGCGGGCGATGGCCTGGGCGCGGCGCGTGTTGGCGGCGGTGTTGGGCAGCGCGGCGCCCTCGATGTCGAAGTCGACCTTGGTGAGCTTGTACGTGTCCACGACCTTGCCGTAGGCGGCGGCGAGTTGGTCGGCGGAGGAGCAGGCCAGGCCCAGTTCGGATCCGGCGGCTCCGCCGAAGGAGACCCGTACGTCGCCGCCCGCCTGGCGCAGCTTCCCGATCTGCTGGGCGACCGCGTCGCTGCCGAGGTCGGTGACGCCGCCCCACTTGGGGGTGCAGCCGCCGCCGGAGGTGATGAAGGCCAGGTTGAAGTGCTTCACGCCGGTCTTCTCGGCGGTGCCCAGCAGGTCGTAGGCGGGGTAGAGGGAGGTGTCGACGTACGGGGCGAAGCCGGCGTCCGCGCCACCGGGGGCCGGGGTGGTCGGGGTCGGGGTCGGCTGCGGCCGTGTCGGGGTGGGCGTGGGCTCGGTGGGCCGCGGCTCGGGGTCCTTGTCCGCGGAGCACTTCGCGCCGTTGATACGGCAGTTGGCCAAGGCGGTGGGCGCACTGCCGCCGGTCGCGACGAAGCCGACGGTCACGGACTTGCCGGGGGCTATGGTCGCGTTCCAGCTCTCCGGCTCGACGGTGACGCTCCGGCCGCTGACGGTGTGCTTGCCGTTCCACAGGGAGGTGATCTTCGTCCCGGCCGGGAGGTCGAACGTCAGCTTCCAGTACGGCAGTTCCTTGTTCGTCGTGTTGGTGAGGACGTACTGCCCGGTGAAGCCGCCCGACCAGGAGCCGGTCGTGGAGAAGGCCGCGCCGACCGAGGCGGCCTGGGCCGTGCCGGTGAGGGTGAACGCGGCGCCCGTCGCGATCGCCGCGGCGACGACGATGCCGGCCGCCTTCGCCTTGCGGCTCGGTCGTCGGCGGTGTGCGGAGGAACCCATGCGCGTGCCTGCCTGTTCTGACTGGGGGGTAGGTACGGGCGGCACGCTAGCGAGAGCGAATGGCGCAAATCGCCGAATCGCGGTTCCGGGGCGGGTTCTTATGGCGGGGTTAAGGAAGAGCTAATCGGGGCCTCAGGTAGGGCGGTTGTGACACCCCTCCTGCCTGGGGTCGGGCGGGTGAGTCATCCGTGGCCGTCCGGGTGCGTCCGCGATGTGACGCCCCGGTTGGCTCCCGGTTTGGCTCCCCGGGAGCCAAGGACGGTCACTTCCTCCGCTGCTTGGCCGGCTTCTCCTTGGCCTTCTTCAGCTCACGCTCAAGCCGCTTGACCTGGCCTGGGCGGTCCACCCGCCCTGACCCATCTCCTGGTCACTGCGACTGTTCCAGACGCACGGCAGTAACAAATTCGCCGATGGCTGACCAATAGTCATGGAGGTCCGTGAAAAAGACGCGGGGGTCTCGCGAGCCTGCTGCGATGGCCCCCAAGGTCTTGTAGATGCGTCCTGACGTCGCGAAGACCCTGTCGCTGGCCTCGATTGTCGCAGCGCTGCGCCCGTCGAGAGCCACGACTTGGTAGCTATGACGAAAGGGCCCGAAGGCCACCCGCAACTGTCCTCGGTGCTCTTCGAGGACGGTCCGGCGCCGCTCACGGTCGTTGATGTTCAGGATGGCCGGCGTCTGCCGGTACTCGACGCCCATCAGGTGAGCTTGCTCGATGAAGGCGAGGTACGAAGACCGTGTCAGTTCATGTCGTCGTGCTTCACGCTGAGCTGCTGCCGCTACCTCTGCCTGCAGTTGTGCAGCTCGCGTGTGCCCACGACTGGTGACCCAGCTTGCGAGTACGGCCGTGGCGCCGGTCAGGGCTGCCACCCACAGTCCGCTGTCCCCCACACTGTTGAAGTGTGGCCTGTTGCCTTCGCGACGGAAAGACCGTCGGCCGCGCCTTCCGGGAGGGATGAGTGCGGCCACGGCCCAAAGACGGTCCAGGCGAGCGAAAACCCGCCCTGACCTGCACAGTTCTTAAGGACGTGCCCGGCCGCGCCGTACCCGGCGGCGGCGCTCGCGGTGACGGGTGCCTCCCCCGTCCGGGGAGAGCCACACCCGTACCTCCGTGCCGCCGAGCACCGACCGCCCGATGCGTACGTCCCCGCCCGTGGACTCCGCGACCCGGCGCACGATGTCCAGGCCGAGGCCGGTTGATCCGGGGCCGCCGTCGCCGTGGCCGCGGCGCAGGGCGGCGTCGGGGTCCGCGATGCCGGGGCCCGCGTCGGAGACGAGCACGATGACGGCGTCCTCGCTGTGGTGCACGTCAACCGCGAAGGCCGTGCCCTCGGGGGTGTGCCGGAAGACGTTGCCGAGCATCGCGTCCAGTGCGGCGACGAGTTCGGGACGGGCGACGGGGACCCGTACGGTCTCCTCGACGCCTGCGAGCCGTACCGTGCGGCCCTCGTCCTCGGCGAGCGCGGACCAGAAGTCCATCCGGTCGCGGATCACTTCGCAGGCGTCGCAGCCGAGCGCGGGCCGCTCGGTGCGCTCGCCCTGTTCGCGGGCGGCGCGGATCAGCTGGTCGACCTCGCGTTCCAGCTGCTCGACGGCGGCGCGGGTCTGGTCGGCGGCGGGGCCCTCGCCGAGGGAGGCGGCGTTGAGGCGGAGGACGGTGAGCGGGGTGCGCAGCCGGTGCGAGAGGTCGGCGGCGAGCTCGCGTTCGTTGGACAGGAGCCGCACGATCTTGTCGGCCATGGAGTTGAACGCGACGGCCGCGGCGCGGAGTTCGGCGGGTCCGTCCTCGCGGACGCGTACGCCCAGCCTTCCCTCCCCGAGCTCGGCGGCGGCCTTGGCGAGCCGCTCGGCCGGGCGTACGAGGCGCAGGCCGAGGCGGTCGGCGGTGGCGAGGGAGCCGGCGATCAGGCCGAGGCCGACGCCGGCGAGGATCACCCAGGAGGTGGTGACGCCGTTGCCGACCGCGCGGTGCGGCACGTAGACCTCGACGACCGCGAACTCGCCGGTGCTCAGGGCCGTCGGCTGGAGCAGGGCGTAGCCGCCGGGCACGGAGGTGATGGCGGACCGGCCGCGGCGGGCGGTCTCCACGTCGCGCGCCCGGGCGCGGCATCGTCCGATGTCGAACGCCTCGTGGGCGTCGTCCGCGTCACGGGCGTCGGCGGGCGTCCCGTGGCGTGTGCCGTCGCTGCCCGGTACGTGGACGGCCATGCGTCCGTCGCCGCCGGCCTGGGAGCTGGCGACGGCCCTCTCCAGCTGGGCGCGGTCGGTGGTGATGGCGAGTGCGGGCCGTATCTGGGCCGCCTGCCGTTCGGCGTCGGCGAAGGCGCGGTCCCGGGCCAGTTCCTTGACCACGAGTCCGAGCGGCACGGCGAAGGCCAGCACCACCATGACCGTCACGGCCAGCGACACCCTGACGAGCGCCCATCTCACGCCTGCTCCATGAGTGCCTCCGGAGGCACCGGGGGCGGCCCCTGCGGCGGCTCGAGCTTCACCCCGACCCCGCGGACGGTGTGCAGGTAGCGCGGGCTGGCGGCGGTTTCGCCGAGCTTGCGGCGTAACCAGGACAGGTGCACGTCGATGGTCTGGTCGTCGCCGTAGGACTGCTGCCAGACCTCGGCGAGGAGTTCCCTGCGGGGTACGACGACGCCCGGGCGGGCGGCCAGGTAGGCGAGCAGGTCGAACTCACGGCGGGTCAGGTCCAGGGTGGTGCCGTCCAGTTCCGCCAGCCGGCGCAGCGGATCGACCGACAGGCCGCCGACGCGCAGCGCGCCGGACGGCGCCGGTTCGCCCGTCGTCGTGCCGCCCCGGCCCGCCCGGCGCATCACGGCGGCCATGCGCGCGGTCAGGTGCGCCACGGAGAACGGCTTGACCAGGTAGTCGTCGGCGCCGTCGGTGAGCAGCCGGATGATCTCCGCTTCGTCGTCCCGTGCGGTGGCCACGATGACCGGTACGTCGGTGATGCCGCGCAGCATCTTCAGCGCCTGCGCGCCGTCGAGGTCCGGCAGTCCCAGGTCGAGGATGACCAGGTCGAAGCCGACCTGCGCCACTTCGCGCAGCGCCTCGAGGGCGGTCCCGACGCTGCGTACCGTGTGCGAGGCCTCGGTCAGCTGACGGATGAGGGCCGAGCGCACGAACGGATCGTCCTCGACTACGAGCAGTCTTGCCATGGGCGGCACCGTACGCCATTCGAGTGAGGCACCATGAGCCAGGTGAGGCGAGGAATCATGCAGGCCCTGGCGTGGGCGCTGGCGACCGCGGCCGCCATGGCGGTGTCCTGGTACGGGGTGCGGACCGTGCTGGCGGGCACGGCCTACGAGCCGCCGCGCGCGCTGCCGATCTCCGGTGGCGCGGCGCCGGAGATCGGCGGGCCGGCCTCCTCGGCCCGTGCCCCGCAACCGCCGTCGCCGCCTCCGTCCGCGTCCCCGTCATCGGGCACCGCGGCGCCGTCCGCGCGGCGCGTGACGCCCACGCCCACGCCGGGGGGCGAGGCCGGGGCGGCGCCCCGCCCCGGCGACGGACCGTCGCCGGGTGCCGGGGAGGTGAAGAGCTATCCGGTCCGGGGCGGGCGGGTGGTCTTCGATCTCGGCGAGAGCTCGGCCACGCTGGTCTCGGCGACCCCGGACGAGGGCTGGCGGATGCGGGTGTGGAAGCAGAGCGCCTGGATCCGGGTGGACTTCGTGGCCGGCCCGCAGACCACCTCGGTTTTCGTCACCTGGAACGGCCATCCGCCGCAGGTCCAGACGGTGGAGGGCTGACGCCCCGCGCGTGCCGTGGGCCGGGGCACGCGCGGGGTCGCCGAGCGTTGTGCGCCGGCCGTTATTCCTCGGCGGTGGCCGGCGCGAGGGCGGCGTCGCGGACGTCCGGGTGCGGGTGGCGGCGCAGCGCGCGCAGCCGCTCGCGCCAGTGCTCCGCCCAGTCGGTGCGGCGGCCGCCGGCGACCGTGAGGCTCACGGCGAACAGCCCGGCGGTGTGGCCGCCTTCCTCGGACAGGACCCGTGCGGCGTGGGCGAACGCGTCGTCGGCGCCGCTGCGCTCGGTCCGCAGCCGCGCGTCGAGCGCTCCGGCGGTACGGACCGCGAGCACGGGCCTGCCCTCGTGGCGGCGGGCCAGGCGCGTCAGCTCCGCCGCCAGCCCGTCCGGGGCGGCGTCCAGGGCGAGGACCCGGGTCGCCAGCTCCACCGCGTCGGCGACGAAGCCGGATGAGGAACCGAGGAGTTCGACGACGTCGTGGGCCACGGGCAGGACGGCACGGTGGCTCCACCGGCCGCTCGCGACCAGGTCGGCGACGACGCACCGGACGCGCCGGCGGGCGGGGCGGTCGCGGTCGGCCTCCGCGTCGGGCGTCCCGCCGCCCTCGTCGGCGGCGATCAGCGCGGCGAGGGCGCGGTTCAGGGGGGCCGCGTCCGGGGTGCCGGACGGGCCGCCCGTGGTGACGACGCGGCACAGCGCGGCGGCCGCGGCCCGCCAGCCGGTGCGGTTGTCCAGGTCGGTGACGACGTCCACAAGGGTGTCGGCCGCCTCGGGCACCCAGCGCGACCACTGCGGGAGCACGCCGTACGCGGCCGCGGCGACCTCGGGGTCGTCGGTGCGGCACAGGGCGTGGATCAACTCGGCGTAGCGCGTGCGGTGCTGCTCCGGCAGCTGGTAGGGCGAGGTCCCGAGCACGGCCTGCCGCAGCTCGCGCCGCCCGGTCACGGCGTCCTCCAGCAGCGTCCAGGCCTCCGCGTGGTCGAGCAATCCTGTGGTGGCGGCCACGCAGGCGGCCCGGACGTCGTGGTGCTGCCCCGGGTGCGTGCAGGCCTCGGCGAGCAGGGCGGCCGCCTCGCGTACCGGCAGCGCGGAGGCGGCGAGGCGGGCCGCTTCCTTGCGGCTGGTCACCTTCACGCCGCTGTCGGCGAGCAGCAGGGCGCGCAGCGCCACGGCCAGGTGGGAGGGGGCGACGAACCGGCTCACGCGGGTCGCGGCGTAGACCGCCACCCTGGCCCGGTCCCCTCCGGCGTGGGCGAGCAGCGTCGGCAGGTGGTCTCCGGGGCGGTCGGCGTGCGCCAGCGCGGCGAGCGCGGCCTCGGCGAGCTGCACTTCCGTGCTGTCGGCGTGGCGTCGCAGGAGTTCGGTGCCGTGCCCGGGGATCCACACGGCCGAGCGGATCGCCGAGAGGCGCCAGTGGACGTGGAGCGAGGTGTCGTCCGCGGCGCGGGCCAGCAGACGTGCCGCGGCGGCCTGCTGGCGCGGCAGCCAGCGCCGCGCGGTGGGGCCGGTGCCCGGCACCCAGTGGCGGTTCTCGGCCAGCAGGCGTCCGTACGGAGGGGTGTCGCCCAGCACGGCGTCCAGCAGGTCCGTGCGGCGGCTCGTGATCGTCTGGGCGACGAGGGGGTGCGTGGCGAACGAGGGGTCCAGGTCGAGGAGTCGGGGCAGGCGGTCGTCACGGGTGGTGACGTCGTCCAGCCACAGCCACACGGCCTGGGTCGTCGTCATCTCGTCGCCGTCCCGGATGGCCCGCCACAGGATGTCCTGCAGCTCGGGCAGGGCGTGGGCGCGGCGGCCGAGCCTGCGGGCGAGGTCGAGCGCGGGGGCGTAGTCGGCCTTGGACACGGCCGCTTCGACGGAGGGGAGCAGCGCGTCGACGATCTCGCGCTCCTGCCCGCGCCGCAGCCCCTCGAAGCGCGGCCGGCTGGAGGCGAAGAGCCGGATGAGCGTGCGCAGCGCCCAGGCCGTCAGTTCCTTCGCTCCGGTGCCGGCGTGTTCGCGCAGGAGTGCCTCGGCCAGCTTGCCCAGGGCGGAGATGCCGTTCCAGGACAGGTCGCGGGCCTCGAGCGCGTCCGTCGCGATGCGCTCGAGGTGGGGTGCGGCCGCGTCGGTGAACAGTGCCGGGTGGATGCGGGCGAGTGTGGCGAGCGCCGGGGAGCGCACCGGGTCCTGTTCGTTGCGCAGCCGGCCCAGGTCTTCGGCGAGGAGCTCGGTGAGGACGGCCGGCTCGCGCGTGCGCGCGGCGTTGCGCAGCAGCAGCGGGTACGCGTACGCCCGGTCCTCGGCCTGGGAACGGCGGGTCGCGGCGAGCAGTTCCGGCCGTGCCTCGGCCACCGGCAGGAAGGAGACGGCGGCGAGGACGCGTTGCCAGGAGCCCCCGTACGTGCGGGCCTGCTCGGCCATGCGGCGTGCCTCGGCCTCGCGCCGCGCGCGGGGCAGCACCTCGAGGAGGTCGTCGGACAGTGCGGAGTGGCCGGTGGAGCGGCCGGTCATGGCGGCGTCGTAGCAGGCGGCGCGGCGGGAGGGGGCCATCGTGCGCAGCAGGCGCGTCAGCTGTCGCTCGTCGGGGGCCAGGGCGCGGGCCAGGTCGGCGAGTTCGGGCGGGTCGAGGCGCACGAGGGTGCGCAGCAGGGAGGTGCCGAGTTGCTGAAGGTGTGCCGTGCCGCGTTCGGGCGCGAGCAGCAGCCGGATGGTGCGGCCCGGGTCCGCGGCCGCGAGCATGCCGATCCGGTGCTGGATCCGCCAGGGCAGTTCCTCGTGGCACAGCCGCTCCAGCAGGTCGAGCACCCGCAGGGGTTCGGCGTGGGCCGCGGCCACCACGCTCGCCTCGTTCGCCTGCCACCAGGCGCGCCGTGCGGTCTCCGGGACCGCGGTGAGCTGGCGTTCGGCCTCCTCGAGGACGGCGGCGGCGTGGCGGCGGGCGAGGCCCGTCCAGCCGGTGACGGCGTGGAAGAGGCCGGGGAGCAGCTCCGCGACGGTGCTGCGGCCGCAGCCGGGCAGCAGCCTGACGGCCTCCGCGTCGCCCCAGCGTGCGCGGACGGGCCTGATGAGGGCGTCGGCGAGGCCGGTGCGCCGGCCGGTGACGACGGCGCGCGTGAGCTCGCGCCGTACGACGGCCGGGGCGTCGTCCATCGCGGCCGTCACGACGGCGTCGGATATGTGTCCCCGCCGGACGGCGGAGACGGCGTGGTGCCGGACGAGGGGGTCGGGGTCGGTCAGGCGGGTCTCCAGCCAGGCGATGTCGTGGCCGGCCTCGGCGGCCAGCGCCGCGAGCCCCCGCCCGTACGCCCCGCGCCCGGCCAGCTCGTCCACGACCGCGCGGAGCTCCCCGCTGCCGCGCAGTTCCCTGGCGCGGACGGCCGTGTGGGTCAGGCGTCGGGAAATCGGCAGCGGTTCGACGGCGGCGAGCAGCTCGTCGACGAGCGCGACCGCGGGCTTCTGGATCATGCGGGGGATTGTCGCCGACGCTTTCGCCTTCTGCCCAATTCTTATCGAATTCCTATCGAACGAGCGCTCCTGCCTATCATTCGCGCATGCAATTCAGACGATCCATAACCATCCTGCTCGGCGCCGGGGCGCTGGTCCTCACCAGCGCGTGCTCGTCGTCCTCGACGGACGCGGGCGGTTCGCCGGCGAAGGAGGCGAAGGCGGCCTCGCCGTCCGCCGGGGCGCGGGGCGGCACCGGTTCGGGCGAGTTGCAGGCCCGCTGGTGGCGCTGGACGGAGGCTGCCCCGGAGAACGCCAACCCCATCGACGACGAGGACGGTCACCTGTGCGGTGACAACCAGGCGTCCGACGTCTGGTTCCTGGCGGGCACTCACGGCGGGGCCGCCCGGCGCACCTGCCGGATGCCCTCCGGGATCCCCGTGGCGTTCCCGCTGGTGAACCGCATCACGTCGCCGAAGAGCGCCTGCGATGCGTTCCTGGCCGGCGCGAAGGGCAGCGCCACCCTCGACGGCAAGCCCGTCACGTCCCAGCGCCTCGACGCCGCGCCGGTGGAGGGCTGGGGCTCCGGTGCCATGGCGTGCGGCCTGTGGGTGCGGCTGGACCCCCTGTCCCCGGGGTCGCACACGCTGAGCTTCCAGGGCTCCTCCGGCGATTTCTCCACGTCCGTGGACTACCGCCTGGACGCCGGCACCCGCTGAGGGCCGCCTCGCCCGGGTGCGGTGGACCGTGCCCGGCGGCCGGGGCCGGTCCGGCCGTCAGGCCTGCGGCATCTCCCAGAGTTTGGCGAGGGTCAGGACGTCGCCGCCGATGCCCCAGCCGCCGTCGGTGACCTCCTCGATCAGCACCATGGTGGTGGCGCGGGCCCGTTCGCCGTAGAGCTCGGCGTACAGATCGGTGGTGCGAGCGACGATCTGCTGCTTCTGCTCCTCGCTGAGGGTGTACGCGGGGACCTTGAAGTTCGCGAACGGCATGCTCGTTCTCCTTGTGCGACGGTGAGTGGGCGACTGCCCGCCGTGAAGCCGTCGGGCAAGGGCGGCAGGGCGGCGTCGCCGTGCCCCGCCCACGATCGTCCGGCGCTCCGCCTCCAGCCAGGGCTGTGTCCACCCAGGGGATGCCACCCCCTGGATCGGCCCTCGCCGCCGGGTGACGATGGGGGGCGTGAACCTTCCCGAACTCGCCGCGTTCCTCAAATCCCGGCGCGCCCGCATCCGGCCGGCCGACGTCGGGCTGCCCACCGGCCCCCGGCGCCGGGTGCCCGGCCTGCGGCGCGAGGAGGTCGCGCAGCTGGCCGCCCTGTCGGCGGACTACTACACCGAGCTGGAACGCGGACGCGGCTCGCAGCCCTCGGAGCACGCCCTGACCGCCCTCGCCCGGGCGCTGCGCCTGGGCGGCGACGAACGCGACCACCTGTTCCACCTCGCCGGCCGCCCCCTGCCCCCGGCGGCGCACGGCCCGGCGGCGCACGTCCAGCCGGCCCTGCTCGGCCTGCTGGACCGGCTCACCACCACCCCCGCCCAGGTCATCACCGACCTGCACGAGACCCTCGTCCAGAACGACCTGGCCGCGGCCCTGGTCGGCCGGCATCCGACGGTACGCGGCCCTGCGGCGAGCTTCGTCTACCGCTGGTTCACCGACCCGGCCGCCCGCGCCCTCTACCCGGGCGACGAGCACCCGCACCACTCCCGGGTCTTCGTCGCCGACCTCCGGGCGGTCGCCGCCCGGCGCGGCTGCGACAGCGAGGTGACCGCCCTGGTGACCGCGCTGCGGCGGCGCAGCGCGGAGTTCACCGCCCTGTGGGAGACCCGCGACGTCGGCCTGCGCCGCGTCGACCGCAAGCGCATCGTCCATCCCTCGCTGGGCGTCATCGAGCTGGACTGCCACAGCCTGTTCAGCGAGGACGGGCACCAGCGCCTGCTGTGGTTCACCGCCCCGCCCGGCACCCGGGCGGCCGCCCAGCTGGAGCTGCTCTCCGTCATCGGCACCCAGGACATGTCGGCGGCCGAGAGCGCCCTCCGCGAGGAGGCGGAGGCACCGTCGTCCCGGAGCGAGGCGCCGGCCAGGAGGGGGCAGGCGTAGTCCACGGCCGCGGGTGTGCCCGGTCTCCGGCTCGTTAAGGCCACGCCGTCGGCTTCCACCGGGCCGCGCGCCTCGGGGCGTACGCCCCCTGCCGGTGCACCGGGCAGCGCCGTGTTCGCCTCAGGGGCCACTGGGGGCGTCCCCGGACGCCTCTTCGGCCCCAGAGACAATAAAAAGAGGATTTAACCTACTTATCGCCTGTCACCTGACTCCTCATCACCTGACCGAATTCAGGCGATGATGCCCTTGTGTCATCGGCGGCCATGCGTGAACGTTGACTCCGGCACCCCTCACCGCGGCGCGACCGCTCCACCGGCGGCCGCCGCTCCTCCCTGCTCGTCCGACGGGCCACGGCCCGCCCGAGGAAGCCGGAAAAGACACTGATGCGTCGAGCTCCCGATGTCCGTCCGCCCCACCTCTCCCCCAGCGCCTCCTCCGGCCCCGCACCGGGCCGGGAGGCCCTCACCGTCGCCCTCTCGGGGGCCGAGTTCGGCTGGGGCAGCTCGGGAAAGCTGAGCGCGGTGCTGTCCGCGCTGCGCGAGAGGTCACCGGTGCCGCTGCGGTTCGTCGGGCTCGCCTCCGGCATCGGCCGCCTCCTGCTGAGCCAGCACCCCGTCGAACGCTGGTACGACCTGCCGGAGTCCGGACCGGCCGTCCAGGACATGCTCGAGGAGCTCGTACGGACCGAAGGGGTCAAGGCGGCCGTGGTCGTGCTGGACGGGCCGGTCGCGGGGGCCCTGGAGGCCGCCGGCGTGCCGACCGTGTTCGTCGACAGCCTGCCGTTCCTGTGGACCGAGGGCGACCGCTCCGCGCTGCCGCTCGACGCGACGGTCTACTGCGCCCAGCGCTCCGTCGAACTCCCGCCCGAGTGCCAGGAGATCCTGGCGTCCATTCCCCGGCTGCGCTGGGTCGAGGCGATCGTCGGCACGCCCCCCGTGCCCCGCGCGGGCGGAGGCGCCGGACGGCCCTGCCGCAAGGTCGTCGTCAGCCTCGGCGGCCTGCGCGCGCCGAAGCTCGCCGACTGGACGAGCTACCCGCGCCTGGTCGTCCCCGCCGTCCTCGAGGCGCTCGCCGCCCACGGCGTGCGCGAGGTCCGGCTGGCGGGCAATCTCCCGGCCGGGCTGCTCGCCGAGTTCGTCGGCCGCGCCCCCCTTCCCCTGCGGGTGACGGCCGGGGCGCTCCCCCACGGCGCGTTCCTCGCCGAACTGGCCGGCTGCGACGCGCTCCTCGCCTCCCCGGGGCTCACCACGCTGCTGGAGGCCGGCAGCCTGGGCGTGCCCACGCTCTGCCTGCCCCCGCAGAACCTCAGCCAGATCTTCAACGGCCGGTTCCACAGCCGCGCGGTCGACGCCGACGTCCGGGTCACCTGGCCCGAGGACGTCCTGCGCGAGGACGAGGCCCTGGCGCTGCGCGCGAAGGGCGAGGACCACGCGCTGGAACTGATCTACGAAGCGATCGGCCAGGCGGCCGCGCGCACGGACGCCGACCGCGTGGTGGCGGCGCTGAGCGACCGCATCCTGGCCGCCCTGCGGCGCACCGCCGCGGCCGCCGACTGGGGGGCGCTCGCCACGGCCGTCGGCACCGGGGGCGCGGCTCAGGTGGCCGACGCCGTGCTGACGGCGGCGGGACAGTCGCCGCCGGACGCCTGAACCCGGGCCCTCGCCCCCCGCCCCCGCCTCCCGACCTCGCCACCGAAAGGCCTCGTCCCGATGCGTGAGCGTCAGCGCTATCTCTTCATCAGGATCCTGGAAGCCTGCAACGCCGACTGCTTCATGTGCGAGTTCGCGCTCTCCCGCGACGCCTACCGCTTCTCCCCCGCCGACTTCGACGACCTGCTGCCCAAGGCCCTCGCCGCCGGAGTGGGGTACGTACGCTTCACCGGCGGCGAGCCCCTGATGCACCAGGACGTCGTGGAACTGGTGCGCGCGGGCACGGCGGCCGGCATGCGGATGTCGCTCATCACCAACGGGATGATGCTGCCCAGGATGGCCGGCCGGCTCGCGGCGGCGGGCCTGGCGCAGGTGATCGTCAGCCTGGACGGCGGCTCGGGCGCGACCCACGACGTCTACCGCCGCTCCCCCGGCATGTTCGACAACGGTCTGCGCGGGCTGCGCGCCGCCGCCGAGCTCGGCGTGCTGACGCGGGTCAACACGGTCGTCGGGCCGCACAACTACACCGAGATGCCCCTGCTGCAGCAAGTCCTCACCGAGGCGGGCGTACGACAGTGGGAGCTGTCCGCGCTGAAGCTGGAACGCGCCATCACCTACCCCGACCCCGCCCACGTCCGCGAGGTGTGCGACCCGGTCTACGAGGCCGACCCGCGCTCGCTGCTGGTTCCGCTGGGCAAACGGTTCTACGGGGACACCGCGGAGGAGCAACAGCGGTACTTCACCCGGTCCCTGACCCCGCGCGCCTCCCTGCCGCTGTGCCACGTGGTGGACGACGTCATCTACGTCGACGGACGGTTCGGGCGGATGTACGCCTGCAGTTGCCTGCCGCACCGCGAGGACGGCGACGGCCCGGCCGGCGGCGCCCCCTTCCGGGAGAACGGCACGGTCCTGCTGGACACGCCCGTCTTCCGGGCGCACGCCGACTTCTTCCGCGAGAACGGCCCCGGCCTGTGCGGGGGCTGCTCCACGACGGCCGCCGGCTACAGCGACGACGTCGCCCGGCTCGGGTCGGTGCCGCCGTGGCGGTACTGAACCCCGGCGGGGGGAACGCGTCCACACGCCACCAGAGTTCACCACCGGGACCCGCCGCCGTGCCGCGCCACCGTGTGCTGCTGGTGTCGCGGGAGGAGGAACTCGACTCGGTGCTGGCGTGCCGGCGCGTCGCCGCGCACCTCGGCGGGCTCGCCACGACGACGGACGCCGACGGCGGCATTCCGCCGGACGCGGCGCTGGTCTGCGACGACCGGGCGGCCGCCCGCCGCCTGCTGGAGCTCGGCGTACCGGTGGTCCTCCTGCGCTCGGGCCATCCCGGGACGACCGCACCGTCTTCGCCGGCCGGGGCGCTGTCGCGGCTGCACCGGCCGGGGTGGCTGCCCGGTCCCTGGCCGCCCTCGGGGGGCGCCCGGCCCACGGGGAGCCTGGCTCCGGCCCGTACCGCCCGGGACCGGGTGCGGGCGGGGGCGATGCTCCTGCTGTCCCTCTGGGGCGTTCCGGACGGCGAGGCCGAGGCGTTCGCGGACGGGCCGCTGCGGGCGCTGGTCCGGACGGCGGCGGACGCCGGCGGGCGGTGCGAGGTGGTCTGCGACACCCGGCTGGGCCTGCTCCGTTCCGCGCTCGAGGGGACCGGGCGGGTGCGGGTGCGCCGCGCCGCCGAGGTGGACGTCGACGCGCTGCACGCCGCCGCCGGGGCCTTCGTGGCCTCGCCGACGCTGGGGGCGCTGGTGCTCGCGCACGCCCGGCGGGCGCCCCTGACCCTGCTGCCCCCGCTGGGGGACGCGCAGCGGGACCTGGCCGGGCGCGTGGCCCGCACGGTCCCCGTCCCCGTGGCCGACGACCCCGACGACCCCGCCCCGTGGGCGCCTTCCGCCGACGCGGTGCCGTGGAGCGCGCTCGATCCGGCCCTGGACGACCTGCGGGGAGCCCAGCGCGTGGCCCGCGACCTTCGCCAGCTCACCCTCGCACCCCCGTGAACACCGCTCAGTGAACACCGCTCCGCGGCGACGCGGGCGCCGCACCTGACGAATCACCGACCGCCCGTCGACACTGGAGCCGCCATGTCCGGCACGCCCGGCGAGCACGACGCGACAGCAGACCCCGGATTCCGGCCCCGCATCCCCGCCGCCGAGTGGGACGACTGGCGCTGGCACATGCGCAAGCGCATCAACACCACCGAGAAGGCGCGGCGGTGGCTGCGCCTGACGCCCGACGAGGAGAAGGCCATCGCCGACTCGGCGGGCACGTACCGCTGGAGCATCACCCCGTACTACGCGTCCCTGATGGACCCCGACGACCCCGCCTGCCCGGTCCGCCTGCAGGCCGTGCCCGCGCCGGGCGAGCTGGAGCGCTTCCCCGGCACGGACGTCGACCCGGTCGGTGACACGTACTACCGCAGGACCAACCGGGTGGTGCACAAGTACCCGGACCGGGTGATCCTGCTGGTCACCGAGGCGTGCCCGGTCTACTGCCGGCACTGCACCCGCAAGTTCCACACCACCGACCTCACCGGCACCTACTTCCGTGACGACGAGGGCGGCTCGTTCGACGAGGACCTGCGCTACATCGCCGACCACCCCGAGATCCGCGACGTGCTGCTGACGGGCGGCGACCCGCTGTCGTACCCGGACGGCAAGCTCGAGGAGATCGTCTCGGGGCTGCGGGCGATCCCCAGCGTGGAGATCATCCGCATCGGCAGCCGGTTCCCGGTGCTGCTGCCGCAGCGCATCACCGACGACCTGTGCGCGATGCTCGGCCGTCACCATCCGGTGTGGCTCAACACCCACTTCAACCACCCCAAGGAGATCACCGAGGAGTCGGCCGCCGCCGTCGACCGGCTGCTGCGCCACGGCGTTCCGGTGGGCAACCAGACCGTCCTGCTGCGCGGGATCAACGACGACGTCGCCACGATGCGCACGCTCATGACGGAGCTGCTGCGCATCCGCGTGCGCCCGTACTACCTCTACCACTGCGACAACGTCACCGGTGTCGCCCACTTCATGACCTCCGTGGAGAAGGGCTGGGAGATCATGGAGGGCCTGCAGGGCCACATCACCGGGTTCGGCGTGCCGCAGTACGTCCTGACCACCAGGATCGGCAAGGTCCCCCTCGCCCGGCCGTACTTCACCCGCACCCCCGACGGACTGAGCCTGCGCAATCACCGGGGCGAGGAGATGGCCGTCGACACCGCCGCGTACCCGATCACGGAGCGTGATGCGCGATGAGCCTCGACAAGCGACTCGGACAGCGTTTCCTGCCCTACGGGGCCAACTACCTCGACTGGTCGGACATGCGGGAGCTGCGCGAGGCGATCGAGCAGGGCGTGCTGTTCCGCTACCAGACAGAGGGCGAGAGCGTCGCCTCCCGCCTGGAGCGCCGCGTCGCCGAACGCCTGGGCGCACGGCACGTCCTGGCCGTGCACAACGGCACCGAGGCCCTGCGGCTGGCCCTGATCTCCACCCGCCCCCGCACCGGCGACCTCGTGCACATGCCGGCGGTCACGTTCGTGGCCGTCGCGGGCGCGGTGCTCTCCAGCGGGCTGATCCCCGTGCTCGTCGACGTCGACGACTCCCTGTCCCTGGACACGACCCTGCTGCCCGAGGGCACCGAGCGGGTGATCGTCGCCCACATGGAGGGCACGGTGGCCCCGCTGCCGCACGGGGTGCCGTACGTCGTCGAGGACTGCGCCCAAGCGCTCGGCGCGGTCTTCCCCGACGGCCGGCACGCCGGAACCGCCGGTTACGCGGGCACGTTCAGCTTCCACCACAACAAGGTGCTCACCTCCGGCGAGGGCGGGCTGGTCGCGACGGGCGACCCCGCCGCGTGGGCGACCATGCGCTGCTACCACGACCACGGCTCGGCCCGGGTGCCCGGCCGCTACCCGACGTGGAACCCCGACGCCCACTACGGCGAGAACTTCGTCACCAGCGAGGGCGTGGCCGCCATCCAGTTCCAGCAGTTCCGTCACCTCGACGAGGTGCTCGCCGGGCTCGAGCGCCACTACGCCATCGCCACGGACGCCCTGCCGGACCGCACGGACCTGCGCGTCCTGCCCCGGGCCACGGGCGATGTGAAGACCAGCCTGCGGTTCCGCTGGGAGAGCAGGGAGTTGCGCGACGCGGCCGTGGCCTCGCTCACCGGGCGCGGCATCGCCAGCTGGACGCTCGACAAGTACCTGCTGCCCGAGCACCCGGTGTTCACCGGCCGGCGGTCCCTCTACGCCGACGGCTTCCCCTGGAGCCTGGCCCCGGACCACCCTCTGCTGCTCAGCCGCGACGGCTTCGCCCGCACCCGCGACCTGCTGGACCGCACCCTGTGCGTGCCGCTGTCGCCGGAACTCTGCGAGCAGGACCACGTCCTCGCCGTCAAGGCCCTGCGCCAGGCCCTGGAGGCGGTGTGAGCGGGGACGGGCCGGTGCTGCTGATGGCGGACGACCGCGCCTGCACCTTCACCCGGTACGCCGCCCGGGCGCTGGCCGGGCGGCTGGTGCTCCTGCGCTTCGCGGAGGTCCGCCGCGACCTGTCGGACGACTACCTGCGCGAGACCGCGCACCTGCCGGCGTTCTGGGTGCGCGAAGGGGTGCCGCTGGAGGAGGAGGTCCGGCGCTACGAGGCGTGGGCCGGCAGTCTGCCCGTACGTCCCTCGCGCTTCTGCAACCCCTCGGAGCCCCGGCAGGCCGTCGCCCAGCGGTTCGCGGCGCTGGCGGGCCTGCCGCATCTGACGGAACGGCAGGTGGCGTGGGTGCGGGACAAGGCCGCCATGAAGGACCGGTTCCGGGAGCTGGGGCTGCGCACGGCGCGGTACGCGCGCGTGGCGCGCGCGGCCGACGCCGAGCGGTTCGCGACGGTGTGCGGCTGGCCGCTGGTGCTCAAGCCCACCGACTCCTTCGCCTGCGTGGACACCTTCCGGCTGACCGGGCCGTCCTCGCTCGCCGGCATCGACTTCGGCGCGCGGCAGTGGATGGTGGAGGAGCATCTCGGCGGCACCGAGTGGGAGGTGTGCGGCCTCGTCCACGACGGGGAGGTCCTGGACGCCTGGCCGAGCGCGATGCCGTGCCGCCCGCTGGACATCGTCGACGGTGCGATGAACGCCAACATCAGCGTCGCCACCGGCGAGGGCCCGCCGGTGGACCTGCGGGCCCTGCTGCAGCGCATCGCCACCGGCATGCACCTCGACCACGGCTACGTCCACATGGAGTTCTTCGCCGTCGACGGGGAGGTCTACGCCGGCGAGATCGGCGTGCGGCTGGCGGGCTGCGAGATCACCGCCAACCACGGCCACGCCTACGGCTTCGACGTCTTCGGCGCCACGCTGGACGTCTACCTCGGCCGGCGCCCCGCGCTGCGCTACGGCGAGCGGCGCTGCGCGGGCGACCTGCTGCTGCCCCTGCCGGGCTCGGGCGTCGTGCGGGCCGTCACTCCCCGGGAGGAGTTGTTGCGCATCCCCGGGGTGGTCGACGCCGTTCTCAGGGTGGCCGTCGGCGACGCGGTGGCGGCACGCCGCGCCTCGCACAACGCGTCGGGGTACGTCCATGTGACAGGCACATCGATCGGCGAGGTGGAGCAGCGCATGCGGGAGGTCCTGGACGTGTTCGCGATCGACGTCGTCCCCGCCGCGCGGACCCGGGAGGCCCCCGCCGCGCACCCCTGATCCCGGCCGGGCCCCGGCCCGTACGCGCCCGCACCGCCCGGCAGCACCGCACGGCCACCGAACGGAGAGCGAGACAGTGACGAACGGCTTGCCCCGCCGATTCCTCGACCTGCTGACGCGCCGCCACGTCGCGGGACCGGCCTGGTGGAGCGTGGTCTCCCGGATGCCCGTGTACCTGATGTCGCTGGCCATGGTGCTGGTGGTCCGGGAGCAGGGCGGCAGTTACGCGCAGGCCGGCATGGTGGCCGCCCTGTACACGGTGGGGATGGCGGCGGGCAGCCCGCTCGTCGCCCGGTACGTCGACCGCAGGGGGCGGCGCCCGGTGCTCGTCGCCACCGGCCTGGTCTATCCGTCCGCGCTCGCCGTGCTGGTGTGGGCCACCCGGCCGGGCGACTGGGCGCAGCCGCTCACGGCGGTCGTCGCCGGGGTGGCCCTGCCGCCCGCCAACGCCTGCATGCGCTCGCTGTGGGCGCGTCTGCCGCTGGGGGACGAGGAGCGGGAGATCGCCTATCTGTGGGAGGCGCTGCTGACGGAGGTGCTGGTGATCGGCGCGCCGCTGATGCTGGCGGCCCTGATGCTCCTGGGGTCCGCCGGGCTCGCGCTGACCACGGTGGCGACGGTCGGGGGCGTGGGCGCGCTGGGGCTCGCCCTGACCCCTCTCCCCGCGGGGACGGAGAGCGGGAAGGCCCGTCCGGACGGCGGTGCGCACAGCCTGCTGGGGCCGCTCAGGGAGCCGGCGCTGCTGGCGCTCACGGGCGTCATGGCCGTGTGCGCGGTGCCCATCGGGCTGATGACGCTGGCGATTCCGGCCTTCGTCGACGCGCACGGGTCGCCGGGCAGCACGGGCGTGGTGTACGCGTGCTGGGGCGTCGGCAGCGCGGTCGGCGCGCTGTGGCTGGGGCGTTCGCAGTCGGAGGTGGCGGTGCACCGGCGCTTCCCGCGCCTGGTGCTCGCGTACGCCGTCGGCACGGCCCTGCCGCTGCTGGCCGTCTCGGAGCTGACGCTGGGGGTGGCCCTGGCGGTGGGCAGCGCTCCCATCGCCCTGGTGTCGGCCTGCGAGATGACGCTGGTCAGCACGGTCGCGGACAGCAGGCTGCTGACGGAGGCGTTCACCTGGGCGTCGTTGGCGACGGTCGTGGGGGACGCCGTGGGCCAGCAGGCCGGCGGGCTGCTGGTGGAACCGGCCGGGCCGCACGGCGTGTTCGCGGTGGCATCGGGCGTGGCTCTGGCGGGGGCGGCCCTGGCGTTCGCCTGCCGGGGACTGCTCGGCCGCCGTACGACCGTGCCCGCGCGGTGCGCCGCGTGAAGGCGCCGGGCCCCTGCCGGCCGCCGCCCGCCCCGCCGCCCCCTTCTTCCAGCGTCCTTTCAGCTCGTCCAGGTCAGCCGAGAAACACGAGGTAACGTCCCATGAACCCTGCCGTCAACGGCCGGCGGCCCGAGCAGCCGTCCAACGCGCCGGACAGCGGCCCCTTCCGTACGGTCGCCCTCGACCGGTTCCCCGCGGCCGTCGGGGAATTCCTGGCGGCTCCCGGCCGGGCGCCCGTGCCCGTACCGGTCGACGGCCGTACCGACCTGGCGCGCGGCGTTGCGGCGGCGAACGGCCTGTACGGCACCGTCCGCACGCCGGCGCCCCAGGACTTCGGCGTGCTGCTCGGGGCCGGCGAACTGCCCTGCGGTGTGGCGGAGCTGGCCCGTCCGCTCGCCCGCGAGTGGCTCGACGAGAAGGAGCTCGACGACGACGGCTTCCACGACCGCCACCCGGGCACGCTGGTGGTGGTCGGCGCCTACGACCGCATGAACCTCTCCCCCGTCCGGGCCCTGCTCCTGGCCACCTACCGGGGGCCCGAGCGCGCGCTGACCCTGCTGAGCGGCCGCGACGGCGCGTCCGTGGCCTGGAACGTGGCCAAGCAGTACGCCCGCCCGGACGCGGACGTCGAGGCACTGGGCCTGTTCACCGACACCGACCGGCCTCCGCACCTGCCGGGCGTGCGGGTCTTCGACGACCGCGACTTCGAGCGGGCCGACATCCAGGCGGAGATCCTCGGCACCCGCTGGCGCCGGGTCGTCTTCCAGGGCCACGGCAAGGACGACAGCGTCAACCTCGGCGAGTTCACCATCTGCGGCCTGAATCCGGCCGTCGCGGCCGTGCCCGGCCTGCTGGGCCCCCGGTGCGCCTACGGACTGCCGTGCTACAAGCCGGAGGACAAGCTCGTCCCCCTCCACCACGTCGAGGCGGTGGAGCTGGTGCTCAGCGCCTGCAACAGCGGCCCGCTCGCGGACCTCGCGCTCTACGACCCCAAGTACCAGCTGCTGCTCAACGCCCTCGACGGCCCCGCCCGCACCGTGGTCTCCGCCGTTTCCGTGCACGACTCGGACCGGCCCGAGAACGTGGCGTGGATGCGCGCCGCGCTCTCCGGCGCGGACTCGGTCGACACCCTCAACGCCAGCCTGGCGGGCTCGCACCCGTACCCGGCGTTCATGCGCTTCGGCATGCCGGGCGAGCCGGACGAAGCGCCCGCCGCCCCGGAGCCCTCCGACCACCGCCCCGACCCCCTGGTCCTCACCGCGGGCCGCCGGCTCACCGCCCTGCTCGCCTCCGACCTGCTGCCGCACAACCACGCCCTGCGCCCCCGGCTGGCCAAGCTCGCCCGCAAGGTGGACCTGTGGGTGGCCCGCCCCACCCACTCCGCCGACCGGTCGCCGGAGGAGATCCGGTCCTCGCTCGCCGCGGACCTGCAGTCGCTCGACCACGCGATCGCCGAGCAGGTCGCCGGGAACCCCGAGAACGAGATCATGAACTACCCGGCGCACTTCGGCGACCGCAGCTCCCTCGACCCGCACGTGCGGGAGGTCACCTGCCACTGCGGGCGCCCCGCCCAGGAGTTCACCCGGCGCGGTCTGCTCCCGCACGTCCTGGACACCACCTGCGCGGTCTGCATGCGCTGCGGCGACGTCACCTTCCGGGTGCCCGACGCGCCCGCACTGCTGGCGTACGCGGACGACGAGGTCGAACAGGGCGGGGTGCTCCAGGTGCGCGCCACGCTCACCGCGTCCCGGCCCGGCCCCGTACGGCTGGGCCTCTTCGTGCCGACGTACCTGCGCGAGGACACCACGGTCGAGCCGGTCACCGTCAAGGTGCGGGGCTCGCACGAGGAGCCCCGGGACGTGCTCTTCCGGGTGCGGTTCGCCGAGGCCACCGCTCCCCAGGCCTACTACTTCACGGTCTTCGCCGTGCAGGACCTCGCCGTCTCCACCGCCCGGCGCCACTTCGGCGTCGTACCGCGCCGCGCGTGAGGCGGCCCGCCGCACCCAGCTGAGCCACCATCGGCCAGCCCCGACGGACGAATGGACGGTTGTCATGGAGAACCAGACCACGCCCGCGATCGAACTCGTCGAACGCGACGGCGAGGTGACCTTGAGCATCGACGGCGAACAGGCCATGCAGGCGTGGGAACGCGACCTCATGTGGGCGAGCGCCGACATGCTGTGCGAGTACGGCCACGACTTCTACGAAGTGGGCCTGGGCCTCGGCCTGTCCGCCCTGCGCATCGCCGGCAACCCCGCCACCCGCAGTCACACCGTCCTCGAGCTCTTCGACGAGGTCGAGGACCTCTTCCGCGCCCGGCACCCGCACCTGCCCGGCAACCTCTCCATCGAGCGCGGCGACTTCTTCCGGCGGGTCTTCGAGCTGCCGTCGGAGAGCGTCGACGGCATGTTCTTCGACCCGGCCCTCGACATGGACGTCTGGACGGACAAGGACCTGTGGGCCCGGACCATGCCGGAGGTCGTCCGCGTCCTGCGCCCCGGCGGGGTGTTCATCCCGTTCTTCAGCACCAGGCCCGAGCTCCGCTGGCAGTACCTGCCGCACTTCCGCACCATCCGGGTCGAGCGCCACCCGTACGTGGCGTACGACACGACCACGTACACCCACGGGACCAGCGGCGACGCCTACATCCAGTGCTTCCGCAAGGACTGACGACGCCCGCCTTGGAGGCTTCGATGACATCCGCGCCCCGCCCCGCCGCCGACGCCGTGACCCACCCCCCGGGCATCCGCTCGGTCTTCCTCGCCGGCCCCTTCCTCCAGCTCCTGGACCCGGCCACCGGAGAGATGCCCGAGAGCGCCCGCTCCCCCTTCGACACCCTGATCAAGCACTTCGAGGCGCAGGGCCTCTCCGTCCACAACGCGCACCGCCGCGAGGCGTGGGGAGCGGACCTGATGCGCCCGGAGGTGTGCACCCGCATCGACCAGGAGGAGATCCGCAAGGCCGACGCCTTCGTCGCCCTCCCGGGCTCCCCCGCCTCTCCCGGCACCCACATCGAGATCGGCTGGGCCAGTGCCTTCGGCAAACCGATCGTCCTGCTCCTGGAGCGGGGCCGGGACTACACCTTCCTCGTCCAGGGCCTGCACACGGTGGCCACGGTCGAGTACGTCCTCCACACCGACGTCGCCGGCGCCCTGACCGCCGTCGACAAGGCCCTGCACCAGGTGGTGGCCCGCCGCCGGGAGGAAAGGGGCGAACGCTGAACGGCCGGCCGCCGCACCCGGGCACCGCGGCGGCCATCGGCCTCTGTACGGTGATCGCGACCGGGGCCGATCACGGCCCCGAGAGCGTGAGGAACACCCGGCGATGCCCCCCGTACCCACCGAGCCCCAGAGGCCCGCGGACCTGCCTCCGCCCTACGGCCCGAACGACAGCGGCGAGCCGGGAGAGCTGGGCTGTCTCCGCATGGTGATCGGCGGGCCGCTGGTCCTCCTGCACCTGCTGTCGGCGTTCCTGGTCGGCTCCGCGTACATGGTCCACCCCGACGGCATCTGGGACGACAACGCCTATACCGGCATCTCGGCGGTCTGCTTCATCGCGCTGCACGTCAGCGGCCTCGCGCTGCTCCTCACCCTCACCCGTTCCGCGCGCCGCACGCTGGGGCCGTGGTGGCTCCTGCCGCCCGTGATCCTGATCCTCCTCGCCGTGCTGCGCGTGAAGACGGTCTGACCGCCCTTGGCGGGCTGGCACCATAGAGGGATGCACGAGAAGATCATCGCCGCGTGTGACGGCGCGTCGAAGGGGAATCCCGGGCCCGCCGCCTGGGCCTGGGTCATCGGGGACGCCACGGGCGAGGTCCGCCGCTGGGAGGCCGGGCCCCTGGGCACCGCGACGAACAACGTCGCCGAACTGACCGCGCTCCAGGAGCTGCTGGAGGCCACCGACCCGGCCGTGCCCCTGGAGGTGCGGATGGACTCCCAGTACGCGATGAAGGCCGTGACGACGTGGCTGCCGGGCTGGAAGCGGAAGGGCTGGAAGACCGCTTCGGGCACCCCGGTGGCCAACCAGCCGCTCGTGATGCGGATCGACGAGCTGCTGGCCGGCCGCACGGTCGACTTCGTCTACGTTCCGGCCCACCAGGTCGACGGCGACCCCCTCAACGCCGTCGCGGACGCGGCCGCCAGCCACACCGCCCGCACGCAGCTCGCCGCCGGCACCTCGCTCGGCTCCCCGCTGCCGGAGCCGGAGGCCGGGGCCATGACCGGTGCCGGTGCCGGTGCCGGCGGTCGTGCCCGTAAGCCGTCGGGCGCCTCGGGGGCGCGGCGGCCGCAGAGCAGCGGACGGACCCGGGGCTCGCTCAAGGCGAAGTTCCCCGGCCGTTGCCGGTGCGGGAAGTCGTACGACAAGGGCGAGACGATCGCGAAGAACCCCGACGGCTGGGGCCACCTCGCCTGCGCCACGGCGACGGCGGGCTGAGGGGTCCCGCTGCCCGCGGGCTCTTCCCGCGGGCCGGCGGTGGTCCGGTCAGGTGCCCGGCGGGGGCAACAGCGTGGGGGCGTCGCCGCTGAGGATCTGCGTCGTCCGGTGCCTGATGTGCTCCGCCCATTCCGGGTGCGTCAGGACGTAGAAGCGCTCCTCGCGCATCGCCTCGATCACCCGCTCGCCGATGGTTCGCGGGCTGGTCCCGAGCTTGAACGCCTTCCGGGCGGCTTCGGTCGACCAGCCGCCCGGAAAGGGGCCCGCATCCGGGAAGCGGGCCGGGCGGTTGCGCTGGGAATGGAAGATGTTCGTGTCGACCAGGCCGGGGCACAGCACGGATACCCGCGGCTTGTGACCGCCGCCGACCAGTTCGAGATGGATCGTCTCCGACAGGGCGACGACGGCCGACTTCGTCGCGCCGTACAGCGAGCCGCCCGTCATCAGACCCGCCACCGACGCGGTGTTGACGATGTGGGCGTCCTCGTCCTGCTCGATCATCGCGGGCAGGAAGGCCTGGATTCCGTGCACGACGCCCATCAGGTTCACCCCGAGGATCCAGGCCCAGTCGTCGGGCGTGCTCTCCCAGCTCGGCTTGCTGCCGGCGTAGACGCCCGCGTTGTTGCACAGCACGTGTACCGCGCCGTATTTCCCGAGCGTGGACGCGGCGAGCGAGGTGACGTCTGCCGCTTTCGACACATCGGTCACGACGGCGTGGACGTCCGCGCCCCTGTCGCGAAGACCGGCCGTCGTGGAAAGAAGCGCGGCCTCTTCCACGTCGCTCAGCACCACGCGCATTCCCGCGTCGACGAACGCCTCGGCCATTCCACGGCCGATACCGCTCGCCGCACCGGTGATGACGGCGACTTTGTTCTCCAGGTCGCGCATGCGTTTCCTCCGCATCGAGCCGGGGCCGCTTCAAAAACAAAGATTAGGGACCCGGCGGTCGCACAGACATCCATCTGCGAGCCGATGCATTCCGGGCCCTCATTCGGCTACGGTGAAAATGGCGGAGGAAGCGGATGCGCCGGCCAGGGGCGGGCCCCGGAGGGTGGGTCTTGCGGCTCCGCGGCTGAAATACACTCTTCGGATGACCGAGAACCTGCCGCCGTGCCCCGAATGCTCCAGTGCGTACACCTATGAGATGGGCGTGCTCCTGATTTGTCCGGAATGCGGACACGAGTGGTCGCCCGCGGGCGCGGAGCCCGCCGAGGGTGCGGGCGAGGACGGAGTGATCAGGGATTCGGTCGGCAACGTCCTCGCCGACGGTGACACCGTCACGGTGGTCAAGAGCCTGAAGGTCAAGGGCCACCCGACCGGAATCAAGGCGGGCACCAAGGTGCGCAACATCCGCCTCGTGCAGGGCGTGGCCGGCCACGACATCGACTGCAAGATCGAAGGTTTCGGCGCCATGCAGCTGAAGTCCAGCGTGGTCAGGAAGGCCTGACCCACGACGCGGGCGCCTGCCCGCGGTCATCGCGGTCACCGCGGGCCCGGGTGCGCGGAGCGCCGGCGGAACGCACTCTGGTGCCATGGCCGCGCCCGTGTCCGTACACAGGCTCGACGCCGGGGGCGGACGTCATGTGGTCGTCCGCCGGCAGGGCGTCGAGCACGCCCTCGGCGTGGCCTACAACGACGCCGACGTCGTGGAATTCCTCCGCCGGGCCGGCCTGCCCGATGCCGAGGAGCTGCTCGACGATCCCGAGGTGGTGGAGTGGGTGGGCGGCCGGCCCCACGAGTGGACGGCCGCCTGAGCGTCCGGGTGGCGCCTTCGGGGCGCGGCACAGCCCGGCGTGATCGAAGCGATCGAAGCGATCGGACACCCGGCTGCGGGATCACCGGGCCGTCACCCGCGCGGCGGACGGGGCGGCGGGGCCTTTCGCCCATTCGGACACGGCCCGGCCCGGTCGCCCCGGCCGTCGCCCCGCCGCGCGGATAGCCTGGCGGACCATGAGCGCCCAACCCGACCGCTACACCGTCGTCCTCAGGCCCCAGCTCACCGACGAGGACAACCGCCCCCGGCACGGTGCCCCGCTGCGTTCCGCGATCGTCGAGGCCACCGGCGAGGTGGGCGTCTCCGGCTCTCCGGTCTACGAGGGGGACGGCGTGCAGGCCGAGATCGATCCCGAGACGCGCGCGGTCGAAAAGGTGACGGTCGACGGGAACGAGCTGCCGTACGGCTGGGTGGCACAGGTCATGGGCCGTGGTCACAACCATTGAGGCCGGCCCGCGCGCGTCACACGACGCAGACACCTTTATTTGTATGACGATAATGGGCACAATCAAGCCAGGCGTCATCACGCCAGGCCGCCCGGAGGTGCGACGGCGGGGACGTCCTTCGGGGGGCGACATTGACGGACCGTGCCATAAACAGTGCCGTATCACTCTGGCCGGACCACGCCGAAGTGTGGGATCGGCTCCAGGAAACATCACTTCTCTACGGCATCGCTCTCAGTGCCCTGTCCCTTTGGTCCGTCGAGTTGTACCGGCGCGCCCAGGGCGTTCGCATATCACCGTTCACCTGGATCCTCAGTGCGGCCCACATGCCGTTGCTCATACAGCTGTGGGCATGGACCGGCCGGTCACGGCCCGACGGCGAGATCATCGCCTACGCACTCCTGGCCGCCCTGATATTCCCCAGATGGCTGCTGTACCGGGCCTCCCGGCGTGACGTCCGCAGGGAGCAGCGGCGGCGGAACGCCCAGGCCCGCCGGCTCACCATGGAGGCCATCCGCTTCCACCGGGCGCCGCGCGGTACGCGCCGGCCGGACGCGCGGCCCCGGTTCGCGGTCTACTTACGGCCGTTCGACACGACCCAACGGCTCATCAGCCAGCCGGCCGAGCCTTCGGAGGGCGGAGGCGGAGTCCCGGTCCACCAGGACCTGGAGACTCTTCTGCACGCCGCACTGCCACGCGATCTGCCGTTGATCGCGGCAGGGCGCGAGGGGGACATACAGATCGGTGCGGGGAGGGTCGTCCTGCGCGGCAGCCATTGGCAGGGGCCGGTCGCCTGCCTCGCCTCGTCGGCCTCGCTGATCGTGCTCATTCCCTCGGCGAACGCGGGAACGCTCTGGGAAATGAAATGGCTCCGCGATCACGGGGCGCTGGACCGCACGGTGTTCATCATGCCGGAATTCCCGATCACGCCGGTCATCCGCTATTCCGCCAGCCCCTATCTCGGCCATCCGCTCGTCAGCAGGTACGACGGCGCCGCTCACTACCGCGACCACGCGGCGGAATGGGACGCGGCGGTGCGCGCGGCGGCCCGGATCGGCCTGCGCCTTCCGCCCTACCGCTACGACGGGGCGCTCTTCACCGTCGACGACGCCGGCGGGCTCCGTTCGCTGAGCCCTCTCGGGCTCATTCCCACCCTCCGGCGGGCGCGCCGGGTCAGAGCGGCACTCCATGAGCTGGGGGTTGTCACGGGCCGGACGCGTCCCGCCCGCCGCCGCTCCTCCCACTCCGGCCACTCCGGTGAACAGCCGCTGGAGCACAGGCCGTCCCCGCGGGTCCGGTGCAGGCGGGCCTTCGAGCGGGCCATCGGCCCGGCCGTCGTGGTGGGCTTCTTCGCCATGGCGAGCGTGCCGCTCCCCTCGCCGTGGCACTGGGTCGCCCTGGGCTTCGCCGCGCTCGCCCTGCCGTTCTGGCTTCTCGCCTTCTGTGTTTCCGCGCTGACCGTGCCGAGCCTGCGGATCGACGAGCACGGCCTGCGCGTCGACACGCTGCTGCGGAGCGAAGGCCCTTGGAGCTGGCCATGGGCCTCCCTCTCCAGGGTGGAGGTCCAGTCGGCTCCCGGCACGAATGGCGCGGCTCTTGTCCTCACGGCCGTTCCGGCCGACGGAAGCGCCCCGGCGGAGGGGACGCACAAGCGGCCCTTCTGGCATCACGACCGCTACATCATCGCGGCACTGAACATGATCGGCGCCGAGGAGAAGGCGGTCACCGCCGCCCTGGACCGCTACGCGGGAGGGCGCTACCGCACGCCGTCGGCCCGCCTGCCCTTCCGCGACGAGCCCCCCGGCCCCCGGGACGGCGGCAAGGAGCGCTACGAGGTGAGCCCGGACCAGCCCTTCCCCGGGGAGGCCGAGGGCTGGGGGCTGGAGAGCGACACGTGGCTGCGGGAGACGCGGGCGGCCCGTGCCGGCCGCTGTCTGTGCTGGCTGGTGTCGGCCGCGGCGACGCTCGTGGGGTGGTACGCGTGGGTCTCGACCACGAGCGGGCCCCTGGAGCTCCTGGCGCTGCCTCTCCTGGCCTTCGGGCTCTACGCCCTCCTCAAGAAGTCCCTGCCCTCGCTGGACGGCAAACGCCTGCGGGTGAGCACGTCCGGCCTGACGTTCCTCGCCACCGACAGCGACGTCCCGGTCCACCTGAAGTGGGCCGACCTGCGATCGCTCCGCATCACGGCGCCTCCGTTCGGCGAACTCGTCGCCATCCCCGCGTACCGCGCGCACGTACCGGAATCCGGCCCGTCGGCCCGGCTGTGGTCGCCCGACGAAGGGGGCTACCGCATCGGGCTGACCGGAATCCCGGAGGACGATCTGATCACCGCGCTCGCCGCGCACTCCCGCATCCCCGTCCGCTTCGGGTAGCCGGCGGCCCGGGCGCGGCAGCCGGATCCCTGGTGTGATGGCGCGCGTCCGGCCCCGCTCCCGTGTCACCGGAGCGGGGCCGTTCACATGCCGATGACTAGCGCGTCACCAGCGGTCGATGCCCATCACCTTCGCCGCGCTGTGGATCGCGTTGTAGTGCGGGATGGACATGCCGGACTTCTTCTGCTTGGCCGGCAGTTTCCGGTCGGTGTGCCGGAACTCGTCCCGGGACGCGGCCAGCAGGCTGGTCCCGTAGCCGACCGGCACGTCGTCCTTCCCGTGAATGGGATGCGACTTGGCCGCCGTCTGGCTCCCGGCGTTGGCCAGGATGCTCCGCGCCTGGTTGTACGCGGCCGGCTTGATCGACTTCGGGTTCGGCACCACCGCGTGCGCACCCGCCGCCGCACGGGCGTCCCCGCCGCCGACGGCGGCGGAAGCCGGTGCGACAGCCACGGCGAGGGCTCCCACGGCGACCGCTGCGGCGATCCCGGTCCGGACGGTGAGCTTCATGACGTCTCTCCTCTTGACGGACGAAAGGATTTCCGATTGCTGCAGGAGCAAGCCTGCCCAGACCGCCACATGGATAACAAAGGGGTTTTAAGCCACAAGAGCGTACGTGCGGCAGAGGACGCTCGGGTAACCTCCACTGATGCCCCTGCAGCAATACGCCTACTTCGCGCTGACCAGCACACGTACCAGCGCGCGGGAGATGACCGCGGAACTGGGCCTCGAGCCCGACGAGACCCGGGTGCGCGGAAGCCGGTTCACCGATCCGGTCATACCGGTCTGCCACAGCTGGAAGGTCGTGTGCCGAGAGCCTGGCCTGCGGGTCGACGAACAGATCGCGCACGTTTTGGACCGGCTCCGGCCTCACACGGACCGCATCGCCGCGCTGGCGCGAAAACTGGACCGGGAAGGGCCGGACCCGTCGGCGGCCCTGCACGTCGTGCGCTGCTTCAACGACGTCGAGGACACGGACGAGGCGTGCGGGCCGGAAGGGCCGAACCTCTTCGGCTGGCATCTGGGCCGCGACGTACTGGACTTCCTCGCGGCGACCGGGGCGGTCGTCGACGTCGACGAGTACGACATGAGCCCGGACGCACCCGAAGGTGACGCCCGGACGCCGGCCACTCCGCGGCGCTGAGATCACTCCGCCCGGGTCACGTCCCCCCGTCCGCCTCCGCTCGTGCCGGGGCCGCGGCATCAGCAGGACCGGCGGGGGGATCTGATGGCGCGACGACGGGTTCGTGCAGGGTGCGCAGGAGGAGCCAGGCGAGGGCGGGCAGGGCGATCAGGGGGGTGAGGGCGGTCTGGAGGGAGGTGGCGTCGGCCATGGCGCCGATGGCGGGACCGGCGAGGCCGCCGACGCTGACGGCCAGGCCCATGGTGACGCCGGAGGCGGTGCCCATGCGCCGGGGCAGGTAGTCCTGGCCGAGGGTGATGTGCAGGGAGAAGGGCACGTACAGGCCGGCGGAGGTGAGCGCGACGAAGAGGTAGAGCGGCGGGCCCGGGACGTGGACGACGCCGGCGACGGCGAGGACGGTCAGGGCGTAGGACCACCGGACGACCCTGATGCGGCCGTAGCGGGTGGCGAGTTTCCCTCCGGCCACGGTGCCCACCGCGCCGCCGAGGTAGAGCACGAACAGGGCGGCCGTGCCGGAGAGGTCGCCGCCGCCGGTGCGCTGGCGGGCGTAGAGCGAGATGAACGTGCTCAGGCCGACGAAGACGATCGAGCGGCACACGATGGCCCCGGACAGCGTGACGAAGGACCGCCAGTCGTCCCTGGCCGCGGCCTCGCCCGCGCCGGCGGCCGCCGTGGCCGTCGCGGCCGGGGCCTTGACGGCCCGTAACGCGGCCATGCTCAGGGCCGCGCCGGCGAGGGCGGGGACGACCAGGAGCGGCGAGGCCCGCAGACCGCCGGTGGCGATGACGGCGGAGACCATCAGGGGGCCGGCGGCGAAGCCGAGGTTCCCGCCGAGCGAGAACCAGCCCATCGCGGTGTGACTGCCGCGGCCGGCGCCACGGGCCACCCGGGCGGCCTCGGGGTGGTAGGCGGCGATGCCGATGCCGGACACGGCGACCACGGTCAGGGTGAGGGCGTACGAGCCGCCGACGCCGCTCAGTGCGACGCCGGCGCCGCCCAGCAGCGTGCTGACCGGCAGCAGCCACGGCATGGACCACTTGTCGGTGAACGCCCCGAACAGCGGCTGCACCACCGACGAGAGCAGGGAGACGGCCAGGACGATGCCGGAGGCCGCGGCGTAGGTGTAGGCCCGCTCGGAGACGAGGTACGGCACCAGCGCGGCCACCGCCCCCTGGTAGATGTCGACGCAGGCATGGCCCAGGGACAGCAGGGTGATGGGCCGGGGCCTGTTCCGTAAGGCGGTTGGGACGGCTGAGGCGGTGCGGTTGGCTGACACCTCTTGATCGTGGCAACGCCGCGCGTGTCGTGCTTTCGATAAACTGCCAATCCGTGTCGACAATCCGCCACATGCCGCAGGCCCCGACGCGCGCCCGGACCCTGGCCGCCGGGGAACACATCGACGCGCACTGCCACGACGACCACCAGATCATCTACGCGGGCTCGGGCGTCCTGTCCGTCACCACCGACGCCGGCACGTGGTTCGCGCCCGGAACGCGCGCCATCTGGGTTCCTGCGGGGACCGTCCACGCCCCCCGCGCCCACGGCCACCTCGAGCTGCACCTGGTCGGGCTGCCCGCCGACGACAACCCGCTCGGCCTGGACGCGCCCACCGTCCTCGCCGTCAGCCCGCTGCTGCGCGAGCTGATCCTCGCCTACACGCGCGCCCCCGACGACACCGGCGCCGAACGCCGGCGCCTGCTCGCCGTGCTCCGCGACCAGTTGCGCGCCTCACCCCGGCAGCCCCTGCGGTTGCCCGCCCCGGCCGACCCCCGCCTGACGGCCGTCTGCGCGATCCTCCGCGACGACCCGGCGGACCCCCGTACCCTCGCCGCCCTGGGCGCCGCGGCGGGAGCCGGCGAGCGCACCCTCAGCCGCCTCTTCCGCTCCGAGCTCGGCATGACCTTTCCCCAGTGGCGCACCCAGGCCCGCCTCTACCACGCCCTGCGCATGCTGGCCGACGACGTGCCCGTCACCGCCGTCGCCCACCGCTGCGGATGGTCCTCCCCCAGCGCCTTCATCGACGTCTTCCGCCGCTCGTTCGGGTACACCCCCGGCGCCCACAACCGGCGTCCCTGAAGGGCCGGGCAGGGGGCGGTCAGGAGACGGTGCGCTCGACGGCCTCCGCGACGACGGACCGCAGCTCACCGGTGCGCTCGAGCGTCTCGCGCTGCCTGCCGGCGCCACCGCCCCGGCTCAGCAGCCGGTCCAGGGATGCGCGTACCAGGGCGAGGTCACCGGCGTCCGACAGCGCGTCATGGACGTGGTCCACCAGCGCGCCCAGCACCTCCGGGGCCGGGGCGGGCGTCCAGCGCAGTGGGTGGACGAGCCGGTCCGACACCCCGGACTTGCCCGCTCGCCAGGTGGCCAGCCGGAGCATGCCCACCGTGGCAGGCGCCGGCGCCTGCCCGGCGCGCCAGGCGCGGGCCGCCGTCTCCACCAGCCCCCTGGCGAGCGCCGCGACCAGCACCGTGTCCTCGGCCTCCAGGCAGACGTCGGCCACCCTGATCTCGACGGTGGGGTAATTGCGGGAGAGCCGGGCGTCGAAATAGATCATTCCCGTGTCGAGGAGGGTGTCCGTCTCCAGCATCGCCCGGACCTGGGCGTGGTATTCCTTGGCCGAACCGAACACCTCCACCGCGCCCGCGGACGGCCATCGGCCCCAGACCTGGCTCCGGTAACTGTTGTAGCCACTGTCCTGCCCCTGCCAGAAAGGGGAATTCGCGCTGAGTGCCAGCAGGGGAGCCAGCCACGGCCGGATCCGGTCCAGGACCGCCACCCCTTCCTCGTCCGAGGCGACGCTCACGTGCACATGGCAGCCACAGGTCAGCTGCTCCTGCGCGGTGAGACCGAATTCCGCGGCCACCCGCCGATAACGCCGCCCGCCGCTCAGGGAAGGATCGACGGGAAGCGGTGAGGTGGCCAGCGCCGCCACCGCGGCCCCGGCGGACCGGGCCTGTTCGGCGGCCGTGCCGCGGCGCTCGCGCACCTCGGCCGCGAGATCCGTCATCGCCGTCGTCGGCCGGGTCGCGATCTCGAGTTGTTCGCGCTGCAATTCCTTCTCCAGGCCCGCCCCGTCCTCGTCCGCCGCTTCCGCCCGGGCGAGAACCGTCCCGGCGACGGCACGCGGATTTCCGGTTTCCGGGTCCACCAGGAGCAGTTCCTCTTCCACGCCGACACTCCGCATGTGCTGCGCCCCTTTCGATGGGGGTCCGTACGACGACGTCATACCTTCCGCCAGCGCGCCATCGCGAAGGAGAACAGCCCGAACAGGATGAGCCCCACGGCCTCCACGGTCAGCAGCCACGGCCCGGCCGGCGTTCCGGCGAAGGTGCGCAGTGTGTCGTCCAGTCCCTTGGCCTGGCCGGGGTCGTAGGCGGCGGCCGCCTGGATGGCGAAGCCGCCCGCCGTGGCGAAGAGCAGCCCCCGGCAGACGCCGCCCGCCACCCCGAGGACGTCCACCGTCCGCTGCGTGCCCTCGGACATCTGCAGCAGGTTCAGCTTCCGGCGGTACGTGCGCATGGCGGCCCGTACCGCGATCCATACGCCGATGCCCGCCAGCACGGCCCCGGCGCAGATCACCAGCGCCTGGCCGGCCGGCCAGCCCAGCACCCGGGCGGTGATGTCCTTGGACTGTTCGTCGGTCGAGCCGGCACCGCTGCCGCGCTCGCCCGCGGCGAAGGCGATCACCGAGCCGGCGACGACGGAGTAGAACACGAAGCGCCCGGCCGACAGCAGCCGCTTGCCGACCTTGCGGCCGTCGGGGCCCGCCGCCCCGAAGACCGCCTCCGACAGCCGCCACAGGGCCATGCCGATCAGCCCGATGCCCACGGCCCACACCAGCGCCTGCCCGAACGGCTTCCCGGCCAGCTCCTGCACGGCTCCCCCGCGGTCGGCCTGCTCACCGCCGCCGCCACCGCTGTGCGCGATGCGCACCGCCAGTACCCCGACGAGGAGGTAGATCACGCCGCGTGCCGTCAGTCCGGCGCGCGCCGCCACCGCCGTCCCCGTGCCACGGGCCGCCCGCGCGCCGCTGCCGTTCGACCATTCACCCATCACGCCGCCTCTCGCGTCGCGCGCTTCGTCCCCGTGCCACGGGGAGGTTCGGCTGCCCCCGGACGCGGGTGCGAAACGGCCCGCGGAGCCCCGGCCAGGCGGCGGCTTTCAGCACACGCCTCCCCGTCCCGGCACGCCGATATCGCGGTGGCCGCACGAACCACCCGGCCAGCCGGACGTGTCCCCTTCGCGGGAGACCTTCGCGGGAGAGCTTCGAGCAAGACCTTCTCGGGGTATGAGGGGCCGCGCGGGCGGGGCCGTTAGGCTGATCACGCAGCTGGTTCGCCCCGTCCGCCAGGCGGGAGGCGTCGCAAGAGGGAACCCGGTGCGATTCCGGGACTGCCCCGCAGCGGTGAGCGGGAACGACCGCCGTCATACGCACTGGACCTCAGCGCCCCCCGGGGCCGCGGGTCAGGGAAGCGACGGCCAGTAGGAGCCCCTTGGTCCGGTCCCGCCGGACGAGGCGTGCCCGCGAGTCCGAAGACCTGCCGCTGCCCGCGTGCGGTGGTCGCACGCGGACCACTCGGTGACCTCGAGGGCGGGTCGACGACACGGGCCGATCGCGCCGTGTCCTTCGCGTCCTGGCGGGCCGCCGAGGCCGATCCTCGACTCGCGAAGGAGAGTTGACGTGACGATCAGCCCCCTGGACACCGACGCCGCCCCGGCCCGCGCGCCCAAGACCCCGGCGGACTCCCGGGTGACGCTCGCCCACATCATGAGCGAACACGACACCAACCTCTACGGCACCATCCACGGCGGGGTGGTCATGAAGCTGATCGACGACGCGGCCGCCGCGGCCGCCGGGCGTCATGCCGACGGCCCGGCCGTGACCGTCTCCGTGGACCGCATGTCCTTCCTCGCCCCGGTCCGCGCCGGCGACCTGCTGAGCGCCCACGCCGAACTGCGCCGGGCCGGCCGCACGTCGATGACCGTCGCGGTCCGCGTCACCGCCGAACGCTGGAACGCCTCCGGCCCCACGGCGGAAGTCGCCAACGCCGGCCTGACCTTCGTCGCCATCGACTCCGAGGGCCGCCCCCGCGCCGTACCGCCCCTGACCGTGCCGGACGGTCCGGCCGGCCGCGACTGACCACGGGCCCGGCCCGCTCCGGTACGCCGGGGCGGGCCCGGCACCCAGCTTCTTCCACGTCGCCGGCCGCACCGGAAATGGCCCACGTGGACGGGTCGTCATTGGACCTGCCGGGGCGGCCACTTGGGACCGTAGCGTGACGGGGCCAGCGAGGAGGACGCGGCCGCCGAGCCGCTCGTACCCAGGAGTGTCGTGCCGATACCGATGATGCCGCGCGCCGGAGCGCCGCGCGTGCTGACCGTCGCCCAGTTGAGCAATTCCGTCGGTGACGGTGCGTACTACACGTGCTCGGCGCTGTACTTCACCCAGGTCGTCGGCCTGTCACCGGCCCGGCTCGGGGTGGGGCTCACGCTGGCGTGGGCCATTGGTTCGCTGGCGGGAGTTCCGCTGGGCCATCTCGCCGACCGCCGCGGTCCTCGCGGCACGGCGGTGCTGCTCGCGCTGGCCACCGCGGTGGCCGTCGCCTCCTTCCTCGTCATCCGTTCCTTCGTGCCGTTCCTGATCGCCGTCTGCCTGTACGCCACCGCCCAGTCGGGACTCGCGGCGGCCCGTCAGGCGCTGCTCGCCGGCCTGATCGCGCCCGCCGAACGCACCGGCGTCCTCGCCCACGCGCAGTCGGCGCTCAACGCGGGACTGGCCGTCGGCGCGGGCCTGGGCGGCCTGGCCCTCGCCCACGGAAGCCGGGCCGGGTACCTCGTCGTCCTCGCCGTCGACGCGCTGAGCTTCGTGGTCTGCGCCGCGATCATGCTGCGGCTGCCCGCGGTGGCACCCGCCGCGCGACGCGTGGACGACGGCCCCACGATGGCGGTCCTGCGGGACCGGCCGTACGCCGTCGTCACGCTCCTCAACGCGGTCCTGCTGCTGCGGATGCCGCTGCTCAGCCTCGTCATTCCGCTGTGGATCGCCCTCCGGGCGCCCCAGCTCACCTGGCTGGCGTCGGCGCTGTTCGTCCTCAACACGCTCGGCGTCGCGTTCTTCCAGGTCCGTACGGCGCGTTCCGTCACCGGCCTGCGCTCCGCCTCGCGCGCCGTGCGCGTCGCCGGCGCCATTCTGCTCGCGTCCTGCGCGGTCTTCGCCCTGTCGGCCGCCGACCTGCCGCTGTGGGTCACGGCGACGGTTCTCGTCGCGGGCGCGACGCTGCAGGTCGTCGGCGAGATGAAGCAGTCCGCCGGCTCCTGGCAGATCGGCTTCGGCCTCGCGCCCGACGAGCGGATGGGCCAGTACCAGGGCTTCTTCGCCACGAGCGTGGCCGCGGCCCGTACCCTCGGGCCGCTGCTGCTCACCACGACGGTCGTGACCTGGGGAGTGCCGGGCTGGCTCCTGCTGGGCGGCGCCTTCCTCGCCGCCGGGCATGCGATGGGCCCGGCCGTACGGTGGGCGCGGAACAACCGCCCCTACGCGCTGCCGGAATCCGGGGCGGTCACGCCTCACGCGGCCGCGTCCGGGTGAGGCCCCGGGGGCGTGCTGGGCAGGGCCGGGTCACCCGGGGAGCGGCTCCTCCACGCGGCGCGGGCTTCCCTGTCCGCAACTCCGCTTCGCTGCCAGCCATTGCACCGTGAGCCGCTGGTACTCGAGGCTCTCGTCGCGGGTGAGCAGGCGCCCCTCGCGCGCGCTCAGGAAGGTACGGATCTTCGCGTTGATCACCTCGGGGCGTGCCTGATCGCAGGTATGGATGACGGACATGTGCAACAGGCTAAGGCCGGGCACTGACAAGGACCCGGCGACTGTGATCAAGTTCGGCAAACGCTCATCGAATCGTCATGAAAGGCGCCCCGCACATGTGAGGGGCACCGCCGGGCCCATCCGGTGCGAAGCGCGGCAGCGGTGACAGTTGGCAAGCGGGTGACTGGTGGGAGTGGTGGTGGGCCGGTACAACGGGGGCATGCGTATTCGATCAATGGCGGTTGTGGGAAGTCTGCTGGCGGCGCTGGCGGTTGGCGTGCCGGGGGTGTCGAGCGCGGCGTCCGGCCGGGCGGCCTCCCCGGCCCTGGATCCGTGCCCGGAGCCCGCGAGCGTGAAGGTGTTCCGCGAGGGCGGCATACCGGTGCTGGACTGGCGGGAGAACCTCGAGTTCGACGGGCGCGGCACGCTCTGGGTCGCGCACATCGTCAAGGGCCGGGTCGAGGGGTACGCCCCCGACGGGACGCTCAGGACCAGCTTTCCGGTGAGCGGGGCGGGTGGCATCCGGCGCGGCCCGGACGGGATGATGTACGTCAACTTCGGCGTGAATCCGCTGGCTACGGACGGCGGCATCATGCGGTTCGACCCGACCGCCGCCCATCCGAAGCCGGAGAAGGTCGTCAGCGGGATATCCGGCATCAACGGCCTCGCCATCGACTCCGAGGGCAACTTCTACCTCAGCCGCGAACTGTCCACCGGCATCGTGAAGATCCGGCCGGACGGCACCAAGGACGAGGAGTGGACGAGGAAGGCGAACGTCTTCGGCGCCAACGGCCTGGAGATCGTCGGCGATCAGCTGTACGCGAGCGTCATCACCGACACCTCGTCCCCGGTCGTACGCGTTCCCCTGAACGATCCGGCGCGGCACACCACGGTCGTCAGGCTCAGCCGGAGCGCGCTGGGCATCAAGCTCCTCGACGACCTCACGTTCTTCGGCGGCGACCTGGTGGTCGCGAGCTTCCGCGACGGGGAACTGATCCGGGTGAACCCGGAGACCGGCCGGTCCTGCGTCCTGGTGAAGGGCCTGCGGATGCCCAGCAGCGTCCGGGTCGCCCGGGCGTTCGGCGACCACGACCCACGGCGCGACCTCTTCGTCGTCGAGGCCTCCGGCCGCATCGTCAAGGTGACGGTCGGCTGATACAGGCTGATGCGAGGCTGGGCCGTGGGCTGGTTCGTGCGCTGGTTCGTGCGCTGATACGGGGCCGGCCGACGATCTCCGGGGCCCCGCGCGGCGCGTTCAGCAGGCGAAGCCCGGGCTGTTGGCGAAGAACGCCAGGTGCGACCAGGTCTGGGCTCCGATGACGCCGTCGATGACGATGTCGGCACAGCCCTGGAAACGCCGTGTCGCGGCCTCCGTGGCGGGGCCGAAGTCTCCGTCCAGGGTGAGGTCGGTGTTCGTCAGCGAATTGTTGAGGTAACACTGGGCCTGCTTGACGGCCGGCCCCTTCGAGCCCCGCTTGACAGTGGGCCGGGTGTTGGTGTGGTTGCAGATTTCCGTGAGTTCCGTGGCCATGGTGGACCTCCGTCTTCCTCCCCCGAGTTCGGATCTGCGGGCGCTACCCGAAGTGCGGGAAGGGAACCTTCAGTTTGTCCCAGGACTTCTCCCCGGGCCAGCCGTCCGCATCGGGCCCCTTGAAGCCGAGCTTCTTCTGCCACAGCGAGTAGGAGCTGCGGTCTTCGTCGTCCCACTGCGTCTGGCCGCCGTTCGGACCGTAGGCGGAGCAGTCCTCCTCGATCAGGCGAATTGCCATCAGACCGATGATGGGGTGGTTGGGCCTTTCCTTGAACCATTCGGGACCGGGGAACGGAACGAATCCGGAAGAGCCTTTCGCGACGAGCAGCCGCTGCCCCACCTCGATGTGATTGGGGTCGGGAATGTTATTCCACGCCTGGAGCTGCTCGACGGTGGTATTGAACCGGGCGGCGATTTCGGAGAGCGTGTCACCCGATACGACGACATAAAAGGTGTTCTGTGCGCTCATAATTATATGCTAGATGTCCTGGCCGAAGTCCGCATGTTCACGTACCGGACGCGGCGACGGCATGGAGGTTCGTATGGGTCGCCCACGGAACGCTTCCGACGTCGAATTGCAGAAAACCCGTGCCTGGGCCGGACTTCTGGTGGTGATCCTGGGCGACGCGGCGATCGCGATCGCCGCGGTCTGGGGCGTCGCCGGCGCCGACGGCGCCCAGTCCGCGGCCATCCTCACGAGCGCCTTCACCGCGGTCAGCACGATGACCACGGCCTACTTCGGCATCCGGGCCGCCACCAACACCGCCCAGGCGCACACGGCCGCCCAGGTCGACGAGGCGGTGGCGCGCGCGGGCGGGGCGGGAGCGGGACAGGACCGCAGGGACCCTCCGGCGGAGCGCCCGGCGGAGGGCCCGGCGGAAAGCGAGCCCTCCGGGCCGTGAGACCCGGCGGCGCGCGCTCAGCCGAGCGGCCTGCCGTCCGCCGCCTGGCAGGACGGGGCGGTGCCGGCCGCATGGGGGACGGTGCACAGGAACAGGGGGCGGGTGGCGAGGGAACGGTCGTCGGCGGGCAGGTGGAAGGGCCGGTCCTGGGCGACGGTGTCCTTCACGTCCACGCCGTTGCGCAGCTGCTGGAAGACGTTGGAGGCGCGCAGGGGGATCTTCGTGCCCGTCCAGGTCCGGTTGATGGCCGCCGCGGCGGCACGGAAGGAGTCGCTTCCGGCGGCGTGGTCGCTGTGGCGGTCGGCCGAGAAGGCGATGTAGGACATCTCGACCGCCGTATAGCGGTCGAGATGGGCGAACTCCGGAAGCTCCGGATACTCGATGAGGGTGTTGACGTCGGAGGCGAGCAGCGGGAACGGCGTCCCCTGCGCGGAGCCGCACTCGGCCTGCACCTCATTGAGGATCTTGGGGAGCTGGCCGCCCCGGGCGGCGAACACGATGATGGATTCGCTGTGTTTCTGGCCGCAGATCCTCTTGGCGAGCTCCGGCAGGGCGCTCGCCACACCGGGCTGTCCGAAGTCCGGCGTGCGCACGATCGCGGGTTCCATGACCTCGATGCCCTGTCCGGTCAGTTCGTCGCGGAGGTCCTCCCGCAGGTTGATGCTGTAGCGGTCCTTGTCGTCGTAGATGATCAGGGCCTTCTTGCGCTGCAGGGCGGTGATGCGCCGGGTCAGGGCCCGGGCGAGGTGACGGTTGGTGGGCTGGGTCTGGAAGTAGGTGTCGGTGTCGGTGGCCATGAAGTCGCCGGTGACCGCCGCCCCGATGACGGGCAGGTCCGGGGAGAGGTGCTGGATCGCCTTGACGGACGCGTCACGGCTCTGGGAGATGCCGATCACGGCGGAGATGCTCGTGCCGTCTCCGGCCAGGACGTTCAGCCGGTCCGCGACGTCCGTCCCCTGGGCGAAGGCGTAGCCGGAGTTGGCGATCAGCAGCCGCAGGTACGGCCGTTCGGCATCGCCCACCGCCTGCTTGTTGAACTCGCGCTGGGCGTCGGCGGCGCCCTCGAGCTGGAGGACGCCGGCGGGAGTGAGCTGTTCGCTCCGGCGCTGGGGGTCGGCGGTCAGCGGCGCGAAGAAGACCACCGTGCGGTACGCGCCGCGCTGGGCGACGTCGTTCTGGGCGCGGATGCGGTCCTGGAGCGTGCGCAGCAGCTGCTGGCTGCCGCCGTCCGTGAAGTAGCAGCCGTGCCGGGCGGTGTCGACGCCGACCCGGACGCCCTGCGCCGGCCAGGTGTCGTGGCAGGGGTCCTGGCGGAGCCAGTTCACCGCCGGCACGGCGCCGGCCAGCAGGACGACGGCGAGAATGCCGCCCAGGTAGGCGGACGGCCACGGCACCGCGAAGGGGCGTACGGCCACGTTGGTGTCCAGCCAGTCGATCACCTCCTGCCGCTCCTCCCCGGCCAGGCGGACGGGCAGTCGCCCCTTCTCGGCCCCGGTCCCGGCGGAGCGGGCGCGCCGCTCGAGCAGCGGCCGCAGGCAGGCGGCGGCCTGGGCCGGTGTGCGGGCGCCGCCGTCGGGTTCCTGTGCGTCATGGGGCGGGGCCGGGGCGGCGGGGGCGGCCAGGACCAGCAGCGGCAGGCCGCGCCGTTGCAGCTTCACCAGGCCGTCCAGCAGCCGCCGGGTGGCCGTGCGCGGGCCGTCGACACGTGGCAGGAGGACGACGAACGGCCAGACGCGGCGGCGTCGCCAGGGCAGGGCCACGCCCCTGCGGCAGGCCCGGAGCAGGTCCACCGCCAGCGCTTCGAGGAGCAGGGACTGGCGCAGTGCCGCGCGGTCGCGCAGCTCGCCGCGGCGGCTCAGCGATACGGCGGCGGGCAGGAAGCGGGTGGCGGCGGCGCCTCCGGCGCTGCTCACCTTGGGGGCGTACCAGCGCAGGCGCCTGGTGTGGTTCAGCCAGGTGCGGTAGCCCCATTCGAGCGGCCAGGCGATCAGAACCGTGGCCAGCGCGCCCAGGCGCGCGCTGATCTGACCCGCGCCGCCGGTGTCGATGAAGGAGCGCAGCGCCTTGAGGCCGGAGGTGTCCTGCTGCCAGGCCACGCAGAGCTTTTCGGCCAGGGTGCGGCGCTGCGCGCGCTCCGCCCCGGCGCCCGCGTCGATGTCCAGGACTCTCCGGCACGTCCAGTAGGTGGGCAGTGCCAGCCCGCCCGCGGATCCGGGCGTGGTGCGCTCCAGCTGCGCGGTGAGGCCGTCGAGCAGGACGACGTCGGGTTCGGCGGACTGCCGGGCCCGGTCGAGGAGGTCGTCGTCGAGGAGTGCGTGGGGGACGAGGGCGGGGCCGCCGATGGCGCGCAGCCGGTCGCGGTAGCCGGTGACGAACGCCGCCCCCTGCCCCTCCTGGCCCTCTAAGACGACTGCGGGGAGCTCCCGTCGGCCCACGGGCCGGCCCACCAGCTCGTCCAGTACGGTCACCAGGTCCTTCACGCCGTCCAGCGGAGGAATCCCGTTCATCCCGCCCCCCTTACGCAGTGTTACTTGAAGGGCAGAACTGTCCCACCCATGTGGGGTACGAACGGGGTCGTCGTCCTCAACTGGCCGCTAATGCCGGAAAACCGCTTGCCCGGGCGCGGCCGACGACCACCGCGTGACCGGAATTGATGTGACGTCAGTAGGCCGGAGCCAACTGGGGCTTCGGGCCGTAGGAATTCTCGCCCTGCGTACCGGGAAGGGCGAAGAACACCAGCAGGACGATGCTGCCCAGGAGCGGGATCAGGGCGAGCAGCAGCCACCAGCCCGACCGGTCGATGTCGTGCAGGCGGCGGACGCCGACGGCGAGGCCCGGGAGGAGCACGGCGAGGCTGTACACCAGGCCGATGACGGGGTCCGTGCCGAGCACGGCGTCGATGACGGCCAGCACGATGCTGATGACGAAACTGATCAGGCTGAACATCCAGAACTCGGGGCGGCCCGCGCGCCCGCTGAATGTCGCGTATTTCTTGAGCACATCCACGTACCAGTGCACCTGCGCCCCCAAGAGCCGCGGCTGGCCCCGTTCTCGTGGACGGGGCCTCATGCCGAACGTAGGTGGCGCGAAGGGGTCGGTCAACGGTCGTCCGGGCTCAGCCGGAGGCGCCCGGACGCGCGCCCGGCCGCCGGCGTGCGCGACCGCTCCCGATTCCGAATTCGGTGGCCGTTCCGGGCGGAGGATGTGATCATCGCGGGGTTGTTCACCAGCCCCGGAGGCCGCATGCTCATCCGTCCCACCACCGTCGCCGATCTCGACCGTGCGGCCGCCTTCGTCGTCGACGATCCGGTGAGCCGGATCACCGAGGACCGCTACCGCGCGGAGCTGGCGGAACGACAGTTCCGCCCCGAGTGGACCTGGGTCGCGGAGCAGGACGGCGAGATCCTGGCCCGCGCCGTGTGGTGGGGCCGAAGCGACAGCGACCATCCGGTGGCCCTGGACTGCCTGCACGTCAGCCGCTCGGCCGGTGACCGCGCCGGGACGGCCGCCGCGCTCCTCGCCGCCGGCCTGCGGGCCTTCCGGGAGGCGGGCGCGACGCGGGACCCGCAGTACAACCTCTCGCTGCCGGCCGGCTGGCGGACGGATCCCGCCGTCGCGGCCGCCGTGGCCTGGCGGAGGGCCGCTGCCGCCTCGGCCGGCCTCGGCGAGGAGATCGAGCGGCTCCGCTACGAATGGACCCCCGCCGCCGGGGTGCCGGCGCGCACCGGGCGGCTGGTCTTCTCCCCGGAGCCGGACGACGAGGCGTTCGTGGCGGTCTTCCGCCGCATCGCCGGCGGAAGTCTCGACATCGTCACGCGGCGGGACGTCGCCGCGCTGGGTGCCGACCGCCAGGCACGCGACGACCTGGACTTCTACCGGAACTGCCCGGGCAGGAGGGAGTGGTGGCGCCTGGCGCACACCCCCGACGGCACCCTGGTCGGCATGGCCCTGCCCTCGCGCACGCCGTACCACCCCAACGTCGGGTACCTGGGAGTGGTGCCGGAATTCCGGGGCCGGGGGTACATCGACGAGGTCCTCGCGGAGATCACGCGCTTCCACGCGGCCGAGGGCGCTCAGCGGATCACGGCCACCACCGACACGGTCAACGTCCCCATGGCGGCCGCCTTCGACCGCGCCGGCTATCAGGTCACCGAGATCCGTCTCGTCTTCGAGGCACCCGCCGGGTGACGACGCGCCGGGCAGCCCGGCCGGACGGGCGACCGGCCGGACCTCCCTAGTCGACGAACGACACGTCCGGGTGGGCGGGCGAAGGGCCGTCGAAGAGGCCGCGGTCCGGGTGGCGGCCGAGGTGGATGTCGAAGAACCCGTTCAGGTAGGCCCGTTGGGCCTGGAGGGAGCGGCGGGGGTCCACGGTGCCGACGAGCCCGGCCGGCTTGTCGGCGGGCATCGCCCCGGCGGCCGCGAGCCTCGGCACCTGCGCCTGGAGGTCGGTGTAGGCGTAGTGGCCCGCCGAGAGCATCTGCAGGTTGCGGTGCCAGCCGCGCAGGTTGCGCCACAGCGTCGCCAGCACGTCGTCCCGGTGGTTGCCGATCACGCTGTTCATCAGCAGGAACGGCCGGTCGAGGCCGTCCTCGACGACCGTCCCCAAGGCCTGTGGCCCGCTGCCGACCGCCCCGTCCAGGTCGGCGGCCGCGAGGATCCGGGAGTCGTCGTGCATCGCCTGGGCGGCCGTGGCGCCCCCGATCGAGTGCCCGAACATGCCGACCGTCGACAGGTCCGCGCATCCGGCGAGGCCGGGCGGCAGCGGCTGCGTCCGCAGGCCCCCGTCCGGGTCGTCCCCACGGTTCAGCGCCTCCAGCCGGTCGAGCACGAACCGCACGTCGGCGACGCGTACGTCCACCAACGCGCGCAGCGTGGCCGTCTCCGTCGCGTCCTTGACGGCCTCGACCCGGCCGTCCGGGAACTCCACGGCGATCGTCTCGTGGGTGTGGTCCACGGCCACCACCAGGTGACCGCGGCTCGCGAGCTCCTCCGCCAGGACGGTTCCGAACCCGCGCGGCATGTTCCTGCCCGGCGAGTACAGGACCACGGGGAGACCGCCGCGCCGCCGCAGGACCGGGGCGCGGGTGACGGCATGCGTCATGGTGGCCGCCCAGTCGGCTGCCCCGGGCCGGACCGAGAACTCCTCCTTCGTCTCCACGAGCCGCTGCCATGCGGCCGCCACGCCGGGCGGCAGCTGAGGGGCCGGCCGCCGTGCCGGTCCCGGCCGCGCGGGGTACCAGAGGGTCACCATGAGCTCCCGCGCGGTCCGGGCGGCGAGCCACGGGTCGGTGCGCGCCCGGTCCACCAGGCGCAGCGGCACGGTGCCGACCGGGTACGGCCCGGTGGGCGCCGGCAGGGTCATGGTCACCGGCCGGGTGCCGCCGCGCGGCGTCGCCCCGGCGGGGGCCGGGCCCGCCGCGGGAGCGAGGAGGGCGAGCCCGAGCGCGCCGGCAAACCGCCGGCGGGAAAGGTGCGTTGGCTTCATGGCCCCGACGCTACGGATCCTGCCTCGCCGGCCACGTCCTCCCGCGGGCGGGACCGCCTCCGCCGGAAGGGGGAGGCGACGGGCGACCTCGGTCTCACGCCGCCCGGGTGACACTGGTGACCAGTGCGCCGGGGCGTCGTTGTCACGGCATGACCAAGCGCATGACTCTCGCCGTGTCCCTCACCGGTGCCGCGCTCGCCCTGAGCGCGGGCATCGCCTCCGCCGCGCCCATGCCGGCGCCCGTCACCGCCCAGTCCGCCGTCGCGCCCCAGCAGGCCCCCGCCCCGGCGCCGGACGGCGAGATGCCGGAGCAGCAGCCGCCCTTCAATCCCCTGGCCCCCGTTCTGAACCTGCTCGCCCCGGTCACCAGCCTCCTGCCCTTCGGCGCTCAGCCGTAGGTCGTGAGGGTGCTGGTGGGGCCGGCGCGGAGACGGCCGCGGCCACCGGTGATCATCGTGTCGTGTGGACGCAGGATGATCACGCGGTGGCCGCGGCCGCTCGTCACGTGCGGGGCTGACTGAAGCGCAGCATGTTGCCGGAGGGGTCGCGGAAGGCGCAGTCGCGGACGCCGTAGGGCTGGTCGACCGGCTCCTGCAGCACCTCGCCACCCGCCGTGCTGATGCGCTCGAACGTCGCGTCGCAGTCGTCGGTCGAGAAGATGACGCCGCGCAGCATGCCCTTCGCCATGAGCTCCGCCATGGCCAGCCTGTCAGCCGGTGAGGCGTTCGGGTCCGCCAGGGGCGGTTCCAGGACGATGTTCACGTCCGGCTGCGACGGCGCACCGACGGTCACCCAGCGCATCCCCTCGAACCCGACGTCGTTGCGCACCTCCAGGCCGAGGACGTCCCGGTAGAAGGCGAGTGCCTTGTCGTGGTCGTCGACGGCGATGAAGCACTGTGAAAGCTTGATGTCCATGCGCTTCACGCTACGGGCCGGGGGCGGGTTTGGCTTCTCCGTTCCTGACCGGTCGCGTGTGGATCTTGGCGATGCAGGCCGGAATGGCGGCGCCGTCGTCATGACTGCGGGCCCGGTACGCGCTCGGGCTCTCGCCGACCAGCTCGGTGAACCGCGAGCTGAACGACCCCAGCGAGGTGGCGCCGACCGCGAAGCACACCTCCGTCACCGTCAGGTCGCCCCGTCGCAGCAGCGCCTTGGCCCGCTCGATCCGGCGCGTCATCAGGTAGCTGTACGGCGTCTCCCCGAAGGCGGCGCGAAAGCTGCGGGAGAAGTGGCCCGGCGACATGAGGGCGAAGCGAGCCAGCGCCGGGACGTCGAGCGGCTTGGCGTAGTCGCGGTCCATCAGGTCACGGGCCCGGCGCAGCCGGACGAGGTCTTCCAGTGTCACGCGACCACCATCCCACGGCGCCGGGCGCCGCCGCGGTGAAGGCCCGGCTGCTCGGATTCCATGGAGCGGAAACGTTTCCCTCATAGGGGTGCGGTAACGCGAAACGAGAACGGACCTTTCGAAGGAGTTCTCGTGGTCTTCGCCGCCCTGTCCGTGCCACCCCTGCTGCTGGGCCTGGTGCTCGCGCTCGCTCAGTACGAGGAACGCCTGCTCATCAGGCCTCACGCGCCCCGCCATGCCGCCGGGAAACGACACGTCCGAGCCGTGCCCGACCCGCCCGACGGCATCCGACGCCTTCCCGCTCACCGACGGTCGCGTACCCGCGACGGCGGTGAACGGGAAAAGCGCGCGGCATGACTCTCACCGGCCGACCGGAATGCACGGCGGCCGCGCCCGGTCACTCGGCACGGCATGACGGGAAACGGGCCCGCAAGGCGCTCTGAAGGCCGTTCCCTACCAATAGTGCTTTCGCCCGCCCACGGCATGCCCGACGGCGCCGAGGATCCAGAGGATCAGCCCGATCACCACGAGCACGATGCCGATGGTCCACAGGATCGAGATTCCGGTCAAGAAACCGATGATGAGCAGGATGACTCCGAGAATGATCACGGTGTCCTCCGATCTCGCTTTCTGAATGCTCAATATCCACTATCTCCCGCGGCGCCGGGTCGGGCAATCGGAACCGTTCCCGCACGTCAGACCGGCTTCGGCGGCGGCGCGGGACGGGTATGCGCGGCGCCACGATTACGCACGGTGAGGCCGCCCGGTGCTCGATGGCACGCGGGAGCCCGCCCCGCGCGCAGGCCATGGGCCGATCAGCGGCACGCCTCCCCCTCCGGAGTGAACTCCCGGTCAGAAAGTCACAGAAACGCCGCTCCCGGGCGGTCGGTTCACGTGGCGTTGTCCTGACGTGTACGGGAGCGCGGAGGGAGCAGAGGTTTCATGGCGAGAAATGCGGGGCCCGGATGGGCCGACCCGGCGGCGGTGTATGTCAGACGCCGGTTCCTCACTCTGACGGCCGCCGCCACGGCGCTGGCCTTCACCCGCACCTCCCCCCGTGCCCGCGCCGAGGAAAGGCGGCTCGGAAGGCTCACGGAGAACCCCTTCACCCTGGGGGTGGCCTCGGGGGACCCGCTGCCGGACGCGGTGGTGCTCTGGACGAGGCTGGCCCCGCGTCCGTATGAACCGGGCGGCGGGCTTCCGCCGTCGTCCGTGGTCCCGGTGAGCTGGGAGATCGCGGACGACGAACGCTTCGCGCGCATCCGGGGCCGCGGGGTGGCGTATGCCCGCGCCGAGCAGGACTACAGCGTCCACGTCGACGTGCGGGGGCTGGAACCGGGCCGGACGTACTGGTACCGCTTCCGGGCGGACCCCTGGCTCAGCCCCGCCGGCCGGACCCGCACCTGCCCCGCTCCCGGCTCGGCCGTCGACCGGGCGCGCCTCGCCGTGGTCTCCTGCCAGCAGTACGACGACGGCTACTACACCGCCCTGGCCCACGTGGCCCGCGAAGAACTCGACGCGGTCTTCTTCCTCGGCGACTACATCTACGAGAACGCCATCGACGCCTACGGCGGCGCCCGCCGGCTTCCCGCCGGCAGCAGGCTCCCGGACGTCTTCCGCCACGAGACGGTGACGCTGACGGATTACCGCCTGCGCTATTCCCTGGGAAAGACCGACCCCGATCTGCAGGCCGCCCACGCCGCCCACCCGTGGTACGTCACCTGGGACGACCACGAGGTCGAGAACAATTACGCGGCGGACGTATCGCAGAACCGCGACCCCACCGGGGAATTCCTGCTGCGCCGTGCCGCGGCCTACCGCGCGTACTGGGAGAACATGCCGCTGCGGGCGCCCTGGAGCCCGGCCGGACCGGAAATGCGCCTCTACCGGCGCTTCCAGCACGGCCGGCTGGCACAGTTCGACATTCTCGACACCCGGCAGTACCGCTCCGACCAGGCGTGCGGCGACGGCTGGCAGTACCCCGGGCCGGAGTCCGAAGACCCCGCCCGCTCGCTCATCGGCGCCGCGCAGGAAAGCTGGCTGCTCGACGGTTTCCGTACGTCCAAGGCCGTCTGGAACGTCATTCCCCAGCAGGTGGCCTTCTGCCGGCGCGGCCTCAATCCCGGCCGGTCCCGTCTGTCGATGGACGCCTGGGACGGCTATCCCGCGTCCCGCGGCCGGATCCTCGGCGGGGCCCGCGCGGCGGGGATCGCCAATCTCGTGGTGCTGTCGGGGGACTCCCACAGCCACCTGGCCATGGACATCAAGAAGGACTTCGACGATCCGCGCTCGCCCACCCTGGGCGTCGAGATCCTGGGGACGTCCGTCTCCAGCGACGCCGACGGCGTCGAGAAGCCCGCCGACCACGAGAGTCTCCTGCGCGCCAACCCGCACATGACCTACTACGCCAAGCGCCGCGGATATGTGATCGTCACGCTCACGCCGACGCACGCGCGGGCCGACTACCGCACCCTGCCCTACGTCACGCGCCCCGGCGCCCCCGTCTCCACGGCCAGCAGCCTGGTCTCGGAGGCGGGCCGCCCGGGGTTCGTCCCGGCATGACGGCGGGAACGGGCACATGGGGTCCGGGGCGGGCTGCCCCGCCTCAGCGGCCGTCCGCGCGCAGGAAGTCCTCCACGACCCGGATGAGCTCCAGGGGGGTCTCGTCCATGGCGTAGTGCCCCGCGGCCGGCAGTTCACGGATGTGGCCGTCCGCGAACCACCGCAGCCACGTGTCACGGGTCAACTCGGCCGTCAGCGCCGGGTCCAGGGCCCCGACGACCGCCAGCGCGGGGACGGACGAGCCCTCGACCTCGGCGTGGAAGTCCTCGCCGGCCCAGGAGTCCAGCCAGGCACGGAACGCCTTGGGATCGCTGCGCTCCAGCGACCGCCGCACCATCCGGTCCAGCCAGCGGGCGGGGCGCTGTCCGCCGGTGGTGAGGTCGATGATGACCCGCCGGTTGTCCGGTTCCCGGTCCGCCGCCGCGAACAGCTCCCACTGTTCCGGCGGCAGGGGCAGCCCCGAGGCGGGGACCGGGGAGACGCCGACGATCCTGCGCACGCGCCGGGGCGCCATGGCCGCCACGCGCTGGACGACGCTGCCGCCCATCGAGTGCCCGACGAGCGAGAACCGCTGCCAGCCCAGCCGGTCGGCGAGCGCCAGCACGTCGGCCGCGCCCTCGGTGGTGGTGTACGCACCGGGCGCGTCCATCGCCTCGCCGTAGCCCCGCAGATCGGCCAGTGCGTACTGGAAGGCGTCCCCGTCGAGGTCCGGCGCGACCGCGTCGTAGGCCGAGCGGTCGGCGAACCACCCGTGCACGGCGACGACCTTGTGCGGGCCGTCACCGATCAGGGCATGAGGCGGTACGAATGAGGCCACTACGACTCCCGACGCGTCATGGTCATCCCGCACGACCCTTGGAAACCGGCGGTACACCTTAGTGGCTCCGCCCGCCGCGGGGCGAGGTCCGGTTCAGGTCACCCCGCCGGAGCGTCGGCGGCACGGAACTCCGCGACGATCGAGGCCGCCCGTTCCATGTCGCACGCCTCGCGGCCGAGCAGTTCGCGGGTGATCACGGCCGCCTCGTCGGCGTGGAAGTAATGGCGGATCAGCAGTGCCTGGAGCCCGGCCATGCCGTCCGTCCTCAAGGCCTCGCGGTAGGCGGACACCGCCGGCGCGAGCCACGCGGCGCGCTGCTGGTAGGCGAGGGGCTCGCCGCTGCCGTCGTCGAGGGCGAAGACCGGGGCGATGGCGGCGGTGAGCCTGTGCACGAGCGCGGCCGGAGGACCGTCGGAGAGGCGGACGGGGGCGCCCGCCAGCTGGGGGTGGTCCTTGGCGAACTCGTACCAGTCCGCGGCGGCCGCACAGGATTCGACGGTCTCGGGGAGGACGGGGCGGCGGTCGTAGAAGCCGTAGTCAACGCCCACGAACACCGCGCGCAGCAGGTCGAAGGGGAGGGTGGTGGAAGGGTCCTCGGCCAGCAGCAGGGCATCGTAGAAGTCCTTGCCCTGGGGGTGCATGTCGGAGAGCAGCCACAGGATCTTCCAGGCGAGGGAGAGTTCGGGCGTGACGGCGAGGAGGGTCAGCGGCTCTCCGGTGCCGTCGGGGCGGGGCAGGCGGGTGGGGGCGGCGGGCACGGGCAGCCGCTCGTTGAAGACGAAGTCCAGTTGAACCGTTCCGCCCGGCAGCCCGTCGGCCGTCCACGGGATCACCAGGCGGCGTCCGGGCACCCGGTCGTACGTCCATATCTCGTCGCTGACGGCGCCGCGCGCGTCGAAGCGGACCGGGCCCTCGCGCAGGGACCGTTCCTCGGCGGCCCGTGCGATGCCGTCGAGCATCCGCCCGGTACGGGCGTCCGTCAGCTGCCACGTCGCGGGCGTGACGACGAAGTCCAGGTCGCCCGGCTCGCGCGCGGCCTGCCCGTACCAGGCGCGCAGCAGGACGCTGCCGCGCAGCACCAGATGGGCGGACCAGTCGCCGTCCGCGACGGCGGCGAGGACGTGGTCGAGGGCGATCCGGCGGGCCGCGTACCAGCGCTCACCGGTCCCGGCGTCCGCGAACCGCGGCTCGCTCGGCCGCAGGGCCCGGGCGTGGTGCTTCATGGAGGGGTCGAAAACGGCGGACTGTGTCACCCCGTCACCCCGGACGGGCGCGAGCGTGCCGGGGAGATCCCTGTTGGCGCGCGTCCTCTCGTCCGGCCTCTCCTGCGGAATGCCCTCGTCCGCATCCCACGGGCCCCAGCGGTACCCCTCCCACGACGACGTCATCGCACGGCCCCTCTCACTGCCTTCGCCGGCGGCCATTGTGCGCCACGACGGTCCAGGGGGTGAACGACCCTCCCCCGCGGGCCCCGACGGGCCCGCACGGCGGGTCGATCTACGATGAGGCGACACGACCGAACCCAGCCCCGGCGGAGACACCCCACGTGAACACGCAGGCCACACCGGCCCCTGCCCTCATCGCCGCCTGTGGTCCCGTGGGCGCGGCGGTCTCGTTGGAGACGGTCGTCGACCCCGACGACGCCCCGGGCTGGATCGCGCTGGACCGTGGCATCCGGGCGGAGTCGTGGGGCTGGTCCTCCGACCTGCCCTCGATGGCCTGGGCGCGCGCCGGCGAGCCGCCCGCGAACGAGGCGTCGCTCGCCGTCGCCCTGTGCCATCCCGACGGCCGCGTGCGGCAGGCCGCCCTCGAGCACAGCGCCGACGTGCCGGCCGTGCTGCCGCTCGTCGTGGTGCGCTGCGCGGACTGGGTTCCTCAAGTACGCGACCGGGCACGGGCGTTGCTGGGCACCGCACTGCCCTCGGCGCCGACGCGGACGGTGGCCGTCCTGGCCGCGGTGATCCTGCGCGTGGCGCGGCGCCGGCACGGCGCGTACGCCCGGGAACTGCTCGTCGGGACGCTGCGCGGTGCCGAAGGCGGGCCGGCCGAGATCCTGCTGGTCAGCCGGGACCGGCTGACGAGGCGCCTCGGCCATCGGATCGCGATCGACCGGGGACGCCTCTCCCCGGCCCGGCTCGCGCACATCGCCGCCACGGACGGGGACGTGGTGGTCCAGGACCTGTGCGCCGACGCGGCCCTCGCCGCGGTCGGAAGCGAGGACGCGGGGTACGCCGAGGTCGTCCGGCCGCTGCTGGGCTCCCGCCACCCGCGCGTACGGGCCGCGGGCGTGACCGCGTTGCACCGGGCCGGGCGGGCGGAGGAGGCCACGGCCCATCTCGCCGACCGTTCGGGGCTCGTCCGCGCCTGCGCGCGATGGGTGGTGCGTCAGCACGGCATCGACCCGCAGGCGCACTACCGGCGGATATGCGCCGGCCCCGCGAAGGAGGTCTCCCGCGGTGCGGCCGCCGGTCTCGGCGAGTGCGGCACGAAGGAGGACGCGGACCTGCTGCGCACACTGGCGGCCCACCCGGACGGGCGGGTCCGGGCGCGCGCCGTCGCCGCCCTGCACGCCCTGGGCGCGGCGGAACCGGAATTCCTGCGCCCGCTGATCGACGATCCGTCGGCGGCCGTCGCGCGCGAGGCGACCACCGCGCTCGTACCGTCCGCCGAACGGCTGCCCGAGGCATGGCTGTGGGAGCGGCTGGCCGCCGACCGGCCCCGGCACGTACGGAGTGCGGCCTGCCGGCTGCTGGCGGCGCATCGCAGCATGGTCCAGCTGCGTTGCCATCTGACGCTGCTGCACGACGCGGAGCCCGCGTTGCGTGACCGCGCCCGCTTCGCCGTGCGCCGGTGGAGCCCGGCCGACGCCGCCTCGTCGTACGCGGCGCTCTCCCCCGCCGACCGCCGGCACCTGGACACCCTGATCGACCGGGCCACGCCCGTCCTGGGCGAACACACCACGGCCACGCTGCGGTGGTACCTGACGTCCGGGGCCTGAACCGGACGCGGGAGCGGCACGACGTCCCTACGGGGCGCCGCCGAAGAGCTGGGTCCAGTACGTGCCGGCGCGGCCGCCGGGCGCGTACCCCACCCCCAGGTGGGTGAAGCCCGGCGTGAGGATGTTGGCGCGGTGGCCGGGGCTGTTCATCCACCCGCGGACGACCTCGGCGGGCGTGCGCTGACCGCAGGCGATGTTCTCCCCGATCGCCCGGTGCGCGGCGCCCGCGGCTCGCGCGCGGTCCCAGGGTTCGCGCCCTTCGGGGGTGGTGTGGGAGTAGAAGTCACGGCGGGCCATGTCCGTGCTGTGGTCCCGGGCCGCGACGGCCAGCCGGGGATCGGCGGCCAGCGGGGGCAGACCGGCGGCGGCCCGTTCGGCGTTGGTGAGGGCGAGCACCTCGCCCGTCGCCCGCTCCAGGCCGGCCGCGGAGTACGGCTGCGCCCACAGCACCGTCCAGTACGTGCGGCCGGTCCCGCCGTCCACCGCGTGACCGGCGCCGATGTGCGTGAACTCCCCGCCGGCGAAGGGGCCGCGGCGCTCGTGCCCCGTCAGGCAGTGGTCGACGAACTCGGCGGCCGTGCGCGGGCCCGAGACCAGGTGTTCGGACAGGACGAGGTAGGCGTAGCCGGCCGCGGTCACTCGCTGGAAGAGCGAATCCCCGCCGGGGCTCTCGGCCGAGAGGCGGCCGTGCGAGGCCATGTCCGCGGCGTGGGCACGAGCGGCCGCGGCGAGCCGGTCGTCCGCCCTCACCGGGGGTACGCCGGCCCGGGACCGCTCGGAGTTGACCAGGGCCAGGAGTCCGCCGGGACCGCCGGAACCGCTGGGACTGTCCCGAAGGGACGTCCGCGTGCTGTCCCCGGGCCGGCCCTCGGCCTCGTCCTCGGTCTCGTCCTCGACGTCGATGCCGAAGTCGCGGGCCACGCCGGCCAGTCCGTCCGCGTAGCCCTGCCCCAGCGCCCGTATCTTCCATCCGCCGTCGCGCGGGTAGAGCTCGGCGAGCAGCAGGACGGTCTCGGTGGCCGGCCGGGGAGGGGTGAACCGGGCCAGCGGCCGGCCGCCGCCTCCCGTGACGGTCATGACGGGCGTGGGCAGCGAGGCCAGCGGTGTCCGGGCGTCGGCGGGGCTGAGGACGACCGTGACCCGGGCGGCGCCGGGGCGCAGCAGGGCCGGGTTCACGGTGACGGTGTCGCCCTCCAGGCGCGCCCCGGGCGCCGAGGGCTGGTTGAAGAACACGAAGTCGCCGTCCCCCGACGTCCTGCCGTCCCTGCCGGTGATGAGCAGGGAGACGTCGAACGGACCGGGTACGCGGATCGTGACCGTCCCCGTGGGCAACGCCCGGTTCCCGCCGGCCGTCAGCTCGTTCATCACCGCTCCCCCGCTCTCCCGCCCGCCCGCGCCGGGCCTTCAGCAGGAGCAACGCGGCGCGGACCGGGGCGGTTCCGGAGGGTGGGGGCGGGAGGGCCGGCGTCCGGTGCCTTCCCCGCCCGTGTACCCCGCGGGCGGGACCGGCGGGGTCTGCTCCCGCTCCAGCATTCCGCGGCGGCGGAACCTGCCGAGCGCGAACCCGTTGCGACGGTGACGTCGTCCCGCAGGTACAGCAAGATGAACCATCAGGTTCACCAGACAGAACCCCGTCACCAGCTGCAGACCTGTTTTTGAGCGCGTTCAATCAAGGATTCTCGGCGACCCCTTGACTTTGGACAAATAAGGAGGAAACTGGCGATTACACCAGACAACCGGTGAGAGCCGCACCGTCGGTGGAGACGTCCATCGGCCCGAGTGACCCCCATCTCGGCAAACTGGCTAGGCCCCCGGAGGGCACGTAGCGATATCGGAGCAGGTCAGCGACGACTGGAAGGCTCACGAGTCGGTACGAGCGCCGGGGGCTGTCGTATGCCCGGTGCTCTCGGGGACCGTAGGGACGTCGAGGGGCCTGGTGGCGTCCAGGACGTCCCTGACTATCGCGCCGGTCGACGCCATGACGTCCGCGACGAAGCGCCCGCGCCCCACTCCCAGCCGCCCCAGGGCCGCGCCGTGGTCCCCCGCCACGAACAGCGCCGCGCCGAACGTCAGCGCCCGCCAGCCCGTCATCGTCAGCGACCGCAGCGGGCGCCCGGGGAGTTCGGCCACGGAAGCACGCAGACGCCGGCAGTGGAACGGGATGTGGCGCTCCTCGTCGGCCAGGATCCGGGCCGCCACCTCGGACGTCAGGGCGTCCCCGGCACCGTCCCGTACCGCGCGGTAATAGCGCACGGCCACGAGTTCCGCGACCATCAGGGTCAGCAGTTCCATGCGCAGGCCGAGCAGGCGGCGCATGCGGACGAAGACCTCGTCGCTCCAGCACGTGTCGATGGTGTCCTGGCCGCCGGCCGCCAGCAGGAGCGCCAGCAGGCGCGCGTGATTGCACTCCTCCGCGACGAACAGCCGGACCGCCTCGGCGTAGTCGGCGTCCCCCGCGAGATCCGCCTTGCCGATGAGGTTCGCCCCGTCCCCGTCCTCGCCGACCTGGAAGCGCCGCAGGCTGCGCCAGACCGGGCCGGGCAGGTCGGCGCCCGCCGCCCAGTCGGGGTCGCCGAGCTCCCTGCGACGCCCCGCCTCTGCGGTGAAGTGCTCGGTCCACTCCGCGAATCCTGCTGCGCCCATGTGGCCGTCCCGCCCCGTTCGTGAAGGTGCTTCAGTGGTTCGGGGACGAGTCAATCAAGCGTTTGTTCCGATGTTGTCTTGAGATCGTCTGGAAGCTGTGGAGCGCGAGCGGTTCAGGAGAGCCAGTCGGCGTAGCGGGTGGGGGCGAGGTGAGCGTCCGTGTCGGTGAGGACGTCGCCCTTGACGACGGCGAACATGCCGGCGGTGGGGTCGGTGACGACGGTACGGTTGTCGCCCTTGTGGGACAGGGTGATCCGGCCCAGTTCGTCCAGGGGGAAGATCTCGGGGCCGGCGATGTTGCGGATGCCGTTCAGGGGGGCGCCCGTGGCGACCTCGGCCACCGCGTTGGCCACGTCCTTGGAGGCGATCGGCTGGATCGGCGTGGCGGGCAACCGGACGCTGTCGCCGTCGGCGGTCCAGGACAGGACGGCGTCCATGAACTCCATGAACTGCGTCGCCCGGACGATTGAGTAGGGGATCGGCCCGGCCGCGAGGATGTCCTCCTGGAGCACCTTGGCCCTGTAGTAGTCCAGCTCCGGCACCTGGTCCGCGCCGACGATCGAGAGGATGACGAAGTGGCCGACGCCGCCCTTCCGGGCCGCGGCCAGAAGGTTGTCCATCGAGGTCCGGAAGAAGGCCGGGGAGGCTTCGTCGAAGGTGGGGGAGTTCGTCAGGTTGACGACGGCGTCGGCTCCCGCCACCGCCTCGTCCAGTCCCTGACCGCTGATGACGTCGATTCCGGTGGACTGCGAGTGCGGTACCGCCTCGTGCCCGCCGGCGTTCAGAATCGCGACGACCTGCGACCCGATCAGCCCGGTACCGCCGATGACTGCGATCTTCATGACGCGCCTTTCGTCGGGAGATGCATCCGCAATATGGCACATGAAGCGGGGAGGGGCCCCGCTCGGGTACACGACGCGGCCGGACAGCACGCCGAGGGGGTACGGGCCGGTCGCCCTACCCGCCGACGGGCATTCAGCCGCGCATTGGACTACTCATTTCGCTACCCATCAGCCCACGTAGGTGATCTGTACGAGCGTGAGGGTGCCGTCGCCGATGAGGATGACGCCCGCCGTACGGCCGTGGGCGATCGTGCGCAGCACGCCGTCGTCGACGCCGTAGGCGGCGGAGTGGGCGAGCGGGTCGGCGAGGGCGTCGAGCAGACAGACGGCGAGGTCGCGCCGCGCCGCGTCGGGCAGGTCCCGGTAGGCCGCGTGGAGGCCCGGATCGATGCGCAGCCTGTAGGTCACGCCGCTGAGACTAGCCAGCCGGCCGGTGGCCGGACGGGCGTTTGCGCCGATGCGTCCCGGTCGCCGGCCCGTGTCGGGGACGCCGCGCGGCGACGCCCCCGACGGCACCGGATCAGGTGCGGTAGGCGTAGTACACCGCGTCCGGGTAGGAGGCGACGATGCTCGCCACCGACTTCCGGTAGGTGTTGGTGGAGTGGTACGTGAGGTACGGCACGCCCATGCGGCTGCGGTAGGTCGTGATCATGGAGTGGTCCTTCGAACCGTCACGGTCGAAGTCCATCTGCAGGATGTCGCCCACCTCGAGCTGGTAGACGTTCGAGAGGGTGGTGACGCGCTTGGAGTTCAGCGCGTACCAGGACCACTCGTTGGCGCCCACCCACGAGTCCGACTGGGTCTTGGAGTCGTACCACCACTTGCGGTAGTCCGAGGCCGGACCGGACTCGTTCTTCCAGCCGCCCGCCTTGAGGGCCTGGCTGATGAAGTTGGTGCAGTCCCCGCCGTCCGCGTTGAACTTGCGGTAGGAGGGGTTGTAGTTCCGCCAGTACTTCTCCGCGTAGGCCGCCATGGCCGCGTAGTCGTAGCCGGAGGTCGTCTGCCTCTTCGGCACCGCGCGGGCCGGCCAGGAGGTGGCGGCGCGCGCCGCGTTCGGCGTGGTGCCGGCCGAGGCGACCGACTTCGCGACCGGCGCGTTGACGGCCCGCAGGCCGTTGTCCGTGGAGCGGATGCCGGTCAGCTCCCACTTCCCGCCCTTGCCGGAGGTGAAGCTGAGCTCGTGACGGGCCTTGAAGCCCGTCGTCGACGGCTCGTCACCCTTGACCCGCTTGTAGGTGAAGGTGGTGGTCTCGGTGACCTCCACCGTCGCGCGGCCGTCCTTGACCTTGGTGTTGTCGACCGCGACCTCGGTCCTGGCCGCGGAGTACGCCTCGCCCAGCTTGGCGAGCAGCTTCTTGCGCGAACGCAGCGAGGACACCGCGGTGTCCTCGCTGCGCGTCAGGCCTGCCGAGACGCGGACGTTCCGGCCCGCCTTCGGGCCGGCTATTCGCTCCGCCGCGCGCGGGTCGTCCACGAGGGCGGCCGTGCGCTCGGACAGCACCGTCTGCGCGATGCGGCCGAACGAGTCCACCGTCGTGTCGTCCACGGTGCGCGCCTGTGACGCACCGGCGGACCAGGAAGGCAGCAGCGCCGCCGACGCGGCCACCGCCAGACCCACCCCCACGGCGGATCTCACTATCGCTTTTCTCACGAAGGGTTCCCTTTCACCCCGGCCCCCACGGGCCAGGGAAACGGAATCCTCGCACACGGATGCGTATCTGTGGACACATTCTCGGAATGCACATCCGAGACCTGGTCAGATGTGCTCACGCCGTGCGCTCTGCATGCGAACTGACAGCGACACGGCCATAACCGGAGGACACTTCCAGGGCCGGTCAGAGGCCACTTCCGGGGCCGGTCGGGGGCCCGGCCGGAGACTCGGCCGGGGGCCCGGTTAGGCTCCCCGCCCATGGATCACCCCAGCTACCCGGCGCCGCCGGGCCCGCCGTTCGCATCCCCACCCGCACCCGCACCGGAGCCCGCGCCCGAGCCCGCGTCCGGGGCGGCGGGCCGGCGGCGCCGTTTCCGGGTCCCCAAGCCCGACTTCGACGGCCTCTTCGAGAACAAGGGCCTGCTGCTCGGCCTGCTCCTCTTCCCCTTGCTGGTCGTCGTCGCGTTCCTCGCGCAGTTCCTCGAGCTCCTCTACTACGCGGGGCTGACGGTCTACGCGATCGTGATGAGCCCGTACTGGTCCGTCCGCGCCCTGTGGCGCGCCTTCGGACCGGCCTCGACGCCCCAGGAGCTGACCCGCCGCGCCGAGGCCCGTGCGACGGTCAAGACCACGTTCGGATGCCTGGGAATCCTCCTGGCCCTCGCCGCGGTCGTGCTGGCCGTCCTGGTGTGGATCGGGCTGAGTCAGGAGGCGTAGGGACGCTACGGGCGCCGCGCGCTCCGGGCGGCACGCGCGTCGCGGAGGTGGAGCAGTCCCGCGCAGGCGATGATCCAGGCGGCCAGGACGGCGATGCCGCGCCCCAGGCCGTCATGGTGGAAGTACGCCAGGCCCTGAATGGCCCGGACTCCCGCGCTGACGGGCAGGACGTCGGAGAGCGGGTGCAGCCAGCCGGGCAGGTAGGGGGCGGGCATGACGCCGCCGCTGGTGGCGTTGCCGAGGGTCAGCAGGACGACGGAGGCCAGGCCCGCGCCCGCCGATCCGGTCCACTTGATGAACACCATGGTCGCGCCGCCGGCCGCCATGGCCATCAGCGCGGTGATGCCGGCGATGCCCACGAACGAGCCGGGCAGCGCGCCGAAACCGGTGCTGCCCGCGAGGAGGGCGATGATGACCCCGCCCAGCACGCCGAAGAGCGCGAGGCTCGCCATCCGCTGCCGCAGACGCAGGGCGGGAGCGGCCTGATAGGTCATCATGCCGAACAGGTAGCCGGCCAGGACCAGGCCGAAGGCCGCGTAGAAGATCGACAGGCCACGGGTGTCCCCGGCGGAGGCCGGGAGGACGTCCTCCTGGGCGAGCCGGTGACCGCTCGCTCCGGCGACGGGGCCGAAGGCGCCGGTGAGGGTGCCGGTGACGGAGGGCCCGTTGGCGCCCGCGAAGAGCAGCTTCGGGGCGTCGTGGCCGCGGCCGGTGAGATAGGCGGCGTAGACGCGGCGGTGCTCGACGGCCTCCCGCGCGGCGCTCTCGCCCGCGTAGGGCCGTACGTCGAAGCCTCCCGGAAGGGCGGACTCCAGGCCCTCCTCGATCCGCTGCGCCTCCTGCTGCGTACCCACGACGGCCACCGGAAGGTCATGCGGCCGGGGGGCGTGGAACGCGGCGAGGTAGACGCTCACGAAGATCGTCCCGATGGCGAGCACGACCGCCACCGGGAGGAGAACGCCCTTCCAGCCGCCCTGCGGGTGCTGCGGCGGCGCGGGATCCGGGACGTCGGCATGCGGGGAGGCAGGCCGGGGGTGTGTGAGGGAGGAAGCGGTGGGGGCAGGAAGTGTCACGGGAACCGTCCAAACTTGTAAGCTGCCTTATAACCGTAGCAGCAAACCATAAGGTGCCTTACAAGTGGTGGTCCCCATGAACGAACAGTCCGTCTCCACCGGCTATCTCGCGTGGCAGTTCTCCCAGGCCATGGGCGCCCGCCTGGAGAAGGAACTCCGCGCGCTGGACCTGACCCTGGCGCAGCACAACGCGCTCCAGCACGCCCTGCGCGAGCCCGGCATCTCCAGCGCCGCGGCCGCCCGCCGTGCCGGCATCACCGCCCAGTCCATGGGAGCCGCGATCAACGGGCTGGTCGACAGGGGACTGATGGAGCGCCGCCCGCACCCGACCAACCGCCGCGTGCTCTGCCTCCACATCACCGACGACGGCCGGCGCGTGGCAGGGCAGGCATCGGTCGTCATCGGCCGGGTGAACGACGACGCCCTGACCGTCCTCTCCCCCGCGGAACGCGCGACCGCGCACAGCCTCCTGCACCGCCTGGTCGCACACCTCAACCCGGACGCGCTGTCCCCTTCCTCCTGATGCCGGCGGCCCCCGTACCCCGCCGCCATTCCCGGCCCGCGAGGTCGACGACCGCGCGGGGGCCTCACCGGGACTCGTTCCCTCCCGTCGGCGCGTGCGCGCCCGGTACGCCCGGGGTCGGCTGGGGGTGTGGGGCCAGCGCGGCGTCGGCGGCGTCGAGGATGTTGAGGAAGGTGCGGGTGATGACGGGCCGCGCGAGGTGCCGGGTGAGCGGGCCGCCGAGCAGCGGGACGGGGATCTCGGCGCGGGTGGTCCAGCGGACCAGGGTCCCGCCGTCGACCTCGGTGAACGTCATGCGGCCGAGTTCGTGCCGGGACGGCGGCAGGCTGCGCTCGACGACGTACTCGGTGGCGTACGGCGGGTCGTAGTGGGTGATGCGTTCCCGGAACCAGCCGATCAGCCAGAGGTGACTGCGCACCGCGCCGACGCCGTAGGGCGCGCTCTCGCCGCGCCGGGTCAGGCGGCAGCGCAGCACCAGGGGCGAACGCGTGTAGTGGGTGGTCGTGGTGAGCCAGGCGAACACGTCGTCGATCGGGGCGTTGATGACGCGTTCGACGGTCATGGTTTCCACGGCTGGTGTTCTCCTCTGTCGAGTGGGCGCACCGTGTCGGCGCGCAGCAGCTTGTCGGGGTTGCGGATGCCGTAGAGGCCGGTGATCCGTCCGTCGTGGATCTCGAACGCGACCAGCCAGTCGAGCTCACCGTCCGTCAGGAACCGTGCGGCGGGCATACCGTTGTAGGTGGTGTGCTCGACGCGGGTCGTCGCGGTGGTGCTGGTGCGGATCACGCCGAGGACGAACCGGGCGACGTCGTCGCGACCGGTGATCGGGCGGCGGGCGGCGACCGCCTTCCCGCCGCCGTCGGAGATCTGTACGACGTCGGGCGCCAGCAGGTCCATCAGCGCCTGGACTTCGCCGGTCGTCGCCGCGAGCAGGAACCGCTGGACGACGGCCCGGGTGGCATCGGAGTCCGGTTCGAAGCGGCGACGCCGCGCGTGGACGTGCCGTCGTGCGCGGTGGGCGGTCTGCCGGACGGTGACCTCGGTCTTGCCGATCGAGGCGGCGATCTCGCCGTGGGTGTAGCCGAACACGTCGTGCAGCACGAACACCGCGCGCTCGGTCGGGTTCAGCGTCTCCAGGACGAGCATCATGGCCATCGACACCGACTCGGCCAGGATCGCGTCCTCGCTCACCTCGGGCGCGGTGCGGATCGGCTCGGGCAGCCACGTGCCGACGTATTCCTCGCGCCGCGCCTTGACCGCGCGCAGGTGGTTGAGTGCCTGCCGGGTCACCACGCGGACCAGGTAGGCGCGCGGATGCTCGACCGCGGCCGGATCGACCGCGCTCCAGCGCAGGTAGCTCTCCTGCAGCACGTCCTCGGCGTCGGCGGCGCTGCCCAGCATCTCGTAGGCGATGGTGAACAGCAGCGGACGGTGCTCGGTGAAGGCGTCCTCAGCCATGACCGATCCCACCCCCTTCCCTGGTGCGGCGGCCGGCGTACGGGCACCGCCGCCCTCCACTGACGGCCCGTCCGACGCGTCGACATTCCGGCACCACGCCCGGCTCCTCTCCTTGGACGCACATCGAGACACCCCGCACCGGCGAACCGTGACAGCCCACCGCTGTGATTCAGGTCACGGTGCGACACCCCGCTCACCGCGTCAGTCGATCAGGTGACCGCTCGGTGGTGTGCGCCGAGGGCCGGGAGCACGTCAACGGGCACCTGGAATCCCGGGGACGGGTCTGCGAGGAGATCCACTTCTGGTGAACGCGGCCACGTGGAACCCTGGACGGCGGGGTATGCCGGTGACGTGGACGAAGGGATCTCTCGATGACCATCGTGGTCACCACACCGACCGGACACGTGGGATCGCGCGTGGTGCGGCTACTGGTCCAGGCCGGTGTCCGTCCCCGCGTTCTGGTCCGTGACCCGGCCCGCCTGGACGAGGCGACCCGGGCGCGGGTCGATGTGCGCCGGGGTGATCTGACGGACGCCGGGTTCGTCCGCGAGGCGGCGGCGGGGGCGCGGACCGTCTTCTGGGTCGATCCCACGCCGCACGCGGCGGCGGATCCGATCGAGGCCTCGCTGCGGACCGCGGCGCCGTTGGTGGAGGCCGCCCGGGTCGGTGATGTGGGGCGGGTGGTGCTGTTGAGCAGCATCGGGGCGGAGAAGCGGCACGGTGTCGGGCACATCGACGCCCTGGCCGGGATCGAGGAACAACTCGACGCCACCGGAGCGGACGTGCTGCACCTGCGGTGCGCGTACTTCTTCACCAACCTGCTGCTCGACCTCGAAGGCCTCTCCCGAGGCGTCCTGACCACGGCGTTCGATCCCGACCGCCCGATGCCCTGGGTCGATCCGCGCGACATCGGAGACGTGGTCGCCGCCCGGCTGCTGAACGACACCTGGCAGGGCCGGGTGGTGCAGGCCGTCCACGGGCCGGAGGACCTCACCTTCCGTCAGGTCGCGCGGATCCTCACCCAGGCGCTCGGGCGCACGATCCGGATCGATCCCGTCGGCGACGACGAGGTGCGGGACGCGCTGCGCGCGGCCGGGATGCCGCCGTCGGCAGTGGAGGGCATCGTCGGGATGACCGCCGGATCGCGCGACCTGGTGCCCGAGCAGCCCCGTGACCTGCTCACCACCACCCCCACCCCGCTCAGCGGGTGGGCCCATGCCCGGCTGCGTCCGCTGCTGGAGAGGTGACGGACACCGGAAGGTCCGGGCGCCACCTAGAACAGGCGAGCGTACGGGCGGCCCGTCACGCGGTCGTAGATCTCGCGCAGCCACGGCTGACGGACGGTTGGGAGCCGTGCCAGCGTGTGGAGGAACACGCGCCGGTCGGGCCGGAACAGCTCCTGTGGGCGCATCGGCGGCGGATCGTCGCGGAGGACGCCGTCGGGCAGTCCGCCTGTCACGGGAACCGGCAGCCGTTCACGGGGGAAGGCCAGATACGTCCATACGCCGGCGTCCAGCGGCACGGGCTCCGTGTGGCCGGGCGGTTGCCACGCCTTCCCCGTCCGCGGATGTCGCGGGACCAGGGTGATGTCGGGGGCGGGGTCGGTGGCGGGCAGGCCCGGGCCGGCCAGGGCCGCTCGCCTGACCGGCGGCCCGGGCGGGAGCAGGGCGTCGAGCGCGCGGCCGAAGATGTTCGCGGCGAGGCCGTCGGGGACGGCCACGGGCGCACCCCCTGAGGCCGCCAGCAGGTGGGCCAGCGCCGCCCCGGCCGCCGCCTCCCACCGGAGGCTCCATGCCCCGGACGGCTCGACCGGCGGCGTGCCCTGCCACTCCTCCGCCGGCGTCTCCCCGTCGTCCGTCCCGTGAGCGGGGCCGTCGGCGGGACGGCGGACCACGGCGTGCGGGGCCAGCCACACCGCCTGCCAGTACGAGCAGTCGTCGATGCGGGTCGCCACCTCCTGGCCGCAGCGCGCGCAAGCCAGGTTCGGTCCGTCCCTTCCGTCCGGGCCCATGCAGTAGCCGTCGCATCGTTCCGGGATCAGGACGGTGCCGCGGGTGTCGCCCGGCGCGACGACGACCGCTCCCGGCGCCCCGAAGGAGAGGGAGGTAACCGGAGCGAACACACCTCGGGCTTCCGCTTCGTCCACGCCGATCTCGCTCCAGGGCCGCCATGGCGGCCCGGAAGGCTCGGGGTCGACGGCGTACGTCCCCGGTTCCATGAGCGCGGGGAGCAGTTCGTGGCCGTACGCCTGGCGGGCGTGGACGGGAAGCGCGATCCGGGAGACGGGTGCGGTCAGCACGGCGCCGCACCCCGCACACGCGAATATGTCCACTGTCCGTCCTCCCCCTCCGCTGAACAGCCTGATTGTTCCGGAGCGGCGATCAACGGCCAACACCTTTTATGCGGACATGAAGACATCTGGGCATGTGGGCATGTGGGCACACGGGCCTGCGGGCTCAGCGGTCGACCGGCAGGCCCCGGGGTTCCTTGATCCGCTTCATGATGATCTGCGAGTTGACCTCGGTGATGCCCGACAGCGTGGTGAGGCGTTCGATCCACAGCCGTTCGTAGGCGGTGATGTCGGCGACCGCGATGCGCAGCAGGCAGCCGGGGCTGCCGAAGAGGCGGTAGGCCTCGATGACGTCGGGGATGTCCTGGAGCGCGGCCTCGAAGGCCTCGACCGCCTCCCGGTCGCGTTTGACCTCGATGGAGACCAGGACCTCGAAGCCGCGCCCGACGGCTTCGGGGTCGATGACCGCCCGGTAGCCCTGGATGACTCCGTCCTGCTCGAGCTGCCGGACCCGGCGCATGCACGGGGAGGAGGTGAGGCCGACCCGCTGGGCCAGCTCCTGGATGGTCAGCCGGCCGTCCTCCTGCAGCTCGCGCAAGATATTCCTGTCGATCTGGTCCATGGCGCAATTATTCACCCCTGCGCCTGCTGTCCCGCGGCCCGCGCGCCGCGCGGGTTCAGGCCGCGCGCGGCGCCTTGTTCCACGGCGCGAACGCGTTGTCCAGGCCCGCCAGGGCCGGGCGCAGTTCCGGGTGGTGGCGCAGCAGGACGGTGAGCATGGTGTTGTCGTCGATCCACGCCATGCCGGCCTTGGAGTACACCGCCGGGGTGTAGTGCTCGGTGAAGAAGCGGTCGCTGTTCAGCCGGCGCGAGGCCATCAGGATGAAGATGCGGAACGCCGTGTCGCTGAAGGCGAATCCGGCCGGCAGCGTCTCGGCGAACATCCCGACGGTGAGGTCGACCTTCTCGACGTCGCCCGCGTAGAGCCGCTTGATCTCCTTGGCCCACGCCGGGTTGTCCGTCAGCTCCTCGAAGGTCTCGGCGGGCTTCATGCGCAGCAGCCGCCGGAACTCGTTGTAGCGGGGGACGCCCATTTCCCGGTTGCGCAGGATGTCGGTCGCGGCGAGGTCCTGCAGGTGCCCGTCCGGGCGCTCGTACTCCTGCAGGAACCGCGGGAAGTTGTGGAGGGTGACCAGGCCCGGGGGGAGCGTGCCGAAGCTGTAGAGCAGGTCGGCCATGTCCACGGTCTGCAGGACCTGGAGCGCCTTGGGCCCGGCGATCTCGCGGAAGGTGCACTCGCGCAGCGTGGCGTTGTCCTCGGCCGAGCGCAGGTGCCAGTCGTCGCGGACGAGCGGGTGCATGCGGTAGACGGCCACGAACTCCTCGGTGAGGGCGTACGGGATGCCGTAGTGGTCGGTCTCGCCGCCGGGGATGCCGCTGATGATCTCACTGTCGCTGAGGCGGCCGAAGAGGTTGTGGACGCGTTCGCCCGCCAGGCCCCACCAGTTGGTCCGCAGCGCCTTGACGGTGGTGGGGTGGCTGATGACCGCCGGGGTCCACTCCGTGGTGTGGATCTTGGCGAGGAGGGCGGCGTTGACGAGGCGGGCCCGCTGGAAGAGCTCCTCGTCGTCCCAGGCCGGGTACGCGGCGTGCAGGTGGTCGCAGATCGCGTTGTGCTCCCGGGTGAAGAGGTCGTGCATCATGACCAGGCCCAGCCAGAAGCCCGGAACGCTCGAGGGGTCGGGGGCGGAGCCCGAGGGCGGCGTCGGGCGCTCGTCGTCCCACCGGTAGAGCTTGCCGAGCTCGCCGGTGCGCAGCCGGCGCTGTTCCTCGTCGTCGACGCCGTAGATCTGGGAGGCGTCCCACCAGTGGGAGAGGACGTTGACGCGGGTGTCGGGCGTGCCGGCGGGCGCGTTCGGGTCCCGGGTCGGGTCGTCCGGGGTGCGCATGATGCGCATGGGGCGCTCCGGCCAGGGGTCGTCGGCCATCAGGGGCACTTCCCAGGGCCGTTCCACCGGGCTGGTGCCGTGGCTGAACCAGTCGCGGATCATGAACTGCAGCCAGGCTGCGACCAGGGAGTTGACCGACTCGGCCGCGACGAGCTCGTGGCGGGTGAGCAGGGCGCGGCTGACCTCGCGCGGGTTGGGGCTCGACAGGATGTCCTCGGCTGCGGCCGGGGCGATCTTCTCCAGCGGGATGTTGCGGCCGAAGCGCGTCCCCGCCATGCCCATGCGCGGTTCGTCGAGGTCGTTGTGGCTGCCGTCCGCGGTACGGCCGACCGTGTGGCCGGCGGAGGGGGGCCCGGGGTCGGGGAGGCCGGTCGAGGGCAGGTGGGTGGTGTCGTGGAGGTTCTCCCGGCGGTATCTGACGCGCAGCCCGAGGATGGTCAGCAGCCCGGGGATGACGGCGAGTTTGTCCCAGCCGACGCGCCGGTCGACATAGCCCGCGAGGCCGGCGAGGAGCCGCCAAAGAAGGCTGGAGCGGTAGCCGGATCCGGATCGCCGGGGCGTGCGTCGTGGCGTGCTCATGGTCGTACTCCTCTGGCTGGGCCCTGTCAGGTCGGGGGTGGTGAGGGGATCCTGTCGGCGCGGGCCGCGTCGGCGAGGATCACGTCGCTCGCCTTCTCGCTGATCATGTAGACCGGCGTGACGATGAAGAACCCGGGGATGCGGGGGAAGACGGAGGCGTCCACGATCCGCAGGCCGGCCACCCCGCGGACCCTGAACCGGCTGTCGACGACGGCCGACGGATCGTCGGCCCGGCCCATCCTGCAGCTGCAGGACGCGTGGTGGCCCCACGCCTCGTCCCGGACGAAGCGGCGGATCTCCTCGCGGTCGCGGACCTGGGGGCCGGGCCACAGCTCCTTCACGATCACGGAGTCGGCCCTGCGGTTCATCCGGCGTACGAACTCCACGGCGTCGGCCATCGCCTCCAGGTCCAGGCCGTCCGTGTCCGTGCCCTCGGTGAAGTAGTGGAAGTCGACGTCGGGGGTGTCGCGGGGGTCGTCGGAGCGCAGCCGCACCCGGCCGCCGGTGTTGTGCGTGCGGCTCTTCAGGACGGCCCAGGTGAAGCGGTCCCGGTGGCGCGTCAGGTCGAGCGAGTAGCCGGGGCGGTAGCCGCGGAAGTCGAAGGGGCCGCCGAAGACGAAGAGGTCCGGGGCGTCGAGGTCCGGGCGGGACTTGCGGGTGATGCCGATGACGGCGCCGTTGGTGGTGTACAGGCCCTCGCCGCGCCGCCAGGCGCGGTAGCAGCGGTCGGGTTCGGCGCCGGGCCGCGGCGCGTGGAAGTCGCAGTCCTTGACGACCGGGAACTCGCGGTCCATCTCGCTGACCACGCCGACCTCGTAGCGGTCCTGCAGATTGGCCCCCACGCCCGGGAGCTCGACGCGTACGGGGATGCCGTGCCGTCGCAGCTCCTCGGCCGGGCCGATGCCCGAGAGCATCAGCAGCTGGGGGGTGTTGAAGGCGCCGGCCGCCAGGATCACCTCCCGGGACGCCAGGACGGTGCGGCGCACCGGCGGCGGCCCGGTGCCGTCCCCGCTGCGGGGGTCGGCCCGGTAGGCGTGCGCGTGGTCCATGTACTCGACGCCGACGGCGGTTCCGTCCTCGTCCAGCACGACCCGGGTGACCAGCGTGTCCGTGCGGACGGTCAGGTGGTCCGGGTGGCGCTCCACGGCCGCCCGGACGCGCTCGCGCGCGGCGCCGCGCCGCCCGTTCGCCGTGGACAGCGGGATCTGCCACAGGCCCTGCAGCGCCTGCGTCTGCACCCGCCAGTCGTTGGGGTCGACCAGGGAGCGCAGGCTCTCCACGGGGGACAGCGGCCGGCCGAGGAAGTCCGCGAGGGTCTCCTCGGCGGCCGAGAGGATGACCTTCAGCAGCTGCTTGTCCTGGACGATGAGCTTGGGGTCGGCGAGGGCGGTCGTCAGCCAGCCGTCGAATCCGTGGCGCGCGTCGTTGCGGTACGTGGCGCCGATGAAGGGCAGGCGCCGCAGGAGCGCGGCCAGCAGGGCGTTCGAGGGCGGCTTCCTGGGCGCGGAACGGTAGGTGCAGCGCTCCAGCCGCTCGAAGTAGCGGCGCATGACGCTGCTGCGCCAGGAGGCGTCGCCGGTCTCCTCCGCGATCGCGTCCCAGTCGCGGTTGTACGGATAGACGGTGATCAGCGCGTGATGGGCGGTGCAGCCGCCGACCGTCCCGGCGCGCGGGTAGAGGATGCCCTTGCCGGGGACGAGCTTGCTGTCGCGCTGGTGCTGCTGTTCGTCGGCGTAGTGCCGTACGAAGTAGTCCCAGCGCTGGACGGGGTCCTCCGAGGCGTCCGCGTGGAAGGCGGGCACCGCGTAGTTGTCGTTGTCCTCGGCGCCGCCGGCGTCGAGGAGCAGGACGCGGGTGCCGGCGGCGGCGAGGTTGGCCGCCAGCGGTCCGCCGCCGGCGCCCGCGCCGACGACGACGTAGTCGAAGCCGGTCTCGGCGGCGGGAGCGCCGGGCTCCGGGGTCACGTCCGCTTCCTCTTCCCGGCCCGCTTCCCGCCCCTCTTCCCGCAGCAGCGGTGGGAGGTGGCGCCGCAGCCGCCGACGCGGTCGGTCGCGGTGGCGGCCAGGACCGTGTTCGTGGCCGAGATGAGCGTGGTCAGGGCGGCGGTGCGCGGGGCGAGCCGGCCGCTGACGCCGAGCAGGGCCGCCGTCGCGGTGTCGCTGCCGTGGATCAGGACGCCCTCGCGCAGGTCTTCGCGCAGCCGCTCGTCGCGGTGGGTCAGCAGGTCGAGGCCGAGCAGGATCGTACGGATCCCGAAGAGCCGGAAGGCGTAGACGGCCGCCGGACTGAGCCCCTTGCCGGGCTCGAGGCGCCGGATGAGCATGGAGGGCATCAGCAGTCCGCTGACCCCGTTGAAGAGCCGGACCCCGGCCAACGCGTACACCGAGGCGGGGCGGCGGGCGGCACTGTGCTTGGCCATGTGTGTCTCCCTGAGGGTGCGGTGGCTTCCACTGCGGCGGAAGCACCGGCGAATACCCCGATACGGGCGAAAAGGCCGTTCCCGTCCACGCTAGGGGAACGGCCTTCCCGGTGCACCTCGGGCCGGATCCGGCGTACCGGCCCTCAGCCGGCGGCCCGGACGGGCAGGTGCCGCGCGAAGAAGGAGAGCAGCCGGCCGCGCACGGCGGGCACGCTCCTCGCCGGGTCGATGCCGCCGACCAGCTTGACCCTGTCCCCCGCGGTCATCAGCCCGGCGGCCTGCAACTGGGGCGCTATGGCCGCGTAGTCGGTGAACACCCAGTGCGCGGCGTCGTCGATCCGCAGACGGCGGGTGCGGCCGCCGGGGTGGGCGAGCATGGCGGCCCAGGAACGGTCGATGTCCGCGTCGCGGAAGCCGTCGGTGCCCAGCAGGAGCAGCGGCCGGTCCACCCCCTCCCGGGCGACGGGGAACAACTCCCCTTCCCCGCCGGGCGCGTGGGGCGGATGGTTCAGATAGCCCTCCAGGTCGACCGCGGCGCCGATGCGCCGGTCCTCGTACATCGCCTCGGCGGCGGTGGTCCCTCCGGCCGAGTGCCCGTACATCCCGACCCGGCGCGGGTCCAGCGCGCGGCCGAGGCCCTCCGGCAGCCGGCGCCCCTCCGCGTCCGGGTTCCGGCCGGCGGCCAGCGCCTCCAGCCGGTCCAGCACGAAGCGGGTGTCCGCGATCCTGGTGCCGATCAGGGCGCGGAAGAGGCCGGGGTCCTTGCGGGGGTCCGATTGCAGCACGGTGTGCCGGACCCCGGGCCGCCACGGCGCCCGCCGGGGGAACTCGACCTCGGAGGCGTCGCCGGGATGATCGATGGTCACCACCACATAGCCATGACTGGCCAGTTCCTCGGCGGTTCCGGTGCCCATGGTGCGCGGGTCGCCGCCTCCGGGGCTGTACAGCAGCACCGGCCGGCGCCCGGCCCGCGCGGGAGCGCCCGTGTGCGCGTGGGTCAGGGTGGCCGCCCAGTCCACCCCCGCCTTCGGCAGTTCCGGGTGCAGCAGGGGGTCGATCATCTCCCTCGCGGCGCCCCCGGTCATGTGCGGTGCGCGCGGGTACCCGTGGACGTCACGGGCCGGGTAGAAGACCGTGACCATCACTTCCCGGACCGGGATCGCCGGATCCCACGGGTCCCTCCTGGTCCGGTCGACCAGGTGGAGCTCGGTCGTCCCGATCCGGTACGGGCCGGTCGGCGCCGGCAGACGGACGGTCAGGCCCGCCGCCGCGCGCTCCCGCGCCCGGGCGGGGCCGCCCCCGCCCGTGACCAGCAGCGCGACGGCCGCGACGGCCGACGCGGTGACGGTCCGTCGGCTCACTCCGGGCTTCACTCCGGGGTTCACTCCGGGCCTCACTACGGCCGCACCCGCATCCTTGTTCCCGCCAGTAGACATGGCTCTCCCCTCACACCTGTGACATCGGTCCTTGCGCCGTGTGGCGGCCCCCTGCGTGAATGGCGGGGGCAATGACCCGAATGCTGGCGTGCGGGCCGGGGCGCGGGCGAGGGTTCAGTCCCTGACCGAAACGATGGCGCGGCATCGCCGGGGAGAGTAGTGATCCGGATTCATTTCACGGCCGCCGACTTCGCCCGGGTGCGTTTCGCGTCCCGGCCGGCCCCGCTGCAGGAGTTGAACGCGGCGCTGATGATGCTGGTGAGCGGCCACCGGGACGAACTGCTCTTCGGCCGCTGGAGGCAGCGCGTGGCCCGGTCCCTGCCGACCGCCGTCGAACCCCTCGGGGACCTGGTCCCGGGGGCGGTGGCCCCCGCCTTCCTGGACGTCTTCAGCACCTCCCTCCGGGAGGGGCTGGACACCGTGCGGGCGTCGCACCCGGACGTCGTCCGCTCCGAGATCGAGCGCGTGTACGCCGGTCACGGCGCCCCCGCTCCCCTGTGGGTCCGCGACCTGCACCGGGGTGACGCCGGCGCCTGGCAGGTCCTGCGCCGCGCCCAGCACGCCGCCTTCGAGACGGTCCTGGGACCCGTGTGGCCCCTGGTGCAGGACCTGCATCAGGCGGAGTTCACCCGGCACGCCCTGACCGTGGCCGAGCACGGCATCGGCACCGCGCTCACCGGACTCCTCCCCGGCGCCCGGCTGCACGGGAACGTCTGGGAGTTCGACGGCCCCGGCCCACAGGACGTCAGCCTGCACGGGCGGGGGCTGGTGCTCGTACCCACCTTCCACTGGACCGGCCATCCGGTCGTCGCCGATCCGCCCGACGGCCCCCTGTTCCTGACCTACCCCGCCGGTCCAGGCCTTCCGCTCTCCGCGACCGGGGCGCCCGGCACGGAGGAGGCGCTGGCCGCGGTGCTCGGCCGCACCCGCCTCGCCGCCCTGTTCCTGCTCGCGGAGGAGCACACCACCGGCGACCTCGCGCGTCGGCTGGGTGTCAGCGACGCCACCGCGTCGGCCCATGCCGCCGCGTTGCGCGGCGCGGGCCTGATCACCACGGTGCGCGCGGGCCGGGCGGTCCTGCACCGGCGCACCGCTCTGGGCGGCCTGCTGGTCCGGCGGGGCGGGCCGGAGCGGGCCGGGCCGCGAACGCGGCCGCGGCCGGACCTCAGCGGCGCGGGGCGTCCAGCAGGTCCGTGACGAATTTGCGCATCGCGAGGGGGCGAGCGGGAGTGCGCGATCAGGAAGGCGCGAGGAGGGACGCCGCGAGGAGCAGGCCGATCGCGCTCCCCGCCTCCGAGACGGCCCCCGAGCGCACCGCGGCCACCGCGTCGCCGAGCGGCATCCAGTGCACGGTCATCGTGGCCTCGGTCGGGTCCCTGCGCAGGGACCCGTGCCGCAGGTCGGTGGCGAGGAAGAGGTGCGCCACGGCGGACGTCCGGGCCGGGAGCGGGTGGTAGGCGGTCAGCTGGCGCAGCGTGCCCGGGCGCCGGCCGGTCTCCTCCTCGCATTCGCGCGCGGCCGCGTCCTCGGGCCGCTCGCCTTCCGCGATCGCGCCGCCCGGCACGTGGAGCAGGCGGGCGCCCGGCGGGTAGAACGCGTCCTCCACGAGGGCGACCCTGCCGTCCTCGTCGATCGCGACGACCCTGGCGCCGTCCGCGATGGTCAGGCGGTCGTACGTCCCTTCCGTGCCGTCGGGCTGCAGGACGCTGTCGTGGTGCAGGGTGAGGTGGTCGCCGCGGTGCACGGCCCGGCTGCCCAGCCGGGTCCATCCGCGCGGCCGCGCGTCAAGGTCGTCGCTCATCGCCGTGCACAACGCCCCCGGCCGCGAATCGTTGCGGCGCGTACGCACACCAAAAGGGAGAGGCCGCCGGATTCGGCGGCCTCTCCCTTGTGCGTGCTCGTGGAGCACATTTCTGTGGAGCTAAGGAGAATTGAACTCCTGACCTCCTGCATGCCATGCAGGCGCTCTACCAACTGAGCTATAGCCCCGTGTTCCGTTGTGTCCGCCGGGCTTCCCTGGCGGCACGGAGAACATTACACGGACATCCCGCCCGTCCGCCAAATCGGTCCGCGCCCCCGCGGCAGGTGCCCGGCTGCCCCGTACGGGTGACACGCCGGATCGTCGCCCGAGGGCTGGGCATGCACTCGTGTGCCCTGTGATCGGACAGAAGGACGGACCCCATGAAGCGTGCCCCTCAGCGTGCCTCCGCACGGACGCGTCGGTTCCTGCGCGCCCTCGCCTGCGCGACGGGGGTGACGGCGCTGATCGTCACCGCCACCCCCTCCGCGTCGGCGGGCGGCAGGAGCTGCTCCGGCCAGGCCTGCCTCACGGTCGACGGGACGGGCCGGTACGCGGCCAGGGCGACGGCCACCACTCCGCCGGGCTCGCAGTTCTTCGGGCACTTCCGCATGTACGGCGGCGGCCTGAACGGCACGAGCGCGACCCAGCACTGGCACGAGGGCTCCAAGTACACCCTCGCCCTGGGCCGCAACCTCCCCGACCACACGAAGATCTGCGTCGAGGGGTGGGAGCACCTCGAGGAGAAGCGCGTCGCGCGCGGGCGCACCTGCGTGGACATCCACGCCTGAGGACGGGCCGGCCGTCGCCCGCCCCGGCTTCCGGGTGAACACTCACGACCGCCTGTGTCACCGCTCCACCCCCGAGGAAGGCATCGGAAGACGGGGGACGGCCGCCCCGCGGGAAGCGCGGCGCGGCCCGTCCTGGCCGTCGTGACGTCGCACCGAGGAGAACGCCGTGGAGATGCCTCAGGTGGCCGTGTGCCAGGTCGCCGACTGCGCGTACAACCAGGACACCACCTGCCATGCCCTGGCCATCACCGTCGGCGACGGGACGCACGCCCGCTGCGACACGTTCTTCACCTTCCCCACGAAGGGCGGCGACTCCTCCGCCGTCGGCCGGGTCGGCGCGTGCAAGGTGTCCGGCTGCCTGCACAACGTCGGGCTCGAGTGCCAGGCCCCCGGCATCACGGTGGCCGCGCTGCAGGACACGGCCGACTGCCTGACGTACACCATGCGCTAGCGACGGGCCGCGGGCCGTTCCGGCACCCGGGCGTCAGGAGGAGGGCGTCGGCCCGGCCATCTGCTCGCTGACCCATTGCATGGGGCCCGCCATGTTCGCGAGGTACGTGGCGCCGTTGTGGTCGCCGCCCGGGATCTCCCAGAGCTTGGTGTGGACCGGCCCCTTGCCGTAGGAGGCCATGAACTTCTTGACGCCGGCCATGGTCGCCGGGTTCTCCTTCGTGCCGACCTGGAAGGCGACGTAGACGTCGGGTCCCTTGGCGGCGATCAGGTTCTTCGCCAGCACCTCGGGGTTGTTCTCGGCCTTCTCCTTCTCGTGCCCCCGCCACAGCGGGGAGTCCGGGACGATGTCCGGGCCGTTGGCGACGGCGGCCTTGAACTTGTCGGGGTGCTTGAGCACGGACTTCATGCTCGCGAAGCCACCGGTGGAGGAGCCCATGTAGCCCCAGCCGTCACGGGACGCGATGGTACGGAAGTTGGCCTTCATCAGGTCCGGGACGTCCTCGGTCAGCCACGTGCCCATCTTGGCCTGGCCGGGGATGTCGCTGCCGTCCCAGTAGATGCCCTTGTCGTCCGGCCCGGGGTTGAGGATCGGCATGGCCAGCAGGAAGGGCTTGCTCTTGCCCTCCTGGTACCAGGAGGAGACGCTCTTCTCGAGCGAGATCTTCTGCTTGCCGAACTGCCCCAGGGCCCAGTAGTTGCTGTCGTTGCCGGGCCCGCCGGGCAGGGCGATCAGGACGGGGAACCCGCTCGAGGCGAACTTCGGGTCGTCGGTGTACTCCTTGGGCGCCCAGACCCACACCTTGCCCTTGAACCCGGACTTCTTGCCGTCCAGGGTGACGACGCTGACCTTCGTGCCGTCGGAGAGGGTGTTGACGTTCGTGAACGCGGCCTTGGGGCCCGTGGGCATCAGGGTTCCGGTGCTGCCCTTCGCCCCGTTCGCGCCGTCGGACCGGTCGTAGCTGACCGGGTCGCCCTTGTCCGTGAAGGGCGGGATCTCGTAGTAGCTCATCACCGGCCAGGCGATCAGACCGAGCACGGCTATGGATGCCACCGCGACGATCCATCGTCGTGCGCGGGACGCCCGGCGGCTTCCCCGGGAGCGGTAGGCCCCGGTGGTTGAGTGCGTCATCGTATTGCTCCGGCTGGTGCTGCCCCTGAGGACAAGACGGTCAGTTCCGTCCCTGCTGATGAGGGATCCGGCGCCGGAGGTTCCAGGAATGTCCCGCTAACGGGCCTTTGCAACACAACCATCACATGACCGGCGGCTCCACGTGCCCGGCCATCCAGCGCATGACGGCCTCGGGCAGCGCCGGGTTCCCCGGAAGACCGTCCCTCCCGGTCCGGTGAATTCCGTCGGGCCGGGGGCCGCGGGCGGGAGGCGGCGGCGGTGGGCGTCACCTGATCAGGCGGCGTCGGCGGGAAATCCCCCCGGCCTGCGCCGGTCGCCGGTCTACTGGGCGGGCCGCCGTGCCACCGGGGTGCGGGGCACGAACAGGGGACATGTCATGAAGAAGATCGTCGTCGCGCTCGCCGCTCTCGCCCTCGGCTTCGCCGGCGCCGGGCCGGCGGCCGCGGCTCCGAACGGTGTGCACTCCCACTGCGGGAAGTACATCTGCGTCATGACGGCCCATCACAACCGGTTCGTCCAGGACATCACCGTCCAGACCAAGGACGGCCTGCCCGGCACGCTGCGCTCGTACTGGGGCAAGTTCCACTCCCCCAAGGTCAACGCGGCCTCCCACCGCTGGGAGGTCGGCTACGAGCAGGCCAACGCCAAGCTCGTGTGCGGCGGCCTCGACCGCGACGGCCGCTCCATCGAGGACGGCATCTGCGTCAGCATCTGACCGCTTCCGCCGACGCCCGCCGCACCCTCGGGCGCCCTCGTGCGCCCCCGCGCGTCCGGCGCTCAGCCGGTCTGCTGCTTCTGCGGCTTCGCCTCGCTCGGCCGCACGATCACGAAGCCCTCGCCCTCCAGCTTGAGCTGGACGGCCTCGCCGGAGCCTCCGCGCAGCATGGAGCCGAGGCTCTGCGAGCGGTGCAGGGAGGTGCGCAGGGCGGTGGACCAGCCGACGACGGCGTCGGTGTCCACGAAGACCGGGGCCTGCGGGGAGACGGGGATGACGATGGGGTTGCCCTCGCAGATCACGCCGAGCTTGCCGTGGCCGGTGAAGACGCTGTTGAACAGGCCGCCGCCGGTCATGCCCGCGCCCTTGACCGTCTGGATCTCGTAGGAGAGCGTCGGGTCGAAGCACAGGACGTTGCGGCCGTTGATGGTCAGGCTGTCGCCGGGGGCTATGTCGACGATGAAGCAGTTGGCCGCCTCGTGCGCGAACCACACCTCGCCCTGGCCCTGGACGGTCATCAGCGCCAGGCCCTCGCCGGTCACGGCGCGCTTGAGGAAGTTCCCCACGCCCTGGCCCTGCTTCTCGAACTTCAGGTTGCCGCGGTAGGCGACCATGGCGCCCTGGCGGGCGTAGCACTCGCCGTTGACGGCGTAGACGATGGATTTGGCGTTGTGGACGGACATGCCGGGCGCGGTGGCCGGCTTGGCCATGTTCTCGTGGGCGAAGAGGTCGCTGTGCATGACGTGCATGATCGCCTGAAAACCGGCGTTCCGGCAACGGGCGCGCACCCGGGGCCGGAGGCCGCGCCGGGGCGCACGCCGCTCAGGGCAGGCGCTGTTCCGTCCAGACCGTCTTTCCCTCGCGCCCGTAGCGGGTGCCCCAGCGTTCGGTGAGCTGGGCCACCAGGTACAGGCCGCGGCCGCCCTCGTCGGTGGTGCGCGCACGGCGCAGGTGCGGGGAGGTGTTGCTGGTGTCGGAGACCTCGCAGATGAGGGCGGAGCCGAGGATGAGCCGCAGGGTGACGGGGCCGCCGCCGTAGCGGTAGGCGTTGGTGACCAGCTCGCTGACGATGAGCTCGGTCGTGAAGACCAGTTCGTCCAGCTGCCAGGCGCCGAGCCGGCCGGCGGCCATGGCGCGGGCCTGGGAGGCGGCGACGGCTTCGGCCGGCAGGGTCCAGGTGGCCACGCAGTCGTCCCCGAGCACGCGGGTGCGGGCGAGGAGGAGGGCGACGTCGTCGGGGGGCTTCGCGGGCAGCAGCGCCTCCACGACGGACTTGGCCGTCTCGTGCAACGGCCGGGCGGGGCCCGCGAGTTCCTCGGACAGGCGGGCGAGCATGTCGTCGACGTCGTGGGCGGGGGTGTGGATGAGGCCGTTGGTGTAGAGGGCGAGCATGCTTCCCTCGGCGAGTTCGAACTCGGCTTCCTCGAAGGGCAGTCCGCCCAGTCCGAGCGGCGGCCCGGCGGGCAGGTCGGGGAAGCTCACCTGTCCGCCGGGGGCCACCACGGCGGGGGGCGGGTGGCCCGCGCGCGCCACGGAGCAGCGGCGGGAGACGGGGTCGTAGACGACGTACAGGCAGCTGGCCCCGGTCACCTGGTCCAGCGGGAAGTCGCTGGTGCCGGCCTCCTGTTCGGCGGCGAGCCGGTGGACGAGGTCGTCCAGGTGGGAGAGGACCTCCTCCGGGTCGAGGTCGAGTTCGGCCAGGGTGTGGACGGCGGTGCGCAGGCGGCCCATGGTGGCCGCGGCGTCGATGCCGTGCCCGAGGACGTCGCCGACGACGAGGGCGACGCGGGCGCCGGACAGGGGGATGACGTCGAACCAGTCACCGCCGACGCCCTCCGCCGCGCCCGCGGGGATGTACTGGTGCGCGACCTCCGCCGCCGGCAGGTCGGGCAGCTCGGCCGGCAGCAGGCGGCACTGCAGGGTGAGCGCGGCCTGGTGCTGGCGGGTGTAGCGGCGGGCGTTGTCGATGCAGACGGCGGCGCGGGCGGCGAACTCCCCGGCGAGGGTGAGGTCGTCGGCCTCGAACGGATCGGGGCTGCGGGAGCGCCACAGGGTGACCAGGCCCAGTACGAGTCCGCGCGCGGCCAGGGGGAGCATCATGGCGGAGTGGACGCCCAGGCTCCGCGCGTGTTCCGCGCGGTCCTGCGCCACCGCGGCGAGGTCGTCGGTCGTGCGGATGTGGGGGACGAGGATGGGCACCTGGTCGGCCAGGCAGCCGGCCTGGGGGGTCCCGGGCGGGAAGTGGATGAGCGCTCCGAGCGGGTTGACCGCGTCCTCGGAGCCCGGGACGAGGGATCTGATGGCGGTCCTGCGGACCGGTCCGAGGCCGTCGGGGTAGGGCTCCTCGCCGCGGCTGACGGGTTCGAGGAGGTCGACGGTGGCGCAGTCGGCGAGCTCGGGCACGACGACCTCGGCCAGTTCGCGGGCGGTGGTCTCCACGTCGAGGGTGGTCCCGATGCGGGCCCCGGCCTCGTTGAGGAGCGCCAGCCGGAGTCTGGCCCGGTGGCGTTCGGTGACGTCCTCGACCAACTGGGTGACGCCGAGGATGTCGCCGGCCGAGTCCTCCATGCGGAAGGCGGAGACCGAGACGAAGCGCGTGTGCGTGGGGTCGGAGCGCAGCCGGCAGGGCTGCTCGGTGAAGATCATCGGCCGTCCGGTCTCCAGCACCTCCCGCAGCCGGCGCTCGATGGTCTGCGTGTCCTGGTCCACCAGGAAGTCGCCGGTGCGCCGGCCCCTGGTCTGTTCCGCGGTGACGCCGCCGATGCGGGCGATGGCGCGGTTGATGCGCAGGATGCTCAGGTCGGGCGCGTGGACGGCCAGGCCGATGGGCGACCGCCGGAACAGGCCGTCCAGGACCGACCGGTCCGTCTCCCACTGGATGACCTCCCGGGCCGGGGAGCCGACCAGGAACCACTCCTCCCGGGGGCTCTCGCGGGTGACGTGGCGGGCCCGTACGCCCAGGTGGAGCCGGGTGCCGTCGCGGTGGACGACGGGGACGACGCCGAACCAGCCGGCGGTCCGCCGGCAGGCCTCGGCGGCCTGTGCGACCAGGTCGCGGTCGCCCGGGGCGACCAGGGCGTCGAGCGCGGGCCGGCCCATGACGTCGGCGGCCCGGTGACCGAGGAGCGCCTCGGCGCGGGGCCCCCAGCCCACGACCCTGCCGCGGTGGTCGACCACGGCCGTGGCGGCGCTGGCGACCGAGAACGGGTCGTCCGGGCTCTCGTGGAAGAGCGTCGTCGGGTCGTCCATCACGCCGGCCTCCTTCCGCCGGACCCGTCGGGACGGAACGTTCTCCTTCCACAGTGAGGGGTGGGCGACCTCGGCGCCTGTCAGTCCACGGGGCTGCGGCCGGCCCCGGGCGGCGGGGCCGCGCCCTACGTGGCGGGCTTCGCGCGGACGTGCATGCGTTCGCCCTGCGGTCCGAAGAGGCTGAGGAGCTCGACGGGCGCCCGGCCCGTGCTGCCGAACCAGTGCGGCAGCCGGGTGTCGAACTCGGCGGCCTCCCCCGCCCCCAGCACGATGTCGCGCTCGGCGAGCACCAGGCGCAGCTCGCCGCTCAGCACGTACAGCCATTCGTAGCCCTCGTGCGTGCGCGGCTCGGGGACGCTGCGCGCGGTGCCGATGACCATCTTGAACGCCTGCGGCCCGCCGGGCTGCCGGGTCAGCGGCACCACCGTGCAGTCGTCCCCGTGCTTGAGCGGTCTCAGCCGCACGCGGGGGTCGCCGACCGGGGGCGCGCCGACCAGTTCGTCCAGCGGCACCTGGTGGGCGTGCGCGATGGGCAGCAGGAGCTCCAGGCTCGGCTTGCGCTGCCCCGACTCCAGCCGGGACAGCGTGCTGACCGAGATGCCGGTGGCCTCGGAGAGCGCGGCGAGGGTGCAGGACCGCTGTCGGCGGATGCGTCTGAGCCTCGGCCCGACGGCGGCGAGAACGTCTTCCATCCCCTTATTGCAGAAACGGCAACAAGGTTTGTCAACCGGCCTGCCCCGGGCGCAGGGTCGGCGTGTGGCCCGGGGCCGGGAGGCGCCGGGCGGGCCGGAACCCGACGACGACGTGACGGAGATGTGTGATGAACGACTTCGACTGGGCCGCGATGGCCGACCTGCTGGAGCTCGAGGGCGAGGCGCACAGCCCTTACGTGCGGCAGGCGTTCGAGGAGCTGGGGCACCTGACGCCGCGCCGCATCCTGGACGTCGGCAGCGGCCCCGGCGTGGCGGCCTGCCGGCTGGCGGCCGCGTTCCCGCAGGCCGAGGTGACCGCGGTGGACGGGACGCCGGAGCTGCTGGCCCGCGCCGAGGAGCGGGCCGCGCGGCTCGGCGTCCGGCTGCGGACGCGGGTGGCGGAGTTCCCGGCGGGGCTGGCCGGTCTCGGGCCGGCCGACCTGGTGTGGTCGGGGCAGGTGGTGCATCACGTCGGCGACCAGCAGGGGGCGCTGGACCGGCTGGCCGGGCTGCTCGCGCCCGGCGGCGTCCTGGCGATCGTCGAGGGCGGCCTGCAGGAGCGCCGGCTGCCGCGCGACCTGGGCTTCGGGCGGCCCGGGCTGGAGGCCCGGGTGGACGCGGCGATGGCCGCGCGCTTCGCCCGGATGCGGGACGGGCTGCCGGACTCGGTGGCGGTGGTCGAGGACTGGCCCGGCATGCTGCGGGCCGCGGGCCTCACCGACGTGCGGAGCAGGACCTTCCTGGTGGACCGCCCCGCGCCGCTGGCCGAGGAGCACCGGCGGTTCGTACGCCGGTCGCTGGAGCGGCAGCGCACGGGGCTGGGCGAGTTCCTGGACGCCGAGGACCTGACGACGCTGGACCGGCTCCTCGACCCGGCCGCCCCGGAGGGCGTCGACCGGCGTGCGGACCTGTTCCTGCTGACCGCGAAGACCGTGCACTTCGGCCGGCGCCCGGGGCACTGACCGCGCCGCCGCCGGGAGGGTCACCCGGCGCGGTGTCCGTCACCGCAGGGCGCGGACCAGGACCCTCAGCTGTGCGTCCAGGGGCGGGCGGCCCGGGCCGCGGAACAGGCCCGGGCCCTTGGCGAGCGCCGCGCGCGTTCGGCGGGACGCCGGCCGGATCCCGGCGCCGCGCCCCCGGGCACGCGACCGGCCGCCGGTCCCCGCCGAAGCGGGGCCGGCGGCCGGCCTGATCGCTGCGCCTGGCGCCTACGGCACGACCTTGAGCAGCTTGTTGGGCGTACCCGCGCCCGGGTTCGACACCTTGCCGTCGGTGGCGCCCTGCGTCAGCGCGCCCGCGACCTGCTCCGGGGTGGCGTCCTTGTGACCGCCGAGGTAGACCGCGGCGGCACCCGTGACGTGCGGGGTGGCCATGGACGTACCGGAGATGGTCTTGGTGCCGGAGTCGCCGTCGTTCCAGTCGGAGGTGATGTCCGAGCCGGGAGCGTAGAGGTCGACGACGGCGCCGTAGTTGGAGAAGTCCGACTGCTGGTCGTCCTTGGTGGTGGAGGCGACGGTGATCGCCTCCTTCACCCGGGCCGGGGAGCCCTTGCCGGCGTCGGTGGACTCGTTGCCCGCCGCGACGGCGAAGGTGACGCCCGAGGCGATGGCCTTCTGCACGGCCGCGTCGAGCGCCTCGTCCGCCCCGCCGCCGAGGCTCATGTTGGCGACGGAGGGGCCCTTGTGGTTCTTCGTGACCCAGTCGATGCCGGCGACGACCTGCTCGGTGGTGCCCGAACCCTGGGCGTCCAGGACCCGGACGGCCACGATCTTGGCCTTCTTGGCCACGCCGTGCGCCGCGCCGGCGATGGTGCCGGCCACGTGGGTGCCGTGGCCGTTGCCGTCCTCGGCCTTGTCGTTGTTGTCGACGGCGTTGAAGCCGTACACGGCGCGGCCGCCGAAGTCCTTGTGGCTGATGCGCACACCGGTGTCGATGACGTACGCGGTGACGCCCTCTCCGGCGCCGTCGGGGTAGGTGTACTTCCCGTCGCCCTTGGTCTCGGCCTGGTCGATGCGGTCCAGCCCCCAGGAGGGTGGGGCCTCCTGGCTGGCGTTGATGCTGAACCGGTGGTTCTGGACGACCTTGTCCACGGCCGGGTCGGCGGCGAGCCGCTTGGCCTCGTCACGGTCGAGACCGCTGGCGGAGAATCCGTTGAGGGCGGAGCTGTACGTGCGGTTCAGCTTGCCGCCGTAGCGTTCTGCGAGGTCCTTTCCCTGCGTGGATATGGAAGGGGCGGCGCCCTTCTTGCCGTCCTTCAGCAGGACGATGTAGCTGCCATCGATGGCGCCCTTGGCGTCGGCACCGTAAACGGTTCCTTCGGCGGGCGCCGCGGCACCGGCGGGCAGGGCCAGCAGAGTGGCTCCGGCGGCGACGGCCGTCACGGCGGAAATGGCCAGTACGATCCGCCGGTTGCCGGTGCGCTGGTGAGTCGGCATAAGGAGGTTTCCTCCTCGCGAGGTTGTGGGGGGGGAATTGCGCGTTGTCGCACAACGCACCCGGAGCGAAGGAGTCCGCTCCGGGTGTTCAAAACCCTGTCAGTCTTGACGCGCTCAATTCAACTCCCGTCCAGAGGTGTGACATACGCAACGCTCCTGCGTAAATGCAAACACCAATGAACGACGGCAAAGCGGACGATCGCGTTCAAGCGCCGTTCCCCACAAGGGAATTGAGATCCGGCCGGTCTGGCCGGAATCCCTCCCTCCGACCGCGGCTCTCCCGTCAGTGCGTGAGGATCGCGGGGTCGCTCACCCCCGGCTCGCCGTTCTCGACGTGTCCGGCGAAGCGGCGCAGGAACGTCGCGTCCCCGTCGGACACCACCGACACGTCGTACCAGCGCTTGCCGCGGCGCAGGTCCAGCTCCCGCACCACGCGTCCGCCCGCGGGAACGGTGAAGGTCTCCTTCGTCGCGCCGTACGCGTCGGTGACCGTCAGATGGCAGGCGGCGCTTCCCGCGTTCGTCATGGTCAGCTCGAGGCGGCCGCTCGCACCCTTGTGACGGGCCGTCACCTCCGGGCCGACCGCGTCAGCGGTCCCCCTGAAGACGCGCAGGAAGCCGTTCGGGCCGTACACCGAGAGGTCGTACCGCCCCTTGGAGTACGCCGCGTTCCAGGTGTCCGAGATCTTCTTGCCTGCCTCGGTGGTGTACGTCCACGGGCCGTCCGTACGGTTGGCGGAGGTGACGGTGAAGCAGGCGCCGGCCCGCTCGCCGCCGCTGAACGTGAGCGCGAAGCGCCCGGTCCGCGGCGTCGCCGCGCCGTCGGCCAGCGGCGCGTAGCACAGCGGCCGGGTGGGCTTGGCGCCCTTCTCCTGCTTGGGGAGGGAGGGGCTGGCGGGCGGCTTCGGCACGTAGTCCGGGTGGCGCTCGCGGTCCTTGGGCTCGTAGGCGGCGGTGTCCGGCAGCTCGGCGGGCTCCGGACGGCGCAGGCTGAAGTCGAACGCCGAGGTGAGGTCGCCGCAGACGGCGCGCCGCCAGGGCGAGATGTTGGGCTCGCGCACGCCGAAGCGGCGCTCCATGAACCGGATGACGGAGGTGTGGTCGAACACCTCGGAACAGACGAAGCCGCCGGTGCTCCAGGGCGAGACCACGATCATCGGGACGCGCTGGCCGAGCCCGTAGGGGCCCGCGGAGTAGTGGCCGTTGCCGCCGAAGACGTCGAGGGCGGTGTCGACGGTGGACAGGCCCTGTGCGGCGGAGGCCGGCGGGAAGGGCGGCGGCACGTGGTCGAAGTAGCCGTCGTTCTCGTCGTAGGTGATGAACAGGGCGGTCCTGCTCCACACCTCGGGGTCGGCGGTGAGGGCGTCCAGGACCTGGGAGATGTACCAGGCCCCGTAGTTCACCGGCCAGTTGGGGTGCTCGGAGAAGGCCTCGGGGGCGGCGATCCAGGAGATCTGCGGGAGCCGGCCGGCCTTGACGTCGGCCTTGAGGAGGTCGAAGTAGCCGCCGCCCTTCTTGACGTTCGTGCCCGTGCGGGCCTTGTCGTGGAGGGGGTCGCCGGGCTTGGCGTTGCGGAAGTTGTTGAAGTAGAGCAGGGAGTTGTCGCCGTAGTTACCGCGGTAGGCGTCCTTGATCCAGCCCCAGGAGCCGGCCTGGTCCAGGCCGTCGCCCTCGTCCTGGTAGATCTTCCACGAGATGCCGGCCTTCTCCAGCCGCTCCGGGTACGTGGTCCAGTCGTACCCGGCCTCCTCGTTGCCCAGCACGGGGCCGCCGCCCTTGCCGTCGTTGCCGGTGTGGCCGGTCCACAGGTAGTAGCGGTTGGGGTCGGTGGCGCCGATGAAGGAGCAGTGGTACGCGTCGCAGACGGTGAACGCGTCGGCCAGCGCGTAGTGGAAGGGGATGTCCTCGCGCGTCAGGTGGGCCATCGTGCCGGCCGACTTGGCGGGGATCCATCTGTCGTACTTGCCCTGGTTCCAGGCCTTGTGCCCACCGGCCCAGTCGTGGTTGAGGCCGGCGATGAACCGCATGCCGAGGTCCTCGGCGTCGGGGCGGTAGGGCAGCACGTCCCTGGCGCCGTCCGACTGGTACCAGACCGGCTTGCCGCTGCCCAGGGTCACCGGGCGCGGGTCGCCGAATCCGCGGACGCCCTTGAGTGAGCCGAAGTAGTGGTCGAAAGAACGGTTCTCCTGCATCAGGACGACGATGTGCTCGACGTCCTCGATGCCGCCGGAGCGGCGCCGGGCGGGGATGGCCGCCGCGCGCTCGATGCTGCTCGACAGGGCCGCGAAGCCCGCGGTCGCTCCGGCGATCTGGAGGAAGCGCCGGCGGTTGAGTTCAACCATGAGTCTGGAGACCTCTTGGAGTCTGGGGACGGGGACCGAACGTGTCTGGCGTAGCGCCAGGCAAGCGTTCCAAGAGGAGCGAGTGCCGGGGAAGGGGTGGTGTCGTCCGCGTGAAGGAACACGGTCGTCGTGACGAACAGCACTCCCCGGTGCGGCGGCGCACGCGACGTGACGCCGGCACGGAATTGGGCCCGCCGCCGGTTTGGGCGGCGGAAGGGAGGGCACTCGGGTGCTCACCCCCGTCTCCACAGGCCTGCGGGGGTGCGTCGCACGAGGAGGTTCGATGGAGCGCGCGAACAGCAAGCACGGAGCCAAGCGGGACGACGAGCTCAAGAGGGAGGTGGCGGAGCTGATGCGGTCGGGACGACCGACGCACACCCAGGAGTGGCGCGACGCGGAGTCCCCGGCGGCGGACGAGGCCCCCGAGGGGATGACCGCACCCCGGGAGGGCCGCGGCGCCCGCTGACGTGGCAACCGGCGGTCCCGGTCCAGGGGTAGACCGGGGCCGCCGGGGGTGTCCGAGGGGAGCGGACGACCCGAAGAGAACACCGCCGGGACGACGAGGAGGGTGGTCGTCCCATGGCGTTCGCCACTCGGCACCGGGGCTCGCCGTCGCGAGCGCTCAATTCCGGTTCAGCCCATCAGGCCCAGGCGCCACATGCAGTAAATATATTTACTGCCGAGTATGCAAGAGCATGAAAAATTTCATTCGATCCGAGGCATGAAAATCTCCGGAACCGGGCAGGCCCGCGAGCCGCCCGGAGCGCCCTCAGGGGCCCAGGAAGAAGTCGTGCTGCTCCGCCGCCTGCTCGTACTTCTCGAGCCGCAGCTGCGTGCGCTCGGGGTCGGCGTCGGCCATGGCCTGGAGGATCGCCGCGGACACGACGCCTGGCGCCGCGTACGAGTCGAAGACCAGGCGCGAGCCGGTCCCGGCCGTGAACGCCACGTCGGCCTCCTCCACCAGCGGCCCGAGCGTCACGTCCGTGATCAGCGCGACGCGCAGCCCGGTGCTGCGCGCGGCCCGCATGGCGGCCAGGGTCTCCTTGGAGTGCCGGGGCATGGCGAACGCCAGCACCCACGTCCCGCCCGCCTCGCGCGACTGCAGCAGCGCGTCGTAGGCCACGCTGCCGCCCCGGGAGACCAGGCGTACGTCCGGATGGATCCGTTTCGCCGCATACGCGAAGTACTCCGCGAGCGAGACCGAGATCCGCAGGCCCAGGACCGTCAGCGGGACCGATCTGGCCAGCTCGCGGCCGATGCCGAGGACCTGGTCGGGGTCGGCGAGGACGCGGCGCAGGCTCTCGAGGTTCGCGATCTCGGCGTCGACGGCCGCCTGGAGCTCGTTGCGGCGGTCCTCCTGCGCGGCGCCCTCCGGGGCGCCGGCGACCGCGCTCAGCGCGATGGGCTGCAGCGCCTCCCGGAGCGCGGGATAGCCCGTGAAGCCCAGCGAGGTCGCGAAACGGGTCACCGACGGCTGGCTGACCCCCACGCGCTCCGCGAGATCGGTGATCGACAGGAAGGCGGCCTCGGTGAGGTGGTCGGTGATGTACTGCGCGATGCGCCGCTGCGCGGGGGACAGCCGGTGGCCGCCGAGAAGGGCGCGGACCTTGTCCGCGGGGAGCGGCTCGATCTCCGTGGACCGCCGCTTTCCCGGTGTGATCGCGGACGCCCGCGCCCGCGCCCGCTGCTGCCCTGATGGCACCGGTGTGCCCCCTTCCCGCATTTCCCGATCAACATAGCCCACCCGCCGCGGCGGCCCGCCGGCCGGCGGTCACGGACGGCGGTCACGGCGGGCGGTCACGGCCGGCGCTTGATGGCGACCAGCGCGACGTCGTCGTCGAGCGCGCCGTTCGTGTACGCCAGCAGGTCCGTGTGGACGCGGTCCACGAGCCGCTGGGGCTCGGTCTCCTGCCACGCGGCGAGGCGTTCGGCCAGGGGGTAGAAGACGCCCCGGGAGTCGCGGGCCTCGATGACGCCGTCCGTGTACAGCAGGAGCAGGTCGTCCTCCCGGTAGGAGAAGGTCTCCGCCTGGTACGCGCTCTCCGTGATGTCGCCGGCCAGGCCCAGCGGCAGCGCGATCTCCCGCACCGTCAGCGGGACGACCTCGCCGCCGCGCAGGCGCAGGGGCGGCGGATGCCCGCAGTTGATCAGACGGACCGAGGGCTCGTCGTCCGGGATCTCCAGGGCCAGGGCGGTCACGAAGCTCTCCCCCGCCGCCGCGTCGTCGACGAGGCCCTCCAGGTCCCAGTAGACGGTGTTCTGCAGGTGGGCGACGAGCCGGGGGAAGGGCGGGAAGCGGTGTGCGGCAGCGCGGAAGGCCCCCAGCAGCAGGGCGGCGTCGCCGACGGCCGTCAGCCCCTTGCCGCGCACGTCGCCGATCAGGACGCGGGTTCCCTCCCGGGCGCGCACGGCCGCGTAGAGGTCCCCGCCGATCTGCGCCTCCGCCTCCGCGGCGACGTACACCGAGGCGATGGTCAGCGGGCCGATGCGCGGGGGAAGCGGCCTGAGCAGGACCTTCTGGGCGACGTCCGCCACCGACCGCACCTGGTCGAGGGCCTGCTCGTGCCGGGCGTGGACGACGCGGAAGACCACGATGAAGAGGGTCGCCAGGAAGAGGGCGACGGTCTGCGCCTGGTTGTCCGGCACCCCCAGGCGGCCGAAGACGATGCTGAGCATGATCTGGGCGAGGATGGCGAGCGCCCCGATGAAGGCGGTCAGCCGGGGGCCGGCGAACGCCGCGGTGAGCGCCGGCGCCGCCACGAGCAGCGGCCCCAGGTGGATGTCCGGGCCGGTCACCAGGTCGAGCACCACGATCACCAGGATGAGCCCGAGCGGCACCGCGATCAGGGCGGGGCGGTAGCGCTCCACCCCGCGGGGGCGAGGGGGACCGTAGCGAAGGCTCACCCCTCCTGCTTACCGCCCCCGCGCGCCCACTGCCCCTCCGGCGCGTCCGACCGGCCCCGCCGTGCCGCCCGCCGGTGCCGGAAGTCCCGCCGGACCCGGGGATCCGGCCGGGCTCAGGGCCCCGGCTGCCCGTCGGGGGCGTCGGCCGGCAGGGTCCAGTCGTTGACCAGGCGTCTGGCCCGCCCCGCGTCGTCGGCGAAGACCAGCACCTGCAGCGTCCAGGGGGCGCGGGCGCGCCCCCGCCGCCGGGGGGCGTAGGGGGCGACCGTGGAGCGGATCCGCCAGGCGCCGAGGAACCGGCGGATCTCGTCGGCCGCGGTCCGCGTCGCGACGTTGGCCACCGGCACCAGCAGTCCGTACGGATAGGGCCGGCGCCGCCCGAACACCGGCGGGAGCAGGCCGGCACCTGGCAGACGTCTCACGGATCACCGCCCTCGGGAGTGGCTCGCGGGTCAGTGGCTGCGCTCGGAGACCGGCTCGTGCTCGGCGTGGTGCCCGTGGGCCGCGATGATCTCCTTGTACTCCGTCGGCGTGGGCTTCGGGATCTGGCCGCCCTCGCCGAAGTAGGCCCTGGACAGGCGGGCACGGACCCGTTCCGACCAGCTGATGCTGCGGCGGATGCCGTTCTCGTCCACCTCGGGCGGAAGCTCGAGGGGCCGGTACTGCTCGTGCGCGGTCAGCGAGTACAGGCTCGACTGCGTCAGCGGCTCGTGGACCTCCACGTACTCGCCGTGGGGCTTGCGCACGATGATGCCCGACTCGCGCCCGTGCAACACCTTGTCGTGGTCCCGGCGTTGCAGCCCCAGGCACCACCTCTTGGTGATGACGAAGACGAGGACGGGCAGCACGAAGAAGCCGATTCGCACGGTCCAGGTGATGGCGTTCAGGGAGAGCTGGAAGTGCGTGGCGAAGAGGTCGTTGCCGCCTCCGACGAGAAGGAGCGCGTACTCCGCGATCCAGGCCGCGCCGAAGGCGGTGCGGTTGGGGTTGTTGCGGGGCCGCTCGGTGATGTGGTGCTCGCGCCGGTCGCCGGTGAGCCAGGCCTCGAAGAAGGGATACAGCCACAGCGCGAGCAGGATCATGGGGAAGATCATCAGCGGGATGAGCACGCCCAGCACCAGGGTGTGCCCGAGGAAATTGATCTCCCAGCCGGGCATGACGCGGATGAGGCCCTCGGAGTAGCCCATGTACCAGTCGGGCTGCGCGTCGGTGGTGACCTGGTCCGGGCGGTAGGGGCCGTACGACCAGATCGGGTTGACCTGCGCGATGGCGGAGAAGACGGCCAGCACGCCGGTGACGAGGAAGAAGAAGCCCCCCGCCTTGGCCATGTAGACCGGCATCAGGGGCATGCCGACGACGTTCTTGTTGTTCCTGCCCGGGCCGTAGCCCTGGGTGTGCTTGTGGAAGAAGACCAGGATCAGGTGGGCGACCAGCAGGCCCAGCATGATGCCGGGAATCAGCAGCACATGGACGGTGAACATGCGCGGCACCCAGATGGTGCCGGGGAATTGGCCGCCGAAGATGAAGAACACCAGATAGGTGCCCACGATCGGCAGGGAGAGGATCGCGCCCTCCATGAACCGGATGCCGGTGCCGGAGAGCAGGTCGTCGGGGAGCGAGTAGCCCATGAAGCCGTCGAACATGCCCAGGATCAACAGGCCCGCTCCGATGAGCCAGTTGAGCTCGCGGGGCTTGCGGAACGCGCCGGTGAAGAAGACGCGCATCATGTGCACCAGCATCGCCATGATGAAGACGAGCGCCGCCCAGTGGTGCAACTGCCGCAGGAGCAGGCCGCCCCGGACGTCGAAGCTGATGTCGAGCGTCGACTTGTACGCCTGGGACATCATGATGCCGGTCAGCGGGGTGTACGAGCCGTCATAGACGACCTCGTCCATGCTGGGCTTGAAGAACAGCGTCAGGTAGACACCGGTCAGGATGATGATGAGGAACGAGTAGAGGGCGACCTCTCCCAGCATGAACGACCAGTGGTCGGGAAAGATCTTGCGCAGGTTCGACTTGGCGAGCGAGAAGAGGCCCACGCGGCCGTCGGCCCAGGTCGCGAGCCTCTCCCCCCTCGACGCCTGGGCGGTGGAACCCCGTCCGGCCGCAGTGGTGTGTGGGGTGTTGGTCATGCGCTGCGCTCCCGGACCCTGATGGGCGGCATCTACCTGCCTGACCCTTCTTAGCGAATTAGCGAATACAGCCATTTCTGACGCCGTGGCCCATCTTCCACCCTTTCAGCCGCAGCATGCGTGATTTGCGAAGAGTGTCGGGGTGGGTGAGGGAGCGGCGACGGGCCGGGGTCACGCCGCCTCAGGAATGTCCCGCAGGCACTCTGGCGCCACCCCCCTCCCCGCCCTACCTTGACCGCGAGGGCCACAGCCATCGCACTGCTTGTCATGTCCCCATCCGATCACTCCGGGCAAGAGGTGAGCCTTGTTCATCCGCCACAGAGGCAACCGCCGATTACGCCGAACGAGCGTCCTCGCCGCGCTCTTCGGCACCCTGGCCGCCGTCGCGGCCGGCCCCGCCGGGGCCGCACCGGACGCAGCCCCCCGGCCCCGGCCGCCCCTCGTCCAGCCGATCGACCCTCAGCACTGGCGCAATCCGGACGACATGACCTGGGCCGAGTACCGCGCGGTGCCCGGCACCGACTGGGCCGATCCGGACGTCAAGCCCACCCGGCGTACGTTCAAGGGCGCGCTGGTCCTCCTGGACTACCCCGACGAGGAGTTCTCGGTCAGCAAGCCGGCCGGCTCCGCACGGTTCGGCAATCCGCTGCCCGCCGCCTCCGGCGTGCCCCGCGAGCGACTGCCCGGGTTCTACCGGGACTTCCTCAACAAGCCCGGGCCGCTCAACCACGGCCACACCATCAACGAGTACTGGATGGAGGACTCCGGCGGCCGCGTCGGCGTCGACCTGACGGCCTTCGGCGTGTACCGCATGCCGTGGAAGTCGTACCAGTACGGCATCGAGCCCGGCATGAACCCCGGCGCCTGCCCGCGCGGCGACACCTGCGGCAAGGACATCCGCGCCGACGGCAAGCGCGCGTGGGTCGCCGACGTGGGCGCGGGCAAGGCCGGCGAGTTCGACTTCGTCTTCTACCTCACCGCCGGCGTGGACGAGTCCTCGGCCTGGCAGGAGTTCGGGCAGATGCGGTTCGCCTCCCCGCAGGACGTACCGGCCGCGTGGGGGCCGCCCTCCCCCATCCCCTCCGGCGGCAACGCCGCCGCGACGCGCTACGTGCCCTGGACCTCCTGGCAGGCGGCCGCCCGCATCTGGCCCAACGCCGCGAACGGCTCGTCCACCCAGGCCGAGAGCTCCGGCATGGCCACGTTCGCCCACGAGCTCAGCCACATCCTGGGCATCGGGGACAACTACAACAACCCCTACGGCACCCCCCTCAGCCGCGCCTACACCGGCATCTGGGGCATGCTCTCGCGCGGCTCGTTCAACGGCCCCGGAGGCCCCCACACCCGCTGGCGGATCCCCGCCGCGGCCGGCGGCTCCATGGGCGCCCAGCACGTCCTGCGGGACAAGATGAAGCTGGGCATCGTCGACGACAGGAACGTGCTGCGGCTCGACCGCGACGCCCTCAAGAACTCCGGCCTCGTCGTCGCCCGCGTCACCGCCCGCTCCGCGCCGCCCGGCGACAAGGGCCTCACCGGCGTCAACATCAGCATGGGCCGCGACCTGTCCCCCGCCTGCGACCGCGCCACCGACCCCCTGTGCGACGGCGGCGGCTACGACAACTACACCCTCGAGGTCGTCGACCGCATGGGCATGGACTCCTTCACCCCCGACCACGGGGTCCTGCTGAGCAAGACCAAGAACGCCGACCGGGCCCCGTTCGCCTGGGTGATCGACGCGCACCCGGAGGACATCGGCCTGGTGGACTTCACCCGCCCCGACGGCACCCAGCAGAAGATCACCATGGGTGACTACCGCCAGCTCAGCGACGCGCTCTTCCACGCCGGGGCCGACTCCGGCAGCTCCTACGAGTACGTCGACGAGGCCAACCGGCTGCGCTTCTACGTGCTCAACGTGCGCCGCGACGCCTCCGGCGTCCTCTCCTACGACATCGGCGTCAAGTCGCTGGACGGCGCGGGACCGCAGGAGCGCGGGGTCGCCCTCCGCCCGGGCTCGGCGAAGGGCAAGCCCGCCGACGGCCGCGCCCTGTGCACCTTCGCGCTCGCCAACACCGGCAAGCCCGCCCCTGGGGGCGGCACGCTCGCCTCCTCCGACGTCTACCGCCTGTCGGCCGAGGCCTCCGGGCGCGGCTGGTCGGCCTGGCTGCCCAACCGCCTCACCACCGCGGCCGCCGGCACCTCGGTCCCGGTCGACGTCGCCGTGAGCGCGAAGGCGGGGGCCGACCGCGCCGGCAAGGTCACGCTCACCGCGCGCTCGGAGAGCGACCCGGGCCGGACCGCCAAGGCCACCTGCTCCCTGACCGCCTCGGGGAGGTGACGGACGGGACACCCGGCGAGCCGCGCCCCCGGCCGTGCGCCGGCCGGGGGCCCGGCGCACGGCCGGGGCCCGACGCGGACCGAAGCTGTCACACAATGATCATCTAAACCGGCCAACCGGAACCCCGCTCAAGATCGTCTCAGTCGGTGGTCACCGATTTCCCGCGTGCCCCCTCGTCGAGGAGCGACTGACACTTGAGCAAACACCGGAACACGCCACGCCCCCGCCGGCACCGCGCGAAGGACGCGACGACCGGCAAGCGGTTCATCGACTACCCGCGCCGCGGCAAAGGCGGAGTGCGGCGCTGGCTTCCGTCCTGGCGGCAGGTGCTGTGCGCGTTCGCGCTCTGCGTGGGAGTCCTGACCGGCCTGTTCGCATGGGCGTATTCGGCGTTCGACATCCCCGACGAGAACGCGGCGGCCCGCCAGGAGGCCAACACCTATTACTGGTCGGACGGCACCCAGATGGTGAGCCTGGGAGCGCTCAACCGCAATATCGTCCGCTTGTCGGACGTGCCGGAGTCCGTCCAGAACGCGGTGATAGCCGCCGAGAACGAGAGCTTCTACCGGGATTCCGGCGTCTCGTTCCAGGGCATCGTCCGGGCCGGCGCCAGCGCGGTCAAGGGCGAGGAGACCCAGGGCGGCTCGACCATCACGCAGCAGTACGTGAAGAACACCTACCTCTCCCAGGAGCAGACCGTCTCCCGGAAGGTGAAGGAATTCGTCATCTCGCTGAAGGTCGACCGGACGAAGAGCAAGCAGGAGATCCTGCAGGGGTATCTCAACACCAGCTGGTTCGGGCGCGGCGCCTACGGAATCGAAGCGGCGGCGCAGGCCTACTACGGCATTCCGGCCAAAAACCTCGACCCCAGCCAGGGCGCCATGCTCGCCGCCCTCCTCAAGGGCGCCGAGCTCTACGACCCCTCGACCGGCTCGGGCAACCACGCGCGGGCGGTGGACCGCTGGAAGTGGATTCTCGACCGGCAGGTCAAGGCGGGCCTGATGTCCCGGGCGGACCGGGACAAATACCGGACGTTCCCCGAGCCGCGCAAGCAGTCCACGTCCACCAACCTGGGCGGCCAGACCGGATATCTCGTCGACGTCGCCAACAAGTACATCAAGCAGCGCACCCTGCTCACCGACCAGGAGCTCGCCCGCGGCGGCTACAAGATCCACACGACGTTCGACAAGAACCGCATGCGGCAGCTGAGCACGGCGGTGGAGGGCGTGCTGCGCGAGAACATCGACCCCGGCAAGCGCGACGCCGACAAGGGCGTCCAGGTCGGGGCCGCCTCGGTGCGTCCCTCCGACGGGGCGATCCTCGCCCTCTACGGCGGCCCCGACGCCACGAAGCACTTCACGAACAACGCCGACACCTTCGGCGTGCCGGTGGGTTCCGCCTTCAAGCCCTTCGTGCTGGCCTCCGCCCTCGAGCACGGAGCGCTCCCCCGCGGCGGGGACGGCGGGCGGCAGGACGTGTCGCCCGACACCTACTACGGCGACGACGGCGGGCTGCGCGTCGCCTCCGACGGAGCCGGGCCCGACGAGTCCCACCCCACGCTGCGCCAGGCCCTGACGACCGGCGGGAACGCCACGTACGTCCAGCTGGGCCGGGACGTCGGCCTGGAAAAAGTGCGGGAGACCGCCATGAACACCGGCCTGCTCAAGGAGAGCCTGGCCGAGCTGGAGCAGACCTTCCCCATCGGCACCTCGACGCCCAGCGCGATCCGCATGGCGGGCGCGTACGGCACCTTCGCCAACCACGGCCTGCAGAACGACCCCTACTCCGTGACCAAGCTCCTCAAGGACGGCACGTCCATCGGCGGCTTCGAGAGCAGGGCGAAGCCCCGGCAGGCGCTGGAGAAGGACGTGGCGGACAAGGTCTCGGACGCCCTGCGCGACGCCGGGTCCAAGAGCGTGGCCGACATGGACGCCGACACCGCCGAACGGATCGGGCCCTTCGCGGCCGGCCGGACGGGCGACCAGGACCGGCTGAGGTCGGCGTGGTTCGTGGGCTCCACCGACAAGCTCTCCACCGCCGTGACGATGTTCCGCACCTTGCCGGACGAGCCTCGGCTGCTGCCCATGTCGGACGTGGGCGGCGACTCGACACAACGCGGCAACGCCTTCCCCGCCCGCATCTGGGCGGACTACACGGGCGCCCGGTGACCCGTCAGTCGTACGGAAGCAGGGCGTACGACGGGTCCTGGGCGGGGGCGACGTCACGGTCGCCCCGGGCGTAGAGGGTGGCGAACTCCACCGGTTCGTCGAAGCGCACGGCCGTCACCGGGGACGGCTCGCCCACGGTGGTCTCCTCCTGGCCGATGACGTAGCCGGTGACGGTGACGTACTGACAGGGGCCCTGCTCCTCCACCGAGGAGAATCCGTCGCCGTGCGGCTCCCAGTCCCCGCGGGCGGACCATTCGTCCCGCATCTCCAGCCGCCCGGGGGCCGGGCAGTGCCAGCGGAAGCGGGTGACGTGCATCCCGGCCAGGTTGGCGAGGACCGACCAGCCGCGGCCGTCGGGCAGAAAGGCCAGGTCGCTGCCCTCCATCGCGCCGTAGTCGAAGGGGGCGCTGCTCCAGTGACCTATGAGCGCGTCGTCGTATCGCATGCCGGAATCATGCCGCACCCGGCCGGGGGCACGGCTCGGCGTCCGGGGCGGAGGGCGGCCTCGTGCGATGGTGGAGCCATGAGCGAGCTGCCTTCCGAACTGTTCCGGCAGTGGGTGCACTCCTACGAGGAGGACACCGGGGGCGTGACCGTCTACCGCCCCACCGGCCACCCCCTGCCTCCCGCACGCGGCCGCCGGGGCATGGAGATCCTCCCCGACGGCACCTTCGTCGACCGCCCCATCGGCAGCCGCGACGTGCCCGGCAGCGTCCCCGGCCGGTGGACGGCCAGGGACGAGCGCACGCTCGTCGTCGCCTTCCCGGGGACGGACCGGCCGGGCCGCGTCCTCGAGATCGTCCACTGCGACGCGGACGTGTTGAAGGCGCGCGTCACGGCCGCGCCCTAGGGCGTGTCCGATGGGTCGGTGCGAGCCCCCCGGGACCTCATGATTCGCCGGACAGGGCCTGGCGGCTCAGGTGGTCGCGGGCGAGCGCGGTCAGGACGGTCTGGGTCTTGGGCTCCTGCCGCGAGGACGGGCACAGGCCGCGTTCCAGCATGGTCCGCTCCAGCAGTTCCTGTGCGGCGGGGGCCTCCGCGTGCCGGGTGCGCAGGGACAGCTCCAGGAAGCGCAGGTCGTCGCCGACGCTCCAGAACTCCGCGATGAGCGGGTGGATCAGGTCCCGGCGGCAGGGCTTCCACTTGATGGCCCGGATCGGGCCGAGCGCCACGAGGTCCTCGAGGTCGTCGTCGGTGACCCCGGCGCTCGCCAGCAGGTCCCGCTGCTCCGGGGTCAGACGGGGCCGGCGCGAGCGCCCGTGCCCGTCGTCGTCGACGGGGCGCTCGAAGTCGCCGTCCACCTTCAGTGAGGCGGCCCAGACGCGGTTGCGGCCGCTCCAGTCCTCCTCGATCTTGAACTCCCACCCCTTGCCGTCGCGGTTCTCCCGCCAGCGGTCGGGCAGGGCGTCCGGGTCGCACGGGCGCAGTTTCGCCGTGAGGTCGCCCTTGTCGCCCTTCGCAGGCCGGCGGAGCCGGATGATGGCTCCGCCCTCCGCCAGGGGGAGGCGGATGCCGTCGCCGTCCGCCCGCGGTTTGTCCCAGAAGTAGATGGTCAGGCGCTTTCCGTCCTCGGCGTCCAGCCCGAGTGCCCGGCGCGCCCGTTCCGCCGTTCCACCGGAAACGATGATCTTTACTTCGGCCTCCGCGTTCCTGAACGTATCCGCCATGTCACCCTTTATGGCACAGGAAGAGTGGGCGCGCCAACAGACTTGCATTCCAAGGGTATTCAGCGTAGGCGGCTGTGGGTTGTCGCCCGGAATCGGACCTTCAACCGTGGATTCCAGACGTCGGCGAGGCCGCCCGGGAGCCGGGCCGCGACGCGGCCCCTAGCATCGGTCGCGCCTCCCGGGAACTTCCCGGGAGCACGTGTCAGGGAGGCATTCCTGTGCGCACCATGAAGGCCATCGCCGCTCTCGCCCCCGTCGCCCTGGGGGCGGTCCTCTCGTTCCCCGGCAGTGCCGCGGCCGCCGGGAAGGACCACGCGCCGGACCGTAACGCCACGGCCGGCGCGGCGGCGTTCAGAAACTTCATCCTGCAAACCGGTACGGCGCTCCACGAGACCGACGACACCTTCGCCACCGCGACGGCGGACTGGGACCGGGACGGCCGTCCCGACCTGGTGGCGGTGAAGAAGAGCCGGACGGGCACCAACAGCACCGAGGTGCACATCCTCTCCGGCGCGAGCAACTTCCAGAGATTCGTCCTGCAGACGGGCACGGCCCTGCACGAGACGGACGGTACGTTCGCCTTCACGCTCGCCGACTGGGACCGGGACGGCCGCCCGGACCTGGTCGCGCTGAAGAAGAGCCGCACCGGCACCAACAGCACCGAGGTGCACATCCTCTCCGGCGCGAGCAACTTCCAGCGGTTCATCCTGCAGACCGGCACCGCCCTGCACGAGACGGACGACACGTTCGACTTCGCGGCCACGGACTGGGACCGGGACGGCCGCCCCGACCTCGTGGCCGTCAAGAAGAGCCGCACGGGAACCAACAGCACCGAAGTCCACATCCTCTCCGGCGCCACCAACTTCCAGCGCTACAGCCTCCAGACCGGCACCGCGCTCCACGAGACGGACGGTACGTTCGACTTCGCGGCCGCCGACTGGGACCGGGACGGCCGCCCCGATCTCGTCGCCGTCAAGAAGAGCCGCACCGGTACCAACAGCACCGAAGTCCACATCCTCTCCGGCGCCACCAACTTCCAGCGCTACAGCCTCCAGACCGGCACCGCCCTGCACGAGACGGACGACACCTTCGAGTTCTCCGTGGCCGACTGGAACCGGGACGGCCGCCAGGACCTCGTGGCCGTGAAGAAGCGGTACACCGGAACCAACAGCACCGAGGTGCACATCCTCGGCTGAGCCGCGCCGGCGGTCCGCCTGCGGGCCGCTTCCGCTCGGCGTCCACCCCGGCGGCTCTCGGCGCCGGGGTGGACGTCCGGTGTCCGGGCGGGCCGGAGGGGGCCGTCAGAGTCCCAGGTCCTGTGCGGCCAGGGCGGTTCCCTCGACGCGGGCACGGATCTTGGCGAACGCGGTCTCGCGCGAGGTGGAGGTGTCGTCGGCGAAGGGGGAGAACCCGCAGTCGTCGCACGTGCCCAGGCGCTCCACGGGCAGGTGCCGGGCCGCGGCGAGGACCCGGTCGCGCACCTCCTCCGGCGTCTCGACGCGCGGGTCGATCGGGTCGGTCACGCCGATGAACACCCGTGCCTCACCGGGCAGGTGCTCGGCGATGACGCCGAGCACCTTGTCCGGTTCGGGTTCACTCGCGAGCTGGACGTAGAAGGCGCCGGCCTTCAGCTGCAGCAGCCTGGGCAGGAGTGCCGCGTAGTCGACGTCGGCGCTGTGGGTGGAGTCCTGGTCGCCGCCCGGGCAGGTGTGCACCCCGATCCGTGCCCGCTCGGCCGCGGAGAAGCGCTCCAGGACCCGGTTGTTGAGCGCGACGAACTGCTCGAGCACGCCGCCGGACGGGTCCAGCTTGAGCGAGAGCCGGCCCTCGGTGAAGTCGAGCTGCACGGCGTGCGCGCCGGCTTCCAGGCAGCGGCGGATGTCGCTCTCCGCCTCGGCCGCCAGGTCGTCCAGGAACCTCTCGCGGGGATAGCCCTCGATGCCGTCGGCGGGGTAGAGCAGGCTCAGCGCCGAGGGGGCGATGACGGCCTGCTTGACCGGCACGCTCGCGTGCCGGAGGGCGGCCCGCAGATAACGGTCGGCGTGGGCGGTGTAGCGCAGCGGTCCGGCCGTCAGCCGGGGCAGCTGCCGCTGGTGGCCGTCGGCGAACGGGATGACGGCTCCGTCGGGGGCCAGCCCCTCGAGCCCCGCGACGGGATAGGTCGCGAAGCTCGGCTTGGCCTGCTCGCCGTCGGTGACGACCGGCGAGCCGGCCTCCTCCAGGCGGCGGATGGTCTCGCGGACCGCGTGGTCCTGGGCGGTGGCGAGCTCGGCGTCGCCGATCTCGCCGGAGGCGTGGGCAGCCATGGCGGCCAGCAGCTCCGGGGTGCGGGGGATGCTGCCGATGGGCTCGGTGGGAATGGTCACCCGGGGAGGTTAGGTAACGGGCGGTAACCCAGCAATCGCACAAGTGAACTGCGCACCGTTCGTGCGACGGCGGCGGTGTTTTCCGGCCATCGTGGGCCGGCCGCCGGGGGCGCGATTACGGGAACCCGCTTCTCGGGAAGGAACGTTACGCCTGCTGCCGATCCCGCACCGGGGGGCGCCGTGCCCGTATCCGTGCCGAGACCGTCGCTCAGCCGTCGCACCGCCCTGCACGCGGCGGCCGCGGCGGTGACCGCCGCGCGTACCGCCCCCGTCGCCGCCACCTCGCCCGCCCGGCCACCGGACCGCCGGCGGGCGCTGCGGGTGATGAGCTTCAACCTGCGGTTCGCCTCCGAGACGGGCCCGCACCCCTGGTCCGAGCGCCGGCCCGTCATGCGCCGGCTCCTGCGGCGCGAGAGGCCCCACCTGCTGGGCACGCAGGAGGGGCTCCACGGGCAGCTGCGGGACGTCGTGGACGACCTCGGCGCGCGCTACGCCTGGATCGGGCTGGGCCGGGCCGGCGGCAGCCACGACGAGTTCACGGCCGTCCTCTACGACGCCCACCGGCTCACGCCCGAGGAGTACGACCACTTCTGGCTCTCCGCCACCCCGGCCCTGATCGGCTCGGCCACCTGGGGCAACACCGTCGTCCGCATGGCGAGCTGGGTCCGCTTCGCCGACCGGCTCACCGGGAGGCGGTTCCACGTGCTCAACACCCACCTCGACCACGCCCACCAGGGCTCCCGCGAGCGCGGCGCGGAGCTGATCACCAGTCGGCTGCGGGCTCTCGAGCCGTCCCTCCCGCGCATCGTCACCGGCGACTTCAACGTCGCCGCCCACCGCAATCCCGTCTACGACGCGATGCTGGACCGCGGGACGCTGAAGGACACCTGGGACGACGCCGCCGAGCGCGGCCGGCAGTACGCCACGTTCCACGGCTACCGGCCGCTGGTGCCGGACGGGGACCGCGTCGACTGGATCCTGGTGTCCCCCTCGGCCCGCACGCTCAGGGCCGGCATCAACACGTTCTCCGAGGACGGCCGCTTCCCCAGCGACCACCTCCCCGTCCAGGCGCTCGTCGAGCTCTGACCGGGCCGCCGGCGCCGGCCCGCCGTCAGCAGGGTGCCAGGTCCTCGTTCTCCACGGCGGTGCGCAGCTCGGCGTGCTCGATCAGGCCGGCGGGGTAGAGGGCGCGGCCGACCTCGTGGGGCCTGGCGTAGACGGCGACGAGCTGGCGGACCTTCACGGCGTCGGCCACGACGGGCGTGTCGTCCGTCCCGTCGTAGGCGTCGGGCTCGGAGAGGGCCGACCACATCTCCTCCGCGGCGCTCATGAGCTGGTCGGCCTCCTCCCGTGCCCGCCTCCAGTCGCCCTCGCGGACGGCCTGGTCCATGGCGGACACCGTGCCGAGGATCGTGACGTAGTCCTCGGCCAGGCGCTCTTCCTCGGCACTGGGCTCGACAAGCTTGGCAGCCAGCTCGGCAGCGTACATGGGTCCTCCGTACAGAGACATGGTCCGAGGGGCTGATGAGCCTCGGTCCCGGGTATCGTCGCGCGACCGGGGCCGTCCGCCGTTTGTTGACAGCGCAATGGCGGTGATTTGTCACCCGCGCGGTTGAGTCCGGGCGCGTCCCGCGTCCGCCGGGCCCGGCGTTCGGCGTCCGTAACTTCCCGGGAATAGCAGCGGGGTTGCCCGGGGGCGCGGCCCCCGCCGTCGCCGCGGCCGTGACCGGCGCGCGCGAGGGCGTACGGAGCCTTCGCGCGGCAGCACGCCGGGCCGATCTTCCGCCCATCGGAGGAATCACCGGACGTTCGCGGCCGCGGGCGCCCGCGGGTGTGCAAGCTGTTCCGCGTGAGGGGATGGCTGAGAACTGGCGCTGTGGTCTTGACCGTTGTGGTCGTGCTCGCTCCGGCCGGCGGGGCGGTCGCGGACGAGGCGGGGCTGAGGGCGGAGTCCGAAGGCGTGTCGCTGACCGCCGTCGCCGGGAGCCTGCCGCGCCCGCTGCCGGCGCACGGGCCGCCCCGCGCGGACATCGCCGTGCTGGGCGTCGAACTGCCGGGCGTCGGCGTGAGCGCGCGGGTCACCGGCGGCGGTGCGGGGTGTCTGAGCGTCAGCACGCCTCTGGTCGCGGTCGGCCTCGGATGGTGGCCCGCGTGCGGGAGGCCGCGGCCTCCCGTGCCCGTGCACCGGCCCCCCGCACCACCGGTGCCCCCGCCTCCCGCACCCGCTCCCCCGCCCCCGCCGGCCGTCGCGCCCGTACGCCCCGCGCCCGCGGCCGTCCCCGCCGCGCTCCGGCCGGCGCCCGCCGCCGCGAAGCCTCCGCCCCCGCCCTCCGCCCCACCGGTGGTGATGGCGGAGGCGGTCCCGCCCGCGCGCGTGCGGTTCGCTCCCCACCGGCTGCACCGGAACTACGTCAAGTCCGCGGGAAAGCCGCCGGTCCGGGGCACGTCGTTGGTCACGCTCACCCTCGTGCTCACGGCACCGGCCGTCCTGGCGGCCGCCCTGCTGCGGCCGCGCTCCGGCGGAGGCGGTGGGCGCCGCCGCTGACCAGGGGCGCTTCCCTCGCGTGGCGATCACCGGCGGGGGCGGGCGAAGATGGTCACGGCAGGTCGAGACCGCGCTCGCGCTCCCCCTCACGGTGGTGATCGGATGCCCCCGACCGGATTCCCGGACCCCCTGGGCGAACGCGGGGAACCGCTGCCGGCCGCGCAGTTCTCGGCCCCCGCCGTCCCCCGCGCCCACGTCCGCAGACAACGGCTGCTGGACCGGCTCACCGACGGTGTGAACGGGCCGCTGACCCTCGTCACAGGACCTGCGGGTTCCGGCAAGACGACGCTCGCGGCCGCCTGGGCCCGCTCGGACTCCTGCCACCGGCCCGGCCCCGTGGCCTGGCTGACGCTGCATCCGCGCGACAACGCGCCGGGGGTCTTCTGGTCCTGTGTGGCCGGGGCCCTGCGCCGGGCCCTGCCCGCCCTGCCCCTCGACCCGGTCGCGACCGCCCGCCACCGGGGCGCCGGCCGGTCCTTGCCGGCCGCCCTCGCGGTGGCCGTGGAGCGGCTGCCCGGACCGGTGGTGCTCGTCCTCGACGGCTTCGAGAAGCTGCCCGGACGGGACGTGCCGGCGGGCCTGGAGTTCCTGCTCGAACACGCCGGGCCCCGGCTCCGGCTGGTGCTGACCGGCAGGGCCGACCCGCCGCTGCCGCTGCACCGCTACCGCGCGGAGGGCCGGTTGTCCGAGATCCGGGGCGCCGACCTGGCCTTCACCCCGCGCGAGGCGGCGGAGCTCCTGCGGCGGCACGGATTGACGCCGGGCGAGGACGCCGTGCGCACCCTGACCGGACGCACCGAGGGCTGGGCCGCCGGGCTGAGGCTGTGCGCCCTGGCCATGCGGCGGTCCGACGACCCCGACGGCTTCGCCCGGTCCCCCGCCGCGCCCGAACGCGCCGTCGCCGACTACCTGCTCGCCGAGGCCCTCGGCCCCCGGCACCCCGTCGCCCGGGAACTGCTCGTACGGGCCAGCGTCCTCGACCCCGTCACCCCGGACCTGGCGAACGCGCTGACGGGACGCCGGGACGCCGGGCGGATCCTGTCGGGGCTCGCCCGGGTCAACGCCTTCGTCGAAGCCGGGCCCTCGCCCGGACCGGATGCCGGTGCCTCGTGGTACCGCCTGCATCCGCTGTACGCGGCGGTCCTGCGGACGCACCTGGAGACCGAGCGGCCCGGACTCGCACCGCGCCTGCACGCCCGCGCCGCGCGCCGGCTGACCGAGGCCGGACAGGTCGCCGAGGCCCTGGAACACGCGGCGGCCGCCGGGGACTGGCGGTTCTGCGCGCGGGAGGCCGTCCGGCACTCGCCGGTCGCGGCCCTGCTCGCCGGGCCCGAGGCGGAGCGGCTGGACGACGTGCTCCGCCGCCTTCCCGCGGACGTCCCGGGCGCCGAAGCCGCCCTGCTGGCCGCCGGCCGCCGCCTGGCGCGACAGGACCGCGCCGCCTGCCGCCGGTGGCTCGCGGCGGCCGAACGCGACCTGCGGGGCGTGCACCCCGCCGTGGAGGTCCGGCTCGCCCACGCTCTGCTGCGGCTCCTGAGCGGGCCGGACGAGGCCTGCGCGGAGGCCCTGGAGGCCTCCCGCGCCGTCCGGGAGCTCGTGGACCGGGCGCACCCGGCACTGATCGAGGCGCACCCCGAGCTCGAGGCGCTGCGGTGCCTCGGCCTGGCCCGCGCGCTGCTGTGCGCCGGCCGCGCCGACGAGGCGCGCCGGCACTTCGCCGCCGCCGTGGAGGCCTGCTCCGCCGAGACCACCGCCCTGATCCGGTACGAGGCCCTCGGCATGCTCGCGCTCGCCGAGGCCACCGAGGGCGCGCTCGGCGCCGCGGAGGACCACGCGCTGCGGTCCCTGGCGCTCGGCGACCGGCACGGCCTCCCTCCCGGCCGCCGCACGGCCGCCCACCTGGCCCTGGCCACGGTGGCCTGGGAGCGCGACGAGCCCGGCACCGCCCGCCGTCACCTGGAGGCGGCCGGGAGCTGTCCGGGCGTCGGTGACGACCCGGTGACGGCCGCCTGGAGCGCCGTTCTGCGGTGCCGCGCGGAGGCGGCCGACGGGCATGCGGAGGCGGCCCTGGCCGCCCTCGACGCACCCGGCCCGCCCCGGGGGGCGTGGGCCGCCGAGCGCCTGGCCCTGGAGCACTCCGCCGTCATGCTGGCCGACGGTGACGCCGAGGGCGCGGCCGCCGCCCTGCACGAGGCGGGGACGGACGGGCCGGCGCTCGTCGTCGCCCTGGCCACCGCCCACCTGGCCGCGGGGCGCACCGGGCGGGCGCTGCGGCTCGCCGGGCGCGCCGGCCGCTCGTACCGGCTGGGCCTGCCGGACCGGGTCCGCGTGGGCCTGCTCCGGGCACACGCCGCCGCGCTCGGGGGCGACGGGGCCGATGCGCGCCGCCGGGCCGGCCGGGCCCTGGACGCCGCCCGGCCCGAGGGGCTGCGCAGGCCCTTCACCGAGGCCGGTGCCTGGCTGCGGCCGCTGCTCGACGGGCCCGCCGGTCACGACGGTGCGTCGGCCGCGCCCTGGCCCGCGCCCGGGGTGGACGGCCACGGCGTGCGCGCCCCCGCGCCCGCGCCCGTACCGGCGCTGGTGGAGCCGCTCAGCGACCGTGAGCGGGAGGTGCTCGCGTGCGTGGCGCGGATGCTGTCCACGGACGAGATCGCGGCGGAGCTGCACCTGTCGGCCAACACCGTCAAGACGCACCTGCGGAGCATCTACCACAAGCTCTGCGTCTCGCGCCGCCGCGCGGCGGTCGAACGGGGCAGGGAGCTGCACATTCTCTGACGACTCACCCGTTACGGGCGATGCGGACGGCCCGCCGGGTGGTGACGCTGAGGAGTGTCCAGACGCATACGCGTGGAGGTGGATCATGTCGTCCTCGCTCAACCCGAGCCCCGGCGGCTCACAGGCCGCGGCCGGCGGGCTGACGGTCTTCGCCGCGGTGATGATGCTGGTCCTGGGGTTCCTGGATCTGTTCCGGGGCGTGATGGCCCTGGTCCACGACGACATCTTCGTCACGACGCCCCATTACGTCTTCCGGTTCAACCTGACGGGCTGGGGCTGGATCCATCTCCTCCTGGGGATCCTGGCGATCATGGTGGGCGTCGGCCTGTTCAAGGTCTCGCTGTGGGCCAGGGTCGTCGGCGTGGCGATGGCGGTCCTGCTGCTCGTCGCCAACTTCCTGTCCATCCCCTACTACCCGCTCTGGTCGATCGTGGTCATCGCCCTGTCCGCGTTCGTCATCTGGGCCCTGTGCGTGGTCAAGCCCGACTCCGGGCCGGACGGCGGTACGACCCTGGGGCCGATCGGCCACTGAAATTGCCTGGCGGTTCCGGCGGTATGCCGTGAAACTGCGGGTATGGCACATGATTTCGAGCGACTCCTGGACGAGGCCGAGTCGGTCTCCGTGGCCGGCTGGGACTTCTCCTGGCTGGACGGCCGGGCCACCGAGGAACGCCCCTCGTGGGGCTACCAGCGGCTGATGAGCGAGCGGCTGGCCGCTGCCTCGGCGGCGCTGGACGTCCAGACCGGCGGCGGGGAGGTCCTGGCCGGCGCGCTCGCGTCGCCAGGAGGCGCGTGCCCGCCCGTGCTGGCCGCCACGGAGTCCTGGCCCCCGAACATCGCGAAGGCCACCCGGCTCCTCCACCCCCTGGGAGCGGTGGTCGTCGCGGATCCCGACGAGCCGCCGCTGCCGTTCGCCGACGCGGCGTTCGACCTGGTGACCAGCCGCCACCCCGCGACCGTGTGGTGGACGGAGATCGCCCGGGTGCTGCGGCCCGGCGGTACGTACTTCGCCCAGCACGTCGGCCCCGCCTCCGTCTTCGAGCTCGTCGAGTACTTCCTGGGCCCGCAGCCCGAGGCGCGCCGCAAGCGGCACCCGGACGACGAGAGCGCCGAGGCGAAGGCGGCCGGGCTCGAGGTCGCCGACGTGCGCCTGGAGCGGCTGCGCATGGAGTTCTTCGACATCGGGGCGGTCGTCTACTTCCTGCGGAAGGTGATCTGGACCGTGCCCGGCTTCACCGTCGAGGGCTACCGCGACCGGCTGCGTGACCTGCACGAACACATCCAGGCCGAAGGGTCGTTCGTCGCCCACTCGTCCCGCTTCCTCATCGAGGCCCGCAAGCCGGCGTGAGGCGGGCGGAGGGCTCTTCGGGCACGGAGGGCTCTGCGGGTGCGCGCCCGGTCAGTTTGGGCGCGCACCCCGTCAGCCGTGCGGGGACGGTCCGGGCGGCGGGGGCAGGCGGCGCGACCGCGTCGCGTGGACGGCGGCGGTCGCGAGCACGCCCCCGGCGGCGGCCAGCAGCACCAGGGCCGGGCGCACGGACGCGTGCAGCATCCAGGCACCCAGCAGGCCGCCCACGAACATCGCGCCGACCGAGGCCGCGCGGCGGCCCTGGTCCCTGGCGGCCGAGGAGGTCCGCGGGGCGGGTGCGAGGGGGGAGCCGCTGAGGAGGGCCGTCATGGCCCGGGTCGCGAGCGTGGTGGGCAGGTCCGGCACGCGGGCCCGCATCGTCGTCACGTTGCGCGCCCCCATGGCCGCGGCCACCACGGCGGTCACGGCGTAGTGCCGGGCCGTCAGCGCGCCGCCCCCGCCCCCGAGGCCCCACGCCACCACCGCCCCGACGCCCAGCACGGCGGCCTCGGTGACGAGTGCCCAGGTGAACCACCGGTGCCCGCCGGCCTCCTCGCGCGACTCCGACCGGGCCCCGAACACCACCCCCACGGCGAACCCGCCGAGGGAGGACAGCGCCGCCGCCGGGGACAGGCCGCCCTCGCCGGCTAGGGCGAAGCCGAGGAAGAGCAGGTTTCCGGTCTGCACCGCGGTGAAGACCGGGCCGAGCACGAGGAAGCTGACGGCTTCGACCATGCCGGTCGTCAGGGTGAGGGCCACCATCGCCGTCGTGAGGGCGGCGCCGGGCGCCGGCCTCATGGCGGCACCGCCGCGACGACATCGATCACGCTCCCGACGATACGGCCGGTGGACACGGGCGTCCGGCCACCCGGGGCCGCGGCGTGGCGCCGCCCCTGTCCCCCGGCTTCCCCCCGGCTTCCCCCGCGGTGTCACGGCGCTCACCTGCGCGGACCGGTATCTGACGGCACGCCATTTTCTGTTACCGGCGGTAGACATGGGACGAGAGTCGCGTCATGATGCGTTTGGGACTCTCGGGACCAAAGTCCCTATGCAGCACGGATGAACACGGATTGGCTTGCAGGCCAGGGGACTTCGTCCGTCCTGCCGTCAACACGCTGTAAGAAAGTACGGAATTCAATGAGTCATGTCTCCAGGCGGCGTCTGCTGACGTTCGCCCCCGCCGCCGGCGTCGCCGCGGCCCTTCCCGTCACCGTCGCGACCGCGGGCTCCGCGGCCGCCGCCCCTCGCCCGCAGACCGCCGGAAAGGGAAAGGGCGCCGCCCGCTCGCTCCAGGACATCACCGACGAGTGGGGGCGGTGGATGGCGAGGGAGCGCTTCCCCAAGTCCAACGGCTGCCGCTACACCGCGTCCACGGATTACGGCAAGCAGAGCTCGCTCGGCGACTACCACCAGCACCAGGTGCGCACGAAGTACACCGGGATCGTCTACGACCCCAACGCCCCCTCCCCCGTTCCCGGTCAGGTCACCTCCGTGACCACCAACTACCGCAACGGCACCGACGTCGAGCAGCTGGTCACGTACAAGCAGAGCAAGACGACCGAGCAGGACCTGCGGATCTCGGTGACGGAGTCGCTGAAGATCGGCGTCACGATGGAGGTCTCGGCGGAGATCCCGGCGGTCGCCAAGGTCAGCGAGACCACCTCGATCGAGGCGAGCCTGTCCTCCACGCAGGAGTTCGCGCACCGGGAGTCCCAGAACTGGGCCGTCGACCTGCCGCTGAAGATCCCGGCGAAGTCCCTCGTCGAGGCGTCGCTGGTGGTCGGCACCCAGAAGTACGACATCGACTGGACCGCCACCGTCGCCATGACGGGGAACGTGGCGATCTGGTTCAACGAGAAGGTCGACCTCAACCGCGACGGGGACAACCACTGGCTGTGGTTCGTGCCGATCGAGGAGGTCTTCCGCGACTGCCGGACCCACGGCATCATCGACACCACCGGCTATGAGATCACCGCGGACGGCGTGAACGCCTTCGCCAGCGGGACGTTCACCGGAGGCCAGGGCGTCTCACTGAACATCAATGCCGTTCAGAAGCCGCTCGACGGACGGCAGAAGCGGGACACCGCCGCCGTGCGGACGATACCGATCCCGCTCAGCCAGAACGGCAAGCGGGTCATCGCCTCCGGCCGCTGACCGATGACCGGCGTGCGGGGGCCGGGCCGCGACGGACCCCGCACGCCGGCGCGTCGTACAGGTGCACGTACACTCATGGGCCAATTCCGGGTTCCACCACCGGGAAAGCACCATCAATAACGGGGACACCTTGCTGACGCACATGAAGTCCGGCACACGCCGCCGATCCGCGCTCACCATGGCCGGGGCCGTGCTCGCCACTGTCGCGCTCACCGCCTGCGACGACTCCGACGGGGCCAAGTCCGGCGGAAACGGCGGAAATGACAAAAAGGCCTCCGCCGAAGCCTCGAAGCCGCTCAAGCTCGGGCAGCCCAGCCCCGAGAAGCAGGAGGACCAGCGGTACGGGAAAAAGGGCGAATTCATCATCACGCCGCAGCGGGTCGTCATGGGAAAGGCGTCCGACCTCACCCAGCTGGACGCGAGCAAGTACCAGGGGAAGACCCTGGCCTGGGTCTATGTGAAGGCCAAGCTCGACGGCGGCGACAAGGAGATCAAGGGCCCGATGCTGTCGACCGACGTCGGCACCGTGTCCGAGGGCGAGCAGCGCGGCACGCGGCTCATCCTCATCGGCAACCTCAGCAGCGCGCCCGCCGACTGCAAGGACGAGGACACCCAGGCCACGTGGAAGCAGGGTGACGAGAAGACCTTCTGCACCCCCTTCATCGTGCCGGACGGCAAGAAGATCACCCACGTCACCTACGCCCGGGGCTTCTACAAGGAGCCCCTGAAGTGGACCACGGACTGACCGGGGTCGCACGGGCGACGAACGACAGGGCGGCCGCACCTCGCATGAGGTGCGGCCGCCCTGCGGCGTTCTGCGGGTCGCGTCCGGATCAGTACGCGGAATTGACGTTGTCCATCGAGCCGTACTTGTCGGCCGCGTAGTTACAGGAAGCGGTGATGTTGGCGACCGGGTCGTAGATGTCCCAGGACGTGCCCTCGACGTGATACGCCTTGAACGTCGGGTCGATGATCTGCAGCAGACCCTTCGACGGCACACCGTTCACAGCGTTGACGTCCCAGTCATTGATCGCACGCGGGTTACCGGTGGACTCCCGCATGATGTTCCGCTTGATGCCCTCGTACGAGGCAGGAATGCCCTTGGAGCGCAGGACGTCCAGCGACTCACTGATCCAGCCGTCCAGGTTGTCCGCGTAAGCCTTCTTCACCGGAGCAGCGGGCTTGGCGGCGGGCTTGGCCGGGGCGGGCTTGGCGGCGGGCTTGACGGGCTTGCGGGCCTCGGAACGGCTCGCGGCCTGCTTCGCGGCACGCTCACGGTCGGCCTTCGCCTTCGCAGCGGCGTCCGCGTCCGCCTTCACCTTCGCCTGCACGGCGGCCTTGGCCTTCACCGTGGCCTGCGCGGCAGCATCGTCCATGGCCTTCGTCAGCTCAGCATCCTGCGTCACACCGAACTCCTGCGCGCTCAGCGCCACCGGCTTCACACCCGCACTGTGAGCATCCGCAGCAGAAGCCTGCGGAACCAGGGCGAACGTCAGAGCGGCGGCACCAGCAGCGGTCACCAGACCAGCAGCAGAGAACTTATGGGCCTTGGACAGAGCGGTATAACCGGAGACGGTGGAGCGCATAACGAGCTGAACCCTTCCAATCGCTTAGTCGCAATGGCCGTCAATGGCGCAAAAAGAGCGCCGTTTCTCGGTCGACGGCGCCGTGCGACTCCGCAATTGTTAGCGGCGCGAAAACCCGCTGGCAAAGGTGTGACCTACGGCGAAACGCCGTACCCCCACACCCCCGACACGAGATCAAATGCCGGAATCCGGCCACGAATCGGGTACGGCCCTCTTTCGTATGTGACCCACGCCCCATGAGCGGCCTCACAACCCGGGGCCGTTTCGCTCGCTCAGCGCGACCGTTCGTCACCCCGCGAGGCCCTCCACGGAACTCCCGCGCCCGGCCTTTTCACGCGGCGGCATGGCAGGCCTCGATGAGCGCGCGCAGCCCGGCGCCCGGCGGGTCCGGCCGTACGGCGAGATACGTGCGCATCACGGGGGCGGGGTTGCGCAGCGGGCGGAAGACCACGCCCGGCACCGGCAGCTGGTCGGCGTGCGGGGCGTAGAACACGGTCCAGGACGGCTTGCCGTAGGCGATGGTGGCCAGGGTGTCCTGGGCGGTGGTGAATTCCGGGCCGAGGACCGGCTCGAAGCCGGCCGCCCGGCAGGAGCGCGTCACCAAGTCGAACAGCGCGGGGTTGCGGGACGGCGGGCTCAGCCGCAGCGGCAGGCCGGCGAGGTCGGCCATGTCGATCTCGGCGCGCACGGCGAGGTCGTGCCGAGCGGGCAGGGCCACCATGAGCGGGTCCTGCCACAGGGGCAGCAGCTCCAGGCCCGTGTCCGCGCGCTCCCCGCGCAGCAGGGTCGCCGCGAGCTCCCCGGAGCGGACCTCCTTCAGCCTGGTGCCGGTGGCCGCGGTCACGAGTTCCAGCTGCGCGTCCGGGGCGAGCCGGGCGAAGGCGGCGAGGATGTTCTCCAGCCGCGCCCCCAGCCCCGAGCTGGTGCCCAGCCGGAGCGTGACCGCCCGCTGGGTGCGCAGCTCGTCGATCGCGGCCCGGGCGCGCGCCTGTGCGGCGAGGACCTCCCTGGCGTGCGGCAGCAGCAGCCGGCCCGCCTCGGTGAGGGTGACGGTCCGGGTGGTGCGGTCGAACAGCTCGGTGTCCAGCTCGCGCTCCAGGCGGCGCACCTGCTGGCTGACGGCCGACTGGACGATGTGCAGCCGGTCGGCCGCCCGTCCGAAGTGCAGTTCCTCCGCCACGGTCAGGAAGTAGCGCAGCTGCCGGATCTCCATGCCCACCCCATTGATCACTTCTCGTGATGAGTGTAGGCGCGCTTCGCCCGTTGGTCGCGGGCCCGGCCCGCGATGGGATGGATCCCGCAAGCGATCAAGAAGTTCGAAGGGTCGAAGGAGCCGGGCCATGCCGTATCTGAAGGTCGACGAGGAGACGTCCCTCTACTACGAGGACGCGTACGCGGGCGGTGACGGGACCGCCGCCGGGTCCCTGCTGTTCCTGCACGGGTGGGGGACCAGCGGGCGGGTCTGGGACGCCCAGGTGCCGGCGTTCGCCGGTGATCACCGCGTGGTCACGGTCGACTGGCGCGGCTGCGGCCGTTCGGACCGGCCGGAGCGGGGCAACACCCTCGAGAGGGTCATCGGCGACGTCGTCGCCCTCATCGGTGCGCTGGACCTTCACCGTCCGGTCGTCGTCGGATCGTCGATGGGCGGTCTGGTCGCCACCGAGCTGGGCCTGCGGGACCCGGCGCTCGTGGGCGGCGTCGTGTCGGTGTCCGGTCCCGCCTACTGGCCGGCCGAGGCCGTGCCCGTCGGCGATCTGCGGGAGGACCTGCGCCGCGACCGGGCCGGCACCGTGGCCGGATGGGTGCCCGAGTGGTTCGCGCCGGGCGCGGACCCCGCCCTGGCCGAGTGGACGGTGCGGGAGCTCCTCGACGCGGGCGTGTCCGTGGACGAGCAGCTCGTGGGCCTCACCGCCTACGACCCGCGGCCGCTCCTGCCCGGGCTCGGCGTCCCGGTCCACTACCTCCACGGCGAGCTCGACAGCCAGATCCCGCTCAAGGTCGCGCGGACGTGTGCCGCGCTGACTCCCGGGGCCGGGCTGACCGTCCTTCCCGGAGTGGGCCACATGCCGCACCAGGAGTCGCCCGAGGCGTTCAACGCCGCGTTGCGGGACGCGCTCGTCCGGATGCGCGGCACGGCACGTACCGCCGCCGTCGCCTGAGACCTCCGGCCCCGACGGCACGCAACCCAGCACCCCAGCACACCCTGAAAGAGAATCCATGCCGAAGACCACCCTGCGGATCAGCGGCGGGGACGCCACCGTCGAGTACGACGTCACGGGCACGGGCCCCGGCCTCGTCCTCGTGCACGGCACGGCGATCACCCGGGAGCAGTGGCTGCCGCTGACCGAGGCGACCGCCGACCGGTTCACCGTCGTGGCCCCCGATCTCTCGGGATCGGGCGGTACGAGCGACCACGGCGGCCCGCTCACCCTGGCCGACCTCGCGGACGAGGTCCTGGCGGCGGCCGACGCCGCGGGGCTCACGGGCTTCCACCTGGTGGGCCACTCCCTCGGCGCGGCCGTCGCCACCCACCTCGCCGCCACGCACCCGGACCGGGTGCGCTCGCTCGCGCTGCACGCGGGCTGGGCGTACACCGACACCCGGATGGACGCGGAGTTCGGCTACTGGCTCGAGCTGCTGCGGACCGACGCCGAACAGGGGACGGCGTTGTTCGCGCGGATGCTGCCGCTGATGGCCTTCGGGCCGGGGTACTGGGCGCGGACCGACGCCGGGGCCAACGAGGAGCTCGTCCGCTCGCTGGCCGGAATGATCACCCCGGGCGCGGTGCGGCACGTGGAGGTCGACCGGCAGGTGGACCTGCGCCCGCTGTTGGGCCGCGTCAGCGCGCCGACGCTGGTGCTGGCCAGCGCCCATGACCGGCTCGTCGGCGCCGAGCAGCAGCAGGCGCTGCTCGCCGGCATCGCCGGGTCGCGGTACGCCGAGATCGACACCGGCCACGCGGCGCCCGGGGAGGACCCGGCGGGGTTCGTCGCGAAGCTGGCCGCCTTCCTGGACGAGCAGTCGGCGGCGGACCGGATGGCGACGGCGGACCGGGCGGCGGTGTCCTGACGCGGCGGGCGGCCCACCGGCCCGGTGGGCCGCCCGGCTCCGGCGTAGGTCCGCTCAGCGTTGTGCCGCGTACTGTTCCGCGTCGCCGAACCGCGCCAGGACCAGGGCGCCGGCGATCGAGACGGCGAAGCCGGCGAAGGCCAGCGGCCTGAAGCCGTGGCGCGTGGCGTCGCCGAGCCAGAGCACGCCGTAGGCGGCCGGCCAGACGGTCTCGCCGATCACCATGGCCGCCGTGGCCGCGGTGACCGCCCCGGAGCGCAGCGCCTCGATCAGCAGGAGGTAGCCGCCGAGGCCGGCGACGGCCACGGCGTACGCGGACGGCGCGGTGAGCAGGCGCTGGGCGGAGAGGTCCGGCAGCAGGCGCACGGCGACGGCGACCAGGCCGAAGCACAGGCCCGCGATCCCGCCCAGCACCGCCGCCCGGGCGCGCCGTACGCGCCGGGCGAGCAGGCGGCCGAGGAGGACCAGCGCCAGCGTGACGCCGAGGATCACCCACCGCATGCGGGCGTCCCCGGCGCCGGTGCCCTCGTGGCCCGCGGCGACGGCCAGCAGGGCCAGGCCGCAGCACACCGCGCCGACGGCGGTCCACTCCGCGCGGCGCAGCCGGATGCCCAGGACGGCCGCCGCGACGACGGCGGTGACGGCCAGCGACGAGGCGAGGGCCGCCTCGACCAGGAACAGCGGAACCGAGCGCAGGGACACCAGCTCGGCCACGAAGCCGAGGGTGTCCAGGGCGATGCCGGCCAGGAACGGCCACCGGCGCAGTGTCAGGGCCAGCGTGGCCAGGCCCGTCTCCGGCGATCCGGCGGCCGCCGCCGTGCGCGCTCCCATCGCCTGCAGCACGGTGGCCGTGCCCATGCACACGGCGGCACAGAAGGCCATGACGACGCCGAACACCATGTGCGCACCGTAACCGCCCTGCGGTGAAGGGGGTGCGAAAGACCCTCCCCGACGCGCCCGCTTTGGGTGGGGATCGTGAATATCATCCCGCTCCATATGGTCACACAAGGTCACCGACTGGACACTCGAGGCAATGTCTCCGGAACCGGGGGTGCCGATGCCCGAGGACGACGTCGAGCGCCGGCTCGCGGACGATCCCGTCGCGATCGTCGGGGTCGCCGGGATGTTCCCCGGAGCGGGGAACATCCGCGCCTTCTGGGACAACGTCGTCGCCGGGCGGGACTGCACCGCCGAGGTGCCGCCGCAGTGGTGGAGCGTCGAGGACCATTACGACCCGGACCCCTTCGCCCCCGACAAGACCTACGCCCGCCGGGGCGCCTTCCTCTCGCCGGTGGTGTTCGATCCGCGCGAGTTCGGCATGCCGCCGAACACCGTGGACTCCACCGGGCTGGTGCAGCTGCTCGGCCTGATGGTGGCCAGGGACGTGCTGCGCGACGCGGGCTGCGCGGACGCCGCCTGGTACGACCCCGCGCGCACCGGCGTGGTGCTGGGCGTGTGCGGGACCAACTCGACGCTGATCCCGCTGGCCGCCCGGCTGCTGGGGCCCTCCCTGGTCCGGGCGGTGCGCGAGAACGGAGGCTCGGAGGAGGAGGCGCGGCGGATCGCGCGCGGCTATCTGGAGGGCCTGCCGCCGTGGACCGAGGACTCCTTCCCCGGCATCCTCGGCAACGTGGTGTCCGGGCGGATCGCCAACCGCTTCGATCTGGGAGCGGCCAATCACACCGTGGACGCCGCGTGCGCCAGCTCGCTGGCGGCCGTGCGGTCGGCCGTCGACGAGCTGACGGCCCGCCGGGCCGACATGATGATCACCGGCGGGTGCGACGCGGACAACTCCGTCGTGTCCTTCCTGTGCTTCAGCAAGACGCCCGCCCTGTCGCCGACCGGGCGGGTGCGCCCCTTCGACGCCGAGGCCGACGGCACGCTCGTCGGCGAGGGCATCGGCATGCTGGCGCTGCGCCGCCTCGCCGACGCCGAGCGGGCCGGCCAGCGGGTCTACGCGGTCATCCGGGGCCTGGGCGGCTCCAGCGACGGCCGCGGCACCAGCATCTACGCCCCCTGCGGCGCGGGTCAGCTGACGGCGCTGCGGCGCGCCTACCGCGACGCCGGCTGCCCGCCCCGCTCGGTGGGGCTGATCGAGGCGCACGGCACGGGCACCCCGGCCGGCGACGAGGTGGAGCTGGCGGCGCTGAACGAGCTGCTGGCGCAGGAAGGTTCCGGCGACGGCCACCGCGTCGCCGTCGGCAGCGTCAAGTCGCAGATCGGCCACACCAAGGCCGCGGCGGGCGCGGCAGGGCTGATCAAGGCGGCCCTGGCGCTGCACCAGAAGGTGCTGCCGCCCACGGTCAACGTGACCCGCCCCGGCGCCGAGGCCACCCGCGAGGGCAGCGCTCTGTACGTCAACACCGCCGTCCGGCCCTGGATCCGCGATCCGGGCCGGCCGCCGCGCCGGGCCGGGGTGTCCGCGTTCGGCTTCGGCGGGGTGAACCACCACGCGGTCCTGGAGGAGTACGCGGGGCCCGGCGATGAGGAGCCGTACGTCCTGCACCGCACGCCCCGCGCCTGCCTGTGGCACGCCGCCGGGCCCGAGGAGCTGCTGGCCCGGCTGGAGCGCGGTGAGGCGCCCGACGACGGCCCGGCCCCGGCCGCTCACGCCCGTCTCGGGTTCGTCTCGACGGACGACGAGCACCACGCAAGGCTCCTCGTCCTGGCCGCCGAGCAGCTGCGCAACAGCCCCGGGCACACCGGCTGGCGGCACGCCCGCGGCATCCACTACCGCCGCACCGCCCTGCCGGCGGGGACCGGGGTGGGGGCGTTGTTCGCCGGGCAGGGCAGCCAGTACCCGGGCATGGGCCTGGGCGCGCTGCTCGCGGTGCCGCCGGCCCGCGCGGCCTTCGACGCGGCCGGCGCGCTCTTCCCGCCCGGCGACCCGCTGGCGCGCACAGTCTTCCCGCCGCCCGGCACGGACGACGCGCTCGCCGCCGAGGAGCGGCTGCGGCGTACCGCGTACGCCCAGCCCGCCATCGGGGCACTGGCCATGGGGCAGTACCGCTTCCTGTCCGGCCTGGGCTTCGCCCCGCACCGCGTGCTCGGCCACAGCTTCGGCGAACTGACCGCGCTGTGGGCGGCCGGAGTCCTGGGCGACGACGCCTTCCTGACGCTGGCGCGGGCCCGGGGCCTGGCGATGCAGGCCCCGGACGACGGCCGCGACCCGGGGGCGTCGGCCGCCGTGCGCGGCACGGAGGCCCAGGTGCGCGAACTGCTGGCCGGCCGTCCGGGGCTGTCGGTGTCCTGCCGCAACGCCCCGGACGAACAGGTCGTGGGCGGCCCCACACCGGAGGTGGAACGATTCGTGCGCCACTGCGCCGAGCGGTCGGTGCCGGTGCGGCGCCTGCCGGTCGCCGCCGCCTTCCACACCCCCCACATCGCCTTCGCGCGGGACTCCTTCGCCGCGGCCTGCGCGGAGGCGGACTTCGGGGTGCCCGCCGTGCCCGTGCTCGCCGGCGCGGCGGGAGCCGCGTACGGGCCCGATCCCGGCACCAACCGCCGCACGATCACCGAACAGCTGTGCCGTCCCGTGGACTTCGCCGGACGGGTGCGGGAGATGTACGACGACGGCGTGCGCGTCTTCGTCGAGTTCGGGCCCAAGCGCGTCCTGACCGGCCTGGTGGAGCGCACGCTGGACGGCCTGGCGGTGGAGACGGTTCCCTGCGACACGGGCGCCACCGTGGACAGCGGGGCCGCCCTCAAGGAAGCGGCACTGCGGCTGGCCGTGCTCGGGCTGCCGCTGACCGGCATCAACCGCTACGACGCCCCGGCGGAAGCGGAGCCGTCGGCGCCGTCGAAGGCGGCCCGGCTGCTGGAGGGCCCGAACTTCGCCGCGCTGCGCCGCGCGCGGACGGCCGAACGGCACGCCGGCACGGCTCGCGACCGCGGCGGGGAAGCGACGCCGCCCGGCGGCGGGGCAGGAGCGGGCGCCGGCGCGGAGGCGCTCACCAGGGCCGCCGCCGATCACCTCGCCGCTCACGTCCGCTTCCTCGACGGCCAGTTGGCGACCGCAGAGGAACTGACGGGCCTGTTGCGTGCGGGGGCCGCGAACGGCGGCCTCGACGCCTCGCTCTCCGAGGCCGTCAGATCCATCGCGGAACACAGCGTGGCGCTGGGCGAGGCACACACCCGGGCGGGAGAGGTGGTGACGCGGCTCCTGCGCCTGCCGGGGTACGACGGCGAGGTCGCCGCCGTGCCGCCGGCGCCCGTTCGGGGGCGGCCGGGCGGGCCGCCGCCGGGCCTCGTACGGGAACCGCCGCACGCACCGGACCCCGAGGACGCGGATGCTCCCGGCCGCCCCTCCGCCCTGGCCGAACTGCTCGCCGCCCACCGCGGGGAGACGCCCCCCGACGGCGGACCCCGCCCCGCCCCCGGCCCCGGCCCCGAAACGGCTCCCACGGAGGTGGACCGGGAGGCGCTGGAACAGCTCTTCCGTCAAGTGGTCGCCGAGAAGACCGGCTACGACGTCGACATGATCGAGCCGGACATGTACATCCTGGAGGACCTGGGCATCGACTCGCTCAAGCAGGTCGAGATCGGCGCGGAGATCTGGCGCAGGTACCCCACCATCTCCCGGGAGGATCTCTTCGGCTTCAGCGAGGCCCGTACCGTGCGCGACCTCGCCGAGATGCTGGAGGGCATCCTGACCGGTTCCGGTCGTGGGCTCCGGCGCTCCGACGACGTACCCCTCGGGCGCGCCTTCGCCGTGCCGCGCACGCTGCCCGCCGTGGACGTCCGCCCCGATGCCTGGCCCGGACAGCGGTGCGCGCTGGTGCTGGACGACGGCGGCGGGCTGGGCGAGGTGCTGGAGGGCGCGCTGCGGACGCGCGGCTGGCGGGTGTGCCGCCTGTCCCTGCCCGGCGTGCGCGGGGACGGCGCCCCGCCGCCGGACGACGACACGTCATGGTCGCTGGCGGACTGGACCGAGACGGCCCTGACCGGCCGCCTCGGCGAGATCCTGGCGGCGGCCGGGCGCGTCGACCTGTGCGTGGTGCCGGTGAGCCGGGACGAGGACGCGAGCGCCGGTCATCTGGTCACCCGTCTTCAGCACGCCGTTCTCGTCGCAAAGCACCTCGCGTCCCCGCTGGAGGAGGCCGCGGCGTCGGGCAGCCGTGCGGGCTTCGTGACCGTCACCCGGCTGGACGGCTGCCTGGGCTATGCCGGCGCCGGCGGCAATCCGGTCGCGGCCCTGGCCGGAGGGCTCGGCGGCCTCGTCAAGACGATGGCGCTGGAGGCCGCACCCGTCTTCTGCCGCGCCCTGGACTTCGCCCCGGGGATGTCCGCCGCCGCCGTGGCCGAGGCGTTCGTGACGGAGATCGAGGATGCCGCCACCGACGTCCGCGAGGTCGGCCGGGACGGGGAGACGCGCCGCACGCCCTCCCTGGCCGACACCCCCGGGCCGATGATTCCCTCCCCGCCGGAAACACAGGGAACGCCAGAGACACCGGAAGCGCACGAACTGGGCCCGGACGACCTGCTGTTGGTGACCGGCGGGGCGTCCGGCATCACCGCCTGGTGCGTGAGCGCGCTGGCCGCCGAGCAGCGCTGCGGGTACCTGCTGCTGGGCCGGACCGAACTCGCCGACGAGCCGGAGTGGGCCGCCGGGCTCGAGGGCGCCGACGCGCTGCGCGGCGCGCTCGCCGGCCGGCTGCGCGCCGCCGGCGAGGATCCCGACGCACCGCCGCAACGCGCCGACGCCGACCGGCGCGTGCGGGAGGTGCTGCGGGGGCGCCGGATCCGCGCCACCCTCGAGGAGCTGCGCTCGCGCGGCGTCGAGGCGCGCTATCTCGCGGCGGACGTGCGCGACGCCGACGCGCTGGCCCGGGTCCTGCGGCCGTACGCGGAGCGCGTCACCGGCGTGGTGCACGCGGCGGCGGTCCTCGGCGACACCCCGCTCGCGGGCCTGCGGCCGGAGTCGGTCGCCGAGGTGATCGGCACGAAGGTGTCCGGCCTGAGCAACGTGCTCGGCTGCCTGGATCAGGAACGGCTGCGGCATCTGGTGCTGTTCACGTCCGTGTCGGGCTTCTGGGGCAATGTGCGGCAGGCGGACTACGCGCTGGCCAACGAGGCGCTGAACCGGTTCGCGTGCGCGTTCAAGGCCGCTCGTCCCGCCTGCCGGGTGGTGCCCCTGGTGTGGGGCCCGTGGGAGGGCGGCATGGCCGCCCCGATGCGGGAGATCTTCGTCCAGCAGGGCGTCCCGGTCCTGGCGCGCGACGTCGGCTGCGCGTACTTCGTCGACCGGATGCGCCCGGGCGCGGGCGACGGCGGAGTCGTCGTCATCGGCCCGACGCGCGCCCCCTACCGGCTGACCACCGACCTGCCCGCGCGCGGCACGACCGTGCGGCGGTCCCTGGCCGCGCTCGAGCGGGAGCCGGTCCTGCTCGACCACCGCTGGGCGGGCGCCCCGCTGCTGCCCATGACGGCGGCCGTCGGCCTGGGCCTGCACATCGTCGAGCGCGCCCAGGGCGAGGGGCGGACAGTGGTCGAGTGCCGTGACTTCCGCATCCGGCGCGGCCTCTACCTCGACGGCTCCCATCCCCGGGATTTGACGGCCCGTCTGGTGCCGTCGCGGGAGCGGGCGTCCGCCGAGGTCGCCGTCACCGTGCGCGCGCTCGACGACGGCCGGGAGACCCAGGTGTACTACGAGGGCGTGTACCGCTGGGCCGAGCGGCCGCCCGTGGCACCCCGCGTGGAACTGCCGCCGTACACGGTCACGGACGATCCGCACCCAGCCTACGCCGAGGGACTCCTCTTCCACGGCCCGACGCTGAGGGGAATGCGCAACGTCCTGGACGACTCCGGCGACCACCTGGTGATCGGCGCGAGCCTGCCGGAGACGGAACTGGCCCACGGCGCGTACGCGGGACGGTCGTACGGGCCGTGCCGGGCCGACGTGCTGCTCCAGGCCGCCGCCCTGCTGGCGCGCGCGTGCCACGGCCGGCTGTGCTTCCCCGCGAGCGCCGACCGGATCGAGCTGTTCGCCCCGCTGCCCGGGGAGCCGTTCGTCATCACGGCCCGGCTCGATTCCCACTCCGTGCTCGAGATGCGCTGCACCGTCACCGCGTGCGCCCTGGACGGCCGGGTCCTGCAGCGGTGGACGGGGCTGACCATGCTCCCGTTCGCCGAGGAGCGGCTGGTCGCCCGGCTGACCGCACCGCGCCGGGCCCTCGGGGACGGAGGAGGAACATGAGCGAACTGGGCTTCGAGGGCGTCCCGCTGGACCGGCTGTGCCCGGCACCGGCCCCGGACACCAGGGCTCCGGCGCCGGCCCCGCCCACGGACGACGCCGGAGCCGACGACGGCGCCGAGTCCGTGGTGCGGCGGATGACGACGCGGCTGCAGCGCGCCCACACCGCCGTGCTGGAGGCCCATCGCGCCGTCGACGCCTGGCGCGTGGGGCTCATGGCGCCCGGCACCATGACCACCCCCTCCGCCGCCCCTGCGCCGGTCGCCGCCGTACCCGGGAACCCGTCGCGCCAGGACGAGGTGACGGCGGTGCTGCGGATCGCTGCCGCGGCGGGCCCGCCGCCGGACGCGTTCACCCTCACCTGGTACGACGCGCCGCCCGCGGACCCGGCCGGCCTGCGCGTACGGCCCGAGGACGGATCCGGGTGCGGCGTGCACGCCGGCGACCGGCTCGTCCTCCGGCTCCGCCCGGCGCCCGGCGAGGACCCCCAGGACCCTCCTGTGCCCCGCTTCCCCGGCGAGTTCCGTCCGCCGGCATCCTCGGCCGTCCGCCGGCTGTCGCGCGCCGCCCTCGAGGCCCTGGCCGCCGGGGACTTCGCCGGGGTGTTCGGCCCCGCCCACGACCAGGACGGGCTGGGGCCCGACGAGCTGCCGGCGCCCTGGCCCGCCCCGCTGCTGGACGAGATCACCGCCGTCGACCCGCGCGGCGGCCGCTACGGCCTCGGTCTGCTGACCGCCGTCTTCCGCGCCCCGTTCCCGGAAGGCGACGACGCACCCCGGTGGCCGTGGTGGGTGGCGGCGGCCACCGAGGCGCTCCGAGTCCACGCCTTCCACCTGGGACTGCACCTGTGCCTGCCGGGCGCCCGCGTGGTCCCGCTGCCGGACACCGCCACCCACGTCCGGCTGCCGTCGCCTCCCGGATCCCGGCCCGGCGACGACGCGCCCCTGCGGCTCGCGGTCGAGGTGACCGGCCTGGGCCTGCTACCCGGCCCGTACGTGACCGCCGACTGCCGCGTCACGTCCGGCGGCCGCCCCGTCGCCCGGCTGCGCGGGCTCGGCGTCTCGGTGCGGGAACGGCCCGGCCCCCCGCTCCTCCCCCACCCCGGCCGGCCCACCTGTCGCAAGACGTCGGACGGCGCCCGGGCGTTCTTCCACGAACTGCACGCCGCCCGCTCCGCCGAGAGCCCGTACCCGCCGTACGCCGACACCACCGGGCAGCCGGTCACCACGCCGGTGCGGCCCCGGCTGCCGCGCGCCGGACTGCGCGCGGTCGACCGGGCCGTCAGCTTCCACGAAGGGCCGGGGCCCGGCGGCGCCGGGAGCCGGCTGGTCACCGAGTACGACGTGCCCGCCGACCCCTGGTACTGCCGGGAGGCCGGGGACGGCGACGCCCTGCCGCACCTCGCGCTCATGGAGACGTCCCTGCAGTGCCTGGGCGTGTTCACCCAATGCGACGGCGTGGCGGCGCGTTACCCCGACCGGCCCTTCGTGTGCCGCAACCTCGAGGGCCGGGCCCGGCTGCTGCGGGCCGTCGACCCCCGCTCCTCGACGGTCGTCCAGGATTGCGTCCTGCTGTCCTCCGCCGCCCTGCCCGGGGCCGTCATCCACCACTGCTCCTTCGAACTGAGCACCGGCGGCCGGGCCTTCTACGCCGGAGAGGCCGCACACGGCTACCTCACCGCCGAGGTGCTCGACCTCCAGCAGGGCCTGGACGACGGCCGGGAGGTCCCCCCGTGGGCGGAGGACCGGCGGATCACCGGAGCGCTGCGCCCGGACCTCCGCGCCGACGCCCGCCTCGGCCGGGGCCGGCTGGCCGCGCCGGCGAAGGCGCTGATCGTCCCCGGCGGCGGCGCGCACGGCGCCGGCTACGTCCTGTGCGAGCAGCCCGTCGACCCCGACGACTGGTTCTTCGACCAGCACTTCGCGTACGACCCGGTGCTGCCAGGCTCCGTGGGGGTGCACATGCTCGGCCAGGCGGTGCGGGCCTTCGCGCTGTACACCGGCGTCGTCGGCCACCTGGCGAACCCGTCCTTCGCGCCCGCCGTCGGCGAGGAGACGCGCTGGGTCTACCGCGGGCAGATCCTCCGTCACCACCGGCGGATGCGCGGCGAGGTGCACATCCGCGAGGTGCGCGCGGACGGCGACGGCGTGCTGCTCCTCGCCGACGGCAGCGTCTGGCGCGACGGCCTGCGGATCCACCGGGTGGACAACCTCGCCCTGACCGCCCGGCCGCGGCCCGGTGCCGCCGTGTCGCGGGAGGACGTCCGGTGACCGTCCACCACGACCCGGACGGTGTGTACGCCGTGCTGTCCGCGACGGACCTGCCCTGTTACGTCGTCCGGTCCGGCGGCCGGGGCGGGGTGACGCACGACTGTCCCGCGCCGGGCTCCGGCGTCGCCCTGCTGGCCGCCGCCGGCCCGCTGCCGCCGCACCGGCTCGGGTCGGCGGCCTTCGCGCGGCGGCACGGCGTGCGCTTCCCCTACATGGCCGGGGCCATGGCCGCGGGCATCGCCTCCGAGGAGCTCGTGGGCGCGCTGTCGGACGCCGGGTGCCTCGCGGCGTTCGGGGCCGCCGGACTGTCCGAGCCGCGCCTGGACTCCGCGCTCGGGCGGCTGGAGCGCGAGCTGGGCCGGCGCGGCATGCCGTACGCCTGCAACCTGATCCACAGCCCCATGGCGCCGCACGCCGAACGCTTCTGCGTCGACCTGTGCCTGCGGCACCGGGTGCGCTGCGTCGAGGCCTCCGCGTTCGTCCGGCTCACCCCGGAGGTGGTGCGCTACCGCGTGACGGGGCTGCGGGCCGACCCCGCCACGGGCATGCGGGCGGAGCACCGGCTGATCGCCAAGGTGTCCCGTCCGGAGACGGCGGAGATGTTCCTGCGGCCCGCGCCCGAGGCGCTGGTGGCCGAGCTGCTGGCGCGCGGGGACGTCTCCGCCGAGCAGGCGGCGCTCGCCCGCGCGGTGCCGATGGCCGACGACATCACCGTGGAGGCCGACTCCGGCGGCCACACCGACCGCCGCCCGCTGACCGTACTGCTCCCGGCCGTCGTGGGATTGCGCGACCGGACCCCTCCCCCGCTCCCCGGAGGCGAACCCGTACGGATCGGAGCCGCCGGCGGCATCGGCACCCCGCGCGCGGTGGTCGCGGCCTTCTGCCTCGGGGCGGACTACGTCGTCACCGGATCGGTGAACCAGGCCACCGTCGAAGCCGGCACCTCAGCGGCCGTCAAGCGACTGCTGGCGGAGGCCCTGCTGTCGGACTGCGTCATGGCACCGGCCGCCGACATGTTCGAGCAGGGCGGCACCGTGCAGGTCCTGGGCCGTGGCACCCTCTTCCCCGGCCGCGCGGCGCGCCTGTACCGGCTCTACGTCGACCACGACGGGCTGGACGACCTGCCGCCGGAGGAACGGCGCCGCCTCGAGCGGTACTTCGGCCGGTCCCTGCCGCAGGCGTGGGAGGAGGCGGCCGGCTACCTCCGGGCCCGTCATCCGTCCCGGCTGCCGCGCGCCGCGCGGGACGCCAAGTACCGCATGGCCCTGGTGTTCCGCTGGTACCTGGCGATGGCCTCGCGCTGGGCGACCTCGGGGGCCGACGGACACGCCGAGGACTGGCAGGTGTGGTGCGGCCCGGCGATGGGCGCGTTCAACGACTGGGCGCGCGGCAGCGCCCTCGCCGCCCCCGGGGGCCGGCACGTGGCCGACGTCGCCGGGCACCTGCTGCGGGGCGCCGCGTTCCACACGCGCCTGGACCAGCTGCGCGCGTGCGGCGTACGCATTCCCGCGGCGTGGGCCGAGTACCGCCTGCCCGGCGCACCCGGCCCCGCGCCGCGCCCCGCTCAGGGCCGTGCGCCGGCCACCCGGTCCGCGCGCACGCACTCGATCATGTAGTCGCCGGTGTCGGGGTCCACGGTGACGCCGTGGGTCTCGCTGCGGAAGCCGGGGAACTCCCGGTCGAAGGACTCCAGGGCGCCGAGGTAGCGCAGCAGCGGCCCGTCGGGGGTGCCGGTGGACTCCCCGGGCATGAGGACGGGGATGCCGGGGGGCGTGACGGTGACCATGGCGGCCGCCACCCGTCCGGGAGCGTCCGCGAGCGTGACCCGCTCGGTGCCCTCCCGGATCAGCTGCTGGTAGCACCACTGGGGCGGGGTGACCGGCTCGGGCAGGTCCTGGAAGGCCGTGTCCAGCAGGGTGACCAGGTCGGCCCGGCGCAGGTGGTCGTGCATGGCCCGGCACAGCTCGCTCAGCGTCGTGCCGGCGTAGCGCCGCGGGTACTGCGCGACGAGGGCGGGCAGGACGCGGTCGAGGGGGGTGTCGGCGTCGTGGAGCGCCTTGAAGTCCATCAGGGCGTCGAGGAGGGTTCCCCACTTGCCCTTGGTGATGCCCATGGAGAAGAGGATGAGCGTGGTGTAGCTGTCGGTCTTCTCCACCATGATGTTCCGGGTGGCCAGGTAGGCGGTCAGGATGCGGGCGGGGATGCCGTGGTCGGCCCACCGGCCGGTGGCGTCGATGCCCGGGCAGGTGAGGGTCACCTTGACCGGGTCGAGCATCGCGTAGCCCTCGCCGAGGCCGGTGAAGCCGTGCCAGTCGGCGCCCGGCTCGAGCTGCCAGCAGGACGGCTGGGTGCGCAGCAGCTCGGCGGGGGCGTCGGCGAAGTCGTGCTGTTCGCCGGTGGCCGGGTCGGTGACCGTGCCGGGCTGCCAGACGCCGAAGAACCAGGCGGGCCGGTCGCCCGCGGCCGCGACGCGCCGGCCGGTGCGGACGACGGCCTGGCGGAAGCGGACGGCCTCGGTGACCGCCTCGTCGACGAGCCAGTGCCCCTGCGGCCCGTCCATCATCCCGGCGGCCACGTCGAGGGAGGCGATCGCGGGATAGAGGGGCGAGGTGGTGCCGTGCATCATGAAGGCCTCGTTGAACCGGTCGTGCTCCACCGGCGCCCGGGGCGAGGACTTGACGTGCACCATGGCGCTCTGGCTCAGCGCGGCCAGCAGCTTGTGCGTGGACTGGGTGGTGAAGACCGTGGGCCGGTCCGGCCCGTCGAAGGTGTCGGGGCCCACCGCCATGCCGTAGCGCCGGGCGTAGAGGGGGTGGAAGCGCGCGTAGGCGAACCAGGCCTCGTCGAAGTGCACGCGCGGCGTGCTGGCGGCGAGCTCCCGGGCGACCTGGACCGCGTCGTAACACAGCCCGTCGTACGTGGAGTTGGTGACCACCGCGTACTCCGCCCCGGGCGAGCGCGCGGCGCGGGCCAGCGGGTTGCCGGCGACGCGCTCGCGCACGGCCGCGGCGCCGATCTCGGCCGGGGGCAGCGGGCCGGCCAGTCCGTAGCCGTTGCGGGTGGGCACGAGGTAGACGGGGCGGGCGCCGGAGAGGATCAGGCCGTGCAGCACGGACTTGTGGCAGTTGCGGTCGACCAGGGCGATCTCGTCGTGGGAGACGCAGTAGTGCCCGACCATGCGGTCGGCGGTGGAGTTGCCGTGGAGGACGAAGTACGTGCGGTCGGCGCCGAAGACGCGGGCGGCGTTGCGCTCGGCGTCACCGATCGGGCCCGTGTGCTCGAAGAGGGAGCCGAGTTCCTCGACCGAGATGGACAGGTCGCTGCGGAAGAGCCGTTCGCCGTAGTAGTCGAAGAAGGCGCGCCCGACCGACGACTTCAGGAAGGCGACGCCGCCCGCGTGGGCCGGGGTGTGCCAGGAGTACTCGTGGGCGCCGTCGAAGTGGCGCAGCGCCTTGAAGAACGGCGGGAGCACGGTCTCGCGGTAGGCGCGCGCCGCGCCGGCGATCCGGCCGGCGATGAACGCCGGGGTGTCCTCCAGCGGCCAGATGTAGCCGACCACGGACTCGGACACCCACAGCGGGAGGTGGTCGAGGTCCTCGTCGGCCCCGTCGGCCATGACGAGCAGCACGGGCAGGTCCTTGAAGCGCCGGCCGATCTGGCGCAGCACCGCGGCGCCGGCCGGCTCGTCCTTGGTGGTGTCGCCGGGAGCGAGGTCCCAGGCCACCACCGCGGCGGCGAGGCCGGCCTCCGTGCGCAGCACCGCCCGCGCGTCGGCCTCGGTACGGGCCCAGCGCACCTCCAGGCCGTGGTCCTCCACGGCCTTGCGGATCCTGCGCAGCTGCTCCGCCGCGGAGTCCGGCGCGTGCGGGTCCTCCCGCAACGCGAACAGAACGGTGCCGCCAGCCATTTCGCCCCCCAATTTCTTGCGATCATCACGCCGCCGGCGTTCAGTCTCGCCACGTCGGGTGCGGGCGGGTGGGGCGGTGACGGCACAACCACCCGTGGGAGGGGCGGGACCCGGGGAAACTCGCTCACGCGCTCGAGGGGACGGCGGCCGGTCAGCAGGCGACGAGCAGCTCGCGCAGGCCACGGATGACGAACCCGGGCTTCCACTCCGGCTCGGCCACGAGACGCATCTCCGGGGCGCGGCGCAGCAGTTCGCCGAACACCGCGATGAGTTCGCGGCGCGCGAGGGGGGCGCCGAGGCAGTAGTGGATGCCGGCCCCGAAGCCGAGGTGGGGATTGTCGGAGCGGGTGATGTCCAGCCGGCCGGGGTCGTGGAAGCCGGCCGGGTCGTGGTGGGCCGAGCCGAAGAGGAGGGCGACCTCGCTGCCGCGCGGGATGACGGTGCCGCCGATCTCGATGTCGTCGAGCACCCAGCGCTCGAAGAGCTGCAACGGCGTGTCGTAGCGGATCAGTTCCTCGATCGCCGTGGGCAGCAGCCCGTGGTCGGCGCGGAGGGCGGCGAGCTGTCCGGGGTGACGGAAGAGGGCCCACCAGCCGTTGCCGGCGGTGTTGACGCTGGCCTCGTGGCCGGCGTTGAGGAGCAGGACGCAGGTGGAGACCATTTCCTGCTCGGTGAGCCGGTCCCCGGCGTCGTGCGCGGCGATGAGCGCGCTGATGAGGTCGTCGGCGGGCCGCGCGCGCCGGTCGGCGATCAGTTCCCGCAGATAGGCGGAGAACTCCAGGGACGCCCGGACCGCGCGGCCCGCCGTCTCCTCGTCCGGATTCAGCTCGTACATCCCGCAGATGTCCGCCGACCAGGGCCGCAGCAGGGCCCGGTCCGCCGCGGGGATGCCGAGCATCTCGGCGATGACGGCCACCGGCAGCGGCTCGGCCACCGTGGCGATCAGATCGCCGCCGCCTTCCGCGAGCAGGTCGTCGACCAGCTCGCGGGCCAGCCGGCGCACGGTCGGCTCGAGCCCCTCGACCGTGCGCGGGGTGAAGGCCTGCGACACCAGGCGCCGGATCCTGGTGTGGTCGGGGGCCTCCAGGTCGAGCAGGCCGTTGCCGTTGAGGACGTGGAAGGGCTCGTGAGCGGCCGGCGGCGGGGTCCGGCCGAACTCCTCGTGCGTGAAGCGGTGGAGGTACGTGCGCCCCAGCCGCCGGTCGCGCAGCAGTGCCCGTACGTCCGCGTGGTGCGGCACCAGCCACTGCCGGCTGGGGGCGAACCAGTGGACCCGCCCGGAGGCGCGCAGCCGGGCGTAGCCGGGATACGGGTCGGCGACGAACCGGGGACTCCATGGGTCGAAATCGGCGCTCGCGTCCATGGACGGATGCTAGCCGGACGGCCGGGTTGTGTAGAGGGCCCGCCCACGCCGAGGCCCCCCGGGAACGAGTCCCGGGGGGCCTTGGGTGGTTTTGCGTCCGCTGAGTTCGATCAGTACGCGGAGTTGACGTTGTCCATCGAGCCGTACTTGTCGGCCGCGTAGTTACAGGAAGCGGTGATGTTGGCGACCGGGTCGTAGATGTCCCAGGACGTGCCCTCGACGTGATACGCCTTGAACGTCGGGTCGATGATCTGCAGCAGACCCTTCGACGGCACACCGTTCACAGCGTTGACGTCCCAGTCGTTGATCGCACGGGGATTACCGGTGGACTCACGCATGATGTTGCGCTTGATGCCCTCGTACGAGGCCGGGATGCCCTTGGAGCGCAGGACGTCCAGCGACTCGCTGATCCAGCCGTCCAGGTTGTCCGCGTAGGCCTTCTTCGCCGGAGCGGCGGGCTTGGCGGCCGGCTTGGCCGGGGCGGGCTTGGCGGCGGGCTTGAGGGCCTTGCGCTCGGTGGAACGGCTGGCGCGCTCGCGGTCGGCCTTGGCCTTCGCCTCGGCGTCCGCCTTCGCCTTCACCGCGGCCTTCGCGTCCACGCCCGCCTTCACGGCGGCGTCGTCGGCGGCCTTGGCCAGCTCGCCGTCCTGCGTCACACCGAACTCCTGAGCGCTCAGCGCCACCGGCTTCACACCCGCACTGTGAGCGTCCGCGGCCGAGGCCTGCGGGACCAGCGCGAACGTCAGCGCAGCGGCACCAGCAGCGGTCACCAGACCGGCAGCGGAGAACTTATGGGCCTTGGACAGAGCGGTATAACCGGAGACGGTGGAGCGCATAACGAGCTGAACCCTTCCAATCGCTTAGTCGCAATGGCCGTCAATGGCGCAAAGAAAGAGCGCCGTTTCTCGGTCGACGGCGCCGTGCGACTCGGCAATTGTTAGCGGCGCGAAAACCCGCTGGCAAAGGTGTGACCTACGGCCCCGGGCCGCACGACATGAGGCCGAATGCGGGGTTTTCCGCGTCATGACCGTGCGGGCGGAGCACGACTCTCTTTCGTATGTGAGCCAGGTCCCATGAGGGGCCTCACAGCGCCGCTTCTCCGTGCGAGCGTGCGCACGCGGAGCGTCAGCGAGCGCGGGTGCCGCGACGGCGCCGGTAGTAGGCGACCGTCACCAGGGCCAGCAGGGGGCCCCAGGCCAGTAGCGGGGCGTAGCAGACCGTCATCAGCGTGGCGAGCGCGCCCTTCGGGGACTCCGGCAGGTCCATCTGCCGTTGCCAGCCGCCGCATGCCGCTGCGACCGTGATGGCCGTGACCACCGCCGCGCCCAGTAGGGCGGGGACGACGGCGGCGAGGGTGGGAATGCGCCTGCCTCCGAGCCAGGGCACCCACCGGGGCAGTCTCTCGCCCCAGGACTGGACCAGGCCGAGGGTGAGCAGGCCCAGGCACTCGGCGAACACACTCAGTCCGATGAGATTGAGGGAGGTCGGGCCCGGAAAGTTGCTCTCGTGCAGGGGAGTGCCTTCGGCGAAGCCGGACGGCATGCCGAAGGCGACGGCACACCTCCAGAGCCCCGAGGGCACGAGGGTGAGCGCGGCCGCGTGGGCCGCCCAGCGGACCGGGCGGGAGACCGCCGGCTCGCCGGGCGGGCCCGCCGGCCGGTGGCGGGCCGGCGTGCCGGGTGCGGCCGTCAGGGAAGGGGACATGGGGTGTTCTCCTCGTCGCGGGGTCCGTCAGTGCTCTCGGCCGGGCCACCCGGCCGGCAGCGGGGGCAGCTCCGCGTGCCTGACCGTGAAGCCGCCCTCGGCCACGGGGGCGAAGGGAGCGGGTGCCATGCAGGTGCCGACGTGCGGCATGACGGCCTTGCCGTCGACGACGTCGAGGTTGCTGACGCCCAAGTGGAATCCGAACCGGCCCTTGCCCGGGCCCCCGGTCCTGACGCTGAAGCCCATGCGCGTGCCGATCTCCTTCGGGTCCTGCGACGTGGTGACGACGGCGGTGAGCGTCGCGGTGTCGCCACCGGTGACCAGGCAGTCCACGGCGGCCTCCCCGCGCCGCGCCTCCTTCTTCCCGGGAGACCAGTGGTAGATGGTGACCTTGCCCCGGGCGTCGGTGGGCATCCCCATCGGGAACTGGTCGACCGGGCGGCTGAAGGGCGCGGACTGGGCGTCCACGGAGAAGCGGATCTCGTCCTTGGGCGAGTAGGCGTAGGAGATGCGGGCCTGCCCGCTCACCCGGGCGACCGCCGCCGGCTTCTTCGCGCCGGCCGCCTCCCGAGCCGTGTCCGAGGCGGAAGCGGAAGTGGACACCGCGGCCAGAGCGGCGAATGTGGTCGCGGTGGCGACGGCCGCGGCGACGGTCCTGCGGCGGGTGGTGGAGAAGACGCCTGTCATGTCGGGCTCCTGGTGTTCGGGTTGTTCGGTGACTGGCTCCAATCTCGTCCGTGGCCCGGGGCCCGGGCCATCCGCCGATCAGCAGAGATGCGCGGTGAACGGGCCCGTGCGCTCTGCCGATCGGCAGAGGAGGGAGCCGGACGCCCGCTCGTAGGATCGAGGGGTGGGGACGACAGAACGCATGAGACAACGGGATGTGGGGCCGGCCGTGTTCGCGGCAGCGGCGGGCTGTGGCGGGGCGGGGGTCGTCGGCGCGTACGGCGCGCGGGCGGAGCCGTACGGGGTCGTGCCCGCCGTCGCCGCCGTGGCGCTGCTGGCGTGGTGCCTGGTCCGGTGGTCCCGGGCGCGGGGCCGTCTGGCCCTTCCCGTGGGGCTGGTGGGCGTCCTGTCGCTGGCGACCACGCTGGCCGGTGTTCCGCCGACGGTGTCCGGGGGCGCGTGGCCGCGGCTCGTGGAGACGGCGACGGTGCTTCTCCTGCTCGTGGTCGTGGCCCGCTGGGCGCCGCTGCGGCAGGCGGTGGCGGCGGGCGCGGTGGTGTGCGCGGCGGTGGCGGTGTGGACGCTCCCGCTGTTGCCGCACCCGTCGGTGCTGACGATGGGCGGCGCGGCGGCGTTCTGGACACTGCCCGTGGTCGGCGCGGCCGTCGTGGGCGGCTATCCGCGGCTGATGGAGCACCGCAGAGACCGGCTGGTCGCCGAGACGCGCCGCTCCCAGCAGCTGGAACTCGCCCGGGACCTGCACGACTTCGTCGCCCATGACGTCAGCGGCATCGTGGCGCAGGCGCAGGCCGCGCGGTTCGTCGCCGCGACCGACCCGGGGCAGGCCGTGCCGGCTCTGGAGCGCATCGAGAAGGCAGGCCTGAACGCCCTCGCGTCGATGGACCGCATGGTCCGGATGCTGCACGACGCGGACGGGACGGACGGTGCCGGCGGAGCACGTAAGGCCGGTACGGGCGACGACGAGATCGAGCCGCTGCCCGGGGTGGACCAACTGCCCGGCCTGGTCGAGCGGTTCACCGCCGCCGGGCCGGCCGAGGCCGGGCTCTCCGTGGACCCCGGGGCGGCCGGGGGCCTCTCCCGCGACACCGGCTCCACGGCCTACCGGGTGGTCGTCGAGGCCCTGACCAACGTGCGCCGGCACGCGCCCGGCGCCACGCGCGTCGACGTGACGCTCGGCCGCGTCCGGAGCGCCGACGGGGTACCCCGCGTCGAGGTGCGCGTGGCCGACGACGGCGGGGGCGGGACGCGCACCCGTGCGGCCGTGCGCCGGGAGCGGGAGGGCCACGGCGGGCGCGGCCTCGGTGGCTTGCGGGAGCGCGTGCGGTCGACGGGCGGGACCCTGTCCTACGGGCCGTGCGAGGGCGGCTGGCAGGTGGTCGCCGTGCTGCCGGCGGCCGCGGCCGTCGTCATGGGGCGGGCGTCATGAGCGGCGCGCCGACCCGCATCCTGCTGGCCGACGACCAGGACGACGTGCGCAGCGGCTTCCGTCTCGTCCTGGACTCGCAGCCGGACATGACCGTCGTCGGTGAGGCCGCCGACGGAGCCACCGCGCTCGAGCTGGCCCGGCGGCTGCGGCCCGACGTGGTGCTGGCGGACATCCGGATGCCGCGGCTCGACGGCCTGGAGCTGACGCGCCTCCTGGCGGGGCCCGAGGCGGTGCGGCCGACGCGGGTGGTCGTCGTGACGACGTTCGACCTCGACGACTACGTGCACACGGCGCTGCGCCACGGCGCCTGCGGCTTCCTGCTCAAGCGCTCGGGCCCGGCCCTGCTCATCGAGGGCGTCAGGGCGGCCATGGCCGGGGACGCGCTGATCAGCCCGCAGATCACCGTGCGGCTGCTGCGGCAGCTGTCCGCCACGCCGCCCTCGCCGTCCGCGTCGCCCGTTCCCGCCGCCCCGGCCGCCCCCGCCGAGGACCCGCTGACCGACCGTGAGCGGGAGATCGTCCGCCTGATCGCCCGTGGGCGCACCAACGCGGAGATCGGCACCGAGCTGTTCATCTCGCCGGGGACCGCGAAGACCCATGTCGCCAACATCCAGGCAAAGCTGAAGGCCGGCAACCGGGTCGGGATCGCGGCGTGGGCGTGGGAGACGGGCCTGGTGGCCCCGCGTCCGTAGGGTTCCCCGGCCCGTAGGGGTTCCCTAATACGGGCCGGAGGGGTTCCCTAATACGGGCCGGGGCCCGGCGGGCCGTCAGGAGGGCGGCTTCCAGAGGGTGAGCAGGCCGGAGTAGCCGGGCGGGTCGAAGGGGCGGCCCGTCGGCGTCACCTCGGTGATCTTGAACATGGCGAGATTGCCCTTGGAGGTCACCGTGCACAGCACGTCGTCCTTCTGCAGGACGTTCTTGTCCATCAGGTCCGCGCGGGTGAGCTCGGTGGGCAGCGGGGCGGTGTCCACCGCCTGGCGGCACTCCTGGGGCGTGGTCCCCTTGCTCTTGGCGGTCGCCTTCTTGAACGTCATCCACTGGGCCATGTACGACAGTTCCTTGTCGCCGGCCGGAAGGTCGTCGTTCGGTGACACCCGGGGCGCGTCGAAGTCCACGGTGACCAGCGAGCTGTTGGGCGGGCCGATGGTCAGCGCACGGTCGGTGAAGACGGTCTCGTAGTCGCGCTTGGCGGGCTTGTCGGGCTTGGCCTCCTGCGTCGCCTTCTTGCTCTGCTCGGCGGCGGGCGTGGCGTTGGCGGACGGCTTCGTCTCCGTGTGCGCGTCGGACTTCTCGTCGCCGCCGGACATCGCCCAGGCCGTGCCGGCCACGACGGCCAGGGCCACCACGAGTCCGATGGCCAGCGGCGTCCGCTTGCCACGGGACGGGGGCGTCGGGGCCGCCGGGGCGGGGGGTGTGTACGCGGGCGGCGGGGGCGTGGCCGGTGCGGCGCCCGCGGCCTGCGTGGGTGCGGCGTGCACGGAGTCGGCGGACGGCGTGCCCTGGTCGCGTCCCGGCGTCCGGGTGGGGACGTAGGTGGCCGTGCGCCGCGGCTCCTCCTGGCCCGGGCCCGGCGGCGTCTGCTCGCCGTCGCCCGACAGCAGCAGCCGCATCCGGCGCTCCCGTTCGCCGACCGCGGCCGCGAGCGGGGCCGGGAGCCAGCCGTCGAAGGCGCGCGGCGGGCGGCACGAGGCCCGCTCGCACAGGTCGGCCAGTTCGCGGGGCGTGGGCCGGGAGGCCGGGTCGGCGGCGAGGGAGCCCTCCAGCAGGGGGCGCAGCTCGTCCGGGTAGCCGGACAGGTCCGGCGGCCGCTGTGCGGTGTTGGCGATCTGCGTGGCCACGGTCAGGGCGCTGCCGGAGCCGTAGGGGTGGTTGCCGGTGGCGGTGACGGCGGCGATCAGGCCGAGCGAGAACACGTCGGCGGCGGGCGTGAGGTCGGCCCCGATGCCGTGCTCGGGCGACATGAACTGCGGGGTGCCGATGAACCCGCCGCTGCGGGTGAGCTGGGTGGCCTCGGCGGCCCGGGCGATGCCGAAGTCGATCACCCAGGGGCCGTCGGCGGCCAGCAGGATGTTGCCGGGCTTGAGGTCGCGGTGGATGACGCCGGCGGCGTGCACGGACTCCAGCGCCCGGGCCACGCAGCCGACGAGCTGCAGCGCCGCGGGCAGCGGCAGCGGGCCGTAGGTCTGCAGCGCCTCGTCCAGCGGCAGCCCCGGCACGTACGCGGTGGCCAGCCAGGGCTGTTCGCCGTCGGAGTCGTGGTCCACGACGGGCACGAGGTGGTAGCCGCGCACCTGCTGCGCGGCGCGCACCTCGTGCTGGAAGCGGTGGCGGAACTCCCCGTCACCGGCGTACTCCCGGCGGATCACCTTGAGGGCGACCGGCTGGTTGCCGCGCGTGTGCGAGAGGTAGACGGACCCCATGCCGCCCTCGCCGATCCTGGCGAGCAGCCGGTAGCCGGCGATCTCGCGCGGATCGGCCGCCGTCAGCGGGCGCAGTGCGCCGCCGTAGTTCCCACTGATGGGTCCCACCCCCGAGTGATGCGTTCATGCCGAAGATCAGAATCTACGTCATGGGGGAAGGCGGGGACGCATCCGGCCTCACGGGGCTCCCCATGACGTGCGCTCAGGAGGCGACGGCCTCGACGACCGACACGAAGCCGTCGGTCGGCAGGATGCGCGTGCGGCGCAGGCCCGCGCGCGCGAAGAGGGCGTCCAGCTCCTGCGGGTCGCGTCCCTTGCCGCCGAGGGCCGCCATCATCATCACGTCGACGGCCTTGCCGGGGTGGGGGGCGTTGCCCCGGGGCGGGACGGCGTCGACGACCAGGACGCGGCCGCCGGGGGCCATCGCGCGCCGGCAGGAGGCCAGGATGCGCACGGCGTTGTCGTCGTCCCAGTCGGGCAGCACGTGCTTGACGAGGTAGTAGTCGCCCCCGTCCGGTACGGAGGCCAGGAAGTCGCCGGGCTGCGTGCGCCAGCGGCCCGCCGTCCCGGGCGTGTCCACGAGGGGTTCGCGCAGCGCGGGTTCCTGGTCGAAGAGGACGCCGGTCAGGCCCGGGTGGCGCAGCAGGACCTCGCGGAGCAGGCCGCCGCGTCCGCCGCCGACGTCGACGACCGTGCCGTGGGCGGGAAAGGGGTAGGCGGCGGCGACGGCGGCGTCCCCGGGGCCGGAGAAGGCCGCCATGCCGGTGTCGAAGGTCTCGCGGGCGGCGGCGTCGGTCGCCAGGTACTCGAAGAAGGGCGCGCCGAACGCCGCCGGGAAGGCGGGCTTCCCGGTCCGTACGGTGTCGCCGAGGCCGGCCGAGGAGCGCAGGAACAGCTCGTCGGTGAACATCATGACGGCCGGGTGCAGTGAGCCGGGGACGTCGGTGCGCAGCGGCTGTGCGGCGGGCGTGAGGTGGAAGGCGCCGGCGTCGTCCTCGCGGAAGACCTCGCGCGAGGCGAGGTAGCGCAGGAGGCGGCGCAGGGCCGACGCGTCCGCTCCCGCGTCGCGGGCGAGGTCGGCGGCGGTGCGCGGGCCGTCCGCGAGCCGGTCGGCTATGCGCAGTTCGGCGGCGGTGCGCAGCGCGGCGGAGTAGAGGTGACCGAGGGTCAGCTCCTTCAGGTGCGCGGCCGCTGCGGCGTCGGCGGCGCCGTGGTCGGGGGTGGGTGTCGCGTCCAAGGCCGGCCTCCGGCGGTCGGGGGAAAGGGGTGCCGGGGCCACGCTGCCAGCCGGGCCGACCCGGGTCACCGGCCGTCGTACGGATCTTGGTGTGGGCCTTTCGGCCTAGGGCGGCCCCGGTCCGGGGCGGTGTGCCGGCGGGTCGACGGCCGGTCGCGTGTCCATGGGACCTTCGGCGAATGTCCTCGCGCCGGAGCCGCCCGTACCGTTCACGACGTGCGAAGAACGACAACGATGAGCAGGCGCGACCCCGGAGTGGTGCTCGCGGCGGCCGCGGTGGCGGCGACCGGGCTGAGTGCCGTGACGAGCCTGTGGTGGGCGCCCGCCGCCGCGACCGCCGCGTTCTCGGCGGGCCACCGTTCGGGGCGGACGCGGACCATGGCCGTGGCCGTGAGCGCGCTGGTCGTCGCGGGGGCGACGGCCGTGGTGACCGTGCCGGCCCTGCTGGCGCTGGGGGGCATCTTCGTGGCGCTGGTGGCCGCCGCGCTGCTGCTGCCCTGGTGCGCGGGCCGCGTCCTGCGCCAGTACCAGGAGCTGGTGCGGGCCGGCTGGAGCCGGGCGGAGCAGCTCGAGCGCGAGCAGCGGCTGATCGCCGAGCAGGCCCGGCTGCGCGAACGGGCCCGGATCGCACAGGACATGCACGACGCGCTCGGCCACGACCTGAGCCTGATCGCCCTGTCGGCCGGGGCGCTGAAGCTGGCCCCCGACCTGCCGGAGCGTCACCGCGCGGCCGCCGACGACCTGCGGGCACGGGCCGCGGGGGCCGTCGAGCGGCTGGGCGAGGTGATCGGCATCCTGCGCGAGGACGCCGAGGAGGTCCCCGGGGCCCCGGCGGACTTCGCCATCGGGCCGCTGGTCGAGGGTGCCGCGGCCTCCGGCCTCGACGTCACCCTGCACGTGGAGGGGGCACGGGCCGCCGAGGTGCCGGGGGTGGTGGAGCGGGCGGCCCACCGGGTCGTGCAGGAAGCGCTGACCAACGTCGTCAAGCACGCGCCCGGCGCGCGGGCGACGGTGCGTGTCGCGCACACGGCGGGCCGGACCACGGTCTTGGTGCACAACACCGCCCCGCACCCCGCGGCGACCGCCCCGCTGCCCGGCGGCGGCCGGGGGCTGATCGGGCTGGACGAGCGGGTGCGGCTGGCCGGCGGATCGCTCACGCACGGCCCGCACGACGGCGGCTTCGCCGTCACCGCCCACTTGCCGCACGTACCGCCGCCGCAGCCGCTCTCGCCCCCGGCCCGCAGCGCGCCCACCGCCCTGCCGCCCGAGCACCGGCGGGCCCGGCGGCGCGCGGGCCGCGCCCTCGTCGTCGCCGTCGTCGTGCCGCTGGCCGCCACGGCGGCGCTCGCGGCCGCGCTGGTGACCTGGGCTTCGCTGACGCTGTCCCACACCGTCCTCGACCCCGCCGACTACGCCGCCCTGCGCGTCGGGCAGAATCGCGCCGAGGTGGCGCCTCTGCTGCCCGAGCGTCAATTGCCGTACCGGCCCCGGGCGGCGGAACCGAAGGGACCCGGAGTCCGGTGCGAGTACTACGCGGTCACGGCCGACCGGTTCGTGGACGCCGCCGGCGACGCGTACCAGCTCTGCTTCCGGCGCGGCACGCTGGTGGGCCTCGCCGTCCTGCGCGAGTGAGCGCCCGGTGATCCGCGTTCTGGTCGCCGACGACGAGCCGATGATCCGCGCCGGCGTACGGGCCGTGCTCTCCACCGACCCCGGGCTGGACGTCGTCGCGGAGGCCGGCGACGGGGACGAGGCCGTGGAGCTGGTGCTCCGTCACCGGCCCGACGTGGCCGTGCTCGACATCCGCATGCCCCGCCTGAACGGCATCGAGGCGGCGGCACGCGTGCGTGCCGCCGCCCCGGACACGGCGGTCGTGATGCTGACGACGTTCGGCGAGGACGACTACATCCTCCGGGCCCTGTCCGGCGGGGCCGCGGGCTTCCTGGTCAAGTCCGGGCCGCCCGAGGAACTGATCGCGGGCGTCCGCGCGGTGGCCGGCGGCGCGGCCTGGCTCTCACCCTCGGTGGCCGCCCGTGTGGTCGCCCACCTGACGGCCACCGGCGCCGGTGGCGCGGCCGGCCGCCGTGCCACCGCCCGGGAACGCGTCGCCGCCCTCACCGCCCGGGAACGCGACGTGCTGTCCCATCTGGGCGCCGGCCTGTCCAACGGTCAGATCGCCCGGCGGCTGCACGTGGTGGAAGGCACCGTCAAGGCGCACGTCAGCTCCATCCTGGCCCGGCTGGGCGTGGACAACCGCGCCGCGGCGGCCGTCGTGGCCCACGAAGCGGGCGTCACTCCCCCGCCGGGCCCAGCCGGTCCGTGACACCACCCTGACGGCGAGCGGCCGCAGCGCCAGCATGGCGGCCGCCGCCACCGCGCCGCCGAGCAGCACGCCCGCCAGCACGTCGTGGGGGTAGTGGACGCCGACGGCCACGCGCAACAGCGCGGCGAGCGCGGCCAGCGGCAGGGTCACGGCGGCGAGCCGCGGGCGCACCACGGCCAGGCCGACGGCGAGCGCCGCGGCGAGGGTGGAGTGGTTGCTGGGGAACGACCAGTCCCCCGGCTCCGGGCACGGATCGACGGTGGCGACGGCCCCCAGCGCGCGGCAGGGGCGTTCCTCGTCGAGGACCGTCTTCAGGGCCTCGCTGGCCGCGTACGCCACCACGGTCGCCGCGCCCGCCAGCAGGATCCCGGCGAGGGCCCGCGCGTCGCGCCGGCGCAGGGCGATCAGGCCCACCCACACCAGCAGCAGCCCCAGCACCACCAGGGTGCCCTCGGTGGCCGCGCCGAGCAGCGAGCCCACCCAGGTGGGGGCGTCCGCGGCCGCGCCGGCCACCGAGCGGTAGGCGGAGACGGAGGGGCCGCCGGTGACCCGCACGGCCCCGGACGGGTCCGCTCCGGACGGTGCCAGCCAGGCCAGCAGCCCGGCGGCCACCGCCAGCACCCCGGCGGCGGCCAGGGGCCGCGCCCCGGCCTGCCGGGCGTGCCCCGCGCGTTCTTGTTCGGTAATGCGTTCCATGCCGCCGAACCTACGGACGGCGGGCCGTCGGCACCCGACCCGAACGGCATCGTCGTACCCCTGACGATCGTCAGGGGTGACGGCCGGTCAGGCGCCCTTCCCCGAGCGCCGGGCGCGCCGTACGAGCACCACGGCCGTGAGGGCGGCGGCGAGGACGGCGGCCGCGGTGACCGCCGTGGCGATGACGGTCCTGTCCGGGCCGTCGGCGGCATCGGCCTTCTCGGCCGGGCGCGCGGACGGCGCGGGGGCCGAGCGTGCGGCGGGCGACGACGACGGCGGGGAGGACGGGGGGACCTGGCCGAGGGCCGGTACGTTCACGGTGGCCTCGCCGTGGCCGAGGTCGGGGAAGCCGCAGTGGACGGTGATCTTCCAGGTGCCCGGGGTCAGCACCTCGCGGGTGGTGTACGTGGCCTTCGCGCCCTCGACGGGGACGAGCTGCCAGGGCCCGCGCGTGGTGCCGTTGGGGTCCTGCGCGGTCAGGGTGCCCGCGACCGGCTCGTCCACGGGGTCGTCGTCGTTGTCCCAGGCCGCGACGGCCCGTACGTGGCCGTCTGGCCGGTCGCCGGAGACGGTGAAGTGGATGGTGTCGCCGTGCGCGGCGGCCGGGTGGGCCGTGCCCAGCACGATCAGGGCGCCGAGCAGCCCGGCCGCCGGGGCGAGGGCTGCGGGACGGAAGGTCATCGGGTACTCCTCGTGGGGGGACGGCGAAAGACGGGGGAACGAAGGAGCCGGCGACCGCGGTGGGGGTGGTGAATGGGTCGCGGTCGCCGGCCCGGTTCAGGTGATGCCGGGGCTTTCGCCCGTCAGGACGCCTTGGTGAGCGTCCAGTTCTGGTAGCCCTGCTGGTTGCGCTGCTGCAGCTCGAGCAGCCATCCGCCGTAGTACCAGCGCTTGCTGATGCCCAGCGCCAGGGTGGACCCCTGCGGCTGGAGGACGTAGGAGCCGCCGCCGTTGTCGGTCAGCTTCCACTTCTGGGCGGCCGAGCCGCCGCAGGGCTGCTGGGCGACGTACTGGCCGGCCACCGCCCGCCCGTCGCTGCCCGGCTGGAGGCACTTGCCGGACTGGACGGACTTCACGCGCACGGCGCCGGCGCCCGCGTCCTCGAACGTCCACTGCTGGTTGGCGTAGCCGTGGCGCTGGTAGGCGATGGCGACCGTGCCGTTCGCGGTGGAGCCGCTCCACAGGTCGGCGGCCTGGCCGGTGAGGCCGTTGAGCAGCAGGAACTTGCCACCCGGCTTGGTCGGGCCGTTGCCGGCGGGCAGGGTGCGGAAGGAGGCGGTGCGGCCGGGCGCGGAGACCTTGCCGTTCGCGCCGCGCACGGCGACGGCGACCTTGTAGGCCGTGTCGGGGGTGAGGCGGACGAGCCGGACGGAGGTCTCCTTGACGTCCGCGTACTTCTTGCCGTTGAGCAGCAGGTCGTAGCCGGCGGCCGAGGCCGCCTTCGGCCAGCTGACCAGGGCGGAGTCCGGGGCGATCTGGGTGACCTGCGCGGCGGGCCCGGTGGAGGGGTCGGGGGTGGCGGTCCCGGTGGGGTTCGGGGTGGGGGTGGGGCTCGGGTTGGGGTTGGGGTCGGTGCTGCCGCCGCCGGCTATGAGGAAGCGGTTGTTGGCGATGTTCCAGTGGGTGGCCAGGTAGCTGCCGGGCCGTGGGTTGGTGTGGAAGTAGTCGTCGTGGCCGCAGTCCAGGCGCTCGTCGTTCGAGCGGTCGGGGCAGATGGTCTGCATCTTGGGGTAGTACGGCGCGTCCGAGTAGCACATGATGTCCCACTCGTCGACGCAGTGCGCGGCCTTGCTGGTGTGCGGGGCGCTGTTGTTGACCGCGCCGAGGTTGTGGCCCAGTTCGTGGGCGGGGGTGCTGCCGCCCCAGCAGCCGGAGTCCGTACGGCCGTAGGAGGGGCCGAAGTTGCTGAGGTTGTCCGAGCCGGGACGCTCGTCGCCGTTGAAGGTGCCGATGCCGCAGTACACCTGGGCGTCGGCGAAGATCATGTACTTGCGGTCGCGGCGGTTGAACCCCTTGGCGGCCAGGGCGTTGTTCATCGCCCCGAACTCGGCCAGGGAGCCGTCGGTGACCTCGACGTTCAGGACGGAAGCGGTGCAGTCGGACTCGGTGACGTAGCGGACGTGCCGCTCGCCGCCGGTCTCCTTGGCGCTCGCGTTGTAGATGACGTCGGTCTCCGCCGCCCACTGCTTGAACGAGGCGGCGTACTGCCCGAACCGGTCGCGGCCGGGGCCGTGGACGTACAGCACCTGGACCCGGTTGCCGGCGGAGCCGTCGCCCTCGCAGACGGTCTTCGAACCCCCGGGCGCCGCCGGGGCGGCCGGGGCCGTGCCGCCGGCGGCCGCGACGCTGCCGGTGCGGGCGTCGAGGGCGGGCGCCGAGCCCTGCAGGGCCTCGGCCGCCGCGGGAGCCTGCTTGCCGTCGCCGGTCAGGTCCGGCGCGGACGCGGCCTTGGCCACGGGCGGGGTGTCCTTGGTGATGTCGATGCCCTTGGGCGGCGCGTCCGGCCCGTGGGTGCACAGCCGGGCGTCGGAGACGCGGTAGACGCCCACGCAGGGGTCGCCCTTGGGCGCCGGGTCGAGGCCCTTGTAGACCAGACCGCGGGCCTTCTCGGCCTTGGGGGTCTTGGTCAGCGGCGCGGGCGGGGCCTTGTGCACCGGCTGGGCGGCGGCGGGAACGCCCTTGGCCTCGGGCGTCGACTCGTCCGGCGTCGTCGCCGAGCCGATGCCGATGACGCCGATGGCGAGGGCGGCGGCCGCGGCCGTCGCGGCCGCCGTGACGATCACCCGGCGCCGGGTTCTGCTCCGGCGGTGCGAGCTGGGTTTCTTACGAGCGTGTGTGGTGCGCATCGTGCGGTCCCATCGGTGGTGGAGGGTCACTGCTGCGGGGGCCCGAAGGCCCCGGGAACCGCCGGGCCCGCCCTTTGGCGGTGCGTGGGGGGTTCGTCCGGCGCCGTGACAGCGCACGGCGTGACGATCCGGGCGGGCCCGGCGGTGGTTCAGGGGGGTTCTGCGCAAGCGCCGGGGGCGCTTCAGCGGGTGGCGAAGGCCTGGTTCCAGCGCCGGGCGGCGGCGTCGGCCGTGACGCCGACGCCCAACTCGGTGCGCGAGCAGTCGAGGACGGCCTCGCGGCGGCCGGGCGTCTTCATCCAGACGGACACGACCGCGAGGGCGCTGGGCCGGCCGCCGACCGTGGTCACTCCCGAGAGGCTCCACCGGCCGCCGGCGGTCCGGCCCGCCCCGGCGGAGTGCTCCCGCGCGGTGTTCGCCAGCTCCGCGTTGTGCCGCAGCGGGCAGCAACCGGCCCGCGCGCGCTCGGCGTTGACCAGGCGTACGACCTCCTGCTCGAGGCCGTCGCGCGGGCCCCGCGGGCGCGGGGCGTCCCCGCGCGGGCCCTGCGGGGGCGTCGGGCGGCGGGGCGCCGTACGGGCCGGGGCGGGGGCCGGCGGGGTCGTCGGCGAGGTGACCGGCGCGGTGGCGGGGGCGGCCGGCTCCACGGCGCGGCGGCCGCCGGGCGAGGAGCGGTCGGCGGCCGCGGTCTCGTCGGCGCGCGCCGATGCCGACGGGGTGCCGGACGAGAGGGGAGCGGCGCCGGCCGGGACGTCACGGGCGGGGGCGCTCAGTTCCCTCGGCGCGGCCTGCTCCGGGGAGGCGAAGTACTCGCAGCCGCCCAGCACACCGCCGGCGACGACGGCGAGCGCGGCGACGGCCACGACGGGCCGGACCGCCCTGCGCGGGCCGCCGGCCGTGCCGTCCCGCCCGGGCGCGTCGTCCACGCCTTCCGGTGGAAGAGGCGTGGCGCCTGCGACGGGAGCGGCGGGCAGCGCCTCGGCGACCCGGTCGGCCAGCGCGGCGGCGACGGGCACCAGGCCCAGGCCGGCGAGCAGCCCCTCGGCGGGCACCAGGGCGGCCCGGTGGCCGCCGCACTCGGCGCAGCCGCGCGCGTGCCGGGCGATGCGCTTGCGCCACAGCGGGGAGGGCACGCCGTCCCAGGGGCCGAGGACGCCCGCCAGCTCCGGGCAGCGCGGGGCGGCCGACAGGACCCGCACGACGGACCGCGCGGTCTCCAGCTGGAGCTTGATGCGCTGGACGCGTACGGCCGTGTGCTGGGGCGAGAGTTCGAGCGCGGCGGCGACCTCGGCACGGGTCAGCTCGCCGGTCGCCTCCAGCCACCACAGGGACAGCACGGCCCGCTCGTCGTCGTCCAGCCAGCGGGTGGCCTCGGCGGCCTGTTTGCGCTCGCCCTCCAGGCTCAGCCGCACGATGGTCAGCCCCACGAAGTCCGCGTCGGGGTCGTGCACGTCGCCCGCGTCCTGCAGTCCGGTGACGGGCGCCTCCTGGCGCTCGCTGCGCCAGTGCCGGCGTATCTGGTTGACGGTGATCGCCACGAGCCACGAACGGAAGCGGCCCGGATCGCGCAGCCCGTCCAGGCCGCTGACCATCCGGATCATGGTCTCCTGCACGACGTCGTCGACGTCCGCGTGCCCGTTCAGCGCGCGCCCGACGATGTTGTAGACCAACGGAAGGCAGGCCGCGACGAGCTCCTCGCGCGCGGCCGTCTCCCCTGCCTGTGCCGCCTCGACCATGTCGGCCACGTTCGTTCCCGTCACGCTCCGCCCTCCTCGTTCCCGCCGCGCCGCTGTGGCGTTCCGGCACTTGGGAGACCTGAGGAGGACGGCCGCATAACAAAAAAGCTGCGATCCGATCGATTTTTCGTTCCGGCCCGGCCCGGCCCGCGGTGGCGTGGCGGGCCGGGACGGTCGTCCGGCGGACGGTCAGGCGGTGGCGGCCGGCACCTCCAGTCCGGCCGGCAGGGGGCCGGTGTGGGTCACGACCAGCCGCTGGGTGGCCCGGGTGAGCGCGACGTAGAGGTCGCTCACCCCGAAGTCCCCCGGCTCCGCCACGATCACCGTGTCGAACTCCAGCCCCTTGGCCTGCCGGGGGTCGAGCAGCACCACCGGGCTGGTCAGGTCGGGGGCCGGTCCGGCGGACGCGTCCGGGAGGGCGGCGGCCAGGGCCGCGTGGTGGTCCCGCGCGGCGATCACCGCCAGCCGGCCCTCCCCGCGCGTCTCGCGGGCGACGGCTTCGGCGACGGCACCGGGCAGGTCGCCGGTGCGGTGCGCCCGGGGCCGTACGCCCGTGGAGCGGATCGACTCCGGCGGTGCGAACGAGGGGTCCGCGGACCGGGCCACGCCCGCCGCGACCTCCATGATCTCCCGCGGGGTGCGGTAGTTGACGCCCAGCCTGACGTGGTGCCAGCGGTCGCCGACGTACGGGGCGAGGATCGTCTCCCATGCGCCGCACCCGCCCGGCTCGGCGGTCTGGGCCGGGTCGCCGACCAGAGTCATCGAGCGGGAGGGACAGCGGCGCATCAGCAGCCGCCACATCATCGCGGACAGCTCCTGCGCCTCGTCCACGATGATGTGGCCGAAGGCCCAGGTGCGGTCGGCGGCCGCGCGCTCGGCGGCGCTGCGGTGGTCGGCCTCCTCGTGGCGTTCGGCGAGCCGTTCGGCGTCGACGAGGTCGTGGGCGGCCAGCACCTCCGAGTCCTCGTCCTCGAGGTCCTCGAACTCCTGGGTGCGGGAGCCGTAGGAGAGGTCGAGGACGCCCTGCGCGTAGGCGATGCGCTCCTGCCGCTCGGCCTCGGCGGCCGCGCGGGCCGCCGAATCGTCCTCGCCGAGGAGTTCGGCGGCCTCGTCGAGCAGCGGCACGTCGGCGGGCGTCCAGGCGCCGTCCGCGCGGCGGACGGCGTCCGCGTCGGCGTCGGGGAGGTGGACGGGGTCGGCGAGGAAGTCGGCGACGAGGCGCTGCGGGGTGAGCGGCGGCCACAGCTCGTCGATCGCGGCGTGCACGCCGGGGCTGGCGGCGACGGCCTTGCCGAGCTGGGCGATGTCGTCGGGGCCGAGGAAGTTGGGGCCGCCGTAGGGGTCGGCGCCGAGCCGGTCGGCCAGTTGGGCGGTGAGCGCGTCGATGACGCGGAAGGCGAAGTAGGGGCGGGCGAGGTTGTGGGGCAGCCGGGTGGCGCGCGCGTGGCGGCGGGCCTCGGCGGCCATGCCGGCGTCCAGCAGCAGCTCGCCGTCCTCGTGGTCGATGACGGTCACCGGGTCGGGCAGGGTCTGCCGGTCCCGGACGAACGCGGCGAGGGCGCCGGCCATGGCGGCGGAGCCCTTGACCTCGGCGGCCCGGGGGGTGTCGGTGCCGTCGGCGCGCACGCCGGGGAAGAGCTCGCCGGGCGTGGCGAGCAGGACGCCCGTCTCGCCGAGCGAGGGCAGGACCTCGGCGATGTAGCCGAGGAACGCCGGGTTGGGCCCGACGATCAGCACGGCGCGGCGGGCCAGCTGCTCGCGGTGCGCGTAGAGCAGATAGGCGGCGCGGTGCAGGGCGACGACGGTCTTTCCGGTGCCGGGGCCGCCCTCGACGACGAGGACGCCGTGGTGCGGGGCGCGGATGATGCGGTCCTGTTCGGCCTGGATGGTCTGCACGATGTCGTGCATGCGGCCGGTACGGGCCGAGTCGAGCGCGGCGAACAGCACGGCGTCGGCGTCGGCGCCCTCGTGTCCGGTGCGTTCGGCGTCGGTGAGGTCCAGGATCTCGTCGTGCAGGGCGGTGACGCGGTGGTTCTCGGTGGTGATGTGACGCCTGCGGCGCAGCCCCATGGGGGTGTGCCCGGTGGCGAGGTAGAAGGGGCGCGCCACCTCGGCCCGCCAGTCGATGACCAGCGGGGTGCGGTCGGCGTCGTCGCGGCGGATGCCGATGCGGCCGATGTGGTGGTCGCGGCCGTCGCGGAACGCCAGCCGGCCGAAGCACAGCCCGCGCTCCCCCGCGTTGAAGGCGGCCAGCAGCCCGGACTGTTCGGCGACGAGGACGTCGCGCTCGAGCCGCGCCTGGTGGGTGGTGCCCGACGGTGCCAGGGCGGCCCGTACCTCGGCCTCGGCCGAGGCCCGCAGCTCGGTGAGGCGCTCATGGAGCAGGTCGATGAATTCCTGCTCGTGTCGCAATTCCTCGTTTGACAATTCGACTCCCGCCCGGATATGATGGCCTCATAAAGCTTCCCCATGCTCCGAGTTCAATCGGACATGGAAATCCCCAATATACGCGGGGAAATACCCCGGCCGTCAATGCGGCCGGGGTATTTCTTTCTCGTGACGGCTTCGCGCGGGGCGGGCGGGACGCGCTCAGTTCTTGGTGAACTCCGGTGCCGCCAGGGACAGTTCGCCCTCGCCGGGCGGGGCGAAGAAGCGGGCCACGTCCTCGTCCGTGACCTCGGCCAGGGTGGCGGGCGACCAGCGCGGACTGCGGTCCTTGTCGACGACCTGCGCGCGGATGCCCTCCACCAGATCGGCGGTGGACAGGGCCGCGCACGAGACGCGGTATTCCTGCTCGAGCACGCGTTCCAGCGAAATCGTTCCCCGGGCCCCGCGCAGCGCGGCGAGGGTGACCTTGAGCGCCGTCGGGGACTTCGCGAGGATCGTCGTGGCGGCCTCCTTCGCGGCGGGCGTGCCGTCGTCGAGGAGCCTTTCCACGATCTCCTCGACGGTGCCGGCGGCGTAGCAGTCGTCGATCCACGCGCGGTGTCCGGCGAGTTCACCGTCCGGCGCCGGGCGGGCGTAGCGGGGCAGGACGTCCCCGGCCGCGTCGCGCGCGAGGTCGGCGACCAGGTCCGGTACGGCCTCCGCCGGTACGAAGTGGTCGGCGAGCCCGCACAGCAGGGCGTCGGCCGCGCCGACCGCGGCGCCCGTGAGCGCCAGGTGGGTGCCGAGCTCGCCGGGCGCCCGGGCCAGCAGGTACGTACCGCCGACGTCCGGCACGAAGCCGATCCCGGTCTCCGGCATGGCCACGCGGGACCGTTCGGTGACGACGCGGACGTCGCCGTGGGCCGAGACGCCGACGCCGCCGCCCATCACGATGCCGTCCATGATCGCGACGTAGGGCTTGGGGTAGCGGGCGATGCGCGCGTTGAGCCGGTACTCGTCGCGCCAGAACGCCGCCGACGCCGCTCCCCCGCCGGAGCGGACGTCGTCGTGGATCGAGCGGATGTCGCCGCCCGCGCACAGGCCGCGCCCGCCGGCGCCGCTGATCACCACGGTCCCGACCGCGGGGTCGTGCTCCCAGGCGGTGAGCGCCTCGTCGATGCGGCGCACCATGGCGTGGTCGAGGGCGTTGAGGGCCCTGGGGCGGTTGAGCGTGAGGTGTCCGGCGCGCCCTTCGGTGCGTACCAGTACGGAGTCGTCGGTCATCGCGGGCCCTTCGATCGGGGACGATCTTCTCGACGCCATCGTCGCTCAGGCGGCCCCGGCCCCGCGCAAGGCCCCCGGCCCTGCGCGGGCCCCGGCCTCCGAGACCGATGACTGACGTTTCACGTCACACCGCCGCGCTCCTCCGGGCGGAGGAGCGGAAGCGGCCGCTCTCCCTCCTGAGTCGGATGCCGGGCCCGGTCGCGGCCGCCTAGCGTGTCGATCATGTTGAGCACGACGTCACGGCGGTCCTTCACGGTCGCCGCACTCCTGGCGGCCCTCGCCGCTCCGCAGATACCGGCGGCCGCGGCGGCGTCGCGCCCCGCCCCCACCCCCGCCCCGGCCGAACTGCCGGCGCCGGCCAAGGGCGCGCCGGTCGGCACCCGGACCCTGCACCTGGTCGACACCTCGCGGCCCGACCCGTGGAAGCCGGCCGCGGGCCACCGCGAGCTGATGGTCTCCCTGTGGTACCCGGCGGCGGTGCGGCACGGGCAGCGGGCGCCCTACGTCTCGAAGGAGCTGTCGAAGAAGATCCTCGGCACCGAGGCCCTGGCCGGCGTCCGGACGCACGGCCTCGTCAACGCGCTCCCCGCGCCGGGCCCCCGGCCGCTGGTCGTCCTCTCCCCCGGCTTCGGGATGAGCCGCGCCACGCTGACCACGCTGGGCGAGGACCTGGCCGCCCGCGGCTACACCGTGGCCGCGGTCGACCACACCTACGAGGCGCCGGTGGAGTTCCCCGGCGGACGCGTCGAGGACTGTCTGATCTGCGACAGGCAGGGTGCCCCCGTCGTGCCCAACCGGGCCAAGGACATCCGCTTCGTGCTCGACCGGCTGACGGCCCCCGGCAGCGGCCTGCACGTCGACCGCCGGCGCATCGGCGTGGCCGGGCATTCGATCGGCGGGGCGAGCGCGGTCGAGTTCATGCGCCAGGACCGGCGCGTGCGGGCGGCGGTCAACATGGACGGCAACTTCTTCACCGAGCCGCCCGCCGAAGGCCTCGACCGCCCGGTGCTGCTGCTCGGCGCCCAGCGGGAGAGGACGGCCGAGAGCAGGGCCGACTGGGAGCGCACGTGGAACCGGCTCGGCGGCTGGAAGCGCTGGCTCGACGTCCCCGACGGCGGGCACATGACCTTCACCGACGTGCCGTGGATCGCCGACCGGTTCGGCCTCGGGGACCGCATCCCGCCGGAGGCCGTGCCCTTCGCCTTCGGCACCCTCGCCTCCGACCGGGCCACCGCCCTGACCCGGGCCTATGTGAGCGCGTTCTTCGACCGGCACCTGCGGGGCGCGCGCGGCCCGCTGCTCGACGGGCCGTCCGCGGCGTACCCGGAGGTGACCTTCCTCAAGTAGGAGGACGCGCGGCGGGACGTCCCTCCAGGGACGCCGCGCTCCTCGCACAGCGGTGTCACCGGGACACACGGGGGTTCCGGCGGCACAACGCCGGAGGCGTCCCCCACGGCCACTGCCGTGGGGGACGCCTCCGTCTACGACCGGTTCCGGTCAGCCGATATGGGGGTTACGACTGCTCGGCACCGGCCCGCTCGAGCTCGCCCTCGCGCTGGATCCGGGCGACGCGACCGCGCACCATGAACCAGCCGCCGACCAGCGCCGCCACGATGATCGGCAGGCACAGCACGGTGGTGCGGCTGGCACCGGGCTCGGATGCCATCAGGCCCAGCACACCGGCCAGGAAGACCAGCGTGACGATCTGGGTGTACGGCGCCCAGGGCAGCTTGTAGCCGGGGCGGGTGACCCGGCCGTCCTGGGAGCGGCGGTAGAAGAGCAGGGAGCAGACCATGATCATGCCCCAGGTGCCGATGATGCCGATCGCGGCGAAGTTCAGCACGATCTCGAAGGCGTCCGCCGGGACGACGAAGTTCAGGCCGACGCCCAGCACGCAGAAGAACGCGGTGAGCAGGATGCCGCCGTAGGGCACCTGGCCCTTGTTCATCAGACCGGTGAACTTCGGCGCGGAGCCCGACATGGCCATCGAGCGCAGGATGCGGCCGGTGGAGTACAGGCCCGAGTTCAGGCTGGAGAGCGCCGCGGTGAGGACGACGAGGTTCATCACGCCGGCCGCGTACGGCACGCCGATCTTCGACAGGACGGTGACGAACGGGCTCTCACCGGCGACGTACTCGGTGAACGGCAGCAGCACCGCGAGCAGGATGACCGAGCCCACGTAGAAGAGGCCGACACGCCACATGATCGAGTTGATCGCCTTCGGCATGATCTTCTCGGGGTTCTTGGTCTCACCCGCGGCCACGCCGCACAGCTCGACGGAGGCGTAGGCGAAGACGACACCCTGGATGACGAGCAGCATCGGCATCACACCGGTCGGGAAGATACCGCCGTGGTCGACGATGTTCGCCAGACCCGGGGTCGTGTCGCCGACCTTGTGCTGGCTGGCCAGCAGGAAGATGCCGACGACCATGAAGAGCGTGATCGCGGCGACCTTGATGATCGCGAACCAGAACTCCATCTCGCCGAAGTACTTCACCGAGATCAGGTTCACGGTGAGGACGACCGCGAGGGCGATCAGGGCGAGCACCCACTGCGGGATGTCGCTGAACATGCCCCAGTAGTGGGTGTAGGTGGCGACGGCCGTGATGTCGGCGATGCCCGTCGTGGCCCAGTTCAGGAAGTAGAGCCAGCCGGCGGTGAAGGCACCCTTCTCGCCCATGAACTCACGGGCGTACGAGACGAACGCACCGGAGGAGGGACGGTAGAGCACCAGCTCGCCGAGCGCCCGCACCACGAAGAAGGCGAAGAGCCCGCACACCGCGTAGGCGATGAAGAGGGAAGGGCCCGCGCTCGCGAGGCGGCCACCGGCGCCGAGGAAGAGGCCGGTGCCGATGGCCCCGCCGATCGCGATCATGTTGACGTGGCGGGACTTGAGGTCCTTGCTGTAGCCCGCGTCACCGGCGTCGACGTGTGGGGACGTCGTCGCCGGCGCGGCAACGCCGGGCTGGGGGTCGGCCGCAGTGAGGGTGCGGTCACTCATATATGTCTTCGCCTTCACTGGAGGGGGGAACAGCATGCTCGGAATCCGGCTGGCGACGCCGGGGCCCGAGGTTGTTCGGAAGGTGTGGACCGGTGTTCAACGGTTATCGGACACGGTGGCTCGATCCAGTCCATGAGGTGAATGGTGTGAGGCGCGCCTGTACGCCGTCAAGAGTTTACGGAGAGTTGATTTTATGAATTGCATACGCTAGCCACGCCGGAACCCCCGGAACGAACGGCCGGGGGAATGCTGTGTAACGAAAAGACAACCGACCCCGGCGTGTGGCGGCCATAACAGCGGAGATCGCCGTCCGTAGCGCCCCCATAACCCTGAGGGGTGAATGCCGGGGGCACCTATTTTTGGAATAAAAAATCCGCGGGAGAGCCGATGGCCCTCCCGCGGACGATGGAAGCCGGTTACTTCAGCGCGCTGCGCTTCTGCCACTGCTCCCAGTTCTCCTGCCAGACCTCGAGACCGTTGCCGACATCGGTCACCTTGGTGCTGGTGGTGTTCTTGACCTCGACGGTGGAGCCGATGGACAGGAAGTCGTAGGCCCTCTTGGCGTCGGCGGTGGTCATGCCGAAGCAGCCGTGGCTGTTGTTCTCCACGCCGATCGAGTTGTTCCACGGCGCGGAGTGCAGGAACGTGCCGGAGGCGGTGAGGTGGGTGACCCACTTGGAGTCGAGCATCCACTCGTTGCCGTGGCCGATGGTCGCCGAGTCCATCGTCTCGGCGGCGTTCTTGCTGCGGACGGTGTGGATGCCGCCCCGGGTGGGGTCGACGGGCGAGCCCGCGGATCCCTTGATGGTGCCGACCGGCTTGCCGTCCTCGTACATGGTCAGGGTGTGCGAGGGAACGTCGATGACGGCCTTGTGGTCGGCGCCTATGGTGAAGCCGAAGTCGTAGTTCCGCGCGAACCAGCCGCCCTCGCCGGAGTCGACGCCCGTCAGGTTGCCCTTCACGGCGACCTTGGTGCCCGACGGCCAGTACGTCTTGGGCCGCCAGTCGATGCGGTCCTGTCCCGACCAGTCCTTCACCCAGCCCCAGGCGCCCTCCACCTTCGGCTGCGTGGTGACCGTCAGGGACTTCTCGATCTCGGCGCGCCTGTCCTTGTCGACGGGGTGGTCGAAGAGGATGGACACCGGCATGCCCGTACCGACGGTCTGCCCGTTGCCCGGGGTGTTGGTGAGCTTGTTGACGCTCGGGGCCGGCCGGGTGGTGAAGGTGGTCGTGGCGGAGGACTCCTTGCCCTTGCCGTCCTTGCCGCCCTTCGCGGTGGTGCGCACGGTGTAGGTGGTCTTGGGGCCGACCTTGCTCTCCGAGGTCCAGGAGGCGCCGTCGCCGGCCATCCGCCCCTCGACCTTCTGCCCCTTGTCGTCCTTGACCTCCACCCCCGTCAGGCGCCCGCCCTCGGCCTTCACCGATATCGGCGTGCCGAGAGCGACCTCCTTGCCTTCGCCCGGGGTGACGCTGACGCGGGCCTCGGCCGCCGAGCCGGAGCCCGAACCGCCGGAGCCCGACGAACAGGCGGAGAGGACCAGGGAGCCCATGAGCGCCGATGCCAACATGACGGAGCGACGACCCGTTCCGACGTGCACGTGAGTCGACCTTTCTCTACAGCGACGAAAGTGACGCGGCGGGCCTGCCTTTGCCGTCTCCTCCACGGGCGACGGCACCCCCCACCACACTCCTAGAGATGATCGACACGCTTGTACGGTTGCACGAAGAAAGAAACATTTGTTCAATGCGACCGGCCGGTGCGCCGCGCTACGTTCCGTACTCCGGCGGTCGCCTCCGCGTAATGTCGTCCGCATGGGAGATGACGCGCTGCGCGATGACGTCCTCGAGGAGCTGGGCGAGGACCGGATCCAGGAACTCGCCGGAGAGCTCGGCACCGACCCCGACGGGGCGAGACGGGTCGTGGCGGCCACCGTCTCCGCCCTCCCCGCCGACTTCGGCGACCGGTCCGGCGGCGGGCTGATGTCCGGGGTGCTGGCGCGGATCTCCACTCCGGTCGCCGAGTCCGTCGCCCGGCAGACCGGGATCCCCGTAGCGACCGTCGGCCGGGCCCTCGAGCTGCTGCTGCCCGTGATCGTGACGACCCTCGCCAAGCGCCGGAAGGGCTGATCCCGGCACCGGACGGCGAAGAACGGACCCCCGTGACCGGCCGCCCGAAGAGCAGCGGATCATGGGGGTATGAACAAGGAAATCGCAGGTCGCAAGGTATGGACAGGGGCGGCGATCGCCGCCTCGACGGCGGCACTGCTCGTCGAGATGTGCCTGGCGATCGCCGTCCTGGTCGTATGGGGCATGACCCACCCCGACCCCGACGAGGACCTCGACAGCCCCGCCATGGCCATCCTCGCCATGCCGGTCTGGCTGGGGTTCCTGACCGTGGCGTGCCTGATCCTCACCGTCGCCCTCGTCATGCCCTCCGCCACCCTCGCCCACCGGGCGGGCAGCCGGTGGGGCGGCGACGACTGGTGGTGGACGCCGGCCGCGGCCGCCGTGACGTCGACCGTGGTGGTGGGCGGGACGGGGCTGGCGGCGGGGCTGGGCGGGCACGTCGGCGCGCCCTCGGTCTACGCCTGGTGGTGGCTGGCGATCGCGGTGGCCATCGTGCCGGCGGGGTCGATGGCCCGGCTCTCCGCACGACGCGCCGCACGGGGGCAGGAGGCGGGGCTCGTCCGCCTCCTGCTCCTCAACGGCTGTGGTGGCGTGGCGGCGTTCCTCATCGTCGCCGCGATCGCCGGGATCCTGTGGGAGAGCGTCACCGGCTGAGGGGTGCGGGTCGTACGGAGGGTCAGTGGACGTTGCGCACGGGCCCCTTCCTCGAACTGGCGGAATCTCGAGGTGACCCCTGGGGGCCGTACGGTCGTTCGGTGCCGCCACGGAGCCCCCGATGATCGCGGGCGCACCCGCATCGGCGACAATTTCCCCGGGCCGGCCGACGGCCGGCCCGTGCGGCCCGGAACTCCCGATCGTTGACCAAGTGGTGGGCCCGCGCCGCGGACGGGGGTGGGCCGCAGCACAGACTGAGGAGTAACACGTGGGGAATCCAGCACAGACCGACGATCCCGTCGATGCGGGCGGCAGCCCGCCGGACGACGGGGATCCGACGGGCGGCACACGAGGCGGACGGCAGGCGGGGAACCAGCGCTCCTTCTGGAAGGAGTTCCCCTTCCTCATCGTCATCGCCCTGGTGCTGGCGCTGCTCATCAAGACCTTTCTCGTGCAGGCGTTCTCCATCCCGTCGAACTCGATGCAGAACACGCTGCAGATAGGCGACCGCGTCCTGGTCGACAAGCTGACGCCGTGGTTCGGCTCCGAGCCCGAGCGCGGCGAGGTCGTCGTCTTCCGCGACCCGGACAACTGGCTGGAGGGCGAGCCGACGGCCGAGCCGAACGCCCTGCAGAAGGCCCTCAGCTTCGTCGGGCTCATGCCGTCCGCCGACGAGAAGGACCTGATCAAGCGGGTCGTCGGGGTCGCCGGTGACACGGTGGAGTGCTCGGGCACGGGCCCGCTGAAGGTCAACGGCAAGGCGCTGAACGAGCCCTACGTCTTCGCCGGGAACACCCCCTGCAGCACTGACGACAAGGGCGGTCAGTTCAAGGTGACCGTGCCCAAGGGCAAGATCTGGGTGATGGGCGACCACCGGCAGGACTCGGCGGACTCCCGCTACCACCAGGAGGGCCCGGGCCAGGGCTTCGTGCCCGTCAACCACGTCATCGGCCGTGCCGTGGTGATCGCCTGGCCGCTGAACCGGTGGGACACGCTGCCCGTTCCGGACACCTTCGACCAGCGGGGCCTGAGCGCCGCGGCGGGCGTGGCCCCGGGGGCGCTGGCGCTCACCGCGGCCGTGCCCGTGGTGCTCTGGCGCCGGCGCCGCCGGTAGGTTCCCCCGTCGTCCCGGTCGCGCCGACGGCGCGACCNNNNCCCCCCCGGGACGGGGAAGCCCGGTGACGTACGGTCAGGCCGCGGCGGACCGGCCGGGCGACCGCACCGGTGCGGCGACGTCATGACCGGCGGGCGGGGGCGCCAGGCGCAGGGCCGCCCGGGCCTCGGTGGCGTAGGTGTCGACGTACTCCTGCCGCGAGAGCTTGAGGATCGCGTACATGATCTCGTCGGTGACCGCGCGCAGCACCGCGCGCTGGTCCTCCATCCCCGCGTAGCGGGAGAAGTCGAGCGGCTCGCCGAAGCGGATGGTGATGGGCACCAGGCGCGGCAGCCGCCGCCCGGTCGGCTGCGCCTCGAAGGTGCCGATCATGGCGCAGGGGATGACCGGGGCCCCCGACTTGAGCGCCATGGCGGCGACGCCGACCTTGCCCTTGTACAGCCGTCCGTCGTGCGAGCGCGTCCCCTCGGGGTAGATGCCGAGCAACTCGCCCCGCTCCAGCACGCCCAGCGCCGTGTCGACCGCCGCCTGCGCCGCCTCCTTGCCCGAGCGGTCCACCGGGATGCCGCCGATGCCCCGGAAGAACGCCGCCGTGAGCCGGCCCTTGAGGCCCGTGCCGGTGAAGTACTCCATCTTGGCGAGGAAGGTGATCCGGCGCTTGACCATCACCGGCATCATGAAGTGGTCGGAGAACGACAGGTGGTTCCCCGCGATGATGGCGGCGCCGGACGCCGGAAGGTGCTCCATGCCCTCGACCTTCGGCCGGAAGACCCACCGCAACAGTGGTATCAGCACGATGTTCTTGAAGAGGTAATAGAACATTGTTCGAGAAGCCCCTTGTCCGAGCGACCTGACCCCCGCGCCGACGCACGCTAGCCGGAGGGCGGGATCATGGGGAGAGTGTCTATTCGGCCACTCTCCGCGACCGCGTGGCGGGCCACCAATTGGCCTTTCCGGCCAGCGACATGATCGCGGGCACGAGCAGGGCGCGCACCAGGGTGCAGTCGATGACGACGGCCACGGCCAGGCCGAAGCCGATGAACTGAAGCATGATCAGGTCGCAGGCCGCCAGCGAGGCCATGACCACGGCGAAGATCAGCGCGGCTGAGGTGAACAGCCGCCCGGTGCGCTGCAGGCCGACGGCGACGGCATGTCCGGTGGGCGTGCCCCGGCGGTGTTCCTCGAGGATGCGGGAGAGCAGGAAGACCTCGTAGTCCATGGACAGGCCGAAGGCCGTACAGAACATCACCGCCGGAATGATCACGTCGGTGGTGGCCGGGCCGTTCATGTGGCCGAGCAGGGACTCCAGTCGGCCCTGCTGGAAGACGGCGACGATGATGCCGAACGTCGCGGCCAGGCTCAGGCCGTTGAGCAGCACCGCCTTGACGGGGACGAGCAGGCTGCGCGTGTAGAGGAACAGCAGGACGAGCGTGGCGGCCACGGTGAGCAGCATGGCCAGCGGCAGCGGGCCGGTGAGGGCCTGCTCGGTGTCGGTCAGCCGGGCCCCGGGGCCGCCCACCAGCGCCCGGGCGGGGGCGGGTTCCTCGCGCAGCCGCTCGGTCAGCAGACGGCCGTCGGGGGAGAGCGGGGTGTCGGTGGTGGGGGTGACGTCGAGCCAGGTGCCGGCCGGCCCGCTGAAGCCGGCGGCCCAGGGGCCGGCGGCGGCGGTGCGCCGGCCGTCGCGGTAGACGCCGGTGGCGGTCCTCACCTGGCGCACGCCGGGCAGGCCGGACAGCCGGGCGGCGTAGGCGTGCACCCGGGTCGTGGCGGCGGCGCCCGCGCGTGCGGCCGGGGTGGGTGGGGTGGCGGCCGCATCGTCGCCGGTGGGGGCGGTGGGGGCGGTGTCCCCGGACGCGGTGCCGCCCGGCGCGGTGTCCCCCGTGGCGCTGTTCGCGGGAGCGCCGCCCGCGGGCGGGACCTGGAGGTTCGGGAGGACGACGGTGGCCGCGGTGCCGCTTCCGCCGGCGAAGTCCTGGCGCAGCCGCTGGGAGGCCTGGGCCACGGGTGAGGAGGACGGCAGGACGCGGTCGTCGTACATGCCGAACCGCGCGCCGGCGCCGGGGGCGGCCAGCAGTCCGAGCAGCAGCAGGGTGCCGAGGGTGACGATGACCGGCCGCCGGGTCACCCACATGGCCAGCCGGTACCAGCGCCCTTCGGCGACCGGCCGTCCGGGACCGGTGCGCCAGCGGGCGAAGACGTCCCAGGCGTTGACCTTCTCCCCCAGCAGCACCAGCAGTGCGGGCAGCACCAGCAGCGCCCCCGCCGCCGAGCACAGGGCGACGGCCGCGCCGCCGACGGCGAGGGAACGGGTCAGGGTCAGCGGGAAGACCATCAGGGTGCCCAGGACCGCCGCGATGGTGGTCGCGGAGAAGAGCACGGCCCGCCCCGCGGTGCGCACGGCGCGCTCGACGGCCCTGAACGGTGAGGCGCCCTCGGCGAGCTCCTCGCGGCAGCGGCTGATGAGCAGCAGGCAGTAGTCGACGGCCAGCCCGAACCCGAGGGCGGTGGCGATGTTCAGGACGAACACCGAGACCGTCATCACCTCGCTCAGCGCGCGCAGCAGCGCGGTGGTGGTGAGGACGGCGAACGCGCCGACGGCCACGGGCAGGAGGGCGGCCACCAGGCTGCCGAAGACCCACAGCAGGATCAGCAGGACCACCGGCGCGACGATGACCTCGGCGATCAGCGCGCCCTTGGTGCTCAGGCGTTCCATCTCGGAGAACAGCGCGGCCTCGCCGGCGACGGAGACCCGCAGCGGTCCGGCGTGGCCGGTCTCGCTCTCGGCGACGGCCCGCCCGGCGGCCAGGACGGCCCGTTCGTCGCCCTTGAAGCGCACGGCGACGACGGCGGTGTGCCCGTCACGGCCGCGCAGTTCGGGCGTTCCCCGCGGCCAGTAGCCGTGCACCCAGGCGATGCGGGGGTCGGCGGCGAGGCGCTCGGTCAGCGCGCGGCCCGCGCGTGCGGCCCCGGGCGAGTCGACCGGCTCCTTGGAGGCGGCGAGCAGCATCAGGTGGGGCTGGCCCGCGCCGAAGCGGGCGGCCAGGAAGGCGTCGGCCCGGGTGGACTGCGCGGTGGCCGGCGTCCAGCCGCCGGGGGCGAGCCGTTTTCCCACGCCGTGGCCGGCCACGGCGGCCGCGAGGGCCACCAGGCCCAGCAGGACGAGCAGGACGGCGGCTCGCCGTCGGGTTCCGTAGGCCGTACGCGTCCAGGGCGGGCGGCGGGGCTGGTGGAGGAGCATCACACATCGCGCCCTTCGCCGCGTCACATGGCGGGTTATCTCGTCCTATTAAAAGGCGTACCGATGGAAATCCAAGCAGGAAACGTGGAGCGAATGAGTGAGCGTTCGAAACCTCGGCGGGAGAACGGAGTTACTCCGGTGGACTTCCCTCGACCGGGCAGCTCTTATTGATCCGAAGGACACAGACGTGCTCAAGAAAGTTCTCGCCACGGCCGTGCTCTCGGCCTCGGCCGTCGGTTTCGCCGCCTGCCCCGCCGTGGCGAGCGTCAACGACAGCAGGAACACCGCCAATGGCAACGACTCGGTGACCGAACACGGAAAGACCGTCACCGGCGGCCATGAGAGCCCGCAGATGACCGCCGTGCAGGGCTCGCTCGACAAGCTGTGCCTCGGCTTGGGGAAGCTGAATCTGCAGGCCATCCTCCTGGGCGGTGTCAACCTCCAGGACATTCCGGTCCTCACGTCGCAGCAGCAACAGCAGTGCACCGATAACTCCACCATCAACGACGGCGACGACCCGCTCTCGCACCTCGTCGACGAGATCGCCGTGGTCTCGGGCAACGGCTCCGCCAACGGCTGAGCACCGGCGCTCCCGCCGCCCCCGCCCGGGGCGGCGGGAGCGCCCGGCGGCGTCTAGGACTCCGTGGTCAGCCGGGGCATCTCGCCCTTCGTCGTTCCCGTGTCGATCACGGCGAAGGCCGCGCCCTGCGGGTCGCTCAGCGCCGCGAACCGGCCGAAGGGGCTGTCCACCGGCCCGAAGTGCAGCTGTCCGCCGTGCTCGACCGCCTTGGCCACGGTCGCGTCGCAGTCCCCGACGGCGAAGAACACGTTGATGTAGGGCGGGACCTCGGGCGGGAAGTCGTCCGTCATCCGCATCCGGCCCAGGACGATCTCGTCCCCCACGCTGAAGACCTTGAAGTCGACCGCCTCGTCCTCCATCCGCTTCACCGTGTACGGGAAGACGGCGGGGAAGAAGGCGTCGGCCTTCCCCGGCTCGCGCGTGAAGACCTCGGCCCAGCAGTAGGCGCCCGGCGTGCCGCGCTTCTCGAAGCCCTCGTGGGTGCCCGCCTGCCACACGCCGAAGGCCACCCCGCCCGGGTCCTGTGCGAGCACCATGGAGCCGAAGTCGCCCACCTTCATCGGCTCCATCAGCACGGTGCCGCCGTTGGCCCGGATCTTCTCCGCCGTGGCGCCGGCGTCCGGTGAGGAGAAGTACAGGCACCAGGCGGACTGGCCCTCCTGCCCCGGCATCGGGGGGACGACGGCCGCGACGGCCTTGCCGTCCGAGTAGGCCTGGGTGTAATTGCCGTACTCCGACGCGCTCTCACCGAACGTCCACCCCAGCACGTCGCCGTAGAACTTCTTCGCGCTCTCGAGGTCGGCGAACATCGCGTCGGCCCAGCACGGCACGCCTTCCGGTGGTGCGGCCATGACGGCGGCCCCTTCCCGTTCGATGGATGATCCGGCTTTCACGCTAACCGGACGATCACCTTCCGAGGCGTACGCACGACCGAGGCGACGATTCCCCTTGACCCGTACGGGCGACATGGGGCTTGTGCGACCGAGGGTGAGGGCAGGCACTGATACGTCAAAACCGATGACCGGATAAGAGGTCCTTCATGCGCCGTACCGCCGTCATGACCCTCGGAACCGCCGCCGTACTCGGTTTGCTGGGCGGTCCGGCCGCCGCCACGGGCAAGGGCTGCCGCGCTCCCGGCATCCCGGCGGCCCGTGCGCCGCACGGCCGCTCGGGCCGGCCCCTCGCCCCCGGCGCGGAGACGAAGGACCGGCGTTCCGGCGACTAGGCCGCGCGTCAGCGGCCGCTGTCGTCGCGGATGAGGGTGCGCACCATCCGGCAGGTGACGTCGGAGGGCCGGTGCACCCCGATCTCGGTCGCCACCCTCCGTATCCTGCGGTTGCTCGCCGTCCTCGGGCGGTAGACGCCGGAGTGGAGCAGCGCGATGGCCAGGCGCATGGCCTTCAGCCGGCGGTTGTGCGATTCGTACCACTCGCGCGGACGCCCGGCGGGCAGCCGCTTCCTGGGCAGGGTCGCAAGGCTCGGCAGCTCGGTAAGGGACGTTGCGGCGACAGCCATCGGCATCCTCCTGACGTGGTCGTGCGCTCTTCCTCGACTCTTCGATTTTACTGCGGGGCACTGACAATCGGCCCAGGTCAGAAGGTTCTTGAAGCAGCGCGACGGACGGCGCGGCAGGCGGCGCGAGGGCTCGTCAGGCGCTGCTGTTGAGGAAGCCGATGCCGGTCGCGCCCCACCAGCCGGCCTGGGAGAGGAGCACGCTCGCGGCGCAGCGGGCGAGCAGCGGGCGCGAGGCGCGGTGGTCGAGGAGGCGCCGGTGGAGGGCCATGGCGTGGACGCCGTTGAGGGCGACCAGGAGGACCAGGGCGAGCTTGACCTGGGTCAGGGTGGAGCCGGTGTCCGGGTGGAGGAAGACGCCGCTGGCGGTCAGGCCCACCAGGCCGCCCCATATCGGCAGGTGCACGGCGCCGGCGGTGGACAGGACGTCGCCGAGGGTGCGCCGGCCCATGAGCCACAGCGCCCCGATCCAGTCGACGGTCAGCACCGCGCCGAAGCCGACGAGCAGGCAGGCGAGGTGGGCGAAGAGCGCCACCCGGTGGAGCAGGGGGTCGGCGTGCACGTGCGGCGCGGTCCATACGGCCGCCGCCCACACCGCGCAGGCGGCGCCGGCCGCGAGCAGGTGGACGACGCCACGGGGGATCAGGCGCTCGGGTCCGGCCGGCGCCGGGCCGGCGGGAGCGGGGGCGGGAGCGTGCGGGGCGAGAAGCGTCATGGTCTGGCCCCCGGGTCGCGCGCGAGGCGGGCAGCACGGAGGCTCTCCGGGGAGTTCACTGCTGAACATCCGGGTATGGGCGATATGGAACTCACGGCAACCTCCACGTTTTTAGGCGAGGCTTACCTAAGAGCGTGCGCGGCCCAATGTCAAACCCGGTCGCCGGTCAGCCGCAGCGGCCTGCGGGGGGCCGGCGGCTGGGCGGCCGCGACGACCTCGGGCACGTCGTCCTCCCGCTGGGCGGCGTACCGCCCCAGGCCGCGCAGGAGCGCCTTGGGCATCGTCGGCGGCAGCACGGCGTCCACGGCGGGCCACGCCTCGTCGAGCAGCCGCACGGCGTGGGCGCGGGCGGCGTCCACCGCGCCGCACTCGGTGAGCACGGCGGCCACGGCCGCCGCGACGGCCGGGGTGGCCCGGCCGCCGCGCACGGCGGCCCACACGGCGCGCCGGCGCTCGGGCGACAGCAGCGGCACGGCGTGCGCCAGCGGCACGGTGACCTTGCCGTTCAGCAGGTCCTCCGCCACGCGCTTGGCCTGGCGGCGGCGCCCCTGGTGCCTGATGGTGCCGATGCCGCGCAGGTCCGCGACGTCGTCGCTGATCTGGTAGGCGACCCCGACGGCCTCGAAGTACGCGCCGATGGCGGCGATCTGCTCCTCCCCCGCGCCCGTCAACAGGGCGCTGGCCTCGGCGAACATCCGCACCGGCAGGCCGGACTTCAGCCGGTGGGTGGAGTGCAGCCGCTCCAGCAGCGCCGAGGCGTCGCCGGTGGCCACGGCGGCGTCCATGGCCCGGTCGTGCCCGGCGATGTCGAGCGCCTGCCCGGCGTGGCCGGCCCGCAGGGCGCGCAGGAAGGCCCGGTGCACGCGCAGGCGCAGCACGGGGTCCTCGGGCAGGACGTCGTCCCCGACCCGGTCGAACACGAAGTAGGCCGCCGTGCCCGCGTTGATGGCGGTCGGCACGCCGAAGACCTCGTGGACGGTGGGGCCGCCGCGCCGCAGCGGGGAGTCGTCCTCCACGTCGTCGACGATCAGGGATCCGGCGTGCAGCAGCTCGGTGACGGCCATCAGGGGGCGGTAGCGGTCGGCGTGGCGGCAGAAGAGGGCCATGACGCAGGCCGACGCGAACGAGCGCCAGGTCTTTCCGCCCAGGTCGGCCAGGTGCCGTACGGGCAGGACGAGTTGGGCGTGCACCTCGGCGGCCGAGGCGTCGTCGAGCGGCGCGTGGCCCTCGAGGCCGGCCAGGCCGCGCAGCACGGTGGGGTCCGCGGCGTCGGGGTAGTAGCGGCGCACTTCCGCGCGGGTGAGGCGGCCGACGCGGCGCATGAAGTCCTCGAGGTCGACGATGGCGTTGGGCGGGACGAACTCCACGCGGGCGTGCCCGCGCACGGGCCGGCCGCCCATGGTGCCCTCGACCTCGCACCCGCCCTGCCAGAAGGCGCGCCCCACGGCCATCGACAGGACCTCCTGCTCGCGCGGCGAGGCGGTCAGGCGCACGTCCAGGCCGGCCTCGGGGATCCGCAGCCGGGTGCCGACGGGATAGGAGTTGAGGGTGAGTGAGGAGTCCCAGTGCCGGAACGTGCGCAGCTCGGCCGTCACGGGACGGGCGGGGCCGTCGGGGCCGGCCAGGGCGCAGACCGTGTGCTGTGCCGTCGTGGTGTGGGTGGTCATCGGCCGGTCCGGTCCGGCGGGGTCCGGCGGCGGTGCCTCCGCCGTCTCCTCGACGAGGCTGGTGCGCAGGACGGTGGCGTCCCAGCCGTTGTCGAGCCGCACCTGCGCCCAGAGCCGGGCGCCGGGCCCGCCGTCCGGGCCGGGCGCGCGGCCCGGCGCACCGCCGTGGGAACGCTCCAGCCACGCCTCGCCGGTGACGGGCGCGGGAGCGCGGCCGGGTGCGGTCAGGGTGCCGCGGGCGGCCATGCGGGGCAGGCAGGAGGAGTGGAAGCCGCCGGGGCCCTCGCCGGCGCTCAGCGGCACCGGGGCCCTGCGGGGCCGGACGGTCAGCGCGAAGGCCTCGTCCCGGCCGGTCACCGTGAGCCCGTACGAGCCGTCGGGGTTCCGCCGCAGGGTGGCGACGCCCCCGAAGTCCAGGTCCAGCCGGTGTGCGGCGATGCGTACGGGCGCCGGCAGCAGCCGGTCCGGGAGCAGGGGGCGGCCGTCGGCCAGGGCGTCCAGGACGGCCCGGCGGACGTGGGGGTCCCAGGACCCGCCGTCCTCGAACGCCGAACGGGCGCGGGCGAAGGCGGCGTCGTCCAGCCAGGACTCGAAGGTGTGGGAACCCGTGGTGTGGTCGGTGTGCGACCAGATCAGGGTGTGGGCGGACGGCGGGGCCGGCGTGCCGCCGGGATCCGGGCGGTGGCAGAGGAACAGGACGGACAGGCCGTGTTCGTTCCCTTCGGCCGTCCGTACGCGGGCGTTGACGCACCACCTCTCCACGGCGCTGTCCGGGTGGGGCGGATCCTGTGCGATGTGCTGGTTCACGGGTGTCCCAAGGAGGAGGTTCCTGCGGTACGGAACGCGTACCGTCACGTAACCGCACGAACGTCAACACGGTCACGCGCGATCACCCGATCGATGGGTCACCGTCCGATGATTGACGCCCCGTCGACCGGCCATCCAGGTGAGGACGCAGCGCGCCGCCCGCGGGCGCGCCCGGCGGCCCCCGTATACCCGGGACACGACCCCCGACGTGGACGGGAACGGTGGACGAGCATGGTGACGCGGTGGGTGATCTCCCGTCCCTGGCGGGTGCTGACCGGGGCGGCGCTGCTCGCCGCGGTCCTGGGGCTGTGGCTCATGGGGGCGCGCCCGCAGTTCAGCGGCGGCGGCTATCTGGCCACCGGCACGGAGGCCGCGCGGGCCGACGCCGTACTGGCCGAGCGGTTCCACGCGGGCCTGCCGGACCTGGTGCTGCGGGCGGACGCCCGCTCCCCCGTCACGGACGAGGCGGTCACCCGCGCCGGCCTCGGCCTGACCGCCGCCCTCGCCCGGCAGCCGGGCGTCGAGCGGGTCTACTCCTACTGGAACACCGGCGCCGCCGAGCTGCTCGGCGCGGACCGGCGCGCCGCGCTGCTCGTGGTCGACCTGGCCGGGGACGACGCCGCCACGGCGCGGGCCGCCGAGCACCTGGTGCCGCGCTTCACCGGCCGCCACGGGCCGCTGCGCGTCTCGGCCACCGGCACCGCCTACGTCTCCGCCCAGGCCACCGCCGTCAGCCGGCACGAGCTGCTGCGGGCGGAGATGGTGGGCGTACCGCTGACCGCGCTGGCGCTGCTGCTGGCCTTCGGCTCCCCGGTCGCGGCCCTGCTGCCCGTGCTGACGGGGCTGTTCGCGGTGCTGGGCGCCTATCCCCTGCTCTGCGCGCTCGCCACCGCGATGCCGGTGTCCGCGCTGGCCACGAACCTCGTGACGGCCCTCGGCTTCGGAGTGGCCGTCGACTACGGCCTCTTCCTCGTCAGCCGCTACCGCCAGGAGCTCGCCGCGACGGGCGGCGACGCCCGCGAGGCCACCCTGCGCACCATGCGCACCGCGGGCCGCACCGTCTTCTTCTCCAGCGGCACGATCGCCCTCTGCCTGACGCCGATGCTGCTGTTCCCCGTGCCGTTCCTGCGCTCCCTGGCCTGCGCGGGCATCGCGGTCGTGCTGTGCTCGGGGCTCGTCACCGCGCTGCTGCTGCCCGCGCTGCTGATGCTCCTCGGCCGGTGGATCGACCGCGGTGACCCGTTCGCCCGGTGGCGCCGGGAAAGGTCCGCCGAGAGTGCGCTGTGGCGGCGCGTCGCCCGCGTCGCCACGGCGCGGCCACTGCTGACCGGCGGCTGCTGCGTGCTGCTGCTCGCCGCGTCGGCGCTGCCGTTCACGCACGTCCGCTTCGGCGTCACCGACTACCGCGTGCTGCCTCCCGAACTGGAATCGCATGCGGTCGCCGCGGGCATCGGGCGCGACTTCGCGCTCCCGTGGGACCGGGCCGTCACGGTGCTGCTGCCCGCCACCGACGCCGTCGAGCAGGAGGCGGAGGTGACCGACTACGCCCTCCGGCTCTCCGCACGCCCCGACGTCTCCCGCGTGGTGACGGGCCTGGGCGCCTATGCGCACGGGCGCGAGGTCGCCGGCCCCACGCCCGGATCGCTGCTGCAGATCACCGACGGCGGCACCTGGCTGGCCGTCACCGGCACGGGGCCTCCTTCACAGGACCCCGCGCTGGTACGGACGCTGCGCGCGCTGCCCGCCCCGGGCCCGCATCTGGTCACCGGCTCCCCGGCGCGCGTGCTGGACACCAAATCGGCGCTGGCGCACTCGCTGCCGTTCATCGGCGCGCTGCTGATCGGCTGTGTGCTGGTCCTGCTCTTCCTGTTCACCGGCTCCCTGATCGTCCCGCTCAAGGCGGTCGCGCTGGCCGCGCTGAGCCTGAGCGCCAGTTTCGGGGCGATGGTGTACGTCTTCCAGGAGGGCCATCTGCGGTGGCTCCTCGGGCCGTTCACGGTGACCGGCGAGCTGGAGACGTCCATGCCGGTGGTGATGTTCTGCTTCGCCTTCGGGCTCTCCGTGGACTACGAGCTGTTCCTCATCGCCCGCATCCAGGAGGAGTACCGCGCCGGTGCCGGCTGCCGGGACGCCGTGGTCGGCGGCATCGCCCGGACCGGACGCGTGATCACCACGGCGTCGGTCCTCGTCGCCATCGCCGTGCTGCCCCTGCTGACCTCGCACGTGGTCCTGCTGAAGATGTTCGGGTGCGGCATCGCGCTCGCCGTTCTCATGGACGCCACCGTCGTGCGCGGCGTCCTCGTCCCCGCCTTCATGCGGCTGGCCGGCCGGGCCAACTGGTGGGCGCCCGCGCCGCTGCCGCGGCTCCACCGCCGCCTGGGGCTGCACACCGCCTTCCTGCCGTCGGCGCCGGCCGGCGCCGTGCCGGCCCAGCAGAAACAGACCGTGAGGAAGAAGATCCGGACATGACCATCACCCGAGGCTCCCGCACCGCGGCCGTCCGCGGGGCCGCCGTCGCCCTGCTGCTCGGCGCCCTCACCACGGCGGCCTGTCCCACGGCGCCGCCCGCCACCGCCGTGCCCGCGCGGGGCGCGGCGGCCGCCCTCAGCTGCGCCCTGCAGACCGCGCCGGGCGAGCCCGTGGTCTTCCGCCCCGCCGTGACGGGCCGCATGCGCCAGGTCTCCGCGACGGGAACCCTCCTGCTCGACCGCTGCACGTCCCCCGACGGCAGCCAGCACGGCGTACGCTCCGGGCGGCTGGTCCTGAGCGGGTCCGCCATGGCCAACTGCCTGACGACCGACCGGATCGAGGGCTCCGGCACCATCACCTGGTACCACGGCTGGGCCCAGCGCGGCTACCGGGCCGGCGTCTCGCACCTCAGGCCCGCGGCCCGGGGCAGCGGCTACACCCCGGCCGACGCCTTCCTCAGCGGCGGCGTCGTCTCGGGACGGATGGCGCACCGCCGCGTCCGCGGCTGGGCGGTGCCCACCACCGACGTGACCGGCTGCGCCATCCGCGGGCTGCGGGCCGTCGCGGGACGGGGCAACATCTCCTTCAGATGACCCTTCAGGTGATCTGCCGTCAGCAGCGGGCTCCGTCGATCCTTGCGTCATGAAGAAGACCGCCCCGCCCGCCGTCCTCGCCGTCCTCGCCGCGCTCGCGGCCCTGTGCGCCTTCCTGCCCCCGCGGCCGGCTCCCGCCGGGCCGCCCCGCGTGACGGACGTACGGCCGCTGCGCTCCCTCGACGACGCGTTCACGCGGTACGCGGACCGCGGCCGTTCGCCGCGCCACTGGACGGGCGGCGACAGCACGTACTCCGTGCCGACGCCCGACGGCGAACTGTGGGTCTTCTCCGACACCTTCCTCGGCACCGTGCGGCGCGACGGCTCCCGCTCCCCCGTCACCGGCGAGGGCGGCACGACCCCCTTCGTCCACAACAGCTTCGTGCTGTGGACCGCGGGCGGACCCCGCACCGTCACCGGCCGGGACGCCTCCGGGCGGCCCGCCCCGCTCGTGCCCGGCACGGACCCCGGCCAGTGGTACTGGGCGCGGGCCGGCCTCGGCGACGGGCACGGCGTGAGCGTGGTCTACGCCCGCTACGCCCACACCGGGAGCGGCCCGCTGGACGTGGCCTGGCGCGGCAACGTCCTGGCCCGGTTCCGCACCGGGGCGCTGTCCCGCCCCGCGTCGCTGACCCCGCTGCCGTCCGCGTCCGGCGTCTCCTGGGGCGCGTGGCTCGAGCGCCGGGGTGCGTACACCTACGTCTACGGCACCGAGCGCTCCCCGTCGGGCGCCCACCACGTGCGGCTGGCCCGCGTCGACGGCCACGACCTGCGGCGGCCGTGGCGCTACCGCACGGCGCGCGGCGGCTGGTCCGCCCGCGAGGCGGACGCCGCCCGGCTGACCGGCCCCGGCGGCGCCGCGCTGCTCACCTCCGACGAGCTCAGCGTGGTCCGGCACGGCGACTGGTACGCCCTGGTGACCCAGCGCGCGGACCAGCCGTTCAGCGCCGAGACGCAGATCGCCTGGTCCCGGGACCCCGGCGGGCCCTTCACCCGGCCCCGGACGGTGCACACCGCGCCGGAAGCCGGACCCCTCGGCACGTACCGCGACGCGGACGTCATCGCCTACAACCCGCACGAGCATCCCGAGCTCGAGCGCCGGGGCCACCGGGAACTCGTCGTCTCCTACAACGTCAACAGCCTCCAGCCGCGCGACGTCATCCGCCGCGCGGCCATCTACCGGCCCCGGTTCCTGCGCATCACGCTCGCGCCCGCTACTTGACCCCGCCGAGCCCGGCCGCGCCCGCCCGGGCGTACTTCTCGTCCAGGTCCCCGCTCGGCGCGCCCGCGACGCCGATGCCCGCGACCGGGGCGCCGTCGGCCTGGACCGGGGTGCCTCCCGGCAGGAAGAGGGTGCCGGGGATGTCCTTCAGGCCCGGGGCCTGCTCGAGGCGCTTGACCAGCTCGGACGTGGGGGCGTTCCAGGAAACGGCCGTGAACGCCTTGCGCTGGGCGGACTCGTAGGACTGCGGGCCGGCGCCGTCGCCGCGCAGGACGACCACCGTGTTGCCGTTGCGGTCGACGACGGCGACGGTCACCTTCTGGCCGTCCTTGCGCGCGGCCGCCAGCGCGCCCTGCGCCGCCTTGGTCGCCGCGTCCACGGACAGGTGGGTCGAGCGGGTGAGGCCACCGCCGGAGGCCTGGACGGGAGCCGCCTGGTCCGCCGCGGGGGAGGCGGTCGCGGAGACGGCGCCGAAGGTGGCGGCGCCGACGGCGGCCGCCGCCGCGACGCCGGTCAGCACCCGGGCGCGGGTGGACGGACGGCGGGAGGGCTTGTCGGTGTTCGGCATGGGAACTCCTCGGTGAGATGGACGGGAGGTGGTGCGACGCACCCATCCTCGAAGCCCGGCCCGCCCCGGGGATCGCCGTTCCGGCTGCTCCGCCGAGGCGGTACGGACGACCCGGTGTCAACCGATCGGATGATGCGCGGTGGCCCCGCACGGTTTAGGACAGGAGACGGGAGATCCCCGCCGCGCGGACAGGCGCGGCACGACGAGCGGCCGAAGAAGGAGAACACGTACGTGCACGCCGACCCAGCGCACACCGCGGACCGGACACCGGAGCGGCAGCCCGACGCCTGGTGGCTCGCCATGGTCCGGCACACCGCGTTCCTCCTCCTGCTGGGCGCCTCCCTGGTCCGCTTCCTGATCCGCCACCCCGGCGACCCGCGCACCGCCTGGGTCGTCGCACTGAGCGCGGTGCTCGCGCTGCTGTACGGGATCGGCCGCGACGACGACCGCGCCACCACGAAGCGGCGGCTGTGGCTCGGCGCGCTGGTCGCGGTCTGGGCCGTGCTCGTCGTGCTCGCCCCGAGCTTCGCGTGGTGTGCGATCCCGCTGGTCTACACGAGCCTGCGGGCGCTGCCCACCCGCGCCGCCCTGGTCCTGATCGCCGCCCTGACGGTGTTCGTGACGGCCGCGCAGGTCAGCCTCTTCGGCCTCGACCCCGCCCTGGTGATCGCCCCGCCGGTCGTCGCCGCGATGGCGACCGCCGTCTTCGTCCACATGGAGCGGCAGGCGTCCCGGCAGCGGGCACTGATCGACGACCTGCTGCGCACCCGCCGCGAGCTGGCCGCGACCGAGCGGCGCGAGGGCACCCTGGCCGAGCGGCAGCGGCTGTCGATGGAGATCCACGACACCCTCGCCCAGGGCCTGTCCAGCCAGCGGATGCTGCTCCAGGCCGCCGACCGGGTCTGGGACGCCGACCCCGCCACGGCACGCGCCCACGTCCGTACGGCCACCCACATCGCCGCCCGCGGCCTGGCCGAGGCCCGCCGCTTCGTCCACGACCTCGCGCCGCCCGACCTCGAGCGCGGCGTACCGCTGGCCAGGGCCCTGCGCGGGCTGGCCGAGCGGGAGTCGGACGACGCCCTCACGGTGCGCTTCCATCTCGAGGGCGAGCCGGGAGAACTGCCGCCGCGGGTCGAATCCGCCCTGCTGCGCATCGCCCAGGGCGCCCTGGCCAACGTCCGCGAGCACTCCGGCGCCCGCCACGCGGCCCTGACCCTCACCTGCCTGGACGACCAGGTGGTCCTCGACGTGGCCGACGACGGGCGCGGCCTGGGCCCGCGCGGCGGCGAGCCGCGGCGGCCGGGCCGGGGCCGCGGGCACGGCCTGCCCGCCATGCGGGCCCGCGCCGAGCAGGTCGGCGGCCGGCTCAGCGTGGAGTCGGCGCCCGGCGAGGGCACCGTCGTCTCCGCCCGCGTCCCCCTTCCCGCTCACCCCGCCGCGTCGTCCCCCTCGGAGTCATCGTGAACGCCCCCGTACGCCTGCTGCTGTGCGACGACCACGTGGTCGTCCGGGCCGGTCTGCTGGCCCTGCTGGCCAGCGAGCCGGGCATCGAGGTGGTCGGCGAGACCGGCAGCGGCGAGGAGGCCGTCGCGCTGGCGGGCCGGCTGCGGCCGGACGTGGTGCTGATGGACCTGCAGCTCGGCCCGGCCACGGGCGCGGCGGGCGGCATCGACGGCGTGGAGGCCACCCGCCGCATCACCGCCGCGCCCGGCGCGCCGTACGTCCTGGTCCTGACGACCTATGACACCGACGCGGACGTCCGGCGGGCGGTCGAGGCCGGGGCGACCGGCTATCTGCTGAAGGCCGAACGCCCCGAGGAGCTGTTCGCCGCGATCCACGCGGCGGCCCGGGGGCGGACCGCCTTCTCCCAGCCGGTCGTCGGCCGGGTCATGGCGCAGATGCGCGGCGGCGCCGCTCCCGGCACGCTCACCGAGCGGGAGCAGGACATCCTCGGACAGCTGGCGCGCGGCCTGGGCAACCGGGAGATCGCCCGGGCGCTGTTCATCAGCGAGGCGACGGTCAAGACCCACCTGGGCCGGATCTACGCCAAGCTCGGCGTGGACACCCGCGCGGGCGCGGTGGCCGTGGCCAAGGAGCGGCGGCTGCTGCCCTGACTCACGGCCGGGCGCCGTGCCCGGCGGGGGCGGCGGCGTGCCGGGGGGCGTGCGGGAGGGGGTCGTGGTGGATCCGCCCGACGGGCAGGCCCATCGCGGTCAGCCGCGCGACGGTGGCGACGACCATCGCCGGGGGGCCGCTGACGTAGGCCGTCCTGTTCGACCAGTCGACGTCGTCCCGCCGGAGGGCGTCGACCACCGTGCCGCCGCCGCGCGTCGCGCTCTCGTCGCCGAGCACGGGCACCACGCGCAGCCACGGCCGCCGGCTCTCCAGGTCGGCGAGCCAGTCGCCGTCGTACAGGTCGGCGCGGTCCCGGGCGCCGACGACGAGGTGGACCAGCCGGTGCCCGGAGGGGCGTGCCGACACCTCCTGCAGCAGGGCCTTGAGGGGGGCCAGGCCCGTGCCGCCGGCCACCAGCAGCAGGTCGCGCGCGAGCTCGCCGCCCAGGGTCATCGCCCCCGTGGCGGGGCCGAGCCGCAGCGTGTCGCCCACGCCGGTGCGACGGACGAGCGCCTCGCTCACCCCGCCCGTGCCGGTCTGCCGGACGTGGAACTCGACGATGTCGTCGGCCCGGGGCGCGCAGGCGATCGAGTAGTGCCGCCAGGCGTGCGGGAGCAGCGGCGACTCCAGGGCGCCGTACTGCCCGGCCCGGTAGGGGTAGGCCTCATGGGTCCGCACGCGCAGCACCGCGAGGTCGGGGCGGCGGAGTTCGTGGGCGACCACCACCCCGTGCCAGGAGGGCGGTTCGCCGATGGCGGCGTCCGCGCCGGCGACCATGGCGTCGACGGCGGACCGCAGCATGCGCAGCCAGGCCTGTTCCAGCTCCGCGCTCCACCGCTCGCCCGCGCGGATCCGCAGCGCCTCGCACAGCGCGGCCTCGAAGGCCTCGTAGTGCGCCGGCCGGACGCCGAGCTTGCGGTGGTCGCGGCCGAGCCGGGTGAAGGTGGCGGCGACCTCGTCGGGGCGGTCCAGGTTCTCCGTCAGGTAGTGGAACATCCGGGCGAGGTGCTCGCGCTGGAAGGCCATGGACTCGGGGAAGAGGGACCTCAGGTAGGGCCAGCGCCTGAACATCACGTCGTACAGGTGGGTGATGAGGTCCTCGAAGGGCGTGACCAGGGGCAGCTCACGTCGGATCAGCCGCCGGTCGGCGTCGTCGGGGGCCGACGGGCGTGCCGGGGGCTCGTCCCGGGCGGATAACGCGCCGGGCGTCAGCAGCTGCCTGCGCAGCCGCATCGCGTCGTGCCTCGCCAGCAGCGCGTAGTAGTCGTTGCCCTGGGTGCTGGTGTTCACAGGCCGGATCTCCGGTAACGGGGGTGGGGTGGCAAAGCAGTATGTCACCGCCCGAACGGGCCCGTTCGGCCCGGGCGACAGGGCCGAACGGCCCTGTTCCGGCGGGCGGGTGCCGGTGGCCGGTGACAGGCTGTCCGGGCGAGGGCCCGGGCGGGTGCCACAGGGGACCGCCCGGGGATTTCGCCGCGGAACGGACGCGGAACGGACGAGGACCGGCGAAGGGCAGGCCATGATCACCACCGATTTCCGTCCCGGCTCTCCGAGCTGGATCGACCTGGGCGCCCCCGACGTGGCGGCGACGGCGGGGTTCTACCGGGCCGTCTTCGGCTGGGAGTTCGAGACCGCCGGTGCCGACATGGCCGATTACGGCATCTTCAAGCTGGACGGCCGGACGGTGGGCGGGCTGGGCCGGCTCACGGAGGAGGGTGCCCGTTCGGCCTGGATGATCTACTTCAACACCCCGGACGCCCGCGCCGCGGCCGAGGCCACCGAGCGGGCGGGCGGACGGGTGCGGGTCGCGCCGGTGGACGCCGACGGCGAGGGGATGATGGCCCAGCTCACCGATCCGCTGGGCGGGCAGTTCGCGGTGTGGCAGCCCGGCACGAGCCCGGGCCTGGAAGCGGTCGACGCCCCGGGCACGCTGGCCTGGACCGAGCTCTACACCACGGACGCGGCGGCCGCGAAGGCCTTCTACGGCTCCCTGTTCGGCTGGCAGACCTCGGACATGCAGCTGCCGGGCGGCGGCACGTACGCCCTCGTCACTCCCGCCGGCTGCGGCGAGGAGCGCATGCAGGGCGGCATCATGGAGCTCCCGGGGGAGCACCTGACCCTCACCTCCGGGCGCCCCTACTGGCACCCGGTCTTCGCGGTGACCGACTGCGACGCCACCGTCGACCGGGTCAGGGGCAACGGCGGCGGTCTGCAGATGGGCCCGGAGGACGCGGAGGGGGTCGGACGCCTGGCCATCTGCCTGGACCCCTCCGGCGCGGACTTCGTGGTGCTGGCCCCCGCGTCGGACGCCGGCGGATCAGGCGTCGGCCAGGGGTGACCGGACGTAGATCCGGCCGGTGGCCTCCTTGGGGATCTCCTCCTTCACCAGGGAGGCGGCCTGACCGACGGGCGCGGTGTCGACGGACGCCAGCCGGGAGACCCGCTCGGTCAGGGAAGGAGCTCCGGCGCCGTTCCCGTCGGCCGCCCGCGCGGTGCCCGCGGAGAGGGCGAGGCCGCACGCGGCGAGGAGAACCGGTCCCGCCGTGAGGCGCGTCGCGATGTGATTCTTCATGGTTTATTCAACGATCACGGCGTATTCCGGACACTGTCCGCGCCCTCCTTCCCCTCCCCCTGCCGCAGCACCCTGGCCGGTAGCCGGGGGCCGGGAAACCGACCGGCCCGCACCGGCGTCTCCCAGGCTGTCCCCCGCCCCTCCGGTGGGGGCTCTCCCGGGCCCGCCGGCAACGCCGTGCGAGGCTGGGGGACGACAGGTCGGGACAGGGGACACAGTGAGTGACATAGGCGGGCCGGCCACCACGGTCACGGAAACCGGGCCGGCCGAGGAGCCGGAGCGAGCGCTGAGGCCGCGTGGGCTGGTGGACCTGAGGGGGCGACGCGCCGTCCCGGCCGTGCTGTCCTATCCCCCGGGTGCCGTGGTGGTCGTCTCCGGCCTGCCCGGCAGCGGCAAGAGCACCCTGCTGCGCCGCTGGTCCCGCACGGCGGCCGTCGTGGACCCCCGGACCGTCCACGTCGCGTGCGAGGCCGTGATGCCGGCCCGGCTGCCCTACGCGGTGTACCGGCCCTGGGCCCGGCTCGAGCACGTCCGGTGGCTGCGCGCGGAGGTGCGCGGCGGCGGGCCGGTGCTGGTGCACGACTGCGGCAGCCGGCCCTGGATGCGCCGGTGGCTGGCCCGGGCCGCGGGACGCCAGGGGCGCGAACTGCACGTGGTGCTGCTGGACGTGGGGGCGGCCGAGGCCCTGGCCGGCCAGGAGGCCCGCGGCCGGTGGGCCCCGGCCCGCGTCTTCGACCGCCACCGGCGCGGCCTCGAACGACTGCTGACCGCCCTGAACGGGCACGACGGGCACGACGGGCGCCCGGAGCGGGAGGCCCCGCTGCCGGACGCCGTCGCCGAGGCGGCCTCGGTGGTGCTGCTCGACCGGACGTCGCGCGAGCGCGTCGCCGCCGTGGAGTTCGCCGGCCGCTAGGCGTGTCCGATGGGTCGGGGCGGGCCCTAGGCCGGCAGCCGGCCGGCAGCGGGCTCGAGGACGAACACGGGGATCTCGCGCTCGGTCTTGGCCTGGTAGTCGTCGTAGTCGGGGTACGCCTCGACCGCGCGCCCCCACCACAGGGCCTTCTCCTCGCCCTCGATCTCCCGGGCGACCATGTCCCGCCTGACCGGGCCGTCCTGCAGCTCGACGCGTGGCTGCGCCTTGAGGTTGAAGTACCACACCGGGTGCTTGGGGGCGCCGCCCAGGGAGGCGACCACGGCGTACAGGCCCTGGTGCTCGACCCGCATCAGGGGCGTCTTGCGGAGCTTGCCGGAGCGCGCCCCGACCGACGTCAGGATGATCACCGGCATGCCGCGCATCGTGGTGCCCTGGGTGCCGCCGGAACTCTCGTACAGCTCGACCTGCTCGCGTACCCACTGGGCGGAACTCGGCTCGTACTCACCGTCAAGAGGCATGCCCCCAGTGAACATCATGGGCCGGGCGCTCACCAGTGGCCACACGCCGGGGCATGCGGCCCCGCACGCCGTCGGACGGCGCCCGGATCGCGCCGTCCGACTGTGCCGTCAGATCGCCCCGTCCACCGGCAGGCGCCTCACCCCCGGCAGGAGGTCGTCGAGCTCGCCGGGCTCGAACCGGCACATCCCCACCACGTGCCAGAACTCGCCCGCCACGTCGCCGTCGAACTTGTAGCCCCCCGAGGGGTTCAGCGCGGCCCAGCCGCCCGGCACGCCGATCAGGACGGCCCGCGCGGTGGGCGGGCCCTCGGCCGGCACCGACCACAGCCGCACCGTGCCGTCCTCGCCGCCGCTGGCCAGCAACGCGCCGTCGGGGCTGAAGGCGAGGGCCAGGACGCGCCCGGTGTGGCCGGTGAGGCGGCCGGTCTCCCGGCCGGACTCGGGGTCCCACAGCCGCACGTCCCGGTCGTCCCCCGCCGTGGCCAGCAGCGAACGCGTCGGATGGGCGGCGGCGGCCCAGATCCTGCCGGAGTGGCCGCGCAGGCGGTGCCGGAGCCCGCCGTCCCGCCAGACGATGGCCTGCCCGTCCCACGAGGCGCTCGCCAGCCAGGCGTCGCCCGGGCCGTGGACCACCGCGTACACCCGGTCCTCGTGACCGGCGAGTTCGGCGACCAGGCCGCCTCCGGCCAGGTCCCACAGGCGTACGTACGTGTCGTCGCAGCCGGTGGCCAGTCGCGAGCCGTCCGCGGTGAAGGAGATGGAACGCACCCGTCCGCGGTGCCCGCCGAGCGTGGTCACCTGCGCGCCGGTGCTGCGGTACCACAGCCGCACGGTGTCGTCGTCGTTGGCGGTGGCGAGGATCTCGCCGTCGGCGCTGAAGGTCTCGGCCCAGACGTGGTCGGTCTCGGCGTCGATCTCGCGCTGGTACTCGCCCGTGGCGGCGTTCCACAGATAGACGTCGCCGTCGCTGCTGGGGGTCGCGAGCACGGGCGCGCCGGGGGTGAACACGGCGGAGACCAGGCGGTCGTTGTCCCCGGTGAGCTCGCGGACCTTGCGCCCGGTGGCGGGCTCCCACAGGCGGACCACGCCGTCGTTCCCGCAGGCCGCGAGGTGGGCGCCGCCGTCGCCGAACGCCAGGCTGACGATCTTGCGTCCGTGGCCGCGCAGGATGCTCCTGCCGCGGCCGGTGGCGGTGTCCCACAGCCGCACCGCTCCGTCGTTGCCCGCCGAGACCAGCAGCGGCCCGGCGTCCGGCGCTCCCGCCGCGCCGCCGTGCGGCCGGAACCGGCAGGCCCACACCGACCCCTGGTGGTCGGCCGGCTGCCGGCGCAGGGCGGTCGCCGACCAGCCGGCGCCGTCGGACGCGGGCGGGGTGAGCTGCCAGAGCCGGACCGAGCCGTCGCTGCCGCCCGCGGCCAGCATGCCGCCCTCGGGGTCGAACACCACTTGGTAGACGGCGCCGCCCCCGAGCAGCGGGGCGCCGGCGGGGCTTCCGGTGCGCGGGTCCCACAGCAGGACGCGGCCCTCGGTGTCGCCGCTGGCCAGCAGCGTGCCGGAGGGGTGGAAGTCGAGGGTGTAGATGCGGCCGGGGTGTCCGGCGCAGGTGTGGCGCAGCCGCCGTTCGGCGACGTCCCAGATCCGTACCGTGCCGCGGTCGCCCTCGCCCATGTCGCCGGTGGCCAGCAGCGTTCCGTCGGGGCTGAAGGAGGCGCGGTAGACCGCTCCCCGGTGGCCGGTCAGCTCGCCGAGGAGACGGCCGGAGCGGGTGTCCCACAGGCGTACGGCCGCCGCGGCGTCGCCGGTGGCCAGGACCGTGCCGTCGGGGCTGAACACGGCGGTGTAGACGGGGGCGTGGTGCCCCGCCAGCCGGTGCGCGGGCGTGCCGCCGGCGACGTCCCAGAGGGTGACGGTGCCGTCGGCGTCGCCGGTGGCCAGGCGGGTGCCGGACCGGTCGAGCGAGACCGGCCAGACGCCGCCGGAGTGCACCTCGAGCCGGTGCAGGCAGGCTCCCGAGACCGGGTCCCACAGTCGTACGGTGCCGTCGGCGCCTCCGGTGGCGAGCACGCCGGGGCGGAACTTGACGGCGTAGACGCGGCCCGTGTGCCCCTGGAGGGTGCGCAGGGCGGTGCCGGTGGCGGCGTCGCACACCAGGACGCCGCCGTCCTCGCTGCCGAGGGCGAGGAGTTCGCCGCCGGGGCTGAACGCGACGGGTTCGGGCAGGCGGCTGGTGCGCATGTCGAAGCCGTAGGGGACGCCGACCGCGGAGGGTCTGAAGCCCGGCTCGGCGGGCAGTCCGGGGGCGACGGCGGCGCCCCGCAGTTCGGGGGTGGCGAGGACGTCCCGGTCGGCGACGGTGTTGATCAGGGCCGCGCGGTGCCAGCTGCTGCCGGTGACCCGGGCGCCGCGCAGGTCGGTGCGCACCAGCCGGGCCCGGCGCAGGTCCGCGCCGCGCAGGTCGGCCCGGCTGAGGTCGGCGTCGTCCAGGCGGGCCCCGGCGAGGCGGGCCTCGCGCAGGATCGCGCCGGAGAAGTCGGCGCCCACCAGGCCGGCGTCGGTGAGGTCGGCGCGGGTGAGGTCGACGCCGGAGAAGTCGCGGTAGGAGAGGTCCTCCCCGGCGAGGACGGCGCCGCGCAGGTCGGTGTGGGCGGGCACCCGGAGGCGGTTGAGGATCTTCACGGCGTTGGCCCGGGCGGTCTCGCCCGCGCCGCCGTCCGCCTCGCCCGCCTCGGCGGCCAGCGTCGCCTCGGCCCACCGCTGGCAGGTGCGGTGGTCGGCGAGGTCGCACAGGAACTCGACGGCGAGCCGGCTGAGGTGGCGGCGGGCCAGCAGGCCGGCCTCGCCGTGGCCCTCCTGGCCGAGCCGCTCCGCGGCCTCGCGGGCCACCAGCCATTCGGCCACCGAGCCGTGGATGAACCGGAACAGGCCCTCGTCCGTACGGACGAGCAGGCTGCCCGAGCCGACGGCGTGCGCGGCCTGCGGCACGGACAGCCTGCTGTCGGCGAGCTCGGTGAGGGTCTCGGCGACGTCGTTGAGCTCGTCCAGCCGCAGGGCGCTCTCGCCGCTCTCCCACAGCCGCAGGGCCAGCGTGGTGACGGCCTGCCACAGCTGGCGCAGGCCGAGCCCGGGGGTGCCGCCGGGGCCGCCCTGGCCGCGCCGCTCCTCGTGGCGCAGCCAGGAGGTGAACACCTCTTCGTACAGCCGGGCGGGGCTCAGGGCGCGCCCGGCGCCGGCGACCGCGCGCAGCCGTTCGTGGTCGAGGTCGGCGACGAAGCTGAGGAGGCGGGGGTTGCGGCAGAGGGCGAGGAGGTCGGGGATGCCCTCCAGCAGCCGCATCCGGCGGTCGGCGGCGTGCTCGTCGCCGTAGCGGTTGACCAGGTAGGAGCGGATCTGGCGCGGGGTGAACTCCTGGACGGCCAGGACCCGGCGCTGCGGGAGGAGCCCGACCCGCTCGCCGAGGGCGGTGAGCACCTGGGCCTGGGAGCGGAAGTGCTGGGTGCGGCTGCTGACGACGATCTTGGCGCTGTCGACGGCGGCGTCGAGCAGCACCTGGAGGTGGTCGGCGGCGCGGTCGTAGCTGACCTGGTTGACGAGTTCGTCGAAGCCGTCGAAGAGCAGGACGATGCGGCCCTGCCGAAGCATGTAGCGGAAGGCGCGCAGGTCGATGCTGTCGACGCCGTGGCCGGCCAGGTGGGCGGCGACGAGGCCGTCGAGGGTGTGGGCCTTGTCGAGGGCGTTCAGCTGGATCAGTACGGGGACGAGGTGGGGCAGTTCCTCGGGGAGGCGGCGGGCGACCTCGCGCAGGGCGAAGGTCTTGCCGTGCCCGAAGTCGCCGAGGATCAGCAGGAAGCGGCCGTGGTCGGCGTCGAGCAGGCGCAGGACGTCGTCGACGAGGCCGTCGCGCTCGACGCCGCCGGGGCGTTCGAGTTCGCGGTAGCGCTGGGGGAGGTAGAGGGAGGGCTGGTACTGGGGGTCGCCGGCGAGCCGCTCGGTCTGGCCGGCGACGTAGCCGCGCAGGTCCAGCAGGCCCTGGAAGGCGGTGAAGCTGCGGACGAGGACGCCGCGGCGGCGGGCGCGTTCGCGCAGGGAGCGCTCGGGCGGCGGGCCGTCGTGGACGAGTTCGGCGTCGGGCTCGGTGTCGGAGGCGTGGACGTGGTCGATGAAGCGGTCGATGTCCTCGGCGCCCGGGGTGCCGGAGCAGACGCCGACGCGCTGTTGCCGGACGAAGCCGGCTTCGGTCCACGTGATCAGCAGGCTGGGCGGGTCGCCGGGGACGCGGCGCAGCTGGACGCCTTCGTGGCGGATGCGGCAGACGTCGGCGACGCGGTCCATCAGCGCCTCGAGGGGGGCCTGGACGGCGCGGGTCTCCGGCGCGGGGGGTTCGTCCCCGGCCGTGGGGTCGTCGGCGGGGGCCGGGTCGCCCGGGGCGGGGTCCGGCTCGAGGGCGCGGGTGCCGTGCCAGGCGACGGCGTAGCGGCGTGGCGCCCCGTCGGGGCTCTCCGGCCAGGCGGTGAATCCGTCGCGGGTGAGCTGGAGCAGCCGGTGCCGGCCCGGCCCGGGGGCGCCGAGGACGGGCAGGTCGCGGGCGGCCAGGGGCAGCGCGAAGGCGTCCGCCGGGCCGGAGGCCGGCCGCCCGTCGCCCGTGGGGCCGTGCAGCAGCAGGTGCAGGCGGGGCGCGGTGAGGCGGGTGAGGACGTCGGTGTCGCGCAGGCGCGGGGTGGTGGCGGTGCGCCGCGCGGGGCCGGGGGCGCGGACCGGGTCGTAGCCGAGGGTGGTGCGCGCGGGCCGGGCGGGGGTGGTGCCGGGGCGGCCCGGGCCGGCGTCGTCGGCGTCGAGCGCGCGGCCGGTCTCCGGGGCGTGCCGCAGGGCGCCGAGGCGCAGCCAGCCCTCCTGCTCGTACGGGCGCAGGGCCTGGGCGAACCAGGCGGCCTGTTCGGCGCCGATCCAGCCGTACTGGTCGTCGGGCCGGTGGCTGTAGGCCATGGAGGAGTTGAGGCCGGCGACGACCGTGCGCAGGGCGGGGACGGGGAAGAGGGTCCAGGGCTGATCGCTGTCGAAGACGGTGTCGAGGCCCTGGTAGAGCTCCTGGAACAGCCGTGCGTAGTGGCGCCACTTGGGCCAGTACGGGGGCCGCGGCTGCATCTCGTCGGCTTCGCAGGTGCTGAAGTAGGCGCGGCAGGCGGCCTGGTTGACGTCCTGGCCGCCGGGTACGACCGCGAGCCGGTCGGCGGCGAGGCCGAGCCGGGAGCGCAGGCCGGTCAGGAAGTTCAGCGCCTGGTCGCACTCGCGGGGGCTGCCGGAGGCGGTGAGGTCGCCGGTGACGACGAGGAGGTCGGGGGCGGGGGCGCCGGCGTCGGTGAGCTCGACGAGGTCGCCCCAGATGGTGGCCTGGAGTTCGGCCGGGTCGGCGCCGCGGCCGAAGGAGGGCCCGGCGAGGTGGAGGACGGTGAGGGACTCCCTGCCCCGGCCGCCGTCGGGGGCCTGGGGGTAGCCGGGCGGGCTCGCGGGGCGGCGGCGTCCCGCCCAGCCGGGGCTGCCCGGCTGCCGGCCGGGCGGCGGGACGCTCGCCGCGGGTCCCGACGGTCGGTCCGGTGGCTGGGGGAAGCCGGGGAAGCGGGGGTGGCTCTCGGGGCGGGCCCGGCCCTCGAGGGCGTGGCCGACGCGGGTGAGCAGCAGTTCGCGGGCGGCGTCGGTGTCCTGGACGCCGACGAGGTCGACGTAGGTGATGGTGGCGAGCAGGCCCTCGACGGGGATGTCCTCGACGCGGACGGTGATCAGCCGGCGTTCCGGGGCGTCGGGGTCGGCGCGCAGCGCGGCCTGCCACTCCATCCGGCCGTAGCGGGAGCGTTCGTAGTTGCGGGAGAGGACGGCGATGACGGCGGCGGACTCGCTGACGCCGCGGTCCATGAAGTCGACGAAGTTCGTTCCCGGTACGAAGTCCCAGGCCTGGATGACCGTGCGGTAGCCGGCCTCCTCGAGGATCCAGGCGATCCAGGCCGCCCAGCGTTCGTCGGCCGGGGAGTAGCTGATGAAGAAGTCCAACAGCCGGTGCTGCCCGGCGATTTCCTGGCGTGCGACCATGGTCCCCATCCTAGGAACGGTCTTCCCCGCGGTCACTGTGTTCGCGCGAATGGTGTGCGATGCTCTTGCCCGTGCACGCCTTACGACGTCTGCATGTGCTGGACTGGCTGGCCGGGGGGGTGCTGGCCTGCGGCCTGCTGTGCCTTGCCACGGGGCTGCTGCCGGCGCGGTCGGCGGGGGACGCGATGACGCGCATCGCGCCGCTGCTGGCGTTCCTCGGCACGGTGATCGTGCTGGCCGAGCTCACCAGCAGGGCCGAGGTGTTCGACGTGGTCGCCTCGTGGGTGGCGCGGGCGGGTCGCGGAAGTTACGCGATGCTGTTCGTGTTGTGCGTGGTGTTCGCCTCCCTCACGACGGTCACCCTCAACCTCGACACGACGGCGGTGCTGCTGACGCCGGTGATGCTGGCCCTGGCGTCCCGGGTGGGGATCGCGGCGGTGCCGCTGGCGATGACGACGGTGTGGCTGGCCAACACCGCGAGCCTGCTGCTGCCGGTGTCCAACCTGACGAACCTGCTGGCCGCCGACCGTGTGGCGCTCTCCCCCGCGGGCCTGGCCGCGCGCATGTGGGCGCCGCAACTGGCCTCCGTGGCGGTGACGATGGGCTGCCTGTGGCTGTTCTACTGGCGGCGCGGAGTGCGGGGCGCCGAGGTCTACGAGCCGCCCGCGCCGCACCGGCCGGCGGACCGGGTGCTGTTCCGGGTGTGCGCCCTGGCCTGCGCGGGGTTCCTGCTGGCCATCCTGGTCGACGCCGTGCCGCTGTGGGCCGCGTCGGCGGCGGCGGCCGCGGTCGCCGTGGGGGCCTTCGCGCTGCGGGAGCGGTCCGCGCTGCGGCCGTCGCTGGTGCCCTGGCGCCTGCTGATACTCGTACCGGGGCTGTTCCTCGTGGTGGAGACCGTCGACGTCAACGGCCTGCACAAGCTGCTGGCGGCCGCGGTGGGGACGGACGGCGCGCTGCCGGGGATGCTGCGGGCGGCGGCGGTCGGCGGCGGGCTGTCCAACGTGCTCAACAACCTCCCGGTCTACCTGGCCGGGGAGTCGGCGGTCCCGGTGGACAACCACGATCAGCTGCTGGCGCTGCTGGTGGGCACCAACGTGGGGCCGGTGGTGACGCCGTGGGCGTCGCTGGCGACCCTGCTGTGGTTCGAACGCTGTCACGCGCAGGGGGTCGGGGTGTCGTTCGGGCGGTTCGTGGCCACGGGCGCGGTGCTCGCCGTCACCGCCGTGCCGGCGGCCGTGGCCGCGCTGGCCCTCACGGGGTGAGCACGGGCGGGCGGCCGTTGTCCGCGCGGCGGGTGAGCAGGCCGAGGAGGTAGGGCATGTCCTCGGGCCGGCCCGCGACGAAACTGCGGTCGGTATCGGGGCCGCCGACGCCGCCCCGGAAGGCGCCGCCGTCCAGCGCCCGGATCTCCAGGCCCGCCTCGGCCGCCAGCAGCGCGCCCGCCGGGAGGTCGATGGCCTCGGCGCGGTAGCCGACGAAGCCGTCGATGTCGCCGCGGGCGAGCATCGCCCAGGCCAGCAGGGGCGCCCACAGCTGCAGCAGGCGGCGGCAGCGCGCCTCCAGCGCGTCCTTGAGCGCGTGGGCGACGGGGTCGCGGCGGCCGACGGCGTGCCCCTGGGTCCAGGCGAGCAGCGGCCCGGAGGGCGACAGCGGCGCGCGGGGGCCGGTGAGCCGGCCGCGCGGGCCGTAGGCGCCGCCGCCCTCCGACGCCGTCCACGTCCGCTCGGTCACGGGGTCGTGGACCACGCCGACCACGGGGCGGTCGTCGACGCACAGGGCGACCCCGACGACGTAGGCGGGCAGCCCGATGACGACGTTGTTGCTGCCGTCGAGCGGGTCCACCAGCCAGGTGCGGCGCGTGCCGGCGTCCGCCGCGCCCGTCGCGCCCGCCTCCTCGGCGAGGATCCGGTCGTGCGGATAGCGCTCCCGGATCCGGCGCACCACCAGGCGTTCGGCCAGCAGGTCGAGATCGGTGACCACGTCGCCCGCGTCGCCCTTGGCGCGGACGTCGTAGTCGTCCTGGAAGCGCGAGCGCAGCAGCGCCCCGGCCTCCCGGGCGGCGTCTACGGCCAGCCGGCGTTCCGCCGCGTACGGCCCGGCCGGCGGGGCCGGGGAGCGGGGGCTGTCGTCATCCGGAAGGGTGCCCATGGATCCTCCTGAGGACGGTGCGCGCCGTCCGGGCGGTCCGCTCGGCGCCGCATGTCTGTCGTACCACCCGGTGGACGGTGCCATGCACCGGCCCGAGGCTGAGGTCGTGCCGGCCGGGCAGCGCGCGCCCGAGCAGCAGGGTGGCGGCGAAGGTGCCGGGCGGCACCACGGTGGCGTGGAAGTGCCCGGCCGGGAGGGTGTAGATCTCGCCGCCGACGCTGGTCTCCTCGGGGCCGGACTCATAGGTCACCAGGCGTGGGGTCGGCCGGATCTCGTCCACGGACGAGGCGCCGCTGTGCACTTCGTAGACGCGGTGGGTGGGCCGCTCGGGGTTCTCGCGCACCCGGACCCGCAGATTGCCGACCTCCCCGTACAGCACGCAGCTGGCCAGGTCCCAGCTGTGCGCGTGGACGGGCGAGGTGGTCAGGGCGGCGGCCTGCCGCGCGCCGGGGCCGAAGACGTGGACGCAGACCCCGCGTTCCCCCTCCCGCTCCACGGGCAGGCACAGGAAGCCCAGCGGGTGGCGCACGGCCCGCAGTTCGCGCCGCCCGGAGGCGATCTCCTCGAGGGCCGCGGCGGCGGCGCCCAGCAGCGTGCCCGTTCCCCCGGTGCCGTCGCGGGCCCGGGCCATGGCCTCTTCGATCAGTCCGTACTCCACGGGACGACGCACTGGGGAGTTCACCTCCGGTACGGATTCTCCGCGTGCAGTGCCTTGTCGATGATGTCGCCGACGTCACCGTCGGTGAAGGCGGCGGGGAGCGGCAGCGCGAGCCGGTCGAAGAGCCGCAGCACCTCGTCGACGGTCGGTTCCTCGCTCAGCGGCTCGGTGCGGCTGAGGTCGAGGGTGTGGGCCTGTTCGCGGCTCTGGTGGAGCTCGGTGACGTAGTAGTCGTACAGCGGCCGGTCCCGCTCCACGAGCAGATTGACGCGCTGGGGGTCGTCCTGAGTGATGATCAGGCAGGACGAGGAGAGGTCGAAGCGGAGGGTGGGGACGACCGAGGAGAGATAGACGTCGACCTCCAGGGTGTCCAGGCGCTGGCGGTACCAGCAGGCGGCGAGCACCGTGGCGAAGGATTCCTTGCGGGTGCGCTCGGCGCTCCAGGCCTCGGCCGGCACGGCATGCAGCCGGTGGGCGAAGGTCTGCCGGAAGCGGGCGTAGGCCGCGCAGGCCTGCTCGTCGGCGGGGTTGACGATGTCGATCTTCATGGTGAGGGAGCGGCGCTGGCGCTGCGCCTCCCTGACGCACACCGGCAGGGTCACCGCACGCAGGTACGTGCCCGTGCCGCCCTTGAACACCCAGCGGTCGGTGTTCAGCCGGGCCCGGTCCAGGGCGCTCTCGAGCTCGGCGCCGGAGAGCGAGCGCACCATGGTCAGGTCCTCGAGGGCGTGCCGGGTGCCGCTCATCGCCTCCCTGATGTCGACGACCCGGCGCCGCCGCTCGGTCAGCGTCCCGAACACCAGCGCCGCCAGGACCAGCAGGATGGCACCGGAGGTGACATTGCTGTCGATCTTCTGGTCGAGGATGTCCAGGGTGCCGATGATCAGGGCGGCGGCCATGGCGACGACGCCGTCGAGATTGCGCAGGGTCCAGGCGACGGCCTGTTCGATCCCGCGTCCCAGTTCAGCAGTTCGGCGCGCCATGGCCCACGACCTCTCCCCCGGTTACGGCAATCGTAGGATCGGTGCCTGGCCGAAAGCCAGGCTGTGGATCAGCCGTTGACGACCCGCAGGGTCGTCGGCCAGCCATTTCTGTCGAGGGTGCGGAAGAGGCTCTTGATGTCCTGCGGGCTGAGTTTGACGCAGCCGTGGGAGGCGTAGTCGCCGGCGCCGTCCCAGCGCAGGCCCTCCGGGCCGGCCTGGCTTCCCTGGCCTCCGGCGCGGGTCATCTCGCTGTGGATGAACAGCTCGGTCCGGTTGATTCCCTGGTAGCAGAGCTTGTTGCCCAGCTCGATGGCGTAGCCCTTGATGAGGTTCCCGTCGTAGGCGGTGTGGTGCCGGCCGAGCGGATACGTGCCGTTGGGCAGCCAGCCGCGTCCGCGTTCGCACTCCTTGTCGTTGACTCCCGACCCGGCGCGGTAGACCGCGACGGTCCGGTTGTTCCGCACGACGCTCAGCCGGGAGTCGGTGGGCGAGTACTTCGTGAACTGCAGCCGGGTGGGCTCGGGGGCGGCCGCCGCCCGCCCCGAGGGGGCGGCGGCGAGCAGGGCGACGGCGGCCAGGGCCGCGGCCAGGGAGCCGCCGCGCACGACGGAGGCCGTGCGCGGCGGTGAGGTGGAGGACATCGTCGGCTCTCCTGGGTCTGCGCGTCTCGGACGCGGACGGAGCGGCCCGTCACCCCTGTTCTTCGGGGTGGGCCGGCGGCTCGGTGGGGGCCCACGGCGCGGGGCCGAAGAGGACGGCCCGGGCGATGGACGGTGCGAACAGGGCGGTGGTCGGGGCGGTGAGGGACAGCACGCCCCGGAAGACCTCGCCGACGCGCGGGTCGCCGGTGGCACGCTGCTGCACGCGCCGCAGGTACCAGTCGGCGGGCCGGTCGATGGCCCGGGGGCGCAGCGCGTTGCCGGTGGCGCCCGGCATGTTCTTGTCCGCCCCCGCCGATATCTCCCACGCCTGCCGGACGGCGTCGAACAGGGCCTTCTGCACGCGCCGCGTCGTGGGCACCCGGCGCCCTCCGGCCAGGGCGTCGCGGAGGACGACGGCGCTGAGCGCGGCCACCGACATGCCCTGCCCGTAGACGGGGTTGAAGGAGCACAGGGCCTCGCCGATGGCGAGGAAGCCGGCCGGGCGACGGCCCGGGCGGTCGTAGCGGCGCCGGACGTTGCCGGTCTTGCGGTAGCCGTGGATGGGCGTGTCCGGTACCGCCTTCAGCAGCCAGTCGTGCAGGACCGGGTGCGGCAGCCGGGAGGCGAACTCGAGGAAACCGGCCTCGTCGGTGGGCGGTTCGGCGCCGCGCAGGCCGGAGAGGATGACGGACCAGCGGCCGTTCTCCAGCGGCATGAGGATGCCGCCCTGCAGCTGGGCGGGGTTGGGGACGACGAAGATGCCCCGGTAGGGGAGCTCCTCGTCGCGGCCGGAGGAGCGGTAGAAGCGGGTGGCGTACGCCAGGCCGGTCTCGAGGGTCTCCTCGTGCGGCGGCTCGGCGCCCAGGTCGGTCAGCCACTGCGGGGCGCGCGAGGAGCGTCCGGAGGCGTCCACGACGAGGTCGGCCGCCAGGTCGCGGGTGTCCCGTACGCCCGTTCCCCTCTCGCGCAGCCGGACGCCGCGCACGCGGGTGGCGTCGCCGAGCAGGCCGGTCACCTCCACGCCCTCGACGGTGGCGACGCGGGCGCCGGCCAGGACGCGGCGGCGCACCAGCCAGTCGGTCAACGGCCGGGATCCGGTGAGGATGTGAGCGGTCGCCCGCGTACGCCGGTACCAGTGGCCCGCCTGCCACTGCACGACCTCGGTGGGCATGCCCACGCTCGGCGAGCCGTGCTCGCGCATCTCGTCGAGGATGCCCGGCAGCAGGTCCTCCAGCGCCCGCTGGCCGCTCTCCAGCATGACGTGCGTGTGCTTGTCCTGCGGCACGCCGGCTCGGGACTCGGGGCCGTCGGGGAAGCGGTCCCGCTCCACCAGCGTCACCTTGTCGGCGTGCGCGCTCAGCACGTGCGCCGCGAGGAGGCCGGCCAGGCCGCCCCCGATGACGACGGCGTGGCGCGGTGCCCGCCCGCCCACGGCCCGCAGGCCGTGGTCCCGTGCCGTGACGTCCGCGTCCGCTGTGTTCTCCATGCCCACCCCATCCGGTCGTCCGGGCTGTCAACTGCCCGTGTGGGCAACGGTACCGGCCGGGGGCGGTGCGCCGGACCGGACCCCGCGGAGCTTCGCCTCCCCCTGCGCCCCTCCCGTCACCTCCGTTCCGGCCGGTCACCCGAAGGACCGGTTTTGCCGGTGGCACATCCCCGTACAGCCCTCGCGCGCACCCCACGGGGACAGACTGCAGGAAAAGGGATTGGAAGAACGGGATCGGGGAAAACCGGATCGTTCGCGGAGAAAGGCCGCCTTCATGGCCCCACGGGGAGACGACGGCGAGAGCGGCGGCGCCCCCGCCTCCACCGTCGCGCCGGGTGAACACCTGCGCCGGCTGCGGCAGGAGCGCGGGATGTCGCTGGCAGGGCTGTCCCATCTGGTGCACTACACCAAGAGCTACCTGAGCCGGGTCGAGACCGGCGAGAAGCCGATGACCGCCGAGGTCGCCCGCCGCTGCGAGGGCGCTCTGCGGGCGGGCGGGGAGCTGACCCGGCTCGTCGCCCGCTCGGCGGGCCGGCGCGGGGCGCGCGGGGCACCGCTGGAGGTGTGCCCGTACCGGGGGCTCGCGGCCTTCGGGACCGCCGACGCGGACTGGTTCTTCGGACGCGAACGGGCGACGGCGGCGCTCGTGCGGCTGCTCACCGAGCGGCTGGACGGCTCCGGGCCGACCGCGGTGGTGGCGGCCTCCGGCACGGGGAAGTCGTCGTTGCTGCAGGCCGGGCTGGTGCCCGAGCTGCGCCGGGGCGTGCTGCCGGTGCACGGTTCGAGCCGCTGGCCCGTGGTCACCCTGCAGCCGGGGGAACGGCCGCTGGCGGAGCTCGCGGCCAAGGTCGCGTCCGCCGTCGGGGCCGACCCCGCGGACCTCGCGCGGGTGCTGGCCGACGACGGGCCCGGGGCCTTCGCCCGGGCCGTGCGGGCCGCGCTCGACGCGGCGCCGGGCGGGGAGGGGGAGCCCGTACGGCTGGTGCTCGTCATCGACCAGTTCGAGGAGGTCTTCACCCTCTGCCCGGACGCTCGCGAGCGGGCGGAGTTCATCCGTGCCGGGCACGCGCTGGCGACCGGCCCCGTACCCTCCGACGGCCCGGGCGCCCCGGCGGCGCTGGTGGTGCTCGGCCTGCGCGCCGACTTCTACGGGCGGTGCCTGGCCTTCCCCGAACTGGCCGCCGCCCTGCGGGACGGCCAGCTGCCCCTGGAACCCCTGCGGGCGGCGGAGCTGCGCGACGCCGTGGTGCGGCCCGCGCACGCCGTGGGCCTGGATCTCCAGCCGGGGCTGGTGGAGCTGATCCTGCGCGACCTGGGAGCCGGAGGGGGCGGGGGCGGCGGGGACCGGGAGCCCGGCCACGAGCCGGGCGCCCTGCCGCTGTTGTCCCACGCGTTGCTGGCCACCTGGCAGCGGCGCCGGGACCGCTCGCTGACGGTGGAGGGCTACCAGCAGGCCGGAGGCATCGCCGGGGCGGTGGCGGCCACCGCGGAACGGGCCTACGCGCGGCTGCCCCCGGACCGTCAGGAGGCCGCCAGGTCCGCGCTGCTGCAGCTGGTCCGCGTCGACGCCGACGGCCGGGCCGCCCGCCGCCGGGTGCCGCGCGAACTGCTGGCGCCGGAGACGGTGGAGGAGTTCGCCCGGGCCAGGCTGCTGACCGTCGACGCCGACCGCGTCGCCCTGGCCCACGACGCGGTGCCGCACGCCTGGCCCCGGCTGCGGGAGTGGATCGAGAGCCATGCCGCCCTGCTGCACGGCTGGCAGCGGCTGAGGGCCGCCGCCGAGCAGTGGGACGCGGAAGGCCGCGACCCGGCGCTGCTGCCGCGCGGCGCCCGGCTCGCCGCCGCCCGCGACCTGGCCGCCCACCCCGTCGCCACGGTGACCGGCGTCGAACAGGCCTATCTGGACGCCGCGACCGCGCACGCCGCCGCCGAGCTGGAATCCGAGCGCCGCCGCACCCGGCGGCTGCACCGGCTGCTGGCCTGCCTGGCCGTACTGCTCGTGCTGACCCTGACCGGCGGCGCGGTGGCGCTCCACCAGGGCCGGCGGGCCATGGCCGAGCGGGCCGCGGCCCGCTCGGACGAACTGGCCTTCCGCGCGGCGGCGCTGAGCACCTCCCGGCCGGAGGCTTCGATACTGCTGGCGACCGCCGCGTGGCGGCAGGCGCACACCCCGGCCGCGGCCAGCGCCGTGCTCAGCTCGCAGGCCCAGTCGTACGCCGGACGGCTGACGGGCCACCACGGCCCGGTCCTCGCCGTCGCCTGGCGGCCCGACGGGACCCGGGGCGGCGGCGGCCTGCTGTCGGCCGGGGCGGACGGGACCGTCCGCGCGTGGGACACCGCCCGCTCCCGGCAGGCGCGCGTCGTGGCGCGCGGGCGCGCGCCGGTCGGCGCGCTCGCCGTGGCGCGCGACGACGCCCTGGCCGCCTGGGGCGACGACGCGGGCACGGTGTCGGTCCGGGACACCGGCGCCGGCAGGCCCGTTCCGGTGCCGGCGGGCGCGGCTCACCACGGGCCGGTGCGGGCCGTGGCCCTGTCCGGCGACGGAAAGCTCATGGCAACGGCGGGCAGGGACGGCACGGTGCGGCTCTCCCACCCCCGCGACGGCGCGGCCGGGGTCACGGTGAGCGACCCCGGGCTCGGGCCGCTGTACGCCGTGGCCGTCACCGGCGACGGCGACCGGGTGGCCGCGGCCGGGCTGGACGGCAGGGTGTGGCTTCGCGACGTCCGCGACGGACACGCCCGGCTCATCGGCACGCGGGACCACGGGCAGGTCCACGCGCTCGCCTTCTCCCCCGACGGGCGGCACCTGGCCACGGGCGAATGGCACGACGCCGTCGGACTGTGGAACACCGCGACCGGCGAACGGGAGGCCGCCCTCGAGGGCGCCCAGGACTCGGTCTTCGCCGTCGCGTTCTCCCCCGACGGCACGCGCCTGGCCGCCGCGAGCCAGGACGACACCGCCGCCGTCTGGGACGTCGCCGGGCGGCGCCGCATCGCCCTCCTGGCCAGTCACCTCGGCCCCGTCCACGGCGTCGCGTTCTCGCCCGACGGCCGGTCGCTGGCGACCTCCGGCGAGGACGGCACGCTGCGCCTGTGGTCCCCGCAGTCGTCGGTCAGCGCTCCCCTTCCCGGTACGGCGTGGCTGGACGCGGCCATCGGCCCGGACCGGTCGCTGCTGGCGGCCGCCGGCCACGACGGCACGCTGCGCCTGTGGCGGACGCGCGAGGCCGGGCACCGTACGGTACGGACGCTGCGGGTGTCCCGGGAGCCCGTCCGCGCGGTGGCCTTCAGCCACGACGGTTCGCTGGTCGCGGCCGGTGACCAGCAGGGCGCCGTCACCGTATGGCGCACGGCCGACGCCGTGCGCCCGGCCGGCCCGTACCGGCCGGTGGGCCATTGGCGGGCGCACGGCCGCGCCGTCACGTCCCTGTCCTTCCGGCCCGGCGACGCCGGCTCGCTGGCCACCGGCGGCGAGGACCACACCGCCAGGCTGTGGCGCCTCGCCGGCGGGGCCGCCGAGGAGACCCCCCGGCCGGAGCGGACGTTCGCCGGCCACGACGACGCCGTCTACCGCGTGCTCTTCCTCGACGGCGCCACGCTCGCCACGGGCAGCCTGGACAACACCGCCCGCATCTGGCGGGTGTCCGACGGCCGCGTGCTGCACCGGCTGACCGAACACGCCGACACCGTCCTCGGCCTGGCCGTCGGCCCCACCGGCACCCTCGCCACGGCGAGCCGCGACGACACGGTCAAGCTCTGGAACCCGCGCGACGGGCGGAGCCTGCGCACCCTGGCGGGCCACACGGGCCCGGTCACCTCGGTCGCCTTCAGCCCCGACGGCACGCGCCTGGCGACGGCCGGGCGCGACAACACCGTACGGATCTGGGACGCGCACGAGGGGCGCCTGCTGCTCACCCTGACCGGGCACACCGACCGGGTCCGCTCCGCGGCCTTCGTCTCCGACGAGGGCCCGGTGGTGTCCGTCTCCGAGGACGGTTCGGTGCGCTGGTGGCGGCTCGACGTGCCGGGCGTCCTGGCCGGCACCTGCCGGGCGCTGAGCCGTGTGGACGAGCCCGCCTGGCGCAGGCTGCTGCCCGACGTGGCATACGGCCCCGGCTGCCCCTGAGGAAGACGTCGCAGGTCGAAGGGGGTTGCCCGACCCCCTCTCGCGCAGAGGCAACGGGAAACCCCTGTGCCCGCACCGGTCCGGTCGCCGAAGCTCTGGATGTCGGACATATCCGTCCCGCACCCCTAGCCCCCTAGCCCCCTCGCCCCCTCGCCCCCTCGCCGTCGAAGGAAGCCGGACATGAACCACAGCGCTCCCACGCCCACCGCGCCGCCCCCCGGAGCGGACCGCGACGAGGTCTACGCCTTCACCGTCACCATGGCCGCCTGCCTCGCCCTCGCCCTGGCCGGGCGCGCCTCCCCGGCCGCCCTCACCGACTACGCGGCGGCCCTCACCGGCCTCTACACCGCCTGGCACAACCGCCCCCGGGCGTGACCGTCATGCGCCGCGGACCTCCCGATGGCAGGCTGGACGTATGGCCCGGGCCAACGAGGAGGTCGAGGCGCTGCTGCAGGAGTACGCCGACCTGATCGCGATCACGGGCGGCGACGCCTACAAGGCACGCGCCTACGAAAAGGCCGCCCGCGCCATCGGCGGACACCCCGGCGACGTCTCCGGACTCGACGAGAAGGGCCTGCGCGACATCCCGAACGTCGGCAGGTCCATCGCCGACAAGGTCCTGGAATTCCTGCGCACCGGCCACGTCACGGCACTCGAGGAGACGAGGGCGGACATCCCCGCCGGCGTGCGGGAGCTCATCACCATCCCCACCCTCGGCCCCAAGAAGGCCATGACCCTCTACGACGAGCTGGGCATCGCGTCGGTGGAGGAACTGCTCGACGCCATCCACGAGGAACGACTGCGCGGCCTGAAGGGCTTCGGCGAGAAGACCGAGGCCAACATCGTGCACGGCATCGCCCTCATGCAGAAGGCCGGCGGCGGCCGCATCCTCCTCAGCAGCGCCATGGACGTCGCCGACCAGGTCGTCGCCGCGCTCTCCGCCGTGCCCGGCTGCGAGGGCTGCGCGTACGCCGGCTCGCTGCGCCGCATGCGCGAGACCATCGGCGACGTCGACGTGCTCGTCGCCGCCGAACGGTCGGCCCCGTTCATGGAGGCCTTCACGGCCCTCCCCCACACCGCCGAGGTCATCGCCCACGGCGAGAAGAAGACCTCGGTCCGCACGACCAAGGGCCTGCAGGTCGACCTGCGGGTGCTGCCCCCGGACTCCTGGGGCGCGGGCCTGCTGTACTTCACCGGCTCCAAGGCGCACAACATCCGGGTGCGCGAGATCGCCGTGCGACAGAAGCTCAAGCTCTCGGAGTACGGCCTCTTCCACGTCAAGAGCGGCAAGAAGATCGTGTCCGAGACGGAGGAAGAGGTCTACGCCCGCCTCGGCCTGCCCTGGATCGCACCGACCCTGCGCGAGGACCGGGGCGAGATCGCGGCCGGACTACGGGACGAGCTCCCCGACCTGGTCGAGGAGAGCGACATCCGCGGCGACCTCCACACCCACACCGACCTCACCGACGGCATCGCCCCGCTCGAGGACATGGTGGCCGCGGCGGCGCAGCGCGGCTACGCGTACTACGCGATCACGGACCACGCCCCGAACCTCTACATGCAGCGCATGACCGACGAGAAGATCCTCGCCCAGCGGGAGAAGGTCCGCTCCCTGGACGGCAAGCACCGCAAGATGCGCCTGCTGCACGGTACGGAGTTGAACATCGGTCCGGAGGGCGACCTGGACTGGCCCGACGACTTCCTCGCGGGCTTCGACCTGTGCGTGGCGTCCGTGCACTCGCACTTCAACCAGTCCCGCGAAGAGCTGACCCGTCGGCTCGTACGGGCCTGCGAGAACCCCCACGTGGCCATCATCGGCCACCCCACCACCCGCCAGATCGGCAAACGCCCCGGCATCGACGCCGACTTCGACGCCGTCTTCGAGGCGTGCGGGCGTACGGGCACGGCGCTGGAGATCAACTCCCACCCGCAGCGACTGGACCTGTGCGACGAGGACATCCTGCGGGCGAAACGCTACGGCGTGAAGTTCGCCGTGAACACGGACGCCCACTCGGTGACGCACCTGCCGTACATGCGCTACGGCGTGGGCACCGCGCAGCGGGGGTGGCTGACGAAGGACGACATCATCAACACGTGGCCGCTGCAGAAGCTCAGGCGCTTCCTGCGCCCGGGGGGCCGCTGACTCAGCCGCCCCCCTTCCCCCGCCGTGGCGGGCAGGGCTCAGGCCAGCATGTTCTCGATGAGGTCGGCGGCGCGCGGGGTGCCGCCCTCGGCCCGTGCGGCGGCGCGCAGCCGAGCCGAGCGGCGGGCGACCTCCGCGTCGGTGACCAGGTCGTTCAGGGCCTTCCGCAGGGTGCCGGCGGTGGCTTCCGCGGTGTCGATGCGGCTGGCCACGCCCAGTTCCACGAGCCGGTCGGCGTTCATGAACTGTTCGGCGGCCTGCGGTACGGCGATCATCGGGACGCCTGCCAGCAGTCCCTCGCCGCAGCCGCCCATACCGGCGTGGGTGACGAAGGCATCCGCCTGCTCCAGGATCGCCCGCTGCGGGACCCAGGAGTGCACCTCGACGTTGGGCGGGATGTCGCCGAGTTCCCTCGGATCGGTGTACTTGCCGATCTGGAGGACGACGTGCCAGCCGGGCAGGTTGCCGTAGGCCGCCAGGCACTGGCGGTAGAACTCCGGTTGACGGGTGTACGCCGAGCCCAGGGAGATCAGCAGCACGTTCTCCGCGTCCGCCGGGCGGGTCCAACCGTCCACGCTCGCCGTTGCGTCGAAGCAGGGCCCGACGAAGGTCACCGTGTCGGTGTCGACCCGGTCGGCGTGCGGCTGCATCGCCCGGGTGATCAGGGCCAGGGCCCGCGCGGGGCGGCCGGAGAAGGCGTCCACGTCGGTGGTGGACGCCCCGCAGCCGGCGAGCCACTGGGCGAACTTCGCCCGGTAGGCGTCGGCGCCCGGCAGTCGGCGCAGGTGTGCCGCGACGTCCTGGTCGTAGCCGTCCCAGGCCACGAACGTCGGGGACAGCTGCATGAGGGGCCGGTCCTGCGATTCGGCGAGGGCGCGCGCGGCGTAGGCGCCGATGTCGTACAGGTACAGGTCCGCCGGGTCCTGGTCGTAGGCGGCGCGCAACTGCGGGAGTGCCTGGACGGCATCATCGAGGAAGAGGCCCATCGCGGCGATGGGGTCGTCGGGCCAGTCGTTGTCGGCGACCGGCAGTCGGGATGTGCAGGGGACGAGTTCGGCACCGGTGGCCGCGATCAGGTCGGCCACCGCCGGGTCGTTGGCGTAGGTCACCCGGTGGCCACGGGCCACCAGCTCGCGGATGATCTCAAGGCTGGGCAGGACGTGGCTGACGGCGGGGATGCCGGCCATCGCGATGTGGGCACGGCGACGGGACATGAAAGCTCACCCATTTCAGGTCTACGGCGAAAGCCCGTGCAAGCCGATGCGCCTGCACGGGCATTCCCGCACGCGTCACGCGTGCGGGGTGTCCGGGGCGGCGGCTTCGAGATCGGCGATGCTGCCCGACATGATCGTCCGCACGTGCTCGGTGACGTGCTCCGCGGGCCAGTCCCACCAGGCCACCGCCAGCAGCCGGGCGATGTCCTGGTCGTTGTAGCGGGTGCGGATGAGGCGGGCCGGATTGCCGCCGACGATGCCGTAGTCGGGTACGTCGCTGGTGACCACGGCGCCGGAGGCGATGATCGCCCCATGTCCGATCCGTACGCCCGGCATGATCGTCGTGCCGTGGCCGAACCAGACGTCGTTGCCGACCACGGTGTCCCCTCGGTTGGGCAGGCCGGTGAGCAGGTCGAAGTGTTCGGACCAGGAGCCGCCCATGGAGGGGAAGGGGAAGGTCGAGGGGCCGTCCATACGGTGGTTGGCGCCGTTCATGATGAAACGCACGCCCGTGCCCAGCGCGCAGAACTTGCCGATGATCAGCTTCTCCGGCCCGTAGTGGTAGAGCACGTTGCGCGTCTCGAACGCGGTCGGGTCGTCCGGGTCGTCGTAGTAGGAGTACTCCCCGACCTCGATCAGCGGGGACTTCACGAGCGGCTTGAGCAGCACCACCCGGGGATGCTCGGGCATCGGATGGAGGACCGTCGGGTCGGCAGGCACGGGCATGGGGCAGGGATTCCTCGTCGGTGGCGGGTCGGTGTCCGGTCCATGATCGCGGACCCGCGCCGTCCCAGGAAACCCGTTTACCACCTGCACGAACGCGGCCTGCTGCCTGTCGGCGCTGCCCGGATCCCGTCCGCACCACGCGGGCCGCAGGCGCAGTTCATGGACAGTGCGGACGGCAGTCCCTGCCGTCCGCACTCCCCCGGGCCTGCCGGCCTCAGCCGATACCGGGCTCGATCTTGCCGTGAGCCGTGGCGGGCATGTACTTCTTGCTGCCCTGGTAGTGCACCTCGTAGCCGGAGCCGATCGCGTGCACCCACAGCAACGGGTCGAGGAGGTTCGACCCGCTGTCCAGGTGCGCCACGCCAGTGGCGTCGGTCACCGCGGTACCGATCTGCCGGCCGCTGACGGTGAAGCTGATCGGCTGTCCCTTGATCGGCTCACCGTCGTTGTTGATGAGCGTCCCACTGATCTGGGCCTGCGCCTGGCCGAGCACCGTGCCCTTCACCGTCGCCGCGCTGAGCTGAGGGTATTCCTTCTCCTCGTCGTGCGGCGGCATCGGGTACGGGTAACCCTGCGGCGGGTACGGGTACGGGTACCCCTGGGGCGGGTACGGGTACGGGTAGCCCTGCGGCGGGTACGGGTAGCCCTGTGGCGGCTGGGGGTACCCCTGCGGCGGCTGCGGCGGGTAGTACCCCGGCTGCTGCGGTGGCATGTACGGCTGTGTCACCAGAATGCTCCTAGTGGTCGTTGGAAACGACGGGGCGGTTCTGCCCGGGATGGGCGTGACACTCACCCCTGAGCGTGCGCAGACACCGAAACTCCCAAACCACCCACACAGGGGGCGTATTGCACCAACCAGACGCGCCGGGCCAAAGCCATGAGAGACAGTGCATGCCTCTTATCCAGCTGAAATTGCGCATATATGCTGACGGGATGCGCCAGCCGGCACGGCCGTCAGCACGGGCATGACACAGATTCTCGTGCTCGGCGCCACCGTCAAGACCGGCAAGACCGGCAGCCGCGTCGTCCCCCGCCTCAAGGCCCTTGGCCACACCGTCCGTTGCGCTTCCCGCTCGGCGGCTACCCGTTTCGACTGGACCGACCGCTCCACCTGGGATCCGGCCCTGGCCGGAGCGGAGGCGGTGTACTTCGTCCCGACCGAGACGCTCGGCCTGTCCGAGCGCGCCGAGCCGGCGGACCGGGCGAAGGCGGCCGGGGTCCGGCGGTTCGTCCAGCTGTCCGTACGCGGTCTCGACACCGACGGGAGTGTGCCGGAAACGGAGGCGGCGGTGCGGGAGTCGGGGTCGGAGTGGACGATGGTGCGGCCCTGCTGGTTCTCGCAGGACTTCGCCGCGCCGGACTTCTTCCTGCCGGCCGTCCTCGCCGGCGAGCTCACGACTCCTGCCGGGGACGGCCGTGAACCGTTCGTCGACGTGGAGGACATCGCGGACGTGGTGGTGGCCGCCCTCACCGGCGACGGCCACGCGGGCCGGACCTACGAACTCTCCGGCCCCCGCGCCCTCTCCTTCGCCGAGGCCCTCGCCGTCATCGGCGACGCCGTCGGACGCGAGCTGCGCCACCGCCACCAGGATCCGGCCGCCTACGTCGCCGCCCAGGTCGCGGCGGGTCACGACATCGCGGACGCCGAAGCCGTCGCCTCCTTCCTGGACGGCATACGGCTCGGCGAGGACGACTACATCAGCACCGGTGTGCAGGAGGCACTCGGCCGCGCTCCGCGCTCCTTCGAGGACTACGTGCGGGCGACAGCGCCCACGGGGATCTGGCACCCCTGACCGTCCGCGTGGTCCCGGTGCCGTCAGTCCTGCTCGAGCGCCGCCGCCTCGAGGTGGGCCAGGCCCTTGAGCTGGTCGGCCGTCAGGCCTTCGGGGAGGGGGACCGGGGCGGGGCTGCGCAGGGGTGGCTGCCAGCCGGACTCGCGGTCCCAGGTGCGGACGATCCTGGCGGGGGCGCCGGCGACCACCGCGTGGTCGGGGACCTCGCCGCGGACGACGGCGCCGGCCGCGACGACGACGTTGCGGCCCAGCCGGGCGCCGGGGAGGATGACCGCCCCCGTGCCGATCCAGCTGCCGGGGCCGATCTCCACGGGCGCGCTGCGGGGCCACTGCTTGCCGATGGGCACGTCGGGGTCGTCGTAGCTGTGGTTGGTGGTCGTCACGTAGACGCCGGGGCCGAAGAAGCAGTCGTCGCCGATCGTCAGCGGCGCCTCGGCGACGACGTGGCTGCCGCGGCCGAGGACGACCCCGTTGCCCAGGCGTACGACGGTGTCCTGCCCGAGGTCGAGGTCGGGCATCATGCCGGCGGTGAGGGTGACGCCCTGGCCGATGATGCAGTGGTCGCCCAGTTCGATCCACGCCTCGCCGAAGACGGTGCCCTGGGGGAAGGCGAGCCGGGTGCCGGTGCCGAGGGCGCGGAAGCGGTACGGGCCGGGGCGCTCGGCGCTGACGGCGCCGGCCTCGCGGACCCAGCGCGCGCCGCGGTGCACTGCCCGGGAGACGGCTCGGCGCCTGAGGGCCGCGAGGGAGGAGAACAGGTTCTGCTGTGTCGGCACCCGCTCACCGTACTCAGCGCTCCGCCGCCCGTTGGCCGCCCTGACCTGTGATCTTCGCCCCACGCGCGGCGGCGCGCAGGATGCGGCGGGCCTCGTCGCGGCCGGAGATCAGGGCGCCGTGGACGGTGCTCGCGAAGTCGGCGGTGGTGGCCTCGCCCGCGAAGTGGAGGCGGTCGCCGACGGGGGCGGCGAGGGCGGGGCGGTCGCCGGGGAGGGTGCCGGCGGCGGGGTAGGAGTAGGAGCCGCGGGCGTAGGGGTCGGCGGCCCAGCGGGTGCGGCGGTGTGCGACGGGCTCGGTCACCGCGGCGCCGTAGATGCCGCGCAGGGACGCCAGCGCCTCGCGGACGAGGGCCGCGTCGTCGAGGGTCTCCAGGCGGCGGGCGACGGGTCCGCCGGCCAGGGTGGCCAGGACGGGCGCGCCGAGGACGCGCCGGAGGTCGAACCAGTTGGCGAAGGCGCCGTGGGGGGTGTCCTCCTGGCGGATCAGGTCGGTGTCGTCCCAGAAGGCCGCGGGGAAGCGCAGGTAGAGCTTGTCGTAGACGCCCATGCCCAGGCGTTCGATCGCGTGGCGCTTGGGCTCGGGGAGGGCGGGGGCGAAGGTGACGGTGCCGGCCTTGAGCACCCCGAGGGGCAGGGTGAGCAGGACGCGGTCGGCGACGAAGGTTCCGTGGCCGGCGGTGTGGACCCGCACGCCGGGGCCGTCGTGGTCCACGTGGGTGACCCGGTGGCCGAGGCGTACGTCCAGCCCCTGGGCGAGGTGGTCGGTCAGGCGGTCGTATCCCTGGGGGAAGACGACCTCGTGGCCCGTGAAGTCCTCGCCCTCGAACAGGAACGCCAGCGACAGCTCCTCGAGGCCGGCGCCCCAGTCGTCCTCCACCATGCGGCCGCGCGCCGCGATCACCCGCTCCGCGCGCCCGGGGTCGAGGCCGTCGTCCTCCAGCACCTTCCGCAGGCCGTCGGCCGCGGACTCGCGGTAGTCGGCGTGCTCGGCGCGGGCGGCCAGTGCGCCTGCGGCGGCCTCCTCGTCGGCTTCCCTCTCCAGTGCCTCGGCTCGGGTGAGCCGGCGCCCGTCGGCGGCGTAGGCGGTGACGCCCCGGGGGCTGTCGTAGTCGAAGTCGAGGGTGCCGACGTCGTAGACGACGGTGGGGGCGCCCGCCTCCTCGGCGAGTTCCGTGACGGGGTTGCCGTCGACGCCGTGGATCCAGGACGCGCCCAGGTCGATGCGCACGCCCTCCCAGTCCTCGCTCCACAGCCGGCCGCCGGTGCGCTCCCGTGCCTCGAGCACGGTGACGGCGTGCCCGGCCCGGTGCAGTTCCCGGGCGGCGGCGAGCCCGGCCATGCCGGCGCCGACGACCAGGGTGCGGGTGCCGGCGGGGCGCGGACCGGCCGGGGCGTCCGGGGCGGGAGGGGGATGTGCGGGCATGTCCCCATTACACACCGGGCGCCCGGCGGCTTTACGCGTGGGCCGCGTGGGCAGGCTGATGCGGTGAATGATGACGAATTACTGCGCGGGCTGGGGTACAGCCCGCAACTGAAGCGCCGCATGGGGGCGATGGGGAACTTCGCCGTCTCGTTCTCGGTGATCTCGGTGCTGTCCGGGTGCATGACGCTCTACGGTTTCGGGCTGGCGACCGGCGGCCCGGCGGTGATGGTGTGGGGCTGGGTCGGGGTCGGCGCGATGGTGCTGTTCGTCGCGGCCGGCCTGGCCGAGGTGACCAGTGCCTATCCGACGAGCGGTGCGCTGTACTACATGGCGGACCGGCTGGGCGGCCGCCGCTGGGGCTGGTACACCGGCTGGCTGAACCTGCTGGGCCTGCTCGGCGCGATCGCCGGGATCGACTACGGGGCGGCCCTGTTCGTGGGGGCGTTCGCCGATCTGCAGTGGGGCCTCGCGCCGACCCCCGGCTCGACCCTGGCCGTCTTCTTCTGCGTCCTGCTGCTGCACGCGCTGCTGAACCTCTTCGGCGTCCGGGTGGTGAGCGTCCTCAACGCGGTCAGCGTGTGGTGGCACCTGGCCGGTGTCGCGGTCGTCGTCGGCGTCCTGGCGTTCGTTCCGGCCCACCATCGGACGCCCTCGTTCGTCTTCGGCGAGTTCGTCAACGACACCGGCTGGTCGAATCCCCTCTACGTCACCGCGATCGGGCTGCTGCTGGCGCAGTACACCTTCAGCGGATACGACGCGAGCGCCCACCTGTCGGAGGAGACCACCGGTGCGCAGGTCAACGCGCCCCGGGGCATCATGCGGGCCGTCCTGTGGTCCTGGGTGGCGGGGTTCGTGCTGCTGGTGGGGCTGACGTTCGCCATTCAGGACTACGCCGGCGCCCGGGACACCGCGACCGGCGTGCCGCCCGCCCAGATCTTCCTCGACGCCCTGGGGCCGTCCGGGGCCAAGGCGCTGCTGCTCGTCGTGATCGTCGCCCAGCTCTTCTGCGGCAACGCCGAGGTCGCCGCCTGCTCCCGGATGGTCTTCGCCTTCTCCCGCGACGGCGCGCTGCCCGGCTCGGCGTGGTGGCGGCAGGTGGACCGCCGGACGGGGAGCCCGCGCCGCGCGGTGTGGCTGTCCGTCGCCGTGGCGGGCGTGCTCGCCCTGCCGTCGCTGTACAGCACCACCGCCTACGGGGCGGTCACGGCCGTCAACGTCATCGGGATCACCCCCGCGTACGCCATCCCGATCTACCTCCGGCTGCGCCGCCACGACTCCTTCCGTCCGGGCCCGTGGAACCTCGGGCGCTGGAGCAGGCCGGTGGGCTGGATCGCGGTGGTGTGGGTGGCGGTGGTGACGGTGCTCTTCTGCCTTCCGCAGTCCCGTCCCGAGCACGGCACGCTCTCCGTCGACACCTTCAACTACGCCCCCGTCGCCCTCGGCGCGGTGCTCCTGCTCGCCGCCGTCCGGTGGCGCGTCGCGGGCCGGCGCTCGTACGGGACCCCCGGTGGGAGCGGTGACGGCACCCTGGACCTGGCACGCCCGTTCGGACACACTCATGGCCATGCGATGGACTGACATCGAACAGATCGCGGCGGATCTCGCCGCGCGACACCCCGGCACCAAGCCGCTCACGGTCAAGCCCACGGAGATCCGCGACCGCGTCGCCGCGCTGAGCGGGTTCACCGACGACCCCACGCTGTGCAACCCGCGCATCCTGGAGTCGATTCAGCTGGCCTGGAGCGACAGAGCCAGATGAGGAAGCGCCCGGCGCCCCGGCGGACGGCCGATGCCGTGGGCCGGGGCGCCGGGCGCCGGATTCCGCGGGCGCGGCGCTCTCACGCCGCCGCGGGCGCCGATTCCGCTGCGGCGGCGGCCGCGGCCGACGCGGCCTCGCCCCGGGCGCGGGCGCGCTTGGAGTAGGTGATGGTCCAGGTGATCAGGACGACGGGCATGCCGTAGGACAGGGCGGAGTTGACGCCGACCATGGCCGACGTCGACAGGGCGTAGGACAGGGCGATGCGCGCCGCCGCCTCGACGACGTAGCCCACGCCCCACACCATCGTGATCGTCTTCAGCGTGCGCCGGAAGCCCGGGAGCTGCTCCCACATCCCGTTCCAGCGGGCGACGCCCTCCTTGGTGCCGTCGGTGCCGAACTTGCGGCCCAGGTAGAACATCAGCGGCCGCGGCGTGGCCAGGCTGACCAGGCAGACCACGCCGAACAGTCCGGTGACGGCCGAGTCCTTGACCAGCAGCAGCCGGGTGGAGTGCGGGCCGATGCCGGTGACGACGAGCGTCAGCACCATGAAGATCATCGTGATGACGGCGAACTCGTCGATCCGGCGGTGCCAGATCAGGTACACGACGGTGTCCGCCAGCGGCCAGAGGCCGGAGACCGCCAGGGCGGCGAACTCGCTCCAGCCGCGGTCGGTCAGCTGGTTGTACGTGACGATCGGCAGCACCACGTTGAAGACGATCGACACGATCCAGCTGAGTGCGGTGGTCGTACTGAAGCGCCGGTCCGGCGCGGAAGGCTGAGCAGACACAGGTCCCCCGAAGTGAAAACGCGTAACAAACCGCACGGACCATAGGGGGAAGATCCACTTCCGCACAACTCCCGGTACTCCGGGTACGTCACCAGGTCACCCACAGTTCCTCGGGACCGCGGTTGATCGACCCGCGCCGCCATCGCATCTGGTCGTGACCGACGGCCAGGCGCAGGCGGGGGAAGCGCTCCAGCAGGGTCGCGAGCATGACCTCGGCCTCCATGCGGGTCAGCATCGCGCCGACGCAGTAGTGCGCGCCGTGGCCGAACGACAGGTTGGGGGCCTCGTCGCGGGAGAGGTCGAGCCGGTCGGGTTCGGTGAAGACGGTGGAGTCCCGGTTGGCCGCGAGGTAGGACACGTAGACCACGTCGCCGTCGCGGATCACGGCCTCGCCGACCTCCAGCTCGCCGGTGGCGATGCGCGGCAGGCCGACGCCGTTGCGGTGCGGGATGAAGCGCAGCAGTTCCTCGACGGCCTGCGGCAGCAGCGAGGGCTCCGCCCGCAGCTTCTCGAGCTGTTCGGGGTGGGTCAGCAGGGCGTAGACCATGTTGGAGACCTGGTTGCGCACGGCGTCCATGCCGTTGAGCACCAGCATCACGGCGAGCGAGATCAGCTCCGGCATGCTGAGCCCGCCGTCGGCCTGTTCGGCCACCAGGGCGCTGAAGAGGTCGTCGCCGGGGTGTTCGGTGCGGTGCCGGGCCATCCCGCGGAAGTAGTCGGCGATCTCGCGCTTGACCGCGTCGCTCTCCTGCTGCGAATGGCTGCTGGAGAGGATGACGCCCCGCCAGGCCTGCAGCCGGTCGATGTCGTGGGACGGGACCCCGAGCAGGTCCCCGATCAGCTGGGCGGGCAGCGGCCCGGTCAGGTGCTCGGCCAGGTCGGCCGGCGGACCCTGTTCCAGCATCCGGCCGGTCATGCGCTCGGCGAGCTCCCGGGCCCGGGGGCGCAGGGCCTCCACCCGCTTGCGGCCGAAGGTCTGGGCGACCAGGCGGCGCAGCCGGGTGTGGTCCGGCGGGTCGGTGCGGCCGATGCCGCCGGCGGGCGCGACCACGTGCGGGGTCATGCTGGTGACCGGCCGGTCCACGGTGAGGGCGCGGCTCATCCGGGGGTCGGCGGCGACGATTTTGACGTCCTCGTACCGCGTCACCAGCCAGGCGTCGCCCTCGCCGAAGCGCATCTTGACGCGGGCCACCGGCTCCTCGCGCAGCAGGCGGTGCAGCAGCGGGTCGAACTCCAGGCCGGGCAGGTGGTCCACGGGCCAGTCGTACACCACCTCACCGGGCCGCTGCCGGGCCGGACAGGCTTCCTCGGTCATGGGTCGCTCCCCGTCTCGTGCCGGCCGTCTCCTGCCGGAACCGGTCATGGGCCGCACAGCGGACAGCCCCGTACGAGATGGGTATTCCCGCTGTGGTGAGGCTTGTCCCGATGTCGGCGGATTACACCCGCAGGTGTGAGGGCCGATGTCACAGCGGCCGGCGGCGCAGCCGGCCGGGGGTGGTGTCCAGGCGTTCCCTGAGCAGGGTGGTGAGCGTGGTGACGTTCTCGTAGCCGACGCGGCGGGCGACGACGTCCGTCGGCAGGGTGGTGGTCCGCAGCAGCTGGACGGCCTGCTCCAGGCGGATGCGCTGGGCGAAGCGCAGGGGCGAGACGCCCAGCACGCGGTCCACCGCGCGCTGCAGGGTGCGTTCGCCGGTGCCCAGGGCGCGGGCGACGTCGGCGATCCGCAGCGGCTGTTCGAGGTGCTCGCGCACCCAGCGTTCGAACGCGCCGACGGTCGGGTCGGTGCGCGCCAGGTGGCCGGGCACGGCGTAACCGGCCTGGCCGGTCCTGCTGTCGATCAGGAGGTAACGGGCGGTGAGGTCGGCGAGGGCGGGGCTGGCCCCGCGGACCAGGCCGAGAGCCAGGTCCAGGTGGGCCATGGCGGCCCCGGCGGTGGTGATGCCGGGCGCGTGGGTGAGCAGGTGGGTCTCGTCGAGGGTCACGCCGGGGTAGCGCCGGCGGAAGTGCGGTGCCAGCCACCAGCTGGTGGTGGCCGGCAGCCCCTCGAGGACGCCGCTCTCGGCGAGCAGGTAGGTCCCGGTGCACGCGGCCGCCAGCGGCACGCCGTCGGCGCGGGCCTGCCGCACGGCGTCCAGCGCGGGCCGCCGCTCGGCGGAGCCGGCCCATTCCTCGAGCGGCCCGGGCCGCGTGTGCCCGACGCCGGGCACCACCACGGCGTCGGGTCCGCGCGCGGCCCCCGGAGCGACGGTGTCCACCAGATGGCCCGCGGCCGTGCGCACCGGTCCGTTCTCGCCGACGCAGCTCACCCGCCACGGCGGCGGGGGCTGCGGCAGTTCCTCGCGCAGTTCGTTGGCCGTCCGCAGGACGTCGAGCACCGCGGAGAGCCCGGAGTCGAAGACACGGTCCATGACCAGCACGGAGATTCTCACGCCGGGAACGGTAGGTGACGCGCCCCGTCCGCCACCGGGGACACGACCGACACATCCATAGGTTGATCACACCGGCCGCGCACCCCACCGGCGACGAGCGGAGGACTACGTCCTCCGGCCGGGGTCGAAGACCTTACGACCAGCGGTGTAGGGCCCAGGACCGTTACGCCGGCGGCGGCCGGAAGCCTAGCCTCGGGCCATGGATACGACGAACGGCACCCTCGACGAAGCCCTGCAGCGTCTCCACCGGTCGGGCCCCGAGTTCCAGGGCTACCTGAGCAATCACGGCCCCATGGCGGTGGAGGCGCTCGTCCGCAACGGCCATGCCCCCACCGTCCACCACTGGCTCGACACCTACGAGACCAAGCTGGAGGACCTGCCCCCCGCGCGGACCCCCATCGGCGACGACGACTGGCGCGAAGCGCTCGGCGATCAGGGCCGGGTCACCGACTGGACCGGCTACTTCTCCCGGCGCATCGCCGAGCGGCCCTGGCAGGAGGTCCTCACCGAGTGGTGGCCCCGGCTCCTGCCCGGCATCGCCGGCGCCGCGACCCACCCCGCCATCCGCGTCGGCCACGCCGTGCGCGCCCTCCTGCGCGACGGCGAGGACACCACACGCCTGTCCGAACTGGCCCACGCCCTCGGCTACTGGGCCGCCCGCCACACCCTCCTGCCCGTCACCGTCACCCCCTCCGGCGGCGCGACGCCCGCCGACGCCCTCGCCGCCCTCCCCCGCGTCGCCGAGCGGAACCTGCTGCCCCAGCTCGGCTACGACCAGCTGCCCACCACCCCCGGCTGGCTCGGGGCCGCCGAGTCGCTGTACGTCCCCGAGAACCCGGACGCGGTCCGCGACCGGCTCGCCGACCTCGTCCGCGCCGCCACCCTCACCTACGCCACCCACGGCCACGGCTCGCCCGTCATGCTCGTCCACGCCGCCACCGCCCCGAACGCGGTGCTGCGCACGCTGCCCGCCCTCCCCCGGGAGCTGTGGGGACTCTCGCTCACCGTCGCCTGGGCGGCGACCGCCGCGATCACCTCCATCTACGCGGCCGACGAGCCCCTGCCCCCGCCCGGCGCCTCCTCCCTCACCCCCGAGGAGGTCTTCGAGCGGGCCGCGGCGCACGGCGACGCACACGTCATCAAGTTCGCGGACACCGCGCTCGACGTGGCCGCCGCCTCGGAGGACGGCGACGACCGCGCCCTCGCCGCCGCGCTCAACGCCGTACGGCTGATCGACGGCGACTGATCGCCCCCGCGCGCGTCCTCGCGCCTACGGGCGCACGGCCGCCAGGAAGTCCTCGAGCGTCCGCCGCGGCGCCCAGCCGCACGCGCGCGCCTTGGTGATGTCGAGAACCACCGGGTGGGCGAGCTGGTCGACCGCGTAGCGCGAGAGCGCCACCTCGGATCCCGGCCGCAGGCGTGCCGCCGTCTCGGCGGCGAGGGCCGCGAAGCGGGCGGCCCCGGACGGCATGTGATGGACCGTCACCCGCGTGCCGTGGGCGCGCAGCACCCGGCGCAGGGTCGCGTCGCGCGCGTACGCCTCGCCGTCGGCGATGTTGTAGGCGCCCGGCGGCCAGCCGGCGGCGGCGAGGGCGGCGTCGGCGAGGTTCTCCACCGCCGTCAGGCTCAGCCGTACGTCCGGGCCGGGCAGCAGCAGCCGCCCGGCCCGGACCCGGGCCCGCAGGCGGGGCAGCAGGTGCGGGTCGCCCGGGCCGTAGACGGCACGGGGCCGCAGCACCACCGCGCCGGCGTCCAGCGCCAGCCGCTCGCCGGCGGCCTTGGTCCGTCCGTAGGCGTTGAGCTGCCCGGCCACCGGGTGGTCCTCGCGGACGAGGGACCTCTCCCGGCGCGGGTCGTAGACGCTGGCGCTGCTCACCCAGACGACCGGGCGGCCCCCGGCGGCCTCCAGCAGGCGTGCCGTGCCGTCGACGTTGACCGCGCGCATGAGCGCCTCGGCACGGGAGCCCGGGGCGGGGTCGCCGACGGCGGCCGCGCAGTGGATCACGATGTCGGCCCCCGCGAGGTCGGGCACCTGGCGCGCGGCGTCCCACGGGACGTGGCGCCCGGCGGGGCCCGGGCGGCGCCCCACGCAGACCACGTCGGCGAACGCCGCGGCGGCGGTGGCGACATGACCGCCGCAGAATCCGCTCGCACCCGTCACGGCGATGCGCGGCGGCGCCGTCACGACGCCTCCCCCGCGCGGACGACGAGCGAGCGCCAGCCGGGCAGCGCGGCACGCCGGTCGGCGCGGGCACGCACCACGACGGGCCGGTACGGGGCCAGCGCGGCGAGGGCGTCGCCGAGCTGGACGCGGGCCAGCCGGGCGCCGGGGCAGGCGTGCGGCCCGGCGCCGAACACGAGCTGGGAGACGGCCGGTTCGGCGGGGTGCCAGGGGTCGGGGTCGTCGCGGTGGGCGCCCACGGCGTGGCGGGCGACGAGCAGCAGCCGGTCGCCGGGCCGCACCGGGCGCCCGCCCACGGTGCCGCTCGCGGCGGCGACGCGCGGCAGCAGCGGCGAGGGTGCGGTGACCCGCAGCAGCTCGTCCACCAGGACCGCCCGCCGGCCCTCGTCCGCGGCCCGGTCCCACCACGCCGCGTCGGCGCACCAGGCCGCGGCACGCGGCAGGGCCGCGACGACGGTGGTGACCGCCGCCACGGCGAGCATCGCCCGCGCCGCATCGTCCCCGCCCGCGCCGCCGTCGCCGAGCAGGGCCCGCAGCCGGGCCACGGGGTCGGCGGTGGCGCGCCGCCGCAGCCGGGACGGGCCGGGCAGATGGTCCCGTACGGCCGCGTACGCCGCGTCCCCGGCGGCGCCGGCCAGCGCCAGCGGGTCGGCGCCCGTGCCCAGCAGGGTGGCGGCGGTGGCCCCGGCCAGCTCCCGGGCCACCGGCACCAGGTCGACCGGGCGGCCCGCCGCCAGGGGCTCGAGGCGGCGGGCGAGAACGGCGCTCCACACCGGCCGCAGGCGCTCCACACCGGCCGATGACAGGTCGTCGGCCAGCGCCCGGCGTGCGGCGCGGTGCCCGGCGCCCTGCTGGTCGAAGAGCACCCCGCCGGCAGGCGCGCCGGCACGGCCGAGCGCGGACCGGGCGGCCCGGCCGGTCGTCCCGGCGGCCTCCCGGTCCAGCGGCACCCGCGTCAGCGCCTCGCGGAAGGCGTCGGCGTCATGGACGAGAACGCTCCGGCCGACGCGGACGACGGGCCGGCGGCGCGAGGCCGCGAGCAGCGCGAAGAGGACGGGGTGCCCGGCCAGATAGACCCGCCGGTCACGGCGCCGCGCGGTGGCCACGGCCGCGGCGCGGGCGGCGGGGTGACCTTCGCGGGGTCGGACGGACGGCGCCTGCCCGGCGGCGGCAGCCGCTGCCGGGCCATCGGCGGGACCGCTCTCACCACGTCGTGCGGTCGGCACCCGCCCTGGCGTGGCGGCCACCGGCTCACCAACTGCCGCAGTATTTCGCATTCCTGACGTAGCACCAGATGCGAACGGGCAGCCGGGCTTTACTGGCAGCCGCCCGCCGCCCTCCATGCTCGTCGTCATCGCGTCCCTCCCTTCCGGCCGCCGCCGGTCCGGTGCGCCGGCAGGCGGTCCGCCGCCTGGCGTGCGGCGGCCTCGCGGTCCGGCTTGCGGGAGCGGCCGGACAGGGGGATGTCCCCCAGCAGCACCGCGTCGGGGCGCGCGGCGCCCATGCGGGCCAGGGGGCCGGCGAGCGCGGCGCGCAGGGCGCGGGGGTCCGTGCCGGGCCGTGGCTGGACGAGGGCGGCGAGCCGCTCGTCGCCGTCCTCGGCGGGGACGCCGACGAGGACGGCGAGTTCGACGCCGGGCACGTGCAGGGCGGGCTCGTACAGGCCGGGGTAGATGTTCTCGGCGCCGCGCAGCACCATGTCCTTGCACCGGCCCTCGAGGACGAGGCGGCCGTCCTCGAGGCGGCCGCGGTCGCCGGTGCGCACCCAGGGGTCGGGGTCCTCGCCGAGGTAGCGGTGCCGGGCGGCCGGGCCGGTGAGGAGCAGTTCGCCGGTGTCGTCGGTCCGCGCCCGGACGCCGGGCAGCGGGGCGCCGACGAGGTCGCCGTCGCCCGTGAAGGCCGCCTTCTCGGTCTGTTCCACGGCGGCCGCCGGGAACAGCTCGGTCAGGGCGTACACGCCCCACGCCCGCGCGGCGCCCGCCCGCTTGACGCGGGTGAGCAGCTCGGCACTCGCCGGCGCGGAGCCGGTCCACACGCCGCCGGTGAAGCGGGCGCCGGCGGCGAGGGCGGCGCGCAGCTGAGGCGGGGTCAGGTAGGTGGCCTGGGGACGCAGCCCCGCGAGCTGGCGGGCCAGTACCCGGGGCGAGCGGGCGGGCAGGGCGACCGGGGCGCCCTGGGCGAGGGACGGTACGAGGACGAAGAAGGTGCCGCCCAGGACGGGCCGGTGCGGGCGGGGGTCGACGAGGGCGGTGACGGCCTCCATGCCGGCCGCGAAGGAGGAGCGGGTGTGGACCACGGCCCGCGGCCGGGAGGTGGTGCCGGAGGTGAAGACGACGGCGGCGTCCGCGTCGCCGGTGGGCCGGGCGGGCAGGGCGGTGCGCGGCGCGGCCGGGTCCAGGGCCGGGGCGCAGCCGGGCAGCCGGGGGCCGAGGGTGGCGACCGGGCCCAGCTCGGCGAGGTCGGGCAGGGCGAGGTGGGCGCGGCGGGCCAGCGGGCGGGCCCAGCCGGCGACGGCCTGGGCGGTGGCGTCGGCGAGGACGAGCGTGGGCCGGGCCAGGGCGAGGCGGGCGCGGAGCACGTCGGGTCCGGCGCCGAGGTCCAGGACGGCGGCCCGCAGCCCCAGCCGGTCGGCGGCGAGCAGGACGGCGAGGGCGCGCGGGCCGGGCCGTACGGCGACGCCGAGCGTGTCGCCCGGCCGCAGGCCGCGGGCGCGCAGGGCGGCGGCGCAGCCGTCGGCGAGGTCGGCGAGGTCGCCCCGGGTGGCGCGCACGCGCACCGCGCCGGTGCGCGTGGTGGCCAGCACGGCGGGGCGGTGGGGGTCGCGGCGCAGGGTGAAGTCCAGGCGGTCGAGCATCAGCGGGGGTCCTCCCCCTGGGGGCCGCAGCCCTTGTCGAGGTACCAGCGGGCGGTGCCGAGGAGTCCGTAGGCCTTCAGGCGGCGGGTGGAGTTCTCGACGACCATGCCGCCGCAGTGGGTGATGGCGGTGGTGTGGCGGCGCACCCGGTTGAGGAAGGTCCGGTCGGTGGGCGAGGGGCGGCGCGGCATGCCGCCGACGCGCAGGTACAGCCCGGGGGTGATGGCCATGTTGTTGCCGGCGTGCATCCGGTAGGGGGCGAGGTAGCCGTGGCGGCGCGCGTGGGCGGGGCGGAGCCGGCCGAAGAGGGCGGCGGCCCGGACCATGGCGCGGAACGCGGCGCGGCCCAGCGGCCCGTGCTCGTCGCGGCGGGCGTCGACGCGCCCGCACACCAGGGCCCCTTCGGGCCCGGCGGCGGTGAGGGCGGCGCGGGCGGCGGCGGTCCAGCCGGGGCGGGGAAGGCAGTCGGCGTCGGTGCGGGCGAGGTGGACGGCGCCGCGCTCGATGGCGTAGCGGAAGGCGGTGTCGACGGCGCAGCCGACGCCCTTGTCCTGCTCCTCGATGACGTGGACGGGGAAGGGGGCGCGGGCGGCGAAGGAGCGGGCGATGCGGCCGGTGCCGTCGGTCGAGGCGTTGTCGACGACGACGAGCGTGAAGTCGCGGTCGTGCTGGGCGGCGAGGGCCCGCAGGGTGCCGTCGATGCGGGCCTCCTCCTGGTGGGCGGGGACCACGACCCACAGGCCGGACGGGGCGGGGGCGGTCATGACTTCTCCCAGACGAGCGTCATGACGCTGGTGCCGCCGCCGAGCCCGACGAGCAGGACGCGGTCGCCGGGGACGAGTTCGCGGTATATCCGGTCCAGCTGTACGCCGAGCGTGGCGCTGGCCATGTTGCCGAGCTCGGGGACGGTCAGGACGAGCTTGTCCGCGGGGACGCCGGTGAGTTCGACGAAGCGCTCGAGGTAGGGCACGGTCACCTGGTGGACGAGGATCCTGCGGAAGTCGTCCCAGTCCAGGCCGGTGCGGTGGCGCATGCGGTCGAGGACGGCGGTGCCGCTCTTCTCGAAGACCTCGCGCAGGGTGCGGCCGTCGCCGTGGAAGTAGGTGTGCTCCTCGGAGCGCGGGTGGCGCGAGCCGCCGCCGAAGATGCCGCCGACCTCCCAGTGTTCGGAGTGGGTCTCGGTGCCGGTGTCCAGGATGCCGCCCCGTTCGACACCTTCGAGCACGACGGCGGCGCCGGCGTCCCCGAAGGTGTAGCCGGCGAAGCCGTCGCGGAACTGGGCGGGGCCCGTGGGGGCGCGGCGTATCGCGCGGCTGGGCGTCTCGCCGGTGACGACCAGGGCCCGCCGGGCGCGGCCGGCCAGGATCATCGCGCGGGCGGTGTCGATGCCGTTGACGAAGCTGTTGCAGGCGTTGCCGATGTCCAGGGCGTGGGCCCTGGAGCCGAGCCCGTCCTGCACGATGTGCGCGGTGGCGGGCTCGGCCACGTCGCGGGTGGCGGAGGCGTACACCAGCAGGTCGACGTCGAGGGGGTCCAGCCCGGCCGTCGCGAGGGCCCGGCGGGCGGCGCCGAGCGCGAGGGTGGAGGCGTACTCGCCGTCGGCCGCGACGCGCCGGGTGGCGATGCCGGTCGCCCGCTCGAAGAGCCCCGGGGGCAGGGTGAGGCCGGCGGCACGGGCCACTTCCTCCTGCAGCCGGTCGGAGGTCAGGACGTGTTCGGGCAGGTACGACCCGGTGGCGGTGATGCCGACCCCGCCGCCGGGCCGGGCCCCGGTCTCGCTGTGCTTGGACATGCGTTCAGCATCGGCGCCGCGCGGGGCGGCGGGCGTGAGTACTCGTACTCATATACGACTGGGGAGATCGCGCAGCAATGTCCGTCATCGGGCACACGCGACCGGATTTTTTCGCAAGCGCCTTTCACGCCAGGAACTTTGACGCTGGATCGCGTTCTGCGGCGAAGGATCGACCGGATAGAACATGATCGTCGACCCGACATCACCCCCCGCCTCACGTCTCACGCCTCACAAGGGAGAGCTCATGAAGCGCCTCGGTGCCGCCGTCACCACGGCAGCCGCCGCCCTCGTCCTCGCCACGCAGACCGCCACCCCGGCCGCCGGCGCGGACACCGCCGCGTGGCCCGTCCCGTCCTGCGGCCGCGTGGTGGGCGACGGCGGGGTCACCTTCACCACCGACGACGGCGCGAGCCTCGCGCCCACCACCGGAACGCTGAAGAGGACCAGCTACACCCACGGCCTGGTCGCGCTGGACACCCCCGGCACCCTCCTGGCCACCCGCGACGGCGAACTCCAGCGCTCCACCGACGCCGGCTGCACCTGGAGCCGGGTGGCCGCGCTCGGCAGCGGCTCCACCCGCCTGGCGGCCGCCAAGGGCGGCCGGGCCTTCGCCTGGGAGATGAGCGGCGGCTATCTGGCCCGCGTCGACGGCCGGACCGTCACCCGTCTGACCTCGCCGACCGCCGACATCGTGGGCCTGGGCACCGACCGCGCCCGCCCGGACCACGTGCGCGTCGCCGGGCGCGACGGCCGGCTCTACGACTCGGCCGACGCCGGCGCCCACTGGCGCCCCGTCGGCACGGCGGCGTTCGGCGGCGCGGGGAGCGTGTACTCCGTGGCCTTCGACCGCGCCGACCTCGACCACGCCGTCGCGGGCGGCATGGTGCGCGGCGGCGAGGTGACCACCGACGGCGGGACCACCTGGAAGCCGTCCACCGGCCTGTCCGCCGGCGGCTCGGCGAACCTCTTCGACGTCGCCGTCTCCCCCGCCGACTCCTCGGTGGTCTACGGCCTGGGCCTCGACCTGGGCGAGGCCGCGCCGGGCAGGGCAGGCGAGGGCCGGCACCTGTACCGCTCGGCCGACGGCGGCCGCACCTTCGCCAGGGTCGTCGACGACTCCGCGGACACCCAGCTCACCAACAGCACGCTGCTGGCCCCGAGCCCGGCCGACGCAAACGTCCTCTACTTCGAGTACGGCACGTACTTCTCCGGCTACGGCACCGACCTCTACCGCCTCGACGCGGCCACCGGAAAGGTCACCAGGACCCACAACGCCTACGACGGCATCTCCGCCATCGCCTTCCACCCCACCCGGCCGTCGGTGATGTACCTGGGCCTGGAGGAGGTGCGCGTCGACTGACGTGACGTCATGATCTCGCCTGCCACCGCTACTTGCCCTTGGGTGGCTCACCCGGCGTGTTGAGGACGGTGACGGTGATGCCGGCCTTCAGGTTGGCGGTGGTCAGGCGGTACGGGCCGAACACGTGCCGGGCCGGCAGCAGGTATCCCTCGGGGACGGCGGTCTCGCGCAGGTAGTACGCGCCCAGCGGCTGTCCCGCGAACGCGCACCGGCCCAGCCGGTCCGTGGCGCAGCCGCTGTCGGTCCGCTGGTCGGGGCGGGCGCCGGAGACCTGCAGGCCCGCCCGGCCGTTGGTCTCCCGCCACAGCTCGAAGACCGCGCCGGCCAGCGGGCGTTTGGTCCGCGCGTCCTTCTTCACCAGGCGCACGGTGCCGCGCGGGTCCCTCGGCCTGGTGTTGACGGCCGTGGCCGAGGGGCCCTGCGGCGCGCCGGCCTCGGCGAGGGTGAGCGGGCCGAAGACGTCGCGGGAGGCCTTCGCGTAGCCGGCGGGCGCCTGCACCTCCTGCCAGTAGTAGGCGCCCGGCTCCACGGTCCTGCGGCACAGGCCCCGGGCGTCGGTCACGCACACGCCCTGGGACCTGGTGTCAGGACGGGTGCCGCCGGTCTGCAGGCCCGGGGTGCCGTTGGTGTCCTTCCACAGCTGGAAGCGCGCTCCGGGCAGTGCCTTGCCGGTCGCCCCGTCGCGCTTGAGCAGGGAGACGGCGCCCGCCTGGCGGCCGCTCGCGCACTCGGGCAGCCGGCCGTTGAAGGGGTAGGCGTGGAAAGCCTGCCCGCCTCCCCCGGTCGGGGCCGAGGTGTGGGTCAGCGAGCCGGTGGTGAGGAACCGTCCGTTGACGCCCGGCACGGTGACCGTCGCCTCGCCGGCGCGCTCGCCGATCAGCACGCTGCCCTGGAACTGTCCCGTGCCGTGGAAGTCGGCGCGCCGGGCGTCGGGCAGGTTCCACAGCAGGCGCTCGCGCATCCGGTTGAGCGGGGCGTCGTCGGTCAGGCCGCCGCTGTGGGTGTTGACGACGCGGGCGGGGCCGTTGAGGTTGACCAGGACGGTGGCCGCCGTGGGGATGCCGGCGAAGCGGATGCCCTGAGGGCCCCCGCCGGGGCCGACGAGGTCGAAGTCGACGTTGAAGACCTGCAGCGCGGAGGTGCCGTCGCCGGTGAAGACGGTCTCGGAGCCGGTGTTGCGTGCGGTGCCGGTGGCCGGGCGGCCCCGGCCGTCGGGGCCTCGGGCGTAGCAGCGGCTGGCGGCCGCCAGCTCGTCGCGCAGGGCCGTGTACGGGCCGGCTGCGGCCGCGTCCGGCACGGCGCGCTTGAGGATGGTGCCGCTGGCGGGGCCCGCGTGCCGGACGACGCCCCCGTCGGCTTCCAGGCGCTGGCCGGGGGCGACGGTGACCGGGCCGCCGGCGGTCAGGAAGTCCGTACCGTCGGCCGGGGGGACGCGGGAGCCGGTGCCCAGGACGCCCACGCCGTACGCGGAGCCGCCGGAGGACTTGTTCACGTCGAAGCGGCCGAGGGTGACCACGCGTCCCTCGGCTCCGGCGGCCGCCGCGCGCACCCGGTAGTCGCCGCCGACGAAGACGTTGATGTTGTTGTCGCGGCCGGCGAACGGCCCGCCGCCGACGGCGGGGTAGGCGGTGGGGCAGCTGCCGGGCAGGCACGGTCCCAGGCCCCCGGGCAGGGGCGCCGCCGCGGCCGGCACGGCCAGGCCGCCGACCAGGGCGGCGGCCGAGGCGACGCTCACCGCCGCCCGCCACAGCCGACCCGGGCGGCGGGCGGGGGCGGCGTCGGGGGGTCCGGACGTGCTTGCGTTCACTGTGCCCTCGCCTGGTCGAATCGCTATGTCGACGTTTCCGCCGTACCGATCCCGACTATGGCGTTCGGCATCTCGTCCGATATTCCGACGCGCCGGGGCGGTGCCCCGAACAGCCGATCACCGCCCCGCCGGGCCCGCGTCGCGTGGTCCGCGTCGCGCGGGCTGCGTCCCTTGGGCTACGTACCGGGTTTGCGGCCCCACACCTGGACCGGGTCGCCGATCTGCAGTACGTCCCACAGCCGTTGGGCGTCGGGGACGGTGAGGTTCACGCAGCCCGCCGAGCCGCCGCCGTCGAAGAGGGTGCCCGGCCGGCCGTGGAAGGCCTGGCCGCCCGAGAAGAACTGCGAGTACGGCATGGGGGAGTTGGCGTAGAGGGTGGAGACGTGGTCCTTGCTCCTGAGGTACACCTTGTGCCGTCCGGTGCGCGTGGTCTGTCCCGCCCGCCCGGTGCGCACGGCGACGGGCCCGTAGGTGACCTTGCGCCCCTCCTGCACCCACATCAGCTGCCGGTCGAGGTCCACGCAGGCCGTCCGGCCGGTGTCCACCGGGCACTTGCCGGCCGCGTTGGGGTTCGCCCGGGCCTGCACGACCAGCATCGTGCGGTACGTGGCCAGGCCCGCGTACCCGTCGGCCGGCCGGACGCCCTCCGTGCGCTGGAACGCGGCGATGGCGGCGCAGTCCGCCGCCGACTGCCGCCCGTCCTGCGGCCGGCGCAGATGCGCCTCGAGCTCCCACTGGTACGGCCCCGTCTCCACCCGGCATCCCTCCGCCGCGCGGGCGGTGCCCGCCGCCGGGAGGACGACGACGGCGGACGCGGCCACGAGCAGGGCCGCCGTGATGGCGGTGCGCCGGGGCACGGGGCGCACCCGGGGCACCGCCTGTCCGATGTTCATGAACGACATCTACCGGGCGCGGCCGCGACCGGCATCCCGCGCGGGCCGAACAGGCGGACCGTTCACCCGTGGGTGTTCCCCGCCGCCCGCGGCACCGGGCGCGGACGGGCCGTCACGCGCGCGGCGAGACCTCGGCCATCGCCGACCAGCCGGTGCCCGGCACCTCGACGTTGATGATCTGCGGGGTCTCGGCGACGGCGTCGGGCATCCAGGCCATGGCAGTCTTGAAGTGCTCGGAGTTCACGTGGACCTCGCCCGCCTCGGCGGACTCGAAGGCCTCGAGCAGCACGTACTGGTGCTCGTCGTCCACGCTCTTGGACCACTCGTAGAAGACGTTGCCCGGCTCCTCGCGGGTGGCCCGGGTGAACTCCGCGACGTCCTCGAGCCACCGCGCGCTGCGCTCGGGGCGGATGGTGAACTTGACGGCGATGAAGATCATGCGGCGCTCCAGGAGTCGTCGGTCGGAGTGTTCCGGGCGGAACCGGCACCATGCTGCCGCCCGCGCGACGGGCGGGCGAGCGGAAGCGCCGCGCATTCCGGCCCTGCCGGAAAACCGGCCGGCCCGGCAGGTCCCGGGCCCCTCAGGTCGTGAGCCGGGCGGCCTGGGCGCGCAGGCCCTCGAGCGCCAGCCGCAGGAGGGGGTGCCCCTCGCTGCCCCGGCGCACCGCGGTGAAGACGCGGCGGGTGGGGCCGGGGCCGCGCACGGGGCGCACGGCCGGGGTGAGCGCCGGGCGGATGCCGTGCAGCGCCGAGCGGGGCACCAGGGCGACGCCCGCGCCGACGGCCACCAGGGCGCAGACGGCGGAGAAGTCGTCCGACAGGCACTCCACGCGGGGCTGGAAGTGCGCCTCCTCGCAGGCGCGCACGACCGCCTCGTGGACGGGGTTGCCGGGCCACGGCGTGATCCACAGCTCGTCGCGCAGGTCGGCGAGGCCGATCTCCGGCGCCTCGGCGAGCCGGTGGCCGGGCGGCAGGACGGCGTCGAAGGGCTCCGCGTAGAGCGGGGTGCGCAGCAGCTGCCCGTCCATGGTGCCCAGCGAGTCGCGGTGTTCCACGGCCACGGCGATGTCGACCTCGCCGTCCATGAGCAGGCGGGCGCTGGTGTGCCCCTCGGCGTCCTTGACCCTCACCCGCACCTGGGGCGCCCGCTCGCGCAGGGCGGCGACGGCCGGGGCGACGACCTCGGTGATCGAGGTGGCGAACGCCGCGACGGCCACGTCCCCGGCCAGCCCCGTCGAGCACCGGGCCAGGTCGGCCTCGGCCCGCTCGAGCTGGGCGGCGACCTCGGTGGCGTGCCGGGCCAGGACGCTGCCGGCGGCGGTGAGCCGGACCGTGCGGCCGCGGCGCTCCAGCAGGGTGTGCCCGGTCTCGGCCTCGAGGGCGGCCAGCTGCTGGGAGACCGCCGAGGGTGAGAGGTAGAGGGCGTGGGCCGCGGCGGTGACGGTGCCGTGGTCGGCCAGGGCGCGCAGCACCCTCAGACGGCGGGGGTCGATCATTTGTCCACTATCCCAGATCGTGAAGTGAATCTTCACAGGCAGCACCGCAAAACGTTGATGGACTTCACAGTTCCGAGGCGTCACAGTGATCCCCCATGAGGGCATTGGTGAAGACCACCGCCGGACCGGGTCTGGAGCTGACCGAGGTCCCGACGCCGACGGCCGGCGCGGGACAGGTACTGATCAAGGTTCTGCGTACGGGCATCTGCGGTACGGACCTGCACATCGACAGCTGGGACGAGTGGGCGGCCCGTGTGGTCCGCGCCCCTCTCGTGCTCGGCCACGAGTTCGCCGGCGAGGTCGTCGAGACCGGCCCCGGCGTCACCGGCGTGAGCGTGGGCGACATCGTCAGCGGCGAGGGCCACCTCGTCTGCGGCACCTGCCGCAACTGCATGGCCGGCCGCCGCCACCTGTGCATCCGCACCGTCGGCCTGGGCGTGAACACCGACGGCGCCTTCGCCGAGTACGTGGTCCTGCCCCAGTCGAACGTCTGGGTCCACCGCCACGAGATCGACATCGACGTGGCCGCCATATTCGACCCGTTCGGCAACGCGGTGCACACCGCCCTGTCCTTCCCCGTCCTCAATGAGGACGTGCTGATCACCGGCGCCGGCCCCATCGGCATGATGGCCGCGGCCGTGGCCAACCACGCCGGTGCCCGCTCCACCGTCGTCACCGACGTCAGCCCGTACCGGCTGGCCCTGGCGGAGAAGATGGGCGCCACCCTCGCCGTCGACGTCAGCAGCCGCCGGATCGCCGACGTCATGCCCGAGCTGAACATGACCGAGGGCTTCGACGTCGGCATGGAGATGTCCGGCCGCGCCGACGCCCTGCAGGACATGATCGCCACCATGTCGCCCGGCGGCCGCATCGCCGCCCTCGGCCTGCCCGCCGGTGACGTCAGCATCGACATGGCCACCGTCGTCACCCGCATGCTGACCCTGCGCGGCATCTACGGCCGGGAGATGTTCGAGACCTGGTACGCGATGTCCGTCCTGCTGCGCAGCGGCCTCGACATCTCCCCGGTGATCACGCACCGCTTCGGCTTCGAGCAGCACGCCGAGGCGTTCGCCACCGCCCGGTCCGGCCAGTGCGGGAAGGTCGTCATCGACTGGACCCGGCCAACCGCCCCCTGACGCCGCCCACGACCACACGACGAGGAGAGTCCCCGTGTTCGACAGCATGCGCGAGCACCTGCGCACCGAGCTGCAGGGCATCCGCGACGCCGGGCTGTACAAGTCCGAGCGCGTGATCACCAGCCCGCAGTCCGCCGCCATCAGCGTCGGCGACGGCCGGGTCGTCAACTTCTGCTCCAACAACTACCTGGACCTCGCCGACCACCCCGACGTCATCGCGGCCGCCAAGCGGGCGCTGGACGAGTGGGGCTTCGGCATGGCCTCGGTGCGCTTCATCTGCGGCACCCAGTCGCCGCACAAGGAGCTCGAGCGGCGGATCTCGCAGTTCCTGGGCACCGAGGACACGATCCTCTACAGCTCCTGCTTCGACGCCAACGGCGGCGTCTTCGAGACGCTGCTCGGCGCCGAGGACGCGGTGATCTCCGACGAGCTCAACCACGCCAGCATCATCGACGGCATCCGCCTGTCGAAGGCGGCCCGCTTCCGCTACCGCAACCGCGACATGGCCGACCTGGAGCGCTGCCTGAAGGAGGCCTCCGGCGCCCGCCACAAGCTGATCGTCACCGACGGCGTGTTCTCCATGGACGGCTACATCGCCCCCCTGGACGAGATCTGCGACCTGGCCGAGCGCTACGGCGCCCTGGTGATGGTCGACGACTCGCACGCGGTCGGCTTCGTCGGCGAGGAGGGCCGGGGCACCCCGGAGCTGTTCGGCGTGACCGAGCGGGTCGACATCATCACCGGCACCCTCGGCAAGGCGCTCGGCGGCGCCAGCGGCGGCTACGTCGCCGCCCGCGCCGAGATCGTCGAGCTGCTGCGGCAGCGCTCGCGCCCGTACCTGTTCTCCAACTCCCTGGCGCCCTCCATCGTCGGCGCCTCGCTGCGGGTCCTCGACCTGCTGACGGAGTCCGGCGACCGCCGCGCGCGGCTGCGGGAGAACACCGCGCTGTTCCGCAAGGAGATGACCGCCGCGGGCTTCGACGTCCTGCCCGGCGAGCACCCGATCAGCCCGGTGATGGTCGGCGACGCGGCGCTGGCCGCCCGCATGGCCGCGGCGCTGCTGGAGAAGGGCATCTACGTGATCGCCTTCTCCTACCCCGTCGTGCCCAAGGGCAAGGCGCGCATCCGCGTCCAGCTCTCCGCTGCGCACTCCCGCGAGGACGTGCTGCGCACGGTGGCCGCGTTCCGCGAGGTCCGGGACGAGTTCGCCGCCTGACGTCCCGTACGGGCGAACCGTACGCGCGAGAAGGCCCCCCGCACTGCAGTGCGGGGGGCCTTCTCACTGCGGCGTCGCGGCACTGGTCACCACGTGACGTTGTGCGCCATGCCGTTGAGGATGAGGACGATCAGCACGGCCAGCACCGCGATCGTCACCTTCTGGCGGGGAGTGGCGGACAGCTGCCTCATACCGCGGCTCCTTCCTCGACGACGGAGACCACAGGTGCCCCGCCCATCTTGCGGTCGCCGCCGCTGCCGCCGTCGTCCCCGGACGCGAAGAGCGCGATTCCGGCGACGGCGAGGGCCACGAGGGCTGCGAGGATCACGGTCAGTGCGGTGATGACCGTCTTGGCGGACATGGTCATGCGGCCTCCCTCAAGGTCAGATGTTCTTCAGGTACCCGCCCTGGTAACCGTACTCGTTGGCCCAGACCTGCTGGCGCTTGTCGATCTGGATGCCGAAGCCCTTGTAGATGATGCTGCCTTCCCAGTTGACGGAACCGTAGGCATACGAGCCCGACTGCCACGCCTTGGGCACACTCATGGAGATGGAAACGGCGGCGTTGAAGTTCCGCTTGGCGCCGTCGGCGAAGTTGACCTTACGGATCTTGTTGCCGTCGGTGTAGTAGTTCACCCACACCTTCAGCTTGGTCACCGTGACGCCGAAGATCTTCTGCGAGACGGTGTACGTGGTCTCCCACGTGCCCCTGGACAGCTTGCCCTTGGCCAGCACCTCGTTCCGCGCGTCGGGGCGGAAGGTGGCCGTGTGCTTGCCCTCGAGGACGACGTCGCCCTTGTACAGCGAGGTCGAGCGCGCGGCGGCACCCGGCTTGTCCGCCTCCTTCAGGAGGGCCTTGAGCGCCTTGGGGTCGTTGAGGTAGTCCAGGTACTTCTGCTGCTTGGCGGTCGACAGGCCCTTGAAGTCCTTCAGGGTCTGCGCGGCGCCCTCCTCGTGCGAGGTGCCGAGGTAGCTGATGTAGGCGGCCGGCGTGGCCGTCTTCGCGCTGCGGGCGGCACCGGAGCCGGCGTCCGTGGCGGCGGTGGCGGCGGTGGCGGTGCCTCCCGCGAGGATCGCGGCGGTACCCAGGGTGGCTATGGCTCTGACGGCGGTTCGACGGTTCACTTCTTCTCCCCGTCCCCCAATGGGTCACGTGTCATGGGCTGTTGGGGGTCCCCGGCCCACGGGAGAGATCCTGCAGGGGGGCCGGAGCGGGGGACAAGTGATTTGAGAGAGTTCTGAGTATCAAGTGGCCGGCCTCCGGTTCCTCTTACGCCTCCCGTCAAGTCGGCCGAGGGGGCGCGGAGTTGGGCCCGCCGGCGCGAAGGAGCAGGAGAGGAGGGGTGGGGCGCGACCCCGTCACCTCCGCAGCGCCCACTTCTGCACCGCCTCCAGCGGGCCGGTGGAGAATCGGCGCAGCCACAGGGTCGAACCGGCCATCAGCAGCAGGCAGGTCACCGCCCACATGCCCATCACCCACCACGGTCCGCTGCCGTCGAGGCGGGCCGCCAGGCCGAGGCCGATGCCGTAGGAGGCGAGCGCGCACAGCACGTTCTGGGTGACGTAGCAGGACAGCGCGGTGCGGCCCACCGACGTCAGGCCCGTCGTGAGCGGACCGCCGCCGCGCAGGCGGTCCGTCAGCACGCCGATGAGGCCGAGGTAGCCGAGGGCCAGGACGGGGGCGGCCACGTAGCGGCTCAGGAGGAAGAAGTCCGGCCCGGCCAGGGAGACGGCGAGGTTCAGCGGCAGGCCGAGGCCCAGGCCCCAGCCGAGCAGGCGGGCGCGCAGGCGCCGCCCGGTGGCGTCGGGGCCGAAGGCGCCAGCGCGGAACAGCCGCACGCCGAGCAGGAAGAGGAAGACCAGCAGCCCGAAGGAGAGCACCGGCTCCATGCGCAGGACGCCGGCGTTGCTCAGGCGGAAGAGGATCTGGTCCGGGTAGCCGCCGTCGGCGTACAGGTCCACCACGCTCCGGTCGGGCCCGTCGCCCCCTCCGGAGCCGGACGAGGCCGCCGCCCCCAGCGTGACCAGGGACATGAACGCGAGGTGCAGCGATGCCGCCGTCCACATCACCACCCGCCGGAACCGTTCGGTCCGGGTGAGCAGCCAGGCCACCAGGAGCGCGGTGACCGCGTACCCCATGAGGACGTCCCATGCGAAGACCAGGACGAAGTGGAGCGTTCCCTCGGCGAAGAGGAACAGCGCCCGCCGGGGGTAGCGGCCGGGCCACGGCTGTCCGCGCCGGGCGGCGGAGCCGAACTGGATGGCCAGGCCCACCCCGAAGAGCATGGTGAGCATGGCCAGGAACTTGCCGTCGGCGAGGAAGCGGAAGACGCTCTCGGCGGCCAGGGGCAGGGAGGGCTCGGAGAACAGGCGGCGCAGTGACGAGCCGTCCGCGCCGCCCTCGAGGATGCCCCATTCCGCCCCCGGGGCGGCGAAGATCCAGACGTTGGTCATGAGCGTGCCGAGGATCGCCGCGCCGCGCAGCACGTCCAGGAGCGGAAGCCGCCCCGCCGGAGCGGCGGGGCGCGGCCCCGCGATGGTCTCGGCCGGGCTTCCGGAAGCCGGCCGTACCGTGTCCGACATGGGAACCTCCGAAGCGATCGTTGTTGGTCGTTTCCCTTCATCGTCGATCGCGCATAGGGCATAAGACCTCGTATGCAGAGATGAAACGGGCCTACATCCTTCGATGTAGTGCAGGCGGAATCCGGCCATCCTGAGCCGCCGCCGGACCTCCACATGTGCCGAGAGAAAATGCCAAACCCTCGCCACACGCTGCCCTTTTCGATTACCTTCCGTCGCAGGCGACACGCCACTGGTGATCGACACCCGTACGGAAGTCGCGGCGTCCCCTGATCGCCGCGCAACTGGAGAGGATCGTGTGACCGGTATCGACGGGTGCTTAGCCGAGGCCATGACCATTCCCGGGGCCCGGGGCGCCGGCCTCGTGGACTGGACCAGCGGGCTCACCTTGGGGGCGGTGGGCGAGGGGCCGGACGGCGACCACGAGGCGGCGGCGGCCGACGCCGCGGAACTGGCGAGACTCGCCTTCGAGAACGGCGCGTTCACCCGCGCCGGCCGCGCCGCCGGGCCGGTGGAGGACCTGGTCGTCACGGCACGCGGCAGCTACCACCTGATCCGCTTCGTGGAGACCGCCTTCGACAGCAGCGTCTTCCTCTATCTCTGGCTGGATCGCGCCGAGGCCAATCTCGCGGTGGCGCTGTTCCGGCTCAAGGACCTGACGGCACGGCTGGTACTGGCATGACCATCGCCCCGGGCACGGACCTCGCGAGCACCCCGCTGGCCCGGCTGGCCGCCGAGGGGGCGACGGGCGCGCTGCACGGCCACGCCGGAGCGCTCTACCTCGCCGACGGCGCCGTGGTGCACGCCGAGAGCCCCGTGGTCCCCGACGTCGGCCGGCGGCTGACGGCGGGCGGCCGGCTGTCGGCGGAGGCATGGGAGGAGGCCGTCGCGGAGGGCGGACCCGACTACCGGGCGGGCCGCTTCCTGGTCGAGCACGGCCGGCTCAGCCGCGGCGAGCTGGAACTGTGCCACCTGAGCGCCCTCTTCGACGCCGCGTACTTCGTCCTGTCCCCGCCCGACCGCTCCCAGCGCGCCCCGGAGCGCTTCCTGAAGGAGGCGCGGCACTGGCTCGGGCCGGTCCGCCCGGTGCCCGTGCCGCTCCTGCAGCGGGAGCTGTGCCGGCGCGGGGACCTGCTGCGGCGGGCCTGGCCATGGCCCGAGGTGGACACCGCGCCGGTGGTGCCCGTTCCCGGGGCCGTGCCGTCCGGGGCGTCCGGCGCGGGGCCGACGTGCGGGCGGCGGGCGGTCCTGGAGGCGGCCGACGGGGTGCGCACGCCCGTGCAGATCGCCCGCGCGCTGGGCCGCTCGGCCTTCGCCACCCTCCTCGACGTCCGGCGGCTGGCGGCCGCCGGCCTGGTCCGCACCCCGGCGCCGGGCGCCCCCGCGGAGGGCGGCCCGCGGGCGCGTACGCCGCTGCCCGGCCCGGCACCGGCCGCCGCCGTGGAGGTCTCGCTCCTCTACCGGATCCGTGACGCCTTGGAGGCCCTGTGACCCCTCTCCGCCCCGTGACCGTGCCGCGCACCGGTCAGGTCCCACCGATCTCATGATGAGGCGCGCTTTGAGACAGTTCGCCGGAAGGAGACAGCCGATGACCCCCGCACCCGAGGTGCTCGCCGAGCTCCAGGGGTTACGTGTCCGGGTACCGCACCTGACGGGTGCGATGGTGGCGAGCACGGACGGGCTGGTGATCGCGCATCTCGTCACGGAGATGGAACCGGACCCGGTGGCCGCGCTCACGGCCGCCGCGCTGGGCGTCGGCGCACGGCTGACGGACGCCGTGGGCCACGGCGGCTTCCGCGAGCTGATCGTCAGCGGCGAGCGCGGCTACGTCGCCACCTACGCGGCCGGGAACTCCTGCGTGCTGACCCTGCTGGCCTCGGCCGACGCCAACGTGGGCCGGCTCAACCTGGAGGCGCGCCGGACGGGCGCGCGCATCGCCGCCCTGGCCGGGGAGGCACTGGAGCGCCCGGGCCGGCTGTGACGGCCGGCCGGCCGCGGCCGGCCATCGTCGACACATCGACACCACCACAAACCAAGCCCTCTACCGACTCTTCTACCGACCCTCTACGGAAGCGGAATTCTCATGGCGAACACCGAAACGGCCCTCAAGGACGCGATGAGCTCGATCGACGGAGCTCTCGGCGTGGCCCTCGTCGACTACGGCAGCGGGATGGCCCTCGGCACCCTCGGGGGATCCCAGTCGCTCGACCTCAACGTCGCCGCCGCGGGCAACACCGATGTCGTGCGGGCCAAGTTGAGGGCCATGGAGATGCTCAACATCCAGGACTCCATCGAGGACATCCTCATCACCCTCGGCAGCCAGTACCACCTGATCAGGCTGCTGACCGGCCGCGGCGGACAGGGGCTGTTCCTCTACCTCGTCCTCGACGGCAAGCGCGCCAACCTCGCGATGGCCCGCCACCAGCTCCGGCGCATCGAGGCCGACCTGGAGGTGTGAACCCGTCCCGGCGGGCGGGACATTGACTTGTCGACAAACCGCCCGCCGGACGCGACGTCACCTGACTTCACGTCATCTGGCGCCCGGTCAGACTCCTCCGGATTGCGGGGACACCACCCCCGCCGCAGGGTGATCGTGAAGATGCCCCGCTCGAAGGAGTACGTCCATGAGTGCCTCCCGAAGATCCCGTCTCCTCGTCACCGGCGCCGTGTGCGGTGCGCTCGTCCTGGGCGTGGCCGGCCCCACGGCCACGGCCGGGCCGGCCTCTCCCCCGCCCGGCTCGCCCGGTGCCCGCGTCGCCCGCCCGCCGGCCCCCGAGGCGTTGCGCAAGGCCGCCGGCGAAGGGGTCAAGGCCATCGACGACAACGTCATCGGCAAGCAGGCCACCGCGGCCGTGGCCGAGTGCCGGGCCGGGCGGGCACCGGACGCGAAGCGCGACGGGTACTGCGCGGCGCTCGAGAGCCACCTCGGCGAGCTGGGCGGGGCCCGCGCCGGCCTGGCGCGGCAGGCCGCCGCCGAGCGGCCGGACGTCGACGCGGTCACCACCGCGACCACCGGCGCCGTCGCGGCCATGGCCCGCCTCGCCAAGGCCCGCGCCGAGCACGACCGCGATCACGACGACGACCACGGCCGGGACCGGGACCACGGCCAGGACCGGGACCACGGCCGGGAACGCCACGACCGCCACGACGACCGCGACGGCCCCGGCAGGAACGGCTCCAACGGCCTGCTCGGCTCCGTGACCAACCTCGTCGGCCCGCTCGTCAACTCCGTGGGCAGCGTCGTCGGAGGTCTGACCTCCACCGTCTCGGGCCTGCTCCAGTCGCTGCTGGGCTGACCCGCCCGGCCCGGGTTCCCCCGGTCGTTCGGCCGACTGCCCGGCCCGTGTCGCGGGCCGGGCCCGGCCGCCCGATCGTGGCCCCATGAGGTCAGCACGCCTGGCTCCCGGCCCGGTCGGCCGCCGGGGCACGATCCCGGCGGGCCGTGGACCGGGCGCCGACCCGGCCCTGCCGTGGCTCGTGGCCGTCGCCGCCGCGTACACCCTCGCCCAGCTCGTCCTGGTCGTGCCCGGCGTCGGCCTCGGCTGGGACGAGACGGTGTACATCAGCCAGGTCGGCCCGCACGCCCCCGCCGCGTTCTTCAGCGCGCCCCGCGCCCGGGGCATCACCCTCCTCGTCGCTCCCGTGGCCGCGCTGACGGCCTCCACCACGGCCCTGCGGATCTGGCTGTCCGTGCTCTCCGGCTGCGGGCTCCTCCTCTCCCTGTGGGTCTGGCGGCGGCTGCTCCCGCCGCACGTGCTCGCGGCCGCGGGCGCGCTCTTCGCCGGCCTGTGGATCACCCTCTTCTACGGTCCGCTGGCCATGCCCAACCTCTGGGTGGCCTACGGCGCCCTGTGCGCCACGGGCTGCTTCCTGCGCGCCGTGCGCGACCCCGGCGACCGGCGCGCCCCGGCCGGCCTCGCGGCCGCCGTGGCGGCCACCGCCCTCATGCGGCCGGGCGACGCCCTGGCGCTGGTCGCGCCGCTGGCCGCCGCCGCGGTGTGCGTACGGGACTGGCGGCGCCCCGCCGTACTGGCCGCCCTGCTGGCGGGCGCGGCGCTCGGCGGCGCCGAGTGGGTGCTCGAGGCGTACGTCCGTTACGGCGGCCTCGCGACGCGCCTGCACCGGGCGGCCGAGATCCAGGGCGGCATGGGCGCCCACCTGGCCCTGGACGACCACGTCCGCGCGCTCGAGGGCCGGTCGCTGTGCCGGCCCTGCGACGTGCCGTGGCGTCACCCCGTCACCGCCGCCTGGTGGTTCGCCCTCCCGGTCCTGGCGGCCGGCGGGCTGGTGGCGGCGGCCCGCACCCGCCGCCTCGCCGTCGTGCTGCCCCCCGTCCTCGTCGGGCTGAGCCTGGCGGTCCCGTACCAGCTGATCGACTACGCCGCGCCCCGCTTCCTGCTCCCCTCCTACGCCCTGCTGGCCCTGCCCGTGGCGCTGTTCCTGTGCACGGTGGTCACGGCCCCGCGGCGGCGGTGGCGGTGGCCGGTCGCCGCGGCCCTCGCGTGCGCGCTGCTCGGGCACGTCGCGGTCCAGTACAAGGTCCTCGAGAGGGCCGTGGCCCGCAGCGGCGCCACCCACGACGCCATCGACCGCGTCGTGGCCGTGCTGCGCCGCCAGGGCGTGCGCCCGCCGTGCGTCGTCACCGGGCCGGAGGCCGTGCGCGTCGCATTCCGGGCGGGCTGCTCCTCCCGTCAGACGAGCGGGCACGACGGCAGCATCACCGTGCCGGAGCTGCTGGGGACGGCCCGCCGGCAGCCGGTGGCGGTGCTGGTGGACGGGGGCCGGCCCGTACCCGCGTACGCCCGCGGCTGGCGCTCCGAGCCGCTGCCGTCGCTGCCCGGGACCGCCGCCGGATCCCGCGTCTTCCTCTCGCCGCGGCCCGAGGCGGGCGCCGCCCGCTGAGGCGGCCCGGCCGGAGCACGGGTGGGGCGGCCGGGCGGGGCGTGCGGGCGCACAGGGCCTTCACAGAATGCACCGGGTACGCCCGTTCACCCCGCAGTGCGCCTCCCGGCGGATCACCGGGGTGGTGTGCAGTGGAGGAAGTACCGGGGCGAAGCGGAAATTCATTGGCGAAACAGAGAAAGCGAACATCGGCATGGACATCCCCCGGAAGGAACAGCGCGGCCCCTCGGGGCCCCGCCCGGCCGCCGCCCCCTGGTGGGTCCCGGGCCGGGCCCGCCGCGCCGACGTGCTCCTCGGCGAGGCCGGCGACCTCTACCACCACCACTACGGCCTCGGCCCCTACGACCCGGCCGTGCTCGACGAGCCGCCCGAGACCCGCGACGACCGCGTCCTCGACGAGCTGCACCGGCTGGAGACGGCGCAGGCCGACGCCCTGCTCGACCGCCTCGGCGACATCCGGCCCGAGGACCGGCTGCTGGACGCCGGATCGGGCCGCGGCGGCACGAGCTTCATGGCCCACGAGCGCTTCGGGTGCCGGGTGGACGGCGTGTCGCTCTCCGACCACCAGGTCGACTTCTCCAACCACCAGTCCCGCGAGCGGGGGTGCCGGGGCCAGGTGTGCTTCCACCACCGCAACATGCTCAACACCGGCTTCCCCGACGGGTACTTCCGGGCCGCGTGGACCAACGAGACGACGATGTACGTCGACCTGGCCGCCCTCTTCCGGGAGTTCGCCCGCCTGCTGCCCCTCGGCGGCCGCTATGTGTGCGTCACCGGCTGCGCCAACGACGCCCACGGGCGGCGGTCGCCGGCCGTGGCCCGCATCGACCGCCACTACATCTGCGGCGTCCACTCCCGCGGCGACTACTTCCAGGCGCTGGCCGCCCACGGCCTCGCGCCCGTGGAGGTCGTCGACCTGACCCCCCAGGCGGTCCCCTACTGGGAGCTGCGCGCCCGTTCGCCCGTGCGCACCGGGATCGAGGAGACCTTCCTGACCGCCTACGCCGAGGGGGCCTTCCAGTACCTGCTCATCGCCGCCGACCGCGTCTAGCGCGCGCCGCGGCACACAATTCCGTCGGCGTCCGGAAATGCCCGCGACATTACGGCTGGGCCGAACGGAGTAATGACGGGCTGTCCGGCTTCCCGGGCTGGATACACTCTCGCGGAGTTGTCCGAAATCCGAGGAGTGCCGTCATGGCCGAGGTAAAGCTGAGTGCCAGTAAGCGTACCGACTTCGGCAAGGGTGCGGCGCGCCGCACCCGCCGGGAGAACCGGGTTCCCGGTGTCATCTACGGTCACGGCGCCGAGCCGAAACACGTGGCGCTCGACGGCCACGCGCTGATGATGGCCCTCAAGACGCCGAACGTCCTCCTCCGCCTGGACGTCGAGGGGAAGGGCGAACTCGTCATTCCCAAGGCCGTCCAGCGCGACCCGCTCAAGGGCTTTCTCATCCATGTGGATTTCCTCGCCGTGAAGAAGGGCGAGAAAGTCACCGTGGAAGTGCCGGTGCACACCGAAGGGGAACTCGCACCGGGCGGAAACCTGCTCGAACACATGCTCAACGCGGTGCCCGTCGAGGCCGAGGCGACGCATATCCCCGAGGGATTCACCGTCTCCATCGAGGGCCTCGAGGCCGGTCACACCGTACGCGCCGAGGACATCGAACTGCCGCGCGGCTGCACCCTGGCGGTCGACGGGAGCACCGCTCTCCTGCAGGTCGTCACCGCCCAGACCGAGCCGCTGCCCGAGGAGGAGGAAGAGGCCGAGGAGGAGGCCGCGGAGGGAGCCCCCGCCGAGGCCGAGCAGGAGGCGCCCGCCGAGGAGGGCGCCGAGAGCTGAGACGCCCTCGGCTCCTCCCCACGCGACGATCCGCGGGACCGCCCCGGCACGGAGCCGGGGCGGTCCCGCGCGGTCAGCCGGTGGCGCCGGGCAGCAGCCGGGCCGCCGTGACGCGGTGCAGGTGGATGAGGACGTCGTACGAGGGCGCGAGCGCCGTCCGGTACAGCGGTTCGGGGTAGGCCGTGCCGATGTTGCGGGTCGGCCGTGCCACGTTCAGCCAGGCGCGGGCCGCGGCGGGGGCGGTGCGCATGTCGAGGACGTAGTCGCGGTACGGCACCCGGTCCAGGGTGTGTTCGTTGCTGCCGGGTCCGGCGGAGCCGACCGTGCAGACCTCGATCTTCGTCTCCTCCGGGTCGGTCGTCGCGTTGAACGAACCGGCGTCGAAGGTCAGCCGGACGTTGACGTAGTCCTTGCCGAGCCGGTCCCGCAGGAAGGCGCCCTGCACCTTGGGGTACCTCTCGTCGTCGCTCACGTAGGCCACGTGCGCGTTGTGCGCGGAGAGCAGGACCTTGCCGCCCGTGTGCTCCCGCCACCAGGCGACGTTGGCGGCCATCTGCTCGTCGCGGTAGAGCATGGCCCGGGTGACGTCGGCGGTGTCGTTCAGGTCGTAGGCGTACTGGCCGGCGACCTGCGCGATGTTCCGCGCGTGCTGCACGGCGAGGTCGAACTGCGCACGGCCGGCGGCCGGCCGCTGCGCGCTCAGCAGCTCGAGCGCCCGGCGGGACCGGTCGGCCATGTCCTTCCGCTCGGCCAGGGGCCGCTGGAGGAGGGCCTTCATGCGGTCACCGACGCTCGTGCCGTCCGCCGGGCGCTGCCCCCGGTAGAGCTCCGCGAAGCGGGCCCGCAGGCCGGGGTGGTGTTCGGCGACGTAGCGGGTGACCTCGTCGAAGACCCGCGGCCCGGCGTGGCCGATGTCGTCGCCGACGAAGTGGACCTTCTTCTCGTGGTGGATGTTGTACTGCCTCATCCACTTGATGAGGTCCAGGTACTCCCGGGTGTTCCAGAAGCCGTAGTCGCGCTGGAACTCCTCCTTCATGATCTGCTGCGGGTCCCCCTTGCCGTGCACGACGTAGTCGTCGATGCGCAGCCCGGTGCTCCACGGCGCCTCGAGGGCGAAGGCGGTGAAGCCCTTCTCCTCGACGAGGTAGCGCAGGACGCGGTGCTTGTTGGTGAAGAACTCGTGCGAGCTGTGGGTGGCCTCGCCCAGGCCGACCACGCCGGCGTCGCCGATCATCCGGCCCAGCGGCCGCAGGTCCCGCAGGTCGCCGCCCGGTTCGGTGGTGCGCAGCGGGTACGCGGCGCGGGTGAGGGCCGCCACGGGATCGGCGGCGCCCTGCTCCGCCGCGGACGCGGCCGGCCGGGCGGCGGCCGGGGAAGCGGCGGCAGGTTGCGCGACGGCGGTGGCGGAGACGCCCGCGCACAGCAGCAGCGCGGCCAGTGCCGACGACGCGCGGTGGCGCTGCCGGAGGTGAGGTGCCTTGTGTGCCATGCCGTTCATGGTTCCGGCCGGGCGGCCGCGGCCGCCATCCGGCGCTCCCCCCTGACGGGGTGGGGCCGGCCCCACCCGGGCGGCCCCACCCCGCCGGCACCGGCGGGTCGGCACCGGCGTGTTGGCCGGGCGCCCCCGGCGGCCTGGGTCACAGTGGTGGGTGCGCCCACTGCGGACGGGCACGGGATCAGGGCGAGGACGGTGCCGGTGGAGACCCAGGTCACGGAGATCGCGCCGGACATCTACCGGCTGTCGACGTACATCCCCGACGCCGACTTCATGTTCAACCAGTTCCTCGTCGACGCCGAGGAACCGCTGCTGTTCCACTGCGGGCTCAGGGCGCTCTTCCCGCTGGTGTCCGAGGCCGTCGGCCGGGTGACGCCCGTCGAGCGACTGGGCTGGATCACCTTCGGCCACGTCGAGGCCGACGAGTGCGGTTCGCTGAACGAGTGGGTGGCCGCGGCCCCCCGGGCGAAGGTCGCGCACGGCGCGACGGGGTGCCTGGTGTCGGTGAACGACCTGTCCGACCGGCAGCCGGTGCCCCTGGACGACGGCGAGGTGATCGACCTCGGCGGCAAGCGGGTGCGGCGCCTGGAGACCCCGCACGTGCCGCACGGCTGGGACGCGGGGCTGCTGTACGAGGAGACGACCGGCACCCTCCTGTGCGGTGACCTCTTCACCGCGATCGGGGACGCGCCGGCGCTGACCGAGCGGGAGATCGTCGGCCCGGCGCTCGCGGCCGAGGACGTCTTCGGCGCGACCTGTCTGACGGCCGGCACGGCGCCCGCCATGCGGCGGCTGGCCGATCTGGAACCCACCACGCTGGGCCTGATGCACGGCCCCGCGTACGCGGGCGACTGCGGCACGGCGCTGCGCGAACTGGCCACCGGCTACGCCGAGCGGTTCGCCCGTTCCCAGGACGGCTGAGGAGGCGGCGCGATGACGCTGCACCAGGGCGAGCACGGCGGTCCCGGCCGGCGCGGCTACTCGCTCAACCCCTTCTACGGCGCGGCCGATCCGCTGTCGGACATGGCGGCCGAGCCGCCGCGCCACTGCCTGCCCGACGGACCGATGCCGCCGCACGCCGCCTACCAGTTCGTCCACGACGAGCTGATGCTCGACGGCAACGCCCGGCTCAACCTCGCCACGTTCGTCACCACGTGGATGGAGCCGCAGGCGGCGGTGCTGCTGGCCGAGTGCCGCGACAAGAACATGATCGACAAGGACGAGTACCCGCGCACCGCCGAGCTGGAACAGCGCTGTGTGACGATGCTCGCCGACCTGTGGCACGCCCCCGACCCGGCCGCCGCCGTGGGGTGTTCGACCACCGGCTCGAGCGAGGCCTGCATGCTCGCGGGCCTGGCCTTCAAGCGCCGCTGGGCGCTCGCCAACGCCGGCCGCTACCCGTCGGCCGGCGTCCGGCCCAACCTGGTGATGGGCGCGAACGTCCAGGTCTGCTGGGAGAAGTTCTGCAACTTCTGGGAGGTCGAGGCGCGCCAGGTCCCCCTGGAGGGCGACCGCTTCCACCTCGACCCCCAAGCCGCCGCCGGCCTGTGCGACGAGAACACCATCGGCGTCGTCACCGTCCTCGGCTCCACCTTCGACGGGTCCTACGAACCGGTCGCCGACGTCTGCGCGGCCCTGGACGACCTCCAGGAACGCACCGGCCTGGACGTCCCGGTCCATGTGGACGGCGCCTCCGGCGCGATGATCGCGCCGTTCCTCGACGAGGACCTGGTGTGGGACTTCCGGCTGCCGCGCGTGGCGTCGGTCAACACCTCCGGGCACAAGTACGGCCTGGTCTACCCCGGTGTGGGCTGGGCGCTGTGGCGGGACCGGGCCGCACTGCCGGAGGAGCTGGTCTTCCGCGTCAACTACCTGGGCGGCGACATGCCGACGTTCGCCCTGAACTTCTCGCGTCCCGGCGCCCAGGTGGCGGCGCAGTACTACACCTTCCTGCGCCTGGGCCGCGAGGGCTTCCGGGCCGTGCAGCGCAACGCCCGCGACGTGGCCCGCGGCCTCGCCGAACGCATCGGCGCCCTGGGCGACTTCCGGCTGCTCACGCACGGCGACCAGCTGCCGGTGTTCGCCTTCACCACCGCCGACGGGGTGACGAACTTCGACGTCTTCGACGTCTCGCGCCGCCTGCGCGAGCGCGGCTGGCTGGTGCCCGCCTACACGTTCCCGCCGAACCGGGAGGACCTGTCGGTCCTGCGCATCGTCTGCCGCAACGGCTTCTCCCGCGACCTGGCGGACCTGCTGCTGGCCGACCTCACCGCCCTGCTGCCCGAGCTGCGCGCGCAGCCCGCCCCGCCGGCCCGGCCCGAGCGGCCGGTGACGGCGTTCCACCACTGACGCCGGGCGCGCCCGTCCGCACCGCACTTCTTGGCGATCGGTCAGGTTGGCGATCGGTCAGGGGCGTCAGTCGTGCGGCACCACCACGACCGGGCACGGGGCGTGGTGCACGCACGCCTGGGCCACCGCGCTGAGGCGGGGGACGAGCGCCGGGCGGTGCCGGCGGCGGCCGACGACCAGGAGGTCGGCTCCCCCGGCCGCGCGGACGACGGCCTTGGCGGGGCTCTCCAGGCTGACGGCGTCGATCACGGTGACGTCCGGGTGCCTCTCGCGCCACGGCCGCAGCGCCTGTGCGACCTCCAGCTCCGCGTGCTCGGTGATCTCCTGGGCGACCTCGGGGTCCACGCCCCAGGGCGCGTACGCCTGGACGGGCAGCGGGCGGCCGTGCAGCACGCGCAGGGGCACCCCGCGCGCGGCGGCGGCGTCGAACGCGAAGTCGAGCAGGTCGTGCGCCGGGCGGCGCAGGCCGAGTCCCAGGACGACGCCTCCGCCGCCGGCGGGTGACCCGGCGGAAGAGCCGGTGGGAGAGGCGGCGGGGGCGGGGTGCCGGGGGCGCGAGCCCATGCCGGTCCGTACGAGCACCACCGGCCGCTCGGCCCTCCCGGCGACGTGGAGTCCGACGTCGCCGAGGAAGAAGCTCTCGAGGCGGTCCAGGCCGCGCGAGCCGAGGACGACCATGGCCGAGGCCTCCGCCGCCTTCAGCAGGGCCGCGCCGGGTTCGTCCGCCACGATGTCCTCGGTGACGTCCAGGGCCGGGAACCGGGCGCGGACCTCGGCGTGCGCGGCGTGCACGATGCGCTTCGCCCAGTAGTCGCGGTCCCGCTCGGGCGGGACGTCCGCCGGCTCGGGGACGTGGAGGATCCAGGCGTGGAGCAGGCGCAGGGCGAGCCCGCGCCGGGCCGCCTCCGCCGCGGCCCAGTGGGCGGCGGCCAGGCTCTCGGCCGAGCCGTCCAGTCCCGCGGTGATGGGTGCGGGCTCCATCGCGACCGCCTCCGTCCGTCTCGGTGCCTCGTCACCGGGCCCGGGCCCCGGTCCGTGCCGGGCCGGGCCGGGGCCGGGAAGGTCCTGCTTCCAGTGTCGGCCCGGCACGTCGTATCCCGCCGGGCCGCCGGAGCGCGCCCTCGGCGTTCCGGCTCCGGCCGGCCCGGCGGCCCCGGCGGGAGCCCGGCCGGGGACGGGCGCGGGACGGGTGTCCGGCCGGGCTGCTCCCAGCCTCGCGGCGGGCGGGCGGCGCGCGCATGGGCCGGGCGGTCACCGGCGGAGGGACACCTGGCCCTTTCCCGGTTCCCCTCGCTGCCCTCGCTCACGTGCGTCGTCCGGCGTCGCACCCGGCTCCCCCGTCCCGTGCGTTGCCCCGCGTCCTCCTCCGGCGCACGGTGGAGACAGCGAGCGGAGGTGAGCGCGATGACCACGCGTGAGGCCGGCACGGCCTGGGTGGTCGACCACCCGGCCCCGGCGCCCGAGCACCCGCTGCGCCGCGTGCGCCGCGCCCCGGCCGCGCCGGGCGGCACGGAACTGCTGCTCGAGGTGCGCGCGTGCGGCGTGTGCCGTACGGACCTCCACCTCGCGGAGGGCGACCTGCCGCCGCGCCTGCCGGGGTGCACCCCCGGCCACGAGATCGTGGGCCGGGTGGTGGCGTGCGGACCGGACGCCCAGGGCTTCGCGCCCGGCGACCGGGTCGGCGCCGCCTGGCTCGCGCTGACCTGCGGCCGCTGCCGGTACTGCCTGGCGGGCCGGGAGAACCTGTGCCCCGCCTCCCGCTACACCGGCTGGGACGTCCACGGCGGCTACGCGGACCACATGGTGGCCGACGCCCGCTTCGTCTACCGGCTGCCGGAGGGCCCGGCGGACGAGGAGCTGGCGCCGCTGCTGTGCGCGGGCATCATCGGCTACCGGGCGCTGGAGCGGGCCCAGCTGCCGCCCGGCGGCAGGCTCGGCCTCTACGGCTTCGGAGCCTCCGCCCACCTGACCGCCCAGCTGGCCGCGGCCCGGGGCGCCACCGTCCACGTACTCACCCGGGGCGAGGGAGCCCGGCGCCTGGCCCTGGAGCTCGGCGCGGCCTCGGCGGGCGACGCCCGCGACGCGCCGCCCGAGCCGCTGGACGCGGCGATCCTCTTCGCCCCCGTCGGCGACCTCGTGCCGGTGGCGCTCGAGGCCCTCGACCGCGGCGGCACGCTCGCGGTGGCGGGCATCCACCTCAGCGACATCCCGGCCCTGACGTACCAGCGGCATCTGTTCCAGGAACGCACGGTGCGCAGTGTCACCGCCAACACCCGGGCGGACGGCCGGGCCTACCTCGCCGAGGCGGCCCGGCACCCCCCGGTCGTCCATGTGCGGCCGTACCGGATGAGCCGGGCCGACGAGGCCCTCGCGGACCTGGCGGGCGGCCACGTCACGGGGGCGGCGGTGCTGGTGGCGGACCACTGATCCGCCGACACCCGCGGCCGGCGTCCCGTCGGTGTCCCGTCGGCGTCCCACCGCCCGTCCGGCGAGAGGAGCTTTGGATGCGTGCCACCGGACCCGCCATCGAGATCAGCTCGCTGACCAAGCGTTACGGCCGGACCGTGGGCGTCGAACGGCTCGACATCACGGTCGGCACGGGCGAGGTGTTCGGCTTCCTGGGCCCGAACGGGGCGGGCAAGACGACGACCCTGCGGTGCCTGGTGGGGCTGCTGAAGCCGACCGCGGGCCGCGTGCGGGTGCTGGGGCTCGACCCGGTCGCCGACCACCGCGCGCTCGCCCCCGCGCTGGGCTACCTGCCCGGCGAGCTGCGTCTGTACCCCGAGCTGACCGGCGCCCGGACGCTGGACCTGCTGGCGCGCCTGAGCCGCGCCCCCACCCCGCGCCGCGCGGAACTCTGCGAGCGCCTGCGGCTGTCCTCCGGCGACCTCGGGCGGCCGGTCGCCGCGTACTCGCACGGGACCAAGCAGAAGCTGGGCCTGGTCCAGGCCCTGCAGCACGACCCGGAGCTGGTCGTGCTGGACGAGCCGACCGAGGGCCTGGACCCGCTGGTCCAGGAGACGTTCTACGAGCTGCTGGCCGAGGCCGCGGCGGCCGGCCGCACGGTGCTGCTCTCCAGTCACGTCCTGCCCGAGGTCCAGCGCAGCTGCGGGCGGGTGGCGATCGTACGCAAAGGACACCTGGTGACCGTGCGGTCGGTGGCGGCGCTGCGCGAGGCCCGGGCCCGCAGGGTGCGGCTGACCTTCTCCGACGGTCGCGGACGCCGGCCGCTCCCCGGGGCCGAGCGGTGGTCGCCGCGCTGGGAGGACGACCGCGTCGAACTGCTGATCCCGCCGCACGAGGTGGTGGCCGCGCTGCGTGACCTGCTGACCCTGCCCGTGACCGACCTGACCGTCGAGGAGGCGGGGCTGGAGGAGGCGTTCCTGGACCTCTACCGCGACGCGCCCGGCGTACGGCCGGACGTGTCCGGACAGGACGTCCGGCGGGAGGAGCGGCCGTGAACGGCGGCAGCGGGCGCGGCTTCCCGCTCTTGTGGCTGGCGCTGCTGCGCCGCCGGCGGATGCTGGTGGCGCTGCTGCTCGGCATGGTCGTCTTCGAGACCCTCATCGTGGTGATCGTCGACACCGTGCCGCCCACGACGTTCTTCTCGGCCGGCGGGCGGCGGCCGCCCGCCGTCTTCAGGGCCTTCAGCGGAACCAGCGGCGAGGTGTCGATCGCCAGCTATCCGGGGCTGCTCGGCGCGGGCCTGGTCCACCCGTTCTGGATCGCCCTGCAGCTCACCGCGGTCGGCTCGCTCGCCGCGGCGGCGGTCGCCGCCGACGTGGAGTCCGGCACGATCGAGCTGCTGATGGCCCGTCCGCTGTCGCGCACCCGGCTGCTGGCCGAGCGCACGGCGGCGCTCCTGGTGGTGTCCGCGCTGCTCAACACCGCGGCGACGCTGACCGTGGCCACGGGGGTGGCGCTGTCGCCGCGGCTGCGCGAGGCGGTGCCGCTGGGCGGGGTGTTCGCCGCCGGGCTGATGGGCTGGGCCTTCGCGCTGTGCGTGACGGGCCCGGCCCTGGCCGTGTCCGCGGCGGGCCGGCACCGGGCGAGGGTGGTGGGCGCGACGATCGCGGTCGGGGCGGTCGGGTTCGCCGTGAACTTCGTCGCGCTGGCCTGGGAGGCGGCGGCGCCGCTGCGCTTCGTCAGCCCGTTCCACTATTACGCGCCGGCCGACGTGCTGGCCCACGGCGCGGTCCCGTGGGGGTCGTTCGGCGTGCTGGCGGGCGTCGGAACGCTCGGGATCGCCCTGGCGTTCGCGCTCCTCGCGCGCCGCGACCTCGCGCCGTGAGCACCGGGAACGCGCCGGGGCCCGGGCGGATCCGTGCCGGGTGCGCGCCGACGGGGAGCCGGGGCCGTTCGGCCCATGGCGTGACGCCCCGCCGATGGACCATGATCGAATAAGCGTGGAAGCGCGTGCGTGCGGATCGTCGACCGCGCGGACCGTCGACAGGGAGCGGTAGTGGACCAGTCAAGGACGTTCTCCCAGGAACGGCCGATCCGGGTGTTCCTGCTGGACGACCACGAGGTCGTCCGGCGGGGCATCCATGACCTGCTGGACGGCGAGGACGACATCACGGTCGTCGGCGAGGCCGGCACCACCGACCACGCCCTGACCCGGGGCCCCGCCCTGCGGCCCGACGTGGCCGTGCTGGACGTCCGGCTGCCCGACGGCGACGGCATCACGGTCTGCCGCGAGCTGCGCTCACGCATGCCGGGCCTGGCGTGCCTGATGCTGACCTCCTTCGACGACGACGATGCGCTCCTCGACGCGATCATGGCCGGGGCGGCCGGTTACGTCCTCAAGCAGATCAAGGGCTCGGACCTCGTCGCCGCGATCCGTACGGTCGCCGCCGGCCAGTCCATGCTCGACCCGGAGACCACCACCCGGCTGATGAACAGCCTGCGCGGCGGCGGCGAGCCGGAGGAGGACGCCCCGGGGCCGGAGGACGAGCGCCTGGCCGTGCTCTCCCCGCGCGAGCACGACGTCCTCGCCCTCATCGGTGAGGGGCTCACCAACCGGCAGATCGCCCAGCGGCTGTTCCTGTCCGAGAAGACGGTCAAGAACCACATCTCCCGCATGCTCGCCAAGCTCGGCGTCGAGCGGCGCATCCAGGCGGCCGTCCTGGCCACCCATGCCGGCCCCTACCGCCCGGCGGCCGGTTCGTAGCCTCCTAGCCCTCCTGGCCCGCCTGGCCCTCGTAGCCCTCGTTGTAGCGCAGGAGGTAGCCGGCGAAGCGGGCGAGGTCGTCCTCGTCCCAGTCGGCGAGGCGCTCCTGGAAGGCCGCCAGCCGGCTGGCGGCGACCTGGGCGAGACTCGCGGCACCGGCGTCGGTCAGGTGCAGCACCTGGACGCGGTGGTCGTCGGGGTCGAGGCGGCGCTCGACGAGCCCGAGGCGCTCGAGGGTGGCGATCTGCCGGCTCACCGTCGACTTGTCGAGCAGGTAGTGCGCCGCGAGGTCGGTCGCCCGGCAGCCCCGCCGGTCCTCGAGGTGGGCGAGCAGGGTGAAGGAGACGAGCGAGAGCTCCGGGTGCATCCGGGCGGCGGCGGCCCGGGCGCGGCGGGCGAAGGCGGTCAGCTCGCGCTGGATGGTCTCCACGGACGCGTCACGAGGGGGCACGGGGGTTTCCTTTCGGCCATGTAGTTGTATAGTACAACTTGAAGAAAGAGTTGCATTTACCAACTATCTGAGGAAGGGCGCCGATGAAACCCGCCACCGGCGGCGCGCTGCGCCACGTGCTGACCCATCTGCTCACCCCCCTGCTGATGTGCGTCGGGATGGGGCTCGCCTACCTGGGCGCGTTCGCCCACCCCTCGCCGCACCAGCTGCCCGTCGCGGTGGTCGGGGAGGCCCCTGGCGCCCGGGTGCTGGCACAGACCATCGACGACAAGGCGGACGGCCGCCTCGCCGTACGGACCGTCGCCGACCGGGCGGAGGCCGTCCGCCGGCTCGAGCACCGCGACGTCTTCGGGGCGTACGTCCCGGACCGGCGCCACCCGGAGCTGCTGGTGGCCTCCGCCGGCTCGGACACCACGGCGATGGCGGTGCAGAAGGTCTTCACCCCCGTGGCCGCGAAGCAGGGCGCGCCCCTGAAGGTGACCGACATCGTGCCGCCGGCCGAGGGCGACCCGACCGGCCAGGGCGTCTTCTTCCTGCTCGTCGCGCTCAGCATCGGTTCGTACGCCTCCGTGGCCGTCATAGGCGGCGCGGGCGCGGCGCTGCCGATGCGGCTGCGGGCGGTGCTGGCGGCGGGCATGTCGCTGGTGGTCGCCGTGCTCGGCGCCGCCTTCGCCGGCCCGGTCTTCCACCTGGTCGACCACGGTCTGTGGGGGCTGTGGGGGATGGCGTGGCTGTACTCGGCGGGCATCCTGCTCGTCGGCACCGGTCTGCACACCTTCCTCAAGCGCTGGACCACGCTGGGCGTGATGGTGTTGTTCGTGATGCTCAACTTCACCAGCGCGGGCGGGGTCTACCGCCCCGAGCTGCAGAACGGCTTCTTCGCCGCCCTCCACTCCTTCTGGAACGGTGCCGGATTCGTCGAGGGCGTGCGCTCCCTCGTCTACTTCGGCCACTCCGGCCTCGGCCGGAACGTGACGACGCTGGCCGTGTGGCTCGCCGTGGGCGCGGTGACGATCGCGGCCGCCTGGGCCGTCGAGAAGCGGCGCGCCACGCGGCCCGCCGCGGCCGCCGTCCCCGCGGCCGGAACCCGGGCCGAGGAGGCCGAAGAGGAGATGGAGGAGGCCGTCGGGGTGTGACGCCCCGGGATCGGGCCGAGCCCGGTCCACCGCCTCCCCTCCTCATGGCGGTGGCCCGGGCACCGCACCCGGCGACGGGCGCGGTGACCCGAGCCATGAGCCCGGACGGGCACCCCCGTGGCACGCCCGGACCTGATGATCACCCGTCGCTCCCACTGTCTCCGGGCGGACATCCGCCCGGTAGTGGCATTCGTAGTGGCATTCGAGGGGTGATTTCCGGGGGAAGATGGCCTGTGTGGCAATGGGTGAGGTCGTCAGGGAGCTGCGGAAGGCGCGTGGATGGAGTCAGGGCCGGCTGGCGTCGGAGATCAATGACGCCTTCGGCACCACCCTGACCCGGGAGTACGTGAGCGGCTGGGAACGCGGCAAGGTCCGGCCCGGACCGTTCTACGTCCGGTGCCTGTCGACGGTGCTCGACGTCCCGCCGGCGGTCCTGGACGGGGAGACCGCCCGTCAGAACCCCGCCGGCCACGGCCTGCCGAGCGGCATCGCCGCGGCCTCCGTAGCACCCCAGCTGGCGGCGGACCTCCTCACCGTGGGCTTCACCGCCCGGCTGCGGGGCGGCCCCTCCCCCCAGGAGTGGGAGGAGAAGCTGACCGCCTACGGCGCCGACTACATGTCCCAGGGGGCGGCCGACATCCAGCGCCGCGCGGCGCGCGACCTCATGGTCGTGCAGCAGCAGCTCGACGACGACCGCATGTGGTCCGTGGCGGCCCGTCTGATGACGCTGTACGCCACCACGTTCACCTGGCCCGACCAGACCAAGGCCGTCGCGTGGTTCCGCATGGCCGCCGAGGCGGCGGACCGCTCGGGCGACGTCCGCACCCGCGTCTGGACGCGCGGCCGGGCCGCCCTGACCCTCGGCTACGGCGGCAAGGGCCTCGGCTACGCCAACGTCCTGGCCGACCAGGCCATGGCCATCAGCGACAAGCCGTCCGCGGGCCTCCTCAACGCCACCCTGGGCAAGGCCTACGCCCTCGCCCTGCAGGGCGACAAGGCCACCGCGCTCGACCTCGCCGACCGCGCCCGCCGGGTCTTCGACGCCTCGGGCCCCAGCACCCAGGTCAGCGACTACGCGGTGACCCACTGGCGGCTGAACGGCTTCCTGTCCCTGCTCTCCGCCCGCCTCGGCGACGAGGACCGCGCCGTACGGGCCCAGGAGGCCGCCCGCCGCGAACTCCCCGCGAGCCTCCCCCGCTTCGCCGCCCACCTGGAGATGCACACCGCCCTCATGCTCACCCGCTCCGGCGACAAAACCGCCGGCCGCGCCCACGCCCGCGCCACGCTTGCGGCCCTCCCCTCCGAGAAGCACTGCAGCACGCTGCAGATGCTGATGGAGGAGATCAAGGCGTAAGGCCGGGCCGAGCCACGACCTCCCAGCGGTCGCCCTCCGACGCTGCAATCCCCGTTTACCGCCAAACGCCCCGGAGGTCGGCCTCCGTGTGGGCCGTGCCACCCTGCCCCATTTTGTGCACCGCGCCCGGTGACACACCTGCGGCATGGGCCAGTTCTTCCTGGCTCATCCCAGCCCGCGCCGGCACTTGCGGACGCTGTCAGCCAGCTCCGTAGTCATCTGCTCACTACCTTCAGCGGCACGATACGCCGGGCGGGCGCATCAACCAGTGGATGTCCGGCGGATACCCACCCCGGAGTGATCGCCCACTAGCGACGCGTCGTGCCCAACGCCTACCGGGCCCCGGCAGGCTCGGGGCCCGAGCCGGAAAAGGAACTGCTCGGCCACGACCACATCGACGTTGCCGTCAAAGACTGAAGAGCCCCATCAAATTTGGAAATTCGATGGGGCTCTTCGCACGCTTCCGCCTCTGGCCTCGATATTAAGTGAAGGCCACCTACCGAGATTCACCTTCGCTGGCAGGACGCAGCACAGACCGCAAGCGGTCAATCGCGGCCTGAGCCTCGAACTTCTCCTCTGCATCCACCCAGCTTCGCCAGAACCAGCCGTCTACAGGCAACGCCGCTTCCAGGGCTTGAATGGCGGATGACGCTAGGGCAGGAGTGACCGGCTTCGCCAGCCATTCCACAATGCCCGGACATTCCTCGTTCCAAGTCAGAGAACGGCCAGCAGGGATGTTGGCCGCAACCAAAGCCGCGGCAGCCATTACCTCTTCTGGTAGCACGGATGAGGACGAACTCCCACCCCCCTCAATCGCAAAACGGAAAGTTCGCTCCACGACCGCCAGCCGCTGCGGAGCGGACTGTTCTTCCAGCTCATCAAGGAAGTCTTCAGCCGTGTCACTGTCGAACGGACCCGAACCCCAGGTTCCCATCACAAACTCCAGATAGAGATTTACGGCAGGTACCTGCCGAATGGAACTTCGATTTCCGGATCTCTTCGATTAAGGAGACGCCCACCCCTCTCCTTAACGCCCTCCATCATCGTTTGCTCCATACGACGGATCGCCGTCTTGCTTGTCCCGGCAGGCAGAGTGAAGTACGTGACGTTCGCCACATCATCAGACGTGTACCCGGCCTTGCGAACCGCATGCTTGGAGCGCATCGACTTATTCACTCGCTCCCTGATGCTTGATGTCGAGCTTCCTACGTATTTCGTTCCGTCATTTAGGTGAATAGTGTAGATGCCCGGCTCACTCGGTACATCAAACTTTGTACCCGGCCCACAGTTTGAGTTGTGGACCAAGACCGGCGACTTACCCGCCAGCACATGGTACGTGTGAACACCACGGACGGTCAGGTCGTGGGTGCGCTGCTGCTTGACGAAGTGACGGGCCGACGTGACCTGGAGGGTCTCGCCCTTCGCACTCCGCAGGTGGGCGCCCGGGCGGAGGTCGCCCGCGTCGACCCACTTCTTTTCGACGGCCTCCCAGAACGGATGGGTGTCGGTGGCGATGATGCTCGCCGCGCCGCGGTCCGTCTGGACCGTCAGGTCGGTGAAGTCCTTGTCGTGCGCGGTGTCGAAGGTGGCGACGACTTCGCGTGAGGTCGTCTCCCCCGTCTCGGGGTCGGTCGCCAGGACCTTGTCGCCCGTCTTGACGTCCTCGATCGGCTTGCTGCTGCCGTCCTCGAGCAGGACTTCGGTGCCGGGGGTGAAGCTGTGGAGGCACGCCCCGCTTCCTCCGCGCCCTCCCCGGCTTCCTCCGCCCCGGGCGCCCCGCAGGCCGGGGAAGCCACCACTCATCCCGTTCTCGAGCTGCATGAGCGCCGCAGCGCCCAGGGCCTCCCTGAACGTACTCACGCTCTCGGGGCAGTCGACGTCCCGACAGGCGATGTAGGCGAAGAACTTCAGCCGGCTGAGCACCGATCGCACGTGGCTCTCGTCGCCGGTGTACACCACATCGCTCATGCAGTTGATCGACTCGCCATGGCAGAAGGCGGCCACTTCCCGGTAGAAGGCCTCCTGGAACTTCTCCTTCTCCTCCCAGTGGGCCGGGACCTCGACGCCTGCGTAGATGACCTCGTTGCCGCGACTGGCCGCGTCCTCCCAGTCGTTGTAGACGGGACCGTCGTAGTCGTCGTAGTCCTCGTATTCCGCTTCGCCCCACAGGACGTTGGCCGTGGACCCGCAGCCGTAGGGACATCCCCCGGTGCTGGGTGAGTACCCGTAGCATTTACCGAGCGTTCCGCAGCCCTCGGGGATCATGCCGGTCGGGTCGGAGAGGGTCGCCGGGTTGTTGTTGGCGTAGGTGTAGCCGTGGTTCTGCTGGGGGTCCTCCAGGTCCAGGAGTGGGTCGACGCTGATGAACCGGCCGATCGACGGGTCGTATTCACGGGCCCCGAGGTGCGTCAGGCCCGTTGTCGCGTCGTTCGTTCCCCCTACGAAGCCCTTCGTTCCGGGCCAGTTCTTCGGCTGCTCGCCGCGCGGGGCGCCGAAAGGTGTGGTGCGCCGGTGTGTCGCCGTCGCCGACTTGGAATCGATGGCGAGCTGGCCCGTACCGACCTGGTCCGCGATGACGAAGGACGCACTGCCGTCGTCGCTCTGGACCGCTTGGACGCCGTTGCCGAGGTCGATGTAGCGGGTGGCCTTCGGGGTGGTGGTGCCCTTGGTGAGGGTGATCTCGGTGGGGCCGAGGTAGAGGGTCGTCTCGGTGTCGGTCCGGCCGATCAGCCGCCCGCCCTCGGCGTCGTAGAGATAGGAGGTGGTCCCGGCGGGCTTTCCGTCCTTCATCTGGGTCGCCTTGGCCAGGTGGCCTTCGGCGTCCCACTCCAGCGACTGGGTGTCGCCGCCCAGGACGCGGGTGGCGGTGTTGCCGGCCGGGTCGTAGGTGTAGGAGTCCTTGGCCGTGCCCGTAGGGCCGCTGGTGTTCACGGCGGAGAGGGCGTGCGGCTGGGGACCGCCGGCAGCCGGGTAGGCGTACGTCCGCTTGACGTCCTTGGCACCGTCTCCGCCGGAGTCGTGCCGGGTCTCGGTGAGGCGGTTGCCCGTCTTGTCGTAGGTGTACGAGTTCCAGTAGGGGGCCGGGCCACCGGTCAGGTTCGCCGCCGGCGCCGCGGCGCACGTCGGCGTGGACTGCGTCCACTCGTCCGTGACGCGGCGCAGGTAGTCGTAGGTGAAGCACTGCGTGTCCGTGCCGCCCGCCGCCGCGTCGGACACGGCCCGGATGTTGCCCGCCTCGTCGTACGTGTACGTCGCGGCCTTGTCGACGGCCGGGGCGTTCTCACGGTCGACCCGGGTGCCCGCCAGCCGCTGGGTTCCCCACTCGTAGCCGTTGGTGATCTGCGTGAACTTGCCGCCCCCCGTGAGCTTCGCCTGGAGGGGCTTTCCGGTGAGGCTGTAGCTGGTGATGCTCGCCTTGAGGCCGCCGGACCCTCTGATCTCCGTGGGACGCAGGAGATCGTCGTAGGTGTAGAGGACGCCGTCACCGGCGAGCGAACCCGCCTTCGGCAGGAAGGTGCTCTTGACGCTGCCTGACGGGTTGTAGTTGGTTCCGAACCGGTAGGTGCCTGCCAGGGGCCCTTCGTTCGCAGGGATGACGGCGGCCGAGCGCGTGGCCCGGTAGAGCGCGTCGTACTCGTCCACACGGCTGACGTAGGCATTGCCGTCCACGTAGCGCGTTGCCGAGGCCAGCTGTCCCTTGCCGCCCGCGACCGTGTCGTAGGACCACTCGGCGAGCTTCGTTCCGCTGACGGATCCCTCGCGGAGCTCGGTCTTGCGGCCGACGTTGTCGTAGGCGTAGTAGAGCGTGTTCTTGGTCTTGCGGGCATCGGTGACGCTGGTGAGCTGGCCGCGGTCGTCGTAGGTGCTGGTGCTGGTGCCCTTGTCCGGGTCGTCCGCGGAGACCTGGTGTCCGAGCTGGTCGTAGGTGTACGACCAGGAGTTGCCCGCCGGGTCCGTGTACCGGGACAGCTTGCCCTGCGGGTTGTACGCGTAGCGGGCGACGTCGGAGTCCGCGCCCGGGCTGCGCTCGTGCAGCTGGTGGAGCTCGGTGGTCCTGCCCCGGGCGTCGACGACCGTGGTCGTCGCGGTGGATCCCGCGGGCGGGATCACCGTCGTGCGGTCGCCGCCGTAGAGCGTGCGGGTGCTGGCCAGTACCTTGCCGGCGTCGCTGTTTCCGGCGATCTGCTTGGTCTCCGCGACGCGGCCGAGCCCGTCGTAGGTGTTCCAGGTCTGGGATTCCACCTTCAGGGCGTTGTCCGGGCTGAACAGCCCGGTGCCCGGTGCGCCCAGGGCGTAGTACGGGGCGAAGGTCTTCGCGACGAGGCCGCGCTCGTCGTAGAAGGTGTCGGTGATCAGCTTTCCGCCGTCGGGGCCCGGTTCCTGGGTCTGGCGGGGGCGCTGGAAGCCGTCGTAGAGCGTGTAGGCGGTCAGCTGGCCGAAGCCGTCGTTCAGCTTCCGGGTGGCGACCGCGACGGGCTTGCCGTCCGTGATGGAGTAGGAGAACTCCAGGCTGGGCGGGCCGAAGGAGGACTGCGGCTTGTCGGGCAGCCAGACCTTGACGGAGCGGCCGAGGGCGTCGTAGGCGATGTCGGTGCGCCGGTTGTTGGCGTCCGTCCTCCTGAGGACCTGTCCGCGCAGCGGGTCGAGCAAGGTGGTGCTGGTCCAGGCGGTCGACGCGTCACCGGCCTTGGCGGGGGGCGCCGTGGTGGTGACGGTCGTGGCGAATCCCGTGCTCGGCGCATAGGCGGTCTTCGTGGTGCGGCCGTCGGAGCGTTTGGTGGTGGACACCAGGCGGCCCGAGCCGTCGAAGACGACCTCGGCGGTGAGGTCGGTGCTGGTCAGCTCCCGGGCATAGGCGTCGTACGTCTTGCCGGACTCGAGGTAGGTCGCCCGGTTGTTGTCGTCCTTCGTGAGCGTGGCCACGCCGGTGGCCTCGCCCTTGGTGGGCCGATCTCCGTAGCCGCCGCCGTCGTAGGCGGTGCGGACATCGGATATGACCTGCTTGGTGCGATCGACGGAGGAGGTGGCACAGGACACCGCCGTCGTCACCACGCGCGAACGCAGGGCGAGGATGTTGGCCTCGGTGTTGTCGGCGTACGTGGTCCGGGTGCACTGGTCGTCGGCCGGCGTGGACAGGTCCCCGAAGTCGTCGGCTTCCGTGGGCCGCCCGGCGACGGTGTCGTATTTCGTGGCCGCGGACGTCTGACGCCACTTCTTGCCAGCCCCGTCGTCGAGGGAAGTGAAGCTCTGTGCCGACTCGGTGCCGGTGAAGTTCGCGGTGATGGTCCCCCAGGAACGTTCACTCTTGGCGGTCTCGTGGTGCCAGGGCCGGCTGACCGTCTTGGCCAGCAGCTTTCCGCCGGGGCCGGAGTAGCTCTCGGTCCTGTACGCGAATCCCGCCGCGGACGAGTGATCGGTGATCGCGGCTCCCTCGTCCTTGCCCAAGGAGACGCTCACCTCCTTCTTGCCGCCGTCGGGGCCCTTCCTGTCCCCGTCCATGCCACGCAGGAAATACGTGTCCTGCTGGGACTTCACGCCGTCCGCGCCCTGCCCGCCGGTGCGGACGCGCACGTGGCCGTAGCCGCGCCACTGCGACCAGGTCTTGAACTTCTCCTTGGTCAGCCCGTTGTCGTCGTCGTAGTGCCAGGCGGCGTCGTCCAGGTAGTCGTAGCGGGTGACCTGGTCGGGGGCACCGCCCGTGCGGTCGGTCGCCGTCACGGCATCCACGACGTACTTGTTGAACCACTGCCGGGTCGGGTCGTCACTGCTGCTTCCGCCGGTGAACTGGGGGAAACAACGTGTCGTGTTGCTCTCGGGCGTCGGCTGTTTCGCCCAGTCGCATACGGGCTGGGAGTAGGTGACGTCGGTCTGGCCGCCCGTCTCGTCGGTGACGGTGGACAGGCGCTCCTTGATGAAGGGCGCCTTGCCGTCGCCGGTCTTGTCGAGGCGGTTGGGGCGCTGGGTGTAGACGAGTGTGGTCTTCGGAAGGGTGATGGCGGGGCTGGCGCTGTGGCCGGTGTGCTGGATGGATTCGAGCAGCAGCTGATAGTCGGTGTCGGCCATGCCCCAGCGGTGGCCGAACTTCCAGGAGTCGACGGGAGCGTAGCCGCCATCGGTCCTCAGGACGCTGGTAGTGATGTCCGTCAGGCGCTTGCGGGTCCAGAAAGAGGGCGACAGTCGTCCCTTGTCGCACTCCGTCCCGGCCTTGCAGTTCATGTCCCAGGGCGTGTCGTACCAGTACTGCTTCTTGTCGTCGATCGTGTCCTCGGCGCAGGTGACCTTGTCCTTGTCCTGCGGAAGGCACCGTTCGGCGTTGCCGAAGTCGAGCTTGGCCAAGGGCTTGGCGTACAGGTCGGACGACTGGAGGCCGTATTCGATGCGCTTGAGGTAGCCGCCCCGCACGTAGGGCGTGTCGTCCTTGGACTCGAGGTCGCGGCCGTAGGAGTTGGTCTCCTTGCCGTAGTAGTAGCCGACGGCGTTGCCGTGCCGGTCCACGGCGTAGTCGAGGTTCCACCGCCAGGCCTGCTGGCACCAGGAGTCCTTGAAGCCGTCCTTGTGGCAGGGTTCGCCGGCGTTGTTGCCGTAGACGGGGGCGGTCCAGGTGGAGTCGGTGGTGTCCTTGCCCTTCGCCCAGCCGTTGAGTTTGTGGTAGCCGAAGTAGTAGCGGGTGCCTTCCGGCGTGGTCACGCGCCAGTACTCGTTGTCGTTGTCACCGTTGTCGTGTTCGCTGCCGGTCAGCCGGGCGATCTTGGTGCCGTCGTCGTTCTTCAGCTTCCACTGGTCGCCGCCGGCCGGGACGAGTTCGCCTGCCTTTCCGTTGAACGAGATCGTGGCGTTGTCGTAGGCCCAGCACAGGTCGCCGGGCTTGTTGCCGTCGCCGTGCTCCTCGCCGTCCTCGGAACACGATTTGTAGCGGCGCTCGATGAAGCCCGGCCACAGCTCGAAGCCGTCGCCCACCCACGAGGGCTGGTTGTTGGTGTTGCCGGTGCGGCCGTCGACCGAGGACGAGGAATACCCCAGCCCGACCTCGGGCTTGAGGCCGCCGGGCACCTCGGGCACCGGGATGTTGTACGACCAGGTGAAGGAACCACTGTTGAGGTCGGTCCTCCACGTCGCCGACGGTGAGAGGGGTGTGGCCTTGTAGTCGCCCTTCTCGCCCCCGGCCGCAGGGGCGGCGGCGAGGACCGTTCTCGCACCCGCGCGCAGGCTCACTCGTTCGGCCGTGAGGGTCTGCTTCTCCGTGTCGTTGACGGCGACGACCGGCTTGGCGGTCCGGCAGCCGGCCTTGTCCGGGGTGGTGAGAGCGCACTCGGGGAGTTCCATCAGGCGCAGCCGGGACGCGTAGCCACCCCCGTACGCCTGGGCGAAGCCGGAGTAGTCGAGCCGGATGCCGGTGGGCGTGCTCCCCTGGGTCTTCAGGGCCGTCTTGGTCGTCTGCGCCGCGATGACGATCAGCGGGCCGCGCACTCCCGCCCGCTCACTGGCCTTGCGGTCCGCGATGCGTACTTCGGTCTTGCCGGCGGGCGGGGCGGCCGTCACCCCCTTCGTGTTCTTGTCCCGGGCGGCGGGCAGAAAGCTGACCGGCAGGCTGCCGGCCTTCACGGCCCGCCCCGCGGCCTTGGGCGGCTTCGACAGGTCGACCACGGTCTTCCCGCCCTTGGGCCACGCGGCCTTCGGTTTCTCCGACGGCACTCTGGGGGCGGGGTCGGTCTTGCGCGGCTTGCCCGTGGCCACCTCGCCGGCCACGGGCTTCCCCGGAGCGGGGGCTCCGGGCAGGGCATGACCACCCTTGGCCACTGCCGGGAGCGCCACGCCTTGCAGCAGCGACGCCATCAGGACCGTGGGCACGCCCACTGCCAGGCCTCTGCGCCACCGCGCCCTGGGGGCATGGGTCTTGCGCTTCATTCCTCGTCATCCCTCGCTGAATTGCAGAGTCGGCACGGCGCGACCTGTGCGCGGCAGCGTGCGGCGGAATCCTTCGTCCGGCTGTACTCCGGCCGGTTCAGTCGCTCGGTACCTGGGTGGGGAGGCCGGGAAGACCGGCGGCGAGCCGCTCTACCTGCTGCTTGGTCAGGGCTCCCTGGAAGGCCCATACGTCGTCGAGCTGTCCCGACCAGTGCTCCGATGCCGTCCCGCCGGCCACGGACCGCCCGAGCTGAAGGGACTTGCCGGCACCGGACGACATCGCGTTGCCGGTCCGGGAGGAACGGTCCGCGCAGGCGTTCTCCACGATCGTCGTGCCGGTGTCCGCACGGCAGGAGAACTCCTCCAGGGCGCCGTTCACGTACAACCGGATTTCATGGGCGAATCCGTCGTAGACCAGGGCCAGATGGTTCCAGGCACCCGCGTCCTGGAAGGCCCGGCTCTCCACCGTCGTGAGGGTCACGCCCTTGTCCGCGTCCTTGTCGGGCAGGGTCACCTGCCAGCGCCCCGGCCCCTCGGCGTCGGTGCCGTCCGGGGCCTTGGCACCGGGAACGTAGCGCAGGGTGAAGGCGTCGCGGAACGCGCCGTCCGCACTCATGACGGTCATGGCGCGCCCCGGCCTGTCCGCCACCCGCTGCGCCCAGGCGGTCATGGTGAAGCTGCCGCTGGTGTCGACGGGCATCCCGTGGGTGGCGGCCGCGTCGTCGGATCCGTCGAGCCGCAGGCCGCCGTTGTCGACGTGGCCGGCGCCGATCGCGGCTCCGCCCGACAGGGTCAGGTCGTGGCGGGGCGCCTTGGCGTCCGTGAGGTCGTCCGGTGACACGGCCGGCGTGCCCGAGGCCGTGTCCAGCTTCCATCGTCCCTTGACCTGGGGACGCTGTTGGAACAGTTGCCTGATCTCGTCGGCCGACACCGGGCGGTCGTAGAGGCGTACGTCGTCGATCTCTCCGGCGAAGAAGTTGCCCGGCTTGCCCGCGTAGGACCCCGCGCCGATCTGCAGTTGGCGGTCCGCGTACCAGGGCGCGGGCACCGGGGCGGAACCGGCGTCGACGCCGTTGACGTACAGAGTGAGGGTTTTCGCCACGATGTCGTGGACTCCGGCGAGGTACGTCCACTCACCGCCCCGGGGCGGCGCCCCGGCGCTCTGGACGACCTTGTTCTGCGAGGCGTCGGCGGTGTCGGCGGAGTGCTGGTTGAGCACCCATCTGTCGTAGGTGGGCGAGTAGTAGAGTTCGACGCCGCTCGCGTTCACGCCCGACTGCGTCATCACCACCGCGGTGTGCGCGGGCTTGTCCTTCGGCAGCCGCACCCATGCGGAGATCGCGAAGGCGCCCATGGTGTTGAAGTGCGGAGCGTCCACCGTCGCGTAGTCGCGTACGCCGTCCAGGGAGAGGGCCTTGCCATCGACGCCGGGCGAGCCCGGCCTGGCGCCTGCGTGGAAGGCGGCCGGCATGACGTCCGCGCGTCCGGTCACCTCCTGCGCACCGGCCTGCTCGTCCAGCGGGAAGATCGCACGCGCCGGACGGCCCGGGCCCCGGACGTGCTCCTTGGCATACAGCCGCGAGATCTCGCTCGGGGACGCCGGCTTGTTGAAGATCTCCACTTCGTCGATCTGCCCGGGGAAGAACGCGGTCGGCTTGCCGTTCGCCGACGACGCGCCGATCAGCAATCCGCGACGGGCGTCCCAGGGCGTCGTGTACGGCACGGCCGCCTCCTGCTGGCCGTTGACGAACAGCCGCAGCTCGCCGGCGCCGCTGTCGTAGACGCCCACGAGGTGCGTCCACTCCCCTGCCTTCACCCCGCCGGGCTTCTTCTGCATCACCCGTACCGGCAGTGCGCCATCGGTGTCCGAGGCGAACTGACTGAACGCCCACCGGTCGTAGTCCTTGGAGTAGTACAGACCGAAACCCGGCGAGCGGTTGCCCGCTTGGGCGGCCACAGCGGCCGGCTCGGAGGGCATGGCCGAGAGCTTCGCCCAGGCGGACACCGTGAAGCTGCCCGAGGTGTCCACCACCGGGGTGTCGCTCTCGGCGTAGGCGTCCTTGCCGTCGAGGGTCAGCGCCGCGCCCGTCACTCCCCCCGCCCCGGTGACCGCTCCTCCGTGCAGCCGCGCCGTCCGCTGGGGAGCCGCGCCCTGTGCCTCCTTGGCGTCCGGGCCGTCGTCCATCGACCACACGGCGCGCTCGGGCTGGCCGGCCCGCACCTTGTAGCGGTAGGTGTACGGCTCGCTGACGTTGCCCGCGGCGTCCATGGCCTGGACGGTCAGGAAGTTCAGTCCCGCCTCGCCGGGCAGGGCCCTGATGGTCCTGGCCGCTCCGTCCGTCGTGGTCAGCGCGTTCTTCTCCGAGGCATCGCCATTGACACCGTAGAGGTACTTGGTGATGCCCTTCTGGGCCGGGCCGACGGTGAAGGTGCCGTAGCGGCCGACTCCGTCGAACCACGGGTCGTCCGCGTCGGCGGAGGAGCCGGGCTTCGATTCCGGGTAGTCCCCCGACACGACCTTGGGAGCGGGAAGGACCTTGGGGTCGACGACGAAGTAGCAGCCGCTGGGTGACCCGGCGTAGGACCAGGGGGAGTATCCGTGCCGGTCGTAGGACCGCACGTACCAGTTCACGGGCGTACCCACCCTGACGTCGGCCGGCAGGGAGACCGCGAAGTCCGAGCCCGACTTCTTGAACGGGGTCAGCCCCGGCTTCCACCGCGCGACGTTGCCCTTGCCGTCGCCCGCGTCCCACTCGGCCTGGAACTCCACCGCGACGTCGTCGCCGTCGGGGTCGGTGACGTTGTTGGCGTAGACCTTCCCCAGGCTGCGTACGTGCACCGCCTTCTCGGGGATCCGGCACTGGCCGCCGTACTCCATCGACAGCTGCGCCATGGTGATCTGCGGCGGCGTCTGGTTGTACTGCACGCGCAGATAGGCGCGGTCGGAGAAGCGCTTCCAGGCGTAGGTGTCGGACTCGTCCGAGGCGCGCAGACCGAACGTCATCGAGGACCAGCCCTTGGCCGCCGCCTCCTTCACCGGGTCCAGCACATCGAATTCGGCGTCGGCGGAGGCGCAGCCCTCGAAGCCGTGGGCGAAGGACTCCTCACCCAGCTTCTTGATCCAGAAGCCGGACGCCTTCTGGGAGTTCCACGTGGTGGACGCGTCGATGCCCTTCGTCCGCCAGAGCTGCACCCCCTTCTTCTCGCACGAGGCCGACCACGTCTCGCGGACCACGAACTCCGCCGAGAGGATGGTCTTGCCCGCGAACCTCGAGGTGCCGATCTCGTAGAACAGGCGCTTGGTGTCCTCCGGCTGGCAGTGCATCCAGTCGCAGTAGCCCATGCCGGCGTCGCTCTTGCCGTTGAACTTCCACTGCGGCTCGTTCGCGAAGTAGCTGGTGGCCATGGTCCAGGCGGAGGCCTGCGGTGTGTACCACTGCGGGTCGATGAACACCGGGTACACCGTGCCGGGACCGCTCAGTACGGCCTTGTCCGGTGTCAGCACCAGCTCACGGCCGCTGTCGGCGACGTTCACGCCGACCCGGGCCTGCTTGCCGGACTCTCCGGGTCCCGGCTCGTCCGCGCCGCTCCCGGCGGCTTTGGCGAGCCCGCGCGCCGCCGACCGGACCGCCTTCGTCTTGTCCGCCGGGACCGGGCCCGGGCTGGAGTCCCACATCATCGGTGCCGGCGCCTCGAAGACGGCGCCGCCGGCGCCCTGGTCGACGGCCGTCAGTCCGCCCTGTGCGGTCTGCCGCACGGTCAGGCCCTCGCCGTCGAGCCGCAGGCGCAGCCGGGCCAGTTCGGGGTCGGCCGCCGCTTTCGCCGACTTCACGACCAGGAGCTGGGTGAAGCCGTCCGCCTGCGCGGCCAGCCGCAGGTCGACGTCCGGGAGGACGTCCGGGTAGGTGGCGGTGTCGCCGTCCAGGCGAGGGACCGGGAGCTTGGACGGCCAGCCCAGGGCGAGCTTGCGCCCGCCCTTGTCCAGCCGGACCAGAGGCCCGTCGCCTCCGCCGGAGAACCTCACCCCCACGGTGGCCGCACGTGGCGAGACGCCGCCGTCGGCGGCCTTCGCCAGCGTGGCGTCGACCGGCTTCCATTCGCCGCCCACTCGCGCCCGGACCGGGCGCAGGTACTCCCTGGCCTCCAGTTTTCCGTCGGGGCGGGCCACCACGTCCGAGGTCTCGGTGCGCCGGGACGCCACCTCCACGTTCCGGCCCGAGCGCTTGGCCAGGGCCAGCGCATCGGTCTCCGACGGGGCTGACGCGTCACCGGCCGGATCGGGCGCGGCGGACGAGGCCCTGTCCGGTGGGGCGGAGCCCGCCGCCCTCGCCACCGCATGGTCCGGCAGCACCCCGGTCAGCAGTGCCAGCCCGAGCCCCCACACAGCGGCACCGCCCAACGCACGCACGCGCGCATGACGAAACATCCCCCCAGCCCTCCCCAGAGCCTGACGCATGGTCGCGAGGTGTGACGGTAGGGGCACATGATGTGTCTGGTCCATGCCGGAAAATTGGGCAGAAACCGGGGAGATTCCCCCTAAGGGGGCCATTCGACAGTTGTGCCTTATCTCACAAACGTCGACAACGCGCCATCACCGCACCGGTATCCGCCACACCAGCCGTGTCCCGCCGTCCTTCGGTGTGGTCAGGTCGAGTTCGCCGCCGTGGTGGGAGGCGCGCTCGGCGAGGTTGCGGAGGCCGCTGCGGCGGGGGTGGCCGGTGCGGGGGATGCCGGTGCCGTCGTCGGTGACGGTCAGGGTGAGGTCGTGGCCGTCGTTGACGACGGAGACGTCCGTGGTGGTGGCTCCGGCGTGGCGGGCGACGTTGGCCAGGGCCTCGCCGAGGACGGCCACCGCGTCGTCGACGGCCGCGCGCGGCACCTGGGTGTCCAGGAGGCCCTCCATGCGCAGGCTCGGGGCGAAGCCGAGGAGGGTGCCGGCCTCGCCGACGGTCTGGACGACGCGGGTGCGCAGGCCGTACTGGGGTGCGGTCTCCCGGGACCGGAGTCCGAAGATCGTCGACCTGATGATCTTTATGGTCTCGTCGAGGTCGTCGACCGCGCGGTGGACGCGCTCGACGGCCTCGGGGTGGTCGATGAAGCGGTCGGCGCTCTGGAGGGTCATGCCGGTGGCGAACAGCCGCTGGATCGCCAGGTCGTGCAGGTCGCGGGCGATGCGGTCGCGGTCCTCCAGGAGGGCGATCTGCTGGGCGTCCGCGCGGCGTTCGGCCAGTTCCATGGCCAGGGCGGCCTGTCCGGCGAAGCCGGCCAGGTGCTCGGTCTCCTCCCGGGAGAACTCCGCCTGTCCCTTGCTGCGGGCCAGCAGCAGCACGGCCCGTACCGCCTCTCCCGACTTCACCGGTACGGCCACCGCCGGCCCCGGCAGGGACTCGGTGGCACTGCCGTGCACCGGGCCGCCGGCGGTGTAGGCGGCTCCGGAGAGCGAGCCGTCCGCCGGCAGGACCCGGCCGCGGATCTCCCCGGCCCGGTCGCCGACGGCCACCTCGACGGACAGCGCGTCGCCCTGGGGCACCGGCAGGGCCACCGTGGCCAGGGCGGCGCCGGTGATCTCCTGGGCGAGCTCGGCGATCAGGCCGATGACCTCGCCCGGCGGGCTGCCGGACATCAGGCGGTTCGTCACGGCGGCGCCCGCCCGCAGCCACTGCTCGCGGCGCGTGGCCTCCTCGTACAGCCGGGCGTTGTCGATGGCGACGCCGGCGGCGACGGCGAGCGTGGACAGCACGTCCTCGTCCTCGGCCTCGAACTGCGCGCCGCCGTGCTTCTCGGTCAGGTACAGGTTGCCGAACACCTGGTCGCGCACCCGGATGGGCACGCCCACGAAGCTGTGCATCGGCGGGTGGCCCGCCGGGAAGCCGTACGAGGCGGCGTGCTCGCAGATCCTGGGCAGCCGCAGCGGCTCGGGGTGACGGATGAGCTCGCCGAGGATGCCGTGGCCGCTGGGGTGGGGGCCGATGGCCGCGATGCGGTCCTCGCTCAGCCCGACGGTCAGGAACTGCGAGAGCGTCCGTCCGTCGGGGCCGATCACCCCCAGCGCGCCGTACTCGGCGTCCACCAGCACCACGGCCGCCTCGACGATGCGGCGCAGCACGTGCTCCAGGTCCAGCTCGCGCCCCACCGACAGCACGGCCTCCAGCAGGCTGTGCACCCGGTCGCGGGTGCCGCGCGCGGCGTCCAGCCGGGACTGGAGCTCCTCCAGCAGCTCGTCGAGCCGAAGGTGCGGTAACCGCACCGCTCCGTCTCCGGTGTTCTCCACAGTTGCTCTCCTCAAGCGACGCCCGACCCGAAATCTATCTTGATCATCCGGGTCGCGGCGCGCGCCCTCAGGTGCCGGGCTTGCGCCCGTAGACGTACACGTCGTCGCCGTTCTTCAGCAGCGACCAGTACGTCTTGGCGTCGGCGCGCCGCATGTTGACGCAGCCGTGCGAGCCGGGGGCCGACCAGACGCTGCCGTCGATGGAGTGGAAGGCCTGTCCGCCGTCGAAGAACTGGCTGTAGGGCATGCGGACCTTGTAGATCGTGGACCAGTGGTCGATGCTGCGCCAGTAGATCTTCTTCAGGCCCGTACGGGTCTCGTAGCCGTCGCGGCCCGAGCGGATGGGGAAGGGGCCGGACTTCAGCTTCTTGCCGTCCTGGATCCAGCTCAGCTGGCGGGTGAGGTCCACGCAGGCGATGCGGCCCTTGTTCGTCGGGCACTTGCCCGCGGCGTTGGGATTGGAGCCCGCGGCCCGCTGCTGGGTGACGAGGTCCATGACGCCCCAGGTGACGGCGCCCGCGTAGCCGATGGCCGGGCTGATGCCGTGGGCGAGCTGGAAGTCGCGTATCGCGCGGCAGTCGGCGGCGGACTGCTTGCCGTCGGCCGTCCGGCCGAGGAAGCGTTCGGCCTTCGCCTGGTACGGGCCGGTTCCGGCGGTGCACGCGGAGGTCGCCGCCTGGGCGGACCCGGCGCCCAGCGCCACGGTGAGGGGGGCGGCCAGTCCGGCCGCGCCGAGCAGGACGCCGATGCGGCGTGCGAAGGCTCTCTTCGGTGAACTTGTCATGAACGATATGACAGCTCGGCCCGCCCGTTGGTTGCGCCCGCTCCCGGACATCCCACCAGCCCTCCGGCGCGCGGCCTCACCACGGCGCCGGCGCCGGCGCCTCACCACAGCGTCAGCAGCGACAGCAGGCCGATCCCGGCCATCGTCCAGGCCACGTAGTCGCCGATGTGGCCGGAGTGCAGCCGGCGCAGCGGCGCGCTCCAGCCGCGGGACGGGACCAGGCCGACGACGGCCGCCGCGGCCAGGACCACGGCGAGGGCGGCCGAGAGCAGGCCGAGGACCGCGCCGCTCCAGGTCCACCACTCGCCGCCGTGGCCCGGTTGCCCGCCGGTGGCCCGGCCGTCGAGGACCGCGGCGGCGTAACCGGCGTGGTCCAGGAAGGCGAAGGAGGCCGCCGCGGTCGCCTCGGCGAGGGCGGGCACGGTACCCACCGCGAGCGCACCGGCCAGCAGCGCCACGGCGACCGACACCATCGGCGGGGGCGGCAGGCGGATCCGGTGACCGGTTTCCGGCTCCTCCTCCCCACCGGCCGTCTCGGGCTCCTCCTCCCCACCGGCCGTCTCGGGCTCCCCTTCACCCCCCACCGTCTCGGGCTCCTCCTCCCCACCGGCCGTCTCCGGCTCCTTCTCGCCGCCGCCCGCCGTCTCCCGCTCGTCGTGGCCGCGCTCGCCGGCCCCGAGGAAGACCCGTGCCGCGACCCTCAGCGCCGCGCCGCCGGTCAGCGCCGACACCAGGCCGAACAGCGCGGGCAGCCAGGCGGCCTGCTCCTCCACCACGGCCTTGCCCAGGCCCGTGCCGAAGGGCGGCAGGCCCGCCAGGGCGAGGCCGCCGAGGGCGAAGAGCAGCCCGATGCCCCGTATGTCCCGGCCCCGGCCGTGCAGTTCGCGCTCGTCCACGCTGCCGAGCCGTGCGAGGAGGATGCCGGTGCAGGCGAAGAGGGCGGCCTTGGCGCCCGCGTGGCCCAGGACGTACAGGCACGTGCCCGACAGGCCCTCGGGGGTCAGCAGGCCGACGCCGACGAGGAAGAGGCCGGTGTGGCCGACCGTGGAGAAGGCCAGCAGCCGCTTGATGTGCCGCTGCTGCCAGCACATCACGGCGCCGGTCAGCGCGCTCACCACGCCCAGGACGACGAGCACGCGCCGCGTGCCGTCGGCGGGGATGCCGCCGGGGCCGCCGAAGACCGTCGCGTGGACGCGGGCGACGCCGTAGACGCCCGTCTCCACCATGACGCCGGAGAGCACCAGGCACACCGGCGTGGGCGCGACCGCGTGCGCGTCCGGCAGCCAGAAGTGGAAGGGGACGGCGGCGGCCTTGACCAGCAGCCCGGTCACCACCAGCACGAACGCGGCGGCCACCAGCGCGTCGTGCCCCGGCGCCGCGTCCAGTCGCCGGCCGATCTGCGCCATGCCCAGTTCGCCGGTGCGCGCGTAGAGCAGGGCGATGCCCATCAGCGTGGCGTAGCCGCCGAGGGAGTTGACGAATCCGAAGGCCAGGGCGCCCTGCACCGGCCGGGCCTCCTCGACGTGGTAGCCGGTGAGGGCGTAGCCGACGACGCCCATCAGTTCGAAGAAGACGAAGGCGTCGAAGAGGTCGCCGGTGAGCGCGAAGCCGCACATCCCCGCCTGGAAGAGGAGGACGAGGGCCGGGAAGGCCCCCGCGTGGCCGCGCGGCGGCTCCTCGAAGTAGCGCCAGGAGTAGGTCAGTACGGCCACGATCAGTACGGAGGCCAGGGCCGCGAGCCCCAGCCCGAGGCGGTCGCCCACCAGGACGATGCCCACGCTCACGCCGTCGCGCGGCCGCCAGTCCCCCACCCAGGACACGGCCGTCGCCGGCCCCGCCAGCGCGGCGCAGGCGAGGGCGGCGGAGGCGGCGGCGCAGGCGCACGCCACCGTCTCCGCGGCGAGCCGCGGCATCCGGCGGCCCGCGCCCACCAGCACCGCGGCGCCGAGCAGGGGCACCACCACGATCAGCGGAAGCAGCCGGTCCACCACGGGTCAGCCCTTCAGCCCGGACAGCTCGTCGGGGTCGACGGTGCCGTGCCGCTTGCGGGTCTGCACCACCAGGGCCAGCAGCAGGGCCGTCACCGTGGCGCCCACGACGACGTCGGTGAGGGCGAGGGCCTGGACGACGGGGTCGACGACCGGCGTGCCCGGCGGGGTGTCGGAGAAGACGGGCGCGGTGCCGCCGCGGCGGTAGCCGACGGCCAGCAGCAGCACGTAGGTGGCGGACTGGGTCACCGCCAGGCAGCCGACCGCGTGCACGAGGTGACGGCTGGTGGCCAGGCCGTGGACGCCGGCGAGGAAGATCCACCCGGCGACGAGGTAGGGCAGTACGGTCACTCCCGCTTCCTCCTCTCCCCTCTCTCCCTTCCCTCCTCCTTCTCGTCCACGATCTCCAGGGCCTGGGCGAGGAAGCGGGCGAGCAGGACGACCACGGCGGAGGCGACCTCCATGCCGACGGCGGCGTTGAGCAGCGGGACCGTGCCGCCGGAGGACAGGGTGTTGAAGGTGCCGAGCGGCAGGATGTTGGCCAGGTAGGCCGAGCCGGCGAGCAGCCCGGCGGCGCCGAGGACCACGTACGCCCCCTCGCCGACGCCGTCGGCGAGCTCGTACAGCCCCACCGGGCGGACGCGCTCCAGGGCCCGGTAGTCGACGCCGACGTAGAGCAGGTGCAGGGCGGTGGCCACGACCACGCCGCCCTGGAAGCCGCCGCCCGGGCTGAGCTGGCCGTGGGCGACGACGTACAGCCCGATGAGGAGGGCCAGGGGCAGCACGGCGATCGCGTAGCGGCGCACGGCGGGCGGCACGGACGCGGGCTGCGGGGTGACGCGGCGTTCGCCGGAGGTGCGGCGCAGCAGGACGACCGTGCCGAGTACGGCGGCGAAGAGGATGCTCTCCTCGCCGAGGGTGTCGAAGGCGCGCTGGTCGAAGTTGACGGAGGAGACGGTGTTGGCGGTGCGCTGGAGCAGCGCCGCCTGGACGGCCCGGTCGCCGTAGGGGTGCCAGGTGCCGCCGAAGGGCGGCATGCGCAGGCAGGCGGCCGCGAACAGCGCCGCCGTGCCCAGCAGCCCGGCGGTCAGCACCCACAGCCGCGCCCGGCGCGTCACTCGCGCCGCTTCCGGCGGCGGACCTCGCGGACCGTCAGCAGGATCATCAGCGGGGTGACCGCCGAGCCGACCGCGAGCTGGGAGAGGGCCACGTCGGGCGCCTGCAGCACGGTGAAGAGCAGGGCGAGGCCGAGTCCGAGCAGGGAGAGCACGACGGCCTGCCGGGCGGGGTCGCGGGTGAGCACGGCCGCGGTGGCGGCGGCCGCGACGAACAGCAGCGAGGCGACGACGAGCGCGTCGTCCAGCGCCTCACGCATGGCGCAGGGCCCTGGAGGTGACGAGCCCTCCCGCCACCAGCAGGGCGCCGACGACGAGCAGTTTGAGCAGGGCCCGGCCGGGGCCGGTGGCGATGCACAGGGGTACGAGGGTGGCGGGGGTGCCGACGGCGACGAGGGGGGTCAGCAGGCGCAGGCCCGGCGGGGGCGCGTCGATCTCGTCGCCGAGCAGCCGGACGAAGACGAGCGTCCCGGCCGGGCCCAGCACCGAGGTCACCAGCGCGAGGTCCACGTACGACGGCCGCCCGTACCCCTGGGCGAGCAGGAGGAACACCAGGCACAGCAGCAGGGTCGCCGCGTTCTGGGCGACGACGCGCCGGCCCGCGCCGCCGCGCGCGGCGCCCCACAGGCTCGGCCCCAGGCCCGCGACGACGAGCACGGCGGCGGCCACGAGCCAGCCGTTCACCTCAGGCCGCCGCCCGCCGGGCGCCGCGGGCGGCGCAGGCCGCCAGGAGCGCGGCCGCCGCGCCGACGGCCGTCTCCAGCGGGTCCACCGAGCTGATCAGTACGGTCCACACGGCGGTGAGCGCGGCCCACCAGCCGAGGTCTTCCGCGACCGCGGCCGCCCTGCGCAGCACCGTCGCTCCACCTCCCACGGCCATCACGCCGGCATCACACCGAACCTGACTTAAATCGACCGAATCTGACCGAACCGGACCCGTTCCCGAGTATCGGCCATCGGGCGGGCCGGGGCGGGACGCCACCCCGCCGGACCGCGAACCGGGAGGTTTCATCGCGGCGCCCCGGGGTTATCCGTTGCGTCTGAGCTCACCGCGCGGCCCTGGAGGATCCCACCGCGATGACCGAGTACGGCGAGGCCCCCGACCAGCGCGTCCGGGGCGACGCGAGGCCGCCCGCCACGCCGGGCGGCAGGTGGAGAGGAACAGCATGAGTGAGCAGGTTTCCGACCACATCCTGGCGCGCCTGCGCGAGTGGGGTGTGGAGCGGGTCTTCGGCTACCCGGGGGACGGCATCAACGGGCTGCTGGCGGCCTGGGAGCGGGCCGGGGACCAGCCGAGGTTCATCCAGGCGCGGCACGAGGAGATGGCGGCGTTCGAGGCCGTGGGGTACGCCAAGTTCAGCGGCCGGCTGGGGGTGTGCGTGGCGACGTCGGGGCCGGGCGCGATCCATCTGCTCAACGGCCTCTACGACGCCAAGCTCGACCACGTGCCCGTGCTGGCGATCGTGGGCCAGACGGCCCGCTCCGCGATGGGTGGCGCGTACCAGCAGGAGGTGGACCTGCACACGCTCTTCAAGGACGTCGCCTCGGAGTTCCTGGAGACCGTCACGGTGCCCGAGCAGCTGCCGAACGTCCTGGACCGGGCGATCCGCACCGCCTGCGCGCGCCGCGCCCCCACGGCCGTCATCGTCCACGCCGACGTGCAGGAGCTCGAGTACACCCCGCCCGGTCACGACTTCAAGATGGTGCCCTCCAGCCTGGACCGCAGCGGCTGGCAGGCGCTGCCCTCGGCGGAGGCGCTCGAGCGCGCGGCGCAGGTCCTCAACGCCGGTGAGAAGGTGGCGATCCTCGCGGGCCAGGGCGCCGCCGGGGCCCGCGACGAGGTGGAGCGGGTCGCCGAGATCCTGGGCGCGGGGGTGGCGAAGGCGCTGCTGGGCCTGGACGTGCTCAGCGACGAACTGCCGTACGTCACCGGCTCGATCGGGCTGCTGGGCACCCGCCCCTCCTACGAGCTGATGCGCGACTGCGACACGCTGCTGACGATCGGGTCCAACTTCCCCTACGCGCAGTTCCTGCCGGAGTTCGGCGCGGCGCGGGCCGTGCAGATCGAGATCGACCCGCACCTGGCGGGGCTGCGCTACCCCTACGAGGTCAATCTCATCGGCGACGCGCGGGCCACGCTGGAGGCGCTGATCCCACTGCTGGAGCGCAAGGACAAGCGCGGCTGGCAGAGCCAGGTGATCTCCAATGTGCAGCGGTGGAAGGAGGTGATGGCGCGGCGGGCGGCGGTGGGCGCCGAGCCGGTGAACCCCGAGCACGTGGCGCGGGCGCTGTCGCCGCTGCTGCCGGACGACACGATCCTGACCTCGGACTCGGGTTCGGTGGCCAACTGGTACGCCCGGCACATCACCCTGCGCGGCACGATGCGCGGCTCCCTGTCGGGGACGCTGGCGACGATGGGCTGCGCGGTGCCGTACGCGATCGGGGCGAAGTTCGCCCACCCGGACCGGCCGGTGGTGGCGCTGGCCGGGGACGGGGCGATGCAGATGAACGGCCTGGCCGAGCTCATCACGGTGGCCAAGTACCGGCACGAGTGGGAGGATCCGCGGCTGGTGGTCGGGGTGTGGAACAACCGGGACCTCAACCAGGTGACCTGGGAGCTGCGCGCCATGGGCGGCTCCCCGCAGTTCCTGCCCTCGCAGGAGCTGCCCGACGTCCCCTACGCGCGGTGCGCGGAGCTGCTGGGGCTGACCGGGATCCGGGTGGAGGAGCCGGACGAGGTCGAGGACGCCTGGCGCGAGGCCCTGGCCGCGGACGGGCCCGTCGTGGTGGAGTTCGTCACCGACCCGGCGGTGCCGCCCGTTCCGCCGCACGCGGACTGGGGGCAGATCGAGGCGACGGCGGCCTCCGTCCTCAAGGGCGACGCCGACCGCAGGGGCATGCTGCGGCAGGGCATCAAGGCGAAGATCCAGGAGTTCCTGCCCGGCGGCCACGGGCGGTCCACGCGCTGAGGACGACCGCCCCGGGCAGGCCCGCTCCCTGCTGCGCGGCGGCCGGGGCGAAGCGGGGGCCGGAGATCCGCGAGACGAAGCGAAGGGAAGGGAAGCCGTCATGAAGGTCGCGTTCCTTGTGGCGCCCGAGGGCGCCGAGCAGGTCGAGCTCACCACCCCCTGGAAGGCGGTCGAGGAGGCGGGCGGCACCCCGCAGCTCGTCTCGACGAAGCCGGGGACGGTGCAGGCGTTCCACCACCTGGACCGGGGCGACACGTTCCCCGTCGACAAGACGGTGGCCGAGGTGGGCGCCGCGGAGTACGACGCCCTGGTGCTGCCGGGCGGGGTCGCCAGCCCCGACTTCCTGCGCATGGACGAGCGGGCGGTGGCGTTCGCCCGTGACTTCTTCGCGGCGGGCAAGCCCGTGGCCGCGATCTGTCACGCCCTGTGGACGCTGGTCGAGGCCGATGTGCTGCGCGGCCGCACCCTGACGTCGTGGCCGAGCCTGCGCACCGACATCCAGAACGCGGGCGGCTCCTGGGTCGACGAGCAGGTCAAGGTGTGCACCCACGGGCCCAACACGCTGATCACCAGCCGCAAGCCGGACGACCTCAAGGCGTTCTGCGACGCGTTCACCGCCGAGTTCCGCAAGGCCGGCGGAGGTGGCGGGGCCTGACGCCCCCGACGTCAGGGCTGCCGGCCGAGCCGGGCGAGCAGCTTCTGCCAGGAGTCGGCGCCGCGGGGCGGCGGCACCGGCTCCGCGAACAGGCCCGAGCCGGAGAGGTCGTCGGCGTACGGCTCCATCTCGTGCACGGTGAAGTCCACGAGGTCCTTCGAGGGGTGTTCGTCGGCGCCGATCGCGCGGGAGAGGTCCCAGGCGTGGATCACCAGGTCGGCGATCATCTGCGCGCAGTAGGCGTGGGCGGGCGTACTGCCGTACGACAGCTGCACCGTGCGGTCCAGCGCGCCGTGGGCCGCGAAGGCCTCGCGGGCGGTGGCGGCCGACCGGTCCCAGACGCCGAGGGGGTCCTTGCCGAGCCGGTCGCCGTCGAAGGCGTCGCCCACCTCCCCGACGGTCGAGCCGGCCAGCATGGGCGGCACCCACATCTGCTCGACGGCCAGGTGGTTCACCAGATCGCGCACGGTCCACTCGGTGCACGGCGTGGGCTCGTCCCACTGGTCCGGGCGGATGGCGTGCACCCGGTCGGTGAAGAGGTCGAGCGCCTCGCCGTGCCGGGCGAGCACGGTGCGCCGCCGGGAGTCGGTCAGGTTCTTGTCACCGGTCATGAGGTCCATGATCCGACCGGAGCCGGGCCGCGGCCAGTGCGGCGGCGGCGAACACCACCCCGCCGGCCAGGGCACCCCGGTGCTCGGAGAGCCACAACTGGGGCCCGTGCACCCGCGCGCCCCTGCCGAAGTCGCCGTGGGCGCCGTAGTCGTGGCCGCCGTCGCCGTCGACGGGGTGCCACAGGTTCACCGGCGGCGGCAGCTCGGGGGCGAGGTCGGGGCGCTGCTGCGAGGCGTAGGCCGTGCGGGCGAGGTAGCGGTCCATCAGGCCGGGGGCCACGGCGTTGGCGACGAGGGTGGCGACGGTGCTGGCGCCGACCCAGTACTCGCGGCGGCGCGGGTGGGCGGCGGCGTACACGATGGCACTGGCGGCGAGTTCCGGCTCGTAGACGGGCGGTACGGGGCGGGGGCGGCGCGGCATGCGGTTGAGCACCCAGCCGAACTGCGGGGTGTTCAGGGCGGGCAGCTGCACCATGGTCGTACGGACCTTGCTGCCCTGGTGGAGCAGCTCGCACCGCAGGGCCTCGTGCCAGCCCTGGATGGCGTGCTTGGCGCCGCTGTACGCGGACTGCAGGGGCAGCCCGCGGTAGGCCAGGGCCGAGCCGACCTGGACGATGGTGCCGTGGTCGCGCGGGAGCATGCGGGAGAGCGCGGCGTGGGTGCCGTACACATAGCCCAGATAGGTGACTTCGGTGACGCGCCGGAACTCGTCGGGTTCGATCTCGACGAAGGGGGCGAACACGCCGGTGAAGGCGTTGTTGACCCAGACGTCGACGGGCCCGAACACCTCTTCCACGCGGTTCGCCGCGTCGGTGACCTGCCGGTGGTCGGCCACGTCCACCGGCACCACCAGCGCCTGGCCGCCGCGCGAGCGCACCTCGGCGGCGGCGGCCTCCAGTCCCTTGTGCCCGCGCGCCAGCAGCGCGACGCAGGCGCCCTGCCGGGCGAACGCCCTGGCCGTCGCGCGCCCCACGCCGCCGCTGGCACCGGTCACCACCACGACGGACGGCTTCGTTCTCTTCATCATCGGCGCCGGGTACCCGGGGCCGTGCACCGTAAACGGATTGGACCGTTTTACCCCGGCTTCGCCCATCCGGGTGAGCGTCGGCGGCCGGACCGCACCCGTCCGGCTCGTTCACCCGTTCCGGCGATTGCGGGCGGCGGCCGGCATTGCGGACCCTGGACGAGGGGGGCTCGCGTGCCCCGGTCGACGCCGCGGTGCCGTCCGCGCCGGGGAGAACGAGGGGGGAACGTCCATGACGACAGCTCCTGCCGCGGCGGGGCAGCTCCCGGCCGGGGTCGCCGCGCACGCCGTCCGGTGGTGACGGAGGCCGGCCCGGCGGCGGACGCCGGGCAGGACGGGCGCCTGACCCGCTCGGCGTTCACGACCGCGCTGCACGCCCACGCCGATCAGTACTGGTCACGGCACCCGGTGCACCTGCGGCTGCACCAGGGGGGCCTGACCCGGCGGGAGCTGCGGCGCTGGATCGCCAACCGCTGGTACTACCAGAAGCTGCTGCCCCAGAAGGACGCGGCCATCGTCGCCAACTGCCCCGTCCCCGAGGTGCGCCGCCGCTGGACGCGGCGCATCACCTTCCAGGACGGCACGGCCGAGGGGCACGGCGGCACCGCCCAGTGGCTCGCCCTCGCCGAGGCCGCGGGCCTGAGCCGCGCCGAGGTGCTGGACGAGCGCCACGTCCTGCCCGGCGTCCGCTTCGCCACGGACGCCTATGTGACCTTCTGCCGCACGCGCCCCTGGACCGAGGCCGTCGCCGCCTGCCTGACCGAGCTGTTCGCGCCCGGCCTGATGCGCGACCGGCTCGCCGCGCTGCGCACCCACTACCCCTGGGTCGATCCCTCCGGCCACGAGTACTTCACCACCCGCCCGGCCGCGGTCACCGACGACGCCCGGCACGCCCTGGGCCTGGTCCTGTCGTACTGCACGACCCGGCAGCTGCAGGACGCCGCCCTCGCCGCCCTCACCTTCAAGTGCGACGTGCTGTGGAGCATGCTCGACGCCCTCGACCACGCGGGCAGGACGGACCAGGTTCCCCTCTAGGGCGTGTCCGATGGGTCGGTGCGGGGAGCGTCAGGCATCCAGGGGCCGCCAGGCCGGGCCGTCGCCGTCCTGCCGGACGTGACCGAACACCACGTCGGCGAAGTGGACGCCGAAGCCGATCGTGCCGGGCTCCGCCAGTTCGGCGACGAGGCGGCGGCGGTGGCCGGCGGTGCGGGTGAGGTCGTGGTCGAAGGCCGAGGACCACTCGGGGTGGTCGGCCTGGATCGGCGAGTGCATCGCGTCACCGAAGGCGATCAGGCGCCGGCCACCCCCGGTGATGACGTACTCGGCGTGCCCGACGGTGTGGCCGGGCGTGATCCGCACGTGTACGCCGGGGAAGATCTCCTGCCCGTCCGTGATCGTACGTACGCGCGGCGCGAGGGCGGCGACCTGCTGGGCCTCCAGGACGTCGCGCCCCTCCCACTCCGGCTCGGAGACCAGGTATTCGGCGTGGGCGAAGACGGGCCGGTCACCGCCGGGGGCGGGGTGGCAGGCCCAGCCGAGGTGGTCGGAGTGGAGGTGGGTGAAGGCCACCGCCTCGATGTCCTCGGGGCTGCGACCGAGTGCGGCCAGGCTCTGCGGGAGCGCGCCTCCGTGGATCACGCCGAGGGGGCCGTCCGGGGCCTCGAGCGTCTGCGGGCCGAAGCCCGCGTCGATCAGCAGAGCGCGGTCGCCGTGCTCCACCAGCAGACCGCCGACGCTCCCCACGAGGTGGCCCGTGGCGTCCAGGTACTCGGGGTGTGCGGCCCACACCTCGTCGGTGGAGTCCTGGAGCAGCGGCAGCGGCCGGAGCCGCACGTCGCCGTCCGGGACGTACGACACCTTCGTGTCGCCCAGCTGTATCGAGCGGATTCCCGCCGGCCGGCTCAGTCGTCCGTCCTGATCCACCGTCAAGTCAGCCATGAGTTCTCTCCCGTGAGTCGCATCAGGTCGTCGCCGTGTCTCCGGCGGCGACGACGCCCACCATAAGCATCAAGCTCGAATCATTCAAGCTGTAAATATGTCGCCTTGATGGACTTGCTAGGGTGGTGGCATGACGACGTCCCCGGAGCGGCAGGCCATCGCCGAGCGACAGCTGTGCGGCCTGGTGAACGGGCTGGCCCAGCGGATCGCCGAGCACGTCCGGGAGCGCGCCGCCACCCTGGGCCTCACCGCGTCCCAGGCGACCGCGCTGCGGGAGATGAGCGGGCCGATGACCATGCGGGAGCTCGCCGAACGCATGAGCTGCGAGCCCTCCAACACCACGTTCGTCATCGACAAGCTGGAGAAGCAGGGCCTGGTCGAACGCCACCCGCACCCCACCGACCGCCGCGCCAAGCACCTCGTCCTCACCGCCGAGGGCACCGCACTGCGCGAACGCCTCCTCGGACTCCTCGCCGTGGACTCCCCGCTGTCCGGCCTCAGCCCGCAGGAGCAGCGCGTCCTTCACGGCCTGCTGGAGCAGGCCGTCACCTCTCCGTAAGCCGGCGTCGGCGCGGCGGCGACCGCGGACACGCCCTAGCGCACCGTGGCGGGCAGCCGGCGGGCGCCGTGCGGGACGTCCGTGGGGGGCGGGGTCTGGCGCAGGGCCCTGGCCAGCAGCAGGAACCACACGCCCACCAGCACCAGATGGGCCCGCTGCGGGACCCCGTGCCAGCCCGGCCGGCCGAACAGCGGGCCGACCGTGGCCAGCGCCGTCAGCAGGGCGCAGGCCAGCACCCACGGGCCCCGGCGGCGGACGACCGGGCGCGGGCAGGGGCCGGGGCCGGACGCGAGGACAAGCAGCGCCATCGAGGCGAACAGCGCGGCGTGGACGAGCGCGCTGGTGGTCGTGTGCCAGGGGTTGACGGCCTCGCAGCCGCGCTCCACGGACGGCGCGCAGTGCATGGGCACGACGACGTCCGCCACGGAGAACACCCCGAAGGCCACCAGCGACCACCAGCCCGCCGCCGGCAGGCCGCCGGCCGCGCGGGGGCGGGCCAGGAGGGCGCCGGTCACCACCAGGACGGCGGCCGTGACCTCGATGCCGCCGAAGAGGAGGTGGAAGCGCTGATCGGCGGCGTACAGCTCGCTGACGTAGGAGTGCCGGGGGTCCAGGCCCGTGGGCAGGACGAACTCCAGCAGCCAGTCGTTGTAGACCACCGCCGCCGTGGCCAGCAGCAGGGACGCCCACCCGTCGCGCATCGGGGCCCTTATCCGTTCGGCCGTGCGGGTGGGGGCCCGTAGGCCGGCGGGGGCGGCATCTGCGGCGACGGGGTGGTCGGCGGCGTGGTGTGCGGAGCGGTGGGGGGCATGGTGTGCGGGGTCGTGGGCTGCGGGGGCTTGGGCGGCTGCGGGGGCCGCGGGGGCTGCTGGCCGCCCGGGGAGGTCGTCGGCCGCGGCGGGGCCGTGGACATCCCGCCCTTGGGGGCGGAGATGGAACGGTCCTCCTCGCCGTCGGTGCCGACCGGACGCTCGAACCACTCCCCCGTCTCGGGGTCGTAGACCACGATGACCTCCATGACGGAGTCGGCCGGGTCGACCACCACCACGTCCTCCGGCCGGTAGGCCGGCCAGGTGTCGCCCTTGGCCTTGGGTGTGCCCTTCACGGCGACCGGCGGCTTCAGCGGGTTGCCGCAGGCGCAACGCACCCTGGGCACGCCCCGGTCGTCGACGAGCACGGCCGTACCGGCCTGCAGGACGGACTGGAAGCTCGTGACGGAGCCGTCCTTGTAGCCGTGGTTGGTGACCCGGGTGTCCGTGCGCAGCTGCAGGGGCGTCAGGCCGCGCAGGTACGTGGCCAGGCCGCCCGCCTCGATGCCCGCCGCGCCCGCGAAGGCGCGGGCCTTGGACTGGTCCTGGTTCAGATAGCCGATCTGGCGCTCGACGTCGCAGCTGGCGACGTTGCGGGTGCCGCCGTAGAGGCCGGGCGTGGAGCCCTGGACGACGCGGGTGCCGCTGCCCGTGCCCTGGGGGCGGGCGGGGGCGGCGGCCGCGGCGGCGCTGGAGCCCTTCGCGGACGAGTGGGTGAAGGGATCGCGGCCGTCGGCCGAGGCGGACTGAAGGAAGACCTCGCCGGCGGGGGTTCCGCTCTGCCGGAGGAGGAAGACCGTGAGCACCGCGGCGAGGACCACGACGGCGGCCCCCGCCACCAGCACGACCTTGGACCGCCACCACGGCGCGCCGCCGCCGGGCCGCTCGCCCGGGGTGTCGCGCCCGTCCGAGGGTGGGGCGGGCGGCCCGGGGGGCTCCTGGGGGCCGGACGGGCCCGAGGGCTGGGCCGGCCAGTCCTGCCGGGTGGCCTCCGGCCCCTCGGAGGGTTCGGGCGGCGTGGATTCGCGCCCGGACAGCGGGCCGGACGGAGGGCCGGTGGGGCGTTTTCCTGACGGTGGTTCGGACGACACGGCCCTTCTCCTACGCTGGAGGCTCTTTTGTTCCCTTTCGCCGCCCCTGCGCACATTGTGTGTCCCAAACCGGTGTCCCCCGCAAGCGGGCGTGCGGGACGGCCCCACGGTGTGCGGCCGGGATTCCCCCGGGCGCCCGTGCGGACGGGTGGCCCGGCGCGGTCCGGTTTACGTTGGTCGGTGTGAGCCAGCCACCGACGTCCCGTGCCCCGCAGGGGGCCGCGCACGAGCTGCGCGCCTGGGCACAGGCGTTGGCGGCGGTGGTCGCCGGCGTGGTCGCCATGGCCGTGGTCGCCGCCCTCGGGCTGTGGGCGGCGGGCGCCGCCGACCTGCCGGGCGGGGCGTTCGCCGCCGTCGTCGCGGCGGCGATGGTCACGGCAGTCGGCGGCACGGTCGAACTCTCCGGCGACGCGGGCTTCATCGCCCGCACGGGTGGCGGGCTGGCCGTGGTGCCGCTGTCGGTGACGCTGGCCGGGGCCCTGGCCCTCGCGGTCCTCTTCCTGCTGCCGCTGCGGCACCACGCGGTGACGAGCGGGCGCGCGCTGCTGGCCCGCGTGGCCCGTACGGCCGTGCTGTGGCTGCTGGCGCTGCTGCTGATCGCGCTGGCGGCGCGGCACACCTTCCGGATCCAGGTGGGCGAGGAGTTCCTCGACGAGCTGGGCGAGGCGCTGGGCGCGACGCCGACCGTGGGCTTCCGCGCCGCCGTGGGGCCCACGCTCGGATACGGGCTGTTGTGGCTGCTGGTGCTGCTGGCGGTGGCGCTGGCCGCCTCCCGGAAGGCCCCGCTGCCCTCCCGGCTGCTGCGGTTCCAGGACTCCGTGCGTCCGGCCGCCTTCGTGATGGTGGTGGTGCTGCTGGCGTATGTGGTGCTGGGTCTGCTCGCCGGGGTGGTCGCGGCGTTCACCCGGGGGCACGCGGCCCAGACCTTCGCCGTCCTGCTGCTGGGCCTGCCCAACCTCGCCTGGATGGCGTTCGGCATCGGCCTGGGCGGCGCCTGGGAGGGCCGGGTGCCGGGCGACATCGGTCTGCCGGTGCCCAAGCCGCTGGCGGCGGTGCTGCGCGAGACCGACGGCGGGAGCGGCACGGTGGACCTCTCCTCGCTCTCCGAGTACGACGGGCGGGCCTGGCTGCTGGCCCTGCTGGCCGGGCTCGCGCTGCTGGCGGCCGGCTTCGTGCTGGCCGTGCGCTCGCCCGGGGGGACCTCACCCTGGCGGCTCGCGGTGCGGCTGGCCGTGGCGGTGGCGGTCACCCTGCTGGTCGTCGGCCTGCTGACGCGGGTCTCGGCGATCTTCGGCCTGTCGCTGCTGGGCCTGGGCGACCTCGGGGACTTCGGCGGCGAGGTGTCGTTGCACGCACGGCTGTTGCGGCTGGTGGGGTTCGGGTTGCTGTGGGGGCTGTTGGCGGGCTTCATTGGCGGCCTGGCGGGGTCCTGGGTGCGGCGCCGGGGAGAGGGCGCACCGCCCGGCGGGTGAGACCGGACCGGGTGAGACCCGGCTGCGGGAAGACCTGGCTACGGGAAGACCGGCGCCGCCCACTGGGGCGGGTCCGGCGGCGGGCCGGGGGCGGAGGCCTCCGCCACCTGGGTGGGCGGGTGCTCCGGCACCACTTCGGGCGCGACCAGGCGCTCGCGACCGGCCAGCCGCAGGGCCGTGACGAACTCCAGGCAGCTGTCGTAGCGGTCGTCCGGCGCCTTGGCCAGGGCCGTCGCGAGCACCTCGTCGACCCGCACCGGAAGCCCGCGCACGCGCTGGGACAGCAGCGGCGGCGGATCGTACTGGTGCGCCCACAGCAGCGCCATGTCGTCGTCGCGCTGGAAGGGCGGCGCCCCGGTGAGGGTCTCGAACACCACGCACGCCAGGCTGTAGACGTCGCAGCGCCCGTCCACCGGCTTGCCGGAGATCTGCTCCGGCGCCACGTAGTCCAGCGTGCCGACGAACTGGCCGACCCGCGTGTACCCGGTCAGCGACAGCGACTTCTTCGTGAGGCCGAAGTCGGTGAGGTAGACGTGCTCGGGGTGGTCGCTGTCGGTGCCCTCCGCGACCAGGATGTTCCCCGGCTTGACGTCCCGGTGGACCAGGTCGTGCGCGTGGGCGGCGTCCAGGGCCGAGGCGACCTGGCCGGCGATGCGCACGGCGGTGGGCAGCGGCAGCGGGCCCTCGCGGTCCAGCAGGGCGCGCAGGTCCATCCCGGCGACGTAGCGCATGGCGATGTAGAGCACGCCCTCGACCTCCCCGGCCTCGAACACCGGCACGATGTGCGGGTGGTCGATGGCGGCGGCCACCCGTGACTCGTGGGCGAAGCGGTCGCGGAAGGTGTCGTTGCGGGCGAGCTCGGGGGCGAGGAGCTTGAGGGCGACGGTGCGGCCCAGGCGCAGGTCGGTGGCGCGGTAGACGACGGCCATGCCGCCGCGTCCGATCTCGCTCTCCACGCGGTAGCCGGCCAGCTGCCGGCCGATGAGCCCCGACGGGCCGGGGGCCAGCGTGTCGTCCGGCCGGGCCCGGTGGTCGCCCTCGCCCGGCATCAGGCGTCACCGAGCTGGGTGGGCGGCGGGCCCGAGGCGGGGGTGTCCAGGCGCGTGGGTTCGGGCGGGAGGGACGACGGGGTGGGCTCGGGCGGGAGCGACTGGGGCGCGGGCCCGTGCGCGGCGAAGGTCGTCATGGCCGTGCCGTCGCAGTAGCACCAACGGTCGTGCTCGGCGTCGTAGAGCCAGACCGCCTCGCCCTCGACCACGGCCCCGATCCGCAGGCCGTGGGTGGCGTTGCGGAACGTCTCGCCGTCCATGTGTCCTTCCGCGAGCTCCTCCACCGCCTTCCGGTAGCGGCCCAGCGACTCCTCGACGTGGGCCAGCAGTCTGCGTGCGTCGGCCGTGCGCGCGAGCGGCGCGCCCGCCGCGGGCGGGCTCTGCGGCAGGGCCACGAGCAGCCGGGCGTCGACCCACGCCGCCCAGCCGTTCGAGCAGAGCACCTGTCCCCAGTCGCCGCGGCGGGTGAGCAGCTGGACGGGCAGCAGGGGGTCCAGGGGCTCGGTGGGGATGGACGCGTCGGGGGCTGCCCAGGTGGACAGCCCGCCCTGGGGCACGACATGGGTGGGCAGGAAGCCGGGGACACTGGTGGCGTCGGTGGGGAAGGCGGCCGCGTTCATGGGCCGTCACTTCCGCATGACGGCCGGTTCATGGCGGCGCAGCAGGCGCACGACCAGGAGGCCGAGGACGAGGGACAGCACCAACATCATGCTCATGTTCAGCAGCCAGGTGCCGGCGGAGTGCGCGAAGAGCGGGTCGGCCTCGGTGCCCGGCGGCGGGAGCCGGCCGCCCTCCAGCGGGATGCGTGCGATGTCGATCGTCCCGCTCATGGCCGCCAGCGCCCAGCGCGACGGCACCAGCCAGGCCAGCTGTTCGAGGGCCAGCTTGTTGTGGAGCTCGATCATCCCGCCGCAGAAGACGACCTGCACCAGCGTGATGAGCACCAGCAGGGGCATGGTGACCTCTTCCCTGCTGACCAGCGCCGACACCACCAGGCCCAGCATCATGGAGGTGAACGCCAGCACCGCCTCGGCCAGTGTCATCTCGATCAGCGGCGGCATCAGCACGCCGTTGCCGCCGGGCGCGCGGGTGTCCACCCCGCCGAGTGCGACCAGGGACAGGACGACGGCCTGTGCCACGGTGATGGCACCCAGGACCAGGATCTTCGACATCACGTACGCGGATCTGGACAGGCCCACCGCACGCTCGCGCCGGTAGATCACCCGTTCCTTGACCAGCTCGCGCACGGAGTTGGCCGCACCGGTCAGCACGCCGCCCACGCACAGGATGAGCATGACCTGGTTGGCCTTGTCCGAGTCGGTGAACCGGGTGCCCGCGGACAGCCGGGCCATCGCGCCGGTCACGATCGGCAGCGCGATCATGATGGCCAGGAAGGTCCGGTCGGCGCTGAGCGCCCGCACGTACCGGCGCATCAGCGTCCACAGCTGGGAGGTCCAGCTCTGGGCCTTCACCGGTTCGGGGGCCTGTCCCGGGGCGGCCGGCGCGGCCGGCCGCGGCTGCTCGGTGGCCGCCGCGACGTACTGCTGGTGCAGCGGGGAGGTGCCGTACTCCCCTGCCCAGTCCCGGTCCTTGTCGTTCTCGAACGCCTCGAAGGCCTCCGGCCAGGCGTCGAAGCCGAAGAAGCCGAGCGTTTCCCCGGGCGGCCCGTAGAAGGCCGTCCGCCCGCCGGGGGCGAGCACCAGGAGCCGGTCGCAGACGTCCAGGCTCAGGACGCTGTGGGTGACGACGATGACGGTGCGGCCGTCGTCCGCGAGCTCGCGCAGCGTGGTCATCACCGAGCGGTCCATGCCCGGGTCGAGGCCGGAGGTCGGCTCGTCGAGGAAGAGCAGGGACGGCTTGGTCAGCAGTTCCAGCGCGACGCTGACCCGTTTGCGCTGGCCGCCGGAGAGGCTGTGGATGGGCTGGTCGGCGCGCTGCTCGAGGCCGAGTTCGCCGATCACCTCCTCGACCCGCGCGGCGCGTTCGGAGCGGGCCGTGTCGCCGGGGAAGCGCAGTTCGGCGGCGTAGCGCAGGGCGCGGCGCACGGTGAGCTGGGTGTGCAGGATGTCGTCCTGCGGTACGAGCCCGATGCGGGCGCGCAGCTCCGCGTAGTCGCGGTAGAGGTCGCGGCCGTCGTAGAGCACGGTGCCCCGGTCGGCCGGGCGCAGTCCGGTGAGGGCGTTGAGGAGGGTGGACTTGCCGGCACCGCTGGGGCCGACGACGGCCAGCAGCGACTTGGCGCCGACCGGGAACGAGACGTCGTCCAGCAGCGTCTTGCGGCCCTCGTCGACCTGGACCGACAGCTCCTGGACGTCGAGGGACACCTCACCGGTGTCGACGAACTCCTGGAGCTGGCCGCCGACCAGGCTGAACGCCGAGTGGCCGATGCCGATGATGTCGCCGGGCAGGACCGGGCCGCGCCGGACGGACACCCCGTTGAGGTAGGTGCCGTTGTGGCTGCCGAGGTCGACGATCTCGTGGCCGCCGCCGGGCAGGGCCCGCAGTTCCGCGTGCCGCCGCGAGACGACGAGGTCGTCGAGGATCAGGTCGTTGTCGGTGCCGCGTCCGATGCGTACGGTGCGGGTGGGCAGCGGCCGTACGGAGGTGGGGCTGCGGAAGGTCCCGGTGGCCGAGGGGTGCGAGACGGACGAGGGCCGTTCCGCCGGGCGCGGCCGGACGCCGGTGACGACGGCGGCGGGGCCGTCGGAGGGGTTCCCGAAGCGGACGACGCTGCCGGGATGCACGTCCACGGACTGGACGCGGTGGCCCTCGGTGTAGGTGCCGTTGGTGCTGCCGGTGTCCTCGAGGGTCCAGTGGTCCTCGACCGCGCGCAGCACCGCGTGGTGCCACGAGACGCGTGCGTCCTGCAGCACGATGTCGCTCGACGGGTCGCGCCCCACGTGGTAGATCCGGTTCGGACTCATCACCTGTGAGCCGCCATCGGCTTGGACGACGAGTTCGGGGGCGGAGGGCACGACCGACCGCTCTCCCATGTTCCCCATGCTAAGTCCGACGGCTCGTGGCCGCCTTTCGGCGGCCGCGCGGAAGGGAGCACCGGTGACCGGCGGGCACCACGGGCGGCTGCCCGTCTTCGTCTACGGGACGCTGCGCCCCGGGCGGCGCAACCACGACCGCTTCCTGCGCGGCCGGACGGTGGCGGAGGTCCCGGCGACGCTGCGGGGCGCGGTGCTGTACGAGGGGCCCGGCTATCCGTACGCGGTCGCGGCGCCGGCGGGCGAGGTGCGGGGCGAGCTGATCACCGTGGCCCCGGAGGCGTACGACGAGGTGCTGGCCGCCCTCGACGAGCTGGAGGGCCACCGGCCGGGCGACCCGCGCAACCTCTACGAGCGCGTCGTGTGCGAGGTGGCGGTGGAGGGCGGCGGCACGGTGCGCGGCTGGGTGTACGTCGCGGCGGAGCGGTGGGCGCGGCGGCTGCGGGCGGAGGGCCGGACGGTGCCGGGCGGCGACTGGACGGGGTGACCGGCCGGGCGACCACGCGGTCGATTCACCCCCATAGACACCCTTTTGTCGTCTCACATGACAAGCAGTCTGTGAATCGCGGCAACCTCCGCACCCCGTGACGCATCTTCACCGCCGGTATGGACGGGATGTCACCCCATGATCGCCGACAGTTGATCTTTTGTTAACAGCTGGTCAATTGTTCGACTTCTCCCCTAATATCACTTTTCATGGGCATGCCAAAGCGTGCACAGTCATTCACGGACCACAGGTCCCCGTGGTGTCGCTGGTGACGGCACCGCGCGCACGCGAGCGGTCGGGCATGCCCGAACCGCCCTGATGGCAAAGGGCGCTGAATAGTGCGTAATTCCCCCACATCCTCCATATCGGCCTCGCCCCGCAGACGTCTGGTGGCCGTCGCCGTCGCGGTGGTCGCCGCCGCGACCATGGCCGGCACGGCCATCGCCACTCCCTCGGGCTCCTCGGACCCGGCCGCGGCCTCCGCGCGGTCCGCGGCCGGCGCCGCCAAGCAGGCGGAGATCGTCAAGGCGGCCCGCTCCGCCGCGGCCGCCCACGCCAAGGACACCGGCCTCGGCGCGGACGACACCCTGAAGGTCAAGGACACCCTCGTCGACCCGGAGGGCAAGCGGCACGTCCGCTTCGAGCGGGTCCACCAGGGCGTCACCGTGATCGGCGCCGACATGGTCGTCCACCTCGACGCCAAGCAGCAGTACCTGGGCGTGACCCGGGCCAACGGCCGCAAGGTCGCCCTGCCGAGCGTCACCCCGAAGCTCAGCGCCCACGAGGCGGCGGCCAAGGCCGCCAAGTCGGCCGGCGGCACGGCCGGCAAGGCCGAGCTGGTCGTGGACGCCCGCGGCGGCTCCTCCGTCCTGGCGTACCAGGTGACCGTCAAGGGCGGCGACGCCGAGACCGGCGTCGCCAAGGCCGTCGTCGTCGACGCCGCCTCGGGCAAGGTCATCAGCAGCACCCCGCTCAGCGACGGCTTCATCTCGCCGCGGCTGAAGTCCACGCTGCGCGCCAAGGGCCAGCAGGCCGCCCCGCGCGTCGCCGCCAAGCCCACCACGCCCGGCGTGGCCAAGCCGGCCGCCGGCGCCTTCCCGGCGCCCGCCAACGGCACCGGCGCCTCGATCTTCGCCGGCGACGTGCCGCTGCTCACCACGCAGACCGCGAAGAGCTCCTTCACCCTCAAGGACCCCAGCCGCGGCGACGGCGAGACCCGCGACGCGGGCCGCAAGGAGCTGGAGTCCTTCGGCGCCGGCAAGTCCTTCACCGACGCCGACAACAAGTGGGGCAACGGCACCGCCCGCGACTCCGCGAGCGCGGCGGTGGACGCCCAGTACGGCATCACCAGCACGTTCGACTACTACAAGAAGACGTTCGGCCGCAACGGCATCAAGAACGACGGCGTCGGCCCGCACGCACTCGTGCACTTCGGCGACAAGGTCGGCAACGCCTTCTGGTCCCCCGACTGCGCCTGCATGCTCTACGGCGACGGCGATGGCGAAACGTTCAAGCAGCCGCTGGTGGCCCTGGACGTCACCGGCCACGAGCTCAGCCACGGCGTCATCGAGGCCACGGCCGACTTCCAGCCCACGCGCGTCGACGCGAACGGAAACCAGTTCGGCGAGGCCGGCTCCCTCAACGAGTCCCTCGCCGACATCTTCGGCGTCGGCGTCGAGTTCAAGACCGGCAACGCCGCCAACAAGCCGAACTACCTGCTCGGCGAGAAGCTCGGCCTGGAGCAGAAGTTCCTGCGCCGCATGGACAAGCCGTCCCTCGACGTCCTCGAGGGCACGGTCGACTACTGGGACGAGGCCTCCTACGACCGCGAGGTCCACGCCGGCTCCGGCGTCTCCTCGCACGCCTTCTACCTGCTGGCCGAGGGCAGCGGCGCGAAGACGATCGGCGGCGTCTCCTACGACTCCCCCACCTCCGACGGCTCGACGGTCACCGGCATCGGCCGGGAGAAGGCCGAGCAGATCTTCTACCGCGCCCTGACCCGGTACATGGTCTCCACGACCGACTTCCACGAGGCCCGCGTCGCCACGCTGCAGGCCGCCGCGGACATGTACGGCCAGGACAGCACGGAGTACAAGACGGTGAACGCGGCGTGGGCCGCGGTGAACGTCACCGAGAAGAACACGCCGAAGCCCAAGGCCGCGGCCAAGCGCTGACGCACACGAAAAAGGGCCCCCGGGCCGCGGCCGTCGCCGCGGCCCGGGGGGCCTTTCCCGTTGGCTCGCCGGTCGCGCTACCGCGCGGCCTTGGGCGCGCGGACGGTGAACGGCAGCTCCTGGGAGAAGAAGGACATGTCCTCGTTGGCGACCGTCACGCCCGCGTCGGCGGTGGTGACGTCGCGGGGGGCGGAGCCGGCGACGGCCACCTTCAGCCGGTAGGACGCCGCGGCGCCGGGGGCGAGGGGGCCCTTGACGGCGGGCAGCAGCCGGGCGCTCATGCCCGGGTCGCAGCCGCCCGCGAGCAGCGGGACGCGGACCCAGCCCTGGCCGGGCCGGTACTGCCGCAGCACCAGGTCCTTGGGCGTCAGGGCGTGGCTCGTGCCCGCCCCGTAGGCGAAGTAGGAGGCGGCGAGCGCCGGGTAGGCGCGGTTGGTGGTGTTCTTCACCGTGACCGTGACCTCGCGCGCGCTGCCGCCGCGCTCCAGCACCGTGCCGGGCTTCCAGCCGCCGACCGTGACCTCGGGGCGGGTGGCGGTGGTCGTACGGGCGGGGGCGCGGTAGGTGTGGCCGCGGCCGTCCTCGACGGAGGCGGTGACGGTCAGGGTGCCGGGACGGTCGAGGTCCTGCAGCCGCAGCGCCACGGTGTGCGGGTGGGCGGCGCTCGCGTCCTTGGCGGTGACGGGGAAGGTGAAGACGCCGTGGGTGGGGCTGCTGCCGCCGCCCGGCGAGGTGTCGAGGTCCACCCAGCGCTTGCCGCGCGGGTCGAAGCGCTGCACCGAGAGGGAGTCGGTGCTGAAGCCCTTGCTGGCGACGTCGAGGCGGACCTTGCCCTTGGCGACGGGGGTGCGCAGGGTGACGCTCGAGGGCGACCACAGGCCGATGGGCAGCTGGGAGGTCACGCTGTAGGAGACCTTCTGCGCGGCGGTGCCGGTGGCGGCCGGCGCCGGCGCCTCGGCGGAGTCCCGCGCGGCCGTCCGGGCGGCCGTGGCGCTGCCCGCCGCCGGGGAGGCGTCGCAGCCCGTCTCCGCCCGCGCGCCGGCGGCGGGGGCCGCGTGGCCCGTCCCCGTCGCTCCCATGACCAGCGCCAGCCCGGCCGCCAGCGCCGCCGCGGTCCTCCCGGCGGCCTTACGAGCCACCGACGACCGCTGCTGTCCGACATTTCGCGTCATTTACCGCCCCTGCATGTGGGATGTTCCGTACGTCCGTACGCCTCTGGCCTCAGAGAGCGCCTTCCATAGCTGATGGTTCCCCACCGGGAACGGAAATCCCACGAATTTCGTCCGCGCCCGCGGACGGTGACAAACCGTTAGGGGTGCCACGGGCGGGGGCGCGCCCGTGGCACCCTCGTCGGACCGCTTCAGCCCGCCGCGGCCGCGCGCCCGCCGCGCAGGTAGACGGCCCGGGTGACGACGAGGCACAGGACGTAGTAGGCGAGGAAGGCGGCGTAGGCGGTCTCGCCCGTGCCGCTGTGCCCGAACGCCTCGCGGAAGGCGGTGTTGATCAGTACCCCGCCGAGGGCGCCGACCGCGCCGGCGATGCCCATCAGGGCGTTGGCCCGCTGGTGGGAGCGCTGTTCGGCGGCCTGGGGGTCCATGCCGGCGGCCGTCCAGCGGCGGGCGGCGGCGCGGTAGATGCCGGGGATCATCTTGTACGTCGAGCCGTTGCCGAGGCCGCTGAGGAGGAACAGCAGCACGAATCCCGTCAGGAACAGCGGCAGCGAGTCCAGGTGCGATGCCAGCAGCACCAGGGCCGCGCCCGCCGCCATGGCGATGAAGGTCCAGAACGTGACGCGGGCGCCGCCCCAGCGGTCGGCCAGCGTCCCGCCCACGGGCCGCACGAGCGAGCCCAGCAGCGGCCCGAGGAACGTCAGGGCGGCCGCCCGCACCGGCGTCGGGAAGTCCCCGGGGAACTGCACGAGCAGCACCTGCCCGAAGGCGAATCCGAAGCCGATGAACGAGCCGAACGTGCCGATGTAGAGCAGGGACATCGTCCAGGCGTGCGGGTCGCGGCTCACCTCGCGCAGCGGCCGGCCGCCGGAGCGGACGCGGGGCAGGTCGTCCATGCGCAGGGCCGCACCGAGCGCCGCCAGCACGATCAGGGGGATGTAGACCAGCGGTACGAGCCGGGGGTGGGCGGCGCCGGCGGTGGCCAGGACCAGCAGGCCGAGGAGTTGCACGGCCGGCACGCCGAGGTTGCCGCCGCCCGCGTTGACCCCCAGGGCGCGGCCCTTGAGGCGCTGGGGGTAGAAGGCGTTGATGTTGGCCATCGAGGAGGCGAAGTTCCCGCCGCCCACTCCCGCGACGGCCGCCACGGCGAGCAGCGTGGAGTAGGACACCCCGGGCTCGAGGACGTAGGCGGTCAGGCCGGTGGGGATCAGCAGGGCGAGCGCGCTGACGACGGTCCAGGTGCGGCCGCCGAAGACCGTCACCGCGACGGTGTAGGGCAGCCGCAGCGCGGCGCCGACCAGGGTCGGCACCGCGGTGAGCGTGAACTTGCCGGCCGCGTCGATGCCGTACTCCGGCCCGAGGAAGAGCACCAGGACGGACCAGAGGCTCCACACGGAGAAGCCGATGTGCTCGCACAGCACGGAGTACACGAGGTTGCGGCGGGCGGTACGGGCGCCGGTGGCCTGCCAGAAGGCGGGGTCCTCAGGGCGCCAGTCGCCGAGGTGGCGGGGCCGCGCCGCCGTGGCCGGCGGCGGGGTCCCGAGGGCGGGGAGAGCGGGGTTCGTGGTCACTCTCCGAGGCTAGGAACGGGCGGTTTCCGGACGGTGTGCGCCGCCGTTCGGCGGTGCTACATCTCCCGCACACGCGCTCGCGGCCGGTGTGAGGCGGACGCGCCACACGGGCAGCGCGGCCGGCTCCCCTCCGGGCGCGGCCGGCTCGTCCAGGCAGGCTCCCGTCCTGAGGTCGAAGGCCTGCTTGTACATCGGCGAGACGACCACCGGTGCGGTGCCCCGGCTGCCGAGGATGCCCCGGGAGATCACATGGGCCCCGCTGAACGGGTCGCGGTTGCCGACCGCGTACACCGCTCCCCCGCGGTCGCGGAACAGCGCGATCTGGTGGCCGTCGACGAGCACGGCCGCGCCGCGTCCGGGCAGCAGGTCGTGGTAGGCGCACACGGCCCTCCAGTCGCCGCCCGTGCCCGGCGCGATCTCGACCAGGGGTCCGGTCATCGGGCCGCCACCGCCTCGTGCTCGCGGGCCGGGCGGATCTGGCCGCGCTCGGGCAGGAAGCGCACCGTGGGGTCGGGGGTGCCGGGCGCGTTGGCGAAGGAGACGAAGCGGCGCAGCCGTTCGGGGTCCTCCAGGGTGGCCCGCCATTCGTCCTCGTAGGTCTCGGTGTGCCGGGCCATCAGCGCGTCGAGCTCGTCGCAGATGCCGAGGGCGTCGTCGACGACGACGGCCCGCAGGTGCTCCAGGCCGCCCTCCATGCGCTCGATCCAGGGGGCGGTGCGCTCCAGGCGGTCGGCGGTGCGCACGTAGAACATCAGGAAGCGGTCGATGGTGCGGAGGAGGGTGGCGTGGTCGGCGTCGGTGAGGAGGAGGTCGGCGTGGCGGGGGGTCATGCCGCCGTTGCCGCCGACGTAGAGGTTCCATCCGGCGGAGGTGGCGATGACGCCGAAGTCCTTGCTCCGCGCCTCGGCGCATTCGCGGGCGCAGCCGCTGACGGCGGCCTTGACCTTGTGCGGGGAGCGCAGGCCCCGGTAGCGCAGTTCGAGTTCGATGGCGAGCGCGACGGAGTCCTGGACGCCGTAGCGGCACCAGGTCTGCCCTACGCAGGACTTCACCGTGCGCAGGGCCTTGCCGTAGGCGTGGCCGGACTCGAAGCCGGCGTCGACGAGGCGGCGCCAGATCAGGGGCAGCTGGTCGACGGTCGCGCCGAACAGGTCGATGCGCTGACCGCCGGTGATCTTGGTGTAGAGGCCGAAGTCGCGGGCGATCTCGCCGATGGTGATGAGGCCCTCGGGGGTGATCTCGCCGCCCGGGACGCGCGGGACGACGGAGTAGGAGCCGTTGCGCTGGAGGTTGGCGAGGAAGTGGTCGTTGGTGTCCTGCAGGGCGGCCTGTTCGCCGTCCAGGATGTGCACGGAGTTGCCGAGCCGGGGGTTGAGGGTGGCGAGGATGGAGCCGACGACCGGCTTGCAGACGTCGCAGCCCTCGCCGCCGCTGCCGTGTTCGTCGATCAGGCGGGAGAAGGTGGTGACGTTCTTGACCCGTACGATCTCGAAGAGCTCGGCCCTGGTGTGGGCGAAGTGCTCGCACAGCCCCTTGGTCACCGGGGCGCCGCCGGCGGCGAGTTCGTCGTCGACGAGGGTGGTGAGCATCCTGACGCAGGAGCCGCATCCGGTGCCGGCCCTGGTGCATCGTTTCACCGCGGCCACGTCCGCGCAGCCGCCCTCGCTCACGGCGGCGCGGACGGCGCCCTTGGTGACGTTGTGGCAGGAGCAGACGACCGCCTCGTCGGGCAGGGTCACGGGGCCCGCGGCGCCGCCCTCCGGGGTGGGCAGCACGAGCTGCTCGGGGGGCGTGGCGGGCGGGGTGCCGGCCGCGGCAAGGGGGCGCAGCAGGTCGTAGGCGGCCGCGTCGCCGACGAGGACCCCGCCGAGCAGCCGGCCGTCGGGGGCGACGACCAGCTTCTTGTACACGCCCGCGCGGGTGTTGGAGTAGAGCACCTCCAGTGCGCCGTCGCCGGTGCCGTGGGCGTCGCCGAAGCTGGCGACGTCGACGCCGAGGAGCTTGAGTTTGGTGGCGGCCTCGTATCCGGTGAAGGCGCCGTCGCCGCCGGTGATGTCCTCCGCGGCCGCCTCGGCCATGGCGTAGGCGGGGGCGACGAGCCCGTGGACGCGGCCGTCGGCGGCCTGCGCGCACTCCCCGACGGCCCAGATGTGCGGGTCGGCGGTGCGGCAGCGGGTGTCGACGACGATGCCGCCGCGCTCCCCCACGGGCAGCCCGCAGGAGCGGGCGAGTTCGTCGCGGGGGCGCACTCCGGCGGAGAAGACCACCATGCCGGTGGCGAGCGTCCGGCCGTCGGAGAGCGTCAGGGAGTCGACGGTGCCGTCGGCTCCGGCGCCGACGGCCTGTCCGCCGACACCGGTGTGCACGACGACGCCCAGCTCCTCGATCCTGCGGCGCAGCGCGGCGCCCCCGCCCTCGTCGACCTGGACCGCCATCAGGCGGGGGGCGAATTCGACGACGTGGGTGTGCAGTCCCATCTCCCGCAGGGCGCCCGCCGCCTCCAGGCCGAGCAGGCCGCCGCCGACGACGGTCCCGACGCCGGTGTGCGCGGCGCGGTCCCGGATGGCCTCGAGGTCCTCGATCGTGCGGTAGACGAAGCAGCCGGGGGTGTCGTGGCCGGGCACGGGCGGCACGAAGGGCCGGGATCCGGTGGCCAGGACGAGCGCGTCGTACGCGACGGTGTGCCCCGAGCGGGTGGTGACGGTCCGCGCGGCGCGGTCGACGGCGGTGACGGGGTCGTCCAGGCGCAGGTCGATGTCGTGTTCGGCGGCGAAGCCCGCGGGCCACAGCGAGAGGTCCTCGGCGGTGGTGCCGGAGAACCAGGAGGTGAGGTGGACCCGGTCGTAGGCGGGGCGGGGTTCCTCGGCGAGGACGGTGATCCGCCACGCGCCGGGGGCGCGGTCGGTGACCGCCTCGAGCAGGCGCTGGCCGGCCATGCCGTGGCCGGCCAGCACCAGCCGCCGTCGGGTGTCCGTCACTGAAGGGCTCCTTCCGTGGTGAGCAGGTGCAGGGGGTCGCGGGGCACGGGTTCGCTCCGTTCGTGGACGGCGGTGAGGTCCGCGACCCCGGTGAGGTCGCCGACCAGGAGCGCGCCGACGAGCCGGTCGCCGCGCAGGAGGAGCTTCTTGTACGAGCCGCGGGTGGCGTCGGCGAGGTGGACGGTGTCGGTGGGGCTGCCGTCGCCGCCGGTGGAATCGCCGGTGGAATCGCCGATCGCGGCGACCTGGAGGCCGCCCGCGCTCAGCCGCAGGAACCGCGGCGAGCCGGCGTACCGGGCGCCGGGGCGGGCGCCGGACAGACGGGCGGCCAGGACGTCGGCCTGGGCCCAGGCGGCCTCGGCCCGGCCGTGGACCACGCCGCGGTGCTCGGCGCAGTCGCCGATGGCGTAGACGCCGGGCGCCGAGGTGGCCAGGGTGTCGTCGACGACGACGCCGTCCCGCACGGTCAGCCCCGCGGCGCGGGCGAGGCGGGTGCGGGGGCGGACGCCGCAGGCCAGGACGACCAGGTCGGTGGCGTGCCGGCCGCCGTCGGCGAACGCCAGGCCGGTGACGCGGGCGCCGCCGAGCAGGGCGGTGACCTCGCGGCCGGTCAGCACGGTCACGCCCACCGCCTCCAGGCCGCGGCGCACGACGGCGGCCGCTCCGGCGTCGAGGTGGCGGTCCATCAGGTGCGGTGCCCGGTGCACCAGGTGCACGCGCAGTCCCCGCCCGGCCAGGACGCGTGCCGCATCGACGCCCAGGGCCCCGCCGCCGACGACAGTGGCCCGGCGGGCGAGCGGTACGTCCTCGGTCAGGCGCGCGGCGTCGGCGAGGGAGCGCAGCACGTGGACGCCGCGACGCGGCGCGTGCCGCTCCGGCGCCCGGTGTCCGTCCGCATCCGGCCGGTCCGCGGCGGGCGGCGGCGGGACGGGCGCCGGCAGCGGCCCGGCGCCGGTGGCCAGGACGAGCGCGTCGTAGCGGGCCGCCTCGCCCGTGGCCGTCCGCAGCGTGCGGGCGGCCGGGTCGATGTCCGTCACCTCGGCGCCCGCGCGCACGGCGGCGCCGCCCGTGGGCAGGCCCAGTGCGGTGGCGCCGTAGCGGCCGGCGAGCACGCCGGTGAGCAGGGCGCGGTTGTACGGGGCGTGCGGCTCGCGGCCGTAGAGCGTGATGTCCAGCTCGCCGGGCCCGGCGAGGGCCAGCGCCTGGTGGGCGAAGCGGGCGGCGGCCATGCCCGCCCCGACGACGGCGATCCTGCGGGGCGTCATGAGGCTTCTCCCGTGGTGTCGGCGTGCGCCTTCTCCACCCGCACGGCGCACGTCTTGAACTCGGGCATGCGCGAGACGGGGTCGAGGGCGGGGTTGGTGAGGTTGTTGGCCCGGCCGGCGCCGGGCCAGTGGAAGGGCATGAAGACCGTGTCGGGCCGGATGCCGGCACTCACCCGCGCCGGTGCGGTGGCGTGCCCGCGCCGGCTGGTGACGGTCAGCAGGTCGCCGTCGGCGACGCCGAGCCGGTCCGCGAGGCGCGGATGCAGTTCGACGAACGGTCCGGGCGCGGCCCGGTTGAGGGCGGGGGTGCGGCGGGTCTGGGCCCCGCTCTGGTACTGGGCGAGCACGCGGCCGGTGGTCAGCCGCAGCGGATAGCGGGCGTCGGGTTCCTCCGCCGCCGGCCGGTAGGAGACGGCGGCGAAGCGGGCCCGGCCGTCGGGGGTCGCGAAGCGGTCCGCGAACAGCCGGGGCGTGCCGGGGTGGGCGGGCCGCCCCTCGCCGGGGTCGGGGCAGGGCCAGAAGACGCCGTCCTCCGCCGCGATGCGCCCGTAGGTGATGCCGGAGTAGTCGGCCTGGCCCCCGGCCGACGCCCGGCGGAGCTCGGCGAAGACCTCTTCGGCGACGGCCGGGAAGCCCTTCGCGACGCCGAGCCGTTCGGCGAGGCCGTGCAGGATCTCCAGGTCGGTGCGGACGCCCCCGGGCGGGGGCAGCGCGGCGCGGCGCAGGATCACCCGGCCCTCGAGGTTGGTCATGGTCCCGTCCTCCTCGGCCCACTGCGCCGACGGCAGGACGACGTCGGCGAGCGCGGCGGTCTCGGACAGCACGACGTCGCACACCACGAGGTGGTCCAGCGCGCGCAGCCGCTCGGTGACGTGGGTGGCGTGCGGGGCGGAGACGACCGGGTTGGAGCCCATGAGCAGCAGGGCCCGTACCCCGCCGTCGGTGCCCGCGGTGTCGAGGAGTTCGTACGCCGAGCGCCCCGGGCCCGGCAGGCCGTCCGGGTCCACGCCCCAGACACCGGCGACGTGGGCCCGGGCCGCGGGGTCCTCGATCGAGCGGTAGCCGGGCAGCTGGTCGGCCTTCTGGCCGTGCTCCCGGCCGCCCTGGCCGTTGCCCTGCCCGGTCAGGCAGCCGTAGCCGCTGTGGGGGCGGCCGGCCCGGCCGGTGGCCAGGCACAGGTCGATCCACGCGCCGACGGTGTCGACGCCCTTGCTGTGATGTTCGCCGCCGCGCGCGGTCAGCACCATGCCGGAGGGGGCGCCGCAGAACAGCTCCACGGCCCGGCGCATGTGCGCCACGGGGACGCCGGTGATGGCCTCGACGCGCTCGGGCCAGTGCGCCATGGCCGCCGTGCGGGCGCGCTCGTAGCCGCTGGTGCGTTCCGCCACGAACGCCTCGTCGACGTGGCCTTCGGCGATCACGAGGTGCAGCAGCCCCAGGGCGAGCGCGAGATCGGTGCCGGGGGCGGGGCGCAGGTGGAGGTCGGCGAGGGCGGCGGTGCGGGTGCGCCGGGGGTCGACGACGATCAGGTGCCCGCCGGCCTCCCGCTGTTCGCGCAGGTACCGCACGGCCGGCGGCATGGTGTCGGCCGGATTGCCGCCGACCAGGATCAGGCAGCCGGTGCGGGCGACGTCCGCGAGGGGGAAGGGCAGTCCCCGGTCCACGCCGAACGCCCTGCGCTGGGCGGCGGCCGCGGACGACATGCAGAAGCGGCCGTTGTAGTCGATGTTGGCCGTGCGCAGCGCCACGCGGGCGAACTTGCCGAGCAGGTAGGCCTTCTCGTTGGTCAGACCGCCGCCGCCGAAGACGCCGACCGCGTCCCGCCCGTGCCGGCGCGCGGCCCGGGCGAGTCCCTGGGCCGCGCGGTCGAGGGCCTCGGGCCAGTTGGCCTCGCGCAGGGTGCCGGTGCGGCGGTCGCGCACGAGCGGGGTGTGCAGGCGGGCGGCGTCGGCGAGGACCTCGGCGGCGCTGTCACCCTTGCCGCACAGCGCGCCCTGGTTGACGGGAAAGCCGGGGCGCTCCTCGACGGCCACGGCGGGGGCGCCCGGGGCGGGCCGCTCGAGGGGGCGCAGGCGCATGCCGCACTGCAGGGAGCAGTACGGGCAGTGGGTGTCGGTGGGCGGGGGAACTGCCGTCATGCCACGAAGCCTCGCCGCCGCGCGTTACGCCGGTGCGACGGGCGTATTGCCGCGGGCGCACATGCCCCGCACCCGTGGGACCAGGCGATGTGCGCGGCACGACACACGGGCGTAGGGAAGCGGTCATCGCACTAACGTCCCCGTCATGCCCGCGCAATGGCGCCTTAACGACCATCGGCCACGCTCGGCGCATGAGGACAGCACTACCCGGTGGCCCACCGCCGCCCGAGGGGCCACTGGTCGGTTTCACCGTGGGCGTCACCGCGGACCGGCGGCGCGACGAGCTCACCGCGCTGCTGGGCCGCCGGGGCGCCACCGTCGTCGGCGCGCCCGCCCTGCGCATCGTGCCCCTGTCCGACGACGCCCTGCTGTACGAGGCGACCGAGGCGTGCCTGTCCGGCGGGCTGGACTACGTGGTGGCCACGACGGGGGTGGGCTGGCGGGGCTGGATGAGCGCGGCGGAGGGCTGGGGCGCGGGCGCCCGCCTGGTCGCGGCCTGCCGGGACGCGGTGCTGGTCAGCCGCGGCCCCAAGGCGGCGGGCGCGCTGCGCGCCTGCGGGCTGCGCGAGGCGTACGCGCCGGAGTCGGAGGCCCTGGACGACGTCCTGGCCTGGCTGTTGGAGCGCGACCTGCGGGGGCGGCGGATCGCGGTGCAGGAACACGGCGCGGCGCTGCCGGAGTTCACCGCCGCCCTGCGCGGGCGCGGCGCCGTCGTCGTCACCGTGCCGGTGTACCGCTGGGGGCCGCCCGAGGACCCCGAGGCGCTGCGCAGGCTCGTCGAGCAGACCGCGCGGCGGGAGATCCACGCCCTGCCGTTCACCAGCGCGCCGGCCATCGAGGCGTTCCTGGCCGCGGCCGATGCGGCCGGCCGCCGGGCCGAGGTCGTCGAGGCGCTGCGCCACGACGTGCTGCCGGTGTGCATCGGCCCGATCTGCGCCCGCCCCCTGCTGCGCACGGGCGTGCCCTGCGTATGGCCCGAACGGGGCCGGCTGGGCGGGCTCGTGCGCACGCTCGTACGGGAACTGACCCTCCGTCACCGGCGGGAGATCGCCACGGCGGCCGGCCCCCTGGTGCTGCAGGGCACGGCCGTCCTGGCGGGCGGTGCGACGCTGTGGCTGCCGCCGCTGCCGGCGGCGGTGCTGCGGGCCCTGGCCGAGCGGCCGGGCGCGGTGCTCAGCCGCGCGGAACTGCTGCGCAGGGTGTGGCCGGGGCCGGCGGCCCGGCAGCCGGACGAGCACGCGGTGGAGGCGGCCGTGGCCCGGCTGCGGACGGCTCTGGGCCCGTACGGGCACCTGGTGGCGACCGTGACCAAGCGCGGCTACCGGCTGGCGGCCGCGCCGTGACCGCCCCGGGCACGCCGCTGCCCCTGCTGGCCGTGGCGCACGGCACCCGCGACCCGGCGGGCATGGCCGCGATCGAGGGCCTGCTGGCGCGGGTGGCGGCGCTGCGGCCGGGGCTGCCGGTCCGGCTGGGCTGTGTGGACGTCGCCCGGCCTTCCCTCGCCGAGGCGCTGGCGGGCCTGAGCGGAGCCGTCGTGGTCGTGCCGCTGCTGCTGGGGGACGGCTATCACGTACGGGTCGACATCCCCCGCGCGCTGGCCGCCGCTCCCCGGGTGCGGGCCCGGGTGGCGCCCGCGCTGGGGCCGGACCCGCTGCTGGCCGAGGCGCTGGCGGGGCGGCTGGCCGAGGCGGAGCCGCGCGGGGGCGGCGGGCCCGTGGTGCTGGCCGCGGCGGGCTCGACGGAGCCGGCGGCGAACGCGGCGACCGAGTCGATGGCCGGCCTGCTCTCCGCCCGGCTGGGGCGTCCGGCGGTCGCCGCCTATCTGTGCGGCGGCTCGCCCACGCCCGCCGAGGCGGTGTCCGCCCTGCGCGCGGGGGGCCACCGGCAGGTGGCGGTGGCCCGTTACCTGCTGGGCCCCGGCTTCTTCGCGCGCCACGCGGCCCGCGCGGGCGGCTCGGTCATCTCCGAACCGCTGGGCGCGCACGAGGCGGTGGCGCGGCTGGTGCTGCGGCGGTACGACCGGGCCGCAGCACGGCCGCCGCACTCAGTGGCCGCGTAGCTGCTCCATCTCGCGCCGCTCGCGCTTGGTCGGCCGTCCGGCGCCGCGGTCGCGCACGCCGGCCGGCGCCACGGACTCGCGCGGCGGGGGCGGCGGGGAGTTGTCGAGGAAGCACTCGGCGGCGACGGGCGGGCCGACCCGCTTGCGGACGAGCCGCTTGACGACCACGATCCGCTCGCGGCCCTCGTGCCGCAGCCGTACCTCGTCCCCCGCCTTGACCGTCTGGGCGGGCTTGGCCCGCTCGCCGTTGAGACGCACGTGGCCGGCCTTGCAGGCCGCGGCGGCCAGCGAGCGGGTCTTGGTGAGCCGCACGGACCAGATCCAGGCGTCGATCCGTACCGGCGTCCCCTCGTCGGTATCCATGCCCGCACTCTACGACAGGGCTGTGACAGCCCCGCCCGGCCGGCGCCCGGCCCCTCGCCGGCGGGAGCGGCCCCGCGCCGTGGGCGCGGCGGTGGCCGGTTACCGCTGAGCGCGGGCGGCCGGGCGCGGGGCGTGTGTTGACTTCTTCGGCACCCCATGCCACTCATGCCGTGTTCACATCAGACCCCACCTCCTCGCATCCGGCCGGCCGGCCCGCAGGGCCCGGTCCCGGACGGAAGGGAGCACGGCGATGAACACCGCTCACACCACCCCCTCGATCCCCCGGCGCCGCAGGCGGACGCTGGCGGGCGCCGCCTTCGTCACCGCCCTCGCCGCGGCCGGTGTCGGGCTCGGCGCGCCCTCCGCCCTGGCCGACACCGTGTCCGTCGGCTACACCTGCACCGGCCCCGGCGCACCCGACGGCGTCCAGTCCCTGCAGGTCACCATGACCGCCCCGGCGAGCGTCCCGCAGGGCGGCACGGCCGAACTCGCGCTGGAGGTCACCACGGAGCTGAGAGTGCCGCTCAACGTCCCCGCGCGCAGCGTCACGGGCGACATGACCATCGAGCTCGGCGGAGCGGCGTCCGGCAGCGTGACCGCCACCGGCTTCACCAACCCCGCCGCCATCCCCAGCGGCTCCACAGTGACGCTCACCGGCGGCACGGCCTCCGCCCAGCTGGACGCCGCGGGCACCACGACCTTCACCCCCGGCGAGGCCGCCGTCCACGTCTTCGGCGTGACCGTCTCCTGCACGGTCTCCGGCACCGCCCCCGTCGCCGCGACGACCGAGGTCACCGGCGCGTAGGGGCCCTCGGCGTCAGGGGCGGGCCAGGGTGGCCGCGCCGAAGGAGACGTCGAAGCGGTCGCACCAGATGCTGACGCTGCGGTAGCGGCCCAGGTCGAGGCCGGCCGGCACGGCGTAGTTCTGATCGCCCTTGTTGCCCTTGAGCGCGCCGAGGCTGACGTGGGCGCCGTCGTCGAAGACGTGCCAGCCGGCCCGGCCCTCCTTGACCGGCGCGTCGGACAACAGGACCTTCAGCTCCGGGCCGTTGCTGGTGTCGAGGTTCTCCAGGCGCACGGTGCGCGTGCCGTCCGGCAGCTGCAGCACGCGCACCGTGCCGCTGGTGGTGTGCTCGTGGCTGATCAGGTCACCGCTCGCCAGCGTCCGGGCGGCCCCGCCGCCCGGGGCGTCGGTCGCCACGGGCACCGATTCCTTGACCGTCTCGTCCACCCACAGCTTCCATGGCTGGAACCAATAGACCCCCAGGCCCACCGCCACCACGAGGACAGCCACGGCCCCCATGACGATGGGCCTGGTCAGCAGCCGTCGTACGCGTCCCATGTTCCGCCTCCCGCAGTCGTCGTGCTCTCACCCGTCAGGAACGCCGAAGCGGCGGAAAAGGATCCGTGAATCCGCGACGGAAGCCGCGGTCCGGCGAAGTCCTCGCCTCAGGGCAGGGTGAGGATGCGCGGCCCGCCCTCGGTCACGGCGACGGTGTGCTCGATGTGAGCGGACCGGCTGCCGTCGGCGGTGCGCAGGGTCCAGCCGTCGTCGGCCGTGCGGTAGGCGTCGCGGCCGCCCGCCATCAGCATGGGCTCGATGGCGAGGACCAGGCCGTGGCGCAGGGGGAAGCCGCGCCGGGGCCGTCCGCGGTTGGGGACGTCCGGCTCCTCGTGCATCCGGCGTCCGATGCCGTGACCGCCGAGGTCGGACGGCATGCCGTAGCGGCCGGCGCGGGCGACCGCGCCGATGGCGTGGGAGATGTCGCCGACGCGGTTGCCGGTCACGGCCGCGGCTATGCCCGCGTCCAGGGCGCGCCCGGTGGCCTCGATCAGGGCGAGGTCGGCGGGGCGCGCGGTGCCGACGGTGAAGCTGACGGCGGCGTCGCCGGTCCAGCCGTCGAGCTCGGCCCCGCAGTCGACGCTGAGCAGGTCGCCGTCGCGCAGCCGGTAGTCGCCGGGGATCCCGTGCACGACGGCGTCGTTGACGGAGGCACAGATCACCGCGGGGAACGGGACGGGCGCGAAGCCCGGGTGGTAGCCGAGGAAGGGAGAGCGGGCGCCGGCCTTCTCCAGCACGTCACGGGCCACCCCGTCCAGCTCCCTCAGGCCGACGCCGACGCCCGCCGCCTCCCGGACGGCGGCCAGCGCGTGCGCCACGACGCGCCCCGCCTCCCGCATGGCCTCCAGCGCCGCGTCCGTCTTGATCTCCACCATGTCGCTTCTCCCCACCACGCCGCCCGGCCGGTCCACCGGCCGGGCGGCAACCCAATTCTTATACCGGTATTAATATCACGGTATTAGTATCACGGTCATGGTGAGAACTCCTCTGACCCCCTGGGAACGACAGCGCGGCGAGCGGCTGGGCGAACTGCTGCGCCAGGCACGTGGGGCGCGCAGCATGGTGGACGTGGCGGCGGGGGCGGGGCTGTCCGCCGAGACGCTGCGCAAGATCGAGACGGGCAGGGCCCCGACCCCGGCCTTCTTCACGATCTCGGCGCTCGCGAACACGCTCGGACTGTCCCTGGACGTTTTGGCCGAGGCGTGCGTGCAGGGCCTCGGCGAGCCGGATGCCCAGGTGCCACTGTCGGCGTAGCCGGCGGGCTCGTCAGGGGTGCCTCCACCGCGCGCTCGGTCTTGGCCCAGCGCCCGCGCCGGGTCGCGATCCGCCACAGCGCGCACCAGCAGGCCAGGAAGCCGAGGTACATGCACAGCATGACGGCGGGCGCGAAGCAGACCGCCTTCCACAACGGCAGGTCGTCGGTGCGGCGCCAGTGGAGCAGCGCCGACACCAGGTAGGCGGCGAGGGCCGGTGCCTGCCAGACCAGGACGTTCAGCCATGCCGGGCCGGACACGAGGCGGAGCGTCCCGGCCCCGTCCCCGAGCAGCAGGCGCAGCGGCAGGTACTGCTGGACGAGCGAGGTGGGCAGGGTGACGACGTACGGGACGAGCAGGTAGCCGGTGAGCTCGACGCGGCCCAGGACGCCGACGGCCGGCCGGGCCCACAGTTCGGGCAGGCGCCGGAGGGCGCTCATGTGACCGTGGTACCAGCGGGTGCGCTGGCGCAGCAGGCGGCGCGGGCCGGTCAGCCCCTGCTGGGACACGAAGGCCGCGGTGGTGGAGGTGACCGTCCAGCCGCGGGCCGCGAGGCTGATGCCGAGGTCGAGGTCCTCGGTCAGGGAGTCCGACCAGGGGCGCGGCCCGACGCCGTCGAGGGCGGACAGCCGGCTGAACTGGCCGTTGCCGCCCATGCTCACGGTGCCGGTGGCGATCCGTCCGTACTGGGTCAGCGCGCTCAGGGTCCAGAATTCGAGGTCCTGCAGCCGCAGCGCCCAGCGGTGCCGGCCCCGGACGCGGACCGCCAGCTGCGCCCCGCCCACCGCCGGGTCCTCGAAGAGCCGCGTCACCCGGCTCGCGGCGCCCGGCGTCATCCGGCCGTCGGCGTCGAGCACGCACACCAGCGTCCGTCCGGGGTCCCGTCCCTCCTCCCCGGCGAGCCGGCGCACGGCGCACAGCCCGGCGTTGAGGGCGGCGCCCTTGCCCTGGCGGGCGGCGGGCGGCTTCCTGCGGACGAGGGTGACGCGGCCGGCGCCCACGGCGCGCACGATGCGGGCGGTGGCGTCGTCGCTGCCGTCGTCGACGACCACGACGCGTACGCCCGGCTGGCCGTCGAGCAGACAGCGCAGCGTGTTGGCGATGACGCGCTCCTCGTTCAGGCAGGGCACCAGGACGAAGACGCCCCAGCCGGCGCGCAGCGCGACGGGCGGCTCGTGCGCCGGCCGCAGCTGGGCGCGCAGCGAGCCGTCGAAGCGGCGGGCGAGGACGATGCCGGCAGACAGGAGCGAAATGTTGTAGAGGGCCGTGAACACGGCGATGACGACGGCGATTTCCTGGATGATCGCGTCCAGTGCGGCCACGATGCCCTCCCCGGCGGCGCCGCCCGGTCCCGGGGCGACCTGGCGGGAGGCACCGCTTTCATCAACCTTGCCCTGCTTTCTGGCTACCCGCGCCAGATGCCGGATCCACCCCGGTGAGCCCTGTTTCGGGGCGAGTTCACGACGGCCGCCGACGCATCCGCGCGCGCCCCGGCGCAGCGGTCCGCGCCGGGGCGTGGCGTGGCGCCCCCTGCCGCGAGGGAGGGAGACTCTCAGCGCACCAGGCGTGCCGCCACCGTCGCGCCCGGGCTGCTCGCGGTGAGCGCGGCCGTCAGGGCCCGGCCGGCGGCGTCCAGGGCGTCGTCGTCCATCGGGCCGAGCGCGTCGAGGATGAAGACGGCGCGGGTGGTGGTGAGCGTCAGGCGGGTACGGGCGCACTGGCGCCAGTTCCAGCGGCGGCAGGTCACGCCGGCGTCGTCGCTCCAGACGACCTCGCCGGGCGGGCAGTGCTCCACCACCGTTCCGCCGCCCGCCGTGGTCTCGAAGGGCTCCTCGCCGGTGGCCCGGATCAGCCGGGCGGGGCCGGCGTAGTGGTCGAGGTCCTCGCCGCCGAGCGGCAGGACGTGGGCGACGGAGACCGCGTTGTAGATGTCGGTGAGGCGGTCCGCGCGCGGCAGTCCGTCGGGGACGCGGCGCAGCAGCGCCTCGGCGCTGGGGCGGGTGCGCTGCGGCTTGGCGCCGAAGGCGCGGAACGCCTCGCGCCAGGCGGCCAGGTGCGGGTGGTCCTCGGGGGCGGTGCCGGCGAGCCAGGCGCGGGCGGTCTCCTCGGCGGAGGCGAGCAGCTTCTCGCTCGCCTCGTCGCTCGGCCCGGGAAGCAGCCCCTCGGCGACGACGACCAGGGCGCGGTAGTCGGGCCGCAGCGCGCGCACGGCGGGGTCGATGGCCACGGTCTCGAGCCAGGCCTTGATGTCGGCGGTGTCGGCTGCCATGCCTCTCCCTGGATCAGTGCAATGAACTGGAAAGTCACACAGACTGTACCAACCCCGGGTCGGATCGCTCCTCGGGCGCCGGTGGCAGGGCCTCGCACAGCGCCTCGAGCGCGCCGGCGAAGGCGTGCTCGGGCGGGGTGCCGTAGCCCACGACGAGGCCGTCGCCCGGCACCCCGGCCGCCTCGCCGTGCCGGTAGAGGGACAGCCCCTCGACGGCGACCCCCTGCCAGGCCGCGGCCCGCACGACGGTCCGCTCGGTGCCGGGCGGCAGCTCCAGGACCGCGTGCAGGCCGGCCGCGATGCCGGTGACCCGTACGTGCGGGGCGCGCAGGGCGAGGGCCGCGACGAGCTCGTCGCGCCGGCGCCGGTAGTGGCGCCGCATGCGGCGCACGTGGCGGTCGTACGCGCCCGAGGCGATGAAGTCCGCGAGCGTCAGCTGGTCCAGGGCGCTCGACCACGACTCCCGTTCGCCCTTCGCCTCGAGCACGGCGTCCACCAGGTGTCCCGGCAGCACCATCCACCCCAGGCGCAGCGCCGGCGACAGGCTCTTGCTGGCCGAGCCGATGTAGACCACCCGCTCCGGGTCGAGCCCCTGCAGGGCGCCGACCGGTTTGCGGTCGTAGCGGAACTCCCCGTCGTAGTCGTCCTCGAGGACGACCCCGCCCGTCGCCCGCGCCCAGTCGACGGCGGCGGCCCGCCGCCCGGGGTCCAGGGGCCCGCCCGTGGGGAACTGGTGGGCGGCGGTCAGCAGCACCGCCGTCGCCTCGCTCGCCGTCAACTCCTCGACGCGCGCGCCGCGTTCGTCGATGGGCAGGGTGACGGTGGCCAGCCCGGCGGCGGTCAGCAGCGAGCGGTGGAAGCCCAGCCCGTAGGACTCCACGGCGATCGTGCCGTCCAGCACCCGCCCCAGCAGGCGCAGCGCGCCCGCGAAGCCCGGGCAGATCACGATGCGGCCGGGGTCGGCCCGGACTCCACGGGCCCGCGCGAGGTAGTCGGCCAGGGCCCGGCGCAGTTCGACGCGGCCGCGCGGATCGCCGGGGCCGAAGGCCTCGTTGGGCGCGGCGGTCAGCGCGCGGCGGGCGGAGGCGAGCCAGGCGGTACGCGGGAAGGCGGCGGCGTCCGGGGTGCCCTGCACCAGGTCGTACGCCGGGCGCCGGGGCCGCGGCGACGTGGCCGGGCCGCGCCTGCGCCCGGCGCCCGGCGGCTCCGCGCGGTGGGCGACGCGGGTGCCGGAGCCCTGGCGGGCGGTCAGCCAGCCCTCGGCGACCAGTTCGGCGTAGGCCTCGGCGACGGTGTTGCGGGCCAGCCCCAGGTCGGCGGCGAGCGATCGGTAGGGCGGCAGGCGGGTGCCGGGGGCGAGGCGGCCCGTGCGGACCGCGTCGCGCAGGGCGCGCGTCAGGGCGCCGCGCCGCCCGCCGGGGCCGTCGGACAGCTCCAGGTGCAGGTCGCTGCCCGGGCCGGCATCCCCGGGGTCGCCTTGCGAATTGACCACTGATTTCATCCGGGAATTGCACCACAGGGGCGGCCGCTTGCGCTCCTAGCGTGGGAGCCATGACAACGACCGCACACGCCCGGCCCGTTCGGCCGGCCCAGCGCATGAACTTCACCAAGGCCGCCCCCAAGGTCTTCAAGGCCATGATCGCCCTGGACGCCGCCGCGGCCGAGGGCCTGGACCCGGCGCTCGTCGGGCTGGTCCAGATCCGCGCCTCACAGCTCAACCACTGCGCGTACTGCCTCGACATGCACACCCGCGAGGCCCGCGCGGCGGGCGAGAGCGAGGAGCGCATCCACCTCCTCGCCGCCTGGGAGGAGGCCGCCCTCTACACCGACAAGGAGCGTGCGGCGCTCACGCTGACCGAGGCCGTCACCGTCCTGACCGACGGCTTCGTCCCCGACGCGGTGTACGAGCGGGCCGCGCACCACTTCGAGGAGGAGGAACTGGCGCACCTGATCGCACTCGTCCTCACCATCAACGCCTGGAACCGCATCGCCGTCACCACCCGGAAGACGCCCGGCACGGAGTGAGGGCGCGGCGGGACCGCCCCGGACACCGCGCCGGCTCAGCCCCGGCGGAACCGGTCGCGGTAGGCGGCCGGCGAGACCCCCGTCTCGCGGACGAACGCGCGGCGCATGGTCTCGACCGTGCCGAAGCCGCACCGTCCCGCGATCGCGTCGACGCCGTCGGCGGAGCTCTCCAGCAGGGCCCGCGCCGCGGCGACCCGCGCCCGTTCGACGTAGGCGCCGGGGCTGGTGCCCACCTGCTGGGTGAACAGCCGGCTGAAGTGCCGCCGGCTCATCCCCATCAGCGCGGCCATCGCGGGCACCGAACGGTCGCCGGAGGGATCGGAGTCGATGCCGTCGACGAGCTCGCTCAGCGCCCCGCGCAGCGGTTCGGGGCGGGTCCAGCTGCTGAACTGGGACTGGCCGCCGGGCCGCTGCATGAAGACGACCAGGAACTTCGCCACGGCGCGGGCCAGTTCCGGACCGCAGTCGTCCTCCAGCAGGGCGAGGGCGAGGTCGATGCCGGCGGTCACCCCGGCCGAGGTGACGACCGTGCCGTCGCGGACGAAGAAGGAGTCGGGCTCGACCGACACGGCGGGGTAGCCTGCGGCCAGTTCGGAGCAGAACGCCCAGTGCGTGGTGGCCCGCCGCCCGTCCAGCAGCCCGGCCTCGGCCAGCACGAACGCCCCCGTGCACACCGAGCCCGTCCGCCGGGAGCCGGCCGCCAGCCGCCGTACGTGCCGGACGAGCTCGCGGTCCGCGGCGGCGGCCGCGTGCCCCGACCCGCCGGCCACCATCAGGGTGTCCGGCGGCTTGCGGATCCTGGCGAGATCCGCCTGCACCCCCAACTGCGCCTCCGCGGAGGTGGCTACGGGCCGGCCGCCCAGGGAGGCCAGCCGCACCCGGTACCCGGCGCCTCCCTCGGCCGCGGCCCGGTCGAAAACGTCCAAGGGCCCCGCGACGTCCAGCAATCGCACCCCGTCGTACACGACGATCACCACGTCGTGCGTCACCACCTTGCCGTTCACAGTGGCCATCATCGGCGACCGCTCCCGGCGGCACATCCAAAGGGAGCAGCGATCACCTTTATGGAGTAATGTCCTTTTTTCTGGGCATACGACCGCTTATGCCATTCCGGTCCGGCGCCCCGCGCGCCACCCGGCGGACGGGCCGAAGATCCCACGAGTTGCGGCCCGGCCCCCCGCCCCTAGGGTGGAAGCAATCATGAAGCGCGACCCGGGTCGCGACAGGCCGTACGCGGCGCCCCCGCTCCCCCGCAGCGCACGCTCGCTCGTCGTGGCCGCCTACGCCCTGCTCGCCGTGGCCATCGCGATGGACCTGGCGACCAACCCCACGCTGACCTTCTCCCCCGTGCTCGCCACGGCCCCCGTGCTCGCCAGCATCGGCACCCGGCGCGCCCGGGTCCCCCTGATCGCCGGCCTGCTCGCGCTCGCCGTCGTCGCCCCGCTGGCCCTGGCCGACCCCGACGTCGCCCTCGCCGTCCACCTGACGGCCGCCGCCACCGTCCTGGCCATCACCTTCGTCAGCACCGCCAACGTCGTGCTCGTCTCGACCCGCGAACGCGAGCTGCTGCAGTCGCGCTCGGTCGCCGAGGCCGCCCAGCGCACCCTGCTGCGCCTGCTCCCGGAGCGCATCGACGGCCTGCGGGTGGCCGTGCGCTACCTGGCCGCCGCGGCCGAGGCGCGGGTGGGCGGCGATCTGTACGAGGTGCTGTCCACCCCGTACGGCATCCGGATCGTCGTCGGCGACGTGCGGGGCAAGGGGCTGTCGGCCATCGAGACCGCCGCCGACGTCCTCGGCACCTTCCGGGAGGCCGCGCAGGTCGAGCCCGCGCTGGGCACGGTGGCCCGCCGACTGGACGCGGCGGTGGGCCGGCGCCAGGCGGGCGAGGAGTTCGTGACGGCCGTCCTGCTCGGCGTGCCCCGGGGCGGCGGGCCCGCGGAGCTGGTCAACTGCGGCCACCTGGCGCCGCTGCTGTGGCACGAGGGCCGGGTCACCGAGGTGGACACGCCCCTGCCCGACCCCCCGCTGGCCCTGCGGAACCTCGTCCCCGGCCCGTACCGCCGCGAGCACTTCGCCTTCCCGCCCGGCGCGTCGCTGGTGCTCTACACGGACGGCGTGACCGAGGCCCGCGACGCCGCCGGCCGCTTCTACCCGCTGGCCGAGCGCCTGGCCACCTTCCCCGACCTGGCCCCCGACCCCCTCCTCGACCGCCTCGTGGCCGACCTGCGCGCCTACACGGGCGGCTCCCTCTCCGACGACGCCGCGCTGCTGGTCGTACGCCGCGAGCGCTGAGTCTCAGGCGGCGGGGCACCGCACGCGGGCCGCCGGCATGCCGCCCTTGACCAGGAACGCCTCCACCTCCCGGTCCGTGCACTCCGAGCCGCTCGCGTACGCGGCGTGGCCCGTGCCCTCGCGGACGATCAGGGACGCCGTGCCCAGATTCCGCTGGACGGTACGGGCGTTGGCCAGCGGTGTCGCGGGGTCGACGGCGAAGGACACCAGCACCATGGCCGGCGCACGCGGGGCCTTCAGCGGCTCCGCCCGGCCCGTCGCGGCGAGCGGCCAGGCGGCGCAGCGGAACATGGCCGCGGCCACCGTGGCCCCGAAGAGCGGCGACGCCTTCTCGAACTCCCCCATGCGGGCCAGCAGTTCCCCCGCGCTGCGGGGGCCGGGCTTGTCCAGGCACTCGACCGCGTTGCGGGCCATGGTCGGGTCGACGGACGTCTCGGCGCCCTGGGTCCGCACGCGTTCGACGGCCAGCCCGATCAGCGCGCCCGGCCTGCCGCCCATCGCCTCCACGAGCGCCTGCGTCAGATCGGGCCAGCGCTCGGCCTGGTAGAGGGGTTCCCTGATGCCCTGCGCGGCGAGGCCCGTGGTGAGCCTGCTGCCCTCGGGGCCGGGCAGGGGGTGGGCGTCGAGGCTCCGTACGAACTCGGTGGTGTTCCGGACGACCTCCTCGGGCGTACGGCCCAGCGGGCACCGGAGATCGGCGCAGTCGCGCGCGTAGCTGGCGAAGCTGGCGTCGAGGGAGGTGACGTCGCTGCGGGCGGTCCCGGTCTGGTCGGTGCCGGGGTCGACGACCCCGTCGAGCACGAAGCGCCCGACGCGCTCGGGGAAGAGGTGGGCGTAGTGCTGGCCGATGTAGGTGCCGTAGGAGATGCCGAGGTAGTCCAGTTCCGGCTCGCCGAGGGCCTCCCGCAGCAGGTCCAGGTCGCGCGCGACGCTGACGGTGTCCATGTGGGCCAGCAGCGGCCCGGTGGCCTCGCGGCACTTGCGGCCCTGCTCGGCCGCCGCCCGGAACTCGGCCTCCGCCTGCTCCCGGGTCCGGGGGATGAGGTCGCCGCCCGTCCCCTCCGGGCACCGCAGCGGCTCCGACCGCCCGGTCCCGCGCGGGTCGAAGCCCACCAGGTCGTACCGCTCCATGACCCGCGAGGTCGCCTCGAACGCCCCGCCGGCCACCATGCCGGCCCCCGCCTCCCCGGGACCGCCGGGGTTGAACACCAGCGCCCCGGCCCGCCGCCCCGGATCGGCGGCCCGCACCCGTGCGACCCGCACGCCGAGCGTGTCCCCTCCGGGCGCCGCGTAGTCGACGGGCACGGTCAGCCAGGCGCACTCGGCGTCCGGCCGCAGGGTCGAGCCCCCCGCCCCGGCGTCGTCGGCCGCGCAGCCCTCCCAGACGAGCCGCTGCCGGGCGATGCGGTCGGGCAGGCCGGGCAGTGCCCGCGCCGGCCGCGACGACTGAACCCCGGCCCCCGGGGCGCCGGACGGCGACGCCGACCCCTGACGTGCCCGTCCCCCGCCCGTGTCGCACCCGCCGACGCCGGCGAGCAGGGCCGCCACCACGACGCCGCCCACGACGCCTCGCCCACGCCACCCACGCATCGCCTCACCCCTTCCGGGCCCCTGGGGTCAGTCCACTGGCGCGGGGGTGCGGGCGCAGCCGGGGTGGGCCATCGGAATGACATGGCGTAGCTTCATGATCATGAAACCTTCGAGCAGCGGCCTCACCGACCAGGCACCGGCCGATCCGGCCGCCACCGACGACATGCTCGCCGGCCAGCCCATCGGCTACTGGAGCAACCTGGTCCACGAGACCGTCACCGGGCACCTGCGCGACGCGATGGCCAGGATCGACGTCACGCAGCCGCAGTACTGGGTGCTCAACTGCGTGCGCCACCAGCCCTCGGCGCCCGGCCGCGACGAAGTCGTCACCCAGCTGACGCCGCTCGCGAACGGTCCGCACGACATCGCGCGAACCGTCGACCAGCTCCTCCACCGCGGCTGGATCCGGACCGACGACACCCAGCGCCTGCACCTCACCGACGCGGGAGAGGACGCCAGACTGCGGCTGCGCCAACTGGTCACCGAACTGCGCGCCGTGGTCCACGAGGGCATCAGCGACGAGGAGTACGTGGCCGCGCTCACCGTGCTGCGCACCATGGTCGCCAACGTCCGGCGCGCCGGGCTCAGCTGAGGATCAGCAGCGCCATGACGGCCTGGGCGCTGATCTGAGCCGTGACGATCCCACCCCGCACCGCCCGCACCCGCGCCCACCCCTCAGGCCCGGCGACCGCCGCCAGCCCGAGCACCGCCGACACCACGAAGGCCCCGAACGTCCACGCCGTCGGCGCGGACGAGTCGCACGCCTCACCGCCGGTCATCACGCAACGGCCGCCGTGGTCGCTCGTCAGATAGAGGACGTAGCAGACCACCGCCGTGGGCACCAGCAGGGCGAGGGCCCTGCCGCCACGCCGGCGCCGCCGGCGGTCCTGCTCGGCGGGATCTTCGGCGGGCTCGATCGTTCCATTCATGGAAGCCATGAAACGCTGCGCGCGGCCGGGGCGTGATCCGGAGTGCTACTCAGATCCGCCTGAGTACGCGGGCTGGTCCGGCGGGGGCAGGGCACACGGGATCAGGCATGATCGCTGGGTGCGCGTTCACGTGGCAAAAGTCCCAGGATCCCCGCAGGCCCCCCTCCTGGTCCGGGTCCGGACGGCTTGCGGGCATGCCGTGGTGCGCTGGTGCGGCGATTCAGCGGCGGCGGACGGCCCGTACGACATCGAGTGGACCGTCGACGAGAACATCCATTGGGGCCACAACGCCGGCCCCGCCGCCGTCGCCCGGCCGCGCGTGAGCTCCAGAGGCAGCCGGGTCGTTCTGCGGGGAAGACTCACGCTCGAGCCGGACGGCGTCGCGGTGCTGGAACTGGCCGGTACCCACATACTCCTCGACACCGCGGACCCGTTTCCGCGGGACGTCGACGGTACGTGGGCCGAGCTCCATTGCGAACGCGACAGCGTCTCCCTCTACCCGTACGAGCTCTGACGGCTCATGGCCGGTGGTAGTCAATTCCCCGTCGGCGTCAGCGGATCGACACGCGACAGCGTCTCGGCCAGCGGCAAGCCGGCACGGGTGGCCGCGATGCGGCGCGCCCTGAGTTCGGAGCGCCGGCGAGGGCGGAATTTCGGCTCCTTGCCGCAGCCGCAGGGTGTCTTCCCGTCGTAGCGAAGTCCTTCCGCCAGGACGGCGGCCACGACGGACCACGCACGGACGTCACGCCGCCGCGGCGGGGCGAAGTCACGGCCGGCGCACACAAGCGGCCGAGTGCAGCAAGGACACACGTGCCTGCGCTCCGGACCGGCGTCCTGCTTGAAGCTGACACGGCAGGCAACGCACACGTAGTGCGATGCGTGGGACACGAAGCCGTAGAAGCACATCCGCAGACCGTAATCGGCGACCCGTTGAACCAGCCACGCATTAACGTACGCGGTCGCCTTGCGGGGCTGCGCCGCCTCCGGCCGATGCTCCGGCTCCGGAGGTTCACTTCGAGATACATGTTCGGCTCAGCGAACCAGCGGTGAGGCACGGGATATGAACGCCTCCACAGCCCGCCTCGCTTGGGCATCCCGCGTGTCCCGGTCCGCCTGGTCCTGTGCGTTCGACACCTCTCGCGTGCATTCGTAGGCCCGCTCGGCCGCAAAAATCACTTCGCGGTCATCGGTGAGCAGTTTGACCTGATAGAGCCCTTGCCGGGCCACCGTCCGGAGGCGGTGTGCCTCGTCCCGGGCCGTGATGAACGCCTCTCCGTCCGGGTCCTCCTCCTTGCGGTACCAGCGGGTCGCCTGGCCATGGCGGTAGTCCTCCACCGCCGCGGCGAACGCGCCGTACGCGGCCATGCGCTCCTGCCGGAGCGCCTCGGCCCGCGTGAACAACTCACCGCGCCGGGAGGCGAGGCGCTGGAAGGCGTGCGTGATGACCGAACCCAGCAGTGTGCCTGCAACGGCCACGACACTTGTCCAGATGGCTTCCACGGCATCAGTCGATCACAGAAGAGACAGTCGGCAGTGGCAGCCTCAAGGTGATCGGCCTCGCCTTGAAGCCTCCAGCCACGGCATGCCCTACGACCGCGCGGCCGCCTGGCCCGAGCAGGAAAGCCCGTAGCGTGACGTCACCCCCGCAGCAGCTTCGCCTCCGTGTCCGGGTCCAGGCCCACCGGGTCGCGGTCCGGGCGCTGGGGGGCCACTCCGCCGAGGGACTGGAGCCAGGACCAGGTGTCGGCCACGGTCTCCTCCACCGGGCGGCAGCGCAGGCCGGCGGCGAAGGCCTTCTCCACGTCGCCCTGGTGCACGGCCTCGTGCAGGTCGCCCGGGGGCACCCAGACCGGGAGCTGGTTCCAGGGGGTGATGCCGGCCTCGAGGATCGCCTCGGGGGCGGTCCACCGCAGTTCGGCGCCGGCGCCCGTGGTGCGTGCGCAGGCCTCCAGCAGGGCGGCCATCGTGGCGTGGCCCGAGCGGCTGACGAGGTCGTAGGGGCCGCTGAGGCGGCGTTCGGCGGCGTCCAGGGTCCAGATGGCCAGGTCGCGGACGTCGATGTACTGCAGGGGGAGGTCGCGCGGGCCGGGGGCCAGGACGGGGCCGCCCCGGGCCGTGCGCTGCAGCCACCAGGGGAGGCGGCCGATGTTCTCGCCGGGGCCGAGGATCAGGCCGGCGCGGACGAGGAGCGCCCGGTCGCCGAAGGCGTCGAGCGCGGCCAGTTCGCCGCCGCGCTTGTCCTCGGCGTAGGCCACCTGCCCGGCGTCGGGCGAGGCGTCGACCACCGGCGCGCTCTCGGCGAGGCCGGGGTGGCGGGGGGAGCTGTAGACCGACCGGCTGGAGATGTAGACGTAGTGGCCGGCCCGGGAGGCCAGCAGCCGGGCGGCGTCCCGTACGGCCGTGGGGGCGCCGGACCAGGTGTCGACGACGATGTCCCACTCGCCTTCGGCCAGCTCCGCGAGCCCGCCCTCGGCCAGGCGGTCGCCCCGCAGCACGGCGACGCCCGGGGGAGCCTCGTGGCGTCCCCGGTGGAAGACCGTGACGTCCCAGCCGCGCGCCAGGGCCTCGTCCGTGACGGCCCGTCCGACGAATTCCGTTCCACCCAGCATCAGTACTCGCATGACGCAACCCTGCACGTCCGGCGTCACGTTGAGAACAGGCGCACGCTCTCAGCAGAATCGCCCAGGGCATAACATCGCCCCATGACGACCATGGGGCGGGACGTTGTGATCGTAGGGGCCGGTTTCGCGGGCACCAGTGTCTTCCTGCACCTGGTCCGCGCGGCGGCCGCGGCGTCGGAGCGCGGCGGCCGCCCGGCCTTGCGCTCCGTCCGCCTCGTCGACCCCCACCCCGTCGGCTGGGGGGTCGCCTTCGGCGACCGCGATCCCCTGCTGCTGTGCAACAGCGCCGCCGAGGTGAACTCCCTCCTCGCCGACGACCCCGGCGACTTCGTCGCCTACCTGCGGCAGCGGCACGCCTGGACCGGCGGGCCGCAGGACTGCGTCCCCCGCGCCCGGATGGCCGAGTACTGCCAGGACCGCCACGCCGAGGCCCGCGCGCACGCCCGCGCGCTCGGCATCGAGGCCGAGCACGTGGCCGCCACGGCGGAGTCGGTCGACGCGGGCCCCCACGGCCGCCGGCTGGTGCGGCTGAGCACGGGCCGGGAGCTGCCGGCCGACGCGGTCGTGGTCTGCACGGGCGTCCACCGGCCCCGGGTGCCGGACGGCTTCGCCGGCTTCACCGGCCATCCCCGCTATCTGGACAGCCCCTACCCCGCCGACCGGATGCGCCGGCTGCGGCCCGGCAGCCGGGTGCTCGTCCTGGGGACGCGGCAGTCGGCCGTCGACGCGGCGCTGCTGCTGGGCCGGGACGGGCACCGGGTCACCATGACGTCGCCGTCGGGGCTCCTGCCCGCCGTACGGCTGTCGCTGGGCGCGCCCGTACGCCCCTTGCCGCCCATCGACGGCATCGCCGGCCTCGACCCCGACGACCCGGCCCTGGAGGACAAGGTGCTGCGGCGCGTGGTGGAGGGGGTCCGGCTGCTGAGCGACCGCCCGCTGCGCCGCCAGGTCTCGACGGCGCCCGACCCCGTGCGGCGGCTGCGCGAGAACACCGCCCTGGTGGACGCGGGCGTGTGCGCCTGGCCGGGGGTCGTGGTGCCCGCGCTCGAGGCGGTCATCGCGCTGAGCGAGAGGCTCTCCGCGGAGCGGCGCGAGGAGCTGATGCGGCGCTTCTCGTGGTTCACCGGCCGCTACGCCACGGCGATGACGGTCGTCAACGCCCGTCGGCTGCTGGCGCTGTTCGACAGCGGCGCCCTGCGCGTGGCCGGCTCCTACCCCCGCGCGGTGTCCTTCGACGACGGCGCGTGGCGGGTGCGCCGGCCGGGCGGAGACGGGGACGGGGACGAGCGCTTCGACTACGTCGTCAACGGCACCGGCTTCCAGCAGCCCGTGCTGTACCGCTCCCCCGACGGCGCGAGCCTCACCTTCTCCTCCGGCGCCACGACCGTCGACCGGCTCGGCGCGGACCTGCGTGTGCGCCCGTACCCCGGCGCACCGCCCGAGCCCGTATGGCTGGTCGGGGTGGGGACGCACATCCGGATCCCGTTCTCCAACCACCTGCGCAACGTGGTGCGCCAGGCCCGCCTGGTCGCTCAGGCGCTGACGGGAGCGGTGCCGGGAGAGGTGCCGGAAGCGCCCGTGGGCGCGGTCGTGCCGGGCGCGCCGTCCGGCTCGTGACCGGGCAGAAGCCCGACAATGGCGGACAATACGGTGGCGGACAATACGGTTGCCCGTCCGCGCCCGGCCGCCGAGGAGTCACGTGCACGACAGCTGGACCACCGCGGACATGCCGCGTCAGCAGGGCCGGCTGGCCGTCGTGACGGGCGCCACCGGCGGCATCGGCTACGTCACCGCCCTCGAACTGGCCCGGGCGGGGGCCGAGGTCGTGGTGACCGGCCGGGACGCGGGCAGGACGCGGAACGCCGCCGAGCGCATGGCCGCCGCCCTGCCCGGCGCCCGGGTGCGGCCCGGCCTGCTCGACCTGGCCGACCTCGCCTCCGTCACCGGCTTCGCGCACCGCATGGAGCACGGCGGCCGCCCCGTCGACCTGCTGATCAACAACGCGGGGGTGATGGGCGTACCGGAACGCCGCACCACCAAGGACGGCTTCGAGCTCACCTTCGGCACCGACCACCTGGGGCACTTCGCCCTCACCGGCCGGCTGCTGCCCCTGCTCCTGCGGGCCCCCGACCCCCGCGTGGTCACGGTCTCCGCCGCCATCTGCCGCAGCCCGATCGCCGAGCTGTCCGACCCGCAGAGCACCCGCAAGTACCACCCGATGGCGGCCTACGCCAAGTCCAAGCTCGCCAACGTGCTGTTCACCCTGGAGCTGCAGCGCCGCGCGGACGCCGCGGGCGCCGCGCTGACCGGCGTCGCGGTCCACCCCGGCAGCAGCCCGACCGGCCTGCAGCGGTACGCCTCGCGGCCGGTGAGGGCCCTGGCCCGGCTGACCCTCGGCCACATCGTGGGCCAGAGCGTGACCGAGGCGGCGGGGCCGTCCCTGTACGCGGCCACCGCGCCCGGCGTCGTGCCCGCCGCGTTCTACGGGCCCACCGGCCGCTTCGAGCAGCGCGGCGCCCCCGGCCCCGTGGAGCTGCCCACCCTCGCCGGGGACCCGGCCCTGGCCCGTACGCTCTGGGAGACCTCCGAGACCCTCACCCGCGTCCGCTACCCCTGGCCGTCGCCCCCTGCGTGAGACCCGGTGCGCCCCCATGGCGAATCGGGCGGATGCTCATGGCGGGAACCGGTGCCTTGCCGGGCGGCGGGCCCGGCGCTGCAATCGGCTCATGACGACGACCCGAGAAAGACGCGACGGAGCCGGCAGAGGCGGCTCCGGCAGAGGTGGTCTCCTCAGCCATCCGAGCATGGCCACCGGGTTCGACCAGTTCGTCCACGCCCTGCGCGGCAGGCCGCCCCGGCGCCCGGCCGCGCTGCCCGGCGAGCCCCGCTGGCGGGGCGAGTTCGTGGCCCGGGACGTCAGGGGCCCGCGCGTGGGCCTGCGGGAGTTCGGTTACGCCGCCCACGAGCTCAACCGCGGCTACGGCACCGTGGACGACACCGCCCTCGTCGGCCCGGTGCGGATCCTCACCCCCGAGGGCCTGGAGTGCCTCACCGAGGTGTGCGACCGGCTGGAGAGCTCCGCCGGCACCGCCCGCTTCATCACCACGCGGCGGGTGCGCGGCGCCGACCTGATGTCGGCGTTCATCAGCAACATGATCCGCGACCGGGGCTTCCTCCTGGCCTGCTCCCGGCTGGCGGGCGTGCCGCTGATCCCGCATCCGCTGCGGATCCCCACGGTGCAGATCAACTACTTCGAGGCCGACGGCCGCTCGGACATCGTCAAGTGGCACCACGACGGCATGGACTACGTCCTGACCCTCCAGCTCAACAGCTACGCGGACTACGACGGCGGGCGCTTCAGCTACTTCCAGGGCCGCCTGGACGAGTTCACGGGCGCCCGGGAGGACGATCCCCGGATCAAGGAGGCCCCCTGCGGGGAGCGCGGGGCGGCACTGTTCCTGCACGGCAGCCGGATCTTCCACGCCGTCTCGCCCGTGACGCGGGGGCGGCGGGTGACGGTGGTGGTGTCCTTCTTCTGCCCGTACTTCGCCCGGCAGGACTCCAACACGTTCTGGCACCTGGCGGCGGACGACGGGATTCCGGCGACGGTGCCGAACTGGCTGCGGCTGAAGTGGCCGGTGCGCGAGCCGGCCATGGACTTCGCCCTGCGGGCCGGCAGCCCGGTGATCACCTGGGAGGACCTCCGGGCCTGAGGACGCCTCAGCCCAGGCCCCGGGGGGCGTGCTGGAGGTAGGCGAGGACCGCGCTCACGCGGCGGTGGAGCTGGGGCTCCTCGGCCAGGCCGAGCTTGGCGAAGGTGGAGTTGACGTGCTTCTCGATCGTCGACTCGGACAGCACCAGCGCCTGTGCGATGGCCCGGTTCGTCTTGCCCTCCGCCATGTGCCGCAGCACGTCCAGCTCCCGTCGCGTCAGCGCCGCCAGCGGGGCGTCGGCGGCCCGGGTGTGGCTGCCCATGAGCACCTCGACGATGCGGGGGTCGACCACCGAGCGCCCGGCGGCGACCTCCCGCAGCGCGCGCAGGAGCTCGTCCAGTTCGCCGATGCGCTCCTTGAGCAGGTAGGCCAGGCCGTCGGTGCCGCGCTGGAAGAGGTCGAAGGCGTAGTTCTCGTCGGCGTGCTGGGAGAGCATGACCACGCCGATGCCGGGGTGCCCGGCCCGGATGGCGTGGGCGGCGGCGATGCCCTCGGTGTGGTGGCCGGGCGGCATCCGGATGTCGGCGATGACCACCTCGGGCCGCAGCTCCTCGACGGCGTCGAGCAGTTCGGTGGCGTCGCCCACGGCGGCGACGACCGCGACGTCGCCGGTGTCCTCCAGCAGCCGCCGGGTGCCCTCGCGCACCAGGTAGTGGTCCTCGGCGATGACGACGCGCAGGGGCCGCTCAGTCATGGATCTCCTCCCGCACCCGCTCGGCCAGCCTCGATCGGATCGTGGTGCCGCCGCCGGCGCGGCTGGTGATCCGCAGGTCCCCGCCCACGGCCTCGATCCTGTCCCGCATCCCGGTCAGGCCCAGGCCCCGGGTGGTGTCGGTGGGGAACCCGACGCCGTCGTCGCTGACCTCGACCACCAGCCACCCGCCGGCGCGCGTTATCCGGATCGTCACATGGGTGGCCTCGGCGTGTTTGAGGACGTTCGTCAGCGCCTCGGAGACGAGATAGAACGCCGACTCCTCGATGTCGAGCGCGAAGCGGACCCGGTCCAGGGACTTCTCGATCCGCACGGTGACGGGGATCGGCATCCGGCGCGCGCGGGAGGTGACGGCGGCCACCAGTCCCTGGTCGGTGAGGACCGGGGGATGGATGCCGTGGGCGACCTCGCGCAGCTCGTCGATGACGCGGTAGGCGTCGTCCTGGACCTCGGTCAGCACGGCGTCGATGTCGCCGCCGCGGCCCAGCCGGTTGCGGGCCAGGCGCAGCTTGGCGACCAGGGCCACGAGGTCCTGCTGGATGCCGTCGTGCAGCCGGCGTTCGATGCGCCGCCGTTCACTGTCCTGGGCCTGCACGATCCTCGCCCGGGAGGCGTCGAGCTCGCCGGCCTGGCGCTGCACCTCGTCCACGCGGGTGGACAGTTCGGCGGCGAGGCGGACGTTGTGCACGGCCAGGGCGGCCTGCCGGGCGAGCGTCTCCACCACGTCGTGGTCCTCGGGGGTGAACCGGCCGTCGGTCTTGGGCCCGTACTCGATCAGGCCCAGGACGTCGTTGCCGTAGCGCAGCGGGATCCCGCCCGCCGGCGCGCCGTGCGCCCTGCCGGGGGGCCGCTCGCCGGCCGTTCCCAGGTGTACGGGCATGCCCCCGCCCCCGCCCAGCCGCACCCGCGCCCAGCTCAGGCCGAGTCCGCCCTGCAGTCCGGCGGCCAGCCGGGGTGCCAGCCGGCTGAGGTCGTAGGCGTGCTCGAGGGCGCTGCCGAGCTGGACGAGCAGCTCGAAGCCGCTGAGGCGTTCGCCGAAGACGCGTCGCTCGGCGAGCTGGTTGAGCCGGGCGCGCAGGGGCTGGAAGAGGGCCGTCGCGGTGACGGCGACCAGGACCGACAGCCCGATGGGGAAGTACTGGCCGGCCGTCAGTCCCAGCGTCATCGCCATGCCCAGGTACCAGCCGCTGATGATCAGCCACAGGGTGCCGTAGACGACCGAGCGGCGGATGACGATGTCGACGCCCAGGAGGCGGTAGCGGAAGGCGGCGTAGACGACGGACAGGGAGATCAGGACGTAGGGCAGGGCCCCGAGCAGCGCGCCGATCAGGTAGAGGACGCCGGTCTCGCCGTGCCAGGGGCGGAAGAGGCGGGACGAGGCGCGGGCCAGGAACAGCACCGCCGCCGCCACGGCGACGGGCAGCAGGGCGGCGATGTCGCGGCGTCCCGCCGCGCGGGCGCGCAGGCAGCGGACGACCAGCAGCACGGCGCCGACGCCCGGCAGCCAGGCCTCGGGGTAGTAGAACACCGCGTATTCCACGTCGCGGGTGGGCACTTCGGCCAGCGGCAGGGCGAGCGGCAGGACCAGCAGGGCCCACAGCGAGCGCAGCACGAGGCGTTCGTGGCGCAGGCGGAAGCGCCCGTCGGGGAGCAGGGCGAGGAGGTGGGCGACGAGGATGCTGACGGTGAGGTTGACCCACTCGGTCGGGAGGACCGCCAGGGAGGCCTCCAGGGACGGCAGGCCGTTCTCCGGGGCGGTCAGGTCCCAGCCGAGGCAGGTGGTCAGCAGCGCCGAGGTGTAGCGGATGGCGATGCTGACCGACAGGGCGGTGCCGATCAGCAGCAGGCGGCGGGCGACGTGGCTGGCCGGGGCGTGCCACCAGGCGAAGAGGCCGGCGCAGTAACAGGGCAGGACCGAGCCGAGGATCCACGGCAGGGTGACGGTGTTGTTCCGCAGCAGGAACGCTCCGGTCGCCACCGCCCACAGCAGGCAGAGCCCGCCGGCGAGCGCGGCGATCCGTATCGGCCGGCCACTCCCCCTCAACGCGTACGCCTCACGCGCGACATTATCGAGGGCGGGGAGGCGGCAGTCCAGACGATGTCCCACAAACCGTGTATAGCGGAAAACCTCCAGACAGATCGGAGGATTCCGGGGTACGCACCACGGATGCGGCGCGACAGACTCGGTTCGATTGTGCGATCCGAGGAAATGCCGAAAGGGAACCATGAGCATGTCTTCCGGTCCCGAGGTGGTCGTCTGGGACACCACCTATGCCTGTCCCCTGCGTTGCTCGCACTGCTATTCGGAATCCGGCAGGCGGGCGTCGCGGCAGCTGGGCCACGAGGACATGCTGAAGGTCGCCGACGCGCTGATCTCCCTCAATCCCCGGGTGGTCGCGCTCTCCGGCGGGGAACCGCTCGTCGTCAAAGGGATCTTCGAGGTCGCGGGGCGACTGTCCCGGGCCGGGGTGAAGACGGCCGTCTACACCAGCGGCTGGATCATGGAACCGTGGATGGCGACCGAACTCGCCAGGGTGTTCGACGAAGTCGTCGTCAGCCTCGACGGGGCCACGGCGCAGGTCCACGACCGCATCCGGGGCCGCCGCGGCTCCTTCGACCGGGCGCTGAGCGCCCTGACCCTGCTCGACGGCGTCGCGAAGGAACGCCGCCGCCAGAAGCGGACGCCGCTGTGGTTCGGCATCGACTGCGTGGTCATGCGCAGCAATTTCCCGCAACTGGAGGAATTCTGCACCGCGATCGCCCCGCGCTTCACGGAATTGCGCAGCCTGACCTTCAACGCCGCCGTTCCCGAAGGGCTGGCGAGCCGGCCGGAATTCGGCCGCTTCGAGCTCCTCGACGACGAGCAGGTGACGCGGCTGACCAGCGAGCCGCAACGCGCCCGGCTGCAGGAACTCGCGCCGCCCGGAGTGCGCGTCTACACCACCGACAACCAGAACCTCGTCATGCGCCCGGACCGCTTCGCCAGCGGCGTCGACTCGCTCGTGATGCAGATCGAACCCGACGGCGCGGTCCGGGCGTTGCCCGTCTACGAGGGAACGGTGGGAAACATCCTCGAGGAGTCCCCGCTCGACCTGTGGTACCGGGGGGTGTCCCGGCTGAGCGACCCCTTCGTGGTGGAGACGCTGTCGGCGGTGCGGACCATGAAGGACTGGGCGGAGGCCGTGCGGCGCATGGACTACCACTTCGGTTCGGAGGAGGTGCGCTCCCGCATCGACCGCCGGTCGGTGCGGACCAATCCGCCGGAATTCAGCGCCCTCGCGCTGTAGACCGGCTGTAGCCCACCCGACAGTCCTCGCCCCGAGAGGGACGCGCCGTGCTGACGCTCAAGGACTACGACCGCTTCTGCCTCGCCGACCCCGACTTCTACGACGTGCCCGAGCGCTACCCCGACGACCACGACCGCCTCGCCGCGGCCCGCCGGCCGGCTCCCGAGGGCTGGGAGCGGAGCGAGTGGGGCTGGTGGGTCACCCTGCGGCCGCAGGGGGCGGCCCCGCCCCGGCAGGGCTGGCGGATCCACGTCTCGGTGGCACTGCCGGAGCTGGCCCGCGCCGTGGAGATCGTCTGGGGGCACTGCGTGGCGGCCGGGCTGCCCTTCGACTTCGTCCGCAGCCGGGCCACCGCGCGCGAGCTGGGCGACGACCGCGCCGACCGGCTCGCCGGAGGGCGGCTGATCACGGTGTACCCCGCCGACGACAGCGCCCTGGAGAAGGCCCTGGGCGACCTCGGCGTGCTGCTCGACGGCCTCGCCGGAGCGTACGTCCTCGGCGCCCTGCGACACCGCTCCGGCCCCCTGTACGTCCGCTACGGCACCCACGGCACGGACACCCTCGAGCGCCCCGACGGCACCCGCGAACCGGCCTCCCGCCGGGCCGTGTTCACCCCGCCCGACTGGCTGCCGCTGCCCGAGGTGCTGCGCCCCGACCTGGCCGCCCTGCACGCGCCCGCGGCCGGCGACTTCCCCTACCGGGTGGAGCACGCCCTGAGCCTGCGGGCCGGCGGCGGCACCTACCTGGCCACGGACCGGCGCACCGGCGAGCGCCTGGTGCTGCGCGAGGCCCGGCCGCACGCCGGGCTCGACCGCCGGGGCGAGGACGCCGTCACCCGGCTAGGCCGGCTGTGGGCGCTGCGGGGGCGACTGGCGGGCCTGGAGTGCGTACCCCGCCCGGTCGAGCACCGGACGTGGGGCGAACACCACTTCCTGGCCGAGGAGTTCCTCGAGGGCACCTGCCTCGAGGAGGCCGCCTCGGCCGCCTTCCCGCTGACCTCCGGCCGGCGCGCCGCCGCCGAGGCCGGGCCGTACACCGCCTGGGCCCTCGGCGTCGTGGAGCGGGTCGCGGCGGCGCTGGAGGCCCTCGCCGACCGGGGGCTGCGCCCGGCCGAACTGCGCCCGCGCGACGTGCTCCTGCGGCCCGGCGGCGGCGTCGCCCTCGCCTGCCCGGCCTCGCTCACCGGCCTCGACGACGAGCCCCCGCCCGCCGCCGGGCCCCACGACTTCCGCGTCCCGGACGGCCGTACGGGCACCGCGGCCGCCCGCTACCTGCTGGACCGCCTGCGGCTGTGGCTGTTCCTGCCGCTGCCCTACCGCGGCCCGGAGAAGCTGCACACCCTCACCGCCGCCGTCGAGCGGCACTACCCCGTGCCGCCCGGCTTCGGCGCCCGGCTGCTGGCGGGGCTGTGGCCCGCCGGCCACCCGGCCGGCGAGGACCGGGCGGCCGCCCCGTTCGCGGCACGGCGGCCCGACTGGCCGACGATCCGCGACTCGCTGGTCCGCGGCATCCACGCCGCCGCCACCCCCGACCGCCCGGACCGGCTCTTCCCCGCCACCCCCACCGGCCCCTCGTCCCTCGGCGGCCACTCCTTCGGCTACGGCGCCGCCGGCGTCCTGTACGCCCTGCACCAGGTGGGCGCCGGCGTCCCCGACGCGTACACCGACTGGCTGATCCGGGCCGCCGAGCGCGACCCGCGGCCCCGGCCGGGCCTCTACGACGGCCTGCACGGCGTCGCCCTGACCCTCGAGCTGCTCGGCCGGCGCGAGGCGGCGCTGGCCGCCATCGACCGCTGCCGGCCGCTGGAGGAGCGGGTGACGGACGCGGGCCTGGCCGGGGGCAGCGCGGGCATCGCCCTGAACCTGCTGCGGTTCGCCGGACTGACGGGCGACGGCGCCCTGTACGACCGCGCGCTGCGCGCGGCCGGGCGGGCGGCCCGCGCCGTCGAGGACGGCCCGCCGCCCGCGGCCGCGGACGCGCCCGCGCCGTACGGCCTGCTGCACGGCGCGACCGGCGTGGCCGTGCTGCACCTGCGCCTGTACGAGGAGACCGGCGACCTCACCTGCCTCGACGTGGCGGACCGCGCGCTGCGCCACGACACCGCCCGGCTCACCACGCTGCCCGACGGCACGGTCACCCTCTTCGACGGCACCGTGGGCCTGCCCTACCTGCACGGCGGCAGCACCGGACTCGCCTTCGCCGTGCGCGACCTCCTCGCCCACCGCCCCGATGCGGACCTGGCCGCGCTCCTCGAGGCCCTGCGGCGCACCTGCGACCCCGTCCACGTCCACAACTGCGGCCTGCTGCGCGGACGCGCCGGGGCCGTCGCCACGCTCGCGGCGCTGGGCGAGGGGCCGGACAGCCCCGCCGTGCTGCGGCAGGTCCGCCGGCTGGCCTGGCACGCCCGGACCCACCGCGGGCACCTCGCATTTCCCGGATTCCGGCTGCTGCGCCTGTCCTCGGACCTGGCGACCGGCGCGGCGGGGGTCCTGCTCGCTCTCGGCCGCGCGTTCGACGGGACCGGCCCGGTCCTTCCCTTCCTCGACCCGCGGCCCTCGCCCCGCCCGCACCGGGAGGGAGGTGAGGGACGTGTCGGAGATCCTGGAGCTGCAGGAGCTGGAAGAGGAGGAGACCCCGGCTCAGTGGCCGTGTAGCAACAGCTACCACAGCACCTTCGGACAGGTCTGACCGGTCCGGAGGAGGCGCGCGCCGGCCGTCGCACCGGACGGCGGCGGCCGGCGCGCCGCATCGGGAGAACCGGAGGAGATCGTCGTGCTCGCTCAAGGACACCTCGTCGCGGACCCCCTCTTCGCGGACACGCTCGAGCGCGTCGAGGACAGCGCCAGCCGCTTCGCGCGCGCCGCGCACCCGGCGCCCGCGGGCTGGCGGCGCGCCGAGCGCGACGGCTGGGTCGTCCTGCGGCACGGTGACGCGCGGCTGCCGGAGCAGGGCTGGAAGATCCACGCCTCGGCCACGGCGGAGGAGGCCGCGCGGGTGGTCGACGCGGTGTGGGAGTACTGCGTCGAGCACGGCATCAGCTTCAAGTTCCTGCGCAGCCGCACCCTGCTGGCCCTCGTCAACAGCAAGCGGGCGCCGCGGTCGGCCGGCGGGAAGCTCATCACCATCTACCCGCGCTGCGAGGAGCTGCTGGAGCGCACGCTCGAGGAGCTGTCGGCACTGCTGTGCGGGGTCAAGGGGCCGTACATCCTCAGCGACCTGCGCTGGGACGAGGGGCCGCTGTACTTGCGCTACGGCGGTTTCGCCCCGCGGTTCTGCTTCTCGCGCGAGGGCGAGTACGTGCCCGCGGTCGTGCGCCCGGACGGCGAGGCGGTGCCCGACGTGCGCGGGGCGGCCTTCAAGGTCCCCTCCTGGGCGCGGATCCCGCCGTTCGTCGACGCCCGCATCCGCGCCGCCCGTACGAAGTCCGCGGGCTCGCTGCCCTACCGCGTCGAGAAGGCGCTGCGGTTCTCCAACGGCGGCGGGGTCTACCGTGCCGTCGACCCGCGCACGGGCCGGCGGGTGGTGCTCAAGGAGGCCCGCCCCTACGCCGGCGTCGACGACAACGGCATGGACGCGGTGGCCCGGCTGGAGAGGGAGCACGCCGTGCTGCGCCGGCTGGAGGGGCTGGACTGCGTGCCGGACGTCGTCGCACGGACCCGGCACTGGGAACACCACTTCCTCGTCGAGGAGTTCGTCGAGGGGGAGCGGCTGCACGAGGCGATGGGCCGCCGCCACCCGCTGCTGCGCCCCGCCGCGTCGCGGGAGGACCTCGCCGCGTACGCCCGCTGGGCCTGCGCGGTCCTCGGCCGGATCGAGGAGGCCACGGCCGCCCTGCACCGGCGCGGCGTGGTCTACGGCGACCTGCAGCCCGGCAACGTCCTGGTGCGGCCGGACGGCAGCGTGTGCCTCGTCGACTTCGAGACGGCCTTCGACCGGACGGAGGCCTTCGTTCCGGTCCTGGGCACGGCCGGCTTCACCGCCCCCTGGGCACGCTCGGGCCCGGCCGTCGACACGTACGCCCTGGACTGCCTGCGGCTGGCGCTGTTCTGCCCCCTGACGGAGCTGATGCGCTTCGACGCGCGCAAGTACGAGCAGCTGATCCGGCTGGCCGAGGACCGCTTCCCGCTGCCGCCCGGCTTCGGCGACCGGCTCCGCGAGGGGCTCGCCCCGCCGCCGGACGCGACCCCGAGGTCCGTGGAATGGCCCGCCGTCCCGGGCCCCCGGTCCGGCGCGGCGCGGTGCGAGGACGGCGGCCACGGGTGGTCCGCGGCGCTGGAGTCGATGCGGGAGGCCATCCGGCGCAGCGCGACCCCGGAGCGTGAGGACCGGCTGTTCCCGGGCGACGTCAAGCAGTTCGACGGCCAGGCGGCCGGCCTCGCGTTCGGCGCGGCGGGGGTGCTGCACGCCCTGCACCGCACGGCGGGCCCCGGCGAGCGCTGCCCGGACGGTCACGTGGACTGGCTGGCCCGGGCGGCCGAGCGCACCCGGTGGCCCCGGCCCGGCCTCTACGACGGGCTCGCGGGCGTGGCGTACGTCCTCGACGAGCTGGGCCGGCCGCAGCAGGCGCGCGAGGTGCTGGACAGGCTGGCCGGCTTCGACCTCAAGGGCTGCGGCGTGGGGCTGTTCGGCGGCCTCGCCGGAATCGCCCTGGCCTTCCTGCGGTTCGGCGAAACGGAGACGGCCGCCCGGCTGGCCGGCCGGCTCGCGGGGGCGCTCGAGGGCGACGGACCGGACGAGAGCGCCGGGGTGGGGCTGATGCGCGGCTGGTCGGGCCCCGCGCTGCTGTTCGTCCGTCTCTTCGGCGCCACCGGCGAGGAGCGCTGGCTGTGCCGCGCGGCCACCGCACTGGCGCGGGACATCGGCCACTGCGCGGTGACCGGCGACCGGCACGTGCTGGTGCGCGACGGGCGGCGGCTCTCGGCGGCCCTCGGCCGGGGCGGCGCGGGCGTCGGCATCGTCCTGCACGAGTACCTGCGGCACCGCGAGGACGCCCACTTCGCCCTGCTGCGGGACCGCGTGCGCGACACGCCGGGCAGCGAACTCCAGCTGTCCTCCGGCCTGCTCGACGGGCACGCCGGGCGGCTCTACGCCCTCGCACACCTGGGCGGCCCGGCGGACGCGCGGGAGGCCGAGCTGCGCGGGCTCGGCCTGCACGCGGTGCGGTTCCGGGGGGAGCTGGCGTTTCCGATGGACGGCCGGCTGCGGCTGTCGATGGACCTCGCCACGGGCACGGCGGGCGTGCTGCTGGCGGTGCACCGCGCGGTACGGCCGGGTTCGGCGGCGGCGCTGCCGTTCCTGTGCTCGTGCTGAGGGCCGTGCGCCGGAGGGCGCGCGCCGTGGCGTGGTGACGGCGGTGTGCTGCCGGTGCCGTGGGTGACCGGGTGGCGGGGAGGAGCCCCGGGGGTAGGGAGGGGGCCGGAGGCGCCGGTTCCAGGGCCTCAAGGCTCTCGAAGGGGTACGCATGTTCGGTAAGCGTGGCATCGGAGTCGCCCTGTCCTCGCTCGCGCTGCTCGGCGCGTCCGTGGTCACGGCTCAGGGCGCCCGGGCACACGAGGGGCCGATCGGCTGTACGGGGCAGGAGAACACCTCCTACACCCCGGGACTGTCCCTGACCCAGCGGCCGACCGCCGTCGTGGCGAACGGCGCCTACACCTGCACCGGCGCCCCCGGCCGCACGGTGGCGGCCACCACGCGGATCGAGGCGACGTCGCCGAGCACCGGCTGTGTCCATCTCGGCGTGCTCCGGGCCGAGGAGACCGTCCGCTACGGCGACGGCCGTACATCGGTGATCTCCTACACCACGGGCCGCAGCACCCGGGCCCTGGGCCTCAACACGGTGCGGCTGGAGGGGGTGGTCGTCAAGGGCCTCGGCCGGGGCGGCCGGGCGGAGCGCGTCATCCAGACGGCGCCCGCGGGCCTGCCGACGGAATGCCTGACGCCGGGCGGCCTCCGGGAGGTCACGGCCTTCGTCCAACTGCGCATCCTGCCCTGAGGACTTCATGGGCGAGGAGTGCCGGTCGGTGGCCGCCGGCACCGCGTGGCACGGGACGCCCCGCGCCCGCCCTACGCGTGTTCCGGCGCCCGGACCCTGGCCACGTCCTGTGCCACGCCGGTGAGCCAGGCCTCCGCGTCCACGGTCAGCAGCACCCGCCCGGCGTCCGTGACCGCCGCCCGCCGCGCGGCGCACCGCAGCGTGCCGGAATCGCCCGCGTGGTACGTGTCCGGGGCGGCCACGGCGGGGGCCGTCGCGGTGTCCGTCGTCGTGTCCGTCGTCGTGTCCTCGGCCGCGTCGCCCCGGCGCAGGGCGTCGGCCGCCCGCAGGCATTCCCCCGTCACCCGCTCGGCCAGCGCGGTCAGTTCGGCTGCCGCGTCCTCGGGCAGCGGCTCGTCGCCGGCCCGTTCGCGGTACCGGATCAGCATCAGCTCGCCACCGCGCAGCATGCGGTAGCCGGCCACGAGGGCGGCCTCCCAGGGCGGGTCGACGCCCCGCTCCCCCATGCGTTCCGTCTGGTACTGGCAGTAGGAGGCCTCCGCCAGGATCATCGTGCGGCGCGCGGGCCGCATGGGGTCGGCGGGGCCGGGCCGGCCGCACAGCAGGCCGGTGACCGCGCGGCATCCGGCCGCGCCCTCGACGAGGACGTCGGCGAGCGTGCAGCGCAGTTCGCCCCGGCCGCCGCGCGGCCAGGCCAGCAGACTGGCCAGCGCGCCGATCGCGCCGCCGATCAGCACGTCGAGCAGCCGTACGGCGGACAGCCGCCAGTCCGGGGAGGACAGCTGGGAGAACATCAGCACGAAGGCCAGCGTGAACGCCGCCTGGTTCCAGGCGGGGCCGAGCAGCGGGCCGGCGGTGAACCCCACGAGGAGGACCAGGGGCAGCACGGCCGCGTAGAAGGGGGGTACGTCGCCGACGGCGAGCAGCAGGAGGGCGGCGGCGCCGGCCCCGCCGACCGTACCGGCGAAGGCCGGGCGCAGGGCGGTGCGGGTGTCGGCGGCGGAGGTGCGCATGAGGCTCAGGGTCGCCAGCAGGACCCAGAAGCCGTGCGACAGGTCCAGGGCGCCGGCGATCGTTCGGGCGGCCGCCAGGGCCAGGGCGAGCCGCACGGCGTTCTGCAGGTGGACCGACCGCGGCGTCAGATGCGCGCGCAGGCGCCGCCACCACAGCAGGGGCGCGGGCGCGGCGGCGTACCAGAACGGTTCGCCGGGCCGCGCGGACCCGGTGCCCGGGCGGGCGCCGAGCGCGATGCGGGAGGCCGTGGTGGCCAGTTGGGCGCCCTCGGCGGCCGCCCGGACGACGGCGTCATGCCGCAGCCGCAGGGCGGAGGCGGCGGGCAGGTCGCGCACCCGGACGGCGTCGAAGGACACCAGGTCCCGCCGCAGCCCGTCGGCCGGCGGGGGCGGGTTGCCGCCGCACAGCCCGGCCGCCACCGGCCGCAGCGCCTCGGCGGTGCGCCGCAGCAGGCCGGCGGCCTCGGGGTGGCGGGGGTGCGGGCCGTCGCCGGCGGGCAGCCGCTCGAGCTGGTCGCGTACGTGCCGCACGGCGGCGCGGGTGTGGTTGAGGGCGCGGTCGCGCGCCGAGGGCGAGGCGGGGCGTTCCTCGGGTGGGAGCCGGGAGGGGCGGGCGGCGTCCAGGGCCCGGTCGGCAACGGTCCGGTCGGCGGCGGCCCGGTCGGCGTCCGGCCCGTCGGCGGTCCCGGCGCAGCAGGCGGCCACGGCCGCCGTCGCGCCGGCGAGGCGCAGGCGGTAGGGGACGGCGGGCGGCGGCTGGGGCAGCAGGTGGTCCACGAGGACGGTGAGCAGGAAGCCGATGGTGAGCCCGGCCAGCCGGGAGTCCAGGACCTGCGGGTCGTAGGGCGGGAAGCAGGGCAGGACGTAGAAGAGCTGGAAGGCGACGCTGAGGGCGGCGAGGCGGGGGCCGCCCACCGAGCCGTAGGAGACGGCGAAGCCGACGACCAGCATCCCGCAGGCGGCGGCCCAGTCGCGGACGGCGAGCAGGCTGCCGGCGGTGACCAGCAGCAGGGCCACCGGCAGCGCCGCGAGCAGTGTGCGGGTGCGCCGTGCGGCGCCGCCGGGGAGACGGGCGAACATCACCAGCGGCAGGCAGCCGAAGAGGGCGTACAGGCCCATGACGGCGTCGTCGAGGCCGTAGGTGCAGGCGTAGAAGCCCGTGCACCCGGCGAGGGTCACCCACAGGGCGCGCCGCACGGCGTCGCGGCCGTCCGGCCGGCGCAGGCGCCGGCCGAGGGCGGTGGTCACGGCCTGGTCCCGGCCCGGGCGGCGGTCGCGGCCGGATGGCCGCTCCGGCGCCCGCGCCATCTGATGGTCATCGTTTCGACGGTACGCGAACGGGCCGGTGACGGCTGCCGGTGGCGGGCCCGGACAGGCGCTAGCGCAGGCGCGGCAGGGCGTCGCGCGCGGCGTGGCTGAGGGTCCTCAGGTCCTCGGCGAACCGCTCCCGGTGGTCCTCGGGCAGCGGTTCGAGGAAGAAGCGCCGGATGTTCTCGCGGTGGACGCGCGCGGCCCGCACCACCGTCTCCTCCCCCGTCCCGGTCAGCCGCACCAGCCGGCCCCTGCGGTCCCCGGGGTCGGCGTCCCGCACTACCAGGCCCGCGGCCTCCATGCGGTCCACCAGCCGGGTCACCCCGCCGGTGCTGAGGACCCGTTCCTGGGCGATCGCCCGCATCGGCAGCCCGGCCCCGCCCGCGCGGCCCAGGATCAGCAGCACCTCGAACATCAGGTGGCTGATCCCGCACTCCTGCTCGATGGCCCGGCCCAGGATGTACTCCAGCCGGTTCGCGGCTCCCTGCAACCGCCCGAACGCCAGCACGAGGCCGTCGTTCGCCGCCTCCTCGGCCGTCGCGATGTCCGCTTCGTGTGCCACCTGGCCGCCCCTCTCACGCGTCTCCCGGCATTCCATGGCACGCACGCGCCACTCCGGGAGCCTACGAGGAGAACTGCCGCGCCACGGGGCGGCCCCACGCCCCGGCCGCGGACTACACCGGCAGCGGGACGGGCAGCGGCGCGGCGTCCGTCACGAGCTTGGGCACCGACAGCAACAGGGCCTGCAGGTCGGCGACGACGGTGGCGACGAGCGCCGTCACCTTGGCGACGTCCTTCGCCAGGACGGCGGCGAGCAGGTCGGTGACGTCCTTGACCAGCTTGTCCAGTTGCGCCTTGACGTCGCCCACGGGGTCGTTCGCGTGCGCCCGGGCCCTGACGTCGGACATCAGACGGTCCGTCGACTCCATCAGCCGCTGCCGCAGGTCCCTCAGGTACTCCACGTCGGGGTTCCGGGAGCGGGCCTCCTTGCTGAACCGGGAGCCGAGGGAGACGGTCTCGCCGAAGCCGTCGACGGGGTCGCCCCGGTCGGCGCCGCCCGGCGCGGGCTCCTGGCCGATCACGGGGTCCGGGACCTTGCCGGCGGCGAGGGCCGGGCCGGCGATGCCCAGGGTGAGCGAGCCGGATATGAGGGCGGCGGCCACGGCGGTGAGCTTGTTGGTGCGCATGCGGTGGAACTCCTTCCGGATGCCTGTCGCGGGATGCGACCACCGTCCGCTCGCGCCCGGTTGCGCGCAACCGATCGCCCGTCCGGGCGAGGCGCCGCACGACTGCGGACACAACGGCGATGACCTGCGCGTTCCCGGCGGCGGGCGGCGGCTTCCGGCGGCGGGCGGCCGTGCGGCCGAAAGGGTCGCGGGGCGCGCCGCCCCGGCCGTACCCGGTGTCCGTGGCCGTCGGGCGGACCAGGCAGAATCGGGGGATGCCCACAAGAAGCACGCGCCGGCAGCCGGCGATCACCGCCGCCTCTCCCTGCCCCTGCGGCCTCGACGCCACGTACGGGGAGTGCTGCGGCGCCCTGCACGCCGGCCGGGCGACGGCACCGACCGCCGAGCGCCTGATGCGCTCCCGGTACAGCGCCTTCGCCGTCGACGACACCGCCTATCTGCTGCGGACGTGGCACTCCACGACCCGCCCGCCCCGGCTCGCGCTCGACCCCGGCATCCGGTGGACGGGGCTGGAGATCCTCGCCACGGCCGGCGGCAGCGCCTTCCACACCGAGGGCACGGTCGAGTTCCGCGCCCACTGCGTCATCGACGGCGAGGCCGACGACCAGCACGAACTCAGCCGCTTCGTGCGCGAGGACGGCGAGTGGGTCTACGTGGACGCGGCCGCCTGACGCCCGTCCGGCGGATCATGACCAACGCACCCCGTGCGGTGGCCGCGTACTCCGCCGGACAGGCGCTACGGCAGGTCGTACGGGGCGACGCCGTGTCCCTCCCACACGCGGCGGGACGGCTCCTCCGGGTAGGGCGCCGTGCGGGTCGTGGCGTCGAACAGGCGGGTGAGCCGGCCCTCGGTGGCCCGGTAGGGCGGCCAGCCGGGGTCGCCGTGCGCGGCGAACGACGTCCACGAGCGGCGGATCTCGTCCCCGACCGCGAGCGCCTCGTCCGGCGGGGTTCCCTCCGGGAAGTACAGCGCGGCGGCGGGGCTCGCGTAGTTGCCGAAGAGCAGGTGCACGTCGAGTCCGTGGCCGGAGCCCAGCGCACCGCCCTGCGCGGGGGCGGGCCAGCACAGTTCGTACAGGTGGGCCGTGCCGCCGCCGGCGGAATGCGCGTCCGCCAGGTGCACGGAGGGGATCCGGAAGAGCACGTCGGAGTGGACGTGGTCGAACAGCCGGGCGGGCGGCGCGTCCGGGTAGGCGGCCCGGTAGGCGCGTTCGCCGTCGGGGCGGGGGGCGAAGGCGCGCAGGGCCGCGCCGGCCTCCTCCTCGGTCACCTGGCGGCCGGTCGCCACGAGGAACGGCCGGAACTCGTCCCGGGTGTGGCCGGTCAGCAGGTCGATGCCGCTCGCGCGCCCGTCCCGCAGGGTGCGCCAGGGCACGTCCGGCACCACGTCGCCGTCCACGACGGGGCAGAACGCGACGCCCGTGCGGGCCAGGTGCCCCCATACGTCCTCCCGCGCGGGGAGCTCGTCCATGAGCGGTCCGATCGCGTCGGCCAGGCGCCACGGGTCGATCGCGCCGAGCCCGGCGACGGTCGGCTCGGCGCCGAGCCGCGCGGCGAGGGAGCCGGCGATGCCGGCGGCGAGGGCGGGCGTGGCGTAGAGGCCGGGCACGGACTGCGTGACGGCCCTGCGGAAGAGCCCGTCGGCGGCGGGCGCCGCCATCAGCGTGGCGATCGAACCGGCCCCGGCGGACTGGCCGAAGACGGTGACGCGGTCCGGGTCGCCGCCGAAGCGGCCGATGTTCTCCCGCACCCAGCGCAGGGCGGCGATCTGGTCGAGCAGACCGCGGTTGGAGGGCGCGCCGGGGAGTTCGGCGAACCCCTCGGCGCCCAACCGGTAGTTGAGCGTGACCACGACCAGCCCGCTGTGCCGGGCGAGCGGCGTCGCCTCGTACATGGGGTCGCCCGAGTACCCGGAGATGTAGCCGCCGCCGGGAATCCACACCAGCACCGGCAGTCCCGGGCCGCCGGGGTCCGGGGACCAGACGTTGAGGGTGAGCCAGTCGGTCCCGTCCCTGCCCTCCGTCACCCGGAACGGCCCGGACTGCGGGGGCGGCGGCCCGAACCGCACGGCCTCGCGCACCCCGTCCCACGCCTCGGGCGCCTCGGGCGCGGCGAACCGCAGGGCTCCCACCGGCGGCCGCGCGTAGGAAATCCCCCGGAACACCGCGAGCCCCTCGCCCCACTCCCCGCGCACCCTTCCCTGGGCGGTCCGCACTTCCACACTGTCGCCGGTCATCGGCAACCCCCCGGGTTCGGCCGTACGGAGCGGTGCCCCGCCCGGGGCCTACGGTAGCGGGGTGCACGGGAGGGGCGAAGAGCGCCCGGCGAGCCCGAGCCCCTTCGGAGCCCGAACCGTCAGAGTCCGACCGTGAGTTCCGCGTCCGGTGCGATGCCCGGCAGCCGGGTGGTGGTCACCAGCGTCAGTTCGGGGGCGCGGTCGCGGCGCCGGCGCCACTGGCCGCCGATCAGCGGCAGCAGCGCGACGTTGGGGGTGGGGCCGGCGGTGAAGTCGAGCGGGCCCGCGACGGTGTCCAGGCGGGTGCGGGCGAGGGCCGCCGCGACGGCGAAGCGGTCCGTCGGGTCGGGCGCGGTGGCCAGGGCGTGGGCCGCGACCTCCAGGAGGGCGTGGGCGGGGCCCAGCGGCTGGAGCCAGAGCCTGCCGGTGGCGCGCCGGTAGTCATGGGCCAGCCGGCCCGCCGTGGTGCCGTCGAGGGAGGAGCGGAAGGGGTGGCGGGGCGTCCAGTAGACCAGCGTGGCGATCCGGGTGCCCCGCAGGCCGTCGGTCGCGGCGTTCGCGCGCGGACAGGTCAGCCGGCGCGAGCAGGTGATCAGCCGCGGCCGCAGCCCGGCCTCGCCGGCCTGCCGGTGGAAGAGCGCCAGGTCCTCCACGGTGGCCGCGCTGGTGACGATCTCGGCCCCGGCCTCCTTGAAGCGCCGGATGTGGGAGGCGAAGCAGGCGGCCGGCTCGTGGTAGCCGCCGGGGTCGACGAGGGTGTGCCCGCGGGCGGCGGTCACGGGCGCGAAGCCGTGCCGCGGATGCCGCAGCAGCCGCCCCTGCAGGCCGTCGTTCCACAGGGTGCCGACGGTCCGGCCGGATCCCACGCGTTCCCACATCTCCGCGAAGACCGTCGCGATGTCGTCCAACCCCCAGGCGAAGTGATACGTCCAGCGGCGCGGCCGCACGGGCGGCTCGGCGCCGGCGCCGTAGAGGTAGGCGTGCCAGGGGAACACCGTGGACACGCACGGAATCCCCAGCACCTCGCAGGCCTCGGCCACGGCGGGCAGCACGCCGCCGCCTCCCATCGCCACCACCACGGACGCGCCCTCGTCGCGCACCAGCTCGGCGACGGCCCGGCGGGCGCCGTCGGGATCGCAGCGGCTGTCGCGCCGGGCCAGCCGGACGGGCCGCCCCTGCGTGGCGTCGGCGCCGCGCGCCAACCGGGGTGCCAGCCGGTCCAGTACGTAGTCCAGCGGCTCCCCGGGCCGGGCCGACCGGCCCGTCCGGGCCACGACCGCGCCGACGCACAGCCCGTCCGTCCGGCGCGAAGCCACCCGACCGCCCCCGTTCCCCGCGTCCTCCGGTGTTGCGGTATCAACCTCCCCTTCACGCAATCTCGTTGACACACGACACCCCGGACCCGGAAGGGTGATTGCGCACCCGAAACGTGCGGCACCTCCGCCGAATGCATGGCGTACCCGGCATATCGGACAGTCGTCATCGGGCCGATCTCATGGAGTCCGGGTGTACCGCACAGCGGTGCACGGGCGTCCGGAGTATGCGACTCCCGGGGCGTCGTATACAGAAGTTGCCACAGGTCACGTCAGCGATGGCCGTACGCGCGAACGATCCGGGGCGGATCGCGGGCCGCGCGAAGGGGTGACGAGTTTCGGCCAGGGTTTCACGAAAGGTGGCCGTCCTCCTCGCCGGTGAGCCCGGCGCGGCCTTCGGGCATGCCGCACTATAAGGCTGAGCGGTCGGGAGGCAGTGGTGTCTCCCGAGGCCGTGGCACGCCCGTGCCCGGAGCCCGCGTCATCGTCGCGCGACCACGGCTCCGGCCGTGCGGCTCGGGACCGGACATCGGCGTCCGTTCCCGTGGCAGGGGAGGAACGGTAGCGACCGGGTGGGGAGCCCGGCCGCCACGGGGCCGACAGTGGGGATCATTCAATGTGCGCGGGCGCCTTCGCGACGCCGCGCGCACGCGTCTTGGGGGACGGCGGCGCGCCCCACGCGCGGTTTGTCCTGGGGGGAGAAGGCATGGGGCGTACGACACGTTGGGTCGCGGCATGGGCCGCGGCCGTTCTGCTGGGGGTGACACTGCCGGCGGCCGGGGCCGCGGCGGCGGAGCCCGCGGCGCGCATCGACCTGCGCGTGCTCGTGGTCGACGACGGCGGACCGGCCGTCACGGCGATCCGCAACGAACTGGACACCTCCGGCACGCCGTACACCAGGGTCGACCTGGGCGACGCGGGGCGCCCCCGCGTCGACGCGGCGTTCCTGGCCGACACCGTGGCCGGCGGCCCGAGAGCCAAGTACCAGGGCGTGGTACTGCCCAACGACAATCCCTTCGGTGCGGGTTCGGCCGAGATGGCGGCCCTGGCGGAGTACGAGAAACGATTCGGCATCCGGCAGGTGGACGCCTACACCTATGCCCGCCCGGCCGTCGGTCTGAACACCGGCTACGCGGGTTCCCTGGACGGGCAGACCGCGCAGGTGACCACCGCGGGGGCGGCGGGACCGTTCAACTACCTGCGGAAAAACGTTCCGTTCGAGAACAACGACGGCGGCGTGCACGAGAGCTACGGCTACCTCGCCACCCCGCTGGACAAGCAGGCCGAGGGCGCCACCTACACCAGCTACGTCGACGCGCCCGTGCCCGGCAGCTCCCGGCGCGGCTCGCTGGTCGGCCAGTACACCCACGACGGCCGCAGCGAGCTGGTGATCACCTTCGTCTACAACCACTACCAGAGCCAGTTCCGGCTGCTCTCGCGCGGCATCGTCGAGTGGCTGACCCAGGGCGTCCACCTGGGGGCGGCCCGCAACTATTTCGCCCTGCACGTCGACGACGTCTTCGGCTCCGACGACCGCTGGGACTCGGTGCTCAACTGCACGCCCGGTGACATCGACTGCCCGCCGGGCAGCCCCGAGAACGACCCGATCCGGATGACCGCCGCCGACGCCCAGCACGCCAAGCAGTGGGAGAAGGACCACGGCCTGACCCTCGACCTGGCCTTCAACGGCGGCGGCAGCGAGGCCCACAAGGAGGCGCACGCCGGCTCCGACCCGCTCGCCCTGCAGCTGATCGCCGACCAGGGCTCCTTCCGCTGGATCAACCACACCTACAACCACCCGTTCATGGGCTGCCTCCAGGACACCTCCACCGTGCCGTGGAAGTGCTCCACCGACGCCCAGGGGAAGATCCGCTGGTACAGCAGGGCGAACATCGTCGCCCAGATCAACGACAACCGCGGCTGGGCGGCCCGCCACGGCCTGGCCCTCGACAAGGACGAGCTGGTCACCGGCGAGCACTCCGGCCTGCGGACCCTGCCGCAGCAGCAGGACGACAACCCGGAGCTGGCCCCCGCCCTCACCCAGACCGAGGTGGCCTGGCTGGGCAGCGACACCTCGCGCGAGCGCGAACAGCGCCGGGTCGGGCCCTCGCTGACCGTGCCCCGCTACCCGATGAACGTCTTCTACAACGTCGGCAAGGCGGCCGAGCAGGTCGACGAGTACAACTGGCTCTACACGCGCAAGGCCGACGGCGGCAGCGGGGTCTGCGAGAACTCCTCCACCACCACCTGCCTGCCCGAACCCCTCTCGCGCACCACCGGGTTCGCCGACTACATCGTCCCGCTCGAGAGCCGGATCGCCATGAGCCACGTGCTCGCCAACGACCCGCGCCCGCACTTCATCCACCAGTCCAACCTCGCCGAGGAGCGCATCGGCTACCAGCCGGCGGAGAAGCTCCTGGCCGACTACCGGAACCTGTTCGCCGACAACACGCCGCTGGTCAACCTCCGCATGCGCGACATCGGCGGCGAGCTGCGCAAGCGCGCCGCCTGGAGCGCGGCCGTCAGCGCCGGCAAGGTCTCCGCCTTCCGCGTCGGCGACGCCATCGCCGTCAGCGCCCCCGACGGCGTGGAGGTCACCGCCACCGTGCCGTCGGGCACCGTCCAGGTGCGCGGCACCGGCCGCGTCGCCTTCGGCACCTCCTACGCCGGACTGCGCTCCGGCTGGGCCACCCCGGACACCGGGCAGAACACCGTCGTCCTCGTCCTGCCCGCCGACGGCCCGACCGCCTCCCGCCCCCTCTCCGGCAAGGCTGCCCGGGTGCAGAACCCCGCGGCCGCGCTTCCGGTGCCCCAGGGCGTCAGCCACCGCGTTCCCTACGGCCCCGGCGACTCCGTCCGCCGCTGAGCCGGGACCGTGCCCGTGCTGACCCGCCCATCGCCGCACCGTCTGTCTGGAGAGAACCGACTTTCATGCACGGACCGTCAGTTGAACCGGCGTCCGCCACGCCCTCGGTGACCCTGCTCACCGAGGGGACCTACCCGCACAGCCACGGCGGGGTGAGCGTGTGGTGCGACCAACTCGTCCAGGGGATGCCCGACGTCGACTTCCGCGTCATAGCCGTCACCGGCACCGGCCGGGAACCGCTCGCCTGGCAGCCGCCCGGCCACGTCCGCGGGGTGGACGCCGTCCCCCTGTGGGGGCCGCCGCCCGCCGGGCGCGCCCCGCGCGGCAGGCAGCTGCGCCGCTTCCTCACCGCCTACGAACTCTTCCTGCTGGCCCTCCTCGACCCCGCGCGGGAGCACCACTTCGCCCGCGCCTTCTACCGCCTCGCCGACCACGCCACCGAGGGCACGCTCTTCGCCGCCCTGCGCGGCGAGGAGGCCGTCCGCCTGCTCACCCGCGTCTGGAACCGGCCCGGCCTGGCCACCGCCGCCGCGCGCCCCACGCTCCACGACGCGCTGACCGCCACCGACCTGCTCGAGCACGCCCTGCGCCCGCTCGCCGCGCGGCCCCCCGCCGAGGGGATCACCCACGCGGTGAGCGGGGGGCTGGCCACCCTGCCCGGGCTGGTCGCCCACCACCGTTACGGCACCCCGTTCCTGCTCACCGAGCACGGCATCTACCTCCGCGAGCGCTACCTGGGCTTCCGCGCCGAGCCCTACCGCTGGCCGGTCAAGGCGCTGATGCTCGGGCTGTTCCGGATGCTCGCCGTGGAGAGCTACCGCAGCGCGGCGCTCGTCACCCCGGGCAACCGCTACAACCGGCGCTGGGAGGAGCACGGCGGCACCCCGTCCGACCGCATCCGCACCGTCTACAACGGCGTCGACCCCGCCGCGTTCCCGCCCGCCGGGCCCGAGCCCGACGTGCCGACGCTCAGCTGGGCGGGCCGGGTCGACCCCATCAAGGGCCTGGAGACGCTCATCCGCGCCTTCGCGCTGGTACGGGCCGAGATCCCCGACGCGCGGCTGCGGCTCTTCGGCGGCACCCCGCGCGGCGGGGAGGGCTACCGCACAGCCTGCGAGAACCTGGCCACCGAGCTCGGCGTGGGCGACGCCGTCACCTTCGAGGGCCGCGTCGAGGACATCCGCGACGCCTACGCGGCCGGGAACGTGGTGATGCTCTCCAGCATCAGCGAAGGCTTCCCCTTCACCCTGATCGAGGCCATGTCGTGCGGACGGGCCACCGTCTCCACCGACGTGGGCGGGGTCCGGGAGGCCGTCGGCGACAGCGGCCTGGTCGTACCGCCGCGCGACCCGCAAGGCATGGCGCGGGCGGCACTGACCCTGCTGAGGGACCCTGGCCTGCGGGCACGGATGGGCGAGGCCGCGCGGCTGCGCGTCATCGAGCAGTTCACCCTCCGGCAGACCATCAGCGCCTTCCGCGACATCTACCACGACCTCGCCGGACTGCGGCAGCCCGTGCCCGCGCACATGCCCCTCGCACGGCCCGCACCCGTCATGGCCATGGCCGCGGGCGGTGCCGGATGAGCGGACTGCTGCGCCTGCTGCCGGAGGAGCCCGAGCCGGCCCATGACCTCGCCGTCGCGCCGGTGTCCGTGCGCCACCGGCCGCGGTGGGCCGCCGACCCGGTCGACGAACTCGCCCAGGAACTGGCCGCCGTCTGCGCGGCGGCCGTCCACCCCGACGAGATCGCCGCCGTGCTGGAGGCCGACGGGCTCACCGGCGAGCAGATCGCCGAGCGCTACGGGCGCGCCGACGCCTTCGAGCTCGCGGCCGAGCTCTTCGCCCGCGTCCCGCGCAGCCACCCCGAGCCGGAGCCCCGGCCCGACCCCTGGAAGGTGAAGCCCGGCCAGTTCCTGCTGCGGTCCCTGGTGTTCACCCTCCCGGGCTTCGGCTACACGCTCGGCTCCCCCCTGATGAACGGCGGGCAGGACCGTTTCGGGCTGCCCGCCGGGACCGGGGCGCTCATCGCCTCCGCGCTGGTGGCCTGGGCCTGGAACCAGGCCCTCGCCCACCGCGCGTACCTCCGGCTGGCGGCCGGCGGCCGGGGCGCGGCCGCCCGCTGCCTGGCCGTGGGGGCCCCGCTGGGCGTCCTGCTCGCCACCGGCGCGGCCCTCGCGCTCCCGGCGCCGCCCGGGACGCTCGCCTTCGGCGTCGGCCAGGTGCTCTACCTCGCGGCGGCCACGGCCCTGCTGGTGCTCGGCCGGGAGCGGCTCCTGCTGCTCGCCCTGCTGCCGACCGCGACCGGCGGCGCGGTGGTCCTGCTCGCCCGGCCGCCGTCCGTGGTGGGCGTCGTCCTGCTGCTGGCCACGGCCGGCGGCGCGCTCTTCGCCGCCGTCTACGAGATCGTCCGGGCCCGCCGGGCGGAGGGCGAGCGGCCCCCCGGGCAGGCCGGGCCACCGCTGGGCGCCTCCGTCCCGTACGGCCTGTTCGGCCTGGGCTGCGGCACGCTCACCACCATCGCGGCGCTCGGCGACGTGCTCGTCGGGCACCACGGCGGCGCGAGCGGGCCCGCCGTCCTCGCCCTCACCCTCAGCATGGGGGTGGCGGAATGGCTGCTCTACCGCTGCCGCGGGCTGGCCCTGGCCGCGCTCGCCGCCTCGACGAGCACCGGCGGACTGCTGCTGCGCGTGGGCCGCGTGCTCACGCTGTGCGTCGCCGGCTACCTCGCGGCGCTGACCGTGCTGACCCTGGCCGTCTCCGCCCTGTGGCCCGACGACCCGCCGCTGTCCGCACCTCGCCTGACGGCACTGCTGGCGCTCGGGGCGGTGCTGTGGACCGGGCTGCTGCTCCAGGCCTACGGCATCGGATGGCTGCCGGCCCTGCTCTGCCTCGGCGCCGCCGGCGCCGAGACCGCCGCCCTCGGCCTGCGGATCTCCGTGCCGACCACCGACCAGGTTGTGATCTGTACCGGCGCGGCCGCCGGGCTGCTGGCCGCCGCCACCGTCCTGCTCGGACGGATCACCACGCACCGCTGAACCACGCACCGCTGAACCACGGCACCTCGTTCCGTTCCGTCCCTGTTCCGCATTCCTGCTCCGCCCGTCATGCCAGAGGAGACCGCTCATGTCCGCACCGGCACTCGTCGCCGTCACCGGAGCCGAAGGGTTCATCGGATCGCACCTGGTCGAGGCGCTGGTCGCCGACGGCCACCGGGTGCGCGCGATGGTCCAGTACAACTCGTTCTCGTCCTTCGGCTGGCTCGAGGACCTGCCCGCCGAGGTGATGGACAACGTGGAGGTCGTGCTCGGCGACGTCCGCGACCCCGGCTCCGTCACCGGGCTGGTGACCGGGGCCGAGGCCGTCTACCACCTGGCCGCGCTGATCGCCATCCCGTACTCCTACCGGGCCCCGCACAGCTACGTCGAGACCAACGTCACCGGCACCCTCAACGTCCTGGAGGCCGTACGGCACCTGGGCATCCCGCGCCTGGTGCACACCTCCACGAGCGAGACCTACGGCACGGCCCGGACCGTGCCGATCAGCGAGGACCACCCCATCAACACCCAGTCGCCCTACGCCGCCTCCAAGGCCGGCGGGGACCGGCTGGCCGACAGCTACCACGCCAGCTTCGGGCTGCCCGTGGTCACCCTGCGCCCCTTCAACACCTTCGGCCCGCGCCAGTCCATGCGCGCGGTGATCCCCACGGTCATCGGCCAGGTCGCCGCCGGGCAGCGCGCCATCACCCTCGGCGACCTGCGCCCCACCCGCGACTTCAGCTACGTCAAGGACACCGTCGCCGCCTTCCGGGCCGTCGGCACCGCGCCCGCCGACGACGTCGTCGGCCGCACCTTCAACTCCGGCACCGGCGAGGAGATCTCCATCGGCGACCTCGTCACCCTGATCGGCAAGCTCATGGACGCCGAGCTCGAGGTCACGGAGGACGCCCAGCGCGTGCGCCCCGCGAACTCCGAGGTGATGCGCCTGGTCGCCGACGCCTCCCGGCTGCGGGCGGCCACCGGCTGGGCCCCGGCCCACACCCTCGAGGAAGGACTCGCCGAGACCGTCGCGTTCTTCCGCGACCCGGTCAACCTCGGCCGGTACAAGACCGGCATCTACAACGTCTGACGTTCCACCCCAACCCACGCGGCACGAGAGAGGAACGGCACCCCATGCACGCAGTCATCCTGGCCGGAGGCAAGGGCGTCCGGCTTCGCCCGTACACCACCGCACTGCCCAAGCCCCTGGTGCCCATCGGCGACCAGCACGCCATCCTCGAGATCGTCATGCGCCAGCTGGCCTGCGCCGGGTTCACCAGCTGCACCCTGGCCATCGGCCACCTCGGCCACATCATCCGCGCCTACGTCGGCGACGGCTCCCAGTGGGGCATCGACGTCGACTACACCACCGAGGAGAGCCCCCTGGGCACCATGGGGCCGCTGCTGACCATGACCGACCGGCTGCCCGAGCACTTCCTGGTCATGAACGGCGACATCCTCACCGACCTCGACTTCGGCGACGTGCTCGGCGACCACATCGCCTCCGGCGCGCCGCTGACCATCGCCACCTACGCCCGCACGGTGAACATCGACTTCGGGGTGCTGACCACCGACTCCGGCCGCGTCGTGGGCTTCGCGGAGAAGCCGAGCATGGACTACCGCGTCTCCATGGGCGTCTACGGAGTCTCCCGTAGCGCCCTCGACCGCTACACCCCCGGGCTGCCCCTCGGCTTCGACGAGCTCGTGCTCGACCTGCTGGAGGCGAACACCCCGCCCAACGCCTACGAGTTCGACGGCTACTGGCTCGACATCGGACGCCCCGACGACTACGACCGGGCCAACGCCGAGTTCTCCGTACGCCGCGACCTGCTGATCAAGGGAGCGTGACCGGCCGCGATGCGCATTCTCGTCCTGGGCGCCACCGGCTTCCTGGGCCGGCACGCCGCCGACCGCCTGCGCGCCCTGAAGGGCGCGCGGGTGCTCGGCGGCGGCCGGAGCCCCGGTGCCGACGTGCCCGTCGACCTCTACGGCGCCGACCCGGCCGCGCTCGCGGCCGCGCTGCGCGACGCCGCACCCGACGCCGTCGTCAACTGCGTGGGCGCGGTCGGCGGCGACGCACTGTCACTGACCGCCCTCAACGCCCACGGCCCCGCCGTGCTGTGCGAGGCCCTGCGCCGGGCCGCCCCCGACGCCCGGCTGATCCACCTGGGCTCCGCCGGCGAGTACGGTCCCGCCGACGGGCACCGGCCGGTCGGCGAGGCGCACCCGGCCCGCCCGCTGGGCCTGTACGGCGCCACCAAGCTGGCCGGCACCCTCGCGGTGACCGCCTCCGGCCTGGACGCCGTGGTGCTGCGGGTGTTCAACCCCGTCGGCCCCGGCGCCCCGGCCGCCTCGCTGCCCGGCCGGCTGGCCGCCGAGCTGCGCAAGGCCGGCCCGGACGGCCGGGTGCGCACCGGCGACCTCTCCGCCCACCGCGACTTCGTCGACGCGCGGGACGTGGCCGAGGCCGTCGCCCTCGCCGTCACCGCGCCCCGGCCGCTGCCCGGGATCCTGAACATCGGCAGCGGCACGGCCCGGCCGGTCCGCGACGTCGCCGAAGGGCTGCTGCGGGCCTCGGGCTTCGGCGGGCCGGTGGCGGACCGCGTCGACGAGGACGGCGACGGCTCGCCGCGCTCGGCGGCCGTGCCCTGGATCCGGGCGGACATCACGGCCGCGGGCCGTGCCCTGGACTGGGCCCCGGCCCGCTCCCTGGAGGACTCCCTGGCCGACCTGTGGGCCGACGCCGCCGGCCCCGCCGCGGAGTCCCCGCGATGAAGGGGACCACGCGTGAGGCGTCGCCGGACGACGGGCAGCGGCTGCTGGTGCCGCTGTACGTCCATCCGGCGACGCACCCCGGGGAGTGGGAGGCGCTGCTCGAGGCCGCGCCCCGCCTGCACGCCGTCGTGCTCAACGTGGCCGACGGCCCCGGCGGGCGGCCCGACGCGGACTTCCGGGCCGCCGCCGGCCGGCTGCGCGGCGCGGGGGTGCCGCTGCTGGGCTACGTCGACACCGGCTACGGCCGCCGCCCGGCCCGCGCGGTGGTGGCCGACGTCCACCGGCACCGCAGGTGGTACGGCGTGGACGGGGTCTTCCTCGACCAGGTACCGGCGCACGCGGCACAGCTGCCGCGCTACCGCCGCCTGGTGACGGCCGCCCGGGTGCTGGGCGCGCGGACGGCGGTGCTCAACCCGGGGACGCATCCCGACCCGGGCTACGCGGCACTGGCCGATCTGCTGGTGACGTTCGAGGGCACGTGGGAGGAGTACCGGCGGTCCCGCGTGCCGCGGTGGACCGCCGACCATCCGCCGGCGCGCTTCTGCCACCTGGTCTACGGGGTGCCCGAGGACGCCGCGGCGCTGGTGGCCCGGACGGCCGGCGGGCGGGGTGCCGGAGTGCACTGCGCGGTGCCGGGGACGGGGGCCAACCCGTGGCGGACCGCGCCCCTGACGGCGGCCGGGACGACGGGGGGTGCCCGGTGAGGGGGGCGCGGCGGGCCGGGGTGCTCGGGGTGCTGCTCCTGGTCCTCGCGGGGTGTTCCTCCTCGCCCCCGTCCGACGACGGCGGCGGCGAGGAGCCGGAGGCGGAGGCACAGGCGCCCACGGACCGGATGACGACCGCCCCCACGCCGGACGGCACGCCGGCCCAGCCGTCCGGGCGGTGGCAGCCGAAGCCGGGCACCCGCTGGCAGTGGCAGCTCGGCGGGCGCGTGGACACCTCCGTGGACGTGCCCGTCTACGACATCGACGGCTTCGAGAACTCCGCGGAGACGGTGGCGCGGTTGCACGACCGCGGCCGCAAGGTGATCTGTTACATCAACGCGGGGGCGTGGGAGAACTTCCGTCCCGACAAGGGGAAGTTCCCCGCGGCGGTGCTGGGGAAGAACAACAAGGGCTGGGACGGCGAGAAATGGCTGGACATCCGCCGTCTCGACGTACTGCGGCCGATCATGGCGGCCCGTATCGACATGTGCCGGCAGAAGGGCTTCGACGCGGTCGAGCCGGATCTGACGGAGGGATTCCGCAATCGCACCGGCTTTCCGCTGACGGCCGAGCACCAGCTGGCGTTCAACCGGATGCTGGCGGAGCTGGCGCACGAGCGCGGGCTCGCGGTGGGGCTGAAGAACGACCTGGAGCAGATCCCCCAGCTGGTGCGCGACTTCGACTTCGCGGTGAACGAACAGTGCGCACAGTACGACGAGTGCGAGAAGCTGACGCCCTTCGTGAAACGGAACAAAGCGGTCTTCCACGTCGAATACGAACTCCCTCCGGGGGATTTCTGCGACACGGCCAAGCGGCTCGGGCTCAGTTCGATGAAGAAGAACCTGGACCTCGACGCATGGCGGCGCCCCTGCTGACGGCCTCTGCGGAGCCATTCATTCCATTGCTTCGGAAACCAGTGGGCACAAGGGTTTACCGCCAGTTCGGCGGCCCTGGGAATACCACGGTTCCGGGTTTGCATCCGAAGTGAAGAAGTTCACAGATGACCGTTTGGGCACCGAATTTGAGCGATTGATGGTGCAGGATCTCTCACCGAACACAAGATCCCGTCACAGAGGCGGGCGACCCGGGCGGACGCCGAGTCCTGCCGCCGCACCGGGTGCGGAATCGAATTGATGGATCGGCAGGAGCGGGAGACCCAAGCGGTACGAACCACGAGGTCGGTGGTTCTAGGGGTGAAGCCACAACGGTGGCCGGGCAACTTCGCAGCCCGAACCCGACAGGTCATCTTTCGCAGGCGGATGTCGAAGGGCTTAGGCATGTCTGCGCTGCCTCGAATACCCGCGCTCGCCAAGCGGGCCGGTACCGCGTCCGCCCTCACCGTCGCCACCCTGGCGGCGTCGGTGCTCGTCCCGGGCCTCGCCCCCGACGCGTCGGCCGCCACCGCCGGCGAGCAGGCTCTGAAGGTCGCGGCCTCCAAGAAGGGCTCCCCCTACCAGTGGGGCGCCACCGGTCCGAACCGGTTCGACTGCTCGGGCCTGACGCTCTACTCGTTCAAGAAGGTCGGCAAGTCGCTCCCGCGCACCGCCGCCGACCAGTACAACAAGACCCGTCACATCTCCGGCGGCTCGCGCCAGACGGGTGACCTGGTGTTCTTCCACTCCGGAAGCAACGTCTACCACGTGGGTATCTACGCGGGTAACAACAAGATCTGGCACGCCCCCAAGCCCGGCACCACCGTCCGGCTGGAGAAGATCTGGAGCAACAGCGTCTGGTACGGCCGCGTCAAGTAGCCGCCGGACGCCCTGTGCCCGGCACGCGCATCCCGCGTGCCGGGCACAGCCGCATCCGGGCCCCCGGCCCCTCTCACGCCACCGCCAGCACGATCTTCCCCGTCAGATGGCCGTGCTCACTGGCCCGGTGGGCCTCGGCCGCCTCGTGCAGGCGGTAGACGCGGTGGATCGGCAGCTGGAGGATGCCGGCCTCGTGCAGGGCCAGGGCGGCGGTGAGGGCCGGACCGGTCCCGGAGGCGGGACCGCCGGAGCTGAAGCGGGCGCCGCTGCGGCGGGCGCCCTCGGGGTCGGCGATGCTCACCACCCGCCCCGGGGCGCCGGTGAGCTGGACCGAAATCCCGACGGCGTCGCCCTTGCCGACCGCGTCCAGCGCGGCGTCCACACCGCCGGGCGCGGCCTCGCGCACCCGGTCGGCGAGCCCCTCGCCGTAGGCCACCGGAATCGCGCCCAGCCCGCGCAGGTACTCGTGGTTGAACTCACTGGCCGTGCCGATGACCCGGACGTCCCGGGCGCGGGCGAACTGCACCGCCAGCGTGCCCACTCCCCCGGCCGCGCCGTGCACGAGCACGGTCTCGCCCTCGTTCAGGGCCAGCAGGTTCAGCGCCCGCCAGGCCGTCTCGGCGGCCACCGGCAGGGCGGCCGCCTCCTCCCAGGGCAGGGAGAGCGGCTTGATCATCAGCTCCTCGGCCGGGGCCAGGGCCTGTTCGGCATAGGCGCCGGTGGCGGTGCGGCCGAGGACCGCGTCCCCCGCCTGCACCCCCACCACGCCCTCCCCCACCGCCTCCACCACCCCGGAGGCCTCCACGCCGGGGACGTGCGGCAGGCCGACGGGGAAGAGGCCGGCCATGGCACCGCTGCGGATCTTGTGGTCGAGCGGGTTGACGCCGGCGCAGCGCACGGCGATCCGCACCTGCCCGGGCCCCGGGACCGGCTGGTCGACGTCGGTGAGCCGGAGCACGTCGGCGGAGCCGTAGGAGCTGAAGGCGACGGCCTTGATCTTGGTCATGGCATCAGCTTCACCGGATACCGGGCTTTTCCGCATGAGACTGGCCGTCGCACCCGGATACCGCGCCCGATCTCCGTACGCGCCCTTCCCGCCGAGGGGGGCCGGCGAGCCGTCAGGCGCGTCCCTCGGCGAGGTCCTTGATGCCCTGGAGGGTGGTCCGCATGCCGGCGCGGAGGTCGCCGAGCCGGTGCTCGATGATCGCCTCCTCCTTGTCCGGCATGCGGTCCGTCGCCAGGCTGACCCCGGAGCGGGCCGGGCCGAGCCGCACGGACAGCCGCAGCAGCGTGCCCTCCGACGCGGGCTCGAGGGTGAACGTCCAGGTGGCCATCGGGTGCGCCGGGTCGGCGGGGCCGCCCCCGTATATGCCGTCGGGGTCGGTGACCGCCCAGCCGAACGCCCGCTCGGGCTCCAGCGCGACCACGTGGGAGACGGTCCGCCAGTCGCCCAGCACCGGATTGTGGTTGTGGCCGGCGAAGGCCGCGCCCAGTACGGCCTCGGTGGCACCGTCCAGCCACTCGGCGCGCCGCAGCTCGGGGCTGAAGCGGGCGGGCAGCTCGATGTCCGTCACCATCTTCCAGACCTCGGGCGGCGCCGCCTGGATGTGGACCTCTTCGTGGGCCGTGGGGCCGTCCGCGTAGCGCATGCGATCTCCTCAGTGCGGGTGTGTCGGGGCCAAGTCTGCACCTGGCCCCGCGCGTTGCCCCCACCGCCCCCGGTTCAGGCCGCCGGGAAGAAGTCGACGAGCAGCATGTCCCGTACGCCCCTGCGCGCGCCCGGCGCCGGGCGCATCGGCGAGACGTCGTGCAGAACGCGCCGGTCGTCCAGGACGATCGTCTCCAGCGGAGCGCTCAGCGAGGCCCTGTACACGGGCCGCCGGTCCAGGTCGTACAGGCACGACTCGGCGCCCCGGACGTCCTCGCGCCGGATCAGCACCTGGGCGACGTAGCTGTGCCCGTCCCGGTGGACGCCCTCGGGCGCCGGATGACCGTCCGTGGTGTCCGTGGCGGTGACGCGGATCTGGTGGACCCCGCACAGGCCGGTGCCGGTGCGCGGGCCGGGCAGGTGCTCCCGGAGCGTACGGACGACCGCGCTCAGCACGGGCCCGCCCGCCACGGCGTCGTCCAGCGGGGCGAACATGCGCGGCACGCCGCCGTTGACCTTGTTGACGGCCCGGTCCTGGAAGAAGGCGACGTGCGGCAGCCGCTCCAGGTCGTCGCCGGCGATGCGGAACCTGCCGTAGCGGCGGAAGCGGTAGGGCGTGGCGGAGCCGAGGTGGGCGTCGGCGGGCAGGTCGTCCCAGGACTCGGTGAACGCCGCCACCGCCTGCGCGGGTATCGGCGCGAGGGCCTCGGTGAGCAGCCCGGGGCCGTGGTGGACGAAGGGCGGCGGGGCCGGCGGTGCGCAGCGGCGAGCGGCGTGACCGGCCTCAACAAGCGGGTACGACATGGCACTTCCCCCGTATTTCTGTGCTGGTGAGCACCACCGTACCGGGCGCTTCCCGGAGGCGGACCGTTCATCGCGCGTACACCGCACGTCCGCGCGGCGGGGGGACGCTTGGCCCTGTGAGCGCCGTCTTCGTGGTCTCGGTGCACGACGTGGCCCCCTGGAGCCTCGCCCCGTGCCGTCGGTGGCTGCCGCTGGGCCGGGCGGCCGACGCCTGGAACCGGCGCCTGGCCGGGGCGTTCGACGCCGTGGTCGCCGCGTCGGCCTTCTCGGCCGCGGAGTTCGGCCGGCTGGGCGGCCGGGTGGTGTTGCACCGGGTGCCGCTGGGCGTCGATCTGGAGGTGTTCGCCCCGGCCCCGGGGCGCGGTGACGGCGTCGGATTGGTGTACTCGGGGCGGCTGTCGGCGGAGAAGTGGCCCCATCTGCCGCTGAGGGCCGTGGCGGTGCTGCGCCGGCGCGGCATGGACGTCCGCCTGGACGTGCTGGGCGACGGGCCGGAACGCGGGCGCCTCGAGCGGTGGGCGGCGACGGCGGGGCTGCCAGTGCGTTTCCACGGTCATGTGGCCGGACGCCGGGGCGTGGCCGCGGTGCTCGCGCGGGCTGACGTGGCGCTGGTGCCGTGCGCGGTGGAGTCGTTCGGGCTGTCGGCGCTGGAGGCGCCGGCGTGCGGGACGCCGGTGGTGACGGCCGATCGCGGGGCGGCGCGCGAGCTGGTGGTGCCGGGGGCGGGGGCCGTGGCGCCCGCCGGATCCGCCGCGGGGATGGCGGACGCGGTGACGCGCGTGCTGGCCTGGCCCGAGGAGGCGCGGCGGGCGACGGCGCGGGCGCGTGCGGAGGAGTTCGGCTGGGCGCGGACGGTGGAGCGGATGCCGGCCGTACGCGCGAACGCCGGACGGGCCCGCTTCGGCCCGTCCGGCGTCCGGTGACGACGCGCACGATCAGCTGACGGCTGCCGTCTCCGGCTGCCGCTCGTCCCGCTCCGCGGCCTTCGGCACGATGAGCCGCTCGGCGAGCTCACCGAAGATCAGGCCGAAGCCGGTCCACAGCACGAGCTCGATGGCGAGGGAGGACATGCGGAACTCCCACAGCAGCGACGCCGGGAAGTGCTCCGGGACGTTGTCGCCGGAGGGCAGGAACGCGAACGCCAACCCGAGCGCGACGACCAGGGCGGCGCAGGCCGCCACGGTGGCGTTCCAGTTGCCCAGGCGCGGCGCGAGGCGCCGGCCCAGGATGACCGCGGCGATCGCGAGCAGCACGCTGAGCGCGATCATCAGGAAGAACAGCGCGGTGCGCTGGTTCAGGGTGTCCGGGTCGCCGACGGCCGGCGGGTTGGCCGGGTACTTCAGGAACGGCACCAGGAAGACCGCCACGAACGCGCCCAGCGCGACCAGCGCCGCGGTCGCGCGCGGGCCGAAGCGGCCGATGCGGCCCAGGGCCACGCAGAACGCCAGCGCGGCGATGCCGCCCAGCGCCACGCCGTAGACCAGGACGCCGGTGGCGAGGCCGCCGGTGGCCTGCATGGTCCGGCTGACCAGCTCCACGCCGTCGTCGTGGCCGTGGTCGTGGCTGTTGGCCTCCTCGAACGCGATGGCCGAGTCCACGTGGGGCTCGCCGAGCAGGTAGGCCGTGATCAGGGCCAGCACGCCGGTGGCCAGGCCGGCCAGCATGCCCCGTACGAGCAGGGCCCTTACGGATACGGAGTTCATGGGCTCGTGCTCCCGCGGGATCAGTGGCAGGGGAAGCCGAGCAGGTGGCGGCCGTCGTGCACCCACTCGTGGACGTCCTTGCCCGCGATGAGGGAGGTGGCGCCCTGCTCCGCGCCGACGAAGTACAGCAGGACCAGCATCAGGATCCCGCCGAAGGCCAGCCAGGGGGCTATCTCCTTGAACGAGATGGGGGCGATCTCCGGCAGGGCGGGGCGGCTGGAAACGGGGGCGGCGGACTGGGCCATGACAGAACCTCCTGGGGAACACGCGTCCCGGTCGTTGGTGCTCGACGACGGTGGCGGGTCTGACTTTCCTGCCGCCGACCCCGGAGCCGACCGGGGTGCCCGCCAGGTACACAGTGGCGCGACCGTGCCGGATTCGCACCGGCTTCCGAACGCACCGTCGTCATGTACACGCGACCGTACCGCCTGGTCCGCCACCGCGCTACGGGCGTACGGATGCACGCCCCCGGCGCACTCCCCCGCCAAAGCCCGTGGTCTGCTGGGCGCGTGGGCACGAGCGCCCCGGGAGGAGAGGACCATGACCACGCGTGTGATGTTGATCTCGCCCGCGACCGGCTCCGCGTTGCGGGCGGCGCGCTTCGACGACGGCTCCCCGCTGGACGAGGCGGGCGTGCGCGACGCCCGCGCGGCGGCCGGGGCACTGCCGCGTGCGGACCTGGCCGTCACGGCCCCCGCACCGCGCTGCCGTCAGACGGCCGCCGCCCTCGGGCTGGACGGCGCCGAGCCCGTGAGCGCGCTGCGCGATCTGGAGACGGGCCGCTGGCGCGGCCGTTCGCTGGACGAGGTGATGGCCGCCGAGCCGGAGGCGGTGGCAGCGTGGCTGGCGGACCCGGACGCCGCGCCGCACGGCGGGGAGTCGGTGACGGCGCTCACGGACCGGGTCGGCGCGTGGCTGGACGGCCGGGCCGAGGACGGCGGCCGGGTGCTGGCCGTGGTGGAGCCCGCCGTCGTCCGGGCGGCGCTGGTGCACGCGCTCGGCCTGCCGGCGGCGGCGTTCTGGCGCCTGGACGTCTCACCGCTGTCCCTGACCGAACTGAGCGGCCGGGCCGGGCGCTGGAACCTGCGCTGCGGCCGCCCGCTCGCCCCGGCGGAGCCAAAAGCCGGGACGGAGTGAAAAGCCGCCGCGCCCGGCCGGATTCCCCGCCCCTCAGCGGGGATTCCGGCCGGCGCGGCGGCGGCTCGGTGGGCGGTGCCTGCCGCCCGACCCCTACCGCCCGGTGCCGTGTTCCGCCCGCACCCGGCGGGCGCCCTCGACCAGGTTCGCCAGCGACTCGCGCACCTCCGCCCAGCCACGGGTCTTCAGGCCGCAGTCGGGGTTGACCCACAGGCGCTCGGCCGGGATGGCCTCGAGCCCCTTGCGCAGCAGGGCCGCGACCTCGCCGGCGTCCGGCACGCGCGGGGAGTGGATGTCGTAGACGCCGGGCCCGACCTCGTGCCCGTAGCCGGCCACGGCGAGTTCGCGGGCGACCTGCATGTGCGAGCGCGCGGCCTCGAGGCTGATGACGTCGGCGTCCAGGTCCTCGATGGCGGCCATGATGTCGCCGAACTCGGCGTAGCACATGTGGGTGTGGACCTGGGTGTCCGCCCGGACGCCGGCGGTGGCCAGCCGGAAGGCCTCGGTGGCCCACCGGAGGTAGGCGGCGCGGTCGGCGGCCCGCAGCGGCAGGGTCTCGCGCAGCGCGGGCTCGTCGACCTGGATGACGGCGGTGCCCGCGGCCTCCAGGTCGGCGACCTCGTCCCGCAGGGCTAGGGCGACCTGGCGGGCGGTGTCGGCGAGCGGCTGGTCGTCGCGGACGAAGGACCAGGCGAGCATGGTGACGGGCCCGGTGAGCATGCCCTTGACCGGGCGGTCGGTGTGCTCCTGGGCGTAGGTGGTCCACTCGACGGTCATGGGAGCGGGCCGGGAGATGTCGCCGGCGAGGATCGGGGGCCGCACGTAGCGGGTGCCGTAGGACTGCACCCAGCCGTGCTGGGTGGCCAGGTAGCCGGTGAGGCGCTCGGCGAAGTACTGGACCATGTCGTTGCGTTCGGCCTCGCCGTGGACGAGGACGTCGAGGCCGGCCTTCTCCTGGAAGGCGAGGACCTCGCGGATCTCGGCGGCGATGCGCTCGTCGTACGCGGCGGCGTCGATCCGCCCGGCGCGCAGGTCGGCGCGGGCGGCGCGCAGTTCGCGGGTCTGCGGGAAGGAGCCGATGGTGGTGGTGGGGAGCAACGGCAGGCCCAGGCGGGCGCGCTGGGCGGCGGAGCGCTCGGCGTAGGGCTGCGGGCGGCGGGTGTCGGCGGGAGTGACGGCCGCGGCGCGGGCGCGTACGGCCGGGTCGCGGGTGAGGGCGGAGGCGGCGCGGGATCCTCGGGCGGAGCGGTTGGCGGCGAGCTGGGGGGCGATGGTGTCGCCGCCCTCGTTCAGGCCGCGGGCGAGGGTGACGATCTCGTCGGTCTTCTGCCGGGCGAAGGCGAGCCAGCGGGCGACCTGCGGATCGACGTCGCGTTCGGCGGCGGCGTCCAGGGGCACGTGCAGCAGGGAGCAGGAGGGGGCGACGTCGACCCGGCCGGCGAGGCCGAGCAGGGTGGCGAGGGTGGCCAGGGACTGCTCGAGGTCGTTGATCCAGACGTTGCGCCCGTCGACGACGCCGGCGATCAGCCGCTTGCCGGGCAGGCCGCCGGCCGCCGCGAGGTCGCCGAGGTTGGCGGCGGCGGGCCCGGTGAAGTCCAGGGCCAGGCCCTCGACGGGCGACTTGGCCAGCACCGGCAGGGCGTCGCCGAGCCGGTCGAAGTAGGCGGCGGCGATCAGCCGGGGGCGGTCGGTGAGGGCGCCCAGTTCGCGGTAGGCGCGGGCGGCGGCGTTCAGCACGGCCGGCGGCTGGTCCTGGACCAGTGCGGGCTCGTCGAGCTGCACCCATTCGGCGCCGGCCGCGCGCAGGTCGGCGAGCACCTCGGCGTAGACGGGCAGCAGCCGGTCGAGGAGGGTGAGGGGCTGGAAGTCCGGGGCGGTGCCGGGGGCGGGCTTGGCCAGCAGGAGGTAGGTGACGGGGCCCACCAGTACGGGCCGGGCGGCGTGGCCGGCGTCGAGGGCCTCGCGCAGTTCTCCGACGGGTTTCGCGGAGTCGGCGGTGAAGACGGTGCCGGGGCCCAGTTCGGGGACGAGGTAGTGGTAGTTGGTGTCGAACCACTTGGTCATCTCCAGCGGCGGCGCCTGCTGGGTGCCCCGGGCCATGGCGAAGTAGCCGTCGAGGGGGTCCTCGGCCACGAGGGCGCGGTGGCGCTCGGGGACGGCGCCGACCATGACGGTGGTGTCCAGGACGTGGTCGTAGAGCGAGAAGTCGCCGGTGGGGACCTCCTGGACGCCGGCGTCGGCCAGTTGCCGCCAGGCCTCGCGGCGCAGGCCGGCGGCGGTGCGGCGCAGTTCGCCGGCGCTGACGCGGCCGGCCCAGTAGCCTTCGACGGCCTTCTTCAGCTCCCGGCCGGCCCCCTGGCGGGGGTAGCCGTGGACGGTGGCCAGGGAACGCGGGGCGGGGCGGGATTGGTCGGCTGCCACGGAACTCTCCTTCGCGAGTCGCGGAACGTCCCGGTGGCCGACGGGGTGCGAAGGAACGGCAGGGCGGGGCGGGGCCGCCTCACGCGTGCCCGCCCGTACCCGTCGGCCCGCCCACGGGACCACCGAGATCACCGCGTGCGGTCGCACGCGGGCAGTGGCAGGTATTCGGACTCGCGGGCCCGCCGCGTCCTGACGGACGCGGCACCTACTGGCCGTCGCTTCCCGGGCCCGGGGGCCCAGTGCGTATGACGGCGGTCGTTCCCACTCACCGCTGCGGGGCAGTCCCGGATTCGCACCGGGTTCCCTCTTGCGACGCCGCCGTCCGGGGACGGGGCGAACCGACTGCACCCCCAGCCTAGACACACCGGACTCCCTGACAACAGGGGTTCCCGGGGGTTGTTCCGATCTTGCTAGCGGTCCCGGGGCGGGTAGGCGTGGAATCCCTGACCGCTCTTGCGGCCCAGCAGCCCGGCGTCGGTCATGCGCCGCAGCAGCGGGGGCGGGGCGTAGAGCGGTTCGCGGAACTCCTCGTACAGCGACTCGGCGATCGCCATGACGGTGTCGAGCCCGATGAGGTCGGCCAGGGCGAGCGGTCCCATGGGGTGGGCGCAGCCCAGCCGCATGCCGGTGTCGATGTCCTCGGGCGCGGCGAAGCCGGACTCGGCCATGCGGATCGCGGAGAGGAGGTAGGGGATCAGCAGGGCGTTGACGACGAACCCGGCGCGGTCCTTGGCGCGGACGACGCCGCGGCCCAGGGTCGTGGTGGCGAACTCCTCGGCGGTTGCCAGGGCGTTCGCCCCGGTGTGGAGCGAGGGGACGACCTCGACGAGCGGCATGACGGGGACGGGGTTGAAGAAGTGCAGGCCGACGACGCGGTCCGCGCGGGAGGTGGCCATGCCGAGCCGCATCACGGGGATCGAGGAGGTGTTGGTGGCCAGGACGGCCTCCGGGTCCTCGACGATCTTGTCGAGTGCGGTGAAGACCTCGGCCTTGACGGAGGCGTCCTCCACCACGGCCTCGATGACGAGCTGCCGGTCGGCCAGGTCCTCGAGACCGCTGGTGAAGACGAGCCGGGCCAGGGCGTCGTCGCGTTCGGCGGGGGTCGCCCTGCCCCGGCCGACGGCGCGGTCGAGGGAGCGGACGACGCGTTCGCGGGCGGCGTGCGCGGCGGTGGCGTCGGCTTCGCAGACGACGGTGTCGAGCCCGGCGCGGGCGCAGACCTCGGCGATGCCGGAGCCCATCTGCCCGCCGCCGACGACTCCGACGCGCCGGACGGGCCGGGTGCTGCTCACTGGAACTGCTCCTCTTCGGTGGAGCCGCGCAGGGCGAGGGTCTCGGCGGCGGGGTTGAGGGCGGTGCTGACCAGGTCGAAGTAGCCGGTGCCCACCTCGCGCTGGTGGCGCACGGCGGTGAAGCCGTCCGCCTGGGCGGCGAACTCCCGTTCCTGCAGGTCGACGTAGGCGGTCATGCCGTGCTCGGCGTAGCCGCGGGCGAGGTCGAACATGGAGTGGTTGAGGGAGTGGAAGCCGGCCAGGGTGATGAACTGGAAGCGGTAGCCCATGGCGCCCAGCTCGCGCTGGAACTTGGCGATCCGGTCGTCGTCGAGCGCGGCCCGCCAGTTGAACGAGGGCGAGCAGTTGTAGGCGAGCATCCGGTCGGGGTAGCGCGCGTGGATGGCTTCGGCGAACTCCCGCGCCTGGGCGAGGTCGGGGGTGCCGGTCTCCATCCACAGCAGGTCGGCGTAGGGGGCGTAGGCCAGGCCGCGGGCGATGGCGGGGGCCATGCCGGGCTCGACGCGGTAGAAGCCCTCGGCGGTGCGTTCGCCGGTGCAGAAGCGGGCGTCGCGCTCGTCGACGTCGCTGGTCAGGAGGTTGGCGGCGAGCGCGTCGGTGCGGGCGACGATCACGGTCGGCACGTCGGCGATGTCGGCCGCGAGGCGGGCCGCGTTGAGGGTGCGGATGTGCTGGGCGGTGGGGACGAGGACCTTGCCGCCGAGGTGGCCGCACTTCTTCTCGGAGGCGAGCTGGTCCTCGTAGTGGATGCCGGCCGCACCGGCGGCGATCATCGCCTTGGTGAGCTCGAAGGCGTTGAGGGGGCCGCCGAAGCCGGCCTCGGCGTCGGCGACGACGGGGGCCAGCCAGTCGAGGGAGTCGTCGCCCTCGGCGGTGGCGATCTGGTCGGCGCGCAGCAGGGCGTTGTTGACGCGCCGCACCACGGTGGGCACGGAGTTGACGGGGTACAGGCTCTGGTCGGGGTAGGTGTGCCCGGCCTGGTTGGCGTCGGCGGCGACCTGCCAGCCGGAGAGGTAGATCGCCTGCAGTCCCGCCCTGACCATCTGGACGGCCTGGCCGCCGGTGAGGGCGCCGAGGGCGTGGACGTAGTCCCGCTCGTGCAGCTGCCGCCACAGCCGCTCGGCGCCGCGCCGGGCGAGGGTGTGCTCCTCGCGGACGCTGCCGCTCAGCCGGACGACGTCCGCCGCGTCGTAGGTGCGCTCGACGCCGCGCCAGCGGTCCTCGGTCGCCCACCGCCGTGCCAGTGCCGCGGCAGCGTTCTCTTCCTGCGCCATGGGTGCTCCTGGGGTGCGAGTCGGGATGTCTGCGAAGGCTGCGAACCCGGCGCCACGGGGGCCGGGTCCGGCTGCGGAACGACTCTCCCACCGGCGCGTTCACGGCGTCGACCATGGCCAACTGCCAAGTTGTGCGGAGTATTTGGCGCGCCTTTGCGAAGGTTGCCAATGCTAGTCTCGCCGGATGAGCAAGACGTACGCGGGAGCCCGGCTGCGCCGGCTGCGCGAGGAGCGCCGGCTCAGCCAGGCCGAGCTGGCCCGGCGGCTGGCCATCTCGCCCAGCTACCTCAACCAGATGGAGCACGACGCGCGCCCGCTGACCGTGCCCGTGCTCCTGCGGCTGACCGAGACCTTCGGGGTGGACGCGGGCTTCTTCTCCGGACGGGACACCGCCCGGCTGCTGGCCGACCTGCGCGAGGCCCTCGCCGACGGCCCGGGCGGCGCGCGGGTGCCGGCCGCCGAGCTGGCCGAGCTCGCCGAACGGCTGCCGTCGGTCGGCCGCGTCCTGCTGGAGTACGACCGCCGCAACCGCGCGCTGACCGAGCGCCTCGCCGAGCTCGCCGGGGACCGCGGGCCGGACACCGGCCCGGCCGCGGGCCGCACCCCGCACGAGGAGGTGCGGGAGTTCTTCTACCGCCGGCAGAACTACCTCCACGACCTGGACGCGGCCGCCGAGCGCCTGGCGGACGGCATCGGGCTGCGGCGCGGGGAGGTCCGCCAGGCGCTCGCCGCCCGGCTCGCCGAACGCCACGGCGTGCGGCTGGTCCCCGACGCCGAGCAGCTGCACCGCTACGACCCCGCCACCCGCGTCCTGCACCTCTCGCCCCGGCTGCGCCCCGGCCAGCAGGCCTTCCGGATGGCCACCCAGCTGGCACTGCTGGAGTACGGGAGCGAGCTGTCGCGCCACGCGGCCGAGGACTTCGCCGAGGACTCCCCCGCCCGGTCGCCGGCGCGCATCGGCATCGCCAACTACTTCGCCGCCGCCCTCGTCCTGCCGTACGGCGTCTTCCACGCGGCCGCCGAGGAGATGCGCTACGACATCGAACGGCTCGGCGACCACTTCGGCGTCGGCTACGAGACCGTGTGCCACCGCCTGTCCACGCTGCAGCGGCCGGGGGCGCGCGGCGTGCCGTTCTCCTTCGTCCGCGTCGACCGGGCGGGCAACCTCTCCAAGCGGCAGTCGGCGAGCGGCTTCCACTTCTCCCGGGGCGGCGGGACGTGCCCGCTGTGGAACGTCTACGAGGCCTTCGCCTCGCCCGGCCGCGTCCAGGTGCAGATGGCGGCGATGCCGGACGGGCAGCGCTATCTGTGGACGGCCCGCACCGTCACCCGCTACCGGGGCGGCTGGGGCGAGCCCGGCAAGACCTTCGCCATCGGCCTGGGCTGCGAGATCCGGCACGCGAGCCGGCTCGTCTACTCCGCCGGCCTCGACCTGGACGACGCGGCCGCGGCCACCCCCATCGGCATGGGCTGCAAGGTCTGCGAGCGGCTGGACTGCCCGCAGCGGGCGGTGCCGCCGCTGGGCCGGCGCCTGGCGGTCGACGAGAACCGGACGACGTTCGTTCCCTACCCGGTGGAGCCCGCCGGGCCCTGAGGCCACACGGCGGGCACCCCCCAGACATCCCCATAAGATGATATTTGCCCTCTCAATGGGAAACCTCGAGTGGTCGTGATCCCTCTCTACAGGAGAAATCTCTTGCCGAAGAGGAGCGACAACGCATGGGTCTCACGTCTCCCGAACTCCTGCTGGTCCTCGGGGTCGTCGCGCTGGCGGTGACCGCGCTGGTGCTGTGGCTGTGGCCACGGGTTGCGAAGAAGGGCCCCCTGGCCTTCGCCTCCCGCCTCGGCATGCTGCTGGTGACGCAGGTCGGCATCCTGGCCGTGCTGCTGGTGGCGGCGAACAACGAGTACGGCTTCTACTCCACCTGGAAGGAACTCCTCGGCCAGAACTCCCGCAAGCAGACCCTGCAGACCGGCTCGGGGAACGGCAAGCGGCCTCCGGCCCTGACGGTCAAGGGGCAGGAGCCCGTCGGCCTGGGCCCGAAGGAGAAGTCCGGACAGGTGGACCGGATCGAGATACGCGGCCCGGTGACCGGGCTGAGCATGGACGGCTTCGCCTACCTCCCGCCCCAGTACTTCCAGAAGGGGCACGAGAAGGACACGTTCCCCGTGATCGTGTCGATCACCGGTCAGCCCGGCCAGTCCATCAACCTCATCACCAAGGCCAAGGTCCCGCAGGCGGCCTCCAAGGCCATGATGGCCAAGGAGATGCGACCGGCGATCGTGCTCATGCTGCGGCCCTCGGTGGTGGCGGACCGCGACACCAACTGCACGGACGTGCCCGGCGGTCCGCAGGCGCTCGCCTTCTTCAACCAGGACGTCCCCATCGCCGCCAACGACGCCTACCGCGTGGACAACACGCGCGGCTCCTGGGGCGCGGTGGGCAACTCCACCGGCGGCTACTGCGCGCTCAACATGGCCATGACCAACCCGGCCCGCTACGGCGCGGCGGCGGGCCTGTCCGCCGACCTCTTCGCCCGCCAGGACCGGGACACCGGGGACCTCTACGCCGGCAGCAAGCAGCTCAGGAACGAGTCCGACCTCACCTGGCGCCTGGAGCACATGCCTCCGCCGCCGGTGTCCCTGCTCCTGGCCGCCAGCGAGAAGGGCGAGGAGAAGTACTACGCGCAGATGAAGAAGTTCGCGGGGAAGGCCAAGGCCCCCACCAGGATCGAGAAGCTGGTCCGCGAGGAGGGCGGACACAACTTCGTCACCTGGCGCGACGAGTACCCCGTGGTGCTGCGCTGGCTCGACAAGGAGCTCGCCGCCCGCCGCTGAGCCCTCTCCCCCGGGTTCCACGGACGGGAACGGTATGGCCCACGGCCACGTCTCAGCCAGTGTGGCCCGAACGCGCACGGCTCGGTATGCCGTACGTACGGGGAGGGGGCGTACGGCATGGACACGGAACGGCGTCATCCACTGCTGGCCGGACGATACCGGCTCATCGAGCAACTGGGCCGCGGCGGCATGGGCGTGGTCTGGCTCGCCATCGACGAGGTCCTCGACCGCGAGGTCGCGGCCAAGGAGGTGCGGGCCCCGGAGAACATGACCGAGGACGACGTCCGGGTGCTGTACGCGCGCCTGAAGCAGGAGGCCCGGGCGGCGGCCAGGATCAGTCACCCCAACGTCATCACCGTGCACGACGTGGTGGAGCAGCGGGACCGGCCCTGGATCGTGATGGAGTACGTGCGCGGGCAGGCCCTCGCCGACGTGCTCGCGGCCGAGGGGGCCCTCCAGCCCAAGGAGGCGGCGCGGATCGGGGCCCTGGTGCTGCAGGCGCTGCGCGCCGCCCACGCGGTCGGGGTGCTGCACCGCGACGTCAAGCCCGCGAACGTCCTGCTGGAGGCGGGCGGCCGGGTGGTTCTGACCGACTTCGGCATCGCGCTGATCGAGGGCGCGAGCACGCTGACCCGCACCGGCGACCTGGTGGGTTCCGCCGAGTACCTGGCCCCGGAGCGGGCGACGGGCAAGCGCCCCGGCATTCCCTCGGACCTGTGGTCGCTGGGCGCCATGCTGTACGTCGCGGTCGAGGGCGTGTCGCCCTTCCGGCGCGGCGACGCGCTCAGCACGCTGCGGGCCGTGGTCGACGAGCCGCCTCCTTCGCCGCGGCGGGCGGGGCCGCTGACCCCGGTGCTGGAAGGGCTGTTGCGCAAGGACCCGCAGGAACGGATGGGCTCGGCCGAGGCCGAGCAGCTGCTGGACGCCGTCGCGAGCGGGCGCCTCACCGAGACCCCGGGGTACGTGCCGACGGCCCTCGGCACGGTCCCCTCCGCCCTGCCCCGGCCGGAGCCCCGCCCGGCGCCGCGCCCGGTACCGGCACCGCGGCCGCTGCCCCCGCCGGTCCCGGCTCCGGCCCCCGTCGGGTCGTCCCTCGGCTCGTCCCTCGGGTCGTCCAGCAGCTCGTCCCTCGGGTCGTCCGCCGGCTCGTCCGCCCACTCGTCCCTCGGGGCGGATTCCGGGGCGCAGCCCCGGGTGGCTCCCCCGGGCGAGGGCGGCAGGGCGTGGCTGATCGTGGGCGCCGTGCTGGCCCTGGTGCTGGTCCTGGGAGGGACCGTCGCGCTGATCGCCCTGCGCGGCCAGGAGGGCACGGGCGGCACGGGGAAGGACACGCCGGGCGGCGCCTCCACGCCGTCGGCCACCATCGGGCAGCCGAAGGACCCCACCGCCGGGGCGACCTCCGGCACGGTCCCCGACCCCACCCCGTACACCCCTGCCCCGACCGCCACGTGCGGCGGCGGCTGGGTCACCTCGTGCTAGCCGCCATCGCACGAAGTGTCAGGAACGCCAGGAACATCAGGAACGCCAGGATCCATCGGGAACGCAAGATCGGCTATGGGGGGAGTGCGCTGTGCAACGGATACGTGTCGTCGCGCTGCTGGTCGCGTCCGGACTGCTCGCCGGCGTGGGAGTGGTGGGCTGCGGGAAGGGGGACGAGGCGAAGGCGGTGAAGGACATCGCCCTGGAACCGACCGGTGTGATCGCCGCGAACGCGTTCCTCAAGTCGCCCGGCGTCGACGTCCAGGGCGTCCGGTCCGTCCCCCAGGCGGGGGACACCACGCGGGGCGACGCCCGGGGCGCCTTCGGCGGCACCCGCAAGGCCTCGCAGTGCGACAAGGCGCAGCTGCTGACGGAGCTCGCGCGCGACGAGGTCAAGGCGCGGGCGTGGGCGGAGGCCCGGGGCATCGTCTACGAACGGCTCAGGGAGCACGTGGACAGCCTGACGTCGGTGGTGCTGCTGCGCGACACCCTCGTGCGCAACCACAACTACCAGGGCGACGGCAAGACGGTGGAGTACCTCTCGGTCCTGCAGGCGGGCATCGCCGTGCTGGTCGACGAGTACGGTCAGCCGGCGGTCAAGTGCAACTGCGGCAACCCGCTGAAAGAGCCGGGGAACATCGACCGCAAGGACTCGACGTACAAGGGCCCGCGCTGGGAGGGCTTCGTGAACGTACGGGTCACGGTGGTCGTCCCCCGGGACAAGGACGACGGGCCGATGCGGAAGATCACGCTCGTCGACCCCAAGCAGCCGGACAAGGGCTTCGAGCGCCCGGCGGGCACGGACGGCACGAAGGACTCCGGCCCCGTTTCCGTGCCGACGGTGCCGACGACGCCGACGGCGACGCCGTCCACGGCGCCGAGCGGGACCGCGTCCACGACGCCGGACCCCTCGGGGTCGTCCTCCGGCAGCGCCTCGGAGCCACCGGTTTCCACGCCCTCCGGCACCCCGTCGTCCGGCGGGCCCGGCACGTCCCGGCCGCCCCTCGGCACGCCGTCGACACCGCGCCGTACGGCCACGCCCCCGCTGCCGCCGCCCCACACCCCCACGGGCGGCGGCGCCTCCACCGCCCCGCGCACGCCCGGCGTGCGGCCGCCGGTGACGCAGCCGGTGGACAAGACGCCCGCCCAGCCCGTGCGCACGACCGCGGCGGCTCCGGTGGAAAGGACGGCGGCGCCGCCCGTACGCACGACCGCGGCCGCTCCGGTGGAGCGCAGCGCCCCGCCGCCGGCCACGGCACCGCGGGAGCGGACGGTGGCACCGCCCGCCGAACCGCCGCCGGCGAAGACCGCGGCGCCGCCGGCCGGGGCGTCCGGAGCCGGCCACTCCTGACCGTCCCTGACCGCCCCTGACCGTCCTCCGCCGCCGGGCGGGCCTCTCAGCCCGCCCGGCGCCGGGGGACGAACCGGCGGGCCCGCTCGAAGTGCCGCTCCGTCACCTCATAGGTGGCACTGGCGTGCAGCCCCCGGGCCCGCTTGGCGGGGTCGGGGTGCGGGTTCCGGTACAGCCGCTCGGCGAGGTGCCGCAGCCGCAGCATCACCGGCGCCGCGTCCCCGATGGCGCGCGGCGCGCCCGTGAAGGCGGACTCGAGGACGCACAGCAGCTGGGCGTACACCTCGTTGAACTCCTCGGCGGCCCGCCGCACCGCGCTGCCGGGCGGGTAGTGGGCGACCCTCGCCCCGGGGTCGATGGGGTAGGCGTCGTGCCAGGTCACGTCGACGGCGGGGCCGGTGGGGCCGCCGGCCGGGGTGTCGTCGGGGGCGTAGGAGCGCTGTTGCAGGATCTCGTTGAAGCGGAAGTAGTGCGCCGGCTCCCGGGCCTCGCCGAAGATCCGGTCGTCGGAGTCGAAGACGGACATGTTCACGCCCTCGCCCTGCTCGGTGATCACCCGCAGGGCCTTGAGGGCGGAGGCCAGGTCGGTGACGGCGAAGACCTCGCCGCCGGAGTTGTAGAAGTGCTCGGGGCCCACCTGCAGGGCGCGGTCGCCGTTGAAGAGCCGTCGCTCGCCCAGTTCGGCCGACAGCCGCAGCACGCCCTCGCGGATGGTGCCGTAGAACTGCCCGATGGACGTCCAGCCCTCGTCCCCCCGCGTCGAGGGGTGGCCCGGCGGACCGCTCATGAACTCGGGCTGTTCGATGCGCAGGAACGTCTCCAGGGCCGTGACGCCGAAGTGGCGCAGGGCCACCGTGATGCGGTCCCTGCTGTAGGGCAGCAGGGCCGGGTAGCCGGTGACGAAGCGCGGGTCGGCCACCAGCACCTCGCCGCCGACCGCGTTGAGGAGGTTGGCGACGAGCGCCATGTGCAGCATCTCCTCGAGCACGACGGCCCGGACGGCGTAGAAGGCGGGCCGGTTGGTGCCGGGGCGCAGCGTGTACATCGCCGTCAGGTAGGGCGGGATGGTCAGGTGTTCCAGCGCGAGCGCGGCCTGGAGGAACAGGTGCAGGTCGGCGCGGTCGGCGGGGACGCGGAACGGCGGTTCGGCGAGGACCGAGGGCCTGGTCGTGGCGGTCACGGCCGTCCTCCTTGCTGCCGGCCGACGGTCGCCGGCCCCTTCAGCTCCCGCAGGTCGCGGTGGATGCGTTCGCCGCTGCGCAGGGCGAGGGCGGCCATGGTGAGCGACGGGTTGGAGGTGCCCATCGAGGGCATGCTGCCGCAGCCGACGGCGTAGAGGTTGGGGTGGTCCCAGCAGCGCTGCCACTGGTCGACCACGGACGTGCGGGCCGTGGTGCCCATGATGTGGGTGCCGCCGCCGTGGCCGGCGCCGTTGAAGACGTAGTCGCGGCCGTCGTGGCGGAACCAGCCGGGTGCGAGGGGGCCGGGGGCGTAGCCGGTGCGGTCCTCGGCGCCGAGCAGCCGGAAGATCTGGTCGGAGACGGTCCTGGCGGCGGCCATGCCGCGCTTGACGTGCTCGGACAGGTCGTAGGTGAGCACGGGCCGGGGGTTGCCGAGCGGGTCGCGGTGGGAGGGGTCGATCGTGACGCGGTTGCGGCTCTCGGCTTCCTGCTCGAAGGCGAACTGCAGGCTGAACTGGCGGCCGAGGTCCCGTCCCAGGCTCTCGCGCAGCTTCTTCCCGAACACTCCCCTGCCGCGCGGCCGGCCGGTGTCGGCGTCGATGCCCAGCAGCCGGGCGACGTCGGTGCCCGGTGAGCCGGCGGGCCAGCTCCAGCCCCAGTTGCCGATCTCGATGCGGAAGGGGGCGCGGGTGCCCCGGGCGGGGCCGGTGCGGAAGCTCTCCAGGCCGGAGGTGGACCCGGGCCCGCGGAAGGGGCCGACCTGCTGGTCCATCAGTCCCCAGGTGAGGAGCATGGGGTGGTCCATGAGGTTGCGGCCGACCTGTCCGCTGCTCCCGGCGAGCCGGGAGACCAGCAGCAGCCTGGCGTTCTCGATGGCGTGGGCGGCGAGGACGACGATGTCCGCCTCGGCGGTACGGGTGGTGTGCGCGGGCGTGGCGGGGTCGTCGTACCGCTGGTACTCGACGCCGCGGACGCGGCCGTTCGCGGCGGTGAGCACCCGGCTGACGACGGCCCGGTCGACCAGGGTGACGCGGGGGCTCCAGGTGGCCTGCGTCTTGAGGGGGTTGTACTTCGCCTGCACGGGACAGATCGGCACGCAGGAGGCGTTGCCGACGCAGCGCTCGCCGTAGTTGGGCAGGCCCGCCGCCCCGGCGGGACGGTGGCCCCGGCCGCCGTCGTACCGCGGGTCGGGGGTGCCGTTGCGGGCGTGGGGGGTGGCGACGACGCGCAGGACGGTGTCCGGGCCGTCGGGCCGCTCGCGGACCGCGGCCCCGTCGAGCCGGTGGGCGAGCACGGCGTCGAGGTAGCTGCGGGGGATCGCGCGCATCGGGTAGACGTAGCCGGGCGGGAACGGCAGGCCGGCCCCCTCGCGCTGTTCGTCGGCGTCGCCCGCCACTCCCAGGGCCCGCTCGGCGGCGCGGTAGTGGGGCTCGAGGTCGTCGTAGCCGATGGGCCAGTCGCGGCCGTAGCCGTACCGCCGGCGGACCGCGAAGTCCTCCGGGTGCATGCGCGGCACGATGCCCATCCAGTGCATGGCGGTGCCGCCGGTGGCGCGCAGGTAGTCGCTGGAGTAGGGCAGGGGGCCGTTCTGCAGGAAGTAGCCGTGGGCGCGGTAGCCGCCGGCGGGCAGGCCCTCGAGGTCGAGGACGCTCGGGGAGGGGGCGGCGGCGTTGGGGCGGTAGGGCGCGTTGGGGACCTTGGCCGTGGCCGCGTAGTAGGTGTCCAGGGCGTCGAGGTAGCCGGGCCAGGTGTCCAGGGTGCGGGTGCCGGCCTCCAGGACGAGGACGCGCCAGCCCTGGTCGCCCAGCTGCTTGGCGAGCAGGGAGCCGGCCATTCCGGCGCCGACGACGATGACGTCGTGGCGGCGGGCGTCCCGCCCGGCGGGGCCGGCGCTCACGCGGCTCCCTCCGTCCGCCGGGCGACGGGCCGGACGGGGGCGCCGGGCGGCGCGGCGGCCCAGGTGCCGTGGCCGGGCGGCTTGGCGCCCGGCGGGTGGCCGTGGAAGGTCCGCCAGACCAGGCCCTCGGTGTACGCCTCGGGCGAGACCACGAACGCGGTGTTGGCCCGCTCCCGGCGCAGCGCGGCGTGCGTGGAGCGGGCGAGCTGCGGCCAGACGCCCAGGTACCACAGGTGGGTGATGGCCCGGGCGATGTCGCGCGAGGTCTCGTCGGTGATCCGGTCCGGGTCGCCGCCGGCCGCGTCCAGGTCGGCGAGGAAGCGGCCCACGGCGGGGCGGCCCACCTGGTCGAGGGTGGTGTCGTGGTAGAGCCGGACCAGGCCGGTGGCGCGCAGGTCGAACTCGTCGAAGCCGGTGAGGCGTACGGAGACGGCGACGAACCCGGCGTGGTCCTCGGGCGCCTTCCCGGGGTCGCTCCCGTCGTCCGTCCCGTGTCCGGGATCGGGTGTGGGCGCTGCGTGGCGGCCGTTCATGTCCGGTACCCCCCGTGTGTGCGACTGCCCCCATTTCTAGCGGAGAGTCCACTTTGAGTGAAGGGCCGTGAAAGCCCTTCACCTTCAGGGGTGCGGCCCTGGGGCACGCCCTAGCGCCGCACGAGGTCGCTCGGGTCGGTGTTGGCCCCGCAGATCACCACCGCCACCCGCTCGCCGTCGGCCGGGGCGTAGGCGCCGGGCTCCTTGGTGCCGAGCGCCGCGAGGGCGGTGGCGGCGGCGTGCTCGATGGCGAGCCGGCGGTCGTCCCACAGGGCCTGGCGGGCGCGGACGATCTCGCCGTCGGGTACGAGCACGCAGCGCACGCCGTCGCCCTGGGCCGCGGCCAGCGCGGCGCGGGAGACCCGGCGGGCGCCGAGGGCGTCGGCGGCGACGGAGTCCACCTCGACGTCGACGACGCGGCCGGCCTCGAGGGCGGCGTCCAGGGCGCGGCAGTTGAGGGGTTCGGCCGCGACGGTGCGTATGCCGTGGTGCCGGGCGGCGGTGGCGACGCCCGCGAGGAGCCCGCCGCCGCCGACCGCGACGACGACCGTGTCCAGGCCGGGGACGGCCGCGCGGAGCTCGTCGAGGAGGGTGCCCGCGCCGGCCGCGATCAGCGGGTGGTCGTAGGCGTGGCTGGCCAGGGCGCCGGTCGTGGCGGCGAACTCCTCGCAGGCGGCGAGTGCCTGGGCGTACTCGGTGCCCACCAGGCGGACGTCGGCGCCGTAGCCGCGCAGCCCCGCGACCTTGACGTGCGGGGCGTTCTCCGGCATGAAGACGGTGGCCCTCACGCCCTGCTGGCGGGCGGCCCAGGCGCAGGCCAGTCCGGCGTTGCCGCCGGAGGCGATGGTCACGCCGGCCTCGGGCAGGGTGCCGGCCTCGCGGTGGGCGGCGAGGAAGTTGTGGGCGCCTCTGGCCTTGAAGGAGCCGGTGTGCTGCATGTGTTCCAGCCCGAGCCACACATTCGGGCCGGCCTGGGTGACGGTGACCGGCCGGACGTGGCCGGCGACGCGGCCGGCGGCCCGCTCGACGTCGTCGTAGGTGAGGCGGTGCACGGAGGGCTCCTTACGGCGCAAGATCCTTTTCGGGAAGGGGCCTTCCCTCCGGGGGCACCGTCCATGCGGCGGGCCAGGACACGCCCTAGGCGGCGTCGAGCAGCACGCCCGCTGCCTCGCGGGCCTGCCGGGCCGGGGCGGCCGTGCCCGACAGGGCCGCCGTGGTGATCGCGCCCTCGGCGAGCAGCAGCAGCTGGTCCGCCAGGTGCGCGGGCGCCCCGGCCCCGGCGGCCAGCCCGGCCAGGTAGCGGCGGAAGGCGTCCTTGTGCGCCCGGGCCGCCGCGGCCACGCCCGGCGAGGAGGAGCCCAGCTCCCCGAAGGAGTTGACGAACGCGCAGCCGCGGAAGCCCGGTTCGGCGAACCAGGTCCCGAGCCAGTCGAAGACCGCGAGCAGCCGCTCCCGGCCGGCGGGCCTGGCGTCGGCGTACGCGGCCAGCTCCGCGCGCCAGCGCTCGTCGCGGCGCCGCAGATACGCCTCGACCAGCGCCTCCTTGGACGGGAAGAGCCGGTAGAGGCGCTTGAGGGAGACGCCCGAGGCCGTGCGCAGGGCGTCCATGCCCACGGCCTGCAGGCCGTGGGCGTAGAAGAGTTCCTCGGCCGCGTCGAGGACGCGGCCCTCGGCGTCCTCCCCCGCCGGTGCCCCGCTCATGCGCAACCCGCCCTCTCCTTGCGTGAGAACCATCGTTCTCCTACGCTACCGCACACCGGGGAGAACGATCGTTCTCCATGTCGTACGGACCAGGGGAGAGTCATGCCCGACAGCAAGCCGCCGTTCCCGCCGTTCACCACCGAGACCGCCCTGCTCAAGGTCAGGGCCGCCGAGGACGCCTGGAACAGCCGTGACCCCGAGCGGGTCGCCCTCGGCTACACCGAGGACTGCCAGTGGCGCAACCGCGACGTGTTCCTGACCGGCCGCGAGCAGATCGTGGCCTTCCTGCGCGAGAAGTGGGCGCGCGAGCTCGACTACCGCCTGCGCAAGGAGCTGTGGGCACACACCGACGACCGCATCGCCGTGCGCTTCGAGTACGAGTGGCACGACGCGGCGGGGCAGTGGTACCGCAGCTACGGCAACGAGAACTGGGAGTTCGCCCCCGACGGCCTGATGCGCCGGCGCTACGCCAGCATCAACGACCTGGCCATCACGCCCCGGGAGCGGCGTCTGACGCCGGGACCGGACGCATCCGCAGCGGAGTGAGCTGCTCGATGTCGTAGCGCTTGCGCAGCTCGGCGACCGCCTCGTGGTCCACCTGCGGGCCGGAGTTGAGGATCTCGAAGAGCTCCTCGAAGTAGCGCTCGTGGTCCGGCGGCGGCGACGCCTGGAAGAACATCCGCACCGGCTCGGACGTCGGGTTGGCGAAGGCGTGCGGGCAGCCCGGCGGCACGACGATGATCGTGCCGGGCCGTGCCCGCACGCTGCGCTGCCCCGTCGCGGACTCCCACTCCCGCCAGTTGTCGCGGGTGCGGACGCGGGGCTCGAAGGCCAGGACGTCGAGCTCGCCCTCGAGCACGTAGAACAGCTCCTCGCTGCGGGTGTGCAGATGGGCCCCGACGTCGAACCCCGGCGGGACGAGGACCTCGAAGCTCGAGGCCGCCCGGGAGTGCTCGCCGGTGACCTTGAACGTCACCTGCTGGGCGGCGGTGACCAGGGTCCGCCCCTCTCCGGGGGGCACGACCAGTCCGTCGGGGGCGGTGATGAGCGTCATGGTGCGGGCCTTTCGGTGCGGCCGGGGCGTGGCCGGACGTCGGTCACCAGGTGACGGGCAGGTTCTCCGGGCCCCGGATGAGCGCGCTGCGCTGCCAGCGGATGTCCTCGAGCGGCTCCGCCAGGCGCAGCTTCGGGAAGCGCGCGATCAGCGAGGAGAGGATGATCTCGGACTCCAGCCGGGCCAGCATCGAGCCCAGGCAGAAGTGCGGTCCGTGGCCGAAGGACAGGTGCGGGACGTGCTCGCGGTTGAAGTCGAGCTCGTCGGGGTGCTCGAAGACGGCGGGATCGCGGTTGGCCGTGAGGTAGGAGGAGTGCACCACCTCTCCCGCCCGGATCCGCACGCCCGCCACCTCGACGTCCTCGGTGGCGACGCGGGCCAGGCCGACGGCGTTGCGGTGCGGGATGTAGCGCAGGAGCTCCTCGATCGCCTGGGGCAGCAGGGCGGGTTCGGCGCGCAGCCGGGCCAGGTGTTCGGGGTGGGTGAGCAGGGCGTAGACCATGTTGGCGCTGTTGTTGCGCACGGCGTGGGCGGCGCTCGCCTGGATGAGCAGCGCGATCGCGACGGCCTCCTCGGTGCTGAGGTCGTCCTGCCGGGTGGCCTCGGCCAGGTCGCCGGCCAGGTCGTCGCGGGGCTCCTCCAGGCGCGAGCGCAGCAGCTCGGTGAAGTAGGAGGCCATGGCCCCCTTGGCCTCTTCGCTGGCCTCGCGGCCGTAGCCGGCGGACAGCTGGATGTTCGTCCACTTGGCCATCCGCGGCCGGTCCTCCTGGGGGACGCCCATCAGGTCGCTGATCACGGCCAGCGGCAGCGGGCCGTGCAGGTGCTTCATCAGGTCCGCGGGCGGGCCCTCGTCCTCCATCTCGTCCAGCAGCGCGTCCGCGGCGCGCTGGGCGCCGGGGCGCAGCCGCTCGAGGCTGCGGGCGGTGAAGGCCTTCGCGACGGCCTTGCGCAGCCGGGTGTGCTCGGGCGGGTCGGCGAAGCCCACCGCCTCGTCGAGCGGGATGAAGTGCGGGGCGAGCCGGGTGATGGGGCGGCCGACGACGGCCTGCCGGCTGAAGCGGGGGTCGGAGGTGACGAACTTGACGTCCTCGTAGCGGGTCACGAACCAGGCGTGCCCCTCGCCGTTGGGCAGCTTGACCCGCGAGACGGGTTCGTCCCGCAGCTGCCGGGCCATGAAGGGGTCGAAGTCCAGCCCCCGCAGGTCCTCGACGTTCCAGAAGCGTACGGGGAACTCGTCTGACACGGATTCGGTCGTCGTCATCGGCTGTCCACCCACCACGGTCGGGAGCAGGGCTGTCGCTCCACTCACCCTCCCCGCAAACACGCCCGCGCATCGGGACGAACCCGGAAAATCATCCATCCGGCGCACTCCTGGGATGGTCGGACCGGCGTTGGGCCGTGTGGCTGAGTGCCGGGCGTGGCACCGCCGCGCCCGGCGGCGCGCGGCCGATGCTGCTCCGCATGGGCAAGGGGAGCGTGCGGACGCCGGGGGTGGCGCGATGAGACGGCTGTGGCTGGCCGCCCTGCTGGCGGTGTCGCTGGCGGCCGCCGTACCGGGCGCGGCGGCGGGAGCCGGGGGCCGGGGCCGTGCGGGCGCCGCGGCGGGAACCCCGATCGTGGCGGCGGACCAGGCGACGCGGTCGGTGTACGTGCTGGACTCGGACCGGCGGGAGTGGGACGCCCAGGGCGACGACCGGGGCGTGCTGTGGTCGTGGAGCGCCGACGGGCCGCAGGGCCTGGAGGACCTGGATCCCGCCACGACGTGGACGAACCCGAGCGAGGTCAAGCTCCGCCGGCTGGGCGGCAGGCGCTATCTGCTGACCGCGGCCTCCGGCGGGCTGGCTGCCGTCGTGGGCTATCCGGACCGCGAGGTGTACTGGGCGGCGGACACCGGGGAGGGCAACGCGCACAGCATCGAGCTGCTGCCCGACGGGAACGTGGCGGTGGCGGCGAGCACGGGCGGCTTCGTCCGGCTGTACGCGGCGTCGGCCGGCCCGCGGGCCACCCGGCACGTCCAGGTGGCCCTGGCCGGGGCGCACGGAGTGCACTGGGATCCGCGCACGCGGCTGCTGTGGGCGCTGGGCAGCCGTCAGCTCGTCGGGCTGCGGGTGGGCGGCACGCCGCGCGACCCCGACCTGTGGGTCGACCGGCGGGTGGAGCTGCCCACGCGCGGCGGCCACGACCTGGCCCCGGTGCTGAGCACGCCGGGACGGCTGTGGGTGACGACCCGTTCGGCGGTGTACCAGTACTCGACCGTCGAGCAGGCCTTCGTGTCCTACCCGCTGCGGTCGCGGATCAGCGGTCCGGACGTCAAGAGCGTCGGGGACGACCCCGGTGGCCGGGTGCTGGTGACCCGGCCGGAGCCGGGGCACTCCTGCGCGTGGTGCACCACCACGCTGGCGCTCTATCAGCCCGACGGCACGCGGACGCTGTTGCGCGGCGGGATGTACAAGGCCCGCTGGTGGAGCGCGGACCGCGGCGGCTAGGCCCTAGCGGGGGACGGCGGGCGGGGCTTCCTGGAGGCGGGCGCGGACGTCCGCGGCGGCCCCGGCGCCGTCGGGGACCCGCTCCCACAGCGCGAGGAGGGCGGGTGCCAGGCCGTGCGCCCGCTCTCCGCTGTGCTGCCAGCAGTAGTGGGCGCGGCGGAGCGCCGCGAGGGCCTCGGCGTCGGACGCCCCGCCGCGCTCCAGGCGGTTGGCGGCGGCCGACATCCACAGTTCGGCGGCGCGCGGGTGGTCGCCGGCGAGCCGGGCGAGGTCGGCGCGCACCTCCACCCACAGCCCGGCCTCGGGGCTGTGCGGGCCGTGGCGGCGCAGGGTCTGCTGCTCCCAGGCGGCGGCCATGGCGGCCGCCTCGTTGTGCCGGCCGGCGTGGGCGGCGGCCAGGATGCGGGGCAGCGGGTCCGTCGCCTCCTCCGGTACGGGCGGCTCGGGCGCGGGGGGTGCGGGATGCTCGGGGACGGCCCGGGGCGGGGGCGGGGCGGCGGGCCTCGGGGCGGCGCGGTTGGCGAGGACGGGGCCGGTGCTGCCGTACAGAAGCGGGAGGGCGCCCTCGGGCAGTGCGGCCTGGGAGAGGGCGAGGTGGTGCAGCAGGCCGGGGTCGAGGACGGGACCGGCGGTGGGGTGGCCGGCGGACAGCGCGGTGAGGAAGGCCCGGGTGTAGGGGCCGGCCTCCAGTGACGGCTTGTCCGGGGTGGGGGTGATCACGCCGCCGAGGGCGAGGCCCGCGGCCAGCCGGCCGTCGTGGGCGGCGGCGGCCACGTGCGGCCACGCGTGGGCGTCGGCCTCGGCGTCGACGAGGAGCAGGGTGGGGCCGGCGTGTTCGCGCAGGGTGCGGGTGAGCCACTCCCAGGGCAGGCCGGTGTAGCGGACGGTGGCGGCGGTGCTCTCGCGCAGCGCCAGGTGGATCTCGGTGCTGCGGCGGGCCGGGACCATCAGGTGGCCGGTGACCCACATCAGCAGCGGTCCGGGCACCCGGACGGCGTCGCGCAGGTAGGCCAGCACGCTCTGGGGTCCGGCCATGGCGGGCAGCTGCACCACGTCGGCCGAGGCGGCGGCGAGGAAGCCACGGGGGCCGGCACCGGCGATGGCGTGCGCGGTGGGGTTCGGCAGGGCGCCCCGCCGCCGGTCGGGGGTGCCGTCCAGCAGCAGGACACAACCATGCATCGCGTGGTCCAACGCGCTCTTCCTTCCGGCCGGTACGAGTGCCCGTGACGTGACGCAACTCTAGGCGCCGGTCACCGCGTGGTGGACGGCTTTCTCCACCACTTCCGGCCCCCCTCTCCGCGAAATCCGACATGCGCGCACATATAAGTCATATGAGGCGTGCGTTTTTTCGGCGGAGAAGCGGGAGTCCCAACGATGCGGAAACACACGGGCACGGCCACGGTGGTGGCGGCACTGGGCGTACTGGCCCTGGCGGGGTCGGGCTGCTCCCCGCCGGGCGAGCAGCTGCAGCGGCAGCGGAGGGCGGCCCCGGCGCCGGGCAGGGCGGAGCCCGCCGGCTTCACCCTGGTGGCCACGGGGGACGTGCTCCCCCACGACTCGGTCATCCGGCAGGCGCGGGAGGACGGCCGCGCGTCGGGCACGGGCTACGACTTCCGGCCGATGCTCGCCGGGGTCCGGCCGGTCGTCTCCGCCGCCGACGTGGCGATCTGCCACATGGAGACGGTCTACGGCGAGGAGAAGGGGCCCTTCAGCGGCTATCCGGCGTTCGTCTCCCCTCCGCACGTGGCCCGGGCGCTGCGGGATACGGGGTACGACTCGTGCTCGACGGCCTCCAACCACACGCTGGACGCGGGGAGTACGGGCGTGCGGCGCACCCTCGACGCGATGGACGCGGCCGGCCTGCGGCACACCGGGTCGGCGCGCTCCGCCGCCGAAGGAGCGCAGGTGAACCTGCTGCGGACCGGCCCGGCCAAGGTCGCCCAGCTCTCCTACACGTACGCCACCAACGGCATCCCCGTCCCCGAGGGCCGGCCGTGGACGGTCAACCTCATCGACGCGGACCGCATCCTCGCCGACGCGAGGGCCGCCCGGAAGGCCGGGGCGGACGTGGTGGCGGTCAGCCTGCACTGGGGCACCGAGTGGCAGCAGGAGCCGGACGAACAGCAGCTGACGCTGGCGCGGCGGCTGACGGCCGCCACCACCGGGGGCCGCCCCGACATCGACCTGATCCTCGGCACGCACAACCACGTGCCGCAGGCGTACGAGAAGGTCAACGGCACGTGGGTGGTCTACGGCATGGGCGACCAGCTCGCGGGCGAGATGTACAACCCCGAGGGGGCGCAGGACAGCCGGGGCAACCAGAGCTCCATCGCCCGCTTCACCTTCGCCCCGCCCGCCCGGGCGGGGCAGCGCTGGCGGGTGACCAGGGCGGAGTTCCTCCCCCAGCTCACGGATCTGCGGGGGCCGTTCAGGGTGCTGGACCTGGGCCGGGCGGTGGTCATGGAGCCGGGCCGGGCGGACCTCGCCGAGGCCAGGGAGCACATCCGCCGGGCCGTGCTCTCCCGGGGCGCCGCCCGGGACGGCCTGGTCATGGCCGACTGAACGCTTTCACGGCCCCGGGCGGCCCGGCGGGGTTCACCGCACCCGGGCGGCCCGGCCCCGCCCGGACCGCCCGGGTGCCGCACAGCGGCCCCCCGGTGACCTCAGCCCATGGCCCGGCGGGACTCGGCGCTCTCGTCCAGCGCGCTGCGGGTGAGGGTCCTGCAGAGCGGGACCTCCCCCGTGGTGTCGACATAACGACCGGACACCCAGGTGTTGCGCTCCCTCAGCATGTACCACAGGGCGTTGCCGGCGACGTCCTGCGCCCTGGCCCGGCAGCGGAGCGCGACCTGGGCGTGGTACTTGAGCACGCCCTTGACGGCGGAGTCGGTGGTGGGGAACACGCGCTCGTTGATGCCCGAGGAGGCGATGACCGCACCGTAGGGCCGGACGGGCGGAAGGGCCTGGGCCGGTACGGCGGCGAGCAGCGATCCGCCGAGCGCGGCCACCGCCAGTACAGCGGCCGAGGCCTTCCTGCAGTGGACGGCGAGCGTACTGAACATGGGAACTCCCTCGATGCGAAGTGGGTCACGCATTGTCCGAGTTCCACCTGAAATGTCGCCATAAACACAAATCAAGATGAAGACCCGGATGGCACAACGAACCGTCCGTACGCGGGATGCCTACGGACGCTTCGTTGGGGTGGCGCGGGCCCGATGGGGCGTCAGCCGTCGGTCTTCTTCGCCCTGCTGGGCTGGACGCGCTTGGGCTCGCCCTTCATCTTGGGGTGCTCCGGCGGGTAGGGCAGGTCGCCCAGGCCGTGCTCGCGCTCGTCGCGGGCGGCCAGGTCGAGCGCCGCCTCCAGGGAGCCGGGCCGGGCGTCCATGTCCGCGTGCAGGTCACCGACCTCGGCGAAGCGGGCGGGCATGGTCGCCAGGTCGAAGTCCTCGGGCACGGCGTCGGTCAGCTCCTCCCAGCGCAGCGGCGCCGAGACGGGCGCGTGGGGGCGGGGGCGCACGGAGTAGGCGCTGGCGATGGTGCGGTCGCGGGCGGTCTGGTTGTAGTCGACGAAGATCTTCTCGCCGCGCTGCTCCTTCCACCACGCGGTGGTGATCCGCTCCGGCGCCCTGCGCTCCAGCTCGCGGGCGACCGCGATGGCGGCGCGGCGCACCTGCACGAAGGTCCAGTCCGGCCGGATGGGCACGAACACGTGCAGGCCGCGCCCGCCGGAGGTCTTGGGCCAGCCGTTCAGCCCGAGCCCCTCCAGGACGTCCCGCAGCTCGAGCGCGGCCCGCACCGCGTCGGCGTAGCCCGTGCCGGGCTGCGGGTCGAGGTCGATGCGCAGCTCGTCGGGGTGGTCGGTGTCCCCGCGCCGCACCGGCCAGGGGTGGAAGGTCAGGCACCCCAGGTTCACCGCCCACAGGACCGCCGCCGTCTCGGTGGGGCAGATCTCGTCGGCGTACCGGCCGCTGGGGAAGGCGATGCGGCCGGTGGGAATCCACTCGGGGAGGTTCCTGGGCGCCCGCTTCTGGAAGAACGACTCGCCCTCGACCCCGTCGGGGTAGCGCTCCAGCGTGGTGGGCCGCTCCCGCAGGGCGCGCAGGACGCCGTCGCCGACGCTCAGGTAGTAGCGGACCAGGTCGTACTTGGTGAACCCGCGTGCGGGGAAGTAGACCTTGTCCGGGTTGGACAGCCTTACCGTGCGCTCGCCGACGGTGAGCTCCAGCGCCTCTGCCATGGGTGCCACGCTAGGCCGCCCGGGCGGACGGCGCCTGTCGGCGGGCGCGGGCCGGGGTGCGCTGGCCGCGCCGCCCGCAGAATCCCGACCATGGACCTTCCGGTGATGCCGCCCCTGCAGCCCATGCTCGCCAAGCCCGCCGCGGCCATTCCGCCCGGCATGCTGTACGAGGCCAAGTGGGACGGCTTCCGGGCGATCGTCTTCCGCGACGGCGCCGGGATCGAGCTCGGCAGCCGCACCGGCAAGCCGCTCACCCGCTACTTCCCCGAGCTCGTGGCGGCCCTGCTGGAACAGCTGCCCGAGCGCTGCGTGCTGGACGGGGAGATCGTCATCGTGCGCGGCGGCCGGCTGGACTTCGACGCCCTGCTGGAGCGGATCCACCCGGCCGACTCCCGGGTGCGCCACCTGGCCGGGGTGACACCGGCGAGCCTCGTCGCCTTCGACCTGCTCGCCCTCGGCGACGATTCGCTGCTGGCCCGGCCCCAGCGGGAGCGCCGGGACCGGCTGGCCGAGGCGCTGCGCGGCGTGCGCGACCCCGTGTTCGTCGCCCCCGTCACCGACGACCTCGCCGAGGCCCGGGGGTGGTTCGAGCAGTTCGAGGGCGCGGGCCTGGACGGAGTGGTCGCCAAGCCGCCCGACATGCCCTACCGGCCCGGCGAGCGGGTCATGGTGAAGGTCAAGCACGAGCGCACCGCCGACTGCGTGGTGGCCGGTCTGCGGCCGCACAAGAGCGGGCCCGTGGTCGGCTCGCTGCTGCTGGGGCTGTACGACGACGCCGGACGGCTGCAGCACGTGGGGGTGTGCGCCTCGTTCCCCATGCGCCGCCGGCAGGAGCTGATGACGGAGCTGGAGCCGCTGCGGATGCCGGACGTGACGGGGCATCCCTGGCAGGAGTGGGCCAGCGCCGAGGCCCAGGCGGCCGGCCGGCTGCCGGGCGGGCCGAGCCGCTGGACCGGCAAGAAGGACCTGTCGTGGGTGGCGCTGCGCCCGGAGCGGGTGGTCGAGGTCGCCTACGACCACATGCAGGGCGACCGCTTCCGGCACACCGCGCAGTTCCGCCGCTGGCGCCCGGACCGGGAGCCGGAGCAGTGCACGTACGCGCAGCTGGAGGAGCCGGTCGGGTACGACCTGGCGCGGGTCCTGGGCACGGGTTGAGTCGTCCGGAGCAACGACGCCCCGTGCGGCGCGCGAAATCCCCGGTCAATGGTTCGTCATATTTCAAGCTGGTATGACCACCGGGATCCGGCAGGAAGAGGTGACGCCCATGCCGCGCGTGCGTACGACCCGTCGTCCCACCGGTGTGCGTGGCCGGGCCCTCGCGCTGGCGTGCGCGAGCGCCGTGTGCGTGGCGGCCGGCGCCGCCCCGTCGGCCGCCGCCGGGGCCGGCGGCGGTTCCGACTCGCCGTTCTGGACCGAGCCCGCCCCCCGCGCCGGCAAGCAGGCGCTGACCTGGCAGGAGCGGGGCCGCGAGGAGGACGCCGCGGTCATGCGGCGCATCGCCGAACAGCCGACGGCGGTGTGGATGCCCGGCGACGACCCGCGCGCGGAGGTCGCGCGCGTGACCGAGGAGGCGGAGCGCGCGGGCCGCATCCCCGTGCTGGTGGCCTACAACATCCCGCACCGCGACTGCGGCCAGTACTCCTCCGGCGGGGCGCCGAACGCGGCCGCCTACCGGGAGTGGGTGGCGCGCGCCACCGACGGGATCGGCGAACACCGGGCGTGGGTGGTCCTCGAGCCCGACGCCATCGCCCAGTGGGCGACCTGCCTGCCCCAGGAGGCGAAGCAGGAGCGCCTGGAGCTGCTGGCCGAGGCGGTCCGCGCGTTCAAGGCCCGGCGGGGCACCTCGGTGTACATCGACGCCGGCAACGCCGGGTGGATCTCCGACCAGGAGCTGCTGGCCGAGGCGTTGCGCAGGTCCGGCATCGGCCAGGCCGACGGATTCGCGCTGAACGTCTCCAACTTCCACACCACACCGGTCACCCGCGCCTACGGCGACGAGCTGTCCGGGCGGCTGGACGGCGCCCACTACATCATCGACACCAGCCGCAACGGCAACGGCCCGCTGCCCCCGCCCCCGCCCGGGAGCGGCGACGACGAGTCGTGGTGCAACCCGCCGGGCCGTGCGCTGGGCACGCCGCCCACCACGGCGACGGGCGACGCCCGCGTCGACGCCTTCGTGTGGATCAAGCGTCCCGGCGAGTCGGACGGCTCCTGCCGGGGAGCTCCCCCGGCGGGCCGCTGGTGGCCGGAGTACGCCCTGGGGCTGGCCGGGGGACAGCCTCTCCTCAAGCCCCAGCCCCCGGCGCCCTCTCCGGTGCCGGCGCCCGCACCACCGCCGCCTCCCCCGCCACCGCCACCGCCGCCACCTGCGGGCTGAGGCGCCGGCCGCGCCTCACCGCACGTGCACCCACGCCGCCCGCGACGGCGTTCCCGCCCGGTCCGTGAGGAAGAGCATGTACCAGCCGGCGGGCACCAGCGAGGGGTCCTCCGGGACCGTCACCGTGAGCGCGCCGTCCCGGACCGCGACGGCCAGGGCGACGGAGCGCTGCTCGACGTCCGTGGCGTGGGTGACCGCGCTCGGGCGCATCAGCCGGGCGGTGACCTTCTGGCGGGGATCGGTCCCGGGCAGGCGTACGGCCCTGCCCCGCTCGGCCTCGAGCGGGGCGGACGGCAGCGCGGGCCGGCGGTCGCGGTAGAGGTAGGGCGGGGTGTAGACCTCGATGCGCTGTTCGAAGGTGCCCATGCGGGTGTCGTCCTTGTCGGCGAACAGCGGGTTGGAGCCGAACACCGCGATCCGCCCGTCGGGCAGCAGCAGGGCCTCGGAGTGGTAGTCGCGCCCGACGGTGGGGGCGGCGGCGGTGCGGAAGGCGCGGCGCGCGGGGTCGTAGAACTGGGCGCGCAGGATGTCGGAGCCGCGCTTGCCGCGGTAGTCGCGGGAGCCCCCGGTGGTGAACACCCGGTCGTCGGGGGTCAGTACGGCGTTGAGGTAGCGGGTGCCCTGGGGCAGGTCGGGGCCGGGGACGTAGCGGGGGTAGGGCACGCTCAGGTCGGCGATGGCGGTGCGCGGGGTGGACTCGTGGGACTCCCCCACCCCGCCGCCGCCCAGGAGCATCACCCTGCGGTCCTGGGCCGGGGGCAGCAGCACCGAGGCGGAGGTCTCGGTCATGTCCTGCTGCGGCAGGCCGGGGACGAGGACGAAGGAATTGGTCTCCACGTTCCACAGCCCCGGAGCGCGGCCCCGGTCGGCCGGGCCGTAGCCGGCGTTGGAGCCGGAGTAGAACAGGCGGCCGCCGCCGGTGAGGAAGAGGGCGGGGTAGGTGGGGAAGTAGCGGTTGGGCCCGGCGGACCAGCGGCGGGTGCGGGGGTCGTAGATCTCGTTCTTGCCGGGGATGATCTCGCCCATGTCGTCGAGGCCGGAGACGGCCAGGACGCGGCCGTCCTGGAGGGTGACCAGGGTGGGGTACCAGCGGGCCTCGGACATGGGGTCGACGGGGACGTAGCGCTCGGCGATCGGGTCGAACTCGTAGGCGTCCTTGAGCCCCTGGAAGTCCTTCTTGTCCAGGCCCAGCTTGGCCGCGAGGCCGTACAGGTCGTGGACGTCCTTCCCCGTCAGCCCCTGGATGCGGTACTGGTCCGCGGTGTGGGTGATGCCGCTCTCGCCCGCGGTGACGGCCTCGACGTAGACGCGGGCCTGGGAGGCGGTGACCCGCACCTTCTTCTTCTTTTTCTTGCCCTTGCCCTCCTCGCGGACGTCCTTCGTCGCGCGCGGCACGAGGACCGGCAGCCGGGAGCGGTAGCGCTTGCCGGCGGAGCCCACGAAGACGGTGCCGGCGGGGAAGGTCCGGGGGGCGTCGGGGTTCTCGTTCTTCACCAGCATCGCGCCGCCGGCCCGGTCCACGTCGCCGGTCAGCTTCTCGTAGCGGGCGGTGCCGCCCGCCACCAGCAGCCGGCCGTCGGGGAGCTGGGCGTGCCCGGCGCAGAACATGTCCTTGGGCGTCGGGACCGTCTTGAAGGTGTTGCGCACCGGGTCCCACAGCACGCTGCGGAAGGTGCCGGCCCTGAACTTCTTCTCGTCGTTGCCCGATCCCGCGATCAGCAGCACCTTGCCGGTGCGCAGCAGGGCGGCGTGGATGGCGTTGACGCGGAACCGCGCGGGGACGTCGACGACGTCCCAGTGGCCGTAGCGGGCCTTGTACGCGGGCTGGTTGACGGCGTACTCGTGCCAGGCGCGTTCCGCGAACCCGGTGGCGGCCGGCCCGTTGGCCGCGAGCAGTGCCAGGACGCAGCCGGTGCTCAGGGCCACCTTGCGCGCCTTCGGGCTCGGGTTCGGCAGATACCTCACCGCACTCACATCCCATCGATCACACGAGTACTGTCACTGCCCCCGGCCGGGCGGGGCACCGCTCACAGCGGACGCCGTTGGCCCACCGGCCGCGAGGCACCGCCCTGCGGCTCGGGTCCGGCCGCCTCCGACGCGACGGCGAGGGCGACCACCGGGGCCCGGGCGGCGTCCGCCGGGCGGCGCTCGCGCCACAGTCCGCCCTGCCACACCGCCAGCGGGCCGAGGGCGGTCACCAGGGCCAGGCCGGCCCAGACCCGCATCGCCGTGTGGGCGTGGCCGAACGCCCAGGACGCGGCGAGCGAGAGCGCGAACACCGCCGCCCACACCAGGTGGGTGCGGAAGGTCGCCACGCGGTCGGGGCTGGCCGAGTCGCCCTTGGGGGTGACGACGAACCGCGAGCGCCGGCGCAGCAGCGCCTCGCTGAGCGAGCGCGCGTACAGCGGGGCGGAGAGCGCGGACATCACCATGCCCGCGGCTCCGGAGGAGCCGGCCGGCTCGTGGGGGCTGACGTTGTGCCGCCGGTTCCACACGTACAGGCCCACCTGCAGCGCCGCCGCGTCGCAGTAGAGCATCAGCCACAGCGACGACTCCACGGCGATGCCCGAGGCGCCCAGCCCCAGGAACAGCGCGCAGGTCAGGGCCCCCAGCATCCAGTTGAGCGCGGCCATCGGGTAGTAGGCGACCATGAAGGCGTAGTTGACCAGCCGTCCGGGCGGCAGCGTCCACACCGCCCGCCAGAACTGGCGCAGCAGCGTCTCGTACGTACCGCGCGACCAGCGCAGCTGCTGGGAGAAGAAGTCCGTCCACGACGACGGCCCCTCCCCCACCGCCAGCACGTCGGGGGTGTAGACCGACTTCCAGCGCCGGCCGGTCGCGGGGTTGCGCCGGCGGTGGATCTCCAGGCCGGTGGCCATGTCCTCGGTGATCGAGTCGAACAGGCCGCCGATCTGGCGCAGCACGCTGATGCGGACGCAGTTGCTGGTGCCGACGAACATGGGCGAGCCGTAGGCGTTCCCGGCGCGCTGGATCAGGGCGTGGAAGAGGAACTGCTGGCTCTCGGCGGCCTTGGTGACGGCCGTGGTGTAGTTGCCGTAGACCTGGGGGCCGACGACGAACGCCACGTCGGGGTCGCGGAAGTAGCCCAGCATGCGCTCGAGGAAGTTGGACAGCGGCACGTGGTCGGTGTCGACGCAGGCCATGAACTCGTAGGCGTCGCCGTGGGCGTCCAGCCAGGCGTTGTAGTTGCCGTGTTTGGTGCGGGCCCGGAAGCAGCCGGAGGGCTGGTTCCAGCGCGCCACGCCCTTGCGGGAGAAGTGGCGTACGCCCAGGCCCTCGCAGAGCCGCTTGACCTCGGGGTCGTCGCCCTCGTCCAGCAGCCAGACGTCCAGGTGGCCGCGGTGCCGGATGCGCACCGCGCCCTCGAGCGTGGCCCGCACCATGGACAGCGGTTCCTTGCCGGGGACGAAGCTGGTCAGGAACGCCACGCGGGTGCCCGGCTGGGCCCGTACCGGCACCGGGTCCCTCGCGACCCACGTGGCGTGGGCGTTGGAGGCGACGTTGACGACGCGGAACAGCTCGATCAGCCCGATGGAGACCAGCATCACGGAGTCGGCGCAGCGCTCCCAGTCGGTGACGTAGGGGCGGTGGAGCCAGTGGTCGGGGGAGATCAGCCAGACCAGGAGCGCCACGGACACCAGGGGGGCGGCCGCCACCAGGAGCATCACCCCGATCCCGCCGCCGGGGCCGCGGCTCAGCAGGCGCCGGTAGGCGACCTTGTAGCCGCCCGTGGGCGGCTCGGTCAGTTCCCCGGCCAGGCGGCTGAATCCCGCGTAGTCGTAGCCCGTGGGGCCGCCGCTGCCGGTCGGCTCGGCCACGTCCGGGCCGCCCGGTCCCCCCGGGCCGCCGGAGCCCGGCCCGTTCCGGCCCGTCCCACCCGATCCCGGTGCCCCCGGGCCGCCGGGGCCGGGACCGCCGGGCCCGCCTCCGGAGCCGGGCCGGACATCGGCGGGGGGCCGGTCCGGGGTGCCTTGGGCGTACTGCGGGCCGGGGGTCCTCTCGCCGGGCACGGCGGGGTCGGGGCACGCACGGGCCGTCGCCAGCCGGGCTCCACTCGCCGAAATCGCCACCACACACCCCCAGCCGCACAAGGACACGGGACAAGCGGTGAAAAGTTAACAAAACGGACCTACGATCATGTGACAAACACACCCGAAGGGCATCACGGCTCACCCACGCGGTCCACGACCGGGCGGCGCTGCCCTAGAATTGCAGAATTCTTCAATTCACCAGTTGTGCGGGCAGCCGACGATCGACGCAGGGGGACACCGTGAGTGCGTTCGCCGAAGCGATGCGGGAACGAGTGCGCGCCGCGCGGGCCGCGCTGGCGGAGGCCCGGGCCGCCGGGGACAGCTACGCGGCGGCCGTCGCGGAGGACGAGCTCGACGACGCCCTCCGGCTGGCCCTCGCGCACGGCGTCGTGACGGACGCGGCGGCGGACGAGGAAGACGGGCAGGGCAGGAGTTGATCGGGGTGCGGGTGCCGCTCTACCAGGCGAAGGCGGAGTTCTTCCGGATGCTCGGGCATCCGGTGCGCATCCGGGTCCTGGAGCTGCTGCAGGACGGGCCGATGCCGGTGCGCGACCTCCTCACCGCGATCGGGATCGAGCCCTCCAGCCTCTCGCAGCAGCTCGCCGTCCTGCGCCGCTCCGGCATCGTCACCGCCACCCGCGAGGGCACCACCGTCGTCTACGCCCTGGCCGGCGGCGACGTGGCGGAGCTGCTGGGTGCCGCCCGGCGCCTGCTGACCGACGTACTGACCGGCCAGGAGGAGCTCCTGACGGAGCTGCGGGGCGCACAGAGCGGAGCCGAGGACCGATGACCGACAACGAGAAGTACGCCGAGAAGGCCGTCGGCTGGCGGGTGCTCATCTACGTGGTCTTCGGCCACGTCCTGGCCGGCTTCATCTGGCTGCTCTTCTACATCGGCGCGCACTCCCAGTAGGCGCCCGGGGGCAGGCGGTTCAGAGGTCGTTGCCGGCGTAGGAGAGATTGAAGCTCTTGTTGGCCAGCGGGAAGTCCGGAACGATCGTGTCCGCCAGCGCCACCGGCAGCGCGGGCCAGTTGAAGAACGACGGATCGGCCGCCTTCACCCGGGTGAGCTCCCCGCCCCCGGCGAGCTCGACGCGCGTGACGATCGTGCCGCGCCAGCCCTCCACGATGCCCACCCCCGCGCGGACCGCGCCCCGCCCGGAGCCGGGGGCCGGCGGCCGGCCCGCGCACTCGCCCGCGGCCAGGCCCTCCGCGAGGTGCCCGACGAGGGCGAGCGAGGTGTCGGCCTCCTCCGCCCGCACCAGGAACCGGGCCAGCACGTCGCCGCCGGTGTGCACCGGGACGTCGAGGGCGGGCCCGTAGTCGCACAGCGGGTGCGCGAGACGGGCGTCCCGGACCAGACCGCTGGCCCGCGCCACGTACCCCAGGCAGCCCAGGTCCCGGGCGGCGGCGGCCGGCAGCCCGGCCGTGCCGGTGAAGCGGTCGCGGACGGTGGTGTGGCCGAGGGCGAGCCCCACGACGGAGCGGATGTCGTCGCCGAGGGCCCGCATCCGGGCCCGCCCGGGCACGGCGCGCAGGTGCGCTCCGCCCACCACGACGCCGCCCCGCAGCAGCCGGTGCCCGGTGACCTCGCGGTTCAGCCGCAGCAGCGCCTCGCGGATCCGCTGCGCGTGCGTGCCCAGGATGCCGTGGCCGACGTCGGTGCACAGGGCGCCGAGGTCGGCCACGTGGTTGTGCAGGCGCTCGAGCTCCAGGAGCAGCGCCCGCGCCCGGCGGGCGTCCTCGGGCACCTGGATGCCGGCGGCCTCCTCGACGGCCAGGCAGTACGCGAGGGCGTGGCCGACGGCGGTGTCCCCGCTGATCCGCTCGGCCAGCGGCAGGCCGCGCTCCACGGTGCGGCCCTCGAAGAGCTTCTCGACCCCCTTGTGGGTGAACCACAGCCGGGCCTTGAGCTTGATGATGGTCTCGCCGACGACGGAGAAGCGGAAGTGCCCCGGCTCGATGAGCCCGGCGTGCACCGGGCCGACGGGGATCTCGTACACGCCGTCGCCCTCGACCTCCAGGAAGGGGTACGGGCCCTCGGGCTCGGCGAAGGGCGGCACCTCTCCCGCCCGCGGGCTCATCGGGTACCAGCCGCGCGGCCAGTGGAAGTGCCGCACCAGGCGGTGCGGCAGCGGGTGGCCGAGGGGGACGATGCCGTACAGGTCGCGCATCTCGCGCTCGAACCGGCCGCCGGGGAAGGACAGATGCGCCAGCGTCGGCAGCTCGGGGCCGTCCGGGTCGAGGCGTACGTGCAGTTCGGTACGGGTGTCGGGCGGCCCGGAGACGAAGAGGTGGACCACGCGCAGGGCGCGGCCGAAGGGGGCGCCGGCCGCGTCGTGGTGGGCGGCGACCAGGGCGAGCCGGTGGCCCGCGCGCAGCAGGCCGACGGCTCTGCCGGGGAGTTCGGCGACGTCGATGTCGGTGACCGTCCTGAAGGCGGGACGCGGATCCACGGCTAGCGCCCTCCGGCGATCTCGGCGGCCGAGGCCAGCAGGCCCGTCAGCGGCCCGGTGCCCACGCCCAGCGCCGCGCACAGCAGCAGGCCGGCGAGCAGCGGGAGGGCGGTCCGCGCGCCGAGGCGGGCCGGCGGGCGCGGGGCGGGTGGTGGACCCAGCAGCATCCGGGCGGTCCGCGTGCCCAGGGCGGCGAACGCGGTCAGCAGCAGCACCAGCGCGGCACCCGTGGACCAGCCCATGCCGGCCGCGAAGCCCGCGCGCACCAGGCCCAGTTCGGCCGCGAAGAGCCCGGACGGCGGCAGCCCGAGCAGTGCGAGCACGGCCAGCGCGAGGGCCGTGCCCAGCACCGGCGCCTCGGCCAGCAGGCCCCGTACCCGCCCGATCCGGGTCGTCCCCCGCAGCCGCTCCAGGTGCCCGGCGGCGCAGAACGCGACGGTCTTGGCGAGGCCGTGGCCCAGGATGTGCAGCAGCATGGCGGAGGCGGCGAGCGGGGTGCCGACGGCGGCGCCGAGGGCGATCAGGCTCATGTGCTCCATGCTCGAATAGGCCAGCATCCGGCGGTAGTCGCGCTGGGCGAGCAGCAGCGCCGCCGCGAGCGCGAGGGTGAGCAGGGCGGTGCCGGTGAGCAGGGCGCAACTCCAGGCGGGGCCGAGCGCCGCGTCCGCGATGACCTTGTAGCGCAGCAGCCCGGCGAAGGCCACCGAGGACAGCACCCCGGACATCAGCGCGGCGACCGGCGCGGGCGCCTGTCCGTAGGTGTCGGGCAGCCAGGCGTGCAGCGGCGCGAGCCCGGCCTTGGCGCCGAAGCCGAGGACGACCAGGCCCGTGCCGAGCCGGGTGACGGCCGGGTCGAGCCCGCCGGCCCGCCGGGCCAGGGTGGGCCAGTCCAGGGCGAGGGCCTCGGGGACCCCGGCCTGCCGGGCGGCGTAGTAGATCAGCACGGTGCCCAGCAGGGCCAGGGCGATGCCGGCCGAGCAGATCACCATGTACTTCCAGGCGGCCTCGACGCAGGCCCGGGTGCGCCGGTGGCCGACCAGGAAGGCGGTGAGGATCGTGGTGGCCTCGATGGCGATCCACAGCACCCCCAGGTTGGCGGCCAGCACCGCGAGGCCCAGCGTCGCGAGGAGGGCGTGCACGAGGACGTCGTAGCGCCGGGCGGCGGCCGCGTCACGGTCCGGGCCCCGTGGCCCGGCCGCCAGCGCGAGGGTGGCGACCGCGCCGACGGCCAGCAGCATCCACACGCTCAGCGCGTCCGCGCGCAGCAGCCGGCCGTACGCGGTGGCAGGGCCGTGCCGGGTGACGGTGACGGCCAGGCCGGCGGCGCAGGCGAGGACGGTGAGGGCGCAAAGGACGCCCGCCGCCTCCCATCCGTCGCGCCGCACCGCACCGTCGCGCACGGCCGGAAGCGCGGAGTCGGGGGGCCCGGTGTCCGGGAGCCCTGCGTCCGGGAGACCGGCGGGCGGCGGCGGCCCGGGCGCCGGCCCGCCGCCGGGCAGCGCCGCGACCGGGCGGGGTGCGGCCGGCACCCGTACGCGCCGGCGCGGCCGGGATCGTACGGTGACGCCGCCCAGCGCGCGGGCGCCCGAGACGGCCAGCGGCACCGCGATGGGCCCGGTCAGCAGCGCCAGCGTCACCATTCGCGCAGCTCCCGCAGGTCGTCGATGCCCGTTCCGCCGAAGGCGGCCCGCATCCGGGTGGTGAGGATCCGCAGCACCAGCACGGCGAGCAGGACGTCGAAGGAGACGCCGAGTTCGACGATGAGCGGCACTCCGGAGGCGGCCAGGAAGGCGACGGCGGTGATGCCGTTGTCCATCAGCAGGAAGCCGACCACCTGCGCCAGCGCGCGGCGCCGGGTGACCAGGGTGAAGAACCCGGTCAGGACGACGGCGAGCCCCACCGGCAGGGCCCTGGTGGCGGGGGTGGGGTTCAGCTCGACCAGGGGCCTGGCCACGGCGTAGGACAGCAGGGTCAGCAGGGCGGCGCTCAGCAGGGACGCCGCGACGTTGACCAGCGGCCGGGTCTCGCGCGCCTCGCTGACGTCCTCCTCGTAGTGGTGGCCGGGGTGCGCCGGCCAGGCGGGCGCGGACAGGGCGCGCCGCACCAGGTGGGGCAGGAGTCCGGCCCGCAGCAGGGCGATGCCGACGGCGACGGCGAGCAGCTCCCAGCGGCCCTCGTGGGCGCCGAGCAGGGCGGCGACGGCGGCCAGCGCCACGCCCTGCAGGGCGAACACCCGCACGATGGAGGCGAGCTGGCGCAGCCACAGCACCACCACGGCGGCCAGCAGGAAGGCCCCGCAGGCCAGGTCGAGCAGCTGGGTGTAGAGGGTGTCGCCCACGAGGGCCTCACTCTCCCGTCAGGAAGTAGGAGGCGGTCACCGCGAGCAGGGCCAGCAGGAAGGAGCCGGCGAGCAGTTCGGGCACGCGGAACAGCCGCAGCTTGGCCCAGAACACCTCGGCGGCCGCGAGGACGGCGCCGAGCAGGGCGACCTTGACCGCGAGCAGCAGCAGGGCGAGGGCGACGGCCGGCGGCGAGGCGGTGGTGGCGATGCCCCAGGGCGCGGCGAGCGAGGCCAGCAGGCCGAGCAGCACCGCGAGCCGCATCTGGGCGCCGAGTTCGACGAGCGCCAGGTCGGGACCGGCGTACTCCAGCACCATCGCCTCGTGGACCATGGTCAGTTCCAGGTGGGTGGCGGGGTTGTCCACCGGCAGCCGCCCGGTCTCGGCGAGCACGGCCACGGCGAGGGCGGCGGTGGCCAGCAGCCCGGCCGGGGAGGCGAGGCGGTCGGGGTCGTGGAGGCCGCCGGAGACGATGTCGGCCAGGTTGGTCGAGCCGGAGGGCATCGACAGGGCGAAGACGGCCAGGAGGATGGTCGGCTCCACGAGGGCGGCCACCGTCATCTCGCGGGAGGCGCCCATGCCGCCGAAGGCGGTCCCGGTGTCGAGCCCGGCCAGGGCGAGGGCCACCGTGCCCAGCGCCAGCAGCGCCACGACCAGGATCAGGTCGGAGCTGCCGCCGGCGGGGGTGGCGGTGGAGGCCAGCGGCACGAGGGCGGCGACCACGACGGTCGTGGCGACGAGCAGCAGCGGTGCCGCCCGGAACGCCGGGCCGGTGCCCATGGGGGTGATGGGTTCCTTGCGCATCAGCTTGCGCAGGTCGCGCCACGGCTGGGCGACGCCCGCCCCGGCCCGCCCCTCGAGTCGCGCCCGGACCTGCCGCATCAGCCCGGTCAGCAGCGGCGCCCCGGCGCAGACCGCGGCGACCTGGGCGGCCACCGCCGCCGCTCCCGCCGCGCCGTGCCCGCTCACCGCTGGACCGCCAGGGCGAGCAGGAGGGCGACGAGGCCGAAGAAGCCGTAGCCGAGGTAGAGGTGGAGGCTGCCGGTGGCCAGGTGGCGGGCGGCCGTGGCGACCCCGGAGACGGCGGTCAGCAGCGGCCGGTAGAGGCGGTGTTCGACGCGGTCGGGGACGCTGCGCCGGAAGCGCACCCGCTCGACGAGATAGGCGGATTCGCGTACGGGGGTGACGTCGACGTCCTGCTGGGGGGCCAGCACGTCGTCGAACACCCGCTGCAGGGGCTCGGCGAACGAGGTGGCGGTGTAGGACATCCGGGCCGTCGGGGCGCCTCCGCCGCAGTCCCACAGCCGGGCGTTGCCCCGGCGCCGGCGGCGTGCCAGCAGCCGGGCCGGCACGGCCACGGCGGCCACGGCGGCCGCGAGCGCGCAGGCCACCCACAGCGGGGACATGGCGGCGGCGAGCCGGTCCAGGCGGACGGTGAGCGCTCCCCCGGCCAGCGGCGGCCCGTCCCCCGCGCCCGCCGCGGCGACCGCCCGTGACAGCCCGTCGCCCAGGAGGCCGGGTACGAGCGCGAGGGCGGCGCAGGCGGCCGCGAGCAGGCCCATGCCGGCCAGCATGCTCGGCGGGCTCTCCACGGCCGCACCTGCGGGCGCGCTGCGCGGCCGGGCGAAGAAGGCCACGCCGAGCGCCTTGACGAAGACGGCGGCGGCGAGCCCGGCGGACAGCGCGATCGCGGCGACCGCGAGCGGCAGGACGAGGGCGGTGACCACCCCCGGCACGGCGAGGCCGTGGACGAGGGACTGCAGGAGGAGCCATTCGCCGAGGAAGCCGTTGCCGGGAGGCAGCGCCACGGCGCCGAGCGCGGCGAGCGCGAAGAACGCGCAGGTGGCCGGCATCCGGGCGCGCAGCCCGCCCATCCGGTCCAGGTCGCGCAGCCCGGTGGCGCGCAGCACCGAGCCCGCCGCGCAGAACAACAGGGCCTTGAAGGCTGCGTGGTTGACGATGTGCAGCAGCGCCGCCGCCAGGGCGAGCGCGGCCGGCGCCCGGTTGCCGGCGTCGGCCAGCAGCCCGGCCGCGCCCACGCCGATGAGGGCCAGGCCCAGGTTCTCGGAGGTGGAGTAGGCGAGCAGCCGCTTGAGGTCGGAGGCCATGGCGGCCTGCAGGATGCCGTGGACGGCGGACAGGGCGCCCAGGCCCAGCACCAGCAGCCACCACCAGCGCGGTCCGCCGCCCAGCAGGTCGAAGCCCAGCCGCACGATGCCGTAGACGCCGAGGTTCACCATCGCCGCGCTCATCAACGCCGAGACGGCGCTCGGGGCTTCGGGGTGCGCCCGGGGCAGCCAGGGGTGCAGCGGGACGGCGCCCGCCTTGGTCGCGAAGGCCAGGGCGGCCAGGACGAACACCACGCCGCGGGTGCCGGGCGACAGGGCGTGGGCGCCCGCCCGCAGGGCGGTGAAGGTCTCGCCGCCCGCGCCGGCGGCGAACAGGCCGGTGCCGGCGAGCAGCAGGACGAAGGCGAAGTGGGTCATCACCCCGTACCAGAGCCCCGCCGCGCGGACGGCGGCGCGCTGGGCCGGGCCGCCGCCGCGGTGGCGGGCGAGGACGAGCACCAGCGAGGTGAGCGCCATCAGTTCCCACAGCAGCAGGAAGGTGGAGACGGAGGCGGCGGCCGGGACGAGCAGGAGCGTGAGGGCGAAGACCGGCCAGGTGCCCTGGGCGGTGCGCGAGCCGGTGCCGTGCGGGCCGTGCCCGGCGGCGTATCCGATGCCGTAGACGGCGACCGCGAGGACGACGCCGCCCGCCACCGCCATGAACAGCCCGGACAGGGCGTCGACGGCCAGGTGCGCGCCGGAGAGCGGGAGGAGGGCCGGCGCGGAGGCCGTCCAGTGCCCGCCGCGCAGCGCCGCGGTGCCCGCCGCGAGGCCGGCGGCTCCGAGGGCGGCGGTGCAGGCGCCGGAGGCGAGGACGCGGGCGCGGCCGGGGAGGGCCGCGCCCAGCAGTCCTCCGGCGGCGGCGAGGGCGGCCGCGGCGGCCGAGGCCGCCCCGATGGGGTTCACGGCGCGCTCACCGCGTGCCCCGCCGCCGGCCGCCCGGGGGTATCGGGAGGACGGCCGCCCGCCTCGCCGCTCATCTGCCGGTCACCGTCCGCAGCGCGGCCACGATCGCCTGTGGTTCCGGCGGGCAGCCGGGCACCTGCAGATCGGTGGGGACCACGTCGGCGACCGTGCCCTCGATGCCGTATCCGCCTGCGAACTCCCCGCCGTCGATGGCACAATCGCCGACGGCCACGACGAGGCGGGGCCTGGGCATGGCGGCGACGGTGCGCCGCAGCGGCTCGGCCATGTTGCGGGTCACCGGCCCGGTCACCAGGGCCACGTCGGCGTGCCGGGGCGAGGCCACAAGCCGTGCTCCGTACCGCTCGGCGTCGTACACGGGTCCGAAGGCGGCCGCGATCTCGATCTCGCAGCCGTTGCACGATCCGGCGTCCACGCACCGCACCTGCGCCGAGCCGCCCAGGTCCCGCGCGGCGCGCGGCGGAGCACCGGCCGGCCGGGGCGGGGCGTCCTCCGCCACCCGCCCGGTGTCACGGATCTTGCGCAGCAGGCTCATCGGTGCTCCCTCCGCATCACTTCCGGGACGAGTGGTTAAACGGCCCCACCCCCCTGCGGGGTTACGGCCGGTGCGGTGGCGTGCGACGGGGCCCGCGCGGAAAACCGCCGCGTTCACGAGGACAGGTGATAACGAATTGGCCACGGGCGCCGCGCTCGGGGTATGGGGCGGAGACCGGCCGGTATATCCCGCCGTCCTATGCCAATCCCGATAGGGGGGCCCGGAGCTGCTCTTCATATCAACGGCGTCAGCCGGGCGTTCCTCCCCCACTTGACCCGTACACGGTCAAGTCGCAGGTCAGCACCGTGCACGATCGCCCGGAACCCCGGTCGCGCACGGTCCCCCGCTGCTACTGTCCGGCCTCATGGAGCAGCTCTTCACCGAGGTAGAACTCGCCCGTATCGAATCCGCTGCGCGTGAAGTCGGCCATTCCCCCCGTGATTGGGTACGCGAAGTCGTACTGCAACGCCTGCGGGGCGAGTGGCGACAGGATTTCGAGGACGCCATCTGGGCGGTGACGGTGTATCCGCGCCCCGGCGGGCCGCTTCCCGAACTGCACCACCTGGGCTGCTGGGTGCCCAAGGGCGACGAGGAGACCCTGACGACCGCGGAGGCCCGCGAGTTGTTCGACACCCGCGAGGTCCAGCTCTGCGAGGCGTGCAAGCCGGGGCGGTTCCTCAGCCAGGCCGGCTGACCGCCTCGGGCCCCCTCGGCGAAGCGTCGCGGCGCCTATTACCCTGTCCACCGCAAGATCAATTAGGTGTGGTGGGGGACGTACGGCATGCGGATGGGGACGCGACTGGCGGGGTGGGCCACGCTGCTCGTGGGCTACGCGACCATGGTGCTCGGGGTGATCCCGTTCCGGGAACTGCCGCCCAAGCGCCACCAGCTGGAGCTGCTCGGCGCGACCGCCGGGTGCGCGCTGTGCTGGCTCCTGGCCTCCTTGCTGGTGCGGGCGCGCCGCCGGGCGGCGCTGCGCAGGAAGCTGTGGCGCAAGAGGCACGAGCCCTGGCCCGAGCCGAGGCCCTCGCGCGCGCTGTGCTGGGTGCTGGGGTTCGGCGTGGCGCTCACCAGCGCCGCCGCGCTCTGCCAGGGCGTGGGACCGGACGGCGCGGACGGCGAGTGGCTGGCCAGGGCCGAACGGGCCGGAGCCACCGCGCACGACGTGCTGATCGAGCGGATCGTCGGCACTCCGCACCCCACGGGCAGGGAGATCGACGGCACCGACGAATTCGCCTCGGAGATCGCCGTCACCATCGCCTTCGACTCCGGCGAGCAGCGGGTCACCGTCGACGGGGTGCACACCAGCGGCCACCCCGCACAGGGCCGCACCGTCCAGCTGCTGTACGCCCCGGACCGCCCCGACCTGGGGGTGCGTCAGGCCCCGGACAACGACATCGGCTCCTTCGCCGGCCGCATCCTCGCGCTGCCGGCCATCTGGATCGTCGGCCTCGCGGCCGGGCTCGTCACCGCCATCGCGATGCACCGCCGGGAGGCGGGCGTGCGCTACGCGCGTCGATTCGAGCCCTGGGTCCACCTGCCCGCCGCGCTGATCCTCGCGTGCGGGGCCGCCCTCGTCGTCCCGCTGCTCATCGGGTTCCCCGAGACCGGTACGGGCTGGGCCCTGGCGGTCGCGGCCGCCACCACGCCGTGGCTCGCCCTGGCCTGGGTGGCGAAGACGAGCTGAGGCGGGCGGCGACGGCCGCGACGGCGCCGGGCGGAGGCGGTCAGGACCGGCGGCGCTTGAAGGCCCGCCGGATCAGGAAGATCGCCAGGACGATCAGGGCGACCACCAGGAGGGTGCCCAGAACCATCGCGATGAGCAGGGCGACGCCCAGCTTCTTGAAGAAGCCCTTCTTCTTTTTCTTCTTCTTGTCCTTGGCGAGCGTCCGGTGGTCGGAGCTCTTGTGGTGCGAGGAGGCCGTGACCGTCGAGGCGGAGCCGTCGGCGGCCGCGTCCGTGGTGACCGCCGTGCGAGCGGTCGCGGCGTCGGCCGCCACGGAGTGGGTCGCGGTCCGGGCCGTCGGGTGCGCGCTCACGGCCGACGCGGGCGTGGCCAGCAGGGCGGCGCCCAGGGTCAGGGCGATGACGGCCGACATCCTGCGGGCCAGGCGTCCTCGGTATCGTCCGGTGTGCTGCTGCTCGCTCTTCATCCGCGCCCCCTGGTGTCTGGTGCTGTGGCTGTCTCGGGTGCTCCGCGGGCCGCGGGGCGCCTCCATTATCGGCATACCGTCGGACCGGGACGGCAGGGCGCGTACCCGGTGCCGGGAGCACCGGGTACGCGACGCCGGCCGGTCAGCCGCTCTTGCGGCGGAACGAACGCTGCCCGCCCGCCTTGCCGTGCGTACCGTGGATCTTGGAGCCGTCGCGGTTCTGCCCGCTCGCGGCGGCATCGCCCGATTTGCCGCGCTTGCGGTCCAGAGCCTCGCGGAACTTGCGCTTCACGTCGTCCTCGCCGCCGCCGGACGACTGGGGCCCCGCCGTATCGTCTGCCATGAAAAACCTCCTGGTCATAGGGGTGTTCGGGACAGCTTCGCACAGTCAGGGCGCGGCCAGCCGCCCCGAACGGGCCAGGAGGGCGACCGCACCCGCGCACAGGACCCCGGTCGCCGTGAGCGCGCACCACACCACCCACAGCGCCTCCCGTCGCAGCGCGACGTCCCACAGCGCCCCGACGGCGAGGTTGCCCAGGGTGACGCCCAGCCCGGAGACGGTGTTGTAGAGCCCGTAGTGGGTGGCGACGAGCCGGTCCCCGGAGAGCGTGACCACCGTGTCCATCTCGAACGGGTAGACCACCGCGCCGCCCGCGGCCAGCAGCACCACCGCCACCGTCAGCGCCGCGGTCGTGCTCCACGCCGTGAGCGCCCCGGCGTCCATGGACACGAGCGCGAGCGGCAGGAAGCCCAGCCCCATGGCGGTCAGCCCCCGCACCAGCGCCCTCCGCGGGCTCCAGCGGCGCTTGGCCCAGGCGGTCAGCCGCAGTTGGCCGGCGACGGCGACCGCCGCCGAGACGACGAACAGCGCGGTGGTGACCTCGGTGCCCGCCGCCCCCAGCGCGACGCCCGCCGCGAGCGGCAGGGCGAGGTAGACCTGGAAGGTCAGCACGTACGAGCCGGTCATGGCGAGGGAGAACAGCAGGAACGGCCGGTTGGCGACGACCGCGCGCCACTGCGCCCGCACCCCGGCCCACGTCCCCGCTCCCCCGCCGCTGCCGCCCGCCCGGCCGGGCAGGGCCCGCCACTGAAGCACCGTCAGCCCGGCGAAGATCGCCGCCGCGACGGTGCAGACCAGCCGGAAGTCCGCGGCCAGCAGGGCGAGTCCGGCGAGCGGGCCGAGCAGCATCCCCGCCTGGTAGTAGACGTTGAACGTCGCGAAGGCGTCCACGCGCCGCGCCCCGGCCGAGGCCGCCAGGTACGCCCGTACCGCCGGGTTGAACAGCGCGCCCGCGAAGCCGGTGGCCGCCGAGGCCGCGATCAGGGCGGGCAGCGCGTCCACCCATCCCAGCAGCGCGAATCCGGCCGTGCGCAGCAGGCAGCCGGCCAGGATCGGCGCCTTGTAGCCGTAGCGGTCGGCGAGGGTTCCGCCGATGAGGAACATGCCCTGCTGGGAGAGGTTGCGGACGCCCAGGACCAGGCCGACGGTCCAGGCGGCGAGCCCGAGGTCGTCGCCGAGGTGGGCCGCGAGGTAGGGCATGAGCATGTAGAAGGCGAGGTTGATGGCGAACTGATTGACCATCAGCAGCCGGGCGGCCGGCGGGAAGGAGCGGGTGTGCCGCCACAGCGAGGTCAGCCGGGGCGCTGCGGGGGCCGCCCCGGCCGGGGCGGCGGTCACCGGGCCGCTCCGGCCAGGCCGTGCTCTCCGGCGTCGGGGCCGGTGGCCTCCGGCCCGGCGGGCGGGGCCCCGGCGGCGAGCGGGTCGACGACGGTCTCGCAGGCGGTCCACCGGGTGACGACCCGTTCGCCGGGATGGGCGATGCGGTCGGGGGCGGGCGCGGGGACGCCGCCCAGCAGCCGGTGGCGGCGGCAGTAGTCGTCGTCGAAGACCGTGCCGACGTAGCGCTGCGGGCCGTCGGGGAAGACGGCGGCCACCCTGGCCTCGGCGGGCAGCGTGGCGGCGACGTGCCGGGCGACCAGGGCGACGGCTCCCACGCTCCAGCCGCCGGTGGCGCAGCGGGACCTGGCCAGGGCGCGGGCGGCCCACACCGCCTCGGAGGCGGCGACCCAGTGCACCTCGTCGAAGAGGGAGTAGCCGACGTTGCGGGGGTAGATGCTGCTGCCGAGGCCGCGCATCAGCCGGGGCGCGGCGGGCTGGCCGAAGATCGTGGAGCCGGTGGTGTCCACGCCCACCACGCGCAGTGCGGGGAAGTGCTCGCGCAGCACGGAGGCGACGCCCGCCGAGTGGCCTCCGGTGCCGACGCTGACGACGAGGGCGTCGATCCGGCCGAGCTGGGCGATCAGTTCGTGGGCGAGGGTGCGGTAGGCGGTGACGTTGTCGGGGTTGTGGTACTGGTCCGGACACCAGGCGTCGGGGCGGGCGGCCAGGATCTCCTCCACCCGTTCGCGGCGGGCCTGTTGCCAGCCGCCGACGGGGTGCGCGGCGCGCACGACGTGGACCTCGGCGCCGTACGCCCGCAGCAGGCCGGCCATCATCGGCTCCATGCCGGGGTCGGTGACGACGGTGACGGGGTGGCCGTAGGTGACGCCGGCGAGGGCGAGGCCCAGGCCCAGGGTGCCGGAGGTGGACTCCACGATGGGGGCGCCGGGCAGGAGCCGGCCGCGTTCGCGGGCGCGGGCGACCATGTGGAGCGCGGTGCGGTCCTTGATGCCGCCGGGGTTGCGGCCTTCGAGCTTGGCCCAGAAGCCGCGGCCGGGGTCGGTGAAGGGCTCGCCGATCCACAGCAGCGGGGTGCCTCCGACCAGGCCGGCCGGGGTGCGGGCGGGCAGGGCCGGGGCCAGCGTCAGGGCGGCGGCGGGCAGGGGGGACGGGGACGGGAGGACAGAAGTCATCGCGTGGCTCTCCCGCGGCCCTGCGGTCCTCCGTGCGGGAGGTGGGGGCGGGCCGCGTCGTCAGAGAAGGACGGTGGGGGACGTTCCGGTCGCTCGCGGCGCCGTGCGCGGCGCGGTGGCCGGGCCGGCGCGTGCCGTCCTACGTGCGCCAGACCCCCAGCGCCGACCTCAGCCTGCCCACGTCGCGGCCCTGGCCGGCGGCCGCCCAGGGCGCGTCGGCCGGGGGCCGTACCAGGGCGGCGTCCACCACGGCGGGCGGCGGCGGGAGTTCGCCGTCCGGGGCGGGCGCGGCGAGGTCGGTGCGCGCCGCGGTCACGCCCGTCTCGGCGGGCTCCCGGCACTCCGGCGTCGTGTCGTGGCCGGGGCCCTGCGGGGCGCTCACCGGCAGGGCGTACGCCCGGCCGGTGAACGGCGAGGACTGTCCGTGGGAGGCGCACCCCAGCACGTGCGCCAGGGCGACGAGGACGACGACGAACGCCGACAGGGCCCAGAGCCCCGAACGCGGCCTTCCGGGCAGCGCCCGCGCCGTCACCACAGCCGTCACAGCACTACAGTAAGCACACCCTCATATAAGGCGTCCGTAAAGGGAGTTGGAGCGTCCGCTCAGCGGACGCGGGCGGCGCTCCGGGGCCTCGTCCGCCGCGGCCGGCGGACCGTCGGTCAGCGGACCGTCTGGTCGCCGTCGGGTACGTCCTCCACCGTCACCCGGACCCGCGCGGGCAACCCCAGACCGGCGGCCACGGCGCGCGCCAGGCCGTCGGGGTCGGGGTGCTCCGGGTACGGCACGGCCTCGCCCTCCGCGTAGCTCTCGATGGCCTTGGTGAAGTAGCCCGGGTGCCAGGCGCCGACGGCTCCCCTGACCTCGACGGCGGTGACCTTGCGGGTGCCGGCCACGCGCCGGGCGGCGGCCAGGATCTGGTCCGAGCGCAGTTCGCCGGGCACTTGGAAGAGGCTGGCGTGCGCGCCGACCTTGGCGCCGTCGCACAGCCGGAGGGTGACGGTCAGACAGCTGGTCACGCTGGGATAGAGGATCGCCCGGCCCGGGGCGGCCTCGGCGACCTGCCCCTCGGTGACGCGGACCGGGCCGGGCGGTGCGGCCGGGGCCGCGGCGACGGCGGTCGCGGGCCGCAGGGCCAGCGCGACGGCGGCCGCGAGCAGCGCCCTGCGGGAGGCGGGGGCGGATATGGCGGATACGGCGGATTTGGCTGATACGGACGGACGGCGGCCGGGCACGGCACTCCTAGGACGTCGGGGTGGGGCCCCGACATCCTAGGGACCGGACGACCTGAAGATCATCCACAGCGGCTCACACCGCCGGCGCGTCCGGCTCGAAGCGGCTGCGCACGGCCGTCTGCACCTCGGCCTCCTCGGCCGGGTCGGCGGCCAGCCGGCGCAGCTGCTCCACGACGCGCGCGTCGGCGGTCGTGGCGTGGTGGGCGGCGAGCTCGCGGGTGGACTCCTCGCAGTCCCACAGGCACTCGACGGCGAAGCCCGTGGCGAACGAGGGGTCCGTCGCGGCGAGGGCCCGGGCGGCGCGGCCGCGCAGGTGGGAGGAGGAGGTCTCGCGGTAGACGTGGCGCAACACCGGGGCGGCGCACGTGATCGCCATCCGCCCGGCGCCGTCGACGAGGTCCCACAGGACGGGCGCGTCGCAGCCCGAGGCCCGCACGGCCTCGCGCAGGGCGGCGAGCACGAGCGGGGAGTCGTACTCCCCGCCGCGGCAGGCCAGCATGGCGGCGGCCGCGGCGCCCAGGGCGTCGCCGCGCGTGAGCCAGGCGCGGGCGCGCTCGAGGGCGGCCGTGCTGCGCATGCGCTCGAAGGCGGTGACGGCGGCTTCCGCGACCAGCTCGGAGGGGTCGGCGGCGGCCGTCTCGATCAGGTCGAGGGCCTGGGGATCGTGGTGCTCGGCGAGGTAGCGCAGCGCGGTGGCGCGCGCCGCCTCCTGCCCGAAGGCGGCGGCCTCGATGATCTCCCCGCGGTCCTCGGGGCCGGCCACGGCGGTCAGGCAGCGGGTGGCGGGGACGTGGCGGTGCTGGGTGGGGTGCTGGTCGAGGCCCTGCTGGGCCCAGTCGAGGACCTCGCGCACGCTCCAGCCGGGCCGGGGCCCGGCGGGGCGCAGCTGGCGCTGCCAGCGGTCGAAGGATCCCTGCTCCTGGGCCGCGCGCACGCGGGCGGCGACGGCGGGGGCGTGCTGGTCGTCCGCCCACAGCCGCCAGGGCCTGGGCTCGAAGGCGTCGCGCACCGCGGCGGCGAGCGCGGCCTCGCCCCCGGGGGTGTGCGGGAACCGGGCGAGGACCGCCTCGCCGAGGGCGAGGAGGCCGGCGTCGTCGTCGCGCAGGGCCAGCTCGTCCAGGGCCCAGGCCCAGTTGCCGCCGCCGGCGGCGTAGCGGCGCAGCAGCGCGAGGGCGTCCTCGCGTCCGTAGGAGGCGAGGTGGCCGAGGACGGCGAGGGCCAGGCCGGTGCGCTCCTCGGCGGTCTCGAACAGGTCGTCCGGGTGGAAGAGGTGCTGTTCGATCTCGCCGAGGCCGCCGTCGAGGTCCACGTACAGGCGCGCGTAGTAGAGCGAGCGGTTCTCGAGCTGCCAGTCGCGCCGGGGGTCGCGGAGCACGCAGTGGTTCAGCGCCGCGAGCGCCTCGGCGCGCGGCGCCGCGAGGGCATGCAGGGTCCCGTCGCCGCGGCCTCGCTGCAGGAGGCCGAGCAGGGTGCCGCTGGGCGCTATGTCTGGATCGAACATGGGGTCAGCATCCGGTGCGGGGAGTCGGCTGGCAACGGGATTTCCGTCGTCCGCCATTCTTGCCGGTGTCCACCGGCGCTATGCCTGGTGAACAGTGGAAACTCGGGTGGGCCCGAGCGCCCGCAGCCTACCTGGAACAAGGCATTCCGCGGAGCGGTGTCGGATATGTCGCACAGACGCCACGGGCATATGCCACCAGCACCACCGTATCGGGTATTGCCAAAGCGGTTACGGGCCATCGCCGACTGTGCAAGAGTCGTCACAGCACTCACCCCGCCCGGCCGGGTCCGTGGACCGTGAGCCGGGCCGCGCCCCGCTTGTATCGGAGTACGTGATGCCGTCACCGCAGTCAGCGGACCGACCCGCCGCCGAGGCCGCCGAGCCCGGTGCGGTCGACGTCCTCATCACGCAGACGCGGCGGCTCAGAGGCGGCCTCGACGCGGTCCGGCGCGAGACGGCGGCGGACGCCGAGCGCTCCGGCGACCCCCGGCTGCGCTGGCAGCGCGCCCTGGTCGAGCTGGCCGCCCAGCACGCCGACACGCTCGGCGAGCACCTGGGCCAGCTGCGCGAGGGGCTGCCGGCCGACGACGCCACGGCCCCGGCGGGGAGCCTGCCCGCCGCCCCGGCCGCCACCCTGACCGCCGAGCGGCCCGGCCCGGACGGGCCCGGTGCCGGGGCCGCCCGGGCCGGCAGCGCCGAGTGGAACTTCCTCACCGACGAGGTCTCCTGGTCCGAGGAGCTCTTCGAGCTCTTCGGCCGCCGCCCCGAGGACGGCGCGCTCACCCTCGACGAGCTCCCCTCCTGCCTGCCGGAGGAGGACACCCCCGTACTGACCGCGATGCTCACCGACTGCCTGGTGGACGGCAAGCCCGTCGACGGAGAGTTCCGCATCGTGCGCGGCGACGGAGAGCTGCGCACGGTGCACATGATGGGCGAGCCCGTGCTCGACGCCGACGGCTGCACGGCCTCCATGTGGGCCGTGCTGCGGGACGTCAGCGAGCTGCGGCGGAGCCAGCGGGAGGTGCACGAGACCCGTGACTCCGCCGCCCGCCGGCAGCACCTCGCGCGCACCGAGCACCGGATCGCGGTCGAGCTGCAGGAGGCCGTGCTGCCCCCCTGGCGGGGCTCGCTGCGCTTCCCGCAGCAGGCCACGGGCGCGCCCGGCGCCCCGCACGAGGGCGCCGTCCTCGACCTGGCCGCCCACTACCTCCCCTCGGCGACGAGCACCCTGATCGGCGGCGACTGGTTCGACGCCATGGAGCTGCCCGGCGGGCGGACGCTGCTGACCGTCGGCGGCCTCACCGGCCACGGCGTGACCGCGACCTCCACCATGGCCATGCTGCTCGGCGCCGTCCGCGGCATGGCCGTCTCCGGCTCCGAGCCCGGGCCCCTGATGGGCTGGCTCAACCACCTGCTCGACGCCTCCGCCCAGCCGGCGCTCGGCAGCGCGGTGTGCTGCCGCTACGACCCCGCCACCCGCACCCTGCTGTGGGCCCAGGCCGGCCACCCCGCCCCGCTGCTCTTCCGCGACGGCACGGGGCACGCGCTCCGGCCGCCCCGGGGCGTGCTGCTCGGGGCGGTCTCCGACGCCGCGTACGAGCAGACCGCCCAGGCCCTGCTGCCCGGTGACGTGCTCGTCCTGCACACCGAGGGCCTGGCGGCCCTTCCGTCCGACGCCCGCCTGCTCGCCCTCGCCCCGCGCTTCGCGGCGGCGGGCAGCGCACAGGAGTGCCTACGGGCCGTGCTGGAGGAGTTCGGCGGCACCGGGCGCGAGGACGACGCGTGCGTGCTGATCGCGCGCATCGGCTCGTAGGGCCTCCCGCCCCCTCCCGCCGGGACCGGCGGCCCCTCACACGGTCTTGGTGCCGGACCGGGGGCCGGGGCCCTTGGGCAGCGCGCGCTGGATGTCCTCCCGCAGATGCTCGATCTTGGCGTAGTCCGCGTACTTCCCCGTGAGCCGGTACATCTCGCGCAGCCGGTCCCAGGTGCGGTGCGAGGACATCTCGCCGATCGAGTTGAGCGCCATGCGGGCGAAGGTGTCCGCCTGCTCGGGGTCGTTGCCGATGAAGCACGCGGACGCCATCGAGATGTAGTCGAAGAGCATGGACCGTTTGTGCTGGTCCCCCCGCAGCTCCATCGCCCGCTTGGCGTGCCGCTGCGCGACGGGCGCCGCGGCCGGGTCGTGCTCCGCGAGCGTGCGGTAGGCCAGCGCCTGCATGCCGTGCAGATCCGCCTCGTCGAACATCTGCATCCAGCTCGGCGGGGGAACGTCGCTCTTGTCCGAGACGAACAGCTCCTCCGCCTCGCCCAGCGTGCGCCGCATCGCCTGGCCCCGCCCCATGGACGCCTGTGCCCAGGCCTCGATGGTGCAGAGCATGGCGCGGGTGCGCGGCAGCGTGTCGTCCCCGCCGCCGGACTTGGCGAGCTTCATCAGGTCCAGGGCGTCGTCGGGGCGGCCGAGGTGGACCATCTGGCGGGCGGCGCGCGAGAGCGCCTCCCCCGCCCGGGGCCGGTCGCCGCCCTCGCGGGCCGCGTGCGCGGCGATGACGAAGTACTTCTGCGCGGTGGGCTCCAGGCCCACGTCGTGCGACATCCAGCCGGCGAGCACCGCCAGGTTGGCGGCGACCCCCCACAGCCTGCGCTGGAGGTGCTCGGGGTGGTGGTAGGAGAGCATCCCGCCGACCTCGTTGAGCTGGCCGACGACCGCCTTGCGCTGCAGGCCGCCCCCTCGGGAGGCGTCCCAGAGGCGGAAGACCTCGACCGAGCGCTCCAGCGCGTCGATCTCCAGGGAGCCCACGGGGGCCGCCTCGTAGCGGTCGTAGCCGGCGGGGTCGGCGTGCGTCGCCCTGGCGCGCAGCGGGTCGTCGAAGTGAGGGGCGTCGGAGGCGAGGACCGGATCGGAGTGCAGCCAGTCGTGCATCGCGCTGCTGATTGCTGAGCCTGCGGCGAGCGCGGCGCCCGCGCCCACCAAGCCGCGTCGGTTGAGCATGAGGTCCATTCCCGTGAATTCGGTGAGGACCGCGGCGGTCCGCTCGGGCGGCCACGGCAGCCCGTCCGGGGACTGCCCCTTGCCTGCCCGCCCGCGCCGACCGAACCCGAGGTCCTCGATGGTCACGACACGGCCGAGTCGCTCGGTGAAGAGGGCGGCCAGCACCCGGGGCACGGGATCGCGGGGGGACTCCCCCATGTCGATCCAGCGCCGCACCCGCGAGGTGTCGGTCGCCAGCTGCGGATGGCCCATGACCGCCGCCTGCCGGTTCACAAGTCTCGCGAGCTCCCCCTTGGACCAGCCGGCCAGGCCGAACAGGTCCGCAAGGCGGGTGTTGGGTTCCCTCGTCACGTCAAGCCCCCAGGTTCCTCGGCTGACTTGAAGGTACTCGGGCCGTCATGGGCCAAGCGAGTATTCGCCAGGGTTCGCCAGGGTGCGCCAGATGGTGTGCCACCCGCGGCCGGGTGTGATGTAGGAACGCGCAACCCCGGCCACCCGGCGCCCGATCGCATTCCCCAGGGTGCGGGAGGGTCCGGTGGGCGGGGGCGCGCGGCAATTCGCCGACACGAAGGGATCTGTTCAGCCCATGTATGCAGCATCGACCTCCGTGTCCGCTCCGCACCGGCCGCTCCGTAGCCAGCAGAGCGGCGGCGGACCGTACCTGGACCCCTCCCATGCCGTGGGGGCCGCGTTCGGGGGCGGACGGGCACGGAGGGCTCCGGGGACCGGCGCCCAACCGCTGAGCGGGAGAATCGACTTGTCCGGCCCCCAGGGCGCCCAGCTGCGCACGGTGATCTCGTCGGTCCACCGGATCTGCCCGGAGTTCAACCCCGTCCAGGTGCTCCGGCGAGGGGGACGCTCCGTCCTCCTGGTCGGCACGACAGGGCGCAGCACCGCGGTGGCCAAGTGTTTACTGGACCACTCACCGGCCTGGGCCGAACGGTTCCGTCACGAAATAGCCACATATCGGGCGTTTGTCCGTCACCGTCCTCCGGTGCGGGTGCCCCGGCTGATCGCCGCAGACCCCGACAACTGCACGCTCGTCCTCGAGCGCATGCCCGGTCGTCCCGCCGCCGTCCAGCGGCATCCGGTGGACACGCTTCCGCGCGCGGACGTCCGGGCGGCACTCGGCGCGATCTGCCGGGTCAACCTGTGGCGACCGCCCGCCGGGATGTTCGACATGCCGCTGGACTACGGCAAGCGCATCGCCCGGTATCACGAGCTCGGCCTGCTCACCGACCGTGATCTGGGCGATCTGCAGAAGCTGTTGCACGGGCTGGCCCATGTGCAGGGACAGTTCTGCCACGGCGACGCGCTGCTGTCGAACATCCTGCTGTCGCCCGCCGGGCCGGTGCTCCTCGACTGGGACCACGCCGGCTGGTACCTCCCGGGGTACGACCTGGCGACGCTGTGGGCCGTCCTCGGTGACGCCCCGGTGGCCCGCCGTCAGATCAGCCAGCACGCCCAGGCCGCGGGGCCCACGTCCCGGGACGCCTTCCTGGTCAATCTGATGCTGGTGCTCACCCGGGAGATCCGGACGTACGAGACGGCCGTGCAGCGCGCCATGCACGAACCCGCCGCACCCGGTGCGGCCGCCGGGGAGTCCGGGGAGGAGCAGCGACTGCTGCTGCGCCGCCTGCACGACGACTGCGCGATGGCTCGTCGCGCGGTCCGGGCCGCCGTCGGCACCCGCTGAACCGTACGACCGACACGCCGTGCCGCCGACTTACGGCGTGTCGTCGCTCGCCCATCCGGACGAGTGATCCGTGGGCGCGCCTCGACGCCCGCGCCGGGAAACCCCCGGCGCGGGCGTCGACGTGCGTATCGGCACCGGCCGGTCCGATAACCGCCACCGCCGGTCTTATTGACGGATCGTCGGCTTGGCCGGGGCCTCTTGGTAGGTTCGGTCACCAGCTTGACCGCGCACCACCACGCCGCACGGCACTGCCCGTCCCGAGGAGGCCGCATTGCGAGGATCCGCCCCAGCGCCATCACGGAACGCACCGCCGGAAGAAGCACGAGAGGGAAGAGCCGCACGAAGAAGACCCCGTCCGCCGCGCGCCGCGGGCCCGGCCGCCGCGGCCGCCCTGCTGCTGCCGCTGATCACGGCCGGGCCGGCCGCCACGGCCGAGCGGGCCGCGTCCGCCACCCTGCAGCGGGAGTTCACCGCCGCCGCGGCCGCGTACCACGTACCGGAGAACGTGCTGCTCGCCGTCTCCTACCTGGAGTCCCGCTGGGACAGCCACGGCGGCGCCCCCAGCGTCACGGGCGGCTACGGCCCGATGCACCTGACCGACGCCGCCACGGCCCTGGCCGCATCCGGGCACCACAGCGAGCCCGGCGAGGACGCCCGGGGTGATCTCGCCCGGCCCCGCGCCGCCGCCCGCCCGGCCGCTCCCGCCCCCGCCGCGCTGCCGCCCCGGCTGCGCACCCTGGCCCGCGCCGCCGATCTCACGGGCCTGCCCGCCTCCTCGCTGCGCCGCGACGCCGCGGCCAACGTGCGCGGCGGCGCCGCCCTGCTGGCCGCCGAGCAGAAGCGGCTGGGCCTGCCCCTGAGCAAGGACCCCGCCGACTGGTACGGAGCCGTCGCCGCCTACTCGGGTGCCACCGACACCGCGACGGCGGCCGTCTTCGCGGGCGACGTCTACGACGTGCTCCGGCGCGGTGAGCGGCGCAGGACCGACAGCGGCCAGCAGGTCGCCCTCCCCGCGACCCCGCGCATCGCCCCCCGCACGGCCCAGGTGGGGCGGCTGAAACTCGGCACCCTCACGACCACGGGCGTCGAGTGCCCGTCCACGGTGGCCTGCGAGTCGATCCCGGCGCCGTACGAGAAGCTCGAGGGCAAGAACTACGGCAATCACGACATCGCCGACCGGCCCTCCTCCCAGAAGGTCGACTTCATCGTCGTCCATGACACCGAAGGGACCTGGGAGACGACCCTCAAGCTCATAAGGGATCCGGCGTACGTCTCCTGGAACTACACCATCCGCTCCGGGGACGGCCACATCGCCCAGCACGTGCCGACCAAGGACGTGGCCTGGCACGCGGGCAACTGGTACGTGAACTCCAAGTCGGTCGGCATCGAGCACGAGGGCTTCCTGGCCCAGCCCGACGCCTGGTACACGGAGGCGATGTACCGCACGTCCGCCCGGCTGGTGCGGCACCTGGCGGAGAAGCTGGACGTCCCGCTCGACCGGCAGCACATCATCGGCCACGACAACGTCCCGGGCACCACCACGGCGACGATTCCGGGGATGCACACCGACCCGGGTCCGTACTGGGACTGGGCGCACTACTTCGATCTGATGGACGCGCCCTTCGTCACCACGGCGAGCCCCTTCAGCGGCATGGTCACCATCGCCCCCGGCTACGCCGACCACAAGCCGGTCTACACCGGCTGCGCCAAGCCCGGCGAGCCGTGCGCCCCGCACGGCTCCGGAGCGGTCCGGCTGTTCACCGCGCCCCGCGACGACGCGCCGCTGATCCAGGACATCGGCCTGCGCCCGGACGGCAGCCCCTCGACGACCGGTGTCAACGACACGGGCGCCCGCGCCTCCACCGGACAGCAGTTCGCGGTGGCCGACCAGCACGCCGGGTGGACGGCGATCTGGTACCTCGGCCAGAAGGCGTGGTTCCGCAACCCCTGGTGGGATCCGGCGGCGCTCGGCGCGCACGGCCGGATGATCACGCCGAGGGAGGGGCTGAAGGAGATCCCGGTGTACGGCCGCGCCTACCCGGAGAAGGAGGCCTATCCGGAGGGCGTCCCGGTCCAGGCGGTGACGCCGCTGCCGTACCGGCTGGCGGCCGGGCAGGCGTACGTCCTGGGGGCGACGTCCCCGAGCGAGTATCTGTGGGCGACCACCTACGAGCCCGCGGGGCACAGGATCATCCGGGGCAAGGACGTCTACTACGAGATCCAGTTCGGGCACCGGGTGGCCTTCGTGAAGGCCTCCGACGTCCGGATCCGGCCCTCGAACTGGTAGACCGCGGGGAAAACCGCGGGGAAACCACGGGAAAACCCGCGGGGAAACCACAGGAAAAGACGAGCCCGGCACGCCGTGGGCGTGCCGGGCTCCTTGACGGTCCGGGCGGAGGGGCGGGCCTAGCCGGCCTGGAACATCTCCGCGGGCAGCGGCTTGAGCAGCTGGTAGAGGTCGTCGGTGATCGGGCGGTCCCAGCTGGCGATGGTGACGAGCACGCCGTCGCTGCGGTCGAACTGGGTGCAGGAGATCCGGCTCTCCGAGCACTTCAGCCGCCGCACGATGAGGAGGTTGTCCTCGTGCATGACCGGCACGTCCTCGGTGTCCAGCACCTCGACCGGCTCGTCGTTGCCGAGCGCCACCAGCAGCTGCGCCACCTCGAAGGGCACCTGGCCCTCGCCCAGCTCCCGCGCCGGGGAGCCCTCGGGCAGATTGCCGATGATCATCGCGGGGCCGCGGCCGCCGAACAGGTCGTAGCGGAGGAAGACTCCCTGGCAACTTCCGTCGGGCGCGGGCAGCAGCCCGGCCCCGAGGTCACCGGGCCAGTCCCCGGGATCCATGGCGAGGACGTCGAAGTCCGGCCCGGTGGGGCTGGCGGCGCTGCGGCGGCGGAGGAAGGACATGCCCACATCGTACGTGCCCGCCCCCGCGCCGTGGCGCCGGGGAAGCCGGGGCGTGCCGCGGCCGGGGACCCACCGGGAGCTACGTGAGGTCGAATTCCCCGTCCCGGGCGCTGAGCACGAACGCCCGCCACTCGGCCGGCGAGAAGATCACGGCCGGGACGTCCGGGTCGCGCCGGTCCCGCATGGCGATGTAGCCCTCGACGAAGGCGATCTGGACGTTGCCCCGCCGGCTGCCGCCGCTCGGCTGCCAGGCGGCCCTGGCGAGGTCGAGATCCGGCTTCACGTCGCCCGCCAGTTGTTCAGTCGTGCTGTCCGCCACGTCCGCACTCCTCCCGGCTCGTCGTCGCCGCCCACCCTAGCGAGCGACGGCGGCGCCGGACAGGCCCCGTACACGGCTCAGGTGACGGGCGGCGAACCGGCCACCAGCCACATGGAGAAGAACTGCGCGCCGCCGCCGTAGGCGTGGCCGAGCGCCCTGCGCGCGTCCGGGACTTGGTGCTCGCCGGCCCGGCCCCGCACCTGCAGCGCGGCCTCGGCGAAGCGCAGCATTCCGGAGGCGCCGATGGGGTTGGTGGACAGCACGCCGCCGGAGGGGTTGACGGGCAGCGCGCCGTCGAGCTCGGTCACTCCGGCCTCGGTGAGCTTCCAGCCGTCCCCCTCGGCGGCGAAGCCGAGGTTCTCCAGCCACATCGGCTCGTACCAGCTGAAGGGCACGTACATCTCCACGGCGTCGATCTCGCGGCGCGGGTCGGTGATGCCCGCCTGGCGGTAGACGTCGGCGGCGCAGTCGCGGCCGGCCCGGGGCGAGACGAAGTCCTTGCCGGCGAAGAGCGTCGGCTCGCTGCGCATGGCGCCGCCGTGCAGCCAGGCGGGCGGGGCGGGGGCGCGGGCGGCACCCGTGCGGTCGGTGAGGACCATGGCGCAGGCGCCGTCGGAGGAGGGGCACGTCTCGGAGTAGCGGACGGGGTCCCACAGCATGGGCGACGAGCGCACCTTCTCCAGGGTGATGCCGTGCTCGTGCAGGTGGGCGTAGGGGTTCTTCAGGGCGTTGCGGCGGTCCTTGTACGCGACGAGGGTGCCGGTGGAGGAGGGTGCGCCGGTGCGGCGGATGTAGGCCCGCACGTGCGGGGCGAAGAAGCCTCCGGCGCCGGCGAGCAGGGGCTGCTGGAAGGGGACGGGCAGGGACAGGCCCCACATGGCGTTGGACTCGGACTGTTTCTCGAAGGCCACGGTCAGGACGGTCCGGTGGACGCGGGCCGCGACGAGGTCGGCGGCGACCAGCGCCGTGGAGCCGCCGACCGAGCCGGCGGTGTGCACCCGCGTCAGGGGCTTACCGGCGGCGCCGAGGGCTTCGGCGAGGTAGAGCTCGGGCGTCATGACGCCCTCGAAGAAGTCGGGGGCCTTGCCGATGACGACGGCCTCGATGTCCGCCCAGGTCAGCGCGGCGTCCTCGAGCGCCCGCAGGGCGGCCTCGCGGACGAGTCCGGCGATGGAGACGTCGCGGCGGGCGGCGGCGTGGTGGGTCTGGCCGATGCCGACGACGGCGACGGGTTCCCGGCTCATGCGTCCCCCTCCAGCACGGCGACGAGGTTGTGCTGCAGGCAGGGCCCGGACGTGGCGTGGGCCAGGGCGCGGTCGGAGGCGCCGCGGTGGATGCGGGCGGCCGCCTCGCCGAGGCGGATGAGGCCGGTGACCATGAGGGGGTCGGCGGCGGCGTCGCCGGAGGGGTTGACCGTGACGGTGTCGTCCAGGCGCAGCGCGCGGCGCAGGACGGCTTCCTGGGCGGCGAAGGGGGCGTGGAGTTCGGCGGTGTCGACGGGTGCGCGGAAGGCGCCGGCGCGTTCGGCGGCCAGGCGGGTGGAGGGCGAGTCGGTGAGGTCGCGCAGGCCGAGGGCGTGGGGCTCGACGCGGTGGTCGGCGCCGCGGATCCAGGCGGGCCGGGCGCACATGCGGCGGGCGGCGTCGCCGGCGGCGAGGACGACGGCCGCGGCGCCGTCGGTGACGGCCGGGGGGCCGGGGGTGGGGCCGGGGGGCTCGCCGGTGTGGCCGGCGTCGGCGAGGGCCCGGGCCTGGAGGGCGGCCAGGGAGGCCGGCTCGGGCCACAGGGGGGCGACGTAGTACGGGTCGAGCGTGCGGGTGAGGACGTCGCGCGGGTCGCCGGCGGAGGGTTTGCCGTGGGCGTAGACGAGGGCGGTGTCGGCCCGGCCGGTGAGGATCTTCACCCAGGCCTCGTACAGCGCCCAGGCCCCGTCCATCTCCACGTGGGACTCCGCGATGGGCGGCCAGGCGCCGACGGCGTCGAGGGTCAGGGTGAAGGAGAAGGGGCGTCCGGCGAGGTAGTCGCTCGAACCGGAGCAGGTGAAGTCCGCCTCGCCGGGGGCCAGGCCGGCCTGTGCGAGGGCGTCGTGCAGGACGGGCAGCAGCGCCTCGGCCTCGGAGAGCCCTTCGGCGGGGCCCTGGTGGTCGGTTCGCGCGTAGGCGACGACGGCGACGTCGCGGGGCGGCGTCACAGCAGCCTCCGGTAGCTCTCGTAGTCGGCGTCCGGCTCGCCGGTGGGCCGGTAGTGGTCGGGGTGGCGGCCGTCGCCGGTCCAGACGGGCTCGACCCGCATGCCCATGCGCACCCGGTCGTACGGGATGCCGCCGATGCGCGCGTGGAGGGCGAGGTCGGCGCCGTCGAGGGCGATGTGGGCGTAGACGTAGGGCACGTCGATGTCGAGGCCCTTGGCCTTGATGTTGACGACGCAGAAGGTGGTGACGGTGCCGCGGGGGCCGGGGGCGGCGGGCTCGGTGGTGGCGACGCCGCAGGTGGGGCAGGCGCCGCGGGGCGGTACGTACACCTTGTGGCAGGAGGGGCAGCGTTCGCCGAGGATCTCGCGGCGGGCGAGACCGTCGAGGTAGCGGCTCTGGGCGCGGCCGGGGGTGTAGGTGTACTCGAGGCGGGCGGGGGCGGTCAGGGAGGTGACGGGGTCGGGGAAGCGGCCGTCGTGCGGGGCGGCCCGGTGGCCGGCGGGACCGTCGTGCGCCTCGAAGCAGGCGATGTCGGTGATCGCTCCCTCGCGGCGGGCGGCCCAGCGGATCCGCACCCGCATGCCCGTGCGCACGGCGTCGGCGCCGGGTGCGTCGAGGGCGTGCAGCAGGGCGGTGTCGGCGCCGTCGAGCCGGACCAGCACCCAGGCGAAGGGGCGGGGCAGGGGCTGCCGGGGGCGCGGGGAGGGGTTCCAGGCCCAGGTGGTGACCGTTCCGGTGGTGGCGACCTCGACGAGGTCGCGGATCTCGTCGGCGGTGACGGGGTCGTACTCGACGGGCGGCACGAGCACCCGGCCGTCGCGGGTGCGGACGCCCAGGACGACGCGCTCGCGCAGCCCGGTGAGGAAGGCGCTCTGCACGGGGCCGAGGGAGCGGGTGAAGGGGAACTCGACGACGAGCGGGGCGGTGAGGTTCTCCGGCACCGTCTGTCTCCTCCCTCAGGCGCGCCGGTAGACGGGCGGGCGCTTCTCGGCGAAGGCGAGGGCACCTTCCTTGGCGTCGGCGGTGTCGAGGACGGCGCGGCCGCGCTCGAGTTCGAGGGCGAGGGCCTCGGCCTCGGGCAGTCCTTCGGCGGCGTGGACGCAGGCCTTGACGGCCTCGACGGCCAGCGGGGCGTTGGCGTTGACGAGCTCGGCGGTCTCCAGGGCCCGCTCGAGCGCCGTGCCGTCCGGGACGACGTGCCCGACGAGCCCGATGCGCCGGGCCTCGGCTGCGGTGTAGGGGCGTCCGGTGAGCAGCATCTCCAGGGCGTGGGTGCGGGGGATCTGGCGGGGCAGGCGGACCGTGGAGCCGCCGAGGGGGAACAGGCCGCGGCGCACCTCGTACAGGCCGAAGGTGGCGCCGCTGCCGGCGATGCGGATGTCGGTGCCCTGGAGGATCTCGGTGCCGCCCGCGACGCAGGGGCCCTCGACGGCGGCGATGACGGGCTTGCGCGGCCGGTGGTGGCGGAGCATGGCCTTCCAGTGCAGGTCGGGGTCGGCCCTGAAGCGCTCGCGGACGGACTCGTCGGCCGCTTCCCGGCCGGCGAGGGCCTTGAGGTCCATGCCGGAGCAGAAGGCTCCGCCGGCGCCGGTGAGGACCACCGAGCGGATGCCGTCGTCGGCGTCGGCCAGCAGCCAGCCGTCGTGGAGCGCGGCGAGCATCGGCAGGGAGAGCGCGTTGCGCGCGTGGGGCCGGTTCAGGGTGAGGACGAGCGTCGCGCCGACGCGCTCGAGCGTGAGGTGTTCGGTGCCGTCCGGGTTTCCGCCCATGGAAGCCCTCCCGTCGTGAAGACCGCCACCCAGCGTGCAGGAGGCGGGGGGCGGGTTCAAGAGTTTTCTGACAGATCGTCAGATTCATTGGTCCCGGCCCTTCCCCCTCCCCCGCCGCGGCGCTCTAATGACGGCCGTGGACTACAACCTCGCGGATCTCTTCGAGTCGATCGCCGACGCGGTGCCCGGCCGGGAGGCGCTCGTCCACCTCGGCCACCCGGGCGACGGCGCGGAGCGCCGGCTGACCTACGCCGCGCTCGACACCGCCGCCTGCCGGCTCGCCCACCACTTCCTGGACAGCGGCATCCGGCCCGGCGAGCACGTGGGACTCCACCTCCTCAACGGCGTGGAGTACCTCCAGACCGTCCTGGCCTGCCTGAAGATCCGGGCGGTGCCGGTCAATGTCAACTACCGGTACGTGGCGGACGAGCTGGCCTACCTCTACCGCGACGCCGACCTGGTGGCCCTCGTCTTCGACGGCGCCTTCACCGAACGGGTCGCGGCCGTCCTGCCCCGGGCGCGGCGGCTGCGCCACCTGGTGCGGGTGGGCGCCGCACCCGACGGGGCGGTGACGCCGCGCCCCGCCCCGGTGGCGTTCGCCGACGCCGAGGCCGCGGGCTCGCCCGTACGCGACTTCGCCCCGCGCTCGGGCGACGACCGGTTCATCATCTACACCGGCGGCACCACCGGCATGCCCAAGGGCGTGGTGTGGCGGCAGGAGGACCTCTTCTTCTCCGGGCTCGGCGGCGGTGCGCCCACGGGCGAGCCGGTCACGCGGCCGCGGGAGCTCGCACAGCGGGCGGCGGCCGGCCGTGAGGGGCTCGTCTTCTTCCCCGCCGCGCCCCTGATGCACGGCACGGCCACCCTCACCGCGTTCATCGCCCTCAACTTGGGCCAGAAGGTCGTCCTGCACACCAAGTTCGCGCCCGAGGAGACGCTGCGCACCCTCGCGCGCGAGCGGGTCACCGGGCTGTCACTGGTCGGCGACGCCATGCTGCGGCCGCTGGTGGACCTGCTGGCCGGGCCGCTGCGGGGCACCGACTGCTCGTCGCTGCGCAGCGTCAGCAGCTCGGGGGCCGTCCTGTCGGAGACGGTGCGCGCCCAGTTCGCCGCCCTGCTGCCGGGCGTCCGCCTGATCAACAACTTCGGCTCCTCCGAGTCGGGCTTCAACGGCACGGCCCTCGAGGGGACGGGCCCCGGGGCCGGGCTGCGGATGCGCGTCAACGCCCGTACGTCCGTGGTGGACCCGGTCACCCACCGGCCCACGGCCCCCGGCGAGGTGGGCCGCGTGGCGCAGCGCGGCCATGTCCCGCTCGGCTACTACAACGACCCCGAGAAGAGCGCCGGCACCTTCTTCACCGCGCGCGGCGAGCGCTGGGTGCTGCTCGGCGACCTGGCCACCGTCGACGCGGACGGCGTCGTCACCGTCCTCGGCCGCGGCTCGCAGTGCATCAACACCGGTGGTGAGAAGGTCTTTCCCGAGGAGGTCGAGCAGACGCTCAAGGCCCACCCGGCGGTGTACGACGCCGTGGTCACCGGCGTCCCCGACCCCCGCTGGGGCCACCGCGTGGCGGCCGTCGTCCAGCCCCGGGAGGGGGCGCAGCCCCCGTCCCTGCGGTCTCTGCAGGCCCACTGCCGGACGCGGCTGGCGGGCTACAAGGTGCCGCGCAGCGTGGTGCTGACCACCCGGATCGAACGCTCGCCGAGCGGCAAGGCGGACTACCGCTGGGCCCGCGCGGTGGCGGAGGGAACGTCCCCGGCCGGTTAGCGGACGGGGTGGTGGTGGGGAATGATCCACCATGACGGACACCCATGAGCCCGCCGGCCGCGAGCAGCTGGCTGCCCTCCAGCTGACCCGCCTGCGCGCGACCCTGCGGCACGCCTACGACAACGTCCCCTTCTACCGCCGCTCCTTCGACGCGGCCGGCGTGCGGCCCGAGGACTGCCGCGGCCTCGGCGACCTCGCCCGCTTCCCCTTCACCACCAAGGCCGATCTGCGCGCCCAGTACCCCTGGGGCATGTTCGCCGTCGACCGGTCCCGCGTCCGCCGCCTGCACGCCTCCAGCGGCACCACCGGCGTCCCCACCGTCGTCGGGTACACCGAGGCCGATCTCGGCGTCTGGGCGGACCTCGTCGCGCGCTCCCTCCGGGCGGCGGGCGTCCGGCCCGATGACACGGTGCACGTGGCCTACGGCTACGGGCTCTTCACCGGCGGCCTGGGCGCCCACCACGGCGCCGAGCGGCTGGGGTGCACGGTGATCCCGGCCTCCGGCGGCATGACCGGGCGCCAGGTGCGGCTCATCCACGACCTGCGGCCCGACGTCCTCATGGCCACGCCCTCGTACGCCCTCACGCTGCTCGACGAGTTCGAGCGGCAGGGCATCGACCCCCGCACCACCTCCCTGCGCGTGGGCGTCCTCGGCGCCGAGCCGTGGACCGAGGGGATGCGCCGCGAGATCGAGGAGCGCTTCGCGCTCGACGCGGTCGACATCTACGGGCTCTCCGAGGTGATGGGCCCCGGCGTCGCGCAGGAGTGCGTGGAGACCAAGGACGGGCCGCACATCTGGGAGGACCACTTCTACCCCGAGATCGTCGACCCCGTCACCGGCGAGGTCCTCCCGGACGGCGCCCACGGCGAGCTGGTGTTCACCTCGCTCACCAAGGAGGCCATGCCCGTCATCCGCTACCGCACCCGCGACCTCACCCGGCTGCTGCCCGGCACCGCCCGCCCCGTCCGCCGGATGGAGCGGATCACCGGGCGCTGCGACGACATGATCATCCTGCGCGGGGTCAACCTCTTCCCGTCCCAGGTCGAGGAGATCGTGCTGCGCACGCCCGGCGTCGCGCCCCACTTCCAGCTGCGCCTGACCCGCGAGGGGCGCCTGGACCGGCTGACCGTACGGGCCGAGGCGCGCCCGGAGGCGACGCCCGGGCAGCGCGAGGCCGCGGCCACCGACCTCGCCCGGCAGGTCAAGGAGGGCATCGGGGTGTCCGTGGCGGTCGAGCTCGTGGCCCCGCGGACCCTCGAACGGTCCGCAGGCAAGCTCCGGCGCGTCGTCGACGAGCGCCGCTGAACCGCCCGGCCTCCCGCTGCGTCCCCCTGGTCAACTGCCGTTCTCATCCTTCGCTCTGGAGGTCACCTTGCCCGTACGTCACCGCTTACGCGCGCTGACGGTCGCCGCGCTCGCCCTGCTGACCGGCGCGAGCGCACTGCCCGCCACGGCCGCGCCCCAGGCCCCGGCAGCCGCGCGGGACAGCGCGCTCACACCGTCCGGCGGCGGTCTGAACGCCGTCATCCGCTACACCGAGTACGGAATTCCGCACATCGTCGGCAAGGACTACGCGAGCCTGGGCTTCGGCTCGGGCTGGGCCCAGGCCAAGGACCAGGTCTGCGTCCTGGCCGACGGCTTCGTCACCCTGCGCGGCGAGCGCTCGCGGAACTTCGGCCCCGACGCCCGCCCCGACAGATCGTTGTCGTCCGCCACCACCAACCTCTCCAGCGACCTGTTCTTCCGCGGGGTGCGGGACACGAAGACCGTGGAGAAGCTCCTCGAGAGACCGGCCCCGGCCGGGCCCAGCCGCCAGGCGAAGGAGCTGATGCGCGGCTGGGCGGCCGGTTACAACGCCTGGCTGAAGCAGAACAGGATCACCGATCCCGCCTGCCGCGGCGCCTCCTGGGTCACGCCCGTCACCGCCCTGGACGTGGCCCGGCGCGGCTACGCCATCACCGTGCTGGGCGGCCAGGGCCTGGCCCCCGACGGCCTCTCGGGCGCCGGGCAGGCCAAGAAGGCCGTCGCCGGGTCCGGCCGGGCCACGGACCCGGCCGCGGCGGCCCGCAAGGTGTTCGACCGGCAGGACGCCGACATGGGCTCCAACGCGGTCGCCTTCGCCGGCTCCGCCACCGCGAACGGCCGCGGGCTGCTGCTGGGCAACCCCCACTACCCCTGGCAGGGCGGCCGCCGCTTCTGGCAGTCGCAGCAGACCATCCCCGGCGAGCTGAACGTCTCGGGCGGCTCCCTGCTGGGCATGCCCATCGTCGAGATCGGCCACAACCAGCACATCGCCTGGAGCCACACCGTCGCCACCGGCGTGCCGACGAACCTCTACGAACTGAAGACCGCCCCCGGCGACGCGCACAGCTACCTCGTCGACGGCAAGCCCGAACGGATGACCGAGCGGACGGTCACCGTGCCCGTCCGGGGCAAGGACGGCCGTACCTCCGACGTCACCCGCACCCAGTGGTGGACCCGCTACGGGCCCGTGGTGACCTCCCTCGACGACATGCCCCTGCCCGCCGCGGACGGCACGGCCTACGCCCTCAACGACCCCAACGCGCAGAGCCTGCGGTTCGTCGACTCCTCGCTCGCCCTGAGCAGGTCCCGCAGCGTGCGCGACATCCAGGAGGGGCTGCGCCGCACGCAGGGCCTGCCCTGGGTGAACACCGTCGCCGCCGACTCCGCCGGGCACAGCCTCTACACCCAGTCGCAGGTGCTGCCCCGCGTCACCGACGAGCTGGCCCAGCGGTGTTCCACCGCGCTCGGCCGGCAGACGTTCCCGGCCGCGGGCCTGGCCGTGCTGGACGGCTCGCGCGGCGACTGCGCGCTCGGCCGGGACGCCGACGCGGTGCAGGGCGGCATCTTCGGTCCGTCCGCGATGCCCACGCTCCTCGACGCCCCGTACGCCGAGAACTCCAACGACAGCGCCTGGCTGGCCAACGCGGACCGGCCGCTGACCGGCTACCCGCGGATCTTCGGCGACACCGCGACGTCCCGTTCGCTGCGCACGCGCGGCGGGATCCAGGACGTCGCCGCCATGGCGAAGCGCGGCGGCCTGGGCGTGGCCGACCTGGAGCGGCAGCAGTTCGCGAACCGCGCGCCGGCCGGCGACCTGGCCGCCGCCGACGCGGCGAAGGCCTGCGCCGCACTGCCCGGCGGCCGGGCCACCGGCAGCGACGGGAAGAGCGTGGACGTCTCGGCGGCGTGCGGCGTCCTGTCCCGGTGGGACCGGACCGTCGGCAAGGACAGCAAGGGCGCGCTGCTCTTCGCCCGCTTCTGGGGCAGGCTCGTGCGGACCGTCCCCGAGGACAAGCTGTGGCGGGTGCCCTTCTCCCCCGCCTCGCCCGTGACGACCCCCCACACGCTCGACACCTCGGCCGACGGCTTCCCCCGCGCCCTGGCCGACACGGTCGCGGAGCTGCGGGCGGCGGGCATCGCGCTCGACGCGCCGCTGGGCGAGCACCAGTTCGTCGTACGGAACGGCAAGCACATCCCGGTGTCCGGCGGCGCGCACGCCCTGGGCGTCTGGAACATGATCGAGGCCCGCTGGAACGCCGCCGGCGGCGGCTACACCGACGTGGCCCACGGCTCCAGCTACATCCAGGCCGTCGGCTTCGACGGCGGCGGCTGCCCGGTGGCCCGTACCCTCCTGACGTACGGTCAGTCCTCCGACCCCACCTCGCCCCACTACAGCGACCAGACCGAGCTGTTCTCGGCCGGCCGGATGCTGCGGGGACGGTTCTGCGAGAAGGACATCCTCTCCTCTCCGAAGCTGAAGGTGGTGCGGGTCGGCGAGCGCTGAGCGCTCGCCGGCCACTGAGGCAGGCATCCGCCCTCCCCTGTGGGGGGCGGACGCCTGTCCGGACAGCCGCCCGACAGCCCCCGGCGGACCGCGACGGCGTCAGACCGCCCGTTCGCAGCCGCGCCAGTACGGTTCGCGCAGGTGGCGCTTGTAGAGCTTGCCGTTGGGGTCGCGCGGCATGGCGGCGATGAAGTCGACGGACCGGGGCCGCTTGTAACCGGCCAGGGCCTGGGCGCAGTGGCCGAGGAGCTCGGCGGCGAGCGCGTCGTCCGGCCGGTGGCCCTCGGCGGGCTCGACGACGGCCTTGACCTCCTCGCCCCAGTCGTCGTGCGGGATGCCGAAGACGGCCGCGTCGGCGACGGCGGGGTGGCGCAGCAGCACGGACTCGACCTCGGCGGGATAGACGTTGACGCCGCCCGAGATGATCAGGTCGATCTTGCGGTCGTGCAGGAAGAGGTAGCCGTCCTCGTCGAGGTGGCCGAGGTCGCCGACGGTGAAGAAGTCGCCCACGCGGCTCTTGCGGGTCTTGTCCGCGTCCTTGTGGTAGGCGAAGCCGCCGGTGGCCATCCGCATGTAGACGGTGCCCGTCCGGCCTGCGGGCAACGGCGTGCCGTCCTCGTCGAGGACGGCGAGTTCGCTGATGGGCCAGGCCTTGCCGACCGTGCCGGGCTTGCGCAGCCATTCCCCGGCCGTGACGAACGCGCCGCCGCCCTCGCTGGCCGCGTAGTACTCCTCGACGCACTCCCCCCACCAGCGGATCATGGCCCGTTTGACGTGGTCCGGGCAGGGGGCGGCGCCGTGGACGGCGTGCCGCATGGAGGAGACGTCGTAGGCCTCCCGTACCTCCGGCGGCAGGGCCAGCAGGCGCCGGAACTGCGTGGGGACCATGTGCGTGTGGGTGCACCGGTGGGTCTCGATCAGGCGCAGCATCTCCTCGGGCGTCCACTTGTCCATCAGCACCAGCGTGTGGCCGATGTGCAGGGACGCGGCCGCGAACTGCAGGACGGCGGTGTGGTAGAGCGGTGAGCAGACGAGGTGGACGTTGTCGCCGAACGGCTCGATGCCGAAGAAGCCGAGGAAGCCGCCGAGATGGCTCTCCTCCGGCACTCTGCCCGGCAGGGGGCGGCGGACGCCGCGCGGCCGGCCGGTGGTGCCGGAGGTGTAGTTCATGACCCACCCCAGGGTGCGGTCCGCGGGCGGGGTGCCGGGCATGCCGTGGAGGAGAGCGGCGTACGGGCGGAAGCCGGCGATGGTCCCGACGGCGTAGCGGTGGGCGGCCGGCAGGCCCGCCTCGTCGGCCGCGGCGGTCGCGGCGGCGCCCCAGCGCTCGTGGGCCAGGAGCACCTTGGCGCCGGAGTCGGCGACGATCCAGGCGATCTCCGGTGCGAGCAGGTGATGGTTGACGGGCACGAGGTAGAAGCCGGCCTGGGTGGCGGCGAGATGGGCGGTGAGGAACTCGGGCCCGTTGGGCAGGACCGTCGCGAAGGCGTCGCCCGCGCGGAGGCCGGCGGCGCGGAGGCCGTGGACGAGTCGGTTGGCGGCTCCGTGCAGGTGACCTGCGGTCCAGGCTTGGCCGGTGGGGGTGACGAGGACCGTGCGGTCGGGCGCGGCGGTGGCTTGGGCCCAGAAGCCGTTCGGCTTGTCCGTCATGACGTTTCGCCTCCCGGTGCGGGCCGGTGGTCGGGTTGTGCCCGCCCTCCCCCAGCTACCGCTGGGGGTGCCCCCAGCCCTGCGGAACGATTGCCCACAACCAGGTGGTTCAGGCGGTCCACCGCCTTCTCGAAGCCTTTCGTCAGGTCATCGACCACGGCCTGCACGCTCCGGACGCTGTCCATCCGGCCGACGATCTGGCCCACCGGCGTACCCAGCAGAGGAACGACCTCGTACTTCTGGATGCGGGTGAGGGCCTCCGCCACCAGTAGGCCCTGGAGGGGCATGGGGAGGGTGCCGGGGCCGGTCGGGTCGTCCCAGGCGTCGGTCCAGGCGGTGCGCAGCTGGCGGGCGGGCTTGCCGGTCAGGGCGCGGGAGCGGACGGTGTCGCCGGAACCGGCGGCCAGGAGCTTGGCGGTGAGGACGCCGGAGGTCAGGCCGGCCTCCTCGGTGGTGAGCCAGACCGAGCCCAGCCAGACGCCCTGGGCGCCGAGGGCGAGTCCGGCGGCGACCTGTTCGCCGCTGCCGATGCCGCCGGCGGCCAGGACGGGCAGCGGGTCGACGGCGCGGACGACCTCGGGGGTGAGCACCATGGTGGCGATCTCGCCGGTGTGGCCGCCGGCCTCGTAGCCCTGGGCGACGACGATGTCGACGCCCGCCTCCGCGTGCCGGGCGGCGTGCCGGGCGCTGCCGGCGAGCGCGGCGACGAGGACGCCGCGGGCGTGGGCGCGGCGGATGACGTCCGGGGGCGGCGGGCCGAGGGCGTTGGCCAGGAGGGTGATCGGGTAGTCGAAGGCGACGTCGAGCTGGCCGCGGGCCACGTCGTCGAGCCAGCCGGTGACGCGCCAGCCGGAGGGCTCGCCCTCGGGGAGGCGGGGCACGCCGTGTTCGGCGAGCGTGGTGCGGACGAAGTCCCGGTGCCCGGCGGGGATCATGGCCTCGACGTCGGCCTCGGTCACCCCTTCGACCCGGGTGGCGGGCATCACGACGTCGAGCCCGTAGGGTCTGCCGTCGGTGTGCTCCTGCATCCAGTCCAGGTCGCGGGCGAGGTCGCCGGGCGCGGCGTAGCGCACGGCGCCCAGGACGCCGAGGCCGCCGGCCCGGCTGATGGCCGCGGCGACCGCGGGGAAGGGTGTGAAGCCGAAGAGGGCGTGTTCGATGCCCAGCCGGCGGCTCAGCTCGGTCCGCATGGGCGGCAGGATGCCGCAGGGCGGCCGGCGAGGGAACCCGGCCGCACCAACTTTCTGACGAAGCGTCAGTTCGGCGGGATCCGGTGGCCGCGCGTGGCGCGGGTCCGGCGCACGGCCGCGACCTGCCGGTAGAGCTCGACGGCCTCGGCGGAGCGGCCGAGCTGTTCCAGGCAGTGGGCCTCGTCGTGGCGGCTGGCCAGCGCGTCGGGGTGGTCGGCGCCCAGCACCCGCTGGCGGGCCTGGGCCACGTCGCGGTAGACGGCCAGGGCGTCGGTCCAGCGGCCCAGCCAGCCGAGCCCGACGGCCACCTCGCGGCGGCTGACGAGGGTGTCGGGGTGGTCGGCGCCCAGCACCCGGGCGCGGATGGCGCAGACGTCGCGCGCCTCGGCCAGCGCCTCCTCCCAGCGGCCCAGCCGGCCGAGGTTGACGCCCAGGCCGTGCCGGGCGCGCAGGGTGTCGGGATGGGCGGGCCCCTGCACGCGGGTGCGGTCCCCGACGAGGTCGCGGTAGAGCTCGAGCGCCTCCGCGCTGCGGCCCAGGCGGCCGAGGCAGATCCCGGCCTCGTAGCGCGCGGCGAAGGTGTCGGACTCGTCCGGGCCGAGCACCCGGGCCCGGGCGGCGGCCACCGCCTGGTACGTGCGCAGCGCCTCGGTCCAGCGGCCGAGCTGGCCCAGCGCGTAGCCGACCTCGTAGCGGGTCACGAGCGTCTCGGGGTGCTCGGGGCCCAGGAGGCGGGCGCGGGCCGCGGCGACGTCGCGCGCCATGTCGTACGACTCCTCCGGGCGGCCCAGTCTGCCGAGGTTGAAGGCCAGGTTGTGGCGGCAGCGCAGGGTCTCGGGGTGGTCGGGGCCCATCACGCGCTCGCGGGCGGCGAGCACGGCGGCGTACACCTGGTGGGCCTCGAAGTGGCGGCCGAGCTGCCCGAGGACGTACGCGGTCTCCTGGCGCGCGGCGAGCGTGTCGGGGTGGTCGGGGCCCAGCGCCCGCTCCCGTCCGGCCGCGGTCCGCGCGAACTCGCGCAGGGCGTCCTGGGGCCGTCCCAGACGGCCGAGGGCGAAGGCGACCTCGTAGCGGCCGGCCAGGGTGTCGGGGTGGTCGGGGCCGAGGATCCGCTCGCGCTCGGCGACCACGGCCCGCTGCACCTCGCCGGCCTCCGCCCACCGGTCCAGCCGGGCCAGGCGCAGCCCCTCGCTGTGCCGGCCGGCCAGTTCGGCGAGCAGCTCGGGCGGGGGCGGCCGCTCGGCCCCGGCGGTGCGCGGCACGGTGCGGCGCGGGCCCGCGCCGCCCGGGCCCACGGCCCAGGGCTCGGTCCAGGAGCCGGTGAGTGCGGCGGTGGGATCCGGCGGCGGCTGGACGGGGCCGGTGCCGGCCGCCTTGGAGCCGGTGGTCATGTCGCGGGCCCAGCCGGGCAGCCGGGGCGGTCCGGACAGCCGCGCGGGGGCGCCCATGGGCGGCAGGCGCCCCTCGGGCGGGGTCCGGCGCGGGGGCTCGTCCGCCCGCAGCGGGGGCAGGGCCGCGATGCGCCGCACGAGTTCGGCGGCGTCCGCGGGGCGGTCCTCGGGGTCCTTGGCGAGCAGGTCCAGGACGACCCGCTCGAAGGGCTCGGGGAGCTCGGGCCGCACCGGCCGCAGCGGCCGGGGCGGGGTGTCGCGGTGGCCGACGAGCACGGCCCAGGCGTCGTCCATGTCGAACGGCGGGGCGCCGGTGGCGATCTCGTACAGCACGCAGCCCAGCGAGTACAGGTCGCTGCGGTGGTCGACGCTCTGGGCGCCGATCTGCTCGGGCGACATGTAGTGCGGGGTGCCCATGGCGATTCCCGTGCCGGTGAGCCGGGCGGAGAAGCCGATGTCGTGGGCGAGGCGCGCGATGCCGAAGTCACATATCTTCACCGTGCCGTCGGTGAGGCGGACGATGTTGGCGGGCTTGAGGTCGCGGTGCACGATGCCCTGCCGGTGGGTGTAGGCCAGGGCGGCGGCGACCTGCTCGGCGATCTCGATGACCTCGGGCACGGGCAGCGGGTGCTGCCTGTTGTCCTCCATCAGCTGGCTGAGGTTGCGGCCCTCGAGCAGCTCCATCACCAGATACAGCACGCCCTCCGACTCGCCGAAGTCGTGCACGACGGTGATGCCGCGGTGCTGCAGCGAGGCCGCGACCCGCGCCTCGCGCCGGAACCGCTCGCGCAGCACCCGCAGATACGACTGCTCGTGCTGACGCCCCATGGGCTTGAGGCACTTGACGGCCACGTGGCGGCCCAGCGATTCGTCGCGGGCGCGCCACACCTCGCCCATCCCGCCCCGCCCGATCAGGTCGAGCAGCTGGTACCGGCCCTGGATCAGCCTGGTGTCCGCCATGCTGTGCCGCCGCCCCCGTCGATTCGCTGTGCCTCCCCCGGCCCCTCAAGTATGGCGGCCCGCCCGGGCCGCCAGTAGGCCGACGGAGGCGGCGCCGTGGCGTCCGGCGGCTCGGCGACCGAGCGTTCCGGCGGGTCAGCGGCGCACCCTGGGCATGCCCAGGCCGATCCAGGAGATGATCTCCCGCTGGATCTCGTTGTTGCCGCCGCCGAAGGTGAAGATGACGGCGCTGCGGTAGCCGCGCTCCAGCTCGCCGCGCAGGGCGCAGCCGGCCGAGCCCTCCTTGAGGGGGCCCGCCGCGCCGAGCACCTCCATCAGCCAGGCGTACGCGTCGCGGCGGGCCTCGGATCCGTAGACCTTGACGGCCGAGGCGTCCTGGGGGGTGAGGGTGCCGCGCTGGAGGGCGTCCACCATGCGCCAGTTGAGCAGCTTCATGGCCTCGAGCCGGATGTGCGTACGGGCCAGCCGGCCGCGTACCCAGCCGAGGTCGATGACGCGGCGGCCGTCGGCCAGAGGGGTCGCGGCGGCCCACTGCCGGACGTCGTGCAGGGCCCGCACGGCCGTGGCGCCGTGGGCGGCGAGGGTGACGCGCTCGTGGTTGAGCTGGGTGGTGATGAGCCGCCAGCCCTCGTTCTCCCGGCCGACGCGGCGGGTGGCGGGGACGCGGATGCCGTCGTAGTAGCTGGCGGTGGTGTCGTGGGAGGCGAGGGTGTTGATGAGGGTGCAGGAGTAGCCGGGGTCGCTCGTGGGCACGAGGAGGATGCTGATGCCCTTGTGGCGCGGGGCGTCGGGGTCCGTACGGACGGCGAGCCAGACCCAGTCGGCGGTGTCGCCGTTGGTGGTCCAGATCTTCTGCCCGTTGACGGTGTAGTGGCCGGTGTCCACGTCGCCCTCGCGGACGGCGCGGGTGGTGAGGGCGGCGAGGTCCGTGCCGGCGCCGGGCTCGCTGTAGCCGATCGCGAAGTCCAGCTCGCCGGAGAGGATGCCCGGAAGGAAGTACGCCTTCTGCTCCTCCGTGCCGAACCTCATCAGCGTCGGGCCGACGGTGTTGAGCGCCATCAGCGGCAGCGGGACGCCCGCCTGCGCCGCCTCGTCGAAGAAGACGAACTGTTCCATCGGGGTCATGCCGCTGCCGCCGTACTCCCGGGGCCAGCCCACCCCCAGGCGGCCGTCCGCGCCCAGGCGGCGGATGGTCCGGCGGTAGAAGCGCTTGCGCTCGACGGGGTCGGTGTGCCGCTCGTAGGCTCCGTCGGGCACCAGGTCCGCGAAGTACTCGCGCAGCTCGGCCCGTAACCGCTGCTGCTGCGGGGTGTACTGGAGATCCACGGCCCCTCCATGTGGTCGCCGGCCGGTCGCTGCGGTTGCCGGCGCACACGGTAGAGCGCGGGGCGGGCATTCGGAAGGCGGATCGGGGGGCCCGAAAACGGATCATGGCGGACTCCGTGGGGAGTCCGCCATGATCACCGCGTACGGGGGGGTGGGGCTCAGCGCCCCGCGTGCCGGCGGTGGCGCCCGCCACGGCCCGGGCCGGGCACCGCGGCCGGGTGACCGTAGCCGCCCTGGGCCGCCGCGAGCTCGGCGCGCTCCTCCTCAAGGCCGAAGCGCGTCAGCAGGGCGCCGATCAGCGGCAGGCGGTCGAGGTTGGGCAGCAGCCAGGCGTGCCACACGCCGGTCACGAAGAAGATCGCGGAGCCGGCGATCAGCACCGAGCCGAGGGTGTCGGTGGGGTAGTGGGCGCCGACGTACATCCGGGAGAAGGCCACCAGCAGGACGGCGAGGACGCCGCCGACCACGACCGTGCCGCGGTGCCGGGACTCCCGCAGGAGGAAGTACAGGCCGACCATGGCCGCCACGGTGAAGGCGGTGTGGCCGCTGGGGAAGCTGTTGGAGCCGATCTCGGGGTCCAGCATGAACTCCCGGGGCGGCCGGGGCCGGGCCACGATGGCCTTCGCGAGCTGGGTGCTGTTCCAGCCGACCGCGACCACCAGGAACGTGGCGCTCGCGGCGATGGGACGGCGCCGCACGAACAGCAGGTACCCGCACCAGACCGCGAGGATCAGCACGCCGGCGACCGGCGAGGCGCAGTAGCTGATCGCCTCCATCGTGTGGTTCAGCCAGCCGGTGCGGGTGTTGGTCTGGATCGTCCGGTCCAGGTCCAGGTCGTGCGGCTGGATGAGCTTGGTGTGCGCGGCGGTCATCCCGAGGACGATCGCGGTCGCGAACAGCAGGATGGAGTAGCGCAGCCAGTGGCGCACGTAGGGCATGGGTGGGGCGTCCTTCGTATCGGTACGGCGGTACCAGGGCGGCAGCACGGTATGCGTACGGTCTGGTGACGAGTACATGCCGCACGGTGTCATCAGCGCGGCTGTACATCAAAAAGTACACGCGCGCGGGCACGCGCTCGCTGGGCGCCCATGGTCGTACGGGGGCGCGGGGCGCGTACGGACCGCCCGGGGGCGGGGGCGGGCGGGGGCCGCGGCGTGACGGGGCTCACGTCGTGTGATCGCGCGGGGGCGGAGGGGAGCCGGCGGGAGGGATCGAGGCGGGCGGGGGTCACACGTCCGTGATCATCGGGTCACCCGATCGTGATCACCGGGCGGGCCGGAAGCTTCCCCGGCGGGCCCCCGGGCGGCCTCCCGGGACCGGTCAGGCCCACTCGGTCACCAGCCGCTCCCCCTCCACGGTCACCGTGGTGCCGAAGGCGGCGCAGGCGCGGGAGAAGCGGTCGCGGATCCACTCCCAGTGGGCACCGTGCGCCGTCGTGGTGTGGCAGTAGTCGAGGAACAGCGGCACCGCCTCGAGCCGCACCGGCCGCACGCGCGAGGGGGCGGGGCCGTCCAGGGTCACCAGGAAGAGCAGGCCCAGGTCGTTGCGGAGCACGGCGTCGATCGCGTAGTCGTCGACGAAGTCGCCCATGTCGTGGACGACCCGGTCGGCGACCCCGTGGAAGACGTGCGCGGAGTGCCCGGCGACCAGCGTCGCCCCGGCCTCCAGCAGGGCCGCCGCCGCGTCCCGTACGTAGCGCGGCGGCCCGGGGGTCATGTTGGGCCCCCAGTGCGGGGTGACCAGCACGGCGTCGGCCTCGGCGGCCGCGCGGGCCACCAGGTCGGCGAGCCAGCCGGGGACGCCGTGGCGGAGGTCGGCGAGCGCCACGCCGGGCCGGCCGGCGGCCGCGGCGAAGTCGTCCGGGTGGTCGGTGACGCCGACCACCGCCAGCCGCGTCCCGCCCGCCTCCAGCACGGCGAACTCACGCGCCGCCGCCACGTCGTGCCCCGCGCCCACCGCGCGCACCCCGGCGCGCTCCAGCAGCGCCCGGGTGTCGGCGAGGGCGTCGAAGCCGAAGTCGAGGGCGTGGTTGTTGGCGACGGTCACGCAGTCCACGCCCAGCTCCGCGAGGACGCCGGCGGCGGCCGGCGGGGCGCGGAAGAAGAACGGCTTCCCGGGGGCGGGCCAGGGCTCGCCCCGGTCCGACACGCAGCACTCGAGGTTGAGGACGAACAGATCGGCCCCCGCGGCGACCGCCCGGATCTCGTCGGACCACAGGGTCGCCGCCCCGGGCGCCTCGCCCAGCCGCTCGGCCACTCCGCGCCCCAGCATGGTGTCGCCCGCCAGCGCCACGGTGATCGGTGCCATCCGGCCCCACCTCCGTCACTCCCTTTCCAGCCCCTTCCAGCCCCTTCCAGGGTGGCACCGGGCGGCCGCCCCGGGCGAGGACTTGTCAAGCCCCTGACAATCACGGCCGGGGGCTGGCACCCTCATGTGCGGCACCCCAGCGCGCTCCCCCGCCACCCCTGCCCGGAAGGAACCGCCCATGGCCCTCTTCCGCTCCCGCCGCCGCACCGCGGCCGCCGGCCTCCTCGCCGCGGCCGCCACCCTGGCCTCGGCCCTGCAGACCGGCCCCGCCGCGGCCCGCCCCGCCGCCGGCCCGACCCCCGTCCCGGCCGTCGGCGTCGGCTGCGGCACCTCGGTGGGCCGGGTCACGCTCGACACCGCGTACAACCCCGCCACCGGCCGCTACGAGCTCCACGACACCCGGCGCGGCGGCCACAGGACCTACGACATGGGCGGAAGCACCACGGGGAACGGCACCCTCGTCACCGACGACGACAACGTCTGGTGCGACGGCGGCCGCCAGTCGGACGCGGTGGCCGCCCACTACGTCCACGCCGCGTTCTGGGACTACTACCTGGACGTCCACGGCCGCAAGGGCATCCGCGGCGACGGCAGAGCCGGCTGCAGCCGCGTCCACTACGGCAACAACTACGTGAACGCCTTCTACACCATCACCACCTCCTGCATGACCTACGGCGACGGCGTCGACGCCGCCCTCGGCCGTCTCGTCCGCATCGACGTCGGCGCGCACGAGATGACCCACGGCGTCACCGCGGCCACCGCCGACCTCGGCTTCTTCGGGGAGGCCGCCGACCTGAGCGAGGCGACCGGCGACATCTTCGCCACCGCCGTGGAGTTCCACGCCGCCAACCCCGCCGACCCCGGCGACTACCTCATCGCCGAACAGGCCCCGGACGCGAGCGGTGACAAGCCGCCCCTGCGGTACATGGACCGCCCGTCCAAGGACGGCCGGTCGAAGGACTCCTGGTACCCCGGCATCAGCTCACTCGACCCACGCCACGCCTCCGGCCCCGCCAACCACTTCTTCTACCTCCTCGCCGAGGGCAGCGGCCCCAAAATCATCAACAACGTCCGCTACGACAGCCCCACCCACGACGGCACCCCGGTCACCGGCATCGGCCGCCGCGCCGCCGAACGCATCTGGTTCACGGCCCTCACCCAGCGCATGACCCCCAACACCGACTACCACCGCGCCCGCACCGCGACCCTGGCCGCGGCGGCCGACCTCTACGGAACGGACAGCCGGCAGTACCGCGCGGTCGACGCGGCGTGGGCGGCGGTCAACGTGAAGTGAGGGGGCGGTCGAGCCGGCGGGGCGACGGCCTCGTGATTCTCACGGCGACCGATGGGGCTACTCTCGGTTGCCGTGGTCGTCTCCGCACCGGCCGCGCCGAGCAGACCGAAGAACACAGCAGGAGTGCCACGTCTCGCCATGCCGTCCCAACGCCCCGGAAACGCCCTGCCCTTCCTCCTGCTGAACGCCTTTCGCGTGCTGATCGACGAACTCCACGCGCGCCTCGCCGAGCTGGGACATCCCGATCTGCGGCCTGCTCACGGCATCGCCATGCAGATGATCAGCCGGGGCGGCAGCATCTCCGACCTCGGACGGCGCCTGGGGGTGTCCAAACAGGCCGCCAGCAAGACGGTGACGGGCCTGGAGAAGCTCGGCTACGCACAGCGGAGACCGAGCCTCATCGACCAGCGTCAGACCGAGGTGGCCCTCACCCCGCGCGGCGTGGAGGCGCTCACGCTGTCGGGCGACATCCTGAACGAGCTGCGCGACGAGTGGGCCGCCACGGTGGGCGACCGCGAGATGAGCACGGTCGAGGACGTGCTGGCGCGGCTCGGCGGGCCCGACAGCCTCGACCGGTTCGTCGGATGGCTGGGGGCCTGACCGCGGGGGCCGGCCCCCTGACCACCCGCCATCAGTGCTCGGCGTGCCAGCCGAACGCCCGCAAGGGCTCGTCCAGCGGGGCGTCCGTCATGCGGTTCGCATACGTCGAGAGGGTGTAGACCCCCAGCCCGAGCACGACTTCAAGGGCGTTGCGGCGCGTGTAGCCGGCGCCGAGGAACGTCTCCATCACCTCCGGCCGGACGTGGCCGTGCCCCTCCATGACGGCGAGGGTGAACACCCGCATGGCCTCCAGCTTCGGTTCGTTCAAGGGCTTGCGGGCCCGCAGCGCCTCGATGAGGGCCGCGTCGGCGTCCTGACGGGCCAGGACGGACGAGTGCATCGCCACGCAGTAGTGGCACTCCACCGTGGTCGCCATCGTGAGGATGAGGACCTCGCGCTCGAGCGCGCTCAGTGTGGTCCTGCCGAACAGCGCGTTTCCACTCATGAACCCCTCGAGAAGCTCCGGGGATTCCGCCATGAGGGCGACCGGCGCGGGCACGAAGCCGAAGCCCTTGGCGGTGTTCGCCATGACGGGCCGCGCCTGTTCGGGAGCCGAGGTGATGTCGTGACGGGTGAACATGGTCATGATGAGGCCCTTTCCGGACTCCGTGGGCGTTTCCCGGCGGCCACAAGTGGCGACCCAGTGCGCGGTACCGCTCGTGCGCGGGCGCACCGCCTGAACAGACACGCCGAACACCCCTCGTGATCGTCAACCAGGTTGACGATAGCAGGGGCGGCGTGGGGAATGCCGATGAGTCCGGGCAACCGCGTTGACGTCACGACCACTTGACGCGCGTAGAACTCCTGTCACCGAAATGCCCGCCGCCCAAGGCCCCGCATTCAGCGGGTGACGGCGCATCATTCAGCAGCATGAGCAGCGATTCCGCCGATGCGTCGGCTCTCCCGCCGGACGGTGCCGGCGGCCTCAACGGGCCCGCCGTCCCGCGGGAGGAGTTCGACGCGCTCTTCGAGGCGGTGCGTACGTGGGGCCGCTGGGGCCTGGCCGAGCGCGGGGCGTGGAACCGGGTGACCGGGGAGCACGTGCGGCGGGCCGTCGCGCTGGTGGAGAGCGGGAGCGTCGTGCCGATGGCGCGGCCGTGGGACACCGTGCCCGGGCCGGACAACGGCAAGCCCGCGCTGCACTACATGTCCGACCTCGGCGACGTCGAGGCTCCCGAGCCGTCCACGCACAAGGACTTCATCGGCGCCGACTACCACGGCAAGGCCGTCAGCCACCTGGACGCGCTGTCCCACGTGGCGTATCGCGGCCGGCTGTACGGGGGCGGCGGGGCGCGGGAGCTCGTCGGGGCCGGCGGGGCCCGCTTCGGGGGTGTCTCGGCGCTGGGGCCGCTGGTGACCCGGGGGGTGCTCCTCGACCTGCCCGCCGTTTTCGGCACCGCCTGGCTGGAGCCCGGGCGCGCGGTGCGCGCGGCGGACGTCGTCGCCGCGGAGGCCGCGCTCGGCGTGGAGATCGGCGAGGGGGACGCGGTGCTGCTGCGGGTCGGCCGCTTCCGCCGCCGGCGGGAACTGGGCGCCTGGGACGCCGACGCGGCGTGCGCGGGCCTGCACGTGGACGCCGTGCCGCTGCTGGCCGAGCGCGGCATCGCCCTGCTCGGCAGCGACGGCGACAACGACGTACGGCCGTCGCCGGTCGAGGGCGTGCACTCCCCGGTCCACGTGCTCGCCGTCGCTGCGATGGGGGTGCCGTTGCTGGACAACCTCGACCTCGAGGCGCTGTCCGCGGCCTGCGCCGGGGCGGGCCGGTACGCCTTCCTCCTGCTCGTGGCCCCCCTGAACATCCCCGGCGGTACGGGCTCGCCCGTCACGCCGGTCGCGGTCCTGTGACACCCCGCCCGGCCGGCGCCGATCACGGACCGTACCGGCAGGCGACCTGTCCGGGTTCCCCCGTCGTTATGTCCGCAAAGTTCTAAAATAGAACAACAGCGCAGCCGCTTCGACGTACAGGTGGCCATGGCCGCACGCACCGACGAGGGAAGTGATCCGGATGGGGCTCGTGGCGGACGACATCGGCCCCGTGCTGGCGCGTGAGCGCTTCCTTCGCGGCGGGGCGGTCGAGGGGGCCGTGCGCAACCCGATCCTGAGCTCGTGGGAGCGGAGCCTGTCGCTGGGGCTCTCGCCGGACGGGTGCGAGCTCCCCTACGTCGAGGACCTCGACCTGGACGGCCGCCTGGTCCGCGCGGCCGTGCCCGTGCTGGACCGGCTGCAGGCCATGTTCGCGGACCGCAGCGTGAACGTCAGCCTCGCCGACGGGCGCGGGGCGGTGCTGCAGCGCCGCTTCGGCGAAGCGTCCATGGCCAGGCGGCTGCCCGCGATCCAGAGCACCCCGGGCTTCGTGTTCGCCGAGAAGTACGGGGGGACCAACGGCATCGGGCTGGCGCTCGCCGAGCGGCGGCTGGTCAGCATCTACGGCGCCGAGCACTTCGCCGAGCGCTCCCAGGCGAACGCGTGCTCGGCGATCCCCGTCCGGGACCTGCTCAGCGGGCGCATCGAGGGAGTCCTCTGCCTCGGCTATCCCCCGGCCGACGCGGACCCCGGACTGGACGGCGTGATGCGCAGGGCGGCCGGCGCCATCGAGCAGCGGCTGCTGGAACAGAGCTCGGCACGGGAGCGCGCCCTGCTGCAGGCGTACTTCGAGGCCAGGGGCCACGCGCCGGCCGGTGACGCGGCCGGAAACGGGCAGCTGGGCGAGCTCGCCGCGAGCGGGCTGGACTGGCGCGACCAGATGATCCTCAAGGAGAAGGCCACCGAGCTGATCTCCACCGCCCAGCGGGCGGCCGTCGAGGTGCACCTGCCCGGCGACCGGCACGTCACCCTGATCAGCCGCCCGGTGACGAGCTCCTCCGGGGTGGAGGGCGTCGTCATCGAGGCGGTCCTCCCCTCCCGGCATCAGCGCCTTGCCGTCTCCACCGAGGCCGACGCGCACCCCGGCCTCCTGACGCGCCAGGGCCTCGCCCACGTCGTCCCGGCGTGCGAGCACCTGTCGGGTGTCTCCCCCGGCCCGGCCGCCGCGACGGCCCGCCCTCCCGGCCCGCCTCCCGCGGCAGCGCCGCACGTCACGCCCACCCCGCAGGCCGCGCCCGCCGCCCCGGGCGCGCCCGCCGCGTTCACCACCCCCGATGGTTTCGCACCCGGTGCTTACGCAGCCGACGGTCACGTCCCCGACGGTGCGGCCGGCGGGCTGGTGCTGGTGGGCGAGCCCGGGGTGGGGCAGTACGCCGTGGCCGCCCGGCGCCGTCTGGAGCTGCTGTCCGAGGCCAGCACCCGCATCGGCACCACCCTGGACGTGAGCCGCACCGCCCGGGAGCTCGCCGAGATGGCCGTACCGCGCCTGGCCGACTACGTCACCATCGACCTCCCCGAGGCGGTCCTGCGGGGCGAGGAGCCGACCGACCCCCGCAAGGACCTCTACCGCACGGTGGTCCACGGCATACGCGAGGACTGTCCCTTCTACCCCGCCGGCGAGCGGGTCCACCTGCGGCCGGTCACGCCCCAGCTCCGCTGCCTGACCAGCGGGCAGACCGTGCTGGAGCCGGACCTGAGGGCCTCCGCGGGCTGGATCGCCCAGGATCCCGCGCGCGCCCAGCGCCTCCTCGACCACGACGTCCACTCCCTGATCGCCGTCCCGCTCCTCGCCCGCGGCATCGTCCTGGGCACAGCGAGCTTCTACCGCTCGCGGGACCCGGCCCCGTTCGGGGACGACGACCGTTCGCTGGCCCAGGAGCTCGCCACCCGCGCCGCCATCTGCATCGACAACGCCCGCCGTTACACCCGCGAACACACCATGGTCCTCGCCCTGCAGCGCAGCCTGCTGCCGCACGGCTTCCCCGAGCAGAACGCCGTCGAGGTCGCGCACCGCTACATGCCCGCCGAGTCGGGAGTCGGCGGGGACTGGTTCGACGTCATCCCCCTCTCCAGCACCCGCGTCGCCCTCGTCGTCGGCGACGTCGTCGGCCACGGGCTGCACGCCGCCGCCACCATGGGCCGGCTGCGCACCGCCGCGCGCAACTTCGCCGAGCTGGACCTGCCCCCGGACGAGGTCCTCACCCACCTCGACAATCTCGTGGGGCGCCTGGACCGCGAGGAGGGCGGCGACGACCCCTCCGGCGACAGCGCCGGCATCATCGGCGCCACCTGCCTGTACGCCATCTACGACCCCACCTCGCAGCAGTGCGTCATGGCGCGGGCCGGCCACCCGCCGCCGGCGCTGGTCCACCCCGACGGGACCGTCACCTTCCCCGACCTGCCCGCCGGGCCGCCCCTGGGGCTGGGCGGCCTGCCCTTCGAGACCGCCGAGTTCCACCTCCCCGAGGGCAGCCAGCTGGTCCTCTACACCGACGGGCTCGTCGAGGACCGCCGCCGCGACTTCGACGCGGCCCTGGAGGAGCTGCGCCGCGTCCTGGCCCACCCGAACCGCCCGCCGGAGGACACCTGCCAGGCGGTCCTGGCGACCGTGGTGCCCGAGCACCCCGCCGACGACATCGCCCTGCTGGTCGCCCGTACGCACACCCTGGACCCGCACCGGATCGCCACCTGGGACCTGCCCGCCGACCCGTCGCTGGTCTCCTCCGTCCGCGCCGCCGTCACCCGCCGGCTGTCGGAATGGGGTCTGGACGAGATCGCCTTCGCCACCGAGCTGCTGCTCAGCGAGCTGGTCACCAACGCCATCCGCTACGGCACCGGCCCCATCCAGGTGCGCCTGCTCTACGACCGCACGCTGACCTGCGAGGTCGCCGACACCAGCAGCACCTCCCCGCACCTGCGCCAGGCGGCCACCACCGACGAGGGCGGCCGCGGCCTGTTCCTCGTGGCTCAGCTCTCCCAGTCCTGGGGCACCCGCTACACCGCCGGCGGCAAGGTCATCTGGGCGGAGTGCGCGCTGGAGGTGGCCGGAGGGAAGTCCGGCGCCGCCGAGGACGCCGTCGCCTTCGACATCGATCTCGACGACATTCCGGCGATCTGACGGCCCATCCGGCGCCGGGTCCGGCCGGACCGTAGCATGACGGAATCGCACCAGATTGTCCTGACAGGTCCTGGAGAGGTCCGTGCACGACGCTCCCGACAACCCCCCGCTCCCGGGCGGCGCCCCACAGCCCCTCGTCCGGATACGCGGCCTCACCAAGCGGTTCGGCGGCACGCTCGCGCTGGACGCGGTCGACCTCGACGTCCACCCCGGCAGCGTCCTCGCCCTGCTCGGGGCCAACGGTGCCGGAAAGTCCACCCTGATCAAGGTGCTCGCGGGCGTCCACCACGCGGACGAGGGCGAGGTGACCGTCGCCGGGCACCCGCTCGGCACCGAGGCGGCCGCCCGCGCCATGTCGTTCATCCACCAGGACCTGGGACTGGTCGGCTGGATGACGGTCGCCGAGAACATCGCCCTGGGCACCGGCTACGCGCGCCGCGCCGGCCTGGTGTCCTGGCGCCGGACCCGCCGGAGGTGCGCCGAAGCCCTGGGCATCGTCGCCGCGCACCTCGACCCGGACGCCGTCGTCGCCGACCTCTCCCGGGCCGAACGCTCCCTGGTGGCCATCGCCCGCGCCCTGGGCACGCGCGCCTCGGTCATCGTCCTGGACGAGCCGACCGCCAGCCTCCCGGCGGCGGACTGCGACCGGCTCTTCGACGTCCTGCACACCCTGCGCGACCGCGGCCACGCCATCGTCTTCGTCACCCACCGGCTCGACGAGGTGTACAAGGTCGCCGACGCCTTCGCCGTGCTGCGCGACGGGCGCGTCGTCAGCCACGGCCCGCTGGCCGGCCACCGCCCCGCCCGCCTGGTGCACGACATCGTGGGCCACGAGCCGGGCGGTCACCGCCTCGCCGCCCCCGGCGCGGGCCCCGCCGTCCTGAGCCTCGAGGACGTACGGACCGAGAACACGGGGCCGGTCGGCCTGCGGCTGCGCGCCGGCGAGATCCTCGGCATGGTGGGTCTGACCGGCGCCGGGCACATGGAACTGGGCCGCGCCCTCGCCGGCGCCCGGCCGGTCCTCGCGGGCCGCGTCCTGCTGCACGGCCGGCCGTACCGGCCGGGCACGGTCGCGGAAGCCGTCGCCGCCGGCGTCGGCTTCGTCAGCAGCCACCGTCAGGAGGAGGGCTGCGCCGCCGAGCTGACCGTGCGGGAGAACTTCCTGGCCAACCCCCGGGCGGGAGGGGCGCCCGGCCGGCACTGGATCAGCCCCGGGCGCGAGCGCGCCGAGGCCACCGCCCTGATCGAGCGGTTCGCGGTGCGCCCCCCGGACAGCGAGGCACCGATCGCCACCCTGTCCGGGGGGAACCAGCAGAAGGTCATGATCGGCCGGTGGCTCCGGCCGGGCCGGAGCCTGCTGATCCTCGAGGAGCCGACCGCCGGGGTGGACGTCGGCGCCAAGGCGGCGATCCACGGCCTGATGCACGACGCGCTCGCCGGGGGGCTGGCCGTCCTGCTCCTGTCCACCGACTTCGAGGAGGTCGCCACCGTGTGCCACCGGGCCCTGGTGTTCGTCCGGGGGGCCGTGACGCGCGAGCTGAGCGGCGAGGACCTCACCGTCACCGCGCTCGCCCACGCGGCCTCGGCCATGGCCCCGCTCACCGGGACGCCGGAGCGATGACCTTCCGCCGCGCGCCGGGCCGCCGGTTCGGTCACCTCATCGGCGCCTACGGCCTCCTGGCCCTGACCGTCCTGTTGTTCCTCGTCTTCTCCCTCGCCCTGCCGGACACCTTTCCCACCCTCGACAACATCTCCGCCGTCCTCTCCAGCCAGTCGATCCCCGCCCTCCTCGCGCTCGGCGTGACGCTCCCCATCGCCACCGGCAAGTTCGACCTGTCCATCGGCTACGGCCTCGGCCTCGCACACGTGGTGACGATGCACCTCATCGTGTCCGACGGGTGGTCCTGGCCGCTCGCCTGCCTCGTGGTGATCCTCGGCGGGGCGGCCGTCGGCGCCGTCAACGGCCTCGTCGTGGAGTTCGCGCGGATCGACTCCCTCATCGCCACCCTCGGCACCGGCAGCATCATGTACGCCTTCACCGGCTGGATCACCGACGGTGCCCGGATCGTCCCCGGCCCGCACGGCCTGCCGGCCGGCTTCACCGCCCTCTACGACTCCCGGTTCCTGGGCCTGCCGGTGTCCGCCTTCTACGTCCTCGCCCTCACCGCCGCCCTGTGGCTGCTGCTGGAACGGCTGCCGCTGGGCCGGTACCTGTACGTCATCGGGTCCAACGCCCGCGCCGCCGAGCTGGTGGGCATCCCCTCCCGGCGCTACGTCGTCCACGCCTTCACCGGGTCGGGTCTGGTCGTCGGCGTGGCCGGGGTCCTGCTCGCCGCGCAGCAGCAGATCGGCAACCCCAGCGTCGGCATGGACTACCTGCTGCCCGCCTTCGTCGGCGCGCTGCTCGGCTCCACCGCGATCCGGCCCGGCCGCGCCAACGCCCTGGGCACCCTCGTCGCCGTCACCGTCCTCGCCATCGGCCTCGCCGGCATCGGCCAGCTCGGCGCCCGGTTCTGGGTCACCCCGCTGTTCAACGGCGTCACCCTGCTCATCGCCGTCGGCCTGGCGGGCTACGCCGCCCGCCGGCAGCTGCGCCACCGCCTCCGCTGACCTCACCGCCGACATCAACCCCCGGCCTGCCCGCCGACTCCCCGAGCAAGGAGCGCCCGTGCCCGCGAATCGCAAGACCGCCCCGGTGGGCGCGGTCATCCTGGCGGTGGCGGCCGCCGTGCTCACCGGCTGCGAGCGCGGTTCGTCGACCGGCGCCGCGCCCTCCCCCACGCGGCCGGCGACGAACGGCTGCCCCGCCGCCCTCGCCAGGGCCGAGGCGGCCGTCAGGCAGGCCGAGAAGACCGACGACGTGGCGGCCGGCCCCGCCGGCGGCCCCAGGGCCGTGCCCGGCAAGTCGATCGTCTACGTCGCGCAGACCATGACCAATCCCGGCGTGGCGGGAGTCGCCAAGGGGGTGCGGGAGGCCGCGAAGGCCATCGGCTGGAACGTCCGGGTGATCGACGGGCAGGGCACCCCCGCCGGTATCCAGGCGGCGTTCAGCGAGGCGATCGCCCTGCGGCCGTCGGGCATCGTCATCGGCGGCTTCGACCCGAACCTGACGTCCGCTCAGGTGTCCAGGGCCACGGCGGAACACATCCCGCTCGTCGGCTGGCACGCCGTCGCCTCCCCCGGTCCGAGCAAGGACCCCGCGCTCTTCACCAACGTCACCACCCGGGTGGAGGACGTCGCGCGGATCAGCGCCGACTGGGTCATCGCGCACTCCCACGGCGCCGCCGGAGCGGTGGTGTTCACCGACGCCTCGATCCCGTTCGCCAGGAACAAGTCCGACCTGATCGAGAAGGAACTGGCGACCTGCCCCGGGGTGAGGCTCCTGGCGGAGGAGAACATCCCGCTCTCGGACACGAGCACCCGCACGCCCCGGGAGGTCTCCTCGCTGCTCTCCCGCTTCCCGGACGCGTGGACCCACTCCGCCGCCATCAACGACGTCTACTTCGCCGATGCCGCCCCGGCCCTGCGCGCCGCCCGCAGGAAGGGAACCGCCGCCCCCTACAACATCGGCGCGGGCGACGGCGACCCCTCGGCCTTCCAGCGCATCAACAGCGGGCAGTTCCAGGCGGCCACGGTTCCCGAGCCGCTCTCCGAGCAGGGCTGGCAGATCGTCGACGAGTTCAACCGCGCCTTCTCCGGCGAGCCCGCCAGCGGCTGGGTCGCGCCCGTGCACATCGCCACGGCCGCCAACAGCGGCGGCCTCACCAGCTGGGACCCGCCCGGCTACCGCGATGCGTACCGGAAGATCTGGGGCGGATGAGGCATGGGAGACCGGTGCACGGGCTGAAGGCCCCCGGCCGTCACGACGAGGCCCGTACGGCCCGGCCGACGTGTCGTCGCCGTCCGCGCGAGGGCCGCACGTAGGATCACGCTGACCCATCAGCCGAATTTCGGCTTATGTGCCAATTTAGGCAATTCCTCACCAGGAGCCTGCACCGCAGGCCCCCCGAGGCCGGCGGTGACCATGGACGGATCGGCAGCACAGGCACGCGTGTCGCCCGGGCAGCGGGCCCCGGCGGTCGTCCGGGTGCCGGTGTCCCTCCGGGTGAACGGCAGCGAGCGGCGGCTCGAGGTGGACACCCGCACCACGCTCCTGGACGCCCTGCGCGACGGGCTGAAGCTGACGGGCACCAAGAAGGGCTGCGACCAGGGGCAGTGCGGGGCGTGCACGGTGCACGTCGACGGCAGACGGGTGCTGTCCTGCCTGACGCTGGCCGCGAGCGCCGACGGCCGCGAGGTGCGGACGATCGAGGGGCTCGAGCAGGACGGCACGCCGCATCCGCTGCAGGAGGCGTTCGTCAGGCACGACGGCCTGCAGTGCGGTTACTGCACCGCGGGGCAGATCATGTCGGCCGTCGCCCTGATCGAGGAGGGCCGGGCGGGCTCCGACGACGAGATCCGGGAGTTCATGAGCGGCAACCTGTGCCGCTGCGGCGCCTATCCGAACATCGTCGCCGCGATCCGCGAGGTGGCGGGCCGGGGTGACCATGCGTAGCTTCACCTACGTCCGGGCCGACAGCGTCGATCAGGCGGTCACCGAGGTCACGGCGGACCCGGAGGCCGCCTATCTCGCCGGGGGCACCACCCAGGTGGACCTGATGAAGGACGAGGTCTTCCGGCCCCTGCGGCTGGTGGACATCACCCGGCTGCCCCTGCGCGAGGTCCGCGCCGACGACGACACGCTGACCGTCGGGGCGCTGACCACGATGGAGGAGCTCGCCGCGCACGAAGTCGTGACCGACCGGCTGCCGCTGGTGCGCCAGGCGCTGCTGCTGGGGGCCTCGCCGCAGCTGCGGCACATGGCCACCATGGGCGGCAATCTCCTGCAGCGCACGCGCTGCCGCTACTTCCGCGACCCGGACGTGGCCTGCAACAAGCGCGAGCCGGGCGCCGGCTGCGGCGCCATCGACGGCTTCCACCGGATGCACGCGGTCCTGGGCACCAGCCCGCACTGCATCGCCACCCACGCCTCGGACGTGGCCGTCCCCCTGCTCGCCCTGGGCGCCTCGGTGCGGATCCGGGGGCAGGGCGCGGAGCGCGTGGTGCCGCTGACGGAGTTCTACCGCGTACCGGGCGGGACGCCGCACGTGGAGAACGTCCTCGAGCACGGTGAACTGATCACCCATCTGGAGATCCCGCTGCCGCCCCGCGGCACCCGCTCGGGGTACCTGAAGGTCCGTGACCGTGCCAGCTACGAGTTCGCGCTGGTCTCCGTCGCGGCGGCCCTGCTGATCGACGACGGGACGATCCGCGCGGCGCACCTCGCGCTGGGCGGCGTCGGCACCGTTCCCTGGCGGGTGCCCCGCGCCGAGGAGCTGCTGCGGGGTGCCGCACCGGGCCCGGACGCCTTCGCGGCGGCCGCCGAGGCGGCCCTCGGCGGGGCACAGGCGAGGCGCGACAACGGTTTCAAGATCGAGCTCGGCAGGAGAGCCGTCGTACGGATGCTGAGCACCCTGGCGGAGGAGCCGTAAGCCATGGACCGTCCCGTTGTCGGTGAGGGGATCGACCGCGTCGACGCCCGGGTCAAGGTGAGCGGGCGCGCCACCTATCCCACGGACGCCGACCTCCCCGGCCTCGCCCACGCCGTCCTGGTGCAGAGCACCGTCGCCGCCGGGCGCCTCACGGCCGTCGACACGACGGCGGCGACGGCCGCGCCGGGCGTGCTCGCGGTGCTCACCCACGAGAACGCTCCCCCGCTCCGGGAGGCGCGCGACCGGCTGGGGCCGTTGCCGCCGCCGCCGTTGCAGAGCGACCGGATCGTCCACCACGGCGAGAACGTCGCGGTGGTGGTGGCCGAGACCTTCGAGCAGGCGACCGAGGCCGCCCGGCTGGTCACCGCGCGGTACGCGCCGTCCCCTCCCGTGGTGGACATCGACGATCCGGGCGCCGAGCACGTCCGCGACCCGTTCGGGAGCGACGGCGGCACCGGAGACGTCGGGGCGGCCCTGGCCACGGCGCCCGTACGCGTCGAGCGGACGTACCGCACGGCGGTGAACACCAACCATCCGATGGGCCCGTTCGCCACCGTCGCCTCCTGGGAGGGCGACAAGCTCACCGTCCACGACTCCACCCAGGGCCCCTCCAACACCCGGATCGGCCTCGCGGGAACGCTCGGCGTCCCGCAGGACGACGTCCGGGTCCTGGCGCCCTACATCGGGGGCGGCTTCGGCTCCGGGCTGCGCACCTGGCCGCACACGGTCCTGGCCACGGTCGCCGCGCGTCACGTGGGGCGGCCGGTGAAGCTGGTGCTCACCCGCAAGCAGATGTTCACCTCGGTCGGGCACCGCCCCGACACCCGGCAGACCGTCAGGATCGGCGCCACCCGCGACGGCCGGATCACCGCCATCGACCACGAGGCGTGGCAGACCGTCTCCATCCGCGACGTCAACCCCGAACACGTCACCAGGGCCTCGCTGTCGGGCTACGCCAGCCCCAACATCTCCGCCCGGGACGTCCAGGTGCGGGTGAACGTCCCCTCGCCCGGCTCGATGCGCGCCCCCGGTGACGCCCAGGGCAACTTCGCGCTGGAGAGCGCGCTGGACGAACTCGCCTACGAACTGGACCTGGACCCCCTCGAGCTGCGGCTGCGCAACTACGCCGACCGGCACCCGGTGACCGGACAGCAGTGGTCGAGCAACGACCTGCGCGCGTGCTACCGCACCGGCGCCGAGCGGTTCGGCTGGTCGCGCCGCGATCCCCGGCCGCGCTCCATGCGCCGGGGCCGGCATCTGGTGGGCTACGGCATGGCCGGGACGTCGTTCTTCTTCGCCCAGTTCGCCTGCGCGGCGCGGGTCACGGTCACCCGCGACGGCGGTGCGGTGGTCGCCAGCGCGGGCATGGACCTGGGCACCGGCACGTACACGGTGATGACCCAGCTCGCCGCGGAGCTGCTGGGGCTGCCGGTGCGGCGGGTGCGCATGGTCATGGGCGACAGCTCCCTCCCGGAGGCGCCCGTGGCCGGCGGCTCCGGGCTCACCGGATCCATGGGCTCCGCGATCCACGCCGCCGCCCGGAACACCGTCCGCGCCTTCCTGGACCTGGTCCGCGACGACGCCGGCTCGCCGCTGCGCGGCGCGGCCGTGGACGACGTGCGCGTCGAGCACGGCCGCATCGTGCGCGTGGACGACGGCCGGGGCGAGAGCTACGCGGAGATCCTCACCCGGCACCGGCAGGACGAGCTGACCGCCGAGGGGTCGGCCGAGGCGCCGTCGGAGGACGAGCCCGTGGTCCCGACCGGCCCCTACGCCGCCAAGTTCGCGGAAGTGCACGTGGACGCGGACCTCGGGGTGATCCGGGTGGCACGGCTGGTGACCGCCGCGCACTGCGGGCGCGTCCTCAACGAGAAGACCGCGCGCGGCCAGCTCGTCGGCGGCACGGTGGGCGGCATCGGCATGGCCCTGCTCGAGCACACCGTGACCGAACCCCGGACCGGACGCATCGCCAACGGCACCTTCGGCGACTACCTCATCGCCGTCAACGCCGACATCCCCGACCTGGAGGTGCACTTCGTCGGCGGCCCGGACCCCACCACCCCCAACGGGACCAAGGGCTGCGGCGAACTCGGCATCCCCGGCACGGCGGCCGCCATCGCGAACGCGGTGTTCCACGCCACCGGAACCCGCGTCCGCCGGCTGCCCATCACCATCGAACAGGTGCTGTAGACCGCTGCGGCCCGTTCGCGTCGACCCCAGGGACCCCAGGAGCATCGCAAGTGCTGGACATCGCCTCCGAGCTGAGCCGGTGGTGCGCGCAAGGACGCGACTTCGCCGTCGCCACCGTGGTGGCCACCAGCGGCAGCACGCCCCGCCGGCCCGGTGCGGCCCTCGCCGTCGACGCCGGCGGCACGGCGGCCGGTTCCGTCTCCGGCGGATGCGTGGAGGCGGCGGTCTACGACCTGTGCCGCCAGGCGCTGGTCACCGGCGAGAGCCTGCTCGAACGCTTCGGGTACGACGAGGACGATCCGTTCGCCGTCGGCCTGTCCTGCGGCGGTGCGATCGACGTCCTCGTCACCCCGGTCCGGGCGGGCACGCCCGTCGCCGGGACGCTCGCCGCCGCGCTGACGGCCGCCGCCGGGGGCGAGGCGGTGGCGCTCGTACGCATCCTGGACGGCCCCGCCGGCCATGCCTTGTTCGTCCGGCCCGACGGCCCGCCGGCCGGCTCGCTCGGCGGTGACGTACGGCTCGAGCGCGCCGCCGCCGCCCAGGCGCGCGCGATGCTCGAGACCGGCGGCACCTCCACGGTCCGCGTCGGCGACGGCGGTGTCGACGACGATGGCGACGGCTCGCGGTGCGGGCCGGGGAGCACGCTGCTGATCGAGACCTCCGTACCGCCGCCCCGCATGATCGTCTTCGGTGCGGTCGACTTCGCCGCCGCGCTCGTGCGCGTCGGCGCGTTCCTCGGCCACCGGGTGACGGTGTGCGACGCCCGTGCCGTCTTCGCCACGAAGGAACGTTTCCCGCAGGCGGACGAGGTCGTCGTCGACTGGCCCCACCGCTACCTCGACTCCCAGCGCCTCGACCGGCGGGCCGTGCTGTGCGTGCTCACCCACGACGCCAAGTTCGACGTGCCGCTGCTGGAAAGGGCGTTGCGCCTGCCCGTCGCCTACGTGGGCGCGATGGGCTCGCGCCGCACCCACCTCGAGCGCCTGCGGCGCCTGCGCGCGGCGGGCCTGACCGAGGCGGAGCTGGCGCGGCTGCGGTCGCCCATCGGCCTCGACCTGGGCGCCCGTACGCCCGAGGAGACCGCGCTGTCCATCGCGAGCGAGATCGTCGCCGAACGCCACGGCGGCACCGGCCGCCCCCTCACCTCCACCCGCACCCCCATCCACCGCGAGCCCGCCGCCCTGTGCCGGGGCGGGCGGCCCGCGTGATCACGCTCCTCAGGGGCGCGGGATGTTGCGCAGGTTGGAGCGGGCCATCTGGGCCATCCGTCCCACGCCGCCCTCCAGGACCATCCTTCCCGCCGAGAGGGCGAAGCCGCTGACCATGTCCGCGGTGATCTTCGGGGGCATCGACAGGGCGTTGGGGTCGGTGACGATGTCCACGAGCGCCGGCCCCTTGTGCCGGAAGGCGTCCCGCAGGGCACCCCGCACCTGCTTCGGCTTCTCCACCCGTACGCCGTACGCGCCGGCCGCGGTGGCGATGGCCGCGAAGTCGGGGTTGTGGTTGGCCGTGCCGTACGACGGCAGGCCGCCCACCATCATCTCCAGCTCCACCATGCCCAGCGACGAGTTGTTGAACAGCACGACCTTCACCGGCAGGCCGTACTGGACCAGTGTCAGGAAGTCGCCCATCAGCATGGAGAACCCGCCGTCGCCGGACATCGAGACGACCTGCCGGCCCTGATCGAGGAACTGCGCCCCGATCGCCTGGGGAAGGGCGTTGGCCATCGAGCCGTGGGTGAAGGAGCCGATGACGCGGCGGCGGCCGTTGGGGGTGAGGTAGCGGGCGGCCCACACGTTGTTCATCCCGGTGTCGACGGTGAAGACCGCGTCGTCGGCGGCCTCCTCGTCCAGGACGGAGGCCGCGTACTCCGGGTGGATCGGCGTGTGCTTCTCCACCTTCCGGGTGTACGCCTTGACGACCCCCTCGAGGGCGTCGGCGTGCTTGGCGAGCATCTTGTCGAGGAACTTCCGGCTGCTCTTGACCCGCACCCGGGGCGTCAGGCAGCGCAGCGTCTCGCGGACGTCGCCCCACACCGCGAGGTCGAGCGCGGCCCGCCGGCCCAGGTGCTCGGGCCGCACGTCCACCTGGACGATCTTCACGTCGTCCGGCAGGAAGGCGTTGTACGGGAAGTCGGTGCCCAGCAGGATCAGCAGGTCGCACGCGTGGGTGGCCTCGTAGGCGGCCCCGTAGCCGAGCAGGCCGCTCATGCCGACGTCATAGGGGTTGTCGTACTGGATCCACTCCTTGCCGCGCAGCGCGTGCCCGACGGGGGCCTTCACCCGCTCCGCGAACCGCATGACCTCCTCGTGGGCGCCCGCCGTGCCGCTGCCGCAGAACAGCGTCACCTTGTCCGCCTCGTCGACCATCCGGGCGAGCGCGTCGATCTCCGCGTCCCCGGGCCGTACGGACGGGCGGGCGGTGACCAGCGCGTGCTCGCCGGTGCGCGCCGGGGCCTGCTCGCCCGCGACGTCGCCGGGCAGGACGATGACGCTGACGCCGCCGCGGCCGATGGCGTTCTGGATGCCGGTGCGCAGCACCCGTGGCATCTGCCGGGGGCTGGAGACCAGCTCGCAGTAGTGGCTGCACTCCCGGAAGAGCTGGTCCGGGTGGGTCTCCTGGAAGAAGCCGGTGCCGATCTCCGCGCTGGGGATGTGCGAGGCCAGCGCGAGCACGGGGGCCATGGAGCGGTGGGCGTCGTAGAGGCCGTTGATGAGGTGCAGGTTGCCCGGGCCGCAGGAGCCCGCGCAGGCGGCCAGCGTGCCGGTCAGCTGGGCCTCGGCCCCCGCCGCGAAGGCGGCGGCCTCCTCGTGGCGGACCTGGACCCAGTCGACGGCGGCGTTGCGGCGCACCGCGTCCACGACCGGGTTGAGGCTGTCCCCGACGACCCCGTAGAGCCTGCGCACCCCGGCGCGCGCCAGGATGTCGACGAACTGCTCGGCCACCGTCTCCTTCGGCATGGGAACCCTTCCTCCCGGATCGCGGTCGTACGCGACCGGCGCCCGGCCGGTCTCCCCGCCCCTGCCCCCATCCATCCACAGAACACCTGGTGGTGCACCCCCGCACGGTCGCCCGCCCCGGATTGCCGTGCGGACCGGGCACTGTCAGGCTGGGAGTCTCGAAGAAGGAACCCCGCCATGAACCGACCCGACCCGCACCTGTCGTCCGTGCGCCCCGTGACCCCGCGCACGCCCCAGGGCTGCGAGGAATGCCTGCGCATCGGCTCCCCCTGGGTGCACCTGAGGCTCTGCCTGACCTGCGGGCACGTGGGGTGCTGCGACTCCTCGCCGAACAGGCACGCCAGCGGGCACGCCGGCGAGACCGGTCACCCCATCGTGCAGTCCTTCGAACCGGGCGAGGACTGGCGCTGGTGCTACATCGACGAGGCGATGGTCTGACCCCTCGCGCGCGGGTCGGACGCCCGCGCGCGGGTCAGACGCGGTCGGCGGCGATGAGGAGGTAGTGGAAGCTGCCCTCGCGGTAGGCGGTCAGGAAGGGGTCCTCGACGCCGGTGGCGAGGGAGGACTGGGCGCGCAGCTCCCAGTAGGGGATCGTGGCGGCCGTGAGGTCGACGACGTTGATGGGCACGAGGCCGTTGGCGGCCATGGCCTTGAAGTAGGCGCTGCGGGGGTGGATGTTGCAGGTGTAGTGCTCGTCGATGCGGCTGACCGCCTTGGAGCGGCCGCCGGTGACGTCGTTGTAGCAGCCGGTGATGGTGACGTAGCGGCCGCCGTAGGCCAGCTGGCGGGCGTGCTCGGCGAAGAGGTCGGACAGGTCCACGTACATGGTGGACTCGTTGTTCCAGATGCCCTGGAAGGCGCCGGTGGGGAAGCCGGTGTCCAGCATGTTGGCGAAGTGGTAGCGGACCTTGTCGTCCACGCCGCGCTTGCGGGCCTGGCCGTTGGCGAAGTCGACCTGGGACTGGGAGATGGAGACGCCGTCGACCTGGCAGCCGAAGCGGGCGTTGGCCATGATGCTGGTGCCGCCGCGGCCGCAGCCGGCGTCCAGCAGGCGCTGGCCGGGGGCTATGGGGCCCAGGTGGTCGAGGAGGACATCTGCCTGTGCCGACTCCAGCCGGTGGAGTTCCTCGATGATGCGCTCGTCGCGGGTCTCCTCGGGGCCCTCCAGGACGGCGGGGTCGTAGTCGCCGAGGCCGTAGTGGTGGTGGTAGAGGCCGTCGACGTCGCCCAGGCGCAGGTTGACCGGGTCCTTCTCGTTGTTCCAGTACTCCGCGACGGACTTCTGGTAGGCGGTGCGCAGGACGCCGGCGGGGGCGGGCGTGGTCGTCATGGGGTTGCTCCTTAGGGCATGTGTGCACAGGGACGTGCGGTGTGGCACAGGGATGTGCGGTGTGTGAGAGGGGGGAGGGCGGGCGGGCTCAGGCGCCGTTGTAGCGGGAGCTGCCGCTGTGCCATTCGCGGTTGCCGCCGAGCCAGGCCCACACCCCCGCGAGGAACCGGCGCAGCTGGGGCGATCCGGTGAGGGCGAGGGCGGCGGCCTGCGCCTCGTAGGCGCGCACCAGCTCGTCGTGGATCTCCGCGCTGCGCTCGATCGCCTCGCGCGGCGAGCACCGCTCCTCCTCGGCGATCACGGTGGGGAGGTTGAACTCCACGCCGGAGGAGTCGTGTTCCTTGGTCATCGAGTACAGGTCGTTGACGAGCGTGCTCGCCGTCGCGGCCGTCGTCACGGCGCGGCGCACGCGCGGGTCGGCGTACTCGGTGGCGGGCAGGGCGTAGCCGCCCACCACGTCGGTCAGCGCGATGCAGGGGAGGAAGCTGTTGATCTGACGGTGGGCCAGGTATTCGTGGACGCTGGGCATGTGGCCCCGGGAGCGCCAGGAGCCCTCCTGGCCGTAGCCGACGAAGAGGACGGCGACCTCGTGCCGCAGCCGGCCCACCTGGGACGGCTCCGCGTACCGGGTGAGGTGCCGCAGGGCCGAGCGCAGGGCGACCCGTACGGGGTCGTCGTTCATGTCCCTCTCCCACGCGGGCGCGTAGCGTGCGGGGAGGTGGGCGGGGTCGAGGGCGGCGTAGGCGAGGCCGAGCTGGGAGCCGAGGAGTTCGGGCCGGGAGCCCACGGTCTCGTCGTCGCAGTAGTAGTCGTCCGTGGCCCATTCGGCCAGGGCGCACCTGCCCGCCGCGAGCAGCCGGTCCGGGTCGTCGGTGTCGGGGTGGGCCAGCATCATCAGGCGCCCGAAGTCGGCCGCGCGGACGCGGTCGAGCCGTCCGGCGTAGATGCCGGTCTCGTCGGCCCAGGCCAGCAGTTGGTCGTTGACCTCGCGGGCCAGTGCCGGGTCGTCCCGGACGGCGGGCGGGCAGTACAGCTCCGGGACGCCGGTACCGCGCTCGTCCGGGGCGCCGGCGGGGCCGGGGGTGCGGCCGGCCGGCTTCCCGGCCGTGCTCCCCACCGCCTTCCCCGCTGCCTCCCCCGCCGCGAGACGGGTCGCGATACGGGCGGCGGAGGTGCCCAGCCCCGTCGGCCCGGTGGGCACGGTGGGCACGGTGGTGCCCGACGGGCGAGGGACCACCGGGGGCTGTGCGTTCAGCGCGATGATCCGGGACAGCAGTGACACAGGTTCTTCTCTCCGTTCCGGGGGGTGGTACCCGTCAGGACGGGGTGTGGAAGACCTCGACGTTCTCGAGGACGCCGAGCGCGTCGGGGACGAGAACGGCCGCCGAGTAGTAGGTGCTCACCAGGTAGGAGATGAGGGCCTGGTCGTTGATGCCCATGAACCGCACGTTCAGGCCCGGCTCGTACTCGTCGGGGATCCCGGTCTGCCGCAGGCCGACGACTCCCTGCTCGGCCTCGCCCAGCCGCATGGCGAGGATGGCGGAGGTGCCCTCGTCCGAGACGGGGATCTTGCCGCAGGGAAGGATCGGCACGCCCCGCCAGGCGGGGACCGCGTGGCCGTTCACGTCGGCGCTGTCGAAGGCGAGGCCCCGCTTGTTGCACTCGCGGGCGAGGGCGGAGATGGCCCGGGGGTGGGCGAAGAAGGCCTTGGTCCCCCGCCGCATGCTCAGCAGCTCGTCCATGTCGTCGGGGGTGGGCGGGCCGGAGTGGGTGGAGATGCGCTGGCTGTGGTCGGCGTTGTGCAGCAGGCCGAACTCGGGGTTGTTGACCAGCTCCGACTCCTGGCGCTCGCGCAGCGCCTCGACGGTCAGCCGCAGCTGCTGCTCGACCTGGTCCATCGGGTCGTTGTAGAGGTCGGCGACCCGGGTGTGCACCCGCAGGACCGTCTGGGCCACGCTCAGTTCGTACTCGCGGGGGGCGAGCTCGTAGTCGACGAAGGTGCCCGGCAGGACCGGCTCGCCGGCGTGGCCGGCGGCGAGGTCGATGTTCGCCTCGCCCTTCCGGTTCCGCGGCCGCTCCTGCTCGGCCTGGCGCCGCCGGACGTGGGCGCGCAGCCGCTCGTGACGGCCCGCCACCTCCTCGTACGCGGCCCGGGGCAGGGCCAGGACGGTGCACGCCGTCAGGGCGCGCGCCGTGAACTCCCACTCGCCCGGCTCCTCGGCCACCGCCCGCGCGCCGAAGAACCCGCCGTCGGCCAGCACGCCGCGGCGGATCTCCTCGCCGTACTTTCCGGTGCCGGCCTTCTCGACCTTGCCGCGCGCGATCAGGTAGACGTGGTCGACGGCCTCGCCGCGTCCGGCGATCACCTCGCCGGGCGCGTACTCCTCCTGCCGGCACCGCTCGGCCAGCGCTCGCAGCGCCGCGTCGTCGTGGAACCCGCGCAGCAGCGGCAGTTCGCCCAGCTCCGCCGGGACGACCCTGACCGCGGCACCGTCCTGGACGAAGGTGACCCGGCCGTCGCCGACCTCGTACGCCAGGCGCCGGTTGACCCGGTACGTGCCGCCCTTCACCTCCACCCAGGGCAGCATGCGCAGCAGCCACCGCGAGCTGAGGCCCTGCATCTGCGGGACGCTCTTGGTGGTGGTCGCGAGGTTCCGCGCGGCGGCGATCCCCAGGCTGAGCTGGGCCCGGCCTGCCTGCTGTTCGGGCTGCTCCGGCTGCTGCCGGTGCGCTGCGGTCGCCATCCCGGTCCCTTCCCTCTGGGCGCGTGCGTCAAGAAGGAGCCCCTTTGAGTCACCCGATCGGGCGACGAGGAGCTCCCGCCGCGCAAGTGAAGCAGCGCTTAATGATGTTGGTCGAGACTGACGGGTGGGCACCGTCGTGTTCACGCCATCGAACGGATGCGGGTGAGCACGGCAAGCTACCGATTTCGGGCCGGACCGCCGCGACCCGGAGTGGCGATCTAGCCCTATTTGTTCCGATATCCACTCATCTATTCGCGCCAGCCCGGGCCACTCGCGACGCCCCTTAGGCGGCACGGCCGGTGATGCGAGGTGGCCGATATCGTTCCATCAGGTCGACAGGAACCGGCCCCGGCGGCTACGGGCCGTACGCACCCACCCGCGGGCCGATCCCGCGGCCGCGTCGGGCTCAGGCGGGAGCGAGGCGGGACTCGCGGCGGTAGCCGCCGGGGGCCTGGCCGTACTCGCGCTTGAAGGCCTTGGCGAAGGCGTACTCGGAGCCGTACCCGGTCCGGGCCGCGACGGTGGTGAGCGGGGCGTCGGACTCGCGCAGCAGCTTCGCGGCGGTCGTCATCCGCCAGCGGGTCAGGTAGGCCATGGGCGGCTCGCCGACGAGGGCGGTGAAGCGGCGGGAGAAGGCCGCGCGGGACAGGCCCGCGCGCTCGGCCAGCGACTCCACGGTCCACTGGGCGGCCGGGTCCTCGTGGACGGCGGCCAGGGCCGGGGCGACCGCGGAGTCGCCGAGTGCGGCGGCCCAGCCCGTGGCTGCCGTCGGCGGCCGGTCCTCGAGCCAGGCGCGCAGGATGTAGAGGAGAAGCGAGTCGATGAGCGCGGGGACGATGCCGTGCGATCCGATGCGGGGGTTTTCCAGTTCCGCGCCCAGGAGCTGGACGGCGGCGCTCAGTTCGGGGTGTCGGCCGTGTCCGGCGGGGAGGTGGATGATCTCGGGAAGCTGGCGCACCAGGGGGTGGGGGCGTCCCTGGTCCAGGTGGTAGTTGCCGCACAGGAGGCTGGTGCGGGGACCGTCGCCGCCGATCGTGACCGTGCCGATGGGCGACCCCGGACGGAACTGCTCGGGGCGTTCCACCTCGGCCGGGGTGGAGGGGTGGTCGGCGAGGATGTGCCCGCGGCCGTCGCGCAGGAAGACCACGTCACCCGGGCTGAGGGCGATCGGCTTCAGGTGGGGCGCGTCGCCGAGGGGGACGATCCAGCAGGTGCCGGACAGCACCACGTGGAAGCCGGCGCCGGCGACCGGGGGAAGGCGCAGGCCCCAGGGCGCACGGCCGTGGGTGCGTACGGACCTGGGCTGCCCGGTCCGCATCGAGCTCAGCGCCTCGGTCAGGATGTCCAACGCCCTCCCCCTCTTTCTCTTTCCTCTTCCGTCTCCCCCGCCGCGGGGCGTTCAGCGTACGACCCGAGCCGTGTCAGCCGACGGTCAGGACGATCTTGCCCTGGGTCCGGCCGGAGCCGACCAGCTCGTGCGCCTTGGCGGCTTCGGCCAGCGGGAACGTCGCGGCGACGTGGGGCTTGATGCGGCCGGCGTCCACGAGGGCGGCGATCGCCTCCAGCGAGGCGTAGTCGGGTTCGACGCTGACGCCGGCGAAGCGGCGGCCGGCGGCCTCGACCTCGGCGGCGAGCTCCTGGTTCCAGTGCTCCATGATGCTGACGAGCGTGCCGCCGGGGCGCAGGACGGAAAGCGAACGGACGCCCTCGGACGAGGAGTCGAAGACGACGTCGACGTCCTTGACCGCCTGGGTGAAGTCGGTGGTGCGGTAGTCGATGACCTCGTCGGCGCCCAGGCTCCGTACGAAGTCGTGCTTGGGGGCGCTCGCCATGGCGATCACGTGGGCGCCGCGGGCCTTGGCGATCTGCACGGCGAAGTGGCCGACGCCGCCGGCCGCGCGGTGGATCAACACCCGCTGGCCTTCCTCGAGTCGGGCCGCGTCCACCAGGCCCTGCCAGGCCGTGAGCGCGGCGAGCGGGATGGCCGCGGCGTGCACGTGGTCGAGGCCGGCGGGCTTGCGGGCCACCTGGCGCGACGGCGCGGCGACGTACTCGGCGTAGCCCGTGGCGGCGCGCGGGAAGAACGGCATGCCGAAGACCTCGTCGCCCGGCTTGAAGCGGGCACCGGGGCCGGCCTCCTCGACGACGCCGGAGATGTCCCAGCCGACGCCGAAGGGCGGCTCGCCGAGCAGCGGGTAGGCGCCGGAGCGGACGGCGACGTCCACCGGGTTCACACCGCTGGCGTGGACGCGGATGAGGACCTCGCCGCCGAGGGGCGTGGGCCGCTCGGTCTCGACGGTCTCCAGGACCTCGGGGCCTCCGAAGGACTTCTGGACGACAGCGCGCATGGTGATCTCTCCCCTGGTTGTCCGGGGCGGTGTCCCCGGTGGTTGATGGGCTCAACACTAGGAAGATCCATTGAGCCGATGAATATCTCCGAGTCTTCGAAAGATGTCCCAGCGTCTTCGCGGCGCGGATGATCGGCCATCCCGCTCCGGGCAGCCGCCACCGGGTGCGCACCGCCCGGCCCGGGCCGACGATGGGAGCGTGGAACGGTCACGGCGGGTGCGGGTGCGCAGGGTCTACGACGCGCCCGAGAAGGCGGACGGCGGCCGGGTGCTCGTCGACCGCATCTGGCCGCGCGGCGTGAGCAAGGAGGCGGCCGCGCTCGACGAGTGGTGCAAGGACGTCGCACCCTCCACCGGGCTGCGCACCTGGTACGGACACGATCCCGCCCGCTTCGAGGAGTTCGCCCGCCGCTATCGCGCGGAGCTGCGCGACGCCGATCACGAGGCGGCCGTCCGGCACCTCGGGGAGCTGATCGGGCACGGCACCCTCACCCTTCTGACCGCGACCAAGGACGTCGGCATCAGCGGGGCCGTCGTGCTCCGGGAGGTGCTGGTGGGGAACGACACCGGGGATGAATAGGGACAAACCGCTAGTTACTCCCCGAGTGTGGCATCCCTCTCAGACCGCAGCGCTTGATCGATCAAAAGAGTGTGGGGTTAGCATATGAGCGCCGCCTAGCTCGAAAGATGGACCTGTGACTGTCAACGAAGACTCGTTCACAAACTGGAAGAACCGCGAGGAGATCGCGGAGTCGATGATCCCGATCATCGGGAAGCTGCACCGGGAGCAGGACGTCACCGTCCTGGTCCACAGCCGCTCCCTGGTGAACAAGTCGGTGGTCAGCATCCTCAAGACCCATCGCTTCGCCCGCCAGATAGCCGGTGAGGAGCTGTCGGTCACCGAGACGCTGCCGTTCCTGCGGGCTCTCACCACGCTCGACCTCGGCCCCTCCCAGATCGACATCGGCATGCTCGCCGCGACGTACAAGGCCGACGGCCGCGGCCTGTCGGTGGAGGAGTTCACCGCCGAGGCGGTCGCCGGCGCCACCGGCGCCAACAAGATCGAGTGCCGCGAGGGGCGCGACGTCGTCCTCTACGGCTTCGGCCGCATCGGCCGCCTCGTCGCCCGTCTGCTCATCGAGAAGGCCGGCTCCGGCAACGGCCTGCGGCTGCGGGCCATCGTGGTCCGCCAGGGCGGCGACCAGGACATCGTCAAGCGCGCCTCGCTGCTGCGGCGCGACTCCATCCACGGTCAGTTCCAGGGCACGATCACCGTCGACGAGGCGAACAGCACGATCATCGCCAACGGCAACGCGATCAAGGTGATCTACGCCAACGACCCCTCCGAGGTCGACTACACGGCGTACGGCATCAAGGACGCCATCCTCATCGACAACACCGGCAAGTGGCGCGACCGCGAGGGCCTGTCGAAGCACCTGCGGCCCGGCATCGACAAGGTCGTCCTGACCGCGCCCGGCAAGGGTGACGTGCCCAACATCGTGCACGGTGTCAACCACGACATGATCAAGCCGGACGAGCAGATCATCTCCTGCGCGTCCTGCACCACCAACGCCATCGTCCCGCCGCTGAAGGCGATGGAGGACGAGTACGGCGTCCTGCGCGGCCACGTGGAGACCGTCCACTCGTTCACCAACGACCAGAACCTGCTGGACAACTACCACAAGGCCGACCGTCGCGGCCGCTCGGCGCCGCTCAACATGGTCATCACCGAGACGGGTGCCGCCTCGGCCGTCGCCAAGGCGCTGCCCGACCTCAAGGCGCCGATCACCGGCAGCTCGATCCGCGTCCCGGTGCCGGACGTCTCGATCGCGATCCTCAGCCTGCGGCTCGGTCGCGAGACCACCCGCGAGGAGGTCCTCGACTACCTCCGCAACGTGTCGCTGACCTCGCCGCTGAAGCGCCAGATCGACTTCACCACCGCGCCCGACGCGGTCTCGAGCGACTTCATCGGCTCGCGCCACGCCTCGATCGTCGACGCCGGCGCCACCAAGGTCGACGGCGACAACGCGATCCTCTACCTCTGGTACGACAACGAGTTCGGCTACTCCTGCCAGGTCATCCGCGTCGTCCAGTACGTCTCCGGGGTGGAGTACCCGACCTTCCCGGCTCCGGTGGCCTGACACCGGCGGACCGACTGATCCGGGGTCTGTGAAGACGGCCCGGTGACCACCGGACGGCCGCCACCTCGTGAGAGGTGGCGGCCGTCCGGCGTTTCCTCGTCAGTTCCCGGCGTTCCTTCGTCAGGGGGCGTGGTCGAGGGCCAGGAGGGCGGCGCCCACCCAGCCGGCCTCCGGCCCGAGGCGGGCCGGCTCGATGTCGGGGAGCTCCCGGTGGGCGGCGGCGGTGACGAAGCGGGTGAAGCCCGAGCGGATGGGGTCCAGCAGGAGGTCGCCGGCCTCCGCGACGCCGCCGCCGATGACCACCAGCTCGACGTCGAAGAGGTTGACGAGCGTCGCGATGCCGATGCCGAGCCACTGGCCGAGGCGCTCGAGCTGGGCACGGGCGGCCGGGTCCCCGGCGCGCGCGGCCTCGGAGACCGTCTCCCCCGTCACCCGGCCGGGGCCGCCGGCGAGCGTGGCCAGCATCCCGCCCGGTTCCGCCGCGGCCGCCGCGCTGCCGTAGCGACCGAGCGCCCGCCCGGAGGCCAGGGGCTCGAGGCAGCCGATGGTGCCGCAGCCGCAGCGTTCGGTGCCCCGCGGATCGACGATCATGTGCCCGAATTCCATGGCGATCCCGGTGCGGCCGCGGAAGAGGCGATCGGCCAGCACGAGGCCGCCGCCGACGCCGGTGCCCACGGTGATGAACGCCATGTAGGAGGCGCTGTGCCCCTTGCGGTACTCCGCCCAGCAGGCGGCGTTGGCGTCGTTGTCGACGACGGTCGGCAGTCCGGTGGACTCCTGGAGCAGATGCCGGAGCGGCACATCGCGGTAGCCGTTGTTGGGAGCGGTCCGGATGCGGCCCTCGGGCCAGCGGATGAGGCCCGCCGCTCCCACGCCGACGGCGACGATGCCGGGATGGCGCGAGCGCAGTTGCTCGATCAGGACGGAAACGGTCTTCAGGATGGCCGCCTGGTCGGTGGGGCTCGGCACGGCCGGAACCCGTTCGACGACGCGGCCCTCGGCGTCGACCACTCCTGCCGCGATCTTCGTGCCACCGATGTCGAGTCCGATGGAGAGCCGGCCGTCATCGTGGGTCGGTGCGCGCATGGGGGTTACTCCTACCGGGGTTGGAGCCGGATGCCGAAACAGCTCTGCAGAGCGATCAGCGCGGCGCCGTGCGCGCCACGGACGGCGTCCAGCGGTTTGGTGACGATCTGACAGTCCCTGCTGAGGTGGAACGCGTGCGCGGGGAATTTCCCCAACGCCTGGAGAAAGGTGTTCGCCGCCCGGCACCCGGGGCCGCCCCTGATGAGGTCCTCCGCCGCGTAGATCACCACATGGGTCGGTCCGAAGGTGGTGAGGAGCGTGGCGATGCCACGGGCGATCGAGGTACCGGCCTTGCGGAAGGCCGCCGCGGCCTCACGCGCCTGGGAGTCGTTGCTGTCGGCGAGCGCGATCGCGGCCTCCAGCCCGTCCAGCTCCCGTCCGGTCCGTTCCTTGACCACGGCGGTCAACGCCCGGTTCCCGACCTGGCTTTCGATGCACCCCCGCATCCCGCAGTCGCAGATCCGCCCCCTCTGCCACACCTGGAGGTGCCCGAATTCCATCAGGGCGGAAATCCGTTCGCCCCGTACGACCATTCCGGCACCCACGCCGTCGCGGATGAGGACGATCCCGAACGTCGCGCTCGTGCGGCCCACGCCGAGGCTCTGCTCGTACGCCGCGAAGGCGTGCGCATCGTTCTCCACCGAGGTGGCGCAGCCCGTCAGGGAGGAGAGTTCCGCGCCGAGCGGGAAACCCACCCATTCGTACGGAGGAGGCTTTTCGTGCCGGTGGTCGTCGGGGCCGTTGACGAGGTGGAGCACCGTTCCCGTGTCCGGGTCGACCGGGCCGCCCACCTGGATTCCCACGCACACCCGGTCTCTGGGAAACGCACATCCCAGTCTGTCGTCGACCAGTTTTCCCGCCAGTTCCGCCACGCGCTTCACCACCTCCTTCTCCTCCATGACCGTGAGATGCCGACGGGAGCGTGCCATCACCACGCCGTCGGACCCGACAACGACCCCCGTGAGTTTGTACGGCTGGACCTCGATGCCGACCGCGTAGTACCCGTGGTCGAGTTCGTACGAACGTCGGAGCACCTGCCGCACTTTCACGTCGTTCACGTTCATGTGCCACCTTGCGTCCGGTGGTGCGCTCGGGAGAGAGAGTCAGGCCATGGAACCGGGGGTCACCGCCTCCGGATACCGCTGGACGGCGGCACGGACGGCGATGGGTGTCAGTGTGACGATCTCGTCGGTGTCGCCCTCTCCGTCCTCGTCACGCGCCACCCGGCGCAATTCCTCTGCCTGTTCGGTGGTCGCGCAGTCCCACAGCAGGCCGACGAGATCGACGTCGTCCGTGTCCTCGAATTCGTCGAAGGAGACCCGCTCGGTCATGAGGTGACGGCTCCGGTTGACGTAGGGAAGGTGCCGCACGCACTCGGCGAGGAACGCGGCCTTCAGCTCCGTGACGGCCGCCTGCGGCTCCGGAACCGGTTGCCGCACCTGGTCACGGAAGCTGTTCAGCGCCCGCGCCACCGTCTCCACCGTGAGCTCGTCGATGTCGCCCCGGTTCAGCCGCACACCGGGGCGGCCCGCCGTCGCGACGGCCGACAGCCACAGACGGACGACGCGGTAGCCGTAAGCGGCCCAGCCGGCCCGGGAGTCGAAGCCCGGCACGTCGGCCTTCCGGGCGTGGCGCGCCTCCGGTTCCGCCGTCGCGGCCCCGAGGAGCCGTCGCAGCCGGTCCTGCACCTCGTCCGGGGTGAGCCGGCTCTCGACGTCGGCCCGTACGGTCCGCAGAAAACGCTCGAACGCCGGGTGCAGGGACGCCGTGGTATCTCTGGTGGCCTTCGGCCGGTCCCCGCGGGTGACGAGTCCGCGCTCATCCCGTGCTGCCATGCGAACCTCCTTCTTTTTCCTCGTAGTTCTCCAGCGAGCCGCGCAGCGTGGCGAGTGCGTGCCGCAGATTGCTGCGGACGGTGCTCGCCTTCACGCTGATCAGCGCGGCGATTTCCGGTGCGGTGTAACCGTCCAGGTGCAGGGCCAGGACCTGCCCCTGCCGAGGAGGCAGTCCCCGCAGAATCTCCAGCACCTTTTCGTGCTCGTCCGGTTCGGTACGGTCCGCCGGGGCCGAGCCCGCCAGCCGCGCGTTCCGTGATTCCAGGGCCAGCCGCTTGCGATTGCGTTCGGCCTTCCTGCAGTACGCGTGCCAGGCGACCGTCCGGACCCAGCCCGCGGGGCTCTTGCAGTCCGGCCGTTTGCGCAGGAATTCCTGCATGGCATCCTGCGTCGCGTCCTCGGCTTCCTCATGGGTTGCCCCGGCTCTCCTCAGGCTATGAACGACTCGCGGATACTCCGCTGTAAAGAAAACGGCGAAACCCGGCAACTCGGCGGGTAAGGCCCCGTGATCTCCTCGGGGGCTCACGCGGCCACCTCCTCTGGGTCGGTCACACCCTTATGGGGCCGCGAGGGACCGGCAACGTGCAAAGCACCCGCAGCGGCGCGACGTACGACGGCGCTTGCACGAGAAGGGTGCCTTCCGCCCCTTCTTCGACAACAGCCCCGAGGAAGGTGAGGCACCCATGAGGCGCGACGCCGGAATGCGGCACACCAACTCCGACGACACCGGCCCCACCCGCCCGAACCGCCCCCCGAGCACCACCGAGCTCGTGGCGCTCGTCGACGGCATGACGGCGAGCATCGGAGGCACGTACGTGCTGACGTCATCGGTCCTGATCACGGTGGTGGCCGGAGTGCTGGCGCTGGCCGTGGCGACCCTGCACGTCGCCTTCGGCCCGTGAGCGTGGGCGGCCGCGTCCTCCTACGGCCGGGTGCGGGCACCGCCCCTGCCCGGGACGGGCCCGCACCGGCGGGATCGGCAGGCGGTGGTGTCACCGCTGTTTCTTGCTCACCGCGGCCGGCACTGCGCCGCCGCGGTGGGGGCCGGCACGACGAGGTCCGGCGCGGCAGCGCCCCGGCGAGGCGGGGGTCGTCCGACGCGGCAGGCCGGCCCGCGCCGGCCGCGCGGTGTCGGGTTCCCGCCTTGGAGGGGCGGCCCGGCCCGGCTCAGTACCCGGGGACCGAGCCCGGCTCCGGGAGGCTTCCCTTCGGCAGACTGCCCCTCGCCCCCGCGGTCATGGCGCCGCCGATGGACTGTCCCGCCGATCCCGCCGTCTGTCCGATGAACCTCTGGACGCCGGAGGTCGTCTGTCTCAGGACGCCCCCCGTCCGGCCGGCGGCGGACAGGGTCCTCCCGAGCTCGCCGCCCCCGGCCGCCCGGCCCAGTTCCGCCGTCGTCTTCTGCAGGGCGTTGTCCGCCATCGCGGTCACCGATTCCGGGTCGATGCCCGTGCCGACCAGGTCGACGCCCGGCACCCCGCCCGCGGCATGGGCGACGGTGCCCGGGCCGATGACGCCTGCGCTCAGCGCGGCCGCGGTCAGGGCAGTCGCCGCGAGGACTCGTCGCATCCAGACTCCTTCAGTCGATTCCGGCAAGACAGGCCTTTGCGGCAAGAACGAGCCGGAGGAGCTCCCGGACACGTCACCTGTTCGCCGCACCTGCCGGCAAGGTCACGAGCCGGCGGTGGCTCGCACCGTCTCCGAACGGTCCTCCTCGTGGGTGAACAAGGCATTGACCGGCCACCCGCACCCTGGGGGCTGTTGCCGGAGAACCTGCGGGCCCGGACACTGGTCTCCGGCGAGACAACCATCAGCGCACGCGAATGAGGGTGCCCGTGACGCCGTCACTGTTCCGGATGCTCGACTGGCACGAGCTGATAGAGGCCGAGCGGCAGCAGCCCGGCGCCCGTGTCTTCGTCTCCGACTACAACGGCGGGCACCCGTTCGTCGAGGAATTCCTCGGCGAGCTCGCCGACACCTCCCCCGGGCGCCTGGCGGACATCACCCGCTACTCCGGCCTGGACGAGGACGTCCGGCTGCGCGCGAAGATCGCCGCGATGCACCGGCAGTACGACGGAGCCGATTGCACGCCGCGCAACGTGCTTCCGGGCGGCGGCTCCAGCAGCCTCCTCGGCACGTTCGCCACCTGGCTGCTGCTGACGGGGCGGCGGCGGGTCCACTACGTCCCGCCGGTGTACTACAAGCTCGCCTACCTCTTCAGGCGCATGGGCCTGGAACCCGTCCCCGTCGCCCGCGGCCACGCCTACCAGCCGGAATTCGACCTGCGTCTGCCCGACGAGCGGACCGTGCTCGTCCTCACCGACCCGGTCTGGTACGCGGGGCGAAGAGTGCCGTCCGCGGTGCTGAAGACGATCGGGGCCTGGCAGCAGGAGACGGGCTCGCTGGTCTTCGTCGACGGGACGTTCCAGTACATGCGCTGGGACGGGGAACGCGGCGAGGAGTCGGCCGCGCACCTGCCCGGCGATCTCACCCTCCGTATGGTGTGCCCCACCAAATACCTGTCGATCCACGGCTACCGCTGTGCGCATCTGCTCGTCCCCGAGCGGCTGCGCGAGGAGATGGCCGAGCTGCACCTGAACCTGCATGGTGATGTGGCGGTTTCCGACCGCCTCTTCGCGCACCGTGCGGCCGACGTCATGCTCGGCGAGGGCAACGGCGCGCTGATACGGCACGTCCGTGACCGTCACAGGGTGCTGGTGGACAGCGGCGCGCTCAGCGCGCGGATGCCGGTGGAGACCGGCTTCTTCCTGTTCGCCCGGCCGCGGGTGCCGCACCGCTGGTTCCTGGCGATGGACGGGAAGTACTTCGAACTCGACGGCCATCCCGGGTACATCCGCATCAACCTGCTCAACCGCACCGGTGTCGAGGCCCTGATGGCCACGGTCGGCCAGCCGGCCGGTCAGCGGGCCGATCAGCCCGCGAGGGTGTGACGGCCCGCCCAGACCCGCGCCGAGATCCGCGCCAGCAGGCGGGCGGCCGGATCGTCGACGTCGTGCCCGTTAGCGAGGGGGCCGGTGTAGCAGACGGCGATCGCGTAGGACTCGGCGTCCTGCGGATGGACCACGGCGGCGCAGTGCCGAAGTCCGGGAAACCAGCCGTTCTTGCTCGCCATCCGGGTCCCCGGCGGTAGCCCCGCCGCCACGTCCACCCGATGGACATTGCCCTCCAGCTGTCCCAGCACCTCCGGCTCCAGCGACTCCAGCAGCCGGACCAGGTCCCCGGCAGTGACCCGGTTGTGGACGCCGGCCGCGCGGGCGGGGTAGTCCTCGATACCGCGCGGACTCGTGCTGCCGGACGCACCGGCCTGGCGCCATACTCGCGCCACGGCGTCGTGACCGACCTCGGCGAGGCAGAGGTTGGTGGCCAGGTTCGAGGAGTGCGTGACCATCCGCCCGGCCAACCAGCGCAGCGACGCGGTCGCGCCGAGGAGTTCCCAAGGTGCCGGATCGCTGTCGTGCGCAATCGAGTTGGCGTAGGTGGCCGAACCGGTCACGGAAGTGAAGCGATTGACCACAGGGACCTGTGCGTCCAGGTCGATCCCGCTGCGGTGGAGCGCGGCCAGCACCGCCACCTTCATCGTGCTCGCCGCGTCGTGCGGCACGTCCGGGTTTCGTACGACGACGGGAGAGCGCCGCCAGGGCGCCACGACCACGGAAAGCACGCTCCGACTTTAGGACGCGCGGCGCCCGGATGTCGATCGAGGAAACGTCAGGGCGACCGGGCCACGACGGCTACCGGTCGCCCCGCCTCCTTGCCCCTACTCCTCCTCGGCCGGGATCGGGCCCAGGTACTCGAGGGTCCACGTCTCCTGGAACTCGGGCTGGGGCTTCACGAGCGTGATCTGCGCACCACGGTGCCCGGCGCGCAGGGCGAGACCGTTGTCGGCCCCCAGGATCTTGAGTCCGCCGATGACCCGCTCGAACGTGAACTTCGTCCACTCGGCACGCGGAACGCTGTTCACGTAGAGCTTGTCCTCGTGGACCACGAGCCCCGCGGCCGGGTGGTAGGCCAGGTGGATCACGTAGGGCGACCCCGGGACTTCTTGCTCAGCGGCGTCGATGACCCACTCCTGCTCGATGGGCAGGGGGTTGAGGCGGTCGGTGATGACAGGAGCGCCGTGCTTGACGGCGTACTCGGTGGCCGTCAGGAGGGAGGTCGGTCCGATGATGTGAGCGTGGATCTTGTACTTGCCGGGCTTGACCGGAATCGGGGCCATGCGTGGCACGTCCTCTCTCACGTTTCCGCTACCACCGGCGGGACCCGCCGGCACACGCCCTCTACCTTCGCGGCGAGTTCACCGGCTGCAAAGGGCGGTATGTAGCCAAGCCCATTACGGCGAGGATCGATCGATCACCATTGCGAATACGGCACCTCAGGGTGGGGCACGGGGCACGGCGGTGAGAACGCCCCGGAGGCACGGAGTGCGGTCCTGACCGACCGTGAGGTCCTTGGTGTTCTGTTGGCCGGCGCCCACGCATTGTGGCGGATGCCGGCCGGCCGACCGGGTGGGCCCGGACGAAGGCAATCCCCCGGACCGTGCAGCCGTCAAGGCATCTGCGACGCGAAGGCCTCGTACGCCCGCTCGTCGAAGAGGACGAAGCGGACCTCCTCCACCGCTGTCGGAGTCGCTCGTACCGTCTCCACCGCGATGCGCGCCGCGTCCTCCAGCGGCCAGCGGAAGATGCCGGTCGAGATGGCCGGGAACGCGACGGTCTTCGCGCCCAGTTCGTCCGCCACCCGCAGCGACTCGCGGTGGCAGGAGGCCAGCAGATCCGAGCGGTCCTCCGTGGCCGACCAGACCGGGCCCACCGTGTGGATGACCCAGCGGGCGGCGAGGCGGCCGGCGGGGGTGGCGACGGCGCGGCCCGTCGGCAGGCCCTTGCCGTAGTGGGAGGCGCGCAGGTCGCGGCAGGCGTCGAGGATCTCGGGGCCGCCGGCGCGGTGGATGGCGCCGTCGACGCCGCCGCCGCCGAGGAGCGAGGAGTTCGCCGCGTTGACGATGGCGTCGGCCTGCTGCCGGGTGATGTCGCCCTGGACGAAGGTGATGTGGACCATGGTTCCATCTTCGTCCATCGTCGTCCGTCGACGCCCTGTCCCGGCCCCGGCCCGGTCGCCCGGGGGCGATCACTCAACTAGCATGCGCATGCCATTGCGCCGCCCCGGCGCGCCCCCACCGGCTTCTTCCCGACGAAGGCACCCCCACATGCGCATCCAGCGGATACTCGCGACGACGGCCGTACTCGCCGCCCTCACCTCGGTGACGGCGTGCGAGAAGGACGATAAGGAGGGCGGTGCGGCCGCCGGCGGGACGGCGGCGGCCGGAAGCGCGTCCGCTTCCGCGGCCCCGGGGGCCTCGTCCGCGCCGCCGAGCGCCGCGCCGGGCGGCCGCGTCCCCGAGGCGAGCATGGGGCTGGCGAGCGCCGACGACCTCGCCGCGCTGCGCAGGCTCGTCCACGACCATCACAGCGTCGACTGCAAGACGTTCTCCACCGACCCGCAGACCGTCTCCATCCAGTCCATCGACTACCTGCCCGCCGTCGAGGGCAACGTCAAGGACTGGGGCGTCAGCGAGCGCGGCCTGTGCGGCGAGCCCGCCGGGGCGCAGCGAGCCCACGGGCTGGTGTGGCTGGACAAGGTCGCGAACATGGCCGTCTTCCAGGAGCGCGCCAAGGCCGCCCAGCTGGCGGAGCTCAAGGAGAACGGCCGGATCAGGGCCACCCGCAGCAAGCTCCTGGTGGGGACGAACATCGCGGTCGAGACCAACAACCGGCACGCCCGCATCGGCCTCTACCAGCAGCAGTTCCTCTACCTCAACTGCGAGGCCGGATTCACCGCCCCGCAGGGCTTCCGCTTCGAGAAGGCGATGGCCGACGGCTGCGTCCTGACCAACTACGAAGCGGAGTACGACGGGGAGAACGCCGCCCGGTAGTCGCGCGGGCTGGTGGACAGCCGGGCGGCGAAGTGCTGCCGCATGGTCACCTCGCTGCCGAAGCCCGCGCGCCGGGCGACCTCGGGCATGGCGAGGTCGGTGCGCTCCAGGAGCCGCTGGGCGGCGGCCAGGCGCTGGTCGAGGAGCCAGCGGGCGGGCGTGTCGCCGGTGGTCGCGGTGAAGTGCCGGGCGAAGGAGCGGGGGGACATGCCGGCCCGGGCCGCCAGCGTGCCCACGGTCAGGGGCTCGTCGAGGTGGCGCAGGGCGTACTCGCGCACGCGGGCCAGGGCGTCGGCGTCGCGGTCCCCGCCGGTGACGGGGCGTTCGATGAACTGCGCCTGGGTGCCGGTGCGGAAGGGCGCGGTGACCATCGAGCGGGCGATGGTGGCGGCGGTCTCGGCGCCGTGGTGGGTGCGGACGAGGTGCAGGCAGAGATCGATGCCGGCGGCGGTGCCGGCCGACGTCCACAGGGGGGCGCCGCCCGCCGCGGGAGCGGCGTCGGCGGCATCGGCCGAGGCGTCGATGAAGAGGGCGTCCGGTACGACGGTCACCCGGGGGTGCTGCCGCCGCAGCAGGTCCGTGAGGGTCCAGTGGGTGATGGCGCGGTGGCCGTCGAGGAGCCCGGCCTGGGCCAGGGCGAACGCGCCGGCGCACAGCGCGGCGACCGGCACGCCGCGCGCGTGGGCGCGCCGGAGGGCGTCGAGCACCGGGGGCGGGACCAGCAGCAGCGGGTCCACCAGGCCGGGGACGACCACGAGGTCGGCCCGGTCGAGCCAGGCGAGCGTGCGGTCGGGGGCGAGGCTGAGGCCGCCGGGCATGGGGACCGGTGCGCGGTCGGCGGCGCAGCGGCGCAGCTCGAAGGCCGGCACGCCGCGGTCGGTGCGGTCCGTGCCCCACACCTCGGTGATGACCGAGACGTCGAAGGCCCGGATGTTGGGGAAGGCGAGCAGGGCTACGCGGTAGGACGCCATGGGCGGGAGTATGCCCCGGCCGGGTGGCAGAAAGCCATCGAACCCCGGCAGTCCTGCCACTGTCGGGACGGGTGCGCCGACGGCAGGATCATGGTCATGAACAAGCGAGAGATTCACGGCAACGCCGCACTGGTCGTCATCGACGTACAGAAGGGCTTCGACGACGCGGAGCACTGGGGGCCCCGGGACAACCCCGGCGCTGAGGAGAACATCGCGGCGCTGATCGACGCCTGGCAGGCGACCGGCCGCCCGGTGGTGTTCGTACGGCACGACTCCGCCAAGCCCGGCTCGCCGCTGCGCCCCGGCCAGGAGGGCAACGACCTCAAGGACGCCATCGAGGAGCGCCGGGGCCGGGGCGAGGGCCCGGAGCTGTTCGTGACGAAGACGGTCAACTCGGCCTTCTACGGCACGCCGGACCTGCGCGAGTGGTTCGAGGCCCAGGGCGTGCGGCAGTTCGTCGTCACCGGCATCCAGACCAACATGTGCGCCGAGACCACGGCCCGCATGGGCGGCAACCTCGGCTACGAGGTGCTGTTCGCGCTGGACGCCACCCACACCTTCGACCTGCGCGGCCCGGAGGGATACCACCTCACCGCCCAGGAGCTCGCCTACGCCACGGCGGTCAACCTGCAGGGCGGCGGGTTCGCCGAGGTCGTCACGACGGCGGAGCTGGTCGGGGCGGCCGGGGCCTGAGCGGACGAGCGGACGACCCGGGAGGAGCACCGCTCCTCCCGGGTCGGGCGTTTGCCCGGTTTCCGGACCCGGTGGCGAAAACAGCTCCTTGACGTGGGATTCGCACCGGTAAATCGTGTGACCGCCGCGCTCGCGAGATGCGAGCGGTGCAGGTCAGAGGGGGATTTCCAGATCCCCGCAGCACGTTTCCAAGGAGAGGCATTGTCCGGCGAGCAGCACTTACTGAAGGTCTACAGCGACCGCCCCTACGTCCACACCACCACCGTGCGTCACCAGGGCACCACGGTGGCGCTGGCCATGGACGACCGGCGACGCCTCCTCTACACCGTCCTCGATGTGGCGCGGCACGACGAGAGCAAGGGTGAACTCGACGCCGCCTACTGGTCGGAGAACCCCCTCCCGCTCCGCTTCCCGTCCGAGATCACGGACGTGGGCTTCGCGGCCGTCGGCGCCACCGCCCTGCCGGCCGTCAAGCGCGGCGGCAGAGTGGAGGCCGCGTCCGGTGAGCGGCTGGACGAGGACGAGGTGGATCCCTTCCTGTCCACGACGGCCAGGCTCACCGCCCTCGCCCCCTTCCACGCCGTCTCCGACGGCACCCACATCGTGGTCCTGCGCCAGTCCGTGGGGGCGGCGCACCCCGACGCCGTCCACAAGCTGACCGGCGGCGCCTCCTCCGGCGACCCGGACCGCGCGGACTACGTCAAGGACGCCGCCGGCGCGAAGGTGCCCCTCGTCGCGGACACCCTGCTGTGCGACCGCTTCCTGCTGGTGGGCGGCGAACTGAAGCCGGTCCTCGAGGCCCGCTACCGCCGCAGCCGGCACAGGACCCGCCCCGACTCGGCCAAGGACAGCCTGGGCACCACGGACATGGAGGGCCGCCCCTTCCACGAGCCGACCCAGGAACTGTCGTTCGTACGCAACCTCTCCGACGGGCGCTTCGCCGCCCTGCTCGTCCCCACCGCCGTGCACGGGCAGCAGCGCTGGCAGATCTTCGCGCACAACGACGCGACCGGCCGGATCGACTCCTTCAACGTCGAGCAGGGCCGCGACGGGCTGTTCAACCTCCAGGGCACGCAGGCGTGGACCAGCCCGGACGCCGCGTACCGCGACGCGGTGTACGAGAGCGGTCCCGGCACCTGCCCGTTCACCGGGCAGCCGCTCGTGCCGGTGGTGAGCACGGACGGGCACGCGGAGACCGCGCTGGCCTTCGGTGAGGGCGACGCCCACGTACGCGTCGCCGAGGGACCGGAGCTCGCCGGCCGCGACTTCACCGTCGAGTTCTGGGCGCGGCGCACGGCGACGGGCCGCGAGGAGTTCGTCCTCGGGCACGGCAACGAGGCGGGCGCGCCCCGCCAGTCCCTGCACATCGGTTTCCGGAACGACGACAGGTTCGTCTTCGGCTTCTACAACGACGACTTCGACACCGACGCGCGCGGCGACGACACCTCCTGGCACCACTGGGCCTGCGTCCACGACCACGCCACCGGCCGGCAGACCGTCTACCGCGACGGCCAGGAGCTCGGCACCCGCACGGCGGACGGCGCGTACACCGGAGCCGGCCCCCTGCTGCTGGGCAAGGCCCTCTGGCTCGGCAGCGCCCGCGCCGAGCTGGACGAGGTCCGGATCTGGGACCGCGCCCGCACCGCCGAGGAGCTCAAGCGCGACAAGGGCGTCCGCCTCATCGGCAACGACCCCGGTCTTGTCGCCTACTACCGCTTCGACGAGGGCTCCGGCACCCGCCTGCACGACCAGACCGACGGCGCCCGCCACGGCGAGCTCGTCGGCGACCCGAAGTGGGTGACCTCCGAGGCCCCCGTCGGCGACCACCCGGGCGTGCGCCGCGACAGCTTCGCCGTCGCCGGGCGCGCCACCGTCTCAGGCCTGTCCGCCGTCCTCTACCACCAGCAGGAGGAGACGGCCGTCGGCTACGGGCAGGAGCCCAAGCCGGCCAAGCGCCAGGCGCGCGTCCTCCTGTCGTACGCCACCTCCGGCCCCGACCCGAAGACCGGCGCCGCCACCGACGACGCCTACCTCGCCACCGTCGACTTCGGCGTCGGACGCGACGGCCGCCTCGCCCAGGTGCCGGACGAGCTGGCGCTGCCCGTGCTGGCCGCGCCGGAGGGCAGCGCCGACGTGGAGGCGATCAGCGAGCTGGACTCCCGGATCCGCGAGCTGGTCCAGGACATCACGGCCAAGGAGACCGAGGTCGCCCAGCTCGCCCGGCAGACCGCCGACGTGCCGGAGCTGGAGCGGCTCCGCGAGGCGTTCTACTACAGGTGGCAGGACATCTCCGGCTGGACGTGCCGGCTCCGCTTCAAGAACACCCGGGACGGCAAGCCGCAGTACCTCGCCGTGCGGGACGACGGCGCCGGGAGCGAACCACCGCTGATCAGGACCTCCGACAAGGAGGCGAAGTCGGCGCTGTGGGCCGTTCTGGTTCCCCCGGGGGCGTCCTGGAGCGGCCCCACGCCCTACCACCTGCACAATCCGCACACCGGCAAGGACATGAACGTCGCCGGCGATCGCCAGGACAACGACGCGCCCCTGATCGTGTGGCCGCGCAACGCCGGCGCCTGGAACACCCACTTCCATATCGACGAGCGGAGCGACGGCTACAGCACCGTCGTCAACCGGCACAGCGGGAAGGCGGTCTGCGCCCCCGACCGGCTCGGCGACCGCGTCGTCCAGTACGACACCGCTCCGGTCACCGAGTCCGGCGAGGGGCTGTTCGCCATCGAGCGGGTCGCCCTCCACGACTTCGGGCACTCCGACATCCGTGACGCGGGCAAGAGGGTGGAGGCGCTCGACGCCCAGCTCGCCGAACTCCGGCCCCAGCGTGAGCTGCTCGAGCGGCGCCGCCGCGAGATCGAGGCCCACCAGGCCGAGCTGACGGCCAAGCGCGACGAGCTCGGCCGCCTCACCGGCGGTCTCAAGGGCGCCGACGACATCGCGCTGCCCGTGCCCCAGCTCTCCCTCGACCGCACCGGCCTGAGCTCCTCCGGCGCCCTGCTGTCCTTCGCCCGCTCGGCCGACCGGCCGTATCTGCTCGACAGCGCCACCGGAAACGTCGTGCTGTACTTCCGCGGCACCAACGGGCAGTTCTTCGCCACCTACTACGACACCACGGTCGTGCGCTCCTCCCGCCGGCTGACGGCGGGTGACGGCCAGGGGGTCACCTTCACCGCCCGCGACTCCGGCACCGGCCTGGGAGCGGTGACGATCCGGGTCACGGCGGGTGACGGACCCGGCCTGTGCGACGTGACCATCGAGCGGGGCGAGGAACGCGAGACCTGGCAGCGGCTCCCGCGCCGGGCCGCCGACTTCGCCGCGATCGTCAACGGCACGCCGGAGGAGCCCGTCACGGTCGGCGCGGTGAAGACGTTCGACGCGACCACGAGACTCCTGTCCGGCGGCCGGGCCGGCGACGTCGCCGGCGGTGTCCTCCGGCTCGTCGAACCCCTCTCCGTCGCCCTGCCCGCCCGTACGCCCGTCACGGTCGGCGGCCACCTCTACCTCACAGAAGCCGATCACGCGCCGGGGGCCACCACGCTCCGGCTGGACGCCGGCGAGGGCGGCCCCGAGCCGCAGCCGGGCGAGCCCGTCCAGCGGCTGCGCTACGACCACCGTCGCGCCTCCTCCAACCGCCCCGGCGTGCCGCTCTCCGCGGGCTCCCGGCTCCTGCTGGCCGACCCGGGCACGGCGCGGGAGGTCCCGCTCGGCGAGGTGTCGGACCTCGTCGCCGGGCACGGCTGCCGCTGGCGCGCGGACAAGCCGGGCCGGGCGTACTCCTTCGACGGGCAGCGACACGTCCTCGCCCTGCCGCAGGAGCAGCTGGACCGGGTGGCGGTGACCCGCGACCTGACCCTGGAGGCGTGGATCAACCCCGAGGAGGTGTCCGGAGCGGCCAGGATCGTCCACGCCGGCACCGGCGACGTTCCGTACACGCTGGGGCTGCTCGCCCCGGCAGCCCCCGTCGTGCCCGCCCTGGCGTTCGACGGCAAGGGCGGCGTGGCCATGACCGAGAGCGGCTTCAGCCTCGCCGGCCAGTCCTTCACGGTGGAGTTCTGGGCGCGGCGTACGACGAAGTGGGACGGCAAGGCGCAGTACGTCATCGGGCACGGTACGTCGCAGGGCAGCACAAGGAACGCCCTGCACATCGGTTTCACCGAGACCAGCTCCTTCAGGTTCGGGTTCTACGGCGACGACGTCACCACCAACTACGGCAACGACGACACGGACTGGCACCACTGGGCCTGTGCCTTCGACGCGGCCACCCGGGAACAGGTGATCTACAAGGACGGCGTCGAGGAGGCCAGGCGCGTCGCGGCGGGCACCTACCAGGGAGACGGCCTCTTCAGCTTCGGCAGTCACTTCGCCGGCTGGGTGGCCGACTACGCCGCGGTCGAAATGGACGAGGTAAGGCTCTGGGGCACCGCCCGCACCCTCGCGGAGGTCCGGGAGCTGAGGAACCGGCGGCTGTCCGGCAAGGAGCCGGGGCTGATGGGCTACTGGCCCTGCGGCGACCCGCTCGCCCGGGTGGGCGGCAAGCCGGGCGTCCTGGACCGCTCCGGGCAGAACCGGCACGTCTATCTGCGTGACGGCGTCACCACCACGACCGCGCCCGCCGCGCTCGAGCGGACCGCGGACACGACGTACCGCATCGTCGCCGGAGCCGGTGACCGGCTGGTGGCCACCCGCGCCACCTTCGCTCCGCACGAGTGGACCCACCTGGCCGCCGCCTACGAGCAGTCGTGGGCGGTCGAGCTGTCCGACGGCGCGTACCTGGAGGTGCCCGACAACGACGCGCTCGACGTCACCGGCGACCTCACCGTCGAGGTGTTCTGCCGCGTCGACGCGCTCGGCACCACCCAGGGCCTGCTCGCCAAGGGCCGCACCGCCGACGGGGCCGGCGGGAGCGTCCCGTACCGGCTGCTCGTCCTGCCCGACGGGCGGCTGGAGTTCGGGTTCGAGGAGCCGGACGGGAAGCTCGTGCGGTTCGCCTCCACCGAGGCCCTCACCGCGGGAACGTTCCACCGGATCGGCGTCGTCCGCAAGAGCGGCCGGTCGATGCAGGAGCGCAAGGGCTCCAAGGAGATCACCGCGGCCGGCGCCGACGGCAAGCCCGTCCAGCAGACCGTGGAGCTCGTGGAGTCCGTCGACCTCCAGGAGTGGCAGGACGTCCGCTTCTTCGTCGACGGCCGCGAGGCCGGCACCGCCCGCTACGAGGGGCCCGGCGCCAAGGGCAACGCCGGCACGCTCGACATCGGCCGGGTGCGCGACGGCCTGGAGACGTGCCCCTTCACGGGCATCGTCGCCGAGGTCCGGTTGTGGGACGCGGCCCGCGACGCGGCCCGGCTCGGGACGCCCGTCTCGGCGCGCGACCGCGGCCTGATCGCGCACTGGCGCTTCGAGGAGAACGCCGGCAACACCGCGGCGGACAATACGGGTTCCCACCCGGCCCGGCTGCGCGGCGCGCGCTGGACCCGCAATCCCGACCCGCGCGGCAGTGTCTTCCGCCTCTACCGCAACGGCGTGTCCGTCGCCTGCGACCCGCTGGAGGGCGACGACTTCGCCGGCTACGGCGACGCCCAGCTCTCCCTCGGCGCCCGGCTCAAGGACGGCAAGGCCGACCAGCCCTTCCACGGCACCCTGGAGGAGGTGCGGATCTGGCGCACCGCCCGCACCCAGGAGCAGGTCCTCGACAACCTCTTCACCCGGCTCCGGGGCGAGAAGGAGGACCTGATCGCCTACTGGTCCTTCGACCGGGCCTCCACCGACGAGAGCGCCGACCTCGTGCGCGACGAGGGGCTGCGCGGCAACCACCTGACGCTGCGCGCCGCCCCCGCCCGCCCCGCCGCCGTGCTGTCCACCGCCCCCGTCTCCAGTGACACCGCCCAGGTCCGCTCCGCGCTCGCCGCGATGCGCACGCCGTTCCACGAGACGGTCACGGGATCGCCCGCCGTCGCCGAGTACGCGGACATGCAGTACACCGCCAAGGGCGAGGCGTTCGGCGTCCTGAAGCGGGCGTACGGCTACCTGCGGGACGGCCGCTGGTACCTGGTCACCGGCTACAAGGTCGGCGACCTGGTCAGCGAGTGGGTCAGCCAGGTGCAGTTCGACCCGCAGCTGGTCGGCTACGTCGAGGGCGCGCCGCCGGTGCCGTCGGAGAACCTCACCCCCAACACGATCGACCCCGACCGCGCGACGTACGACAGCGTCGCGTCGGTGGAGCTCACGCAGGCGGAGGAGGTCGTCCACTCGCTGTCGTCGGCCAAGGAGCGCAGCGTCGACGCGGCGTTCGGCTTCGCCCTCTCCAACGAGGTCGACGTCGACATGTGGATGATCACCGCGCCGCTCGGCTTCGGCGTCGCCAAGTCGATGGTGAAGGCGAAGGTGTCGGCCGGCGTCCGGGGCAGCCTGGAGTTCTCCAACAGCTGGGCCGAGGAGACCGCCGTCTCGCAGGGCGAGAACACCGCCCGTGCCATGAAGGTGGACCTCTCGGGCAGCTGGGAGGACCCGCTCAAGCCGCTCAACCCGTCAGTGGGCCGCCGCTACGTGCCCGTCAACACCGGCTTCGCGGTGGTGCAGTCCCAGACCGCCGACGTCTTCGCGCTGCGCCTCGCGCACAGCGGCGCCCTGGTCGCCTACCGCATCCAGCCCAACCCGGACGTCCCCAAGGACTGGAACGTCATCCCCTTCCCCCTCAACCCCCGCTACACCAAGCAGGGCACGCTCGACGGCGCGGTCGGCTACGACGAGCACGGCAAGGTCCTCGACCCCGACTACGCCGGCGCCCGCGACCACGGCGAGTACAGCTACTACAAGCCGCGCGAGGCCTACGCCATCAAGCGGCGCATCCAGCGCGAGCAGCAGCGGCTGCGGGGCTACTACGAGTCCGTCTCCACCGAGACCCACGCGCCCGACCCCACCGCCGAGCGGGCGGGCCGCGTCCTGGGCGGCGCGATCGGCGGCGACACCGCGCCGGGCAAGGGCCGCGACACCGCGGGCAGCACGGCCGGCGACGGCTTCTCCCGCCGTGACCTGGTCAACACCTACGTGTGGACGGCGGACGGCGGGTTCTTCGCCGAGACGACGCAGACGACCGACGCCGTCACCGAGACGACCTCCGGTTCGTACTCGCTGTCCGGTTCGGTGGGCGCCTCCGTCGGGACGTCCTTCGACGTCATGGGCATCGGCGTCAACGCGCAGCTCGACGCGTCCGTCGGCGGCGGCATGTCCGTCACCCGGGCGCGGGGCAGGGAGGCCACCCGCTCCTTCGGGCTGAACGTGGTCTGCTCGCCGTCCGGCAACGTCCAGCAGTACGACGCCAACCGCAAGCCGGTCTTCGACGCCGACGGCAAGCCCGTCAACGCGCCGGGCAAGGTGGACGCGTACCGGTTCCTCAGCTTCTACCTGGGCGAGGACACCGAGCACTTCGACACCTTCTTCCACAAGGTCGTCGACCCCGCCTGGCTGGACGGCACCGACCCGAACGCCGCCGCCCTGCGCCAGGCCCGCCAGTCGGACCGCAAGCCGCCGTGCTGGCGGGTGATGCACCGCGTCACCTTCGTCAGCCGGCTCCTGCCGCCGCTCGCCGCCGCGGGCGCGGCGCCCCTGGAGCAGGCGATGCGGCAGCTGGACGTGGAGAGCAACTACGAGCTCGTCCGCCGCCTCGACCCCTACGTCAGGGGCGCGGCCACCTCGGCTGCCGAGCTCTCCGCCGCCGTGCGCACCGCCCTGGCCGCGCACCTGCCGGAACTGGTTCCGCACGCGGACCAGGTGATCGGCTTCCTCGCGCAGTACTACGGCGTCGAGGGGTGATGCGGGCGCACCGTCCGGCTCAGCCGAGCTGACGCCGGACCAGCTCGTGGAAGAGGCCGCCCGCCTGGGCCAGCAGTTCGGCGGGCGGCCCCTGCTGGACGACCCGCCCGTCCGCCATGACGACCACCCGGTCGGCGTCCATGATCGTCGACAGCCGGTGGGCGATCACGACGCGGGTGGAGCGCAGGGCACGGGTGGACTCGATGACCACGCGCTGGGCCTCGTTGTCCAGCGCGCTGGTCGCCTCGTCGAAGAAGAGGACGCGCGGCTTGCGGATGAGGGCCTGGGCGATCATCAGCCGCTGGCGCTGGCCGCCCGAGACGGTGCCGCCGCCGTCGGACAGCACGGTGTGCATGCCCATGGGCATGGCCTTGATGTCCTCGGCCAGGCCCGCCATCGCGACCGCCTCCCACGCCTCCTCCAGCGAGTACGTCCCGGCACCGCGAACACAGTCGAGGATCGAGCCGGAGAAGGGCTGGGCGTTCTGCAGGACGACGCCGCACTGGCGGCGCACGGCCGCCTGGTCGAGCGCCGCCAGGTCCTGGCCGTCGTAGAGCACGCTGCCGGAGTGGGGCTTGTCGAAGCCGATGAGCAGCCGCAGCAGGGTCGACTTGCCGCAGCCGCTGGCCCCCACGATCGCCACGAACTCCCCCGGCCGCACCCGGAAGGAGACGTCGTCGAGCACCAGCGGGCCGTCGTCGGTGTATCGGTAGGACAGCCCCTTGGCCTCGAGGGCGCCGCTCAGCTCGCCCGGCGCCACGCTGGAGCCGGGGACCTCGGTGGGCTCCCGCAGGACCGGCTTGATCTGTTCGAACATCGGCTGCACGGCGGCCGCCGAGAGGAGCGCGCCGGTCAGCTGGGTGACCGAGGACAGCATCATCGTCACGGCGGTGCTGAAGGTGAGGAACGCGTCGGCGGACATGCTGCCCCGGGCCGGGCCGGCCAGCAGCATGAACATCACCAGCGTGCACAGCGGCAGGTAGACGGCGTTGAGGACGGTGACGACGTTCTTGACCCGGCCGATGCGCTGCTGCAGCTCGCGGGTGCGGGCGAACTCCCGCGCCCAGGCCGCGTAGGCGAAGCTCTCGGCCGCGGCCACACGCAGCTTGGGCAGCCCGCGCAGGGTCTGGAAGGCCTGGTTGTCGAGCTTGTTGCCGAGTGTGATCAGCTGCCGCTGCCAGCGCAGCTGCCACAGCCCGAGGCCCAGGAAGGCGACGGCGACGACGAGCAGCATGGCGAGCGCCACCATTGCCAGCGGCACGCTGTAGGCGAGCAGCAGGACGAGGTTGACCGTGCCGACCGCGCCCGCCTGGAGGACCACCGGGCCGATGCCGGACAGCACGCGGCGGATGGAGCTGACGCCCATGGCCGCGCCCGCCAGCTCGCCGGTGGAGCGGCCGGCGAAGAACGACGTCGGCAGCCGCAGCAGCCGGTCCCACACGGCGGGCTGCAAGGTCGCCTCGATCCGGCCCTCCACCCGCAGGACGGAGACGTTCTGCAGCAGCATGAAGGCGGCCGAGACGACGCCGGTGGCGATGAGCGCCAGCGTGCTCTGCACGATGAGGCCGTTCTCGGCGCGGGGTACGTACGTGCCGAGGACCCGGCCGGTGGCGATGGGCACGAGCGCGCCCAGGGCGACGGCGACCAGTCCGCCCACGACGATGCCGCGCAGGTCCGGGCCGGTGCCGCGCACGCTGAAGCGCAGCAGCCGCAGCAGGCCCGGGTTCCCGGCCGGCAGCGGGCGGTAGAGCATGACGGCGTCCGGCGCGAAGTCGGCCTCGTTGTCCTTGCCGACGCGCTCGCGCGTGCCGGTGGCGGGGTCGACGGCCTCGTACCGGCCGCGCCGCCACAGCAGTGCGACCGGCGCCCCGTCCTCCTCGCGCCGGCCCACCAGGGGCCCGTGGTTCTCCCGCCACCAGCGGCCGCCGAGCGCGACGACGCGGGTGCGGACCCGCGAGGCGAGCGCGATGCGCTCGACGGGGTCCGTCCTTGCCGCGGCCGCGCCGGCCTCGCCCGGTTCGGTCACGGCGATGCCGGCCGCCTCGGCGACCAGGCGGAAGGCGGCGAACGTCGCGTCGTCGCCCGCGCCCCGGCGGGACCCCCCGCGGGAGCGGCCGATGGAGGCCAGCAGCGTCCGGTCCGCCCCGGCCCGGGCGGCCTCGCCGGCCTCGATGCCGGCCGCCGTACGGTCCTCGTGGGCGCGTTCCAGCTGCTCGATCCAGCCGTCCAGGGCGTACAGCAGCCGGTACTGCTGGTCGACCATGCCCTGCCACATCGCCGCGTCGACCAGAAGGGTGCCCGCGGTGTACCCCTCGTAGGCGGCGCCGTACTGCACGCTGCCCGGAGTGATCTGCATCCACAGGACGTCGTCGTCGGCCCCGCCCGGCCCGGTGGTGGCACGGCCGTCCAGCGGCGCCTGGTAGAGCACGCGCAGACCACGGCCGACGCCGAGCGCGAAGGCGTCCTCCAGCGGGCTGAGCGTCGCCCCGGGGCCACCGTACTGCCCGTACTGTTCCTGCCCGTACGGTCCTTGCTCGGCGTACCACTGGCCTTCGTGCTCCGGGCGGTACAGCTCGCGCAGCTCGATGCGGCGCAGCGCGCAGCCCTGCAGGGGCCGGCCGACGAGCGTGTGCGCGGGGCCCTCGGCCGGGCCGAGCAGCAGGGTGCCCGCCTCGAGCCGGCCCAGGAAGTGCCAGTGGCCCTCCTGCGCGGCGTCGACGGCGAACAGGTCCAGGGCGCCGTCCACGACGAGCCACAGGACGAGCGGGCCCTCCAGGGACAGGCTGCGCAGGCCCGTGCAGTCGACCGCCGAGCCGAGCCCGCCCAGGGCCGCGACGACGGGGTCGGGGGCCGGGGCGTGGTGCGCGACGCCGTGCGGGGCGTAGTGATCGGTCGTCACCTCAGTGCTCCTTGACCAGCTCGGCGTACGGGCCCCGCGCGGCGATCAGGTCCTCGTGCCGCCCGCGTTCGACGACCGTGCCCCGGTCGAGCACGACGATCTCGTCGCTGTCGCGCACGGTGCTCAGCCGGTGGGCGATGACCACGCAGGCGCAGCCGCGGCGCCGCAGGTTGTCCATGACGATCTGTTCGGTGGCCGCGTCCAGGGCGCTGGTCACCTCGTCCAGGACCAGGACGCTGGGGCGGCGCACCAGCGCCCGGGCGATCTCCAGACGCTGTCGCTGGCCGCCGGAGAAGTTGCGGCCGTCCTGCTCGACGCGGCTGTGGATGCCGCCGGGGCGCCGGGAGACCACGTCGTACACGGCGGCGTCCTCGAGGGCGGCGACGACGGCCTCGTCCGGAATGGAGGGGTCCCACAGGGCGACGTTGTCGCGGACGGTGCCCTCGAAGAGGAAGACGTCCTGGTCGACGAAGGAGACGGAGGCGGCCAGCGCGCCGCGCGGGATGTCCGCGAGCGGCATCCCGTCGATGCGGATGGCGCCCTCCCAGGGGGCGTGGAGGCCGGATATCAGCCGGGAGACGGTGGACTTGCCGCTGCCGGAGCCGCCGACGAGCGCGACCTGCCGCCCGGGGCCGACCGAGAGCGAGAAGTCCTTCAGCAGCGGGGCGTCCAGGGGGCTGTAGCCGAAGGTGACGGCGTCCAGCTCCACATGGCCCTTGAGGCGTCGGGTGCCGGCGGCGGGCTCGCGCCGCGAGTAGAGGGGGTCGACGGGGAAGTTCTCGACGTCCCTCAGGCGGGCGACGTCGGCCGCGAAGTCCTGGATGCGGCCGGCCACGCCGTTCAGGCGGGTGATCGGCGCGGTGAAGCTGGTCACCAGGGCCTGGAAGGCGACGAGCAGACCGACCGAGAGGTGTCCCTCGACCGCCCGCAGGCCGCCGATCATCAGGATCAGCGCGCTGTTGAGCGCGGCCAGCGTGGGCGCGGCGATCGCCAGCCACGCGCTGGGGACGCCGAGCCGCTGCTGGACGTCGAGGGTGACCGCGTGCTGGCCGGCCCAGCGGCGGAAGAAGCCGTTCTCGCCGCCGGTGGCCTTCATCGTCTCGATGAGCGTCAGGCCGCTGTAGGAGGTGTTGACGAGCCGGGCGCTCTCGGCGCGCAGCTTCTGGGTGCCGGTGGCCCGCGCGTGGAGGGCGATGCGCATGGCGACCACGTTGAGCAGCGCGATGCCGATGCCGACGACCGTCAGCTGGGGGTCGTAGGTCCACAGCAGCACGGCGTAGAGGATCACGACCACCGCGTCCACGCCGGCGGCGGCGAGGTCCCGGGCCAGCGTCTCGGCGACCGCGTCGTTGGACCGCAGGCGCTGGACCAGGTCGGCGGGATTGCGCTGGGAGAAGAAGGAGACGGGCAGCCTGAGCAGGTGCCGCAGGAAGCGGGCGCTGCCCAGGGTGGAGGAGATGACGCGTCCGCGCAGCAGGTTGGCCTGCTGCAGCGCGGTGAGCGTCGCGGTGAGCACCAGCGTGACCGCCATCGACGCGAACAGCACGCCCAGCAGGGACGTCTGCTGCCCGATGAGGAACATGTCGATGTACGTACGGCTCAGCGCGGGCACCGCCGCGCCGACGACCACCAGCAGGAGGCTGGAGAGCACGGCGGCGAGCAGCGTGCCCGACGTGCCGCGCAGGCGGGCGGGCAGGGCGCCCATGACGCCGGGCCTGCGGCCGGTGCGGCGGAAGCCCTCGCCGGGTTCGAAGGTGAGCACGACGCCGGTGAAGCTGGTGTCGAACTCCTCCATGGGGACGAACCGGCGGCCCTTGCCCGGGTCGTTGACGTACACGCCCCGGCGGCCGAAGCGGCGGCCCATGCCGTCGTAGACGACGTAGTGGTTGAACTCCCAGAACAGGACGGCCGGGGGGCGCACTCCGGCGAGCGCGGCCAGGTCCATCTGCATGCCCTTGGCCTTCAGCCCGTAGGCGCGCGCGGCCTTGAGGAGGTTGCTCGCGCGGGAGCCGTCGCGGGAGACGCCGCACGCGATGCGCAGCTCCTCCAGGGGGACGAAGCGGCCGAAGTGGCCGAGCACCATGGCCAGCGCGGCGGCGCCGCACTCCACCGCCTCCATCTGCAGCACGGTGGGGGTGCGCACGGTCTTGTGCCTGCCGGCCCGGGGTGCGGGTGCGCGGCGGCGCGCCCCCGGCTTCGGCTCCATGCGGCGGCGGCGCGCGCTCACGGGAGCAGCCAGTCGACGGGGCGCCGGTCGGAGAGGTGCACGGCGCCGGTGACGGGAGTGGTGGAGTCGACGGCGTACGGCGGCCCGTCCGCGGAGGACCAGCGGTAGCCGGATTTCGTGGTGGAGGACCGTTCGAGCCGTACGAGCACAGCGACGGGGTTGCCGTCCTTGGAGAACTCCGCGGCGAGGCGGCGGTCGCCGAGGAAGCCGCCGATCCGGGCCTCGGTCTGGGGGGCGCGGCCGACCGCCTGCACGTGGCCGCGCAGCACGCCGAACCGCTGCTGGGGGACGGACTGGACGCTCAGGTCGACCGCGGCGCCCACGGGTATCGCCCCGCCGTTCCCGCCGGATACGTACAGCATGGCGACCAGCGGCTCGTCCGGACCGCTGACGCGTTCCACGGTCGCCACGTCCGCGCCGGTCGTGAGCACCGCCCCCGTCTTGGCGAGCAGGGTCGTCACCCGCCCGCCGGCCACCGCGCGCACGACGCGGACGCCCCGGTCCGTGCTGATCTCGGCCAGGGGTGCGCCCGGGGACAGCAGTTGGCCCTCCTCGGCGAGGAGCCGGGTGACCTGTCCCGCGAACGGACTCTGCAGCAGGTAACTGCCCTGGGCATGGGTGAGGAGGCCGGGTGCGCTCAGTTTGGAGGAAACGGAGCCGGTGAATGCCCAGAAGCTCGCGGCGGCCATGACGACGACCGTGACGGCCAGGACGAGCCGGCCCTGCGGCCGCGCGAAGCGTACGGGCACATCGAGCTCTTCGGGCGATTGCAGCTTGGAAAGCGCCTTTTGGCGGAACTGCACGAACTATTCCTTCGACTGCATTCGTGACACGGGTGCTGATATGCGGGGCGGAATTCCGGGCAGCCGTGAACCCCGGAACTGGGTGGGGAGTTCCGGGGTCCGGGGTTCACGGGTTACGGATATCTCGCCCTGGGGCTCAGAGACCCGCGACGCCGACGTGGACGCCGGCGATGTTCTCGACCTGGCCGACGACGCCCGGGACGGCCTGGACCGTCTGCAGGCCGGTCACGGTGCCCAGCACGTTGTGGACGTCGCCGGTCACGGCGCCGAGCAGGCCACCGGAAACGCTGACACCGCCGGAAACGGCGTCCAGCTCGGCGTCGGCGATCTCGCGGGTCTCGATGTCGTTACGCATTATGGGCGCACCTTTCATTTGTCCGAATGTTTCTCAACAAGCCGCGACGGCCCGGTCGAAATCGACCGCCGTTCCTGGCACCGCCGCGGTGCGCAGATATAAGCACGGGAACGGGTGGCACGGCCAACCGTGTTGACACCGATCGGCACTCCGGACAGCCGTTCAGACACCTGGCTTTCCGATTCCTATACCGAGTCATCACAACTTCTTCACAGGATCGAGTAACAGATCCGAGGGGTCCTGCATGCTCACGGAACATAAACGGACACACGCTGATCAAGCGCGTCGGGCATACCCGGCATATCGAGGGGCGACGCGATGCCGGCGATCCCGCCGAACGCATCGTGTGAAGATTCATTGAAACGACGCTCGGTGACCGGGCCGGCACTCAGCGCCCCGCGGCCGTGGCGGCAGAGCCCCTGACCAGGGCTCGAGACGCCCGGACGTCAGCGGCGCAGGTCGCGCGAGAGGTCGATGAGCTCCCTCGTCAGCGTGATGACGACCTGTTCCCGGAACTCGTCGGGACTGAGCTTCACCGGGGTGTCGGGGCCGACGTGCCCGACGATGACGCCCGACGGCGCCTCGACCTTCGCGGCCTGCTTCTCGGATATTCCGTCGAGGGAATGCGCTATGGCCCCGGACACCGCGCTGTGCATCGACTTGGCCACGCTGAGGTCGTCGACACAGAACCCGACATAGGCCGCGACCACCTTTCCGGACTCGTCCACCACACGGATCCCCTTGGCGATGGCGTTCCCCCCGCTCACCGTCAGCGTCGGAATGCCGTCCTGGGACTGCGTCAGTTCGAGCCTGCCCCGCTCGACCACGGGATTGGCCAGGGCGTCGTGCGAACCGTCGGACCTCTTCACTGCCTCGTGGTCGGCCACGGTGCCTCCCCTTCGCCGGAGCGTTGACACGTGCTACCGGCGTCTACCCCCACGGCCCGCACCGATACGCGACGGCGGCCGACCGCTTCCTTCCGCCGGGCCCGGAGACGACGCGGCCCGGCGGCCCGCTCCCCCGTCGAGGGGAACGGACCGCCGGGCGAGGTCAGGCCGGAGGGTGCGGGATCAGGCCGAGCGGTTCCGGCGGCGCAGGCCGACGACCACCGCGCCCGACACCGCCAGGGCGGCCGCGCCGGAGGCGGCGGGGAGCCACGGGCGGGAAGAAGCGGTGGCGGGCCGGTCCTCGGCCAGGGCGTAGCCGCCGGCCATGCCCTTGCGGTCGTAGGCCGAGCCGGGCAGCTTGTCGCCGTAGCGCTTGGAGACGAGCTGCTGGTACGCCGCGAGGGTGACGCGCGACTTGCCCTGGAGGGCCACGCCGGCCTCCTTGTTGAGCGGCTCGACGGTGCCGCCGCCGGTCAGCCGGTACCAGGCGTGGATCTGCGGCTCCATGAAGGTCCGTGCCTGGTCCGTGCCGCGCTCGGCGGCGCTGATGTCCGCGTCGCCGTCGCGGATGCCGGCCAGCTCCCAGGACCGGTCGCCGCCGCCCTTGCCGGGGGCGAGCAGGACGGCGGCCTGGTGCCCGCCCGAGGCCGAGACGCGGGAGGCCAGGTAGGACAGGCGCAGGGCCGTGCCGGCGGTGGGCTTGGCCTTGCCCGTGACGAACTCGGGCGCGAGCTCGTAGAAGGGGACCGGCTTCTTGAGGTCGAAGCCGGGCGCGGCGGGCGACTTGGCGAGGCCGCGCGGGGCCGCGGCCGTGCCGCCGTCCGCGCCGGCGGCCGGGGTGCGCTGCTCGGCGGCCGTCAGGAAGCGGGAGACGGTGTCGTGGACCTGGCCGGAGCCCAGCACCTTCTGGGCGGCGGCGTAGTCGGTCGCGGCGGGGGCGGTGGGCCCGTCGGCGGCCTGCGCGGGAACGGTTCCGCAGAGGGTGGCGACGGCGGCGGCCGCGAGCAGCGTGGCGGCGCGTCTGGTCGTACGGGTCGTGCGGTTCATGGGAAACGTCTCCTCTAGCTGTGGATGCCGATGCGCGAGTGGGTCCACCGGAAGGAGTTGTTTCCGGCGTAGGTGGAGTAGTTCCACCAGGTGTAGGTCTGGGTGCTGGGCCAGGGGTCGCCGACCGCGATCATGTTGCTGGTGCTGTCGTAGCCGTAGATGACGTTCATGTGGCCGCCGCCGGAGGTCCAGCCGATGCGGACGGCGAACGGGCGCCCGTTCGTGATCTCGCTCTGGGTCTCGCTGAAGGAGGCGTTGCGCCACAGGTCGGTGCCGCTGTTGCGGAAGCCCATGTTGCGGAGGCCGTTGGCCATGTCGCCGAGCGTGGCGGGCTGGTTGTTGCAGTCCAGACCGCCGTTGTTCTGGGCGGCCAGGCGGCAGAAGTCGTACTGGTTGTACTGGGTGTAGCCCCAGTAGTTGGCGATGGTCAGACCGGAGGCGTCCCAGCACCACTGGTCCCGGACCTGCTTCTGCATGCCGATGTTCAGGAGCTTCTGTCCGGCGGGCTGGCTCGAGCCGCAGACCGGAAGTCCGCCGGTGTCCTCCCGGATGAAGGCGTCGGCGAGGTAGAAGGTGCCGGACCAGATCCAGCGGGAGTTGTTCTCGACGACGTCGCCGGTCGTGCGGCAGGCCATCGAGATGCGGTCGCCGACGCGTGAGGTGCCGGTGATGCTCGCGGACAGCGACGGCTGGGAGCGCTGGTTGACGGTGCTGAAGTTGCCCTGCCCGCCGACGACCGTGCCGGTGACGGCGGCCTGGGCCTGCGGGGCGACGCCCAGCAGGAGTCCGCCGGACAGCACGGCGGCCATGGCCGTGGACAGGAGGGTCTTTCTGCGGCCCGGTACACGGGATATACGGGCCGACAAGCGGAATCTGCTCATATGGGGGGTTCCTTCTGTCGGTCAGGCGTTCCGGCGGCCGCGGCGGCGCAGCCGGAACGCGAGGGGTATGCCGACGGCGGCGACGGCCAGGGCGGTGACGCCGAAGGTCACCGCGTCGGGCGACGGTCCGCCGTCGGAGTCGGATGCGGCTGTGGAGGTGGCAGGGGAGCCGGTGTCCGCCGCCGGCGCGGCGGAGGGCGCCCGCGACGGGGCGGGCGGTCCGGCCGGCGCTCCGGTGGCGGCGGCCAGGGACGCCGCGGTCACCTCGGTCTCCGCCTCGGCGCGGCCGAGCGCCGGGAAGGCCGTCTGCGCCGTGACGGTCCAGCGGCCGGCGGGCAGCGCCTCGGCGGTGGTGAACGTTCCGGGCCTGCCCGGCACCGGCACGAACCTCCAGGGTCCGAGCGTGGTGCCGTCGGACGAGGTGGCCGTGAGCGTCCCGGCGACCTTCTCGTTCACGGGGTGGCCGTCGTCCTCCCACGTCGCCGTGGTGGTGGGGTGGCCGGCGGAAACGCCCGTGACGGTCAGGCGGATGGTGTCGCCGTGGGCGTGGGCCGTGGCCGCGGGCCCCAGGACGAGCAGGCCGGTGAGCACGGCGGCCGCTGCCGTGAAGCGGCGATCGGGCATGAGGGGGTGGCTCCGGTGGGGTGAGAGGTGGCAGGGGCCCGCCGCACGGGCCCCCGCCACCGGTGGGGGGTGGGTCAGGAGGTCTTCCGCACGGTCCAGGCCTGGTAGCCGGAGCTGTCCGGGCTCTGGAGCTCGAGCAGCCAGGCGCCGTAGTACGGCCGCTTGCCGACGCCGAGGACGAACGAGCTGTCCCGCGCGGTCAGGCGCAGGCCGTCCGCCGCCTTGGTCAGCCGCCACTGCTGGGCGGCGTCGCCGGAGCAGGCCCGCTGCGCGACCCACTGGCCCTGGGCCGGAGCCCCGCCGGGCTGCAGGCACTTGCCGGACGCGGCCGAGCGCAGCCGCACGCTGCCGCCGCCCGCATCGTCGAGGTACCACTGCTGAGCCGCGAAGCCGTTGGCCTGGGAGCCGACCAGGACCGTGCCGTCGGCGCTCTTGCCGCCCCAGATCTCGGCGGCCAGCCCCGTGTGGCCGTTGGTCAGCGTGTACCGCGCGCCGGGCGTGGCGGTGGTGTTGCCGACGGGCGGGGTGTGGAACGACACCGCACGGCCGGGACGGGAATCGCGTCCGGACCGGTCGCGGACCGCGACGGCGACCGTGTAGTCGGTGTCGGGCCGCAGGTTGTGGATCCGCGCCGAGTTCGGCTGGACCCACGCCAGGTGGCTGCCGTTGAGCTGCAGCTGGTACCAGGCGGCGGAGGGTGCCGCGGGCCAGCTCACCACGGCCGAGTCCGACGTCAGCTGGCCGACGACGGGGACGGGGCCGGTGGACGGCCCGGTGCTGCCGGTCGGGTCCGGGGTCGGGGTGGGCGTGGGGGTGGGGTTCGGGTCGGGCCGGGTGCCGCCGCCCGTCATCAGGAACTGGTTGTTCGCGACGTTCCAGTGGGTGGCGAGGTAACTGCCCGCGCGGGGACTGGTGTGGTAGTAGTCGTCGTGGTTGCAGTCCAGCCGCTCGTCGTGGCCGCGTTCGGGGCAGACGGTGCGCATCGCCGGGTAGTAGGGGGCGTCCGAGTAGCACATGACGTCCCACTCGTCGGTGCAGTGCGCGGCGCGACTGGTGTTGGGCGCGCTGTTGTTCACCGCCCCGAGGTTGTGCCCGAGCTCGTGCGCGGCGGTGGAGCCGTTCCAGCATCCGGCGTCCGTACGGCCGTAGGACGGGCCGAAGTTGCTGAGGTTGGCGGGGCCGGGGCGCTCGTCGCCGTTGAAGGTGCCGATGCCGCAGTAGACCTTGGCGTCCGCGAAGATCATGTACTTGCGGTCGCGGCGGTCGAAGCCCTTCGCCGCGAGCGCGGAATTCGTCGCGCCGAACTCCGACAGCGCCGACTCCGGCACCTCGACGTTGAGCACGGACGGCGTGCAGTCGGCACCGGTGACGTACCGGATGTGGCGTACGCCGCCGGTCTCCTGCGCGCTGGCGAAGTAGATGGTGTCCGCGTCGGCGGCCCACTTGCGGAACGAGGCCAGGTACTCGGCGTACCGGTCGTTGCCCGGGCCGTGGACGTACACGACCTGGACGCGGTTGCCGGTGGTGCCGTCGCCGTCGCACTGGACGGTCTGGCCGGCCGCGGCGGTCGTTCCGCTCGCGGCGTCGCGCTTCGGCGCCGCCGGCGGCTTCTTGGCGGCGGCGGTGCCCGCCTGACGGGCGTCGACGGAGGCCGTGGTCCCGGCGGACGGCGCACGGCCCTCGGCGGGCTTGCCGTCGCCGGGGCCGCCCTCCGGGGGCTCGGCCGCGTCGTGCGTCTTCGCCGCGGGCGGGGTGTCCTTGGTGATGTCCACGCCCTTGGGCGGCTTGTCGGGGCCGTGCGTGCACCGGCCGTCGGCGGTCCGCAGGACGCCGGCGCAGTGATCGCCCTTGGGCGCGGGCTTGAGGCCCTTGTAGACGAGGCCGCGCGTACGGTCCTCGTCGGGTATTCGGGTCACCGGTTCCGGCGTCTTGTCGTGCGCGGGGGCCGGAGCCGGACCGACGGCCGTCTCCTGGGCGGCGGACACCTGCGGCCGGGACGGCTCGTGGTCGAAGACGCCACCGAGCGCCGCCGTGCCGGCGAGCGCTCCGGCCGTCACGGCGACCGCGGCGATGAGCATGCCGTGTTTTCGCCGTCGTTGCTGCGCCTGTCTTCTGCGACCGGGCAAAGCCACACCTCATTTCCGTGGGGGAGTTGTGGGTGGCGGGAAGTGTGCCAGAACAGACGGCCCGTCAGACAGAGTTGTTTAGCGCGCCGTAATGGTGTGCATGTTTCAGGAGAAGAAGCCGGCGCGAAGCGCTGGTTTCTCAAGTCACCTTCAAAACAAGCGACTTGAGCACACCAGGACTAAAGGTCTATTCCAATGACCGGCGTTCCCAAGGGCATTGCTTAACAAGATCGTTACCACGGAACAAAAACCTCCGCTTGTGTGCAATGGCACAGCGTGGCGGCACTATCACCCTTGATCACTTTCCTGGTGAACCTTTTGAGGCGACACCAAGAAAGACTTATGGCCCGCGATTGCGCCCGCCCGGGCATTCCGCCCGGCCGACGTCGTGCCCCGGGGCCGGCGGCGGACCGGCACGCCGCTGCGCGCAGGGGCACCCGGGCGCGTAGGCACAAAACGGGCGTGGTGCAGGATGACTTCTCGCGCCGGATGCCCCCCGCTTCCCGGCGCCATGACGATCCGTCGGGACAGGCAGGTACAAGGTGACGCATCATTACCCCGGCCATGGGGCCGGGCACGACTCCAGGCACGACCGCGCCCGGGGCTCCGGCCGCGACTCCGGCCGTGACCACGGCCGTGACCGCGGGCTTCCGGCGACGCGCGACGCCGTCGCCCCGCTCTCCGCCACGGAGGGTGGACGCCGGTGAACCGGGCCCTGACGCTGCACGACATCATCGTCGCCGGCATCGCACTGGCCGCCGGCCTGATCCTGGCCCTGGTGCTGCGGGTGATCCTGCGCTGGCTCGGCGAGCGGGCCGCCCGGACCGCGTGGGCCGGCGACGACATCATCGTCGACGTGCTGCGCACGCTCGCCCCCTGGGCCGCGGTGGCGGGCGGAGCGGCGGCCGCGGCCGCGGCCCTCCCGCTGACGAGCCAGGTCGGACACACCGTCAGTCAGACGCTGACCGCCTTCGTCATGCTGACCGCGACGTTCACCGCCGCCCGGGTCGTCAGCGGACTGGTGCGGTCCGTGGCCCAGTCCAGATCCGGTGTGGCCGCGTCGGCCACGATCTTCGTCAACATCACGCGCGTCACGCTCCTGGCGATGGGCTTCCTCGTCGTCCTGCAGACCCTCGGCATATCCATCGCCCCGCTGCTCACCGCCCTCGGCGTGGGCGGTCTGGCGATCGCCCTGGCCCTGAAGGACACGCTGGCCAACCTCTTCGCGGGCGTGCACATCCTCGTCTCGAAGACGGTCCAGCCCGGCGACTACATACGGCTCAGCAGCGGCGAGGAGGGCTACGTCCGCGACATCAACTGGCGCATCACGGTGGTGGAGCAGCTCAACAACAACCTCGTCATCATCCCGAACGCCAAGCTCGCCGGTACGAACATGACCAACTTCAGCCGGCCCGAGCAGAAGCTGTCGGTCACGGTGCAGGTGGGCGTGGCCTACGACAGCGACCTGGAACACGTCGAGCGGGTCACCAACGAGGTCGTCGAGAGCGTCATGAAGGACACCGCCGGCGCCGTCCCCGACCACGAGCCCGCCGTCCGGTTCCACACGTTCGGCGACTCCCGGATCGGCTTCACGGTGATCCTCGGGGTCGGCGAGTACAGCGACAAGTACCGCATCAAGCACGAGTTCATCAAGCGTCTGCACGAGCGCTACCGCGCCGAGGGCATCCGGATCCCCGCCCCGGCACGCACCGTCTCCCTGGAGCCGGGCGCGGAGGCCGTGATCCCGCACCCCCGCACGCCCCTCGACTCCCTTCCGCATCACCCCGTTTCGGGGGGATGACACGCCACCAGCCGGGTGGCGCGACGACGCCGCCCCGCTCGCCGAGAGCCCCTCGCACCCCACGGTCACGGGCCGGGTCAGCTTCGGCTCCCCGTCCCGGCCGCTCATGGTGTGGCGCACGGGCGACTCCCAGCTGTGGGCCGCGATCTCCAATGACGGCGCCCAGAGCTGGTCGGGGGGGCGTCCGCGTCCCGGCGGCGTCGGAGAACGCCCCGGCCCTGGCGGGCTGGGGCTCGGTCGCCTCGCTCGCCCGGCCCGCCATGGCGGCCCACGGCCCGATGTGGCGATAGCCGTCATACGTCTTTTAATCACACACTTTTGGGGGACAGCACCGCCGGCGACGCCTGCCCTAGCATTCTCACCAATCGCCGGCCATGCGATCGCATATGAGAATCGGCGATCTTGCGTGGCGACCACCCTTCAGTGGATCACGTCGCCCGACGTGCGGCCCGAGAGTGAAGGAACGAGGTCACTTCATGGTGTTCGACAACAGCGTCCCCGCCGGAAGCATCGAGGGTGTGCAGTGGGTCAAGAGCAGCGCGAGCGTGGGGCAGGGCAACTGCGTGGAGCTGGCGAAGCTGCCCAGCGGCGAGGTGGCGATGCGTAACTCGCGCTACCCCGACGGCGTGGCCCTGGTCTACACCCGCGAGGAGATCGTGGCCTTCCTCAAGGGAGCCAAGGGGTCGGAGTTCGACCACTTGACGGTGTGATGCCCTGAGGCTTAGGCCAAAGGTTGGTGGGGCGGGCATCCAGCCTCCAGACTGGGACTGTCGTCCGTGTCAGTCTCTCAGCGGGAGTCTGGATGTCCGCCGTTCCCAAGTCCGGGGAAAGCGCCGCCGGTTCGGTGATCGCCTTGAAGCGCGACCCGAAACAGGCAGGTGCGGCACGCCTGCTGGGGGACCAGCTCCGGCGGCTGCGGCAGGAACGCGGCCTGGGCCTGAAGGACGTGGCTCCCGTCATCCGGGGCTCGGTGTCCAAGGTGAGCCGGCTGGAGCGGGGAGAGAGCCCGCCGAAGGACCGCGACATCCGCGACCTCCTGCAGTACTACGGCGTATCGCCCGACCTGGCGCGGGAGATCGAAGGCCTGGTGCAGCAGACGCGCAACGAGGAGTGGTGGCAGCAGTACCTCGACGTCACCCCGGGCTTCCTGAAGCGGCTCATCAGCCTCGAGGGCTCGGCGGCCAAGATCTGCACCTACGAGACGCACGTGGTGCCGGGCCTGCTGCAGACGCCGGACTACGCCCGCGTCCTGGTCGCCGCCGCCATGCCGGGGGCCACGGAGGAAGAGGTCACGAAGCGGGTCAAGCTGCGGGTGGGCCGGCAGCGCATCCTCGACGAATCCCGCCCCTCCATCGTCGCCCTGCTCGACGAGGGGGTCCTCCATCGCCGCGTGGGCGGCCCCGAAGTGATGGAGCGACAGCTCGAGCACCTTCAGGAGCTCGCCACGCGCGACCGCGTCAACATCCGGGTCGTGCCCTTCGACAGCGGCGTCGACGTGACCCCGGCGTACCCCATCACGCATCTGCACTTCGACGACGGCGGCCCGGCGGAGCTGGTGTACGTGGAGCACATCGACAGCGCCCAGTACCTGACGCGGCCCAAGGAGATCGACCAGTACCGCAGCGTGCTCGACGGGCTGAGGGGAGCCGCCGCCCGCTGGGACGCGAGCAACGAGCTCCTCTCCGCGGCGATCGAGCGCTGCCGGGCCCGTAGGCCCTGACGCCCGCGCGGTTCACACCCGGGCGAGGCCGCCCCACTCCACCCAGTCCGGGGGGCGCAGTTCAGCCGGTGGAGGAGACGAGTCCGGGCGCCAGTCGATGACGTCGACGAGCCCCGGATCGAGGACCTGGAGCCCCTGGAAGAACGTCTCGACCTCACCGCGCTCGCGTACGCGCCCCCACCGGTCCCCGGTCTTCTCCGCCATCAGCCGCGTCACGTTCTCGCGCACCGCCGGGTCGTCGCTGACGAGCTGACAGATCACCATGAGGTTTCCCGGCCCCAGAGCCCTGAGTTCCCCGGCCACCCGGCGGACGAGGGCCGCGGGATCGCGGTCGTCGCCGGTGTCCGGGATGCAGTGCAGGACCGAGACGAACAGGGCCGCGGTGCGACGACCGGGCCGGATGAGACGTCGCGTCTCTTCATGACCGAAGATGGCCTCGGTGTCCCGCATGTCGGCCTGGATCACGGCGGTGCGGGAATTCTCCTCCAGCGCCGTGCGGCCGTGCGCGAGGACCATCGGGTCGTTGTCGATGTACACCACGCGGCAGTTCTCGTCGATGCGCTGGGCGACTTGGTGCACATTGTCCTGCGTCGGCAGGCCCGATCCGTGATCGATGAACTGCTCGACGCCGTATTGCTCGACCAGCACTCTGACGATGCGGCGCAAAAAGGCCCGGTTGTGCCGGGCCAGTGATTGTGAGCTGGGCGCGTACTCCAGGAGCTGAGCACAGGCCTCCCTGTCCGAAAGGTAGTTGTCGACTCCCCCCAATAACCAGTCGTACATCCGTGCAACGCTCGGCGTATGCACGTCGACAACGGGAGTTTCGTATTTCTCTCTGCGGACCATCCCCGTCCCCCTTCGACCGTGATCGGTCCCGCTTCGATCGAAGTGCTCATGCTAGAGAGGGCCCACAGTCGGGGGTAGTCCCCCGTTAGAGGGCTTCACGGCCCTCCGGGGTGGATTTCGGGCCACGCGCGGAGAAATTCCGGACGGGGACGACGGCCGGCGGGGCCCGGCATGGAACCGCAGGTCAGCGAAGCGCCGCGCCGGAGGACCGGTCGGCGATGCGGGCGTAATCCCATTCCTCCCACAGGCCCCGGACGAGCTCCGGGCCGGCGCCCAGCCCCACCGTCAGGGCGGCCGTCGTGGGCCAGTCGGGCAGGTCCCGGCCGCTGAGGACTCCGGCGGCGGCCGCGGCGGACAGCCCCGACGCGCGACCGACCTCCTGGAAGGAGGGGCACCCCGCCGCCAGGTGCAGACCGCGCAGCGCGTGGCGGAGATTCGTGGCGGCTTCCGCGGGAGTCAGCCTCGAGGGCCGTCGCATGCCCTGTGCCGCTTCCCAGAGGATGCGCGCTTCCTGGGGCCGGCCCCCGAAGATGGTGGTGAGCATGTGCGCGACCGGCCATACGGGCACGTGGTCGCCGCTGAGGATCCGGCGCAGTTCGGCCGGGGCGAGGTCGGCCTGCCGTGCGGCCTCCCGCACGCCGAGTCCCGAGCGCTCCCGCAGGACCGACAGCGCCTGCCCGAGAGCGTGCGATCGCAGCGAATGCTCGTCCTTGTCCTCTTCCTGCTCCTGGAGGACCGGCTCACGGACGGCCCGCGCTTCGTCCACGGTGAGGACGTCGGCCGGCATCGCCGCTGCCTTGGCCGCGAGGGGGACGAGCTGGACTTCGCTCCAACGGGCCCGCGCGGACGCCTCGCTGACGCCGCCGGCCGAGCCGACGTCCCGCCACGACATGCCCTCGCGCCGTGCTTCGTGCACCGCGGCACCCGCGTAGGAGCGTGCGAGCTCCACCATCTGTTCCGCCATGGCCAGGCGAGTGCCCAGAGGCGCGCGGGAGTCCTCCGCCGCCTCCAGCCGCCGCGCGAGGACGCGCAGGCCGCGCGCCGCTGACGCCCCGGTGGGCAGCACGTCCACCGACGGAGGCCGGTGCCGGCTGCGCGCGCGGTCGCGCTCGGCACGTCGACGGCACGTCACGTCGCAGTAGTCCCTCGGCCTGCCGGCCCCGGCCCGGCGGACGACCTCCTCGCCGCACGCCGCGCACGTCCGCCGCTCCTGCGACGCCCCCATCCGCACCTCCCCTGCCGGCCTGCCACGGTCGGCGACCGGCGGGCACCGGCCGCCCATGGCGGGTGGGCGGGCGCCCGACGGCTGGCCGCCCACCCGCGTCGTGTCAGCCGCGGCGGATGCTCAACAGCGGTACGGGGGAACCGGACGCCCCCGTGGGAGATCCGACCGGGATCTGGGGTAACCATTCCGGCACGGGGCCGCCGACGACCGTCCAGACGGCGAGGACCAGCAGCATCACGGCAACGTCCGGGTACAGATTGATCTCGTATGCCCACGAGGATGTTTTCACGCTGCCGGGGCGAGGCATGCTTGACTGATGTAGGACCGAGGACGTGGCAAGACGTCCGCGGTCATTTCGCATGGCCATGGGTTTCCCTTCCGAGGATCGGGCCATCGAGAAACGACCCTGGGTGGCAGCCCAGGGTCGCTTCATATGAGCGACGGGTAAGTGACGCCCGTTATCCCGACGATACAACTTGTGCCCGCACATTTACGACCTTCATGGAAGGACAAGAAGATCGTTCTCACCATGCAAACGGCGACGCCGATGCAACCCGGAGGGCACGAACAAGGGCGCACGTCAAGGGAATCGACCTCATCGCGCATAAAATTTCCGACATCACGCCTGAGAGGTCACCGCCAACACCCCATAGTCGAAACGAAATTGCTTTACTTCTGTCAGATTCGATCAGTCGCGCAACCCGCCGAGTAGACCTCGACTGCATCAACCATCAACTACAGCCCGGAAGTCCTGCAGAAATACGCTCGTGTGAGTGAAGGATCCCCTGCGGCGAAATATCAGTTCCACTTGCGCGCGCACGGGAAGATGCAAAAAATAGCAAATCGCTTTCGCATATACACGCACTTGGAGCAAACCTCCGGGACCCCCGTCACCTGCACGGAGGACCGTATACCCCCCGTTCGCTCCAACCCCTCGGCGCTCGACGCCTCCGTGAGAAGATCATTTCGCGCGTGTGTGCTGGTCCGAACCATTGGAGGGTGACGATGTACGCGATACCGCTGGGCGACGACGGTGCCGAGCTGCGCCCGCTCGAGCCGTGGCAGGCCGAGGAGTTCCTGGCCCACGTGGACCGGGGACGGGAGTTCATCGGGCAGTTCAACGCCCTGCCCGACATCGTCACGGACCTGGAGTCGAGCCGGGCGTTCCTCCAGGCCTACGCGGAGAAGACCGCGGCCGACGCCGGGCGGCTCTACGGCATCCGGGTGGACGGCAAGCTGGTCGGGGCGGTCCTCTTCCGGAGGATGGACGTCGCACAGGGTGTTGCCGAGGCGGGCTGCTGGCTGGAGCCGGCGGCGGCGGGCAAGGGGCTGGTGACCCGGGCCGTACGCCTGATCATCGACTGGGCCGTCGAGGAGCGCGGCATCCACCGCGTGGAGTGGTGGGTCGTGTCGGGCAACGCGCCCAGCATCGCCGTGGCGCGGCGGCTCGGGATGACGAAGGACGGCGTGCTGCGCGAGAGCTACCTCTACCGGGGCACGCGGCACGACGAGGAGATCTGGTCGGTGCTCGCGCCGGACTGGCGGGCGGCCAAGCAGGCGTCGTGAGCCGCTGACTGGTCTCTTTTGCGGGGGCGGCGGTCGTCGTTACCGCGACGCGACGGGGAGGAGGCCGCGTTCGCCGAAGACCTTCTTGGCGACGAAGGTCGCGTTGAGGGCGCGGGGCATGCCGCAGTAGACGGCGGAGTGCAGGAGCGCCTCGGTGATCTCCTCCGGGGTGAGGCCGACGTTGAGGGCGGCGTTGATGTGCACGTCCAGCTGCGGTTCGCAGCCGCCCAGGGCGGTGAGCATGCCGAGGGTGACGAGCTGCCGGTCGCGCGGGGCCAGGCCGGGACGGTCGTAGATGTCGCCGAAGGCCCAGGCGACGACTTGATGTCCGAGCTCCGGGGAGATGTCGGCCAGGGAGTCGATGACCTTCTGCCCGCTCTCCCCGTCGATGCGGGTCAGGACCTCCATGCCATGGTCGAAGCGCGCCTGGCGGATCTCGGCGGTGGTTGCGTTCGCGGTCATCTCTGATCCGTTCCCCGCTGCCCGGACGGCAGCCGTTCGTCGTGGTCGGTCCTCGCGGCCGGCGCGAGCGCGTCCCGCTGGAGAGCCTGGCCGTGCGGAAGGGCGTTTCCGCTGGTCATGTGACCACCGTAGGACTTGGAGCGTGCTCCAGGTCAAGCTCTGCCGCCGCCGCGCTGCGGCGCCGCGGAACACCCGCCCATCCCCCCGTACGTGGGCCCGTGCTCAGTCCGGCTTCGGCCGGGAGCGCAGGTGTTGCATCTGGGCGTGGCTGAGGTCGTACGCCTCGCGCATGTGACGAATGATCACCTCGAGTTCGTCCTCGGTGTTCCCGTCGAGAAGCGCCTGCCAGGCCGGGCCGAGGTCGTCCCACACCGCGGTGACGCGGGCGAGACGGTCCGGCACCGGGGTGACCAGCACCCGTCGGCGGTCCTGCTGGTCGGGGGCGCGGACCACGTAGCCCCCTCGCTCGAGCCGGTCCACCAGCCGTGTGGCCGAGCCCGTGGTCAGCCCCGTCATGTCGGCGATCTGCTTGACGGTGAGCGGCTCGGGCTCGGCCGTCAGCAGGCTCAGGCACTGCACGTCCGTCGGGTGGAGCCCGAGGTGGTCGGCGAGTGCCTGGTTGAACAGCACGTACGCCGCCAGGTAGCGGCGGGATTCCGTCGACAACTCCTCGTAGAGCCGGCTCCGGCGCGCGTCTGTCACGTGGATCACACCCCTTAATCGCTGCGCGGCGCAGCAATATCTCGTACTCTTCTGCGTGACGCATTAACTGCGCCACGCAGCCATTGTAAACCTCTGGGAGAACCATGCTCACCGTCGCCGTCACCGGAGCCACCGGAGCTCAGGGCGGGGCCACCGCCCGCGCCCTGCTGACCGCCGGCCACCGGGTCCGCGCCCTCACCCGCAACCCCGGCTCGCCCGCCGCCGACGCCCTGCGCCGCCTCGGCGCCGACGTGCACCACGCCGACTTCGACGACCGCGCCTCGCTCGACGCCGCCCTCGCCGGCGCCGACTCCCTCTTCGCGGTCACCACCCCGTTCGGCGCCGACACCGACACCGAAACCCGGCAGGGCAACGCCCTCGTCGACGCCGCGGCGGCCGCCCGCCTCGGGCACGTCGTGCTCACCTCCGCCGCCCACGCCGACCGCGGCACCGGCGTCCCGCACTACGAGAGCAAGCACCGGGTCGAGCAGCACCTGCGCGCGGCCGGCATGCCCTGGACCGTGATCGCTCCGGCGGCGTTCATGGACAACTACGCCAGTGGCTGGACCCTCGACGGACTGCGCGACGGCACCTTCGCCTGGCCCATGCCCGCCGACCTGCCGCTCACCCTCATCCCCGCCGCCGACATCGGCGCGTTCGCCGCGCTGGTCCTCCAGCGCCGCGACGAGTTCGCCGGGCGACGCATCGACATCGCCTCCGACGAACTCACCCCCGGCCGGATCGCGGAGGCCCTCACGGCCGCCATCGGCCGTCCGGTCACCCACCACGAGGTGCCCTTGGCCTACGTCCGGACCCGGTCCGCCGACCTGGCGGCCATGTTCGAGTACTTCACCACGCACGGCCTCGACGTCGACGTCGCCGGACTGCGCCGTGACTTCCCCGAAGTCGGCTGGCACAGCTTCACCGACTGGGCCGCCGGCCAGGACTGGGCCGCACACCTGTCGTCACACCTGTCGTCCGTGCCGGCACATCCGTAACGTCCCCCCTCATGGGAGGAGCACCCTCGTGAAGCCCATCGGCTATTGGCTCAACCGCACCGACCAAGCCCTCACCCGCCACATGAACGACATGCTGGAGGAGTTCGGCCTCACCCGGATCGCATGGCAGGTCCTCAACGTCCTCCACGCCGCCGGCGAGGCCGCCGACGCCGAGATCCTGTCGGTTCTTTCCGCCAACGCCGACGTCCCCACGCTGAACGCCGCCATCGACACCGCGCTCGCCGACGGCTGGGCGACCCGCCCCGCACCGGACCGGCTCACCCTCACCTCCGGTGGCCGCCGGCGCCTGGGCGATGTCGCCGAGCACGTCGACGCGTTCCGCGACCTGTCCACAGCCGGCATCTCCCCCGACGAGTACCGGACAGCGGTTCTCGTCCTGGAACGCATGACCCACAACCTCGAGACGACAACCGGCTCCGACCGTCGGCCACTTCGCCGCGTACTGCCGTAGCCGGCAACGGGCCGGACCTCCTGGTTCATCGAACGGTTCGGGGAGCAGGTCCCCCACACCGGCGCATTCGCCCACTGGGCCCGCCTCGGTCAGCCCGGGCCCGGCGACAATAGGGCCATATGGCTGCGATGACGTTCGCACGACAGCACCTCTTCCGGCCCGCCGCCGTACCGGCCGTGTCGCTCGCCGTCCTCACCCTGTTCGCGCTCTGGCTGTCCACGGCCCCGGCAGCGGCCAGGACTTCGCCCGGCCGGGCAGGCGTTCCCCGGTGTGAGCTGGGCGCCTACGTCAGCGACCTGTACGACATCGACCCCGCCAAGGGCAGGTTCTCCGCACGGTTGTGGCTGTGGACCATCTGCCCCGACCGGCGCACCGATCCCCTGCCGCAGATGTCCTTCTCCAACGCCGACGACCCCGACACCTCCGAACCCAACCTGATCAACCAGGGCGGGCAGGTGCTGGACCAGGTGCGGGTGCAGTCCAGTTTCCGGCAGGAATGGGACGTCCGCGACTTCCCCTTCGACCGCCACCGCATCGAGGTGCTGATGACCGCGCCCCAGGACACCGGCCACTTCCGCTTCACCGCGAACGAAGCCGACTCCCAGCTCAACCCGGAGATCCGCCCGCGTGGCTGGCGGGTGACCGGGTTCCGGCTGGTCACCGCCGACAAGCACTACACCACCACCTACGGCGACCGCAGCCTCGAGCACGGCAGCACCTACCACCGGGTACGCATCCAGATCGACCTCGAGCGTTCCCACCCCACCGCCTTCTGGAAGCTCACCACTCCCCTCTACCTCGCCCTCCTCATCGCCGCCTCCACCTTCCTCGTCTCCTCACGCCACGAAGAACTGGCGACCGCCGAACGGCTGGAGGGCATTCACAGCCGGCTCGGCGTCCTGGGCGGCGGACTGTTCGTCGTGGTCCTCAACATGCAGCAGGCCGAGAACGAGATCACGAGCACCATCGGGCTGACCCTCATCGACTGGCTCCACCTCATCACCCTCGCCTACCTGCTCCTCGCCGTGGCCGGCACCGTCCTCGCCTGGCGCCGGACCAGCCGGGGAGGCAGCGTCGCCCGGGCGGAGCGGGTCAGTCACCGCGCCGCCTGGGCCGGACTCGCCACCTACGCCCTCACTTGCGGGACCTTGGTGCTCCTCGCCGCGTGCAGATGACCCCCTCCGCATCCGCCCGCAAGCGGCCGGGCGGTTGCCGCCGGCTTCCGGATCCGGCGACGCGGAACGGCTGAGCGAGATCGCCGTGCGAGCCCTGCGCCGCGCCGGGCTGCGCGGCATCCTCCAAGGCGGCAGCGCCGGGCTCGCCGCCGAGGGCGACGACGTCCTCACCATCGGGGACGTACCGGGTGTGCGAGCACGGAGCAGGCCAGGTCCTCAAGGCCGTCCAGCAGCTGACCGGCAGATGATGCCCATCGGCTTCCGGCAAGCGGCCGTTTTGTAGCACCCCCATAGATTCCCGCTGCCGATTCGGTGGACTGGGCCGAGCGGGAGCCCCTGCCGCGAGCTGGCAGTGTCTTCTTCGTGACGCAAGGAGGAGGCGCGCGGATCATCCTCGCGCCTTTGTTGATTTCCTACCTACGCAGGGAGGGGTGGCTGTGAGCAGCAACGAAGAGGTGCTCGTCACGGGCATAGGGGCGATGACCCCGCTCGGCGCCGGCGCCGCGCAGTCGTGGAGGGGGCTGGTGGCCGGGGAGTCGGGTGTGACCCGGCTGGAGGACGAGCAGGCGGCGGACCTGCCGGTGCGTGTGGCGGGGCGGCTTCCCGTGGATCCGGTGTCGCTGCTCGAGCGCGTGGAGGCCCGCAAGTGGGACCGCTGCGAGCAGCTGGCGGTGATCAGTGCGCGTGAGGCGTGGGAGGACGCCGGCCGGCCGGCGGTGGAGCCCGAGCGGTTCGCCGTCGTCATCGGTACGGGCACCGGCGGCATCCTCACCACGCTCGCTCAGGACGACGTCTACGAACGGTCGGGGGCCCGCAGGCTCTCACCGTTCACCGTGCCCATGCTGATGCCCAACGGCCCGGCCGCGTGGGTCAGCATGGACCTGGGCGCGCGGGGCGGCGCGCGGACGCCGGTCAGCGCCTGCGCCTCCGGCGCGGAAGCCATCGCGATGGGCCTCGACCTCATCCGGGCCGGGCGGGCCGACGTCGTGGTCGCGGGCGGCGTCGAGGCCTCCCTGCACCCGTTCTGCATCGCCGCCTTCGCGCAGATGAAGGCCCTCTCCACCGACGAGGGGGACCCGGGCGCGGTCTCCCGCCCCTTCGACGCCGGCCGCAGCGGCTTCGTCATGGCCGAGGGCGCCGGAGTGGTGGTCCTGGAGCGCGCCGCCTTCGCGCGCGCCCGCTCGGCCCGTACGTACGGGGTGCTGGCCGGGGGTGCCGTCTCCTCCAGTGCGCACCACATCACCGCGTCGGACGCGGAAGGCCAGGTGCACGCCATCAGGACGGCCCTGCGCGACGCGGGCCTCGGGCCGCGGGACATCGACAACGTCCACGCCCACGCCACGTCCACCGAGTCCGGGGACCTGGCCGAGGCGGAGGCTGTCGCGCAGGCGATCGGCGGGCACGCGGCGGTCACGGCCACGAAGTCGATGACCGGTCACATGCTGGGCGCGTCCGGCGCGGTGGCCGCCATCGCGGCGCTGCTCACCCTGCGGGACGGGACGCTGCCCGCCACCCGCAACCTCGAAACACTCGACCCGAGGATCGACCTGGACGTGGTCCACGGCGCGAGCCGCACCGGGGACTGGTCCGCGGGACTGGTCAACTCCTTCGGGTTCGGCGGGCACAACGTCAGCCTGGTCGTCACCCGGGACTGACACCGGCGAGCCCTGGAAGGCACCCGTCCGCTCAGTACGGGTGCCGGTCCGGCTTGCTCGTCCACGCGTCGTAGGCGTGGGCGCCGATTTCGGGATGGATCTGCTCGATCCTGATCCTCCGCTGGTCGAGCGGCTTCGTGAAGTCCTCGTACTGGAAGGAGTCGTCGAAGCCGATGTTCCGGGTGTCCTCCAGGCTGCGGCTGAAGTACACGGCGTCGATCCGGGACCAGTAGATGGCGCTCATGCACATCGGGCACGGGGCGCCGCTGATGTAGATGGAGCAGCCCTGGAGCATGCGGGCCCGCTCGGGAACGGGGTCCGGTGAGCCCTCGGGACGGGGCACGTAGGCCAGGGTGCTCTCGTTCTGGTGCTCTTCGGCGATCGACGGCGCCTCGGGGTTGAGGTACTGCACGGCCTTGCGGATGGTCTCGACCTCGGCGTGGGCCGTGGGGTCGCCGGTCAGGAGGACCCGGTTCTGCCCACGCGCGATGATCTCCCCGTCACGGGTGATCACCGCGCCGAAGGGGCCGCCCCAGCCCTTCTCCACGGACTCGGTGGCAAGGCGCACCGCCTCGGTGATGAGTTCTTTGTGTTCCATCACGGAGTCTCCCATCGACGCCGGTCCCCGCCGGGGAGGGGCGCGGAACAGGTAGCCAAATGACCGGTTTGCCGCATAAGTGCTATATGAACTAGGCTACTCTACGTGAGCCCACGCGCAAGCCGTGACTCCGCGGCCGACCACGCCACCGTCGTGACCTCGCAGAAAGTGCGACCGGGCCACGTCGACGAGTACCAGCGCTGGCAGAACCGGACGAACGAGGCAGCACGCGAATTCGACGGGTTCGAGGGCTCCGAGGTGTACCCGCCCGGCGCCGGTTCCGAGAACGAATGGGTGGCGGTCTTCCGGTTCTCCGGGATCGACTGCCTGACCGCCTGGCTGGAATCGGACCGCCGGCGGGACCTTCTCGCGGAGGGCCGGCAATTCTTCGACGGGCCTCCGACGCAGGAGGTGCTCCATGGCGGCGCCCCGGCCGAACAGGCCCCCGAGACCGTCACCGCCGTCGTCTCCCACGAGGTGAAGCCCGGACGCGAAGAGGGCTTTCTGCGCTGGCAGGAGAAGATCCTCAAAGCACAGGAGAAGTCACCCGGATTCATGGGGTCCGAGTTGTTCAAACCGGTCGAGGGGGTCCAGGAACGCTGGGTCGTCGTCTTCCGGTTCGACTCCCGCGAGCACCTCGAGGACTGGCTCGAGTCCGACGTCCGCAGCAGGCTGCTCGAGGAAGGGCACAGCTACTTCGCCTCCTACGACGTACGCAAAGTCGGCTCCGCGTTCAGCGGCTGGTTCCGCTTCGGCGAGGGTGCGCAGGACACTGCGCCGCCCAACTGGAAACAGGCCATGTCCGTGATTCTGGCGCTCTATCCCACCGTCATGGTGCTGAACCTGACCGTGGGCGCCGAGCTGGACGATCTCAACGTCCCGGGGTACGTGGCCCTGTTCATCGGCAACGTGCTGAGCGTCAGCGCACTGACCTGGCTGCTGATGCCTCTGGTGAACAAGTGTCTCGCGTTCTGGCTCGCGCCCAGCCGCGCGCGGGGATTCCGCGTCCATGTGGCGGGTGCGGCGGCAGTGGTGCTCTGTTATCTGCTGTTCATCGTGATCTTCGGCCTGATCGTCCACTGACCGGCTCCCCTCGAGGAGGTCATGATGCCCGGGCGTTCTCCCGCAGCACGCTTCGAAGGGACCCTGATCCGGCGGGGCGACCGCGCGTACGACAGCGCCAGGGCCGCCGCGGTGTGGAACGGTCTCAAGCCGGAGCGCTTCCCCGAGGTCATCGTGCGGGCAGCCTCCGAGCGGGACGTCGCCGAGGCCCTTTCCTACGCGCGCTCCGAGGGGATGCGCGTCTCGACGCGTTCCGGTGGACACAACTGGTCCGGCTCCCAGCTCCGCGACGGGAGCCTGCTGATCGACCTCTCCGGGCTCCGGCAGTGCAGCATCGCCCCGGGGACGATGACGGCCACCGCGGGGCCCGCCGCCACCGGACAGGACCTGGTCAGGGCGCTGGCCCCGTACGATCTCGCCTTTCCCGTGGGCCACTGCCCCTCCGTGGCGCTGGGCGGGTTCCTGCTCAGCGGCGGGCTCGGGTGGAACTCCCGCGCGTGGGGGCCGTCATGCGCCGACGTCCTGGAGATCCGGGTCGTCACCGCCGACGGCCGGACCCTCACGTGCAGCGAGGCCGAGAACGCCGACCTCTTCTGGGCCGCCCGCGGCGCGGGGCCCGGCTTCTTCGCCGTCGTCACCCGCTTCCGGCTCGGCCTGCACCCCCACCCGGGGGCCATCGTGACCACCGGCCTCACCTTCCCGCTCTCCGCGGCCGGCCCCGTGGCGGCCTGGGCGGAAGGCGTGGCACGCGAACTCCCGGTGAACGTCGAGACGGCCTTCGTTCTCACGGCTTCCGGTGAACCGACCGCCACGGCCCCGCCCGGTCCGCGGATCCTCCTCGCCATGACCGCGTTCGCCACGACGCACGACGAAGCACTCGCCGCTCTCTCGCCGGCGGCGTCCTGTCCCTTCGCCGACAGCGCCGTCCTCGTGCGAGCGCCCGAACCGACGTCGTTCGCCCGCCTGCACCAGGGCGCCGACGCGGCATGGCCCTCGGCGCACCGGTACGCGGCGGACACGCTGTGGTCGGCGGAGACGTACGAGACACAACTGACCCGCATGGCCGCCGCGGTGGCCCACGCCCCCTCCGGCAAGTCCCTCGTCCTCGCGCCGGTGCAGCCCGTCTCCGAAGACCCGGCCCTGCTACGGAACATGGCCTTCTCCCCGCTCGGCGAGTCCTACCTCGTGTGCTACGCGGTGTGGACCGACCCCGCCGCGGACGGGACCAACGCGCGGTGGCTGCGGGATGCCATGGCGTCGGCCGATCCTTCGGGACGCGGCGGACGCTACATCGCCGAGACGGACCTGGAAGCCGACGCCTCCCGGGCCCGGCGCTCGTACGCGCCCGCCGACTGGGAACGCCTGCAGGAGCTCAAGGCCGCGTGGGACCCGGAGAACGTCTTCCACTCCTACCTGGCGCCGTGACCCGGGGGTGTCCTCGCGCTGCGGCCCTAGCCGGCCCGCTTGGAGCAGATCTGGTCATCGGCGGGCAGCTTGCCGGTGGCCAGGTACTGGTTGACCTTGTCGTCGACGCACGTGTTCCCGTAGAGGCCGTAGATCGCGTGCCGGTTGGCACCCTCGAGGGTGATCAGCCTGGAGCTCTGCAGCAGGCCGTGCAGGGCAACGGCACCCTTGTGCGCGGTGCGCGGGTCGCCGGTGGCGGAGACGATCAGCACTTCGGCGTCGTGCTTCACCCGGGTGGGTTCCTCGCGGGGCCGGTCCCAGAAGGCGCACGGGCCGATGTTGTCGGTCAGCGCGCCGAAGCGCGGGTACGCGGCACGGCCGCGCTCGATGTCCCGCCAGTAGACCTCGGGGTCGCGCGGGGCCGCCCTGTCCCCGCAGATGATCGCGGACTGCACGCTGCCGTGGTGCGACTGTTCGCCGGTCATCGCGGTCCGCAGGGTCGCGGCGAAGTGCGGTGACAGCCGGGTCGGCTGCCCGGCCGCCGCCTTGTCCAGCACGGACACCTGCTCGGCGAGGGATGCCCGGGACGCGTCGGTGTCGCTGTCGACGCCGGCGAGCAGGATGAACGGGATATGGGTGTCGTCGAGACGGAAGGTCTCCGGGGCGGTGCCGACGGTCAGCGGGCTGCGCGAGGAGGCCTTGATGACGCGGTCGATGGTGGCGAGGACCTGGGCGCGGGTGCGGCCGAGGCCGTAGGTGTCGTTGCGGGCGGCGGCCCACGTGGCCCAGTCGGCGAGCGCGCGCTCGTTCTCGCCGACAGCCTGCTGGAGCAGTCGGGGGTTGAACGTGCGTGGGTCGATGGCGCCGTCCAGGACCATGCGGTCGGTGCGGCCGGGGAACATCTGGGTGTAGACGGTGCCCAGGTAGGTGCCGTACGAGTAGCCGAAGTAGGAGATCTTCTTCTCGCCGAGCGCGCCGCGGATGACGTCCATGTCGCGGGCCGTGTTGCGGGTGGTGACGTGCGGCAGCACGGAGGCGTTGGTGGCGCGGCACTTGTCTGCCAGACCCTTCTGGAGGGCGACCTGGCGCTCGAAGCTCGCCCGGCTGAGACCGGCCGAGAAGAGGTTGGTGCCGACGGGCCATCCGCAGTCCAGTGGGGTGCTGCGGCCGACGAAGCGCGGGTCGAAGCCGACGATGTCGTACCGCGGGCCGGCCTTCTTCATCCATGTGCGGAATTCCGGCGGGGACTCGAGGGCGGTGCCGCCGGGACCGCCGTTGTTGAGCAGGAGCGAGCCGACGCGGTGGCGGGTGTCGGTGGCCTTGAGCCGGGATATCGCGACGGTGATCGTACGGCCCCGGGGGTCGGCGTAGTCGAGCGGCACGGTGACGTCCGCGCACTGCGCGCCGGCCTTGTCCAGGTCACGTCCCATGGTGTCGTCCGGGCCCGTGGCGCAGCCGCCCCAGACCGGGCGCTGGTCGTAGTAACGGTCCAGCCCGGCACCGGATTTCGACGCGGCGGGGGCCGCTGTGGTCGTGGTGGTGGGGGCCGCGCCCAGGCAGGCGGCGAGGGCGAGGCCCACGGCCGCGGTGCGGCGCACGGCGGCGCCGGGGGTTTGCACGAAGGGGGATCTCTTGGCCCTGTTCCGTAAATGTCTCATACCGTCAGACATTAGGCTGACCAGCTGCCCCATTCACTGCGGCTGTCCCCCCAGCCTCGATGGGGCCAGCCCCACCAACGGCCGGGCGCCTCAGAGGTGGCCCAGGGCGTTCAGCAGTGGCGCGTAGTGGCCGCCGTCGGTGCGGGCCCATTCCGCGAGCATCCGGTACGGCTCCCATTCCCGGAACGCCTCCCGGCCGGGCTTGGCCAGCTCCCTCTCCAGGCCCCAGGTCTCCAACTGGATCGCATGGCCCAGCAGGAGGTCCACCTCGGCCGCCGTGCGCAGCAGGGGCCGGGCGAGGGCGGTCACCGCCTCCTGCAGCCGGCGGCGGCCCGCCGCGTCCGCCCCGGTGGGTGACGCGCCGGGCGCCGGTGGCGCGTAGGCGAGCTTGACCAGCTCGTTGAGGTCCAGCTGCACGGGGGCCACGACGGCGAACTCGAAGTCCAGCAGCGACACGACGTCCTTTCCGTCCCACAGCGCGTTGACCGGGGAGAAGTCACCGTGGTTGAGGACGGGCGCGGCGTGCGGCAGCGCGGCCCAGTGCCGGTCGAGCGCCGGGAGCAGGCGGTTCAGCTCGGCGTCGGTGAGCACTCCCGCCGCGTGCAGGCGCAGCAGACCGGCCTCGGCCTCCCGGGGGGTCTGCGCGTAGAAGGGGTTGCGGGGGCGGGCCAAGGGCGCGGCGACGGCCGGGTCGACCCGGTGCACCGCCCGGGCCCTGGCCCAGAGCCGGCGGGTGGCCTCGATGCGCTGGTCCCAGGTCAGGTCCGGCCAGGCGTCGTCGAGGCTCGCCGCGGCGATCTCGGCCGTCGCCATCCACTGGAATCCGCGGGTCGTTCCGGTGTCCAGCACCCGGGGGTAGCCGGTCTCCGGGGGGAGCACCGCCGCCAGGCGGGCTTCGCGGCGCAGGTCCTCGGAGCCCGATGCGCCGGCGACGCGCACCGCGATTCCGCCGCCCAGCCAGGTGGCGTTCGTCCAGCCGCTCGCGCGGCGGGCGTCCGCGAAGTCCACCCCGTACCGGTGGAAGACCTCGGCTGCCACCGAGGCGTTGTCCTGTGCGTCCTGCGTGTCCTGTGCGTCCTGTGCAGTCACGGCTTGGCCATCAGCCGCAGCGAGACGACCAGGCGCAGGGGGTCGGGGCCGCCGGGCAGCCGGAGCAGCGGCGGCACCTCGTGCCACATGCGCGGGCCGAGCAGCCGGGCGTCACCGTCGCGGTCGTACATCGGCTCCAGGTAGCCCCGGCGCAGGATGCGCATCGCACCGACCGTGTCGTAGCAGAGCGGGAACTGGAGGTTGAACCTGTCGAGGTCGGTGTCGTGCTCGGCGCCGTGGGGGCCGATGTAGTCGCCCTCGCGGTAGGCCAGCAGGAACACCCGCTCGTACCGCAGTTCGCGGCCGGTGATCTCGTTCACCAGCGGGATCAGATCGGTGGCCGCGTGTTCCGCCCAGTCGAGCAGCCCGTGTTCGCGGAAGACGGCGGTGACCCGTTCGGCGTGCGCCGGGGAGTCGGACTTGGCGTCGATGCGCAGCAGCCGGAAGCCGTAGCCGAGCGTGTCGTTGTCGGCCGTGTGCTCCTGTGCGTCCAGCACGGGCTCGTCGTGCAGCTGCTCGTAGGCCGAGCGCGCTGCCGTGCGCAGTGCGCCGACGTCGGCGATCCGCGGGATCTGTGCGCACCGGTGAGCGGCGTAGTGCGCCCGCAGGCCTTCGACGTCGGCTTCCGCGATGCGGTGCCGGTCGGTCGATGCCACGAGCCGGGCGGAGTCGGCGGCCACGGGGCTCCTCCTTCACAGTGATACGGACGGACGGGGGCGGTGGGCGGCGGAAGGCCGGCTTCAGGCGATGCCGAGCACGACCAGGCGGCGGCTGCTGACGGTGAACGTGCCGCCGTGCTCGTTCATGACGCGCGCCTCGGAGAATCCGGCGGTGCGGAACCATTCCAGGATCTCCGGCGCGGTGAACATGCGGACGCTGTACCGGGCCCGTTCCACCGTGCCGTTCCGTATGGTGATCTTCTCCGCGTAGTAGCGGCCGGCCTCCGCGTCCAGCTCCTGGATGTCGATGGCCATGTCCTCGCCGCGGCGCAGCACGTCGACGTGCATGTCGTGGTTGGCCAGGACGCTGGGAATGTGCCGGTACGGGGAATGCATGTCGAGCAGGAAACGGCCGCCCGGGCGGAGCGCGCGACGATAGCGGCGCAGAATGTCCCGGTCGGTCTCGTCGTCGAAATAGCCGAAGGAACTGTACCAGGAGACGGCCGCGTCGAATTCGGCGTCGAAGGACATCTCCCTCAGGTCGACGTGGCGGTAGTCGACCTGTACGCCCATACGTTTTGCCTCGTCGGCCGCCATGGCCAGAAAGCGTTCGTCCCGGTCGACGCCGACCACGGAATAGCCCTGGGAGGCCAGCACGTTGGCGTGCCGGCCGTGCCCGCAGGGCGCGTCGAGGAGGGTCATTCCACGATCGAATCCGCCGAGTTCGATCATGCTCGACGCTTCCTTGGCACTCAGTTCGGGAGTGAGGTCCGGAAGGTCGAAGTAATCGTAGTCGTCCCCGAAAAGACTGTCCCAATCCACATGCGGTTGCCTGGAATTCATATCGCCAGGCTAGGACCGGAACGTCTTTGTCTGCAATAAGTGCCGCAACCAGTTCGGCGATCAGACCGGCAGTCAGATCCGCAATGCGTTCAGTCGCCGTGCCAGGCGCGCCACAACGCGGCGTAGGCGCCGTTCGCGGCCAGCAGCTCGTGGTGGCTGCCGAGTTCGCTGACGCGGCCGTTCTCGACCACCGCGATGCGGTCGGCGTCCCGCGCGGTGTGCAGGCGGTGCGCGATGGCGATGACGGTGCGGTCGCTGAGCACCGCGGCCAGCGCGCGTTCGGTGTGCCGGGCGGTCGCCGGGTCCAGCAGGGCGGTCGCCTCGTCGAGCACCACGGTGTGCGGGTCGGCCATCACCAGCCGGGCCAGGGCGACCTGTTGGGCCTGTGCGGCGGTGAGCGGGTGCCCGGCGGAGCCGACGACGGTGTCCAGCCCGTCCGGCAGCGCCGTCGCCCAGTCGGCCGCTCCGACGACGGTCAGCGCGTGCCGGACCCGGTCCTCGGCGGCGGGTCTGGCGAGGGTGACGTTCTCCCGCAGGGTGCCCCGGAAGATGTGGTGTTCCTGGGTGACCAGCGCGATGCGGCTCCGCAGCTCCTCGGTGCCCAGGTCGACCAGTCGCACGCCGCCGAGTTCGACCGTGCCGGAGCCCGGCGCGTAGATGCCGGCGAGCAGCTTGCCGAGCGTGGACTTCCCGGAGCCGGACGGGCCCACGACGGCCAGCCGCTCGCCCGGGGCGAGCTCCAGGTCGACGCCGTGCAGGATGTCGCGCCCGGGCAGGTAGGAGTAGGTGACCTCGCGGGCGGCGAGCTCCTGGCCGTTCGGCCGGGCGCCGGTGGGCTGCCGGTCGGCGGGCAGCTTGCTGACGCCCAGGACCCGGGCCAGCGAGGCGAAGCCGATCTGGAGCTCGTCCATCCAGCTCAGCACGTCGTCCAGCGGGAAGATCAGCTGCCGGACGTAGAGGGTGGCCGCGACGACCTGTCCCAGCGTGGCCAGGTCGTGGGCGTGCAGCAGCCCGCCGACGGCCAGGGTCGCCACCACGGGGACGACGTAGCTGAACTCGACCAGCAGGTACCACGAGCTGCGCAGCCACATGGTGTACCGCTCGGCCTCGTAGGCCTCGCCGAGGTCGCGCTCCAGCACCCGGCGCCGCGAGGACTCGAGGCGCAGCGCCTCGACCGTGCGGGCGCCCGGCACCGTCTCGGCGAGGGTGTCGCCCAGCGCCACGTAACCGGCGGCGCGCCGCCGGTAGCTCGCGCCGGAGCGGCGCAGGTACCAGCGGGTGCCGGCCCACAGCAGCGGGATGACCACCAGGCTGGGCAGTGCGGTGAGCGGGCCGGTCAGCATGAGCGCGGCGAAGGTGAACAGGCACGTCATCACCGCGATCAGCGTCTCGGGCGCGGCGTAGCGGACGGTGTTGGTCAGGGCGTCGGTGTCGCGCGAGGCCCGGGTGATCAGGTCGCCGGGCTCGGCGTCCTCCACGGTGGACAGCGGCAGGCCGACGACGCGGTCGACGAAGTCCTCGCGGACCTCGGCGGTGACCTTCTCCCCGAACCGGCAGGAACGCTGCACCGCCCAGTAGGTGAGCGCCGACTGCGACACCAGTGACAGCAGCAGGCCGAGGCCGAGCCCGTTGACCGTGCCGGCGGTGGTGCCGTGGGCGACCTCGTCGATGAGGCGGCCGATCAGCCATGGCCCGAGCAGGCCGCAGATCGCCGCCAGTCCGTGCAGCAGGAGCAGCCGGCCGAGGTCGCCGGCGTGGCGACGGGCCAGTGCGCGGCCGTGCTCGCGGACCTCGGCGGCGTCGGCTACGGGCAGGGTGGCCCTGGTCATTCGGTGCTCCCCCGGGAGGCGAGGCTGGTGGACGAGGCGTTGCCGGCCGGGGCCTCGCCGGTTTCGCGCTGGATGACCAGGCGGTAGTCCGCGCCGGCGGCCAGCAGGTCGCGGTGGGTGCCGGTGGCCGCGACGCGGCCGTCGCGCAGGAAGGCGACCTGGTCGGCCCGGTCGAGCAGCAATGGGCTGGAGCTGATGAGCACGGTGGTGCGTCCGGCGCGCGCGGCGCGCAGGCGCCGCGCGATCGCGTCCTCGGTGTGCGCGTCCACCGCCGAGGTGGGGTCGACCACGACGAGGACGTCCGGGTCGGCCAGCAGGGCCCTGGCCAGGACGAGGCGTTGGCGCTGGCCGCCGGAGAAGCGGCGCCCGTCGGCGGTGATGTGGGTGTCCAGGCCTTCGGGCAGTGCCTCGACGACGTCCTCGGCGACGGCCGCCCGCAGGGCCGCGGCGATCGCGGTGTCGTCCGCGGTTCCGTGCGGGTCGAGGGCGGAGCGCAGGGGTCCGCGGAAGAGCCGGGAGCGGTTGTCCACCACCAGGATGCGGCGACGGACCTCCTCGGCCGGCAGCCCGGCCAGGGGCAGTCCGCCGTAGGTGACGGGCGCGTCGGCGTAGCCGCCGAGGCGGTCGGCGAGGCGCACCCCGTCGGCGGGCGGCGCGACCACGACGAGGAACGCGCCGGGGGCGACGGTGAGTCCGGAGTGTTCGTCGCTCAGCTCCCGCGCTCCGGCAGGTACCGGCTGGGTGTCCGTATCCTGTGCGGACCCGGCGGACCCGGCGGACCCGGCGGACCCGGCGGGCAGGGCGGGCAGGGCGGGCAGGGCGAGGACGGCGATGGCGCGCCGTGCGGCGACGTGGGCGCGGGCGAACCGGTCGGCGGTCTCGGTGAAGATGCCCAGCGGCTCGACGAGGAAGGCTGCGTAGGCGTAGAAGGCCACCAGCTCGCCGGCGGTCACCGAGCCCGAGAGCGCGGCCCGCGCGCCGATCCAGGTGACCGCGCCGACCAGCAGTCCGGGCAGCAGCACCTGCGCGCCCCTGATCAGGGCCTCGGCTCCGGCGACGCGCTCACCCGCGGCCCGCACGCGCTGGGAGCGCTCGCGGTAGGAGCGGGCGAAGGAGGTCTCCCCTCCGACGCCGCGCAGCACGCGCAGGCCGGCGACCACGTCGGTGAGCCGGGAGGTCAGCTCGCCCTGGAGATCACGGTAGGCCTCCTGGCGGCGGTGCAGCGGCCGCAGGGTGTAGCCCATGGTGAGGATGATGGCGGGCAGCGCCACGATCAGGAGCATGCCGAGCGTGGCGGACTGCTCGAGCAGCACCACCGCCACCAGGATGACGGAGACCACGGCTCCCACGGTCCGGCCGACGACGTCGAAGGCGTTGCCGATGCTGGCCATGTCCGAGGTGCCGACGCTCACCAGCTCGCCGTCGTCCACGCGCCGTTCCAGGGACGAGCCGAGCCGGTTGGCGTGTCCGACGACCAGTTGGACGGTGCGGAAGCCGGCGGACAGCGAGATGTACGTGTTGAGCCGCCTGCGGACGGTGCCGGACACCGCCTGCACCACGCCGAGCCCGAGCAGGACGGCCGACCAGAGGAGCACCGCGTGCATGTCGCCGGGGACGAGACCGTCGTCGATGGCCTCGCGCACGACCACCGGCATCAGCGCCTGTGAGCCCAGCCAGAGAAGGCCGCAGAACGCCGCGGCGCTCAGTGGCCGGACGATGCGGCCCGCGAGCCACAGCAAAAACCGCGTGGCCGACCGAATATCCGGTTTTCCCGGATCCGTGACAGGTAACGGGCGCATTGCGCGAGGATACCGAGCACGGCGGACGGACCGTCAACTCACTTCTCGCCAGAGCCCGTCGGCCGTTCGACTGCGTACCGTCAGCAGTCGGAACGCAGCCGTTGCCCCGAATCCTGATGCGGCCATAGTCTCGGAATTCCATGACGAATCGATACAAATCAGGGAGTCGCCCATGCTGGTGCACGCAACTCCGCTGGAAGGCGCCGCACTGATCGAGCTGAAACGGCTGGAGGACGACCGGGGATTCTTCGCCCGCTCGTTCTGCCGCGAGGAATTCGAGGCGGCCGGGCTCGAGCCCGCGGTCGAGCAGTGCAACGTGTCGTTCAACCACCGCAGGGGAACCCTGCGCGGATTCCATTACCAACTGGCACCGAACGCGGAGGCGAAGACCATTCGCTGCATCCGGGGCGCCGTCTACGACGTCATCGTCGACCTGCGGCCGGACTCCCCCACGTATCTGCAGCACTTCGGCGCGGCCCTCACCGCCGAGAACCGGCTGGCCATGCACGTCCCCAGGAACTTCGCGCACGCCTATCTGACGCTGACCGACGAGGCCGAGACGCTGTACCAGGTCTCCGCCGCCTATACGCCGGGCGCCGAACGCGGGCTGCGCTGGGACGATCCGGCACTCGGGGTGGAGTGGCCCGTCCCGGTGGAGGTGGTCACGGCCAAGGACGCCGGCTGGCCGCTGCTGGCCGCCGCCCCGGTGGGCACGCGATGATCATCGTCGACACCGCCCTGCGCCGGCGCGCGGAGCAGGACCGGCCGATCCGGGTCGCCATGGTGGGCGCCGGCTTCATGGGCCGCGGACTGGCCCGCCACATCGTCGGCTCGGTGCCCGGCATGCGACTGGCCGCGATCGCCAACCGGAACCTGGAGGGCGCCGAACGCGCCTACACCGAGGCGGGCGTCCGGCCGCTGCGCGCCGAGACGACCGGGCAGATCGAGTCGGCGGTCGCCGCCGGCCGGCCGGTGGTGACCGAGGACGCGTTCGCCCTGCTCGCCGCCGAGGGGATCGACTGCCTGGTCGACGTCACCGGCGCGGTGGAGTTCGGCGCCCGCGTCACCGTCGCCGCCATCGAGCGCGGCCTGCCCGTGGTGACGATGAACGCCGAACTGGACGGCACGGTGGGCCCCTTGCTGGCCCACCGGGCCCGCGCCGCCGGCGTCGTGCTCACCGGCGCGGACGGCGACCAGCCCGCGGTGCAGGCCAACCTCCTGCGCTTCGTACGGGGCCTGGGGGTGACGCCCCTGGTCGCGGGCAACGTCAAGGGCCTCCAGGACGAGTACCGCACGCCCGCCACCCAGCGGGGCTTCGCCGAACGCTGGGGCCAGAACGTGCACATGGTCACCAGCTTCGCCGACGGCACGAAGGTCTCCTTCGAGCAGGCGATCGTCGCCAACGCCTTCGGCTTCACCGTGGGCAGGCGCGGGATGTACGGGCGCGACCACACCGGGCACGTCGACGAGTTGACCGGGCTCTACGACATCGACGAGCTGCGCGAGCTCGGCGGCGTGGTCGACTACGTGGTCGGCGCGCGGCCCGGTCCCGGGGTGTACGTGCTGGGCACCCACGACGACCCCCGGCAGCGGCACTACCTCGAGCTGTACAAGCTCGGCAAGGGCCCGCTGTACAGCTTCTACACCCCCTACCACCTGTGCCACTTCGAGGTGCCCAACACCGTCGCCCGCGCGGTGGACTTCGCCGACGCCGCCCTGGCGCCGCCCGCCGGGCCGAGGGTGGACGTGGTCGCCTCCGCCAAGCGGGACCTGAGGGCCGGTGCGACGCTCGACGGCCTCGGCGGCTACGACACCTACGGCGTCGCCGAGACCCACGCGGCGACCCGCGCGCAGCGCCTGCTCCCCATGGGGGTCGCCGAGGGCTGTGTGCTCCGCCGCGACGTCGCCCGGGACGCCGTGCTCACCTACGACGACGTGACACTGCCGCCGGGCCGGCTGATCGACGCGCTCCGCGAGGAGCAGGACAAGCTCTTCGGCGCCTGACGGGCCGTCGCAGCGAGCCATGGGGCCGGCGGGTGCCTCAGTCCCACACCTTCCAGGGAGCGTTCCCCGCCGCCCACAGCCCGTTCAGGTGCTGGTAGTCCTTGTAGGTGTCCATGGCGCACCAGAAGTCGTGGTGGGCGTGCAGGGTCAGCTGCTTGTCGCGGGCCAGGCGCTGCAAGGGGTCGCTCTCCAGCCACAGCATCGGGTCGTCGTCCAGGTAGTCGTCGAGGAACTCCCGGCGGAACATGAAGAACCCGCCGGAGACGAAGCCGGTGACCTGCGTGGGCTTCTCGTTGAATTCCAGGACCACATCGTTCTCGACGTCCATTTCGCCGAACTTCGACGTCGGGTGGATTCCGGTGACCGTGCCGATCCGCCCGGCGTCGCGGTGTTCCTTCTCCAGCGCGGCCAGGTCGATGTTCCCGACGCCGTCGCCGTAGCCCATCATGAAGTCATCGGTGTCCACGTAGTGCCGGATGCGGCGCAGCCGGGCGCCGGTCGCGGTCTCCAGGCCGGTCTCGGCGAAGGTGATCTCCCAGTTCTCGTCGGCCCGGTCGTCGTGGAAGCGCAGCCGGTGCTCGTCGGTGAGCGAGATGGTGAAGTCCGACGTCCGTGCGCGGTAGTCCAGGAAGAACTGCTTGATCTCCCAGCCCTTGTACCCCAGGCACAGCACGAACCGGCGGAAGCCGTAGTGGCTGTAGATCTTCATGATGTGCCACAGGATCGGACGGCCGCCGATGTCGACCATGGCCTTGGGCAACCGCTCGCTGGCCTCCCGGATGCGGGTGCCGTAGCCGCCGCACAGGAGCACCACCGGAATGTCCGGGTTCACTGTCGTCCCCTCCTCAGCAGAATTCTCATCGCCGCACCCGCATGGCCTCGTCCAGGGAGCCCTCCCGCTGTCTGCGCCGCAGCACCGCGAGGCGGGTGAAATCGTTCTCGAAGGCCGTCCGGGTGAGGCCGCGTGCGCGGTATTCCCTGCGGAGCTGGGCTGCCCCGTCCGGGATGCTCCAGCGGGCCCGGAAGCCGAGTTCGGTGCGCGCCCGCGTGAAGTCGACCCGGTAGGAGCGCGGGTCGTCGCCGGTCTCGCCGGTGATCTCCACGACGGAGCCGGGCACCGCGGCGGCCGCGGCCTCGGCGATCTGCGCGACCGTCCGGTTGTTCTCCTCTCCGCCGACGTTGAACGCCCGTGCCCGGACCACGTCCGCCGGCGCGGCGAGCCCGGCGAGCACCGCGTGGGCGATGTCCTCGGCGTGCACCAGGGGCCGCCAGGGGGTCCCGTCGGAGAGCACGGTGACCCGGCCGGTGAGCAGCGCCCGGCCGACCAGGTTGTTGAGCACGATGTCCGTGCGCATCCGGGGCGAGAAGCCGAAGGCGGTGGCGTTGCGCAGGAAGAACGGCGTGAAGTGGCTGTCGGCGAGCTCCACCAGGTCGTCCTCCACGCGGACCTTCGAGACCGCGTAGGGGGTGACGGGCTTGAGCGGCGCGTCCTCGTCGACCGGTTCGTCGCCGGACTGCGCCCCGTACACCGAGCACGTCGAGGCGTAGGCGAACCGGCTCACCCCGGCGTCCTTGGCCAGCCGGGCGAGCCGGGTGGAGGCGTGGTGGTTGATGTCGAAGGTGATGTCGGGGGCCAGCGAGCCGAGGGGGTCGTTGGAGAGCGCGGCCAGGTGGACCACGGCGTCGAAGCCGCGCAGCGTCTCCACGGTGACCTCGCGCAGGTCGAGGGCCAGGCCGGGCACGTCCTCGGTCTCCGGCGCGCCCAGCACGCAGGAGGCGAACAGGCCGCTGTCCAGTCCGGTGACCTCGTGCCCGGCGGCGGTCAGGATCGGTGCCATGACGGTGCCCAGGTAGCCCTGGTGGCCGGTCAGCAGTACGCGCATGACGCTCCCCCGCCCTCAGCCCAGCACCGCGTGCCAGCGCGGGTCGGTGACGTCGACGCCGACCGCGGAGAGCTTGCCGCTCAGCTCCTCCTTGAGCCGTGCCAGGTCCGTCTTCGACTGGCGCAGGCTTGCGGCGAGCCGGACGCTGCGGGCCCGGTAGGCCTCGGGCGCGTCCTGGCGGGCGTTGAAGTCCTCCAGCAGCAGCGCGTCGATGTGCGCCGACCACGGCAGCTCGTGGATGCCGGCGGCGATCTCGCTGGGCCGCAGCCGGTGCCAGTAGGAGATGCCGCCCGCGTGCACCATCTGCGGCGCGAAGACCTTGGTGCCGGGGAAGCTGTGGAAGTGCGCGATGCGCCAGCCCGCCGCGAGGGCCATGAGCTGGTAGAACATCAGCCCGTCGAAGACGACCCGGATCACGCTGTTCCCGTTGTGCACATGGTGGTGGCGCTCGTGGCTGCGCACCTCGCGGCCGTCGTCGAGCACGTCCAGCAGACCGCCCTGCGGGAACGGCAGCCGGTGGTCCTCCATCGCCAGCACCTTGGCCAGGGCCGCCTCGTGGTGCGGCTGGATCAGCCGCACCATGGCGCCGTCGATCTCCTTCTCCGGCCCCGGCGGGGTGTAGGAGTAGGCCGCCGGCGAGACGGGACCGCCGATGGCGCGCTCGATCTCGGGGCGGGCCAGCGGGTTGATCGCCAGGAACGGCGGGGCGGCCAGCGGGATCGGCCCGTAGCTGAGGGGGCCGCTGACGGCCACGCCCGGCTCCAGCCCGTCCGTGCACCGGGTGAACCAGTCGGCGTCCATCACGAAGCAGTCGCTGTCGACGATGCCGAACGGCCGGTCGAGGTTGCGCAGCAGGAACTCGAAGATCTCGTGGCTGCCGACCCGCTCGTCCATGTCGAAGGCGGGGAGCCCGCCGCTCATGGTGTCCCGTACGGCGATCTCCTCCGGGGTCAGCCCACTGGAGAGGAACGCGCAGTTGAGCTGTGGCGGGACGAATCGCAGGAAGTGCTGGATGACGTGCAGGAGTCCGGAGGAGAAGAAGCAGAACCACACCGGACGGTCGGCCGGGAGACTGGCCACGAATTGCTGGAATCGCTCGTCCAGGGACAACAGAGCCTCGTCGGAATTGCCGTCCGCGGTGGAAAATGTCGCGGGAATGGCAGTCGAATTCGAAGTCGTCTCCACGCTGGGATTCATGACGACAGGCTATGAAGACCGTATTTTCATGTCAACGCCCCGTCGGCGGGCGGGTAAACGAAGGAAAGGCGGTACGGCGGAGGATATCCGCCGTACCGCCCGTCCCCTCGGCAGGTTCAGGGGATGTCCCAGTACTCACCGAGGAGGAACGGCATCCCGAAGGACACCGACTTCTTTTCGTTGGGTCGGTAACTGGCCCGGGGAATGGTGCGGAAGTCCATGCTCACCCGGCTGATCTCCGTGTCGTTGACGACGTTGCCGTGCCAGGAGTTCGCGCCGTCGAAGACGATGACGTCGCCGTACTCGGCGTGCACCGGCTCGTTGTCGATCCACACGGTGTTGTTGCCGAACGCCCTGGTGAGCGGCACCCAGTAGTTGACCTCGGTGACGTCGTGACCGAAGTCGCGGTCACGGTGCCAGTCGCCGACCGCGACGGAGTTGCGCAGGTGCACCCGGAACGTCGGCACCCGCTGGAGGTAGTGGGTCTCCGCCTCCCGGCCCAGCAGCTCCTGGGCGAGCTTGCGGTAGGCGGGCGTGATGACGTCGAAGCGGTCGTAGAAGCGCTTGTGGTGGTCCGTGCTCTGGTCGGTCTCCCGCGTGGCCGGCGCATCGCTGGCGGCCAGGCCCTCCAGGTCGTCCACCGCGAGGATCTCGCGCACCAGCTCGGCGATCGGGATCTTCTCGACGTCGTAGCGCAGCCGCGTGTACTTCGCCATGTCCTCTCCTCACACCTTCATCCGGCCGCGCAGCCGCTTGCACCGCCGGTACCAGCCGTCCACGAGCTCGTCGATCGCCGGGTCGCCGGACTCGCCGTCGCTCACCTCGTGCCCCCGGCCCGCCGCGCGCAGCGCCAGCCGCCGTGCGGCGACCCGGGCCGGGATCGTGGGCACGGCGAGGTCCTCGAGGTGGTTGCCCAGCCGCTCCAGCGGGCTGAGGTCGAAGAACTGGCGCTGCCAGCGCAGCTCGTTGTGGCGCCAGTCCGTCAGGCCGTTGAAGCCGCGGCCGGCGTTGTGGTGCATGACGTCCTGAAGGTCCTCGACCACGACGCGCTTGCCGGCGGCGCGCACCAGCGTGGCCAGGATGACGCCGAGCCCCTCGAAGCCGCGGTAGTGGCCCGGCGGGAAGCGCACGTTCTCGATGACCCATCGGTTCACGCACAGGATCACGTCGTCCACGGCGTGCACCTCGTGCCGTCCGGCGCCGTGGTCGTGCACCTTGTCGTAGTCGGCCACCCGTCCGCGCCGGGTCGCCTTCTCGTTCCACCAGGCCAGGGACACGGTGTCGGATCCGCCGAGCGAGCCGAGCATGCCCACGGACTCGTCCTCGAACACCGGGCCCGCCACGTCGACGGGGTTCTTGCGCAGCTCGACGTCGTCGTGGAGCATCACCAGGCCCGTGACGTCGGAGTTGGCGGCGGCCTGGTCGAAGATGGCGTTGTAGGCCTCGAACATCGAGCGCTGGTGGCGCATCGTGAACAGCGGGCTGCCGGGCGTCCGGACGCGCTCGATGCCCGGCCGGCAGATGCGGTCGAAGAGATCGGACGGGCCGACGCAAACCCCGTAACCTATCACGTTGGGCAATCTCCTGTCGCGGTAGGGGAGTTGAAGGACGGTCCGCGGCGGCACCGGGGCGGCCGCCGCGGACCGGGGGGCTCGTTCAGAACCGGTAGGCCGGAAACCGGTGGGTCAGAACCGGTAGGTCTCCAGGGAGCCCGAGCGCCGGACGTCCAGGGTGGCGCAGTGGAAGCCGCCGCCGAGGGTGCGGGAATGGGTGAGCTGCAGCGGCAGCACGTCCATGCCGTGCTTCTCCAGCAGCTTGATCAGCCCGGTCTGCCGGCGGTCGACGACGGCGAGGTCGGGCCGCACCACGAGCAGGTTCATGCCGATCCACACCGAGCAGTGCGGCTTGTCGCCGGTGAAGCCGATGTCCACCAGCTCCGGGCAGGTGATGGTCTGCCAGGAGCGCAGGAAGTCGGGCATGTTCTCGTCGTTGACCCGCGAGGGGTTGATCAGCACCAGGCCCGGCCGCAGCGGCACGATCGTGGAGTCGACGTGGGTGGAGGCGTACAGCTTGCGGCAGGGGTGCACGGTGTACTGGTCGCCGACGGCCGACTGCAGCCACTTCGCACCGAGTTCATTGCCGCTGTCGGAGACCAGGTACAGCAGGTCGGTGCCGAAGCGGAGCACATTGGCGGCGTCGAAGACCGGCTCCAGGTCGAGCAGCCGCTCCCCGGCGGGCGCCGACGGGTCGTACATGGCGTCGGTCAGCCGCGGCTTGGGCGCGGAGATCCACCGGCTGCCGCTGGCGAAGTACTCCAGGAGGATGTCCTTGTAGGCCAGCGACTCCAGGAAACGGGCGCGCAGCGCCATCGGCGACTCGATGACCGTCTGCCCGACGGAGAGCAGTCCGTCGCGCGGGCAGTAGTCGTGGAAGCCGTCGGTCTGCCAGTCCGGGGTCGTGATCAGTGCGGAGTTGTCGCGCTCCTGCGGGCGCCGGACCGTGACGCCGAGCCCTTCGAGCTCCTCGCACAGGACGTTCAGCTCCTCCTCGGTCTCCTTGAGCACCCGGTCCGGGTAGGCGCCCGAGGGGACCTGGTCCTGGCTCTCGTACTCCCCCGCGTATTCCACGGCGAACACGCTGCGGTCGGCCCTGGGCACCCGTGCGCCCATGGCCGTCCCCACGATGATCTCCTCCAGCGGGTCCCATTCGTTGTGCACGCTGACCAGACTCATGACTCTCCTCATTGACTGTTGGCGTGAAGGGGGAAGAAGAACTCCCGGCCGCGGCCCGCGCGGGCCGCGGCCGGGAGGGCGCGCTAGCGGTTCAGCAGCGCCTGCGCGACGGCGACCTGGGGAGCGGCCAGCGCGGTGTGCCCGTCCTCGATGTCCCACAGGGAGTTCTGCAGCACGCGCCCCAGCGTCCAGCCGGCCGCCCGCCCGCGGTCCAGGCCGAGCGCGTCGGTCAGCAGGTCGAACCGCCGCCGCACCACCCGCAGGGCGTCACCGGTCGCGGCGACGTCCTCCCACCGGCTGTCCAGCGCGGGCCACAGGTCGAAGCCCGGGTCCCCGGCCAGCGGCTCCGGGTCGATGGCCAGCCACGGCTCGCGCTCCCCGGCGAGGACGTTGCCGTAGTGCAGGTCCCAGTGCAGCAACCGGTCCCCCGGCTCGCCGGCCAGTTCGGCCACCGCCGAGGCGCAGGTCCTCAGCAGCTGCCGGTCGGCGGGGTCGGCCAGCGCCGCCACCGCGGTGGGCACCTGCTCCAGCATCCCGGCGGCGATGCCGCCGAGCCCGGGCAGCCCCTCCGGCGCGCGGACGGAGACGAGCCGCGCCAGCAGGCCGGCGAGGATGCCCATCGCGACGTCGTCGTCCTCGACGGACTCCAGAGTGCGGGAGGCGTCCAGCCGCTCCAGCAGCATGGTGCTGCTCGCCGGATCGTGATCGAGTAACCGCACCGCGCCGTCGCCGTTCCAGGTGCGCAGGCCGGTCAGTGCCGCGGCGGTCTCCTCCTTGGGCATCTGGAACTTCAGCGCCGCCCGCGTGCCGTCCCTGCGCAGCACGGGCAGCACCAGCGAGGCCTCGCCGTGGCCGGCCTCGCCGTCCCGCTTCAGCTCCCAGCGCTCGAGGAGCCGGGACGCCAGGGCGGGCAGCGCGGCGATCCAGGCCCGCCCGGCCTCACCGGCGCTGCGGTGGTACGACGCCGCCAGGGCGTCCGGGACCTCGACGACGTTCTTCGACGTGCTCATGTGCGGAATGTCCTTCTACGGAGTGGATTTTCCCGCCGCAACCTACCGGAGGGCGCCCGGGCTCGGCGGCATGTCACTGACCGGGAAGCACGCCCTCGCCGCTCTCCAGCCACTCGCGCTCCGGCCCGGTGAGCCGGTACGTCATCGCCGTCAGGGAGTCGCGTACCTCCTCCGGCTGCCTGGGCCCGATCAGCGCCACCACCGGGAACGGCTGGGACAGCGTCCAGGCGAGGGCGATCCCCGTGGAGGAGATGCCCTTGCGGCCTGCGAGCTCCTGCGCCCGGCGCAGCCGTGCCGTGTTGGCCTCGCTGTACCAGCTCTCGGCGAGCGGGCCGGTGCGCAGCTCGTCCGGGTCCGCGAGGGCGTGCGCCCCGCGCCCCTGGCTGGCCCACGGGTACAGGCACATGCCCTCCTCGGCGAGCCAGGCCCGCCACTGGGGGTCGTTCGCGCTCACGGTCCCCGGATAGATGGGCTGCACCATGTCGATGAGGCTGAACTGGTTGCTCACCCCGGCCGGCTCCGGGAGGCCGTGCGCACGGGCGTAGGCGACCGCCTCCTTCACCCGGGCCAGCGACCAGTTCGACATCCCGTAGGCGCCGGTCAGACCGCGCCGGACCAGCTCCGCGAGGACGGTGACGAACTCGCCGACCGGCACCTCGGGATTGTCCCGGTGCAGCATGTAGAGCGCGGCGTCGTCCCGCTGCATGCGCTCGAGGCTCTCGGCGAACTGCGCTTCCACCCGGTCCGGCAGGCACTCCGGCGTGTGCGCGCCCTTGGCCAGCACCCAGACGTCCTTCTCGACGCCACGGGACGCCGCCCATGCGCCGAACGTGCGCTCGCAGCAGCCGGGCCCGTACGCGTGCCCGTACAGCCACGCGGTGTCGAAGGCCCTGCCGCCGCCCTGCCAGTAGGCGTCGTAGACGGGGAAGGCCCGCTCGTTCTGGCCGAAGGCGGAGGTGCCGAGCAGCACCGGCGGGCGTTCGGCGGGGGTGGCCGACGAGGCCCCGGAGGATGCGGGGGACGGGGCAGAGGACATGGGCTCTCCTGTTTCTCCTGATGTCGCGGGGAGGGCCGTCACGCGGCGAAGGCCCTGCGGACCTCGTCCGCGATGTGATCGAGGTGCCCCTCCGTCAGCGCCGGGTGCGACGGCAGCGCCAGCAGCTCCTGCGACAGCCGCTCCGCGACCGGGAGCGACACGTCCTGATGGCCGTCGAAGGCGGGCTGCTGGTGCAGGGGGAACGGATAGCGCAGCAGCACCGGGACGCCACGGGAGCGCAGCGTCGCCGCGATCTCCGCCGCCGGCGGACGGCCGTCGCCCGGCACCGCGCGCACCACGTACTTCCAGAACGCGTGGACCGTGTTCTCCGGCTCCACCGGCAGCTCGAGCCCCTCGACGCCGGCGAGCCGCTCGGACAGGCGGGCGGCGTTGTTCCTGCGTGCCTCGACCATCGCGCCGAGGCGGGCGTGCTGGGAGAGGCCGACCGCCGCCTGGACCGTGGTGAGCCGGTAGTTGTAGCCGACCTCATGGGCCCAGATGAGCCCGGGGCGGCCCTCGATGGGGCCCTCGCCGTGGCTGCGCAGCCGCCGCACCCGCTCGGCGTAGGCCGGGTTGTTCGTCAGGACGGCGCCGCCCTCACCACCCGAAGTGATCACCTTCTGCTCGAAGAGGCTGACGCACGCCAGATCGCCGAAGCCTCCCACCGGGCGCCCGCCGATCTGCGTGCCCAGCGCCTGGGCCATGTCCTCGATCACCGGTACGCCGGCCGCCGCGCCCACGGCGGCCAGGGCCTCCATGTCGGCGGCACAGCCGTTGATGTGGACGACCACGATGGCCTTCGTGCGCTCGGTGATGAGCGACTTCACCGAATCGGGGTCCAGGCAGTGGGTGTCGGGGGTGACGTCGGCGAAGACCGGGCGGGCCCCGAGATAGGTGACGGGGCTCGCCGAGCCGATGAACGTATGGGTGGGCACGATCACTTCGTCGCCCGGGCCGACGTCGAGGGCGTGCAGCGCCAGGTGGACCGCCGCCGTGCCCGTGGACACCGCGACCGCGTGCCCGACCCCCTGCCCGGCGGCCAGCGCCGACTCGAATTCCTCGACGACGCTGTTCGACAGACCGACGAGGCGGTTGGAGCGCAATGCCGCGACCGCCGCCTCGATGTCGTCGTCCGAGAGCTGGGGCCACCTCGGCAATTCCTGGAAAGAGCTCACGATTTCACACCCTTCGACTTCCATGGAGGCCGTGCCGGAAAGACGGAGATCCGCTTCCGCCGGACCATGCTGCGGGGGACTCGGGAATTCTTCAACCGAGGCCCTGTGAAAGGGACATGGGAATGGCATGGGTGAAGGAATTTGCGGCCGCGGGCGACCCCGGAATGGACGCGCGTCCTCCTTCGCGGAAGCCTCAGCGCAGGCCGAGCGCCGAACGCAGCGTGCCGAACAGCGCGGTGTTGTCGTGGACGCCGAGCACCCGGTGGGCCTGCGGCCCCCTGGCCGCGATGCGCACCTGCACCCCGGTGTGCTCCTGCACGTCGTCCGGCGCGCCGCTCGCGTACCCGAGCTGCAGCAGAGCGCCCTCGTCGGTGATGAGCGTGCTGGAGCGGCCGGGCGGCCGCGCGTCCACCGGAAGGACCTGGCCGGCGTGCCCGTGGTCGGCCGTGACGATCACGAGGGTGCGGGGGTGCGCGTCGGCGTACGCGAGCGCGGCGGCGACGGCCCGGTCGAAGGCGACGGTCTCCCCGATCTGGCCGCACGGATCGGCGTCATGGCTCCGGTCGTCGATGGAGGCGCCCTCCACCTGCAGGAAGAACCCCTTGCCGGCCGGCCCGGAGCGCTCGTGCCGGGCCGTCAGCAGGTCCAGCGCGGCGCGCGTGGACTCCTCCAGCGTGGGCGTGCCGGCCGGGCGTGCGGGGTTGTGGACGGCGCATCGCTGGGGCCGCGTCCCGCCGACGACGGCCGGGGCCCCGGTCCACTCCACCGGCACGGCGGCCGGCGCGAACAGCCCGAGCACCGGCTGCCCGGAACGGGCCGCCTTCAGGCCCGCGCTGTCGCGCACCACCTGGTAGCCCCCGGCCCGGGCCTGCTCCAGCACCGTACGGCCGCGGTGCGGCCCGTCGGTGACGGTCTGCGCGAAGACGTCCGTCCCGCCGCCGAGCAGGACGTCGGGCCGCAGCGCGACGGTCTGCTCCGCGACGGAGCCGGCGCCGCCGCGCGCCCGGGTGTCCGCCGGGCAGGCCGCCATGTCGGCCGGCCCCTTGCACGAGCGGTCGGTGGCGTGCGCGGTGAGGGCGGCGGGCGTGGCGTCGGCGACCGACTCGGTGGTGACGCTGCCGACCGCGTACCCCTGGCGCCGGGCCAGCTCCAGCACGGTGGGCACGGGCCGGTTGGTGCCCGCGGTCTTGGACACCCGTCCGTTGACGGTCTTGTGCCCCGTGGCCCACGCACTGGCACCGGCCGCGGAGTCGGTGACGTAGTCGGGCCGGCCCCGTTCGTCCACCGAGTGGGTCAGGGACGTGCCGGTCATCGGCAGCCGGTCCATGGCCAGGCGGCCTCCGGCCCCCACGGTGTAGTCGCGTGCGGCGGTGATCTCCGAGTCGCCCATGCCGTCACCGACGAGGAGGATGACGTTCTGTGCCGTCTCCTGTCCCCGGTCCGGCTTCCCGCCGTCCGGACCGGACGCCGAGGAGGCGACGGGAACGGTGACGAGCGTCAGCAGAACGCTGCAGGCGACCGCACCCCGACGCCACGGGGCACGCCGCGTGGACCCGTTCGCCCTCCGCGTCATCGGATCCGTCCTTCCGTGGCGGCTTCCATAGTGGCTTCCGTGGCGGCTTCCGCAGTCCGGGAGGCATCCACCGCCGGGGTGATGCGGGTCCCGGCCCGCGCCGACCGGCCCGCGGCCGCGGCCACTTCCTGGGCCGCCAGCGCCTCCGCGGCGGTGCACGGGCTCGGCTCCCCGTGCGTCGCCATCCGCAGGAACGCCCGCATCTCCTGCTGGTACGCCGCCGCGAAGCGGTCGGTGAAGTCCCGGTACGGAGCGTGCGGCGGCGGCCCCGCGGCAAGCCGGTCGCCGTCGGCCCCGACCCGCCGCAGCGGGGTCCGTTCGTCGAGCCCGACGGCGAGGGAGCCCTTCGTTCCCAGGACCTCGACGCGGTGGTCGTAACCGTGCGGATCCAGGCGGGAAGCGGAGAGCACGGCCCGCGCGCCGTCGCCGAGGGTGAGCACGGCGGTCGCGACGTCGTACCCATCGCCGCCCAGCATCCGGGCGCCGTCGGCCTGCACCGCGACGGTCGGCTGTCCGGTCAGCCAGTGCACGACGTCCATGTCGTGGATGAGGCAGTCGGTGAAGATGTCGCCCGCGGTGCGCTCGTACGCGCCGGCGGGTGGCGCATGGTCGAACGCGGTGCACCGCACCATCAGGATCCGCCCCAGCCGGCCGGACCGGATCTCCTCCCGCAGCATCCGGTAACCCGGGTCGCAGCGGCGCTGGAACCCCACGTGGAGCCGTGCCCCGGAAAGGGCGGCGGCGATCTCGCGGGCCTCCTCCACGTCGGCGGTCAGGGGCTTTTCGCAGAACACCGGAAGGCCCGCCCGTGACGCCTCGAGCAGAGCCGCCCGGCGCCGGGTCGCCGGGGTGGCGACCACCAGTGCGTCGGCGCCTGCGATGACCTCGCCGAGCGAGGACCGGGTCGTCGCCGTCCCCGCGGCGTGTGCGTTCAGCGAACGGGCGAGCCGTTCGGCGGCGTCGTGGTCGACGTCGTGGATCACCAAGGAGGGGGCGTCCGCGAGTGCGGCCAGCGCCCGCGCGTGCAGCTGCCCCATGCGCCCGGCGCCGAGGATTCCCACCTTCATCGTTCATCTCCCTTGAACATTCCGGTCGTTGAGTGGGCAGCGGCCGTACGGGCCGGCCGCTGCCCGGAACCGGGCACGCCCGGTGGCCTACCGCCGCGTCGTGCGCAGCTGCCGGCGAGCGATGACGGCGCAGCAGGGTTCGGAGGGGCCGCTCGCCGCACGCTCGGGCGGGTCGGTCACCGGGACGGCCACCTCCTCAGGCCGCACGGCGCTCATGGCGCGCGCCGCGCGGGACCCGACGCCGGTCCCGATGCCGGTACCGATGCCGATGCCGGTGCCAGTCCCGATGCCGCCACCGAGGCCGCCGCCGGCGCCGACGACGGACGCCTGGACCGGGGCGTCGGCGGAGCGCTCGCCCGCCGTGCCCTCCACCTCGCCGCCGCTCCTCTCCAGCTGCTCGGCCACCTGCTGCCAGATCTCGGCGCAGCCCCGGGCCAGTTCGGCGATGACGCCGACGCGGTGCGGCGGGATGTTGCCGAGCAGGCGCTCCCAGTCCTGGCCCTGCACCGCCACGACGTTGAGCCAGCGCAGGAGTGCGCGGCCGTCCTCGGTCAGCCGCACCGACGGATCGCGGCTGAGGTGGCGCAGCATCAGGGTGCGTGAGGGCCTGTTCACCTCGGCCTCATCAGAGCGCCGTCGCTGTGGCGGCTCCTCGGTACCGTTGCCCGTCCCCGTCTCCTTCCGTCCCCGCGCCCGTTCGGGTACGGGGCCCTCGCCGCGTTGCAGCCGTTTGCGGACGTCGGAGACGGTGCTGAGCGACACGCCCGCCTGTGCGGCGATCTGGCGCAGCGGGGCCGAGGGGTTCTCCTGCAGGAGGCGGCCGGCCAGCACGCGTCCTTCGGTGGGGTCCAGCGGCCGGGCCCTGCCGTCCCGGCCGATGCGGACGTTCGACTGTGGAAGTGCCTCGGTTGAACGGGCGCGGAGAGCGCCCACCGTCTTGGCCGAGAGCCCGGTCGCCGACCCGATCGCCCGGTCCGACCACAGGGGGTGGCTGCTGAGGATCCGTGCCGCGGCCGCCTTGCGGTCGTCGCGGGTGAGCGGCAGGCCGTGGGTGACGTTGGATTCCACGGCGAGCACGAAGGCGTCCTTCTCCTCGCCCTCGAAGTACCGGACCTCGATCTCCGTCGCACCCCGGAGTTCGGCGGCCCGCAGCCGGTGCATGCCGTCGATGACGCGCATCGTGGACGGCATCACGACGATGGGGGGCAGTTGTGCGTCGGATTCCGCGAGCGCGCGAATGTGCTCCGGGTTCTCTCCGGCCCTGCGGGGGGAGTCGGACGGCCGGAGAGAGCTGATGGGTACCCTGGCGACACCGGATAAATTCGAGCTACAGGTACTGAATTCTGCGGTAGGACCCGCAGGCGTGTCACGGGCTTGAACGGGGCTGTTACGGGAATTAGTCTCCACTACATACCCTTCGGCCACAAAGGCATTCCACTGTAAGGAGTCCGGCACCGCCTCGGGGCTTTCCTCCGTCATATGCTTAGCACCCGCCAAGATCTCAGTAAAGCAAGGTAAAGCGGCTGAAAAGTGCCCCTGTGGAGGGCGGGCGCCGCCCCGTCCCGGACCCGCCGGCCGAGCAGAACCGGGCGGACACCGGGCGGACACCGGGCCCGCACGGGACACCGGCGGCGGCACCGCTCGGCGGACCGTACCCGCCTGCGGCGCTTTCCGGCCGCAGGTGCGTCACAACGACCGATCTTGTCTCAATGCGCCCCTTACACATGCGAGTTGCGCCGAGGAGTGGATCACGCCACGCAGCGTACGTTTCCCGCCACCCGGTGGCGGGGCCGCCCGGTGCGGCGACCGACGGACCCCTGGCCCCACCCCACACCATGCAGGGAGCACCCATGAAAGCGCTCGTACTGGCCGGCGGCGCGGGCACCCGCCTGCGGCCCATCACCCACACCTCGGCCAAGCAACTGGTCCCGGTGGCCAACAAACCCGTTCTCTTCTACGGGCTGGAGGCGATCGCCGCCGCCGGGATAACGGACGTCGGCATTGTGGTCGGCGACACGGTCGACGAAATCATGGAAGCCGTGGGGGACGGCTCCAAATTCGGCCTCGACGTCAGCTACATTCCGCAGCAGGAGCCACTGGGGCTCGCCCACGCCGTCCGTATATCCCGCAAGTACCTGGGGGACGACGACTTCGCGATGTACCTCGGAGACAATTTCGTCGTGGGTGGCATCGACGAGCCGATCCGCGAGTTCCGCGCGCACCGGCCGGACGCCCACCTGCTGCTCACCCATGTGTCCGACCCCCGGTCCTTCGGCGTGGCCGAGCTCGACGCCTCCGGCCGGGTGCGCGGTCTGGAGGAGAAGCCTGCGCGCCCGAAGAGCGACCTCGCCCTGGTCGGCGTGTACCTCTTCTCCCCCGCGATCCATGAGGCCGTGCGGGCCATCGAGCCGTCCTGGCGGGGTGAGTTGGAGATCACCCACGCCGTGCAGTGGCTCATCGACGCGGGCAGGGACGTGCGCTCCACACAGATCACCGGCTACTGGAAGGACACCGGCAACGTCACCGACATGCTGGAGGTGAACCGGCTGGTCCTGGAGACCGTCGAGCCGCGCTGCGACGGCCTCGTGGACGAGCGCAGCGAGCTCATCGGACGCGTCCGCGTCGACGAGGGCGCCGTCGTCCGCAACTCCCGCGTCGTGGGCCCCGCGGTGATCGGCTCGGGCGCGGTCGTCGCCGACTCCTACGTCGGGCCCTTCACCTCCATCGCGGAGGACTGCCTCGTCGAGGACAGCGAGGTGGAGTTCTCCATCGTGCTGCGCAACGCCTCCATCTCCGGCGTGCGGCGCATCGAGGCGTCCCTCATCGGCCGGCACGTCCGGGTGACGCCGGCCCCGCCCGTGCCGCACGCCCACCGGCTCGTCCTCGGCGACCACAGCACGGCCCAGATCTCGTCCTGACCACAGGCCTCGACCCACCCTCCCTCGATTCCGCCCTTCCTCGATCCCACCTTCCGGAAAGCAGGGCCCCGCCATGACCACGCGTCTGCTCGTCACCGGCGGAGCCGGTTTCATCGGCTCCCACTACGTCCGCACCCTGCTCGGCCCGGAAGGGCCGCCCGATGTGCGGGTCACCGTGCTGGACGCCCTGACCTACGCGGGCAACCCGGCCAACCTCGACCCCGTGCGCGACGACCCCAGATGCGTCTTCGTACGGGGCGACATCTGCGACGCGCCCCTGGTCGACCGGGTCATGGCCGGCCAGGACCAGGTCGTCCACTTCGCCGCCGAGTCCCACGTGGACCGCTCGCTGCTCGACGCCTCCGCGTTCGTGCGCACCAACGTGCAAGGCACGCAGACGCTCCTCGACGCGGCGCTGCGGCACGGCGCGGCCCCGTTCGTGCAGGTGTCGACCGACGAGGTCTACGGCTCGCTGGAGCACGGATCGTGGAACGAGGACGAGCCGTTGCGGCCCAACAGCCCCTACTCCGCCTCCAAGGCGTCGGCCGACCTCCTCGCCCTGGCCCAGCACGTCAGCCACGGCCTGGACGTCCGGATCACCCGCTGTTCCAACAACTACGGCCCCTACCAGTTCCCGGAGAAGCTGATCCCCCGCTTCGTCACCCTGCTGATGGACGGACGCAAGGTGCCGCTGTACGGCGACGGACTGCACGTGCGGGACTGGCTGCACGTGGACGACCACGTACGGGGCATCGAGGCGGTCCGGACCCGGGGACGGGCGGGACGGGTGTACAACATCGGTGGCGGCACCGCGCTGAGCAACAGGGAGCTCGTCGGCCTGCTGCTGGAGGCCTGCGAGGCCGGCTGGGACAGCGTGGAGTACGTCGAGGACCGCAAGGGCCACGACCGCCGCTACGCGGTGGACTCCGGCAGGATCAGCCGTGAGCTCGGCTTCGCGCCCGCCACGGACCTGGGCACCGGCCTGGCCGCCACCGTCGCCTGGTACCGCACCCACCGTTCCTGGTGGGAACCGCTGCTCGCGCACCGTGCCCTGTCCGCCTGACCCCGCCCACCCCGAACCGGAGGTCGTCGCCGTGTCCCCGATACCCGCTGCCGGCTGGCTCGTCGCCGGCGCCGACGGCATGCTCGGGCGCGAACTCACCGCCCGCCTGGCCCTCCAGGGGATCGCGGTGACCGCGCTCGGCCGCGCCGCCCTGGACGTCACGGACCCCGCCTCCGCGCGGGCCGCCGTCGCACGCCACCGGCCCGCGGTGGTCGTCAACTGCGCGGCGTGGACGGCGGTCGACGCGGCCGAGTCGCATCCCGCACAGGCCATGGAGGTGAACGGCGCGGGACCCGCGCACCTGGCCCACGCCTGCCGCCGGAGCGGCGCACGACTGCTCCAGCTGTCCACCGACTACGTCTTCGCCGGGCTGGCCGACCGCCCGTACCGCGAGGACGACCCTCCCGGCCCGCGGACGGTGTACGGCATGACCAAGCTCGCGGGCGAACGGGCCGTGCTCGGCATCCTGCCGGAGACCGGTTACGTGGTGCGCACGGCCTGGCTGTACGGGGCGGGCGGCCGGAACTTCGTCTCCACCATGATCCGGCTGGCGGCCGGCCGGGACACCGTGCCGGTCGTCGACGACCAGCACGGTCAGCCGACCTGGACAGCTGACCTCGCCGACCGGCTGGTCGCGCTGGGCACCGCGGCGCTGCGGGACACGGCGCCCGCCGGCGTCTACCACGCGACCAACACGGGCGGGACGACCTGGTACGCGCTGGCGCGTGAGACGTTCCGGCTGCTCGGCGCCGACCCGGACCGGATCCGCCCCACCAGCAGCGGCGCACTGGACCGCCCCGCCCCGCGGCCGGGCTTCAGCCTGCTCGACCAACGCCGGTGGCAGGAGGCGGGGATGGGCCCGCTGCGCGAGTGGCGCGAGGCGCTGGCGGAGGCGTTCCCCGCGCTGCGCGATGCGGCGGGCCGGGCGGAGCAGGGGCGCTGAGCAGCCCCCCGGCCCCTCAGGCCGGGTGCCGTGCGGCCGCGAACCTCTCCCGCATGGCTTGGTGGAACGTCGTGCACGCGCCGAAGTCCGGCAGCAGCCCGCGCCGTTCCATCTCCTCGAGACCGGGGGCCGTGCGGTCCTTCTCGGACAGCACGGGCTCGATCCCGGCGGGCCAGTCGATGCCGAGGGCGGGGTCGAGGGGATGGACGGCGCGCTCGCGCTGCGGGGCGTACTCCTCGGAGGTGAGGTAGACGACGGTGGCGTCGTCGGTGAGGGCCATGAAGGCATGGCCGAGGCCGGCTTCGGCGTACACGCTCAGCCGCGGGTCGTCCAGGCGCACCGCCCGCCAGGTGCGGTAGGTGGGCGAGCCGACGCGGAGGTCGACCACGACGTCGAGCACGGAGCCGCCGACGCAGGTGACGTACTTCGCCTGTCCGGGCGGGACGTCGGCGTAGTGCACGCCCCGCACCACGCCGCGCCGGGAGACCGACCGGTTCACCTGCGCGACGCCGGGTGCGTAGCCGAGGACGTCGCTCAACGCCCCGCCGCGGAAGAGTTCCTGGAACTCTCCGCGGTCGTCCCCGAAGGCCTGCGTCTCCACCAGCCAGGCGCCTTCCATACCGAGCGGACGCATGCAGCGACTCCTCACACGAGCAGGGGTGATGGTGGTCCCGGCGCCGGGACCCCGAAGGGCGGTCAGAGGGCCGGGAGGTAGTGCGTGAGCCGTCCCCACATGGCGTCGTCGTCGGCGTCCCCCGTGTGGGGCCCGGAGAACCGCGCGGCGTACTCGGCGATCTCGGCGAGCGTCCAGCGCAGGGCGTAGAAGCGCAGGAATTCCGCGCGCCCGCGCGGTGGGGTGCCGAACGCCCTGGTGACGGCCGACCAGTCGCGTTCCGGCGGGGCCCACATCATGCCGCCCCAGTCGAGGATGTGGACGTCCGGCCCGAACAGGACGTTGGACGGGCTCGGGTCGCCGTGCGTCAGCGCGGGCCGCTCGCCCTGCCACAGGATGGCGCAGCGGTCGGCGACGCGTGCCGCGTCCCGCCGCAGCGCGGTGAGGTGGTCCCACCGCCGGGTGACCAGCTCGGTCAGGCGCCGGCCGTACGGCCCGTGGCCGGCTGTCTCGTCGTTCAGCGCGGCCTGCAGCGCCTTCTCCAGATCGGACTCGAACGGGAACCGGAAGTCCTCCACGGGCACGTCGGCCGGGAGTCCGGCGGGGGCGGCGAAGCGGTGGACCTCCTCCAGCTGCCGTACGAGAACAGCGAGTTGCGCGGCGTCCGGGGCCACCGGGGCGGCGGCCGCGCGTTCGACGTAGGGGAAGACCACGACGGGGAAGCCCGCTATGTCGTGGACGACCCTTCCGTCCCGTCCGGGCAGCGGGGCGAGGACGAAGTCCTTTCCGCCCTCCCGCAGCAGAACCGCCGCCTCGTAGGCCCCCGGGAAATGGCCGTCGAGATCACGGCGCACGCTGATCCACAGGGATCCGAAGCGATATGACCAGCTGTCCTCGCCGAGCGGAAGGAATTCCAGCTCTTCGGCTTCTCCGTCATCGCGCCCGGTGTCCTGGAAGTTCTCCGCGACAAGGCGGAGCAGGCTCCGGCGCTCCACGATCTTGTTCTCCAAGAGCATGCCAGAGGCTAACACCGGCCTGTGGCAAAGGGATATGGTGCGGCGATGGAAACCGACAGCGATGTCATTCTCGCGCACCGCCTCGTCGACCTGGCCGACGAAATGGCACTGGGATTCTTCGGACAGGATCCCGATTCACGGAAGAAGGCCGACGGCAGTCCGGTCAGTGAAGCCGATCTCGCGGTCGAAAAGGCCATGCTCGAGGTGCTGGCCGCCGAGCGTCCCGGGGACGCGGTGCTCAGCGAGGAGAGCGGAGCGATTTCGGCGGCCGCGCGCCGCTGGATTCTCGACCCCATCGACGGCACGATCCCGTTTCTGGCCGGAGAGCGCGACTGGGGCACCCACGTGGCCCTCGAGATCGACGGGGAACTGCGGATCGGCGTCATCAGCCGGCCCACCGAGGGCAGGCGCTGGTGGGCGCGGCACGGCTTCGGCGCGTACGCCTCCCCCTCCGCCCGGCCCCTGTCGACGGCGCGGCGGCTGCGGCTTCCGCAGGCCGATCTCGCCCTCGACCGGGCCCGGGTGGGCGGCTTCCTGTTCCCCGGCTCGCCCGTCGGCGCCGTGCAGGAGCGGATGCGCTGGACCGAGTCCTCGGTCTGCCTGGTCGGCGACCTCCTGGAGGGACGCGTGGACGCGGTGATCGACGAGGGCGGGCACGTGTGGGACCGGGCCCCGGTCGCCCTGCTGGTGCGGGAGGCCGGCGGGCGCCTCGACGATCTGCGGGGCGGCCGCCGGCTCGACGGGCCGTGGCTGGTGTACGCGGCGAGCGGCGTCGCCCGCGAACTGACCGGGCTCCTGCGGGGCGTGGCCGGCTGAGCCGGCCCCCGCTCACACCGTCCTGGTGCCCGTGACCGCTCGCCGGAACTCCCGCGCCACCTCGTCGATCTCGGCCTCCGACGACCCGGCGTGCACGCCGAATCCCGCGCCCAGGTAGCCGTCGGAGACCCCGGTGGCCAGCGCCACCGAGCGGGCGAGGATGTCGTCGGTGCGCGGCAGCGCGCCCCGCTCGTAGTCGCGCGGCCACCGGCCGGCGCCGGGCGCCCGGAACGGCACCACCGAGCGGTCCCCCCGCCCGAACGCGGCCAGCGCGGGCAGGCTGCCGTAGTGGTGCGTCGGGGAGTCGGAGAGCGGTTTGGCGCCGATGCGTCCGGCGACGTCCTGCGCGTGCTTGGCGTGCTCGAACACGTACACCGCGAAGGTGCCGCACTCCCCCGCCGCGTCGTGCAGCGTCCTGCGGCGCACGTCCGGGAGGTCGCCGATGCGCTCGACGAGCCGCCGCTTGACCGCTCTGACCCGCTCGAGGATCCGGTCGAGCTTGCCGAGCTGGGCGAGCGCCACGGCCGCGTGCAGCTCGCCGAGCCCGAGGTTCATGCCGAGCAGCGGATCCCCCTCGCCGTGGTCCCGGCGGTAGGGGAACCATCCCTGGTCGTGGAAGGAGTAGGCGCGCTGGAAGACGAGCGGGTCGTCCGTGAGGACGAACCCGCCCTGGAGCGCCGTGATCACCTTGAAGTGGTTGAGCGAGAACGTCCCGGCGGCACCGAGGGTGCCCAGCGGGCGCCCCCGGTAGCTGGCGCCGGCGCTCTGCGCGCAGTCCTCGAGGATGTGCAGCCCGTGCTCGGCGGCGAGGGCGCGCAGGGCCGTCATGTCGGCGGGCGCGCCCAGCATGTGCACCGGCATGATGGCCTTGGTGCGGGGGGTGATCTTCGCCCGTACGTCGGCCGGGTCGAGGGTCAGGGACTCGTCGATCTCGGCGAGGACGACGTCGGCACCGCAGTGCAGCACCGAGGCGATCGAGGCGACGAACATGTAGCCGGGCACGATCACTTCGTCGCCCGGCCCGATCCCGAGTCCCACCAGGGCGGCGACGAGCGCGGACGTGCCGCTGTTGACGCCGAGGCAGTGGGCGGCGCCGAAGCGCGTGGCCGCGGCCCGCTCGAAGCGGCGGACCATGACCCCTTCGCCGGGGTCGTCGAAGGCCTCGCGGCCGGCCTGCCAGCGGTCGAGCACCTCGAGGACGTTGTCGCGTTCCTCCTGGCCGACGAAGCGGTATCCCGGTCCCGGCACTGTTCCTCCCTGGGTTGTCGCGCGGAGCTGATGCTGGTGGTCGTGGCGGTCCGTGCGGCCGGGCGGCCTACGCCGCGCGGGCGAGGAGCGCGGCCAGCCTGCGGGACAGCGCGATGGCCGTCAGCGACGGGTTCGCGGCGCCCAGGCGGGGGAAGACGGCCGGCCCCGCGGCGTACAGGCCGGGGAGGTCCGCGAACTCGTGGCGGGACGTCAGCACCCCGCCCAGCGGCAGGCTGCCGCCCTCGTGGTCCTCGGTGCCGAGCAGGCTCGTCCAGGTCTCCGGCACGCCCGGCGGCTGGGACCGGGTGCGGCCGGGCAGCACCAGGGTGTTGTCCCGGCCCGGGTCGCCGAACTCCGTGAAGTCCATGGGTGCCGGGGGTAGCCCCAGCTCGTGCGCGAGCGCCCGCCAGAAGTCGCGCAGGACGTCGCGCTGCGCACCGATCAGTTCGCGGTCCTCCGCGAGCAGCGCGGTGCGGACCCGCGCCTGCCAGGGCAGGGCGGCGGCGGGGCGGCACTCCACCACGCTGTCGGCATTGGGGAGCTGCTCCCCGGTCACCCGTACGTCCAGCAGCACGGCGCCCGGCCCGTCGTCGTGGACGTCCATCCGCAGGTACGAACGCGAGGCGGGGTCGGCCGGCACGTAGTACGAACCGGGCCGCGGGACGCGTGCGGCGGCGGTGCCGCCGGCCGTGGGCAGGCGGACGACGAAGCCCTGCACGATGTGGTCGGCGAGGCCGCCCAGCCGGGGCGCGCTCAGCCGTCCCGTCGCGGTGAGGGCCTGGATCGCCAGGCGCGTGCTCTCCACGGTGCCGGCGCACAGCACCACGGTGCCGGCGGTGATCGCCCTCGTGGCGCCGGCGGCGTCCCGGACGAGCACGCCCCGGGTGGTGCCGCCGCGCACCTCCACGGCGAGGACCTCGGTGCGGCAGTGGACCCGGACGCCGGGCGGGGGCGCCGGGCGGCCGTCGGTGTCGCGCCAGTGGTGCAGGGCGGTGTACGCCTCCCAGCGGTCCTCGCCGGGGGCCCGGCGGCAGGCCCGGGGCAGGGGGCGGAAGTCCTGGCCGCCCAGCGCGTGCCGCTCCGAGGCCTCCCCGGTGCTCCAGGGCGCCCGGGAGCTCCAGTCCATCAGGTCGGCGGTGACCTGCTTGTACAGCGAGGGGCCGCCCCGCCAGCTCTCGGTGAGGTCGGCGACGACGTCGGAGGGCCACCAGGGGGCGCGCAGCGCCCAGTCCTCCAGCGGCAGGATCACTCCGTGCCAGTACAGGGACCGGCCGCCCAGCCTGCGGCGCAGGCCGGAGATCCCGGTGTAGTGCGGGGCCGAGTCGGCGGCCCAGGGGCGGTGGAAGTGCGGGTCGCTCTCGGGGGCGAAGACCACGTGGGTGGCGTCGTCCCGCGTGCGCTCCATGTGGATGTGCGCGAGGTCGTCGCCGGGGCCTGCCTCCAGCACCACGACGTCCCCGGCCCCTTGTTCCGCCAGGGCCGTGGCGAGCTCGAGCCCCGCGAGCCCGCCGCCCACCACCACGATGCCGGCATGGGGCTGGATTTCCGTTCCGGTAATGCTGGACAACTTCACTCCCTCGCGCGCTGCTTTTCCCGCCGTTGGTCACGAAGGTGCGGCCGGGTGGAACCGGTCGCAGGCTCGCCGCAGCGTACCCAGCCGTTCGACTGGGCGCGTTCTTCAGTCGAACGCGGCCGCGTCCCGGCGCTCCACGGAGGCGAAACGGCACGCTGTGGCGTACGCCCGGCAGGGGTGCGTAAATTCCGTGGGATCTGTCGCATCCTCGAAAGGCGAGGGCAACCATGGGAAATTCACTGGCGATCTCCGGTGGGCCACGACTGACCGACCGGGAGTGGCCGCGCTGGCCGCAGCCGGGGGACCAGGCGCTGAAAAGCCTCGAAGACGTACTGACGAGCGGCCGCTGGACCATCAGTTGCGCCTATCAGGGGCGGCAATCCTACGAGCGGCAATTCGCCGCCGCATTCGCGGACTACTGCGGTTCCACCCTGTGCGTTCCGACGGCGACGGGAACGTCGGCTCTGGCCATCGCGCTCGAGGCCTGCGGGGTAGGGGCCTCGGACGAGGTCATCGTCCCCGGCCTGAGCTGGGTGGCCTCGGCGTCGGCCGTGCTGGGGATCAACGCCGTGCCGGTCCTGGTCGACGTCGACCCCTCGACCTACTGCCTGGACCCGGCGGCCGTGGAGGCGGCCGTCACCCACCGGACCCGGGCCATCACCGTGGTCCACGCCTACTCGGCCGTCGCCGACCTGGACGCGCTCCTGGACATCGCGCAGCGGCACGGCCTGCCGCTCATCGAGGACTGCGCGCACGCGCACGGCGCCCGCTACGGCAAGTGGCCGGTGGGCGCCTTCGGTACGGCCGGGGTGTTCAGCATGCAGGGCAGCAAGCTCCTGACGTGCGGCGAAGGCGGCGCCGTGGTCACGGACGACCCGGAGATAGCGGTCCGTGCGGAGCACCTGCGCGCGGACGGCCGGATGCTGCGGCGCGACGCGGTGGGCGTCGGCGAGATGGAACTGCTGGAGACCGGCCAGCTGATGGGCAGCAACGCGTGCCTGTCGGAGTTCCATGCGGCGGTGCTGATGGACCAGCTCGACCTCCTCGACGAGCAGAACGCCCGCCGGACCAGGTCCGCGAACCACCTGACCGGCCGACTGGGCGAGTTGGGCCTGGGCCTGACGGTGCAGGAGACGTCGGCCGGGACGACCGATCGCGCCTACTACCGGTACGCGGTGCAATTGCCGGACGAGCTGCTGGCCGTCGCCCCCGTGGACCGGATCGCCCGGGCGCTGACCGCCGAGCTGGGCTTCCCCGTGATGCAGACCCACCGGCCGCTCAACGACAATCCGCTCAACCGGCCCAGCACCCGGCGCCGGTTCGCCACCGACGCCGAGTACATGGCACGCGTGGAACCCTCCCGGTTCGGCCTCCCCGTCGCCAAGCGCATCCACGAGAGCGTGGTGAGCTTCGGCCACGAGGTGCTCCTGGCCCCCCTCGACGCCATCGACGACATAGCTTCGGCGTTCGGGAAGGTCATCGCCCATGTCCGGGAGCTCGCCGACTGAGGGAACGTCACAGCATGGTCGGCAGGGCGTCACCGTGCAGGGCCGGCCCGAGCCCGCCGGCGAGGACGTCCGGCGTGGAGACGTGCAGGGTGCGCATCCCGAGTGCGGCTCCCGCCCGCAGCACCGCGAGGCGGTCGTCGATGAGCAGCGTCTCGGCGGCCGTTGCCCGGCACCTGCGCAGGGCCTCGGCGAAGTACGACCGCGCCGGCTTGACCCGGCCGACGCTCCATGACGAGCACAGCACGTCGAACATCGCGAAGTGACCGAAGGCGTCGTTCTTCAGCCGGTCCCAGTGCTCGGCCTCGTTGTTGGTGAGCACCACCGTCAGGCCGGGCCGCTCCTCCCGCAGCTCCCGCAGGGCGCGGAAACTGTCCTCGTACGCGCGCACGCTGTCCATGTACGCGCGGTCCAGCCACCGCGTGTCCCGGAGCACGTCCCCGGCCGGTCCACGGCAGTCCGCGACGAGCTGCCGGAACACCTGGTGCACATGCCGTCCCCCGTCTTCGTACGCGGGTGCCGCCGCATAGGCCCGCCGGGTCAGCTCCTCCCGGTTCACGCCGTACCGGTCGGCAACCTCATGGAGGAAACCGGTCTCCTCATTGATGTTGTTGAACAGCACACCGCCGGCATCCACGAAAAGCGTCCGGATCACCGCATCGCCCTTTCCCCCTAGCCGTCCGCGCTCATTCCGCGCGCACCCGCCCCGCGGGCGGCACGACCATACTGGGGATTCGGCTTGTGTGAGCAGCAACGGACCATGGACGTGACCACAGGCCGTCTCCTGCCGGCGGATTCAGCGGGAAGTTGGGACGATCGCAGGGCCTGCGCGTCACCCTTCGATGCCCGGGCTCCGGGCGCCCGGGGGCGAGAACGGCTCGACGCCGACCACGCGACGTACCCTCACGCCGGCCCGAGCGGCGTCCGAACGATGTCGTCAGTGTTCGGCGGCCGACCCTCGTCGAGCGCGGGTGCCGAGGATCCCGGCGGTGAAGTCCGCGAGTTGCAGGCGGAGTTGTTCGCGGGTCACATCCTTCTCGCCGGCCAGGTAGGCGACGAGATCGGCCCGGGTGGCGGCGAGCAGGGCGTGGGCGGTGAAGTCGCTGTCGGTCACGCCGGGGATCTGCTCCAGCAGGTCGCGGAGCAGGGCGTGCCATCGCTCGTAGTGCTCCGCCCGGTAGGGGCTGTCCGCCCCGGTCCCCTCCAGGGCCAGCGCGAGGTGGCGGTGGTCGAACTTGAAGCACAGCACGGCGTCGAGCAGGGCCGGCACGCGCTCCGGCGGCGGGGTGCCGGGCCCCAGCGGCGGCGAGCCTTCTTCGACGGCGTTCCTGATGGGCTCGAGCCGCGCCTCGCACAGCGCGCGGATCAGCCCGGAGCGGTCGCCGAAGGCCCGGAAGAGCGTTCCCTTGCCGACGCCGGCCGCTGCCGCGATGTCGGCCATGGTCACTTCTTCGGGGCTCTGGCATTGAGCGAAGAGGGTGTCGGCGGCCGCGAAGACGGCTGCCCGGTTCCGGGCCGCGTCCTTGCGTGGCTTGCGTTCGGGCATGGGGTTCCTCCGGTTGCGATACGGACCAGCGGTCCGTATCTTTGCGGAAGAAGCGGACCACAGGTCCGTATCGTACGGGACGGAGACCCTCATGCCCGCAGACACCTGCGTCTCGGCAGCAGATCTGTACCGCCACAGCCTGCGGCTGCTGCTGGACAAGGACATTCCCGCCTGGATCGGCCTGTGGGCCGAGGACGGCGTCATGGAATTCCCCTTCGCTCCCCCGGGCCGGCCCGGGCGCCTGGAGGGCAGGGCGGCCATCGCGGACTACATGCGCGACTACCCCGACCACATCGACCTGCACGACTTCCCCGACCTGAAGATCCACGAGACCACCGCCCCCGGGACCGTCGTGGTCGAGATGCGCGGAGTGGGCCGCCTGGTTGAGACTGGCGCCCCCTTCGACATGACCTACATCGCCGTCGTGACCGTCGAGGCCGGACGTTTCACCTCCTACCGCGACTACTGGAACCCGCTCGCCGTCCAGGAGCTCGGAGCGGACTTCGCCCGGGGCGGGGCCCGATGACTGTCACCGCCACCGGCGACGTCGGCACCACCCTGGTCATCGGGGCCACCGGCACCACCGGCAGCCGCACCACCGCACAGCTGACCGCCGCCGGCCACCGCGTCAAGGCCGCGAGCCGTCGGGCCACCCAGCTCCCGGGCGCGGAACCGGTCCGCTTCGACTGGTACGACCCCGCCACCTTCGGAGCCGCACTCGACGGAGCCGACCGCGTCTACCTCGTCCCGCCCGTCGGTGACCCCGACCCGGCCGCGGTCATGCTGCCCTTCCTCCACCGGGCCCGCGCCGCCGGCGTCCGCCGCGCCGTACTCCTCAGCTCCTCGGCCGTCCCCGAGGGCGGCCCGGCGGCAGGCGCGGTGCACCGGGCCCTGCCCGGCCTGTTCGAGCAGTGGGCGGTGCTGCGGCCCTCCTGGTTCATGCAGAACTTCACCGGCACGCACGCCCACGCCGACAGCATCCGCGAGCACGGCGTCATCCTGACCGCGGCCGGGACCGGCCGGGTCGGCTTCGTCGACGCCGACGACATCGCCGCCGTCGCCGTACACGCCCTGACCGACGACCGCGCCCCCGACACCGACCTGGTCCTCACCGGACCGGAGGCCCTCAGCCACGACGACATCGCCACGATCGTCACCCAGGTCACCGGCCGCCCCGTGACCCACCACCACCTGACCCACGACGAGCTGCGCGACCGGCTCGCCGCCCTGATGCCGCGGGAGTTCGCCACGATGCTGGCCGCCATGGACCGCGCCATCGCCGACGGAGCCGAGGACCGCACCACCGACACCGTCCAGCGCCTCACCGGCCGCCCACCGCACAGCTTCCGGACGGTCGCCGAACGGGAGCTGACGCCCCGCGGATGACGTGCGACGTACTCCGGCCGGCCCGGGAGCTCTCCGGGCCACGCCAACGGCAGCGGGGAACCTCCGGTTCGTCGGCACGGCAGAGCGCCCTGTGCACTCCCGCGTGCACAGGGCGCTCGTCATGGTGCGCCTCAGGAGCAGCGGCCGCCGGTGCCGGTGCTCCAGATCGGCTGCCCGCCGGGCCGGTAGATCACCAGGTTGCCGTCGTTCTGGACCTGGAGGTAGGCACCCCGGTTGCCCTCGGTGCCGGATGCCCAGAGGACGCGGCCGCCGGCGTCGTAGACGACGAAGTTCCCGTCGTCCTGCATGGTCGCCCTGTAGCCGTTGGGCCAGGCGTTCGACGCCTGCCACAGTCCCGTGCCCCCGCAGTAGAGCACCAGGTTTCCGTCGTCCTGGAGGACGAGCTTGGTGTTGCCCGCTCTCATCCAGTCGCCGCGGTAGAGCGACGACTGGCCGGGGAGGGAAATGTCGGGGACGCTCGGCTGGGCGGAGGTCGTGCGGGTGGCCGCCGTGGCCGCCGAAGGCGCGGCGGAAGCGGTGGCGGCGGTGGTGGCGACCGTGGAACCCGCCAGTGCGAGTGCTGCCAGCGCGAGAACCGCACGCTGCTTTCCGGTTCGCTTCATGATGTCCTCCATCGTCTGCACAGGCATGGCCCGTGGCTGTGGTTCGGGGCGGTGCGTGCGCCGTTGATGCGGTGCCGTGGAACCCGGCGCATTCGCAGCGTGCCGGTGCAGGGGCGGAGGCCACTACGACAAGTGGCGCGTTCGCGGACTGGACGGGCGGGACGGGGCGGACGGGGCGGACGGGGCGGACGGTCGGGACGGTCTGTTGTGGTCGCCGTCGTCGTGTGCGGCATCGGTGAGGGCGTCACGCGACAGGACCGTGATGCCGCGACGCCGGGTGGCCACGGCGCCGTCGGCACGCAGCTGTTCCAGGGCGCGGGCGACGGAGCGCAAGGAGGTGCCGAGGTGGTCGGCGAGTTCGGCCTGGGACAGCGGGATCGGGCGGTCCGGGGAGGCCTCGGGGTGCCCCGGGCTGACGTCGAGCAGGAGCAGGGCCAGGCGCCGGTGGACGGTGTGGGCGGCCGCGTCCAGGCGGCGGTGGTCGGAGGTGCGGAGCCGGTCGGCGACCGTGCCCAGCAGGGCGAGGGCGGCGCCCGGGGTGTCCCGCAGGTAGCGCACGAAGTCGTCGGCGGGGATGGTCACCGCCCGTACCGCGTCGGCGGCGGTGACACGGGCCAGGCGGGGATGGCCGTCGATGGCGGCGAGTTCTCCGACGACACTGCCGGGACCGCGCAGGGCGAGCAGGATCCTCCGGCCGTTGCCGGCGGAGAGGGTGATCTTCAGGTAGCCCTCATGGACGAGGAGGACGTGGCGGGTGGTGTCGTTCTCGTGGAGCAACACGTCGCCGGTTGCGTAGGTCCTGGCCGTGCCCATCGCGAGCAGTCGCCCGCGGGCCTGCCCGTCGAGCCGGTCGACATAGGCGTGCCGGTCGGTGAAGGTGCGCTCCATCTGTTCCTCCATGTGCAGTGCAGCGGGCCGAACGCGCCATCTGGCGTGGCCTTCACGACCGCCGTCCGGCATCCTGAACCGAACACAAGTGCAGCACCAACAGGTCCGCTCCCATGACCCGTTCACCCGGCCATGCACGGCGGCTTTGCGTCACGGAGGTTGTTTGATGACGGTCGTACCGGCCCGGCGGACCATGCTCCTGTTCGACATCGAGGACTCGCAGCGTCACCACGACGCCGGTCAGCAGGCGATCCGGCAGACCTTGTACGACGTCGTGGGCGCACTGCTCGAGCAGTCGGGCGCCGACGAGGCCGAGTGCCGCACGGAGTACCGGGGTGACGGGCTGTTCGTCCTGGTGGACCCGGCCGTCCGGCTGCCCGCGCTGTTACGGCAGTTGCTCATCACCCTGCCCGAGGAGCTGGCCCACCGCCGGCAGAACCACGGCCACGGCGCCCCCGTCCGGCTGCGGGCCGTGCTGCACCGGGGAACGGTCATCGAGGACGAGAACGATGTGGTCGGCTCCACCCTCAACTCGGCCTTCCGCCTGCTCGACAGCGATCCGCTCAGGTCGTCCCTGCGGGGGGCCGGGCCGGGGACCGACTTCGTCCTGTGCGTCTCGGAGACCGTGTACGACGACGCGGTGTGGCCGGGGCACAAGGGCGTCGACCGGGAGGCGTTCAGGCAGGTGGTCGTCCCGGCCAAGAACGGCAGCCGGGTGCTGACCGGCTGGCTCTACGCACCGGAGGCACGGGGGCAGGGGTCCGAACCCTCCGAGCCCGGACCGGATTCGGCCACCCGGCCCGCGCGGACGGACCAGGCGGCGCCGGGGGGCGCGGGCTCGGTCAACGTCAAGGGGGCCCAGGTCAGCGGCGGTCACGTCGGCACCCTCACCAACAACTTCAACGGCTGAGGACGCAGAGGGCGCAGAGGGCGCAGAGGCCACAGGAGACCGCGCACATGGAACGACAGCAGACCCCGGGGCGCCGTTCCCTGGACCGGCGCAGACGGCAGCGGGCCGCGGCCGGCCACGGAGACCTCTCGCACAAGGTCAAGGGAGCCCAGGTCAGTGGTGGCCATGTCGGCACGCTGACCAACAACTTCCACGCGGCGGCGCAGCACCACCACTACCACGGGCCCGCCGACAGCGCACTGCCGCAGGCGGGCCGGGTGCCCGCGGAGCGCCTGGAGCAGCTGGAGCGCGTGTACGTACCCGGTCCGTACCATGCGAAGGCGCTCGGGCAACTGCTCGCGCAGCGTTACGTGGTGCTGCGCGGACAGCCCGGCACCGGCCGCTCCACGGCCGCGGCCAGGATGCTCGCCGAGGTGGCGGGCACCGACGTGTACCGCCTCGCGGAGACGGCGGAACCGGAGAGGATCCCCGACCGGGAATCGCGGACGGGCGGCTTCATCCTGCCCGTCTCGCCGCAGGGCCGCGTACTGACCCGCGGCGCTCTGGAGACGACGGCCTCCCGGTTGCTCGAGAACGAGCAGTACCTCGTGCTCGTCGTCGACCACAACGTCCGGCTCGGCGGTGTGGAGCCGGTGGACTGGGAGCCCGCGCCCCCTCGCGACGTGCTCGCCAGGCACCTCGAGTCGCTGCTCGGCGACGGCGACTACCGCGCCCACGGCACGGAGCTGATGGAGCTGGAGGCCACTCACCGTTTCCTGGCCTCGCCTCCGGCACCCCGCGAATGCCCCGCATACGCCGGGCTCCTGGCCGAGTACCGGCGCGGCACGGTGTCCGAGGAGGAGCTGGAGCACTTCGACACCGAGGCCGACCGGCGCCGGGTCACGTCCGCCCTGGGCAATCCGGACGTCTCGCTGTGGGACAAGGCCTTCCTGATCGCCCTGTCGGTCCTGGGCCCCGCGCCGTATCCCCTCCTGGTCCAGTGCGGTGACCGTCTCGCGGAGGGGTTGTACGCCGTCGAGCAACCCGGCACGCCCGTGGGCCGCCCGGTGTTCGACCCCGACCGGATGCGCAGGCTGCTGGGGCTGGCACACGCCTTCCTGGCGGAGTCCGCCGGGACGCGGTTCGGCGGTGCCGAGCAGGCGGTGGTCCGCATGTACGACGAGGACGACCGCCTGCATGTGCTGGGGCAGGTCTGGTGGCAACATCCCGAGTCCCGTGCCCCGCTGACCGAGTGGCTGGACGCGCTGGCGCACGACGACGAGGACAGCCCGGTCCCGCCGAGCATGGTCCTGCCGGTGGAGGACGCCTTGGCGGAGGGAGCGATGCTCCTCGGCCTGGTGGACTTCCCCGGCGTCTCGGACGACCTGCTGACCGTGTGGGCGATGTCCCCGGCCGAGCCGGCCCGTCGCGTCGCCGCCACGGCCATGACCCTGCTGGCGGAATACGACGCCCTGGCCGACGACGTGCACGACGTGCTCGCCGACTGGAGCAGCGGCCCGGAACCGGAACTGTCCTGGACCGCGGTGCACGCCTACAGCACCCGTACCGACACGCTCGGTGTCCGTACACCCGACGAGGCGCTGGCTGTCATCGAGAACGCGCTGCGGGCCACGCCGGACCACGAAGCCGAGGACGGGACCGAGGACGGGGACGAGGACGAGGGGCCGGACGTCGTCGGCGAGTGCGGCGACGCCCTGTGGTGGATCGCCGAGCTGGGCGACGCCGCCGTCGTGCAGGAGGTGATCGAGCGCCTGCACTCCTGGGTGTTCGACACCGGCGAAGCCGAGGAGAAGAGCCAGGAAGAGTGGCAACGCCTGGGCCTCATGCTCTTCCTGCGCGCCAACCACGCCGCCGACGCTGACGCCGACGAGGACACACTGCTGGGCGTCTCCTTGCTCGCCGCCCTGGCCGACGACGGACCCGACCTGCCGCAGCGAACTCGCGACCAGGTCCACGACCTGTGGGCCGAGGCACTGAGCGCCCCCGACAGTGCCGACGACGTCCGCGCGCTGCTGCACACCTGGCTGGCATGCGCCCGGACGCACGAGCCGTCACGTCACTATCTGGCCGAGCGGCTGCTGCCCGAGCTCGCCACCGGTCAGGACGACCGCGAGCGGCTGCACCTCCTCGTACAGGAGACCGCCGCCGCCTCGGGCCAGGCCGACGACGCCCGACTCCTCACCCCATAGGCAGCCCCCATGACAGCAGTCCGCCGACCACCGACCCCGCCCTCCCCGCCGGCCGACACCACCACCGACCTCGCGCTCCGGCTCCTGGCGGAGACCCGGAAGGAGATCAGCCAGGCCGACACCAAGGCAGCCGCCCTCCTCACCGTGGCAGCCGCGTCCGCAGGCATCACCGTCACCGTCCTCGCCGGCCGCTCCCACCAGCCCGCCGCCCTGTCCGCTCCCGCCCAGTTGCTGTGGTGGACCGGGTGCGCGGCCTGGGCCGCCGCACTGCTCCTCCTGCTCGCCGCGATCATCCCCCGCCGCCTGCACAGCCCCTGGCGGCGAGGACATCCGCTCACCTACTTCGCCGACATCCGCCGGGCACCCGACGCCCACGCGCTGCGCCAAGCGCTCGTCGACACCGCCCGGGACCCCCTCACCCCCCTGATCGGCGAACTCGGCACCGTCGCCCGCATCGCCACCGTCAAGCACCGCTGCGTCCACGCGGGTGCGTTGTGCCACATCACCGCGATCCTGCTCATCCCCATGGCCCTGATGGCCGGCTGAAAGTGACCTGCGCGCCGGCATCAGCGAGGTGAAAGCCGGAAGGCCTTCGGTGTCTCGACACAACCAAGCGCCCCTCCGCCGCGACGGCGGAGGGGGCGAGGGAGCGGGCCGTTACCCCCCTACGGCGCGGTGAGGCCCATCGCCGCGAAGGAGAACCACAGGTCGGCCGGTTGACCGGTGTTGTAACCGGTGTGGAAGCTGAGCTGTGCCGTGGTGGTGCCGATGGTGAGGCCGTCGGGGACGGTGCGGTCACCCGGGGCGGCGGTCGCCAGTGCCTGGACGTTGACGGAGTAGAAGCCCTCTGGCTGGTTGCCGATCGCCCCGGCCTTGAAGCGCACCAGACGGCCGTCGGGGTCACGGCTCTCGATGGGCATCAGCTGGTTGATGCCGGCGTCGAGCTGCATGTAGCGGACCTCACCGGTCAGAGGGAAGACCAGGCCCTCCGGCAGCTTCACCTGAATGATCTCGCCAGGCTCGACCGGGTCGCCGTCGACGTACACCTCGATCGTGAACGAGGCGTTGCCCCCCGGCGCCAGGGCCAGCGGGTTCGGGCTTCCCTGAGCGATGTGGAATGCCATGTCTCTGCTTCCTCTCCTTCTCTCGGTGTTCCCTCGTGGCCGCGGCGGGGACGGTAGGTGTCGGCGCGAAGCCGCCCCAAAGAGCCCCTCTGCCAGAGGAAAGGCGGAAGGGCTGAGATGGGGGGAATCGGGGCGCGGCTACTCCTGCGCCGTCGCGAGGCCCATGGCGATGAAGCAGAAGTCCCAGTTGACCAGTTGGTGGGAACTGTCGCGGATGGCGACGATGAACGACGTCGGCACGACGTAGCTCAAGGCCGCGTGGCCCTCTGGCGCCAAACCGCCGCTCCAGACCGTCGCCGTGACGGCCGGCGTGGACGTGAAGCTGTTGAGGAAGGTGACCTTGTACACCCCTGTTCCTGTCCTCTGGGCAGTGAAGCCGGATCCCGCGTAGACGAATCCGTCGCGCGTGACGACCCCGTACACCCGCTGCTCCACCGGATGCCGCGGGCCGATGCGGAAGCTGAGCTGTGCCGTGGTGGTGCCGATGGTGAGGCCGTCGGGGACGGTGCGGTCACCCGGGGCGGCGTTCGCCTCCGCCTGGACGTTCACGGAGTAGAAGCCCTCCGGCACATTGCCGATCGCCCCGGCCTTGAAGCGCACGAGACGCCCGTCGGGGTCACGGCTCTCGATGGGCATCAGCTGGTTGATGCCGGCGTCGAGCTGCATGTAGCGGACCTCACCGGTCAGAGGGAAGACCAGGCCCTCCGGCAGCTTCACCTGAATGATCTCGCCAGGCTCGACCGGGATGCCGTCGACGTACACCTCGATCGTGAACGGCGAGTTGCCTCCCGGCTCCAGGGCCAGCGGGTTCGGGCTTCCCTGGGTGATGTGGAATGCCATGTCTCTGCTTCCTCTTCTCTCGGTGTTCCTTGTGGCCGGGGCGGGGACGGTTGGTGTCGGCGCGAAATCCGCCCCCACGAGCCCCTCCGCCGGGGGAGAGGCTGAGACAGGGGAATCAGGGCACAGCTACGCCTGTGGCGTCGCGAGACCCATGGCGATGAAGGAGAACTGCCGATTGGCCATCTGACCGGCAAGATCGCGAATGTAGACGTGGAAGAGATTCGCCTGGCCGGCGATGTCAGTGACCACCACCTGGCCCCATGAAGTGTCATGGACCGTAGCTGTCTTGGCCGGTGCGGACATGAAACGGTCGGTGAGGGTGATCTCGTACCATCCGGTTTCTTTCCTCCTCGCGGTGAAGCCGGAGCCGAAGACGACGGTTCCGTCACCCCGGACGGTTCCGTACACCTTGTGCTCCACGGGCTGCGGCGGGCCGACGCGGAAGTTGAGCGGTGCTGTGGTGAGGCCGATGGTGAGGCCGTCCGGGGTGGTGTGGTCGCCCGGGGTGGCATCGGCCGCTGCCTGGACGTTCACGGAGTAAAAGCCCTCCGGCTGGTTGCCGATCGCCTCGGCCTTGAAGCGCACGAGCCGCCCGTCGGGCTCGCGGCTCTCGACGGTCAGCAGCTGGTTGATGCCCGCGTCCAGGTTCATATAGCGGATCTCGCCGGTCAGGGGGAAGACCAGGCCCTCGGGGAGCTTGACCTGGATGATCTCGCCCGGGCCGACCGGGTCGCCGTCGACGAACACCTCGATCGCGAACGAGGCATTGGCCCCCGGCTCCAGGGCCAGCGGGTTCGGGGTTCCCTGAGCGATGTGGAATGCCATGTTTCTGCTTCCTCTTCTCTCGGTGTTTCTCGGTGTGTGGTCATCCGTCGGTGACGGGTGCCTCGTGCGGGGGCCGGTCGCCCGGGGTGACCTGGTGGTAGGCCGCGAGCTGCGCGGCGGCGATCCGGTCCCAGTCCAGGTGGGCCACCGTCGGTGGCCCCTTCGCACCCAGCGCCGCGCAGCGGTCCGGGTCGCGGGTGAGCGCGGCCAGGGCGGCCGCATAGGCGTCGAGGTCGCCGGGCGGGACGCGTACGCCCACGTTGTCGGTGACCAGGTCGCGCAGGCGGGGGATGTCGAAGGCGAGCACGGGGGTGGCGGTGGCCAGGGCCTCGGCGGCGACCATGCCGAAGGTCTCGTGGCGGCTGGGCACGCAGGCCAGGCGGGCGGAGGCCAGCAGGTCGAAGCGGGCCGCCCCGTCGATACGGCCGAGCCAGCGGACGCGGTCGGTGATGCCGAGCTCGGCGGCCAGGGCGCGTGCGGCGCCGGCGTGGGGGC
>NZ_BNBL01000001.1:1455133-1477589 GCF_014655595.1 Streptomyces griseocarneus | reverse complement strand
TACCAGGCCATGGTCACCCTCGCCTGCCTACGACTATGGCTCCCCTGACTTTGCGGACACGCCCTAGCGCGGGCCCCCGGGCGGGCGCGGAGGTATAACGGGAGGTGTCGCGTGTCCCACCGAGAGGGGACCGGCCATGAAGCACGACACCGGGGGCCGGCAGGGGGACTATCCGGCGATCGAGGACCACGGCGTCATCGGTGATCTGCACACCGTGGCGCTCGTGGGGGTCGACGGAACGATCGACTGGTGCTGTCTGCCGCGGTTCGACGCCCCGTCCGTCTTCGGCTCGCTGCTCGACGCGGGGCGCGGCGGCACGTTCTCGGTGCGGGTGCGCGAGGTCGAGCGGACCAAGCAGATGTACCTGCCGGACTCCAATGTGCTGCTGACCCGGTTCCTCGGCCAGCGGGCCGTCGCCGAGCTGTACGACTTCATGGTGCCCGACCACCCCCTGTACCCGCCCTCGGACGTCCGGCAGATCATCCGGCAGGTGCGGATGGTGCGCGGGAGCGCGGTCGTGGAGGTGTACTGCCGCCCGGCGTTCGACTACGCCCGGGCGCCGCACGAGGTCACCGTGGTCGAGGGCGTCGGCGCCGTCTTCGGCGGACCGGCCGGCACGCTGGTGCTGCGCTCGTCCGTACCGCTGCGCGCCGACGGCGACGCCGCGACGGCGACCGTCGTGCTCGAGCCGGGCCAGACGCTGGTGCTGGCGGCCCAGTGGGGCGGCGAGATACGGCCCATCGACGGCGAGGAGGCCGCGCGGCTGCTGGACGACACGCTGCGCTACTGGGACGGCTGGCTGCGCCGCTCCAGCTACCAGGGGCGCTACCGCGAGGCGGTCGAGCGCTCGGCCCTCGTCCTCAAGCTCCTCGTCCACCAGCCCACCGGCGCCCTCGTCGCGGCGCCGACCACCTCCCTGCCCGAGTCGCTCGGCGGCGGCCGGAACTGGGACTACCGCTACACCTGGGTGCGCGACGCGGCGTTCACGCTCTACGCGCTGATGCGGCTGGGGTTCACGGAGGAGGCCGCCGCGTTCACCGACTGGCTCCACCGGCGCTGCGTCGAGGCCCCGCCGGACACGGGGCTGCAGGTGCTCTACGGCATCGACGGCCGGCCGGACCTGCCGGAGACGGTCCTCGAGCACCTGTGCGGGTACCGCGGCTCCCGGCCGGTGCGCATCGGCAACGCCGCCGCCAAGCAGCTGCAGCTCGACATCCACGGCGAGCTGATGGACTCGGTCTACCTCTACAACAAGCACGGCGAGCCCATCTCCTACGAGCTGTGGGAGGCCCTCAGCCGGCAGCTCGACTGGCTGGAGAAGCACTGGGAGGAGCCCGACGACGGGATCTGGGAGAACCGCGGCGGCCGCCGGCGCTTCACCTACTCCGCGCTGATGACCTGGGTCGCCTTCGAGCGGGCGATGCGCATCGCCCGCCACCGCGGCATGCCGGCCCCCGTCGAGCGCTGGCGCGACGCGGCCGCGGCCGCCTACCGGTTCGTCCAGGACCGGTGCTACGTGCCGGACCTGGGCGCGTACGTGCAGTACGCGGACGGCTCCACGCTGGACGCGTCACTCCTGATCATGCCGCTGGTGAAGTTCGCCGGACCGTCCGACCCCCGGTTCCTGTCCACGGTGCGGCGGCTGGAGGGCATGCTGGTGAGCGACAGCCTCGTCCACCGCTACGAGCCCGACGGCACGGACGGCTTCCCCGACCGGGAGGGGACGTTCAACCTGTGCTCCTTCTGGTACGTCGAGGCCCTCGCCCGGGCGGGCCGGGTCGGCGAGGCCCGCTACGTCTTCGAGAAGATGACCACGCACGCCAACCACCTCGGGCTGTTCGCCGAGGAGATCGGACCCGCCGGCGAGGCCCTGGGCAACTTCCCCCAGGCCTTCACCCACCTCGCTCTGATCAGCGCCGCGACCAACCTCGACCGCGCCGTCACCTCCCACCGCAACGCGGCCGCGCGGCACTGCCGCCCGGTGTGACGGCGCGGCAAACGCGCCCCAGGGCGGTCCCTAGGCCTCCTGGGTCTCCTGGGCCTCCTGGGCCTCCTGGGCCCGGCGCCGGGCCCGGTACGCCCGCAGGTTGGCCGCGTTGCCGCAGACCTTCACCTCGTGCCAGACGCCGCTGTTGTTGCGCGAGCGGTCGTAGAAGGCGACAGGGCAGCGCGGCGCGCGGCAGGTCTTGAGGCGGTGCCGGGTGCCGGCGCGCTGCGCCTCGAAGGCGGCCAGCAGGACGAGCGAGGCCAGCCGCCGCCAGCCCGCGCCACGCGGCTCCAGGCGGACGACGCCGTCCTCGCCGAGCTGCAACGCCGCCGCCGTGCAGTGCAGGACGAGGGGGACGGGCCCCGCCCCGTCCCCGGGCCCGTCCCACAACGCCTGAGAGGTCGTCCGCTGGAGGTCGTCGCGGAAGGCCCGCAGCTCCTCGAGGCCGTCGGCGTCGAGGGCCACCGGCGGCACGGGCTGGCCGGTGACGGCCGTCCAGCCCGCGCCGGCCGCCTCGGCCCAGGCCCGCGCCTCCTCGGGGCCGGCGAGGAGGTCCCCGTGTCCGGAGCCGTCCACGGCGACCGTATTGAGCAGGTCCTGGACGAGCGCGAGGCCGCCGGGGGCCGCCTCGAGTCCGTACCGTGCGGTCGCGGGCCAGGTCGCCATGGTGGGGTGTCCTTCCGGGATGTCAGCGTGCGGGTCTCACACCAGTGTCCCGAGGAGCGACTTGCTGTACGGGACCGCCTCCTCGAGCCGGCCGGTGAGCGCCTTGGCGGCCCACTCGGGATCGGAGACCAGCGCCCGCCCGACGGCGACGAGGTCGAACTCGTCGCGCTCGAGACGGTCCAGCAGCGGCTCGATGCCCGTGGTGCCGATGTGCTCGGGGCCGTTGCGCCCGCCGGCGAACGCCGTGTCCAGGCCCACCGATCCCACGGTGATGGACGGCTTGCCGGTGAGCTTCTTCGTCCAGCCCGCCAGGTTCAGGTCGCCGTCCTCGAACTCCGGCAGCCAGTAGCGTCGGTTGGAGGCGTGGAAGGCGTCCACGCCCGCCTCCGCGAGCGGGGCGACGATGCGCTCCAGCTCCTGCGGGGTCCCGGCGATCCGGGCGTCGTAGTGGTCGGTCTTCCACTGCGAGAAGCGGAAGACGACCGGGAAGCCGGGCGACACGGCGGCACGCACCGCCGCGACGATCTCCGTCGCGAAGCGGGCGCGGGACGCCTCGTCCCCGCCGTAGGCGTCGGCGCGCCTGTTGGTGCGCTGCCAGAGGAAGTTGTCGATCAGGTAGCCGTGGGCGCCGTGCAGTTCGACGCCGTCGAAGCCGACGCGCTCCGCGTCCGCGGCGGCCCGCGCGAAGGCTTCGACGACCGCGTCGATGTCGGCCTGCGTCATCGCCCTGCCGTGCGGGCTGCCGTCGAGGCCGACCCCGGAGGGGGTGTCGGCCGGCACTCCCAGCGGCGCGATGTCGTCGGTGCGGGCCACGCCCGTGTGCCAGAGCTGGGGCATGATGCGGCCGCCGGCCCGGTGGACCCGCTCGGCCACGCGGGCCCAGCCGGCGAGGGCCTCCTCGCCGTGGAAGTGCGGCACCCGGTCGTACGCCGCCGCCGCGTCGCGGGCCACGTAGGTCCCCTCGGTGATGATCAGGCCCACGCCGCCGGCCGCGCGGCGCTCGTAGTACGCGGCGACGTCCTCGCCGGGCACTCCGCCCGGCGAGAAGCGCCGCGTCATCGGCGCCATCGCCACGCGGTTGCCCACGGTCAGGTCGCCGAGGGTGAAGGGCCGGCCCAGCAGGCGCGCGGCGCGCGAGGGCAGCGCGGTGCCGGGGGTCGTCGGTGTCGTCGTCGCCATGGTGTGGTGGTCCTTTGCTCGGTACGTCAAGCCAATGACATAGCCGTAACCAGCTTGGGTTGCGTCGCATTCCCGAGCACGACCACTGTTTTCTGTGCTTCTTCACCCCTGGGCAACAGAGGTGACTGTCTGACAGTTATTTCTCGACCCGGCCGCCGAGGTCCACCGTCCCGTCGTGGTGATACCGCGTCAGGATCTGTGAGGCGGCGCCCTGCCGGATCACCAGCGACCTGCCCAGCCGGGCGGTCAGCGTGAGGGCCGCGGCGCCGGTGGCCTCGTCCTCCACGATGCCGTCGCCGCGCCGGGGGAATCCCCTGGCCCGCACCGCTCCCGCCGCCTCGTCCTCCCAGGCCCACGCGTAGAGCCAGCCCTCCCCGGGCGGCGGGGCGGGCAGCGCCTCGACGTCGGCCGCCGTGGCGAGCCGCTCGGTGCGCCGCCCGGACGCCCATTCCGCCCGTCCCCGGATCCAGGTGGTCTCCCCCTCCTCCCAGGTGGGCACCTCTCCGGCGGGCGGGCGCAGCACGTCCACCGCGCGTCCCTGGCGGCGCAGCAGCCAGGACACGCCGACCAGGGGGTGGCCGGCGAACGGCAGCCGGCCGGCGGGCGTGTGGATGTCCACGCGGCCGAGCGGGGCGTCGTCGACGAACAGCGTCTCGCTGAAGCCCAGCCGGGCGGCCAGCCCCCCGCCGCCGCGCGTCCGGCACCGCCGGCCCGTCCATGACCACCCCGAGCGGGTTGCCGCCCTCGCCGTCCGGCCCGACGAACACCCGTACCACCGCGATCTCGTCCATCCGGTGATTCAAGCAGTCCTTGACGGGCCGTCCGGGCTCGGGGAGCGTACCGGGGGCGGAGGGAGAGGCGATGGGCGAGAACAAACGGCGCATGCTGGCCGGAGAGTGGTACGTCCCCGACGATCCGGAGCTGGCCGAGGACACCGCGCGCCGGGTCGAGCTGTGCGCCGCGTACAACGCGCCCGGCCCGGCCGACCCCGCCGGGCGCGACGCCGTCCTGCGGCGGCTGCTGGGCTCGGTCGGCGAAGGGGTGCGGATCCGGGCGCCCTTCCACTGCGACTTCGGCTACCACATCCGCATCGGCGCGGGCACGTTCGTCAACTTCGGCGCGGTATTCCTCGACGCGGCGCCCATCACCATCGGCGCCGACGCGCAGATCGGCCCGGGCGTCCAGATCCTGACGCCCGTTCACGAGCTGGACGCCGGGCGCCGCCGTGCGGGCTGGGAGAAGGCCGTGCCGGTGACGGTCGGCGACAACGTCTGGCTGGGCGGCGGGGTGATCGTCTGCCCCGGGGTGACCATCGGCGACGACACGGTCGTCGGTGCCGGAGCGGTGGTCACCCGGGACCTGCCGGCCGGTGTCCTGGCCGTCGGCAACCCTGCGCGGGTCGTCCGCGCGCTGTGACCGCCGGGGCACGGCGTCCCGCTACTCCACCTCGGTGACGGCGCGGTGTCCCGGGCCCCGCCCGGGGGGAACACGCACTGGGTGCCCGAATTCCCCGATCCCCTGACCACCCTGGTCCGCCGCGGCAGGGAACCCGCCGTCGTCCAGGCGGTGCGTTCCACGCTGGCCGCGGTGATCTCCTACGTCGCGGCCCTGCAGCTGAGCAGTGAGCCGGCGCCCCTGACCGCGCCGCTGACGGCGCTGCTCGTCGTCCAGGTCACCCTCTACTCCACCCTGACCACGGGCATCCGCCGGGTGAACTCCGTCGTGGCCGGCGTGCTGATCGCCATCGGCTTCAGCGCGCTGGTGGGCCTGACCTGGTGGAGCCTGGGGCTGATCATCCTCGCGTCCCTGGTCATCGGGCGCTTCGTACGAGTGGGTGAATTCGTTCCCGAGGTGGCGATCAGCGCCATGCTCGTCCTGGGCGTGACCCGGGTGGCGGAGACCGCCTGGGACCGGGTGCTGGAGACCCTGATCGGCGCGGTGGTGGGCCTGCTGTTCGACGTGCTGTTCGTGCCGCCGGTGTGGGTGCAGCCGGCGGGCCAGGCCATCGAGCAGCTGGCCCGCCGCATGCGGCGGCTGCTGCACCAGGTCGGGGCGGAGGTCACCGGGCACACCACGGTCGAGGAGGCCGCGGCCCGGCTGCACCAGGCCCGGCGGCTGGACCACGACATCGTGCAGGTGGACGCCGCGCTGCGGCAGGCGGAGGACAGTCTGCGCCTCAACCCGCGGGTCAAGGAGGGCCTGCTCTTCCGGGTGGTGCTGCGCACGGGCCTGGACGCGCTGGAGATCGCGGCGGTGGTGCTGCGGGTCATCTGCCGCACGCTGACCGACCTCGCCAAGGAGCGGAGGGAGGAGACGCTGTTCGTGCCGGACGTGGCGGCGGCCCTGGAGGAGGTGTTCGACCATCTCGGGCGCGCGGTCCAGGCCTTCGCCGTGCTGATCACCACGCAGGTCACCGCCAACGCCGAGGAGGCCGAGGACCGGCTCGTGCGGGAGCTGGCCGCCGGGCGCGCGAGCCGGGACCGTGCGGCGCTGCTCCTGCTGGACGAGGTGCGGCGCCATCCGCGCCAGTGGCAGCTGCACGGTGCGCTGCTGGCCGAGGTCGACCGGATCCTGGACGAGCTGGACGTGGAGAAGCGCACCGAGCGCCTGGCCGAGGAGCTCGACCGCTGTTCCCGCGAGCAGCAGGACCGGCATCCGGTGCTCTCGAGCGTCAGGCGCCGGCTGCGCAGGAGCGGCTACGGCTGGCGCCGGAGCAGCCGCAAGTAGGGGCGGGCGTCCTCAGGCCGTGCGCAGTGCGTCGGGCAGTCCCTCGAGGGCCTCGGTGAGCCAGGCGATCCAGAAGCTCTCCAGGCCGATCCCGCCGCGCAGCACCAGGTGCCGCAGGCGCCGCGCGTCCGCGTCGCCGCCGCGCTCTTCACCGGCGTCGCGTTCTTCGCCGCCGTCCCCGCGCCCGTCCCCCCGCCCGTCCCCGGCGAAGTCCCGTTCCTCGATGGCGAGGTACTCCTCCAGCTGCCGGCGGTGCAGGGCGAGGTGGCGCCGCAGCTCGTCTTCGAGGCCGTGGCCGCCGACGACCGCCGCCGCGCGCAGGCGCAGCAGCAGCGCGTCGCGGACGGGACGGGGGTCCTGGCCGGCGGACGCCCACGCGGTGAGCTCCGCCCGGCCGGCGGGCAGGACCTCGTACTCCTTCTTCTGGCCCCGCTCCGGCCGCCGGGCCGGCAGCACGTGGACGTGGCCGGCCTCCTCCAGCTTCTTCAGCTCGCGGTAGATCTGCTGGTGGGTGGCCGGCCAGAAGTACCCGATCGACTTGTCGAAGCGGCGGGTCAGCTCCAGCCCCGAGGACGGCTTTTCGAGCAGGGCGGTGAGGATCGCGTGCGCGAGGGACATGCCGTCATCCTAGGTTCGCCGTCCTCGGGTCCTCACAGGGCGGCCGCGAGCCGGGTGCCCTGGAGGATGGCCCGCTTGGCGTCGAGTTCGGCGGCGACGTCGGCGCCTCCGATGAGGTGGGGCCGGTGGCCCTTCTCGCACAGCTGCTCGTACAGGTCCCGCAGGGGTTCCTGTCCGGCGCACACGACGACGGTGTCGACGGCGATGACGCGGTCGGCGCCGTCGACGGTGATGTGCAGGCCCTCGTCGTCGATGCGGCGGTAGGTGACGCCCGCGAGCATGGTGACGCCGCGGTGCTTGAGCTCGGTGCGGTGGATCCAGCCGGTGGTCTTGCCGAGCCCGGCGCCCACCTTGGTGGTCTTGCGCTGCAGGAGGTGGACGGTGCGCGCGGGCTTGCGCCGCTGTGGCTCCCGCAGGCCGCCGCGTCCCTGGAAGGAGGTGTCGACGCCCCACTGCCGGCTGAAGGTCTCGGCGTCCAGGCTCGCGGCGTCGCCCTCGTCGGTGAGGAACTCCGCGATGTCGAAGCCGATGCCGCCGGCGCCGAGGACGGCGACGGACGCGCCGGCGCGGGCGGTGCCCCGCAGGATGTCGCGGTAGCCGACCACGCTGGGGTGGTCGATGCCGTCGACGGCGGGGGTCCGGGGGGTGACGCCGGTGGCGAGGACGATCTCGTCGTATCCGCCGTCGGCCAGGCCCTGCGCGGTGGCGGTGGTGCCCAGGCGGACCTCGACGCCGTGGGCGCGCAGCCGGCCGCGGAAGTAGCGCAGGGTCTCGTCGAACTCCTCCTTGCCGGGGATCCGGCGGGCGAGGCGGAGCTGGCCGCCGATCTCGTCGGCGGCGTCGAGGAGGGTGACGGCGTGGCCGCGTTCGGCCGCGGTGACGGCGGCGGCCAGGCCCGCGGGGCCGGCGCCGACGACGGCGACGCGCTTGCGCCGACGGGTGGGAGAGAGGACGAGTTCCGTCTCGTGGCAGGCCCTCGGGTTGACCAGGCAGGAGGTGATCTTCCCGCTGAAGGTGTGGTCGAGGCAGGCCTGGTTGCAGCCGATGCAGGTGTTGATGGCGTCGGCCTCGCCGCGCCGGGCCTTGGCGACGAAGTCGGGGTCGGCGAGGAGGGGACGGGCCAGGGAGACCATGTCGGCCCGGCCCTCGGCGAGCAGCCGCTCGGCGAGTTCGGGGGTGTTGACGCGGTTTCCGGTCACCAGGGGGATGGAGACCGCACCCATGACCTTCTTGGTGACCCAGGTGAAGGCGCCGCGCGGTACGGAGGTGGCGATGGTGGGGATGCGGGCCTCGTGCCAGCCGATGCCGGTGTTGATGAGGGTGGCGCCGGCGGCCTCGATCTCCCGGGCGAGGGTGACGACCTCCTCGAGGGAGGACCCGCCGGGTATGAGGTCCAGCATCGACAGGCGGTAGACGATGATGAAGTCGGTCCCGACGCGCTCCCGCACCCGGCGGACGATCTCGACGGGGAAGCGGATCCTGTTCTCGTAGTCGCCTCCCCACCGGTCGGTGCGCCGGTTGGTGGGCGCGGCGACGAACTCGTTGATCAGGTAGCCCTCGGACCCCATGATCTCCACACCGTCGTAGCCGGCGTGCCGGGCGAGGGCGGCGGCCCGCACGTAGTCCTCGATGGTCTCCTCGACCTCGTCGTCGGTGAGGGCGTGCGGGACGTACGGGCTGATGGGGGCCTGGAGGGCGCTGGGGGCCACGAGGCCGGCGTGGTGGGCGTAGCGGCCGAAGTGCAGGATCTGCATCGCGATCCTGCCGCCCTCGCGGTGGACGGCCTCCGTCACCACGGCGTGCCGGTCGGCCTCGGCCTCGGTGGTGAGCTTGGCCCCGCCCTCGTAGGGCCGGCCGCGCTCGTTGGGGGCGATGCCGCCGGTGACGATGAGGCCGGCGCCGCCCCGGGCGCGGGCCGCGTAGAAGGCGGCCATGCGCGCGAAGCCTCCCGGGGCCTCTTCGAGGCCGACGTGCATCGAGCCCATCAGGACGCGGTTGGGCAGGGTGGTGAAGCCCAGGTCCAGGGGGCTCATCAGGTGGGGGTACGACGCGCTCATCCAGCGCCTCCTCGCGCAGTTCTCGTCGCACCAGTTCTAGAGCACCCCGGACCTTTATGCAACTAGTTGCAAAAGATCCGCCGGGCCGCACCTACGACTCGTGGCCCAGCGCGCGGCCGCGGCGGGCCGGGGCCCGGCCGGCCGGCTGCTCGGGAGCGGGACCGGTGGGGATGGGGGGCACCTGGCAGGACTCCGGCGCGTCGGAGGTGACCCGCAGGCGCTCGCCGCAGTGGCGGATCTCCAGGGCCTTGCCGTCCAGCAGGGTGTACGTCGCGGTGCTGCCGGTGATCTCCACCCGCAGGCGCTGGCCGCGGAACTGCACCGTGAAGGCGAGCCGGCCCAGCTGCTCGGGCAGCCGCGGGGTGAAGGCGATCAGGCCGTCGTACTCCCGCATCCCGCCGAAGCCGATGACGAGGGCGAACCACGTGCCGGCGAGCGAGGCGATGTGGATGCCGTCGCGGGTGTTGCCCTCCAGGTCGGAGAGGTCCATCATCGCGGCCTCGCCCAGGTAGTCGTAGGCCAGCCGCATGTGGCCGGTCTCGGCCGCCATGACGGCCTGCCCGCAGGCGGACAGTGACGAGTCCCGCACGGTCAGCTGCTCGTAGTAGGCGAAGTTGCTGGCCTTCTCCTCCGGGGTGAAGGCGTCGCCGCGCAGGCACATGGCGAGGACGAGGTCCGCCTGCTTGACGACCTGTTTGCGGTAGAGGTCGAAGTAGGGGAAGTGGAGCATCAGCGGGTACTCGTCGTCGCGGGTGCGGGCGAAGTCCCACAGCTGGTGCCGGGTGAAGCCCTCGGACTGCTCGTGCACCGCCAGTTCGGGGTTGTACGGCAGCGTCATGCGCGTCGCGGCGTCCCGCCAGGCGGCCGCCTCCTCGTCGTCCGCGCCCAGCAGCGAGGCGAGGTCCGGGTGGCGTTCGACGACGGCCGCGGCCTCCTGCAGATTGTGCTGGGCCATCAGGTTCGTATAGGTGTTGTCGTCCGAGATGGCGCTGTACTCGTCCGGGCCCGTCACCCCGTCGATGTGGAAGTCGCCGTGGTGGTCGTGGTGGCCGAGCGAGCGCCACAGCCGGGCGGTCTCCACCAGCAGCGGCAGCCCGACCTCCTTCTCGAAGGCCTCGTCGTTGCTGGCCTTGGTGTAGCGCACGACGGCGTCCGCGATGTCGGCGTTGATGTGGAAGGCTGCCGTCCCCGCCGGCCAGTAGCCCGAGCACTCGTCGCCGTTGATCGTCCGCCAGGGGAAGGCCGCGCCCTGGAGCCCGAGCTGGCGGGCCCGCTCGCGCGCCGCGGGCAGGGTGCTGTAGCGCCAGCGCAGGGCCTGCTCGACGGCCTGGGGCGCGGTGTAGGTCAGCACCGGCAGGACGAACGTCTCGGTGTCCCAGAAGCAGTGCCCGTCGTAGCCGGGACCGGTCAGCCCCTTGGCGGGCAGGGCCCGCGCCTCGCCGCGCGCGCCGGCCTGAAGGACGTGGAAGAGGGCGAAGCGCGCCGCCTGCTGGATCTCCGCGTCACCGTCGACCTCCACGTCCGAGCGGGACCAGAAGTCCTCGAGGTAGCCGCTCTGTTCGTCGGCCAGGCCCTGCCAGCCGGTGCTGACGGCGGCGGCCAGGGCGGCGTCGACCTGGTCGTGCACCGCGGGCGCCGACCGCATCGCCGACCAGCCGTGCGCGACGAACTTCTCCACCCGCAGCCGCTGTCCGGAGCGCAGCCGCGTGGTGATGGTGAAGCGGGCCAGGTTCTCGCTGCTCTCGGAGGACATCTCGGTCTTCTCGCCGCCGCTGACGACGTGCGAGGCCGACACCCCCAGCCGCAGGCCGCTGTGCTCGGTGCGGTGCAGCAGCCGGATGCGCGGCCCGTGGGCGGCGTGCTGCTCCACCGCCAGCGGCGACTCCAGGACCGCTGCGGCGCGGGGGTCGCCCCCGGTGAGCGGCATCTGCTCGTTGGCGACCAGCTCGGACTGGACCACGATGCGCACGTCGCCGTCGAGCGGCTCCACCTCGTAGGAGACCGCCGCGATCGCGCGCTGGGTGAAGGAGACCAGCCGGCTGGAACGGACGCGCACGCTGCGCCCGCTCGGCGAGGTCCACTCGGCGGTGCGGTGCAGCAGCCCGGTGCGGAAGTCGAGCACCCGCTCGTGCTTGTGCAGCTTTCCGTAGCGCAGGTCGAAGGGCTCGTCGTCGACGAGGAGGCGGATCAGCTTGCCGTTGGTGACGTTGATGATCGTCTGCCCGGACTCCGGGTAGCCGTAGCCGGCCTCGGCGTACGGCAGCGGCCGGAACTCGTACACGCCGTTGAGGTAGGTGCCGGGCAGGCCGTGCGGCTCGCCCTCGTCGAGGTTGCCGCGCCAGCCGACGTGGCCGTTGGAAAGCGCGAAGACCGATTCGCTCTGCGAGAGCACGTCGAGGTTGAGCTCGGTCTCGCGCAGGCACCAGGGCTCGACCATGTAGGCCGGATGAGTGATCACGAGGCTTCTCCCAGCAGGTCGGCGAGGTCGTCCACCACCACGTCCGCGCCGTGCCGGCGCAGCGCCTCGGCCTGGTCCGCCCGGTTCACGCCGACGACGAAGCCGAACTCCCCGGCCCGGCCCGCCTCCATGCCGGCCAGGGCGTCCTCGAAGACGGCGGCCCGGTCGGGGGGCACGCCCAGGGCGCGGGCGGCGGCGAGGAAGGTGTCCGGGTGGGGCTTGCCCGGAAGGTGCTGCTCCGCGGCGACCAGCCCGTCGATCCGGACCTCGAAGAGGTCGTCGATGCCCGCCGCGACGAGCACGGCGTGGCAGTTGGCGCTGGAGGAGACCACCGCGCGCCGCAGCCCGGCCGCGCGGACGGCCTCGGCGTAGCGGACCGAGCCGGGGAAGGCCTCCACCCCCAGCTCCTCGATCTTCCGCAGGACGAGGGCGTTCTTGCGATTGCCGAGGCCCTGCACGGTCTCCCGGTCGGGCGGGTCGTCGTCCGCGCCCTCGGGCAGTTCGATGCCCCGGGAGGCGAGGAAGGACCGCACGCCGTCGGCCCTGGGCATGCCGTCCACGTACTGGTCGTAGTCGGCGTGGGCGTCGAAGGGGCGGAAGTCCGCGCCGTCGCGCCGGCGCAGGAAGTCGTCGAACGTCTCCTTCCACGCCGCGGCGTGGACGGTGGCCGTCCGGGTGAGGACGCCGTCCATGTCGAACAGGCAGGCGTGGATGTCGTCGGGAAGGCCGAGTGTGGTCATGATGTTCCGCTTCCCGGCTCGTCGGAAGCCATGTCCGGCAGGTACCAGTGGTGCGGGGCGACGAGCGCGTCGGCGGACGCCGGTCCCCACGATCCGGGGGCGTACGGCTCCACCGCGCGCGGCGAGCGCAGGAGCGGGGTGGCGACCTCCCAGAGCCGCTGGATGCCGTCCGAGCGGGTGAAGAGGGACTGGTCGCCCAGCATGGCGTCGAGGATCAGCCGTTCGTAGCCCTCCAGGCCGTTCTGTCGCTGGACGGAGTCGGCGTACCGGAAGGTCATGCGCGCGGGGCCCAGCCGCATGGCGGGTCCCGGTTCCTTGGCGAGGAAGTCGGCGGCGATCCAGCCCGGGTCGTCGAAGTCGACGACGAGGGCGTTGCCGCGCTCGCCTCCGCTCCGGTGCGCGGCGTCGAACATCCGCAGCGGCGGCCGCTTGAAGTGGAGGGTGACGACCTGGCGGCGCTGTCCGAGGGCCTTGCCGGAGCGGAGGTGGAAGGGGACGCCGGCCCAGCGCCAGTTGTCGATCTCGGCGCGCAGGGCGACGAAGGTCTCGGTGTCGGAGTCCGGGGCGACGCCGGGCTCGGAGCGGTAGCCCTCGTACTGGCCGCGCACGACGTGGTCCGGTTCGACGGGCCGCAGCGAGTGGAAGACCTTGTCCTTCTCGTCGCGCAGGGCCTTCGCGCCGAGGGAGGTGGGGGGCTCCATGGCGACGAAGCCGAGCACCTGGAACAGGTGGGTGACGATCATGTCCCGGAAGGTGCCGGTCTCCTCGAAGAACCCGGCGCGGCCCTCGATGCCGATGGTCTCGGGGACGTCGATCTGCACGTGGCTGATGTGGTCGCGGTTCCAGACGGGCTCGAAGAGGCCGTTGGCGAAGCGGAGGGCGAGGATGTTGTCGACCGACTCCTTGCCGAGGAAGTGGTCGATGCGGAAGACCCGGGACTCGTCGAAGACGGCGTGGACGGTCTCGTCCAGGGCCCGGGCGGAGGGGAGATCGCTGCCGAAGGGCTTCTCGATGATGACGCGGCCGCCCTCGGCCAGTCCGGTGTCGCCGAGGGTGCCGATGACGGAGGCGAAGGCGCTGGGCGGCACGGCGAGGTGGAACAGCCTGCGCGGGCTGCCGCCGAGTGCCGTCTCGGCCGCCCGCACGGCGGCGACCAGGGGCCCGGGCTCGTCCGGGTCGGCGGCGCCGAAGCTCAGGGCGTCCGCGAACCGCTCCCAGTGGGGCCCGTCCGGCTCGCCCCCGCCGAACTCGGCGACGGCGTCCCTGGCGTGGGCCCGGAACGCCTCGTCGCTCAGCGCGGCCGCCGCCGGCGCCGACCCGACGACGCGGTAGCCGGCGGGCATCAGGCCCGCCTGGGCGAGGCGGAACAGCCCGGGCAGCAGCTTGCGCCTGGCGAGGTCGCCGGTGGCGCCGAAGAGGACGACGACGTGGTCGTCGGGGGTGGCGGCGCCCCGCGAGGTCCGGTTGGCCTTCACACCCCAACCTTCGGGCAGCGGTCGCCGGTGCGCGATTCGCCTGAGCCGTTCGGCGCCGCCGCGTCACCGCCGGCGCACGGGCACCCGGCGCGGGCCGCGGACCAGCAGGCCAGGCCGGTAGGGGAGCCCGGCGGGGTCGGCGGCGAGCGCCAGGCCCGGCAGGGCGTCGAAGAGGCGGGGCAGCGCGACGGCCGCCTCCAGGCGGGCCAGGCGCGAGCCGAGGCAGAAGTGCGGTCCGTGCCCGAAGGCCAGGTGGGGGGCGGCGCGCCGGTCCGACGGCAGGTAGCGGGCGGGCCGGAAGTCGTCGGGGGCGGGGAAGTGTTCGGGGTCGCGGTTGGCGGCGGCGAGGACCACGAGGACGGAGTCCTCGGCCGGTATGACCGCTCCCCCGCCCAGGTCGACCCGCTCGGTGGTGCGCCGCCACGTCGTGCCCTCCAGGGGGCTGCCGTGGCGCAGGGTCTCCTCGACCACGGCGGCCCAGCTCCCGGGGCCGCCGCGGCGCGCCCCGGCCAGTTCCTCCTCGTGCGTGAGCAGCATCAGCGACGCCGAGGCGAGGAGGTTCATCGTGGTCTCGTAGCCGGCGAACAGCAGCAGGAACGCCATCGCCAGCAGCTCGTCGTCGTCGAGGCCGCCCTCGCTCGCGTCGTGCACGAGCGTGCTGAAGAGGTCGTCGCCGGGCGCCCGGCGCTTGTGGCCGATCAGGTGGGTGAAGTACGCGTGGAGCCGTGTCCACGCCTCGTCGACGGCGCCCGGCTCGAGCGCGTCGGCGGGCGAGCCGACGCGGTACGTCCACTCCCGCAGGTCCGCCCGGTCGGCCTCCGGCACGCCCAGCACCTCGCCGATGACCAGGACGGGCAGCGGGAAGGCGAACCCGTCCACCAGGTCGGCGGTCCCCTCCCTCTCCAGCCGGCCGGCGAGCTCGGCCACCAGGCCGTCGGCCAGGTGCTCGATGCGCGGGCGCAGGGCGTCCACCCGGCGCGGGGTGAAGGCGGCGGTGGTCAGCCGGCGCAGCCGGGTGTGGTCGGGGGCGTCGGAGTTGAGCATGTGCCGGGCCAGGCAGCCGCGGGCGCGCCGGGCCGGGGAGTCGGGCCGGGGCCGGCCCGCGCCCTGCGGCGGCACGTTCGAGAAGCGCGGGTCGGCCAGGACCGCCCGGGCCTGGTCGTAGCCGGTGACGAGCCAGGCGTGCGTGCCGTTGGCCAGGGGCACCCGCGCCGCGGGGCCCTGGGTGCGCAGGCGCGCGTAGTACGGGTACGGGTCGCGCGCGAAGCCGGGGTCCGCGGGGTTCAGGTGATCGAGCACCTGCACATCCTCACCGATGAACGACCGGTTCCGGCGGTGGGGGCGGAGCAGGGCTGCCCGGGTCCGGTTGTGCGGTTCCCACAACGGGCCGGGCGCGCGGCGTCCTCAGCGGCCGAGGGCCTTCTTCAGCTCGTCCTTGGTCATGTCCGAGCGGCCGTGGATGTTCTTCTGCCGGGCCTCGTTGTAGAGCTGTTCCTTGGTCGGCCCCTTGGCTCCGGAGTGGGAGCGCCGGCCGCCCCGCTCGGAGGACGACATGTCCTGGAGCGAGCTGCGGCTGGCGGTCTTCGACTCGCCGGCCCGGGCGCGTTCCTTGTTGACCGTCCGGCTCGCGATCTCCTTGGCGCGCTTCTCGCTCTCGCCGCGCTCGCGCGCGCTGTCCTTGATGTGCTCGTACTGCCGCTCGCGCTTCGGGCTGGATCCCCTGGGCATCCGGTGCTCCTTCGCTCACCCGGGTGCGTACCGGCGTCCGTACGCACCCGGCATCGTCCGTGCGAGGCCCACCCTCGCACGGGGTCCGCGGTGCCGCAGGGCGGCGGCGGCCGGTCGGGGCGCCCGGCTCAGCCGGGCGGGTCCGGGGTCCGGCTCACGGTGCGTCCCAGCCGTCCGGCGGCGCGCGCGAAGCCGGCCGCGTCGTGGACGGCGGCACCGCCGGGGTCGTTGTTGAAGTAGACGTACACCTCCGCGCGGTCCGGCCAGGCATCCGCCAGCCGGCCGGCCCAACTGTTCAGCGCCCCGCTGCCGTAGCGGGGCCAGGGGCGGGCCCTGCCGTGGTGGAACCGCACGTACCCCCAGTCCGCCGTGCGCCACAGCGGCGTCACGGGGCGGGAGTCCCTGTCGGCCCAGCACAGCGCGGCACCGTGGTGTTCCAGTACCTCGCGTACCCCGTCCGTCCACCAGGAAGCGTGCCGTGGCTCGACGGCCACCCGGGTGCCGGCGGGGAAGCAGGCCAGGGTGGCGTCCAGCGCCGCGGGGTCCGCCTTGAGCGTGGGCGGCAGCTGCAGCAGCACCGGGCCCAGCTTGTCCCCGAGCCCGGCGGCGTGCCGCATCAGCCGCCCGACCGGCTCCTCGGGGTCGCGCAGCCGCTTGATGTGGGTGAGGTAGCGGCTGGCCTTGACGGCCATCACGAAGCCTTCGGGGGTGCGCTCGCGCCAGTCGGCGAAGGTGTCCTCGGCGGGCAGCCGGTAGAAGGCGTTGTTGTTCTCGACGGTCGCGAAGTGCCCGGCGTACTCCTCCAGCCACAGCCGCTGCGGCCGGTCGGCGGGGTAGAGGACGCCGCGCCAGTCCTTGTACTGCCATCCGGAGGTTCCGACGAGGAGGGGCATGGGAGGATCGGTGCCCGGGCGGCGCGGGCGGTTCACGGGCGGGGGCGCGATTCCAGCCGGTTGCCGGGCGCGGGGCGTGCTGCCCGGCGGCGAGGGCGGTTCACTGGGGCCGTGGACTGTGTCTTCTGCGCGATCGCGGCGGGCGAGGTGGCGGCGCACCGGGTCTTCGAGGACGAGGCGGCGGTGGCCTTCCTGGACGCCCGGCCGCTGTTTCCCGGCCATGTGCTGGTGGTGCCGCGGCTGCACGCCGAGACGCTCACGGACCTGCCCGCGGCCGAGGTGGGGCCGCTGTTCGGCCGGGTGCGGCGGATCACCGGGGCGGTGGAGCGCGCGATGGGCGCCGCCGGGTCGTTCGTGGCCGCGAACAACCGGGTCAGCCAGTCCGTGCCGCACTTCCACGTGCACGTGGTGCCGCGCGACCGCAAGGACGGCCTGCGGGGCTTCTTCTGGCCGCGGACGCGCTACGCCTCGGACGAGGAGGCGGCGGAGGTGGCGGCCCGGGTGCGGGCGGAGCTGGAGGACTAGACCACCCCTGTCCGGCCGTACGGACCATGTGGACTATCCCCCCGAACGCCGTCATATTGGAAGTACGGCTTCCCTCGTCATCCGGAGCCTTCCGGAGCCGGGCCCCGGGGCCAGAGGTGGATCATGCGATTCATCGACCGGGTGGACGCCGGCCGGCGCCTGGCCGAGCGGCTGGGGCACCTGCGCGGCGAGCGTCCCGTCGTCCTCGGCCTGCCGCGCGGCGGCGTTCCCGTGGCCTTCGAGGTGGCGCACGCCCTGGGCGCGACCCTCGACGTCGTCCTCGTCCGCAAGCTGGGCGTGCCGTACCACCGCGAGCTGGGGTTCGGCGCCATCGGCGAGGGCGGCGTACGCGTCATCCGGGACGACATCGTCCGGATGAGCCGGGTCGACGAGGACGACCTGGCCGAGGTGGAGCGCGGCGAGGAGGCGGAACTCTCCCGGCGCGCAGAGCAGTTCCGCGCCGGGCGCGAGCGCGTCCCGCTCGAGGGGCGCACGGCGATCGTGGTCGACGACGGCATCGCCACCGGCGCCACGGCGGCGGCCGCCTGCCAGGTGGTACGGGCCCAGGGAGCCGCCCGGGTCGTCCTGGCCGTGCCGGTGGCGCCGCCGGACGCGGCCGCGTCCTTCCGCGCCGAGGTGGACGAGCTGGTGTGCCTGAGCACCCCGGCCGCCTTCTCCGCGGTCGGCGAGTGGTACCACGACTTCACCCAGACCTCGGACGAGGAGGTCGTCGAGCTGTTGCGCCGGAACGCCGAGGAGGCGGCCGGCGGCGGCGAGGCCCACGGCGGGCCCCTGAAGCTCCCGGTGGACGGCGGGGCCGTGACGCTCGCCGGCGACCTGGCGATGCCGCCGGGGGCGCCGGGGCTGGTGGTCTTCGCGCACGGCAGCGGCAGCAGCCGGCTCAGCCCCCGCAACCGCGCGGTGGCGCGGGCCCTCAACGACGCCGGGCTCGGCACGCTCCTGTTCGATCTCCTCACCCCGCTGGAGGAGGAGGACCGGGCGAACGTGTTCGCCGTCGAACCCCTCGCCCGCAGGCTGACCGAGGTCACCGGCTGGCTGCGCCGCCGGGAGACCGTGCCGGTCTGCTACTTCGGGGCGAGCACAGGCGCGGCCGCCGCGCTGTGGGCCGCGGCGGAGGCGGGTGACGGCGTCGCCGCCGTGGTCTCGCGCGGTGGCCGTCCCGATCTGGCCGGGGAGCGGCTGGAGGAGGTCCGGGCGCCCACGCTCCTGATCGTCGGCGGCCACGACGACGTGGTGCTCGACCTCAACCGGCAGGCGGCCGGGCGCCTGCGCTGCGAGAACGAACTGGCCGTCGTCCCCGGGGCCACCCACCTCTTCGAGGAGCCCGGGGCCCTGGACGCCGTCGCGGATCTCGCCCGCGACTGGTTCACCCGGCACCTACCGAGCCGACCCACCTGACCGACCTGACCGACCGACCTGACCGAGCGACCGAGCCGACAGAGCGCTGGTGATCACCATGGAGACGATCGTCGACTGCAACATCGAGATGGAGTTCCGCGAGATCGACGCGACCACGCAGGCCGACGTGCGGCTGAGAATGCACGACGGCTCGCAGCTCGCGGCGCAGGGCATCGCCAACCGCCACCCCGACGACCGCCGCCAGCAGCGCGTCGGCGAGGAGGTCGCGGCGGCCCGTGCCCTCAACGGGCTCGCCGAGCAGCTGCTGGGCAAGGCGGGGGACGACATCAAGGAGGTCATGCACGAGGACGCGCACCTGAGCCACTGACCGGCCGGCCGCGACCACCGGCCGACCGCACGGGCCCGGCCCTCCCACCGGCTCCGGGAGGGCCGGGCGTACGCTGGGCGCGTGACGACGCCACTGTTCATCAAGATCTGCGGGCTGCGGACCGAAGGGGACGTGGACACCGCGGTCGGGGCCGGAGCCGACGCGATCGGCTTCGTCTTCGCCGACAGCCCGCGCACGGTGGACGCGGAGACCGCCCGGCGGCTGGCCCTGCGGGTTCCGGAGAACGTACTGACCGTGGGGGTCTTCCGGGGGCAGCCGGTGGAGGAGGTCCGCGCGCTGGCGCTGGCCTCCGGGGTCCGGGCCGTCCAGCTGCACGGCGACGAGGGCCGGGAGCACTACGACGCCCTGCGTCCGCAGGGGTGGACGCTGATCCGCGCCACCTCGTCCCAGGGACGGACCCCGCGCTGCGGCGAACTGGGCGAGGACCTCCTGCTGCTCGACGCCCCGGCCCCGGGCGCGGGCGTGCCCTGGAACTGGGGGGCCGAGGGCTTCACTCCCCCGGCCGGGCGCTGGCTGCTGGCCGGCGGCCTCACCCCGCGGAACGTGGGCGAGGCCGTACGGACCACCGCGCCGTGGGGCGTGGACGTCTCCAGCGGCGTGGAGTCCCGTCGCGGTGTCAAGGATCCCGCCCTGATCAGGTCCTTCGTCGAGGCCGTCCGCGCGGCGGAGTCCTTCTGACGCCAGTCGCTGCCAACTGGCCCGCCGCGCATGTAGACTTCGAGCCGCCAGCCATCGGCCGAACATTCGTCTGGCATTCGCACTGACGATCCCATCGCAGCGCAGCGCATGACGCGCGCGCATCGAACCGCACTCTTTTGCACCCCCTGAGCACGGCGCACTTTTCCGCGACCACAGAACAGAGGGCACATGAACGAGAGCGACTGTAAGCTGACCCGTTCCTGGATCGGCTCGATCGATCTTCAGCTGATCGCTGAACAAGTCGGAACACCCGTCTTTGTCTACAGCGAAGCGCAGATCCTGAAGAACGTCCGCCGCATCACCGAGGCGGCCGGGGCGGTCGGGCTCGGGGAACGGGTCGAACTGTACGTCCCCTTCTTTCCCAACTCCAATCCCCATGTGCTGCGGCCGCTGCGGGACGCGGGCGTGGGAATACTGCTGCAATTACCCAGCGAGTACCGCCTGCTGAAGCGGTTCGGGTTCGACCGCTTCATCGTCTCCCCCGGCCACGTCGCCGACGAGGAGATAGCGTTCTGGGACCGCACCGGCTGCCCGACGTTCCTGTCCAGCCTGGACGAGATCGCGTACTCGCTGCGGACGAAGGCCCCCTCGATCAGCGTCCGGATCGACAGCCTCGACTCGGGGAAGCCGGGCATCAAGTACGGCGAACTCAAGCGGCTGGCCGACCTGCTGGCCGAGCACGGGCGTGAGCTCGACTGCTTCGAGGTCTACTGCGGCAGCGGCAATTCGCGCGACGCGATGATCGACATCATCGAGAAGCAGTTCGAGATCTTCAACACCCACTTCCCCACCGCCCGCGCCATCAACTTCGCGGGCGGCCACGGCTTCGTCTACGAGAGCTGGGAGGAGTCGGAGAAGCACTTCGACTGGGCCGAGTACTTCCGCGCGCTGCGCGAGATCGCGGACCGGATGAACATTCCCGGGCACGTGAAGTTCCTCTTCGAGCCGGCCCGCGACGTCCTGGCCGACACCGGGGCCCTCCTGCTGAGCGTCGAGCGCGACGTGATCACCAACTCGGTCGGCAGCCTCGTGGTGACCGACGGGTCGCGCATGCTGATGCCGTCGGCCCAGCTGCGCGACCGGCGCCACAACGTGGTCTTCCTGGACGAGGCCATGGCGGAGATCCCGGCGACGCCCGGCACCGGCGGCACCAGCGCCGCGCTGCGCGGCCGCAGCATCCTGCGGCACGACTACATCCTGCCCGGTGAGTACTGGGTACCCGCCGGCGTCGACGCCCGCAGCCACCTGCTGATCCTCGACGTCGGGGCGTACTGCGCGACCCAGCACATGGAGTTCCTCAACATTCCGCCGGCCGCCGAGGTCCTCGTCGACGCCGCCGGGACCGCCCACCTGGTCACCTCGCGCGGGGACGACCTCGACAAGTGGCGCCATCTCCTGGACGAGAAGCGGGAAGTGAAGCGCTAGCGCTCCTTCCGCCGCTCCGCGTGCGGACCACCGCCGTCCCCGCGGAACGTCATCGCCGGCCACCACGCCCTCCAGCGAGGACCACTTCCATGCAGCGATCGTCAGCCACCGATTCCCCGCACGCCGCCGCCCCGTCCGGGGCCGGCGCCGAGGAACCCTTCACCCTCTTCTCCCAATGGTTCGGCGAGGCCGAGGCCGCCGAGCTCAACGACCCCAACGCCATGGCACTGGCCACCACGGACGCCGACGGGCTCCCCGACGTGCGCATGGTGCTGCTCAAGGGGTTCGACTCCCGGGGCTTCGTCTTCTACACCAACACCCGCTCGGCGAAGGGCACCGAGCTCGCCGACGCCATGCGCGCCGCCGGTGTCCTGCACTGGAAGTCCCTGCGACGGCAGGTGCGCTTCCGCGGCCCGGTGGAACCCGCCACCGACGCCGAGGCCGACGCCTACTTCGCCTCCCGCGCCCGCGACAGCCGCATCGGCGCCTGGGCCAGCCTGCAGTCCCGCCCCCTCGCGGACCGCTCGGAGCTCGAGGCGGCCGTGGCCCGCGCGTCCGCGCGCTTCGGCTCGGGCGAGGTGCCGCGCCCGCCCCATTGGGCCGGCTACCGCATCGTGCCCGTCTCCCTGGAGTTCTGGACCGAGCGGCCGTTCCGCCTCCACGACCGGCTCGTTTTCACCAGGGAAAGGCCCGACGGCCCCTGGGGCCGGGGACACCTCTATCCATGAGCCATCCGTCTCACCACGTTCCACCGCACAGCAATCCATCGCACCGGAAAGAACCAGGGACAGCTCTATGTACTTCACCCATGCCGACGCGGTCTGGACCGCCCATCCGCAGCTGAGGGCGCTCACCCTGGCCGTCGACAACGTACTCGGCATGAAGGACGACCCCGCCCGTCAGGAGCGGCTGGCCCCCCGCGTCGAGGAACGGCTGGCGGCGCACGCCGAATCCGAGATGCCCGAGATCGCCGCATGGCGCGAGGCCTTCTCGAAAATGGGCCTCAAACCGACGCAGTACCGCTGCGCCGCTGAGGCCCTGCTGCGCCGCTACCGCAAGGAGCGGAACCTGCCGGGATTCCATCCGCTCGTCGACTACCTCAATTTCGTCTCGATGTCCTTCGCGATCCCGATCGCGGTGTTCGACTGCGCCAGGGTCACGGACGGGATCACGGTCCGCCCGGCCGACGGGTCCGAGCGGTACGAGACGTTCCAGGGCGGCGTCGAGCATCCCGCGCCGGGCGAGATCGTCTTCACCGACGCGGGGGGACACGCGCATTCGCGGCGCTGGACGTTCCGGCAGAGCGCCCGGTCCGTCGTCTCGGCGGGCACCGACCGCGTGCTGATCGTGGCGGAGGCCCTGCACACGGCGGCGCCGCAGGACCTGGCGGCGATGGAGCGGGAGCTGACCGCCGCCCTGTCCGAAGCCGGCGTGCGCGTCGCCGGGGCCCGGATGCTCGGCTCCGGCGAGCGCAGGCTGGAATTCCCCCACGCGTGACCACGCGGCCGTGG
>NZ_BNBL01000001.1:1406180-1455102 GCF_014655595.1 Streptomyces griseocarneus | reverse complement strand
CCACGGCCGCAGAACCGGAAGGAGGTTCCATGACGGCCATCCACGAAACCCTTCACCGGCCCGACCCGGCGATCGGGCTGGGCGCGGTCCGCGATGCCATCGAAGGCGCCTGTACCCGCGCCGGCCGCGATCCGGGGTCGGTGACGCTCGTCGCCGCCTCGAAGACGGTTCCCGCCGACGTCCTGGAGCGGGCCGCCGCGGCCGGGCTCACGGTCTTCGGCGAGAACCGCGTCCAGGAGGCCAAGGCGAAGTGGCCCGCCCTGCGCGAGCGGATTCCCGGCCTCGAGCTGCACCTGATCGGGCCCCTGCAGACCAACAAGGCCCGGGAGGCGGTGGCGTTGTTCGACGTCATCCACTCCGTCGACCGGCCCGGCCTGTGCGAGGCCCTGGCCCGGCAGTGCGACCGGCAGGGCCGCAGGCCCCGGCTGTTCGTCCAGGTCAACACCGGGGCGGAGCCGCAGAAGGCGGGCGTCCTGCCCGAGGACGCCGACGGCTTCCTCGCGGCCTGCCGGGAGACCTACGGCCTCGAGGTCGCCGGCCTGATGTGCGTTCCGCCGGCCGGCGCCGACCCGGCCCCGCACTTCACCCTGCTGGCCGGCATCGCCGCCCGCAACGGACTGCCGGGGCTGTCCATGGGCATGAGCACGGACTTCGCCGAGGCGATCGCCCACGGGGCCACGCACGTGCGCGTGGGCAGCGCGATCTTCGGGGCGCGGGCCTATGTGCAGAGGGACACCATATGACCCGTCCCTCCCGGTTCGACATCCTCTTCGAGCCCGTACGGATCGGCCCGGTCACCGCCCGGAACCGCTTCTTCCAGGTGCCCCACTGCAACGGCATGGGGCGCGCGTTCCCCAGCCCCATGGCGGCGATGCGGGGCGTGAAGGCCGAGGGCGGCTGGGGGGTGATCTCCACCGAGCAGTGCGACGTGCACCACTCCGGCAATCACCAGCGCGAGCTGCGGCTGTGGGACGAGCGGGACATCCCCTACCTGGCCCGCGCCACCGGCCTGATCCACGAGCACGGCGCCCTGGCGGCCGTGGAGCTGGTGCACAACGGCTCCCACGTCGCCAACCTCGAGAGCCGCACCGTGCCGATAGCGCCGAGCCTGCGGCTCACCCGGGGGATCAACCCCGTCACCGCGCGGGCGATGGACAAGAGCGACATCCGCGCCGCCCGCCGCTGGTACCGCACGGCGGCGCTGAACGCCCGGCGCGCGGGGTTCGACATCATCTACGTCTACGCGGGCCACGACATGACGCTGCCCGTCCACTTCCTCACCCGCCGCCACAACCACCGGACCGACGAGTACGGCGGCAGCCTGGAGAACCGCGCCCGCTTCCTGCGCGAGCTGGTCGAGGACGCCAAGGAGGCCGTCGGCGACACCTGTGCGGTCGCGATCCGGTTCGGCGTCGACGGGCTCGGCTCCAAGGACGCCGGCGCCCGGGACGAGGGCCGCGACGTGGTGGAGATGCTCGCTGAGCTGCCCGACCTGTGGGACGTCAACCTCAGCGACTTCGACGACGACGGGGTCACCGCGCGGTTCGGCGACGAGGGACACCAGGAGAAGTACGTCAGGTTCGTCAAGAGCGTGACCACCAGACCCGTGGTCGGGGTCGGCCGGTTCACCTCGCCCGACACGATGGCCGCGATGGTCAGGGGCGGCACGCTCGACCTCATCGGCTCGGCCCGCCCCTCGATCGCCGATCCCTTCCTGCCCCGCAAGATCGAGGAAGGCCGCTTCGACGACATCCGCGAGTGCATCGGCTGCAACATCTGCGTGGCCGGCGACCGTTCGGGCGTGCCCATGCGCTGCACCCAGAACCCGACCATGGGCGAGGAGTGGCGGCGCGGCTGGCACCCCGAGTACATCCCGCCCAAGGACACCGACGACACGGTGCTCATCGTCGGCGGCGGTCCCGCCGGCCTGGAGGCCGCCCGCGCGCTGGGCCAGCGCGGCTACGACGTCATGCTGGCCGACCGCGGCCGGCAGCTGGGCGGCCGGGTGGTCCGGGAGAGCAGGCTGCCGGGCCTGGGGACCTGGGCCCGGGTCAGCGAGTGGCGCCTGGGACAGCTGCGCCGGATGCGCAACGTCCAGCTGCTGCCCGGCAACGACATCACCGCCGACATGGTGCTGGAGGCCGAGGCCTCGCTCGTCGCCGTCGCCACCGGGGCGACCTGGCGCGGCGACGGGGTCGGCCGGTACCACGCCGACCCGGTCCCCGGCCTGGACCGGGTGCCCGTCTACACCCCGGACGACGTCATGGACTCCCGGCTGCCCTCCGGGCGCGTCGTGGTGTTCGACGACGACCACTACTACATGGGCGGGGTGATCGCCGAGCGCCTCGTCGAGCACGGCTGCGAGGTCACCTTCGTCACGCCCGAGAGCCTGGTGTCCGCCTACACCCAGCTGACGGCCGAACAGCGCAAGGTCCAGCGGCGGATCCTCCAGTCCTGCGCGGCGGTGCACACCTCGACGACGCTCGCGCGGGCCGAGCCCGGCGCCGCCCACCTCGCCTGCGTCTTCACCGGCCGCGAGACGACGGTGGCGGCGGACGCCGTCGTGCTGACCACGGGCATGGTGCCGCGCGACGAGCTCTACGAGGAGCTCCGACTGCGGGGCGAGGCGGAGCTCGCCGCGGCCGGCATCCGCCGCGTCGTACGGCTGGGCGACTGCCTGGGGCCCGGCATCATCGCGGCCGCGGTCCACAGCGGCCACCTGTTCGCCCGCACCCTGGACACCGCGCTCACCGACCGGACGCCCTACCGGCGCGAGAACGTCGAGACCGGCTGGGACCTGCCGCTGCCGCCGGGCGGTGAGGACGTACGGGCGCCCAGGGACGTCCTCAGCTGACCGCCGCGCACGCCCGGAGCCCGAGGAGAGGCCCATGGAAGAACTCAAGCCCCTGATAGCCAAGGTCGCCACCGGCGCCACGCTGACCTTCGAGGAGTCGGCCCGGGCCTTCGACCTCATCGTGTCGGGTGACGCGACCCCCTCGCAGATGGGCGCCCTGCTGATGGGGCTGCGGATGCGCGGGGAGAGCATCGAGGAGATCACCGGAGCGGTGACCACGATGCGCTCCCGGATGCTCCGGGTCACCGCGCCGCCCGGGGCCATCGACCTGCTCGGCACCGGCGGCGACGCGTCGGGCTCGTACAACATCTCCACCTGCGCGGCGCTCGTCGTCGCCGGCGCGGGCGTCCCGGTGGCCAAGATGGGCAACCGGGCGTTCTCCTCGCGCTGCGGCGCGGCCGACGTGCTGGCGGAGCTGGGCGTGCGCGTCGGGCTGCCGCCCGCCACCGTCGAACGCTGCCTGGCCGAGGCGGGCATCGGCTTCATGTTCGCCCCGGACCACCATCCGGCGGCCCGGCACGTCCACCCCACCCGCGTCGAGCTGGGCACCCGCACCATCTTCAACCTCATGGGGCCGCTGCTGAACCCGGCCGGGGTGCGCCGGCAGATGGTCGGGGTGTTCTCGAGGGAATGGGTGGAGCCGCTCGCCGAGGTGCTGGGCCGGCTCGGCTCGCAGCGCGCCCTCGTCGTCCACGGCTCCGACGGGCTCGACGAGATCACGACCACCGGCCCCACCGCCATCGCCTCGCTCGAGAACGGCACCGTACGGACGTTCGAGGTGACGCCGGAGGAATTCGGCCTGCCGAGAGCGCGCCCGGAGCAGCTCAAGGGCGGCGACGCGCGGGACAACGCGGAGGCGCTGCTCGCGGTCCTCGACGGCGAGCGCGGCGCCTACCGCGACGTGACGGCCTTCAACGCGGCCGCGGCGCTGGTGGTCGCCGGCCGGGCCGCGGACCTGGCGGACGGCCTGGAACTGGCCGTGAAGTCGATCGACTCGGGTGAGGCCAGGCGCCGCCTCGACCGCCTCGTCGCGGTCTCCCACGCGTGACCGCCGCCCGCGCGGCGCGACGGTCGTACGGCACCGGCCCGCAGGGCCGAAAGGAGCAGGACATGACCGGCTTTCTGGCCACCATCGAGGCCTACAAGCGCGAGGAGATCGCGGCCGCGAAGCGCTCGCGCCCCCTCGCCGCCCTGGAGGCGCAGGCCGCGGCCGCCCCGCCGCCGCGCGGCTTCCTCGCCGCGCTCGAGGACAGGCTGGGGCGGGGCGACTACGCCCTGATCGCCGAGATCAAGAAGGCGAGCCCCTCGAAGGGCCTCATCCGCGCCGACTTCGACCCGCCGGCGATCGCCCGCGCCTACGAGGCGGGCGGCGCCGCCTGCCTGTCGGTACTGACCGACACCCGCTCGTTCCAGGGCGCGCCGGCGCACCTGGCGGCCGCGCGCGCCGCGACCGGACTGCCGGTGCTGCGCAAGGACTTCCTCTACGACCCGTACCAGGTCGTCGAGGCCCGCGCGTGGGGCGCCGACTGCGTGCTCGTCATCATGGCCGCGGTCGACGACGCGACGGCCAAGGAGCTGGAGGACGCGGCGTCGTCGCTCGGCATGGACGTGCTCGCCGAGGTCCACGACGCCGGGGAGCTGGAGCGGGCGCTGAGCCTGCGCACGCGCCTGATCGGCGTCAACAACCGCGACCACAGGACGTTCGAGACGTCGCTGGCGACGACCGAGGCGCTCGCGCCACAGGTCCCGGACGGGCGGGTGATCGTCGGGGAGAGCGGGCTGGGCGGCCCCGCCGACCTCGCCCGGCTGGCGAAATCCGGCGTCTCGTCCTTCCTCATCGGCGAGAGCCTGATGCGTGCACCGGACATCGAGGCGGCCACCCGTGCCATACTCGCGCGCGGAGCGGCACAGCCAACTCCGGCCGCCGAATAGGCACTTGCCGCACGTCCGAGGGCACAAGAGGAGCGTCAATCCGTGGGCATCGAATTCCTGGTCACATCGTTCATCGTCACCGCCTCCCCCGGCACGGGGGTGCTCTACACGCTCGCCACGGGCCTCTCGCGGGGCTTCCGCGCGAGCGTCGTGGCCGCGTTCGGCTGCACGCTGGGAATCGTCCCCCACATGGCCGCCACGATCATGGGGCTGGCCGCGCTCTTACACACCAGCGCGCTCGCCTTCCAGATCTTCAAGTACGCGGGCGTCGCCTACCTGCTCTACGTGGCGTGGAGCACGCTGCGCGAGAGCGGCACGCTGAAGGTGGAGACCGACGACGAGGCCCAGGCCCAGTCGGCGACCAAGGTGACTGTCACGGCCGTCCTCATCAACATCCTCAACCCCAAGCTGACGATCTTCTTCCTGGCCTTCCTCCCGCAGTTCGTGAGCACCGACGAGGCGCACCCGGTCCCCCGGATGCTCGAACTGAGCGCCGTCTTCATGCTGATGACGTTCGTGATCTTCGTCGGCTACGGCCTGCTGGCCGCCGCGGTCCGTGACCACGTGATCTCGCGGCCCAAGGTGCTGACGTGGATGCGGCGCACGTTCGCGGGCGCGTTCGTGGCCCTGGGCGCGAAGCTGGCGTTCACCAACATCTGAGCGAGCCGATTCCGGGGGGCGTCCATCAGGACGCCCCCCGGTCGTCGTCCCCGGCGTCCGGAGGACCCTCCTCCCGCAGGACGTCCAGCACCACCGAGCCGTCGACGGTCTCCCGGGCCACCAGCAGCCCGGAGAGCCGGTCCAGGGCGGCGCGGTGGTCCCGCAGCAGGGTCAGGGCCCGGTCCTCGGCGGCGCGCAGCAGGCGCGCCACCTCCTGGTCGACGATGCGCTGGGTGCGCTCCGAGTAGGGCTGGCGGGCGAGGTCCTCGGCGGTCTCGCCCAGGAACGGCTGGCCGGGGGCGGCGTAGCCGACCGGGCCCAGGGCGGCCGAGAGGCCGAACTCGCGGACCATGCGGGTGGCGATGGCCGTGGCGCCCGCCAGGTCGTTGGCGGCGCCCGTCGAGCCCTCGCCGAAGACGGTCAGTTCGGCCGCGCGGCCGCCGAGCCGCACGGCGAGCAGGTCGGTGAGGTAGCCCTCGGTGTACAGGTGGCGCTCGGCCTCGGGGAGTTGCTCGGTGACCCCGAGCGACACCCCGGCGGGCAGGATCGTCACCTTGGCGACGGGGTCGGCGTGTTCGCACAGGGCGGCGACGAGGGCGTGGCCCGACTCGTGGACGGCGACGGAACGGCGCTCCTCGGGCAGCAGCGCGTTGGACGTCTCGCGCCGGCCCAGCAGCACGCGGTCGCGGGCCGCGTCGAGGTCCTCGGCGTTGAGGGTGGCGCGGTCCTGGCGTACGGCGTTGATGGCCGCCTCGTTGACGAGGTTGGCCAGGTCGGCGCCGGAGAAGCCGGGGGTGGCGCGGGCGACGATGTTGAGGTCGACGTCGGGGGCCAGGGTCTTGCCGCGGGCGTGCACGGTGAGGATCGCCGCCCGTTCGGCCTGGTTGGGCAGCGGCACGGTGACCTGGCGGTCGAACCGGCCGGGGCGCAGCAGGGCGGGGTCGAGGGCGTCGGGCCGGTTGGTGGCGGCGATCACGACGATGCCGCTGCTCTGGTCGAAGCCGTCCATCTCGGCGAGCAGCTGGTTGAGGGTCTGCTCGCGCTCGTCGTTGCCGCCGAGGCGGGTGCCGCCGCCGCGCCGGCCGCCGACGGCGTCGATCTCGTCGATGAAGATGATCGAGGGGGCCCGCTTGCGGGCCTCGTCGAAGAGGTCGCGGACCCGGGACGCCCCGACGCCGACGAACATCTCGACGAACGCCGAGCCGGTCACCGACAGGAACGGCACGTCCGCCTCGCCGGCCACGGCGCGGGCGAAGAGCGTCTTGCCGGTGCCGGGCGGCCCGACCATGATCACTCCGCGGGGTCCCTTGGCGCCCGCACGGGCGTAGCGGTCGGGGTTGCGCAGGAAGTCGACGACCTCGCTGACCTCCTGTTTGACCCCGTCGTAGCCGGCGACGTCGGCGAAGCGGGTGGTGGGCCGCTCGGCCTCGATGATCTTCGCCCGCGACCGGCCGATGGCGCTGACGCCGCCGGTCAGGGAGCTCGCGGCCCTGCGGGCGCCCCACAGGAAGAAGCCGGCCAGGAGCAGCAGGGGCAGGAAGGCCACCAGGAGCGAGGGCCACAGGGTACCGGTGGACTGGGAGGCGGTGACCCGTACGTGCTGGGCCTCCAGGCGCTGTTCGAGCCCGCTCGTGCCGAGGGCCGTGGGGATGCGGGTGGTGAACTTGGTGCCGTTCTTGAGCGTGCCGCTCACCGCACCCTTGTCGCTGACGTCGACCGTCTGGACCTGTCCGGCGCCGACCTTGGCGACGAAGTCGCTGTAGGGCACCTGGCTGGGCTGGGGGCCGGACACACCGCGCGCCAGCAGCAGGGTGATCACGAACAGGACGAGGGCGGCGGGCAGGATCCACCGGCGCCAGGCGGGCTGCGCCGGCGGGCCGGACGGCGGCCTGGGCGGTTCGCCCGGCGGCCGGGGGCCGGCGGGCGGTGTGAGGTGCCGGTGCGGCAGGCGGATGCGTGTGATCACGGCCGTTCCCACTTCCTGAGCCGGGTCGGCCACCCCACCGTCACCGTGCGTCACAGACCGTGCGGTGCCCGATCGCCTCACCTCAACAGTCGCACCCGGCCGCTCACGGCGCACGGGTATTCAATGGAGGGAGGCAGCGACCCGATCGGCCGAGGAGCGCGTCATGTCGCACACAACCGAGTGGAACGTCCGCCTCCAGCTTTCCGAGGAGGACGGGAGGACCAGGGCACGCGTGGTGCTGGACACCGGGGCCGCCTCGCTGACCGGTACCGGGACCGCCCAGTGCGCCCCCGGCGACAAGGACGTGCCGGAGATCGGTGACGAGTTCGCGGCGGGCCGGGCCCTGCGCGATCTCGGCACCCGGCTGCTGCGGACGGCGGAACACGACGTCGAGGCCATGGGCGCGGCGCCCGAGCCGAGGACGTCGGTGCCCTACGGCTGGCCGGAGTAGCCGGCCGGCCGCAGGGCGGCCCGGGGCCCGGGCGGCTAGCTCTGGGTGTTGATGAAGCCGATGATCACGGCGCCCCACCAGCAGATCTGGGACACCAGGGCGCTGGCCCCGCCCCAGGCGAGCAGGCGCGGCGAGGGCGTGCCGCCGGCGCTGCGCTCCATGTGCTTGCCGAGGAGGCCGGCCTGCAGGCCGTTGAGGGTGAGGACGAGCACCATCGCCAGCTTGACGCAGGTCATGGTGGAGGAGATGTTCGGGTGCAGCAGCGTGCCGCTGAGGACCAGGCCGGCGAGTCCGGCCCAGATCGGCAGGTGCAGCCGGCTCGCGCTGCCGAGCGCGTCCTTCAGGTCGCAGCGGCCCATGATCCACAGGAGGCCGTAGTAGTCGGCCACCAGCACGGCGCCGAAGCCGAGCACGAGGCTGGCGAGGTGGACGAAGAGGGCGACCGTGTGCAGGGCCGGGTCGGCCTGCAGATGCACGGAGACCCAGACGCTCGCGGCCCAGGCGGCGCACAGCGTGAGCGCGGCCGCGGTGAGCGTCATCCAGGAGTCGTAGAGGCCGATCGGCCGGGCGTGCCGGGCACGCGGGGTGACGGCGGCGAGCCGGGGCGGCCGGGACGGCCGTATGACGGACAGGGGCGATTCGGACGGGACAGCGGACAAGAAATTCTCCAAACGCAGACCCCCACTCTTCGGTCCGGACGCGGCCGGATTCCGTACCGGCGTGACGCCCAAACACCAGAACACTCCTGCGAAAAAAGCGCAAGCTTCGCAGGTCAGAGCGGTTTCTGTCGTAATCTGGGCCTTCTGGACCTTGATCAGCACTTCTGGACCTTGATCAACGGAAATGAGCCGGCATGCGTGTCGCGATCGTCCTCTTCACCGCCGATCTCCGGCTGCACGACAATCCCGTCCTGCGCGCCGCGCTGCGCGCCGCCGAGCGTGTGGTGCCGCTGTTCGTCGTCGACTCGGGGGTGCGGGAGGCCGGCTTCACCGCGCCCAACCGCGCGGCGTTCCTGTCCGACTGCCTCGCCGACCTCGACCGGGGGCTGCGGGCCCGGGGCGGCCACCTGGTGATCCGCGAGGGGGACGTGGTGCGCGAGACCTGCCGGGTGGCCGCGGAGACGGACGCGGCGGAGGTCCATCTGGCGGGCGGGAGCAGCGGATACGCCCAGCGCCGGGAGGACCGGCTGCGGTCGGCGCTGGCTGCGGACGGGCGGCTGCTGCGGGTGCACGACGCGGTGGTCACCGCCCTGCCGCCGGGGGCGGTGCTGCCCTCGGGCCGGAGCCACTTCGCGGTGTTCACCCCGTACTACCGCAGGTGGTCGGCCGAGCGGCTCCGGCCGGTGACCGGCGCGCCCCGGCGCGTCGACCTGCCCGACGTCGCCACGCTCCCCCTGCCGGCGGCCGCGTCCCTGGCCCGGGGGACGGCCTCGCCCGCCCTCGCGCCCGGCGGCGAGCGCGAGGGCCGCCGGCGCCTGGCGGCCTGGCTGCGCACCGGCGTCGAGGGGTACGCCGCCCGCCACGACGACATGGCGGCGGACGCCACGTCCCGGCTGTCCCCTTATCTGCACTTCGGTTGTCTGTCGCCGGTGGAGGTGATCGACCGGGCGCGCCGCCGTCCCGGGGGCGCGGAGGCGTTCGTCCGCCAGCTGGCCTGGCGGGACTTCCACCACCAGGTGCTGGCCGCCGTGCCGGGGGCGGCCGCCCGCGACTACCGCCCGCGGCACGACCGCTGGCGCACGGATCCGGAGGAGCTCGCCGCCTGGAAGGCGGGGCTGACCGGGTTCCCCGTCGTCGACGCGGCGATGCGCCAGCTCGCGCACGAGGGCTGGATGCACAACCGGGCCCGGATGCTGGTGGCGTCCTTCCTCACCAAGACCCTCTACCACGACTGGCGGGAGGGCGCCCGGCACTTCACCGAGCTGCTGATCGACGCGGACGTGGCGAACAATCAGCTCAACTGGCAGTGGATGGCCGGCACCGGAACCGACACCCGCCCCAACCGGGTCCTCAATCCCCTCGTCCAGGCCCGGCGCTTCGACCCCGAGGGGGCCTACGTGCGCCGCTGGGTACCGGAGCTGGCCGGCGTGGCGGGCGCCGCCGTCCACGAACCGTGGACCCTCGACCCCGCGCTGCGCACGCGCCTCGGCTATCCCGGGCCGGTCGTCGGCCTCGCCGACGGCCTGGCCCGCTTCCGGCGGGCGCGGGGCGCGGCCTGAACGGCCCCCGCGCCCGTTCGGCCGTACGGCGCGGGAGGCAACGTATAGCCGCGCCCGGGACCGGGTACCGGTCGCAGGTGAGAATCCGGCATCCTTCGCACCGCGGCGGCGAGCAGCCCGACCTGTTCGAGCGGGTGGCCGAGAAGGCCTCCCACTTCACGAGCTCGCGGGCGTTCTTCGTGCTGTGCTTCGTGCTGGTGGCGAACTTCCTGGCCGTCCACGTCGCGCGGCTGTCGGTCGGGCTGGAGCTGCTGTCCGCCGGTCTCATGACGTCGGTGACGCTGTTGCTGCTGGCCCTGCTCAAGAACTCCGAGCTGCGGGCCGAGCACGCCGTGCAGCGCAAGCTCGACGCGATCGCCGGCGCGCTGCTGGCACAGGCCGAGGGCGCGCGCGAGGGCAAGGCCTTCGACACCCTGCGCGACGCCATCCGCATGGACGAGCAGACCTGAGCGAGCGGACGCGAGACGCGCAGGCCTGAGACGAGCGGACCTGAGACGAGCGGACCCGACCGGGGCCGGCCGGCTCAGCAGATGCGCGGCAGCTGTTCCCCCAGGGGCAGGTCGACGACGCGCGTCCCGCCGAGCCGGGTGCGCGCCACGACGATGCCCGGGTGCTCGGCCACGCATTCGCCGATGACGGCCGCCCCCCTCCCGTGCGGATGGGCGCGCATGGCGGCGAGCACGGCCTCGGCGTGCGGGCGGGGGACGAAGGCCACGAGCCGGCCCTCGTTCGCCACGTAGAGCGGGTCGAGGCCGAGGAAGCCGCAGGCGTTGGCGACGGCCTCGGGCACGGGCACGCTGCCCTCGGTGAGGACGACGCCGGTGCCGGAGGCGGCGGCGATCTCGTTGAGGGCGGTGGCCACGCCGCCGCGCGTGGGGTCGCGCAGGGCGTGCAGGTCCGGGGTGACGGCGAGCATCGCGGCGACGAGGCCGCCCAGCGGGGCGGTGTCGCTGGCGATCTCCACCCCGAACTCCAGCCCCTCGCGCACGCTCAGGACGGCCACGCCGTGCATGCCGACCGGCCCGCTGACGATCACCACGTCGCCGGGCGCGGCCCGCTGGGGGCGGATGTCCACGCCGTCGGGGACGATCCCGATGCCGGAGGTGGTGACGAAGACGCCGTCGCCGTGGCCGGCGTCGACGACCTTGGTGTCGCCGGTGACGACGGTGACCCCGGCGGCCTCGGCGGCCGCGCCGATGTCCCGGGCGACCCGCGCCACGACGGACAGCTCGGTGCCCTCCTCCAGGATGAAGGCACAGGAGAGGTGGGCGGGCCGGGCGCCGCTCATGGCGAGGTCGTTGACGGTGCCGTTGACGGCGAGGTCGCCGATGCCGCCGCCGGGGAAGAACAGGGGGCGTACGACGTAGGAGTCGGTGGAGAAGGCGAGGCGCGCCCCGCCCAGGGTCACCGCCGCCGAGTCGGCGAGGCCCGCGAGCACCTCGTTGCCGTACGCGGGCGCGAAGACCTGGGCGACGAGCTCGGCGGACAGCGCCCCTCCCCCGCCGTGCCCGAGGACGACGACGGGCTGGTCGCGCAGCGGGGCCGGGCAGGTCAGGGCGGACGGGTCGATGGTGGTGGCGGGCGCGGTGTCAGCCAACGGGGGTCGCCTCCTCGGCGGGCGCCGCGCGGTCCAGGCGGCGGTAGAGGTAGTAGGCGGCGCAGGCTCCCTCGCTGGAGACCATGGTCGCGCCCAGGGGGTTGCGCGGGGTGCAGGAGGTGCCGAAGGCCGCGCACTCGTGCGGCTTGATCAGGCCCTGCAGCACCTCGCCGCTGCGGCAGGCGGCGGGCTCCCGGGTCCGCACGCCGCCGACGCGGAAGCGGTGCTCGGCGTCGTACGCCCGGAAGGCGGGGGCCAGCCGCCAGCCGCTGCCGGGGATGACGCCGATGCCCCGCCACGCCCGGTCGGTGACCTCGAACACCTCGGCGAGCATCCGCAGGGCCGCGGGGTTGCCCTCGTCCCGTACGGCGCGGGGGTAGGCGTTCTCCACCCGGTGCTCGCCGCGTTCGAGCTGGCGGACGGTGCGGCGGACGCCCTCGAGGATGTCGAGCGGCTCGAAGCCGGTGACCACGATGGGCACCCGGTACCGCTCGGCCAGCGCCGGGTACTCCTCGACGCCCATGACGCTGCACACGTGCCCGGCGGCCAGGAATCCCTGGACGCGGCAGTCGGGCGAGCGCATGATCGCCTCGATGGCGGGCGGTACGCGCACGTGCGAGACCAGCAGGCTGAAGTTGCGGACGCCGAGCGCCCGGGCCTGGTGGACCGTCATGGCGTTGGCGGGGGCGGTGGTCTCGAAGCCGATGCCGAAGAAGACGACCTCCTTCTCCGGGTGCCGGCGGGCGATCTCCAGCGCGTCCAGCGGTGAGTACACCACCCGGACGTCGCCGCCGGCGCCCCTGACCCGGAACAGGTCGCCCTCGGTGCCCGGGACGCGCAGCATGTCGCCGAACGAGCAGAAGACCACCTCGGGCAGGGAGGCGATGGCGAGCGCCTTGTCGATCATCTCCAGCGGGGTGACGCAGACCGGGCAGCCGGGCCCGTGGATCAGCTCCACCGACGCGGGGAGCAGCTGGTCGATGCCGTGCCGGATGATCGAGTGGGTCTGGCCGCCGCAGACCTCCATCATCGCCCAGGGGCGGGTGACGGTGGCGTGGATGTCGTCCAGCAGCCGCCGGGCCAGGGCGGGGTCCTGGAATTCGTCGAGGTACCTCATCGCGTGCCCTCCGGCGTCGTCGCGTCGTACGGAGTCGGGGCGTCGTACGAAGCCGTCGCGTCGTACGGAGTCGGGGCCCCGGGCGCGGCGGCGTCCGCCGGCGTCGCTCCGGCCTCGGCGGCGGCGCGGCCCCAGGCGTCGCCGAACTCCTCCTCCAGGGCGCCGATGCGCGCGAACAGGTCCAGCGTCGCCAGCGCCGCCGCCTCGTCCAGGCGCTGCAGGGCGAATCCGACGTGCACGATGGCGTAGTCGCCGACCTCGATGTCGGGCAGATAGGCCAGGCACACGTCCTTGACCGCGCCCCCGAAGTCGACCTTCGCCATGCGGGTGCCGTCCCGCTCCTCAATGCCGACCACTTTGCCGGGCACCGCCAGGCACATGAGCTCCTCCTTCCCCGCCGGCGGGAGCCGGCGCGCGGTCGCGGGCCCGGGCGGCGACGAGCGCCTGGCCGAGCGCCAGCCCGCCGTCGCCGCACGGCACGGCACGGTGGCGCACCACCGTGAAGCCGCCCGCGCGCAGCGCGTGCGTGCACGCGTCCTCGAGCAGGCGGTTGGCGAACACCCCGCCGGTCAGGGCGACCGTGCCCGCGCCGGTCGCGTGCCGGGCCGCCTCGCAGGCGGCGGTGACGGCCCCGGCGACGGCGTGGTGGAAGCGCGCGGCGATGACGCCGGCGGGAACCCCCGTCCGCAGGTCCTCGGTCACGGCGCGCAGCACGGGTGCGGGGTCGATGCGCCGGGGGCCGCCGTGCGGGTCGTCGTGTGCCCCGAAGGCGTAGGGCCGGCCGCAGCCGGCCATGGCGGGTGCGGCGCGCGCCTCCAGCTCGACGGCCGCCTGGGCTTCGTACCCGGCGCGGTGGCACACCCCGGTGAGGGAGGCGACGGCGTCGAACAGCCGGCCCATGCTGGAGGTGGGCACGCACGCGATCCCCCGTTCCAGCTGCCGCTCCACCAGGCGCCGTTCCTCCTCCCCGCAGGCGGCCACGGCCGGCAGGCCGGGCTCCCGGGCGAGGCCGGCGGCGCGCAGGTGTGCCAGAGCCATGCGGCAGGGGTTGCGGACGGCGGCGTCGCCGCCGGGCAGCGGTACGTAGGACAGGTGGGCCAGGCGCCGGTAGCCGGTGTAGTCGGCGAGCATGATCTCGCCGCCCCACACGGCGCCGTCGTCGCCGTAGCCGGTCCCGTCGAAGGCGACGCCGATGACGGGTGTGGCGCCGTCCAGGTGGGCGTCGGCCATGGCGGAGGCGATGTGCGCGTGGTGGTGCTGGACCAGCCGGAGCGGACGGCCCGCGGCGTGGTCGCGGGCCCACGCCGCCGACCGGTAGCGGGGGTGGAGGTCGGCGGCCAGCAGGCCGGGGCGGATGCCGGTGAGTTCGCCGAGGTGGGCGACCGCCCGGTCGAAGGCGGTCGCGGTGGCCAGCTCCCCGAGGTCGCCGATGTGCTGCGACAGCCAGGCGGAGCGGCCGCGCGCGAGGCAGAAGACGTTCTTCAGGTCGCCGCCGACGGCCAGCACGGGCGGCACCTCGAAGGGCAGCGGAACGGGGTCGGGTACGTACCCCCGCGACCGGCGCAGGGGCAGTACGCCGCCGTCGGCGCGCACCCGCACCACGGAGTCGTCGCACGGCACGTGGACCGGGCGGTCGTGCGCGAGGCGGGCGTCGCAGAGCGGGGCGAGGTCCGTGCGCGCCCGGCCGTCATCGGTGACGATGGGCTCGCCGGGGCGGTTCGCGCTGGTCATCACCAGGACGCGGGGGCCCGGCGGGTCGCCGGGCAGGCCGAACAGCAGCCGGTGCAGGGGGCTGTAGGGGAGCATCACGCCGATGTCGGGGGCGCCGGGGGCGATGCCGGCGGCGAGCGGGACGCCGCCCTCGAAGCCGTCGGGGCGCCGCAGCAGGACGACCGGTGCCCGGGGCCCGGCCAGCAGGCGCGCCTCGGCGGCGGTGACCGGGGCGAGGGCCCGGGCGGTGGGCAGGTCCGCCGCCATGACGGCGAAGGGTTTCGCGCCGCGGTCCTTGGCCGCCCGCAGCCGGGCGACGGCGTCCTCGTCGGTGGCGTCGCAGGCCAGGTGGTAGCCGCCGATGCCCTTGACGGCCAGGACGGCGCCGCGGGCGAGCAGCTCCCGGGCCCTCGCCAGGGCGGCCTCCCCGGTGGCGGGCGGGTCCTGGCCCTCCAGCCGCAGCCGGGGGCCGCAGTCGGGGCAGGCCACCGGCTGGGCGTGGAAGCGCCGGTCGGCGGGGTCCGCGTACTCGCCCGCGCACCGCGGGCACAGGGCGAAGGGGGCCATGGTGGTGGTGGCCCGGTCGTAGGGCAGGCCGGTGACGATGGTGAAGCGCGGTCCGCAGTGCACGCAGGTGATGAAGGGGTGGCGGAAGCGGCGGTCGGCGGGGTCGGTGAGCTCGTGCAGGCAGGTGGCGCACAGGGCGGCGTCGGGAGGGACGCGGGTGCGGCCCCGGCCCGGCCGGGAGGGCCGGATGGTGAAGTCGCCGGCGCCCAGCACGGGCACGCGCCGGTGGGAGACGGAGGAAACGACGGCCAGCGGGGGCGCGTGGCTGATCAGGCGGTCGCGGAACGCGCGGACGCGTCCCGGGTCGCCCTCGATCTCGGCGACGACGCCTCCGGTGTCGTTGCTGACGTAGCCCGCCAGCCCCAGCTCGCGGGCCAGGCCGTGGACGAAGGGCCGGAATCCGACGCCCTGCACCGCGCCGCGCACGATGATCCGGTGCCGGACGACGGTGTCGTCGTGGGCCGCGGTCACTGCTGCCCGGCCGTCACTTCGTCGGGGGCGTCCTCGACGAGACGTCCTTCCCGGACGCGGCCCGCCATCACGGGCCGGTGCGCGGCGGCGCCCTCGGCGACCGCCAGGATCCGCTCGAGGAGGGCGTCCACCCCGGCGCCGGTGCGGGCCGAGGTGGGCACGATCCCCACGCCCGGGTTGACCCGCACCACGTTCCCCGTGAACGCCGGCCGGTCGAAGTCCACGGCGTCGGCGATGTCGGTCTTGGTCAGTACGACGAGGTGCGCCAGGCCGAAGGCCATGGGGTACTTCAGCGGCTTGTCCTCGCCCTCGGTCACGGACATCAGCGTCACCCGCAGCGTCTCCCCCAGGTCGTAGGCGGCCGGGCAGACGAGATTGCCGACGTTCTCCACGAACAGCACCCGCGTGTCCGCCGGCAGCCATCCCCGCAGGTGCCCCCTGAGCTGGGCCGCCTCGAGGTGGCACAGGCCGCCCGTGAGCACCTGTTTGACGGGGACGCCGGAGCGCGCCAGGCGCCGCGCGTCGTTCTCGGTGGCGAGGTCGGCGGTGAGCGCGGCCACCGGCACGCCGCGCTCGCTCATGGCCGTCAGGATGCGCTCCAGCAGCGCCGTCTTCCCGCTGCCGGGGCTGGACAACAGGTTCACCACCGTCGTCCGCCGGGACGCCAGTTCCTTGCGCAGGGCGCCGGCCAGGGCGTCGTTCCTGGCCAGCACCGCCTGCCGGACGTCGATGACCTTGCACATCACGCGGTCGCCTCCGCCAGTTCGATCACGGTGATCTCCAGCTCCCGCCCGCTGAGCAGGCGTGTGGTCGGCGAGTCGCAGCGCGGGCACCACAGGAACGGCGGGGTGCCGACCGCGAACTCCTTCTCGCAGGCCGCGCAGTGGGCCCGCGCGGGGACCTCCTCCACGTCCAGCCGGGCGGCCTCCACCACGGTGCCCTCCCGGGCCACCTCGAAGGAGAAGCGCAGGGCGTCGGGGACGACGCCCGACATCTCGCCCACCCGCACCCGTACCGCTTCGACACCGCCGGCGTCGTGCCGCCGGGCCAGCTCCGTCGCCCGCTCGACGATCGCGGTGGCGATGGACAGCTCGTGCATCCGCCTCACCTGCTCCCGGCCGCGTGCCCGTGTGGGTGCCCGCCCCTCGCTGGGGGGCGGTACGCGGTCCACAGTGACCCGGCGCGGACGGGGCCCGGCCGCCCGCCACGGCCCGAGCGGCCGGGCGGGGAACGGTATTCGCCCGCGTAGCGCAATCGCGGCGCCCCTCGCGCGGCGCCGCCCGTCCCGGCGGCGCGCGTCGGTGACGATCGGTCACGGACGGCGCCGACCCCGGGCCGTCGTGCTCCCGAGCACCAGGAGGGCCGCCGCCATGCGCATCCTTGTCGTCGCCAGCGCTTTCAACAGCCTCGCCCAGCGGGTCTTCGCCGAGCTCGGCGACCGGGGCCACGCCACGTCCGTGGCCGTGGTGGACGGGCCGCGGGCGCTGTGCGCGGCCGTCCGCCGGCACTGGCCGGACCTGGTCGTCGCGCCGATGCTCACGACGGCGATCCCCCGGGAGGTCTTCTCGCGCCACACCTGTCTGGTCGTCCATCCGGGGCCGCCCGGCGACCGGGGGCCGGCCTCGCTGGACCGGGCCCTGATGGACGGCGAGGTCCGCTGGGGGGTGACGGTCCTTCAGGCGGAGGAGGAGCTGGACGCCGGGCCGGTCTGGGCCTCGGCGGGCTTCGCCGTGCCGCCGGACGTGACCAAGAGCGAGCTGTACCGCGGCGAGGTGGCGGACGCCGCCGTCTCGGCGCTGCTGCTGGCGGTGGAGCGGTTCGGGTCGGGGTCGTGGACACCCCGGGCGCAGACGGAGTTCCCGGTGCGCACCCGCCCCTGGCTGCCGCAGGGCGAGCGGCGGATCGACTGGGCCGCGCAGCCCACGGAGTCGGTGCTGCGCACGCTGCGCGCCGCCGACTCGCGGCCGGGGGTGCGGGACGAGCTGCTGGGCGGCGAGTGGTTCCTGCACGGGGGGCACGGCGAGGACCGGCTGCGGGGCCGGCCGGGCGAGGTGCTGGCGACGCGGGCGGGCGCGATCTGCCGGGCGACGGCGGACGGCGCCGTGTGGATTCCCCAGCTGCGGCGTTGCCGTTCGGGGGACGGGGCGCCCGGCATCAGGCTGCCCGCCGTGACGGCGCTGGGCGACGCGCTGCCCGCCGTGCCGGACGTACCGGCTCCGCTGGAGCTCCCGGCGCACCGGGCGACCTGGAGCGACATCCGGTACACCGAGCGGGGCGAGGTGGGCTTCGTACGGTTCCGCTTCCCCGGCGGGGCGATGAGCGCGGTGCAGTGCCGGCGGCTGCTCAACGCCTACCGGTTCGCGTGCCGCCGGCCGACGTCGGTGATCGTGCTCGGGGGCGAGCGGGACTTCTTCTCCAACGGCATCGACCTGAACGTCATCGAGGCGGCGGCCGACCCGGCCGAGGAGTCCTGGGCGAACATCAACGCGATGGACGACCTGGTCGAGGCGGTGCTCACCACCACCGACCGGCTCGTCGTCGCGGCGGTGGCGGGCAACGCCGCGGCGGGCGGGGCGATGCTGGCGCTCGCGGCGGACGAGGTGTGGTGCCGGGCGGGGACGGTCCTCAATCCGCACTACCGGCTGATGGGCCTGTACGGCTCCGAGTACTGGACGTACACGCTGCCCCGGCGGGTGGGCCCGGCCCGGGCCGCGACCCTGATGGCGGAGGCGGCGCCGGTGAGCGCGGCCCGCGCGCGGGCGCTGGGGCTGGTGGACCGCGTGGTGCCGGGCCCGGCGCAGGAGTTCGCGGGGGCCGTCACCCGGATGGCGGCGGACCTCATCGGTGAATGCGACGTGCCCCTGCGGATCGCGGTGAAGAAGGCCGCGCGGGAGCGGGACGAGTCCCTCAAGCCGCTGGCGGCCTACCGCGCGGAGGAGCTGGAGCGCATGCGCGCGGTGTTCTTCTCGCCCGACGCGCCGTACCACGCGCTGCGGTCGGCGTTCGTGCGCAAGCGGCCGCCGGGCGACGCGGCCGAGCGGTTCGACGCGCTGTCACGCCTCCCCCGGCAGGATATGCATATTGCCGGAAAAGAAGCGGTATGCGAATTTTAGCCTCGGGCACTTCTGGGCACCGAAGGGAATCCGCCGATGGGCTTCGAGCCGATGACACCCGGCTTCGAGGAGGTTCACATCCTGTGGACCTCCGAGGGCATGAGCTGCGACGGCGACACCGTCTCGGTGACCGCCGCCTCGCTGCCGAGCCTGGAGGACGTCCTGCTGGGCGCCATCCCCGGGCTGCCGAAGGTCCATCTGCACAACAAGGTGCTCGCCTACGAGACCGGCGACGACTTCATGGCCGCCTTCCACCAAGCGGCCCGCGGCGAGCTGGAGCCGTTCATCCTCGTCGTCGAGGGGTCGATCCCCAACGAGAACATCAGCGGCGAGGGCTACTGGACCTCGATGGGCAACGACCCGGAGACCGGCGAGCCGATCACCCTCAACACCTGGCTCGACCGCCTGGCCCACCGGGCGTGGGCCGTGGTCGCGATCGGCACCTGCGCCGCCTACGGCGGCATCCACGCCATGGCGGGCAACCCCACCGGCTGCATGGGGCTGGTCGACTACCTCGGCGCCGACTTCCGCACGGCCGGCGGCCTGCCCGTCGTCAACGTGCCCGGCTGCCCGGTCCAGCCCGACAACTTCATGGAGACCCTGCTGTGGGTGCTGCACCAGGCGGCGGGGCTGGCCCCGGTCATCCCGCTGGACGAACAGCTGCGCCCGACCTGGCTGTTCGGCAAGACCGTGCACGAGGGCTGCGACCGGGCCGCGTACTACGAGCAGGGCGACTTCGCCAAGGACTACAACTCCCCCAAGTGCCAGGTCAAGGTGGGCTGCTGGGGACCGGTGGTCAACTGCAACGTCACCAAGCGGGGCTGGATGGACGGCGTGGGCGGCTGCCCGAACGTCGGCGGCATCTGCATCGGCTGCACCATGCCCGGCTTCCCCGACAAGTTCATGCCCTTCATGGACGAGCCGCCCGGCGGCACCCTGTCCTCGAACCTGATGAGCGTCTACGGGCCGTTCATCCGCACCCTGCGCTCCCTCACCAACGTCAGCGTCAACCGCGAGCCCCGCTGGCGGCACAACCGTGAGGCGCTGACCAGCGGCTACGAGCCGCGCTGGCACGGCCGGGACTGACCGGGCCGACCGCGCGAGGAACCACGAGAGGAACCCATCAGTGGCCACCGCCCAGGACAGCGACGCGGCACGGAGCGACCTCACCGACGTCGCGTTCGACCCCATCACCCGGATCATCGGCAATCTGGGCATCTACACGAAGATCGACTTTCCGGCCCGGAAGGTCGTCGAGTGCCGCAGCACCTCGTCGATCTTCCGCGGCTACAGCGTCTTCATGAAGGGCAAAGACCCCCGGGACGCGCACTTCATCACCAGCCGGATCTGCGGGATCTGCGGCGACAACCACGCCACCTGCTCGGTCTACGCCCAGAACATGGCCTACGGCGTCAAGCCGCCGCCGCTCGCCGACTGGATCATCAACCTCGGCGAGGCGGCCGAGTTCATGTTCGACCACACGATCTTCCAGGACAACCTGGTCTTCGTCGACTTCTGCGAACGCATGGTCAAGGAGACCAACCCCGGCGTCCTCGAACGCGCCGAGCGCACCCCCGCCCCGCGCGGCGACGTCCACGGCTACCGGACGATCGCCGACATCATGCGCGCCTTCAACCCCTTCGAGGGCGAGGTCTACAAGGAAGCGCTGCGCATGAGCCGCCTGACCCGGGAGATGTGCTGCCTGATGGAGGGGCGCCACGTCCACCCCTCGACGCTCTACCCCGGCGGCGTCGGCACGGTCGCCACCCCCCAGGTCTTCACCGACTACCTCGTGCGCCTCACCCGCTGCCTGGACTTCGTCAAGCGCGGGGTGGCCCTCAACGACGACGTCTTCGACTTCTTCTACGAGGCCCTGCCCGGCTACGAGGAGGTCGGCCGGCGGCGCACCCTGCTCGGCTGCTGGGGCTGCTTCCAGGACCCCGAGGTCGTGGACTACGACTACCGGAACATGAACACCTGGGGCAACGCCATGTTCGTCACCCCCGGGATCGTCGTCGACAACCAGCTGGTCACCACCGACCTCGTCGACATCAACCTGGGCCTGCGCGTGCTGCTCGGCAGCTCGTACTACGAGGACTGGACCGGCGAGGAGACCTACGTCGACAAGGACCCGCTCGGCAACCCCGTGGACCAGCGCCACCCCTGGAACCAGACCACCCTGCCCAAGCCCCAGAAGCGCGACCTGGACGGCGGCAACTACAGCTGGGTGATGAGCCCGCGCTGGTACGACAAGCGCACCGGCGACCATCTGGCCCTCGACACCGGCGGCGGCCCCCTCGCCCGCCTGTGGACCACCGCGCTGGCCGGCAAGGTCCGTACGCCCTACGTCCGCTCCACCGGCCACAGCGTCGTGATCGACCTGCCGAAGACCCCGGCGACCCCCGAGGTGCGGCTGGAGTGGAAGCCCCCGCCCTTCCCCAACACCATCGAACGCGACCGGGCGCGGATGTACTTCGTCGCCTACGCGGCCGGCATGGCGCTGTACTTCGTCGAGCGCGCGCTGGAGGAGGTGCGGGCCGGGCGCACCAAGGTCTTCCAGGACTTCAAGGTCCCCAAGGAGGCCATCGGCGCCGGCTTCCACGAGGCCGTGCGCGGGGTGCTCTCCCACCACCTCGTCATCCGCGACCGCAAGATCGCCAACTATCACCCCTACCCGCCCACTCCTTGGAACGCCAGCCCCCGCGACCACTACGGAACCCCCGGCCCGTACGAGGACGCGGTGCAGGGCATGACGCTCTTCGAGGAGAACGGCCCGGAGAACTTCAAGGGCATCGACATCATGCGCACCGTCCGCAGCTTCGACCCCTGCCTGCCCTGCGGCGTCCACATGTACCTCGGCGGCGGGCGCACGGTGCGGCAGAGCCACTCGCCGACCTTCGGCGCCCTGGCCTGACGGGAGACACCGCGATGACCTGGAACGATTCCGAGACCCGCGAACACGTCGCGCGCGCCGAGGCGCTGCTGTCGTCGCTCGCGGCCCTGCCCGACGCGGCCGTCCGCGACCAGGTCGCGGACGCCCTGCACGCCGTCGTCGAGCTGTACGGCCAGTGCCTCGCGCGCGTCCTGGAGCACACCGCCGGCCCGGCACGCGACGCCCTCGTCGACGACGAGCTCGTCGGCCATCTCCTGCTGGTGCACGACCTGCATCCCGAACCCGTCGAGGCGCGGGTGCGGCGCGCCCTGCGCGGGCTGCGCGCGGAGCTCGTCGCGGTCGAGGGACGCCTGGCCCGGGTCCGGCTCGCGGCCGGCGGCTGCGGTTCGCACGCGGAGCGGGCCGAGGAGGACGTCCGCGCCGCGGTGACCTGGGCGGCACCGGAGATCGAGCGGGTGGAGGTGACGGAGCCGGCGCCCGGGACGCTGATCCCGGTCGACTCCCTCTTCCGCGCCGGCACGGCGAGCGGGACGTGAGCGCCGCGCCCGTCGCGGCGACCCGGCTGCGGGAGCTGGCCCGCCGCCCCGCCCCCGCCCTCGCTCCGGCACCGGCCGCCCCGGCCGAGCGGTGCGATCTGTGCGCGGAACCGGTCCCGCGGGAGCACCGGCACCTGCTGGACCTCGCGGACGGCGCCGCGCTGTGCTCCTGCCGGGCCTGCGCACTGTTGTTCGATCGCCGGGAGGCGGGCGGCAGGCTCTACCGGCTGCTGCCCACCCGCCGGATCCGCCTGGAGGGCCACCGGATCGACGACCTGCTCTGGGCGGCGCTCGGCGTACCGGTGGGGCTGGCGTTCTTCGTGCGCGACGGCCGGTCGGGGCGGACCGCCGTGAGCTACCCGAGCCCGCTGGGAGCCGTGCGCTCCACCGTGGACCCGGCCGTCTGGGCCGAGCTCGCCAGCGCCCTGCCGGGACCCGCGCGGCCGGCCGACGACGTCGAGGCGCTGCTGGTCAACCGGGCCCAGGAGCCGCACGAGCACTGGATCGTCCCGCTGGACGACTGCTATCGCCTGGTGGCGGTGGTCCGCGCACACTGGAAGGGCCTGACCGGCGGCCGGGAGGCATGGTCCCGGATCGCATCGTTCTTCGCGGAGCCGGCGCCGTCCGCGCCGGACCACGACGGTCTGCGGGAGGCGACATGACACAGAGAACCGCCATCACGGTGGGCGAGCCCGAGGTGCGCCCCGACAAGGCCTCGCACGTCCATGGCGTGCGCCAGGGCAACCACAAGGGCCTCTACAAGCGGCAGCCCGGCCACGAGAGCGACGACCGGTCCTCCTCCCGCAGGTCGACCGGCATCAACCCGGGGCCGAAGAACCCGATCCTGCCCGGCATGCCCAACCTCTCGCCCGCGTGAGCGCGCGCGCACCGCACGGCGCGGACATCGCCGACCTGTCCTTCGCCGTCACCGGCGCCCGCCCCCTCGAGCACGCGGCCGTGCCGACCCTGGCGTTCCGGCTGGCCGTGACGCGGACCGGCGGCGGGCCGGTCCGCTCGGTCAGCCTGACGACGGACGTGCGCATCGCGGTGGAGCGCCGCCGCTACCAGGAGGAGGAACGGCTCGCGCTGGCCCGGCTGTTCGGCCAGCCCGAACAGTGGGCCACCGGCATGCGCCCGCTGACCTGGGCCCGGCTGACCACCGTCGTCCCGCCCTTCGACGACACCACGGCCGTCGACCTGCAGGTGCCCTGCACCCGCGAGTGCGAGCTGGCCGTCACCGCCTACTTCGAGGCCGTACGGGACGCCGAGGTGCCGCTGGACTTCCTCTTCAGCGGCACGGTCTTCCACACCGACGCCGGCGGACGGCTGCGGACCTCGCAGATCTCCTGGGCCCGGGACTGCACGTACCGGCTGCCCGCCGCGCAGTGGCACGCCCTGACGGGCCGGTACTTCGGCGGGCTCAGCTGGCTGCGGGTCACGAAGGACACCCACGCCCGGCTCGGCGCCTTCCGCGCCCGGCACGCGCTGACCGACTGGGACGAGACGGTCCGCGCCCTGCTCGAAGGAGCGCCGCGATGAGCGCCGCCGGCGTCGGCGAGGCCGTCGAGAAGATCGCCCGCACCTGCCTGTACGAGGGCTATCTGCTGTGGCCGTACCGCAGGTCGGCGCTGAAGAACACCCGGCGCTGGACCTTCGGCGGCGTCTTCCCGCAGGCCCGGGCGCGGGCCTGCGGGGAGCGGGACCGGGTGCGGACGGAGGTGCTGCTCGAGGCGGCCGGGGAGGTACGGCTGAGCGTGCGGGTGCGGTTCCTGCACGTCCTCGAGCGGCAGGTGCACCGGGTGCGCGCGGACGGCGGCCGGGAGCCGGTCGACTCCCTCACCGTCGCCGGTACGCGCCACCTGACGTGGCAGGAGGCCACCGAGCACGAATGGGTCCTGCCGCCGTGGTCCCCCGCCGACGGCCCCCGGCGGACCGAGGTCGGCGCGCCCGCGGTCACGGACGAGGAGCCGCTGACCGACGAGGACGGCCGCCCGGCCGGGGTCCTGGTCCGCACCCGTCGGCCACTGACCGGCACCGTCACCCTGGACGCCGTCCCCGTGGCGGACGGCGTACGGCGGATCACCGTCGTCGTCCGCAACACCACCGCCTGCCCGGGGCCCGGCGGCGACCCGCGCACCGCCCGCGACGAGCTGGCCCCGTACGCCTTCGTCTCCACCCACCTGGTGCTCGGCTGCGAGGGCCCCGGGGCCTTCGTCTCGCTCGCCGACCCGCCCGCCGCCCTGCGGGAGGCGGCCGGCGCCTGCCGCAACGACGGCACCTGGCCCGCGCTGGTGGCCGGGTGCGGCGGGCCGCCGGACGGGGACCGGCAGCGGTCCGGGGCCGTGCTGTCCTCGCCCGTCACCCTCGAGGACTTCCCGGCCGTCGCCCCCGAGAGCCCCGGCGACCTCTTCGACGGCGGCGAGATCGACCAGCTGCTGATCCTCAACGTGCTCGCCCTCACGCCGCACGAGCAGGAGGAGGCCCGCGCGAGCGACCCCCGGGCCCGCGAGATCCTCGACCGCTGCGCCGCCCTGTCCCCCGACGACCTGATGGCACTGCACGGGACGATCCGGGGGCTCTCCCCCGCCGTCCGGTCCCTCGCGGAGGAACGATGACGACGGGCGGCACGGTACTGGTGGACGGGGTGCGGCTCGGCCGCGGCAGCAGGGTCCGGCTGCGGCCCGCCCGGGGCGCGGACGTCCTCGACCTGGCGCTGGCCGGGCGGACGGCCGAGGTCGAGGCGGTGGAGGAGGACCTGGAGGGCCGGGTGCAGCTGGTCGTCACGCTGCACGACGACACGGGCCGCGACTTCGCCACCGGCCTGGGGCACCGCTTCTTCTTCTCGCCCGAGGAGGTGGAGCCCGTCCGGGACGCGCCCGCCGGGGCGCCGCGCCGCGTCCTCGTCGCGGGCATCGGCAACGTCTTCCTCGCCGACGACGCCTTCGGGCCCGAGGTCGTCGCCGCCCTGCGCGGCCGGCCCCTGCCGCCCGGCGCCCACCTGGCCGACTTCGGCATCCGCGGCATGGACCTGGCCTACCGGCTGCTGGACGGCTACGACGCGGCGGTGCTGGTCGACGCGGCGCCGCGCGGCGGCGAGCCCGGCACGCTGTACGTCATCGAGGTGGACGGCACCCCGGACGGCGCGGGCGCGGAGCGGGCGGCCGCGCCGGAGGCCCACGGCATGGATCCGGTGAAGGTGCTCGCGCTGGCCCGGGAGCTGGCGCGCGAGGAGGGCGTCCTCCTGCCCCGCCTGGTGGTGCTCGGGTGCGAGCCGCTGATCCGGATGCGCGGTGACGAGCCCGACGTGGCCTTCGGGCTCAGCGAGCCCGTACGGGCGGCGGTCGGCCGGGCCGTACCGCTGCTGCTGTCCCTGACCGGCGACCTGCTGGACGATCCGCGCCGCCCGCTGGAGCCGCCCGTGGCGGCCACGGCGTCGCCCGCCGTGCCGAGGAGGTGACCGACATGAGAAACGGGATCTTCATCCCGGCGGTCGTGGTACGCATCGCCGTAGGCGTCATCGCCGCGGCGGTCGTCACGGCGATCGTCACCAGCGCCCCCGACGCGGTGCGCTACATCAAGATGGAAACCATGTAGGCCCCGGCCCCGGCCCGGCCCCGGCCCGGCCCCGTTCACAGCAGCGTTCCCAGCGGTCCGAGGTCGAGATTGAGGTCCTCGGGCCGCAGGCCGTGCAGGGCGCACAGCTCCTCCATGTGCCCGGCGAGCGCCATCAGGGTCTGCCCGATCCGCTCCTCCTGCTCCTCGGTGAGGTCGCCCGCCTCGGCGCGGCGCAGCGCCTGCCGCTCCATCAACTGCCGCAGCAGTTCCACGACGGTGAGCACCAGCCGGGCCAGGTCGCGCTCGGCGGTGTCCCGGTCCAGCTCCACGCGGCGCGTCATGAGCCGGCCTCCAGGGGGGCGGCCACCAGGGCGTCGACGGAGCAGATGAGGGCGTGCAGGTCGATGCGGACGAGGTCGACGTCGGCGATCCGCAGGGTGAGGTCGCCGGCGATCACGACGCCGCCCGCCAGGAGCCGGTCGAGGAGGTCGACCAGGGCGGGGCCGCGTTCGGCGGGCGGGGCGTGGCCGGTCACGGGGACTCCGGGGAGGCGTCGGTTCCGGCGAAGGAGTAGGGGGCCCAGGGGCCGGTGAGGTCCACGCGCATCCCGTCGCGGGGGGCGCGCTCCGCCAGCTGGGCGACGGCCGAGGTGAAGCGGGGGCCGTCCTCGCGCCTGACGAGGTACGCGGCGTTGAGGACGTTGCGGCCCGCCTGGCCGGAGAGCCGGGGGTTCTGGGGCGGGTGGAGCCGGGTCTCCTGGGCCAGGGCGGTGAGCGTGGTGTGGATACCGCGCGCGGCCTCGTCCTCGCGCCGCACTCCCTCCTGGGCCGCGTGCCGTTCGGCGGCGCGGCGGCGGAGGTAGTCGCGGCCGGACACGGCGGCGCGCGGCGCGTCCGGGGGTGGTACGGCGACCGTCCCGGCCGGCCGGGCCGTGCCGAGCGCGTAGATCTTGACGCCCCATTCGGTGCGGCCGTCCAGCCGGTCGAGGGCCGCGAGCAGCGTGTCGTGGCGGGCGCCCAGCATCGCGCGGGCGCCCTCCTCGTCGTGGAAGACCGTCGCCAGGCGCAGCGGCAGGACGCTCGGGGCGACGGCGGCGGCCGCGCCGATCACCCTCTGGTGGGCGCGGGCGGTCCGCTCCAGCCAGTCGAGGTCCTCCAGGTGTTCGGCCAGCTGCCGTTCGCCGTGGTCCGTCGCGGGCACCGGCCCGGCCAGGACCATGAGGTCGCCGTGGCGCACGGCGCGTACGGGCCCGTCGGCGACGCCGGTGACGGTCTCCAGGGCCCCGGCGACGGCGTCGGAGGCGCGGACGACGGCGTAGGCGTACAGATAGCGCGCTTGCGTGGGGTTCACCCGGATCCCTCCTGCCGTCCCTCGGGCCCGGCCCGTTTCTCCAGTTCGGCGACGCGCGCCGCCAGGCGGCCGACGTCGGTGCCGGCCCCCTCCACGGATTCCTCGCGGCGGGCGCGGGAGGAGAGCGAGGGGTCGCTCTCCCACCAGTCGATGCCCATCTCCTTCGCCTTGTCGACGGAGACCACGATCAGCCGCAGCCGGATGGTGAGGAGTTCGATGTCGAGCAGGTCGACGCGGATGTCCCCCGCGATGACGATGCCCTTGTCAAGCACCCGTTCGAGGATGTCGGCGAGATTGGCCGGCCCCTCCGCGGGCACCGGCGCCCTTCGCCCGACCGTCCCGCTCATCCCGCTCGTCTCACTCATGTCGCCCCGCTTCCGCCGGCCGGCGGGTGCGTGCGTTCCAGGCGGTCGAGGAGGGCGTCCTCGAGCCGGTCGAATTCCTCGTCGTCGATCCGGCCCGCCGCCCTGCTCTCCTCCAGCGCCTTGAGTTCGCCGCGCACCACGGCCGGGTCGTAGTACAGCCGCTCCGCCTCCGCCAGCACCCGGCGCAGCACCCAGCCGACGAAGCCGATCATTCGACGAAGCTGTAGGGCGGCAGCGGGCCGTGGACGGTCAGGTCCAGCTGGGGGTGCGCCTTCTCGAGTCGGCGGACCTCGTCGAGCAGGCGCCGGGCGGCGGCCTCCTCGATGAGGTAGGAGACGTTCAGGAAGCAGCCGGAGTTCTCCGGCCCGGTCCGCTCCCGCTCCGCCAGCGGTGCCAGGGTCTCGCGCACCAGCTCGGCGTCGCGGCCCTCGCGCTCGCGCACCCCCTGGGCGACCAGCTCGCCGAAGCGCAGCCGTTGTTCGTACGAGCCGCCGCCGTCGGCCTGGTTGGCCGCGGCGAGGCTGCGCAGGCCGGCGTTCTCGGCGAGGACGAGGTGCAGGACGGCGTCCTCGCGGTGGACGGCCTTGACGTTGTACTCGACGCGGCCGTTCAGTTTGACCAACGCCTCGCGGTAGCGGTCGGCATGCTCGTCGAGGACGTCGCGGACGCGGTCGTCGCTGTCGGAGAGGCTGCCGAAGCGCATGGGCAGGACGGGGGCGCGCCGGCCGACCTCGGTGACGACGTTCTGGTGGGCCAGCAGGTCGCGCCGCTTGGGCCGCAGCCGCTCGGGGCAGTCGCTGACCACCGCGGCCAGGTCGTCGTGGGTGACCAGGCGTACGGGCAGCGGCGGGTCGCCGATGCCGGTGAGGTCCTCGGGCAGCGGGGTGCGGCCCAGGCGTGCGATGCCGTAGACGTAGGTGGTCACTGGTCCTCCTCCTTCTTCCTGCGGGAGGCGGTGGTGCGGCTGCTCTCGGTGTCCTTGCCGCGCACCTGGCGGACCGCGTCCTGCACGGTCTGCGCGGCTCCGGAGAGGGCGCCCTTGGTCTTGCCGTGGGCCCCGCTCTCGGTCATCTGGCCGACGATGTCGGGCAGTCCGGCGCTCCGGTGCGGGCCGGCCTCCAGGTCGAGGCGGTTGCACGCCTCGGCGAAGCGCAGGTAGGTGTCGACGCTGGCGACCACGACACGTACGTCGATCTTCAGGATTTCGATGCCGACCAGCGAGACGCGCACGAACGCGTCGATCACCAGTCCGCGGTCGAGGACGAGTTCCAGGACGTCGTACAGGCCGCTGGTACCGCCTGCGCCGCCGCCCTGCTCCATTGGGACAACGCTCATCTCGGACAGCTTCCCCTCGTCCCCGAGGGCCGGTCCGGCCCGGCACGCGCGCGGGTCTCAGCGGGAGCCGGTCCGGCCGCGTTCGTAGCGCCGAACGCGGCGGTAGCCGGTGAGCAGGCCGTCGGGGTCGAGGGTCACCTCGTAGAGCGCCATCACGCTCATCGTCTCGGGGACGCGGGCGATCTCGACCACCTCGGCCTCCAGCTCCCACCCCTCTTCGGTCCGTTCGAACCGGGAGATGCCTTCCGGGCGCAGTCCGGTCAGTTCCGCGAACTGTTCGTGGGCCGCGCGCAGGACCTGCGGTGCCGTAAGAGCCGGTTTCCCGGGCTCGGGGGATGAAGATTCCTTGGATTTCTTCGGATCAGTCATGGGGCCTCGTCATCGGTCTTGGGGCCTTGTTCTCCGGTTACCACGCCATTGATTTCCCAAACCCCTGGATTGAAGGGCCAATTGGAGGGCAGCCGATGCATCGGAGGTTGATATCCCATGGTTCCTCTTCTTCTCGTTCTCCTGCTCGCCCTGATCCTTTTCGGGGCGGGATTCGCCATCAAGGTGCTGTGGTGGGTCGCCGTGGCCGTTCTCGTGATCTGGCTGCTCGGCTTCGTCATGCGGTCCGCCGACAGTGGCGCAGGCCGCGGCCGCGGCCGCTGGTACCGATGGTGAGATCCCCCGCACAGTCCACGGCCGCCGGGCACCCGCCCGGCGGCCCTTTCCGTGCCGCGCCGTGCCCTGCTTCGCGCGCCTGCCGATAATCGTTTCGCGCCGCGCGGGAAGCGCCTTACTGTGGCGCGGTGACGACTCAGATGATCATTCTCAACGGCGGTTCCAGCGCGGGGAAGTCCGGGATCGTACGGTGCCTGCAGGCCGTACTGCCGGATCCGTGGCTGGCGTTCGGGTGCGACTCGTTCGTCGACGCGATGCCCGCGAGGATGCAGGAGTCGGACGGAGGGATCGTGTTCGCGGCGGACGGCGGGGTGAGCGTCGGGGAGGACTTCCGGGCGCTGGAGGCGGCCTGGATGGACGGCATCGTGGCGATGGCCCGTGCCGGCGCCAGGATCGTCGTCGATGACGTCTTCCTCGGCGGAGCGGCCTCCCAGCAGCGGTGGCGAAAGGCCCTGGGCGATCTGGACGTGCTGTGGGTCGGCGTCAGGTGTGAGACCGAGGTCGCCGCGGGCCGTGAGATCGCACGGGGAGACCGCATCCGGGGGATGGCCGCGTCGCAGGCGGACGTGGTGCACGAGGGGGTCTTCTACGACCTGGAGGTGGACACGACGCACACCGAGTCCCTGGTGTGCGCGCGCACCATCGCCGCCCACGTCGTCCCGTCCGGCCGCCACGACCGTCGCCCCGGCGAACCCGCTCGGTCACAGCACTAGGTGAGGCGTTCGGCCTCCGCCTCGGCGGCCTCGGCCGCGCGGCGGGCCGAGCGCCAGGCGCGTTCCGCCGCGCGGACGCGGTTCTGGATCTCCCGCACCCGTTCGTGGGCGGCGCGCCGGCGGTCCTCGGCCTCGGCGAGTTCGGCGGCCAGCTCCTCCAGCTGCCGCTGGGCGTCCCGTTCGGCCCGCTCGGCCCGGTCCGCCTCGTCGCGGGCGCGGCCCAGTTCCTCCTCGCGGGTGTGCGACTCCTTCCTGGCCTCGCGCGCCTGCCGCCGGGCGAGGGTGAGTTCCTCGCCGTGCTGCTTGGCCTGCCGGCGGGCGCGCTCCGCCGCCAGGTCGGTGACGCGCGCCCCGGGGCCGCGCTCGCGCGACGGCCCGGCGGGGGCGGGCGACGGCGGTGCCGCAAGCCGCTCCGCCGCGTCGGGGGTGAGCCCGGGGAAGCCGGTCGCCGGGGCCGGCGGCCTGGTCAGCCGGCCGGCGGCCCACTCCCGTGCCGTGCCGGGGTCCGCCAGGACCGCGTGCAGGGTCTCCTCGACCTCGCGCCGTACGTCCTCGCCGACGGGGTGCCCGGCCTCCTCCGCGAGCCGGCTCGCCTGTGCGGACAGGGAGACCACCAGGGCGCGCTGCCGGCGGCCCAGCTCGCGCAGCCGCCCGCCGTCGAGGTCGCGGTGGGCGGCGCGCAGGCCCTCGCCGAGCGCCGTCAGCGCCTCGGCCTCGTCCGGCAGCGCGCGCACCAGGAGATTGCTCGCCCAGGCCGCCAGCGTCGGGCGGCGCAGCGCCTTCAGCCGCCGGGCCAGCTCGAGGTCGCCGTCCCGGCGGGCCTGGGCGGCCCGCCGGTCGCGGGCGGCGGTGAACTCCTCCGGCCGCAGCCGGAAGAGCTCGTCGATGGCGCTCTCCGGGTCCATGGGGGGGCTTTCCGTCCGCAGGGGCCGCACATGGGGGTACGGCAGCGACCCGGTTTTCCGGGTCACTGCCGTACCGTACGCGCGTCGTTACTGGTGGCGCTTCTTCTTGGCGGTCTGCCGGACGTTCTCCACGGCGTCGTGGAGGTGTCCCTTGGTCTTCTCCACGCGTCCCTCGGTCTCCATCCGCTTGTCGCCGGTGGCCCGGCCGGTCGTCTCCTTGAGCCGGCCCTTGGCCTGCTCGGCCTTCGCCTTGGCCCTGTCCTTGGCACTCATGCCTCAGCACTGCCTTTCGAAGAGAGGTGATCGTGTCGTCGGGAACGGGTGGGCGTCTGGCTCCCGTGCCCGTGTCGCTCCCATGCCGTGTACCCCCTCACGGTCAAGTCTCCCGCCCCGCTGTCATCCGCGCACCTCGTCGGCCACTTCCTCGTCCAGGGCGCGGCTCAGTTGAGCAGGCCGGGGCGGCGGGGGAAGCGGTGCTGCGCGAGGGCGGTGGCCAGGGCGTCGGCGATGTCCTCCGCCGAGGCGGTGCCGTTGCCGGTCAGGACGCCGTGGTCGGGCGCCGACTCGCCCAGGACGACCGCTTCGGGCACCTTGGCCTCGGTCAGCAGCCGGGTGCCCTCGCCGAGGGCGGCCAGCGGCTTGCCGTGGCGGTAGGCCTCCTCGACGAACCGTACGGCCGCCGGGTCGGCGGCCAGCGCGGACACCGCCTCCTTGCCGTCCGCGACCAGCACCGCGTCGTAGAGGACAGACCCCATGGTGGGCAGCGCGCGGTCGACCTTCAGGGCGCCGCCGTCGGCGCCCCGGACGCTGCCGTCCCTGGCGGCCAGCACCTCGACGATCACGCCCTCCGTGGCCAGCCGCTCGCGCACGGCCGTCACCTGCCCGGCGTCGGTGCCCTCGGCGGCCAGCACCGCGACCTTGCGGGTGCGGATGCCGGAGCCGAGGAGGTTCTCCTGGCTGAGGGCGGGAGAGGTGGCCGAGGGGACGCCGGAGACCGGCGCCGGGGCCGGCACGCCGACGCCCTCGGCGACCATCGCGGCGAGGTCGCCGTTGACGTTGGCCAGATTGCCGACCATGCGCTCGCGGACCTCCATGGAGCCGACCTTGCCGAGCTCGAAGCGGAAGGCCTCCGTGATGTGCCGCCGCTCCCAGTCCGACATGCTGTTCCAGAACAGCGCGGCCTGGCTGTAGTGGTCCTGGAAGCTCTCGCTGCGCACCCGGATCTTCTCGCCGTCCACGCGCTCGGCGTAGTGCCGGAACACCCCGGCGCCGCCGCCCGCTCCCGCGTGGGCGGGGCAGCCGCCGCCCAGGGAGTTGGGGAAGTAGTTGGTGCCGGGGTGGATGACCTGCTGGCCGAAGCCGTCGCGGTGGTTGTGGTGGACGTCGGCGACGGGCCGGTTGACCGGGATCTGGCTGAAGTTGGGGCCGCCCAGGCGGATCAGCTGGGTGTCGAGGTAGGAGAAGTTGCGGCCCTGCAGCAGCGGGTCGTTGGTGAAGTCGATGCCGGGCACGACGTTCGCTGTGTGGAAGGCGACCTGCTCGGTCTCGGCGAAGAAGTTCTGCGGGTTGCGGTTGAGCACGAGCCGGCCGACGGGACGCACCGGCACCTGCTCCTCGGGGATGATCTTAGTGGCGTCGAGCAGGTCGAAGTCGAAGGAGAACTCGTCCTCCTCGGGGACCAGCTGCACCCCGAGCTCCCATTCGGGGTACTCCCCGGCCTCGATGGCCTCCCACAGGTCCCGCCGGTGGTAGTCGGGGTCCCGTCCGGCGGTGATCTGCGCCTCGTCCCAGACCTGGGAGTGCACGCCCAGCTTCGGCTTCCAGTGGAACTTCACGAACGTGCCGCGGCCGTCGGCGGTGACGAACCGGAAGGAGTGCACCCCGAAGCCCTGCATCATCCGGAAGCTGCGCGGGATGGCCCGGTCGGACATCGCCCACATCAGCATGTGGGTGGTCTCCGGCTGCAGGGAGGCGAAGTCCCAGAACGTGTCGTGCGCGGTGCCGCCGGTGGGCATCTCGTTGTCCGGTTCCATCTTCACCGCGTGCACGAAGTCGGGGAACTTGATGGCGTCCTGGATGAAGAACACCGGAATGTTGTTGCCGACCAGGTCGTAATTCCCCTCGCGGGTGTAGAACTTGGTGGCGAACCCGCGCACGTCGCGCACCGTGTCCGCGGAGCCGCGCGGGCCCTGGACGGTGGAGAAGCGCACGAAGACGGGCGTGCGGCGGCCGGCCTCGGCGAGGAAGTCGGCGCAGGTGTACTCGCTCAGCGACTCGTACGGCTCGAAGTAGCCGTAGGCGCCGGCGCCCCGGGCGTGGACGACGCGTTCGGGGATGCGCTCGTGGTCGAAGTGGGTGATCTTCTCGCGGTTGTGGAAGTCCTCGAGGAGCGTGGGCCCGCGCGTCCCGGCCCGCAGCGCGTTGTCGGTGTCGTCGACCCGCACGCCCTGGTCCGTGGTGAGGGCGTCGCTCTCGGGGGCGGCACGGAAGCGTTCCAGCTGCTCGTCCTTGGCGTCCTGCGGTGCGGGGGTCCCCCGCTGTTGCGACTGGTGGTGGGCGGACACGCGCGCACATCCTTCCGCGTGGGTTCATCCAAAGGGGGGAGGGACTCGGCGGCACGGCGCCGCTCGCCTCCTCAGGCTCACCCGCGTTCCCCCGGCGGGCAACTGGACACCGCCGACCGGGCGCGGCCGGGCGGCCCGGGGCCGGATCAGGACAGCTGCTGGTTGAAGCGGCGGGCGGCGCGGTCGTTGAGCCGGGTGAGGCGGTGCAGGGCCCGGGAGTGGGCGCCCCGGGCGGCGACGCGGCCGGGGACGTTGCGCCTCGGCGCCTCGCCGGCGGAGGGCAGCAGCCGGGCGCACAGCGTCAGGGCGCGGGTGGTGGTGGCCGGGGCGACGCCGTGCAGCCGGACGGCGGCCTTGGCGACGGGGGTGAGCACCAGCTCGGGCCGGCGGTGCTCGGCGGCCCGTACGACGGCGCGCGCCGCCCGCTCGGCGTCCATCGACAGCCCGGGCAGCCCCGCCGCGACGGCGAACCAGGCGTACTCCTTGGAGGGGCGGCCGCTGAACCGCGCGGCCGTGTGGGATCCCGTGCGCATCAGGCCCGGCAGGACGGTCGTCACGCTGATGCCATCCGCCGCCAGTTCCGCGCGCAGCCCCTCGGAGAGCCCGGCGGCGGCGAACTTCGCGCCGACGTAGGGCAGCAGGTGCGGGGCGGCCACGCGGCCGCCGATGGAGCTGATGTTCACGATCCGGCCGTCGCCCCGCTCGCGCAGGGCCGGCGCCGCGGCCAGGACCAGGCGCAGCGGGGCGAAGTACATCGTCTCCATGGCGTCGCGGAAGTCGGCCTCGGTCATGGCGGAGAGCGGGCCCACCTGGATGACGCCGGCGTTGTTGACCAGGATGTCCAGGCCGCCGAAGGCCTCGTGGGCGGCGGCGACGAGGCGCTGCGGGGCGTGCTTGTCGGTGACGTCGCAGGCCAGGTGGGTGACGGGGGCGCCTTCGTCGCGGAGCATCTCCGCGGCACAGGCGAGCTCCTCCTCGTCGCGGGCGCACAGCAGCACCGAGCACCCCCGGCGGGCCAGTTCCCGGGCGATCAGCAGGCCCAGGCCCCGGGAGGAGCCGGTCACGAGCGCCGCGCGGCCTTCCAGGCGGTCATGGTGCGAGCGGGCCACGGGACCACCTCCTTCGCTGTCCGCCAAGTGTCACCCGGCACGGCGGGCGGCGCCGCTCGGGACGGTCGCGGCGGGCGCGGTGTCGCCCCGGCGACGCGGGGTACCCGGCACGGACCCGACCGACCGACGCGTTGAGGAGGAACGGGCATGGCGCCCTCGGATGCGGCCGGACAGCGGCCCGGGAGCGACGACGTGGTGGTGCCGCCGCACCGGCGGCGGGAGGGGATCCGCGCCCTGACGGACGAGGTCCGGGCGCTCTGACCCGGGACGGAGGCAGGAGACGATGACACGACTGGTCAAGGACGTGATGACGGCGGGCGTCGCCACGGTGTGGACCGAGGCCTCGCTGGCCGAGGTCGCGCAGATGATGCGCGACCAGGACGTCGGGGACGTGGTGGTGGCCAGCGGCGACACGGTGGTGGGGATGATCACCGACCGGGACATCACCGTGCGCGCCGTCGCCGACGGGATGGACCCGCTCTCGCTGAGCGCCGGTTCGGTGTGCACGCCGGACCCGGTGGTGATCGGGCCGCTCGAGCCCGCCGAGCGGGCCGCCGAGCTGATGCGGCTGCATGCGGTGCGGCTGCTTCCGGTGGTCGAGGACGGCCGCCCGGTGGGGCTGGTGAGCCTGGGTGACCTCACCAGGGAGCGGGATGCCCGGGCGGCGCCGGCCGGCGCCGGCCGTACGGTACCCGGCCGCTGACCCGGGCGGCCCGGGGGCGCGGTGCGCCCGCCCGGCGGCGGGCGCACCGTCAGGGGCACCGGTGGGAACGGCCGGTGGGGTTTGGGCGGTTGACGGGAGGGCAGCCGCTCCTTGTGCTTCGGACCGGAGGCACGCCGCGACAGCAGGACTCCCCGCCCTGGCCGTGCGGCGCTGCCCCGGCGTGCGCGCGAGGCGACCGCCGGCCGGAAGACCCGATCCCCCGAGGAGACGAGTCACCGCCATGCGCCCTTCCCGACACCCCCATGACGACGCCCCCGACACCGCGGCCGCGTTCCGCCGCATCGCCCGCCTGCCCAAGGGCCCCGAGCGGGACGAGCTGCGCCGCCAGGTCGTCACCGCCTGGCTGCCGATGGCCGAGCGCCTGGCCGTGCAGTTCCGCAACCGCGGCGAGTCCGCCGAGGACCTGCACCAGGTCGCGGCGCTCGGCCTGGTCAAGGCCGTGCACCGCTACGACCCCGACCGCGGGACGGCGTTCGCGGGGTTCGCCGTGCCCACGGTCGTGGGGGAGATCAAGCGCCACTTCCGCGACCACATGTGGGGCGTCCATGTGCCCCGCCGGGTGCAGGACCTGCGCAACCGGGTCCGCCGCGCCCGCAACGAGCTGGCGAAGAGCCCGGACGGCACCGGCCCCACCGTCGGTGAGATCGCCGAGCACGCCGGGCTGACCGAGGAGGAGGTGCGCACCGGGCTGGAGGCCATCGACAGCTACGCCACGCTCTCGCTCGAGGCGGAACCCCGGCGTGGCGACGGCCAGGCGCTGCTGGACTCGCTGGGCGGCCCGGACGGCCGGCTGGACGTCGTGGTGGACCGGGTGGCGGCGGAACCTCGGCTGCGGGAACTGCCCCGGCGCGAGCAGGAGATCCTCTACCTGCGGTTCTTCCGCGACATGACGCAGCGTCAGATCGCCGAGGTCATGGGCATCTCCCAGATGCACGTCTCGCGCCTGCTCAGCCGCTGCTGCGCCCGGCTGCGCGAGGAGATCACGGCGGAGGCGTGAGCGGGCCGCCCAGCGCCAGCCCCGTGTGCCGGGCGACCCTCTCCAGCACCCCCGCCTCCGCCATGGAGAACGGCCCGGCCCCGCCCCCGGCCCCGTCCGGGGTGCGCAGGAGCGTCAGCACGGCCGCCACCGCCGGGCCGCCCGGCCCGTCCGGCCGCCGCACCGGCAGACAGGCCAGCGAGACCACCCCGGCCCGGGTGACCAGCGCGTTGCCCTCGCCGTCCCGGCCCAGGCAGTCGGCGTCCTCGGGCCGCACCCGCACCGTGACCACCCCGCCCGCCGCCGCCCCGGCCACCACCGGGCAGTCAGCCGGGTCCTGGGCCCGCAGGACGGCCGCGACGGCGCCGTCCTCCTGCCCCGGCGGAGCGGCCACGGCACAGCGCCGCAGCCGCCCGGTGTCCTCCACCAGGTCGGCGACCGCCCAGTCGGCGGCCGTCGCGCGCAGCGCCCGGGTCACCGCCCGCAGCACGTCCTCCGGCTCCCCGGCGCGGACCGTCAGCAGGGCGGCCGCCGCCTCGTCGGCGATGTCCAGCAGCAGCGTCTCCCGCTCGGCCGCCGGCGGCACGGGGCACGCGGGGCCGGCCGCCGCGCCGCCGCCGGACGGGTGGGGGTCCGGAAGGTGACCGGGGGCCTGGAAGACGGTCAGGACGGCGTTGCGGGTCTCGCCCGGCGGGCGCAGGGCCAGCAGGGTCAGCTGGCGTCGCTCGCCCTGGGGCCGGCCGGCCGTCAGCAGCCGCACCACGGTGCTGCGCGCCCCGTCGCCGCGGGCGACGGCGGCCGCCTGGGTGCGCAGGGCGGCCCGGTCCTCGGGCCGCAGGAAGGACGCCAGCGGGCGCCCGGCGGCGTAGCCCGCGCCGACGCCCAGCAGGCGGGCGGCCTCCTGGTTCAGCCGCCGCACGGTGCCCTCCCGGTCGAGCAGGGCGACGGGCAGGGGCAGCCGCTGGAAGAGCAGGCGCAGCAGCTGCTCCTCGCGGCGGCCGGGGCCGGTGCCCGCCCCGGCCCGGCGCGCCTGCTCCTCGTAGTGCGGCCACAGCACGTCGGCCGCGTACCGCAGCTCGATCAGCGCGGCCTCCAGCGCCGGCGCCCGCCGGTCCGGGGCGAGGCCCCGCGCGCCTTCCAGCTCCCTGACCCGGGCCCGGAAGTCCCGCAGGTCCTCGCCGAGTTCGTCCCAGTCCTCACCGGCCATGACGTCACGATAGTGCCCCGCGCCCGTGCCGTTTCCCCGCCGGGCCCCCGGGCATGCGCCCCCCATGGACGACATGGCACCACCACAGGCCGGGGCGCTGTCGGAGGGCGCGGACGTGCTCGGCGACGAGGCCGGCCTCCCGTCGGGGCGGCGCACCGCCCGGCTCACCGAGCTCATCCCCCGCCTCGTGCCCGGCAGTTGCGGCGCGACCACCACGGTGTGGGACGGCGGCGACGAACCGCCGACCGCGGCCACCCACCCGGACCTGGCCGAACTGGTCTGTGTGCAACTGCGCGAGGACGACGGCCCGATCCCCACGGCCCTGCGCACCCAGGAGCCGGTGCACGCGGCCGACCTGCTCCACGACAGCCGCTGGCCGCGCTACCGGGCCAGTGCGCTGGGCACGGGCATCCGGGCCAGCACCACCTTCCCCTTCCGCCGGGACGGCGTCACCGTCACTGTCACCCTCTACCACCTGCGCCCCGGCGGGCTGGAGGGCGTCGCGGAGGGGCCGCCGGTGATCCTCGGCAAGCTGCTCACGGACACGATCGCGCGGGACCGCCGCTACCGCCGGGCGCTGGCCGCCGTGGAGCAGCTGGACGCGGCGCTGCGCTCGCACGCGGTGGTCGACCAGGCCTGCGGCATCCTCATGCACCTCATGGACTGCGACGCCGACGCCGCCCTCGAGGTGCTGCGGCGGGCCTCGCAGCACGGCAACCGCAAACTGTCCGAGCTGGCCCGCGCGGTCGTCGCGACCAGAGGCGCGGTGCTGTCGCCGGGACGCGTGCCCGCCCCGGATGCGGGTACCCGTGCCCCATGCGCACCTTGCTGAACTCCTGGGACCGGTCCCTGTTCGACCTGGTGGCCACGCGCCACTGGCCGGGGGGCGACCGGGTGCTGCCGAAACTCTCGCGCGGGGCGGACCACGGGGTGCTGTGGCTCGGCGTGGCCACGGGCGCGGCGCTGCTGGGCGGGCGGCCCGCGCGGCGCGCCGCCCTGCGCGGGGTGGCGTCGCTGGCGCTCGCCTCGGCGACGGTCAACACCCTGGGCAAGCGGTCGGTGCGGCGCGTCCGGCCGGTGCTGGACGCGGTCCCGGTGATCCGGCGACTGGCGCGCCAGCCGTTCACGACCTCCTTCCCGTCCGGGCACTCCGCCTCCGCGGCGGCCTTCGCGACCGGCGTCGCGCTGGAGAACCCCGTGTGGGGCCTGGCGCTGGCGCCGCTCGCCGTGTCCGTGTGCTTCTCGCGCGTCTACACCGGGGTGCACTACCCGGGCGACGTGCTGGCGGGGGCGCTGCTCGGCGTGGGCGCCGCCTACGCCGTGCGCGGGGTGGCCCCGACCCGTTCCCAGCTCGCTCCGCCGGCCCGGCCGCGGGCGGAGGCTCCGGCGCTGCCGGGCGGCCGTGGCCTGGTCGTCGTCGCCAACGCCGCCTCCGGCCAGCGGATGCCGGGCCGTACGGACCCGGAGCCGGAGATCCGCGCGGAGCTGCCGGACACCGAGTTCGTCGGGGTGGGCCCCGAGGACGACCTGTCCGAGGCGCTGGAGTCGGCCGCCGAGCGGGCCGCCGAGCTCGGCGGGGCGCTGGGCGTCTCCGGCGGGGACGGCACCGTCAACGCGGCGGCGGCCGCCGCCGCGCGGCACGGCGTGGCGCTGGCGGTGCTGCCCGGCGGCACGTACAACCACTTCGCCCACGACCTGGGCATCGAGTCCGTCGCCGACGCCGCCCGCGCGGTGGAGGCCGGGGAGGCGGTGGCCGTCGACCTGGGCCGCTTCGGCGAGGGCCGCTTCCTGAACACCTTCAGCATCGGGGCGTATCCCGAACTGGTGCGAGTGCGGGAGCACTGGGCCGGGCGGATCGGCGCCTGGCCCGCCGGCATCGTGGCCGCCGTCCACGTGCTGCGCACCGGGCGTCCGCTGCGGCTGCGGATCGACGGCCGGGAGCGGTCGTTGTGGGCGCTGTTCGCCGGCAACTGCACCTACCGCGGCCTGGGGGCCACCCCGGTCCGCCGGCACGACCTGGCCGACGGGGTGCTGGACGTGCGGATGCTGCTGGGCGGCAGGCTTGCCCGTACACGGCTGCTGACGGCGGCCCTGTCGGGGGCGCTCAAGCACTCCCCGGTGCTCAAGGCGGCGCGGGTGCGGCGGCTGTCCGTCGAGGACATCCCGGACGACACTCATCTGGCCTACGACGGCGAGGTGGCGCCCGCGCCCGGCTCCCTGCTGCTGGAGAAGGAGAACGAGGCGCTGGTCGTCTACCGCCTGCCCGGCTGACGGCCCATAGGCCCAAAGGTTCGAGCCCCCCGCGTCACTCCATGCGGGCGAACGGGCTGTCGTCCAGGCCGGCGAGCAGCGCGGCGGGGTCGCGGTAGACGGCGATCGCCCCGGCGGCCTCGAGCTCGGCCCGCCCGATGCCGCCGGAGAGCAGGGCGACGCAGTCCACCCCCGCCGCGCGGGCGGCCTCGACGTCCCAGACGGTGTCGCCGGTGAACAGGGCCCGGTGCGGCGGCACGTCCGCCTGCTCGAGCGCCCGGAGGACGGGGTCGGGTGCCGGTTTGCCGGCGTCGACGTCGTCGGCGCTGGTGGCGGCGAGAATGGCGTCGTCGGCGTCGATCGCGCGGCGCAGCGCCTTGAGTTCGGAGCCCTCGGCGGAGGTCGCGAGGACGATGCGCCAGTCGCGGTCGGCGAGCGCGCGCAGCAGGGCGGCGGCGCCCTCGAGGGGCGGCAGCCGGTCGAACCAGGTGGCGTAGAGGGCCTTGTGCGCCGCGCTGATGGCCTCGTCCCGCTCCTTGTCGCGGTCCTCGCCGAGCAGCCGGTCCATCAGCCGGCCGGAGCTCATGCCCACGGTGTGGTGGATGTCGGTCATCGCGACCCGGTGGCCGGCCTGCTGGAAGGCCTCCCACCAGCTGACGGCGTGCAGGTAGTTGGTGTCGACGAGGGTGCCGTCCACGTCGAAGACGGCCGCTCTCGGGTGCGGGGAGCCTGCCGCGGTGGTCATGTCGTCGTAGGCCGTCACGGGATCCGCCTCAGGGGGTCAGGAGTGTCTTGATCATGCCGTCCTCCTTGGCCTGGAAGGCCTGGTACGCCCGGGGGCCCTCCTCCAGCGGCAGGATGTGCGTGGCGAAGCCCTCCACGCCCAGCGGGTCGGCGTCGGAGAGCAGCGGCAGGATGGCGTCGGTCCAGCGCCGGACGTTGGCCTGGCCCATGCGCAGCTGGATCTGCTTGTCGAACACGGTCATCATCGGGAACGGGTCGGTCATCCCGCCGTAGACGCCGACGACCGAGACCGTGCCGCCGCGGCGCACCGCCTCGATCGCGGTGAGCAGGGCGGACATGCGGTCCACGCCGGCCCGTTCCATGAGCTTCTGCGCCAGGGTGCCGGGCAGCAGGCCCACGGCCCGCTGGGCGGCGTGGGCGGCGGGCGCGCCGTGGGCCTCCATGCCGACGGCGTCGATGACGGCGTCGCTCCCCCGGCCGTCGGTGAGGTCACGGACGGCCTCGACGAGGTCCTTGCCCAGGGCGCCGGCGTCCAGCGTGGTCACGCCGCGGGCCTCGGCCCGCGCCAGCCGTTCGGGCACCAGGTCGACGCCGATGACCCGCTCGGCGCCGCGGTGCAGGGCGATCCGGGCGGCCATGTCGCCGATGGGTCCCAGGCCCAGGACGGTCACGCTGCCGCCGTCGGGGACCGCGGCGTACTCCACCGCCTGCCAGGCGGTGGGCAGGACGTCGGAGAGGTAGACGAACCGCTCGTCGGGCGGGCCGTGGGGCACCTTGACGGGCAGGGTGTCGCCGAACGGCACGCGCAGGAACTCGGCCTGGCCGCCCGGCACCTGTCCGTAGAGCTTGCTGTAGCCGAACAGGGCGGCCCCCTTGCCGCGCTCGCGGACCTGGGTGGTCTCGCACTGGGACTGCAGGCCCCGGCCGCACATGAAGCAGGCCCCGCAGGAGACGTTGAACGGGACGACGACCCGGTCGCCGGGCGCGAGGGAGGTGACCTCCCGGCCCACCTCCTCGACGACGCCCATCGGCTCGTGGCCGAGGATGTCGCCCGGATCGAGGAAGGGGGCCAGCAGTTCGTAGAGGTGGAGGTCGGAGCCGCAGATGCCGGTGGAGGTGATGCGGACGATCACGTCGGTGGGCTGTTCCAGGCGCGGGTCGGGGACGGTCTCGACGCGGACGTCCCGCTTCCCGTGCCAGGTCAGGGCGCGCATCTGCTCTCCTTCGCCGAGTGGCCGCCGGTACTCCACGCCTCGTCACGCTGGCACACCCGGCGGGCGGGCGCCCGCCGCCGGTACTCCATCCGGCCGCACGCGTGCGGCGTCGGGCCGCCGGGCGGGGAAGAACACCGCGGGTACCCGGCGAGTGCGCCGTGAAACCGGACGGTGAGGGAGAGGCGCATGCCCCAGCTGGAGGACCGGAGCGCGGTGCGCCGGGAGGAGGTGGCGCGAGGCGAACGCTCCACCCTGGGCAGCCGGATCCTGACGTATCTGACGACCACCGATCACAAGGTGATCGGCAACATGTATCTGGTGACCGCGTTCGGCTTCTTCCTGCTGGGCGGCGTCCTGGCGATGCTGATGCGCGCGGAGCTGGCGCGGCCGGGGCTGCAGATCGTCAGCGCCGACCAGTACAACCAGTTGGTGACGATCCACGGCACCGTGATGATGCTGCTGTTCGCCACGCCCATGTTCGCGGGCTTCGCGAACGCCGTCATGCCGCTGCAGATCGGCGCCCCGGACGTGGCCTTCCCCCGCCTGAACGCGCTCACGTACTGGCTGTTCCTCTTCGGCGGGCTGACCGTGGTGTCCGGCTTCCTGGTGCCCGGCGGCGCGGCGTCGTTCGGCTGGTTCGCCTACGCGCCGCTGAACAGCGCCGTCCGTACGCCCGGGGCGGGCGGCGACCTGTGGGCGATGGGGCTGGTGGTCGCCGGGCTGAGCACCACGCTGGGGTCGGTGAACTTCATCGCCACCATCGTGACCCTGCGCGCCCCCGGCATGACGATGTTCCGGATGCCGGTCTTCACCTGGAACATCCTCTTCACCTCCATCCTCGCGCTGCTGGCCTTCCCGGTGCTGACGGCGGCGCTGCTGGCCCTGGAGGCGGACCGGAAGTTCGGCGCCCACGTCTTCGACGCGGCCAACGGCGGCGCGCTGCTGTGGCAGCACCTGTTCTGGTTCTTCGGCCACCCCGAGGTCTACATCGTGGCGCTGCCGTTCTTCGGGGTCATCACCGAGATCATCCCCGTCTTCAGCCGCAAGCCGCTCTTCGGCTACGCGGGCATGGTGGGTGCGACGATCGCCATCACGATGCTGTCGGCCAGCGTCTGGGCGCACCACATGTTCGCGACCGGTGCGGTGCTGCTGCCGTTCTTCTCGCTGCTGTCCTTCCTGATCGCCGTGCCCACGGGGGTGAAGTTCTTCAACTGGATCGGCACGATGTGGAAGGGCAGTCTCTCCTTCGAGACCCCGATGCTGTGGGCCGTCGGCTTCCTCGTGACCTTTCTGCTGGGCGGGCTCAGCGGCGTGCTGATCGCTTCCCCGCCGCTGGACTTCCAGGTCACCGACACGTATTTCATCGTCGCCCACCTGCACTACGTGCTGTTCGGGACGGTCGTCTTCGCGATGTTCGGCGGCTTCTACTTCTGGTGGCCCAAATGGACCGGTCGCATGCTCGGCGAGCGCCTGGGCAAGGTGCACTTCTTCACGCTGTTCGCCGGCTTCCAGATCACCTTCCTCGTCCAGCACTGGCTCGGCGAGACGGGCATGCCGCGCCGCTACGCCGACTATCTGGCCGCCGACGGCTTCACCGTCCTGAACAGCGTCTCCTCCATCGGGTCGTTCCTGCTGGGGCTGTCCACGCTGCCCTTCCTCTACAACGTCTGGCACACCGCCCGCCACGCGCCGAAGGTGGAGACCGACGACCCCTGGGGGTTCGGGCGGTCGCTGGAATGGGCGACGTCCTGCCCGCCGCCCCGCCACAACTTCGTCGCCCTGCCCCAGGTGCGCTCCGACTCCCCCGCCTTCGACCTGCACCACCCCGAGGCGGCGGCACGCCCGCTTCCCGCCGGGACCGGAGCCACTGCCGACACCTCCCGGGAGAGGGACGCATGAAGACCGAGGCGTTGCTGTTCGCCGGGGTCGCCGGCTTCTTCCTCGTCACCGACGTCGGCTACGCCTGGTGGTCGGACAGGGAACCCGTCGGCACCACGGCGCTGACGGTGTCCTTCATCATGGCCTCGCTGATCTGCTTCTTCTGCGCCACGAACTACCGCCGCCGCGGCCCGAGGCCCGAGGACCGCGAGGACGCCGCGGTGGCCGAGCGCGCGGGGCGGCTGGACTTCTTCCCGCCCCACAGCCCCTACCCGGTGCTCACGGCGGCCGGGATCGCGCTGCTGGCCCTGGGGGTCGTCTACGGCCTGTGGCTGTTCCTCCTGGCCATGGGGGTCCTCCTCGCCGGTGTGCTGGGCATGACCTTCCAGTACGTCGGGCGCGAGCTGTGAACCCCGTACGGGGGACGGCTCACTCCCGGGGCCGCCGGGCCGGCGCGGCCAGCCGGCCGGCGATCTGCTCGCGCTGCTCGGCGGTCGCGGGCATGTCCACCCGGTCCCGGTAGAACCAGGAGCTCAGCGCCACCCGCAGCCGGTTCCGGCGGGTCAGGGGCGCCGGCCGAGCGGGCAGCGGGCGGGGCATCTCGCGCACCATCAGCCGGTACCGCTGCCGGGGCGAGAGGGCCCGGTGGCCCTCGCCGAGACCGCCGGAGACGCTCTGCTCGACCTCGCCGGTCTCCTCCCCCTCCGTCAGGCGCCGCCGGTCGCGGGCCTGCAGCGCCAGGCACAGCCGCTTGGTGACCACGAAGGCCACGACGGGCCCGAGCACGACCAGCGCCCGCAGCACGCGGATCAGCTCCTCGACCGAGAGCCGGAAGGTGAGGGCGATGACGTCGTTGCCGCCGGCCAGCAGCAACAGGCCGTAGCAGACGACGGCCGCCACCCCGAAGGCGGTACGGGTGGGCCGGTCGCGGGGGCGGTCGCACAGGTGGTGCTCGCTCACGTCGCCCGTCACCCACTTCTCGAAGAGCGGGTAGGCGTACAGGATCAGGAACAGCAGGCCCGGCAGGACGACCGCCGGCAGCAGGACGTTCCACATCAGCGTGTGCCCGGCCACCGCGTTCTCCCAGGGCGGCATCAGGCGCAGGGCGCCCTCCAGGAAGCCCACGTACCAGTCGGGCTGGGCGTCGGTGGTGACCTGGTCCGCGCGGTAGGGCCCGTAGCTCCACACCGGGTTGACCTGGGCGAGGGCCCCGAGGACGGTCAGCCCCCCGGAGATCATGAAGAACAGGCCCGTGGACTTCATGGTGAACTGCGGGAACATCGGCTCCCCCACCACGTTGCGGTTCGTCCGGCCCCGGTCGCTCCACTGGGTGTGCTTGAGGTAGACCACCAGGAACAGGTGCAGGGCGACGAGCGCCAGCAGGACGCCGGGCACGAAGAACACGTGCACGATGTACAGCCGGGGGATGACGCCCTCACCGGGGAACGGCCCCTGCCAGATGAGGTAGCTCAGGTACGTGCCGACGACGGGCAGGGACATCACGATGGTGTTGGCGGTGCGCATCCCGGTCCCGGAGAGCAGGTCGTCCGGCAGGGAGTAGCCGCAGAACCCCTCGAGCAGGGCGAGCATGAAGAGGGTGACGCCGACGGCCCAGTTCAGCTCGCGCGGCCTGCGGAAGGCCCCGGTGAAGAAGATCCGCAGCATGTGGACGCCGGCGGCGGCCACGAACACCAGCGCCGCCCAGTGGTGCACCTGACGGATGAGCAGCCCGCCGCGCACGTCGAAGCTGATGCGCAGCGTCGACGCGTACGCCTGGGTCATCCGCAGCCCGCGCAGCGGCCCGTACGCCCCGTCGTACACGGTCTCGACCATGCTCGCGTCGAAGAAGAAGACGAGGTAGCAGCCGGTGACGACGAGCACCACGAGGCTGTACAGCGCGATCTCCCCCAGCAGGTACGACCAGTGGCCGGGGAAGACCTTGCGCAGCAGGGCGTTGCCCGCCTCGGCGGCGGGGAAGCGCCGGTCCAGCGCCTCGAAGCCGGCCACGGCCACGGCCCGGGCCCGCTCCGCGGCCCGCCCCCTCCGTTTCCCGAACAGCATTGACCACGCTCCCTGCGCGCCGGGTGCCCGCTGGCCGCGCGCGCCCCGCGGCCGATGGCCCTCCGCCATCGCAGGGAGTCCAGCACGCCCGCGCTCGCCATCGCCGCATCCGGCGGCGCCCACCGCGCGGCGCTCACCCTGCCGGCCCAAGGCACGAGTGCCGTTTCGCGCGGCGCTTCGGGGGGAGCCGCATCCCATGGACCACTCTCGCGCACCGGTACTGGAAGCACTCTCCGCCTACACCCGCGGCGGGCAGGTCCCGTTCACCCCGCCGGGCCACAAACAGGGACGCGGCACGGACCCCCGGGTGCGGGAGGTGCTGGGGGACGCGGTGTTCGCCCACGACGTGCTGGCCGTCGGCGGCCTGGACGACCGGACGTCCTCGGGCCGGGTCCTGGAGCGGGCCGAGGCGCTGATGGCCGACGCGGTCGGGGCGGAGCACACCTTCTTCTCCACCTGCGGCAGTTCACTGTCCGTCAAGGCGGCCATGCTGGCCGTCGCCGGTCCCCACGAGGAGCTGCTGATCGGCCGTGACGCCCACAAGTCGGTGGTGGCGGGGCTGATCCTCTCGGGCGTACGGCCCGTGTGGGTCGACCCGCGGTGGGACGCCGGGCTGCACCTGGCCCATCCCCCGTCGCCGGCCGACTTCGAGGAGGCGTTCGAGCGCCACCCCGACGCCCGGGGTGCCCTGGTCACCAGCCCGACCCCGTACGGCACCTGCGCTGACCTGGCGGCCCTGGCCGACGTCTGCCACCGGCGCGGCAAGCCCCTCGTCGTCGACGAGGCGTGGGGCGCGCACCTGCCGTTCCATCCCTCGCTGCCGGTGTGGGCGATGGACGCGGGGGCGGACGTGTGCGTCACGTCCGCGCACAAGATGGGCTCCGGCCTGGAGCAGAGTTCGGTCTTCCACCTGCGCGGTGACCGCGTCGACGCCGGCAGGCTCAGGGCCTGCGCGGACCTGCTGGGCACCACCAGCCCGTCGGTCCTGGTCCACGCCGCGCTCGACGGCTGGCGCCGGCAGATGGTCCAGCACGGCCGGGACCTGTACGACCGTGCCCTGGCGCTCGCGGACACCGTCCGCGCCCGGCTGGAGCGGATCGAGGGGCTCCATGTGTACGGCCGCGAGGACTTCTGCGGCCCCGGCCGGGCCGCCGCCCTCGATCCGCTGCAGCTGGTCGTCGACGTCTCCGCGCTGGGGACCACCGGCTACCGTTGCGCCGACTGGCTGCGCGCCCACCACCGGATGAACTCGCACGTCAGCGACCACCGCCGGGTCAGCGCCCAGCTGACCCACGCCGACGACGAGCGGACGGCGGGCGTCCTGGTCGAGGCCCTGCGCGACCTCTCCCGGCACGCGGCGTCGCTGCGGACCACCCTGGACGTGGAGGTGCCCGCACCGGCGGAACTGCGGCTGGAGCAGGTGGTGCTGCCCCGTGACGCCTTCTTCGGTCCCGCCGAGGTGGTGCCCCGGGAGAAGGCCCGCGGCCGCGTCGCGGCGGAGACGCTCACCCCCTATCCGCCCGGCATTCCGGCGGTGCTGCCCGGCGAGCGGTTCGACGCGGCGGTGCTGCGCTATCTGCGCACCGGAGTGGAGGCGGGCATGGTCGTCCCCGACGCCACCGATCCCCGGCTGGAGGTGGTCAGGGTCGTCGCGGAGGACTGACCGGCTCGGTCGGTCCGTATCCGGCTCAGTCGGTGACCGGCTCAGTCGGTGACCGTGGAGGGCGCCTCGACGCAGAACTGCAGCAGGCCCGCGCACACGTCCTTGGCGATCAGCTTCATCTCGGCCCACGGCGGCTGGAACTCGGTGCCCCACTCGACGGTGTAGGCGAGGATCTTCCCCTTGCCGGAGTCGACGATGTGCCGGGCGAAGGCGTAGTCGTCGCTGGTTCCGGCGGTGGGGTAGAGGTCGAAGGCCGGCTTGGGGGTGTACTCCTTGCCCCGTACGGCCTCCAGGGCCCGGGTGAAGTGCTGGGCGAGGGCGAACGAGCCGTCGAGGTCGTCCTTGCGGACGAATTCGCGGTAGGCGGTGTCGCCGTCGACGCCGCGCGTGCCGTCGAACGCGGGGTTCTGGAAGTTCATGTCCCGGTCGTCCGACTGGTTCTCGTCGTCGCCCCAGACGTGCAGCATGGCCTGCGAGTAGCTGTGCACGTCGACGAACCACCGGGTGCGGGGGTGCTCGTCCAGCAGCCACCGCACGTTGCGCGTCTCGGGCTCGGAGAACGGCCGGGGGCCCTGGTAGACCTGCCGGTCGCAGGGGTCGGCCGACACCCGGACGTCGGAGAGGGGCGAGAAGGCCGTGGCGAAGTCGAACAGGAAGTCGTAGTTGCGGTTGATGTCGACGCCCACGCAGTCGCCCACGCCCGTGGAGTGCTCGGGGTTGCGGTTCTTGCGCCACATCGCGTCCACGGTCTGGCTGTAGTGCCGGCCGTCCGGGTTGACCATCGGGAAGACGACGATGTCCAGGCCCTCCAGCAGCGCGGCCACCTGGGCCGCGGTGAACGTCTTGCCGCCGTAGACGAGCCCGGACCCCGTGCTGTACGCCTCGAGCAGGTCGGCGGCGAAGAACACGAGGATCTCGCAGCTGCCCCACTCACGGGCGTGGACGCCGCCGATGAACACGGCGCAGTCGCGGGGCCCGGCGTCCGGCTCCGCCCGCATGCGCAGCGCGTGGCAGGCGACTCCTTCGACGGACGTCTCGGGAAGGTCGATCAGCTCGCAGAGCGTGGGATAGGCGCCCGAGAGATTCACCAACGCGGAGTCTATTTCAGTGGTGTTGAGGTACGGCATCTCATCCCTCCCGGCTCCGGTCCTTCACCTTCTGCCCGAGGCCCTGCGGGACGGTGCCGGGGTCCGCGTAACGATCGCCGGTGCCGACCTCCTCCTGTCGGGCCCGCCCGATGGCGGTCGCGTCCCCGAGGACGTGCACGGCGACGTCCTCGCGCTCCAGGCCCAGGGCCTTCTCCTCGGTGACGTACGCCTCGATGCTCCTCTGCTCGCCGGGGCCGGGCGTGGGGGCGGGTCCACCGCCGACGTCCAGCCGCTCGTCGCGCAGCAGGTTGCGCAGCGCGCGGGTGTCGGCCGCCGTCACGCGCACATGAAGAATCTTGTCCTCACCGGCCATGTCGGCCTCCCAGGTCGCCCTCGGACCCCCTCGAACGTCCTTTCTTCCATCGTGCGCGGCCTCCCGTGCCGATGTCGAATCGTGCCGGCAGGCGGATCCG
>NZ_BNBL01000001.1:350309-1406147 GCF_014655595.1 Streptomyces griseocarneus | reverse complement strand
GCGCAGGACGCCGGTCAGCGGGGCCGGCCGGGATCCCCCGCGTTTCCCTCTCCGCCGGTGTCGTCGGTCTCGGCCGACAGCTGGTGCTCGACGCTCACGACGCCGTCGACGCTCTGGCACAGCTGCACCAGGGCCGGCAGCAGGCTCTTGCGCCGCACCGAGCCGCTGAGCCGCACCTGCCCGTGGTTCACCTCGACGCCGACGGCCGAGGGCCGCTCGCGCAGGGTGCGCACGAGCACGTCCTCGATGATCTCCTCCCGGATGGCGCGGTCGGTCCGCAGGAAGACGCGCAGCAGGTCGGCGCGGCTGACGAGGCCGACCAGGCGCCCGTCCTCGTCCACCACCGGCAGCCGCTTGACGCGGTGCTCCTCCATGGCGCGGGCGGCCTCCACGACGCTCCATTCCGGCCGGGCGCAGACGGCCGGGCTGGTCATCAGCCCCTCGGCCGTGGTCGCCTCGTGCTTGGCGCGGACGCGTGGGTCCGGGGAGTGCGGGGAGTCCGGCTGCCGTGACGCCTTGGCGAGCAGGTCCGCCTCGGAGACCACGCCCACCGGCCGGTCCTCGGCGTCCACGACCGGGACCGCGGTGATGTCGTGCTCGTGGAGCACGTGCACGATCTCCGTGAACTGGGTGCCGCGCTGGACCCGGACGACCGAACGGGTCATCAGGTCTCCGACGCTTCTGTGCTGCAACATGTACCGGTCCCTCGGCGGATGGCGATGACGTCGCGTCAAATCTAGGGCTCCCGGGGCCGGCCGCGGCGCACGCCCTGCCCTCGGCCGGGCGTATGACCGGGCTGTGGCGATCTTGTATCGGGGGTCGCCGACCCCTGCCGCACCTTGCGCTCCCTCGGTTACTGTCCCGTTCGACCGGGTTCCACCACGCCACCGCCCGACGGTGGCATTCCGCTTTCCGAAAGGACGTCATGCGCGCGCTTCTCCGCCGCCGGGCGATATCGGCACTCGTCACGACCGCCGTCGCCGCCCCCGTGCTCCTCGCCGCCACGGCCGCCCCCGCCGGCGCCCTGACCCCGTCCCCGGACGACCGGCACAGACAGGCCGAACGCCTGGCGAAAAAGCTGGTCAAGGCCTCCTCCGGGAAGAGCGCATACCGCCACCTCGAGGCGCTGCAGGACATCGCCGACGACCACGACGGCAACCGCGCCGCGGGCACCGCCGGCCACAAGGCGTCCACCGAGTACGTCCACCGCCTGCTGAAGAAGGCCGGCTACGACGTCTCGTACCAGGACTTCGACTTCTACGAGTCCAAGACGCTGCGCGAGAAGCTGAGCGTGGTCTCCCCCGACCCGCGCGAGGTCAAGGTCGCCGCCTACGACTTCAGCGCGCCCTCGCCCCAGGGCGGTCTGAAGGCCGCGCTCGCCGCGCCCCGCGTCGACGACACGCCCGGCTGCAGCCTGGACGACTACGCCGCCGGCGACTTCAAGGGCAGGATCGCCCTCGTCAAGCGCGGCAGCTGCACGTTCCAGCAGAAGGAGGAGGTCGCCGCCAAGGCGGGCGCGATCGGCCTGATCCTCTACAACCACTCCGGCACCGCTCCCGTGCACGGCACGGTCGAGGACCCGGCCAAGGCCCACATCCCGGCCGGCGGCGTCTCCCTGGCCGACGGCGAGGCCCTGGCCGCCGCGGTCGCCAAGGGCGAGGTGACCGTCTCCCTGGACGTCGCCACCGAGGCGTCCAAGCGCCGGACCCGCAACGTGATCGCCGAGACCCGGGGCGGCAGCGCCGACCACGTCGTGGCGCTCGGCAGCCACCTCGACTCGGTGCCCGAGGGCCCGGGCATCAACGACAACGGCTCCGGCTCGGCCGGCCTCCTCGAGGTCGCGCTCAAGCTCGCGCAGGAGACCCGCAAGCCCGGCCAGAAGCCCGCCAACAAGGTGCGCTTCGCCTGGTGGTCGGCCGAGGAGCGGGGCCTGCTGGGCTCGAAGCACTACGTCGCGCAGCTGAGCGAGAAGCAGCGCAAGCAGATCGCGCTGTACCTGAACTTCGACATGATCGCCTCCCCCAACCCGGTGCAGTTCGTCTACGACGGCGACGACTCCGACCACAAGGGCTCGGGCCCCGGCCCGAAGGGCTCCGCGCAGATCGAGCGCCTGATCAACGGCTTCCTGGACCGCAAGGGCGCGCCCCACGAGGGCACGGACTTCGACGGCCGCTCCGACTACGGCCCGTTCATCGAGACCGGCATCCCGGCGGGCGGCACCTTCACCGGCGCCGAGGGCATCAAGACCAAGGAGCAGGCCGCCCGGTTCGGCGGCACCGCGGGCGTCGCCTACGACAGCAACTACCACAAGGCCGGCGACACCCTCGACAACATCGACCGCAAGGCCTTCGACACCAACATCGACGTCATCGCCCACGCGGTCGGCGTCTACGCCCACGACCTGAGCTCGCTGGACGAGCCGGTCAAGGACTGACCCCACCGGCGCCGGGCGGGCGGGAGTTCCCGGCCCGCCCGGCGCGCGGGCCGGCTACTCGGTGGTCCACTTGATCATCCAGGTGTCGTTGAGCACCGAGATGACCCGCTCGCAGCGGGCGACGAACGCGTCGTCCGCCGCCGGCCCGCCGCCCCCGCACTCCCCCGTGCCCCTGCGGGCCACCAGGCGCCGCAGCTCGTCCGCCGTACGCGCGTACTCCATCTCCTGGAAGGCGTACTTGGCCGCCACGCCGTGCGCGCTGACCGCCGCCCCGACGGTGACGACGACGGCCACCCAGGCGGCGGCCCCCTCCGCCCCGAGCCCGCCCGCCAGCGCGCCGAGCACCGCCCCCGCCGCCCCCAGGGCGAACTCCACGCGGCGCACCGCCGTCACCCGGCGGCCCATCTCCTCGGCCTTGGGCCGGTAGTAGCCGTCGATCTGCCGCCGCACCCGCAGCGCGACGTAGGAGTCGACGTCCGAGACCGCCGGGAGCCCGCGGGTCACCGGCCTTATGCCACGGGTGTGCGGCAGCAGGTCCGCCGCGGCCGAGTCCACCCGGTCCGTACGCTCCCGCAGCATCCGCCCGGCGCCGGCGCCCCGGTACGGCGCCACCCCCGCCAGACAGGTGTACACCTCGTTCTTGAGCGCCTCGCCGGCCGAACGCGCCCTGGTCCACCTCTGGACCGCCTGCGGCCCGGCCCGCTGGCCGACGACGGGCACCAGCCCGACGGCGACGGCCGCGACAAAGGCCAGTACCCTGCCGAGCGACGGCCTCTCACCGAGCGTCTGGGATGCGGCCGTGCCGAGCAGCGCTCCGGCGATGCCCAGCAGCAACGACGCGGTTCTCGCCCGCTCGATCGTCCGCTTGAGCCGGTTCGCCGCCTGGGACCACACGCTCTGCCGGTCCCACGCCTCCGCCGCCGCGGCCGCCGTCTCCCCCGCTTCGTCCACGATGCGATTGTGACGGAACGCGGAGCATGGGCAAAGGATCTGCGCATCAAGGGAGTTCGGGAGGAAGGGTGGCGTACGGTGAGGCGCCGGGGGACGCCTGCCCGAGCCGGGCCGGCGGGGACGGCGGGGTCTCCCGTGAACCAGGAGGAGACCATGCTCGACCCCCAGACCGCGCGCCCCGCGGCCGTCGTCGCCGGTGGCCACGAGTTCGGCGGCTGCTTCCTGACGCCCGTGCTGGTCCTCACCGCGGCCCACGCACTCGACGGCCACCGCATCACGGTGACTTCCGGGGATTCCGCCGACCCCGTCGACTGCGACGTCGTATGGCGCCACCCGACCGCGGACGCGGCGCTGCTGCGGCTGCGGGAGCCCGGGAGCGGCCCCGTCGCCGTGGAGTGGGCGGACCTGGCCCCCGGGGCGACGGTGCGGTGCTCGGTGGCCGAGCCGTTCACCCGCCGGGAGGGACTTCTCAGCGCGCCGGGCACCCGGCGGCTCGCGGGGGCCGCGGCCTACGAGGTCGGGCGTGCGCTGGCCAGGTACCTGCTGCTGGAGCTGCTCGACACCTCCACGTCACACGGCGGCGGCCCGGGCCGACGGCCGGCCGCCGTGGCACGGGCCGGTGCCGCCGTCTTCACCGGCATCGCCCTGGCCGGCGTGATCACCGCCGCCCGCAACCCCAAGCCGCGGCGCATCGAGGTCACCCCGGTCCGCGCGCTCTTCACGGACAGCGACTTCGTCGGCGTCCTGCGGGAGCACGGCTGCCCCGTACCGCCCGACTGGCAGATGCCCGCCGCCGCCCCGGACGCCGACTTCGAACGGAAGTACGCGGAATACGTCGCGGGCCGCTACGACCGGATCGCCCTCACCGGCCTCGACCTCTTCGGCGAGCCGGGCACCTGGCCGCTGGAGGCGACCTACCAGGAGCTGCTCGTCACCGGCGGGAGCGAGGGCGAGGACGACGCGGGCACCTCGGTGGAACAGGCGCTGGCCGGACGGGAGCGGGTCCTGTTGCGCGGTGGCGCCGGGTCCGGCAAGACCACGCTGCTGCAGCGGCTGGCCGTGGCGGCGGCGCGCCGGGACCCGGCCTCCTCGCCGGCCTTTCTCCACGACCTGGTGCCCTTCCTCCTGCCGGTCCGGTCCCTGGTGCGGGAGCCGGCGCTGCCCCGGCCGGACCAGTTGCTGGACGCGACCCGCTCCCCGCTGGCCGGCGGGGCCCCGCCGGGGTGGGCGCACCGGGTCCTGGGCGCCGGCCGGGGCCTGATGCTCCTCGACGGCATCGACGAGGCCCCGGCGGACGACCGGCCCAGGATCCGCGCCTGGCTGGCCGACCTGATCGCCGCCTTTCCCGCGAACCGGTGGATCGTCACGGCCCGCCCGTCCGCCGTCGCCCAGGCGTGGCTGGCCATGGAGGGCTTCACGGAGCTCGCCCTGGCCCCCATGACGCGGCAGGACATCCAGGCGTTCGTCCACCGCTGGTTCGACATGGTCCGCCAGGAGGTCCCGGACTCCTTCGGCCGGGTGCGCGTCGAGGACTTCCGGGAGTCCCTCACGGTCGCCCTCGCCACCCGGCGGGAGCTGACCGGACTGGCCACCAACCCCCTGATGTGCACCTTGATCTGCGCCACCCACATGCACCGGCACGGTCACCTTCCCCACGGGATGGAGCTCTACCGGGCCGTCCTCGACATGCTGCTCTCGCGCCGCGACGAGGAGCGCGACATCGGCAGGCCGGAGGGAGTCCGTCTCTCCCCCGAGGCGCAGGCGCAGGTGCTGCAGCACATCGCCTACTGGATGCTGCGCAACGGCCGGACGGAGATCAGTACCGCGCAGGCCGTCACACTTGTCGTACGCGTCCTGCCCGCCATGCCGCGCCTGGGTCCGGCGGGCGGTGCCGACCAGGTCCTGCGGCACCTCATCGCCCGCACGGGCCTGCTGACCGTGCACGGGGAGTCGGTGGGCTTCGTCCACCGGACGCTCCAGGACTACCTGGCCGCACGGGCCGCCGTCGACGGCGAGGACATCGGCATGCTGGTCCGGAACGCCCACGAGGAGCAGTGGCAGGACGTCGTCCGCCTGGCGGTCGGGCACGCCCCGCCGCAGCTCCGGGCCGGGCTGCTCGCCCGCCTCGTCGCCCGCGGCGACGCCGCACCGGAACACCGCGCACGCCTGCACCTCCTGGCGGCGGCCTCCCTGACTCACGCCGTCGAGCTCGACCCCGCGGTCCGGCACCGGGTGGAGCGACGAGCGGCGGCCCTCGTGCCGCCCCGCACGTTCCCCGACGCGCTCGCGCTCGCCGCGGTCGGCCCGCTCGTCCTGGAACTGCTGCCCGGTCCGGAGACGATCGACCCCTACGGCCACGAAGCCGCCATGGTCGTGCGCACCGCCGAACTCATCGGCGGAGAAGCCGCCGAGCTGTTCGTCCGCCGCTTTCCTCCGGTGACGCGGAGCACGGCGCGGGCCGGGACCTCCTGGACCCCCGGCCCGTCGACCGTGCCCACGGTGCCCGTCGACTCCTGGACCACGACGGCCGGCACGACCGATCCGCCGCGGCACGCCGCCTACCGGGGCGACAGGACCGACTTCTCGGCCCTGCGCTCCCTCCCGGGGCTCCACACCCTGACGATCAGCGGCAACGCCTCGCTCACCCGCCTCGACGAGGTGCTCACCGGGCTGCGCAGGCTGCGCACGCTGGTCCTGTCCGGCTGCCCCGGCCTGCGGGACCTGTCCGCCGTCGCCCGCACGGGAGTGGTCTTCCTCGAGATCTCGCCGTACCCCGGGCCCGCCGCGTGCGCCGCCCTGGCCGCGTCGCGCTGGCTGCGGGCGGTCTACCTGCCCGGACTCGAGGAGAACTGCGCCGAAGTGCGGGAGCTGGCGGCCCTGTTACCCGGCGTCACCCTTTTCGCCGGTGCCGGCATCACCACCCCGCCGGGCGCCGGAACCCTGCAGAATGAGGACCCGTGACTTCCCAGCGTCGAGCACCGGGCCACGAGGGCTCCACGGAGGGCCCCGAACTCCACTACACGAAGGAGTTCGACCCCCAGGTACACGAAAGGAGCCCGGCCGCGGGAGGCACGCCGGACGGGGCGCCCCCGGCGGACGCCGACGGCGCCGCCGGCACCGAGCGCTACGCCGCCGACGACGAGGTCTACGTCTTCGACGACCCCGACCTCGTGCTCGCCCTCAACGTCGCGCTGAAGACCGGCCGTCCGCTGCTGCTGTTCGGCCCGCCCGGATCCGGCAAGTCCTCGCTCGCCCCCAACGTGGCCAGGATCCTCGGCTGGCCGTACTACGCCCATGTGGTGACGGCCCGCACCGAGCCGGAGGACCTCCTCTGGCGCTTCGACGCCCTCAAGCGGCTCAACGACGCACAGGCGCACACGCTCGACGACGACATCGCGACGTACTACACCAAGGGCCCGCTCTGGCGCGCCTTCGAACACGGCAGCAGCGGGCGCCGTTCCGTCGTCCTCATCGACGAGATCGACAAGGCCGATCCCGACCTGCCCAACAGCCTGCTCGGCCCGCTCGGCTCCCTCTCCTTCCCCGTGCCCTGGAACGCCGGCGAGGAGTCCGGCACGGTGGGGCTGGTGGCGGTGCAGGAGGAGCACGCTCCGCTCGTGGTCATCACCACCAACGACGAGCGGGAGCTTCCCCGGCCGTTCCTGCGCCGCTGCATCGTCTTCAAGCTGAGCCCCCCCACCAGGAACCACCTGCTGAGCGTGGCCCGCGGCCACCTCGGCGACCGCTACGACGAGGACCTGGCGGAGCTGGTCGCCGACCACATCCTCACCCTGCGGGCCGGGCTGGAGGACCGCGCGGCCGGTCCCGGCACGGCGGAGTACCTCGACGCCCTCAAGGCCAGCCAGCAACTGCGCATCCTGCCCGGATCCGCGGCGTGGCGCGTCCTGGAGAGCGTCGCGCTGCGCAAGGGGCGCGCGGGAGCGGAGCCCGGTACGTGAGCGGGCGGGGGGAGGTGTGCCTGGGCGATCTCGTCAGGGCCGTGGCCGGGCTGCGCCCGGAGGACGGGCACACGGCGTCGGCCATGGCGGCTCTCCTGGGCGGAGAGCACCACCTGGCCCCCGGGACCCCGCCCGGGACGCGGGCCCTGCCGGAGCCGCTGCCGGGGACGGCGCCCGCGCCGGAGTCCTCGGCCGCCGGCGGCGTGCTCGCCCCGGTGCGGCCCGGGCTGGGAGCGACGGCCGTGCCGACGACCGTCCCCCCTCCGGCGTGCACCGACGCCGGGGACGACACCGGAGACCCCCCTGCCGACGGAACGCCCGACGACGGCGCCGTCGTCCCGCCGGGCGGCGCGCCCGGCCGGCCCGTACGGCTGGCCGAGCGGCGCCTGGACTTTTCGCTCGTGTCCGCCGCCGGCCCTCGCCGTGCCGCCGAACGGGCCGCTTCCACGGCGGCCGCGGCGGAGGCCTCACCGGACCTGCTGCGGTTCGCCCCCGCCCCGTGCACGCCGGCCTACGAGCCGCCGTGGACCCCGGACTGGGCGCGTGGCGTCATGTTCGCCGCCGTGGCCACCCCGGTCGCCGGACGGGAGCTGAACCTGCGGGCCCTGCTGTGCCGCGTCTCGCGCCACGACGCGATCCGCGCCGTGCCCCGGCGACTCCGCCCGACCACTCGCCGCGGCGCACAGCTGTTGCTGGACCACGGCCCGGGCATGGCCCCGTTCCAGGACGACCGGCTGTGGCTGCGGGAGTTGCTGGGCAGCGTCGCGGGACGGAACCGGGTCGAGGTCCTGCGGTTCCGGGGCGTTCCCGGCCGCGGCGTCGTACGGCGCGATCCGCTCGACCTCCAGGAGTACCGGCCGCCGCCGCCGGGCACTCCGGTGGTGCTGGTGTCCGATCTCGGCCGGCTGCGGCCGCCGTTCGCCGGCAGGTGGGCAGCCCGCCCCGGGGAGTGGGTGGACTTCGTCGACACCGTGGTGCACAGCGGCTGTCCCGTGGTGTGCCTGACGCCCTACGAGCCCGCCGCCTACCCTGCCGCCCTCCGCGCGAGGGTGGCCTTCATCCCTCTCGACCGGCGCATCTCCCTGCGGCACGCCAAGGAGGCCACGGCAGGGGTCCGGCGTCATCTGGAGGGCCTGTGACGACGGATCCCGAAGCGCCCGACGAGGAGATGACCGCCTTCGTCGAACGACTGGCACGGCTGCGGCCCGAGCTCGTACGGCTCGCTGAGTGCCTCTGCCTCGCGGCGGACGTGGAACGACCCCTGCTCCGGCGGGTACGGCTGCGCTTCCTGCCCCGGTCGTCCTCGGGCCTGGAGGCGGAGTTGTGGTTCTCGCCCCTGGTCGAGGCCGCCGGGGAGCACAGCCTGCGGCTGGATCCCGCCGCCGCGACCGTCCTGCGGCGCCGGCTCGCCCGCCGGCCCCGCGAGCACGTCGAGGCGGTGTGGGACTGCACGCGCGAGGCCCATGCCGGGGCCCCCGCCGTCACCCGGTGGTTCGAGGACCTGCTGTGGGCCGACGTGTTCCCCGACGCCGCCCCGGCCGGGCAGGTGGACAGGCAGCTGCGCCGCGTACTGACCGCGGTCGGCACGGCCGGTGAGGCCGCGGACGAGCTCGGCCGCTGGGCGCTGCACTACGTGTCCCGGCTGCCGCCCCGGCTGTTGCGGCACGAGGACGCCCGGCGCATCCAGGTCGTGTCCTGCGAGCGCCTGGGGCTGGAGCCCCCGCCGGATCCGTTCCCCCGCCCCGCCGCCACCGACGAGGAGGCCCGCGCCCTGGTGCGGCACGCCGTTCCGGTCGGTGTGTCGGCACGCTCGGACGGGCTGGTGCTCAGCAGGCCGCCGGCCCCCGGCGCCCGGACGGTGCTCGCCTCCGGGGGCCGCAAGGTGCGCCTGGAGGTGGTCAGCGGGCACGCCAGGGTGCCGGAGCCGGTCCGGCTGGAGGTCTGGGAGGACCAGAGCCTGCGGCTGCGCTTCGCCGTGGTCGAGCGCCTCGGGCCGGACGGACGGCGGGTGATGACGTTCGCCCACCCGGGGACCGCGGCGGAGGTGGCGGTGACCGTGTCCCCCGGTGCGGGGGCCGTCCACTGCGCGGTACTGCTCTCGGAGGGAACGATCGTGCTGCACGGGCCCGACGGTGCGCCGGCCGGTCGCGTCCCCGCGGAGGCGGACGCCTCCCGCGGGTCCCTCGCACTGTCGCCCGGGGGTTCGCTGCTCGCGTGGATCGAGGACGGCACGGTGCGGCAGCGCGACCTGACGACGGGAAGAGACGTGCCCGTGGAGCAGACCGGCCGTGCGGCGGTCGGCTGCCGCTATCCGGCCGAGGGCGGGGAGCTCGTCCTGACGTACGAACAGGCGAACGACCCCGATCCCGATCCGGCCGTCTGGGCCACCGACCGGGGGGAGATCTGGGCCCGCACGGAAGCGGGCGACGACGAGGTCCCGGGCCCGCTCGCGCAGCTGTTCGTGGGACGGGCCCCGTGGCAGGTCACCTCGCTGGCTCTCAGCCCGGACGGCCGGGCCGTGGCGGCGGTCGGGGGCGACACCCGCCTGCTCCACTGGGCGATCCCCCCGGCCCGGGAGCGCGTGCCCCGGGAGATCCGGCTGGGCTTCTGCGCCGATCGCGTCTTCGCCCACCCGGACGGCGGCTGGACCGTCGCGGGGAGCGGCGGGCCCGTGACGCTGACCACCGAGGACGGCGACCGCTACTTCGTCACGCCCGACACCGAGGGCTTGGCGGCGGCCGGTGACCTCGCCTCGTGGGCGCGTGGCTGTGTGGTGGCGGTGGCACGGTGGTCCGGCGACGACGACTCCGGGGAGTCCGGGCCCCGGCACCCGGCGGACCGGCTGGAGGAGGCCCGGGAGCACGGCGTGGACTGCCTCGCCGTCGGGCCCTTCCTCCTCACCGGCGACGGCCACGGGCCGCCCGGCGCACCGGGCGTGGTTCCGCCGCCGGACCGGGAAGGCATCCTGGACCTGGCCCCTCTGCTGACCCGGGCTCACAGCCACGGCCTGCGGATCCTCACCGACATCGACCTGACCGCCGTCGCGAGCGGCCCCGGCGATCCTCCGGCGGCGGGTGTGCTCGACTTCGTCCGGCGGTGGCTCGATCACGGACTGGACGGCGTGCGCGTCCTCGGCCGCCGCGTCCCTCCGGGACTGCTGACGGATCTGCGCCACCTCGTGGACGGCTACGACGAACGCGTGCTGATGCGCGTCGAGGACACGCTCGAATTCATGTCCGTGGCGGCCCTGTCCTCTTCCGCCGAAAGGTCATGTCACGTGGTGGCCTCGCCCGCCTTCACCCACCCGTTCCTGCTGTGGACCAACGAGTTCAACATGAGCGCACCGGACACTCTGCGGCCGACCGACGCCCTGTCCCTGCTGAAGGCGGCGGGGCCGGACGTGCGATGGGGCTATCCAGTGCCCACCCACGGGCTCTCCGAGGAGCTACGGCGCTTCATGGCCGCCGTGCTGCTCAGTCTTCCCGGGTGTCCCATGCTGCCGCTCGACGTCCTGTGGGAAGCACCCGTGGCCGGCATGCTGTCCGTGCGCCGCGACCACCTGGCGCTGACCCACGGAAGCGCCCGGTTCCTGGATCCAGAAACGTCCAGCGTACCGGGGCTGGTCCGCGAACACGGGGACGAGAGAGTGCTGTGCCTGGTCAACGGCACCGCGAGGTCCGAGACCACATGGGTGCGGGCGGCGGACCTGGGAAAGGGGCCGGGGCAGCTGCTGGACCTGCTGGACGGCTCCCTGACCGAGTGCCCGGCCGACAGTCTCGTACCGCTCACCGTGGAGGCCTGCAGCGTCCGGTGGCTGCAGTGGCTGCCACCGGATCGCCCTGGGCCCTTGGCCCCGCCCACCGCCGGCACGCCGCGCGCCCGCGCGTCCGACGCGCGGGAGTGAGCACGATGACCCGACCCCGACCCCGCGTGTTCATCGCCCACAGCTCGAACTGCCCGCCCCAGGACGGTTGCCGGTGCCGCGCGTTCCTCGCGGCCACGGCGGGGCACCTGCACGATCTGGGGTGCGATCCGGTGTACGACAAGGCCCGTCTCGCCGGCGGCTGCGAGTGGAGCCCCACGGTGCTGCGGCTGATGGGCTCCTGCCACGGCATGGTCGTCCTGCTGTCCCGGCACGCCCTCGTCTCCCCGCACGTCAAGAGGGAGATCCGCATCGCCGAGTTCATGCGGCAGCAGAACATGGGCTCGTTCGTCCTCCTGCCATTGCTGCTGCCGGGGGTCCGCAGAGCGGACCTCGACGCGAGCGAGAGCAAGCTGAGAAAGCTCAACCTCTCCAAGTACGACATGGCGTACTGGCCGGCCGGCGCCGGCCCCGAGGAGCCCCCCGAGAAGCTGGGGCAGAGCCTGCTGCCGCTGGTGGAGCGGTACGGAGCCCTCCCCCACCCCGAGGTGACGGAGTACGTCGCCTGCCGCATCGCGGCGCTGTCCGACGTCGTCCTGGAACGCACGGCGCAGATCCTGGGCGTCACCACGCTGGCCTACGCCCCGGACCACACGAACTACCGCGTCTCCCGGGGCCTGCTGACCGAGCGGCCGCTGGCGGAGTTCGGCGACCCGTGCCGCATGCGCGAGGCCCTCGGCTATTTCCTGGGCCAGCTGGCGGACAGGAGCCGCCGGCAGGAGATCGTGGACGTCGTCGTGCCGTACTCACGCGTGCCCGGCGGAGCGGCCGACCAGTTGCAGGCCCTGGCCGAGGCCACCGAGGGCCGGGTGGCCCTGCTCGAGTCGCGGTCGGGGAGGACGGCCGAGATGTACCTGCGGCGCGCGAGCGAGAACCCGGACCCCTGGTTGGTGCACAAGCCCGTCCCGCGCAAGGGAATGCCCTGGGTGGACAGCATCGTCAGCGACATCCGGGACTTCCTCCACCGGGAACTCTGTTTCGGTGAGCCGTGCGGGCCGGCCGAACTGCAGAAGGCCCTGATCCGTCATGAGCGCGAGTCCGGCGGGCCGGTGACCATCGCTCTCCACGAGCCGCCCGAGGCCCGGCTGCTGCAGCGGCTGCTGGAGGAGTTCCCACGGCTGCTGTTCCTCTTCTCCTCCGCCCGGGTCGGGGACGGCCCGCCCGCGCTGGGCAGTCGCAACCGCCTCATATCCCTGACGCCCGGGCAGGAGCGCGACATGCTGGCCACGCACCGCCGTTTCCATGACGCCCGCGCGCCGTACGGCCCGGTGTGAGGAGGACCCCGTCGCACGCGAGCTCCGCCACGTGGCCGGGGAAACCATGGCGGTGCGCCCATGGTCGGCCCAGGCTGGGACAGAAGACAGGGGAAGGCCGATCAGCGTTGCGGAGGACTCATGCGGAACGACACGACGACCGACGGCCCCGGCGAGCGGGAGCTGCGGTCCCTGGACGCCCACTGGCGCGCCGCGAACTATCTGGCCGTCGGGCAGATCTACCTGATGCGCAACCCGCTGCTGAGGGAGCCGTTGCGTGCCGAGCACGTCAAGCCGCGGCTGCTCGGCCACTGGGGGACCTCGCCGGGGCTGAACCTCGTCCACACCCATCTCAACCGCGTCGTCACGGCGCGTGAGCTGAACGCCCTGTGCGTGTGGGGACCCGGGCACGGCGGGCCGGCGGTGCTGGCGAACTCCTGGCTGGAGGGGTCGTACTCCGAGACGTACCCGGATGTGGGCCGGGACGCGGCGGGCATGGAGCGGCTGTTCCGGCAGTTCTCCTTCCCCGGCGGCGTGCCCAGCCACGTCGCGCCCGAGACGCCGGGCTCCATCCACGAGGGCGGGGAACTGGGCTACTCGCTCTCCCACGCCTACGGAGCGGCCTTCGACAACCCGGACCTGCTCGTGGCGTGCGTCATCGGCGACGGCGAGGCCGAGACCGGTCCGCTCGCCGCGTCCTGGCACTCGAACAAGTTCCTCGACCCCGTCCACGACGGCGCCGTGCTGCCCGTCCTCCACCTCAACGGCTACAAGATCGCCAACCCGGCCGTCCTGGCCCGCCTCCCCGGACCCGAGCTGGACGACCTCCTGCGCGGCTACGGTCACGAGCCGCTCCACGTGTCCGGGGACGACCCGATGGCCGTCCACCGGGACATGGCCGCCGCCATGGACACCGCGCTCGACCGGATCGCCCTGATCCAGCGCACCGCCCGTCGGGAAGGCGTCACCGAACGCCCCCGCTGGCCGGTGATCGTGCTGCGCACCCCGAAGGGCTGGACCGGCCCGGCCGAGGTCGACGGGCTGCCCGTCGAGGGCACCTGGCGCGCCCACCAGGTCCCGCTGTCCGGCGTCCGCGACAATCCCGACCACCTGCGGCAGCTGGAGGCGTGGCTGCGCTCCTACCGGCCGGAGGAGCTGTTCGACGATCACGGCCGGCCCCGGCCCGAGGTCCTGGCCTGCGTGCCCGGCGGCGAGCGCCGGCTCGGCGCCACGCCGCACGCCAACGGCGGTCTGCTGCTGCGCGACCTGCCCCTGCCCCCGCTGGAACGCTTCGCGGTGCCGGTGGACAAGCCGGGCGGCACCCGGCACGAGCCGACCGGCGTGCTGGGCGACCTGCTCGAGAGCGTGATGGAGGCGACAGGCGAGCGCCGGGACTTCCGGCTGGTCGGTCCCGACGAGACGGCCTCCAACCGGCTCCAGGCCGTCTACCGCGCCAGCGGCAAGGCCTGGCAGGCCGCGACCCTGACCACCGACGAGCACCTGGACCGGCACGGCCGGGTCATGGAGATCCTCTCCGAGCACACCTGCCAGGGCTGGCTGGAGGGCTACCTCCTCACCGGCCGGCACGGCCTGTTCTCCAGCTACGAGGCCTTCGCCCACATCGTCGACTCCATGGTCAACCAGCACATCAAATGGCTGCGGGTCAGCCGCCGCCTGCCCTGGCGCCGGCCCATCGCCTCCCTCAACTACCTCCTCACCTCGCACGTGTGGCGCCAGGACCACAACGGCTTCTCCCACCAGGACCCCGGCTTCATCGACCACATCCTCAACAAGAGTCCCGAAGCCGTACGCGTCTACCTCCCGCCGGACGCCAACACCCTCCTGTCCGTCGCCGACCACGTGCTGCGCAGCCGGGACTACGTCAACGTGATCGTCGCCGGCAAGCAGCCCTGCTTCGACTGGCTGGGCCTGGAGGAGGCCCGTGCGCACTGCGCGCGCGGCGCCGGGATCTGGCCGTGGGCCGGCACCGAGGACGGCACCCGCGAGCCCGACGTCGTCCTGGCCTGCGCCGGCGACGTCCCCACCCAGGAGGTCCTCGCGGCCGCGCAACTCGTCCGCCACCACCTGCCCCACCTGTCGGTGCGCGTCGTCAACGTCGTCGACCTGGCCAGGCTGCTGCCCCCCGGGGAACACCCCCACGGCATGACGGACCCGGAGTACGACGCCCTCTTCACCCGCGACAAGCCGGTGATCTTCGCCTACCACGGCTATCCCTGGCTCATCCACCGTCTCGCCTACCGCCGCACCGGCCACGCCAACCTGCACGTGCGCGGCTACAAGGAGATCGGCACCACCACCACGCCCTTCGACATGGTCGTGCGCAACGACCTCGACCGCTACCGCCTGGTCATGGACGTCATCGACCGCGTCCCCACCCTGGCCGTCCGGGCCGCCCCCGTCCGGCAGGCCATGGAGGACGCCCGCAGCCGCCACCACGCCTGGATCCGCGAACACGGCACCGACATGCCGGAGGTCGAGGAATGGACGTGGCCCGGCTGACCGGGCCGCCGCGGATCGCTACGGGTGCGGCACCACGGCCACCGGGCAGGAGGCGTGGTGCAGCACCGCGTGGGTGACGTGGCCGACGCGCTGGAGGCCGTGGGGGCCGGCGGTGCGGCGTCCGACGACGAGGAGCGCGGCGCGCCCGCCGGCGGAGAGCAACACCTGCGCGCCGCTGCCCATTTCGACGTGCTCGGCGACCTCCACGTCCGGATACGCCCGCCGCCACGGGAGCAGGGCCTCGGCCAGCCGCCGCTTCTCCAGTGGTTCGAATCCCCCGGCCTCGTCGGCCAGGTGCAGGGATCCGGGGCTCCAGGCGAAGACCGGGGGCAGGGACCAGGCCCGTACGGCCCGCAGGCGCGCGCCCCGCGTCCGCGCGGCCGCGAAGGCGAACTCCAGGACGGGACCCGCGTCCTCCGCCACGGCGTCGACGCCCACCACCACCTCGTCCGGGGCCGGCGAAGGTTCCTCGTCCGCCTCGCCGGGGTCGCGTACGAGCACGACCGGCCCCTCGGCCTGCCGCAGGACGTGCAGGGCGACGGAGCCGACCAGGTACCCGACCAGGGCGCCGTGGCCGCGCGAGCCGAGCACGAGCAGGCCGGTCCGCCGCGTCTCGTCGACCAGGGCCGGCACCGCGTCGTCCGGCAGCACGTGGGCCGAGAGCGGCACCCCGGGCTCGGCCGCGGCCACCCGGCTCTCCGCCGCCCGCAGCAGGTCGTGCGCCCAGCGCTCCTGCGTGTCGGCGTCCGCCGCGATGGGCAGGTCCAGGGGCCGCCAGATCCAGGCGTGCACCAGGCGCAGCTCCGCATCCCGGCGCCGCGCCTCGGCCGCCGCCCATACGGCGGCGGCCAGACTGTGGTCGGTTCCGTCCACTCCCGCGGTGATCGTGCCGGACATGAGGCCCCTCCCGATGGCGGTGGGGACCATGGTTGCCGTGGCCCCCTGCCGTGCGCAACCGGGCCGCGCGGCCGGCGGCGGGACGCCGTCAGGGGGGCAGCAGAGGTTTAGGACATCGCCGAAGGGTCACTCGAGGTGGATGTGGTTCGTCACGCCTCCCGGTGTCTACCCCCCGCAGGAGGACACCTGGCTGCTGGAGGCGGCCCTGCGGCGGGAGCGTCTGCCGCCCGGGGCCCGGGTGCTCGACGTCGGGACGGGGACCGGCGCGCTGGCCCTCGCCGCGGCCCGGCAGGGCGCCGGGCAGGTCACGGCCGTCGACATTTCCGTGCGCGCGGTGCTCACCGCCCGCGTCAACGGCCTGCTGGCCCGCCGCCGCATCCGGGCGGTGCGCGGCGATCTGCTGGGGCCGGTCGCCGGGCAGCGCTTCGACCTGGTGCTGGCCAACCCGCCGTACGTGCCCACGCCCGCCACCGGACGCCCGCCCCGGGCGGCGGACCGGCCCCGGGACGCCGGGGAGGACGGGCGGAGCGTGCTCGACCCGCTGTGCGCCCGGGTACCGGCCCTGCTGGAGCCGGCCGGGGTGCTGCTGATCGTGCACTCCGCGCTGTCCGGGGTGGCGAGGACCCTCGCGCTGCTGGCCGACGGCGGGCTGGAGGCGCGGATCACCGACCGCCGGTTCGTGCCGCTCGGCCCCGTCGTCCGTGCGCGTGCCGACTGGCTGCGCTCGCGCGGGCTGCTCGCGCCCGGGCAGGACAAGGAGGAGCTGGTGGTGATCCGTGCCCGGCGAACGCCGTGATCACTGTGCGCACCGCGAGCACGGCGAGGGCTGTGCCTCCTGCGCGGCGGAGCGGGCCGGTCCGCCCGCCCGCCGCGTCCGCCAGGAGCCCGGCGGGCCGATGCTCGTCGAGGGCCCGGTCGAGGTCGTGGGGGACGACGGCACGCTCGTGCGGTCCGACCGGCCCGTGGTCGCCCTGTGCACCTGTCGGCTCAGCCGGATCTTCCCCTGGTGCGACACCAGCCACCGGGGCCCGCCGCCGAAGGACGGACACGCGCCGAAGGACGGACACGCGCCCGGGGAGGGGTCGAGCTCAGCGTAGGGGCACGCGCAGCGACGACCTGCCCGCCCGCCAGGCGTCCAGGAGGTGGTCGCCCAGGCGTTCCTCCAGCAGCAGGGTGGCGGCGATCCCGAACACCACGTCGGCCGCCAGGTGCGGCTCCTCGCGGAGCAGGCCGCCGACGACCTCGTGGCGTACGAGCTGTTCGTGCACCGCGTCCGCCTCCACGTGCTCGGTGTAGAAGTGGACGGCCGCCGCTCCCCCGCCCAGCCTCTCCAGCGCCTCGATCATCCGCCGGGAAGCGGGCGGAGAGGTGCTCTCGACGACCGCGAAGTGCCCCACGAGGGCGCCGCGCGCGGCCCGGTGCAGGCCGAGCAGCGACATGAGGTTGACGGTGGCCAGGGTCGGGGCCGGTGCCGCGTCCAGGTAGTGGCCGTAGGTGTCGTCGAGGTACAGGTCCCGCATGAGGGCGGCGAAGAGCGTGGCGTGCACCCGCTCGGCGCGGCCGGCCCCGAACTCCTCGTACTCGACGGTGACCAGGGCGGCCTTCGCCCCGCCGGTCAGCCGCGGGATCATCCAGGCGTGCGGGTCGGCCTCCTTGAGCTGGTAGAGCGAGCGGTGCGCCGCGTACTCGCGCAGCTGCCACAACTGCCCCTCGTCCCGCAGGTAATGCGTGACGCCGTGGCCGTCGAGGGGTTCGGTCACCAGGTCGCCGAGCGCGGAGCCGACGTCGTCACCGGGCGGTACGTCCGCGCGCAGGGCGGAGCGGAACGCCCGTTCGAGGGCGTGGCGCAGCCGCAGCAGGCCGGGGTCCCACTCCCACGCGTCGTCGACCCCGTCGAGGCCGCGGTAGTGCAGCTCGTAGCAGAGGTACAGGGCGAGCTGGAGGTCGTCGCCGTAGGGGTCGGCGCGGCCGGCGACGGCGTCGTCGGGCAGGCGGGCGCCGGGTTCGCGGGCGAGCGCCTCGGCGAGCGCGGCGGTCAGTTCCCCGCGCGGGGGCGGGCAGGCCGCCATGCGTCAGTCCTCCGGGACGTCGCGGACGTCCAGGGGCCGGGTCGCCGGTCCCTGCAGGACCGTGCCGTCGACGGCGAACCGCGAGCCGTGGCAGGGGCATTCCCAGGTCCGCTCGGCGGCGTTGAACGCCACCAGGCAGCCCAGGTGGGTGCAGCGCGCGGAGACCGCGCGCAGCGTTCCGTCCTCCTCCCGGTGGACGGCGCAGCGCCTGCCGCCCAGGCGGACGACGGCGCCGCCGCCGGGCGGGATGTCCTCGGCCGAGTCCGCGTGGGTCGTCCGCAGCCGGTCGCCGACGAAATGCCGCCCGACGGCCGCCTGGTGCCTGAGGAAGGCGGGCGCCTCGCGCACGGTGCTCCACAGCCGTCGCGGGTCGTACAGCCCGGCCCACGGCGGGACGTACCGCCCCACGATGAGGTCGGTGAGCAGCCGGCCGGCCATGACGCCGCCGCTCATGCCCCAGCCGCCGAAGCCGGTGGCGACGTAGGTGTGCTGGGCGCCCGGGTGGAAGGGGCCCACGAGCGGCACGGTGTCGGTGGGGTCGTTGTCCTGGGCCGCCCAGTGGTGGACCGTCTCGGCGCGCGGGAAGTGCTCGGCCGTGAAGGCGGCGAGGCGGGCGAACCGTTCGGCGACCCCGCCCGCGCCGGGGGTGAAGTGCTCACCCGTGACGATCAGCAGGCGCCGCTCCTCGTCGTACGGGGCCGTGCGCATCGACCGCGTCCGGTCCTCGTCGGTGATGTACATCCCGCCCGGGTCGTCCCCGGCGGGGATCACGGCGGCCACCACCAGCTCGCGGCGCGGGGAGAGCCGGGTGAACAGCAGGGCCCGGTCGAAGACGGGGTAGTGGGTGGCGACGACCACCTCGCGGGCGGTGACCACGGCGCCGTTCTCGGTGGTCAGGCGGCACGGCGTGCCCTCGGTGAGCCCGGTGACGCGGGTGCGCTCGTACAGGCGCCCGCCGCGCTCGCGCAGGTCGTCCGCGAGCGCGAGCAGGTACCTGCGCGGGTGGAACTGCGCCTGCTCCTCGACGCGCACGGCGCCCGCGACGGGGAAGGGCAGCCCGGTCTCCTCGGTGTACGAGGCGGCCAGCCCGGCCTCCCGGGCCGCCTCGGCCTCCGCCTCCATGGCCGGCCGCCGGGCCGGGTCGGTGACGTAGACGAAGGCGGGCACCCGTTCCAGCTCGCAGTCCACGTGCAGCGCGGCCGCGACCTCGACGACCCGTTCGACGGCCTCCTGCTGGGACCGCGCGTACAGCCGCGCGCCCTCCGCGCCCCGGGTGCGGCGCAGCTTGTCGTAGACGAGGGTGTGCAGCGCGGAGAGCTTGGCGGTGGTGTATCCGCTGACCCCGGCGGCGAGGCGGTCGGCCTCCAGGACGGCCACCGAGCGGCCGGCGTCGATCAGCTCCCAGGCGGTGCTCAGGCCCGCGACGCCGCCGCCGACGACGGCGACGTCCACGTCGATGTCCGAGGTCAGGGCCTCGGCGCGGGGCACGGGGGCGACCGTGGCCATCCAGTACGACTCGGCGCTGCCGGGCGGCTCGGGGCCGGGGTCCGGGCCCGGCCCGGGAAGGCGTGACATGACCGACCGGGTTCCCCCGATGCCACGTCCGAAGCACAACGCCGCCGGCGTTGCGTCCGTCCGGGTGGCCAGGCAGTGATCAAGCGGTGAGCAGCCGGTTGAAGAACGAGCGGTAGTGCCGCAGCGCCAGGCGCAGGGCCTCGGTGTCCGCCTCCTCGCCCCGGTTCCACTGGCTCTCCAGGTCCTCCTTGGCCCGGGAGAACGTCGTGGCCAGCGTCTGCATGACCTCCGCCACCAGCGCGTCGGCCGAATGCACTGCGTCGCGCGGGTCGTCGACGAACCGGTTCTGGATCTCCTGCCAGCGCGTCCGGAAGTCCTCCTCGTCGTCCGCGCCCAGCAGCTGCGGGGTCTCCTCCTCGTCCGCCGCGCTCGCGGTCGTGGTGCTCTCGCCTTCGGCGCCGGTGTCCGTGGCGCCGGTGTCCTCGGTGCCGGTGTCCGCCGTGCTCTCGCCGGGGTAGGTGGGCACGCCGGAGAGGCCTTCGGTCTCTTCCCTCTCGTCGCCGGTGTCCCCGCCGCTCGCGCGGGCGAGGTCGTCGGTGGACAGACCGCGATCCTCCGGTTCCGGTACGTCTTCGCGTCGCATGTCTCCTCCGTCCTTCTCAGCCGTCAGGTACGGGCGTGACGGGCCTGGCCACCGTTGGAGAGCAGCTCGTCGAAGAGTGCGCGGTAGTGCACCATGGCACCCCGCAGCTGCTCGGTGGTCGCCTCGTGCCTCATGCTGAGCTTGTTGATCTCGTGTGCGTCGCGGTAGTGCCCGAGCGTGCGGCCGTGCTCGACCGACAGGTCCCTCAGCCGCTGCTCGTACCCCTCGGTGGGGTAGCCGCGGTCGCGCATCAGCGAGGTCACCAGCAGGTCCGCGTCCTGCACGGCGTCCTCGGGGCGGTCCACGAATTCGCCCTGCACGCTGGTCCACTCCCGGGAGTACCGGTCCCGGACACCGCTTTCCAGCGGCTTGATGTCCAGCGAGTCGTGCCGCTTCTCGCGCTCGCTCAGGTCACGCTCGGCCGCCCGCCGGCTGCCGCTCTCCTCCACCGTCCGTTCGTACTCCGGACCGAAGCGCTCGCGCAGCCGCCTGCGGCGCGCCATGAGGTAGGCGCCTGTGGCGACAACGATTACCACCACCAGGGCGATGATGATCGCCAGAAGAATCCCTGTGGACATGAAACCCCACCCCCTAGGGGATGTCGGATATGCACCTTTCAGCGTATCCTCCATCACCGCACAAGGGAACCTGTGTTCTACAGGGGCCACGACCTGCGCACGACGGGGTCTTCACCGTCGGGCACCCGCCGTGCCACCATCCTCTATGAGCCGATATGACGCGGTTGTCGTGGGCAGCGGTCACAACGCACTGGTCACGGCGGCGTATCTGGCCCGCGCGGGATGGAACGTCCTCGTCCTGGAGGGCAACGACCGTCCCGGCGGCCTCGTGCGCACCGAGGAACTCACCGTGCCGGGGTTCCGGCACGACGTGTACTCCTCGGCGCACCCCCTGTTCACCTCCGGCCCCGCCTACGCCGAACTCGGCCCCGAGCTGGCCGGGTTCGGGCTGACGTACCGCGGCTCCCGCTACGCCATCGGCGTCTCGACGCCCGGGGCGGGATCCGCGGTGTTCTCGACCGACGCCGCGGAGAACGAGGCGGAGGCCGACCGCCTCGCCCCCGGCGACGGCGCCGCTCTCGCCACCCTGCTGGCGGACTTCGCGCCGTACGCCGGGCCGGTGTTCGCGTTGTTCGCCGCGGACCTCAGCAGCCCGGAGTCGGCGCGGGTCATTCATGCCCTGACGCACGACGACGGTCACTACTCGGCGTTCACTCGGGACTTCCTCCGTACGTCCAGGGACCTGCTCGAGCACCGTTTCACCTCGCCGGTCCTGCACGGGATGCTGGCGCCGTGGGCGCTGCACCTGGGGCGCGGGCCCGACGAGGTCAACAGCGCCTTCTGGACGCTGCTGACGCTGATCGCGGTGACCACGGCCGGCATGCCCACGCCGGAGGGCGGCAGCGAGCGGCTCGCGCGGGCACTGACGGCCCTGGTCGAGCACCACGGCGGCCGGGTCCTGACCGGGCGGTGGGTGGAACGGATCCTGGTCCGCGACGGCCGTGCGGTGGGCGTGCGCACGGCGGACGGGGAGGTCGCCACGGCCCGGCGGGCCGTCGTCGCCTCGGTGAATCCCGACCAGCTGTACCTGAAGCTGCTCGCGGACGCCGACGGCGTGGTCCCGCCGGCGATCCGGCGGCAGGCGGGCGAGTACCGCTACGGCCGCGGCTGCGTCCAGCTGCACCTGGCGCTGTCCGAGCCACCGGTGTTCGAGGACGAGCGGCTGGCCCGTACCGGGCAGTCGCACCTCACCCAGGGCCTCGACGCGCTGTCCCGTTCGGTCGGCGAGGCGACCCGGGGCCTGCTTCCGGCGGAACCGACGATCTCCTTCGACACGCCCTCCGCCGCCGACCCGACGCGCTGTCCGGCGGGCGCGGCCGTGGCCCGGCTGCAGATGCTGGACGTGCCGCTGCGGCTGCGGGGTGATGCCGCCGGGGAGATCGACACGCGTGACGGGTGGACGGACGGGGTGAAGGAGGCCTTCGCGGACAGGGTGATCGCGCTCGCCGCCCGCCACGCGCCGAACCTGCCCGGGGCCGTCATCGGCCGGCATGTGCTCGGCCCGCCCGACCTGGCCCGCTTCAACCCGAACTGCGGTCCGGGCGACCCCTACGGCGGCAGCCACGAACTGGCCCAGAGCTATCTGCTCCGGCCCCTCCCCGGCCGGCCGTCGCACCGGACCGTCGTGCCGAACCTCTTCATGGTCGGCGCGGCGACCTGGCCGGGGCACGGCGTCAACGGCGCCTCCGGCTACATCGTCGCCAAGGAGCTGCTGAGGAGTTGCTGACGAGCGGGCCGTGACGGATGTCAGGCGGTGGGGGCGCCGGCCACGCGGCGCTCGCCGCCGTTGAGCTCCTGCCAGAACCGGTAGACGTCGACCGCGGCGTCGCGCGCCTCGTAGCGCATGGGCAGGCGGCGCTCGGTGTGGTCCTTGGCGAACTCGCCGTAGAAGGAGTCGAGCTCGAAGTACTTGCGGTCGTCCACGTAGTGCGGCTCGTAGGCGTCGCGGGTGGTGAGGAAGACGACCTCGTCGGGGCTGCAGTAGTACAGCGAGCCCAGGCACATCGGGCACGGGTGGGCGAGGACGTAGATGGTGGTGCCGGTCAGGTGCTCGGTGCCCAGCTTCACGCACGCCTCGCGGATGGCGAGGATCTCCGCGTGCGCGGTCGGGTCGTTGGTCTGCGCCACCTTGTTCGGCGACTCGGCGAGGATCTCGCCGTCCTTGACGATGACGGTCGCGAACGGACGGCCGCCCTCCTCGACGTTGCGGCGGGCTATGTCGATGGTGCGCTGTACGAAGTCCATGGGGATTCCTCCTTGGCGGGGACGCGGGACGGGCGGGACGGGCCGGGGCGGGCCGGCGGCGTCGTCGCCGCGGGCCCGCCCCGGGCCGGATCAGAAGGGCTTGGTCGGCAGGTACTTGCCGTCCAGGGTGATGACGGCGCGCTCGCCGCCCTCGGGGTCGGCGACCTTCTTCACGTCCAGCTTGAAGTTGATCGCGCTGATGATGCCGTCGCCGAACTGCTCGTGGACCAGGGCCTTGAGGGTGGTGCCGTAGACCTGGAGCATCTCGTAGAAGCGGTAGATGGTCGGGTCGGTCGGGATGCCGCCGGGGATGGAGCCGCGGCTCGGGATGGTCTGCAGCGTCCTTGCGGCGTCGTCGTCCAGGCCCAGGAGCTCGGCGACGGCCTCGGCCGAGGCCTCGGGCAGCGGGTGCTGGCCGAGCACGGCGGCGGTGACGAAGGCGACCGACAGGCCGGCGGCGTCGGCGATCTGCTGCCAGGACAGGTCCTTGCGCACCTTGGCCTCGACGGCCTCGGCGGCCAGGGCCTGACGGGCGGCGGGGTCGAACTGGGCGTGCACCATGGGAAGGGTTTCCTTTCGGAGGAAGAGACAGCTGGGGAGGGACAAATGTGGGGGCGGCGGTCAGGCCGCGAGGGGGGCCGTACGGCCGGTGGCGTCGAGCTCCTCGACGGTGCCGGAGGGGATGTCGTAGACCCAGCCGCGCAGGGTGACCGCGTTCGCGGCCAGGGCGCGGGCCACCGACGGGTGGGTGGCCAGGTTGGCCAGCTGGGCGCGCACGTTCTCGCGGACCAGGGCGGCCACGTCCGGCCCGTCGGCCGCGGCGCGGGCGACGGAGGCGTCGGCGAAGCGCAGCCAGCCGGCGATCGCGGGAGCGGCGCTCAGGTCGTGGCTCTCGGCGAGGGCGGTCATCGCGCCGCAGGCGGAGTGCCCGCAGACCACGATGTCGGTGACGCCCAGGACGGCGACGGCGTACTCGATGCTGGCCGCCACGCCGTCCGGGCCGGGGGCGTGGGCGGGGACGAGGTTGCCGGCCGTGCGGATGACGAACAGCTCGCCGGGCTCGCTCTGGGTGATGAGCTCCGGCACCACCCGGGCGTCGGAGCAGCCGATGAACAGCGTCGTCGGCCGGTGGGTCGCGGCCAGGCGGGCGAAGAGCTCCGCCTTGGCGGGGTAGACGTCCCGCTGGAAACGCGCGACGCCCTCGGTGAGGTCTTGCATGGTCACTCCTTCGGTGGCTGCCGGCCCCGTGGGCTGACGTGTTCCACCATGCATGACCTGGCCCTATAGAGTCCAAGAGTCAATATCCATGACTTCCATCGACCACATCTATAGTTGTGGTCATGGCCCTGGAACTCCGTCACCTGCGCTACCTGCTCGCCGTCGCCGAGCACGCGAGCTTCACCCGCGCCGCCGAGGAGCTGCACATCTCCCAGCCCACGCTGTCCCACCAGATCAAGCAGCTCGAGCGCACCGTCGGCGCCCAGCTCCTGGACCGCACCGGCCGCACCGTACGGCTCACCGACGCCGGCGAAACCTACGCGCATCACGCCCGCCGCGCCCTGCGCGACCTGGCGGCGGCCGAACGCGCCGTCGTGGACCTGGCCGACCTCTCGCGCGGCCACCTGCGCCTGGCCCTGACCCCCACCTTCACCGCCTACCTGGTCGGCCCGCTCACGGCCGAACTCCACGCCCGCCACCCGGGGATCACCCTGGAGGTCAAGGAGACGACCCAGGACCGCGTCGAGGCCGGCCTGCTGGCCGACGACTTCGACCTGGGCGTCGCCTTCCACGGTCCCCACGCGCCCGGCATCGCCGCGACCGCCCTGTTCACCGAGACCCTCGGCCTCGTCACCGGCGCCCACCGGCCCGGCGCGGACGGGCTGGACCCGCTGCCCGTCCGGGACCTCGCCGAGCGCCATCTGGCCCTGCTCAGCGGCGACTTCGCCACCCGCGGCCACATCGACGCCTACTTCGCCGCCCACGGGGTCCGGCCGCACATCGCCGTGGAGGCCAACTCCATCCAGGCGCTCACCGAGATCGTCCGGCGCACCCCGCTGGCCACCGTCCTGCCCGGCGCCATCACCGACGACCACCCCCACCTGAGGCCCGTCCCCCTGGACCCGCCCCTGCCCACGCGCACCGTCACCCTCCTGCGGCGCGAAGGCGCCTACCGCAGCGCCGCGGCGCGCGCCTTCACCCGCATCACCCAGGAGCTCGTGCACACCCGCGGCTACGCCCCTCCGGCCGCCCGGACGACGTGATCACGCGTCCGGGCACCGGCCGAGGACAGACGCGGGTCAGGGCCGGCGGCGGTCAGGTCAGCGCCGCGTGGGCCGCCTCGTAGCCGACCTTCAGACGGCCCGACTTGATTTTGACGGAGCGGATGGAGACATCGGTCAGGCAGCTCAGGTCAGGGACGTGCGTGCCGCCGCAGAACTCCGTCGCGAGTCCCTCGATGGTGATGGTCCGCCGCCCGTCGCACGCGCCGGAGCTGATCGGGAGGCCCTGCCCGATGGCCTTGATCACTCCCTCGCGCAGAGAATCGGCCATTTGTTCCTTGTCCACTTCCGCGCCGTCGAGCTCGTATTCGACCCGGGCCTGACCGGGAAAGTGGTTACTGCCCACGTGCCGCACCCCGAAGGGTCGGATCAGCGCGTCGACCAGGTGGCCCGCGGTGTGGAGGGCGGCGAAGAGGCGGCGTTGTTCGGCGTCGATGGCCGCGGTGACCACGTCGCCCTCGGAGAATCGCGGCAGATCCTCCTCGGATCCGGGGACCAGGTCGAGATGGACCCATCCCGAATCGGGATCGCGTACCGGCGAGGCGGGAATCCCGTCCACCCAGCCACGGTCGCTCGGCTGCCCTCCGCCCTGCGGATGGAAGATGTTGTCCACGAGGGCGATCCGGAGGCCGGCGGCGCTCGAGGCGCGGCTGAGAATCGTGGTCTTGGCCTCGTAGGTGTACGTCTGGGTCAGATAGACGCTGTTCTGCGTGCCCACTGTCCTGGGGGTGCCTTCCATGTGTCTCATGGTGTGTTCCGCGAGAATGCTCATGCTGCAGTACAGAGGGAGGCGAGAGGCGGGAAACGGCGAATTATTCGAGCCCCGGTGCCGCCGGTCCGGACCGCTCGGCCTGCCGCGCCGTTCTGTGGCGGGACGGCGCCTCCTTTCCGTCCGGCCCGTCCGGGTGGGGCGCCCCGGGCTCCCCGGTCAGCCCCTCGGTGGGGCTGTCGCTGTCCGCCCGGCGCGGGCGGTGGTTGATGAGTGCGACGCCCGCGATCCCGAGCACCCCACCGACCAGCGCCAGCGGGGACGGCACCTCCCCCAGCCATACGTACGCCACGACGAGGGCCACCGGCGGCACGAGGTACAGCGCCGCGGTGGACGAGGCCATGGACAGCCGGGCGACCGCGTACCCCCATACGACGAAGCCTACGGCGGAGGGGATCAGTCCGAGGTACACCGCGGACAGCATCGGCGCCGTCGACGCGGCCGCGAAGCCGTGCACCATCCAGGGGAGGAGGGGCAGCAGGAAGAGGGTCCCCGCCCACATCGCGTAGCAGGCGACCTCGAGGCCGGTGTACCGCACCAGGAGGGGCTTGGTCGCGAAGTGGTAGACGCCCTGGACGACGGCCGCGGCGAGGACGACCCACGCCGACGTGGTGTATTCGGCGTGGCCTCCGGCCACCGCGATCACCGCCGCGCCGGCGATCGCCACCACGCTTCCGGTGGTCTTGAACCAGGTGATCCGCTCTCCGAGGAAGGCCGCCGCGAGCAGCACGCTGAACACCGGGGCGACGGCGATGAGCAGGCTCGCGGTGCCGGCGGGGACGTGCACCTCGCCCCAGTTGAGGAGGACTTGGTAGGCGGACATGCCGCTCGCCCCGCACAGCGCGATCATGGGCAGGTCCCGTCGGCGTGGTGCGCGTACGCCGAGGAACGGTGCCGCGACCGCCAGGGCGACCGAGGCGACCATGAGCCGGGCCAGCGAGAGCCCGGCGACGCCGAAACCGTCCAGGCCCACGCGAATGGCGGGAAAGGCCGATGCCCACGCGAAGACGGTGAGGGCGAGAGCCCAAGTGGCTTTCGGGATCTTCACGAGCCGATCCTGTCATCGACGCACGTATGGAGCAAATAACCTAGACGTAAATAAAGGGTGATGGCTTATTTCTGGCCACGTCACCACGACAATCACTCGCACTTTTTTGCGAGAAGTCACCGGAACGAGTAACTCCGATACCTTTTTCGCAGACGGACTCGTAATCTCACCTGGAGCACCTGACCCGCACGGATCCGTGCGGGCCGTCCGCCGAGACCCAGACGAGCGAGGCAGAGCGCTTCCCTATGGCCGATTTCGATTCCACACGGATTTTGATCTACGCCTTCAACTACGCCGATCGCATACTGGAGGAAGTGCCGTACCTCCGGTACTCGGCGGAGCGGAGCCTGTGTTTCCTGTGGGATCTCCGCGACCCGGCGGTGCAGGCTGTCGTCGTCACGTCGGAACCGGTCGATCCCTACACGCTCGAATACCACTTCCGCGACATCTTCCGGTTCGACGAGCGCATGATCGAAAGCGCCCGTGAGCGGCTGACGCTGCTGACGCCGAGCTCCCACCGACCGCGCCCGCTCGACGACCTGGTCCTCGGCGAGGACCGCCTCGTGGACGCGCTGCGGGGCGCCGCGGAGAAGAGCGCCCGGACGAGCATCGTCCACTTCATGGCCTCCGACTCCCTCGACAAGCTGGCCCACACGCTCGGTGCCGGCCTCGAAGAGGGCCACCAGTCCTTCGTCACCCGCTGGGGGAGCAAGGCCGGGGGCAAGGAGATCCTCGTGCGCGCCGGCGTGGCGGTGCCCGAAGGGCCGGCGACCGAGCTGCACAGCGAGGAAGCCGTGCTGGCGGAGATCGAGCGGCTCGCCTCCGGCTCGCGCCGGGCACGGCGCGTCATGGTCAAGCTGAGCGCCAACACCTATGCCGCGTCGATCGGGAACGTGCTGATCGCCTGCGACAAGCTCGGCAGCACCGGGGACCTCCTGGCCGCGGCCGAGGTGATCCGGATGCCCGCCGACGACTTCCACCGCGAGCTCGCCGTCGGCGGCGCGATCGTGGAGGAGTTCCTCGAGGACGTCACCTCCTCCCCCAGCGGACTCGGGCACATCCTCGCGGACGGCACGGTCAAGGTGGTCGCCTGCCACGACCAGGTGCTGTCGGGGGGCCAGTACTGGGGGTGCCGGTTCCCGGCGGAGGAGCAGTGGCAGCCCGTCATCAACGACGCGGTCGCGCGCACGGGCGCGGTGCTGGCCGAGCTCGGTCACCGGGGCACGTTCGGCGTCGACTTCGTGATCGCGGGCGAGCGCGGGCCGCTCGCGGTGGAGATCAACCTGCGCAAGGTGGGCCCCAGCCACGTGCTGCGGTATGCCGAGGCGCTCGTCGGCAGGGAGGTCGGGGACGACGGACTGCTGCGCCGGCCCGACGGGCGGACGATGTGCTACGTGCACGGGCGGCTGCTCGAACCGGAGGCGCTCGGCAGGATCGACCCGAGGACCGCTGTCGAGCGGCTGCGTGCGGAGGGGCTGCTCTACCAGCAGGACAAGGGCGAGGGCGTGGCCCTGCACGTGCTGGGGGCGCTGAAGTCCTGCGGCTTCGTGGAACTGACCGCCCTGGCGACCGACTTCGAGGCCGCCGACGCGTACTTCAAGGCGGCGGAAGCGGCCCTGGTGCGCGCCTGAGGACGCACGCCCGATCGAAGAGGATTACGGCGCCCGGCCTTGCGCGGCCGGGCGCCGTACATGTCACTCAGGCGGGCGCAGGGCCTGCTCGAAGGTCTCCACGATGCGCTCCGGATCCTCCGTGCCCACGGAGATCCGCAGCATGTCCCGGTGCAGCCCCCTGGCGCGCAGGGTGGCACGGCCCTCCGGTGTCGCGAGCAGGTCGGAGTGCGCGATGAAGATCTGTGGCGACACCATGGTGAACTCGGCGCCGAAGCTCGGGCCCTTGGCGACCGCGAGACGGTCGTACACCTGCTCGATCGGGACCCTGAGGTCCACCATGAGCAGGCCCCCCGGCACGTCGGGCCGGCGTTCGACCTTGCGGTAGTTGCGGTGCGAACCGGCGTCATACGCCCAGCTGACGCCCCGCACGACCCTGTCGTGGCGTTCGAGACAGGCGGCGAGGGCCAGGGCATTGGAGTTCACCCGGTCCATGCGGTCCGCATAGCCGCGGATGCGAGCCGCCACGCGTGCCGCGTCGCGGTGGTACGGCTCGTCGCCGTGGCGACGGAGCTCGTCGCGGAGGTCCGCTCCGAAGGAGGAGTCCGGGTTGACCACGACCGCGCCCATCAGGACGTCGGCCGATCCCGTGGCGTACTTGGTGAGGCTCTCGCAGACCACGTCGGCGTGGGGAAGCACGTCGACGTTGTAGGGGGTGGCGATCGTCGCGTCGACCACCAGCGCGCAGCCGGCCCGGGCGGCGATCTCCCGCAGGGCGGGGATGTCCGGGACGTGCAGGCTCGGGTTGCTGGGAACCTCCGCGATGATGCCCGCGAGCTCCCCCGCGTGCGCGTCGGCGACGCGCGCGATCTCCGCCAGGTCGAACGGGTCGCCGATCGTGGTGTGTTCGACGTCGATGACGCGCCGCTCCAGCAGGCTCATGGTGTCGAAGAAGATCCAGCCGAGCTGGAGCCACCTGCGCCGGCCGTTCTCCCGCTGGATCGCGGACACCGCGGCGATGGCCGCCGACACGGCGTTCATGCCGCTGGTGTGCAGCGACACGTCCGCCGTGTCGCGCACGCCGTAGGCGTCGGCGAGCACCGCCCTGACGGTTTCCGCGGGCGCCTCGTCCACCGTCGCCTCGGCCTGCCGGCTGTCGATCAGACCGGCATCCAGCAGGACGTCCTCCGCCTCGCGCGAGGACAGGTGGCTGCCGGTGTGCTGGACGTACGCGCGGACCCGGGCGGCCGAGGGGCCCTCGACGGGGAACCGCAGCCCGTGCAGGCCCTGTTTCTCGAACGCGGCTCCCGGGGAGAGACCGGCGTACGCCGCGGCGGCCCGCGCGGCCCGTGCCGAGCAGGTCAGGACGAGGCTCTCGTCCGTCCCGGTGCCGCCCGGGGCGACGAGTCCCGCCACCTGTGTCACGTACGGATGGGTGCGGAAGCGCGGGTAGCCCCAGGAGATGCGGCTGCGGGTGGCCGCGTCGCCCGACTCGTAGCCGATGACGGCCGCGATGTCGGGGATCGAGACGGACACCGAGTGGATGGAGCCGGGGACGGGCCGGCCGGCGGCGATGTGCCGCAGGCCGAAGGCCGGCCCGATGTCCCCGGTCTCCCCGGATGCCTCGAGGGTCATGCCTCGAGGCCCACGAGCCGCTGCACGCCGTCCCAGTAGTGCTCCACGAGCTCGAGGAACGCGAAGGCGCCCTCCTCGAATTCCGCCCGGGTTTCCGGCGATCCCACGTAGGGGGCGATCGCGTTGAAGACGGAGTTGCTGTGCCCCACCTCGACGTCGATGTGCAGTTGCCAGAAGTGGCGCAGGTCCTTGTCGTAGCCCTGGTGGGCCAGCCCGTCATTGATCTTCGAGACCATGATGGACGACATGGTCTCGTCGGCGTACAGCGCGCCGAGGGCCTTGTGGATCGAGGATTCGGTGTAGAGGATCCGGATCCCGTCGTTCAGGCGCTTGGTGACCTCGAGCGGCTCGTAATGATCGAGGTGTTCCTGATCGATTCCGATCCGGGCGAGGAAATCGGCGAAGAGGGTGGAGTGCGTCCGCTCGCCGCCGACCTCGTCGGCCACGTTCAGGATGATCTCCCGGAGGATCATCTCGTCCCGGGTCTTCATCGCCATCCCGGTGATGTAGAAGGGGAGATGGCGGAAGAAGTAGTAGCACTCGCTGTACATGAGGCGTTCCTGCCCGGGGGTGAGCCGGGTGGTGCGGTAGGCGTTCAGGTACGGGTGCTCGACGCCGCGGTGCCCGGCGATGCGGGCGAGCATGCCGTCCAGGTATTCCTTGATCGCCGGGTCCTCGACGGCAATCCGCCGGCGGATTCCCGGCTCGACGTTGTCGAAGTGGTCCCATACGGCCGTGGTGGTGGCGTCCGGAGTGTTCAGCTCGGTCATGGTCGTCTCTCTTCGCGGACGAAATCCGGCGTCGGTTCTGTCACTTCTTGATGGCGGACGCCGCCGAGACATCGGCGTTGTCCCACCACCGGTCGTCCGCGTTCAAATCGCGCTTGAGGTCCCGGTCACCCGCCCACGTCATGTTCAGGATGATGCGGGTGGCGTCCTCACGCAGCGGAATCGTCCGGTGCAGCGTGGTGTCGGTCCGCAGGAAGTACACGTCCCCCGAGGCGAAGTAATACGTGTTGATGGGGTTTTCGGCGAGGTAGCTGTTGATCCGCGGCGCCGACTTGTCCCACTCGGTGTGGGGCACGCACTGGAGCAGGCCACCGACGTCGATCGGCGGTGCCAGGAGCACCCAGATGAGGGCGAAGCTGAAGTCGCCCCAGTGCCATCCGTGGGTGTCGCCGCGCTGCTCCTGGCGGGTTATCAGGAACTCCTCGTCGGCCTTGGGGCAGGGGTGGATCTTCTCGCCGGCGATGGCTTCGAGGGCGTCCAGCAGGCCGGGGTTCGAGTAGATCGACGTCACCAGTTCGCTGTTGGCCGCGATCACCTCGCTGGGCACCACGGACATCGAGCGGCGGGTGAAACCAGTGGTCTCGAGGCGGAGATCGCGTCGCTCGGCGTGCTGCTGGAGGAGGCGTTCCGCTTCGGTCCGTACGACCTGACGCGTGTGCGCTTCGATCAGATCGGTCACGGTGACGATGCCGTACCGGTGGTAATGGTGCGACATCCGACGGATTTCGTCATTTTCCAGGGAGGTGCGGACGTTCTTCGATCCAAGCCCGTTACCGCTCACGAAGGGTCTCCGATGCTCGACTGGTGAATGCGGGATCGGCTGAAATGATCAGAGGAAGATCAGAGGCATATCGGAGGCAGTGCCTCCTGGAACGCACCCCCAGGACCGTAGGTGCGTCCCCTGGCCCTGATCAACCAGGCCGTCATGTGAAGGCGTCAATTCCGGTCAACCGAGCGGACCGGCCCGGCGTATTCCAGGGTCGGCCGACGGTGCGCGACAGGCATCGGGCCCGAAAAGCGTGGGTGATCGGCTGCCGGGAATACGGGCAGGCGGGCGCCCGGGGGACGACGTGACGGATCTTCCGGCCGGCTCACCACGGCACGGTGCGATCGATGTGGCGCGAATCGCATGACGGCCGATGCCACCCCTCGACTGTTCGGCAAATTCGTCCTATCGAAGACCCCGTTGCCGCACGGGCCCTCATCGCGTCACTATGCACCGGGGCACAAAGTGGTGGGCCAGGCACCGGCCTTGCCCCCCTATGGAAAGGCGCCGGCCGTCGTTCCGCCGGCACCCGATGGGCCGCCGGCATTCAGGAGCCCGTGCATCCTCGTGGGCGAAGACGCCGCTCTGCCTTGCTCGTCCCGAGACCCGAGACCCGAGACCCCACACCCAGTCCTGACATCGGATCTGGAGGCACGATGCCCAGCACCGCGCTCGGCCCGAGTTTCTCCGCCGTGGACGTTCCCTCCTTCTCCCGGCAGCACATTGCCGACGTCGCCGCGGGCAGGCTCGCCGCGGCCCGCGTCCCCGGCTTCTTCGACCGGGCGGCCCTCGAGACCATGACGGCCGCGCTGCACCGTCTGCCCACGGTCGACTACTACCCGGTCAGGGTCGCCATGACGAGGTTCGGGCCGGCCCTCAACGACTACCGGACTCCCCAGGGGGCCCTCAGAGCGGATCCCTACTGGCAGGATGCCGAGGCCTCGGAGCGGATGTGGCGGGAGGCCGGAATGGACCCGGATCCGGCCCAGGTGTCGCTGGACGTGCTCGGCACCGCCTGGGGTACGAAGGTGACCACCGCCACCATCGGCGGGCGACCCGCCTTCGTGGGGATGATGCGCGAGATCAACTCGGGCACGCTCCTGCACTACGACGACATCCACCTCGAATACCCCGGCGGCCTCTTCGACCAGGAGATCGTCTCCCAGCTCACCTACAACGCCTATCTGGTGGTGCCGGACGAGGGTGGTGGGACGAGGCTGTGGCAGCACCGCTGGGAGGCGTCCGACGACACCCACCGTCAGCGGTACGGGTACGACCCCCGCGTGGTGGACGGCTGCCGGCAGGTCACCATCGCCCCCGGCCCCGGTGACGCGCTGCTGTTCAACCCGAACCACTACCACCGCGTGCTGCCCAACGGCCAGGGCCACGAGAGACAGCGGCGGATCACCGTGACGTTCTTCCTCGGCCTCACCCCGGCGGGGGACCTGGTCGCCTGGTCCTGAGTCCGCCCCGCCACACGACCCGGAAGGAACCGAGGATTCATGGACGTCATGACCGCGATCGTCACCCGCAGGAGCGAGAAGGTACTCACCGACCCCGCGCCCAGTGACGGGGAGTTCCACTACCTCCTGCGCGGCGCGGCCACAGCGCCCGATCACGGAAGGCTGCGCCCCTGGCGCTGGATACTCGTACGCGGCGAAGCGCGCGCCGCTCTGGACCGCACGGTGGCCCCGAGCGGACCGCGCCCCGCCGGGAAGAACGCGCGCGGCCTCCCGGAGCCGCCGCTGCGGGCACTCCTGGTCTTCTCCCCCCTCCCGGGGCACAGGATCCCCGAATGGGAGCAGCTCGCCGCCAGTTGCTCCATGACGCACGCCCTGATGATGCTGCTGCACGCCCTGGGATACGGCAGCATCTGGCGCACCGGCCGGCTGTGCACCAGCCCCGGCCTCCACGGCCTGCTGCGGATGGAGGAAGGGGAACGACTGCTGGGTTCCCTCGACATCGGCACGCCCCCGGAAGGCCCCCGGCAACGCAGGCCGCTTCCCGACGTCTCGGACCGGGTCTCCGTCTTCGAGGCCGCGACCGCCGCGCGGCCGGCGCACGGCATCCGGGAAGCCGTCAGCGCCGAATGAGCGACGACTTCCCGTCCAGGCGGGGGCTGTCAGGGGAACGTGTAATTGCCCCAGGTGATGGTGACGCCCGCCGCTCCGGCGTTGTCGGCGGCGGCGTACGTCAGCGTGGCCTTCTTGGCGTCGAAGAAGCTGTCGCCGCCCTGGCCTCCCTGGCCTCCCTGGCCACCGGCGCCGCCACCGCCGCCGCCTCCGCCACCACCGCCGGCGTAGACGCCCAGGGCGCCTTGGCCCGAGCCGGCGCCCCCGCCTCCGCCGCCTCCGAAGCCGGCCGTGCCCGCACTCCCGTCGCCTCCCCGCGCCGCGCCGCTTCCGCTCGCGCCGCCCCGGCCGCCCTGGCCGCCACCGCCTCCGGAACCGCCCGAACCGCCGTATCCGCCACGGTTGGAGTCGTCCGACGTCTTGGGTGATCCCTGCGAGCCGCCGCGCTGACCGTTTCCGTCGCCGCCGCCGTTGCCGCCCTGGCTGCCGCCGCCTCCGCCGGAGCCCGCGCCGGAGGGCGTTCCCCTGCCCCCGCCGCCGCCTCCGCCGCCTCCGTTGTAGGCGCCCCAGCCCCAGCCGTTCCCTCCGCCGTCCCCGCCGCCGCCGGCGGAACCGGAGGAGCCCTGCCGGCCGGCGGAGCCCGCCACGGTCCCGCCGGCGGCCGTCACCACGCCCGCGTCTCCGCCGGAACCGCCCTGTCCGCCGCCGCCCCCGGAGCCGCCGGACCCTCCGCCGGCCACACCGCTGGAACTGGCCTGTCTGCCGTCGTCCCCGCGGCCTCCACCGCCGCCCTGACCACCGGTCGTACCCGCGTCCCCGCCGCTGCCCGCACCCGCGATCAAGGCGTCACCGTGGAGGACCCGCGCCGAGGCCCCCGAGGCGCCGTCGCCGGCGAACCGCACCGTGAGGCCGTCTCCCGGGTTCACGTACAGCAGGGCCTTGATGTCGGCGCCCTTGCCGCCGCCCGCCCCACCGGTGCCGGCGCCGACGCCACCGCGCACGTGCAGGCTGAGGATCGTGACGCCGTCCGGGACGACGAAGGGCTGCTGATCGCCGCCCTGGGGCGCGAACTCCTTGCTGCCCTCCGGGTTGAGGACGGTGTAGCGGCCACCGGAGATCGCGACGTCGCCCGTGACGGTCACCCGGCCGCCGACGGTCACCTTGCCCGCCATGTCAGTTCCCCTTCAGGGGGATGCCGTTGGGGTCGAGGAAGTGCGCGTGGGTCGTGATGTCGGCGGTGGCGGCGAGCGTGCCGGTGATGTTGGTGTCGTTGCCGACGGTCAGGTCGCCGTCGACGGTGGCGTTCTTCTGTACGTAGAGGCCCTTGTCGCCCTCCACGCGCAGTCCGTCCAGCGTCGGGTTGGAGACCGTGACGGCCGTGGTGAGGTAGTGGGTGGACCCGGCGATGGGGTAGGTCAGGTGGAAGACGGTGTCACGCTTGACGGTTCCCTTCCACTGGAAGTCCTTGATCGCGCCGTCGTACCCCGCGTCGGGCGTCGCCCCCGGGCCGTGGAGGACCTTGTACTCGAGGGTCTCCGGCCCGCGCCACGTCAGACGGACGGCTTCGCCGGCCGCCACCTCGCACTGCTCGGCGTGGAAGTCGTTGACGAGCTGTACGGGCACGGCCGGCGTCGGGAACTTGGTGATGGGGAGGCTGGTGTAACGGGGGTTGCCCTGCCAGTCGCCCTGGTTCGCGGTGGCGGTCTCGCGGATCTCGATCCGTGCCGTGCCCGGCTTCTTGCTGATGCGCAGGTTCTTGAGCGTGATGACGATGCCGGAGCGGTCCAGGGGCGTCGCGTCCGCGGGCGGGGTGACCACGAAGCGGGCGAAGTCGCCGGGCGGCAGGACGAGATTCGCGCCCTCCTGGATCCTCTCCACGTGCCAGCCGTCGGCGCCGCCGTCCCCGTCCCCGGCGTTGGCGTCGACCAGGCTCTGGGCGAGGTCGCCGTGCGGCAGGGAGAAGACGATCTCCCGGCAGTAGACGGTGGTGCCGCCGCCGTTGGAGATCACGATGTGCAGCGTCGAGGGCGGCGTGTCGTCACTGGCCGCCGCGTACAGCGGGAAGGGCTCGCTGATGATCGCGTAGTCGAGCAGACAGCCGTCGTTGACCGACTCGTTCACGGAGGCTGTTCCTTTCAGGGGAGAGTGGGCGGGAAGCGGGGTCACGAGGCGTTGAATCCGCTGGACAGGCGCAGGAAGCCGGTGCGTACGACCGGGCCGTCCTCGTCCAGGCGCGCGGTTTGGTCGATCTGGACGATCGGCTGGTGCGCCCATTCCGGCGCGGGCGGGCCGTCACCGGCGGCACCGGACGTGCCGGCGGCCCCTGCGGACGCGTCGGGGACGACCAGCTCGGACCAGTCCCACACGCCCTGCGGGGACGTGGGGTGCGGCAGCGCGAGGGAGTTGACGAAGCCCGTCGGCTTGGTGGGCACCTTCCGGGTGGTGGTCAGCACCGGGCTGAGCCGGAGCGCCACCCGCATCGCGGCCATCGCCGTCCGCGTGAAGCGCGACGGCAGGGCCAGGTCCGTCACCGGCAGCACGTCCGTCGTGGCGTGCACGGCCGCCTGCGGGTCGAGGAGCAGCGTCAGGTGGGTGCGGTGCGTGGAATCCGCCGCCAGGCGCGGCCAGTTGGCGTCGGCGATCTGGTCGACGTAGCCGGTGGGCTCGGACGTGTCCGGCATCGCCACCGAGTGGAACGTCGTGTAGTCGTCCTCGGTGAAGTAGCCGATCAGCCCGTCGCCCTTCTGCCCGGCGTTGCCCAGGCGGATGGGCCACCGGTAGTTGAGGTGGTCCATCTCCGCGGGTGCGGTCCCGCCGGCGATCCGGTCGCGCCAGTCGGTGAGGGCCTTCCAGTCCAGGGCGTACTGCCAGCCCGGGTCGGCGACCGGCGGGCCGTCGAGCTCGAAGCCGAGGCGGGCGCGTACGAGGGCGAGCGGGCGGCCCAGCAGTGCGCCGAGGACCTCGTCGCCGTACGGGTTGCCCGGGTCGATGCCGGCCAGGGCCTGGTCGACCGTGGACAGCAGGTCCGTGAAGGCGGCCGGGCCCCGGGTGGCCAGCTCCCGTGCGAACGCGTACAGGTGCGGCCGGTCGGCGCGCAGGTCCTCGAGCGTGTGGACGTGCGAGTCGGGCAACGGGCCCCAGCCCACCTCGGTCGTCACCTGTCCCCCACCCTCGGGGGCACTCAGTTTCAGGCGCAGTTCGCCCAGCGGCGCACCGGTGGGCGCGTAGCAGAGCAGGGAGCGGTCGACGTAGTTGGGGATGATCCACGCGGCCACCGGGGTGGTGTTCTCGGTCAGGTCGACGAGGTGGTCGTCGTCGTGTTCGTCGACGAAGTCGAACCGCAGCCGGGCGGGCTGGAGCAGGCGGGGCGGCAGCTGGACGAAGCGCTCGTGCGGGCCGTCCTGCGCGGCGTACCGGCCGTTGGTGCCCAGGCTGTCGGCCACGTCGGGGATCAGGTAGGACCCGTCGCCGGGGAGCAGGACGTCGAGGGTCCGGCCGAACTCGTCGACGACGCTCAGCCTGCTCAGGGCGAACTGGCCGGCCCGGATCCGGGTGAAGCCGGACGGCTGCCAGCCGTCGAACGGCGCGGGCAGCGGGCCGGCCTTCGGCAGGTGACCGAAGACGTCGCCGACGAGGCGGCCGATCTCCCCGGGCGGGCTCAGGTTGGGGGCGGCGTCGCGACCGGCGAACGCGTCGGTGAGCCCGTCCAGGCTCTGGGAGAGCAGGTCCAGGTCCTTGATCCGGTCCGCGGCCGCGGTGAACGCCGCCGCGGCGGCCTCGGGGCGGTCGGCGGCCTGCTTGTCGAGCTCGCCGCTGAGCGCGTACTGCGGCAGCGGCACCAGGAAGCGCCGTCCCGTCACCTCGACCGGGGCGTCGGCGGTGCCGCGCTCCCACCGGTAGCGGCTGCCGTCGAACCGCCAGTTGGGCCCGGTCTCGTCCTGGAAGGGGACGGTCCAGTGCCGGACCCGCCACTGGAACAGCAGGGGCTTCCAGGGCTGTTCCCACGGCTGGGGGGCGACCTCGGGCGGGACCGAGCCGGCGTTGGCCGGGTCGAGGAGCCAGGCGAACTCGCCGAGCAGGGCCGCGGCGACCGGGGGCAGGCCGCCCGCCTTGAGGGCGGCGAAGGGGGCGGGGAGGTCACCGCCGGGGGCGACGCCGCCGAGGATCTGCCCGGGCAGCCGGCAGGCGATCGTGCCCTTGCCCGTCAGCGGGGTGTGCGCGGTGTGGCTCTTCGCTCCGGCCAGGACCACCGTCGGGTCGGTCGGCTGGTGGAAGGGCGGGAGCGCCTCCCTGCGGAGTTCGTACCCCTTGGGGAGCGGGTGGGCCTTGAGGTACTCGGCGACGGACCGGGCCAGCTCCTGCTCGTTCGCGCCGTGCGGGACCTTGGCCTGGAGCCGGGCCAGCTCTTCCTGCCGGGTGCGCACCAGGGCCGCGAGGCCGCCGGCGTTCGACGGGTCGATCTCGGCACGGAAGCGCTCGCGCGTGTACTGCGGCGGGATGAGGGGCAGGCCGTGCATCCACCACAGCGCGTACAGCCGCTTCTGCAGTGCCGCGAGTTCGCGCGCCGCCTCGTCGTGAGCGGCCTGGTCCTTGTTGAGCTCCGCCAGCCACCGTTCCTGTTCGGGGGCGGCGCCCGACCAGGTCACCGACGCCGGGGTGCCGGAGGCGTTGCCCTGGTCGGAGGAGTCGGCGAGCCGCCATACGTAGCCGCCGGGCAGCTGCTCGAACCATCCCTTGTGCAGGGCCTGGGCCGTGCGGACGGCGCCGTCGGGACCGTCGAGGGTGTCCGTCAGGCCGTGGGCGACCGCGTGCAGGAGCGCGGCGTCGGTGTGGCCGACGCCGTTGCCGGAACCGGCGGGCAGGGCGGTCCGGCCGGCGCCGATCAGGGCCGCGAGCGCCTCCTTGGCGCTGCTGCCCACCGCGACCTTGTCCTGGACGTCCTCCTTCTCCGGCCGGGAGGATGCGGGGGCCTTGCCCCGGCGGTCCCACGCCACGCCGACGGTCCGGCCGCAGTAGGCCGTACGGCCGGGGGTCCAGCCCTCGGGGAGGTCCTGGACCGTCCAGCCGAGGCCGGCCAGCGCCTTGGCGAGCGTCGTGTCGTCCTCGCCCAGCCGGCGGCGCAGCTCCTCCTGTGCCGGGTCCGAGTACCAGCCGACGACCTGGTAGTCGACGGCCGCCTTGTCGATCCCGGTCAGCGGGTCGTGCAGGGAGAAGACGTTCTCGTTGTACGGCTGGTAGACGTGGAAGGTCATCAGACCGGGCCCGACGGCGGTGAGGAACAGCTCCTTGCGGTCGGCGCCGGCCGGCTCGCTCCATGCGGTGCCGGCGGGGCCGATGTCCTGGGAGCGGCCGATGCGCGTGGTGATGATGGTCGAGCGGTACGGAGTGACCGACGGGTCGGACACGCCGGCCCTGACGGGGTGCACGAAGGGCGAGGTGCCCTCTCCGTCGTCCAGGAAGTCGCTCTCCACCACCCAGCCGGCCGTCTGCTCCGGCCGGTCCTTCACCCGCCGGACGACCAGCCAGCGGTTGGGCACGAGCGGGAATTCGCTGCGCCCGCCCGTCGTGCGGACGGCGCCCTGGCGCAGCGCCTGGGGCAGTTCCCAGCGCACGTACACGCCGTCGTGCTTCTCGTACGGCCCGTCGCCCTCGGTGCCGGTGGCGTTCCACTGCTGTTCGTTGGTGAACGGGCCGGGCTCGGGGGTCCGGTTGTGGCGCAGCAGCTGGAAGTTGGGCTGCCAGCGCCGGAAGCCCTGGCCGCCCTGCTGGCGGACGCTCTGGTTGACCACCAGGGCGTCCACGTTCACCGGGACGATGAGGGTGTCGTCGCGGTCAGCCATGGGGGTGGTCTCCTGTCGTGAGGGCGGGGGCGTGCCGTGCGGGTTCGGTGGTGAAGGTGCGGCGCTGGGCCGCGTTGATCATCTGGATGGCGAACTGGCTGGGGGTGAGCGGCCGGTCCAGGCGGAGGGCGCCCTTCAGGCCGTCCGCCAGTCGCGCGACGCGCAGGACGGTGTCGGGCATCCCGGCTCCCGGGGAGCGCAGGTAGCCGCGCAGACCGGGCCGGTCCGGGAACCGCCGGCCCTCGAGCTCCGCGCCGAGGGGGTCGGTGAGCGACCGGAGGCGGATGATGCCGTCGTCCAGCGGGTCGTCGCCGCCGCCCTCGTCCGGCTCGTCGATGCCGAAGTGGACGCCCTGCTGCGGCTCGGCGATCTCCACCCGGGCGGGTACGCCCTCGACGAGGACGAGCAGGACGTCGTCGGCGAGCGTCTCGCGACGCAGGACCGGCAGGGCCGTCTCGCCGTCGGTGGTCCTGGGGTTGGGGTACGGGCGGATCTCGAGCCCCGGCCAGCCGCTGACGAGCTTGGAGCGCAGCAGCAGGCCGGTGACGGGCGCGGCGGGCTCGGGCAGCGGGGCCTTGCCGTGCGGGCCGAACAGCAGGTCGTCGGCGACGAGGTCGAAGGAGTGGGCGAGGCCGACGCTGAGCGCGCCTTCGACGAGGGTGGTCGTCCAGTCGGTGTCCACGTGGAAGAAGCGCAGGCTCTCCGGCGGGAGCATCCGGGCGTCGGGGACGAGGTGGGCGAAGGGCACGCCCGCCAGGTCGCGGAGCCCGGCCAGCCAGTCCCGCACGGCGGTGAGGTCCTCGTCGGGCCGCGGCGGGTCCGCGGGCCCCGCCGGCCCGGCCGGGGCCTCGTGGACCGCGGCCCGGAGTGCCGGGGTCGCCGGGCGCCCGGCCTCCGGGCTCGCCTCGCCCGTGGCCGGCGCGGCCCCGGCCGCGCCGGCCAGGGAGGCGACGGCCGAACCCAGCCGGGCCCGCAGCTCCTCGTCCGAGCGCAGCCGCCGGACGGTGAGCCCGGCGGTCGCGGGCAGCTCGGTCGCGGCCGGCAGCGGGGTGACGGCGGCGGGCGGCGCGGGTGCGGCCACGGTCCGGGGGGCGCCGGGCGCGGCCGCCACGGGGTGGGGCCGGGGGGCGGTCAGGAGCTCTCCGAGGTGGTCGGCGAGCCCGTTCGTCACCAGGTGTTCGAGCCGTGCCCGTGCCCCGCCGGGAACGGGCGCCGGTGCCGGCGCCGCGAGCGACCGGGCGCCGGGTGCGGCGGCCACAACCGCTTCGGACGGCGCCTCGAGGGCCTGCGCGGCGACCTGCCGCACCTTGCCGCGCAGCCGCAGCAGCGCCGCGCTGAACTGGTGGTCGGCCAGCGCGACGCCCCGGCCGGCGGTGAACGCGGTCGCGAGGCTGACGTCGAAGACGCCGTACTGCTCCAGGTGGATCAGCGCCTCCGCGGCGCAGCGGCGGCGGTCGCGCTCCGTGCGCGGCGGGGCGTGGTCCGGGATGAACGGTCCCCGGTACCAGCCGAAGGTGGCGCGCCCGGACTCGGTGCGGCACGAGATCGGCAGGTACCCGCCCCGCAGCCGTTCGGCGACCTCCTGCTGCTCGGGGCCGGACAGCGGCCGGTCACCGACCGGCACGCGCAGCAGCAGCGCGGAGCCCTTGTCGCCCTGGCCGTCGACGAAGTGCTGGGTGAGGGCGGCGAAGCCGGGCGCGTGGTCGGCGAGCGTCTCGAACGCCCAGGACCACAGCGACACCAGCCGCAGGTCCTGCGCGGGCCCCTCGTACGTCTCCGTGCTCCCGTCGGGCAGGTACGGCAGCCAGCCCTCCAGGGAGACGAGGTGGGCGACGTAGCGGCCGCCGGCCGCGCGGGGCAGCCGGTTGGCGACGGCGACGGCGTAGTCGCCCACCTGGATGCGGTCCGGGCTCGTGGTCACGCCCTGGTGCCGCCGGTCGACCCGGCGCACGTGCGTGAGGTACGGCAGTTCGGCCTTGGTGGGTGCGACGGCGTGGAAGACGGCCGGGGGGACGCGGATCGTACGGCAGGTCACCCGGTCGCGGTCCTCGGCGGGGACCGGGTCCCCCGGGTCGAGGCGGGGCAGGACGACGCCGGCGTCCTCCGGCCTGCGGGAGGACTCGACGGACAGTTCGCCCACGGTCCGGGGGTCCGTCTGTCCGAGGCAGTGGGGGTCGCCGGGCAGTTCGCCCTCGCCGAAGACGAGCACTGCGAGCCACGGCAGCGGTTTCCCGGCCTTGGCGGACTCCTCGTCGGCCACCCGCTCCCACGGCAGGGTCGGCCGGGTCAGCGTCATGTGCGGCAGGACGTCGGAGTACAGGCCGGTGGCGCCCGGGGGCGGGTAGGCGCCGTGGATCCAGTCCGGCTCGACCGTGAAGCGCGGCGCCCGCACCTCCACCTGCTGGGTCACCGGCGAGGCCTCGCCCGGCAGATAGCCGTCGTCGGCGGCCTCCCCGTCCAGGGTGAGGGACTGGTGCACGGTCAGGGTGTAGCGCCCGGCGGTGATCCGCGGTACGAGCGAGTCGAGGAACTGCACGTCCAGCCGCTCGCCGGGCTCTGAGATGGACTCGGGGTGGCTCATGCCGCACCGCCTTCGGTGATTCGTGTCTCGCTGGGGGCAGCCGGTGCTTCCGGGGCCGGCGGCGGGACGGTGACGGCCAGCGCCACCGGGTCGTCGGTGAGGGGGACGGTGACGGGCAGCAGGGCGGGCGGGGTGGCCGTGGTGTCCACGACCTGGACCGTCCGGGCCTCGGACCGGGCGACGAACAGGCGGTCGCCCGCGGACGACACCGCGAGCGCGACCGGCTCCGGGCCGACCCACACCGGCTCGTCCACCTCCCGCGGCGCGGTGCCGGAGACGTCGAAGACCGAGACGGTGCCGGTGGTGGCGTTGGCCACGTACAGCCGGTTGCCGTCGGGCGAGGCGACCAGGGCGCTCGGGTCGGTGCCGGTGCGCAGGGTCGCGATGACGCTCGCGGCGCTCACGTCGACGACCGTCACCGTGGACCTGCCCGCGTTGAGGGCGTACAGCCAGCGTCCCCTGGGGTCCACGGCGAGGCGGGTGGGGCGGGGGCCGGCGGGCAGGTCGCCCAGTTCCACCGGCCACTTCCCGCCGGTGACCTCCACCTTGGTGACGACGTCCTTGGCGGGCTTGGCCAGGTAGACCACCTGCCGCGTCCCGTCCCACTGGGTGGAGGGCACCACGTCGCCGGGGCTCGTCTGGGGGCCGAACTCCTGGTGCTTCACCGGCACGTCGCCGCTGATGTCGAACACCACCAGCTGGTCCGGCTGCTCGTAGGTGAAGTACGCCCACTTGTTGTCGGGCGAGACCGAGGCGCCCTTGGGGAGCTGCGGCACCCAGACCGGTGCCGGAGGGTTCAGGCTGGTCGCGTCCTGGGGCGGGTTGAGGGAGATGTCGACGACGTCGACGTGCTGGTCGGAACCGGCCACGCACAGCCGGCGGCCGTCGGGGCCGACGGCGAGGTGGTTCGGGCCCGCGTAGTGCAGCGTGAACGGCGCGTGGGCGGTCAGGCTGTGCGCGTCGACCGGGGTGACGGTCTTCCCCTTGCCCACCACGTACAGCCGCTCGCCGGTGGCGATCGGGTCGTGGCCGATGGTGTCGGCCAGCTTCGCCTTGATGTCGCCGGCCACCAGCGCGTCGTCGGCCTCGAGGCGTTCGTTGGTGCCCGGGCTGACGTCCAGGTAGTCCATCGCGGCGAACAGCCGGTCGCGGGCCCAGTCGACCGAACTCCCCGTCATCCCGCCCGTGGCGCCGCCCATGTCCCCGCCGTCCCCGCCGTGCTCGGCGGTCTCGGCGGTCTCGGCGGTCTCGGCGGTCTCGGCGGTCTCGGCGGTCTCGGCGGTCTCGGCCGTCAGCCGCATCGCGGCCGGCCGGGCGGTGACGGGCGGGCGCAGCGGCAGCGTCCCGTCCGGCTCGCGGTCGTCGTGGGCGAGGGTTCCGGACGCGATCGGGCCCGGGGAGTCGCCCGGGGTGGGCGGCGGCAGCCGCAGGTCGACGCCCACGAGCTGGTCGTCCACCCGCCGGGCGCTGTCCGTGGTCAGCTTGCCGTCGTACGGGCCCCACAGCGCGGCGGGCAGCTTCGAGCGGGTCTCCGCCGTCCCCCCGGCGTACCAGTCGCGCAGGTCGTAGGTGTCCGTGACCCCCTTCAGGGTGACCGTGAGGACCGAGTGCAGGTCCTTGCCCTTGTCACGGCGGGGACGGATGTCGACCGTCTTGCCGGCGATCTCCTTGGGGTCCTTGGGGGCGGCGAGGCGCAGGGTGGTGACGGGGACGGCGGTGCGGACGGCGAAGGAGAAGACGCCGGGTGCGACGACCCACACGTCGTCCTTGTCCCGCGTCGGCAGCAGCCCGTCCATGGGTGCCAGCCGGACGGCGTTCTCCCGTGCGGGCAGCTGCTTGACCACGTCGGACCAGGGTGCGGGGCCGTCGTCCCGGGCGTCGCCGTCGCCGAAGGCGATGGTGAACGAGATGAACCACAGGTGGATGGTCACCTCGCCGGCCGTCGGCGGCCCCCACAGCCGCAGCGACGCGCCGACCTCGACGCGGATCGTCTCGCGGACCAGCCACAGGTCGAGCACGTAGCTGACCCCGATGCTGATGCCGATCTCGACGTCGAAGCGGAACGGGGCCCACTCGATGAGCATGTCGGCGTGCGCGGTCAGCCAGGCGTGCAGGTCGCCGGAGCGGTAGTTCACCTCCAGCGCGCCGCCGGCCATGACCGCCCCCGGCGTGAGCGCGAAGTACGAGCCGCCGCTGATCGTCAGCTCCGAGGTGACCGGCCAGGAGAAGCCCAGCCGCGGCACCTTCGGGTAGTGCGCGGGCACGTCGTACTTGGGGTGGTAGCCGCCCAGGGTCAGCACGAAGTCACCCGCGTGCTCGTCGTCGAACCACACGTACAGGGCGAAGCCGCCGGTCAGCACGCAGGCCTCGTCGATGAGGTACGAGCCGGGCGCGAGCTGCGCCGTCACCTTCAGCACCTGCTCGCTCGCCCGGTACTTGGCCGACAGGCCCAGCCGGACGCGCGCGTACTCCGTCAGCCCGGCGCCCCTGGGGAACCGCGCCTCGGCCGTGCCCAGGACCGCGACGGCGAAGTCGTCGCCGACCTCCAGCGCCAGCAGCGCCTGGCCCTCGATGAACTCGAAGACCCTGAACTGCAGTCCCGCCGCGAACCACAGCTGCCCGGTCGCGGGCCGCACCCAGGCGTCGGAGCCGCCGCCCATCAGCGTGCCCAGGACCTTCATCGGATCGGCGTCCGGGCCGGAGGAGGTCATGTCCTTCAGGAACGGGAACTCCAGCACCTGGTCGCCTTCGGGAAGCCGCAGCGAGGTGTTGAAGCCGAAGCCGGCCATGATCCCGGTGATCTCGACGGGCGGCGGTCCGCCGAACCGTCCGCTCGCCCTGCCGAAGAGGAACATCGACGGATCGTCCGGGTCCGCCTTGGTCCGCGCGTACGCGCCCAGCGCCGTCAGCCCGAACTTCTCGGCGGACACGGCCAGCACGCCCTCGACCAGCGTCGCGTACGTGTCGTCCTCGGGCCGGTTCACCAGGGCGCCCGTGATGGCGAGCGGCGGGCGGGAGTAGCCGACGCTCAGCCCGTCCAGCCGGAACCGCGGGTCCGTCGGGTCGGCCAGCGGGATGCCGACGCCGAGCCCCTCGACGCCGAGGACGAGCCCGGCCATGCCCAGCGAGGCGTCGAAGAGCACCCACACCGTCCCGTCGGCGAAGCCGACGCCGACCCTGCGCAGCTGCAGCGGGCCCACGGAGCGCTGCACGTCCACCCACGCCACCATCGGCGTGGCGCCGGCACCGGTGCTCGTATCGGCGCCCGTCCCGGCTCCGCCGGCGGTCAGCTGCCGCGGGCCGGTGGCGGTGGTGCCGCTCCCCTGCCTGCCGCCGCGGACCAGCACGGACGTCGGCCCGTTCCTGCCCGGCAGCTGCAGGCTGACGGCGAACGCGGCGCCCTTGGCCACCCCGTCCGCGGGCAGCGGGGGCTGGTCGGCGTCGCAGGCGGCCAGCGCCCGGTTCAGCTCGCCCATCCGGGCGGCCGTGAGGTCGTGCGAGGAGACGAGCGCGCCGAGGCCGCGGACGGCGACGTCCTGGTCGGCGGGGATCTGGCCGGCGAGCAGCGGGACCTGCGACAGCCCAGCGTTCAGTGCCATGCCGACCCGCGCCACCCAGACCCGGCCGCCGCTCTTGTCCTGCTGTGAGCTCTTGTCCTGCTGTGACACGAGGACCAGTGACCCGCCGTCGGCGGTGCGGGCGGCGAACACGGTCGACTTGTCCGTGGTCGCGTACCGCAGCTTCACCGACGTGACCGAGCCCAGCTTCGCCAGCATCTCGGCGGGCGCGTCCACGCCGAGCAGCGTGGCCAGGTCGGCGGGCGAGACGCCCTGCGCGTCCGTCCAGGAGGCGAGGAACTCGGCGTGCTGGGAGTCGGCCAGCGCGAACGTCATCGTGCGGGGGGCGCCGCCGCCGTGCCCGGGGATCTCCAGGGTGAGGGAGCCGGTGTACGTCTGGTCGTAGCCGGGCTGCCCGCCCGTGCGTTTCAGGTCGACCGACAGGGTCAGGGCCGCGTGCAGCCCGCCGAGCGGGAACGCGCCGCCCACATCGAGGTGGAACGTTCCTTCCTGGCTGTCGTACGTCACCCCGATCCGCTCGACGGTGACGTCCTTGAGCAACGGCGGCGGCGCGATGCCGAACCCGGCGAACAGGTCGGCGGGCTTGACGTTCGTCGCGGACGCGGCGAGCTTCCAGCCCGCGCCGGTGGCCCACTCGCCGTGGACGTTCAGGACCGCGTCGCCGAGGTTCCACAGGGCGTCCAGCGAGGCGGCGACGTCCTTGCCATGCTTGCCGGCCGACAGGGTGACTTGCGACAGCTCGACGCCGTCGGCGAGCTGCCAGACGTCCTGGAGTTCGAGGTCGAGGCCGTACCCGGTCTGTCCCTGGGCGGCCGTGCCCCACAGGGCGAGGTCCGCGACCGTCAGCGCGGGCACCGGCAGACCGGGGAAGTGCCGTTCCAGCAGCGGCTTCAGGGCGACCGGCCGCCCCAGCGAGGCGAGGACCTCGCGGTCGGGGAGCGTCACCTCGACGTCGACGACCACGTCCTGGGCCAGCTCGACCTCGCCGCCCAGGACGGTGGTCAGGTAGGGCCTGGTCCCCGGCAGGACGACGCCGAACGCGGCGTAGAGGTCCTTGATCAGGAGCTGGTCACCGGCGACGGCCCACTGGGCGGCCAGCTCCACCTTCAGCCACATCGACAGCAGCTTCGCCGCACCTCCGTCGGTGCCGGGGGCGAAGGCGACGGACAGCTCCGTGAGCGAGAGCTGCCCGGCCTTGACGTCGGCGGGCAGCGCGAAGCCTCCGCCGGACGGCGCACCGCTCAGGTCGGCGAGGCGGGACAGGTCCGTGAGGGCCACGCCCTCGAAGGCGCCGCCCAGCGCCCACGCCTCGGTGTCCTCGGCGGGCTCGTATCCCCACAGGTACGGCTTGTCGGGGGCGTCGGGGCCCGGGAAGTCCAGCTCGACGCCGAGGCCGGTGCGGGCGGTCACCCGGCCGTCGCGGCCGGGCTCCTCGCCGAACACCAGGCGCGTACCGCCCGGCTTCAGCGCCGAGAGGCTCGCGGCGGCCGTCCGTGCCGCGTCGGAGAGCACCTCGCTCTGCCGCTCCACCTCGGCGTCCACCCGTACGCCGGCCACGGTGGTCCCGGCGTCGTCCGGGACGAACGACACGCTGCCGCGCGACGCCGTCTTCCCCTTCAGGGTGACCAGGCCTTCGACCCGCAGGCCGGGCTTGTCGACCCGGGTGACCCCGGTGACCACGAGTTCTCCACCGGCCAGGTACGTGGCGCACTGCTCGCCGAAGCCCGCGAGCTCCAGGGTGCCCACGTCGAGCCGGAACGCATCCCGTGTCTGGTCCAGAACCGCTTCCAGCGCGGCGACCGTCAGTGCCATGTCAGGTTGCTCCCTGCTCCTCAGGCGTATTCGAGGTGGTAGTCGCCGGGCTGCGGGTCGTCCAGGATCAGATGCCAGTCGACACCGAGCCATTCGCGCCCGGCGGGGGGCGGGGCCTCGGCCAGGGAGGTGCAGAATCCCTCGGTGGTGGTCTGTACGACGAAGGGAGGAGTCGCACCGCGCTGGAAGAACCCGTAGGGGTGCGGCCCGGCCGGTGTGATGGCCGGCTGGGGTATGTGCTCGTCGGCGAGGGTTTTGCGGATGGCGTTCAGACGAGCGTCGGCCGGCATGCCGGTGCCGCCGAAGGTCTTGCGGCCGGAGCTGAAGAACAGCGCGTCGGGGGTGGTGTGTTTGACCCAGTCCTCGCTGGTCGCATGAGCGCTGCCGTGGTGACCGGCCTTCAGCCACATGTTCTTGTCGCGCTGGTACCTGGCGTCCCTGTCGCCCATCATCAGGAATTCCTCGACACCGCGTTCGGCGTCGGCCATCAGGAGAACCTTCTGCCGCTTGCCGTCCGACGCCCCTGGCTGTCCGGAGAGCAGGAACACGAGGCTGGCCGCGTTCGACCAGGTGGAATCGCGGCTCCCTCTGGACTTCGACACCACCTTCTTGCCACTGACCTCTGCATACAGGGACGAGCTCACGAGGAGGAGTTCCGGCAGGGGATTCCCGGACGGCGCCGCTGGGAGAGGGACGGGCAGGACGCTCGACTGGAGATTCTTGGCTTCCGCGTCATTCGCCACGGCGTGGGGGCCGTTGGTCAGGCTGCCCCGCTGACCGGGCTTGAGTAACTTGTAGAGAAAGCTGTTGGTTTTGCCCTTGTGATAGCTCTTCGGGTCGCCGGTGTACCAGACTTCCTGGATGCCGAAATCGAGCGTCCCTGCGGAATTGCACAGCAGGTCCTCGAGCTTGTTGTGGTGATCCGCGTCGGGGTGGCTGAGGAACAGGTATTCCAGCCGGTCCTTGCTCGCCCCGGCGTTACGGCCGAGCCGGTCGGCGATCACGCGCCTGATGTGGCCGACCATCCGCGCGTCGTCCGTGCCGGGCAGCCCGGCCGTGCTGCGGTGCGGGGTGGCGAGCAGGGAGCCGCAGTCGATCAGCGCGGCCCCGACACCCACCCGGCTCGCGGGGTTGGAGAGGCCGCTGCCGCCTCCTGGCGCCTCGTAGAACCACAGGAACGTACAGTCCCCCTGGCCGACGTTGAAGAAGATGACCTCGACCGGCATCCCGCCGCCTTCCGTCCCGAATGAACAAACCCGCTCGTGGGGTCCCGCGGCGGCGACAAAGGCGTCGCCGTGCGGTTCGGGCATCGGAAAGGGCGTCATGGCGGAGCATGTGCGGACACGTGAAGTGGCGTACTCTCCCCGGACGCCACCCGTGCCTGTCGTGGACCCGCCACGGACATGTCACCAGCACCGGCCCGGCCGGGCCAAGTCGCCTGGCACCACCCGGAATCGATCCGGCCATGGCGAGCGGGGCCCGCAGAGCCGTATCCGGTGCTCCACGCATAGTTACTTGCGGGTTTACGGGCGGTTACCGGGGTTCCGGATGATGTCCTGAACCTCATGGCTCCGGCGGGGCGGTCGCCGTGGAACCGGCACGACGTCGCAGGTCGTGGTGCGGGAACCCGAGAGCGGACCTACGCTGATGAAGGTTCTTTGCCCTCGTCCGGCAGGAGGCCTGCCATGGGGTGCTCACAGACGCGTCGGCGCAGGAGATGCATAGGCCTGGCCACGGCCGGCCTGTTGGCGGTGCCGGTGACCGCGCCGGGCGCGGTCGCCGCGGATTCCGCTTCTTCCACCGCCTCCTCCGCCGCCTCCACCACCTCCGCCGCCTTCTCCGCGCCCCCGGCTTCCCCTTCGGACCCCGGCCCCGGGTTCCCGGAGCTCGGCCCCGCCGTCGCCGCGCGTCTCGACACCGCGATCCAGCAGGTGATGCGCGAGACCTCCGTGCCCGGGGTCGTCGTCAGCCTGTCGGCGCCCGGCAAGGGGAATTACGTACGGGCCTTCGGCGTCGCCGACAAGGCGAACGGAACGCCCATGGATCCCGGGCTGTACATGCGGATCGGCAGCGAGACCAAGACCTTCACCGTGACCGCCCTGCTCGAGCTGGTCGACGAGGGCAAGGTGAAACTGGACGATCCGATCGGCCGGTACATCGACAACGTCCCCAACGGCGACCGCATCACTCTGCGCGACCTCGCCGACATGCGCAGCGGACTGTTCAACTATTCGGAGGACGAGGGCTTTTACAAGGCCCTCACCTCCGATCCGAATCGGCCCATGACTCCGCAGGAACTGCTCGACTACTCCTTCAGGCATCCGGTGCAGTTCCAGCCCGGCGAGAAGTTCGAATACTCCAACACCAACCTGATCCTTCTGGGACTCGTCGTGGAGAAGGCCGGCGGTCGGCCGCTGAAGGACTTCGTCCACGAGAAGGTCCTCGAACCGGCGGGCCTGCACCACACCCTGTTCCCGGCCGGTTCCGAGTTCCCCAGCCCCCACGCCCACGGATACACCGACCAGACCGCTTCGGGTGCCGTCGAGGACGCCACGGACTGGAATCCTTCCTGGGCCTGGGCCGCCGGCGCGATGATCTCCGACTTGCGGGACCTGCGGACCTGGGCGCGCGTCGTCGCCACCGGTGCTCTGCTGACTCCCCGGACGCAGGCGGAGCGGCTGAAGACCCTTCCGACGCCCATTCCCGGCGTCGGGTACGGCCTGGGAATCTTCAACGTCCAGGGCTGGATCGGTCACAACGGCTCGCTGCCCGGCTACGAGTCACTGACGATCTACCTGCCCGAGGAACGGGCGACGCTGGTCGTCCTGCTCAACACCGACATCCTGCACAACCGGACGGAGCCCAGCACCCTCTTCGGCAAGGCGATCACCGAGATCGTCACCCCGGGCCATGTGTTCGACCTGCCCGTCCCGCAGGAGGCGCGGCCGACAGCCGGCGGCAGCCCCACGGGCTGACGCGGAGGGCACACGTGAGGGGCACACGTGGGGGCACACGTGGGGGGCGGAGGTGGGGGTCAGAGGTGCCGAAGGTGGTCGCGCAGGGTTCGGGCGACGTGTGCCATGAGGGCTTCGGCGCCGGGCTGGGTGTCGGCCGGGACGAGTGACTCGGTGAGGACGGCGATGGCGAAGGCCTGGCCGTCGGAGTGCTCGACGACGCCGATCTCGTGGCGGAGGTTGAGCAGGGTGCCGGTCTTGGAGGACCAGGTGGTGGCGTCGGAGCTGAAGTCCGGGGCGAGCCGGTGCAGGAGCAGGTTGTGGGCCATGAGGCCGCGTACGCGCTCGGCCACCGCGGGGTGGATCCTCGATGGTGTCCACAGGGCCTGGAGCAGTTCGACCCAGGCACGTGCGCTGCCGGTGCTGGCGCGCGTGGTGTCGAGTTGGGGCACCCGGTGTCCGCGCCCGCTGGTTCCGGCGTCGATGGCGAGGGCGTGGGCGAGATGGGCTTCGGCGGCGTCGAAGCGTTCCGCGGGGGTGTCGGACAGCTCGTGGATGGTGTGCCGGATGGTGATGCCGCGAAGGCCGAACTCGTGGAGGATGCCGACGACCTGGGCGGTGGGCGTGAGGTCGAACAGCGTGTCGGCGGCCGTTCCGTCGCTTATGCAGGTGCTCAAGTAGAGCAGGTCGTCGATGGCGATGCGGGCGGGGTGGCGGAAGCGGCTCAGCCCGGTGGGGCCGGGCGTGGCGATCCGCCCTGGCTGCACGTCGAGCGTCGTCGCCCCGTCGAGTTCGCCCCGTCGGATGCGCTCCACCGTCGCCAGCGCGAGCGGAACCTTGACCAGGGACGCGGAGGGCAGCGGGGTGTCCGGTTCGATGCCCAGCTCGTCCCCGGTGTGGAGGTCGCGTACGAGCAGGCAGCCGCGCAGACCGCCGTCGTGCAACTGGCGGCGCAGGTCGCTCAGCAGTGCCTCGGTGTTCACGTCGTCGTCCTTCCCGCGGTTCCCGTCAGGGTGTCCGCGCCGAGGCAGCGCGCGATGGCATCTCCCAGGCGCGCCTCGATGTGCTGTGGATTGCCGTCCGCGGCCGCGGCGAGCGCGTACCCCCGGCTGAGCGTGATCTCGCCGATGGGCCACCAGCCGAGGCCCAGTTCCCCGGCCTGTGCGGGGGAACACAGCAGCAGGTCGCGGGTGCAGAGGACCTCTGCCGCCGCGGTCGTCAGGTCGGCCGCCGCGACGAGCTGCGCCGGCCGCAGGCCGACCGCGTCGCGCAGGCGCGCCAACGGGTCGCGGATGTGCGGTACGTCGTCCTCCGGCTGGAGCCAGATGCGGCGAGCCGGGTCGGGCGAGCCCCGTCCGACCCGCAGCGCCTCCACGTAGACGCGCTTCACACCGGTGTCCCGCGCGGCGGCGAGCCCGAGCGGCACGGACCACGCCGCCTCGTCCGACGGCACCGCGAGCAGGGCGGCGCGTACCTGCTGCGCGTGGACGAGCTCCCTGCGCTGCGCGGGCTCCGCGACGCGGAGGTCGAGCGTGACACCGTGCCCCCGGGCATCGGCGACGAGGCGCGCGAGGTCGACTGTGGAACAGATGCCGGGCACCGCGAGCCGCCACGGCTTGCTCTTGGCGGCTTCCGCCTCGTGGAGCAGCACGTCGGCGGCCTGCACGAGCTGCCTGGCCACCGGCAGCAGGTCCCGGCCGAAGGGCGTGAGGACGGCCCGCCGCGAGGTGCGCTCGAACAACTGCTCACCGAAGCGTTCCTCCAGCGCCGCGACGCGACGGCTGGCCACCGGCTGGGACATCCGGACAGCGGACGCTCCGACGGTGAAGCTGCCGTGCTTGCTGACGCTGACGAACGCGCGACATGCCCCCACAAGATCCACAGTCCGAACTGTATGCCAGATCGGCATGGAACGGCGCACAAGCGTATTGGACCGCATGATCACCCGAGGGCGAGGGTGGTCCCGGCAGTCATGACCACGCACCGGTACGGGCCGTGTCACCCGGCCGTGTCGCCCGTGCCCGCACCTGACGCGCCCCGCATGCGGGGCGCCCCTGGAGGTTTGGACCATGCAGCACACTCTCGCCCGCCGCGCCACTCTCGGCGCGCTCGCCCTGCTCGCCCTCGTCCCGCTCACGGCCTGCGACCAAGGCGGCTCCTCGGCCTCGTCGTCCTCGTCCGCCGCGACGACGAAGCCGGGCGCGGCCACGAAGTCGCCCGCCCGCGACTTCAAGGATCTCGAGCGCAAGTTCGACGCACGGCTGGGTGTCTACGCCATCGACACCGGCACCGGGCGCGAGGTGGCCTACAACGACGGCGAGCGGTTCGCCCACGCCTCCACCTTCAAGGCGCTGGCCGCCGGCGCCGTGCTGCGAAAGTACTCGCTGAGCGGGATGGACCGGGTGATCAAGTACTCCAAGGACGACCTGGTCGACTACTCCCCCGTGACCGAAAAGCACGTCGACACCGGGATGAGCCTGGGCGAGCTGTGCGACGCCGCCGTCCGCTACAGCGACAACACCGCGGGCAACCTGCTGTTCGACGCGCTCGGCGGCCCCAAGGGCCTCGACGCCGCGCTCGAGGAGATGGGCGACCACGACACCCGGATGGAGCGCCGCGAGCCCGAGCTGAACCTGTGGGCCCCGGGCGGGACGCAGGACACCAGCACGCCGCGGGCGCTGGCCAAGGACCTGCGCGCGTACGTCCTCGGAGACGTCCTCGGCAAGAACGAAAAGGCCCGGCTCACGAAGTGGCTGCAGACCAACACCACCGGAGACGAGCTCATCAGGGCCGGGGTGCCCAAGGGCTGGGTGGTCGGCGACAAGACCGGAGCCGGCAAGGGCTACGGCACCCGCAACGACATCGCCGTACTGTGGCCGCCCAAGGCCGCCCCCATCGTCGTGGCGATCATGTCCAACCGCACCAAGGAAGACTCCACCTACGACAACAAACTGATCGCGGAGGCGGCATCCGTGGTCGCCAACAGGCTGTCGTAGCAGCGGGCCGACAAGAGGGGGAGTGGGCCGGCATCCCGGCGACATGAGGAAGGCAAGGAGGAACACCCACTCCTTGCCACTCTCAACTTATAGCGCACTGGGGGGCTTGCGGCAAGGCCCCGGTCGTGGGGCAAGATTCGCGGACCGAGGCCAGGACCTGCAGAAATGGGAGATCCACGAAGTGCATGTGTTGTTGTGGGTGTACGGATCGTGCGCTGACGTCGAGTCGACGGGGGGACGCGCACGGCGGGTGCGGGCACTCGGCAACGAGACGCGGGTGTGCGCGTCGCAGGCCGTCGCGGCGGCGACCTCGGACCGGAGCTGATGGCATGAATTCCCTGACCACGAGCGCGTTCGACCTCCCCGACCACCTCTCCCCCAAGGCCGACCCGGCGCTGATCGACGGCGACGAGCAGCACTTCGCGGCCATCTCGGCGAGCCTCGAGCAGGCGATCGCCGAACTGTCCGACCGCCTCGAGGCCGCACGCAAGGCGCCCGGCGGCATCGGCCGGGAGGCCATGGACCGGGACGCGGAGATCCACCGCCTGACCGGTCGCCTGCGCACCCTGCGCCGCTTCGGCCTCGACCTGTGCCTGGGCCACATCGTCCCGGCGGACAACCCCGAGCCCGTGTACATAGGACGCCTCGGCCTCACCGACAGCACGGGGCGCCGGCTGCTGCTCGACTGGCGCTCCCCCGCGGCCGAGCCGTTCTTCGCGGCGACCCACGCCAACCCGATGGGGCTGGCGAGCCGCCGCAGGTACCGCTGGACCCGGGGCCGGATCAGCGACTACTGGGACGAGGTGTTCACCGCCGACGGGCTCGAGGGGCACGCCGCGCTCGACGACCAGTCCGCGTTCATCGCCACCTTGGGCAGCAACCGGTCGGCACGGATGCGCGACGTGCTCGCCACCATCCAGGCCGACCAGGACGCCGTCATTCGGGCGGGATCCCGCGGCGCCCTCGTCGTCGACGGCGGTCCGGGTACGGGCAAGACCGTCGTCGCCCTGCACCGCGCCGCCCACCTCCTCTACTCCGACCCTCGCCTCGGACACCGCCGCGGCGGCGTGCTGTTCGTCGGTCCGAGCCGGCCCTACCTGGCCTACGTCGCCGACGTCTTGCCCAGCCTCGGCGAGGAGGGCGTCCAGACCTGCACCCTGCGCGACCTCGTCACCGAGGGAGCCGGAGCAGCGGTCGAGGCCGACCCGCGCGCGGCCCTGCTGAAGTCGTCCGCGGACATGGTGAAGGCGATCGAACCGGCCGTCGCCATCTACGAGGAGCCGCCCACCGAGGGGATGACGGTCTCGAGCCACTGGTCCGACATCTGGCTGAGCGCCGACGACTGGGCGGCGGCGTTCGAAGCGGTGGAACCGGGCACCCCGCACAACGAGGCGCGCGAGCAGATCCGGGAGGAGCTGCTCACGATCCTGATGGACAAGGACGACAGCGAGGCCCCGCCCGAGCTGCTCCGCAGGTCCCTGCTGCAGGACCGGGAGTTCATCAGGACCCTCAACCGCGCGTGGCCGATGATCGAGGCGAGTGACCTCGTCGGAGACCTGTGGTCGGTGCCCGCCTACCTGCGCAAGTGCGCCCCCTGGCTCGGCCCCGACGACGTCCGCACACTGCAGCGCGAGGACGCCCAGGCCTGGACGGTGTCCGACCTGCCGCTCCTGGACGCGGCACGGCAGCGGCTCGGCGACCCGGACGCGTCGATGCGCAAGCGCCGGCACGACGCCTCCGTCGCCGCCGAACGCGCGCGCAGGGCCGACGCCATCGACGGCCTGCTGCAGAACGTCCAGATCGACGAGAGCGAAGGCGCGGTCGGGATGCTGCGCGGACAGGACCTGCAGGACACCCTGATCGACGAGAGCGCACTGCCCGGCACCGAACCGGACCTGCTCGCCGGCCCGTTCGCCCACATCGTCGTGGACGAGGCCCAGGAACTGACCGACGCCGAGTGGCAGATGCTGCTGCTGCGCTGCCCGTCCCGGAGCTTCACCATCGTCGGTGACCGCGCCCAGGCCAGGCACGGATTCACGGAGTCGTGGCAGGAACGACTCGAGCGCGTCGGACTCGACCGGATCACCGAGGCCTCCCTGAGCGTCAACTACCGCACCCCGGAAGAGGTCATGACGGAGGCCGAACGGGTCATCCGGGCCGAGCTCCCGGACGCCAACGTGCCGACCTCCATCCGCAGCAACGGCATCCCCGTCGTCCACGGCTCCGTCACGGACCTGGACTCGGTCCTCGACACCTGGCTCGCCGCACACGCCGACGGAATCGCCTGCGTCATCGGCGACCCCACCTTCCGGGCGACATCCCGCGTCCGCTCGCTCACGCCGGAACTCTCGAAGGGGCTCGAGTTCGACCTGGTCGTCCTCATCGACCCGGACACCTTCGGCAAGGGCATCGAAGGAGCCGTCGACCGCTACGTCGCAATGACCCGAGCCACCCAGCAACTCGTCATCCTCACGAGCTCTTGACTCTGCAGGTGGCATCCGCACCACCGGTGAGTGCGCTGTCTCCTGGCAGGCCCGGGGATGACCTTCCAGGCACATACTCCTGCGAAGAACACCTCCGGGCCGCCGCTCACCCGAACGGCACTCGCATTCCCGTAGCCACGGATTCCTCGACCGCGCTGGATCCGAAGACCACCGCCCTCAGGAGCTCACCTCTGGCAAAATATCCCATCAATTTCAAAGCGAAACGTTTCACTAAATAACGATCAGACTACTCTCACTACAAGCCCGTTCCTCGCTGTCAGACGGGGACAACGGGACGAGAGAGGGGATGTCACAGTGAAGAGGAATCCATATTCGCTTTCCGCAGTGGCACTGATCACATTTCTGATGGGCGGCTGGGGGCATGCGGCAGAGGCCCCCGAGGGCACGAAGACGGCCAACAACATCCCACCGTCCCACGGGGAAACCACGACCATTCCGTCCCTCCCGGTGTCCAAGTCCCGGGCGGATGAACCCTCGAGTTCACCCGCAGAGATGCTGGGGACGCCACGGACACCAATGACGTCGATGGCATCCCTCACGCCGTCCATGTCACTTCCGAAGGGCGACATTCCGACTGAGCTCGTCGGGGAGTGGGACGGCGACGGCGAAGGCCCCGCCCGTCTGACGAAGATCGCCTTCAGGGCCGACGGGACAGCCCTGCTGTACCAGAACACGGGGCAAATCCATTACGGGACGGCCGTGGTGTCAGGTTCGTCGATGGTCATCCATATCCCCGGCGGCCAAATGGTCGTCAATCACTGGTCGGTAGAAACATTCGAGGCGGGTTACGGGTACGTCTTCGAGAATCTCATACTCGACGGCGTGAGCTATGTGCGACAAATCAAGGGAGGATGATTCACGGCAGGTTGACGAGCGGGCGACCGGCGATGGCACACGTCCTCTGAATGCGCCCAGACACCGAGCAGCTCGTCATAGGCGGCGCATGCGACGCCGGGTCCACCCGCAGCACGCTCCGGGCCGAAGCTTTCGTCCCGGTCAACAACGGTGAAGCCGACGAGCGTCACCGCGCACCCAATTGGCGACAGCCCAGACAAAGCGCCGCGCCGTAGGCAAGTCTGCGGGAGAGCAGGAGGATGCTCCCCTTCGGGGTTGACGCCGGCTCCTGGGCCTTATGGGCCACAGCAGCACGACACTCGTGACACCTGGGACGGCAACCAGCGCACCACCGGTCAAAATGCGCAGCAACGTATCGCGGACGTAGGGCAGGGACACGCCGGTGCAGGACGCCGGTCGTACCGCCAGGGCGTCTACGCAACCACCGGCCAGGGATCCCGCCGACGAAGACGGTGGTGGCCAAACAGCCAGTGAGGAATGCGGCCAGGAGGCCATACACAAACGTATTGCGCCCGTGGTGCCGTACCGACCAGGCGGCGACAATGATCGCGACGGCACCTTGGACCAGTATGGCGGCGACGAACTGCCAGTAGCCGAAGAGCCGGAGAAACGCCGCCTGCGTTGTGTCCGGGGCGTCGGTATCCATACGGACCATCAGGCGGAGAATGACGACGCCGCTCAGGTAGACCGCTGCCCCCGGCTCCTGAGGCTCGTGTGACCGTGCGTATCCAGTCTCCACGCGCCGGATAGCGCAGCTGTGCGGCCAGCGGCCAGGCCCACAGCAGTACCAGCGCCGTTACCACCGGTGTCCACTGAGCGAAAATGACCATCAGGGGGTGTTCCACGGCTGACCAGAGGGAGTACGGACCTGTCAGTGCCAGGCGCGAGAGATCCGCGTGTTCGCCTCGAAGGGAATCGTTCATCGCCGAGAGGTTGTGGGCGTGGTCGTACAACAGCATCCACCAGGTCAGAAGGACGCTCAGCAGGGCCGAGGCGATCAGCCATGCCGGCACCCAGACCTTGCTCACCGACGGCCTTCCTGTGGGAGCCATGCCAGTGCGCTGCGCGCGATCCACCAGGCGAGGAGGATGAGCGCGATGAGCAGGACCCCCGACCACGGCACAGCGGCTGTGTTGACGCCGGGCCATGGCCCGTGCAGCGAGGTCGCAAGGGCATGGGGCAGCGCCATTGCCTGCCCCGTGATCAGGCCTACGGCCAGGCCGAGCGTTGCCGCAGAAGTCACGGGCCCCGTCATCCTGTTCGGCAGACCGGATCGCTTCGGCGCGCTCCTCATCATCGACGCACCCAGCACACATCATGCCGTCGTTGTGAGACCAGCCCTGCTCAGCCTGCGTCTGCCGCGCATACCCCCGTAGGGGGCATAGTGAAGGATCAGCAAGCAGGAGGCGGCGGTGGGACACCGCAGCGGCCCGCATTCCGCGGGCCGGGAGGCGCTCACGCAACGGCGTCATCCACGCCGAGGCCGTGACCCCATGGCGCAGCGCCTCTCCGGCAAGGGCGTCCGATCTCTGTTTGCGGCTTCCGTAGCCGCTGTTGAGGTGACGACTTGCTCCACTGGTTGTGACGAGTACAGGAATGGGCACGATCATCTGCGCCTCGGCATAGCTGTCGCGATGGGCGGTACGACGCGAGTCGAGCTATTCCAGACAGTCCTCCGCACCGGTACCGGTGCGCTGCGCGTGCATCCGGTTCCTCTGAGCTGCCTAGTATTGGGCGAGGCGGTGTTGAACGACAGGCAGCAGGCCCGGCGTAGAGCAACCAGCTCGCGGGCGCTGAGTTTCGGCATCCTGTGCCTGCCGCGGCTACTCCGTACGGGCGCGCCCCAGTGTGCCGGCCACGCCGACCACCGCCACGGCCAAAGCCGCCCATGCCGCCCCTACATCAGCGCCTTCATGTCTGGTAAAGGCGGTCCGTATGCACAACACGGCCCTTCCCCAGGTCCCACACTACGATCTGCACCTTGAAGCGGACGGGCTTACGGAGGCTGCCGCAAGCGCAATAATCGGTGCGCGCAGCAACTTGACGTCAGGGTGTTCACCTCCATGCCTCAAGCCAACCCTAGGCGCCTGGCGCCGTTCGCCGACGCGACGAATGGATGCAAGGGATGTACGGTCCACATCTTCGCCACGACACATGCCCCACGCACTCTTTTCCAAGATCCAGTCAACCAGCCGACAGAATGTCCGTTTCTCCAGAAGCAACGTGTTTCCGCGCCCTGGCTGGGTGAATCCCCAGTTCACGGCCTGTGGTCCCCGCGCCTGCGGGGGTGGTCCCCTGCGCATGACCTCCGAGGAGAAGCGGATTGTGTGTGGTCCCCGCGCCTGCGGGGGTGGTCCCGCGACGGTCACCACGCCCCCGGGCCTGGGTGCGTGGTCCCCGCGCCTGCGGGGGTGGTCCCGGTGAGGGCACACAACCGCGCCGCCGCACCTGGTGGTCCCCGCGCCTGCGGGGGTGGTCCCTTTGCCGACCTGATCACTGATGTTGTGGCGGTGTGGTCCCCGCGCCTGCGGGGGTGGTCCCCCGTTTGTTGGGATCATGGGCTGGGTCATGCTGTGGTCCCCGCGCCTGCGGGGGTGGTCCCGCCGGGTGCTCCGGAGTTCAACCGATCCCCTTGTGGTCCCCGCGCCTGCGGGGGTGGTCCCGATTCGGGCATATGTCGACTCCATCAGCACAAGTGGTCCCCGCGCCTGCGGGGGTGGTCCCCGGGCTCCGCCGGCGCCTCGTCAGCCGACGCGGTGGTCCCCGCGCCTGCGGGGGTGGTCCCGAGGGCAAGACCATCGGTGAACCGCGGACCTTGTGGTCCCCGCGCCTGCGGGGGTGGTCCCGACCAGTGCCCACGGGGGCCGGGGGTCGGCCGGTGGTCCCCGCGCCTGCGGGGGTGGTCCCCTCTCCTCTTCGAGGTCCGCGTACAGGTCGAGGTGGTCCCCGCGCCTGCGGGGGTGGTCCCGACGGGGGCCGCTCCCGAAACGCGGGCGGCTGGTGGTCCCCGCGCCTGCGGGGGTGGTCCCGCCCGGCTGGCGCCAACCAGTCGATGTTCCAGGTGGTCCCCGCGCCTGCGGGGGTGGTCCGTCATGGGGATCATCCCGGCGCGCCGGGCGCGGGTGGTCCCCGCGCCTGCGGGGGTGGTCCCGACACGGGGCCTGCCCTGTTTGCTGACGGCTTGTGGTCCCCGCGCCTGCGGGGGTGGTCCCTGGCTCGCCGACCCCACGAACTGGGTGCGCATGTGGTCCCCGCGCCTGCGGGAGTGGTCCCCCGGCGTAGGCGACGGACGGGGCCTTCCTCCGGTGGTCCCCGCGCCTGCGGGGGTGGTCCCCACGCGAAGCCCCTCGGGCGTATCCCCCACGAGTGGTCCCCGCGCCTGCGGGGGTGGTCCCCGTGGACACGGAGTCCGACCAGTGAAGCACGCGGTGGTCCCCGCGCCTGCGGGGGTGGTCCCATGGCTGCGGTCTGGATGCCCTGCCAGGCGGCGTGGTCCCCGCGCCTGCGGGGGTGGTCCCGTCTGTGGATCCCACGCTTCGTTCTTGTTCTTGTGGTCCCCGCGCCTGCGGGGGTGGTCCCCCTATGATCCTTGCCGAAGACCCCGTTGGGGGGTGGTCCCCGCGCCTGCGGGGGTGGTCCCGCGACGCGGTCCGTGCCGAGCTCGAGCAGCACGTGGTCCCCGCGCCTGCGGGGGTGGTCCCGACCCGCGCATCCTCGAGGTGACCGTCGACCTGTGGTCCCCGCGCCTGCGGGGATGATCCCGGGATCGGGTCGGACTGAACCTGGGCTCGAGGGTGGTCCCCGCGCCTGCGGGGGTGGTCCGCGCGGCCCCACGACGCTATCGCCCAGAAACAGGTGGTCCCCGCGCCTGCGGGGGTGGTCCCCGAGGACCCGTACGGCAGACGCACCAGCTCCGGTGGTCCCCGCGCCTGCGGGGGTGGTCCCAGGACGCCGTCGGCGACGATGCCGGTGCCGGAGTGGTCCCCGCGCCTGCGGGGGTGGTCCCGGGGCGCCGGAGAACATCCACGGGGGGTTCGCGTGGTCCCCGCGCCTGCGGGGGTGGTCCCAGCGACGGCACGGTGGTCACGGCGGACGGCATGTGGTCCCCGCGCCTGCGGGGGTGGTCCCCAGTACTCCGAGTTGCGCGGGGCCATGAACCAGTGGTCCCCGCGCCTGCGGGGGGGGGAGGCGGTGGTCTCACGATGCGTCCGTCGATACGATCCGTCACACAGTGGTCCCCGCGCCTGCGGGGGTGGCCCCTGGGGAACCGCACCACCGCTGTCGCGGAAAATGTGCTCCCTGCGTCTGCGGGGTTGGGAGTGCTTCTGTCACTTCTCGGGCCGTAGGTGGATGCAGTCTGTTGTGCTCCAGAAGCAGCTACGCACCCTTCCGCCTACAGAATCAACTGGGGCATCGCTCCTCCACCAACTCCCGCAAACAAGCCCGCACTTGATCTTGCGGTAGTGTCCACGTCTCCGGCTCCACAGGAGCTGGGGCGCACCAACGCAAACGGCCGACCCCGTGCACTCCCCTCGCAAGGAAACAGCACGGACCCGGCCTGTCCCGACCGCTCATCACGATCAAAGACAGGAGCAGTCTACCTGTGGGTACCAATGACACAGCACCTCCCGTACCAGAGCCGTCGCCGTTACCCCGCTGGCACGCTCTACTGCCGGCCGTCATTACCGCTTGTCCTGCCACCCCCTCCCCGAACGCACCCTGGGTGTGGGTGATCGTCGTGCTGATCGCGATCCTGTCGCTGCAGTCCAAGAAGTCGAAGCAGCGCTTCGCCTGACAGAACCGGTGCGGGAGCGCTCAGGACCAGCCACGACCGGCTCTGGGCGCTCCCTTCCCCCCCTCACACCCCTGTGACCACTCGCGTCATCAGCCGCTCACCGTCTCGCCGCGCCCACCCGGACCAAATCAGCCCTGGCACGCAGGAAGTGGGAGCCATGCCTGAAACATCTATGAATTCGGGTTCTTCGGATGCCGGACCCGCTTTCGGCCGGTTGTCCGATGCCGCGAGGTCGGCCTGGGCGAAGTCAGATCAGAAAACCGGTGGTTGGCTCCCACTGTGGCGGCATCTGTTGGACAGCGGGGCCGTCGCCGGCCGACTGTGGGAGCAGTGGGTGCCCCGCTCCATCAAGGAGTTGGTGGCCGAAGCACTACCCGGCGGAGCCTCCGACGCGTACAAGCTCGTCCGGTTTCTGGCAGCTGTGCATGACATCGGAAAGGCAACACCGGCCTTCGCCTGCCAGTTCGAGCCACTGGCCCTGCCGATGCGTGACGCCGGGCTCGAGATGCCGCTCGCCAGTGCGTACGGGCAGGATCGTCGGATCGCGCCCCATGGTCTCGCCGGGCAGTTGCTGCTGCAGGAGTGGATGGGTGAACGGTTCGGGCTGCGTGGTCGAGTGTCGGGGCAGTTCGCCGTTGTGGTGGGTGGCCATCATGGGGCGTTTCCCGATCACCATCAGATCCACGACCTCGGGCTCCGGCCGCATCTGATGCGCCATCCCGGGCCGAGCGAAGTGGTGTGGCGTGGGGTTCAGTTCGAGCTGATGGATGGTTGTGCCGTGTCGGCGGAGGTGACCGACCGGCTCCCGGAGTGGAGCGAGGTGCGGCTGCCGCAGCCGGCACAGGTGGCGCTGACGGCGGTCGTGATTCTCGCGGACTGGGTCGCCAGTTCACCCGAGTTGTTTCCCTATGATCCCGAGACCTGGCAGCCTGTCGGCCCGGTCGGTGAGCGGCGTCGGCTCGCTGCCGCCTGGGCCGGGTTGGACCTGCCGCGGCCCTGGGCGCCTCGCGAACCAGAGGAAGAAGCCGATGAGTTGTTCAGGCTGCGGTTCGCCGGGCTGGAGGGCGCGACCGTCCGGCCGGTCCAGGCCGAGGCGGTTCGGATGGCGCGGTCCATGCCGGTGCCCGGGATGCTGGTGATCGAAGCGCCCATGGGTGAAGGAAAGACCGAGGCGGCACTCGCCGCGGCGGAGATCCTGGCGGCGCGCTCCGGTGCCGCAGGGCTGCTCCTGGCGTTGCCCACGCGTGCGACGGGGGACGCCATGTTTCCTCGGCTGCTGGAGTGGCTGGGGCATCTCCCGGATGCCGGAGAGGGTGACGACGGGCGGCGATCCGTCGTACTCGCCCACGCCAAGGCCTCGCTCAACGACCTGTGGTCGGGACTCCTGCGGCAGGGGCGGCGGGCCATCGTCGCCGTTGACCCCGATGGGCAGGAGGAGGGCAGTGCGCGGTATGCCAGGCCTGCCGGATTCCATGCGCATCAGTGGCTGCGAGGACGCAAGAAGCAGTTGTTGGCTTCGTTCGCCGTGGGGACCATTGACCAGGTGTTGTTCGCCGGACTGAAGAGCCGGCATCTGGTGCTACGGCACCTGGCGGTCGCGGGCAAGGTCGTGGTCATCGATGAAGTGCACGCCTACGACGCCTACATGGGGCGATATCTGGATCGCGTGCTGGAGTGGCTGGCGGCATACCGGGTGCCGGTCATCCTGCTGTCGGCGACGCTGCCGTCGGATCGCAGGCGGACGTTGGCGGCCGCGTATGCGGGGTCGTCGGGCGAGGGGGTGGAGACGGGTGCCGAAGCGTATCCGTTGATCACCGCGGTGTCTCCCGGCCGCCCCGTGCTCACCGCGCGTCCTCGCGCAGCGTCCGGGCGGCAGGCCGAGGTGATCCTGGAGCGAATGGACGACGATCTGCCATCACTGGCGGACCGCTTGGAGCGTGACCTGACCCACGGCGGATGCGTGTTGATCGTACGGAACACCGTGGACCGCGTGCTGGAGACCGCCGATGTGCTGCGGGCGCGACTGGGGGACGGGATCGTCACCGTGGCCCACTCCCGCTTTCTCGCGGCTGACCGGGCGGCTCGGGATGCCGGCTTGCTGCGGCTATTCGGTCCGGACGGTCGGCAACGCCCCCATCGGCATGTGGTCGTGGCCAGCCAAGTGGCAGAGCAGTCGCTCGACGTCGATTTCGATCTCCTGGTCACGGATCTGGCCCCTGTGGATCTGGTTCTGCAGCGGATGGGGCGCCTGCACCGGCACATCCGGCGTCGGCCGTCGCACTTGGCGCAGGCGCGCTGCTTGGTTACCGGTGTGGACTGGGAAGCCACTCCTCCGCAGCCGGTGGACGGTACACGCGCCGTCTACCGCAGTGAATACGCCCTGCTGCGCTCGCTGGCCGTGCTCGGCCCCTATCTGGACGGCAGGGCGCTGGAGCTTCCGGGCTGCATCAGCCCGCTGGTTCAGGCTGCCTACGGCGACGAGCAGGTCGGACCTTCGCAGTGGATGCAACAACTCGACGAGGCACGCGCCGCCCATCACAAACTTCTGTCCGAGAAGCGGGATAGAGCCGAGGCCTTTCTCCTGGATTCGGCTCGCCGGGCGGGCCGGCCACTGTACGGGTGGCTCGAGCACGCAGCCGGTGACGTGGACGACAGTCCTGCGGGACGCGCACAGGTGCGGGACAGCGCGGAGACGCTGGAGGTCCTGGTCGTCCAGCGGCAGGCCGATGGACGTCTGACGACCGTGCCGTGGCTGGACGACGACGCCGATGGCAAGCGGGGTGGATTGGAGCTGCCGGTCGACTTCGTGCCGAGTCAGCGCGCCTGCAAGGCGGTGGCAGCGAGCGCTCTCACCCTGCCGGGGCGTTTCAGTACGCGGTGGATGATCGACCGGACCATTGCGGAACTTGAGCAATTCCGGGTGCCGGCTTGGCAGGTGAAGGAGTGTCCCTGGCTGGCGGGGGAGCTGATTCTCGTTCTCGGCCCGGATTGTCAGACCCATCTGGCAGGCTTCCTTCTCACCTACAGCCGCGCGGACGGACTCCGTGTGGCGTCCTCCGAGGCGCCCGCGCCCGCCGACGGCGCGGCCGGACAGACGGCCGTGGAGCTCGGGGGCGGGACGGGAAAAGAGGAGGGACCAGGTGAGCACAGCGAGCAGCCGGTCCAGTCGGAGACCCAGTGGCTCAGCCGGATGCGCGAAGGGCATGTGGAGGCCAACGTGGTGAGCACGAAGCCCTCGGGGGCGCCCGGGCCGGCCTCCTTCAACCTGGCTGACGAGCCGTGGCTTCCGGTGCAGCGCACCGACGGGACGACCGCGCACGTCTCCCTGCTCGGCCTCTTCGCGCAGGCGGATTCCCTGCGCCGGCTGGTGGGAGACGTACCGACGCAGGAGATCGCCCTACTGAGGCTGTTGCTCGCCATCCTCTACGACGCGTTGGACGGGCCTGCGGAAGTGGAGGACTGGGAGGACCTGTGGCTGTCGGCGGATCCGTTCGCCGTCGTTCCGGAGTATCTCGCCCGCCATCGCGACCGCTTCGACCTGTTCGATCCCGAGCGCCCGTTCTACCAGGTCGCCGGGCTGCGCACCGCGAAGAACGAGGTCGCGCCGCTCAGCCGGATCGTCGCGGACGTCCCCGTGGGCGAGCCCTTCTTCGCCATGCGCCGCCCGGGTGTCGACACGCTGTCGTACGCGGAGGCCGCCCGGTGGCTCGTGCACACCCACGCCTTCGACACCTCTGGCATCAAGTCCGCGATGGTGGGTGACGAGCGGGGCAAGGCGGGGAAGGTCTATCCGCTCGGGGTTGGCTCGCTGGGCCATCTCGGCGGGGTGTTCGCCGAAGGAGCCACCCTCCGGGAGACCCTGCTGCTCAACCTCATCGCCCTGGAGGAGGCGGAGGCCGGGTCCGGCGGCCTGGCGGGAGAGGACGTACCGGTCTGGCGTCGGCCGGAGCCGCTCGGGCCCGGGGAGCGCAAGGGTCCCGGCGGCCAGCCCCGTCCTGCAGGGTTGCGGGACCTGTACACCTGGCAGTCCCGCCGGATCCGGCTGCACACGGACGGCGGTGCTGTGACCGGAGTGGTCCTCGGCTACGGGGACCCCCTGACGCTCGCCGCCCCGTGGAAGATCGAGCCGATGTCGAGTTGGCGGCGCAGCGAGACTCAGGAAAAGAAGCAGGGCCGTACCCCCGTCTACACGCCATTGCGGCACGATCCGAGCAGGGCGGCCTGGCGGGGACTCGAATCGCTGCTTCCAGCCCGTCAACAGCCGTCGGATGCGGGACGGCCCGGTGAGCCGTCGCGCGTACTGCGCTCCGGCGTCGCCCGCTGGTTCACCCAGGTGATCACCGCGAGCGAGATCGCCCCGGGCATGCTGGTACGACTACGTCTGGTGGGCGCGGTGTACGGCACCCAGCAATCCGTGGTGGACGAGATCGTTGACGACTCCGTGGTGCTGCCCGTGGTCACTCTCCACGAGGCGAACCCGGTCTTCGGCGCGGCCGCGCTAGACGCCGTAAGCGAGGCGGAACGCGCCGTCACGGCCCTGAGCCACCTCGCCGGAAATCTGGCCCGTGCTGCCGGTACGGAACCGGCGGCTCCCGTCACGGCGGCCCGAGACCTGGGGTTCGGAACACTGGACGGACCGTACCGGGCCTGGTTGAAGGACTTGTTGGCCTTCCCCGACCTCGACGCGGCACGCCGGGAGTGGAGGGCCGCTGTCCGTCGCCACATGCTGCGGCTCGGCCGGCAGCTGCTCGACTCGGTCGGTCCTGCCGCCGACGAGGGCCGGCTGATCGAGGTTCCCGGCGTCGGCACCCGGCTGATTGACGCCGGCCGGGCTGAACAGCTCTTCCGCCTGCGTCTCCACAAGGTCCTCGGCCCGCCGGAAGACCGGGACACGGCCCCGGCGCCCCTCCCTCATCAACCCGGTCCGCCATCCCTTCTCGCCGAACGTACGGAGAGCGCGTCATGAGTACGACCTCACAGTCGGCCGGCGCCCGGCGGAACACCGAGCGGCGTCCCCTTTCCCTCGCCGAAGAGGCGGCCCTGCGCACCGTCGCCCGGCTGCAGGGCGGCTACCGAAAGGACAATCCGGCGGCCGTGGCCGCCGTGGCGCGGTTACGGCGCGAGGCCGGCCGCGAGCCCCACGTATCGCCCACCAGTTGGGGCCTCGACGACCTGGAAGCGCTCACCGAGCTCCGGAGCAAGCAGGCGGAGAAGGACGGCGACACCGCGCGATACCTGGTGCCCCGGGCCCGGCGCGCATACGAACAGCGCGAGGAACGCGAGGACCGAGCGGTTCACCTGGCGGTGACCCTCTGGGCACTGCATCAGCAGTCATTGCGGGACGAAGCGATGCATGTCCGCGGCTGGTCCCTGGGCCAGGCCGTACGACGGCTGGCCCAGGAGAAGAACGAGACACCTGCCACGGGTGACGAGCCCTCGGACGACGACACCCGGACGGGCGGAAAGCCCGGGGCGGTCGAGAACGTCAGCCCCACCATCCGCAAGCGATTCGTGCGCCTGGGCACCTCGTCCGACATCGACACGCTGGGCCGCCGTCTGCGCGAGATGGTCCTGCTGCTGCGCAACGCGCGCATCCCCCTGGACTACGGGCTGCTCGCCGACCAGCTCGACCGCTGGCAGCACGAGGCGCACCAGGCCGATGTCAGACGCGCCTGGGGCCGCGACTTCCACCGCCCATACGCAGTGACCACACCGGCCGATGACGAGAGCGAGTCCGCTTCTCCCGCTCCGACCGCCGACTTCACAGCCGAAGACGCGGGCGAATGACACCGGCCAAGGAGAAAGGAATCACAGTGCCCCGCACCATCCTCGATGTCCATGTCCTCCAAGTGGTCCCGCCCAGCAATCTCAATCGCGACGACACGGGCACACCGAAGTCTGCGTACTACGGAGGAGTCCGGCGGGCGCGGGTATCAAGCCAGGCGTGGAAGCGCGTCACCCGGAAGGCATTCGATGACCTGCTGCCTCCCGAAGAACTCGGTGTCCGGACGAAGAAGGTCACCGAAGCGCTGGCCGAGTGCATCGTCGCCAAGGACAAGTCTCTGGAAGCGGTTGCGGTCCAGCTGGCCACCGAGACGCTGAAGGCGGCGACGGGCACCAAGATCGATCCGCCGAAGCGGAAGCCGAAGGACGGTGACGACGTTTCCGCCGCGCCCGTGTCCTCGTACCTGATGTTCCTGAGCAGGCGGCAGCTGGACGCACTCGCCGACGTGGCGATCGAAGGCAGCGGATCCGACGGGGACGTCAGGACGCTCACGGACCACCTCAAGGACAAGGGCAACAAGGCCCGGGCCCGGCAGGCGGTGAACTCCCGGCATTCGGTGGACATCGCGCTCTTCGGGCGCATGGTCGCCGACTCCGCCGATCTCAACGTGGAGGCCGCCACACAGGTGGCGCACGCCATCAGCGTGCACAAGTCGGACATCGAGTCCGACTACTACACTGCGGTGGACGACCTCAGCCGCGAGGACGAGTCCGGCGCCGGCATGATCGGCACCGTCGACTTCAACTCCGCCACCCTCTACCGCTACGCGGCCGTGGACGTCGACGAGTTGCAGCGCAATCTCGGCCTCGGACTGCGAGACGAGGAGGGGCCGAGCACCCCGGCGGAGAAGGCGGTCGTCGCGTTCCTGGAGGCATTCATCACCTCGCTGCCGACCGGGAAGGTCAACACTTTCGGCAACCACACCCTGCCTTCCGCCGTGATCGTGAAGCTCCGGGACCGCCGACCGGTGAGCTTCGTCGGCGCGTTCGAGGAGCCGGTGCCCCAGGCAACGGGCGGCGGGTACCTGCGCGAGACCTGCCGCCGACTGGCCGAGTACGTACCGGACCTGGAAACACAGTACGGAATCGCAACGCCCGACCACACCTGGGTCTTCCGCGTCGGGAACGAGACCGAGGCACTCGCACCACTGGGCCGACCCGTCTCCCAGGACGTTCTGCTGCGGGAAGTCCGCGCGGCGGTGGCACAGCGGCTGACGCCCGGAGCAGGCGCATGACGGTGCTGCTGTTGCGGCTCGCCGGCCCTCTGCAAGCCTGGGGCTCGGCCGCCCGCTTCGCCCGCCGCAGCACCGAGAACGCGCCCACCAAGAGCGGTGTGCTCGGTCTGCTCGCCGCTGCCGAGGGCCGCCCTCGTGGCGCCGACCTCTCCGATCTGGCCGCGCTGCGGTTCGGCGTACGGATCGATCAGCCCGGCTCCCGCCTGCGGGACTTTCACACCGCCCACCACGCCGACTCCGGCAAGTCCATGCCGCTGTCCGAACGCTTCTACCTCGCCGACGCCGTGTTCGTGGCCGGAGTAGAGGGGGAGACGGCGCTGCTGCAACGCCTGTGCGATGCCGTGCGCGCCCCGCGGTTCCTCCCCTACCTCGGCCGACGCTCATGCCCTCCCTCGGCCCCCCTCGACCTGGGCCCGCCGCTGCCGGACACCACCCTCGAAATGGCCCTGCGCACCGCACCCTGGCAGGCATCCCGCTGGTACCGGCGGCGTGTCGAACACGCCACGGGCAGCCGCCGCACCCCGGACGGCCCACCGCCCCTGGACCTGCTGATCGACTGCCCCCCGGCCGACGTCCCGCACCTGTCCCTGCGCGATACGCCGGTGAGCTTCGACCCACGGCACAGGCAGTACGAGCTGCGCGGCATCGTCACCGGCCACGTCGATGCACCAGCGCTCCCGCCGAGGACCGTACCGGCGCCACACGACCCGACCACCGGCCTCCGCCTCCTCGCCCCGCCCGCGAGCGCCGGCACGACAGACCACAGCCCGAGGTCCAGCTGATGTACCTGACCCGCTTCCGCATCAACACCGCACGTGCCGGCGCACGTCGGCTGCTCGGATCACCGAACTTCATGCACGGCGCCGTGAACATGGCCTTCCCCGACCCACCGCCTCGCGACGGCACCGAGCCGCGCGTGCTGTGGCGAGTGGACCCGGCCGCCGGCGGCCGCGCCGACCTGTTCATCGTCAGCCCGGGCCGGCCCGACCTGACCCACCTCGTCGAGGAAGCGGGCTGGCCCGGCCTGGAACAGCCCGGATGGACCACCTTCGCCTACGACGAGTTCCTCGACCGCCTCACCCCGGGCAGCACTTGGGGCTTCCGGCTCACCGCCAACCCCGTGCACAACATCCGCAGGCCAGTGGATTCCAAGGACACCCCAACGAAGCGAGCAGCGCACGTCACTCCCCGCCACCAGATCGGCTGGCTGCTCCAACGGCAGAAACGTGGCGGCTTCGAAGTCGTACACACCCCCGCCGAGCGCCGCCTGACCGAACACGGTCACTCCCACGAAGTGATCGTGCACGACCGGATGCCCCTGGAGTTCCGCAAGAGTGACGCTGCAGCCGTCGCCCGTCACCAGGTCCGGTTCACCCGGGTCACCTTCGACGGTCGGCTGCGCGTCACCGACGTCGACGTCTTCCGCCGCACCCTCACCCACGGGCTGGGCAAGGCCAAGGCCTATGGTTGCGGCCTCATGACCCTCACCCCCCTCCAGGGCTCATGAGCACGGTCGGCCGACGCGGCACCTCCACGCCCCACGAACTGACCCGGGTCGGCGACCGCATCTCCTTCGTCTACCTGGAACGCTGCACGGTCCACCGCGAGGACAACGCGATCACGGCCACGGACGCGGACGGCGTCACCCACATCCCCTCCGCGACCATCGGAACCCTTCTCCTGGGCCCGGGCACCCGCGTCACCCACCAGGCCATGTCCGTGCTCGGGGAATGCGGGGCCGGCGTCGTCTGGATCGGCGAGCACGGCGTGCGCTTCTATGCGGGCGGCCGCGCCCTCACCCGCTCCTCCCACCTCTTAGAAGCGCAGGCCACAGCCTGGGCCAACCGTCGCAGCCGCCTCGACGTCGCACGTGCCATGTACCGGCTGCGCTTCCCTGACGACGACCCGTCCACCCGCACACGGCAGCAGTTGCTCAACATGGAGGGCCGCCGGGTCAAGGAGTGCTACCGCCGCGAGTCAACCCGCACCGGAGTCCCCTGGCGCCGACGCGACTACCACCACGGTGACTTCGCCGCCGGCGACCCCGCCAACCAGGCCGTCACCGCGGCCGCCCAATGCATGTACGGCATCGCCCACTCCGTCGTGGCGGCACTCGGCTGCGCAGCCGGACTGGGCTTCGTGCACTCCGGACACGAACGCTCCTTCGTCCTCGACATCGCCGACCTCTATAAGACCGACATCGGCATCCCGGCTGCCTTCGACGCAGCCGCCCAAGGCGAAGAAGACGTCGCAGCCCGCACCCGCCGTGCCCTCAGAGACCGCATCAACACTTCCGGCCTGCTCGACCGCTGCGTACGAGACATCAAAGGCCTCCTCCTTGCACACCATCCCCCGCAGGAAACAGACGACGTGCCCGACCAGGTAAGTCTCCAATCGGACGGCGGTCTGCTCGTCCAAAGCGGACGCAACTATGACTGTGCCCCCACCGAGGGCCGCAACTGGGAGGAGCCCATCTGGTGACCGTCATCGTCCTCGCCAACTGCCCCGCAGGCCTGCGCGGATTCCTCACCCGCTGGCTCCTCGAAATCTCCCCCGGCGTCTTCCTCGGCTCTCCCACCACCCGCGTACGCGACATCCTCTGGGAAGAGGTCCGCCAGTACCGCGGCAAAGGCCGGGCCCTGCTCGCCTACCAGACCAACAACGAACAAGGCTTTGCCTTCGCCACCCATGAACACGCCTGGCACCCCACCGACCACGAAGGCCTCGTCCTCCTCCACCGCCCCTCCCCACAGGCACCCCCCACGGCTGGGAGCAAACCACCGAGCCCGCCGCGCCAAGGTTGGAGCAAGGCAGCGAAGCGACGGCGCTTCGGAAGTCGGTAGGAGGGCCACCCCATGCGCTCCCGGCTGGCGCCCAAGCATTCAACGGTCTCAATATGTCCGTTTCGCAAGAAGCGATCGAAATCCATTCCCTGCCCGCCTAAAAGCCCAGCTCACGGCTTGTGGTCCCCGCGCCTGCGGGGGTGGTCCCCTGCGCCCCACCATCACGAAATGGGCGGCCGGGTGGTCCCCGCGCCTGCGGGGGTGGTCCATATTGCCCGACGTGTCATAGAGCCGGAAACCGGTGGTCCCCGCGCCTGCGGGGGTGGTCCCTACGTGACCGGCGTGAGCGGCTGGACGATCAAGTGGTCCCCGCGCCTGCGGGGGTGGTCCTTCGCCGATCTCGTCATCAGGTCGTCCGACGGTGTGGTCCCCGCGCCTGCGGGGGTGGTCCCTTGCCGGTAGCTGCTTGGCGTTGAGTCGATCGGTGGTCCCCGCGCCTGCGGGGGTGGTCCCACGACGGCCTCGAGGTGGCCGAGTGCCTCGTGGTGGTCCCCGCGCCTGCGGGGGTGGTCCCTGATAGCGCTTCAGCCGCTCGATCGCATACCGGTGGTCCCCGCGCCTGCGGGGGTGGTCCCTGGACAGGTACATGTAGGATGAACTTAAAAAAGTGGTCCCCGCGCCTGCGGGGGTGGTCCCGCGTCGAGCCGATCGAGTTCGCCATGCACAGGGTGGTCCCCGCGCCTGCGGGGGTGGTCCCTCCCAGGGCATGCTCTACCACCTGACCGGCTCGTGGTCCCCGCGCCTGCGGGGGTGGTCCCGCTCGGGCGCTCCTACGCCGACGCACTCGGCTGTGGTCCCCGCGCCTGCGGCGGTGGTCCCCCGATGGACGACACCACCACCGCACGGCGCGTGTGGTCCCCACGCCTGCGGGGGTGGTCCCTGGGTCGCCCACCAGATGTAGACCCCGAGCGCGTGGTCCCCGCGCCTGCGGGGGTGGTCCCTCCCCGCCGGCCGCACCGGCGGGGCCTGCGCCATGTGGTCCCCGCGCCTGCGGGGGTGGTCCCCCAAGAGGAGCTACCTGACCGGCCAGGACCGCGTGGTCCCCGCGCCTGCGGGGGTGGTCCCAGCCGGAAGTCCTCATATCGGGTGACGGCGGCGTGGACCCCGCGCCTGCGGGGGTGGTCCCGCGATGTCCTCGTAGAAGCCGAGGGCCTCGGGGTGGTCTCCGGCGCCGTCTGCAGAGACAGCTCCCGTTCGGAAACCGCCCGGAAACCGTGCGGTGGGCGGCGGCCGGTGAGGCGCTGGATGGTGTCGGTCGAGCGGTCCTCCGCTCACACCGAGTTGACGAAGCTCTCGCCGCTCACGCGGCGGGCTGAGCGCAAAGATTCGCTTGGCGGCCGAGGGCGGCCTGCGGCCACTTGCCCTGCTGATCACGCCGCCGGGGCACTGGGGCGCCGCCCCGCGAATGGTCCCCGTCCTGCACCGGATCCGTGTGCCGCGCCCCCGGGCCATCCAAGTGGAGACACACGTCTTTCACGGCACGGTGACCCGCGCCGCGGTCCCGGCTCTGGCTCCGGCCGTGATCTGTCCGGCGATACCTGCCGTTGCACGGGGTGGCTGCCGCCCCGATGCCCGGACAGGGCACCCCACATGACGCCCCATATGATGGGCTGCAACCCGTCGGGATAGTAGGAGACGTCGCAATTGCCCGCGCCGCACGAGGTGACTCGCATCCGTTTGCTCGGTCCCGTTCAGTACGTTTCGGCGCAGGGGACGGCCACCCGGCCCGGCGCTCCGGGGCCGCAGACCGTGCTGGCGGCGCTGTCGTTGCGCGCGGGGAACCTGGTGACCATCGACAAGTTGATCGACGGTCTGTATCACGACGATCCGCCGTCCACCGCCCGGCGGGTGGTCGTGAACTATGTGCACCGGCTGCGGACGCACTTCGACCGGGTGGACGCGGACGGCGGGGGACGTCCGTCCTCGGTCATCGAGACCACGGCCGACGGGTACGTGCTGCGGCTTCCCGAGGAGTGTGTCGACGCGCTGCGGTTCGGCCTGCTCACGGCGCGGGCCAGGCAACGGGCCCGGGACGGTGAGCTGTTGGCCGCCGTGGCCTGTCTGGAGGAGGCGCTCGGGATGTGGCGGGGCCCCGCGCTGGCGGGGCTGCCCGGGCCCGGTGCGGAGGACCAGCGGCGTGCGCTGGCCGAGCAGCGGGCGTCCGCGGTGGAGCACCGTCTGGAGCTGCTGCTCGAGTGCGGGCGCGCGTCGGAGCTGGTGCCGGACATCCTGCGTGCTCTGGAGGCGTACCCGTACCGGGAGCGGTTGCACGGTGCGCTGATGGTGGCGCTCTACCGTTCCGGGCGCGGCGCCGAGGCGCTGCTGGCCTACGACGATGCCCGTCGGGTGCTCGCGGACGAGCTGGGCGTCGAGGCGGGGCCGGCCCTCCGGGAGCTGCACGCGGCCATCCTGGCGGAGGACCGGGCGCTCCTCGCGGCCCCTGCCGTGGCGGACGGGGGGACACCCTCGCGGGACGAGCAGGTGCGGCCGGCTGTTCGGGGCCCGCGGGGGCCCGCTCAGCTCCCGCCCGTGCCCTGCGACTTCACCGGGCGGCACGACCAGATATCCGCGCTGGTCTCCGCGCTGACCGGCGGTGCCGAGCACGCCGTCGCGGTCATCACGGGGATGGGCGGGGTCGGCAAGACCACACTGGCTCTGCGCGCGGCGCACGCCGTTGCCGGGGCCTATCCCGACGGTCAGCTGTACGCGAATCTGCGCGGGCCGGACGGTGCGCCGTGCGACCCGGCCGGGATCCTGGCGGGCTTTCTGACGGCCCTGGGCGTTCCGCACGAGCGCTTCCCGGTTTCGCTCGCCGACCGCACGGCACTGTTCCGCACCATGCTGTCGCAGCGCGCCGTACTGGTCGTGCTGGACAACGCCACCAGTGTGGCGCAGGTCGAACCGCTGCTGCCGGGCGCGGCCCGGTGCGCCGTGCTGATCACGGCCCGGGCCCTGGCGGCGATGCCCGCCGTCCTCACCGTGCCTTTGGTGGGTCTGGGTCCCGACGATGCCGTGGAGCTGATCGGCAAGGTCGCCGGGGCGCGGCGGCTCGAGGAGGAGCCGGGTGCCGTCGCGGCGCTGGCGGCGGCCTGCGGGTACCTGCCGCTGGCGCTGCGCGCGGCCGGGGCCCGTCTGGCGGCGCGGCCCGCGTGGACCGTGGCGACGCTGCTGGCTCGGGTGTCGGACCAGGCCAGGCTGCTCGGGGAGCTCCGGGTGGGTGAGCTGACGGTCCAGGCGGTCTTCGAACTGTCGACTTCGCAGCTGGCTCCCGGGCAGGCCCGTGCGTTCATGGCGCTGTCCGTCCCGCACTGCGCGGCATTCGACGTCCAGTTCGCGGCCGCCGTTCTCGAACTGCCGGAGCAGGACGCCGAGACGGTGCTGGAAGCACTGGTCGACGCCGTGCTCCTGGAGACCCGCGCACCGGGCCGCTACCAGTTCCACGACCTGGTCGGCGCGTACGCACGGGCGAAGGCACAGGCTGAGCTGACCGAAGGGGAACGCCGTGCGGTGGTGCGCCGCGCGGCCGACTACCTGTGTGCCAGCGTCGTGGCCGCGGTGCGGGCCACTCAGCCGCTGGCCGGGCCGCTGACCGCGGAGATCCACCCGCGGCGGTCGGCGGGCGCGGAGGTGGGCAGCGGGCGCGAGGCGATGGTGTGGATGCAGGGTGCGCTGCCCACGCTGGCCGCGGTCGTCGAGCAGGCGGCGGCCAGCGGCGACCCCGACGCGGTGGCACTGGCCGTGGACATCGTCACGCTCGTGCCCTGCTTCGAGGACGTCGTGCCGTTGGCGCCGCTCGCGCAGGCCGCGAGCGCGCTGGTCCCTGCCGCCCTGGCGCACTGCGGCGGGAACATCGCGGGCACCGCCCACTACGCGGCGGGAGTGATCCTCAAGAAGCACTCCTCCCCCGAGTCCCTCCGCCGCTCACGGGCACACCTGCTGAAGGTCCTGGAGATCTTCGATGGCGTTCCCGCGCCGGGCGACGGCCACCGGCCCTTCCTGCTGGTGCTGTTCACGCTGGCGATGCTGGCCGAACTGGACCTCCAGGTCGGGGACTTCGCGTCGGCCCGCGCCTTCGCGGAGCGGTCGGTGGCCCTGGCCGCTGCCAGCGGCGACCGGGAGCTGGTCGCGCGGCGGCGCACCGTCCTGCTCCAGATCGAGGTCGAGGATCCGGACCGGCGGACGGACCTGGACCGCATCGCGGCGCGGTGCCGGGAGCTGACGGGAGTCTTCACCCGGAGCGAGGACGAGAAGTGGCTGATCAGGGTGATGTTGACGGAGGCGGACTGCCTGCTGCGCGGTGGCGGCCACGCGGCGGCGGCCGCGCTGTACCGCCGGGTGCTGGAACGTGCCCGGTCCAGCGGCCAGGCCCGCAACGAGACGGAGTGCTTGTTCCGGCTCTCCGAGGCTCTCCTGGCGACCGGGGACACCGGGGCCGCCGTCGACACCGCGCGGGATGCCCTGGCCGGCGCCCGGCTGGCCCAGGAACCGCTGCTGATGGCGCGCAGCCACGAGGCTCTCGGCAGGGCCCTGCGGGCGGTGGGCGGCGAGGACACGGCGGCCGACGCGCACCTGGCGCAGGCCGCGGAGCTGTACCGGGGGCTGAGAGAGGCCGCGGGGACGATGGCGGACGCCGTGGCCGGGTCCCGTCCGGGGGCGGTGCCGCAGCACCCGGACGGGACCTGATCACCTCGGTCCGGGCCTCACCGCCCGTTCGCCCGCAAGTTCACCCCACCGGCAGCTCCCTGCGGTTGCGGACCGGGCCGTGGAGGAGAAGCAGGGCGCACAGGGCGTTGCCCGTGTAGAGGATCCACAGGGCGCCGCGGTCGCTGAGGGCGGTGGCGAGGGCGCCGCCCAGGAGGCTGCCGACCGGGACCGTTCCGTACATGACGAAGCGGATGCTGGAGCTGATCCGGCCGAGCATCCCGGGCGGGCAGTACGCCTGCCGGAAGCTGACGATGATCACGTTTCCGGCGACGATGCTCGCGGTGAGGCAGAAGTCCCCGACGAGGAAGGCCGCCAGCCCCGTGCCGTCGGTGGTGAGGGGGATCAGCAGCCCGAACGGGCCGCCGCAGAAGGCGCACAGCAGCACGGCCCGGGCGGTGCCGAACGTGCGGGCCAGCAGGGGCGAGACGACGGCGCCCAGCACCCCGCCGAGGCCGACGAGGGCGATCAGCACGCCGATGGTGCGGCCGTCGACGCCGACCGTGCGGCTCAGGAACACGATCGAGAGCGCCTGGGTGCCCGCGAGGAAGAGGTTCATGCCGGCGTCGCACAGCAGGATGGTCCGCAGATAGGGGTCCCGGACGAGGAAGGCGAGGCCTTCGCGGATCTCCGGGCCGAGGGCGGGGGCCCTGCGTCGCTCACCGCCCGGCGGGCCCTCCCGCACCCGGATCCGGGTCAGCATGAGTGCCGATGCGAGAAAGCTCAGCCCGTCCGCGAGGAACCCGAAGACCGCTCCCCCGGCCTGGACGAGCGCGCCGCCCGCGCTCGGCGCGACGACGTCGGCGGCCGATTCGCTGGTCTCGAGCTTGGCGTTGCCGTCCGCGAGGTCCTCGCGCGGCAGCAGGGCCGGGACGTAGGCGCTGTAGGCCGCACGGAAGAAGACGTCGGCGGTGCCGGACAGGACGCCCACCAGGAGCAGTTGACCGACCGAGAGGGCGTCCAGCCAGGCGGCCGCCGCCACGGAGAGGAGCAGCACCGCCGAGACGGCATTGCACACGATCATCACGGGGCGGCGGCGCATGCGGTCGACCCAGGCCCCGGCGGGCAGGCCGATCAGCAGCCAGGGCACCCATGCGGCGGCGTTCAGCACACTCATGGTCATCGAGCTCGCGTGCAGGGTGCCCACGGCGATCAGCGGCAGCATCACGCGCGTCGCCGCGCTGCCGGCCTGGCTGATCGACTCCCCCGCCCACAGCAGCCGGAAGTCACGGTGCCGCAAGGAGCCCTTCATCGGGCCGGCCTGTACCGGAGGACCGCGCCGATCCGCGCGAGCGGCTGCTCGGCCATCATGTCGCCGTGGGCGCAGGCGAGGTCGTGCCGGTCGATGTGACCCGTCACGTAGGGCCGCCACGACTCGGAGCCGACGACGTCGGCGTCGGCGCCCGCGTCCGCGTCCGCGTCGAGTGCCGCGGTGAAGAGGGTGACGTCGCCGTGGAAGCGGCCGGGACGGTGGTGGTCCGCGAGCGTGCCGTGGTGGACGAACGCCTCGCCGACGGCCGCGATCACGTCCGTTCCGAGGCCGGCCAGCGGCCCGTCCGGGGCGCCTGCCAGCCGGCCGAACTCGGCTTCGTCGATCGGGGTGTCCGCCACCGCGCAGCCCAGGGACGCGAGGAGTTCGGCCCGCGCGTCCCCTGGGGGGCGTTCCTCCGCGCCGGGATCGGCGGGGTAGCCGTCGAGCATCACCAGTTCGGCGACCTCCGCTCCCCGCGCCTGGAGGTGGACCGCCACGGCGTGCGCGACGACCGCGCCGAACGACCAGCCGAGGAGGTGGTACGGGCCGGCCGGCTGGACGGTACGGATCAGGTCGGCGTAGTCCTCCGCCATGGCCGCGACGCTCGCCGGGCGGGCGTCGGGGTCGCGCAACGCCCTTGCCTGGAGGGCGTACACCGGCCGGTCGGGGCCGAGGTGTGCGGGCAGCCCCGAGTACACCCAGCCGATCCCGGCCCCGGGGTGCACGCAGAACAGCGGGGGCATCCCGCCGCCGGCCCGGAGGGGGATCAGGGGCGTCAGCGAGTCGTGCGCGTCGTCCGCGGCGAGTCGCGCGGCCAGCCCGGCAGGGGTGGGTGCCTGGAAGAGGTCCTGGATGCCGAGCCCGGCCCCGAGTGCGGTGCGGGCGCGGGAGATGAGCCGGGCGGCGAGCAGCGAGTGTCCGCCGAGGTCGAAGAAGCTGTCGTCGACACCGACTTCGGGCAGGCCCAGGACCTCGGCGAACAGGCCCGCCAGCGTCGATTCCTCCGGCGTGCGGGGCGCACGGGAGCCCGCTCCCGCCGCGTGGTCGGGGCGGGGCAGCGCGGCCCGGTCCAGCTTGCCGTTCGGTGTCAGCGGAAAGGCTTCCAGTACGGCGAACGCCGACGGCACCATGTGCTCCGGCAGCAGCGACGCCACCTCACGGCGCAGGGCGGCCACCTCGAGCGTGCGGCCGCTCACGGGCACGACGTGGGCGACGAGCCGCTTGCCGCCGGGGCCGTCCTCGCGGACGCTCACCGCGGCCCCCGCCACGTCCGGGATCCGGGCCAGAACAGCCTCGATCTCACCCGGTTCGACGCGGAAGCCCCGGATCTTCACCTGCTCGTCCGCCCGGCCGAGGAACTCCAGGACGCCATCGCGGTCCCACCGCACCAGATCGCCCGTGCGGTACATCCGCTCGCCCGAGGCGAACGGGCACGCCACGAACCGCTCCGCCGTCAGGGCCGGCCGGTTCAGGTAACCGCGGGCCAGCCCCGCACCGGCGATGTACAGCTCGCCCGCGACGCCGGGCGGCACGGGTCGCAGCGCCGCGTCCAGGACGTACGCCCGCGTGTTGGCGACCGGGCGGCCGACCAGGGGGCGGGCGCTGTCCGCCAGGTCCCACCACAGGGCGTCGACCGTGCACTCGGTCGGGCCGTAGAAGTTGAAGGAGAGCATGCCGTCCACCTGCCGCAGCCGGTGCCACAGGGCGGAGCCGGCGGCCTCGCCGCCGATCTCGAAGACCCGAGGGGGACGGTCCAGCAGGCCCTCCTCGACGAGCTGTTCGGCGTGGGTGGGCGTGACGCCGATGACGTCGATGCGAGCGTCGGCGACGTGGCGCACCAGGGCGCCCGCGTCCCGGCGGACGTCGTCACCGATGACGTGCAGCTCATGGCCGGCGACCATCCACAGCAGGTCGTCCCAGAAGGCGTCGAAGGACAGCGAGGTCGTCAGGGCCACGCGCATGGGCCGGGCCCCGTACGCCTCCTCGGCGCGGGTCATGACGCCGGCGCGGTGGAAGGCGTAGAGGTTGCGCAGCCCGGCGTGGTCGGTGACGACGCCCTTGGGCCGGCCGGTGGAGCCGGAGGTGTGGATGATGTACGCGGCGTTGCCGGGCCGCACCCCGCGCCCGAGGTTGCCCGCGGGCTCGGCGGCGGTGGCGGGGTCGTCGGCGAGCAGCCGAGGGGTGTCGCCGAGCGGCAGCCGGTCCGCCGTCACCGAGTCGGTGACGACGAGGGCGGGTGCCGCGTCCTCCAGCAGCAGGGCGATGCGCTCCGCCGGGTAGCCGGTGTCGACGGGCAGGCAGGCGGCGCCGGACTTGAGGACGGCGAGCAGCGCCACCACCGACTCCTCTGACCTGGGCAGCGCCACCGCCACCACCCGCTCGGGCCCCGCGCCGGCCCGCACCATGCGGCGGGCCAGCCGGTTGGCCCTGGCGTTGAGCTCGCTGAAGGTCAGCGCCGAGTCCTCGTGCACCACGGCCGTGGCCTGCGGTGTGCGCGCCACCTGGGCCTCGAACAGCTCCGGTACGGTCGCGGGGGGCACCGGCAGCCCGGTGTCGTTCCACCGCACCAGCATCCGGTCGTGGTCCTCGGCCGACAGCGGGTCCGCCGCGCTCACCGGCCGGGCCGGGTCGGCGGCGAGTCCGCCCAGGACCCGCGCGAGGGCCGCGGCGATGTCGGCCGCCGTCCGTGGGTCGAAGAGGTCCGCCGCGAAGTGGAGGGATCCGCTGATCCCGGCCGGGCCGCCTTCGGCGTCCCGCCGTTCCTGGACGTCGACGGTCAAGTCGAACTGCGCCGCGTCGAAGCGGAGCGGCTCGTCGCAGACGTCGAGGCCGGCGAGGGACAGGGTGTCGTCGGCGGTTTCCTGGAGCTGGAACATGACCTGGAAGAGGGGGTGGCGGGCGAGGGAGCGGTCCGGATTGAGGGCCTCGACGACGCGCTCGAAGGGCACGTCCTGGTGCTCGTACGCCGCCAGATCCGCCTCCCGCACACGGGACAGCAACTCCACGAAACCCGGGTCGCCGGAGACGTCCGTACGCAGGACCAGAGTGTTGACGAAGAAACCCACCAGATCGTCCAGGGCCTCGTCCGCACGCCCCGCCACCGGAGTACCGATCGGAATGTCCGTACCGGCACCAAGCCGCGACAACAGCACCGCAAGACCCGCCTGCAACACCATGAACAACGTGCACCCATTCGACCGCGCCAGCTCCAGCAGCCGGGCGTGCAACGCCGCATCCAGTTCCACCGGAACCGAACCGCCCGCATAACTGGCCACCGCCGGACGCGGCCGGTCGAAAGGCAGGGGAAGCTCGGAAGGGATGCCGGCGAGGTGCTTCCGCCAGAATTCCAGCTGCCGGGACGCGACACTGTCCGGGTCGTTCTCCTTCCCCAGCAACTCCCGCTGCCAGAGGGTGTAGTCCGCGTACTGCACCGGTAGCGGCTCCCACCCCGGAGCGCTCCCCCGCGTGCGGTCCTCGTACGCCTGCGCCAGGTCGCGGAAGAGCGGCCCCCATGACCAGCCGTCGAGCGCGATGTGGTGGACCACCAGGGCCAGCACGTGCTCGTCCTCGCCCAGCGCGAAGAGCGTGGCCCGCACCGGAGGCCGCTGGGCGAGGTCGAACTCCTCCGCCACCGAACGCTCCAGAACGTCGCCCGGGCCGGCCGGCCCGCAGTCGATGACATCCAGCTCCACGGTGGCGGCCTCTGCCGGGAGCACCCGCTGGCAGGGCTCGCCGTCCACTTCGGGGAACACCGTGCGCAGGGCCTCGTGACGACCGGCGACATCCGTCAGGGCGGCGGCGAGGGCGGCACGGTCCAGAGGTCCGCGCAGCCGCAGGGCGAACGGGCAGTTGTAGTTGACCCCCTGCCCCGTGCGGCTCAGGAACCACAGGCGCCGCTGAGCGAACGACAGCGGCAGCTCGGCCGGGCGGTCCGCGGCCCGCAGCGCCGGACGGGCCGGGCCGAAGCGGTCCAGGCCGGCCGCCAGGCCCGCGACGGTCGGGGTCCGGAAGAGGTCGCGGATGCCGAGTTCGACGCCGAGTGCCGTCCGGGCGCGGGATATCAGCCGGGTCGCGAGGAGCGAGTGTCCTCCGAGGTCGAAGAAGTTGTCCTCGACGCCGGCTTCGGGCAGGCCCAGGGTCTCGGCGAACAGGCTCGCCAGAATGTCCTCGCGCGGCGTGCGCGGTGCACGGGAGCCCGCCCCCGCCGCGTAGTCGGGGAGCGGCAGTGCCTTGCGGTCCAGCTTCCCGTTCGGTGTCACCGGGAACGAGTCCAGCACCACGCACGCCGACGGCACCATGTGGTCGGGCAGCGTCGTCGCCAGCTCCCGGCGCAGTCCGGCCGCCTCGACCGTACGGTCGGCCACCGGCACGACGTACGCCACCAGCCGCTTCCCGCCGGGGCCGTCCTCGCGGACCGTCACCGCCGCCCGGGCCACACCCGGCAGCCGGACCAGCGCCGCCTCGATCTCACCCGGCTCGACACGGAAACCCCGGATCTTCACCTGCTCGTCGGCGCGCCCGAGGAACTCCAGGGCGCCGTCGCGCCCCCAGCGCACCAGGTCGCCCGTTCGGTACATCCGCTCCCCCACCGCGAACGGACAGGCCACGAACCGCTCCGCCGTCAGGGCGGGCCGGCCGAGGTAGCCGCGGGCCAGGCTCACGCCGGCGATGTACAGCTCGCCCGCGACGCCCGGCGCCACGGGCCGCAGCGTGCGGTCGAGGACGTAGACGCGGGTGTTGTCGAGGGGCAGGCCGACCAGGGGGCGTTCGCTGCGGGCGGCGTCCCACCACAGGGCGTCGACCGAGCACTCGGTCGGACCGTAGAGGTTGTAGCAGAGCGTGCCGTCGGCTTCCCGGACCCGCGTCCACAAGGTGGCTCCGGCGGCCTCGCCGCCGAGCAGGAACACTTTGGGGCGGTGCCGGGGGTCGGCCAGCAGGCCCTCCTCGACGAGCTGTTCCGCGTAGGTCGGCGTGACGTCGAGCACCTCGATGCCGGCCTCGGCGACGTGCCGGGTCATGGCGCCCGCGTCGCGGCGGATGTCGTCGCCGATGACGTGGAGTTCGTGCCCGGCGACCATCCACAGCAGCCCTTCCCAGGACGTGTCGAAGGACAGCGAGGCCGTGAGCGCCACCCGCAGGGGCCGGGGCCCGTGCATCTCCTCGGCGCGGGCGATGACGCCGGCGCGGTGGTGGGCGTAGAGGTTGCGCAGCCCGGCGTGGTCGATGAGGACGCCCTTGGGCCGGCCGGTGGAGCCGGAGGTGTGGATGATGTACGCGGCGTTGCCGGGCCGCACCTCGCACCCTAGGTCGCCGTGCGGGTACCGGGCTGTCGCCGGGTCGTCGACGAGTACCCGGTGAGTGCCGTCCGCCGCCGGCAGAGAGCCGGCGGTGGCGGAGTCCGTGACGACGAGCGCGGGGGCAGCGTCCTCCAGCAGGAGGGCTATGCGCTCTGCCGGGTACTCCAGGTCGACGGGGACGAACGCGGCACCGGCCTTGAGCACCGCGAGCAGCGCCACCACCGACTCCTCGGACCTGGGCAGCGCCAGCGCCACGACGCTCTCGGGCCCCGCGCCACGCTCGGCCAGGGCGTGGGCCAGGCGGTTGGCGCGGGCGTTGAGCTCGGCGAAGGTCAGCACGGTGTCGCCGTGCACCACCGCCGTCGCGTCCGGCGTCCGCGCGACCCGGTCCTCGAACAACTGCGGGAGCATCGCCTCAGGGACGGGCCGGGCGGTGTCGTTCCAGCCCGCCAGAACCCGCTCGCGGTCCTCGTCGGACATCGGCTCCGCCTCGCCCACCGGGCGGAAGGGGTCGGCCGCCAGCTGCCGCAGCACCCGGGTGAGGCTCGCGGCCAGGTTCTCGGCGGTCTCCGGGTCGAAGAGGTCCGCCGCGTACTCGAGCCAGCCACTGATCCCGGCCGGCCTGTCCTCGCCGTCCCGCCGCTCCTGGAAGTCGGCGGTCAGGTCGAACTTGGCGATGTCCCAGCCGACCGGCTGCTCCTCGGCCGCGACGCCGGGCAGGGTCAGAGCCGTGCCTGAGCCGTTCTCCAGCGTCATCATGACCTGGAAGAGGGGGTGGCGGGCGAGGGAGCGGTCGGGGTTGAGGGCCTCGACGACGCGTTCGAAGGGCACATCCTGGTGCTCGTACGCGGCCAGATCCGCCTCTCGGACGCGGGACAGCAGCTCCAGGAAGCTGGGGTCGCCGGAGACGTCCGTGCGCAGGACCAGGGTGTTGACGAAGAAGCCCACCAGGTCGTCCAGCGCCTCGTCCGCACGACCGGCCACCGGAGTGCCGATCGGAATGTCCGTACCGGCACCGAGCCGCGACAGCAGCACCGCAAGACCGGCCTGCAACACCATGAACAACGTGCAGCCACTCAACCGCGCGAGTTCCGACAAGCGGGCGTGCAACGCCGCATCCAGTTCCACCGGGACCGAACCGCCCGCATAACTGGCCACCGCCGGACGCGGCCGGTCGAAGGGGAGGGAGAGCTCGGCGGGGATACCGGCCAGTGCTTCCTGCCAGAAGCGGAGCTGCTGGGTGAGCGGGCTGTCCGGGTCGTCCTCCGCGCCGAGCAGTTCGCGCTGCCACAGGGTGTAGTCGACGTAGCGGACGGGCAGCGGCTCCCACAGCGGGGCGGTGCCGGTACGCCGTGCCGCGTACGCCTGCGAGAGGTCGCCCAGCAGGGGTGCCCACGACCAGCCGTCGCAGGCGATGTGGTGGATGACGAGGGAGAGCACGTGCTCGTCGGCCGAGAGGGCGAAGAGCTCGGCGCGTACGGGCAGCTCGACGGTGAGGTCGAAGATGTGGCCGGCGGCCTCGGCGAGGTCGTCGGGCAGCCGGTTCTCGGTGGTTGCCACGGTTGTCAGCCGGGGCCGCCGGTCGAGGACGTGCTGCACCGGCTCGCCATCGGATTCGGGGAACACCGTCCGCAGCAGTTCGTGGCGGCCGGCGACGTCATCCAGCGCGCCGGCGAGGGCCGCCCGGTCCAGCGGGCCGCGCAGGCGGACCGCCAGCGGGCAGTTGTAGGCGGCGCCCGTCTCGGCCATGCGGTTGAGGAACCACAGCCGGCGCTGGGCGAAGGACACAGGGAACACGGGATCTCCTTGGTATGCGCGCACTCGGCGGTTCAGAGGGCCGAGCGGCGCAGCGCGGGGCGCGCCTTCGGTGCGGCGGTCAGACGGGCGGCGACGCCGGCCGGGGTGGGGTGCTGGAAGACCTGGCGGATGCGCAGTTCCAGGCCGAGTTCGGCCCGGACCCGGCTGATGAGCCTGGTCACTTGGAGGGAGTGGCCGCCCAGGGCGAAGAAGTTGTCGTCCGGGGCGACGGAGTCGACCTCCAGGACTTCGGCGAAGAGCGCACACAGTGCCTGCTCCGTCGCGCCGCCGGCCGTGGGTTCTCCGGTGGGCGCGGTGGGCGCCTCTTCGGCGGTGCGGCGGACGGCCCGGCGCGGGGCGGGCAGTCCGGCGAGGGCACTGAACGGCCGGTCGGGGTCGGCGGTGACGGTGCCGAACAACGCTTCGAGTGCCGCGGCCACGTGCTGTGCGGTTTCGGCGGTGAACAGATCGGTCGCGTAGGTCAGTTCGCCGTGCAGGCCGTCCGGTGTCCCGTCGGCGCCGTACCGCTCCGCCATGTCGAGGGTGAGGTCGAACTTGGCGACGCCGAAGGGAACCGGCTGGGGGCCGGTGGTGAGGCCGGGCAGCTCCAGGCTGTCAGCGGGTGTGTTGTGGAGTTGGAGCATGACCTGGAAGAGGGGGTGGCGGGCGGGAGCGCGGTCGGGGTTGAGGGCCTCCACGACGCGTTCGAAGGGCACGTCCTGGTGCTCGTACGCCGCCAGATCCGCCTCCCGCACACGGGACAGCAGCTCCACGAAGCCGGGGTCGCCGGAGACGTCCGTACGCAGGACCAGGGTGTTGACGAAGAAACCCACCAGATCGTCCAGCGCCTCGTCCTCACGACCGGCCACCGGAGTACCGATCGGAATGTCCGTACCAGCACCAAGCCGCGACAGCAGCACCGCAAGACCCGCCTGCAACACCATGAACAACGTGCAGCCGTTCGACCGCGCGAGTTCCGACAAGCGGGCATGCAGCTCAGGACTCAGCCCCACCGGGACCGAACCACCGTCGTAGCTCGCCACCGCCGGACGGGGCCGGTCGAACGGCAGGGCCAGCTCGGCCGGAGCCCCCGCGAGCTCCTTCCGCCAGAAGTCCAGCTGCCGGGAGGCGACGCTGCCCGGGTCCGACTCCTCCCCCATCAGCTCGCGCTGCCACAGGGTGTAGTCCGTGTACCGCACCGGCAACGGCTCCCACCCCGGGCGGTTCCCCTGCCGGCGGTCCTCGTACGCCCGCGCCAGGTCCCGCAGCAGGGGGTCCATGGACCAGCCGTCGGAGGCGATGTGGTGCATCACCAGCAGCAGGACGTGCTCGTCCGGGGCGAGGCGGAACAGCCGCGCCTGAAGGGGCGGTTCGGCCGCCAGGTCGAAGCGGCGGGCCGTCAGGGACGCGACGGCCCGGTCCAGCTCCGGCCCGGTGACGTCCTCGGCCGTCAGCCCGGGGCGGGCCTCTTCCGGGGGCAGGACGCGCAGGGCCGGGTGGCCGTCGACGTCGGGGAACAGGGTGCGCAGCGTCTCGTGCCGGGCCACGACGTCGGCCAGGGCCTCCGCGAGAGCGGTGCCGTCCAGGGTGCCGTGGAGCCGGACGGCGAAGGGCATGTTGTAGGTGGCGGCCTGGTCCTCGGCCTGGTGGAGGAACCACAGGCGGTGCTGGGCGTGGGACAGCGGCGGGTGGTCCGTGTGCTGCCCGCTGACCAGCGGCGGCCGGGCGCTTCGGGCGTCGCCGGCCAGTTCGGCGAGTGCGGCCGGTGTCTGCGCCCGGAAGAGGTCGCGGATGCCGAGTTCGACGCCGAGGGTGGTACGGGCCCGGGAGATGAGCCGGGTCGCGAGGAGCGAATGACCGCCCAGGTCGAAGAAGCCGTCCTCGGCTCCCACGTCGGCCACGCCCAGGACCTCGGCGAAGAGGCCCGTCAGAATCTCCTCCCGTGGTGTGCGCGGCGCGCGGGAGCCCGCCACCGTGCGGTCCGGGGAGGGCAGGGCCTTGCGGTCGAGCTTCCCGTTCGGCGTCAGCGGGAAGGACTCCAGCGTCATGAACGCCGACGGCACCATGTGCTCCGGCAGGACCGATGCCAGTTCCCGCCGCAGGGCGGTCGCTTCGGTCGTGCGGCCGGCCGCGGGCACGACGTACGCCACCAGCCGCTTCCCGCCGGGGCCGTCCTCGCGGACCGTCACCGCCGCCCGGGCCACACCCGGGACCCGGGCCAGCGCCGCCTCGATCTCGCCCGGCTCGACGCGGAAACCCCGGATCTTCACCTGCTCGTCGGCGCGGCCGAGGAATTCCAGGGCGCCGGCGCGGTTCCAGCGCGCCAGGTCGCCCGTACGGTACATCCGCTCCCCCACGGCGAACGGGCAGGCCACGAACCGCTCCGCCGTCAGCGCCGGCCGGTTGAGATAGCCGCGGGCCAGTCCGGCACCGGCGAGGTAGAGCTCGCCGGCCACGCCCGGTGGGACGGGCCGTAGCGCCTCGTCCAGGACGTACGCCCGGGTGTTGGCCAGGGGGCGGCCGACCAGCGGGTGATCGCTGTCCGCCAGGTCCAGCCACAGGGCGTCGATCGTGTACTCGGTCGGACCGTAGATGTTGACGCCGATGATGCCGTCGGCTTCCCGGACCCTCGTCCACAGCGCCGCGCCGGTGGCCTCGCCGCCGAGCTGGACGACCTGGGGGCGGTGCCGGGGGTCGGCCAGCATGCCTTCCTCGACGAGCTGTTCGGCGTAGGTGGGCGTGATGTCGAGCACGTCGATGCCAGCCTCGGCGATGTGCCGGGCCATGGCACCCGCGTCGCGGCGGATGTCGTCGCCGATGACGTGCAGCTCATGGCCGGCGACCATCCACAGCAGCCCTTCCCACGACGTGTCGAAGGACAGCGAGGCCGTCAGCGCCACCCGCATCGGCCGGGCACTCCCCTGTGCCTCCTCGGCGCGGGTCATGAGACCGGCGCGGTGGAAGGCGTAGAGGTTGCGCAGTCCGGCGTGGTCGACGACGACGCCCTTGGGCCGACCGGTGGAACCGGACGTGTGGATGACGTACGCGGCGTTGCCGGGCAGGACGTCGAGGCCCAGGTTCCCGTGCGGGTGTCGTGCCGTCGCCGGGTCGTCGATCAGCATCAGATGGGCGCCGCCCGCCGTCGGCAGGGTTTCGGCGGTGGCGGAGTCCGTGACGACGAGCGCGGGGGCAGCGTCCTCCAGCAGCAGCGCGATCCGTTCGGCCGGGTATTCCAGGTCGACGGGAACGGACGCGGCTCCGGCCTTGAGCACCGCGAGCAGCGCCACCACCGACTCCTCGGACCTGGGCAGCGCCAGCGCGACCAGGCTTTCGGGGCCCGCGCCGCGCTCGGCCAGGGCGTGGGCCAGGCGGTTGGCGCGGGCGTTGAGCTCGGCGAAGGTCAGCGCGGTGTCGCCGTGCACCACCGCCGTCGCGTCCGGTGTCCGCGCGACCCGGTCCTCGAACAATTGCGGGAACGTGGCGTCGGGCGTGGTGAGAGCGGTGTCGTTCCAGTCCACCAGGATGCGCTCGCGTTCCCCGGGGGTCATCGGCTCCACCGCCGCGACCGGACGCAGCGGCTCGGCCGCCAGCTGCTCCAGCACCCGGGGCAGGCTCGCGGCCAGGCTCTCGGCGGTCTCCGGATCGAAGAGGTCCGCCGCGTACTCCAGCGCACCGCTGATCCCGGCCGGCCCGCCCTCGGCGTCCCGCCGCTCCCGGACCTCGACGGTCAGGTCGAACTGCGCCGTGTCGAAGCGAAGAGGCTCGTCGCGGACGTCGAGGCCGGCGAGTTCCAGGGTGTCGGTGGTCTCCAGGAGCTGGAACATGACCTGGAAGAGAGGGTGGCGGGCGAGGGAGCGGTCGGGGTTGAGGGCTTCCACGACGCGCTCGAAGGGCACGTCCTGGTGCTCGTACGCCGCCAGATCCGCCTCCCGGACGCGGGACAGCAGCTCCACGAAGCTGGGGTCGCCGGACACATCTGTGCGCAGGACCAGCGTGTTGACGAAGAAGCCCACCAGGTCGTCCAGCGCCTCGTCCGCACGACCGGCCACGGGAGTGCCGAACGGAATGTCCGTGCCCGCCCCCAGGCGCGACAACAACACCGCCAGACCCGCCCGCAACACCATGAACAATGTGCAGCCCCGCGACCGCGCCAGCTCCAGCAGCCTGGCGTGCAGCGCGGCGTCCAGCTCCACCGGAACCGAACCGCCCGCATGACTCGCCACTGCCGGACGCGGCCGGTCGAACGGCAGGGGCAGCTCGGCAGGGCTGCCGGCGAGCTCGTTGCGCCAGAAGTCCAGCTGCCGCGCGACGACGCTGTCCGGATCGCTCTCCTCCCCCAGCAGCTCCCGCTGCCACAGGGTGTAGTCCGCGTACTGCGCCGGCAACGGCTCCCACACCGGACCGTCCCCGAGCCTGCGGGCCGCGTACGCCCGGGCCAGGTCGTCGAAGAGCGGCCGCCACGACCAGCCGTCGAGAGCGATGTGGTGGACCACCAGGGCCAGCACGTGCTCGTCCTCGCCCAGCGCGAGGAGCGTGGCCCGCACCGGGGGCCGGTGCGCAAGGTCGAACTCCTCGTTCGCCAGTCGCTCCAGGACCCCACCCGGGCCGCCGTCCCCGGCCTCCACGACGTCCAGCCCCACGACCACGGCATCCGCCGGCAGCACCCGCTGGCACGGCTCGCCGTCGGTCTCGGGAAAGACCGTGCGCAGGGCCTCGTGCCGGCCGACGACATCCGCCAGGGCGACAGCGAGGGCGCCCCGGTCCAGAGGTCCGCGCAGCCGCAGGGCGAACGGGCAGTTGTAGCCGGCGCCTTGTCCCGATCGGCTCAGGAACCACAGACGTCGCTGGGCGAACGACAGCGGCAGGACGTGCGGGCGGTCCACGGTCCGCAGGGCCGGCCGTGCCGGGCCGAAGCGGTCCAGGCCGGCCGCCAGACCGGCGACGGTCGGCGTCGCGAACACCTGGCGGATGCCGAGTTCCACGCCGAGGGCGGTACGGGCCTGGGCGACGAGCCGCATGGCGAGGAGGGAATCACCGCCCAGGGCGAAGAAGTCGTCCTCGGCACCCACCTCGGGCAGTCCCAGCACGGCGGCGAAGAGACCCGCGAGGATCTCCTCCCGTCCCGGGCGGGGCCTGCGACCGCCGCGGCCGGTGCCGTGCTCGGGGGCGGGCAGGGCCTTGCGGTCCAGCTTGCCGTTGGCGGTCACGGGCAGGGCGGCCAGGACGACCACGGCGAACGGCACCATGTGTTCCGGCAGCGCCCCGGCCAGTTCCTCCCTCAGCCGGGCGGGCCGGAGTTCGGCGCCGGGTGCGGGCACGGTGTAGACGACCAGGCGGCGGTCGCCGGGCCGGTCCTCACGGACCACGGCGGCGGCCTGGGCGACGCCGGCGCAGCGGGCGACCGCGGTCTCCACCTCGCCGGGTTCGACGCGGAATCCCCGGATCTTCACCTGGTCGTCGGCGCGGCCGAGGTATTCCAGGGTGCCGTGGCCGGTCCAGCGCACGAGGTCGCCGGTGCGGTACATGCGGGCGCCGGGTTCGAAGGGGCAGGCGACGAAGCGTTCCGCCGTGAGGGCCGGACGCCCGAGGTAGCCGCGGGCCAGCTGGACGCCACTGACGTAGAGCTCGCCGGTGACGCCGGGGGCGACCGGCCGCAGCCGGCCGTCGAGGACGTAGGCGCGGGTGTTGGCGGCGGGGCGGCCGATGGGGACGGTGGTCGCCGCGGGTTCGGGGCGGCAGGGCCACAGGGTCACGTCGACGGCGGTCTCCGTGGGCCCGTAGAGGTTGTGGAGCTCCACGCCGTCGAGGGTGTCGAAGAACGCGGTCTGGGCCTCGGCCGGGAGGGCCTCGCCGCTGCATATCACCCGGCGCAGCGTGCTCGCGGTCGCGCCGGCGGCCGGTTCCTGGAGGAAAACGCCGAGCATCGAGGGGACGAAGTGGGCGGTGGTGACGGACTCGCGGCGGATGAGGTCGGCGAGGTAGGCGGGGTCCTTGTGGCCGTCCGGCTCGGCGACGACGAGCGCGGCCCCGGTCATCAGGGGCCAGAAGAACTCCCACACCGACACGTCGAAGCCGCACGGCGTCTTCTGCAGGACGCGGTCGGCGGCGGTGAGCGCGTACTCCTCCTGCATCCACAGCAGGCGGTTGACGATGGCCGCGTGCGGCACCAGAACGCCCTTGGGGCGGCCGGTCGACCCGGAGGTGAAGATCACGTAGGCCGGGTGATCCGGGGTGAGCGGGGTACGCCGGGCGGGGACGGCCGGGGTGGTGGGCGACGGCCCGTCGGCGCCGGGATCCGGCCCGTCGAGGAGGAGTCTCGGGACCGGGCTCGGCGGCAGGCTCCGCCCCGCGTCGCCGGTGGTGATCAGCAGGGCCGGTGCCGCGTCGGCCAGCATGCCGTCGATCCGCTGCGCGGGCTGGCCCTGGTCGATCGGCAGATAGGCGGCGCCCGACTTGATCACCCCGTACAGGGCCACGACGAGGTCGGCCGAACGCGGTACGGCCACTGCCACGACGTCCTCGGGGCCGATGCCCCGTGCGGTCAGCAGCCCGGCCAGGCGGGTCGCCCGGGCGTCCAGGGCGGCGTAGCTGAGGCGTTCGCCCCCGAAGACCACGGCGGTCGCGTCCGGGGTCCGTGCGACCTGGGCCTCGAACAGCTCCGGAAGGGTGGTGCGGGGCAGCGGCCGCGCGGTGTCGTTCCACGCGCGCAGGACGCGGTCGCGCTCGTCCCCGTCGAGGGGGTCGAGTTCCCCGAGGGTGCGGCCGGGGTCGACGGCCCACTGCTCCAGGAGCCGTGCGAGCCGGGTGGCGAGCCGCTCCGCCTGTGCCCGGCCGATGAGTTCGCCGCGGTAGTTCAGGCGCACCTCGAGGCGGGGTTCCGGTTCGACGACCAGGGTGAGCGGGAAATGCGTCGGAGTGTCGCGGAACCTGATGGACACGTCGAGGTCGTGGCCCGGCAGGGCGGGGGACGTGTTCACCGGGAAGTTGTCGACGACCACGTTGGTGTCGAACAGCGGCCCCTGGAGGCCGGCGGTGCGCTGGATGTCGGTCAGGGCCCAGTGATCGTGCTCCAGGAGCCCCACACGCTGGTCCTGGAGCTGCTCGCCCAGGGCACGCAGGGAGAGGCCGGGAGCGAGCCGGGCGCGGACCGGAACGGTGTTGATGAGCAGGCCCACCACGGTGTCGGCCCCGGGGAGTTCGGGGCTCCGCCCGCTGACGGTGCAGCCGAAGACCACATCGTCGCGGCCGGTGGCCTCGCCGAGGACCACCGCCCAGGATGCCTGCAGGACGGTGCTGAGCAGCATCCCGCTCCGGCGGGCCCGCTCCTTGAGGGCCGTGCCGGTGGCTTCGGCGAGCCGCACGACGACGTTCTCGGCCGTCGCCCCTGCCGGGTTCGTCGCGACCGGGCCCGGTGGGGCGATGAGGGTGGGGTCCTCGAGCCCGGCCAGCGTCGTGCGCCAGGCGTGCTCGGCCGCCGGCCGGTCCCGGCCGGCCAGCCAGGCCAGGTGGTCGCGGTAGGGGCGGGCCGGGGGCAGGAAGGGCGCCTCCGCCCGCGGTGCGGACCCGGAGGGCTCCTGCGCGTACAGGGCGAACAGCTCGTCGAGGAGGATGGTGAACGACCATCCGTCCACCACGATGTGATGTGCCGTCAGGATGAGCCGGTGGTGCCGGGGCGCCAGGGTGATCAGGGTGTGGCGCAGCAGGGGCGGGTTGCCGAGGTGCACACCGAGGGCCCGGTCCTGGTCCGCCAGTTCACCGGCCCGCGCCTCGGCGGGTCCGGAGCCGAGCCGTCGCAGGTCGATCTCGCGCCAGTTCACGGGGACGTCCCGGTGGACGACCTGGACCGGCTCACCGGTCCTGCGGTGGGTGAATCCGGTCCTCAGCGCGGGATGGCGCGCCATCAGGACGGCGGCCGATGCCTTCAGCCGTGCCGCGTCGAGTTCGCCGCGCAACTCGACGACGTACTGGTCGATGTAGAGACCGCCGTGCTCACGGTCGAGCCGTGTGTGGAACAACAGCCCTTCCTGGAGCGGAGTCAGCGGCAGGATGTCCTCGATCTCCGGCCGGCTCACGCCCACGTCCCCCCTTCGATGCCGCGCACGATCTCGTCGAACTCGTCCTGGTCGATCACCGGCAAGGCCCCCTCGGCCGGTCCGGGGTCCTCCGCGCCGGGTGATCCGGCGATCCTGGCGAGGGCCTCGACCGTCCGGTGCCGGAAGATCTCCCGAGGGGTGATCACCAGGCCGGCCTCGCGCGCCCTGGCGGCCAGCTGGATGGAGATGATGCTGTCCCCGCCGAGCTCCACGAAGGAGTCGTCGACGCCGACCGAGGCGAGGCCGAGGACCTCGGCGAAGACCGTGCACAGCAGCCGCTCCCGCGGGGTGCCCGGCCCTCGGCCCGGGGCACCCGCGCGGAGGTCCGGGGCGGGCAGGGCCTTGCGGTCGAGCTTCCCGTTCGGGCTGAGCGGCAGCGATTCCAGCGGTACGAAGGCGGCGGGGACCATGTGTTCCGGCAGCCGTTCGCGGAGATGCGCACGGAGCGCGGAGACCAGCGAGCCCACCTGGCGGGAGCCGACCGGGTCGTTGGTGTACGCCGTGAGCGGCACGCCGCCCGGTGCGGTGCGGCGGTAGGCGGGCACCGGATCGGCCACCGCGTCCGTGCGGCCCGAGGCGCCCGCGTCGACGAACAACGCCTCCATGGCACCGGCGTGAGCGGCGGGCCCGCAGGTGACGGCGGTCCGGTATCCGAGCCGCTCGCCCAGCCGGTACAGCTCCTCGGCGTCCACGCCGGCGGTCACGCCGTCGAGCGGCCCCTGCCCGTACAGGGCGGCCAGCACGGCTTCGGCGTCCTCCCCGGCGTCCAGTGTGCGCAGCGCGGCCAGTTCACCGGCGAGGCCGAGGTGCGGCACCCCGGTCACCCGCAGCGCGGCCGGACGGCGGGAGCCGAGGAACGCGGCCACCTCCGCGACGGACGCGAGGTCGCCGCCCCAGCGCAGCACGGTCTCCGCGGCCGGTGTGGGCAGTGCCCGGGGGTGTTTGTGCAGGACGACGTCATACCGGTGGCGGGAGAGCTCGTTGTGGTAGCGGCCCCGCTTGAGCTGTATGTCGACGGCCGCCACCTCGTCCGAGCCCTCGCCGAACGCCGCGAAGAAGTCGGGGTCGACCAGCAGCTCCCTCTCCATGACCAAGGCCTGTTCGACCGCCCGGCGCACCGCGTCCAGGCCCGTGTCGCCGCCGCGCCGGTGCAACTCGACGGCGGTCATGAGGCAGCGGTGCAGCCGCAGGTTGCGGACGTCCCCGACGAAGAGCCGGCCGCCGGGGGCGAGCAGCGCGATCGCCCGCTCGATGACCTCCACGAGGTAGTCGGCGTTCGGGAAGTGCTGAAGGACCGAGTTGAGAATGATGGTGTCGAAGTAGTCCTCCGGCAGACCGTCGACCACATGGGCGGCCTGGGCCCGCAGTTCGACCTTCCCCGCCAGGTGCGGCTGTCCGGCGAGTCCCTCGCGCAGTCCGTCGATGACCTCCACGGAGAAGTCGGTGCCCCAGTACGCCTCGCAGTGCGGCGCCAGATGGGCGAGGATCAGGCCGTTGCCGACCCCGAGTTCCAGGACCCGGCGCGGGCCGAGCGAACGGACGCGGTCCAGGATGAAGCCCCGCCAGACGCGCATCTGCTCCAGCGGGATGGGGGTGCCGTCGTAGACGCTGGTCCAGACGGCGAAGTTCTCGCCGAACTCGCCCGCGGTCGCCTCGTCCCGGTAGACGTCCTCGTAGACGCTCAGCCACTCCTCGACCTGCCGGAGTTCACTCGCCTCGTCGCGCCCGGCCCGCCCGGTGGGCACGACGTAGGCGACCAGGCGCGGCTCGCCGGGGGTGTCCTCACGGGCCACCACGGCGGCCTGCGCGACATGGTCGTGCTCGGCCAGGACGGCCTCGATCTCCCCGGGCTCGATCCGGTGACCGCGCACCTTCACCTGCTGGTCGGTGCGGCCCAGATACTCCAGTTCACCGTCCGTCCCCCAGCGCGCGAGGTCACCGGTCCGGTACATCCGGCTGCCGGGCCCGCCGAACGGGTCGGCGACGAAGCGCTCGGCCGTCGTCCCCGGCCGGCCCAGATAGCCGCGGGCCAGGCCGGCTCCGGAGATGTAGAGCTCGCCGGGGACCTGGGGAGCGACCGGGCGCAGGGCCTCGTCCAGGACGTGGACCCGGGTGCCGCGCAGCGGACGGCCGATGGCCGGGGTGCCGGGCCGCTCGCCGAGAGGCGCCGCGGTGGACCAGATCGTGGTCTCGGTCGGACCGTACAGGTTGGTCACCTCGCTGCCGGTCGTGGCCATCATGGCGGCCAGGTCGGGGGGCAGTGCCTCGCCGCCGACGAGCATCCGGAGCCCGCGCAGCACCTGCGGAGCGTGGGTGAGCAGGAGCCGCCACAACGACGGGGTCGCCTGGAGGACGGTGCCTCCGGCCGAGGTCACCAGGCCGGCGAGTGCCGCCGGGTCGCGCACCACGTCCCGGTCGGCCAGCACCACGGTGGCGCCGGAGACCAGGGGCAGGAAGATCTCCAGGGCCGCGATGTCGAACGACAGGGTCGTCACCGCGACCAGCCGGTCCTCGGAGGTCAGGGGGAACCGGGCGGACACGTCGGTGAGGAAGGCGTCCAGCGCGGAGGCGGGGACGACGACGCCCTTGGGCAGGCCGGTGGAGCCCGAGGTGTGGATGGCGTACGCGGGGTGGCGGGGGTCGCACGGCGACGGGAGATCCGCCTCGTCCAGGTCGGAGCCCGGACAGTCCGCGAGCAGGAGTTGGCACCCCGGCTCGTCCAGGACGATCCTGCGGGGCCCGACCTCGGCGGCCGGCAGGGCACCCGCCGCCGCACGGGTGGTCAGCAGCAGGTGGGGGCGGGCGTCGGCCAGCGTGAAGGCGATCCGGGCGGCCGGGTGCTCCGGGTCGACCGGCACGTAGGCCGCTCCGGTCTTCCGCACGGCCAGGAGCGCCACCACCATGTCCACGGAGCGCGGAACGGCCAGCGCCACGAACCGCTCCGGTGCGGCGCCGTGCATGACGAGCAGACGGGCCAGCCGGTTGGCCCGGGTGTTGAGCTGCTCGTAGGTCAGCTCGACGTCTCCGGCCACGACCGCGGTGGCGCGGGGGGTGCGGGCAGCCTGACGCTGGAACGCCTCGACGAGGCGGATGCCGGTCGCGGCCCGGTCGCGGCCGGGTTCGTGGTGTGCGGCGCGGCCGGTGCCGTCGTGCTGGTCCATGGGCATGTCACATCACTTTCTGGAGCCGGCCGGTGAGTGCCGGAATGCGGTCCGGGAGGGTCCGCCAGACCTCGGGGGTGTAGAAGTGGCCGCCGGGCAGCACGTCGTGCCGGTGGGCGGCGGTCGTGAGGGCGCCCCAGCGGGTTCCGGTGTCGTCCCCCACGACCGGGTCGTCCGCGCCGGAGAGGACCTGGAGGGGGACGGTGACCTTCGCCCCGCCGTAGGTGAAGGTGTCGCGGACCCGGAGGTCGGCGCGCATCAGCTCCACCGCCATCTCCGTCAGGTCCTCGTCATCGAGGACGTGCGCGGGCAGCAGCCCGTGGGTGCTCATCCAGGTGAGGAGTTCGTCGTCCGTCCCGCGCGGGTCGGGGAACCGGTCGCGCGCGGTCAGGCCCCGGTCGGGGGCGTTGCACGAGGACACGACCAGGGTCTCCGGCAGCGGGTCGCCCGCCGCGGCGAGCCGGGTGGTGACGTCGAACGCCATCCAGCCGCCCATGCTGTGCCCGAAGAGGACGTACGGGACGCCGGGCGCCGTGGCGGCGCGGACGGCGGCCGCGGCGTCCTCGGCGAGGGCCTCCCAGCTGTCGGCGAAGTCCTCGGCGAAGCGCCCCTCACGGCCCGGGTAGCAGACGGCGAGGAGGTCGGTGGCGGGCGGCATCGCCGCGGCCCACTCGTGGTAGGCCGCCGTGCCGCCGCCGCAGAAGCCGAGGCACACCAGCGTCCGTTCCGCCCGCCCGGTGTCCTTCAGGGCGACCACCGTGGTGGCCGGTGCGGCGCTCATGCCGTCCTCCCCGCGCGCAGCGACTCGGCGTGCCCGGCGAGGTCGCGCAGGCGTGGGTGCCGGTAGATGTCCTTCGTCGGCATGACGACGCCGATGCGCTTCTTGAGCCGGGAGACGACGCGCAGCGCCACCAGGGAGTGGCCGCCGAGGGCGAAGAAGTCGTCGTCGGGGTGGATGTCGTCGCGGCCGAGGACCTCGGCCCACACTCCGGCGATCAGCTCCTCGATCTCGCCGTCGAGGCCGTCGGAGCCGAGTGAGCCATCTGAGCCGGGGCGTTCCGCGTCGGCTTCCGGCTCGGGCAGGGCGCGTACGTCGACCTTGCCGCTGACGGTCATCGGCAGGGCGTCCAGGGCGACGAACGCGGCCGGGACCATGTAGCCGGGCAGCACCGCCGCGGTGTGCGCCCGCAGCTCGTCGGGGGTGGGGCCGGCGCCGCCGGACGGCACGTAATGGGCGAGGAGGCCGGTCTCCTCGCGTACGGTCGCCACCGCACCGGTGACGCCGGGGTGCGAGCGCAGCGCCGCCTCGACCTCATGGAGCTCGACCCGGTAGCCGCGGAGCTTGACCTGCCGGTCGGTGCGGCCGAGGAACTCCAGGGTGCCGTCGGCGCCTCGGCGGACCTCGTCGCCGCTGCGGTACATGCGGGTGCCGTCCGCGGCGAAGGGGTCGGCGACGAACCGCTCGGCGGTGAGCCCGGGCCGGCTGGTGTAACCGTTGGCCAGGCCGGGCCCCGCCAGGTAGAGCTCGCCGGCGGTGCCGGCGGGGGCGGGGCGCAGGGCGCCGTCGAGGACGTACGCCCTTACCCGGGGCAGGGGGCTGCCCAGGTGGGGACCCGGGCCCTCGATGCGGCAGGCGGTGGCGTCGACGGTGGTCTCGGTGGGCCCGTAGAGGTTGAACGCCTCGATCCGGCCCTCGGTCCACGCGTCGGCGAGCTCGCGCCACATGCGCGGCGGCACCGGCTCGCCGCCGATGAGGAGGCGCAGCATGCGCTCGGGGGGCGCCTGCGGCAGCAGGTGGGGGGCGAGGGCTTCCCAGTGGGAGGGGGTGAGGTCGAGGTCGGTCACCCCGTGCTCGGCGAGGAGCGCGGCCAGCCGGTGGGGGTCGGTGCGGTCCGCGTCGTCGAGGACGACCAGGGTGTCGCCCCGGCACACGCGGACCCACTGCTGGACGGAGGCGTCGAAGGACATGCTCGCGTTCCAGGCGACGACGCGGTGGCCGTCCGCGTACACGCCCCGCTGCTCCAGGCCGGCGACGAGGGAGGCGACGCCGCCCCGGCCGGCCTCGACGCCCTTGGGGGTGCCGGTGGAGCCGGAGGTGTGGATGACGTACGCCGGGTCGTGGGCGGCCGGTGCCACGCGCGGCGGGGCGGGGGTGCCCGTGGGGCCGGGTGCGAGGACGGGCACGCCGGTGAGCCAGGCGGGGGTGGTGTCCGCGACCAGTGCGCGCAGCCCGGCGCCGGCGGCGATGCGGGCGAGCCGGGCTTCGGGGTGGGCCGGGTCGAGGGGGACGTACGCGGCGCCCGCGCGCCACACGGCGAGCGGTGCCACGACCCAGTCCACGCCCCGGGGCAGGCCGACTCCGACCCGGTCGCCCGGACCGATGCCCAGGGCGTGGAGGCGGCCGGCGAGGTCCGCGGTGCGGGCGTCGAGTCCGGCGAAGGTGAGGGTGCCGTCCGGCCCGATGACGGCCGTGCGGTCGGGCAAGGCCCGTACGGTCTGCCGGAACCGGTCCACCGGGTCGGCGGGGAAGGGGAGTCCGCCGCGGTCAGCCATGCGAGGACACCGCCTCCGGCGCCGGGCTGGGCGCGTCGGCGGCGGGCGCGACGGTGGGACGGCAGTCGGCGAGCGCCACGGGGGCGCCCATGGCGACCACGATCCCGCGGTCGCCGCGGAAGGCGTCGCGGCCGTGCGCGCTGAGGACGTTGTCGACGAGCAGCAGGCCGCCCGGTTCCCACGCCCGGCGGACGGTGGCCGCCTCGTAGGCGGCGTTGACGGTGTCGAGCTCGTCCCGGGTGAGGGGCAGGCCGTCGCCGAAGCCCGTGTTGAAGGGCAGGCCGTCGTGGCCGAGCTCGTCCACGAGGGTCTCGCGGACCTCCTCGTCCAGCGACCACTCGTTCCAGAACGCCAGGTGGTTGAACCACACCTCCTCGCCGGTCTCCGGGTGGTGGACGGTGCCGGGGCGCAGTTGACGGGTGCGGAGGTTGCCGTCCTCGTCCCAGGAGCGGGAGATGAGGTTCTCGGCGCAGTAGCGCTCCACCTCGGCCGGGGAGTCGGTGGCGAACGCGGACCGCCAGTCCAGCGAGAGGTGGTCGGAGTAGGTGCGCCTGAGCAGCCAGCCGTGGGTCCGCATCCGGTCCACCAGGTACGGGGGGAGGTTGCGCAGCACGCTCCGGCAGTCGGCGACGGGGGTGGCGCCGCCCTGCTCGGGTGCGGTGAGGCAGCCGAAGAGCAGCAGCCCGGGGAAGGTGAGGGTGTAGCTGTTCTCGTTGTGCATCCTGATCGGCTGGGCGGCCGGCAGGTCCGTGGAGGAGTAGACGTCGCCGCCGAAGTCGCTGCGGGGCGTGGCCTTCTCGCGGTAGGGGGTGCGCTGCGGCATGAGCACGTCCCGGACCCGCGCGAAGGTCTCCACGCTGTGCACGGGCAGGCCGCGTACGTACACGGCTCCGTACGCCCGCAGGCCGACGCGCAGTTCGGTGTGCGCGTACTCCAGCCAGGCGAGCGCCTCCTCGGCACCGGCGAGGCGGGGGGCCACCAGGGTGGCGGGCCCGCCGGGCTCGACGGTCCAGCGGGCGGTCACCGGGTCCCGCCCGTGGCGCGGTGGCGGATCTCCAGGGTGCAGCACTTGACGCTGCCGCCGCCCTTGAGGAGTTCGGACAGGTCGACGCCGACGGGCCGGAAGCCGCGGGCGGCGAGCTTGCCGGCGAGGGCGGTCGCGGCCTGCGGGAGGAGGACGTTGAGCCCGTCGGAGACGGCGTTCAGGCCGAACACCTCGGCGTCCGCCTCGTCGGCGAGGATCGCGTCGGGGAACAGCTCCCGCAGTGTCCGCCGGCTGTCCTCCGAGAAGGCGGCCGGGTAGTACATGATCTCGTCGTCGTCGAGGACGGCGAGCGCGGTGTCGAGGTGGTAGAAGCGCGGGTCGACGAGCGTCAGGGTGACGACGGGGACGCCGAACAGTTCCTGGGCCTCGGCGTGCGCGGCGGGGTCGGTGCGGAAGCCCGTGCCGGCCAGCACCCGGCCGCCGGCCACCAGGTAGTCGCCCTCGCCCTCGTTGGTGTGCTCGGCGGCCTTCACCTCGGTGTGGCCGGCGTTCTCGAACCACGCGCGGTAGGCGGGGGCCTCGGCGGCCCGCTGCTCGTAGCGGAAGTTGGCGACCAGGACGCGGCCGTCGTGGACGGTGGCGCCGTTCGCGGAGTAGACCATGTCGGGCAGGCCGGGGACCGGCTCGATCAGGTCGACGGTGTGGCCGAGCTGCTGGTAGAGGTCGTACAGCCGCTCCCACTGGAGCACGGCCAGCGCGGTGTCGACCGGCTTGGCGGGGTCCATCCAGGGGTTGATGCGGTAGTCGACGGCGAAGTGCGTCGGACGGCACATCAGGTAGTGCCGGGGCCGGGCCGTACGGACCGGCTGCCGCTGTTCGGGCATGGAGGGTCTCCGGATCGGGTGGATCGGGCGGGCGGGACCGGGGCGGGAAGGGGCCGGGACGGGGAGGCCCGTGCTACGGCTCGCGGGTGAGGGCGATCAGGGAGGCCGGGCGCATGTCGGTCCAGCTCCGCTCGATGTGGTCGAGGCAGGCGGCCCTGGTGTCCTTGCCGTGGACGACGGTCCATCCGGCGGGCACGTCGATGCCCGCGGGCCAGAGCGAGTGCTGGTTCTCCTCGTTCGTCAGAACCAGGTACTCGCCGTCGTCGCCCTCGAAGGGGTTGGCCATGGGGAATTCCCTCTCTGCATTGGATGGGGGGTGGTACGGGTCCGGGGTACGGCGGCGCACCGGCGCGGCGTGCGTGCCGGTGACCGACGGGGCTGTCACGGGTGGGCGGATGCCGGCCCTACGCGGGGCGGACGGCGCGGACGCTCCAGTCGCGCAGGAGCGGGGACATGGCCAGCGCGCGTCGGCAGATGCCGAGGGCCGCGGCCTCGGCGGCGGCCTCGGAGAGTGCCGTGGTGAAGATCCCCAGGTGGAGGCGGCCGGGAGCGCAGCGCGTGCTGATGTGCTCCAAACGGTCCTCGGCGGCTGCCGCGACCCACAGCACGGCGGCTACCTGCGCTCCGTCGAGTACCTGACGGGCGCCGGCCCCGGTGGCGGCCAGAGTGATGACGGTCAGTCGCATCGTCGGGGGTACGTCAGTCCCAGATCACAGCGGCCGCACCACCTGAGAGGTCGGGGCCTGCCGGGCTGCGGTGGCCGGGACGGCCGGACGGCCGGGTGCGCGGGTACGGACTGCCATGGGAAACGCCTTGTCTGATCGAGCTGTTCGGGCCTGCTCCTGCTGGAGCCGATCGGGCGGCCGGTCCTCGCACGCCGTCCCGGTGGACACCATCCTGGTCGCCCGACCACGGGCCCGGGAACCGGTTCGGGCCGGTCCAAACCGTCCAGGCCGGTTTGTGCCACGGGCGGAAGCAGCCCTCGATGGGCGTTGATCCGCTGTTGACCGCCTACGCCCAGACTGTCCGGCACGGGGGCACCCACCGCCCGGAAAGGGGAACTCATGTTCGCAACGCTCGGCCTGGAGACGACGGACGAGGCGGTCTACCGGGAGATGCTGGAGTCCCCCGCCCTGGGAGTCGAGGAGATCGCGGCCCGCCTGGCCACCTCCCCGGACCGCGTCCGGGCCTGCCTGGACAAGCTGTTCGAGCTCCAGCTGATCCAGGAGTCCTTCGAGGCGCCCGGCCGCTTCCTGGCGGTCGAGCCGGCCGTGGGTCTCCAGCAGTTACTGGCCCGGCAGCACGACGAACTGATCGAGCGGCAGCGGCAGATAGCCGACAGCCACGCCTCGTTCATCCGCATGCTCGCCGGTACGGGGACCCGCTCCTCCCGCGGCGGCGGCGTCGAGCGGCTGGAGGGCATGGACGCGGTGCAGCGACGGCTCCGGGAGCTGGCCCGCGACGCGGCCCGCGAGGTGCTGACGTTCATGCCCGGCGGACCCCAGTCGGCGGCGGCCCTGCGGGCGGCACGGCACAACGACGAACACGTCCTCGGGCGCGGGGTGACGATCCGTACGATCGGCATGGACGGGGTCCGCGAGGACGCCGCGACCCTGGGCTACGCGCGGTGGCTGACCGAACAGCGCGGCGAGTTCCGCACCACGGCGAGCCTGCCGCCACGGATGGTCCTCGTCGACAGGGCGTCGGCGCTGATCCCCATCGACCCGGGCAACACCCGCAGAGGCGCCCTGTGCCTGTCCGACCCGGCCCTGCTGGCCCCCTTGATCGCACTCTTCGAGCAGACCTGGGAACGGTCCGCCCCCCTCGGCACCGAACACCACCACGCCCTGTCCGACCGCGAACGCGCCCTGCTCGCCTGCATCGCCCAGGGGCACACGGACGAGTCCGCCGCCCACCAACTCCACGTCTCACCGCGCACCGCCCGCCGCATGATGGCCTCCATCATGGACCGGCTCGGCGCCCGCAGCCGCTTCGAGGCGGGCCTGAAGGCGGCGCGGCTGGGCTGGCTGTGAAAGGACACGGTCTCAGGACTGCTGCCGACCTGGCCCCGGATCCCCTTCCGGCTTCGGGGAGGAGTGAGGTGTGAGCCTGGCGGACACGACGTGCGAGACCACGACCGAGACGATCACCAACGGCATGACGGTGAGCCCCTGCGACCCGAGCAGCAGGGTGGCGAGCAGGACGGAGACCAGCGGAAGTCCGAGCATCGCGGCGCTCATCGCTCCGATGCCCGTGGCGAACCCCGCCATGAGGGACAGCCCCGGGAGGTGGGAGAGCAGGATGCCGCCCGCCGCGCCCACGAACATCGAGGGAAAGACGGGGCCTCCCCGGAAACTGCTGAGCGAAGCGCAGTAGGCCAGGCCCTTGCACAACACCAGGAGCAGCAGTGCTCCGGCCGAATACGCGGTGCTGTGGGCGAGGAACGGACCCAGCGCCGTCTGGCCCGAATACAACACGTCGCTCTGCGGCTTGCCCGTGCTCTCCGCGTAGGCGATCGCCAGTGCCCCCACGACCAGGCCCATGACCACCGTGGCCGGCACACGCCGGCGTTCGACGTGCGTCTTCAGGTGAACGGCGAGCCACCGGATTCCCACGGCCACGACGGCGGCCGACAGTCCGATGACGAGCGCCCAGCCGAATTCCGCGGCCGTCGGCGTCACGGCCTCGGGCAGGTCGGGGAGCGCCAGCGAGTAGGTGCCCAGCCCGGTCCAGGATCCCAGGCCGATGAAGATGAGCGCACCGAGGCCCGCGGCGAGCAGGCCGGGCACCAGCACCAGGGCCATCATCGGTCCACCGAGCCCCGAGGCCTCCATCAGGAAGAACGCCCCGAGCAGGGGCGACCCCAGCAGGGAGCTGATCGCCGCGAAACTGCCGGCCGCTCCCATCATCGCGATCACCTGCGCCGGCGCATCACGCCTGGCGAGGCGTACGGCACCCGCGGCCAGTCCGCCGCCGAGAGCGATGAGAGGCGCTTCCGGTCCGAGCACCGCACCGCAGGCCAGAGTCGCCAGGGCGGCGAGGAAGATGCCGGGGAGCTCGATCGGTGTGGGCGCGCCTTGGGGCTTGAACCCCTCCGCCGGCTCGTGACCGCCCTTGCCCGGCAGGTAGTGCACCGTGAGCCCCACGAGCAGTCCCCCGATGCCGAGCAGGGGCAGCGGCCACCAAGGCGGCGTGTCGTGGAATCCCAGCGCCTTGGGCAGATCGGTGTAGAGCATCGGCTGGAGTTCGGCGACCAGTGCGAGGAAGCCGAAAGCCGCCGCGGTCACCGGCACGCCGACCACCGCGGCCATCACCAGGAGCAGCACGTAATTGCGGCTCCGGAGGATCGTGAGCGGATCCGGCGGCGGCGCGTCCGTGGGTCCTGCCTTGGCGTCCGGCATGCGCCCTGCCTCCTCGCGACGCGGACCCGAGAGGTGGTTTCACCGGTTGTCCTCAGCGAACCCCGACCGCCGCGTCACCCGCTGCGGGCGGCGTTTTCCCACCCTGGCACACCGTCCTCACGCGGGCATTCCGAAGCGGCCCAAGCGGGGCGCACGAGCCCCTCAGCGGCCGGCCTGCTCCGGTGTTCGCGCGGTACCCCGCCTGCCGGGGGCCAGCAGAACCACCGTGTCCCCCGGCCCGGGCAGCGGTGTGCCCGCGTCCGTGACCGGATCGAGGCGCCCGTCCGGGCGTACCAGGAACAGCAGGTCGCAACCGGGCGGCAGAGCGGCGCCGGCGGGCTGGGCCAGGACGGCCGCCCCGTCCTCGTACCTGCGGGAAAAGGCCGGCCACGTCAGATCCGCGCCGAACAGGACCTCGCCACCGACGAACGGCGCCACCACGCCGTGGCTCTCGGGCGGTGCGGCAAGGTGGTGGACCGCCCCCTCCACGCTGCCGCGCAGAATCGTCGCCGCCAGTGCGTTGAAGTCGTCCTCGGCGGTGAGGAAGAACACCGCCGTGATGCCCTCCAGCTCTGCGCCCTGGCCCGTGACGGCGGCCAGTAGTTCGCCCGGCGCGAGCTCGATCCCGGCCTGCCTGATGCGTTCGCGCTGCTGCTCCCGCCCTGCCCACATCACGACCTCCAGCCCCGCCGACCTCAGGGCCACACCGAGGTCGACCACCCACGGGTCGCCGCCGACCAGCAGCGGACGCGAGCGGGAGGGGCGCACGGCGCCCAGGAGCCGGGCCACGGGCGAGGCGGTCAGGCCGTAGAGCGTCACGGTCGCGACGATGACCACGAACGTGGCGGGGAGGATCTTCGCTGCGCCGTCGATCCCCTGGGCCACGAGGCCGGCCGAGAACGTCGACGCGGTGGCAGCCGCGACGATGCCGCGCGGCGCCATCCAGCCGATGAAGCCTCTCTCGCCGCGCGTCAGGTCCGTGCCGAGGGTGGACACCGCCGCGACCACCGGTCTGACGGCCAGCACCAGAAAGGCTGCGAGCCCGAGCGCGGGCAGCCCCACATGGCGCAGCGACTGCGGGGTGACGGTGGCCGAGATGGAGATGAAGAGCAGGCCCAGGATCACGGTGACCAGGGTTTCGAAGAACGGCCGGCGCGCCGGGACGTCGATGCCGGGGAGGTTGGCGACGGCCAGGCCCATCATCACGGCGGCGATGAGTCCCGTGTCCTCGCGCAGGACATCGCAGAGGGCCGCCACACCGATCACCGCTGCGAGCTGCACCGTGGTGCCGAGCACCTCACCGAGCGGCAGCGCCCGGAACAGCCACCACAGCAGAGCCGCCCCGGCCACGCCGCCGGCCGCTCCGATCCCCACACCGGTCAGGAAACCCGCGGCCACTCTGTCGAAGTAGTGCTCCGTACTGGCCGTGACCGCATGGAAGACCAGTGCTCCCAGGATGCCTCCGACCGGGTCGATGAGGGAGCCCTCCCAGACCAGGATGTGCTGGAGCCGGTCCTTCGGACGCACGAAGCCGAGCAGCGGTCCGACGACCGTCGGCCCCGAGACCACGAGGATCGCGCCGGTCATGACGGCCGCCCGCCGGGACATGCCCAGCAAAGGCGCGGCGAGGAGCGCGCCGAGCAGCCATGTGACCGGTACCCCGATGCAGATCAGCCTGGAGACGACCCGGCGCCGGTGGCCCCTCATCCTCGCCAGGTCCAGCCCGAGGCCCGCGTCGTAGAGGATCACAGCGACGGCCAGCGACACCAGCGGGGAGAACGCCGCCCCCAGCAGCCGCTCGGGGTTGACGTCGTCGATCAGCGCGCCGGCGGCGAAGCCGACCGGCAGCAGGACGATGAGGGCGGGGATGCGCAGGCGGCTCGCCAGGACCTGCGAGCCGACCGCGAGCATCAGGGTCAGGCCCACTCCCATGAGGACCTGATCCGTCGTCACGGACGGCCCCTTCGCCGCGTGGTGGGCCCGGCGGGGATCAGGGCGAGGGCCATGACGCCGCCGTCATTCCCCCCATGGCGTGATCCCCCACCGGACGGTGTGCCGCTCCCCCGGACCGAGGCTGACGAGAGCCGTGCCGCTGCGGAAGGCGTCCGGTGGGCAGGTCATCGGTTCGACGGCGACCGCGCGACGGCGCTCCCCCGGTGGGAGGGTGTCGCCGGTGTAGAGCTGCACGTAGTCGGCTCCCTCGCCGAGCCACACGTCCGTACCGAACGCACCCGACGGATGGGCCAGGCGCACCACGGCCCGTCCGTCCGGGTCCCGGTCGAGGTCGCCGAAGGGGGTGTCCAGCCGGCGCGCTCCGACAGGCTGCGGGGTGCGCAGGTCGTACGGCGTCCCCGCGACCGGCTCGGCGGCCACCGGCAGGCCGCGCTCGTCGGTGCGCAGCCACGTGCGGGCGGGGACGGTCAGCACCGACTGGTCGACGACCGCGGTGCCCGCCGTGACGTAGGGATGGTGGCCGAAGCCGTAGGGGGCGGCGCTCGCGTCGAGGTTGTGCGCGGTGACGGCGACCTCGAGCCCGCCCTCGCCCAGGGCGTACTCGGCGCGGAGGTGGAGACGGAACGGGTAGCCCGGCTGCGGCCACAGCGGAACCTCCAGGACGGCCCGGCTGTCGCTCGCCTCCACGACCTGCCACGACGTCCACCGGAGCAGTCCGTGGATGGCGTTGCCGCTTTCCGGCTCGGTGAGCGGCAGCTGGAGGTCCTGCCCGTCCCAGCGGTAGCGGCCGTCCCGGATCCGGTTGGGCCACGGCACCAGGATCTGGCCGCGCCCGCCGGTGATCCGGTCGTGTGCGGCGAATCCGTCGACCACGGTGCGTTCTCCGACCGAGTACGTCCGCAGCGCCGCGCCCAGCTCGACGACGACCGCACTGTGCGCACCGTGGCGCAGCGTCAGCTGCCGTCCGGTGCGGCTCTCCTGCACGTGTGGCCTCCTCGGTCCGCCCGGCCGGCGTCCTCGGCCATGGGCGCGACGGCGGCCCGCGGACGTGGCCGCCACCTCGGGAGCGTGCTGCCCCGCACCGGCCCGGTCAAGCGCGACACGTTCCCGCGGGCGCGATCGCCCGGGACGTTCGCCCACTGGGGTGCTCCCGGACGGGACGGCGGCCTCATCCGCCGCCGGAGCGCCCGCTGCGCCGGCCGATGTACCGCCAGACGGCCCGCTGGAATCTGAGCGTCAGCACGCCCACCACGATCAGCAGCACGATGTTGAGCAGGAGCTGGACCAGGGATCCGCGCGCCTCGCTCCAGCTGGAGAACGCGCAGGAGACGCCGATGTCGGCGGCGGCGGGGATGGTGGTGACCGAGATGAAGACGCCGAACAGCGCGCTCGTCCGGGCCTGTGTCAGCGACACGATCCCGACGACGCCGGCCAGGACCGCGACGACGACCGAGAAGACGTCGGGGGCGTCGATCAGTGTGGAGACCGGCCTGATGCCCAGGTCGAACGCCTCGGGCTGAAGGCCGAGGCCCCGGATCGTCCAGGAGAACAGGAAGGTCACCACGACGGCCAGCAGGAATCCCGCGGTCAGGGCGAACAGGCCCTGCCGGATCCTGACGCGGTTGCCGTGGTCGAGGCCCAGCGCGACGCTGGTGATGGCGCCGTACTCCGGTCCGACGACCATCGCCGCGACGATCAGGATCTGGGAGTTGGTGATGATTCCCACCGCTCCGATGACGCCCGCGCTGACCAGGTAGACGTAGAAGCTCGGCAGATAGGTGCCCTCGGCGCGGATGCGCGCCTCGACCTCCTCCCAGACGGGCGCGTGCGCGAGCGCCCCGAGCTGCTGCTTCTCCGCCTCGGCCGCGGTGCCGGAGAAGGCCATCTCGACCGGCTCGATGATGATGGATCCACGGCGGTCGATTTCCAGCTCGCGCAGACCCCGCAGCACGGCGTTGGCCGCACCCGCCAGGATGTCGCATTCCACCGCGTCGCCGTCGGGGTTGCGCGCCCGCTCGGGAAGGACCATCAGGTTGAAGACGTAACGGTCGCCGGTCAGCAGCCCGACCGCCCGGGGAGTGAGATCAGGGGGGCTCACCAGTCGGATGTGGATCATCTCCATGCACGACCTCCGTCGCTCCGCCGGCGCCGCACCGGGGCGCTGCGCTGCCTGCGCTCCGGGCCGGGGCCCACCTGCAGTCGGCCGACCCCAGCCAGTAACGCCCGCCGGAAGGGCGGTCGGCAAACCGGGTGCGGTACCCCGGCTCGGCGGCCGCGGTCGCTTCAGCCGCAGGGTCAAGCACCGGCTGCGGTGTCCCGGCGGCCGCCGCCGTTGCGCCGTACGGGTGCCGCCCACGGACTGTCGTCGCCGTCGGCGGCCCTGGGCGTGCGGTCGTGACCGCTGCGGCGTGGCAGGGCCCACCGGGGAGCCGGATAGTGGACACAGGGGGCCTCTCCCGAGCCTCGGAGCAGCCCATGGACCGCTACCCTCCCATCGCCGAGCACGGCCTGGTGGGCGACCTGCAGACCAACGCGCTCGTGTCGTCGCAGGGCGTCGTGGACTGGTTCGCCGCTCCCAGGTTCGATTCGCCCAGCATCTTCGCCGCGCTGCTCGACCACGACCGCGGCGGGTACCTGCGGCTGGCCCCCGAGCACCCCGACGAGACCCGCAAGCAGCTCTACTACCCCGACACCGCGATCCTGGTGACCCGGTTCATGTCACCGGACGGCGTGGGCGAGGTCGTCGACTTCATGCCCCCGGACCGGACCCGCACCGCCACCGACCGGCACACCCTGGTCCGCGTGATCCGCGCCGTGCGGGGAACGGTCGACTTCACGCTCGAGTGCCGGCCGCGCTTCGACTACGGCCGGGCCGGGCACGAACTCGAACTCGGCGAGAGCGGGGCTCTGTTCCGGGCCCCGGGGATCGACGCACACCTGCAGACCACCTTTCCGCTGGAGCGGGACGGCCAGGACGTGCGCGGAAAGGTGACGCTGAACTCCGGCGAGTCCGGTGGCGCCGTGTTCACCGTCTGCGCGTCCGGTGGCGAGGCGCCCGCACCCCTCACGGTCGACGGGCTCAGCGCACAGATGGGGGAAGTCGCCCGGTTCTGGCATCAGTGGCTGCGCCAGTCCCGCTACCGGGGGCGGTGGCCCGAGCTGGTGCACCGCTCGGCCATCACCCTCAAGCTCCTCACCTACGCCCCCACCGGCGCCCTGATCGCGGCGGCCACCACGGGCCTGCCCGAGCAGGTCGGCGGCGAGCGGAACTGGGACTACCGGTTCACCTGGGTACGCGACGGCTCGCTGTCCGTGCGGGCCATGCTGGACCTCGGCTTCGCCGAGGAGGCCACCGCCTTCGTCCACTGGCTGGTGGACAGGCTGCGCGAGCGCCAGGGCACGGAGGGAGAGCCGCTCCAGACGATGTACCGGGTCGACGGCGATCCCGACCTGCCGGAGGAGACGCTCGATCACTTCGAGGGCTACCGCGGCTCCTCCCCCGTCCGCATCGGCAACGGCGCGGCCGACCAGCTCCAGCTCGACATCTACGGCGAGGCCCTCTACGCGATGTCCCAGGGGCGCGAGATCGCACAGCAGGCGAGCTACGAGGGATGGCAGGCTCTCACCAGGACGCTGGACTGGCTCGCCGACCACTGGGACCGGCCGGGCGAGGGCATCTGGGAGACCCGGGGCGGCCGCAAGAACTTCACCTACAGCCGGGTGATGTCGTGGGTCGCCTTCGACCACGGGCTGCGCCTGGCCGAATACTTCCGAAGGCCCGCCGACCTGGAGCGGTGGCGCAAGGCGAGGGACGCCGTGTTCGAGCAGGTCATGGAACGCGGCTGGAGCGAGAAGGAGCGCGCCTTCATCCAGCACTACGACGGCGACGTCCTGGACGCCTCACTGCTGCTCATGCCCAGGGTCGAGTTCATCGCTCCCCGGTCCGGGGCCTGGCTCTCCACGCTCGACGCGATGGACCGGAAGCTCGTCTCCGACAGTCTTGTCTACCGCTACGACCCGGCGGCGTCGCCGGACGGGCTGCGCGGCTCGGAGGGCACGTTCAGTCTGTGCACCTTCCTCTACGTCGACGCGCTGGCCAGGGCGGGGAGGCTGTCCCAGGCCCGTTACGCCTTCGAGAAGATGCAGACCTACGCCAACCACGTGGGACTGTTCGCCGAGGAGGTCGGCCCGAGCGGGGAGCAACTGGGCAACTTCCCCCAGGCGTTCACCCATCTGTCCCTCATCATGGCCGCCATCACCCTCGACGAGGCGCTCGACGCGGAGGACGGGCGCTGACCCATGGCCGCGCATGCCCGTCCGGCAGGACCGCCACGGCTGACCGCGGCCGAGTTCGACGTGCTGTACCGGCGCCTGCTCTCGCGCGCCGCCTGGGCCAGGGGCGGTCGGGGCGCCCTGGAGGCACTCACTCCGGCCCGGGTGCTGGCCGCCACCCGCGAGGTGCGGACCGGCCGGACGGTGACGCTCGCCGCGCCCGTGGAGACGCTGCCCGGTCCGGACAACCCGGAGCCGGCGAGGCACCGGATGGCCGGGCAGCCGGGGGACGACGCCTCGAGCGGGCTCCACTTCGCGAGGGACAGCTTCGCCATGAACGTGCACGGCGACGCCGACAGCCACCTCGACGCCCTGTGCCACGTGATCTACAACGGCACGCTGCACGGCGGCGTGTCCGCGAGCACCGTCACGCCGGGCGGCGCCGAGGCGCTCTCCGTCGACGTGGCTCGCGACGGGATCGTCGGACGCGGCGTGCTGCTGGACATCCCGCGGCTCCGTGGCGTGCCCTGGCTCGAACCGGGCGACCACGTGAGCGCCGGCGACCTCACCGCGGCCGAGACCGCCCAGCACGTACACGTGGGTGAGGGCGATCTCCTGTTCGTCCGGGTCGGCCACCGCAGACGCCGGAACGAGCTGGGCGCGTGGCACGCGGCGGACGCGCGCGCGGGGCTCCATCCGTGCGCGATGGAGTTCCTGGCGGAGCGTCGGGTCGCCGTGCTCGGCGGCGACGGCAACAACGACACGGCCCCGAGTTCCACCGAGGGGGTCGGCTTTCCCGTGCATGTGCTCGCGATCCACGCCATGGGCCTTCACCTGCTGGACTACCTGCAATTCGAGGATCTGGCGCCGGTCTGCGAGTCCGAGGGGCGCTGGTCGTTCCTCTGTGTGATCGCCCCACTGCGGCTGCCGGACGCCACCGGCTCACCGGTCAACCCGGTCGCCGTCCTCTGAACGCCGTGCGAGCAGCCACCCCGGTACCGGCCGTCGTCGTGGTCATGGGGGTCTCGGGTGCGGGGAAGTCCACCGTGGGCCGACTGCTCGCCCAGCGGCTCATGGTGCCCTTCCTGGAGGCGGACGACCTCCACCCCGCCGCGAACCGCGCCAAGATGGCCGCGGGCCGTCCGCTCGACGACGAGGACCGCCGGCCATGGCTGCTGTCCCTCACCGACCGGATCCGGGAGGCGACCGAATCCGGCCAGGGCGCGGTGGTGGCGTGCTCGGCTCTCCGGCGCGAGTACCGGGATCTGCTCCGCGCGGCAGGCGCCGGCGTGTGGTTCCTGGACCTGGCTCTCGACCGGGCGACCGCCGCCGAACGGGTCGCCCGACGGGCCGGCCACTTCATGCCGGCCGCGCTGGTGGACTCCCAGTACGCCGCCCTCGAGCCCCTGCGACCGGACGAGCCGGGGTTGACCGTCGACGCGGCAGGCGACCCGCGGGCCATCGTCGACGCGGCGGCGAACGCCGTGCGGGCGGCCAACTGAATGCCCACCTGATCGGCTCGCCTGCGGTCGCCACTCCCGGGACCGCCCGATAGCTTCATATTCGATGCTGAACGTCCCGACGGCGTGCCCGCACGTCCGGCGCGGTGCGGCACAGGGGGCCCTCAGGGCGCTACGGCCAGGGCAGCCAACGACTCCGAGAACGGGATCTCCGCATGGCCGACGATCACCACGACGTCATCATCATCGGTACGGGAGCGGGCGGCGGCACGCTCGCCCACCGGCTGGCCCCCACCGGCAAGCGGATCCTGATCCTGGAGCGCGGCGACTACCTTCCGCGGGAGCGGGACAACTGGGACTCCACCGCGGTCTTCGTCAAGGGCAAGTACCGTGCCCCCGAGTTCTGGTACGACAAGCACGGCAACGAGTTCCCCCCGGAGGTGAACTACTACGTCGGGGGCAACACCAAGTTCTACGGCGCCGCCCTCTTCCGCCTCCGGCCCGAGGACTTCGGCGAGCTGCGCCACCACGGCGGCGTCTCACCCGCCTGGCCGATCCGCTACGAGGACCTGGAGCCGTACTACACGCAGGCCGAGCAGCTCTACCTGGTGCACGGGCAGCATGGCGAGGACCCCACCGAAGGCCCGGCGAGCGGCCAGTACCCCCACCCGCCGGTGGCACACGAGCCGCGCATCCAGCAGCTCAGCGACGACCTGGAAAAGCACGGGCTGCACCCCTTCCACCTGCCCATCGGCGTGAACCTCACCCAGGACGAGAACGGCCGGGCCACCCATTCCAGCGTGTGCATCCGCTGCGACCGGGTCGACGGCTTCCCCTGCCTGATGGGCGCCAAGTCCGACGCGCAGGTGATCTGCGTCGACCCGGCGCTGAAGCACGACAACGTCACCATGGTGACGGGCGCCGACGTGCGACGCCTGGAGACCGACCCGACCGGACGCACCGTCACCAGGGTCGTGGCCGAGCTCGGAGACGGAACGACGGAGTCCTACAGCGCCGACATCGTGGTGGTGGCCTGCGGCGCGGTCAACTCGGCAGTCCTCCTGCTCCGTTCGGCCAACGACAAACACCCCGGCGGCCTGGCCAACAGCTCGGACGTGGTGGGACGCCACTACATGCGTCACAACAACCTGGCGCTGATGGCGGTGTCCAAGGAACCGAACCCCACCAGGTTCCAGAAGACCCTGGCGCTCCACGACTGGTACCTGGGAGCGGACGACTGGGACTTCCCGCTCGGTGGCATCCAGATGCTCGGCAAGTCGGACGCCGACCAGATCCACGGCGAGGCGCCGCGCTGGGCCGGCGCGGTCACGCCCGACATGCCGTTCGAGATGCTGGCCCACCACGCCGTCGACTTCTGGCTGTGCGGGGAGGACCTCCCCCTGCCCGGGAGCCGCGTCACCCTCGACAAGAACGACGACATCCACCTGGCCCTCGACGAGAAGAACAACATCGCGGGGCTGAAGCGCCTCCAGCACAAGCTGCAGGGCATGCTGGGCCGCCTGGGCATGCACGAACACCACCTGCTGTCGCACAGCATCTACCTGCACAAGGGCATGCCGATCGGCGCCACCGCGCACCAGGCCGGCACCGTCCGCTTCGGCGACGACCCGGGCAGCTCCGCGCTGGACGTCCATTGCAAGGCCCACGACCTGGACAACCTCTACGTCGTCGACACGAGCTTCTTCCCCAGCATCGGCGCGGTGAACCCGTCGCTCACGGCCATCGCCAACGCCCTGCGGGTCGGCGACCACATCGCCGCCCGGCTCGGCTGACGGGGTGCCGTACGCCGCGACGGAGCCGGCGGAGCGCCCCTACAGGTTGTCCCCGGGAGCCCTGGCCGCCCGGGTGTCGGCGTCGGTGAGCGGCTCCAGCTCGCCCATGGTGTCGAGCCGGTAGAGCAGCACCAGCGCCGGGCCGACCAGCACGACCGCGATGGCCGTGACGATGCCCAGCCAGCGCAGGGTGTGGGCGGCGCCGGCCGCCTGGGCCACCGTCAGCGAGGTCGGCAGTACGTAGGGCCGCTGCGCGAAGCCCCATGCGCCGACGGTCAGGGCGACGCTCGCCACCGAGGTGTAGCGGGACCAGCCGTACGACCGGCGCAGCAGAAGCAGCACCGTGGCCAGACCGCAGACCGCGGCCAGGACGATCAGCAGCAGGCCCGGGCCCCCGGTGAGGCCCTCCCAGACGTACCGGGCGTGGTGGTGGGTGACGGGGAGGCCGATGAGCGCGAGGACGACGACGGCGCAGAAGGCCAGCAGGGCCCGCAGCCGGAAGTAGTCGACGAGGTCGTCGGCGCCGAACCGCCGCGCGTCGGAGCAGAGGAACACCGCCCCGAGGAACGCGGTGGCGGCGATGGCCAGCAGACCCGTGAGCACGGAGGCCGGATTGGCCCAGGCGTCCGCGGAGGCGTCGGTTCCCACCGCGACCCGGCCTGCGGCGATGCCTCCGAGCACCGCCCCGAGGAAGAACGGCGTGAGCAGCGATGCGATGGCGAACATCGCACCGAAGACCCGTCGTTGGGCCAGCCGGCGGGACGGCTTGCGCAGGGCGAACCCGGCGCCGCGGAGCACCAGACCTACGGCCGCGAGCGCGAGGGGCAGCCACATCGCCTCGAAAACGGCCTGGAACATCCTCGGAAAGCCGGTCCACATGATGACGAAGACGAAGATCAACCAGACGTTGTTGGTCTCCCAGACCGGCGCCATCGCGTGATCGATGAGCCAGCGGGGCCGCCGGCCCCACTCCGCCCCTCCGGCCAGGAGGTCCCAGAATCCCGCGCCGTAGTCGGTGCCCCCGGCACAGGCGTAGGCGGCGATCGCGAGCACCATGACCCAGGCGATGAGACCGGCCATCATGACGCACCGCCGGACCTGCCGTCGGCCCCGCCACCGGGTGCGGCCCCTGCGGCTGCCGGCTCGGGCTCGCTTCTGGGCCCGTAGGGGGTGTCGGTCTCGGGCGGCAGTGCGGCGCGGGCGGCGGCCGAGCCCTCGTCCGCGATGCGCCAGCGGGTTCGCATCGTCAGGACGATCGCGAGGAACGCGCCGAACACGGCCACGTACACCGCCATGACGATGCCGAGCATCGCCCACAGCGATCCGGCCCTGGTGGCGGTCACCGCCTCCGAGACCCTCATGTGGTGGTAGACGATCCAGGGCTGGCGACCGACCTCCGTGGTGATCCAGCCGCACTCCACGGTCACCAGGCACGCGGCTCCCGCGATCGCGGCGCAGCGGAAGAACCAGCGGCTGCGAGGGAGGTCCCGGTGCCGCAGCCAGGACCAGGCGTACCAGAGGGCGAGCAGGATCAGCAGGCTGCCGATGGTGACCATGATGTCGAACGCCCAGTGGGCGATGGTGGCCTGGACGGCGGTGGGGCGGTCGGCGGCCGGCACCGACGTCAGTCCGGTCACCTGGGTGCTGGGCTTGAAGCCGGCGAGGATCGAGTCCAGCTGGGGGATCCTGAGCCCGCCGGAGATCGTTCCGTCGCTGTTCAGCCGTCCGAACATGTACTCGGGCACATGGGTGTCCGTCTTCCAGACGATCTCCGTGGCGGCGAACTTCACCGGCTGCTTGTGGAAGACGGCACGAGCGGCGGAGTCGCCGAGCATGAACTGGACCGGTGTGAGGATCGCCGCGACGGTGAACGGCAGCGTGAAGCCGAGCCGGTGGTACCGGTCGCGGCGCCCGCGCAGCAGGCCGACCGCGTACACGCCGGCGACCACGTAACCGGCGGTCATGAACATCGCGACCACGAAGTGCCAGTACTCCGGGCCGAACATCGGTGTGAAGACCGCCTGCCGCACATCGACGTCGACGGGATTGCCCTGGGCATCGAGGCCGAACCCCTGCGGGGTGTTCATCCAGGAGTTGGCCGCGATGATGCCGAACGCGCCCATCAGGGCCGCCGCCGGCAGCGGCACGGCCAGCCAGAAGTGCGTCCAGGGCTTGAGCCGGCGCCAGCCGTAGAGGTAGATCGCGATCAGGACGGCCTCCAGGAAGAACGCCCAGGCCTCGACGCCGAACCCGAGGCCGAAGACGTCGCCCCAGCGGCCCATCATGCCGGGCCACAGCAGGCCGAGCTCGAAGGACAGCACGGTGCCGGTCACGACGCCGATGGCGAACTGGACGGCCATCACCGCCGACCAGCGCCGTGCGAGCTTCAGGGCGACGGGGTCGTCGCGGCGCAGTGCCCGGTGGTGCATCAGCACCGTGATGAACGGCAACGCCACACCGAACGGGACCAGCAGGATGTGCGAGGCCAGGGTGAAGGCCATCAGCTCACGAGCCGGTAGGAGCTGGGGCGGGGTGTTCGCCAGAAGGGCCGCTGTGCTGAGCATGTGCGCCTCGGTGGTCTGCCCCGCGGGGGCGCGGGGGGCTGAGGAACGACAGGAGTGCAGAGGGGGTGGCAGCCGGGAGGTGCCGGCGGTTGCCGTGGTCAGGGAGGCGGCGGGGGCGCCTTCCGCCCGGGCGCCGGGCCGGCCGACGCACCGGCACCGGCGTCGGACCAGGCGAAGGCGCGCTCGCGTCGCGAGCTGGTGGCGAAGGCGACGGACCAGCTGAGCACCGCTCCCAGCCTGCTGCGGAATCCGGTGAGGAAGGCAAGGTGGATGAAGAGCCAGACCAGCCATCCGATCGCACCCGACAGGTGCAGCGGGCCGGCCTTGACGACGGCCCGGCCGCGGGAGATGTAGGCGGCGCTGCCGAGGTCCCAGTACCTGAAGGGCTTCGGCTGCTTCGTCCTGCCCTCCACCGCGTGGCGCACGGCCCGGCCGGCGTAGGCGCCCGACTGCATGGCGACCTCGGCCAGGCCCGGCAGCTTGTCCAGGCTCATCACGTCGCCCGTGACGCGGATCTCCGGGTGGCCGGGGACGGTGAGGTCGGGTTCGACGGCAATGCGTCCGGCCCGGTCCTGCGTGGCGCCGGTCGCCCGGGCCAGCGCGGCGGCGATGGGCGGCGCCTCGACCCCGGCCGTCCACAGCACCGTGCGTGCCTCGAACCGGGTGGTCGCACCGTCCTGGCCCTGAACCGTCAGGCCGTGCGCGTCGACGGCGATGACCTTCGTGCCCAGGTGGAGCTCCACGCCGAGGCTCCGCAGCGTACGGGCCGCGCGATGCGCCAGGGGGCGGCCGAACGCGCCCAGCACCTCGTCGGACCCCTCGAAGAGCAGCACCCGGGCATGGGCGGAGTCGATCGTCCGGAACTCCCGGTCGAGCGTGTGGCCCGCGATCTCCCTGATCTGTCCGGCGAGTTCGACACCGGTCGGCCCGCCGCCGACGAGCGCGAAGGTGAGCCACTGCTCCCGTTCCCGGGCGTCCGCGGCCGTTTCGGCCGTCTCGAACGCCTGGTAGATCCGTCGGCGGATGTCCAGCGCGTCGTTCAGGGTCTTCATGCCGGGGGCGTACGCGGCGAACTCGTCGTGCCCGAAGTAGGACTGGCGCATGCCGACTCCGACGATCAGATCGTCGTAGGGCAGCTCGACGGCTCCGCCGTCCGGTCGCTGGGCGTGGACCAGCCGGGCCTCGACGTCCACGTCGGTGGCTTCGGCGAGCAGGCAGCTCACGTTGTGATGGCGTCGCAGCACCGCGCGGAGCGGTTGCGCGATCTGGCCCTCGGACAGGATTCCGGAGGCGCACTGGTAGAGCAGCGGCTGGAAGAGGTGGTGGGCACGGCGGTCGACCACGGTCACGGCGACCGGTGACCGGCGCAGGGCGCGGGCGGCGAACAGCCCCGCGAAGCCTCCGCCGAGGATCACCACCCGGCGGGGCGTGACGTGATCCTGCATCGGCGATCAGCCGCCGGTGGCGAAGCCGGGGAAGAGCGTCATTCCGCCGTCGACGTAGAGCGTGGCGCCCACGACGTAGTCGAGCAGGTCGGACGCCATGGCGACGACGGCATTGGCGATGTCGTCCGGGTCGCCCACCCGGCGGTACGGAATGAGGCGCAGCAGCTCGGCCTCGGCCTCGGGAGTGGACCAGGCATCGCGGTTGATCGGTGTGCGGATGGCGCCGGGCGCGACCGCATTGACCCTGATCCGCTTCGGGGCCAGCTCCTGGGCGAGGGTCTGCATCAGCATGCCCACGCCGCCCTTGGAGGAGGCATAGTTCACGTGCCCGGACCACGGAATGATCTGGTGGACCGAGCTCATGCAGATGATCTTCCCGGCCGAACGGGACACCTCCGGCACCACCCCGCGCCGTACGAACTCCTTGGCGGCCTCGCGCGCGCAGAGGAACTGGCCGGTCAGATTGACGTCGATGACCTTCTGCCACTGGGCGAGAGTCATGTCCGTCACCGCCGCGTCCCGCTGCAGGCCCGCGTTGGCCACCATGATGTCGATGGTGCCGAACTCCTCGACCATCCGCGCGACCATGGCGACCACCTGGTCCTCGTCGGACACGTCGGCCTCGTGGGCGTAGGCGCGAACCCCGAAGCCCTTGATCTGCGCCACGACCTTCTCGGCCTCGTCCGCACCGACCACGTAGTTCACCACGACGTCCGCTCCGGCCCGGCCCAAGGCAACGGCGGTCGCCAGGCCGATGCCCGAGTTGGCACCGGTCACCAGCGCCTTCTGGCCCTTGAGAAGCTGCGCGGACACCGTCCCGCGGCTCTCGTCGACACTTCCTGGCACCACGATCTCTCCTTCGGCGTTTCGGACGGCACGCACGCCGAACGGGCGACAAGTGCAAGAGGGCCGGGAGCCGGCCGGCCGCCAGGACGGCCACGAGAGCCGTCGCATGCCCGGCCCCCAGACCAAAGCACCCCGCGTCGCGGGCGGGACAGACCGGCGCGCCACGCAACCGTATTCGTCCGGGCATGTCACACGGTCGGGCTACGGACTGCCGCGCGCCCACGGGGTCCTCCTCGCTTGAGCGGAGTCACGGAGGGAACTCTGTGAACTTCACGCTGTGGTACTCGGGCAGAGTGCCGTTGTCGCCGGGGTTGAAGAACCCGAAGATCCCGCCACTGCAATTGCTCGCGAAGTACACATTGGCCACCCGGTTGGTCTGGTTGGAGATCGGGCCTCCGCCGTTTCCGAGGTTGAAGCACACGTTGTCCGCGGGGTTGGTCAGGGAGCGTTCGAGGTCCCCGGGCTGCTCGTGGTAGAAGAAGGTGCCGGTGGCCGCCTGAGCGGTACCCGTCGACATGGTCAGAGCCAGCAGGGCCGCAGCGGCGGGTGCGTACAACGCGATGGTGCGGTATCGCATGACATGACCTCCGGTGTGCAGGTATGACCAGCACAGCAGAAACCGTCAAGAATTGATGCCGTCAGGTACACAATCCCCCCGAGTGGGTGAAGACGGACATTCGGCAGTGGCGTTGGCGTGCCAAGGCGTGTCCGACCCCGCGGCGATGCGGTCGGGCTTGGCGGCCGCAGACCGCACTTCTGAGCACCCGCCTCGCCACCCGGTATCTGGCCATGGTTACGGCTCTCTGCCGATGGGCAGCGTTGTACGGCGGAATCGGCCTCCGGGAGGGGATGTGGCGCGCAGGAAGTCTCTGACGGGTCAACTGCTGTCCGTGTACCAGCAGCGCCAGAAGGCGAAGGCAGCCGAGCAGAAGCGGCAGCAGCAGGAAGAGTTACGGCGGGCGCGGGCGGCGGAACAGGATCGGCAGCAGCAGGAGCGCGCCGAAGCACAGGCGGCCAGAGAGCAGGCCCGGGCCTGGGAGCAGGCGCGCAAGGCTGCCGAGAAGGAGCAGGCGGACCGTGCCCGCAAGGCGGAACAGGTCGTGCGGGACCTGGAGCGCCGGCAGGCTGAGCGGGAGAGGGCGGCCGCACAGCGCCGGAAGGCCCAGGAACGAGCGGCGAGGGAGACCGAGAAAGCGGCCAAGGCACGGGCCGCGGAGGCGCTGCGGCTGGATGCCGAGCAGCGCACCCGTCACATCCTGGATCGCCTGAAGCAATTGGAGACGATCCTCCACCGGCGCCCAACCGCCCTTCACGCGCACCGCCTTCCCGCCGAAGCCGCGTTTGCCGACGAAGGGGCGGACGGCTTGGTGGCCGTCCTGGACCGGGCTCTCGCCCAGGTGGACTACCCCGAAGGGCTGCATGGCGAGTTCCGTCTCGCATTCGTCCCGGAGACCCGCGAACTACTGCTGGAACTCGACTTGCCGGGCCAGGACGTCGTGCCCACCGCCGCCGGCTATCGCTACCGGGCATCGCCCGCTCCGGGAGCGGTTGTGCCGCAGCCCCGCAAACAAGCAGAAGTCAGGGCCATGTACCAGGCGCTCGTGGCGCGGATGGCTCTGCGCGCCATCGACGAAGCCTTCGCCGTCACGCCTCCCGCCCTCGTGGACGTCGTCGCCTTCAACGGCCATGTGCGCAGCAAGGACAGGGCCACGGGAAGGCCGATCCGCCCCTGCCTCGTCAGCCTCCGGAGCACGCGTGAGACCTTCGACGATTTGGTCCTGGACGAGCCCGAACTGGATCCGGTCACCTGTCTGCATCACCTGAACGCCATCGTCTCCCAGCACCCCTACGACCTCGAACCGGTGCGTCCTGTGGTCACCTTCGACCTCAGCAAATACAAGCTCGCCCCAGAGATCGACGTCGTCGCGGGCCTGGACAGTCGGCCGGACCTCGTGACACTCAGCCCCATCGAATTCGAGCACCTGATCAGGCGCCTGTTCGAGGAGATCGGCCTCAAGGCATGGGTGACGCAAGCCTCCCGCGATGACGGCGTGGACGCGGTCGCCACTAACGAGGACCCGATCACCGGCGGCCTGTGCATCATCCAGGCGAAGCGAACCAAGAATGTCGTTCCCGCCGAAGCGGTACGCGCGCTGGCCGGCGTCATGCAAGACAAGGCCGCGGCCAAAGGCATCCTTGTCACCACCGGCTGGTTCGGAAAGACCAGCCAGGACTTCGCCTACCGCACCGGCCGCATGGAACTCGTCGACGGCCGCGGCCTCAAGGCCCTGCTCCTCGAACACCTCGGCATCGACGCGCTGATCGGGCTGCCCAAGGTGCCGCCCGGCTGGGAACCTCGAGACCTCACGTGATGACGAGGCGGCCAGCAGGCCGACTGTTCCGTATTCGGGCGCGTATTGGCCACGATCAGCCGGACGGTGGATCGAAGGCCGGCCCGGGACGGCGATATGGCAATGCCCCCTCACAGGAGGGGGACACTGCGGACTACTTGGCGCGTACCTTGCGACCCTTTGGCGGCTCGCATTCCTTGGCGGCTGCGATGAAGGGCTTGAGCGCGTCATGGAGCTTGTTCAGCGAGTCGGGCCCGAGTTCGATCTGATAGTACTGGACGGACGGGATCAACCTGGCTTCGAATTCGCTGCTCGCGTCTTCATCATTCTTCGCGGCTCCAACCCGCACTTCCATACCCGGCACTGCGAACGTGTGCAGATGGATGTCTCCGGTCACGGTCGGATCGAGGTCGTCGTAAGCCTCGACCTTCACCCATACGTCCTGAGTGATGGACTGGTCTCCCACCGTCAATGTTCTGCCTCCCTTCTGCACACCCGGCTCGCCTTGCCGCGATTCGTCTACCTCAATAAATCTGGTGCCCATCAGCGCCCCTTCTCAAGTACGACCAAATCCTAGCTGCTGCTGGGGACTTGCACTCAGCCGGGAAGAGGCCGCCTCAAGGGGTGAGCCGGCGGTAGCGGATGAGGGTGCGTACTCTGCTGGTGAGGGCCAGGAAGTGACCGGCCTTGCGTTCGTGGCACCGGTGGGGGCGCTGACATCCGGCGAGCCGGGTCAGCAGTAGAGGTTGCCGCCCGGAGCCGCACCCAGCATCTGGGCGAATCGCTGGTAGCTGTTCACCCGGCTCTGCACCTGGGCGGGGTTGCGGCCGTCGCACTCCACGGCGCCGTTGATGCTGCGGATGGTCTGCCCGAATCCACGGCTGTTGACCATCGCGTCGTGCGGCGTCATGGTGCCGGGACCGCGCTGGGTGTTCCAGTACCACAGGGCGGTTTTCCAGGAGACGGCCGCGTCGGTCTGGACGAGCGACGGGTTGTTCAGCAGGTTGATTCCGAGGGCGTCGCCCGCCGCCTTGTAGTTGAAGTTCCAGCTGAGCTGGAGCGGACCGCGGCCGAAATAGGCGGCCTGACCGGCCGGGCAGCCGTAGGGCTGGTTCCGGTCACAGTAGTGGGGATAGTTGGCCGTGTTCTGCTCCACGATGTGGACCAGGCCCCCGGTCTCGTGGTCGACGTTGGCCAGGAAGGCCGCGGCCTCCTGCCGCTTGACCTGGTCACTGCCGGTATTGGCGAATCCCGGGTACGCGGCCAGCGCCGCGATCAGCCCGTTGTACGTGTAGAAGGCGTTCCGGCCCGGGAACATCTGCTGGAACTGGGCCTCCGTCACGGGGAACTTTCCGGTCCCCGGGTTCCCGCCTCCCTGACAGGTGTACGGGTCCCAGTACCACGTGCTGATGAGCGGGTCGTAGCCGGGATTGTCGTGCTCGGCGATGTAGTACTTGCCGTCCGTGTACCGGACGACCGCGCCCGCCGGATACCAGGTTCCGGCAGTCCAGTTGGGCGCATTGTCGCACGGGCCGGCGGCACTCGCCGTGCCGGACGGCACGAGGAGGGCCGCACCGACCAGAGCCAGTACGGCCAGCAGCAAGGTGACGAAGCGGTTTCTTCTCACGGCGGCTCCTGTGGGATCGGATCGCTGAGGTGACACTCGCTTGCTCAAAGCGCGACGGGGCCGACGGCAGAACGCTGCGGCCGTCGCCCTTGCGCAGTGAATAACTCTTCAACTTCGTTGTCAACGACATTCACCATGGGCGGCCAAACCAGGTGCATTTGGCATCCGGTTCCGGACAACTGTCGCTGCGGGGACTTGCGTCGGCGTCGTCCCGCATGGCATTCATGGACCGAAAGCCGGACGCGTGCCGAAGAAATGCCGCTGTCTTTCGACTTCCTACCGGCGAGCCGTGACGGCTCCGTGATGCCGGTTTCCGGGGCGCTCGCTCCACGGGTCCGTGGAGTACACCCGCCCGCCATTACCTCTGAACGAGGAGAGACCATGCGTGGAATCAGAGCTGCGCGCTCCGCAGCCGTCGTCCTGGCCGCCGCGGCCACCGGAATTGCCGTCGCCGCGGGACCGGCGGCCGCCGACGTTCCGATCGGCCAGCCGATGAAGGGAAAGATGACCTACTACACCGACAAGGGGTACGGCGCCTGCGGAACGGCCATCGACGCGAACTCCCAGGACCTGGTCGCGGTCTCGCCCTCGTGGTGGACCTCCGCCAATCCCAACAACGACCCTCTCTGCAAGGGCATATCGGTCGAGGTCAGCTACAACGGCAAGACCATCAGGGTGCCGGTCAGGGACAAGTGCCTCTCCTGCGACCGCACCCACATCGACCTCGGCCGGCCGGCCTTCCAGAAGCTGGCACCGCTCGACCGGGGCGTGGTCAACGGCATCACCTGGAAGTTCGTGCGCTGATCCCGGTGCCCGCTGAGCCCGGGGCCCGTCGAGCCCTGAGCCGGGGGGCTCACTCCGCAGTCGGCAGGGGCTGCTCGGTCCAGATGGTCTTGCCGGTGGGGGTGTAGCGGGTGCCCCACCGCTGGGTGAGCTGGGCGACGATGAACAGGCCTCGGCCCCCCTCGTCGTCGGCGGCGGCGTGCCGCAGGTGGGGCGAGGTGTGGCCGGTGTCGGCGACCTCGCAGACGAGGCTGCGGTCGCGGATCAGCCGGACGTGGACCGGCCCGCCGGAGGCGTAGCGGACGGCGTTGGTGACCAGCTCGCTGACGATCAGCTCGATCGTGAACGACAGGTCCTCGAGCCCCCACTCGCCCAGCTGCTCACTGGTGACGGACCGGGCCCGCGCGACGCTCGCGGGGTCGGCGTCCAGCTCCCAGACCGCCACCTGGTGGTCGCCGAGCATCCGGGTACGGACCAGGAGCAGGGCCGCGTCGTCGTCCACCGGGCCGGGCAGCAGCTCGGCCACGGTGCGGTCGCAGAGCTCCTCCAAAGGGCGCCGGGACTCGGTGAGGACGCCGGTGAGCAGGCCGAGCCCCGTCTCGGTGTCGTGGTCCGGGGCCTGGACGAGACCGTCGGTGAACAGGGCGAGCAGGCTGCCGGCGGGCAGCTGGAGTTCCACGCTCTGGAAGGGCGCACCGCCCAGGCCCAGGGGCGGGCCCTCCGGGAGGCCCGGGCGGCTGACGGCACCGCAGGCGGGGTCGACGACGGCGGGCGGCGAGTGGCCGGCGCGCGCCATGCTGCACAGCCCGGACACCGGGTCGTAGACGGCGTACAGGCAGGTGACCCCGAGGGCCTCGTCGCCGCCGGCCCCCGGCGTGCCCCCGCCGTGGCCGTTCGCCCGTTTCTCGGCGGCCTGCTCCTCGGCGGTCCGCCCGACCACGTCGTCCAGGCGCGCGAGCAGCTCGTCCGGGGCGAGGTCGAGCCGGGCCAGGACGCGTACGCTCGTACGCAGCCGGCCCATGGTGGCGGCGGCGCGCAGCCCGTGGCCGCGCACGTCCCCGACCACCAGGCCGACCCGGGAGCTCGACAGCGGGATGACGTCGAACCAGTCGCCGCCCACCCCGGAGCGGCTGTCGGCGGGCACGTAGCGGCTGGCCACCTCGACCCCGGTCAGCGACGGCAGGCGGTGGGGCAGCAGACCGCGCTGCAGTTTGAGGGCGGCGGTGTGTTCTCGCGTGATGACCAGCATCAGGACGACACCGACCAGCAGGGCGCCCAGGCCCACGACGCTCACCCCGCCGGTCTGCCCGAGGAGCGGCAGGTCGAAGGAGGTCGAGCCGTAGTCCGGGGCGGCGTAGACGACGAAGGCGGCGTAGCAGAACAGGCTGAGCATCAGGAGCCCGCCCAGCCCCGGGAGCACCCCCTTGAACAGCAGGTCCCGGGGGCTGCGCGTGAGCCGCCTGCGGTAGCACCAGACGCAGGCGAAGCCGGTGAGGCCGTAGTAGAAGGAGATCGCGAGGCCGACCGCACTGATGGAGTCGGCCAGCACATCGCGGCTGATCACGGTCAGCAGGACGAGGAAGCCGATGGAGACCAGGCCCATGCCGACGGTCGACCAGGTCGGGGTGAGGAACCGGTGGTGCACCCGGGCGAAGCGCGAGGGGACGGCCTTGTGGGCCGCCATGGAGAAGACGGTGCGGGCCAGCGGCAGGATGGTGGTCTGGGTGGACGCGACCGCCGAGGTCAGCACCGTGAAGATGAGCAGCTTGGTGAGGAACCAGCCGGGGCCCGTGGTGCCGAAGACGGCACCACCCAGGCCGGAGAGCACGTCGCCGGCGTTGGCCGTGTTGCCCAGACCGGTGCCCTCGGTGCCGATCCCGGCGAACGCCTGCGCCGACGTCGCCACCAGGGCGTAGATGCCCAGCAGGAGCACGGTGGAGACGACCGCCGCCCGTCCGGGGGTGTGCCGGCTGTCGGCGGTCTCCTCGTTGACCGCGACGGCGGTGTCCCAGCCCCAGTAGATGAAGACCGCGGCGAGGAGGCCCGCGGTCAGCTCCTTGGCCGAGGGCACATGGAGGGGGTTGAACCAGGAGGCGGAGACGTGGATCGCCGCCGGCGGCCCGTCGGCGTAGACCCTGACCAGGGCGGTCACCGCGAACAGGACCAGCACCGCCACCTCGGCGCACACCAGCCAGCGCTGGAGGGCCGCCGACACCTCGATGCCCACGTAGCAGACCGCGGTCATCACGGCGATCCAGGTGACCCCCGCGACGGTGGTCCACAGCCGGTCCTCGGCGAGCGAGTCGAACCCCAGCAGCCGGAAGCCGTAGATGCCCGCGATCTCCGCGAGGTTCGCCATGGCGATGACGTCGGCGACGATGATGCCCCAGCCGCCCATCCAGCCGATGCGCGGGCCGAAGGCGCGGGAGGCCCAGGTGAAGGTGGTCCCGCAGTCGGCGTCGCCGGCGTTGAGCTCCCGGTAGGCGTACGCGATCAGCAGCATCGGGACGAAGGCCAGCATCGTCACGATCGGCGCCTGGAGGCCGACCCCCACGACGATCAGGCCGAGCGTCGCCGCCAGGCTGTACGCCGGAGCGGTGGAGGACAGGCCCATGGCGACCGAGGAGAACAGTCCCAGGGCGCCGGCCTTGAGCCCCTTCTCGCCCGCGCCGGGTCCGGGCGCGAGCGGCGCAGCGGACTCGACCGGACCACCGAAGAGCTTCACCCCTGCATTCATCTCCGCATCTCGCCTGGAGAGCTCACGGCCCCGAGAGAGCTCATGATCGCCATTTTCCCCGTGGTCGATCAGGTCCGCCAGACGGTGACGCGCCGGGCGGGTGCGGGTCGCCGCATGGGGCACAATCGCGGCCCGGGGCCGGGCCCCGGGAATCCGCGCAGCGATGTGTCGGAGCAGCGGTGTGTCAGAGTGGAGGTACGGCGCGACGGCGCGGGTGAGGACGCGGGAGAGGGATTCCCTGTCATGCCGGCACAGCCTGATCGCCTCGCCACTGCACATCCCATGGTCCTGCACGGGCGGAGCGAGGAGTACACGGACCTGTTCGGGCAGGCTCCGGTGGTCTTCGCTGCGCTGAGCGGCCCGGAACATGTACTGGAGGCGGCGAGTCCGGCGTTTTTCGACGCCTTCACGGCCGGCCGCACGACGACCGGCGTGCCGGTCGGGGAGCTGGTTCCGGAACTGGCCCGGCAGGGTGTCCTCGATCGGCTCGACGAGGTGTACCGCACCGGCACTGTGCACCGGAACCGAGGCGGGCACCTCGTGCTCGGTGGGCTGAGGGCCCGGCGGGAGGAATTCTTCGACATCACCTACGAGCCCCGCCGGGATGCGGCCGGCCGGGTCAACGGGGTGACGGTGATCGCGGTGGAGACCACCGCGTACCACCACGCGCAGCTCCTGGCCGCCGAGCAGCGCGTCCTGCTGGAGCAGATCGCGCGTGACGCCCCGCTGAGCGAGATCCTGACCGGCATGGCGAGGGCGATCGAGGAGCTCTCCCCGGACATGATCGTCTCGGTGCTGCTCCTCGACCCCGACGGCCGTCACCTGCGCCACGGCACCGCACCGCGCCTGCCCGACTTCTACAACGACGCGATCGACGGGGTCGCCATCGGCGACGGAGTCGGCTCGTGCGGCACGGCTGCATACCGGCAGGCACCGGTGATCGTCAGCGACATCGCCACCGACCCCCTGTGGGAGGGCTACCGCGACCTGGCACAGCGGGCCGGGGTCGCGGCGTGCTGGTCCACTCCGATCCACGGCTCGGACGGCCGGCTGCTGGGCACTTTCGCGATCTACCATCGCACTCCCAGGGCGCCCGACGACCAGGACCTGGCGCTCAGCGCGGCCTTCACCCGCATCGCAGCCCTGGCGATCGAGCGCCACCGCGCGGTGGAGGCGGGCCACGCCGCCCAGGAGCGGGAGAAGGCGGCTCGTGAGGACTTGGCCTTCGTCCTGGAGGCCAGTACCGCCATCGCGCGCCAGCCTCACTACTTCGACTGCCTCGAGCGCATGGCCCGGCTGACCGTGCCGGCCCTGGCGCCGCTGTGCGCCGTCCACGTGGTCGAGCGCGACCAGATCCAGCGGATCGCCCTCGCCGCCGCCACCCGCGCCGACGAGGGCCTCCTCGCCTCGCCCGAGCTGAGCAGCGAGATCGACAACGTCGTTGCCCGTGTGCTGGCCTCCGGCACCACCGAGACCGGGCAGGTCGGCTCCTGTCCGGGCGGCCTGTCCGCACGTCTCGACGTCAGCGGTTACGTGTGCGTGCCCCTGGCCACCCACGGCCGCACCTTCGGCGTACTGACCCTCCTGACCACCGACCGGCCCCTGGACGACCACGCCGTCGCCCTGGCCGAGGAGCTCGCCCGCCGGACCGCTTCCAGCGCCGACAACGCCCGCCAGTTCACCGACCGGGCCAGGCTCGCCCGCGACCTGCAGGCCGGCCTGCTGCCTCCCGAGTTGCCCGAGGTCCCCGGCGCCACTCTGGCGGCCTCCTACCACCCTGCCGGCGAAGGACTCGACGTCGGTGGCGACTTCTATGACGTCTTCCCGCTTCCCGACGACCGCTGGGCGCTCATGATCGGCGACGTGTGCGGGCGCGGCGCTCGCGCCGCCACCACCACCGGCATGGTCCGCCACAGCGCACGCGCCGCCGCCCGTCTCCTCGACGACCCGGCGGCCGTGGTATCCGCCATCAACACCGCTCTGACGGACCGGGCGGTCGGCGAGGAATGCTTCGTCTCACTCGTCTACGGCGAACTGCGGCACACCGCATCCCACCTGGCGTTGGACCTGATTCGAGCCGGTCATGTACCCCCACTCGTGCGCCGGGCCGACGGCACGGTCGAAGAAATCGCCCAACCGGGCCTGCTCCTGGGCATCGGCCCCGACCCCGACTCGTCCCCGTGCGGCGTCGACCTGCACCCGGCCGACAGCCTGATCATGGTCACCGACGGCATCACCGAGGCCCGTTCCACCAGCGGCGAACTCTTCGGGGAGGACCGCCTGGCCGATGCCCTCGGCGCACTGCGAACCTCGTCTCCCACCGCCGACGAGCTCCTCGAGTCGATCTCCATCGCGGTCGCCGCCTTCGCGGCTGATGCCACGCACGACGACCAAGCGGTGCTGGTCCTCACCGCCACCTGACCACGGCCTCCACAGCCGACGCGGGGGGATCGGCTCACTCCAAGAAGCCGACGGCTGCCTACGAGCGCGCCCCAAGTCGATCGTCGCCGGCCACGAATTTCTCACCCTGCGCGCCCTCTTCGACCACGACGCCGAAGGCCGCGACCTCAAGTCGACCGTCGAGGCCTACGAAATGCCGGTTGGCGACCCGTTGTGGCACGGCACAGCCACAGCCTCCACACCAGCGGAGGTCGTCGACAATCTGCCGGAGTCTCTGGCTACCGAAAACGCCTGGGTCGCGGCCCGTCCACCAGCATCATCGCGCCGAGCCTCGCTGAATGGGACTCTTCGTCCCGGTCGGCAACGCCGTCATCGACCGCACCGTGGGCTTCCCGACAACGTCGGTACCGGCCGCGCCGCGAACCACACGCCAGGAGCAGGGGAGCGCTGCCGCACCGCATCCCCCACGCTGGGCCGGATCGCATGCATGGCCAGATAGCGTCCTACGTGACGGGTTGGCCGATTTTAAAGCCATGATGTTGCCGGGGAGTTAACACAGGGACATGATCACTGCTCGTATCAATCTGATCACTCATCCAGGAGCCGAGAAGTGATACGCCGAACCGCTCTCCGCACCCTCACCACCGTCGCCGTGACCGCGGCCCTCGCCCTGCCCCTCACCCAGGGAGCCCAGGCAGCCACCCCGGACAATTCCGCCCCGGCGACCGCTGCCACCGCTGCCACGATCAACGCGAACGACGCGAACGACGCGAACGACGCGAACGACGCGAACGACGACAACCCCTTCCGCTGGATGGAACTGGACGGCCTGCGGGCCGACTTCCAGTTCATGTGCCCCGCGGGCCACTGTGTGGGCTTCTGGTCCCTGGTCCTGACGGACGACGTCGCGCAGCAGAGGTTCGAGGGCCGCAAGTTCTTCGTCTACGCCCCGGCTACCGGTGAGTTCAGCTTTTTCCTCGACACGGACATCGCCGTGCGCACGGTCGGCCACCCCCGCCAGGTCCGCCTGGTCGACACCGAGTTCATGCGCTCCCACCCGCGCATCGAGGTCCGCTACGGCGACCCCGATCACCCTGACCGGGCCCGCGTCGTCGCCTCGGCGACGACCCTGATGTAGCGAGCCACCGGCCCCGCCCGACCCGGGCGACCGAGTCGCGCCCAACCCGCCCGGCGGCCACCACGATCATGCCCGGCGACGACCGCGCCGCCCCACCGCCATCTCCCGCATTTACTGCATCTCCTTCCGCCTCGCGGCGGCGGCCTTCCTGCCGCCGGCGCAGCGACGCAGGACGGCGCGGCCAAGGCCCTGAGCGGCAGCTCGCCGCAAAAACCCCTCCAATGCGTCGTGATCTCGCATGCCTTCGTTCCACGAGGCTTCACCACAAGGGAGTTATTGATTTCCATGTACAAACGTCGGCGATTTCTCGCCTTCGCCACTGTGGGTGCGGTCATATGCACCGCTGGATTCACACCGTCGGTCAGCCAGGCCGCCGGCAGCGGCGATGGGATAGCGAAGGGGTCCTACGCCGAAACGCACGGCCTGACGGCGGATGACGTCAAGAACATCAACGCACTCAACGAAAGGGCTCTGACTCTTGGTCAACCCGGCAAGCCTCCGGGGGAATTACCTCCGAGCGCCGGCGCGTCCTTCCGGGCCCCCGTCGATGACAGGGAAACCCCTCCCGCCGAGCCGCTCGACAGGATGCCTGACCCGTACCAGGCCTACGGAGGCAGGGCCACTACGGTCGTCAACAACTACATACGCAAGTGGCAGCAGGCCTACAGTCACCGCGACGGCAAGAGACAGCAAATGACCGAAGAGCAGCGAGAAAAGCTGTCCTACGGTTGCGTTGGCGTCACCTGGGTCAATTCGGGCCCCTACCCGACGAACAGATTGGCGTTCGCGTTCTTCGACGAGAACAAGTACAAGAACGACCTGAAAAACACCAGCCCCCGACCCAATGAAACGCGGGCGGAATTTGAGGGCCGCATCGCCAAGGACAGTTTCGACGAAGGGAAGGGTTTCAAGCGGGCGCGTGACGTGGCGTCCATCATGAACAAGGCCCTGGAAAAGGCCCACGACGAGGGGACTTACATCAACAACCTCAAGACGGAGCTCACGAACAACAATGATGCTCTGCTCCACGAGGACAGCCGCTCGAACTTCTACTCGGCGCTGAGGAACACACCGTCCTTCAAGGAAAGGGATGGAGGCAACTACGACCCATCCAAGATGAAGGCGGTGATCTACTCGAAGCACTTCTGGAGCGGGCAGGACCAGCGGGGCCCCTCCGACAAGAGGAAGTACGGCGACCCGGAAGCCTTCCGTCCCAACCAGGGTACCGGCCTGGTCGACATGTCGAAGGACAGAAGTATTCCGCGCAGTCCGGCCAATCCCGGCGAAGGTTGGGTCAATTTCGACTACGGTTGGTTTGGGGCTCAAACAGAAGCGGATGCCGACAGAACCACATGGACCCACGGGGACCACTATCACGCGCCCAATAGCGACCTGGGCCCCATGCACGTACACGAGAGCAAGTTCCGGAAGTGGTCTGCCGGGTACGCGGACTTCGACCGTGGAAGCTACGTGATCACGTTCATACCCAAGAGCTGGAACACCGCCCCCGGCGAGGTCAAGCAAGGCTGGCCGTGACAGGCCGGTACTACAGCCCCTGCTGACTTCTGCTCGGTCAGACCACGCCTCTCGACACGGACCGTCGGCACGGCGACAACCTCAGCACAACCGATAGCCGAGCAGACCTCCCCGGAGAAGAACGACCACTGTCCCTGGACCGCCGCCGCGTCTACGTACTGGCCTTCTTGTGCGGAAAGACGACCAGGCACGGTTCGCCGCGGCGGCCCGGGCGGCTCCATGGTCGGCCAGCGGTTTGGCACTGCAGTTCGGGGACCTGCTCGGGCAGACAGGGGGGCGGTCGCCCGGGCACATGCCGTTCATCTGCTCTGGCACCGGCGCCCCACCGTGGACCTGCGGCAGCTCTTCGGGGCACCACCTGGATCTGCCCAGTAAGCAGGTGCTGATGGACGAGAGGCAGCAGGTCACCCGGCTATCGCAGCCGCAGCCCGTTCCTGGCCGAGGAGGGCGGCCACCTCCGCAGTTCGACCCCCATCGCACGACGCTGACCAGCGCCGGGAAGCGAAGGCGGCTGAACTACAGGCCCTGCTGGCCCAGGGCGCGAAGCTCCTCGGGATCGACCAGATCGGCGTCACACCGGCCGCACTCGACCAGTGCACCTCACCAAGATCGCGTCACGAGCACTCATGTCGTGTGGAGGTCGCGTCGAGGTGTGGGGATTCCCGATGAGCCTCCCGGACAGCGCGCTCATGGCCGAGCAACAGCCTGAGGACTTGCGACGGGCACTTTGCTGTTTCGCTTCCCCCTCCGAGTGAGGAGCCGGAAGGATGACGGCATGACGGGGAGGACGAAAGTCGTTGTGACAGCGGTGGCGGTGTTATGCAGCCTGGCTGCCGTGGGGCTGACGGTCGTGGCGCTGATGGTGGACCTGGACACCGCCGACCGGGCCGCAAGCGTCATCGGGGCGGTCGTCGGGCTCGCAGGGTTGGTGGTGTCCCTCTTCAGCCTGCACCGCACTGAAGCCGGGAGCCCCGTGGAGGCGGGCGGGGCGCGCTCGATCGCGGTCGGGGGCAGCATCGCTTTCGCCGCCACCGGTGATCGGCTCCAAGGCGCGCGGCCTGTGGATCCCGCCGTCGTGCCTGCGTTGCCCGTCCCCTCGGGCGACGCAGGCGGAGAGCCGGCCGGGCCGGTGCGGTCGCCGGGCGAGCGCAGCATCGCCGCCGGCAGGGACATCGGATTCGCCGACACTGGCGACGGGGGACGCACGGCATGACCGCATGGTGGAGGAACCTGCTGCGGCCCGCCTTGCAGGCCACCGGAGAGCGCGCCGTGGTGATCAACGGTGACGCGTTCGCTGTGGTCACCGGCGACAACAACACGCTGGCCTTCCATCCCCCGGGTCCGAACCTGCAGCAGAGGTGGCTGGAATGGGACGACCTGGTCGGCAGGACCCGAACGCCCCGGTCCCCGTCGGCCCTGCTGGAGGCGCACCGTGCGGTGGTCCCCTTCCGTGGCCGCGCCGATGTGCTGGAGGAGTTGGCGGCCTGGTGTGCCGAACCGGGGTTCGGCGTACACCTGGTGTACGGGCCGGGTGGGCAGGGCAAGACTCGGCTCGCCCGCCGTTTCACCGACGGGCTGCTTCACAAAGGCTGGAACGTCCTCTGGCTCGGACAGCACGCCGCGGTCGCCGACCTGACGGCGCTCAGCAGCCCGCCCGGCCCGGTGGTCGTGGTCGTCGACTACGCGGAAGCGCGCCCGGACCAGTTGCTCGCCCTGCTACGTGCGGCCCTGCGCAGCCAGGACACGACACCGTTCAAGGTGTTGCTGCTGGCCCGGACCGCCGACGACTGGTGGCTGGAGTTGCAGGACCGCGCCCGCATCGAGGATCTGTACGCGGTGCGGGGCACGCTCTTGCCGCCGTTGGAGCCGCACGCCGCCGACCGCGTCGACGCCTATCGCCAGGCCGTCGACGCACTGGCCGCCGCCCTGCCGCAGGTGCCGGGGCAAGAGGTTCCTGACTGGCCCGCCCTGGCGGCTCGCGTGCTGGCCCAGCCTGCGGACCGGTTACAACGCCCGGGTATGGAGTGTGCGCTCACCCTGCACATGACCGCCCTCGCCGACCTGCTGGACGCAGCGGTGGAAGCCGTCGGCGAGGGCGACGACCGCCCGTCGCTGTCCCCCGCCACCGGCTCGGCGGAGGAGCGATTACTGAGCCACGAACGTGTCTACTGGCGGGCGGTCGGTGAGGCGTCGGACGTGAGCCTTACCAAGACCGAGGCCGCGCTCGCCGCGGTCTTCCTCTGCGGCGCGCCCGACCGGCAGGGGGCCCACGCCCTTCTCGCCCGGGTGCCGGGTCTGGAACATCACAGCCCGGACACGCTCGGTACCCTCAGCGAATGGATCGCCCAGCTGTATCCGCCGCCTGACCGGATGCAGGTATGGGGCAGCCTCCACCCGGACCGGCTCGCCGAGTTCTTCGTGGGGACATGGCTGGGCAGCGCTCCCGGGCTGTCCGAACGGCTGCTGGACGGCATCGGCGAGGCCCAGGCCACTCGCCTGCTGACCGTCTCGGCACGCGCCGCCGGCCACCCTGCCCACCGCGGCCGTCTGGACACAGGCCTCACGCAGCTGTGTGTCCGGCACGCGGATACGCTGGCCACGGCGGCCGTCGGCGTAGCCGTCCATGTGGAACGGCCGGACCCCCTGCTGGCGGCCCTGTACCAGCTGGCCGACGCACCCGACCCGGATTCCACGCGATTGCTCGGGCTCGCCGGACACCTGCCGCGCCCCACCCACCGGCTGGCGGACTTCGCACTGCACCTGGCAAGGAGGCTGGTGCGGCTGCACCGGGACCGGGCCGCACAGGACCCGGCGCGTCTGCCTGATCTCGCCGGGCAACTGCGCCTGCTGTGTTGCCGACTCGGTGACGCGGGGCTGTGGGCGGAGGCGTACCAGGTGGCTCGTGAAGTGCTGAGACTGCTCAGGCCCCTCGCCCGCCAGGACCCGCGCACCTACGAAGTGCAGCTTGCCGCATGCCTGCTGAACATCTCCGTGGCCCTGGGAGCATCGGGGCGGCGCGAGGCGGCGGTATTCCCCGCTCGCCAGTCCGTCCGGCTCTACCGGCGGATCGACCAGTGGGACGACGGAGCGTCCCTGCCAGAACTGGCGCACGCCCTGAACGCCGTCTCCCATGCCGAAGGGGAACTCGGACGGCTGTCGGCGGCCCTGGCCGCGAGCCGGGAGGCCATCGCGGTACGCCGGCACCTCGTCGACCAGTGCGGCGCCGCCTTCCGGCCCGACCTGGCAGCCGCACTGAACAATCAGGCCGTCCGTCTGCGGCAGACCGGCCGCGTACACGAGGCGCTCGGCGAAGCGCGCAAGGCCGCGAAGCTGTACCGCGCACTGGCACAGGACCATCCGGACGCCCACCGTGCCGGTTTGGCCATGAGCCTGGGCACACTGTCCTCGTGTCTGCGTGACGCCGGCCGGCACACAGAGGCACTGCGGTGCGCCGAGGAATCCGCGGACATCCGGCGCGAGCTGGCGCGCGAGCGCCCCGCCGCCTTCCTGCCCGCCCTGGCCCGCAGCCTGAACGCCCTCGCGATCGACCTGGAGGAGATGGGACACCAGGGCAGGGCCTTGGCGACGGCCGAGGACGCCGTAGGCCTCTACCGGGACCTCGCCCAACGCGATCGGACAGCCTACGCAGAGCCGTTGGCCATGAGTCTGAACACCCTGGCATGCCAGTTGGAGAAGACGGGCCGGGCCCCGCAGGCCCTGGCGGCCGCTCAGGAGTCCGTGGACCTGTACCGGTCCATCGCGGCGAGGAACCCCGGTGCGCACCGGGCCGACCTCGCCATGGCGCTGAACACGCTCGCCGACGAGTTGGCGCAGGCAGACCGCGGCGACGAGGCACTCGAGGCCGCCAGGGAGGCCGTGAGCCTCTACCGAGCCCTGGCGGACCAGCACCCGCGACCCCATCTCGCCGCACTGAGCACGGCGTTGAACACGTTCGGCCTGCATCTCAAGGCCCTCGGCCACCTCGCCGAGGCCCTGGACGCATTCGACGAAGCCATCGGGATCAGCCGCCGCGCGACGGCCATATCCCCGGCCGACGCCAATCCGAGAACACTTGCCACAGTGCTGGCGAACAAGGCAGTGTGCCTGTCCGACCTGCACCGGCCACTGGACGCACTGCACACCATTGAGGAGTCGGTGAACGTCTACCAGGCGCTGATGCACAACGAACCGGAAGCCTGTGCTCCGCGGCTCGTGACGGCCCTGTCCATCCGTCACCTCCTGCTCGTCGTCCTGGGACGTACCGACGAGGTGCCGGTCGCCGTGGAGGAGACCCTGCGGGTCCGGGCAACCCTGGTGCGGCGGGATCCAGCGTCCCACCTGACGTCCTACTGCGAAGAGTTGACCCTGCTCGGTGTCACCCTCGCACGTCGGGGACGTTACGGCGAGGCGGTGGATCCACTGGTCAGGGCGGCGGCCGTCCACCGGGAGCTGGTGGCCGAGGACGCGGGGCACCGGCCGGTGCTGGCCCAGGCCCTGCTGGCTCTGATGTACGCGTTGACGCAGGCGGGCCGCCACGGCGAGGCGTTGCCGGTCGCCGAAGAGGCGGTCAAGGTCTGGGGCGACGCCCCTCCTGAAGATGCGGCCCACCGTTCCCTGCTCGTAGGGGCCCTGTGCGCGCTCGGCATCCAGCGGCACATCCACGGGCAGCCCGGGGCCGAAGACGCACTGCGTACGGCCGCTGACATGGCCGCGGATCTGCCCGACGACACACTGGGCCCGTTGCGCCGGCGGCTGCAGAGTACGGCGATGGCCGGCCTCGGCACGCATCTGTCAGAGACTCACCGGCCGGAGCTGGGGCTGCCCCTCCTCGCACGGGCCGCGGACGTACCCACGGGAACGGACGAGGAGGCGCAGTCCGCTCGGGCCGGCCTGCTGGTCGTCTATGGCCACCGCCTCGCCACCGACGCCGCCGACCACGAGACGGCCCTCGCGGTGACCCGAGACGCCGTTCGCGTCCATGAGGACCTCACCGCGCAGGACCCGACGGTCCACGAGCGCGAGCTGGCCTGGGCACTAGCCCACCTCGGCCTGCGTCTGACCGAGACCGGGCGGCACGAAGAGGCCGCACAAACCACCGACCGGGCGGTTGCCCTGAGCCGTCGGCTGATGGCCTCGGACCCCACCGCACACCGACTGACCCTCGCCGTCTCGCTGTACGCGCAGGCCCGAGCCGACTGGCAGGCCGGGAATGCGGAGGCGCGAGCCCGGGATCACATCACCGAAGCCCTCACCATCCTGCGCGCCCTGGCCGAGCAGACCCCCGGGCTGGTCACCGCCTACCTCAAAGACACGGAACAGACGTACAACAGAATGCACCGGCCCAGCCGTCATCGCATGCCACAACGTGGTCGGCCGAGACCACGTGACGTGCAGCATCCAGGCTGACCAGATACACCGGCTCCCCAACCGTCACGCCGACGACCAGCCCTTTCCTCTCCCCCCCGGTGCGAACACAATCGTTTGGCCCTGGGGCTGTCACTGCCGACCGGGCGCTGTGTCGGCGCGTGCGCGGTGGGCAAGCCGTTGTCCGTGAAGGCAGGAGTCAGGGCGGTCGCTCGCGGGCCAGCGGCGGGGCGGAGATCCGGACATCGTGACCGTCAAGGGTGCCGACTACGACGTCACCCACCTGGCCTGGGCTGAGGAGCCGGCACAGTCGGTGCGCCCGTTGTAGGGCATGGGACCTGCTGTTCAGACCTGGTCACCCGCCGACCGTGGCTTCGCCGTCCCACAGCCCATTGCCTTAGAGGAGCTAACAGAAAGCTTCTGTTAGCTCCTCTAACAACGGCTAACAGAATGAGGTTGGTTGTTGCTGGTGGCCGTGTCTGGCGGGTGGGTTGAGCGTTGTCCGGCTTGTGGGGGCATCACCGTGGATCGTGTCGGATGAGCTGTGGGAGCGGATCGAGCCGCTGCTGCCGTGCAACGAGCGCCGGTTCCGGTATCCGGGCCGCAAGCGGCTACCGGACCGGGAGGTGCTGTGCGGGATCCTGTACGTGCTGCACACCGGAATCCAGTGGGAGTACCTGCCGAAGGACCTGGGCTTCGGCCCAGGCATGACCTGCTGGCGTCGGCTGCGGGACTGGAACGAGGCGGGAGTGTGGCAGCGGCTGCACGAGGTGCTGCTGGTCGGGTTGAACGCGGCGGCGAAGCTGGACTGGTCGCGCTGCGTGGTCGACTCTTCCCACGTCAGGGCGCTAAAAGGGGGAGCCAGACGGGCCCGTCGCCGGTCGACCGGGGCCGGGCAGGCTCAAAACACCACTTGATCACCGACGGGCATGGCACCCCGCTTGCTGTCCTGCTGACCGGCGGCAACCGCAACGACGTCACTCAGCTCTTGCCGCTGCTCGACGCGATCCCGCCGGTCCGTGGCCGGGTCGGCCGTCCGCGCCGTAAGCCCGACTCGCTGTTCGCCGACCGCGGCCACGACCACGACATCTACCGCGACCAGGTCCGCGCTCGCGGCATCGTGCCGGCCATCGCCAGACGCGGAACCCGGAACGGCACTGGCCTGGGAACTTACCGGTGGGTGGTCGAGCGGACCTTTGCCTGGCTGCACGGCTTCCGACGCCTGCGGATCCGCTGGGAACGGCGGGCCGACATCCACAAGGCGTTCCTGAAACTCGCCTGCTGCCTCATCACTCACCGGCAACTCAGCTCATTGTGTTAGCCATTGTAAGGGACAGGCAGCTCTCAGTAATCCGGGCAGGCAGTGAGCTTTTTGCCCGCAGCACACGCCGACGATGACCGAACGCGACACTCATTACAGAGCTTCCGCCCCTTCGCCGGTGCTATACGAGCGCAGAGCTTTCTCATCCCGTGTCGGCAGGGCCAACGGCATGTACAGCGGTGATGGCGAGATGAGGCCGTGAATTTTTGCCGGTCCGCCAGGGGCGGTCTCACCATCCGCCTGTCAGGAGATGCGAGCCTTGGCGATGAGGCTGGCCAGGGCTGGCTTGTCAAGGTAGCGGTGGACGTCGTGGGCCCAGGGGAACGCACCGTTGTTCACCTTGATGTCCGTGGCGCCCGCCGCGAGGAGGGACAGGCCAGCACATCCGGTCACGAAATCCTTCGAGGCGTACAGGTTCGTCCACTCCACACCGACGGGAACAGTGAGCGGCTCGCCCTCCGAGTGGATGCCCTTGCGGCCGGCCAGCCAGCCCAGCGGGGATCCGCACGTCACCAGCGTGGTCACGTCCCGAGCCTCACCGCGGCGGAGCATGTCGTAGAACACCACGCTGCCCAGGGAATGAGCGACGACGATGCGTGCGCCGGTTTTGGCCAGTGCCTCGCCGACCGTCGCACGTACGGCGGCAGCCGTCTCCTCCTTACGCAGGTAGGTGTGAGCTTCGCGGACGAGCCACAGGAGGCGGCCCGTCACGCCCTTGCCCATCTTCCGGTCCACGGCCTGGAGCCTGCGCACGATCCGGGGTGTGAGCGGGCCTTCTCCGAGGGTGAGGCCAGCCTCGGGCGACTCGTCCTCAAGGGCGGAGGGTGCGTAGGCCGCCAGTGCCTCAAGGATGAAGGCCTCTTCCTCCTCGTCGATGGGGGCGTCATCGGACAGGGCATCCTCATCCGGGCCGCCGAGCCGCATGTACCGGGTGGCCGTCCGCGGGAAGACCGCCTGATAGGAGGGAACCGTCACTACGGCCCGGGCCGCACCATCCCCGGCAGCGGCAAGCGTCTCGTCAAGGGTGGCCTGCCAGCGGTTGCTCAGCCCTGCCGTCGTTGCCTCCGAGCCCTGCCTGATTCCGTGCACTCCGACGATCTGCAACTCACTCATAATTCCCGCATTCGCTGACCTCTGGCCATAGAAGGCTGATCGTAGCCAGAGCACGCGAAGCCCCTCACGGCCCGGGTTAGGCTGACGCCGCCAAGCAGGGGGAAGCAGTTGAGCACGGAAGAACTGGACAGCATCGTCCGCAGGCGGCTGGTAGTTGTCGCGATCGACGGCTACGAGGACGGGGAAGAAGACTTTGAGGACGGCATAGCCACCCAGGTGGAACGGATCACCAGTTGGCTGGCGGATCCCGCGCTCGGGGAGGACCGGCGCTTCGAGGTGGTGCAGGCGAAATCCTCACCGCGCTCCGCAGGCGAACTGCGCGCTTTCCTGCACGAACAGAATCTCGCGGCAGCCAAGTACCAGGAAGCTGTCGTCGTGTACATCACCGGTCACGGTCGGCGCCTCCGCGCGCCCCGGCACTACCTGGTGCTCCCCGAGACGAAGAAGGACCGGCTGCTGGCGACCGCTTTCCCGACGAGCGAGCTCGTCACTGCCGCCCTGGACAGTGAGTCCGAGCACGTCCTGGTGCTGGTCGACTCGTGCGCATCCGGCACGCTTCGTGCCGAGCTCAGCACCTTGTTCGAGGATCTGTCCCCCGAGCGCCACAGCTTCAAGGGAATCGCCGTCGTTACGGCAGGCAACCACTACGAGCGCCCCCTGGTCGGCTCCTTCACCCGGCGCGTCGCCCTGGCCTGCGAGCGGATGCGGGACGAGGCCTCCGGCTTCACCGCCCCGCACCTGTCATTCGCGGAGTGGGAGCAGCTCCTGCACCAGGTGGGTGTGGACGAGGACGGCGTGGAGAAGGACCTGGTCAGCGCCGAGTGGATCGTGCCGCACTCACGAGGACGCGGCCCAAGCGCCTGCCTGCCCAACCCGCGATACAAGCCAGTGGAGAGCATCACGGGTCCCGCGCTGCGTCAGCTCACGCTCGGCTCCAGCTCGCTGGAGGAGTTCTGGCTGGAGCGGGCTTCGGGGCGGGCCGGGGCGGATGACCCAGGCTGGTACTTCAGCGGCCGGGCTGAGCCCATGAAGCGCATGGTGGCCTTCGTCCGGGAGGGCGCGGGTGTCCTCGTGGTCACCGGAGCGGCCGGCTCGGGAAAGTCGGCCCTGCTGGCCCGGCTCGTCACCTTGGCCGACGCGGGCTTCGCAGCCGATCCGAAGTACGCGGCCATGGTGGCGGGCATCCCCGGCGAGCTGCGGCCGGACCCGGGCGCGGTCGATGTCGCTGTCCTGGCCCGGAACAAGTCCGCGCGGGTGGTGGTAGAGGAGCTGCTGTCAGCGCTCGGAGGCACCCCCGACGACCGCGAACTCCCCCTGCGGACCCTGCTCGGCCTGCTGGCGCACCGGGCCACGGAGGCCACCCGTCCCGTCAACGTGGTCATCGACGCGCTAGACGAGGCCGATGACCCGCTCGCCTGCATCGGTGACATCCTCCTTCCCCTGGCGCGTCTGACGGCTAGCGACGGCGCCGGGCGGGCTGTCCGGCTCGTGGTCGGTGTCCGCAGCTCCCCCGCCACCGCGTACGCCTCCGGGACGGATCTGCGCGATGAACGAGCGGACCAGTTGCTGCGGCGGCTGACCGGCGCACTGGGCGCGGAGGACGTGGCCGCGCAGATCCTGCGTACGGACGGCCCCGACTGCAGGGAGGACATCGCGGCCTACACGACCACACTGCTGTGCGCCCCGCAGACCAGCCCGTACCACGAGGCGCGGGACGCCGCCGAGGCGGCGGCACACCGGATCGCGGAGGCGGTCGCGCCTTCCTTCCTGGACGCCCGGATCGCCGCCGACCAGCTGAGGACAGCCGGAGTCCGCCAGGACCTGGACGAGGCGGGCTGGCTGAGACGCCTCGCCGACGGCACCACCGGACTCCTGCGCGAGGACGTCCAGGCCGTGGCCGCCGTCACGGGGATCACCGCCGACCTGCTGGTCGCCGCGCTGCGCGCGACCGCGTTCGCCCCGGGGGCCGGCCTGCCGTGGGCGGAAGTCTGGCCCGCCGTCACGGTCGCGCTGGCCTCCGCGGTGTACGGGCCCGGCTACGTGGACGCGGACGCAGCCGACCATGCCATCCGCACCCTGCGGGCCGGCCGCCTCACCGGCTACCTCGCGACCGCCGAGGAGGATGCCCGTACTGTCTACCGCCCTGTGCACCAGCGGCTGACCGACCTCCTGCTGGCCGACCCGGACTGGCTGCTGGCCCCGGCCTCGGCGACTGAGGCCACGTGGTGGCGCCCGGACGAGCCGCAGACTCACACGGCGGCGCACGCCGCGATCACCCGTGGCCTCGCCCGGCTGGTGGAAGAGGCCCGGCCGCACCTGGCACACCCCTACGTCCGGAGGCACCTCCTGCATCATGCCACGGCTGGGGGCATCCTGACCGACCGTGAGGTGCCTGTGGAACTTCTCGCCCAGGAGACCTCCGGCACCCTGCGCGCGCGCCTTGCTCTGCCCCTGCCCGCCGGGGACCCCGAGCGACGGAACCTGACAGCTGCGGCCCTGATCGAGCCGTACACCGATGAGGACACCGACTGCACCTCGCGCCTGGGCAGCATCGCCTTCCACCGGAGCGTACGAGGGCCGGGCGAGCAGGCAGAGGTGTACGACCGGCTTCCGGTGATGACGTCGTGGGGGCGGTGGGCGGCACGTGTGAACGTACTGGCGCCTGCCCAGGGGCGGACAAGGGCCATGTGCGTGGTACCGACGCTGGACGGGCGCCAGCTGATCGCCGTGGCGGCCGAGACTGGCGGGGTCCGGATCTGGGATGCCGGGACAGGCAGGCGTATTGCGGACCTGGACACGGGGCCAGTGCACCGCCTGCGCACCATCCTGGCCACGGGCGGACGCACCTTTCTGGTCACGCTAGGGCTGCGTGACGTGCGGATCTACGATCCTGTCTCCGGGCAGCGCATCGCGCAGACCCCGCTCCCCCGGGCGCCCCACGATGTGCATGTCCTGGCAGACGGAGCCGCGCTCTGGAAGCTGTGCGTCCTGACCCGCCGCGGCGCGTTTCTGTGGAGGCCACGCGCGAACAAGCTGTTCGAGACCCCCGGCTATCAGGACATCACCCGGGAACATGCCCGCATTCAGCTGAGTCCATTCGGGCAGCTGTCGGCGGTGGTCCGCCGGAGGAGCGGCGAGGCGCTGGTAGCCGTTTGCGGCGAGGGCGGAATCCGTTTGTGGGACCCAGCGTCGGGGATGACAACAAGTCCTTCCTTCGGGGGCAGCCAGGTATCAGGCCTGGTAGGTGTCGCCCGGCCGGGCCAGGATGAAGATGACCTGCTGATCGCCGAATCCCCCAATCCTCTGGCACCTCTGCGGGTATGGAACCCCTTCACCCATCAGGAGGTCGCGCACACCCGGGAAGGCGGCGGCACAGCGGCGGCGGGGCCCGGAGGGACGGCATTCGCCTACGTAGCCCGCGGCCGTATCGTGCTGCAGGGCCTCGGCACCGGCTCCGTCCGCTCGTTCGACGCTGACATTCCGTCCGTGGATGCCCTCGCGGTCCTTGAAGACCCCGCCGGCCCGCGGGTTGTCTCAGCAGGCCCGCAGGGCATCAGGGTCTGGGATCCGGGCTTCGAGGGGCCGCTGTACGAGGACGGGCTGGCAGAGTCGGTGTACTGGGGGCCCTCACTGGACCGTCGGCGGCGGAATGCGCCGACGTGGTCTGCATGCAGGTCCATCCTGCCCAGCACGGGTGCAGCCCCGGACACCGACGTCCTCGTCCTCGCGAGCCGCAGCGGGCTCGAGGTTCACGACGCAACGACAGGCGTCCTGTTGAAGCGGATCGGGACCGGTCTGGTCAGGCAGGTCCTGCCGCTGTCATCCGCCGGCTCACGGGTGGCCGTCAGCGATCCGGGCGGTGACCTGTCCGTCTGGGATCTCGTGTCCGGGCAGATGGTGATGACCAGCCCCAAGGAACCATCCCATGCCGCCCTGTCTTCGTGCATAGCCTGGACCGCTGGAGGCATGCCAATGTGCGTTTCCACGGGGCACCAAGGAGACCTCACCTCAGTGGTTCTGGACCACGAATCCGGCCAGGCCACTGTCAGCACGGTCCCCCTTAGCGCCGGAACCGGCGAATCCGCCGTCCGCCTGCTGGGGTCCCTGCTTCCGTCCCCCTCCGGTGACGTCGCCGTCGTGGCGAGTGCCGGCGAGGAGCTCGTGCTCATCGACGTAGCCTCAGGACATCGCATGGGTGTGCTGCCTGGCTGGAACCATCGGCATGGGCATGGCAGCGCGCTGTGCAGTCTGCCCGGCCACAGCGGCCTGCTTCTGGCGGTGTCGAACGGAACGGACGTCGGTATCTGGGACGTGGCCACCCGGACCCGGGTCACTGGCTGGGAGTCCCCGGACATCTTCGCCATGGCCGCCCTGCCCCTGCCCGATGGCCGCACGCTGCTCGCCACGGGAAGTACCAGCGGCGTCCGAATCTGGGACCCCCGGACAGGCGGCCTCATCCACACTCTCCTGACGGGCGCCCCCGTCCACGGCATCACCACGGGCCAAGGAGCCTCGGGCCTCGTGATCCACCTCTACGGTCCCGCAGGCCTGGCAACACTGTCGGTCGACGCCACACTTCTGTGACGGACCGCCAACGCCAGCACTCGGACAGCCGGCGGGGCCGCCTTCCCGTACCGCGTTACGACAGGCCGGCAGAAGGCGATGCGCCGATGGCAGGAAGAGCAGCCGGGCCGGCGACCACCTGAGCCGCCGGTTCCCTGAGGAGAACTTGCGGCTGTCCGCGGCGGAACGGCAAGCGACCACGGAGAACGCGGAGCTCCGGCAGCGAGTCACCGAGCTTGGGGACGACCTTACCGCCGCCCGGACCAGCCTCTGCCGCGTGATCCGCTATGAGAACCGGCTTCAGTCCAGCCCCTGAGACGTCGGTCGGCAGCGATCATGGAAGTATGCCCAGGAGGGGCGGTGCTGGCCTCCTCGGACCAACCAGGCAAAGGGGTATTCACATGGGGGACATATCGGCCGAGAGGCGTCGCATCCTGCAGTCGCCTCCACCCGAGCTCGTCGCGGAGGCGGCTGCGAACCCAGGTGGGTCGGTTGCGGCGATCGACCCTGACCTCATCGGCGACCCCAACGGCTACGTCCCGGGGGAAGCCGTCCAGGGTTTCTGGCAGGTCAGCGAAGACGGGAAGCTGACCGGCGAGTTCGTGGAGAATCCGAACTACGGCCCGCCCAAGGATAATTTCTCCAAGCTCACGGATTCCGAGCACTGGCTGGACTGGCTCGGTGACCAGCCCGCCGTTGCAGTGCGCGACTCCATCGCGCAAATCTTGGACGAACAGGTCCCTGGAGCGGTTCTGGAGTGGATCAAGGTCCTCGACGTTCCGCGCTACCTCACCGGAGGCCGCCCCCAACCGGACGATGAGAGCCACGTGATCGTCACCCGGGCCGGCATCGCCCTGCCCTTCGCGCTCTCCGTGACCAGCCCTGGACGCAAGCGGGAGATCCTCCAGGGCGCCTTCTCCTGGGTCGCCGTCGGACTCGACCAGCCCGGCAACCGCAAGGACCGGGTCTGGCTCGACCTACGAGCTGACCTGGACTGGGCCGAGACGGAACTCCGCAACCGGATCTACCTCGTCGGCCAGCCCCCGGCCCCCGGCATCACCACCTGAAACCTGGCCCCGTCCGAATCTCGGGTCGGCACAACATGCCTCACGTCCCTCGCCCCTCACGCTGCACAGACTTGACCTGCAGCAACGTCGCGCTGACCCGAGATACGGGAGAACTGCACGGCCTACTCCTCCAGGAACACCCGAAAGCCGGCCGCCAGCTGCTCCCCTGCCGTGGCGAGCACCTCTGGGCCGGCGGCGACAGCGGGGGCCGGTACACGCTGGTCTCAAGCCAGCTCCGGTACCGCTCGTCGTCGCCCGGTGCCCAACGGGCGGCGTGCCGGGCGTAGCCAAGCCAGGCCCGAGGCTGGTTGTCCGTGCATGCCCAGTGCCCCGGTGCCCCACTAGGGCAGAGGCTGCCTGCTGCATCCGAGACGGCGTCCCACTCTCCCTCCCGCGCCATTGGCTGACTACTCGCGGCACCACCCTCGCACTCTTGTCTCAAGACCGACGGAAGTTGGCCGAAATTCACCTCCCGGAGCAGCCCGTATTTCTCTGGCGGCTGCGCCGGGCTGGTCTGGCAGAGCTGAGAAAATCCCTCCATCATCCACCTGCACAGCAACACTCGAGCGTTCTTCGAGCAATCGCCTAAACAAACTGGCTACGTCTCCCGCTCAAGGTGCCCCGCAGCTATGAACAGACAGCGTCGAGATGATAAATCTGTGGCGTGCTGTCTGCTCATCAGCACGGTTTGATGACGTGGGGGGCTGTGTCATGCACGTGCGCGCGGTTGTTGTGCTGCCTGCGCAAAGCTGGGCTGAAGGTTCAGCAGCCAGGGCTGGCTCAAGCCGCGGATCAGACGAATGACTGCGCAACCCGGGATTCAGCCGCAGAGCCGCTGGTCCGCATATGAATGGTGGCAGTCCCGCCTGGCCAGGGAGTTCTTCAGCAAGGACCGCAAGGATGCTCCGGTCCTTTTCTTCATCGACAAGGCGGAACTGCTCACCCTTCAGGGCCAGGACGAGGTCGAGGAACTCGGCACCGCGGTCAGTTCTGTACTGGCCTGGCACGGGAACCCGTACCGGCCGGTTGCCGACCGCTGCCATATCTGGGGCCGCGGAAAGCGCGAGGATCCGCCCCCCTGCCTGCCGCTCCTGGCAGCGGCCGTCCTGGCAGCGGCCAGCATGCGGCGGACCACGGCGGGACCCGGGGCTTCCGCGTACTACGCGCGCCTTGCCGAAGTGCTCCGGCCATCCTGGGGCGGCGGGCAGCACCAGAAGCCTCTTCAGGTCCACTACGGCGCCATCGTTGAGCAGTGGGAGTGTCTGGACGAATGGCTCCGGGAGCAGGGTGGAGCACGTGGCATCAGCACGGTCAGGAAGGACCCTACCTACACGAAGATCGGCTACGCCCAGTCCCAGGCGCTGGTCAGGGCCTCCGACCACACGGCCCTGAACCGGTTCTTCCAGGCAGCACGCCTGTCACCCGGCCAGCGGGCGGACGGTGCGCAGCTGCTGCGGGACCTCAAGCTGTGGAGCTTCCGTTATCCGCAGGGCCTGTCCAAGGGGCTGCGTCAGGCGCTCGGTTCCGATGCCGACAGGTCCCTGCTGGAGCCTTTGCTGGTTGCGTTGCTCGAGGGCTGGGACGGGACCGTCGCGTATGGACGTGCCGACGGCCTCCTCCAGGTGCCTTTGCGTGTGGTCCTCGAAGAGGACTCTTTCGCGGGGTGGGAGGTGGGCTGGCACGCGGAGGCCGTGCCCGAGGTGGAGAGCGATTCCCTCAAGCACCCTGGCGGGACTCTGGAACTCATGCCGGAGGCCGGGGGCCAGGTGTATGCGCTCTCGGGGGCGATACCCAGTCCGGCCAGTGCTCTGCGGCTTGGGTTCACCGCGTACGGGGCGAAGACTGCCGTGCGTATCGAAAGCGGCCGTGATGTCCTGGCACTGCGCGAAGACCCGGTCGCCGGGGGCTGGACAGAGACCGACGTGCTGACTGTGTTCGAGCCCTACGTTTTCCTCTTCACCCCGCATGGCCAGAGCCAGCTCCACAAGCTCCTCGCCGATACCGGCCAACAGTGGTACCGCCCTGAGCCTGTCCCGATGCCGGGCTGGCAAGCTACGCCCGAGCTGCAGTTCAGCGACGAGGCAGCGCTGACCGCGGCGCTGGCCCGTTCCGGTGTCCAGGACGTCCGCTGTGTCCCGGGACGCCGGCTGAGCCTGCGCAACGGACTGCGCGTAAAGCCGGAATGGCGCCAACGGTCGCTCTTCCTGCTGGGCGGTGAGCCCGACGTGATGGTCCCCCAGGAATTCCGGGAGCCCGGACTGGTCATGCTGGACGGCCAGCCCCTGGCCGTGCCCGCCGAAGGCCTGGTCGCGTTGCGCGGGAAAGGCCTGGCCACGGGACAGCACGTGCTCAGCGCCGACGGCTCGGAAATCACCTTCTATCTGGAGCAGGGCGCGGAACCCCAGGCAGGCGCCCCGGCTGCCCCTGTTTCCGGCACGCCAGCGGACACCGTTGCCGTTCCGCTGGGCGGGGACGCGCGCTTCCTGACCGCGCAAGGACGCTTCCTCACTATCCCGCGGCCGCAGGAGCCTGCGTGGTGGAAGGGCAGGGCCTCCGGCCTCTGCGGCGGCGGGACAGCACGCGTGCCGGTCCCGCCCGAAGCGGTATGGCTAGTGATCATTTCTGCGTCCGGGGAACCCTCCGTCATCCTCCTGCGGCCAGAGGAACCGGACATCGGGTCTCTGAGCCTCGCCGCCAAGGATTTCTGGAGCAAGATCATTCTTTTCAGCCCGACAGGCGTCCCGTACGCCACCTTGTGGCGGCGCTACCGGGAAGCTGCCCTGAGCCAGTTCCCGCAAGGGGGTTTCGGACGTGTTTGACCCGGACCTCTTCATCTCCTGGATGGCGGACCAGGGCACCGGGTCTCTTCGCGCTCTCATCCGCGATGCCTCATGGGCCAGCGGCCGCGAGGGCCGGCCCGTCACCCGGTGGCTCAGCCGCCTCGAAGCGCTCGGTGCCGTCACCATCGACTGGCGCGGCGGCCAGTGGACCGCGAACCCCTGCGAGATCACAGACCTGCCCGGAAACACCCAGACCGCCGTGCTCACCGGCGCCCGGCCCGCCGCTCCGGGCTTCTACCGCGAGCGAGGGGCGGTGGTCATGCCACAGCAGCCAGAGAACTCGCAGCTCCCCCTGCCCGCGGCCGTATGGCTGCAGTACACGGACCCGTCCCGGCTCCATGAGTTCGCCGCAGCCATCAGCGCCACAGTCGTACCGTGTGCGGCCGAGTCCTCTGCCAGGTCCCTCAGCCCCTTCACCCCGGGGCCGGCCACGGCCCCTCCAGCACGCGACAGCCCGGCCGAACTGCTAGACCCTGTCACAGGCCGGTTCAGCCCCGTGAACCTCACCGGCCGCCGACCCGTACCCGGCCTGTACAAGTACACCCAGTTCGGCCGGCTGGACCGCTACGCGCTCCTGCGCGAGCCTTCCCGCCAGGCCGCGCCAGGCCATCAGAACACCTCCGTCCCTCCCACGGAGCAGACCTGGCACAGCGTCGACCGCAGGTCAGGAATCCACCACGTGCTCCGCCCGTCGGCCTTCCCCCTGCGATGGAAGGCCGATCAGGAGGCCAGGCGCCTGGGACGCAGCACGCTGGGACGCCTGACTGCCGACCTCAGGGCTCCCCTGCCTCTGCCGCACGAACGCACAGCTGTCCTGTGCACAGGACTCGCGAGCCTGCGCACGGCAGACACAGAACACTACGACGGCGTTCCTTTCCACATCGCTGACCGCATCGCCCGCACTCTGCACCGCCGCCTGGAGACCGCATGAGCACGCCCCCGTCCGGCCTGGACGCCTTCGCCACACACAACGCCCTGGTCCAGGCCTACCTTCGCTACTACGACACCGCCTTCCGGCTCCGCGACGACGCCCTCCAGGCAGAGCGCCGGTCCCTGCTCGACCAGCCCGGCGGCGTCTATGCCGACCCCTTCGTCGAACTCCGGCCGGAATACGCCCTCACCGGGCGCAGCCTCGCGGAATCAGCCAAGGCTGCCGGCGCCCCCTCAGAGCTGGCGGAATTCGCCGAATGCGGGCTCTTCGAGAAGGGCATGGAGCTCTACACCCACCAGGAACGGGCCCTGGCAAGCACCATGCCCGCGGGGCAGAACGCAGTGATCACCGCGGGCACCGGATCCGGGAAGACCGAAGCGTTCCTTCTGCCCATCCTGGCCGACCTGCTGCGCGAGTCACGCGACTGGAAGGGTGCCCCCGCCGGACACCACCCATGGTGGGAACGGGCCTCAGCGGACTACCGCCCGCAGCGGGAGGGCGAGACAGGACATCTCCCCGCAGTCCGGGCCATGATCCTCTACCCGATGAACGCGCTCGTCGACGACCAGCTCGTCAGGCTCAGGCGCGCCCTGGACAGCGACCTGGCTCGCGAGTGGCTCAGGAAGCACCGGCAAGGCCACCGCTTCTACTTCGGGCGCTTCACCGGCAGTACGCCCGTAACCGGCACCCCAGGCCAGTCCTTCGCCCTCGACGAGCTACGCGACTACCTCAAGGCCACCGCCGCCCGCAGCGAGCGCGCCGGCAAGGCAGCAGAAGAGAGCGGAAAAGAGGACACCCGCTACTTCGCACCCCGCTTGGACGGCGCGGAGATGCGTAGCCGGTGGGACATGTACGACGCATCTCCCGACATCCTGATCACCAACTACTCCATGCTCAACGTGATGCTCCAGCGCAGCCGCGACGAGGACTTCTTCCGCGGCACCGCGCAGTGGCTGGCCTCGAGAGATGACGCCCGGTTCACCCTGGTGCTGGACGAACTCCACATGTACAGGGGGACGCAAGGCACCGAAACTGCGTACCTGATCCGCAATCTCGTGCACCGGCTCGGCCTGAGCGGGCGCCCCGACAAGCTCCGGATCCTCGCCGCGTCTGCCTCGCTGGACGAGACACGCTACACAGACCGCCGTTTCCTCCAGGAATTCTTCGCCGCCGAAGAGAGCTCCTTCCACTTCATCCCGGGCGAAGCCGCGCCCCGCGCCCAGGGCCCCGCCGACATCTCCACGGCCGCCCCCAAGCTGGCGGAGTACTCCAGCACTGAACCTGAGCCGGCCGAGGCCGCCCAGATGCTCGCCACCACCCGCGCAGCACAGGCGCTGACCAGCGCACTCGCCGCCGGATCCAGCGCACCCTCCGTCCCGTCCATGGCGGCCGCCTCCCTCGCCCGGAAACTTTTCCCCTCCAGCAGCAAGGAAGAGGCCAGCCTGGCCCTGCGCGGAACAGCGACCGCCATCCGCGCTGCAGCGGCTGCCGGCACCAGCGGCTTGCCCAGAATCCGCATCCATCTCTTCTTCCGCAACATCGCGGGCATGTGGGCCTGCACCGACCCCCAATGCCCCGAGGTCCACGCCTCGTACCAGCACCCCGCACGGTCGGTCGGCAAGATCTATTCCGTCCCGCGCACCTCCTGCGACTGCGGCGCCCGCGTCCTGGAGCTGCTCTACTGCCAGTCCTGCGGCGAGGCGATGCTCGGCGGCTATGCCCCCGAGAACGCCACCGAACGCGGACGTTTTAAGTCTGTCCTGCTGCCTGACAGCCCCGACCTCTCCCGCATCCCCGACCAGACCGGCAAAGACCGCACGGCAGCCAACTACATCGTCTACTGGCCTTCCACCAAGCCCCAGCGCGCTGACGACGACGCCGAGTGGACCGCCGACAACGGCAACGTCACGTTCGCCTTCCGGCGCAGTGCCTATGACCCCGCCAGCGGACATCTCAGCAACGGGGGGACCAAAACCACCGGCTGGAGCTTCCACGTCAGCACACTTGTCGACAGGAAGACCGGCCAGCCCAAGCTGGCCCTCTCCTCCCTGCCGCCCTTCCCCACCCGCAGCCCCTGCTGCGGAGCCGACTGGGAACGCCTCTACAGCAAGGACCGCACGCGCAGAGCCATCACGGACCCCGCACGGCTGACTTCACCCGTACGGACGATGAGGACCGGTTTCGAGAAGATCAACCAAGTGCTGTCGGATGAACTGGCCGAGCAGTTCACCGACCCCGCCGAACGCAAACTGATCGTCTTCACCGACAGCCGGCAGGACGCCGCCAAGCTCTCCGCAGGCATGGCCCTGCGCCACTACCAGGACCTCGTCCGTCTTCTCGCCCTGGACGAACTGCGGACCTCCGTCACCGCCGCAGAGGACGTGGCTGCCGTCCGCGCCCATGCACGGGGAATGCGGTCCGAAGAGACCACCGCCGCGATCAAGCGTCTCGGCGCGCGCAACAAGAGCGATCTGGACGCCCTGCGTGTGGCACTGATGGATGACGATGAACCTGCAGCTGCCGTGGCGGAAGCACGACTCTCGTCCCCTCCCACACTCGACTCCCTGGCCAAGGTGAACGTCAACACGCGCCTGCTCTCCCTCGGAGTCAATCCCGCAGGCCCGAAGCCGAGCGCGCAGCGCATCGGGGACCGGGCCTGGCACGAATTCTTCGACTGGGGGCAACAGCCTCCCGCGCTCCAGGCAGGTACCTCAGACGCTCAGAAAGCCGCCCTCAGCTCCGAGGACGGGCTCCTGGAAAACACCCTCGAAGCCCTCTTCTCCGGCGCCGGCCGCGACATCGAGTCCCTCGGCATGGGCTCGGTCACCCCCGCGTCGGTCACAACGGACCCTGACGGGCTCGGCCGCGCAAGCCTGCGGATCCTTGCCGAGCTCCGCCGCTTCTTCAATCTCCGCGACCCCAGGGACAAGCCCCCGGCACGGCTGCGGGACTACTGGAAGAGCGTTGCAGAGTACCGGGGCATGGACCTCGACGACGTACAGGCCGCAGCGGAGGCGGCCTGGGGCAGCGACACAGTACGCGAATACCTCATCGATCCGCGGAAGACGGCCGTACAGCCCTCCCCTCGCCACTCCTGGACGTGTCCCCACTGCGGACGCCGGCACCTCACACCCAGCGCCGGAATCTGCACGCGATGCCGCAGCGAGCTCCCCACCCAGCCAGTGCCCGACGATAACCCCGAAGAAAACGACTACTACGCCTGGAAGGCCGCCAGCGACCGAGCCGCCTTCCGCCTGAACTGCGCCGAGCTGACCGGCCAGACCGAGCGCATCGAAGCCCAGTCCCGCCAAGCCCGCTTCCAGCAAGTCTTCCTCAGCGACCCGCCCGAAGTCCCTCTCGTGCACGGGATCGACCTCCTGTCCGTCACCACCACCATGGAAGCCGGCGTAGACATCGGGCCGCTCTCCGCCGTCCTGATGGCCAACATGCCGCCCAGCCGCTTCAACTACCAGCAGCGGGTCGGACGCGCCGGCCGCCGGTCCTCCCCCGTCGCCGCCGCCCTCACCATCTGCCGGGGCCGCAGCCACGACGAGCACTACTTCGCAAACCCGTCGGCTATCACCAACGACCCCACGCCCCCGCCCTACCTCACCCTCGAGCGCCCGGAGATCCTGGAACGGGCCATGGCCGCTGAGATTCTGCGCCTCGCCTTCCGCCACCTCGGCCGCCACGGCGGTTCGGCCAGCGTGCACGGCGAATTCGGCAAGGCCCAGGACTGGGCCGACGCCCTGCCCGCCGTACAGGACTGGCTCGCCCAGCAGAGCGGCCTCCTGACTGCCACGGCACAGGCCCTCACTGCCTTCACCCCGCTCCAGTCCACCAAGATCCTCAGCAGGCAATGGCAGGAAAAGCTGCTGCGGCGCATCACGGACGTGGCTAGCGAGCCCACAGGCGCCGAGGAACTCAGCGAGCGGCTGGCACATGCGGGCGTGCTGCCCATGTTCGGCTTCCCCACCCGCGTCAGACAGCTCTACCTGGAAGTCCCGCAAAAGAGGTTTCCCTGGCCGCCCGGCGAGACCATCGACCGTGACATCGCCATGTCCGTCTCACAGTTCGCACCGGGCGGCGAGGTCGTCAAGGACGGCAAGGTATTCACCGTCACTGGCATTACCGAATTCAAACCCACGCCCAGGGGAGCGAAGGCTGTCGCTGAACCACTGGAACACTCAAAGACTGTGGGCCTGTGCCGTGTCTGCAACCACGTCGCGGAAACGCCGTCCGGCGAGGGGCCCTGCCCGCTCTGCAACGCCGACAACTACAGCGTCGTCGACCTGCGGGAACCCGCCGGGTTCCGCGCCAGCAAGCCGCGCGACTTCGACGGAGTCTTCGCCTGGTCCCCCTACACCATCTCGTCCCGGGCAGCTGCAGACCTCTCGGCTCTCCGCTTCACCTCCTGGGAGGGGGCACACGTCCACTCCGGCCCGGGCAAGAGGTACGTCGTCAACGACAACAACGGCAATCTGTTCTCATTGCGCCGCGCCTCAGACAACTGGGGCGGGTATCTTGCTGCCGATGCCGCAGGCCCGAGCCATGGCGACCCGCTGCAGGTGGCCCTAGGGGCGGTCTTGCCTACGGACTTCTTCTTCCTCGGCCCTACTTCCGCCATCGACCAGGCGAACGGTTACCGCCTCAACCTCACGCCCGCTCCCCCCGCCTGCGGCAGCGACATCAGCCAGGGCAGGCGGGCGGCCTGGTACTCGCTGGCGTTCCTCATGCGCAGCGCGGCCGCCCAGTTCCTCGACGTCGGCCGACAGGAACTGCTGGCCGGAATCCACCCCGGACCACACCCAGACGGCCATGTCGCCTATGCCTTCCTTGCCGATGCCCTGGAAAACGGCGCAGGCTTCAGCACCCATCTCGGCAGCCCGCAGGTCATCGCCGACTACATGCAAGCCGTCCATACCTACCTGGACGCACTGAGGCACACGGAACACGCGGCGATCTGCACGTCCTCATGCCCGCGCTGCCTGCGCGACTACTCCAATATGGCCTACCACCCCCTGCTCGACTGGCGGCTGGCCGGAGACCTGCTGACCGTCCTTTCCCGGGGCCTCGCCAGTACCTCCACCGACCGCGCCCGCCGGTCCCTGGCCGGCCTGCAGAATCTCTGCAAGGGCACTCTCCTTGACGGGGATCTGCCCGGGCTGGTCTTCACGTCGCGCAGCGGTCCCCACGCCGTGGTAGCGAAGCACCCGCTCCACATGTGCGAGCAGGATCTGGTCAGCGCCGACCTCCAGCCGGCGCTAGACGCCGCACTTGAGCACACGCAAGACGCAGGCCGGATCATCGTCGCTGACTGGTTCACACTGGAAAAGAGCCCCATACAGATCATCGAGCAGCTCCAGAAACCCTGAACACACGCTCTGTCCATCACACACAGTCGGCGGGGGTGCCCCTCTTCCAGGTCACCCCCGCAGGCAGGGGAAGACACTGGGCTCGGCGGTGTTTGCCGACCTGGCTGGCGGCACCACCTTCGGAGTCGCAGTCGAGGCTCGCATCACATGACAGGCGCATGACAACTACCCCCGGCCAGCTCAGAGGTACCGAACTATGATCAGCGCTGGTGTGCGGCTTGTGGCCTCACGTGAGTTCAGAAGGGTCTGAGGTTGATATTACGGCGTGCCATCATGACAGCAGCGGCTGCTTGCACGGCTGTGCTCGTCGCTGGATGCGGCGGCAGCAACCCTTCGGCCAGCGGGGTCGAAGGCGACGGATCCTCGAACCGTAAACAAGATACGCGTAAGAGCTACGATCCACCTCAGACATTCAGCGAGACCGGCGTCCCCCTTCCAAAAGAAGCCGCATACGGCACACAGCGAACCACATTCGGAAGCGGGCAGGGGTGGCATGGCAGACCGCCGATCACCCTGCACCACACCCGGGCGTTTATCGCCTCACCGTACGACCTGCAAGCTGTCGACACCGGCAATGGGCGAGTGACCACGGTCCTCCCCCAACAAAACCCGTTGGTCAGCAGACAATCGGTTCCTAGCGAGGAACTCGCCGGGCCGCCCTTCATCAGCGACAACGGCGACGTCGCCGTCCCCTTCGCAGTCCGCATCCCCGGCTCCGGTACCACCCCTGATACCCGGGCAGTGGAACTCATTGTCGTCGACGCAAGCTCCGCTGCCGCAAAATGGAGCACAAACCTGCAGCTTCCTGAGTGGGCTCAGAAGGCCTTCGGTGATCTGACGGTCAAGGTGGTCGGCGGTCACTCAGACATCGTCCTTGTGCAAGTCTCCAGATCCGACTTCAACGAAGCCACCGCCTACGCAGTGAATCTTCGCACCCGGCGGTCCCTCTGGCAGAAGAATGTAGCTGCCACAGCGGTGGTCGGCAGCACGGTGACCGTGCTGGAGGGGGATGACAGCGACCGTCACCTCAAGGCCCTCGATCTTGCCACGGGCGAACAGGCCTGGGCCGACCCCGAGGGGGCTACCTACGTCAGGGCTGCAACAGCCGGGCCGAACCTCCTGCAGTATTCCGGTCGTCAGCACACACAAGGCCGGTACTTCGCGAAGTTTCTCGACGCCCGCACCGGCAAAGTGCTCAACGACATTGACAACATCTCCGACATCACATGCACCTATGACGGTAAGTCCGTAACCGTCTGCTCAGGCGACTTCAAAAACTACAGCGACGACAAACGTGTATTCGCCGTCGACGCCACAACAGGTAAGCAGCTCTGGCAGCTTCCGGACGCAGCGGCTAATCGCATCGCCCCGACGATCACCGCTGTATGGAACGGCAGAGCCTACGGCACCGCCCAAAGGCGCGCGATCGCACTCGACGCCCGCACCGGCGCCGATGCCAATGTCTCCCCCGGCCTGGCCCCGGGCTTGGTCAACGGCTATACCGGCCTCACGATGGAGGAGGACGGAACCGTTACAGCTCACCCCGCTACCAGCTGAACCAAGACCGTCGCTCGGCGCTCGTCGTCGAGCGCGACTCCGTCGACTGGCTGTGTCACTTTTCCATGGATGCCGTTCCAACACGACGGCGGGAGGCATCTTCCAGCCGAGTCTACGGTGGTAGTGAATTTTTACGCCACCCGCGGGCTTGCGACTGAACGGTGGCGTGTTCATTTGCCGGGCAGAGCCCTGGGGAAGAGGCGAAGGCTGATCTATACGGGAGGGCATCAAAGCGATGAGATGTCACAGCATGTTTTGCAGCGGGAATACAGCTTCGTGTGGCAGGCTTTTCGCCTGGCCCTGGACGGCATGCCCGATCGCCATCGTCAACGCAGGGCTCTGCGGGTGCCATACTCTGATGGCCAGCACCAATGGCCAGCACGGTCGCTCCAATCCTGAGACCCACGACGGCCGGGTTGACGTAGGAGGGAACGCCAACGGCGAGGCCTTCTTGTGGTCGAGATGGCACGTAAAGCGAATCGGCACGAAATCGATCTCGTAGGTGATCGAGTGTGCGGCTCGCAACCATGGCTGCGGCAGGGGCGGACTGGAGCGCTGTCAGTGAACCTCTTTCATCCTGAATAGCCGCAGGTCAGAAGGGCGTGGACGGCCTGCACGATGCGGCTGATGCGGTTGGTGGAGCATCGGGCCCGGCGGAGGATGCGCCAGGACTTCAGCCGGGCGAAGGCGCGTTCGCCCGGCGCCCGGAGTCGCGCGTGGACGCGGTTGAACCGCTGGTAGTGGTCGGGGAGTTCGCGGTGCCCGTAGTACGGAGTACGGACGGTGGCGCCGGCACCCTGGTAGGCCCGGTCGGCCAGAACGAGGATTTCTCTGGTGAGGCAGGCCAGGACGATGCCGTGCGCGCGGGCGGCGGTCAGGTCATGCGTGCGCCCGGGCAGCGCGGGGGAGAACCACAGCGGTGTGCCGTCCGGGCGGGCGACGACCTGGACGTTCATGCCGTGTTTCTTGTGCTTCTGCGAGTAGTACGGTTCGTCCACCCTGATGCGGTCGGTCGGGATCAGCGTGCCGTCAACGACGACGAAGTCCCCCTCACCCAGGCCCACCAGAGCCTCGCGCAGGCCCGGGGCCCACGCGGCCAGGACCTCGAGGGTCTCGTCCACGTACCGCCAGGCGGTGGACTCCGACACTCCGAAACCGGCCCCGACCTGCGCGAACGTCTCGTTCTTCCGCAGATGCGCCAGCACCAGCAGGGCCTGCCTGAAACAACCCAGCCTCCGCCACGGCGACTTCAGCTCACGCCGGCGGGCATGGATCAGCCACGAGACATGCTCGACCAGCTCGTAGGGGACGTCGAGCATGGCAGGATACGGAACCAACAGAGCCCCTTGGCGCCGGTGTCGAGTGAGATCAACACCCCAACGACAAGGGGCTCTGCTGTGTCACCAACCACCACCTCTGACCTGCCCGTTCACCCTCGCGGGACAGGTTGAAAGAGGTTCAGTGCCGGGGGCAAGCAGGTAGTGATCATCGGAGCCGGGGACAGCGCGGCCGAGGCCGCCAAGGAGTTCCGCGCCGCCGGCTGCGCCTCCGTGACCTTGATCGGCTGGAATCGCGAAATGAATGCCACGCTGGTCACAGATATCAATACCCTAAGGATCTCGGCCATTTGGCCTGCCGAGGTGGTGAAATTAATCGGCGAGGAAAAAGTCGAGGGAGTCGCCTACCGGACTCGCTCAGAGAGCTCTATGCCCAGCTCCGACCCCGAAACCATCATTGCCGCCAATTTGGTGCATGTGCTGATCAACGGCCTCCCCAACACCAAATAGCTAGACGACGATAGCGCCGACGCTACAGTAGACCACCTGACCAGAACCCGCAACCGAACCACGGCTACCCTCGGAATGCTGCTCATTCGACAGGAATCAGGTTGGCATCAGAAATTACCTATCTGCTGCCCCGGTGCGGTGGTCAGCAACGTAAGACCTGCCCAATACCAAGGAGCAGATCCCAGCTCTGCTCTTTCGTCGGGTAGCGCACCACGTGACGTATCAGCGACATACCTGCGCTGACTGTTGCGCAATGCGTGGGGGGCGGGGATGTTGGTAGACAGCTGCTGGTAGTAGGCAGCAAGGATTCTCCCTGTGGCCTTATCGGGTACTGGATATAGCGCGGTTGTGAGTGTCACAGCGCCGCGGGTAAGGGCTACCGTCGGAAGACCGATCGGCTCCTCACCCGGATTTGGCGATAGACGCCCGGACCAGCAGGAGCCCAGGACTAGGTGCACGGGCAGACGCAGGCCGAGCAGTTGCGCGGCCGACAGGCGACGGCGGGGCCTGGCTCGCAGCAGGAGGCCCTGTTCCAGGCCGAGCTTGTCGTCCCCATGTACTGCCAGGACCGCGAGCTTGTAACGGTCACCGGAGCGCAGCTTCTCCACCAGCTCCTCTGGGTCCAGCACCTCCTCCAAGCGGTCTGCAAAGTCGTATAGCAGTTGCTCGCGCTCGGGCTGTGCAGCCACTCCGGCCATATAGGCCAAGGCTCGGTCAGGATGATGTGCCCCGTAGGGGGTGGTGGAAGCCTCGGGCAATAGGCGCAAGGATGGCAGCAGCGTGAGGGCTGCACGGTCAAGAAGATAACGACCAGCCACGTCTAGGGCTGCAAATGGCACACCCCATAGCTCTCCGCTCGGTGCGATAAGCAGGGTGGGTGCTGGAGTATCGCTTTCAGGATCGACGTCGCTTAGGAGTGCATAAAGCTCATCGGGTAGCAATTTCATCGCAAGGTCTCGGCGCCACGGGTGCATGGCATCCCTCAACAGCCGCCTGCCTGCGGTGTGTCTTCCTCCTGGGCCGGAGGCTGTGAGTTCAGTCAACCAGCGATCTTCTTCATCGGATAGGAACCGTTGCCGAATGATTGGAGGTTGGTTGGCATCTGGCGGCACCCATACCGAATACAGCAACCGTGCACCCAATCCGTTGGCAGGCAACAGCCGCAACAAAAGGACATGCACGCCGGGTGGTATGCGCTTTCGCAGTTCTTGTGGTGTGGTCTGGACTCCGGTAAACACTTGCTGGAATGCGTTTCCTGCCAAGGCAGCGAGCTTCGCGTGAAGCTGCGCAATCTGCGCCTCCACCGACGGGCGGTCAACATGCGGAAGCCCTGCCTCTCGACCACTCATGTGTGGGCCGAGGGCCGTCTCGGCCATCGCTTGTTGAATTTCGAGTTCGGCCAGAAGATACTTCACTCCATCTGGCAGCTCCTGCTCACCGCCGGCGTAACGATGAAGAAGCGCGGCCAGTGCCTCGCTTCGACCTAGCTCCATGAGTTCAAAGCCTGCCCAGCCGTCACCAATATCTGAGGCCAACTGCAGTGGCAACCGATCCCACTCCCAGGTAGCGGCGAGATAGCGGGCACGCTCCGCGGCCGCGCTACCGAGCTCTGCACGGAGCCGCTCGCGAACACGTACCGCCTCAAGAGCATTCTTCAATGCCTCCGGCCAAACCTGCGGTCCCTCATTAGCCAGCACGTGGCCAAGCATCATTTGCGCTGATGCGGTGCCCTCCGCGTCTCCGGCAGCTAGCTTCAAGACAATCGCCTGCTCGACGTGTATCCGTGCTTTGGCCCAATCATCGTCTTCGATGGCCGAACGAGCCATCAGTGTCTCGGCATTGGCTTGACCCACTCGATCACCAGCGGCCTGGGCCTGGGAGTATGCCCTCCGGGCATGCTGCATCATCTTCTTGAAATCTCTTTGCAGGTACGCAAGATCTCCGAGAACCCGATTAGCGTTGGCCTGTCTTTGTTTATCCCCGGACCCTTCAGCGAGGGCGAGCGAACGCATGGCATGCTGCTGAGCCACTTGCGTCTCACCACGTCTCCGCGCGAGATCACCAAGCAGTTCGTGAGCACTTGCTTGCGCTTCATTGTCTCCGCACGCCTCAGAACACCACAGTGCCTGCTGGGCGTACTTATTGGCTAGCTGAAGGTCCCTGCGTTGACGAGCTAGGTCACCCATCAGCTGATAGGCATGAGCCCGTGCCCGCGAATCCCGCGACGCGATGGCATGCTTGAGTGATTGCTCTGCATTTTCTCGAGACTCGTCGAGATTCCCCCTCCAGAAGGCCAGATCTCCAAGCAGTTTGTAAGCCTCTGCCTGGGTCCACGGATTTTGGGCAGCCGCAGCCGACTCACGAGCTTCTTCGGCGTATCGTTGAGCAATCTCGAGATCATCTTCCGCGTAAGCGGCCATCCCCCGCAAATAAAAGGCGTTAGCAAGCACTTCTGGGTCACCCACCGCAGTTGCAGATTCAACCGCCTGCTCTGAGTGATCCTTTGACTCTTGCCAATTTCCCCTATCGAAGGCTTGCTTCCCCAATAGCTGGTGGCCGTAGTACTGCAAATAAGGATCCTTGATCTTTGCGGCGAGATCAAGGCCCTTTCCGATGCGCCGCCGTCCAGATTCTTCATGACCCTCCCGGAAGGCCAATTCCGAGAGTTGTAGATATGCCTTAATCTGTCCCTTTGCATCTTTTGATATTTTGGCTAGCGTGAGAGCCCGCTTCGCGCTCTTCCTTGCTGCCCTTATCCTGTTTTGCTTGCTGGCTATCTCGCCGCGGAGGAGGTGTAGCGAACTCTGCACTTCGGGAATATTGCGGACAATGAAGGCGCAAGCCGTCAGGGCGTCAGAAGCGGTCTCAAGGCTCCGGTTATGCCTGGTCAGGTCGACCGCAAGGGTAAGCAGCTCGCGACCACGCTCAGCGGGGGGCATAGAGGCGTCATTGAGAATGCATTCCAGGCGGGCAACGTCCTTCGGATCTTCCGTAGTGAAGCTGCGATCCGCAAAGTCTTTCTCGGTCATCTCCTAATCCCCCTCCTGACGAATGAATCTAGGGAGCCGGCCCCATGTATTCGCGGAAGGTTCCCGATGTACTCGTCTTATCCGAGCCGCCAGAGGTGCTTATTTCGGTCGTAACGAAGGGATCCACTTGAGAATTGTCGAAAATCTAGCTCGCGCAGCTGCTGGTAGGCACTCTCGGGGAGGTCCGACTCCAAGATAACCTGAATTCCCGATAGGCCATCCTCCAGTATGGCCGAGTTCTCAGCGTCGATCTTTGGCTTGATAAGGTCTCGTACCGCCTTCTTGAGGGCTTGATAGGCATCTTCACCGGCGTTGCTCAGAAATGATTGCAGCGGCAAGCTGATAAGGACGAGCCAAGGGACTGCCTCGACTAGACCGCCACGCGTTCGAATGATGTCGAAGCCGGCGGCCCGGAGCTTGTCCTCAAATGCCGATGCTTGGTCCTCTGGCACTCCTTCAGTGAATTGCAATTCCGCGTCCATGAGGCTGGTTCCCATTGGACCCCTCCAGTGCGATGCCAGATTCAGTTTCCTCAAAATGCGAGAGCGAAGACTATCGATGATTTTCGAGGAGCGTCATACGTTTGCTCATGCGCTCGGCCTCTTTGGGGTAGCCCTGGCTTCGGGCATCATCGATACCTTTTCTGAGCCATTCGTATGCCAGCTCACTGTGAAGCTCTGGATGCTGACGCAGAACCTCCCGGGCAGCTTGGTCGCTTGGCGCCCGCATGAAGGTATTGAGTACCTCCGCCAATTGCTCCATCATTGTTGGAACGCGATCGAACCAGTCATCGCCCGCAGGTAGCTGCATTGGCACGAGACCTCACCCCTCGCTGTTTGCTTGAACGCAGCACTTCTCTTGTCCGAAGTCGTCCCCTCCACTCAGGCCAGCACACCTTTGCGCCACTCGCATCTTGGGCGCTGCGCAGCCCAGTCTTACAAGTAAGAAAAGGAAGCGCGCTTTCTCCTGACAGACGTTCATCTCAGCCCACAGGCGCCACGGGTCTTCGAGACCAGCCTGCCCGGGGGGTGTTTGCAGCGGGGGATGTGCGGGTCAATTCGCAGCAGCGGGTCGGGCAGGCAGTCGGACAGGGGGTGGCGGCGGTCGCCGCCATGCAGACCTACCTGGATGACGCCGTCGACGACTGGTCGAAGATTCTCGTCAACGAGGCGAGCCAGGATCCTCTGGCCGCAGCCGACGCTTCCGGCAGGTACGAAGCCCCCGGAGATGGATCTTCTACCTGAACCGCCAGAAAAAGCGGCCCGCAGAACGGCCCCTCTCGCGGCCGAACGCGCGGGGCCCGGTGTGATCGGATGCCGGAGCCCCCAACAGGCTGTCAGCGCGCTGTCTGTGCGACCCGCCCTCTCCAATTCGTCGCCCTACGCTAGTTACTGACAGGTAGCCGGGTATTCTGCCTGGAATAACCGCCAACTCCGGGGCGGTTCAAGATCGGCGCGGACATGACACCCGGGGGGCGTGTGAACGGCCCACGGCGGGCGGGAAGCAGAACGAGACGGCGGGGGAAACCGAAGGAGCGCCCTCTGCGGCTGCCTGTGAAGCGGCCTACGCCCGGCCGCTCAGCGAGCCGCCCTTGTTCCCCCGGTCCGCGCGGCAGGCGGAGCGGCACGCGGTGGAGTTCCCGCCCGTCGAGAACGGTGTCGACTACCTCCTCAGTGTGGTCGACCACCTCGCCGGGGACGGCCCGCCCAGCCCCCGCGATCTGAAGTACGCCGTGCTCCACCTCCAGGCCGCCGCCGAAGTCCTGCTCAAGGCCCGGCTGCAACGCGAGCACTGGAGCCTGGTCTTCAAAGACCCTGGTACGGCCACCCGGTCCCGCTTCGACAGCGCCGACTTCGAAAGCTGCACCACCGACGCCGCCGTCGACCGGCTGAAGCACATCGCCGGCATCCCCATAGACGACAAGGCCGGCAAGGCCCTCAAAGTGCTGGCCAAGTCCCGCAACGCCCTCCAACACTACGGCCTGACCGCCCCCGCCCGCGCCGTCGAAGCACGGGCCGCCGAGGTCCTCGACTTCCTGCTGACCTTCCTCCACGACCACCTGCTCCCCCACCTCACCGAGCAGGAGAACCAACGCATCAACGCCGACCTCAATGACGTCCGCGAGGGTGTTCAGGAGATCCAGTCGTTCATCGCGCAGCGGGGCAAACACCTGCGGGGCGAACTGCACGATCTCGGGTACCAGACGGTGGAATGCCCCAGCTGCGGTGAGTGGGCGCTGCCCCTGGGCGACACGCAAACGCCCAACTGCCGCTTCTGCCATGAAAGCTGGGCGTCCCCGACCATAGCGGCGGCCTACTACGTCCGCGCGCAGTACGGAGACCAGGAAACGCTCCTCGCCGGCCAGTGCCCGCAGTGCGCCGAGCCCGCCCTCCTCCTGGACAAAGCGCGGGTGGCGGCCGAGCCCACGCAGCCCAGATCGCTGTGCTTTCACTGCGGCAGCTCGTTCGACCGGCTCGTCGAGTGCACCGGTTGCGCGGCCCTCACCATGCCCCGCCAGAGCGGACTGTGCGAAGACTGCCTCCAAGACCCGATCCGACCCTTCGAGCTGAAAGGAAGACGGCCGTGACGACCGACAGCGAACCCCTGGAAGCCGAACTCGTCCCGGCCGGCGCCCCCTTGCCAGCCCTGCGCCCGGATGACGCCGCGGGCGCCGAGCCGCGGTACCTCATCACCCAGCACACCATGCTCGGCCCCGGCCAGCTGCCCCCGCTCGCCGGCGCGCGGCCGCCGTGGACGGATGCCGACTTCCGGCTGTCCGAGGAGGACGTGGCGGACCTGGAGGAGGACCTCGCGGAGAACACCCGTATCAACCGGGACTCCACCGTCCGGGCGTTCGAGGCGTGGTGCGCGGCGCAGGACCCCCCACGGCTGGCTTACCCGTGCACCACCGCCACCTACACCGCCTACGGGCTGCACCTGATCCGCGAGGGCAAGGCGGGCGCGTACAAACCGGACTCGGTGGGGCAGTACATGTCCCGGATCTACAACTGGCAGCCCGTCGACCTGCGGCCCGACCCCTCCCGCGTCAAGGGCCGCATCCGGGCCTGGAAGAAGACCTGGGTGCAAGCCGGCGGCACCGTCGACCGCTCCGCCGCGGTCACCCTCGAGTACAACCTCCGCATCATCGACGCGATCGACGAGTCCACGAACATCGGCAAACGGGATGCCCTCCTGGCCGCCCTGGCCTACTCCAATTTGCACCGCGAGATGGAACTCGCCGACCAGCTCATCAAGCGGGTCAAGGTCTACAACACCGGCCTGCACGTCACCACCGCAGTGTCGAAGACCGACCAGGCCGGGCAGGGCCCCGGCCGGTTCATCAAGGACCGCGCCGACCTCCAGCTCGTCCGCCGCGCCCGCGCCTGGCTCGCCGTGCTCGAGAACTTCGGCGCCACCGGAGGCGACGACCCGCTCTTTCGCGCGCTCACCCGCGGCGGCAACCTCGTCACGTACCCCGCCGACCGCACGCGCGGCACCCGGATGCGCCCCGGCTCCCTCAAAGAACGACTCCAGTTCCTCGCCGAACAGGCCGGCGTGCCCTACATCGACGGCAAGAAGGTCACCAGCCACTCCTGGCGCGCGGGCGCCAACACCGACCTCGCCGAACGCGGCGTCCCGCTCGCCGAGCGCAACATCGCCGGCCGCTGGGCACCTGGCTCGCACACCGCGGACACCGTCTACGACCGCCGCCACGGCGTCGGCACGCGCGACCCGCTCGAGCAGGTGCCGCTGTACGGGGAGCAGCCCGGCACCGCCGAGAATTAACCGGTACGTGCCCGGCGCCGGCCCGGACTGGACCGCTCCTCCTGAGGCCGGTTACCGGGAGTCGCCCCGCTCGTTGTACCGGGTGGAGTCCACGGGCTCTGGACGATCGCGGCCCAGAGCCCTGCTTCTCCGCCCTACAGCATGACGAGAACTCCCTACCGGTTAACAGTGCGGGGGGAGCGATCCTTTTACCTGGCAGCTGGCCTGGCCTTCATGAGCCTGGTTCCGTCTGTGCACCGGCCGAAGCTTCGGGCGCAATCAACTGCTCAGACCACGACGCCTGGGTGCCGCAGGATCACCGGAAGTCAGCGCGCGCTGGCGCGGCGCCTGCTGCTGGACAACGCGCTGTATCTCCTGTGCACGACGCGTCTGGCGTGTTACCAGTTCGGTGGCTCGCTGCTCGGGCGACAGGGTTGCACGGCGGGCCAGCTCGTTGACCAGGGCCTTGGCCTGTCGGGAGAGCCCCCTCGTTCCTTCCTGCTGCCGCTGGGCGGACTTCTGTATGTACTCGATGTCCTCGCGGGCAGACTGCTTGGCTCGTAGGACAACGTCGGGAGCGGCGCCTCGTTCCCGTAGGCGGGCAGCGACCAGGCCGCCGTCGGTACGGCGGAAGTCTGCCTCCTTCCGGCGGACCGACTCCTCCGCGTGCTCGGTGCGCGTGGCGGCCTCGAAGCGGCGGTGGAGCACGGAGGCCAGGCCCTGGGCGAGCTCCCAGTCGTCGTAACGGGCAAACTGAGGGCTGGCGGGAGATGCGGATGAGGCGAGGGCGCGTGCCGTGCCGGCCATCTCCGCGATGTCTCGCCACTGGGCAGGGCTGCCGGGCCGCTGGGGGTCGGCCAGGGTGGCGATCAGCTGGAGTTCCGGGTGTGCCGGCGGTGGTGCTTGTACGGTGGCCAGGGCGTGGCGGGCGGTGAATTCGGCGGCCTCGCGGGGAGTCCAGGTGCGGGTGTGCTCGGCCATGATGACGTCCAGGGCCGTGGTGGCCGGGCCTGTGGCCGCGTACAGGGAGCGGCTGTATATCGCTTCGCCGTTGCGGCGGAAGACCTGGACGAGGTCCCCCAGGTGTGCGCCTTCGAAGGCGGCCGCACCTCGCAGCACGCCGCGGACGGCCGCGTCGTGGACGGCGAGGTTGACCAGGCGCCCGTAGCCGCGGGTCCGGATCTCGTCGAAGTAGCGGTTCATCACCCCGAGGCGGCTTTGGACCGGGGAGACGCCGACGATGGCCGCTTCGATCCGGTAGGGGGAGCGGGCGGCGCGGATGCGCAGGCAGATGTCCTCGAACTCGGCCGGCGCGACCATCGCGCTCTCCAGCAGGATGTCGTACCCCTGGGCGAGCGCATACGCCTGGCCCTGCGCCCACCACAGGTCGCCGTCGGGGCGGACGAGGGCTGCCGCCTCCTGCGGTCGTTCCGCCAGCCACCGCGCGTATTCGGGGTGGTGGGGGTTGTAGAAGTCCATGTTGATCCAGGCGCAGGGACCGCGCTGGTCGAGTGCCGCCTTCACCATGCGGGTGACGGCGGTCTTCCCGGCCCCGGTCTGGCCGCCGATGATGATGGCGACCGGGGCGCGCTGGGGCTGTACGCCTGCGAAGTGGACGGGGACGATCTCCTCGCGGAAGATTCTCTGGTTCTCGCCCGGAGGCAGTAATCCCTCGTTCACGGCCGGCTGCCCAGGGCGATGACGTCGCGTGCCTCGGCGCACGCCTTGCGGGCCTCGGCGAGCGCGGCCGGGTCGGTGGGCATGACCGCGGTGCGCAGGCGAATCAGGTCGTTGCGGCGTTGCCGCAGGTCGGCTGCGCGCTCGGGCTCCGCGGAGGGGATGGCGGCGCTGAGCTCGGCGACGGTGAGGTTCAGATCGCTGATGACGTGCTCGTAGGTCTCCCCGGCGTACGAGCCGCCGGGGATGGGCTGGGTCTGGGGGAGGATGGGGCCGGTGTCGTTGTCCGTCATGGCCGTGTGGGCTCCTTCAAGTGGGTGGTCGTGCCGAACTCGGCGAGGTGCAGGTGGGTGCCGTCGCCCTCCCAGCGGGTGACCGAGGCGTTCGCCACCGGTGCTGCCTCGGGCGCGGGGCTGCCGAGGCCGGCCAAGGCGTGCCGCAGTGCTACCACCACAGCGTCGTGGGCGACGAGGGCTACGCGCCTGCCCAGGGCGCTGTCGCCGATTTCGGTGAGGAAGTCGCGGATCCGCAGGGTGACGTCGGCCAGGGATTCGCCTCCTGGGGGTCGGTAGAACCACTCCCCGACCCGTTCGCGCCGTGCTGCTTCCTCAGGTGCCCGAGTACGAATGGCGGCTGGGGTGAGGAGCTCGAAGACACCCATCTCGCGGTCTCGCAGGCGTTCATCCACCAGTACCGAGGGCGGTGTGCAGCCCTGTTCACGGGCCTGAGCGGCCATGCCGTCCCAGGTCTGGAGCGCCCGCAGGTAGGGCGAGCTGATCACCAGGTCCGGGCGGTCGCCGGGTTCGAGGGAGGCGAACCACCGTCCCGCGGCACGCGCCTGTAACCGGCCCAGCTCGGAGAGCGGCACCTGCGCGTCGCAGCCTTCCAGCGGTACCTCTGCACTGCCGTTCTCCGCTGCCTCGGCGAAAAGTACGTTGGCCGTGCTCTGCCCGTGCCGGATGGCAGTCAGCTGCGTGAGGCCGCAGCGTAAGGGAATCGGCTCCTGCAACATGTGATCCCTCCCCTGAGACGGTCCACAGTGACTCTAGGTCGAGCAGTTGATGGGCGACCACACATTTCGGGCACCCCGGCGGCACCGCCCACCCTCCGGCCGAATCCATACCCTCTGGTCAGGCGGAAATACGAGGCGAACGCGCTGCCGGGTCCGTCGACGGAGTGGTCGCCGCACGGGGACGCGGTGGGGCTTGCTGGGCAGCGCCGGGCGTTGTCACCGCGGCCCGGCGGGACGCGGCGGCCGCACCCGCTCCGTTGGCGGGCGCCGTCTTCGCGAGGCGTCTGGAGTGGCTCCCCTGCGCTGTCGGCGACGGCGCGCAGCGTCTTGAGGTCCGCGTCGGTGAAGCGGCCTGACGGCGCTGCCTTCCGCCACAGGGCCCGGGCCGTTCTGGACACGTCTTCATACGGGACTGTGGCCGGGCCCGGGCCGGTGGGCAGTGCCGCCAGCGGGAGACTCTCCCATAGGTTCTTGAAGGCGAGAAGCCTCGGGTGCTTGATGGCCAGCAGCTCTTGCCCCATGGGGACTCGACCCACGCCCGGAAGTGCTCCACGACCTCGATCGTGGCCTGCACCGCCTCGTCCTTCGAGGCGTAGGGGAGCGGCCCGGCAGAGCGCTTGGCCTGCGTCGCCTTCTGGGCTTCGGCCGGTGCCGGCTGGGCCTGGGCGGGCGACTGCCGAACACCGGTGTCGGCCTTCACCTGCTGCGCCTCGACGGCCTGCTGAGCATCGGCCTGCGCCTTCGGCTGCGGGGGCTGGTGCCGTGCTCGCGAGTGCCGCGGTGCTGTAGGCGAGGCTCGTGTCGCTGAGCGCCATGCGGGCGTCAGCGGTGGGGAGGTCGCCCGCGGTCGGGCTGCGGATCCGTTCGGCCCCGGCGGTGGCCAACTCCGCAATCTTCTCGCACACGCGTATCGACACGGTCTTCCAGAATCCCTCGAAGCGGATGCTTCGCGCAGGGAGTTCCAGAACGCCCCAGTCTTCTCCTTGAACGTGTCCCACAGATGCCGGGCGGCACCGCGAACGGTCTGCAAGCGCTGCCACTCGGGAGAGTCCCGGAAGCTGTTGGTGGTGTGCTGGTCGACCTTGTCCAGGGCCGCGTTGACTGCTTCGGCGGCCGCCTCAGGCTCTGCTTTGCGTGCGAGGGCGGCCGCCGCTGGCCAGGGTCCGCCGCGCCCGCGCCTGGCGCACCGTGCTCAAGGACCTCGGCGCCGCAGGCCCGGACGATCCGCTCTTCAGGGCGCTGACCCGCGGAGGCAACCTCGTGAGGTACCCGGCCGACCGCAAGCGTGGCACTCGCATTCGGCCCGACTCGCTCAACGAGCGTCTGCAGCACCTCGCCGAACAGGCAGGCGTGCCGTACATCGAGGACAAGAAGGTCACCAACCACTCCTGGCGCGCCGGCGCCAACACCGATCTTGCCGAGGCAGGCGTCCCTCTCGCCGAGTGCAACGTCGCCGGCCGCTGGGCCGACGGCTCATACACCGCCGACACCGTCTACGACCGCCGCCACGACGTCGGTAAGCGGGTCCCGCTCCAGCAAGTGCCGCTGCACGGAGGGCAGCCCAGTGCGCCCAGACCTGACCCGCTGCCAACGGCAGGTTCCTGCGGCAGTCCACCGCTGACCGTGATGCGGCAGTACACCGAGAGCCAGAAGCGGCCTGTCTGGCCGTCACGCGACGGCGCAGTGAACTCCGGCGCTTCGCGACTCCGGGCCAAGGATGCGATTCCCTCCCCGGCGGAAGCCGAGGATACCCACGCGAAATCAACGGATGGACGATACGATCGCGGCTCCGCGGAGGGTGTACATCCGCAGCATGTCCCCGGAGCCTTCGGCTCAGCTGAAGTCCAGGCCGCCCGTGCGGGTGCGCTTGAGCTCGAAGAACTTCGGGTAGCCGGCCAGCAGCCGCACACCGTCGAAGAGCCGGGCGGCCTCCTCGCCCCGCGGAATCGCGGTCAGGACAGGACCGAAGAAGGCGACGCCGTCGATGTGCAGAGTGGGCGTGCCGACCTCTTCACCGACCGGGTCCATCCCCTCGTGGTGACTCTTGCGCAGCGCCTCGTCGTACTCCGCCGTGTGTGCCGCATCAGCCAGCGCCTCCGGAAGGCCGACGTCGGCCAGTGCTTTCCTGATCAGGTCGTCGGAGGCTTCGCGGCCGGCGTCATGAATGCGTGTGCCGAGGGCGGTGTACAGGTCACGCAGCACGTGCTCCCCGTGCTCCTGCGCCGCGGCCGTGCACACCCGCACCGGTCCCCAGCCCACGTCGAGCAACCGTCGGTACCGCTCGGGCAGATCGGTACGGCCTTCGTTGAGCACGGACAGGCTCATGACGCGGAAACGCAGATCGAGGTCGCGGTGGCGCTCCACCTCAAGGATCCAGCGTGAGGTGATCCAGGCGAACGGGCAGATGGGGTCGAAGTAGAAGTCGGCTTTGTGTGTCATGCCCATGAGGCTACGGAGAGGAGTGACCCAGCGGACAGGTCCACTTCCCCATGAAGGTCGTGGGCCAATGGCACGGCTCGTGAACACAGGACGCAAACCCCTCGCCGAATCCCTCGGCCTCCTCCTACCGGGCGAGCTGGCCTGCGAATGCGAGATGTGGGCACTGGTCACCAAGCTGTCGCGGCTGCCGTATCACGAACGTGCCGCAGGGCTGGACCCCTTCCGGGCAAAACCGCCCGCAAGCTCACCGATGCCGGCCGGGAACACCGGCGCCAGTCAGAACGCGACGTAGCCCGAACCACCACGGCACCCCCGGCGCCCCCGGCGCCCGGCTCTGCCGGCGCCGTCGGTGGACCTGCATGTCAGCAGCCCCTGCTCCGCGAAAGCAAAGGGGCGTCGCCCAGCTCCCCAGAAGCTGGGCCGGAACCCGCATCCACGGACATATCCATCCCTGCGCGCACGGGGGCGACCCTCCCCGCCTGCGAATTCACCCGGGCGATCTTCATTTGCGCATTTCAGGCAAATCAGACTCTTATGTCTGCGGTTCATGCACTCCAGCCAAGAGGGCTGGCAGGCTGCTGGTATCACTGGTACCGTCGATATCATGGCAGATCCGAAGGCTATGAGCTTGCGTTTCCCTGACCCGGAGCAGCGTGCAGCTATCGCGGCTGCCGCGAAGGAAGCCGGGGTGAGCATGCAGGAATACATCCTCTCGGCTGCATACGAGCGCGCTACGGCGGTCGAGGCGAGGTTCCTGGAAGCTTTCAAGGCCTCGGTCAGCCGCAGTAACGAGGCCTTCACCACTGAGCCGGGGGCGTCCGATCCGACTCCTGAGCAGCGTGCCGCCGAGCAGCAGGCCCGCAGCACCCTTGAGACTGAGGGACAGGGCCGCGCCGCGTGAGTGACGAGCAGCAACCACCACTCCGGATCGACGTCCCCTTCCTCCTCCACGCCGCGGAACTCCTGCCCGGCGACCCTCAGGTCGACGACTACGGACAACTGTTCGGCGCTGTAGCCCGCATGTACGCCAGAGCGATGGACCGGGACATCTACAGCTCCGAGCACCTCAAAGCCGGGGCACTGTTGCACAGCCTCGTACGGATACCGTGCCTGGAACACTCCAACGACGCATTCGCCTGGCACGCCACCGAGGCCTTCCTCGCACTGAACCGGCACCACCTCGAGTACCGGCCCAAGGACGCAGTCGCACTCGTCCGCGAAGCCGCCGCAGGCACCGCCGGCGTGGCCCAGATCGCCCGCCAACTGCACGCCTGGACCACCTAAGGCCAGCGTCGCCCATCGAAGTCGGTGCCATGGACGCCAACGCTCACACGACTTCAGCGTCAAATACGTGTCCGCGACGAGGCTGATCAACGGGCTTCCCGAGGCAGTCGACGGGCGACCTGCTCACCCTCATGGCCTCGCACATCCTGGCGGCGTTCAGCGAACTCATGGCGGCCCCCCGCAGACCAGCCCCGTCATAGTGGCACCGTTTGAGGCCGTCGGCGCCACCGACGGCACCCGCGGCACGCTCAGCGCCACAGCGAAGAACAGCGTCGCTGACGCATCCCCCACCACCGAGACTGAGAGCGAGCAGAGCATGCGATGGACTGTCCACGGCGAGCGCCCTCTTTACGACACCCCGTGGGTGCGGCTGCGGTCGCTGGACGTGGAACAACCCGACGGCCTGCGCACCGACTACCACGTCGTACGACTGCGGGACCTCGCCATAGCAGCGGCCGTCGACGACCAGCAGCGCGTGTTGATGATGTGGCGCCACCGCTTCGTCACGGACATATGGGCCTGGGAACTGCCCATGGGACTGGTCGAAGACGGCGAAACCCCTGTGGTCGCCGCCGCCCGGGAACTGGAGGAAGAGACCGGATGGCGCCCAGCCGCCATGCAGGAACTGATCTACGCCCAGCCGGCAGCCGGAATCACCGACTCCCAGCACTTCGTGTTCCGCGCCAACGGAGTCCGGCGCATCGGTGAACCGACCGAACGCAACGAGTCGGACCGACTGGAATGGATCCCACTGGCCGACATCCCCAGCATGATCGTCCGACGGGAGATCGTCAGCAGCGCCACCCTGGTCGGCCTGATGGCCCTGCTACTGGACCTGAAGGCCTGACCCCCGTTTTCAGTGCCCGTCTGAGTGGGCCTCGAGGGCCCTCTCAGTCTTGCGGCGGACTGAACCGGTCGATGCCGGCGAGGATGTCCCGCTTCAGCTCGAGGTGGGAGATGATGCGCTTACGCGTGAACCGTGACGGGTCCTTGGCATACATCTCACGCCCCCGTTCGGAGGTGAATCGGTCCTCCGGGATGCAGTCGGCGCCTTCGGGCAGGAACTTGGCCACCTCCTCGAATGCCGCGATCGCATACGCGGTGGCTGGGCGGATCTCGCGGTGCTCGGCAGGCGGAGTGTTCAGCAGCCGCAGCCCGGACTCAGTAGACACCCGGTCGCCGATCCACATGAACTCGCCCGGGTCGATGATTCGCGAGGGCTCCGGGCCACCGAACGCGGGTGGCGCGGGCGGATGCTCGTCGGACATCGTGAACTCGAACAAGCGCGTGCGACCGCACTGTGGGCACACGCCCTCGTACACGGAGGTCAGGACCCCATCACGGTCCTCCAGACGGTGTTGCCGATCGAACTCCTCCGTGCCACACACACAGGGATGCAGATCCATGTACAGGTGAGCTTCCTGCATCGAACGAGTGATCAACATGCCATCATCCTAGGGGAAAGAAGACGCCAAACAGGGGGACGTCAGTGGACCAGGGTACCGACGCAGAACGGCTGCTTACCGAAGCCGAGGCCGCCCTGCCCACGGTGCTACGAGCCTTATACGCCGACCAACTACGTGACAGCTTTGTGGCTGAGGAGAACGGCCGGCGCTTCTACGCACTGAGCGACTCCGAGGGCAAGCAGGTCGAGCTGCGCCTGGATACGGCCGCCTTGCCGCAACCGCTCCTGGCGCGCACCTTCACCAACACAACGACCGATCGGTACGTCGTCCAGCTCGCCGATACCCTGGCGCCGACACGCGTCGGCGAGGTGCTCTCGCGCGAGGTGGGCGAGCTTCTCGCCGTGCGGGAACGGACCGCGGTGAACGGGAAGCCACCACTACGCAACCTGCTTGCCCCTGGCGCCGCGCTACCCGCGCATCCGGAGCTGTCCGACCAGGACCTCGGCCGGGTGGGCCAGTTCAACTACCTTGCTGCCAGGATGAACGACGCGGCGCTCACCGCCCCTGAGCGTCGGGAGGCCCGTGACCGGTTCTCGACACTCATAGATGAGTCGGGGCTACGGCCGGTGGCGCCAGCCTCCGACGAACAGGAGCACACTGCCGAGACGTACGCGGCCAAGGTGCGCATGGATATCGCGCTTCCGCATCTGCGGGCCCAGGCGAGTGATGCGCTGGAAGAACTCGCCGTCCCTCTCGAGCGGTTGAGTGCGGTGGACGCGCGGGCGCTGGGCGAGGCGAGGGCGACACGGGCCGCTCAGGAACAGGCTCCGCAGCCCCTGGGAGAGTTCCCCATGCCCGGGCTGCGGCCGGACGGAACGCCTCTGCCGCGGGAGGAGCTAGGGCAGGCTGCCGCCGTGGCCGCCGAACAGCGGACCGCGCTCAGCGGCCGGACGCTCGACCAGCTGCGCGCGGAACAGGCCGCACTGCCCGAGGGCCGGTACCCGCAGCGCGAGGTCATGATCGGCGGCGGGGCCGCGCTGGCCGGGCGTGACCCGGACGTGTTGCTCATCGACGCGCGCGGGCGCTGGCATGTGGATCCCATCAAGGCGATCGTCCAGTCCGCTGACCAAGTGCGGCACCTGCGGGAGAGCGGTATGGGCGATCCGTACCAGTTCGCAGATCCCAAGCAGCGAGTGCCACTCCCGGCGCTTCAGCTCTGGGAGGACACCGCCGCAGCCCGTGGCCCGCTCGTCGACGGGCGGGCGAACCTGAGCATCAACGCGGCAGGCCGACTGATCGCAGAAATCTCCCCGGCCGACGGCTCAAAGCCCATCAAGATCGAGGTGAAGGGCTCCCCGCTCGTCGCCACCGGAATCCCGCCCGAGATCATCCCTGGCGCGAACCGCCAGGTGCCGACCGTGCCGGAAGCCACCGAGGTCCTCGCAGAACACCTCCTGTCCGCGGGCACACCCCAGGCCCTCCGCGCACGCGAACAGCTGCTCAACCTTCCCGATGGCGAAGACAGGGCGGCCGCATCACTCAACGTGCTCACCGACCCGCTGGTGGCCAGCGTCCTGCAGTCCTCGGTCAATCCGCGCGTGGCGGGCGCCACTGAGACGCTCCGCGCCACCGCAGCGTGGGAGCACGCCCGTGCCGCGGCACCAGACCGTGTCCTGATGGGCGACGAGGTCGGTGACGGCGCCTACGACCCGCTCGTCGCCAACAACTGGGTCATCGCCGGAGTCGGCGGCGCAGCCATCGCCAATGCCGAGATCATCCTGGAGGCCAATCCCGAAGCCAGGGTCTCCATGGTCGGCAAGGACGCGCCATTCGTCCTCCATAACGACGCCCAGTACACGGAGCTGCGTCGCAAACACGACGCCCAGTACGGCGGAGACGGGCGACTGGTGACGTACTCCGACCGCTACCTCGGTGCGGTCGGCACAGTGACAGGACCCGATGGCCAGGTCCGTCTCGCAGCCCTCGACAGCGCGGGCAACCCCCTCGGCATAGAGGGGGACGCCTACGTGGCGTGTCTCGGCCGGATCTCACGGACACCCGAGACCCTCGACTCCCTGGAGTCCTGGGCCCGGGCGTCGGGCGGCCAGATCGACGGTGAGCTGGTATTCGACAAGGACCGCCAGTATCTCGGCTACCAGCTGGCGTTCGAGGCAGACGGCGAGCGCCACTCCGTCCACGTGACCGGCGCCGCGTCCCGCATGCTCCCCGGAAACATCTTCAGCCGAGACGACATGGCCCGTCTCGCCGTCCTCGACGCCAAGACCACCCCGCCAGAGAGCGGCAACGTCGCCGCCGGCTTCATGGCCACCGCCCTCCAAGCCTCCCACCTGGCCAGACACCGCGCGACGGAAGACAGTTTGGATGGGCCGCCCATGCCGCCCGGGCAAACGGCAGAACGCCCATCGGCTTCGACCCTCACCTCAGGTATCCAAACGCTGAGCATCGCCGCGCGGTCCCGGTCGACGACGATCCAAACACCTGCCGAACAGGCCGAGCAGGCCGCCGCCCGTGCACGCGAAGCAGCCAAGCGGCTCACCGCCCAGGCCGAACAGCTGCGCACGGTGCTGGGCACCGACGCCGCCCCGGGCCGCCGACTCTACGCCCTCGTCGACGCCCGTCTGACCTCCGCTGAGGACTGCCTGGTCCGCGCCGACGCCGCAGACCAGCGCGCCAACACCATTGACGGCCAGGTCCGTGCGCTACTTGACGACAAGCATGAGGCGAGCCGTCGCGAGCAGGACCTACGGGAGCGTGCCGCGCTCACGCGCTCGGGGCTGCTGGGCCAGCGCAAGAGGTTGGTGACGGAAGCCGACGAACTCGCCGGCCAGGTCGCCCGGCGCACCGAGCAGATCAGCACCCTGAGGCAGCAGGCCACCGACCTGCACAGCGAGGCTGAGCACCTGCGCGCTCAGGCCCGCGAGCAGGTTGACATGGTGGCAGGCGGCAGCTCCCACCGACCGGTCTCCGACCGGATCGCTGAGTGCCGCGCCCGTCTGCCACAGATCGCCGAACGTGCTGAGAAGGTGGACCGCCAGGACTACGACTACCTGGTCAAGCAGGCCGCTGATCAGCACCGCGCTGCCGAAGGGCACACCCGGCGCGCGGCTGAACTGCGGAAGGAGGCCGCGCGGCAGGAACAGCTCCCGCCCGCCCAACGTGCCCGGGAAGCCGCCGAGCGCTCCCAAGCACTGCGCCAGCAAGCCCAGCGCCGCGCTGCCGAGCAGGCACGCCAGGTACCGGGGCCCCGTCGCCGCCCGCCGGGCTACGGCGCCGGCAGTGCAGGCTCCGGCGGCATCAGCCGGTAGAGCATCCGGTCCCAAGGAACGCAGTAGCGATGGCTACAACACATCTCCACTCGGGACCAGAGCGCCGATCCACTGGACCAGGCACTCCCTGCGCATCGCCCTCGTCTTCGTCGGTCGCGAGAAAAGCTACTGTCGCCCGCACGACGATGAGCGAGCGTTGACGCGGTCGACGATCGGCAAGCAGGGCCATTGACCAGGACCAGCTGTTAGAAGCTGCCGCGGGTGCCCGCCAGCACAGCTAGGTCCTTGAGCATGTAAGCGTGCATCCGTCATGTTCAATGGGTGCTGTGTGCCATACGTAGCTAAGGACCAAGAAAAAGCAAAGCCATTACAACGCTGCAGGTCACGAAGGGTGAGCTCCGCGCAGGCGGAGGTGAGCCTCCCCTCCCTCGATCAGCAGGGGTTGGCGTCCGTGAGCTCCGCGCAGGCAGAGGTGAGCCGTAGCCCGGCAGGGACAACACCAGTCGGCGGCCCGGCTCTTGGCGAATTGTTTGGAGGCCGCGAACCCTGCCACCTGGTACGTCGCGGAGGCTTGCGGATCAGCCACTCCGCTGGTCGTGGTCACTCTGGCTTGGTCCCCTGAACCCGTCCAAGCGGTCGGTGATGGGGCCGGGACCGACGGGAGGCAGTCCGGCATCAACCACATGCCAAGCCTGCTTTGTCCCTTGTCCAGGGCCCGCCGTCTGCCTTCCGCGCCGCGTTCGGCAAGATCGACAGCTGGCAGCTGAGGAGCCGCCATCTCCGCACTGTCCTCCGCACCACTATTGACCCAAGGAGAACACCAATGAACACACACGCCCAGCGTCCAGAGCCCGATGACCCGTACCCCAATGTGCCAACAGCCATGGTCTACGACACCTTCGCCGAGACCGCTTCCCAGCTCACCGGCCAGTACATCGCTCTATCGCGTGCTGCCTCCACGGAGGAGGAAAGCGAGGAGTGGTGGCAGAAGGTGATGACGCTGCGCGATACCCAGCACGCAGTGCCAGCCCGCGACCGAGCTCAGCTGATCGCGCATATCCGGATGTGGAGGGCGGAGCTTGAGGCGCTGAAGGCTGCACGTGGCTGAGGCAAGCGACTACTTCCTAGCCGAGTCCGAGTTAGCGGCGATCTTCCACGAACGCCGCGGTGTCAAGAACTTCCTCTTCTCCAGGTTCTCACCGCAGAGCCAACCGGTGCTGGTGTTGCTGGGAGGACAGCCGGCGGCAGGCAAGAGCCAGGCGATGAAATCCGCACAGCAGCGGCACGCCGACCGCCAGCTGGTTCCGCTCACTGGCGATGAGCTCCGCCCCTTCCATCCTCAGCACCACGAGATACTGGAGAAGGAGCCTTGGCTCTTCCCCGATGCCACCGGACAGGCGTCCGGCGCATGGGTGCGGATGAGCATCGACCACGCGCTGGAGAACAGGTACAGCCTGATGCTCGAGGGGGTCTTCCGGGATCCGGCCATGACGCTCTCCACCGCCGAGCGCTTTGCTCAGGCCGGATACACCGTCGAGGTCGTCGGCCTGGCGGTACGCGAGGAACGGAGCCGGCTCGACAGCCTGCACCGGTACCTGGAGGGCGGGCGCTGGACGCCGCCGGACCTGCACGACCTGGCGCTGCGGATGATGCCCGAGACAATCGCGGCCGCCGAGGCCAGCCCCGCGGTGCATCGGATCACGATCACTGACCGGTCCGGTGCCGATCTGTATGTCAATGAACGCGGCCCCGACGGCCTCTGGACGGGTGAGCCCGCCGCGGTGCAGGCTCTGGCGGCTGGACGTGCCCGGCCGTTACCGGCGGACGACGCAGGCAGGTGGATGGAGCGCCAGCGCGAAGTCGTCATCGACTTGGCCGCTCGTGGGCAGATAGATGCCACGTCCCGGCCTGTTCTGCAGCGTGTGTCCGTCGACGCCGAGGCCGTCGCAGTGATGGCCGACCCTGATCCCCGCAGCGAGCTGCGCGTCGCACACACCGCTGTCCAGTCGATGCTGGAGGCGGTGGTATCCGAGCCGCCGACGTCCGATATACCGCTCAAACTGGTGCCGGACGCACAGCTCGTCCAGTTGCACTCCCGGCTGGCGCGCGCGGAAGAGGCCGCCCTTCGGGTCGCCCGCCCGCCGACCGGTCAGGAACCACCTGATGCCGTGCAACTACTCACGAAGCAAGGAGCACCCCAGGAGGTCATAGACCGGGCTCGTAAGGCCGCCCAGGAAGACCAGCAGTACGCCCGGGGCCAGGCCCGGGCTGCGCAGGCGCGGTCGGAGCAGCTGGGTGGTCACCGGCAGCAGGCAGCCGCCGAAATCATGAGACGTAGAGGCCTGTCGCCTGTGCAGCGGCAGGCAGAGGATGGGCTGAGGCAGCAGCTTCACGCCGCCCTGGGGCCGGCTCGGCCTTCGCAGGCCACGCCTCCGCCTCAAGCGGTAGGCGCTCCTCGTCTTCGGGGTCCGCAGCATCCTCCCCGTGGCCGGGGCCGCTCGCTCTAAAGCTCCACCAAGCGACATCGCAGTGGCGCTGGCCTGGATACACCTCAGATCAGCGCCACTGTTGCGTCACCACGCCGGGGCTCGGGGGGGGGGAGCGAGCCGTCGGCTGCGGAGCACCCGCCGCGCGCGGGCAGGGCGGGCCCTGTTGCTGAACAGCGTCGACGTGAGGTGCCGCGATGCGGCGGGGTGCGGTTGCGGCCGGCGCTCCCCCAGCGGCGACGGGCTGTGCGCGGCCAGACGCTTTGAAAGGACCATGGCAGCTACCCTTGGCATACCGGCAGGCGACTCTACGGCGACCGGTGGACCTTGATCATTCGCCAGTCAGCGTGGCAGGGCAGCCGCGCTCCCAAAGCTCCTCGACATGCTCGGCAAAGCGGTCGAAGAGGCCGCCTTCCTGGAGCTTGCGCAGATGCAACATCGGCGAATCGTGCCCAACCAGCCGCGCGAGGTGCGGCGTAACAAGGGCCTGGTCGTCGAACCGGAAGACCGACAAGCCGACATGGTTCGTGGCATCCTCTTCGGATGAGAAGCGCACCTCCAGGCCCGGGAGGTCCGGCAGCTTGGCCAGCTCGTCCAGGCTGATGCGGATGCGCGTGGACACCGTGAAGGCCACGTCCTCGATGCCTTCGCGCTGCTGAGTTACCCGGCCGTCAGGGTCACCGAGCAGGAACCGTACGCGGCATCCTGCCTCGGCTTTCGCCCGCAGTGTGGCGTGGAACGCGGGCTGCTCGATCCAGAAGAAGTAGTTCGTGTAACCGGCGAGGACGATGTCCCGCGTGCTGTCGCCGATGAGCTGCCGCCACACAGAGGATGGGCAGGCTGAACGGTATGGATAGGCCGAGATGATCTCTCGGTCCGGGCCAGTTTTCATGACTGCCCCTACCGCCTTGGGCCACAACACCGCTTCATCAACTCCCAACACACCTGACGCGTCCACGCGGTTTCGCGCGTGCGGGATCAGCTCCTCATCTGGCACGCGGCCGACACACGCCACAGAGACCCCGGCTGGCGAGCCGTGTGACCCTCCCTGGGACAGTCACCCGGCGGGCTGACCACGCGAGCCGTTCAGGGCAAGTGTCGATGTATCTCAGCCCAGACAAGAAACTGATCCCGTGATGGGCCAGGGCGCAAGTGCTTCACAAGCCCCCGTCCAGGTGGACGGTCAGGTTCTTGTACCGCCGCAGCTCGCCGATCTGATCGATGCCGAGGCTACGCCAGTGGGCTGTGAGAGCACGGGCATCACAAGGGGCGAGAGTAAGGACCGCGGCAGTATCGGTCGCCAGTCTTTCGGGGTTCCAGTCCGGGTCCTTGTCATCGGGACCGAGCTGGTCGATCACCCACATTCTGAGCATGAAATTCTGCTGCGCGAGGCGTGCTCGGTCCCACTGGGTGTCGCTGGGCAGCAGCTGGTTGAACTCACCACATGTCGTTGCTAAGCCGAGATGCGTGGCGAGCTCGCCGGGGCCGGCGGTGAGGCGGTCGCCGCGCGCGGGCGCGGCGGTGCTTGCTGGGCTGCTGTGGGGTCGTCGCTGCAGTGTGCCGGGAGGGGGCAGCGGCCGCCGCACCACCGACAGGGGGTGCGGCGGCCCCCAGGCGCTGGGAATGAGCTCTTGCCGTGTCGGCGATGGCACACAACACCGTGAGGTCGGCGTCGGCGAAACGGCCCGACGCTGCGGCCTCGCGCCACAGCGACCGGGCGTTGGCCGCGACATCCCCGTACGGGGCGGCGGCAGCGCCCGGTCCGTTGGGCATGTCTGCGGGCGGGAGCTCCTTCCAGGCGTCCCGGAAGGCCACGAGCCTTGGGTGGTCACCGTGCACGAGTTCCTGCCCCATAGGGGTTTCGCACCATGTACGGAAGTGGCGCACGATCTCGTGCGTGCCCTGGACCGTTTCGGCCTGCGAGGCGTACGGGGCCGGTCCTTCCGGTCGCTGGGTCTGGTGTACGTGCTGGGGTTCGGCCGTCGTCTGATGAGGCTGGTCGACCTGCTGGACGGTGGTACCGGCCGCCACCTGCTGCGTGCCGACAGCCTGCCGGGCCTCGGGCTGTTCCTTCGGTTACAGGGCTGGTGCCACGCTCTCGCGCGCCGTGGTGCTGTAGGCGAGGCTGGTGTTGCTCAGCGCGAGAAGGGCGTCGGCGGTGGGGAGGTCGCCTGCGGTCGAGCGGTGGATCCGGTCAGCCGCGCTGATGGCGATCTCCGCGATCTTCTCGCATGCGCGTATCGAGACGGTCTTCCAGAACGTCTCGAAGCGGACGTCTTCACGGAAGGAGTGCCAGTACTCCCCGGCTCTCCCCTTCAAGGTGTCCCACAGGTTCCGGGCAGCACCGCGGATGGTCTGCAGCTGTTGCCACTCAGGCGAGTCCCGGAGGCCGGCAGCTGCGTGCTGGTCCACCGTGTCCAGAGCCGTGTTGACCGCGCCGGCGGCCTTCTCAGGATCTGTCGGGTGCGCGGGTTCGGCCGCCGCGGCAGGCCGGGCAGGCCCGGCGGGGCTGCCGCCGGCTGCCTGAAGCGCTTGATCGAGTGTCCGCAGCTCGCGCAGGATTGCTTGCCAGGCATCCTCGGCAGTGCTGGGGTCAGCGGGGACGTGTTCCTGCCACGCCTCCCTTACCTCGTCCACCCCCGCCCACAGGCCTGCGTCCGACGGTGCCTCAGCACGTGTGGGGGCTGCGGCTGGCTGAGGATGCACGGGCGGCTGCTGGGCAGCTTGATCGGGCTTGAGCCGCCATGTGGGCCGATCGTCGAAGTAGTCGTGCAAAGCATTGCCGTGCCGCTCCCACTTGCCGTCGGGCAGGCCATTTCCTGTCCATAGCGGCAGCTCGGGGCGGCGGGGGGACGACGGAGCCGGGGCAGGCGTAGCCGCCGGGGCCTGCTCCGGTTCGGCGCTGGGCGTGGCCATGGTTGTTCCCTCCATACGGTCTGATCCGGTAGGTCTCCGGCTACTTCGGCCGGGTGTCCGGCTCCTCTGCCAGGGGGCCGTCGGCAAAGTAGGCCCAATGTTCTCGACGGTTCCCTGAACGGCCTCGGCTTTCTGGTCACTGGCGGGCGCTGTGCCTGGCGCAGCCGCGGCGCGGGCCTCCGGTGGTTCCGTGGGGCTGGGGCAGCCTCGTTCAATCGGCTCGAGCCCAACCTTCGCCTAGTCCTGGTCCTGGTATCACCGCCGTCCCGTCCGTCGGCTACAGCGGCGGGTCGGCTTCAGCAGCAAGCCGGTCAAGCTCGGCCTGGGCCGGGTGCCGGGCAGCCGCAGTGGCCATCCCGGACGTCGCCAGATGCAGCTCAAAATCCTCCAATGTCCCGGGCGGCGGCGGGACGACCGGAGGCGGGTCCTGATGAATGCCGGTCGCGCAGGCTGCCAGCTGCAGGCGCGGCGTGAAGGCATGAAGTGTGCTGATCCAGTCGGCCTCACCCATCCCGGCCGGCGGAGCGCCGGCGTAGACGCGGAGCCAGCCGGCGTAGAGGGCGGTGAGGTGTTCGACGACCGGCTGGTGCATGTACCAGCAGCGCGGGATCTGGTTGTGCAGCTCGAAGGTGGTGCGAAGCCAGTCGACCCATTCGGCGAGTTCGCGCAGCCGGGCGCGCCGCTCAGGCGGCTTCATGGCCGACCACACCCAGCGCCGCACCCCCGGCTCCTGGCCAGCCGACGGTTGCCCTCCGGGTGGGTCAGGCCACAAGGAAGCCGGGTCATCGAGCGGGTCATACACGGCCGGCTCCTTCGGTCGTCGCGGTGGGCTTGTCCAGGCTGACCGCCCCAGTGACCGGAGCAGGGGCGGCGAGAAGCTTCTTGAGGTCCTTGTCGCGGAAGGTGAGCCGCATACGAACCTTGATCGGCGGCAGATTCGAGTACTGGGCGATGGCCGTGAAGTCGGGCAACTGCTGAAGAGAGTGAATGGGGGCGAGGTCGGTCTCGGTGAGCGAGGTGTTCGTGGAGTACTCGCCACGTGAGCGGCTGACGGAGGTGCGCAGGGTTTCGGTACGCCCGTAGAGGCCGGAGAAGTAGCGCAGGGTCTCGAGGTCTCCGCAGCCGGGCAGCAGCATGCGCAGGCCGGAGGCGGAGAGCACGGTGTTGGCCTTTTGGGTGCCGAGGCTTTCGCGTAGCTGGGAGAGGTCGTGCCAGACGGTGAGGATGTCGATGCCCATGCCGCGGCCGGTGGTCAGGATGTTGGGCAGGCGGGGGTAACGGAGCATGTTGCCGGCCTCGTCGACCATGACGCCGAGGGAGGGGTCGAGTGGCTGGCCGGTGGTGTTGTAGCGGACTTCGGCGCCGTGGATGATCGAGGCGATGATCGAGGTCAGCAGCGGTGCGAACCGCTCGGCGTCCGCCTCGCTCGCGATGAGGCAGACGGTGCCGTTCTGATCCAGGAGCTCCTCGACGGTGAAGTCGGTGCCGGAGCAGGTCTCGCGGACCTCCTCGTCGGCGTAGACGCGGGCCAGGACGTTGAGGCTGAACTGGATCGAGCCGATGCCGTCCTCGTGCAGGCGCAGCCACGGGGAGGCGTAATCGTCGGCGACGTCGGTGTAGCCGTGCTGGAGGAGCACGGCGCGGACGTGGTCCACGGCGTCCTTGCCCAGGCCGAGCCAGCGGCGCATGCCGTTGATGCCGCCGCCGGACAGGTAGGAGGCGAGCAGGACGCCCTTGAGGACGTTCTTGGCCTGGTCGATCCAGGGCGCGGCGCGCTTGTCCTCGCTGGAGGAGGCGGCTTCGGCCATCCACGCGGCCATGCGGTCAGCAGCCTTGGCGTCGGTGCAGTAGTCCACCGGCGACCACTTCTGGGTGGATCGGCCGGGGATACCTGCGGGGGCGATAACCCACACGGGCCCGAGCGCGCGGCGACGGGCGTAAATGATGTCCAGGTCAGCGGCCTTGGTGGTGGTCACCACCAGCGGCCCCTGCCACTCCGCCGCATTCGGCAGGACCAAACCGGTCGTCTTGCTGCTGCCGGGCACACCGAAGACCGTGGCGGAGATGTTCGGGCGGGAAGCCACGATCTTCTTGGTGGTCATGCCGCGGCCGGCCGTGATCTGGTTACGCCGCTTATGGGGCGCCTCCTCCACCATGAGCTTCCGCTCGACGCGGGCACCACCCCACTGCGCTCCCTCCTGCTTCGGGCGGCCCAAGCGCTTCCACAGCCACAGCGCGACCCAGGCGAGCACTGCCCACACCAGCACCGTCAGCGTCCAGAACAGCCATGACGGCGGACCTGGAGTCCAAGCCTGACCGGGCCCTTGGGCAACGGCGGTGATGACGGTGGTGGCCGGGTCCGCGGCCGCTGTCGCCCAGCTACGGCCGGACAGCAGCGCGGCTGCCGGCCCGGTGACCAGGGTGCAGGCCGCCATCCCGATACCGCCCAACAGCAGGCTCGGGCCCAGCAGACCCCCACTGCTGGCCGACTTCCCGCCCCCGCTCATACCGTCATCCGCTCGTCCGTGTGGAACAGCTTCTTCTCCAGTGCCGTCAGGTGCAGCTGCACCGGGTGCGAGCCGGCCTTGCCCACCTTCCACAGCGCCCGGCCGGCATGAGCCTTGCCCCAGGAGCTGATCAGGTCGTACTCGGCATCGGTCAGCCCGACGGCTTCCTGGATCGCCTGGAGAGGGCGGGAGTCCTGGGCCAGCTGGATACGCGTCTCACAGCTGCTGATCATGTCCTTGGCAATGGCAACCGCCTCCGAGTCCGCGGAGCCGACCGACTCGAAGTCGGTGAGGCGGTGCGTGGCGAGGACCTGAATCGTGCCGTCGGCACGCGACAGCCGCAGGTCACTGTCGATCTTCCGAACCATGGAGGAACCGCCGGAACGCATCGCCCGCCACAACTCGTCACGGACCACCAGCCGGGGCGGCCCGGGGGTGTCAATCGCCGCCTGCGCCCAGGAGCTGACGCAGGTGAGAATCATGGAGACGATGTCGTCGCCGTAGTCCTTCATGCGGGAGATGTCCACGCACTGGATCGGGGCGGAGAAGTCCAGTTCGCTGGAGGTCTCGGCGTCGAACAGGCCTCCGAGGTGGCCGTTGACCATGGCGCCCAGGGCGGCCCGGATGGACCGCGTGAGTTCCCGGGTGGTCTGGATGTCTTCGTCGCGGACTCTCAGTTCGTAGGCCATCGCCTTGCTCGGGTCCTTCAGCGCGGCGTGGACGGCCGGCAAGGTCGGCGGCGTGAGCTTGGTGTTCCCGGCGAGCTCTCCGGTGACCTCCCGGATCGCCGCCGAGACGGCCTCTTCCTCCTCTGCCAGCAGAGTCCGGCGCAGTTGCAGTTCCAGCAGAGCCTTGAGCAGGGACAGCCGGCGCCGGTGAATTTCGGTGAGCCGTGTCAGGAACACGGCCCGGTCCTTGACCTCGTCCAGGCCCTGTCCCAGCGGGCCCGCGTCCAGGGGGTTCAGCCGGCCGCTCATGCCCGGGCCCAGGAGCAGGGGCTCGTAGCCGAGGTAGCGGCACAGCTCGCCGTACTCACCCTTCACGTCCCCGGCGATCAGGGTGTGGGTGCCGAACGCCATGAGGCGCAGGCACAGCGCCTTGATGTGTGCGGACTTACCGGAGCCGGGGATGCCGGTAATCATGACGTTCGGGTTGGTGACCAGGCCCTCCGCCACCCACACGCTGGGGTGCGCGGAGAACGCGCGCATGCTCAGCACGTTCCAGCCGATGTACGCGCCAACAGGCGGCAGGCTGCTCGCGTGCAGGAACGGGTACAGACCCGAGACCTGGGAGGTATCGGCGCGGTGTACCTCGGGCGCCGCCTCGTTGGCGGCCCGGCCGGCGTAGGCCGCGTTCACACCACGTCGCGGCGGTACGAAGCCGATGCCCTCACGGGCCTTCTTCTTCGCCTTGGGTGCGGGGGCCGGACGCAGACGCCCCTCCCCCAGCAGGTGCTCGAACCCCTGCGACGGCAGAGACGTTTCGTCCTCACGATCGCGGGTGCGGGAGAACAGCGCCATCAGATCACCGCCCTACGCGCGGGCAGGCCCTGCCCGAGCGGCAGCGCCGCCGCCGCGAAACCGGCATCCTGCGCGTACCACATGCGGCGCAACTCCAGACCGGCAGCGGCGCCGTCCTGCTGCAGCTCGGCACAGGCGGTCTCCAGCTCTTCGGGGTCGGTGACGGTGACGGTCACCAGACCGGTGAAGCGCACGATGCCGTGCCCGGAGGCACGCGCCATGTCCTGCTCAATCGCCCGGGCCATATCGGCCCGTTCGTCCATCGACTCGATCCTGCCCGTCTTCGCCCGCAGCCGGCGTGCCACGTCCCTCTTCGTGCGCTCCTTCGACAGCTCAGCGCGGGCCCGGCGCGGACCGAGTGGCTCGTACGCCAGCGTCAGCGACCGGCGTGCGGTGGGCCGCGGCCGCAGCAGGGACTGCAGACAGGTGGCGTAAACGGCCGAGGCAGGCCAGCTGCGGACCTGGTACGTCACGGAGATGGCACCGTCGTGCTGGTAACTGCCGCGCGCGGCCCGGGCGGCGGCCGGCCCCGCGAGTTCGGGGTCCGCACCCGGCTCTACGCCTTCCCAGGTGCGCTGGGCGGCGGCGTTGTTGCGCATCGCCAGCTCGCTGACCGCATCCGGGTCGAAGCCCTCGCGGACGACCTGGGCGAGCTCCCGGGGAGTCAACCGCCGGATGACGGTGAGGTCGGCAGCCGCCAGCGCCGAGTACATGGCGGTGATCTCGCGGACCAGAACCGCACACGCCCCGAGTCGTCCGCCGCCCGCGCCCTTGATCGCCAGGCGTGCGCGGGAGGCGGACAGCGTGATGGTCAGATAGGTGGCGCGGGTGTTGGCCACGGTTCCGCCCTGCGCGGCGAGCTCCTCCACTACGGCCACCGCCGCTCGCGGAGCCGACGGGTCGGTGTGCGCGGCAGTCCACGACTGCAGGGCGGTGCCGTCGTCGGGCAGCGATCGCTCATGCACGGCGACCCGGATGATCGGGCCGTCCTCCACGCACTGGGTCCGCAGGAAGGTGCCCCATGCGGCCACGCGGCGGTTGATCTGGTCGGTGTCCTCCAGAGCCAGACCCGGGTAGCGGATCTCCATCACCGCGCTGTAGGTGTTCTCCAGCGGGTCATAGACCACAGCAAGTTCTTCCTGGCCGCCGGTGGGGGCGGAGAGGATCCGCAGCCGGGCCAGGACGCCGGGCAGGTCCATGGGCTGCTGGTCGTCCGAACGACGACGCGGGGCGAACACCCCGGAGAGGAACACGTCCTTGCCTCCTGCGACATTGATCTGGTGACGGATCGCCAGTACGGCCCACTCGTCGGCGGTCATTCCATAGATGCGGACCGTGGCGAGCGTGAAGAGAACGACCGCCACCGGCACGGCGATCAGCTCGCCGGACAGATCCTGGGCATAGATGGGGATCAGGATGGACAAAGCGGCCGCGCCCACCAGCAGACACCCGGTCAGCGACAGCGAGCCCATGAAGCCGGCCCGCTCGGACTGCCAGCCCGCATAGACCAGCGGTCGTTCCTGGCTCACTGTGTCCCCCCAACCTGATCAGAACCCTGCGCGGGGGCCGGCGGCGGCATCAGCGGCGCACGGGTCGCGGTGACCTTTGACGTGGCCGATGGCTCCCCACTTGAGGCCACCGCGGTCGGCGCATCCCCACGCTCCGGCGGAACCGCCATGGGCGGAGCCGATCCCGAACCGTCTTGCGGCGCAGCCCCCGACGACGGCAGTCCAGCGGCAGCACCGCCGGTGGCGGCGGGCGGCGCCGGAGGCGGCGGGGAAGCCCCGGCACCGCCGTCGTCGCCATGCGGAGACCCCGCGCCTGATCCGCCCGTGCCGGGTGGAAGGACAACCTGTCCGCCCATGTCCTTGCCGGGACCGAGATCGGCGTGAGCAGCCATGGCCTCCATGCCTCCCTCCGCGAGCTCCTTGCCTGCCTTGGCGACCTGCATCGCCATGCCGGCCGCCCCCAGCACACCCATCGAAGCGGCTCTGCCGCCCTGGGCCCGGCCTGCGGCTCCGCCTTGCGCGACAGCGCCGTCGTTCTCCGCCTCCACCGCACGCGTAAAGTCCCTGCCGCCGCCGATGGCACCGGCTCCGGCCGGAGAGCCGCCCCCTGAACCGAACATGGACGCGGCGGCGCCTCCCGCCGCGCTCAACAGGCCGGAGGCCAGACTTCCCCCGGAACCCACGCTGGTGAACGTCATGAATTTGGCGATCGACGGCCACGCCACGGCGGCCAGGAAAAGCGTCAGCAACCCGGTCAGGAAGTCGTTCAAGTTCTTGGAACTGCCGGTCGCACTGAACCCGACCAGGAAGATCAGCACGATCACCGGTTTCATCACGATCAGTGCGATCAAGGCGTTCCGGGCCTTGGGCCACCACTCCTTGGTCGCCTCCATGATGCCGCCCGCCGAAACGATCGGCATGCAGGCCACCAGCACCTGAATCGCCGCTGCCCGCAGCAGCATCTCGCCCCACAGCACCAGCGTCACCAAGGCCGCGAGAATCCCGAGCAACAGCACGAGCGCGGAGTTCGTGGACGAGTCGAAGAGGAAGGCCTTGTCCATGGTCTCCTTGAACGCCTTCTCGCCGCCTCCGTCCCGGTACTGGTCGATCATCCACTTACTGGCCGCATTCGTCGCCCCGAGCGCGGCCTGCGTGACCGCCAGAGAAGCCAGAGTGACAACAGCCCACTTGGCCAGGCCTGTGATAGCCGTGGCCGCTGCGCGCCCCTCCCCGCTCAGGCCGACTTTTGCGAACTGCCCGATCAGCAGGAACAGGGCCACCAGCGAGGAAATCGCCCAGGTGATGCTGTAGACATCGAGCAGGTATTCACTCTTCCTGAGATCGACCGTCGATACCACCAGGAAGGCATCAGTCAGGTCGTGAAGAATGCCCGTTGCGGCCTTCCCGAACCTACCTGCTACAGCGTCAAATGCGGCGGTCGCCAAAGTTCCAGCGGGGTCTTTGGCAACCTCCGCGGCCTTGTTAACCCCGTCGGAGACCTTGTCTGCTTCCTTGCAGACCTTGGCGTAGGGTCCGGTGCCGCAGCTCTCGGCCCATTTCATCTTCAGCCATGCGAGGTAGTCCTTACAAGCCTTCTCGCCAGCCTTCGGGTGGTCAGCCTGGCACTGTTCATCAACGAAATCCTGGCAGGCTTTTTGCTTATACCTGTCCCCGACGGCGCAGTCTTTGAGTGTCTTCAGAGGGCTGGGGCTAGCTGATGCCGAGGGGCTCGGGGGGGTAGGGTCGGCTGCTGCCGAAGAAGCCGGAATGAGGGACAGAGGCAGGCTCAAGAAGAACGCGACGACTAGGGCAAGGAATCTATTTCTCGTAGGCAAGGCTTCGCCACCCTTCCTGTGCCGCGTTCTGGCTGTTCGGGGTGACATTTTTGGGAGCGTTGTCTGGCAGGCCGTCCAAAGTGCGCAGGCTCATCTTCCAGTCGCCATCCGTCCATACCAGGACCACGCCGCGCACCTGTGTGGTAGACCTTGCGACTCCTCGCACTGATGTCTGGCAATCCATCAGAATCCATACAGTGACGCTGTCTGCGGTGGAGTTGGCGACGTGGTAGGCCCGTGACTGCGTGGTGATGAAGTTGGCGTTATCGGACTCCCCGTCCGCCGGAAGCCCCTCATTAGTCCTTGCTGTCTGCGCTGATTGGACCATATACGTTTCCAGCATCATCCGGTGATTGGGAGCTGCCATAACTCTGGCTTGTTGCTCTGCAGCCTTGGGATTGAAGAGGTCCAGGACGTCGCCGTAGTGAGCGGCAGCCGAGATGGCCCCTTCCAGCGTGTGGGGGTAGCCGACCGGTACACCGTCTTTCACGTCCTTGGGCTTGGGTAGCACCGTCGGGACGTTCGATCCCCCAGTCTGTGCCTGGGTAGAAGCTGAAGCAGTCGGGCCAGCAGTGGGCTTGTCTGTTTTGCGCGAATCATCGGGACTGAGGACGAGGAACGTCGTGGCGCCGCCGACTACAAGGGCTCCGGCGATGAGAAGTGCCAGACGGCGGCGGGCCGAGCGACGGCCTTCGTCGAGAGCGACGAAGGACATCAGCTCAGCCCTGCCCAAGGTTGAAGAATGCCTTGACCATGCCAAACACCGTTCCGACGCCCGCGGCGGCGATGAGTGACCAGAGGATGGACTTCTTACCTCGTGCGGCCATGTCGGGGCGCTCGGAGTTGTAGCCCACCGCCAGCAGCGCGCAGCCGAAGAGGAAGCCCAGCACGGCGGCGATGAGAGCTCCGGTCAGGGACCAGCCGATGAGGGTGTCGGTGCTGGTTCCGAGGTTTCCCGGCAGGTCCTTCGGCTTTTTGGGCGTGAGCGGATCGCCGTCAGCGAGGGTGATCAGCGACGTGTGCGAGGCCACGGTACGTGGTTCCTTCCGTGTAGGCGGCGGGGACGGCGGCATGCGGGAGCGTCTGGCCCCAGGACGCATGCGCCGATGACAGGGCGGCCTCCGCCAGCTCGCGCCCGGCCGCCAGGGTTCGGGGCTTGAGGCGAGCTGCGTTGCTGAGGCCGTGTGAGCGGATCCGCTCGTCGTACGGCACGTGGATGATCGCGCCGACCTTGGGCTGGAGCATGGTGGCGCCGGCCTTGACCGGAGCGGGCAGTCGTCCATCACCAATGGCCACGAGAGCCACCACGATGCGTGCGAGCGGAAGGCCTGCCGCCTCGGCCGCCAGCACGGCGGTCTGCAACTCAGCGATTCCGTCGCCGGTGGCAGCGGCGCACAGCACGGGGACGGCGCACGGCAGGGAGCACCAGCGGGCGCTGAGCCCGGCGATTCCGGTGTGGTGGGCGGTCATGACGTCGTGGGTGAACGGGTGTGGGGTGTCGATGACGACGGCCTGCCAGCCGCCGATGGCGGCGAGCTGCTCCCATGCTTCAGGTTCATCGGGCAGTACCAGCGGCGGTGCGTGCCATGGCAGGTGATCGGTCAGCACCTGCCACGCGGCTAGGCCGCCGGAGGAGGCGGCTGTCGCGGCGGCGGCGCGTGCCTGGCTTCGGCTGGCGGGCTGGTCGGGCGGGAGGGCGGCGAGGCCTCCCGTCGTACCCGGCGTCCACCTGGGCCAGGGGGACGTCAAGCGGGGGGCGAGGTCGAGGAGGACCGTTTCGCCGCTGGCGGCGAAGGCGTCTGCCAGCAGCCCGGCGACTACGGAGCGACCACTACCACCAATCGCCCCCATAACGGGCATCAGAAACCGGGAGTGCGGTATGAGTTCCTCGAGCCGAGATACCGCCTTGGCCATCTAAGACCCGCCCCCCAGTGCGCCTTGTCGTCGCGCACTCACTGCACGTTGATCAAAGGGCATGTTTAGCAAGAGGCCTGGGGGTCTGTCCATGTCGGTTGCTGATCGCTGGTGACTGCTGTGGTTTCACCAATGACTTGCTACGGTTCGTGATCAGTCACGGAGCGACACGAACGGACGGGAGGTCACTGATGGCACCTACTGGCCCCGATGACCGCAGGACCCCCCAAGAGGAGACCGAGCGGTCGGATACGGCAGGCTCGTCGCAGGCTTGGCCGGAAGTTCTCACAGCCAAAGAGACCGCGGAGTATTTACGGCTGGACTACCAGCTGGTGATGCGGATGACCCGCGCAGGCCTCCTGCCGTCGCTCAAGGCAGGTCGTACATGGCGCTACCACCGGCGGGCACTGGAGCAGGCGATGGGGGTCGAAGCACATCAGTAGCCGGGGGGCAACGCAAAGGAGGAAGCAGAGCAACGGGGGGACTGAGTGGCGAAGAAAGTGCTGATAGGCGCGGGGGCGGGGTGCGCTTCGCTCTTCGTGCTCATAGCCGGGGTGACCATCCAGACCAGCACCTCGGGCGAGGCCTCCGCCAATCCCAACACCGGGGCCATCGGCGGCGGCCTGAAGGCGGGCTCCGTACCACCCCAGTACGCGCCGTGGATCGAGAAGGCCGCCGGCGCCTGTCCCGGGCTGCCCGCCGCGGTCCTCGCCGCCCAGCTCGAAGCCGAGAGCAACTTCAACCCCAACGCGCGCTCCGGCGCCGATGCCCACGGCATCGCCCAGTTCATCCCGAGCACCTGGCAAAGCTACGCCGTCGACGCCAACGGCAACGGCACCGCCGACCCCTACGACCCGCCTGACGCGATCACCGCACAGGGCAAGTACATGTGTGACTTGCTCAAAGACGCGAAAAAGTCCGGCTACCCAGGCGACCCCATTGAACTGGCCCTGGCCGGATACAACGCCGGGTGGGGAGCAGTGCAGCGGTTCAAAGGCGTTCCTCCGCCGTCGTTCGCCAACGGGCAAACCTCGAGCTACGTGCAGGCCATCATGGCCAGCGCCAAAAAGTACACCGCGCCCGCCGGACCGAGCGGACCGGTGGAGCTGCCGGCCGGCTTCTCCATACCGGCCAGCGCTCCCCAGCAGGTACGCTCCGCCGTCGCCTGGGCCCTCTACCAAAAGGGCGGCTGGTACCACCTCGGCGGTGACTGCACCAACGCCCTCGGCTCGGACCCCGCCCACTGGTGCGACTGCTCCTCCCTCATGCAGCAGGCCTACCGAGCCGCCGGAGTAACGATCAGCCGCACCACCTACACGCAGGTCAACGAAGGCCAGGAAGTCAGCATGGACGCACCGATGGCCGGCGACCTGGTCTTCACGCCCGGCTCGGACGGCTCCGCATCCTCCCCCGGCCACGTCGGGATGTACATCGGCAGCGGCCTGGTCATCGAGGCACCCCGCACGGGCGTGCAAACCCGCATCATCCCCTACAGCAGCTGGCGCAACAGCAGCAGCCCCATCACCCGCGTCGTCGCCGTCCGCCGCATCGTTCCCCAGTAGGCCCGGAGCATCATGAGCCCTGACCACACTCTGTACGCCCCATGGGGCGTCGTGACGCCCCACTTCTGGCAACAGACCAACGCAACGACCGGGCTGGCAGCACCGGCTGCCGTAACTCCGCTACCAGAGGCAAAATCGCAGGGGGAGATTCCCGCGCCGCCTGCGGAGTACCAGCAGCGCATCACGGCGGTCACCGCCGCATTCGCGCCGCCCGTCGACGCGCAGCGCCTCGCCTCGGCGAACCTCGAGGCAGAGAAGCTGGATGAGGAGTTCACCGCCTTGTACGGAGCCTCGCACTCCTACACGGTCCAAGTTCGGGAGCTGCGCGGGTGGATCGCTCACCTGATGGACCAGCCGGCAGTGGCCGCCCGCTGGTACCTGCACACCACCGGCCTGCAGATGCAGGTGTGGGGCGCCGCGCACGAGATCACCCGGGCCTCGGCAGATCGGGCAGTGCAGCACTGGAGGGGCGTCACCGACTCGGCTGAGCGGCGTTCACTTGCCACCGAGCTGCTGCCTATGCTCGCCACCATCACCGGCGACCACAGCGAGGTATACCAAACCGTACGGAGGGCCGCAGCCCCCAGCTCGGTTGGCTAGACCCTGGCTCCCAGGGGGAACGGTCGCGGCCTCTACAACGATTCGCTGCTCCAGCGCTCGCTGCTCACCTCCGCCTGCGCGGAGTTCACTTCGAATCGTGGAGCGCCTGAGCCATCTCGCCCGGCTCACCTCCGCCCGCGCAGAGCTCACGGCCGGGCCGCCGTCGACAACTGGCGCCGCCGCGGCTCACCTCTGCCTGCGCGGAGCTCACATTTACTCGGGCTGGCAGTCCGAGCGTCAGGGCGGCTCACCTCCGCCTGCGCGGAGAGCACCGTGGGGCCCCGACACGGGCCACCACCTGCACTGGCTCACCTCCGCCTGCGCGGAGAGCACTCGTACAGGTCCTCGGTCATGGTCTGCTGTGCTAGCTCACCCCCGCCTGCGCGGAGAGCACGTCGGCGAGCCAGTTCCCCGCCCGCGCGACGGCGACTCACCTCCGCCTGCGCGGAGAGCACTGCTCACGCGCCCTCGCGTACTTGGCGTCGTTCGACTCACCTCCGCCTGCGCGGAGAGCACTCTTCGCGACCTGCAACGTTGTCATGCCTTTGCTGTTTCTTGACACAAGGCTCGGAGCGGAACACTTCTCCATTGAACACGACGATCACCCGTTCAGAACACGGCGGCATTCTCCACGGTCTCGCCCGCCGCTCCGAGGGAATCACGGGGCCTCGGGGTAGAACTTGAGCAGGGTGCTGCATGCCCGGGCCAGAGCAAGGGTGTGGCCAGCAGCGGCCTTCGGGTCGGTGCTGGACAGACGAGTGATCACTTTCATCGCACGACCGAGGGCGCTCAGTCGAACTGTGCGGAAGGTATCACCGGCGCCGGGGCGAGATCCCCAGTGGTGAAGCGGGTTTGAAGGTGCTGGTAGATTCGCGGTATTCCTCGCGCAGCACATCCACCTGTTGCCCCACCCTCCGACTGAAGATCGTTTCCAGCGAGTCAGATTATCTGGCCGCGGCGGCGCCAGATTTCGCGGTAGTCGTCTTCGGTGATCCGGTCGTTCAGGACGGCGCCGGAGATCACCTCTGCGGTGTTGTCCTGGTGGTCGGGCATGGTGTGCGCGAGGTCCCACTCGCGCTCTTCGAGCTCCCATGCGGCCACGGTTGCGAGCATCTCCTCCCGGCCGATCCTGCCGGCCGCATAGTCATCGAGGTAGGCGCGCAGTGACGGCTTCGCCACGGGTGTCCCTTCGGTCTGTAGGCCGCGGCTCTGGGCGCCGTGGCCTGCATGGATACGGTGAGCATACGTACGTGCCGCGCTGGTCTGCGCCAGGGTGCATTGGCGGTCGGTGTCGCGCGCGGGGTGCCGGCCAGCCGTGCTGGTGTAGCGGGTGTGCGGGTTCATCAGCTCTCCTTTGCTCCGTCCTGGTGCTGGGACCAGCACTAACAACGGCTAACACAATGAGGTGGATGGGTCCTGGTGGCCGTGTCCGGAGTGGGAGTTGAGCGTTCGCTCCGGTGTGGGGACGTCGCCGTGGATCGTGTCGGATGAGCTATGGGATCGCCTGGAGCCGCTGCTGCCGCAGCGCGAGCGGCGCTTTCGTTATCCGGGCCGCAGGCCGTTGCCGGACCGGGAGGTGCTGTGCGGGATCCTGTACGTGCTGCACACCGGCATCCAGTGGGAATACCTACCGAGGGAGCTTGGTTTCGGCTCGGGCATGACGTGCTGGCGCCGACTGCGGGACTGGAACGAGGCCGGCGTCTGGCAGAGGCTGCACGAGGTCCTGCTCGCTGAGCTCAACGCCGCATCACGGCTGGACTGGTCGCGCTGCGTGGTCGATTCCTCCCACGTCAGGGCCCTAAAAGGGGGCAGCACACGGGCCCGTCGCCGGTCGACCGGGGCCGGGCCGGTTCCAAGCACCATCTCATCACCGACGGCCACGGCACCCCGCTCGCCGTCCTGCTGACCAGGCGGCAACCGAAACGACGTCACCCAGTTCCTGCCGCTGCTGGACGCAATCCCGCTGGTCCGGGGACGCGTCGGCCGTCCCCGCCGTAGACCCGACTCACTCTTCGCCGACCGCGGCTACGACCACGACATCTACCGCGGCCAGGTCCGCACTCGAGGCATCGTGCCGGCCATCGCCCGTCGCGGCACCCGGCACGGGACCGGACTGGGCACTTACCGGTGGGTGGTGGAACGGACCTTCGCCTGGCTGCACGGCTTCCGCAGACTCCGCATCCGCTGGGAACGATGTGCCGACATCCACGAAGCGTTCCTCCGCCTTGCCTGCTGCCTCATCACCCACAGACAGATCAACTCATTGTGTTAGGCGTTGTGAACCTGTAGTGAGACTCTGGGAGGAAAGGGAGGGAAATGAGTGATCCAGGAGCGACAACCGCTTGCAGCACACCCGTGTTGGCATTCGACGGGGACTGTGGCTTCTGCCAGACGGCGATCGACCGGATCTCTGCTTCCGCTCGGCCAGCCATGAAGGCTGTCCCCTGGCAGTCACTGCCGGAGGAGACCCTCAGGCAGTACCAAGACCGGCTCGACAGGGAAGTCTTACTGTTTCTGGACGGGCAGGTACTGGCCAGCGGAGCTGAGGCGCTGGCCGCGTTCGTCGGGAACTCGCCCGCCCGCAGATATCGGCTCGCAGGGGCTGTCGTCCGCCTGCCAATCCTTCGTATCGGCGCCCGCGTCATCTACCGATGGGTTGCACGCAACCGGTATCGCATGCCATCCGGAACCGCGGCATGCGCTGTGCCGAGGAGACGTACATAAGGGCCCCACCTGCGTCACGGATCCCACATGACCAGTCCGGCTCGGGCATCCCGCCCGCATCGGATCCGCCACGAACGAAGGACCCCAACCGTGTCCCGGACGCCAACATGTGTCCTCAGCAGCGACGCTCCACCCCGTGCCATTCACGGTCACAGCCCGGATCTCTTCGTCGAGATCGGCTCGCTCACCAAGGTCCTCACCGGTACCGCTCTCATGCGCATGGCGGAGGCCGGTGTGGTCGCCACCAGTGACCCGGTGGAGCGCTGGCTCAAGGCATCGCCAGGAACCGGTGTCACCCTGCAGCATCTGGTGGACCACACCTCCGGGCTGCCCCGGCTGCCGCCGGGCCTGCCCCGTAGGGACCCGTACCGTTCCTTCGACGAGGATGCCCTGCGGGGGCTGCTGGGCCGCCTCGACCGGATCGTCGTCACACCGGCCGGTGAGGCCCAGGAGTACTCCAACCTCGGATACGCGGTGCTCGGCGCGGCACTGTCAGCCGCTGCGAAGCTGTCCTTCGAAGAGGTGATCCGCAAGCATGTCCTCGCGCCTCTGGGAATCTACGAGGTGACGGCCCATCCGCCTGCCGAACAGCAGTCGCACGCCACCGGGTTCCTGGGTCGCCGACGGGCCGTGTGGACCATGGACGGAGCGATCCTGCCTGCCGGCGGTATGTGGGCCACCCCTCGTGCCGCGGCTGACCTGCTCACCGGGCTGCTAGTCGACCGTAAGCTCGGCACTCCGGCTCCGACGTGGCAGACGACCGGCAAACTGACCTGGCACAACGGCGCAACCCGCAGCGCCTCCGTCTTTGCGGGCGTCATCCCCGGCGGCAGGTGGGTCCTGGTCCACCGACTGGGCGGATCTCCTGACGACACCGATCACATGGGCGTTCAGTTCCTCGCACGGCAGCGCAGCAACTGAACGCAGAGACCGCGGCGTAAGCCCAGCGCCCGCACGTGGTGCCGCTGTTGCCCAGCGCCGCCGGTCAGCCACACTCGTGAACGCCCCTGCGCGGAACTCTGCAACTCAGCCTGAGCAGCGCCCTGTCCGGCTGGCGCACACCCTCATGGCGCTCACCGTCGCCGTCGACCGCGAGGAGGCACGCGCTGCAACGGCAATGGGAGGACCTCGACGTCGACGTCCCCCTGAAGGTCATCGACTCCCCCTACCGCGAAATCACCCGCCCGGTCGTGGAGTACATCCGCTCCATCCACAGCACGAGCCCCCGGGACGTGGTCGGCGTCTTCATCCCGGAATACGTCGTCGGCCACTGGTGGGAACACCTGCTGCACAACGAGTCCGCCCTCTGGCTCAAGAGCCGCCTGCTCTTCACCCCCGGCGTCATGGTCACCAGCGTCCCCTTGCAGCTCACGTCCTCGGCCCGCGCCGACCACCCCGCCCGCCGCGCCCCGGGTTCCGTCCGACGCGGCGAACCAGCGCCACGACACCCGCATCCCGCCGCCAAGAACACGACAGAGGCCCGCTCGCGCGACTGACACGTCCGGACGCCGGAATCAGGCCCGGCCCAGTCGCGCCGGCCACCGCGCCGCGTCGTCAGAATCGCTCGGGGAACTTGACGGCGAGCACGAGGTAACCCACCAGCGCGGCGGCGACGAACAGTCCGACGACATGTCCTGCACTCATGACAACTCCCCCACCAGCATTGCTTCATCGCACGGTTCGCATCGCTCCGGGCTCATGCCGAAGCCCCACATGACGGCTATGGAAGCGCCCTCCAATCGGATCCGCCAGAAGCATTGACGCTTTCCCTACGCGCGGACGACACATCCGGTTGGCATACCTTTCGCCCGTCCAGCCCCGCCGTGTGCGACGAGGCCGGGCGGCCGCCCGTATCAGAGATCGGCGGAGGGCCACAGCGAGCACCCGTCGTGCGGCGGCCCGCTTCGAGCAGCCGTGCTCGGCTGGAGCAGCGGGTTGCGGCAGACCCTGCCGCCAGTGTCACGGGCGAGCCACTCGTAGATGTCTGTCAACCGTTGGGGGGATTGTGGGGGCCGGTTCAGTTCTGGTGGGTGATTTTGGGGTCGCGGTGGCCGAGCCATTCGGCCATGTCGGTGACGGGTACGCCGTTGGACAGGCCGGCGAAGGCGAAGAAGTGCCGGAGCCAGTGCGGGGTGATCTTCCTGGTGATGCCGGCGGCTTTCTTGGCGTTGCGCCAGAGCCGGTCGACGAGGGAGTACATGAGGATGTTGGTGCGTCCGACGTTGGAGAACAGGTAGTCCCCCGCGATCCGGTTCAGACCGTCCTCGACGCGGAACGTGCCGTGCCCCATCCGCGGAGCGGGTGCCGGAGGCAGGTGGCGACGGCGCTGACGGCCTGAGTCGGACGAGGTCCGCGGGGCGTACCGGACAAGCCGCCACTGCCCCCGCCAACTCCGGTGGACCATACAGGAATGGTCTCGCAGATCAGGTTTCGTGTGGAGTGTTCGTGGCGAAATACTTCAACCATGGGCTTATCACCGGTTGCCGGTCATCCTGCTGTCGCTGTCTTCCGAGAGCCCCGAGGCGGGCGGCCCGTGCCGGTGTTGGGCCCACGGGTCGATGCCGAGGCGAAGCGGACCGCGCTCGTGCTGGCCGCGGTGCCGACCCATGCCGGACCTGTCGAGCGCACCCTCGCGCTGCGGCAGGCTGCCACGGTCGCCGGTGAGCTGTCGGCCGCGCTGTCGGATCTGGCTCCGGCCGTGGTCGGTGAGGAACTGCCGGCGGAGTCGACCAGTCAGTCGTTCTTCCGGGTCCGTGAGCGGGAGCTGTCGGATCAGCAGGCCGCCCTGCACGGTGTCCTGGTCGTTCACCGCGGTCTGGAAGATCTGTGTGATGCTCCGCTGTCGGGTTCCGACCTGGCGCTGGAGGTGACCGCGATGCGGCAGTCGGTGCTCGATCTCACCGGCGCGGCGCCGGGCTCAGACCATGACTCTGTCCCGCCGGTGGCCGTCCCCGAGGCCGGTGCGGGATCGTCGTCGGAGAGTGTGTGGAGTGCTCGGTGGCTCATCGGTCACCAGGTCCATGTCCTGTTCAACGTGTGCGCTGCGGTCGCCGTGGCCGACGCCACCCGCTCTCTGCGGCTCGGCGACGACGATGCCGCGCTGCTGCGGCTGGCCGATGCGACGGTGTACGTGCGTGGATTCCCGGCGGCGATGGCCCACGCCAGTACGATCCCGGCCGACTACTACATGGCGGCGATACGCCACACCATGGCGCCTCCGTCGGTGGACATCCCGCTGAGCGGGCGCCAGCATCGCGGATACAAGCTGTTCCGGGCGGCGATGAAGGACCTGCTGGCCGTGCTTCCCGACTCCTACGAGCGGTTGGCGGCCCGCACCCCGGAGCTGGCCGAAGCACGGGGTGCTCTCCTGGAAGCCGACATCGTGGACGGTGAACGGCACGTCACCCTCGCGTACTCGATGGTGCATCTGCGTCGTTCCATCGCTCAGAGACCCGAAGGCCCCGACAACGCGGTCGCCGAACTACGGCTCATGCGCCATCGTCGCGCAGCCCAGTACGCCTCGCTGATCCGATTCGGGGACCACTACATCGCCGACGCCGTGGCCGGCCTGCGCCACTCGTGAGTCCGCGCGTCCGCCGCCCACGCCCCCGGCAGGAGACCCCGATGCCCGAGACGACGACCGACACCGCCCGAAGCACCGTCCTCGCCGCGGACCGGGAACTGGATCCGGCCGATGCCGGCACGTGCGAGCGGCTGGCCCGCGCCCTGTGCACCCGCGGACACGACCAGGTCGACAACCCCGAGTGGGTGGCCCGGGCCCGGGACGCCTGGGAAGACCTTCCGCTACTGCTGCGCCGTGAGGTGCGCCGGTTCCGAAGGCATTCCGGCCCTCACGGCACCTTGGTGATCCGCGGCCTGCCCGTCGATCAGGCGGCCCTGCCCGGGACACCGACCGTACCCGGCTCGGTCCAGCGCCAGGCCACGATCCCGGCAGCGGTGCTCACCATGGTGGCCTGCGGGCTCGGCGAGCCCCTCGCCTACCTGGCCGAGAAATCCGGCGCCCTCGTGCAGGACGTCGTGCCAGTCCCCGGGCAGGAGACCTTCCACGGCAACGCCGGATCAGTGCCGCTGTCCTTCCACACCGAGAACGGCTTCCACCCCCACCCACCCGACTATGTGATCTTCCTGTGCCTGCGCGCCGACCACGACCGGATCGCCGGCATGCGTATCGCCGGCATCCGCCAAGCACTGCCGCTCCTCACCCCGGCCGACCGCCAGGCCCTGTTCGCGCCGGAGTTCATCACCACACCACCACCCTCCTTCGGCCCCGGCCCTGCCGCAGGTGAGCCTGGTGTCGAGCCCCGACCGGTGCTGTCGGGAGCAGTGGAGGATCCCGACATACGCATGGCCCAACTCGTCACCACCCCGCTCACCCCTCGGGCCGCGGCGGCGCTGACCGAATTCGGCCGCGCCTGCGAGGCGACCGCCCGCACTCTGCGCCTGACACCCGGCGACCTGGTCGTCATCGACAACCGCGTCACCGTCCACGGCCGCACCGCCTTCCACCCTCGATACGACGGAGCAGACCGCTGGCTGCAACGCACGTACGTCACCACCGACCTGCGCCGCTCCCGTGACCACCGCCCCCACGACGGCCACATACTCGCCCGCTGACCAGCAACATCTTCACCGCCGCCGTATCGCCGAGGAGAACGACGCTTCGGCCGCCACGCAAACAGGACCGCCATGTGAGGGCGCCGGCATCCTCCTGTGACTCAGCGGACCGGACAAGGGCGTCGAGGTGTACCCCGTCGGCAGAAGTGGTCGAGGAATCGGCGATGGGGCCGGACTCGGCGAGCGCGGCCGGTATGGGAGGTGGTGGCGCCGGGTAGGGCGGCATCATGCCCGACATCCCCCTGGCCGGAGTGGCGCTGCGAAGGGTGCTGACGATCGTCGACCGGACGGCGGAGGCGGCGACGGAGTTGGCGACAGCCCTTCGGATCCGCCCGGATGACGCCGCGATGTGCACCGCGCCAACACCGCTCGGCGTCGATGCGCGGGCGTTCGCGCCTGCGGAGTTCGAGGCTGTGGCCCGCCATCTGGAACCGCTGGACCAGCTGATCGCGGCCGTCCCGCCAAGCGCCGACGGAATGCGGTGGCGCTACCTGGACGAAGTCGTCCTGTTCCGCTGCGAGCAGGAGGTGCCCGTGCCGTTCGATGAGTTCACCACATCCCTCGACATCAGCCAGGTGATCGGTCTGACCAGCGGCTACCTCGGCGGCCGTACGGATGTCCGGGCACGCGACGAGGCCGGAAGGCCGATTCGGCAGGTCGAACGCAGCATCAGCCGGGCCCAGCCCGCCTATCTCGCGCTGTCCGGCGCCGATGTACTCGACGTCTGCAAGCTGGAAACCATCGACTACGGCCCCGACGAGCAGTTGCTGCGCTGGCGGCAGGTCCACAGCGCGAACGGCTCCGCGCTCCAGGACGACGGCTCGGTGTCCTTCGCCCGGACCACGGACGGCACCGGAGTGACCATCTGCGCCTATCAGCAGTTCGCCCTCCCTCCGCTGTGGCAGGCGATCACCCCCGTCCTGTGGTCCGCAGTCCGGCGCGCCCTGGTGGAGGACGCCTACCGCAGGTCCTTCCACACCACCCTGAGCACCATCGCGGCACACGGGCGGGGCAACACAGTGCCGGTCGCGGGGACGGCCAGTGCCGCCTCCCCGCTCCGGGACACCGTCGCGCGCGTGGCCGAGCCGTTGACCCTTCTGGCCGGGTTGGCCCCGTGGAGGCCGACGCGGCCCGAGTCCACCGACAGTTCCGGCTTCCGCCACTTCAGGCCCGAGAGGCATCCCCGTTGACGCCGCCCGCCACTCCGCCGCACGAGTACCCGTACGCCTTCCACATCGCCCTCGACGGCAACGGGCTCAACGGGCTCGAAGGCCGGGCGGGCGTCTGCGTCTTCCGCTACGACCCCGCCACCGGCCGGTACGCGTACAAGATCGAGTACTACGACGGCATCGCCGGAGGCCACGCCGTCAGCGTCAGCCCGGATCACGCGCTCGGGTTCCTCGGCAACACCGGCCAGCACCTGCTCTTCTACGACACCGCCACGCTCGAGGAGACCGACCGCCTGTCCACCCTGCGGATCGAGCCCACCGACTCGTCCCTCAAAGGAACCACGCACATCGCCTGGCTGGGCGACCGGGACGCCGTCGGCGCGATCGGCGAGCACCTGTGGCGGTTCGACATCGACAAGCTCGGCCGTCCCGAGCGCCTGGGCCCACACGGCCTGAAGCTGCCCCACGCCATGAAGACCACGGCCTCCGGCCGTTACCTCGTCTACGGAGGCATGGACCACCCCGGCCGCGGCGAGGCCCGCGAGGCCGGCATCTTCGACCTGCACACCGGCAGGACCCAGCGCGTCGACCTACCCGCCACCTGCTGGCACGTGGCGGTCCATCCTCGCGAGGACCGGTTCTACGCCCTCTCCTTCCGCGTCCTGCCCCAGGAAGGCCACGACTGGCACGAATGGGCCATGGCCTACCTCAAGGAATACGTCTTCGAGATCGACGCCGAACACGGACAGGTCCTACGCCACTGGGCGGCCCCCCGTGAGACCCCGGCACACATCAACTCGGACGTATGCGTCTCCGACCGTGAACTGATCTACTGCAACGGCGGCAGCGGCACCATCGTCATGATCGACCTGGACGACTTCTCCACCCACCGCATCATCGACGAGCGCCCCGGCCTGCCCGAGCAACTGCTCGCCGGCCGACAGGCACTGCACCAGGTGACCGACGCCTTCACCCGCGGCTCGCCGGCCGCGAGCAGCAGGCACTTCCTCGCCGCCCTGCGGGTCTCGCGCGGAACCCTGCTCGATTCGGTGTACGCCTGCCAGCTCTCCGCCGACCAGACCCTGCTGTTCACCGCCAACCGAGGGCTCAACACCATCACCGTCTACGACTATCCGGCCAACACGGTCCGGCAGCGGGTGCGCATGCCGCAGCTGCGGCAGTATGTCGACGGCCTCTCCTGGAGGCACGACCCGCGTCTTGGCTTCCACCACAGCACGCTGATCTCTCCTCCGTGAACGCGAATTCACGACCCAGGCCGGTAGCTCCCCGACATGGGGCCCACGCATCTGAACTACCGGACCGCTCGTGGAACGGTCTACCACGGCCCGCATTGCGCCGTGCTGTCCGCGCTCGGGCTCGGCATCTTCGTCTACGGGGTACTCCGCTCGGACGAATGCGGCTGGTTCCAGCCGGGGCGGCAAGTCACTTTGCAACCACCCTGTATTTACGTGGAGTTGAGTGAGACACTGCCGGGCATGTTTTTCTCATTCGCCCGAAGAAGCCGGTTTTCCATGCCCGCCTCAGGGGCCTCGGGGAACGGGTTACGCCGCCTGGGTGCACTGCTCGCCGCCGGTCTGCTCGCCCTCGGCCTACTGGTCGCAGGCGGCGGCCCCGCGGCCGCCGCCCCGCCGGACACGCACCGCATGGCCACCTGGAACATGCAGGTCGGCACCACCCGCTGGGACGGGGTACGCACCCTGGCGCGTACCTTCGACGTGGTGGCGCTCCAGGAGGTGCCCAACAGACCGCCGGCCGGAGCCGTCCAGGACGGACAGACAGGCAACGTCACCTCGTACCTGTGGCCGATCGGCGGTGGCTCCTACCGTTACCTCTACATCCTGCGCCAGCGGTCACGGAACCTGGGCATCGTCACCTCGTGGGTGCCCAACCGCGTGCAGGAGATCGGTGGCGCCTACCGCTCCGCCCTGGCCGTGACGAACACGGGCGACAACATCATGTTCGCCTCCGTCCACGCCGCCTCCAACGGCGGCAGGCCCAACGACGCCGCCTACCTGGTACGCCGCGTCTCCGACACCGCCTTCCAGCAGAATGTCGGCAACTGGGCGGTGCTGGGCGACTACAACCGCGCCCCGGGCGACCTCCAGTCCGACCGGTACATGCCCGGCAACGGCCTGATCTACAACGGAGGCCAGGCCACCCAGCAGAACGGCAACGAACTGGACTACATGGTCTCCAACGTCGACACCGACAACTGGCAGGCGACGGTCAACCCCAACTACGGCAGCGACCACTGGCCCGTCGGATTCAGCGCCCTGCAGGCCGCGGCCGGGCCGCGGCAGTTCACCGTCCACGCCGACAACAGCGACCGCCTGCTCGACGTCTACCGCGGCAACACCGCCAACGGCACCCACGTGATCACCTACCACGCCAACGGCGCCGCCAACCAGCGCTGGACACTCCGCGCGGTCGGCCGCAACGGTGACTCCGGACAGCCGCTGTACAAGCTGGTCGGCGTCCGGAGCGGCAAGTGCCTCGACGTCAACCGTGGTCAGGCCAGCGGCGACGGCGACTGGCTGAACATCTGGGACTGCCACAACTGGGACGGCGCCCCGCTGCCTGGCGGCTACGCGCGCGACACCCAGAACTTCACCCTCGAACACCCCTCGCCGCGCTTCCCGAACCTCACCGTGCTGCGCGACAACGGCACCCACCGCTTCGCCAACATCCGCGGCAACGGCACCGGCGACGGCACCTGGGTCATTCAGTGGCCCTACCAGACCAACCCCAACGGCACCCCAGCCATCAACGAGACCTTCTACCTCCACCCCCAGTTCTGACCTCACGGGCGGGGAGTGCGGCACTCACCGCCTCCGCGCCGCGTCAAGATCTCGCTCGCCGAACGACGTCATGTGACGGACCGCAACGCTCCGGAAGGAGGGGGCATGCGTATGAGTCCGAAACGGAGGAACGTCGTTTTCGTCCACGGCGGCTTCGTGGACGGATCGGGCTGGCAAGGAGTCCACGAAGTCCTCAAGCGGGACGGGTACAACGTCAGCGTCGTACAGAACCCGACCCTGTCCCTCGAAGGGGACGTCGCCGCGACGCGGCAGGTGATCGACGCCCAGGACGGGCAGGTCGTCCTGGTGGGACACTCCTACGGCGGCGCCGTGATCTCCGAGGCGGGAAACCATCCCAAGGTCTCGGCGCTGGTCTACATCGCCGCATTCGCTCCTGACAAGGCACCGGTCCTCGATCGCCTCACTCCCAAGCGCGACATCACCCACGCGCACTTCCGCCCCGGCGAGCAGGTCGTCATCTTCAAGGGTGTCGCCGACGGCGATCTGTGGGGCGACGCCATGACGGTCGTCACCCCCTCATGGCACACCCCGACCGACGAGGACGGCTGGCGGCTGGCGGCTGGCGGCTGGCGGCTGGCGGCTGGCGGCTGGCGGCTGGCGGCTGCGCAACCCCAACGGCGGCCAGCGCACCTACATCACCGCCCATCCCCGCTACATGGCCCACCTCTCCCGGCGCTGCCCTGACTGTCTGATCTACCAGCGCGCCCTGAAGGAGATCCTGCTGCCCGCGTACCGGGAGGCGACCGGCATCGTCGACTGCGGCTGGTACACCGCGACCGCCCTCAACCAGCTGGTCCACATCGACGACGCCCGGCACGGCCGATGACCAAACGCACCGCTGTTCTCGAGCAGGTCCGCACCACCGCGGCCAAGGCCGCTGCTTCCGGCGACGCGTGGCCGGATATCCTGGCAGGAATCCGCCGAGGCGTGCGCCATCCTCGCCTGGCGGGCCCGCGCCACCCGCACGCTGGAGACTCCCGCCCTGGCCTGGTACGGCGACCGCCTGATCGCGATCGGCCGAGGCGGCGCCTGCCCTCCCTGACCTTGCCGCGCGAGTCGCTGGGCGCCGGCCTCGACGCGTCGGCGCCCAGCGATTTCGAGGCGCGGACCGGCGGTCGACGCCGCTGAGGAGAGCACCGGTCAGTGCCGGACAGCCCCGGATCCCGAACCGGACAGCACCAAGTCAGCACGGGAGTCGGCACCCGAGTGCCAGATCACCACAATCGCGACATTGCTCCGAACCGAATTCCTCAATCGAGTTGAGTGATCCGCAGGGCCCGCAGCACCCCCTCATGGACACTTCCCTCACGCCCCGCACCTGAAGTGTGGTTCCCCAGCACATAGGCCCACGGCCTGCACCTTCCTACGGTGTGGCGACGCAATGACGCGCCCCTCACCCACCCGAAAGTGACGCCATGACCACCCCCGCCCCACACGAGCCACAGCCCGCCACCCCCAACTCCCTCCCCCGCATCGTCGTAGCAAGCCTCATCGGCACGACCATCGAGTGGTACGACTTCTTCCTCTACGGTTCCGCCGCCGCGCTCGTGTTCAACAAGTTGTTCTTCCCCGGGTCCGATCCGCTCGTCGGCACGTTGCTGTCGTTTCTGACCTATGCCGTGGGGTTCGCCGCCCGGCCGCTGGGGGCGTTGGTGTTCGGGCATTACGGGGATCGGCTGGGGCGCAAGCGGCTGTTGGTGGTGAGTTTGCTGATGATGGGGGGTGCTACGTGTGCGATCGGGGTGCTGCCGACGCATGCCACGGCCGGTTCGCTCGCGCCCGTGTTGCTCACCGGGTTGCGGCTGGTGCAGGGGTTCGCTCTGGGGGGTGAGTGGGGTGGGGCGGTGTTGCTGGTGTCGGAGCATGGGGATGCGCGGCGGCGCGGGTTCTGGGCGTCGTGGCCGCAGACCGGGGCGCCTGCCGGGCAGTTGCTGGCGACGGGGGTGCTGTCGGGGCTGACGGCGACGCTGTCGGACGCGGAGTTCCTCGCGTGGGGCTGGCGGGTTCCGTTCCTGTTGTCGGGCGTGCTGTTGGTGGTGGGGTTGTGGATCCGGCTGTCCGTGGACGAGTCGCCGGTGTTCAAGGCCGCGCTGGCCCGGGCCGCGTCGCAGGCGCCGGCGCGCGGGGCGGCCGCCGCCGAGCGGATGCCGCTCGTGGCGGTGCTGCGGGACCAGTGGCGGGACGTGCTGGTGGCCATGGGCGCGCGCATGGCGGAGAACATCAGCTATTACGTCATCACCGCCTTCGTCCTCGTCTACGCGACCGGGCACACGCAGCTGTCGAAACAGACGGCCCTCAACGCCGTTCTGATCGGTTCGGCCGCGCACTTCGCCGTCATCCCCGCCTGGGGTGCCCTGTCGGACCGGATCGGCCGGCGGCCCGTGTACCTGCTGGGTGCGGCGGGGGTGGGGGCTTGGGCGTTCCCATTCTTCGCGCTCGTCGACACCGGGTCGTTCGGGGCGCTGGTCGCCGCGGTGACGGTGGGGCTGGTGTTTCACGGTGCCATGTACGCGCCCCAGGCCGCCTTCTTCTCCGAGATGTTCACGACCCGGGTGCGGTATTCGGGCGCGTCGATCGGCGCCCAGTTCTCGTCCGTGGCCGCCGGTGCGCCCGCTCCGCTCGTCGCCACCGCGCTGCTCGCCGAGCACGGCAGCGCGACCCCGGTGGCCCTGTACGTGATGGCCGCCGCCGTCCTCACCCTCGTGGCCGTCGGCTGTGCCCGGGAGACGCGGCACCGCGACCTGTCGGACGAGGCACATGGGGCCGACGGGAGGGCGGAGCCCTCATTCGCTCCCGAGCGCGGGTGAGAGGTGGTGCAGGCGCAGGGCGAGCTGGATCTCCAGGGCGCGGGCGGGCGTGTGCCAGTCCGCGCCGAGGAGGCGGGCGACGCGCTCCAGCCGCTGGGAGACCGTGTTGACGTGCACGTGCAGCGCCTCCTTGGTGCGTACCGGGCTCATGCCGCAGCCGAAGTAGGCGTCGAGGGTGCGGACGAGCGCGGTGCCGCGCCGGGTGTCGTAGTCGATGACCGGCCCTAACGTACGGGTGACGAACTCCCCGGCCTGGGCGCCGCCGTCGGTCCCGGCGAGCAGCAGGCCCAGGAAGCCGAAGTCGTCGGCCGCCGCGCCCTCGCCCCCGCGGCCGAGCGCGTGCAGCACGTCCAGGCAGCGGCGTGCCTCGGCGTAGGCGGTGGCGACGTCGCCGGGGCGGGCGGCGGGCGCGGCCACGGGCCGGGAGGCGCCGACGGTGACGGGGGTGTGGACCGCTTCCTCGAGGCGGCGGGCGGTGTTGCGGGCCGTCGCGCCGGGGGCGTCGTGCGGCCCGTGCGGCAGGAGGAGCGCGGCGCCGCCGTCCCGGGCGACGGCGAGCCCGTGGCCGGTGGCGGCCAGGTGGGAGGCGGCGGCCCACAGGCGTTGCCGGTCGCCGGGGGCGTCGGCGGCGTCGTCCGCGATGCGGGCGGCGAGCACGACGTGGGGCGCGTCGAGGTCCGCGCGAAGGCGGGCGGCCCGCTTGCGCAGGAGGCGGGGGGCGCGGTCGGGGGCGTCGAGCAGGTCGTCCAGGAGTTCGCCGCGTACGCGCTGTTCGGCCTCGCCCGCAGAGCGCCGGGCCAGTTGCAGGAGTGAAGTGACCATGGCGGCGCGCTCCAGGGCACGCCGGTCGACGGGGTCGAGACCGGGGCGCTCGTGGAGCCGGATGGCGCCCAGCGGTTCGTCGCCGGCGGACACGGCGGCGACCCAGTCGTCGCCGTGGCGGACGGCGCGGCCTTCGGTGCGGGAGCGTTCGACGGCGGTCAGTGGTTCCGTCCCGGGGTCCAGGAACTCGGCGCGGCCGCCGAGGACTTCGGCGATGGTGGCGGTGACGTCGTGGACTCCGCCGCCGCGCAGGACGAGTTCGGTCAGCCGGTCGTGGACGTCGGCGGCGCGCTCGACGGCGGCGCTGCGATCGCGAACGATCTCGTTGGCGGCCTCGAGCTCGGCCAGGGCCGAGCGGGTCTCCGCCAGGAGGTTGGCGGTGTCGATGGCGACGGCGGCGTGGGCGGCGAAGGAGGCGAGCAGGGCGATCTGCCGCCGGTCGAAGACGCGGGAGCGCCGGTCGGCGGCGAAGAGGACCCCGATGACGCCGCTGCCGAGCCGCAGCGGGACGCCGAGGATCGCGACGAGTCCCTCGTCGCGCACTCCCGCGTCGATGATTCTGGTGTGCCGGAAGCGCGGGTCGTCCAGGTAGGCGTCGGTGGCGTACGGGCGTGCCGTCTGCGCGACGAGCCCGCCGAGCCCCTCCCCCATGCCCAGCCGCAGTTCCTGGAACCGGGCGGAGACCGAGCCGTCCGTGACGCGCATGTACGTGTCCCCGGCGGCCGGGTCGTTGAGGGTGAGGTACGCGGCGTCGGTGCCCAGCAGCGCGCGGGCGCGCCGCACGATGGCCTGGAGCACCGCGTCGATGTCGCGCAGGCCCGCCAGGTCGTGGGCGGTGGCGAAGAGGGCGGCCAGTTCGGCCTCGCGCCGTCTGCGGTCCTCGAGTTCGGCGCGTACGCGCAGGGCGAGGAGCTTGGCCCGTTCCACGGCGGCGAGCCGGTCCGGGCCCGCGCCGTCGGCGCGGACGCGCAGGACGGGCCGTTCGTAGGCGTCGGCGGGCGCGCCGCTCGCGAGGAGTTCGAGGTAGGCGGCGAAGGGGCTGTCGGTGGGGTCGTCGGACATGGCGCCAGGATCGCGGGGCCGCCTCAACGGGCGGTCCATCCGCCGTCCATCGTCAGCGTGGCGCCGGTGACGGCGCCGGCGTGCGGCCCGCAGAGGTAGGCGACGGCTTCGGCGACCTCCTCCGGTTCGATGAGGCGCTTGAGCGCCTGGCCGGCCAGCATGACGTCCGCGAGGACGCGTTCGGCGGGAAGGGAGTGGGCGTCGGCCTGGTCGGCCAGCTGCCGGTCGATCAGCGGGGTGCGGACGTAGCCGGGGCTCACGCAGTTGGAGGTGACGCCGTGGCGGGCTCCCTCGAGGGCGGCCGTCTTCGAGAGCCCCTCGAGGCCGTGTTTGGCGGCGACGTAGGCGGACTTGTACGCGGACGCCCGTAGTCCGTGGACGGAGGAGACGTTCACGATCCGGCCCCAGCCCTGTGCGTACATGTGCGGCAGCGCGCCGCGCAGCAGCCGGAAGGGCGCCTCCAGCATGACGGTGAGGATCCGGTGGAAGGCGTCGGGGGGAAAGTCCTCGATGGGGCGTACGAGCTGGATGCCGGCGTTGTTGACGAGGATGTCGGCGCCGGCCGCGGCGTGTTCGGCCGCCTCGAGGTCGCCGAGGTCGAGGACCTCGGTCTCGACGTCCGCGCCCGCTCCCTCCGCCCTGCGGGCGAGCTCCGCGAGCCCGTCGGCGTCGCGGTCCAGCGCGCGCACCCGTGCCCCGGCCGCGGCGAGCCGCAGGGCGCAGGCGGCACCGATGCCTCCGGCGGCGCCGGTGACGAGGGCGGTGCGCCCGGCGAGTTCGGCGGACGCGTGGCCGGAGGAAGGCGAGGGGGCGGTCATGTCGGCACCCTAGGCGGGCGGCGCGCGGGGATCGACGGAGCGCGGGCACACACCCTCCGGAGCGTCTGTGTGCGCCGGCCACACAGCGAACGGAGGGGGCGGCTCCAGGGCCCCGCACCAGCAATTGTCACTTTCCGCTTCCAAGTCGGTACTGTGTGTAGTGGAATGGAGCCGCCCGGGTTTCGTCCGCCCGCCTCATGCCGAACCGACATGACAGGGGTTTCGCACGTGGTCACTTCGCAGACCGAGTCCGAGAGCACGTCCGAAAGCACGTCCGAGATCAAGTCCGCAATCCAGCCCGCAGTCGAGCCCGCGGGCGGGCCCGGCGTCACGTCAGGGGTCAGGTCCGCCGCGGGGGCGCTGCCCCTGCTCGGGCACGCCCATCCGCTGCTGCGGGATCCGCTCGCGTTCCTGCGCTCCCAGGGCGGCGAGGGTCCGGTGGTCAGGCTCCTCATCGGCCGTCGCGAGACCTTCCTCGTCACCGGCGCGGAGGCGGCCCTTCAGGTCCTCGCGTCCGAGCAGCGGTGCTTCGACAAGGGCGGCCCCTTCATGGAGACGGCCCGCCTCCTCGTCGGCAACGGCGTGATCACCTGCAACGCCGACGAGCACCGGATCCAGCGGCCCATGATGCAGCCGGCGTTCCACCGCGGCCGGGTCGCCGGCTACGCCCCCGTGATGAGCGGCTGCGTGCGGGAGACCACCGCCTTGTGGCGTCCGGGCCGCGCGGTGGCGGTCAGGGACGAGATGTACCGCCTGTCGGCGGCGGTCGTCTCCCGGACGCTGGTCTCCGCGCCGGCGGGCCGGCAGGCCGCGGAGACCATGGCGGCCACCCTCCCGGTGCTCCTGCAGGGGATGCTGCGCAGGATGCTGGTTCCGCTGCCCTGGGCGCACCGCGTCCCCACCCAGGCCAACCGGCGGTTCTCCCGGGCCCGTTCACGGCTCGACGCGGCCGTCGACGACGTCATCGCGCAGTACCGCGGCGCGGGGCGGGACCGGGGTGACCTGCTGTCGACGATCATGGCCGCGGAGGAGGGGAGCGGCCGCGTTCCGGACGACGCGGAAGTGCGGGACCAGGTCATGTCGGTGCTGTCCGCCGGCGTGGAGACCACCGCCTCCCTGCTGGCGTGGACCTTTCACGTCCTGGCCCGCCATCCCGCCGTGGAGGAGCGGCTGTGGGCCGAGCTCGACGCCAGGCTCTCCGGCCGCGAGCCGTCCTTCGACGACCTGCCCCATCTCCCCTTCACGAAGCGGATTTTGACCGAGGTGCTGCGTCTGTACCCGCCGGCCTGGATGCTCAGCAGGGTCGCGGTGAAGCGAGCGCGTGTCGCGGGGGCCGTCCTGCCGGCCGGAGCCGACGTGATCGTCAGCCCGTACGCCCTCCAGCGCGATCCCGGCGTCTTCCCCAGGCCGGACGCCTTCGAGCCCGACCGGTGGCTGCCGGAGCGGGTCACGCCGGGCCAGCGGCAGTCGTTCCTCGCCTTCGGCGCGGGCCGGCGCCGGTGCATGGGGGAGTTCTTCGGCATGACGGAGGCCATGCTCGCGCTCGCCGCGATCGGCTCGAGGTGGCGCCTGCGCTCGCTCGACCCGGAACCCGTCCGGCCGGTCCCGCGCTTCCTGTTGATGCCCTCGGCCCAGTCCCTGGTGCTGGAGGAACGCACCGGCAGGTGAGGCCTCGCGATGCGCGACGCACCCGCCTCGCGCCGCGCGGCGCCCTCGCCCCGCGGCGCGCCGCCCCCTCGGTGACACCGGCTGCGGGATACGCATGGCAGGCCCGTGGGCTTCCTCGTAGGCTGTGCTCCGCCCTCCCCGAACGGGGACCGGGCGGCCGGCAGGCTTCTCGTCCGTCCTCACGGCAAGGGCACGGCGTGGAGGGGTGGTTGGCCGTCCTCCGGGATGCGTGCAACCGACCGCGACGACTCTCCGACCGTGACGACTCTCGATGAGGCCAGCAGCGATGACCGGACATCCCACACCGCGCACCCTGCGGACGCCCGACGCGGCACGGGGAGGGGACGCATTACGGGGAGCCGGGACCGTCCTCGCCCTGGCGGAGGAGTTCGTGAGGCTCCACCACCGCGAGAGCGCCGGTGCCGGCTCGCCCGACCGACGGCTGGCGGAGGTCGCCGCGGAGATCGCCCGCACCGGGACCTACCGGCACACGCCCGAGGAGCTGGAGTTCGGGGCCAGGGTCGCCTGGCGCAACAGCAACCGCTGCATCGGCCGGCTGTACTGGCGTTCTCTGACCGTGCGGGACCGGCGGCACCTCGACGGTGCCGACCAGATCGCGGAGGAGGCCGTCCAGCACCTGCGCCTGGCCACCAACGGCGGCCGAATACGCCCGTACGTCACCGTCTTCGCCCCCGACACCCCCTGGCAGCCGGGACCGCGGATCCTCAACGAGCAGCTCGTGCGCTACGCGGGCTACCCCCGCCCCGACGGCTCCGTGCTCGGCGACCCCATGAGCGCCGGGATCACCGCCGTCGCCCGGGACCTGGGCTGGCCCGGCGGCCCGGGCACCCCCTTCGACGTGCTGCCGCTCCTGGTGGAGGGCCGCGGCGAGAAGCCGCGGTGGTTCGAGGTGCCGGACTCGGCCGTGCTCCAGGTGCCGATCGAGCATCCCGAGCTGCCGTGGTTCGCCCGGCTGGGCCTGCGCTGGTACGCGGTGCCGGCCGTCTCCTGCATGCGGCTGGAGATCGGCGGCGTGGTCTATCCGCTGGCCCCCTTCAACGGCTGGTACATGGGCACCGAGATCGGCGCCCGCAATCTCGCCGACGCCGACCGGTACGACCAACTGCCGGAGATCGCCCGGCGGCTGGGCCTGGACACCTCCCGGGACCGGTCCCTGTGGAAGGACCGGGCGCTGGTGGAGCTGAACGTCGCCGTGCTCCACTCCTTCGAGCGGGCGGGGGTCTCCATCACCGACCACCACACCGAGTCGCGGCGCTTCATGGACCACATCGCCCGCGAGGAGCGGGCCGGGCGGCGGGTCGGGGCCGACTGGTCGTGGATCGTCCCGCCCCTCTCGGGCGCGGCCACCCCCGTCTTCCACCGCTACTACGACACCGAGCAGCGCCGCCCGGCCTTCACGCACCCCCGGCAGACGGCTCAGACGGCGACGTGCCCCGTCGCACGGGACTGACCCCGTCGCACGGGACTGAGCGGGCACCGCGCCCGCCCTCGCCGTCCTCGCCGCCCGCGCCGTCACACCGGGACGAGCGGGCGCGGGCACGGCGTCTCCGCGCGCGTCCCGGCCCGCTGCTCGAGCCGTTCCCGCACCCGGGGCCACTCCTCGTCGAGGACCGAGTAGAACGCCGTGCCCCGGACCGTGCCGTCCAGGCCGCGCGTGTGGGCGCGGTGGACGCCTTCGAGGGTCGCGCCGAGACGCTCGATCGCGGCGCGTGAGCGCAGGTTACGGGCGTCGGCGCGCAGGGACACCCGGCGGACGCCCCACGTCTCGAAGGCGTGCCGCAGCATCAGCAGCTTGGCCTCGGTGTTGATCCCGGTGCCCTGGGCGCGGGCGGACAGCCAGGTGCCGCCGATCTCCGCAGCGTCGGGTACGGCGGTGAGCGCGGGACCCAGCGGGCCGCGCGGGGCCGGCGGCCAGGGCACCGGGCCCTGCCAGTAGTCCAGCTCGCAGAAGCGCGTCGAGCCCACCACCCGGCCGTCCGCGGTCCTCACCGTGGCGAAGGGCAGCGCCCGGCCCGTCGCCCGGGCCGCCAGCGCGTCGGCGACGTAGCGCCGCGTCGCCTCCATCCCGCTGGGCACGGGCGTGAAGGCGTAGCTGCCGCGGTCCTCGGCGGCGGCCGCGGCCAGGGCCTCGATGTGGTGTTCGGCGAGCGGCTCGAGCCGGACGGCGCGGCCGTGGAGGGTGACGGGTACGGGCACGGGCCTTGCATCCTTGAGCGGGGAGAGACGGAGAGGTGCGAACCCGGTGCCGGCACGGCGGGCGATCGCCGTCACCGTCACGCGCGGGGTGTGGGGTCAGTGTGTGACCTCCATGTCGCCGCGGAGGAGACCGGAATATGAAGGTCGGCCGACATCGAGGCGAAGACGAGGGGGCGTAGCACAGCCCAGAGATCCGCCGGAATCAGGTGGATTTTCGTTCCGCTTTTGCCATAGTCGGTCGAATTCGCTACCCCATCGGAGTTGCGTGCATTTTTGCAGAACTTCCGTTTCCCCTCCGGCTCTCCAGGAAAAACTTCAACCGGGTTCACTTCCAAGCCCACTTCCGGATTCACTTCCCCTCACCTCCGGCACACAGAAGGCATCTCGAATACTTTTATTATCATCGGTCACCCGACGGTAAGGGGCCACAATGAATGCGGTCGACTTCCGACTGGCCAGGAATCCCATTGCCATCGTCGGCATCGCCGGAATGTTTCCGGAGGCCCGGAATGTGCGCGACTTCTGGCACAACGTGGTGGCGGGCCGCGACTGCATCACCGACGTACCGGAAACGACGTGGCGGATCGAGGACCACTACGACCCGGACGTCCTCGCGGAGGACAAGACGTACGCCCGGCGCGGTGGTTTCCTGCCTCCGGTGGTGTTCGATCCGGCCGAGTTCGCCATGCCCCCGTCGAGTGTGGACTCCCTTCACCTCGCCCAGCTGCTCAGCCTGAAGGTCGCGGGAGAGGTGCTCAAGGACGCCGGGTGCCCGGAGGCCTCCTGGTACGACCCGGCGCGCACGGGCGTGATTCTCGGCGTGTGCGGCCAGAACGCCACGTCCGTGCCGCTGGGGGCCCGCCTCTACGGGCCCGTGGTGCGGCGGGTGGCCCTCGGTTGCGGACTGTCGGAGCGGGACGCCGACGAGATGGTGCGCAAATTCAAGGCGGCGTCACCGCCGTGGACCGAGGACAGCTTTCCCGGGATGCTCGCGAACGTCGTCGCCGGGCGCATCGCGAACCGCTTCGACCTTGGGGGCACGAACTGCACCGTCGACGCGGCGTGCGCCAGTTCCCTCGCCGCCGTCCGCATGGCCGTCGGCGAACTCGTCGGGCAACGGGCCGACCTGATGATCACCGGGGGGTGCGACGCCGACAACTCCCCCCTGACGTTCCTGTGCTTCAGCAAGACTCCCGCCCTTTCCCCGAGCGGGCGCATCAAGCCCTTCGACCGGTCCGCCGACGGCACCCTCATCGGGGAGGGAATCGGCATGCTGGCGCTCAAGCGACTGGCGGACGCGGAGCGCGACGGCGACCGGGTGTACGCCGTTCTGCGCGGACTCGGCGCATCCAGCGACGGACGGACCAACAGCGTTTACGCGCCGTGCGGCGAGGGGCAATTGACCGCGCTCCAGCGTGCGTACCAGGACGCCGACCTGCCCGCGGAATCCGTCGGACTCATCGAGGCCCACGGCACGGGAACGGCGGTGGGCGACGCGACCGAACTGGGCGCCCTCCGCAAGCTGCTGGGCCCCGCGCCCGGGCGCAACCAGGTGGCCGTGGGGAGCGTGAAGTCCCAGATCGGCCACACCAAATCGGCCGCGGGGGCGGCCGGCCTCATCAAGGCTGCTCTGGCCCTGCACCACAAGCTGCTGCCGCCCACGATCAACGTCGACTCGGCGAGCGAGGCGGTGGGTGACGACGGCCTGTACCTCAACACCCGGGCGCGGCCCTGGGTGCTGGACCCCCGGCGGCCGGTGCGCCGCGGCGGCGTGTCCGCCTTCGGCTTCGGCGGGGTGAACTTCCATGCCGTCCTGGAGGAACACCGGCCCTCGGACGCGCGGGCACGAGCACTGCACCGCACGCCCAGGGCCCATCTGTGGCACGCCCCTGACGCCGACGCGCTGCGGGCCCTCGTCGAGGAGGGTCCTCCGCCGGCGGTCACCGGAGCGGTCCCCGCCGGTCACGCCCGGCTCGGGATCCTGGCCGCCGACGCATCCGAGCTCGCGTCCCTGACCGCGCGGGCCGTCGCCCGGCTGAGCGCGAACCCGGGGCCGGAGAGCTGGAGCCTGTCCGGCCGGATCCACTACCGGCGCCGCTCCGTGCCGGACGGCACCAAGGTGGCCGCGCTCTTCGCCGGACAGGGCAGTCAGTACGTGAACATGGGGCTCGACGCGCTGCTCGCCCTCCCCCCGGTGCGCCGTGCCTTCGACGAGGCCAACGCCCTGTGGCGGGACGAGGACGAGACGCTCGCCCACGTGGTCTACCCCGTCCCCGGAGAGCAGGACGCCGCCCGGCGCCTGCGCCGCACCGCCTACGCCCAGCCCGCCATCGGTGCGCTGGCCATGGGGCAGTACCGCTACCTGGCCGAGGTGGGATTCTCTCCCGACGGTCTGCTGGGCCACAGTTGCGGCGAGCTCACCGCGCTGTGGGCCGCGGGGAGCCTCACCGACGAGGGGTGCCTCGCGCTGACGCGCGAGCGTGGTCGCGCGATGGAGCCTCCGGCCGTCGAGGGCCACGACGCCGGGGCCATGGCGGCCGTACGCATGACCGGCGAACGCTGGGAGGAAGTGGCGGGCGGCCACCCGGAGCTGTCCCTGTGCAACGTCAACGCGCCCGACGAACTCGTCGTCGGGGGCCCCACCCCGGCCGTCGAGGCGTTCGTCGCCGAGTGCGCCGGCGCGGGCACGTACGCCCACCGGCTGCCCGTCGCGGCGGCGTTCCACACCCCGCTGATCGGGCACGCGGTGGACCGGTTCGCCGCGGCCGTGGCCGAGGTGGGCGTGCGTCCCCCGGTCACGCCGGTGCCGGCGAACACCCCCGGCGCGCACTACGGCGACGATCCGGCGGCCAACTGCCGGACCCTCGCGGAGCAGATGGTGCGTCCCGTGGACTTCGCCGGACGGGTCCGCGAGCTGTACGCCGACGGATTCCGGGTGTTCGTCGAGTTCGGGCCCAAGCAGGTGCTGACGCACCTGGTGCCGCGTACGCTCGGTGAGGACGCGGTGGACGCCGTGCCCACGGACGCCGGCGCGGGCGGCGACGGCGCGGCGGCCCTGAAGAACGCGGCCCTGCGGCTGGCCGTCCTCGGGATGGACATCCGCGACATCAACCGGTACGACGCCCCCGAGGCGCCGCCACCGCCCGCCCCCTCACCCGTCGCACGACTGCTGCGGGGGCCCTCGTTCGCGGTGGAGGCGCGGCGTCCACACTTCGAGGCGGCACTGTCCGACGGCTACCGCTGCACGCCTGCCGTCCCGGAACCGGCCTCGCCCCACGCCGTTCCCGGCGGGGCGAACGGGGCGGCGCGGGACGCGGCACCAGGGGGTGAGGACCGGCTGGTGCGTGCCGCGGCCGAGCAGCTGGACCTGCATTCCCGGTACGTGGAAGGGCAGCTGGACACCGCCCGCAAGCTCGTCGACCTCGTGAGCGCCGACGCGCGGGAGGCGTCTCCGGACGGGTCGGTGCTGTCCCGGGTGGAAGCCGTTCGCGACCACAGCGTGGCCCTGGGCCGGGCGCACGTCCGTGCTCAGGAGGTCATGCTCGAATTCGCCCGCCTGGGGCTCGGGGCCGCTCCCGGACGGGCGGAGGGGGTGGGCGCCCTGCCCGCGCGGCCGCGGGCCGCCGATGTGGACGCCCTGCCGTCCCTCGCTGACGACCGCACGGACGGCGCGACCGCACGGCTCGTGGAAACGCCGCTCCCTCCGGAGGCCGCCACGGCCGAAGCGGCGGTTCCCGAGCCCGCACCGGACCTCGCGCACGCCATCGATCCCGGGAGCGTGGACGTGGCGGACGTCGAGCGGATCCTGCGGGAACTGGTGGCGGAGAAGACCGGCTACACCGTCGACATGGTCGAGCCCGGCCTGGACATTCAGACGGACCTGGGCGTCGACTCGCTCAAGCAGGTCGAGATCGCCGCCGCGGCCTGGGAGCGCTACCCCTTCCTGCCCCGTGAGGAGATCTACCGCTTCGCGCAGGCCAGGACCGTACGGGAGCTGGCCGCCCTCCTCATGGACGTGACCGCGGACACGGGCTCGCGACAGGAGGGCGACGGCACGCCGTTGCCGGTGGGCCGGGCGGGCGTGACCCTGCGGCCCCTGCCCGAGGCCGACGCTCTCGTCGACGCCTACGGGCCGCGTCCCACGGCGCTCGTGCTGGACGACGGCAGTGCGCTGGCCGACGCGCTGTGCCGGGCCCTGTCCGCCGAGGGCTGGAGCACGCGCAGGCTCTGCCTGCCCGGTGGGAAGGGAGGGGGAGACGACCGGTGGAACCTCACGGACTGGCAGGAGGCGACCCTGCGCGAGCAGGTGGGCGCGGCGCTGGCCTCGGCGGAGCGACTGGACCTGTGCGTGCTGCCCGTCGGACGTCCCGAGGACGCGGACGCCACTGCGGCCCTCGCGCGGGACGCCACTGCCGTCGTCACCCGGCTGGGTCACGCGGTGCTGGTCGCCAAACACGTCGTTCCCGCGCTCAAGAACACGCTCGCCGCGGGGCACCGGGCCGGCTTCATGGCCGTCACCCAGTTGGACGGTGCCCTGGGCCTGGCGGGCTCGCACGGTGACACGGCCCAGGCCTTCCACGGAGGACTGGGCGGCCTGCTCAAGGCGCTCGCGGCGGAAGAGCCGGGGTTGTTCTGCCGGGCGCTGGACGTCGCGCCCCGCCTCGGCCCCGCGCAAGCGGCCGAGCGTTTCCTCCGCGAGGCGACCGACGTCGCGTCCGTGACGGAGGTCGCCTGGGACGGCACGTCACGACGCACCCTGACGGTCTCCGCCGAGCCCGCCCCGCCCCTGCTCGCCCCGGGCTCCTCCCCCGCGCTGGGGGCGGACGACCTCCTCGTGGTCACGGGGGGAGCCCGGGGCATCACCGCCTGGTGCCTGACGGCGCTCGCGGCCCACCGCCCGTGCGGCTTCCTCCTGCTGGGACGTACGCCCCTGGAGGACCTCGGCGATCCCGCCGTCCGCGCGTCCCTGGAGGGCCGGGCCCAGGCCCTGGAGCAGCAGAGGGAGATGCACGCCACCCTGGCCGCGCTGCGCGCGGCCGGCGCCGAGGTGTCCTACCTCGCGGTGGACGTCGGCGACGGGGCGGCGGTGCGCGAGGCGCTGGGCCCCCACCGCGAGCGGGTCACCGGCGTGATCCACGCTGCCGGGGTGCTGGCCGACCAGCCCCTGCGGGACAAGACACCGCAGGACATCGCCCGCGTGACAGGGGCCAAGCTCACCGGCCTGATCAATGTGCTCGAGGCACTGCCCGCGGAGAACCTGCGCCGTCTGGTGGTGTTCACCTCCGTGGCCGGCGTCTACGGCAACTGGCGCCAGACGGACTACGCGATGGCCAACGAAGCCCTCAACCGGTTCGCCTGCGCGTGGCAGGCCAACCGCCCGTACTGCCGTGTCGCCGCGCTGGCCTGGGGGCCCTGGCACGGGGGGATGGCGTCCACGGAGGCCCTGCGGCTCTTCGAGCGGATCGGGGTGACACCGCTCGGCCGCGAGGAGGGCTGTGCCTACTTCGTCGAGGAGATGACCGCCGAACGGGCCGGGGGGACCGTGACCGTTCTGGGCCCGACGGAGTCGTACTTCCAGCCGTCGCCGCTGCCCGCGCGGGACGCGGAGGTGCTGCGTGACCTGGGCACCCTGGCCGGCGAGCCCGTGCTGGGCGACCACCGCATCGACGGGCTGCCGGTGCTGCCCATGACCGCCGCCGTCGGCTGGTGCCTCAATGTGCTCGAACGCTCCCGCCCCGGCGTGCCGGTGACGGAGGTACGCGACTTCCGTGTCCACAAGGGGCTCGTCCTCGACGGCTCGCAGCCGGCCCGCGCGCGCGTCGGGCTGCACCCGCGGGACGGGCGGGACGGGGAGGTACTCGTGACGATCCACGACGACGGCGCGGAGATGCCGCGGCCACGGTACGAGGGGGTGTTCCGCAGGGCCACGGGCGCCGCCGCCCCGGCGCGGCCGGCTCCGCCCCCGCCGCGGCCGGCGGAGGACGGCGCGCACTCCGCCTACGCGGACGGGTTCCTCTTCCACGGCCCGCTCCTGCGGGGGCTGGGTCCGGTCCTGGCCGAGGACGACCGGAGCCTGACCGTCGGCGCACGGCTCAAGGACCCGCCGCTGGCCGGTGGAGCGTACTCCGGCGACCGCTACAGCCCCGCGCTCGCGGACCTGTTGCTCCAGGCCGCCGCGCTGCTCGGGCGGAGACTGTGCGGACACCGCTGCCTGCCGGTCGCCGTCGAGCGCGTCGAGCTGTTCGCGCCGCTGCCCGACGACGAGCCCTTCGTCATCGTCGTCGAACCGCTGGTCGTCAGTCCGCTGGACATCACCTCGACGGTCACCGCCTGTACGCCGGAGGGGGACGTGCTCCAGCGCTGGAACGGCCTGAAAGGCATCGTCGCCCTACCGGAGTTCGCGGGCCGGGCCGCGTGGCCCGCCCCGCGCTCCACCGCGCCGTGAAGCCGGACAGCGGTCTTCCCGACCCAGCAGAGCGGACGGTCACCATGGACGATCTCGCATTCGACGGCCCCCTCGCCGCCCATGGGTGGTGGCCCGACGACGAACCCGGACCCACGGACCAGGTGTCACCGCTGCCCGCACCCCGGCCCGGCGCCGCATCGCGTCCGGAGGGCGGCGCCGACGACGCGGCCGGGGCACTCGCCGCACTGGTCCTCGCCGCTCACCGCGTCACGCTGCGAGCCCACCACGCCCTCCAGGAGTGGATGCTCGGCGACCCCGGCCCCACAGTGCCCGTGCGGGGCGGTGGCACGGGCGGCATCCCGGCCGTCGCGGCCGAGGTGGAGGTCCTCCAACGCGGCGAGGCGGCCCGGCGGACGACGACCGCAACCGCCTCCACCGCGATCCGGACCACGCTGACCTGGCACGACCAACCGCCCCACCCGGCCGACGCCGTGCGGGCCCGCGCCACCGGGTCACCGGACGGCCCCGGTGCGTACGCCTGGCACGTCCATCACGAGGACCGCCTGATCGCCGAGGCCGACGGCGTGACCGGCCCCGCCGCTGCGGACGGGGCGCCCTGGCCCGTACGGCCCCTGCCCGAGCACCCTCAGGGGTTCAGGCCCCTGGCCCGTACCGCCCGGCACCACCTGGGCAGGGCGGAGCTGGACCTGCTGGCGGCCGGAGGACTCGCCGAGGTCTTCGGGCCCGCCTTCCGGCCGGAGGGCGACGACCACGGCGACGCGGGCGGGCCGGGAGGGCCGGGGGGCTTCGGCCTCCTCGACGAGGTCACCGTCCACGGCTCCGGCACCGGCCGCTACCGCCAGGGGAGTCTGCGGGCCACGATCACGCCCCTTCGCAGCTCCGCGACCGGCGGATGGGTGCCGCTGCTCGACGCCGCCTGGCAGGCCCTGCGGGTCTACGCCCTGCACCACGGCCTGCACACGTGCCTGCCCGGACCCCGCTTCCACCCCTGGACGGGCGAACCCACCCTCATCGAGGTGAGGGACACCGGCCGGCTCACGGGGACGCTGTCCCTGGAGGCCGACATCGCGGCGATCGGCCTCGTCCCCCGCCCCCACGTGGTGGCGGACGTGCGCTGCGTGGACGCGCGGGGCCTGTTCGCCCGGCTGCACGGAGTGGGAACCGTGCTCCGCGAGAGGCCGGGCTCCACCGTCGCCGGCTGCGACGCCCCCCACTCCGTGCGTCGCTCGCCGGGCGGTGAACCGGCGTACGCCCATGAACTCCACATGGCCCACACCGCCGAAGGCGACCTCCGCATGACCGGCCGCCACCCGGCCGCACCGGCCCCCGCCCGGCGGATCCGGCCCCGGCTGCCCCGCGGCGACCTGCTGCTGCTCGACCGGCTGCACAGCGCACCACCCGCTCCGAGGAGCTACCCGATCGGCTCCCAGTACGTCACGGAGTACGACGTGCCCGAGGAACCCTGGTACGTCACGGAGAGCGGAGGAACGGTTCCGCAACTGGCCTACCTGGAGATTTCGCTGCAGGCGGCGGCCTTCGCCGGGGCCGCGGCGGGAGTCACCCTCGAGTACCCGGACGAGGACTTCACCGCCCGCAACCTCGACGGGCGGGCCCGTCTCCTGCGCCCGGTGGACCCGCGCGGGCGGACCGTGCGCCAGCGCACCACCCTGCTCTCGCACACCGCGTTGCCGGGCACGGTCGTCCAGCGGTACGGATTCGAACTCGGCGTGGGCGGGGAGGCCTTCTACCGGGGGGAGACCGTACACGGCTTCTTCACCCGGGCCGTCCTCGAGCAGCAGCAGGGCCTGGACGGGGGACGGCTCGTACCGCCGTGGCTCGCGCGCCGGGAGTCCGCCCGGCCCACCGCACACCGCGTCGACGCCGGCGACCTCCAGCCGGGCCGGGGACGCCTCGCCCTCATGACGGGGGCCGCCCTCGACGTCGTTCCCGGCGGGGGGCGGCACGGCCTGGGCTACCTGCTGTGCACCAAACCCGTGTGCGCGGACGACTGGTTCTTCGGCCGGCACTTCCTCCACGACCCCGTCATGCCCGGCTCCTGCGGTGTCGAGCTCCTCTTCCAGATGGTCAAGGCCCATCTGCTGCACACCGGCGACCTCGACAGGGCGCAGGTCCGCACACTGGTTCCCGAGACCGGCGCCGAACTGCGGTGGACGTACCGGGGGCAGATCCTGCCGCACCACCGGCAGGTCCAGGCCGAGGTGCACATCCGGGACGTCGTCCGGGAGGGCGACGGCCTCACCGTGCGGGCCGACGGCGGCGTCTGGAGGGACGGGCTGCGGATCTACGCGGTGGAGAACATCGCCCTGCGGACTTCCGCCGGCTCCCTGAAGACCGGCTCCCTGAAGGCCGACTCCCGGAAGCAGGTGACGGCATGAACGTTTCCTTCGACCCCGCCCGGATCCGGGCCGTGCTCCACGACCTGGACCGGCCCTGCTACGTGGTCCGCTGCGACGGACGGCTCGGAGTCACCTCGCAGCGCCCGCGCCCCGGATCAGGGGTGCGGGTCCTGGCCGCCGCGTCACCGGTCGGCACGCCGTGTCTGGGGGCATCGGCCTTCCTGCGCCGTCACGGGACGCGGCAGCCCTACATGGCCGGGTCCATGGCGGGAGGCATCTCCTCCGAGGAACTGGTGGTGGCGCTGGCCCGCACCGGTCACCTCGCCTCCTTCGGCGCCGCCGGCCTGGCCGCCGACCGCGTCGAGCAGGCCGTGTTGCGCCTGAGCGGGGAGCTGCCGGGCCTCCCATGGGCCTGCAACCTCATCCACAGCCCCGCCGCCCCGGAGGCGGAACGGCGCGCCGTGGACATCTATCTGCGCCACCAGGTGCCGTGCGTCGAGGCGTCGGCCTTCCTGCGGCCCACTCCCGATCTCGTCCGCTACCGCGCGGCCGGCCTGCGGTCCGCACCCGATGGCGGCGTGCACGTCCGGCACCGCGTCATCGCGAAGGTGTCGCAGGCCGGGACGGCCGCGTTCTTCCTGCGTCCGGCCCCGGCCGAGCTGCTGGTCGAGCTGACCCGGCAGGGCCTGATCACCGACGGGCAGGCGCGGCTCGCGGCACGGGTGCCGCTGGCCGACGACATCACCGTGGAGGCCGACTCGGCGGGCCACACCGACCGGCGCCCGCTCGTGACCCAGCTGCCCTTGATCATCGCCCTGCGGGACCGGGAAGCGGCCGCCGGCCGGCCCGGCGGCACCGTGGGCATCGGGGCGGCCGGCGGCATCGGCACTCCCCAGGCGGCCTTCGCCGCCTTCTCCATGGGGGCCGCCTACATCGTCACCGGATCGGTCAATCAGGCCTGCGTCGAGGCCGGCACGTCCCCGGCGGTGAAGGAGCTGCTCGCCCAGGCCGACGTCGGCGACTGCGCGATGGCCCCGTCCGCCGACATGTTCGAGATGGGAGTCGACGTCCAAGTCCTCAAACGCGGGACGCTGTTCCCCGGCCGAGCGGCATGGCTGTACCGGCTCTACCGGGAGCACGCCGGTCTCGACGACCTGTCCCCGGGGGACCGTGCGCGACTGGAGGAACAGGTGCTGCGCCGCCCCCTGGACGAGGTGTGGTCCGAGGTGGCCGACCATCTGCGCCGGCACCGGCCAGGCCAGGCGGAGCTGGCCGAACGTACTCCCAAGCTCCGCATGGCCCTGATGTTCCGCTGGTACCTGGGGCTCTCCTCCCGCTGGGCCACCAGGGGCGAACCGGACGGCGCCGCCGACTACCAGATATGGTGCGGCCCGGCGATGGGCGCGTTCAACGCCTGGACCCGGGACACCCCATGGAGCGCTCCCGGGAACCGTCACGCCGCCGGCATCGCCCGCGCCCTGCTGCGGGGAGCCGCCTTCCACAGCCGTCTGGCCCAGTTGCGCTTCGCCGGAGTGCACCTGCCCGCCTCGGTCGCCGCATACCTGCCGTCCGACGCCGACCCGACGACTCGGCCGGACAGCCGCGTTCCAGCAAACCGGTCGTCGTTCGCCGACGCCTGACAGGACTCCCGCCATGCTCCAGGCCGATGTGTTCCTCGCCTACGGGACCGGAGCCGGCTGCGCGCTGGCCACGGCCGAACAGGTGCGCCTCGTTCGGGCGGACGCCCCCCGGCTGCGGGCCGTCCGCGACCGCAATCTGGCGACCACTCTGCTGTTCATGGGGCTGCTGTTCACCCCGATGGGCATGTGGCTGTCCACGCGATTCCCCGGCTGGGAGTCGATGCAGGTGTGGAGGGCGATCCCGCCCTGGGCCCTGGCCGCGTTCGGCGCCGGCGACACGCTGTGCGCCGCCGCCGGTTGCCTGGTGACGCACCGGCTGCTGGTGCGGGGCAGGGTCTGGAAGGCCTCTCTGCAGCTGCTGGGGGCGTACATCGCCCTGTTCTTCACCCTCGTCCACGGCTGGGACGGCACCGGTGTCCACCGGTTCCTCGCCACCTCCCCCGGGTTCGTCGCCTCCGGGGCGCCGGGGCAGGAGGAGATCGTCCGCTGGCTCCGCTCGCCCATCGCCGCGACGCTGTTCTGGATGACGGCCGTCTTCCTCCCGGCCCTGGCGGTCGTGATCTCCAGGAGCTACACCCCGGGCGTGCGCGCGAGCCGGGCGCCCTCGGCGTCCGCCCGCCTGCCCGGTCTGCGGGCCTTCGCGTGCGCGGCGGCGTTGATCCTCGGCCCGTGCCTGGCCCTGGCCGTCATGGGGTCCATGGCCGTCACCACGCTCGGCGTGCCCGCCGGCGGCGTGGCGTGGGCGGTCGTCGCCGCCTTCCTCCTGCGGCCCGGCGGTACGTTGGCCCGGACCTCCCGCCGCCTGGCCCTGCCGTCCGTGTACTCCCAGGGAGCCGTCCATGCCCTCGCGCCCTCGCTGCCGGACCTACCAGGATCTGCTCGGCACGACGCTGACCGCGGCGCTGAAGGCCGGCACGGTCTCCGCCGGGGACCGTGAACACGTCCCCGTGGACAGCGCGTTCTCCGGCCGTCCCCTGCTCTCGCTCCCGCTCTCCTCACCCGCGGACGCGAGGAACTCGGTCGAGCGGGCGCGCACGGCACAGGGCGTGTGGCGCGGGGTGCGCACCGTCGACCGCATCAGGTGGCTCACGCGGCTGCGGGAGGGTCTCGCCGCGCGCCACGGCGCCTTCGGCTCCGTCCTGACGCACGCCGCGGGTCTGGGCGCCGTGGACGCCGCCGCCGAGCTCCGGCAGGCCGACCAGGTGCTGCGCCACGTCGGGGCGGCCGTGCGCCACGGCCTCGCTCCATGGCACCCGCGCGGCAGGGCCGGCCCCGTGGGCCCGCAGTCGCAGGCCGGGCCGCGCCCGGCGGTGCTCGCCTCCCAGGTGGACGACGCGCGGCCCCTGGCCTCGCTGCTCGAGGGGGCCCTGCCCGCGCTGCTGCGCGGCGGCGCGGTGGTCACCGAAGTCGACGTGCGCAGCGCCATGGTGGCGCTCGCGGTGACGTCCGCGGCACGCCGCGCCGGGCTGCCGGCCGGTGCCTGGCAGCTGGTCGTGCAGGGCCTCGCGGATCAGGCCGCCGCCCGTGCGGTGCGCGCCGTCCTGACCGAGCACGCGGACGACGTCGCGCCGCAGTGCTGCGGACAGGGGCCGCCGCGTTCAACGCGGGCGCGTCCCCGGCCGCCCGGGCTGCTCGTGCTGCGGCACGACGGACAGGTGCGGGCGGCCGCTCGCGCCGCGGTGCGGGCGTGTTTCTCGCGTGCCGGGCGCGGCTGTGCCGCCACGCCGCTCATCGCGGTGCACACCGCCCGGTCGGCGGACTTCCTGGACTGTTTCGTCCGGGAGGCGGCCCGGTTCACGCCGGGGAGCACGCTTCCCCAGCGCCGGCAGGCGGCCTGGTGGCCGGAGTGGGTCGACAGGGCGATCGCGTCCGGTGCCCAGCCCCTCCTCCTGGGCGGCCGGGCGGGTGACCGGCCGGACGGCCCCGCGCTGCCCGTCCCGCGACCGGTCATCCTCCTGGACGGCTCCCGGTGGCACGAACGCCCCCACGAGCTGCCCCTCGGTCCCCTCGCCGTGGTGACCCGGTTCACGTGGTGGGCGCAGGCCCTGGACCTCGCCCAGCACGCTGGCCCCCATCTGAGCGTCTTCACGCGTACGCGGCTGTCCCAGCTCGGCCCTCAGTTCGCCGGCCTGCCCGCCTCCCGCATCCACCTGAACCAGCGTCCTGTCGCGGGCCTGAGCCGCGACCTGTACTGACCGGCCTCGAGAGGCCTTTGCGGGTCCGCCGCGTCATCCACTCGGGCGACCCGGCTGCCGCACGGGCCGCAGGGCGGGGGGAACCGCGTCCGGTGACGTTACGCTCCATGCGACCGGGAAGGCCGTCCCGCACGGGGCCGACCGTAGGTCCCGGACCGGCGCCCCGTGCGCGCCGCGGGCGGCCGGAGGAGAGACGTGAGCGGGAGCGGCGCGTGGGCGGCGGCTGCGGTGGCCGCCGTGACCGGCGGGTACGCCCTGGTCTCCCGGCGCCTGGCCTCGACCGTGGTGTCGGCCCCGCTGTTGTTCACCGCCGCCGGTGTGCTCGTCGGCCCGGTCGGCTTCGGCCTGCTGGACCTGGAGCGCGACGCCGGGCCGGTGCTCACCCTGGCCGAGGTGGCCCTGGCGCTGGTGCTGTTCACCGACGCGGCCACCATTCGTTCGGAGGAGTTCCGCAGCGGCTGGTTCCTGCCCGTCCGGCTGCTCGTCGTCGGGCTGCCGCTGACGATCGCGGGCGGCGTGCTCCTGGCGTGGGCGCTGCTGCCGGGGATGACGGGCTGGGAGCTCGCGCTCGTCGGGGTGATCCTCGCGCCCACCGACGCGTCCGTGAGCAAGGCCGCGGTGTTCGCGCCGCGCATCCCGGCGGTCGTGCGGCACGGGCTGAACGCCGAGTGCGGCCTCAACGAGTGCCTGGTGATGCCGGTCTTCGCGGTCCTCCTCGCCGGGCTGCCCGGGACGGCGGCCTCGCACCAGGGGGTGACGGGCGTCCTCCCGCGCGTGCTGGTGCTCAGCCCCGTGCTGGGGCTGGCGGTCGGGGGCCTCGGCGGGTGGCTGCTGTGCCGGTCGCGCGTCAGGGGCCGTGTCACCGACGACTGGCGGCGCATCCTGCCGCTGGCCCTCGCCACGCTGGCGGGCACGCTCGCGGCCGCCACGGACGGCAGCGCCTTCGTCGCCGCCTGGGTCGCGGGCTTCGCCTTCACGGCCGCCGTGGGCGCGGGAGCGTCGCCGGGCGCCGCCCAGGGCGGCGAGGACGACACCCTGGAGTCGGTCGAGCACCTGGCGGCGCTGCTGGCCGCGCTGAGCTTCCTGGTCTTCGGCGCGGTGCTGCTCGGACCCGCGCTGGCACACCTGAGCTGGCGTGTCGTCACCTACGCGGTGCTGAGCCTGACGGTGGTGCGCATGCTGCCCACCGCCCTCGCCCTCACGGGCAGCCGGCTGCGCCCGGCCACCGTGGCCTACACCGGCTGGTTCGGCTCCCGTGGCCTGCCCTCGCTCGTCCTCGGGCTGCTCGTGGCGGCCGAGCACGTACCCGGGACGCGGCTCATGGGCATCGTGATCGCGGTCACCGTCGGGCTCGGCGTCCTCCTGCACGGCGTCTCGTCCGTCGTCCTCGCCGGCCGCTACGGCCGGTGGTACGAGGGGGCCGTGGCGCGCCGGCCGGCCCTGCGGGAGGGCGTGGCCGACAGGCTGCCCGGCGAGCATCCCCTGCCGGAGTGGAAGATGTGGTGACCGCCGTGCCGACAGCGCGGACGCGTCAGGCCGGCCGGGCCACGACGCGGCCGCCGTGCACGGCCTCGGCGAGCAGCCGGAGGTCGTGCTCGTTGCGGTCGGCGTAGGTCTCGGCGAACTCGGCCAGGGCCCGGTCGAAGACCTCGCCGCCGCCCAGGTACGCGGCGATGGCGATCCGGTCGCCGGAACGGGCGTGGGCGCGGGCCAGGGTGGCGCCGCACAGCTCGCCGTAGGACCGCAGCTCGGTGGGCGACATCCTCTCGGGCCGGGCGCTCGCCTTCCAGTCGCGCAACTGCCGGACGTAGAAGTCGCGCCGGCGGCCGTCGATGCCCGTGACGCGCTCCCAGCCGAGGAAGATGTCGCTGGCGGCCTGCATCAAGCGCTGCCCGCAGACGACGCGTTGTCCTTCGTTGGTGTACGCGCTCGGGCGCGCGTAGGGCGCCAGCACCGACGGGCCGGCCTCCTTGGCCTGCAGGAGCAGCGGATCGTCGTCGTCCCTGCCGAGCATCAGCACGATCCAGCAGCGGGTGCCCACGCTGCCGACCCCCACGACCTTGCGCGCGGCGTCGGCCATCGTGAACTGGCCCAGCAGGTGCCGGCGGTCGGAGGCGAGGCTGCGGCCGTAGCCTTCGACGAGCTCGCGCAGGCGCGCCTCGAGTTCGGCGCGGGGGGCGTCGGGGAGCAGGTCGCCCAGCGGGACGACCAGGGGCGGGTCGGCGGCGATGCGCCGGGCGCCGTCGACGACCTCGGTGAGCCGCTCGAAGGCCTGCAGGTGGTCGCGGGTCCGCGCGGTCTCCAGCACGTGGGAGAGCCGGCGGCGTCCTCGTTTGTCGAGGCGGTCGGCGAAGAGCTCGCGCAGGCGCTCGGCGTCGGCCCGCGCGTACCACACGTCGAGGTTGCGCATTCCCGCGAAGCCGCGCATCGCCTGCCGGTACGCCCGCACGGTGCCGCGGACGACGTCAGCGCGCTGCTTCGCCGAGAAGCCGTTCTCCCGTCCCACGACGGCCATGCCGGCGGCCAGCCGCTTGACGTCCCACTCCCACGGCCCGGGCAGCGTCTCGTCGAAGTCGTTGACGTCGAAGACCAGGTGGCGCTCGGGCGAGGCGAAGAGCCCGAAGTTCAGCAGGTGGGCGTCTCCGCACAGCTGCGCCTCGATGCCGGTGCGGGGCTGGGTGCCCAGGTCCGCGGCCATGACGGCCGGGGCGCCGCGGTAGAAGGAGAACGACGACTCCAGCATTCTCCCGTAGCGGATCGGCACGAGTTCCGGCGCGCGGTCGGCGCTCTGCCGTTCGAGGACCGCCACCGGGTCGGCCCGGTCGTTCCGGGGCTCCAGCCCGGCATGGGCCGAGCGCGGCACCCGGCCGCGCGCCGCCTTGCCGCGTGCCGCGCGTTCGTCCGGCGTCGGGGGGTGCTCCTGCGTGCTCACGGCCGTCTCCTTCCCTCCTCACCGCCGGCGTGACCGGCGGCGTACGAACCAGAAGCCCGCCGCGAGAAGGGAGACCGCGACGAGGACGATCAGGCCGGTGCCCCAGAACCCGCCGGCCAGCCGGATGTCGGCCACGACGACCGCGGCGGCGGCCGCGAAGGGCACGACGGCGAGGGCGAGGACCCGCAGGACGGCGGCGAAGCCGGCTCCCCTGGGCACGTGGGAGAGCCGTCCGCCGTGTCTGAGCGGCTCCCCCACGGCGCCCGGGGTGTAGTACCGCACGGCCTTCGCTCCGAGCCGCAGGGTGTTCTTGCGGTAGATGACCGCGAGGGCGGGCACCCAGATCAACGGCAGCACCATGCCCACGAGGAACAGGACCGCAATCGGGAGCGTCGAGACCACCTGCTGGAGCCTGCTGCGCTTCTCGCCGCCCCCGCCCACGATGCCGAGGATCGCCGCCATCCTGACGATCATCGACCACCGCGTCCGCCGGGGGATCCGGCCCCGGCCCCCCGGCGGGCGGCGCTTGACCCCGCCCAGGGCCTCGGCGGCGGCCTCGGTCGACGGGTACACGTCCTGGAGGACCAGCAGGTCCACCACCCGGTCCTCGCTGTGGGGGTCGTGCCCGGCGAGGACGGCCAGCTCGAGCACCATCCGGGCCTGGGAGAGCAGCGCCGCCACGAAGCTCACGGGCATGACGATCATGAACGGCCCGCCCAGCGCGGCACCGTCGGCGATCGTCATGCGCGTTCCGTGGGCGATGGCCTCCCGGCGGAGCTCGTCGGCCCCGGCCGCCGGCCTGCGCTGCTTCCGGCGGTCCACGGCGGCGGCGGCCCGGGGGCCGAACCGCCGCACCGCGAAGAAGGCCAGCTGCTCGGGCATGTGCTGCGGATCGGCCCAGATCATCGGCAGCAGCGCCTGGGCCTGCACCGTCGCCGACTCCTCCGGACGGGCCGGCCGCGACCCACCGGTGGTACGTCCGCCGCCGTTCATCCGGGTCCGCCTTCCTCGGCCGTCGCCCCGGGCGGGGCTCCGCCCGCGCCGCGGTGCGTGCCCGTGGCCGCGAAGCGGTCTCCCTGTCGCCGGTCCGTCCTGGACCGGTGGCAGTCCCACTGTGGGCCCGGCGCGCCGGGGTCTGCCTCACCCGTTCCGGGTGACGGTGGCGACCCCTCGGGCGGCGACAATGACGGGAAGGGCCGGGTCACGAGCCCTGGAGGTGCCATGAGGCATGTCGCCGCCCCCGGAGGGGCACGGCAGCGCTGGAGCGCGCGCCTGGCGGTCGTGGCGGCCGTCGGCGCGGGGGTGCTCCTGTTGTCCGTGGCGGGGTTCAAGAGCGTGGGGCTGGCGGCCGTGGGGGCGGCGGGCCTGGTCGTCGCGGCGGCGGCCGGGTGGTGGGCGCTGACGCGCCGGGGCGTGGTGCGGGGCGTCGCCCTGGTCGTGGCCGCGGCGGCGCCGCCGGCCGTGCTCGCGTCGTACGTCGCGGCGAGGCTGCTCTGGCTCGTCCTGGTCTCGCTGGCCCTGTGCGCGCTGGCCGGCGTCGCGGGCCGGTCCGCGCTGCGGGCGGACGTGGCGGCGGGCACGGCTCCCGGCCGTCCGGTCCCGCCGCCCGGGCGTGCCTGCCTCCTGATGAACCCGCGTTCGGGCGGCGGGAAGGTGGGCCGCTTCGGCCTCCAGGAGAAGGCCGAGGCGCTCGGCGCGGAGGTGGTGCTGCTCGGCCCCGCCGGCTCGGCGGACGTCGCCGCCCTCGCCCGCGACGCCCTCGCCCGGGGCGCGGACCTGCTCGGTGTGGCGGGTGGCGACGGGACGCAGGCGCTGGTGGCGGGGGTGGCGGCGGAGCACGGCGTGCCGTTCGTGGTGGTGCCGGCCGGGACGCGCAATCACTTCGCCCTGGACCTCGGGCTCGACCGGGACGACCCGTCGCGGAGCCTGGAGGCGCTCACCGACGGGGTGGAGTTCCGGGTGGACCTCGGCCGCGTCGGCGGGCGCGTCTTCGTCAACAACGCCTCCTTCGGCGCGTACGCGGAGGTCGTGCAGAGCCCGGCGTACCGCGACGACAAGGCCGGCACCCTGCTGCGGCTGCTGCCCGACGTGCTGACCCATCAGCGCGGCCCCCGGCTGACGGTCGGCGCCGGGGCCGTCAGCGTCGACGGTCCGCAGGCCGTGCTGGTCAGCAACAACCCGTACCGGGTCGGCGACCGGGCGGGGCTGGGCCGGCGCGACCGGCTCGACGGCGGAGTGCTGGGGCTGGTGAGCGTCACGGTCGACAGCGCGGTGCAGGCGGCCGGTCTGCTGCGCGGCCGGCGCGCGCCCGGCCTGGTCGCGCTGACCGCCGGCGAGGTCGTCGTGGGCGCCGATCAGTCGGAGGTGCGGGTCGGCGTCGACGGCGAGGCGCTGACGCTCCCCGCTCCCGTGCGCTGCGTGTCGGAGCCCGGTGCGCTGCGGGTACGGGTGCCCCGGCACCGTCCGGGCGTTCCGCCGGCGCGGCCGCGTCTGGACTGGCGGCGCCTGTGGGAGCTCGCCGTCACGGCGGGCCGTGGCCTACCCGCCGCCGGCTCCGCCCGGGCCGGAGGCCCCTCCGGGAGCGGGAGGTGATCCGTCGGCCGGCCCGCGCCCGAGGGCGGACTGGACCGCGCCGACGACGACGTGGGCGGCGACACCGACGAGCAGGATGTCGCCGGACATCTGGACCATGGTGACGATCCGTGCCTGTTCCGCGTGGGGGGTGATGTCGCCGAAGCCGACGGTGCTGAACACCGTGAGCGCGAAGTACAGGGCGTCGGTCCGGCTGAGGGGCTCGGAGAAACTCCCCGGCTCGGCCTGCTCCAGGAGGTAGTACGCGCCCGCGAAGAGCAGCAGGAACAGCGGCACCGTGGTGGCCAGCGCCTCGACGGCCCGCAGCCGGGGCCGCGAGGACCGCATGATCGAGCGGATCTGCCAGGTGAAGAGGGCCGCCACGGCGGCCAGGCCGAGGACGAGGCCCACGGCGGTGCTTCCCTCGAACCTCTTGTCCAGGGGCAGCAGGTAGTAGGCGAGGACGAGACCGGTCGCGGTGCCGACGGGCCGCAGGACCACGCTCACCGGCCGGCTTCCCTGCTCAGCCGCTCGGCCGGCAGTCGGCGGGTGAACGGGAAGGCGCCGAGGGTGACGGCCGCGGCGGCCAGGACGGCGGCCTTGAGGGCGTCGAGCTGCGCGGCGGCGTAGGAGTCGACGATCGCGTCGACTTCGGAGGGCGGGAGCGCGGCACGCTCGGCGGCGGTGCGCACCTGGTCCGTACCGACGAAGCTCACCCCCGCCTCCATGGTGATGCCCGCCTGCTGCCGGGCCGCGTCCGAGACCTTCGGGTTGCCTTCGATCTGCGTGGTGAAGGCGTGGACCAGCGCTCCGATCAGCAGGGAGCCGATGAGTGCGGTGCCCAGGGACGAGCCGAGGTTCTGCGCGCTGTACTGCAGGCCGCCGACCTCGCTGCGTTCGGCCTCCCCGACGCTGGACTGCACGACATTGCCCAGCTGGGAGGCGAGGAGCCCCATGCCCAGGCCGAGGACGGCCATCGCCAGGCCGAAGGAGAGGCTGTCGATCTCGGGCTCGATCGTGGCCAGCAGCCATACGGCCGCCACGACGAGCACGAGCAGCCCGCTTCGCACCACCGTCCGGGGTGCGGCGATCCGGCCGAGCAGCGGGCCGGCCATGGCGGACAGGAGCATCGTCACCGACACCGGCAGCAGGCGCAGTCCGGTCTGGAAGGCGTCGAGACCCTGCACGACCTGCAGGTACAGCGGGATGATGAAGAACAGGCCCAGCAGGACGAGGTTCTGACAGAGCAACATGGTCAGCCCCGACCGCAGCGGCGGCAGCGCGAACAGCGACAGGCGCACCAGGGGTTCCCTCCCCCGCGCCGACTGCCGCCGTTCCCACGAGCAGAACAGCCACAGCACCACGCCCCCCGCCGCGATGACGAACACGGTCGGGGAGAAGCCGAGGACGGTGAAGGGCGGGTTGCGGGGCTTGAGCCATCCCCAGGAACTGCTCTGCAGGACACCCAGGACGACGAGGGCGAGCCCGGCCGCGGACAGGACGACGCCGCCCTTGTCCAGCGGGGTCCGCGGCTCCCGCGGGACGTCCGGGATCCACCGGAGGACGCACAGCATGGCGATGACGAGCACGACCTCGCCGGCGAACACCAGCCGCCAGGTCAGGTACGTCGTCACCCATCCGCCGAGCAGCGGCCCCACCGCGATGCCGGCGCCGGCCAGCCCTCCGATGACGCCGTAGGCGACGGCCCGTTCCCGGCCGCGGTACGCGCCGGCGACGAGTGCGGCGAGCGCCGGGAGGACGAGGGTGGCGCCCAGCCCCTCGATCACCGACCAGCCCAGCGCCAGCACCCACAGCGACGGTGCCAGCGAGGTGAGGGCGGAGCCGACTCCGTACACGACCAGCCCGACGGCGAAGGCCCGGCGGCGGCCGAACGCGTCGCCGAGCTTCCCGCCTGTGATCATGAAGGCGGCCATGATCAGGGTGTAGAGGGTGATGACCGCCTGGATCGCCGTGACCTCGGTGCGGAAGTCCTCGACCAGCGTGCTGATCGAGACGTTCATGACCGACGTGTCCAGCACCATCAGGAACTGGGCCGTCCCGAGCACGATCAGGGCCCGCCATCGTTTCACGCCTGCACCCTCTCCGCTGTCCGGTGCGCCCCGGTGACGGGCGAGCGGCCGCTTGATCGCACCCTAGGGCCGCGCGGCGACCGGCCGGCGTTTTGGGCGGGGGCGTGTCGCCCGCCGTGCCGGGCCGACAGGGGGCTGCAGGAGCGCCCGCCTCCGGCTCACCCGCTACGGGTGATGCGGCGCGTACCCGGTCCCGGTCACGCTGCGAAGGACACCGTCTCCGTCAGCACACGACCGGCCAGGAGGGAGCAGGCCATGAACGCCATGCCCCGCGCTCCCGGGCCCCCGCACGACGACGGCGCCCTGACCCCCGGCGAACGCGACGACTACCGGCGCCTGCGCGAGCGCGAGGCCCTGCACCACCGGCGGCTGCGCTACGCGGCGACGTCCGTCCTGCTGGTGCTCGCCTTCGTCCTCTCGCCGCTCGCGGTCGTGGCGGCCTGGGCCGACAGTCAGGTCTCGGACACCGACCGCTACGTACAGACCGTCGCTCCGCTGGCCAAGGACCCGTCCGTGCAGAACGCCGTCACGGACCGGCTGACCACCCGCGTGGTCGACAACGTCGACATCAAGGCCATCACGGACGCCCTCTCCAACGCGCTCGCCAAGGCCGACGCGCCGCCGGCGATCGTGGACAAGTCGCACCTGCTCGCCGGCCCCCTGAAGAACGCCCTGACCACGGCCGTCCACAAGGTGGTCGACAAGGTCGTCACCAGCGACCAGTTCGCGCAGCTGTGGAACGACGCGAACCGGCGCGCCCACGCGGCCGTCGTCAAGACGCTCACCGGCGAGGGGACCAGCGCCGTGCAGGCCAAGGGCGACGCCGTCGTCCTCGACCTGGGCACGGTCGTGGACAAGGTCAAGCAGCAGCTGGTCGCGGAGGGCTACGAGAAGGCCTCGAACATCCCTGACGTCGACAAGACGATCACTCTGTTCCGCACCGAAAAGCTCGACGACGCCCAGGCCGGCATGCGCCTGCTCGAGGTCGTCGGCACATGGCTGCCCGTCACGGTCGTCGTCCTGGCCGCGCTCGCCGTGTGGTCGGCGCCCGCGCACAGGGTGACGCTGATGACCGCGGCCATCGGCATCGGCGTGATGATGGTGCTGCTCCTCGTGGCGCTCGCCGTCGCACGGCGCGTCTACCTGGACTCGGTGCCGCCCGCGACCCTGCCCCCGGACGCGGCCGCCACGGTCTACGACACCTTCGTGCGCTTCCTGCGCGCCGCCACCCGCACGGTCCTCGTCGCGGCGGTCGTCACGGCGCTGGCCGGTTACCTCTACGGTCCCGGCCGCGGCGCCCGGCTCGTCCGCTCGGTGACCGGCCGGGCCACCGGCGCCACCGGCCGGGCCATGGCCCACTCCGGCCTGCGCACCGGCGCCACGGGCCACTGGCTGCAGACGCACCGCCGCTGGACCACCGGCATCGTCATCGCGGCCGCGGCACTGGCCCTGTTCCTCTGGAACTACCCCACCGCGGCGAGCGTGGCCCTGATCCTCGGCGTCGCCGTCCTCGTCCTGGCCGTCCTCGCGATTCTCGGCGCCGCCTCCGCGGCGAACGGCACCACACCGACAAGGGGTCCGGATCATGAGTGAACACGTCTATCTCGCCTACGACTATCCGCTTCTGGGGGCGTTCTGGACCGTCCTGTGGATCGTGCTGTGGGTTTCGTGGTTCATCCTGCTGTTCCGCGTGATCGCCGACATCTTCCGTGACAACGCGCTGAGCGGCTGGGCCAAGGCGGGCTGGCTCGTTCTCACCATCCTGCTGCCCTTCCTGGGCGTATTCGTCTACGTCCTCGCCCGGGGCCGCGGCATGGGCAACCGGGAACGACGCCATCTCCAGGCCCAGCAGCAGGCGTTCGACCAGTACGTCCGCGACACAGCCGGCGGCACGAGCCGCGGGAGCGAGGCGGACGAGCTGCTGAAACTCTCGGAAATCCGCGCCAGGGGAGACATCTCCGACGAGGAGTTCCGCCGGGCGAAGGAGAAGATCCTCCACTGACCGACCGGGCAAGGACCCACCAGGCAAAGGAGAGACATCATGTCGTCCTCGTTCGACCACCGTCACCACAGCGAACGGTCCCTGGCGGCAGCCGCCGGGCTGACGGTCTTCGCGGCCGTGATGCTGCTCATCGCGGGATTCCTGGATCTGTTCCGGGGCATCTCGGCGATAGTCCACGACACGGTGTACGTCAGCACGACCGACTACGTCTATAAATTCAGCCTGACGGGCTGGGGCTGGATCCATCTCTTCCTCGGCATCGCGGCGATCATGGTGGGCCTCGGCCTGTTCAAGGTCTCCACCTGGGCCAGAGTGCTGGGCATCGTCATAGCGGCGCTGCTCATCCTCGCCAACTTCCTCTTCATCCCGTACTACCCGCTGTGGTCGATCGTGGTGATCGCCCTGTGCGCCTTCGTCATCTGGGGCCTCTGCGTCGTCCGCCACGAGGACTGACCGGCCGGACGAATGCCGGGAAGGGTCCGGCACGCACGGCGTCGGCATCGGTATCGGCACCGACATCGGTATCGACATCGGATTCGACACCGGCCGTCGCCGGGCCCGGTCGCGCGAGCCCTGGTCTCGTCTCCCGTGACCGAACTTCCCTCGCACCTCCGTACGACAGTGGATGCCTACGACGCCGTCGCCGTCCGCTACGCCGAACTCGTCCGCGGAAGTCGGCCGGATGCTGCGTGAACCCCACGAGGAGGAGCGGTTCCGCCGGGGCCATCTGCTGGTGCGCGCACGGTAGTTGCGCACAGGCGGGAAGGAGTCGGGCGCCCCGCGGGGAAGATCTTCGAAGTGTCCGGCGTTGACGCGTCGGACCAGCCTTCGATGCACGTGACAGGAGTGGAACACCGCATGGCCAGCACCAGCACCTCCTCCACCCGGGCAACCGCGCAGATCGGCGTCACCGGGCTCGCCGTCATGGGCAGCAACCTCGCCCGCAACTTCGCCCGCCACGGGCACACCGTCGCCGTCCACAACCGGACCCACGCCAGGACGAAGGCCCTCGTCGACGAGCACGGGCACGAGGGGAACTTCGTGCCCGCGGAGAGCGCCGAGGACTTCGTCGCCGCGCTGCAGAGACCCAGGCGCCTGATCGTCATGGTCAAGGCCGGAGAGGCCACCGACGCCGTCATCGAGGAGTTCGCGCCGCTCCTCGAGGAAGGCGACATGATCATCGACGGCGGCAACGCCCACTTCGCCGACACCCGCCGCCGCGAGGCCGCCCTCCGCGAGAAGGGCATCCACTTCGTCGGCGCCGGCATCTCCGGCGGCGAGGAGGGTGCCCTCAACGGGCCCAGCATCATGCCGGGCGGGTCGGCCGAGTCCTACGCGGCCCTCGGGCCGCTGCTCGAGGACATCGCCGCCAAGGCGGAGGACGGCACCCCCTGCTGCACCCACGTCGGGCCCGACGGCGCCGGGCACTTCGTCAAGATGGTGCACAACGGCATCGAGTACGCCGACATGCAGCTGATCGCCGAGGCGTACGACCTGCTGCGCACGGTCGGCGGCTACGAGCCGGCCCGCATCGCCGAGACCTTCCGCACCTGGAACACCGGGCGGCTGGACTCGTACCTCATCGAGATCACCGCCGAGGTGCTCGCCCACACCGACGGCGCGACCGGCCGGCCGTTCGTGGACGTGGTGGCCGACGAGGCCGAGCAGAAGGGCACCGGGCGGTGGACGGTGCAGACCGCGCTGGACCTCGGGGTTCCGGTGTCCGGCATCGCCGAGGCGGTGTTCGCGCGGTCCGTATCCGGGCACAAGGACCTGCGCGAGGCGGCGCGGGCGCTGCCCGGGCCTGCGGGCGAGCCGCTCTCGCCCGTCGGCGCCGAGGAGTTCGCGGCGCAGGTCGAGGAGGCGCTGTACGCGTCGAAGGTGGTGTCGTACGCCCAGGGCTGGAACATGATCGCCAAGGCGAGCGCCGAGTACGGCTGGGACATCGACCTCGGCGCCATGGCCGCCATCTGGCGCGGGGGCTGCATCATCCGGGCGGCGTTCCTGGACCGCATCCGGGCCGCGTTCGCCGCCGACCCCGGCCTGCCGACGCTGCTGGCGGACAAGGAGTTCGCCGACGAGGTCGGCCGGGCCCAGGACGCCTGGCGCGCGGTGGTCGCCACGGCGGTCCGGCACGGCGTGCCGACGCCGGGCTTCTCCGCCGCCCTCGCCTACTACGACGCGCTGCGCGCCCCCCGGCTGCCCGCCGCGCTGACGCAGGGTCAGCGCGACTTCTTCGGTGCCCACACCTACCGGCGGGTGGACCGCGAGGGGTCCTTCCACACCCACTGGAGCGGGGACCGGGACGAGGAGCGCACGGACTGATCCGCCCGCAAGAGCTACTGCGAGCGCCTCACTCCTCCGCCTCCTTGATGTCGGAGATCAGCCTCGTGGTCAGGTCGGACTGCACGCTCACGTAGGTGTACGTCGGCTTGGCCTCGTCGCCCCAGGTGAGCCGGACGCGCGTCCAGGTGTGGCCCGCGCCGCTGTTGTCGTAGCTCACGCGCCAGGCGCGCGGGGTGTTCTGCGCGCGGAGCACCCCGTCCGCCCCGTTCTTCCGTTCCCAGGCCGCCAGGCGCCCGCGGAACTCCCGGGTCAGGAAGTGCGCGCGCAGGGCGTCGGCCAGGACCGTGTCGGGCGTGCCCGTGCGGGCGTCCACGTACGCGCCGTAGAAGGCTGCCACCCGGTCGACGGCCGAGGACGGGCTGCCCTCGTGGTCCTGCGGGGGCGGCGCCGTGGCTCCGGCGGGGGCGCCCGGAGGCGCCGCGAACGCGCCGGCGGACGTGGTCAGCGCGGCGAGGACGGCGAGCGCCACCCCCGTGCGCCAAGTGGTGCGCCAGGTCGTGCGCCGGGTCGTGCGGGATATGAACATGGTCGTGCCCCCCAATCGCGGGGCGCCGCTCGCGGCACCGGATCCGTTGGTCACCTTGCGGAGTCGTTCACCTTGCAGAGCGGACGAGTTACCCGGATGGGTTCCTTCCATGCATGCGACTCCCCCTGTCCGTGCGGCCGTTGGGGCTGGCATAGTTCCGGCGCACGGGAACGGATCGCCGTGCAGGACGCGATCCGTGCGGACCACACGTGCGGAACCGAAGTGCGGAACCGCGTCGCGCAACAGAAAGGTGGCCCCGCCGCATGCGCCGTCTGCTCATCGCCGCCCTCTCGCTCGTCCTGTCCGCCGTCGCCCTGGGCGCCGCTCCGCCCGCCCTGGGGGCCGGTGCCCCTCCCGATCCGGTGGTGTTCGTGCACGGGGCCAACGCGGGCCCGGGCGTCTGGGGCGAGATGCGCGCCGACTTCGCCCGCGCCGGGTATCCCGAGGACCGGCTCGCGGCCTGGTCGTACGACACCACGCAGTCGACGAACGAGGTGCTCGCCGGCCGGCTGTCCTCCTACGTCGACTCGGTGCTGGCCCGCACCGGGGCCTCGCGCGTGGACATCGTGGCGCACAGCCTGGGCAGCCTGCCCTCGCGCTGGTACGTGAAGTTCGGCGGCGGCGCGGACAGGGTCGGGCACTGGGTGTCGCTGGCGGGGCCCAACCACGGGACGACCGCGGCCTGGGCGTGCGCGCTGTGGAACCGGGCCTGCCGGGACATGACCCCCGGTTCGTACGTCCTCAGGCAGCTCAACGCCGGTGACGAGACTCCCGGCGCCACCCGCTACGGCACGTGGTGGTCGCCGTGCGACGGCGTGGTCGTCCCGGTCTCGAGCACCGAGCTCGCCGGTGCGGTCAACACCCGGGCCGAGGGCTGCCCCACGCACAACCAGCTGCTGACGGACGACACGGTCTCCCGCCAGGTCCGCGCCTTCCTCGCACGGGCCTAGGGCATCGTCCGGCGGCACCCGCTCACATCGGCGCGCCACCGGGCTCCGGGGCGGGGGCGGCGGGCAGCGAGACGACCATGGTCAGGCCGCCCCCGGGGGTGTCCTCGGGGGTGAGCGTGCCGCCCATGGCCTCGGTCAGGCCCCGGGAGAGGGCGAGGCCCAGGCCCAGGCCGGTGGTGTTGTCGGTGTCGCCGAGCCGCTGGAAGGGCGCGAAGGCCCGCTCGCGGTCGGCGGCGCGGATCCCGGGCCCCCGGTCGACGACGCGCAGCTCGACGCGCCCGGCGAGGACGCTGGCGGTGACGGTGACCGGACGGCCGGGCGGCGCGTGCCGGACGGCGTTGGCGACCAGGTTGGCGAGGACGCGCTCGAGCAGCGGAGGGTCGGCGAGCACGTCCGGTACGGGGATGAGGTCCTGGGTGACGACGGGGTCGGCCGGCGGCTCCGGCAGGCTGTCGAGGGCGGGCGGGAGCACGTCGGCGAGCGCGGTGGGCTGCAGGTGGAGGGTCAGGGCGCCCGCCTGGATGCGGCTCATGTCGAGGAGGTTGTCCACCAGCCGGTTGAGCCTGACCAGGGACTCCTCGGCGGTGGCCAGCAGTTCCTCCCTGTCCTCGTCGGAGAAGCGCACGTCCCGGCTGCGCAGGGAGCTGACGGCCGCCCAGCCGCTGGCCAGCGGGGTGCGCAGGTCGTGGCTGACGGCGGCGAGCAGGGCGGTGCGCATGCGGTCCGCGGCCCTGACCGGTTCGATCTCGGCCGCCGCCTCGGCGAGGCGGGCGCGTTCCACGGCGGCCGTCAGGTGGGCGGCGAAGGCGGTGAGCACCCGCCGTTCGGTGGCGGGCAGGTCGCGGCCGCGCAGGACGAGCAGGCGGTCCTCCCCCACCGGCACCCGGATCCCGGTGCCGTCCTCGCCGTCCGGCGCCCGCCCGGCCCGTACCGCTTCCCCGTTCCCGTCGCGCGGGCGCAGTTCGGCGGACTCCATGCCGAAGGTCTCGCGGGTGCGTTCCAGCAGCACGGGCACGTCCAGCTCGCCCCGCAGGATGTCGCCCGCCAGCGAGGACAGGGTCTGGGCCTCGGCGGTGGCGCGGGCGGCGCGGCGGCCGGTCCGCAGCGAGCGGTCCACGACGGCGGCGACGGTGACGGCGACGAGCGCGAACACCACGAGGGCCAGGGCGTTGTTGGCCTCGGCGATGGTGAAGCGGCCGGCGGGCGGGATGAAGTAGTAGTTGAGCAGGAGCGAGGCCGCGAGGGAGGCCAGCAGGGCGGACAGCACGCCGCCGACGCAGGCCACGCCGACGACGGCGGCCAGGAAGATCAGGGCCTCGCTGGTGAGGTTGAGGCCGAGGGCGTCGGCGACCGCAGGGCGCCGCAGCAGCACGGTCAGCAGGGCGGGCAGCGCGAGCCCGGCGACGGGCCCGCCGAGCCGGCGGGCGAGCGGGAGGTCCCGGCCCGGGGCGGGGCGGCCGCGGCCCCGGCCCGCCCGCTCGTGGGTGACCAGGTGGACGTCGATGTCCCCCGACGCCTCGACCACCGCCTCCCCCACCCCGCGCGTGCCGAGGAGGCGCAGCAGCCGGCCGCGGCGGCTGACGCCGACGACGAGCTGGGTGGCGTTCTCGGCGCGGGCGAACTCCAGCAGGGCCATGGGCACGTGGTCGCCGACGACGGTGTGGTAGCTGCCGCCCAGGCTCTCCACGAGCTGCCGCTGCCGGGCCAGGGCGGCGGGCGAGGCCCCGGCGAGGCCGTCGCTGCGGGTGACGTGGACGGCGAGCAGGTCGCCGCCGGAGGAGCGGGCGGCGATGCGGGCGGCCCGGCGGATGAGGGTGGCGCCCTCGGGGCCGCCGGTGATGCCGGCGACCACGCGTTCCCGGGTCTCCCACACGCCGCCTATGCCGTGCTCGGCGCGGTAGTGCTGCAGGGTCTCGTCGACGCGCCCGGCGACCCACAGCAGGGCCAGCTCGCGCAGGGCGGTGAGGTTGCCGACGCGGAAGTAGTGCGAGAGCGCGGCGTCGATCTTGTCGGGGGCGTAGATGTTGCCGTGCGCCATGCGGCGGCGCAGCGCCTCGGGTGCCATGTCGACGAGTTCGATCTGGTGGGCGCGGCGTACGACCTCGTCGGGGACGGTCTCCCGGTGCGGCAGGCCGGTGATCTTCTCGACGACGTCGTTGAGGGACTCCAGGTGCTGGATGTTGACGGTGGTGACGACGTCCACTCCGGCGCCGAGCAGTTCCTCGACGTCCTGCCAGCGCTTGGGGTTGCCGGCGCCCGGGGCGTTGGTGTGGGCCAGCTCGTCGACGAGCGCCACGGCCGGGCGGCGCGCCAGGACGGCCGCGAGGTCGAGTTCGGTGTGCTCCACGCCCCGGTGGGTGCGGCGCAGCCGCGGCAGGACCTCCAGGCCCGCGAGCATCTCCTCGGTGTGCGGGCGGTGGTGGCACTCGGCGTAGGCCACGACGACGTCGGTCCCGCGCAGGGACCGGCGCCAGCCTTCGTCCAGCATCCGGTAGGTCTTGCCGACGCCCGGGGCCGCGCCGAGGAAGACCTTCAGTGTGCCGGGGCGGCTGCCCGGCGCGTCGGACGGTGCACCGGCCTGGGGCATGGTGCCGCTCCTTCGTCTCGAGGGGCGGCGGCGTGCCGCCCGGCGGCCCGTGGGCTCATGACCCATCGTCAGGTCGCCGGGGCGGGAAGCGGCAGGCCGGGCCGGTACGTTGACGCGATTCTGACTGCGGCGCGGCCCGGTGCCGGCCGGCCACGGGGACCGGCCGGCGTTCCGCTCGTACGGACCGGGCTACCGCCGGTCGTCCACCACCGCCCGCAGCTTTCCGCTGGAGGCCGTGCGGTCGAATCCGGCGGGGTCCGCCGTCTCGACCACGAGGTCGAGCAGGCGCTCCTCGACGGCCGAGCGCAGTTCGGGGTAGCCGGCCAGGAAGGCGGTGCGGAGGTCGTCCGGGGCCGCCGTCGGGGTGTGCTCGACGCGGACGGTGAGCCGTTCGCGCGGGCCCGCGTCGGTGAGGAGGACCTGGAGTTCGCCGGCGTAGCCGCGGTCCTCCTCGGCGATGGCGACGAAGCGCCGGTAGTTGAGGAAGTACGTGGCCACGCGCATCACGTCGCCGAGCCTGCCCAGCAGTTCGAAGCGCGGGGCGTGGCTGCCGCAGGGGCAGCGGCCGGGAAGGGCGCGGCCGAGGTCGCCGATCACGTAGCGGCCCAGGTTCTGGCCGCGCCGGGCGTGGGTGGTGAAGACCAGGCGGCCCGTCTCACCGGGGGCCACGGGGCGGTCGGCGTCGGTCTCGAGGATCTCGAGGGTGTGCAGGTCGGCGTGCAGGTGGTGGACGCCGCCGGTGCTCCGGTCGCACTGGTAGCCCAGCGGGCCCAGGTCCGTGCTGCCGTAGGTGATCGAGCGGATGGTCTCGATGCCGAAGGTCTCGGCGAGGGTGCGGCGCTGTTCGGCGGTGAAGTGCTCGCCGCCGTAGAAGATCTTGCGGATGCCGCCGTACGAGCGCAGTCGCTCGCCCTCCTCGTGCAGGAGCTGCCACAGGTAGGAGGGCATGCCGAAGAGGGTGTCGGCCTCGTGGGCGACGATCGCCTCGGCCGTGGCCCGGTGGTCGGTGCTCGCGGCGATCGGCATCTGGACCCCGCCCAGCCGCTCCAGGATGGAGAAGAAGCTGATGAAGCCGCCGTACATGCCGCCGCAGTAGAAGAGGTTGGCGGTGCGGTCGCGCGCGGGGTCGTAGCCCGCGGCGAGCAGGCCGCGGGCGGCGGCGTGCATCTGGGTGTCGTAGTCGTCGTAGGTGAACAGGGAGAGGGCGGGCGTGCCGGTGCTGCCGCCGCTGCGGAAGTACAGCTCGGCGTCGCGGCGGTCGACGTCGCGGTTGAGTTCCTGGACGGCGGCCTTGTCCAGCAGGGGGCCGCTCGGCGGGGGGAACTCCACCGGGCGCGCCAGGTCGTCGAGGCACGCGGTGGTGGCGAAGCGCTCGTCGGCCTGGACGGCGACGCGGCGGCTGTAGCGCTGCAGGGCGTAGACGCCGTCGTGCGGTTCGCCGGAGTAGCCGCTCTGCATGGCGCCGACCGGGGTGACGCGGGTGGCGCCCGCGGCCAGGGTCAGCCGGGCGAGCTCGGCGATGTCGGTGCGGCTGCCGGCGATGCCCGCGGTCTGCAGGTAGCGGCGCATGGGGCGCAGGGTGCTCAGGACGTTCGTGCGGGGCAGCGGCTTGACCCACACGCTGCGGTGCAGCGGGGAGGCGGTGAGGGCGGGCCGGGTGTCGGCCATGACGCGCCAGGAGCCGTCGGGCGCGCTGAGGACGCGGGTGAGGCCGAGGTGTTCCTCCAGGCGGGCGATGAGTTCGGTGGTGGTGAGTTCGGCCTCCTCGGCGGGGTCGGGGCCGTCCGCGGGCGGTTCGGCGGGGGGCATGGCGGCCAGGACGGCCGCGAAGCGCTCGGCGAAGGCGAAGACCTCGCCGGCGTCCTCGGTGTCGAGGTAGACCACCTGGGGGCTGGAGCAGGCCTGCTGCTCGTACAGGCACACGTCGGCCGCGAGGGCGCCGAGGACCTCCGCGTCCTGCCAGGCGTCGCGCGTGAGGTAGGCGAAGGAGATCTTGTGTCCCCACTCCACCAGGCGGCAGCCGGCCGGCACATGGGCGGCGACGCCCTCGACGGCGGCCTCGCCGCCCCAGACGGCGACGGCGTCGGCCGGGGCGCACATCAGCCGCAGCCACTCCTGCCGCGAGGAGGAGAAGCGCAGCACGATGACGCGCTCGGCGATGGCCCCGCTCTCGTCGAGCGCGGCCAGCTCGGCGAGCAGGTGCTGGGCCAGGAGCGTGTCGGAGCCGCTGGTCTTGAGGATGTTGACGTTGCCGGCGAGCAGTCCCTCGACGAGGCTGAGGGGGGCGACGGTGGCGGCGTTGCCGGGGGCGATGTGGGCGACGAGGCCGACCGGGGCCCAGGCCTCGTAGACGGTCTCCCGGGCGTCGGGGCGGCCGAGCCGCTGCGGGGCACTGCCGCCGAGCTCGCGGCGGAGCTTGCGGGTCAGTTCCCGGCGGCCGAGGAAGGCGCCGAGCTCGGCGAGCACGCTCGCGTCCTCGCCCGGCGCCAGGTGCCCGGCCAGGCGGGCGTGCGTGGGGTGGGCGGGGTCGAGGAGGGCGGTGGCCAGCTTGTCGCAGGCGGCCAGGAGGGTCTCGGTCTCCAGGGGCCTGGCCAGGGCGGCCCCGACGGCGGCGGGCAGGCCGGCCAGGCGCCGTCCCGCCTCCTCGTCGTCGATGAAGGCGCCCTGCCAGTAGTGCTGGTGGTGGGTGGTCCCGTTCGTCACGACATGCCCTTCATCAGTTCGGCGGCGGCCACCGCGCAGCTCTTGTTGCGGCTCACTCCGGCGCGGCCGTGGATGACGAACCAGTCGGTGTCCAGTTCGCAGCCGCACTCCTCGCCGGGGTGCAGGGAGGCGAGGTCGCCCATGACGACGCTCTGCGCCGGTACGGACGTGATGTAGGGGGACACCAGGTGCAGGTAGCCCCGTTCGCCGTACCCGAGGGGCTCCAGCGTGCGCGTGGAGCGGATGAACACGCGGGACCAGACGGGTGCGTGGAGGTTGTGGTGCGAGCACTCGATGTAGGGGATGCAGTGCTCGACGGAGCCGAAGGTGTCGCGGATCCGCTCGGAGGGGATGCCGAGCTGTTCGGTGACGCGGTCGTACAGCTCGTGCTTGCCGATCTGCCGGTCGGTGTGCCCCTTCCAGCCGCCGCCGAGGATGATCAGGGAGCCCTCGGGGAGGGTCAGCGGCGGCAGGCCCATGGCGCGCATCCGCTCCAGGGTGAACCACAGGAAGGCGGGGAAGCCCAGGATGCGGACGGGTGCGTCGTCCTCCGCGAAGCGGCGCAGGGCGGCGACGCAGCCGAAGGGGTCGAACTCATGGCCGTTGCCGGTGTCGCGCAGGGCGTACTCGACGTGCCGCGCGGGGGCGAAGTCGCAGAGGTAGTTGTCGGTGAAGGCGGTGCCCAGCTTGAGGTCGCGGGCGGGCTCGTAGCTGTAGAGCAGGTAGTTGACCGGCTGGTCGGGGGTGATCCAGCCGTTGCGGTCGAAGATGCGGGCGACCATGCGCTGGGCGGAGCGGATGGTCCACTCGTCGAAGAACATCTGCGACTTCTGTCCGGTGGTGCCGGACGAGGTCAGGTGCAGGTGGACGTCGTCACGGGGGATGGACAGCACCTCGTGGCGCTTGAAGAAGTTCGCGTGCACCAGCGGCGCGTCGTAGGGCGTGCGCGCCCGCTCGCTCGCGTGGAGGCCGCTGAAGAAGGGCGACCGGTCCGCGTGCCAGGCGTTGATCTCCGCCATGGCGGCGGCGAACAGCTCCTCCTCGGCGGGGCCGGAGGCGTAGGGGTCGGTCAGGTCGCACAGCCGCTGCACCTGGGGCAGCAGGGCCGGGTCGGGGACGGCGACCGGGGCGAGATGGGGATTGACGGGGGTCATGGGGCAACCTCGAGTGTGGGCAGGTAGGTCGACGCCCAGGCCGACACATAGGCGTCCAGGTACGGCTGGAGCGGTTCGTCGACGACCACGCCGCGGAAGTCGATCTGCTCGGCGGTGCGGGACATCACGACGTAGTCGTGGAAGCGGTCGCCGTCGGCCTCCGGGCGCATCGCGGGGTAGAGGGCGCTGGGGATGAAGCCCTGGGCCAGGAAGGCCGAGAGCATTCCGTGCTCGGAGAGCGGCAGCAGCGCCTCGACGTAGCCGGCGCCGGCCCGGGTGAGGGTCCGGGTGATCGCCTCCAGGCAGTCGGCGGCGACGGCCGGGCCGGGGTGGGCGGCGACCAGGGCGCAGTAGCGTCCGGTGCGGTTGAGGTAGGCGTACACCTCGAAGCGGTCGTCGTCGGCCACCAGCAGGGTGTTGGGGGTGTGCAGCGGGTAGAACCAGCGGTCGCTGTCGGGGAAGCGGTCGTGGAAGCGGCGGCGTACGAAGCCGGGGGCCTCGATCATCTCCAGCCGCGCGGCCGTCGTGCTCGCCGGCGTGGGCAGCGGGGCGGTGACGGCGGTGTCCGCGTAGCTGACGCCCAGGTTGCGCTCGACGGTGCGCAGCAGGGGCGCGAGCGGGGCGGGCACCTCGGGGACGGGGACGCGGCGGTCCAGGACCCCGGCGGAGTGACGCGCGTAGAGTGCGAGGCTCTCACGGCTGTTGAGGGCCACGGCGTTGGGCAGGACGCCCAGCGGCCGGAAGCCGTTGCGGGAGACCACGCGCTGCGGGCCGGCGCTGACGGTACGGACGGTGGCGTACACCGAGTCCAGCCGCCCGGTGTCCAGCATCCGCGCGCACAGCTCCTCGGTCAGCGCCCCGGCCAGGCCGGCCGCCCGGTGGTCCGGGTGGACGGCGAGGCCCTCGAGCTTGCCGGTGCGGCTGCCGGGCTCGCTGCGGATGGCCGCCGATCCGGCCAGGCCGCCGGTGCGCGGGCAGCGGGCGACGAGCCAGAGGGAGTGCGGGTCCGCGATGAGGCGGGACATCTCGGCGGGGTCGGTGCCGAGCGCGACGGGGTAGTGCGGGCCGTAGACGGCGTAGTACAGCTGGCGCAGGTCGGCGATGTCGGCGGGAGTCGCCGCGTCGATGACGGTGGTCATCCCCGGCCTCCCGCGCTCACGGGCTCCGGCGTCCGGTCACCGGCGCCGACGGGCTCTTCCCGCGGGGTGCCGTCGCGCAGCAGGGCCAGCGCGACGGCGGCCGGGACCAGGCCGGCGGCCTGGATCAGGCACAGGACGCGCACGGAGAGGTGGTCGCCCAGCAGGCCGAAGAGCAGCGAGGCGAGGGGGAACGTCGCGCCCAGCACGGCTTGCATCACCGCGAAGAAGCCGGGCTTGTCGGCGGCGGGCACGAGCCGCTGGAACAGCGCCACGAACCGCACCCCGATCACGCCCACGCACCAGCCGGCGGCCACCAGGCAGCCCGCCATGACGAACCGTCCGGCGACGAGGCCGGGGACGGCGAACGCGGCGGCCATGACGCCCAGGAGGCAGGCGCCGAGGGCGGTGGGGCGGCCGGGCACCCGGGCGCCGGTGAAGGAGCCGATCAGCGTGCCGGCGCCCAGCGAGGCCTCGAGCAGGGCGACGGTGGAACCGCCGTCGTCGAGGACGGACTTGGTGTAGAGCGGGATGACGACGAAGACGGCGGTGGTGAAGAGGTTGGCGGCGGTGAAGCAGAGCAGGATCCTGCGGACCTGGGGCAGGCCGGCGAGGATCCGGCGCAGCGTCCGGCGCGCCGGGGCGGCCTCCGTCTCGCCGTCGGGCGTGGCGGGTGCGGCCGGGCGGAAGCGGACGGTCGCGATGAGCACCGCGGCCGTGACGTAGGCGCAGGCGCAGCCGACGGCGAGGCCCGCGACGCCGGCCCGGTCGACGATCAGGGCGCCGAGCAGGGCCCCGCCCAGGCTCGCCAGCGACTGGGTGGACAGCTCGAAGCCGGTGGCGGCCTCGATGTCCTCGTCGTCGACGAGTTCGGGCACCGAGGTGGTCAGGCAGGGGTCGAAGAAGGCCTGGCAGGCGGCGAGGGCGAGCGTCGCGGCGTACGCGGCGGCGAGCGGCAGCCCGCTCGCGCAGGCCCAGGCGGCCAGCGCCGCCGCGACCGCGCCCGCCGCGCCGGCGGCGGCGCGCAGCACGGAGCGGGGGGCGAAGCGGGCGACGGTGCGGGCGACGACGGGCGCCAGCGCCACGGCGGGCAGCGTGCTGACGGCCATGAACAGGCCCGAGGCGAGGCCCCGGCCGCCGCCGACGGCGTAGGCGACCAGCCACCAGGAGATGCCGACCTGGAACATCCGCACCGCGGCCTGGGTCAGGACCTGGCCCAGCCATACGGTTCCGAACGCCCGGTTGCGCAGGACGAGGGGCAGGCGGCGGCCTTCGGAGGCCGCCGGGAGGGAGGCGGTCATGCGGTCGGCCTCTCGTCGATGACGCGTACGAGCTTGCCGGAGCGGGGGTTGACGACGAGGTCGCTGTGGCGTGCCCACTCGACGGCCATGGGGTGGACGTAGCCGGCGTCGATGCTGTCGGGGTACAGCGGACGGGCGGCGTTCAGCTCGGCGACGACGGCCTTGGCGAGCACCTCGAGCCCGGCGGGGTCGTCGTCGCCGGGGGCGGTGGCCAGGCGCAGCACGAGCTGGTCGCGGCCCTCGTAGCGGCGTACCACCAGCTGGGTGCCCATGACGCGGCCGTCGGTGTCCGCCGCGGCGACGGCGGCGAGCGCGTCCTGCGAGTACAGCGAGACGGGCCCGACCCGTACGCCTTCCTCGGCGCGGCCGAGGATGCGGAAGTGCCCGGCGGCGTGGTCGGTCCACTCCGCGCGGTCGCCGGCGGGGTAGCGGATGACGGGCATGAGCCTGCGGAAGAGCTGGGTCACCACGACGCGTCCGGGGCGGCCCTCCTCCTGGATGGGCTCGCCGGTGGTCTCGTCGAGGATCTCGACGACGGTGTGCGGGGAGAAGGCGCGGTGCACCCGGGGGTCGGGGCCGGGCACGGGGCGGCCGAGGAGGCCGGCGTCGACGCTGGCGTAGCCGAGGGAGCGTGGCTCGGCGTGGGGGAAGGCGGCGGCGAGCAGCCGTCGCTGGTCGTCGAAGAGTGCCTCGCCGCCGAAGAACAGCAGCTCCACGGAGGGGAGTTGACGGCCCGTCGCGACCACGTGCTCGGCGAGCCGGCACAGGGTGGTCGGGGTGCCCGCCACGACCTGCGCGGCGAAGTCCTCGAGCGTGGGGACGGTGGTCTCCAGGGGGGCCGCACCGCCGATGGGCAGGCGGACGTTGTCGACGGGGGCGTGCGCGAGGGAGTCGAGGATGAAGAGGAAGCTGGCGTAGAGCTCGCCGGCGTAGAAGAGGTCCGCCACCCGGTGGCCGGGGCGCAGGCCGGCCTCGACGAGGCCCTGGCCGAAGGCGGTGACGAACTCCCGCCACTCCTCGCGGGTGAAGCAGGAGAACTTCGGTGCGCCGGTGGTGCCGCCCGTCTTGTAGACGACCGCCTCACCGAGCGGGGCGGTCAGCACGCTGTTGCCCTGGAGGGTGTTGGCCTCCCAGAAGGCGTTCTGGTCGACGACGGGGAGATCAGTGAGGCGGTTCACGTCGGCCGGCAGGTGCGCGTAGAGGGCCGAGTAAAAGGGTGAGTTATGGCGGGTGAAACGTATGAGGTCCGATAGCGGATGAACGGACATGCGGCCTTTGCCTAGGTGATGCGGAACAGGGCTGGAGTCTTTGCGGCACGGCGATGCGTGGCGGGGAGAGGTTCGCCCGCCACGTGCCTGTGCGAGGTGTTCCGCGGGAGGCGCTTCAGCGCGTGCAACGCGCTCCCGACGTCGCTCCGGCGTCGCGTCCGACGCTCCGTCACGAGGGAACGCCGAAAAAGATATCGCAAAAACCCAGATTCCCTGAACACATGTCAGGTGAAGGTGGCCTGAAACCTTACTTTCTTCGGTCCGGCGGCCTCACGCCCCCAGTCCCGCGTCCCGCGCCAGCAAGGCGGCCTGCACGCGGTTGTCGCAGGCGAGCTTGGCGAGGATCCGACTCACATAGGTCTTCACCGTGGCCTCGCTCATGTGGAGGCGCCGGCCCGCGTCGGCGTTGGAGAGCCCCTCGCCCAGCAGGGCCAGCACCTCGCGTTCGCGGTCGCCGAGCACGGCCACCCGCTGCCGGGCCTCCTCGGCCCGGGTGGCGGCGGCCCCACCGGCCAGCGAGTCGACCACGTGGCGGGTGGCGGCGGGCGAGAGATAGGCGTCGCCCGCCGCTGCCGCCCGGACCGCCCCGATCAGCTCGCCGGGGGCGGAGTCCTTGAGCAGGAAGCCCGCTCCGCCCTGCTGCAGGGCCCGCAGGACGTTGTCGCGCTCGCCGAACGTGGTCAGGATCAGCGCCCGCGTGCCCGGCACCGTGCGGCCGAGCTCGCCGAGCGCCGTGAGGCCGTCCATGACCGGCATCCGGATGTCGAGCAGCGCCACGTCCGCCCGGTGCCGCCGGGCCAGCTCGACCGCCTCGCGTCCGTTCGCCGCCTCGGCCACCACCTCGATGTCGTCGGCCGAGGTGAGGATCATTTTGATGCCCGCCCTGATGAGTGGCTCGTCGTCGGCGATGAGGACACGGATCACCTGCTGTACTCCTGCTCGGGGTCGCTGTGCGGCGCGCTAGCTCTTGACGTGGAACTCGCGCTTCTCGGACAGTTTCCCGTCCTTGAAGCAGAAGCGGTAAACCGTGTCCGTCATCAGCCCCCGTGAGGTGTCGGTCGACAGCAGGGAGAGGCAGCTCGTGCCGGCCGGATCGGCGGGCAGCTTGTCCTTGAGGTCGGAGGTGAGGAAGGACTTGCCGGGGGGCAGCTTCTCGCGCACCTGCCGCTCGGGCTCGCCGACCTTGACCGACTCGTAGACACTCGGGTCGATCATGGCCTTGTCGGCCTCGTCGATTATCGCCCCTATCCCGAAGACGGCCGCCACGGCCAGCAACCCCAGAATCACCAGGCCGACGACGACGCTGATCAGGCAGCCGTTGCTCTTCTTCGTACTCATGATGCCCTTGAACTCCTCGCGCGGATCCAGCCGGTCGATGACCGGTCCACCGTCGCCGGGAGCCACGTCTTCCATCTGCTGCCGAAAGTCGTCGGCCGCATCGACGAACGTCGCCGTCTCGCGGGCCTCCCGCGCCTCGGCGGAGTCGTACGGCAGCACGCCGGCGAGCCGGAAGCCGCCGTCCTCGGCGGCCCCGGCGAACACCATGCCGCCCACCAGCCGGGCCCGCTCCCGCAGCCCGGTCAGGCCCTGGCCGCCGCTGACCGCGTCCGGCGGCGCCGCCGCCCGGTCCGCGCCCGGGGGGACCGGGCCGTTGGCGACCTCCACGACGAGCGAATCGGGTTCGTAGCGCAGGTTGACCGCGATGGCCGCGCCCGGGGCGTGCTTGGCGGCGTTGGTCAGCCCCTCCTGCACGATGCGGTATCCCGTGTGGTCGGCGGCGGGGGCCAGGGGCCGGATCCCGCCCGAGCGGTCGACGCTCACCCGCATGCCCGCCGCCGCGGCCGCCTCGACCAGCTCCTCGATCCCGGCCACCACCCGGGAGACGGGCTGCTCCTCCTCCGGAATGCCGTCCTTGAGGATGCCGACGACCTCGCGCAGCTCCTGCATTGCGGCCACCGAGGCCTCCCGCAGCACGCCGACCGCCTCCCGCTGACGCCCGGTCAGCTCCCGGTCCACCTCCAGCGCGCCGGTCTGCACGGCGATCAGGGCGAGCTGATGGCCCAGGCTGTCGTGCATGTCCTGCGCGATGCGCTGCCGCTCGCGCATCCGGGCCTGGCCGGCAACCATCTCGCGCTCGCGCAGCAGCTGGACGTTGCGCAGCTGCAGCGTGCGCAACAGGGTGCGGCGCTGGGTCCAGTAGCGATTCGCCAGGCCGGGGACCACCGCGAACATCAGGAACAGGGCGGTGCCGAAGACCAGCACGAAGACCGCCTGGTCCGGCGCCTTCCACAGGGCGAACGACTCGAAGAGCACGAAGGAGACGGTGAAGGCCAGCAGCGCCTGCAGCACACCGGGGATGCGGCGCCCGGCGGACCAAGCGGCCACGCCCAGCAGGAGCAGGCCTCCGGACGCCGACAGCGAGCCGAGCGCGCCCGCCGCGATCAGCACGCTCGCGGGCAGCACCCGCCGGAGCAGGGACAGCACGGCGACCAGCAGGCCGACTCCGATCGCCCACGGCAGGCCGGAGCCGAGCTCCGACAAGCTCGAGAGCAGCCCGAGCACGAGCGCGAGCGTGCTCTCCCCGACCAACCGCCGCCGGGACCACTGCCCGGGGTCGGTCAGGCGTTGCCACAGGTCACGGGCCCACGATGTCACGTTCACACCGAAACCCTAGGCAGTGCCGCCGCCCCACACACTCATCGAAGGTCGCGGCGTGGCCCTACGAAAGTCGCGGCCTGCCGAAAGACGCGGCCCTACGAAAGCCGCTCGTCCGCGCCGCAGTACCGGCATCTGCGGGCGGCCGCGGGCAGGTCCTCGCTCAGGCAGTCCGGGCACACCCTGAGCGGCCCCGGGTCGGCGAAGACGACCACGCCCCGGCGCGCCTGGACGTGCTTGTACGGCACGACGATGAAGAAATAGACGACGGCCATGAAAATGAGGAAATAGATGACCGCGGAAATGAACGCGCCCAGGTCGAGATAGGTGGCCTGGTTTCCCGCCCGGCCGAGCTGCCAGCCCATCCCCATGGAACGCCCGCCCTGAAGGCTCGCGATGATGGGATTGATGACGGCATCGGTGAACGCCTTGATCAGCGTGGAAAGAGCCAGCGCGATGACCAGGCCCACTGCCACGGCGACGATGTCACCGCGCATCACGAAATTCTTGAATCCCTTGAGCACGCGCAGCACGCTACCTCCGCACCGCCCCATTTCCGCGGTGCGGCGCGAGGGCGCACGAAACCCGGGCGCCGGTCACATCGCCGGATGGGCCTCGACGTGGGTGACCTCCTCGATGTCGTGCCCGGCCTTCGCCAGCAGGTCCCGGGAGAGCTGGTTGAGCGCTCTCGCCGCGGCGACCTCCTCGCCGACCTTCAGCTGCTCGGGGTCGTCGGGGTGCCGCGTGGCGTGAGCTTTGGCTCTGAGCTCGGTGCCGTCGGGAAGCCTGAGCATGACGGCCGCGCGAGTGCGCTTGTCGGCTTCCTCGAATTCGACCTCGACGTGCCATCCAACGATCGTCTGCATCGCGTCCACCTCCTGCGGTACGTATCCAGCGTGCACCCGGAAGGCGGAATGCGACACCGGACGGGCCTCTCGGCCCGTCCGGCGGTCACACGACGCACAATGCTCAGGCTGCGGCCGGGCCGAATTCCCGCACCGCGTTCTCGACGATCGTCTGGAGCTTCTCGTGGTGCGCGCCGCGCCAGTACACCCGGCCGCACGCGAGGCACTGGGCGAAGACGTCGTACGTGCGCCGCGTGCCGTGCTCGAGATGCTCGCGGACCGCTTCCTTGTCGGCGTCCTGCAGCAGGCCGTTGCAGGCGGTGCAGCGCGTCCACGGGGCCAGGGCCGGCGCGAAGCGGCCGAGGACGTCGCGCAGCTGCTCGTCGGGGCGGTCGCTGTAGACGTACGCGCCCGCCCAGAGCTCCCGGCGCCGCAGCAGCCCCCGGTCCCGGGAGAGCATCACCCGCTGCTCAGCCGCCGAGAGGGCGGCCAGCGCCGGGTCGCCGATGTCCTCGCTCTCGTACTGCGCGTCGACGCCCAGCAGTCGCAGCCGCCGGGCGAGCGTGCCCAGGTGCACGTCGAGCAGGAACCGCAGCGGGGCTCCGGGCACCTCCTGGGGGCGGGTGACGGCCTCGACCTCCACGGACTCGCCCGGGCCCGGGACGTGGGACGGCGCCACCCGGCTCCCGTCGACGAGCAGCCGGCCGACCTCGGTGAGAGGGACGCCGAGGGACTCGACCACGTGCCCGAGCGTGGAGACGCCGTCGGTGGTCACGGGCGCACCCGGCCGACGGCGGTCGGCGGGAAGGAAAAGCTGCAGCTCAGGGGCGAAGCTGAAGGGAATCTGGGGACCGTTCACGCAGCACAGCATGCCACTGCCCGGCGGCGGGACGCCCGGGGTTTTCGGGGCGGTGGTCCTGCCGGTAGCGGCCCGCGGGGACTCCGTACGCGCGTTTGAAGGCGTGCGCGAAGGCGAACTGCGAGGTGTAGCCGATGCGCTGGGCGACCGCCGCCAGCGGGATGTCGGACTCGCGCAGCAGCCGGGCCGCCAGGGTCAGCCGCCACCAGGTGAGGTACGTCAGCGGGGGCCGGCCCGCCAGCGCGCCGAAGCGCCGGGCGAACGCGGCGCGCGACAGGCCCGCCCGGTCGGCGAGCGAGGCGACGGTCCACGGCTTCGACGGGTCGTCATGGAGCGCGCGCAGCGCGGCGCCCACGGACGGGTCGGCCAGGGCCAGGCACCAGCCCGTGACGGCATCCGGCCGGGCGGCCCGCTCCTCGTACCACGCGCGCAGCAGGTGGACGAGCAGCAGTTCCAGGAGTGCGGGCAGCGTCGCGTCCGCGCCCCGGCCAGGGGCGCGCAGTTCCTCGCCGAGGAGGGTGACGACGGCGTGCAGGGAGGCGTACCTCCCGGGGTGGGCGGCGAGCCGGATGACCTCGGGGAAGTCTCCGAGCAGGGGGTGGGCCCGGGCCCGGTCGATCTCGTAGCCGCCGCACAGCAGCGCGGCCGGCGCCCCGGCGTCGTCGGCGAGGGTGTGGGCCGTGCCGTGCGGCAGCAGGACGGCGTCCCCCGCCACGAGGACCGTGTCCTCCCCGTGCACCCGCAGGCGGCAGGAGCCCCGCAGCACGACGTGGAAGCCGATCCCGGCGAACGCCGCCAGGTCCACCCGCCACGGCCCGTCCCGTTCGGTCAGCGCGGAGCGGGGCCGGCCGGTGCGCAGGGCCGCCATCGTGTCACTGAGCACATCCATGGGGGCGAGTATGCGCACCGGGCCGCGGCGGGCCGGCACCGCCCCTGGCGAGACGATCGCGTATACGCGGGGCACGGACAAGCATTGGCCGTCTCGTCGGGGCGCCATAGCGTCGGGGACATGCAGACGATCACTTTGGGCGCGGTCGACATCACCCGCGTCGTCGAATGGCACGCGCCGTTCGTGCCCGCTCCCGTGATGTTCCCCGACGCCGACCCCCGGATGTGGCGGGACAACGCCTCCTGGCTGGCCCCCGACTTCTGGGACCCGCGCACGGACCAGGTCATCGGCAACGCGCAGACGTGGGTGCTGCGCAGCGAGGGCCGGACGATCCTGGTGGACACCGGCCTGGGCAACGACAAGGACAGGCCGGGCACTCCCCCGTGGTCCGGCCTGCGGACGGACTTCCTCGACCGGCTGCTCGCCGCGGGTGTCCGCCCCGAGGACGTGGACGTCGTGGTGAACACCCACCTGCACGCCGACCACGTGGGCTGGAACACCCGGCTGGTCGACGGCGAGTGGGTGCCCACCTTCCCCAACGCCACCTATGTGATCGCGAGGGCCGACTTCGACTACTGGAACCCCGCCAACGGCCACCCCAAGCGCGGTGCGCTCGCCGGCGCCGACGCCGAGGGGGACCACCGGCTCGTGTTCGAGGACAGCGTGGCCCCGGTGCACCGGGCCGGCAGGACGGTGCTGTGGGAGGGCGGGTACCGCATCGACGGGCAGCTGAGCCTGGAGCCCGCGCCCGGGCACACCCCGGGGTCGTGCGTGCTGCGGCTGGAGTCCGGCTCGGAGCGGGCCCTGTTCATCGGCGACCTGGTGCACAGCCCGCTGCAGATCGTGGAGCCGGACTGCGACACCTGCCTGAGCGAGGACCAGGCGCAGGCCACCCGGTCCCGCCGGCGGATCCTGGAGCGGGCCGCCGACACGAAGGCGCTGGTCTTCCCGGCGCACCTGGCGGGCCACGGGGCCGCCGAAGTGCGCCGTGAGGGCGGGAAATTCGCGATATCCGGCTGGGCGCCGTTCGAGCGGACCGGCTGAGGCGCGGCCCTCGGCAGTACGGGTGACGCGGCCGGTGGCGGCGAGCGTGTCGGCCCGGCCCCGGGCGGGGGGCGGAGGAGGCTGCGACGAAGGAAAAACCGGAAAAGCACGCTATGGCATGAGACGAGCTGTATGCCTGGCGTCCGGTGTCCGGCCCCGATCGAGGAGAACGGTCGATGGAACCCGTATACGACCTGATGACCCGTCTGCTCTCGGAATACTTCGGTGTTCCCGAGGAGCAGCTCACCCCGGACGCGACCTTCGAGCAGCTCGACATCGACTCCCTCGCCCAGGTCGAGATGGTCACCCTGCTCGAGGACCGTCTGAAGGTGACCCTGGACGAGAACCCGGCGGGCGCCACGCTCGGCGAGACCGCCGCCCGCATCGAACGGCTGATCGGGGCGGGCGCCATCGGCGCGCAGCCGCAGGGCCCGGCCGATGCCGTGGCCCCGGCCGGGCCGGCGCGGTGAGCGAACGCGAGGTCGCCGTCACCGGCATCGGCATGGTGACGCCGGCCGGCATCGGACGGGAGGCGACCTGGGACGGCCTGTGCGCCGGCGTGGGCCTCGGCGCGTTCGACGAGGAGCTGGCCGGACTGCCGGTCGACTTCTCGTGCCGGGTGCCCGGCTTCGACGGCAACGCGCTGCTGGGCCGGCGGATCACCTGGCGCAACGACCGCTTCATCCACCTGGCGATGGTCGCCGCGCGCGAGGCGGTGGCCGACGCCGCGCTGGACACCGCCGCCTGGGACGCGCCCCGCGTCGCGATCGTCATCGGCAGCGCCAGCAACGGCGGCGACCGCTGGCCGCAGGAGTACCGCCATCTGGACGAGGGCCGGGTGAGCGCCATCTCGCCCACCGCCCTGCTGCGTTCGCTGCCCAACATGGTCGCCGGAGAGGTGTCCACGGACCTGGGCGTCCTGGGACCGTGCCTGACCACCTCCACCGCCTGCGCCTCGGGCGCCACCGCCATCGGCACCGCCCGCGACCTGGTGCGCTCGGGGGCGTGCGACATCGCCATCGCCGGCGGCACCGACTGCGCCCGCGTCCCGATGGGCTCGGCCGCCTTCCACCGGATGCAGGCGCTGTCGCAGCGCTGCCACGACCCGGCCGGCGCGTCCCGGCCGTTCGACGCGGACCGGGACGGGTTCGTGCTGAGCGAGGGCGCGGCCATGCTCATCCTCGAACGCCCGCTGCACGCCCGGGCCCGCGGCGCCCGCGTGCGCGGCTACCTCTCCGGCTACGGCGCCTCCAGCGACGGCTACCACGCCACCCGCCCGGATCCCGACGGCGCGGGCGCGCGGCGGGCCCTGGAGGCGGCGCTGGCGGACGCCCGCGCCGAGCTCGACGAGGTGCACCACGTCAACGCGCACGGCACCTCCACCCCCCTCAACGACGCCGTCGAGGCCGCCATGCTCACCAGCGTGTTCCGCACCCCGCCGCCGGTCACCTCGCTCAAGGGCGTCATCGGTCACTCCCTCGGGGCGGCCGGCGCGGTCGACGCCGCGTGCACGGTGCTCTCCCTGGAGCGGCAGCTCATCCCGCCCACCGCCAACCTCGACCGCCTCGACGACGGGGTGGACCTGGACGTGGTGACGAAGAAGCCGAGGCCGCAGCGCATGCTGGGCGCGCTCAGCAACGCCTTCGGGTTCGGCGGGCAGAACGCCGTGCTCTTCTTCCGGGCCGCGTGAGCCCTCCGCGCGACCCCGGCCCCGCGACCTTGGCCCCGGCCTCCCCCGGGGCCGGGGCCGACGCCGTGCCCACGGCGGGCGCGCCGGGCCGCGACGCCGTCCGGCGGCGCGCGGCCTGGCTGGTCCCCGCGCTCGCCGCCGTGCTGACCGCCCTGCTCGCGGTGGCGGGCGCCGGCACGGCCGGCCGCCTCGCCAACGGCGGCTACACCGCCACCGGCACCGAGTCGGCGCGGGCCAACACCCTGCTGGCCGACCGCTTCGGCGCCGGGAACCCCGACATCGTGCTGCTGGCCCGCGCCGAGGGCGGCGTGGACACGGCCGGGGCGCTGGAGGCGGGCCGCGACCTCACCGCGCGGCTGGCCCGCGCCCCCGGTGTGGCGAGCGTCCGCTCGTACTGGCCGGGCGGCGACGCGTCCCTGCGCGCGGCCGACGGCGCCGCCGCGCTCGTCACCGCCGACCTCGCGGGCGCCGACCGCGACGCGGCGCGCACCGCCGAGACCCTCGTCCCCCGGCTCACCGGCCGCCACGGCGCCCTGGACGTCTCCGCCGCCGGGGTCGCCTGGGGCAGCGTGGAGGCCAGGGAGCAGAGCCAGCGGGACCTGTTGCGGGCCGAGCTGGTCGCCGCGCCCGTCACCCTGCTGCTCCTGGTGCTCGCCCTGCGGTCGCTGGTGGCCGCCCTCGTGCCGCTGGTCATCGGGGTGGTCTCCGTCGTCGGCACGATGGCCCTGCTGCGGCTGCTCACCTACGCCATGCCGGTGTCCGTCTTCGCCATGAACCTCACCAGCGCCCTGGGCTTCGGACTCGCGGTGGACTACGGGCTCTTCCTCGTCACCCGCTACCGCGAGGAGCTGCGCGCCGGGCACCCCGTCGAGCTCGCCGTGCGCAACACCGCGCACCGGGCGGGACGCACCGTCGCCGTCTCCGCCTGCGCGGTCGCCCTGTCGATGTCGGCGCTGCTGGTGCTGCCGCTGCCGTTCCTGCGGTCGATGGCCTGCGCCGGGATGGCGGTGGCGGTGTTCTCGGCGGCCACGGCCACCGTGCTCGTACCCCCCGTCCTCACGCTCCTCGGCACCCGCGTCGACCGCTGCGACCCGCTCGCCCTGGTGCGCCCGGGACGCGTGACGGAACCGCCGCGGCCGGACAGCCCCACCTGGCGGGCCGTCGCCCGCACCGTCACCCGGCGGCCCCTGTCCTACGGCACCGGATGCGCGCTCGTCCTGCTGCTGCTCGCCGCGCCGTTCGCGCACGTCCGGTTCGGCCTGCCGGACGAGCGCGTGCTGCCCTCGCACACCGAGGCGCACCGGACCTCCGACGAGATCAGGGCGCGTTTCGCGTCCTCGGCCGACCGGACGGTGACGGTCGTGCTGCCCCGCGCGGATCCGGTACGGGACGCCGAGGCCCTGCGGGCGTACGCGCGCACGGCGGCCGCCCTGCCGTCGGCCGGCCGGGCCCGGTGGGCGGCCACCGCCCAGGCAGCCCCCGGCGACACCGCCCCCGCCACGCCCGCCGCGGGGCCGCCGCGGGGGGCCGTCCTGCTGCTGAGCGGCCCGCGACAGGCCCAGTCCACGGCCGGCGAGGAGCTGGTGCGCGCGCTGCGGGCGCTGCCCGCGCCCGGCGGCGGGCAGCTGGTCACGGGGCGCTCCGCCCTGCTGACCGACACCCGGGAGGCGGTGCGGGAGCGGCTGCCGCTCGCCGCTGCCATCGCGGCGATCGCGACGTGGGCCATGCTGTTCCTGCTCACGGGGAGCGTGCTGCTGCCGGTGAAGGCCCTGGTCATCGGGGCGCTCAGCCTCGGTACGAGCTTCGGGGCGATGGTGTTCGTCTTCCAGGACGGGCATCTGCGCGCGGCTCTCGGCGGGTTCACGGCGACCGGGACGCTGGACATCTCGATGCCGCTGCTGATGTTCGCCATCGCGTTCGGGCTGGCGATCGACTACGAGATCTTCCTGCTGTCGCGGGTGAGGGAGCGCTACCTCCTGACGGGCGACAACCGCCGGTCGGTGGTGGAGGGCGTGGCCCGCACGGGCCGGCTGGTGACCACCGGCGCGCTCGCCGTGGCCGTGGTCACGGGCGCGCTGGCCACGTCGGGGGTCACCTCGCTCAAGCTGCTGGGTACCGGGCTCGCGACCGCCGTGCTGGTGGACGCGGTGCTCGTCAGGGGCGTGCTCGTCCCGGCGTACCTGACCGTCGCGGGACGGCTCAACTGGTGGGTGCCCGCCCGGCTGGGCCGGCTGCACGCGCGCGTGGCCGGGCGGCTGGGTCTGGCCGACGGGCACTGAGGCCGCGGCACCCGCGCCGGGAACGGGTGAATTGTCCCCGGCGTCGCGCGCCTGCCGCGCGGGTGCGGCCGGCCGTGGTTACCGTCTGCAGGGTGGATCAGGAATGGTGCAGGGCGCGCCCCGTGAGACGAGGTCTCCTGCTGGCCCTGAGCACGGCCGCCGCCACCGCTCTGACGCTCGCGGGCTGTTCCTCCGACGACGGCGAGGACCAGCCGGGTCCGGGCGGGGGCACCGGCAAGAAGCAGCAGGGCGGCTTCGGCTCGGCCGGCAAGCCCTCCGCGAACTTCTCCGGCACCTGGCCGAAGGGCAAGGTGGCCGTCACCGTGCCCGAGGGGAAGGGTGACGGTCAGCCGCAGCCTTCCGAGACCTACAAGACCGAGGTGGCGTTCGAGGACAAGACGCCCGGCGAGGGGCGCTGGACGACCCGGCCGAAGCCGCAGACCGTCACCCTGGCGACCGGCAAGACCACCGAGATCGACTGGGAGTTCCCCCCGGACGAGGGCAAGCCGGCCGTCGCCGCCCACACCGTGTGCGCCACCCTGTCCGGCTATCCCGAGGACCTGTGCGGCAGCGTTCCGACGGCCGGCCGCAAGAGCCCCGGCGGCCCGGCCTCCCCGCCGGGCGGGGGCGGCACCCCCGCGACGCCCGGCGCGCCACCGGCCACCCCCGAGGCCCCGCCCGACGTGGACACGCCCGTCGAGCCCGGTGAGCCCGGCGAGCCGTAGGAGGGTCGAGGGACGCGGTGGAGGAACAGGAGCAGACCCCGGACCGGCCGCCGTGGGGCGCGTGGTTCAAGACGATCGCCGGGTTCATCGCGCCCACCACCCTGGTGACGGGCCTGCTCCTGTACTTCGGCTTCGCCTACGTCGACGCCCGCTACCAGTACTTCGGCGTCGACGCCGCCACGCTGGACCTCTCCACGCAGGACTACCTGCTGCGCAGCGCGGGCCCCCTGTTCATGCCGGTCGGCACGGCCCTGGTGGTCGGCCTGCTCGGCGCCCTGGGCTACACCGCGGTGTCGGTGGTCAGCGCGTCGCGGCCCCGCCTGGTGCCCCTCCTCGCGTGGTTGTCGCTGGGGCTCGTGGGGTGCGGTGCGGTGCTGTTCGTCGTCGGTGTGCTCGCCGGCTACGAGGTCTGGCACGCCGGGGTGCTCGACACCCCGCTGATCCTGTGTTCCGGCCTGCTGCTGGTGCTGTACGGGCGACTGCTGTACCTGAGGGCCACCGGGCGCACGGGGTACGGCAGGCGGGAGCTGATCGCCCTGGCGTTCGTCGCGGCGCTGATCTCGCTGTGCCTGTTCTGGACGGTGCAGGCCTACGCCCAGCTGCAGGGCCGCGCCGACGCGCGCTACCTCGCCCGCAACCTCGGACTGCGGCCGGAGATCGTCCTCGACACGACCGAGCGCCTGCACTTCACGGGCTCCGGAGTGCGCGAGGAGGTGCTGCCGTCGGTCAAGGGCATCCCGCAACGCTTCCGGTACCGCTACCACGGCCTGCGCCTGCTCGCCCAGGTCGACAACCGGATGTTCGTCATCCCGCAGGACTGGGACAGGAACCGGGGCGACGTACTGATCGTCCCGGCGGACGCCAACGCCCGGGTCGCCTTCCGCCCCGGGTGACGCGAGCACGGGCGGCAGGAGGCCGTACCGCCTCCTGCCGCCCGTACCGCCGGGGACCTCAGATGGTCGCGGCGTCGATGACGAAGCGGTAGCGCACGTCGCTGGCCAGCACGCGCTCGTAGGCCTCGTTGATCCGCTCGGCCTCGATCAGCTCGATCTCGGCGGCGATGCCGTGCCCGGCGCAGAAGTCCAGCATCTCCTGGGTCTCCGGAATGCCGCCGATCATGGAGCCGGCGAACGCCTTGCGCTGCGTGATCAGGGAGAAGGGGGCGACGGACAGCGGGTGCTCCGGGGCGCCGAGCTGGACGAAGGTGCCGTCGGTGCGCAGGAGGCCGAAGTAGGCGTTCAGGTCCAGGTCGGCGGAGACCGTGTTCAGGATCAGGTCGAAGGTGCCCGCGAGCTCTTCGAAGGTGGCCGGGTCGGACGTGGCGCGGTAGTGGTCCGCGCCCAGCTTCAGGCCGTCGTCCTTCTTGCGCAGGGACTGGCTGAGGACGGTCACCTCGGCGCCCATGGCGTGGGCGATCTTCACGGCCATGTGGCCGAGGCCGCCCAGGCCCACCACGGCGACCTTCTTGCCCGGGCCCGCCTGCCAGTGGACGAGCGGCGAGTAGACGGTGATGCCGGCGCACAGCAGCGGGGCCGCGGCGTCCAGCGCGATGCCCTCGGGGATGCGCAGCGCGTAGTTCTCGTCGACGACGAGACGCGTGGCGTAGCCGCCCTGGGTGACCTGTCCGTCGCGGCCGATGGCGCCGTAGGTGCCGACCGAGCCGAGCTCGCCCGTGCAGTACTGCTGGAGGCCGGCCCGGCAGTTCTCGCATGCGCGGCAGGAATCGACGAAGCAGCCGACGCCGACCCGGTCGCCGGGGCGGTGGCGGGTGACGCCGGGGCCGACCTCGGCGACCACTCCGGCGATCTCGTGACCGGGGACGAGCGGGAAGTGCCCGCCCTCGCCCCACTCGCCGCGGACGGTGTGGATGTCGGAGTGGCAGATCCCGGCGAACTTGATGTCGATCAGGATGTCGTGCTCGCCCAGCTCGCGGCGGACGATGGTGGTGCGCTCCAGCGGAGCCTTCGGCGAGGGTGCCGCGTACGCGTGGACAGTGTTCTGGGTCATGACCCCGAGCATGCGTCTGACCTGCGGGCTTAGCCAGAACTCAGCTGTGCCTACGCTGGCGGTTCCTACTACTGGCAGGGCCACCCTCCGGCGGGAGGGGCCCCGCATACTGTGGTCATGGACCAGCGCACCGAACTGAGCGAATTCCTCCGCTCCCGCCGCGCCCGGCTGCGGCCCGAGGACGTGGGCCTGGCGGTGCACGGCGGGCGGCGCCGGGTGCCGGGGCTGCGGCGTGAGGAGCTGGCGCTGCTGGCCGGTGTGAGCGTCGCCTACTACACGCGCCTCGAGCAGGGCCGGGGGCAGAACGTCTCCGCGTCCGTCATCGACGCGATCGCCACGGCGCTGCGGCTGGACCGGGCCGAACGCAATCACCTGACGCACCTGGTCCGGCCGGCGACGGCGGGCCGGCCACGGACCGGCGCCGTCCGGCCGCAGCGGGTGCGCCCGGCGGTGCAGCACCTGATCGACTCGATGGAGGGGGTTCCGGCGTACGTCCTGGGGCGGCGGCTGGACATCATCGCCTGGAACCGGCTGGCCTCCGCGCTGCTCGGCGACTTCTCCGCGCTGCCGCCGGGGCAGTGCAACCTGGCCCGGATGATCTTCCTGGATCCCGCCGCCCGCGAGCTGTACGTGGAGTGGGAGGGCAAGGCGGCCGACCTCGTCGCCCTGCTGCGCCTCGACGCCGGCTGCTACCCCGACGACCCCAGGCTGGCCGCGCTCGTCGGTGAACTGTCCGTCAAGAGCGCGGACTTCCGCGCCCTGTGGGCGGCCCACAACGTCCGGGACAAGGGCTTCGGCGTGAAGCGCCTGCACCATCCGGTGGCGGGTCCGCTGACGCTGGCGTACGAGACCCTGGTGCTGCCCGCCGACCCGGACCAGCAGCTGGTCACGTACCACGCCGAGCCCGGCTCGTCGTCCGCCGACGCCCTGCGCCTGCTGGCGTCCTGGACCGCCGGCGAGGGCCGGGAGGCCTCGCCGTCGGCGCTGCCGGGCGCCTAGGGCCTGGCCGCTGCGGTCACGGCCGCCGGGTACGCCCCCCGCACGGCAACGACCCCCGGGCGGAGGCGATCGCCCGGGGGTCGTGCCGTGGGGGCCGGTGGTCAGGGCAGCTGGGCCCCGAGGGCGCTGAGGGCGGCGGGCACGGGCTGGAAGAAGGTCTCGCCGCCGGACGAGCAGTCGCCGCTGCCGCCGGACGTGAGGCCGAGCGCGGTCTCGCCGTCGAAGAGGGCGCCGCCGCTGTCGCCGGGCTCCGCGCAGACCGTGGTCCCGATCAGGCCTTTGACCTGTCCCTCCTGGTAGTTGACGGTGACGTCGAGAGCGGTGACCTCGCCGTCGTGGACCTGGGTGGTGCTGCCGCTGCGCGAGACGTGCTCGCCGACGGTCGCCTCGCCGGCCTTGCTGATCGTCTGCCGGCCGCCGTCGTAGAGGTCCACCGCGCTGGGGTGGTCCGTGGTGGCGGTGTACTTCACGAGGGCGTAGTCGTTGCCGGGGAAGGACGACTTCTCGGTCGTGCCGATGCGGGAGCCGCCCTGCGACCCGGACCAGGAGCCCGAGGCGTTGCCGCAGTGCCCGGCGGTGAGGAAGTACGGCTTGCCGTCCTTGGTGACGTTGAAGCCGAGCGAGCAGCGCACTCCGCTGCCCCAGATGGCGTCGCCGCCCGCGATGAGGGGCCGCAGCGCGCCGGCCGTCCGTTTGACGGTCGCCTTGTCGCCGAGGGGGGCGACGGCGTCGCGCACCTTCGCCAGCGCGGCGCCCCGGACCGTACGGTCGAGGGTGACGACGACCTTGCCGGCCTTGTGGTCGACGTACGTGGTGGTGCCGGGAACGGCGACTTCGGCGTCGAGCGCCCGCTGGGCCGCGGTGAGGGCGGCGGCCGTGGGCGGCACGGCCGGAGCGGCGCTCGCCGCGCCGGCGCTCTGCGTGGTGAGCGAGGTGGTGGCCAGGGCCACGGCGCCGGCGACGGCCAGGGCCGCCCGGAGCGTGGGTATGCGTGAGTGGTTCAACTCGCCGACCTCCTGTGAGGGGGGTGCGCCCGACGCCATCGGCTTCCGGGCACGGGAGGATTCATGCGGCACGGCCGCGACCGCACGTCGCGTCCATGTCAAGAGTTGCCGAACGAGTGTCCCGTCCGGACAAGGCGGCGCACAAGAAAACATCCGGTCGCACAGGATCGCCCACGAGGAAGCACACGAGAGGAGCGGAGCCCTCCGCAATGTGACGTTCCGTCAGAGGTCAACGGGGTGAACACCCGTGACGGCCGCCGCCGCGAGGCCACGGGCGGATAGCGGACACGACGCGCCGCGACTGTCCGGTAATCGCCGCGCGTTGCCGGCCGCGCGGGCGAACCCGGCGGCCGGGCCGGGGGCGGTCAGCTGCTGCCGCAGCTGGACGACGAGCAGCTGGAGGAGGAGCAGCTGCTGGAGGACGAGCAGCTGCTGGAAGACGAGCAGCTCGAACCGATCGAGCAGGACGAGGACGACGAGTACGAGGATGAGGAGGACGAATACGAGGAGTACGAGTGCGAGGACTTCCTGCTCCTCGCCCGGGCGGCGGAGGAACGGCGCGAAGGCGCCTTCCGCGCCTTCTTGAGCTGCTCGCGCAGGTCGCCGTCGGGAAGGGTCTCGTAGCCGCACCGGGCGACGAGCCCGGCCAGGCGGGCCGCCTCGTCCGCCTCCTCGTTCCAGGGGTCGTGCACCTCGAGGTAATTGCGGTACTCGGCGCCGAGGTCGGTGGCGTTCTGCCAGGAGTAGCGGGGCGGGGCGCCCTTCACGCGCAGGACGATCCCGGCGACGACGAGGACGAGCATGAGCAGCGCGGCGGCGCGGAAGCCGGGGGCGAACAGCAGGCCCGTCCCCAGGGTCGCCGCGAAGACCAGGCCGCCCACCTGCGTGTTGGCGGCGCGCTCCCACGACTGCCGCGTGGCCGTCGACACCAGCAGACCCCGCGCCCCCAGCGAACGCTCGAAGGAGTCCATCACGGGACTCCAGCGGAGCACCGTCCGGAGCTTGCTGAGCCTGGTGCTCCAGTCGGCACCGCACGCGCTCAGGAGCGCGCGCTCCACGGCGTCGCGGGCCACCGCCTCGACCACCTTGACCTTGCCGTCGGACCCGATGGCGAGCCGTCCGTCGGTGACCATGCGGGTGATCACGGTGTCGGCGACGCGGTATCCGCCGTCCTGCAGGTAGGCGACTTCGAGCACGTCGGGCGTACTGATCCGCCGGACGGGGATGTCGGCACCGCGCGCCTGCCCCCGTATGGACAGGAGCCAGGCCGAGGGACCGACGAGGAACACGAAGCCGAGCAGCGCCAGGAAGGCGAGCATGGTGTCACCTGTCTTTCTTGCGGAAGGCCGACGTGAGGCGGCGCAGAAGTCCACGGGGGGCCGGGTCGGAGGGGCGCTGCTCGTCCAGCCAGGCGGCCAGCCGTACCCGTCGCCCGGCCACGTCCGGACCCGAGCGGTCCAGGACGTGTGCGGCGAAGTCCAGTGCGTCACGGCGATAGCCGTCGGTCATGGGGCGCTCGCGCGCGTACGCCTCGAAGAGCGGGCGCAGGTCCTCGCCCAGGATGTCCGCGAGGCCGGGCGCGACCTTGGCGACGACGCCGGCGCGCTTGGCGAGCAGGGCCCGGCGCTGGACCTCCAGGCGCCGCCGGTCGAATCCGCCGGGCGGCGTCGCGCCCGCGACCAGTGCCGAGAGCAGGGCGTTCTGGGCGGCCGCGAGTCTTTCCCGGGCCGCGTCGGTGTCGCGGTCAGGCACGTACGGTCCCCTTGACCACGGCGCGTATCGCGTCGAGTTCGGCCGCGAGTTCGCCGGCGGCGGGGAAGTCGTCGTCGCGCTCGAGCAGGACGCCGGGCGGTGTCGTGCGGGCGCAGAGTTCGGCGAGGACGTCGAGCACGGGCGGGCCGACGGGGTGGGCGTGGGTGTCGTGCCACACGCCGCCGCGCTCGACGCCGCCGGCCACGTGCACATAGGCGATGGCCTCGAGCGGGAGTCCGTCGAGCACCTCGGCCGGGCTTTCGCCGCGGTTGACGTGGTTGGTGTGGAGGTTGGCGACGTCGACCAGCAGCCGCACGCCGGTCCGCTCGACGAGCTCGCCGAGGAACTGCGCCTCGGTGAGCTCCTCGTCCGGCCAGTTCAGCAGCGCGGCGACGTTCTCCAGCGCGAGCGGGACGGGAAGGACCTGCTGGGCGATGCGCACGTTCGCGCACAGCACGTCCAGGGCGTCGCGGGTGCGCGGCACGGGCAGCAGGTGGCCGGCCTCGATCCGCGACGTGCCGGTCAGCGGGCCGCCGGCGCGGACGAAGGCGATGTGCTCGCTCACCAGCGGCGCCCCGAGCGCCTCGGCCCGCTCGGCCAGCGCGATCAGCCGGGCGAGATCGGGGCGGTCCGCGCCGCCGAGGCCGAGGGAGACGCCGTGCGGGATCACGGTGGTGCCGCGGTCGAGCAGCCGCTCGAGCGGTTCGGGGAGGTGGCCGGGGCAGACGTTCTCCGCCACGACCTCCACCCAGTCGATGCCCTGCAGCCGCTCGATGTCCTCGGCGATCTCCGGGCGCCAGCCGACGCCCGTGCCCAGCGGCACACTCATGATCACACCCCCGTGAATCCCCCGTGGCGCTCAGCGCCTATACGAAGGTCATTCCCCCCGCATGCCTTATGAATCCTTGATCAGCAGGATAGGCAGCCTTGGTGTGATCTTGTCAGCGGGTACGGCCCCGGCCGGACGGGACGCCGGCCGGGGCGTGCCGGCTCAGCCGACCGGCGCCCCGGCGCCCTCCAGCAGCTCCGCGTGGTAGCGGCGGGCGACGCCCGGGTGGGCGCGCAGCCAGCCCTTGATCTCGTTGCGGCCGTACTCGGCGAAGAGCGGATTGGCCGCGTCCTGCGTGACGCCCGGGGCGCTGTCGGCGTGGGCGAAGGGGACCGGCTCGATCCGGGCGTCCAGCCGGGGGTTGTAGAAGAACGGCACGGAGTAGCGCTCGCGGGTGCCGGGCGGGCTGACCACACGGTGGTTGGTGGCCTTGAGGTAGCCGTTGGTGGCGACCTCGAGCAGCTCGCCGAGGTTGATCACGAACGCGCCCGGCATCGGCGGGACGTCGATGAACCCTCCGTCGGGCCCCTCCACCTGCAGGCCGCCGACCTCGTCCTGCAGCAGCAGGGTCAGGAAGCCGTAGTCCTTGTGGGCGCCGACGCCCTGGGCGGCGCCGTCCGGGGCGCTGCCGGGGTAGCGGACGAGCTTGAGGTGCAGGTGGGGGCTGTCGGCGAAGGCCTTGTCGTAGAAGTCCTCCGGCGCGCCGATCGCGGCGAGCAGCTCGTGCAGCAGCCGCTCGGCCACCGAGCTGAGCCGCTCGATCCAGTGCAGGGCGGCGGTGCGCAGCTCGGGCAGGGCGGCGGGCCACTGGTTGGGGCCGTCGAGCCACCAGTAGCCGGGCTGGTCCGGGGCGGGGACGTGCGGGGCGCGCTCGGCGCCGATGTCGAGCTGGTCGCGCCAGTCGCGGCTGCCGCCGGTGCGCTCGTCGCCGATGCGGGTGTAGCCGCGGAAGTGGGGCGAGTTGAGGTTGCTGATCGCGAGCCGGTCCGCCTCGGGGAGGGCGAAGAACTTCCGCATCGCACGCATCAGTTCCTCGGTCTCGGCGGGGGTGATGCCGTGGCCGGTCAGGTGGAAGAAGCCCACGTCGCGGGCGGCGCCGTGCAGCGCGTCATGGAAGCGGGCGCGGGCCTCGGGGCCCGCCGAGGCGGCGGAGAGGTCCAGAACGGGAAGCTCGTTGATCATGAGATGTCCACAGCGTTAAAGGGCCCGGTGAACGTCCGGCGGTAGCCGGACGGCCCGCCGGGGCCAAACGCAAGGGTATGCGGGCGCGGCGGGGCCGGGTAGGGCGTGATGAGGAGAAGCTGTAAAGCAGAAAGAAGAAGCGGCGGCCACGGCCCTCAGAAGTGGGCGGGCGTAGGCATGAAGGTCAGCCGGAGTGGCGACAGGACATGCTCGTGACGCGGACGAAGTCCACGTGGCGGCGCTTGACGAGATTCACAGCACCGAGGGTATACGCCTTCGGCGGTGATCAGCGTGCCGGAAGAGGGTGGCACGTGTCACACGCCGTTCACATACGTCGCTTGTCCACCACCAGTGCCCGCTCGTAGTGCCGCGTCTCCTCGATGTCACCGGCGTACGGCCGCACCGCTTCGGCGAAGGGGGCGAAGTGCGGCCCGTGCCGGAAACCCTGCTCGTGGTCCTCGACCGAGGACCACTCGATGCGCAGGACGTAGCACTCGGGCTCCTCCACTCCGCGCGAGAGTTCGTAGGCGAGGCACTGGGGCGCGGCGTAGAGGTGCCCGGCCGCGGCGGCGCATCCTTTTTCGAAGGCCGTGCGGCGTTCGGGATCGGCGATGCGGTAGCGGATGTATTCAACGGTCACGGAGCATCTCCCTCCATCGGATCTCCCCATCGGATCTCCATCGGATCCCCCTCCATTGGATCACCGGATTCCCGGCATGCCCCGGGCATCCAAAAGCCCGCCCGGACGCATGCTGTGGGGGCGCTGTCCGAGCGGGCCGACGGCCGAAGAAACCCGCCGCGCCGCGCACGCTACCAGCCGCTCACCAAAAGGAGTTGGCCGCAGCGCCCCGGGAATGGATCGCTGGCGCGAATGAGTGAAAGTCCGGAACTTCTTGAATAAAGCGCAGTTACTCAGATCGCTTCCCGGTGAGAATCACCGATCGATCGAAAGGCATAGACGTGTTCAAGAAGGTACTCGCCACGGCCGCCGTGACGGCTTCCGCGGTCGGCGCCATGGCCTCCCCCGCCCTGGCCATCGGCAACGACACGGATGTCGCCAACGCCAACGGTGCGAAGACCGGCTACGGCAACACCAAGACCGGGGGCGAGGAAAGCCCGCAGATGAGCCTGATCCAGGGCACGCTCAACAAGCCGTGCCTGGGCATCGGGAAGATCAACCTCCAGGGCCTGCTCGGTGCGGTTCCGATCGACCTCCAGGACATTCCGATCCTCACGTCGCAGCAGCAGCAGCAGTGCACCGACAACTCGACGATCAACGACGGCGACGACCCGCTGTCGCACCTCCTCGACGAGATCCCGATCATCTCGGGCAACGGTTCGGCCAACGGCTGACGATCACGTCGGAACTCACGTCGGTTGCACTGAATTCCCTCTGCTCCGGGTGTACGGGCCCCGGGGCAGGGGGATTCTTATGTCTCCGCCCCGATGTCTTCACCCCCCGACCGTGTCCGCCCTCGACCATGGGAGGCCCGGCACTCGTGCTCGCACCCCCTTTCCCACCGCCGGCTCTTCCCCCGCTGGCCGTCAACGTCCTCGACGCCTCGTCGCTGCTGGCCTCCTTCGGCGCGCTCGGCGTCGCCGTGGTGCTGTTCGCGGAGACCGGCCTGCTCGTCGGCTTCTTCCTGCCCGGCGACTCCCTGCTGTTCACCGCCGGCCTGCTGTGCCGGGCGGGCGCGCACTCCGGGCCGCACCTCGATCTGGCGCAGGTGCTGGCCGCCTCCGTGGTGGGCGCCCTGGCGGGCGCGCAGTGCGGCTACGTCCTCGGCCGGCGGGGTGGCAGGGCGCTACTGGCCCGCTCCCGCAACAAACGGCTGCACGAAGGCGCCGCGCGGGCCGAGGAGTTGCTCGGCCGCTACGGTCACGCCCGGGCGATCGTCCTGGCCCGCTTCGTCCCGGTGGTGCGCACGGTCCTCAACCCCCTCGCCGGGGCGCTGGGGGTCGGCGCGCGCACCTTCGTGGTGTGGCAGGTGGCGGGCGGGCTGCTGTGGACGGTGGGGCTGGTGATGGCCGGTTTCGGGCTCGGCTCCGCCCTTCCCGGCGTGGACCGGTATCTTCTGCCCCTCGTGGCCGCCGTGGTCGTGCTGTCGCTGCTGCCGCTCGCCTTCGAGCTGTTGCGCGGCCGCCGCCGGGGCGCCGCCGAGGCACCGACGATCGTCACGCGCACCGACGGAGGACAGCGATGAAGGACATACCCCAGGCGTTCGGGCTCCTCCTCCGCCCCGCTCCCTGGCCCGCGTTCGACGGCTCGGGCATCGACGGCGGCCTCTACACCGACATCACCCGCGACGCGCGGCGCGCTCCCTGGCTGCTGAACGACACGGTCGTCACCTGGTCCGCCTTCGGGCTGGGGCTGTTCGCCGCACTGGTGCTCGCGGCCTGGTGGCGGGCGCGGCGCTCGGACTCGCCGATGATGGCCCGGGTGCTGGCCACGCCGCTGGTGCTGGCGGTGGTGTACGGCGTGGACCTGGCGCTGAAGGCGCTGGTGCGGGAGGAGCGGCCGTGCCGGTCCATCCCGGGCAGCTTCACGCTGGAGTCGTGCCCGGCCTCGGGTGACTGGTCCTTCCCCAGCAATCACGCGGTGATCGCCTTCGCGGCGGCGGCCGCGCTGTGGCTCGTCGACCGCAGGCTGGGGGCGCTGGCCGTGCCGGCCGCGGTGGCCATGGCCGCCTCCCGGGTGTGGATCGGGGTGCACTATCCGCACGACGTGGCCCTCGGGGCGCTGGTCGGCATCGCGCTGGCGGCTCCCCTGACGGTGTTCGCGACCCGGGGGGCGCCCTGGGTCGAGCGGGCCCGCAAGGGCCGGCTGCGCCCGCTGCTGCTGACGGCCGCGTGAGGGGGCGGGGACCCGCGCCGCGGGCGGTGCCGTCGCCCCGGGCGGCGCTGACGGCCGCCTCGGCGGCGGGGCTGGCCGTCCTGACGGCGCTGGTGGTCTCGGCCGGCGGCAGGCCGTTCGCGGTGGACGCCGCCGCCCACGCGGGCGCCCTCGCCCACCGGCCGGCCGCCGCCGTCGACGCCGCGCGGCTGCTGACCGGTACGGGCACGGGCGTGACCGTGTACGTGCTCGCGGCCGCGGCCGGGTGGCTCGCCTGCCACCGGGCGCGGGTGCCGGCGTCGCGCCGGGTGCCCGTGGTGCTGGCGGCCCTGGCGCTCCTGGGGCTCGGCCAGACGGTCCGCATCGGCCTGCGGACCGCCGTGGACCGCTCCCGGCCGCCGGCCGCCGACTGGGCGGTCCACGCCCACCAGGCGTCGTTCCCCTCGGGGCACGCCACCACCAGTGCCCTGGTGGCCGGGTTGCTGGCCTGGGCCCTGCTGCGGGCGCTGCCGGGTGCCCGGGGGCGGGTGGCGGCGGCGTGCTGCGGGCTGTGGGCGGCCGGGGTGGCGGGCACCCGGGTGTTCCTGGGCGTGCACTGGGTCTCGGATCTCGTGGGCGGCTGGCTGCTGGCCACGTGCTGGCTCGCCCTGACCCTGCCGCTGCTCGGCCGCGTGGCCCGCCGCGCGGTCCCGGCCCCCATGGCCGCCGCTTCGCGAACGGAGCGTTCCGCCCCGGGCACGTCCGCCGTCCCGCGGCCGCCCCGGGAGCGCTCCCCGGGCGGCCGCGCGGCCGTTCCCGGGCGCGACGCATCCCCCGGACCGGGCGAGTGACCACGGCGGAGTGAACGGTACGGCCGCCGCCCGGCCCGTACGGCGTCGCGTCCGTACGGGCCGGGCCCGGATGGGCTATTTTGCCGAGGTATGACAGATATGGCGGTTTCCCGGCGGACCCTGCTGGCCACCGGCGCCGCGGCCGGCGTCATGCCCCTGGCCGGTCCGCCGTCCGCCGCGGCCGCCGCCGGCCGCCCCGGCGGCACCGTACGGGTGCGGACCGGCTTCGAGCGCCTCGCGGCCGACGGCTACCGGCTGCTGGAGGGCCAGCGGGTCGGCGTCATCACCAACCAGAGCGGCATCACCTCCGACGCGCGCGGCGTCGTCGACGTCATGCACGCCGACCGCCGGGTGCGGCTCAGGGCCGTCTTCGGCGCCGAGCACGGCTACCGCGGCACGCCGCAGGCGGGGCTCTCCGAGGGGGACTACACCGACCCGGCGAGCGGGCTGCCGGTGTACGACACGTACCGCAAGAGCGGACAGCCGCTCGCCGACCTGTTCGACCGGGCCGGGGTCGACACTCTCGTCTACGACAGCCAGGACGCCGGAGCCCGCTTCTACACGTGCATCTGGACCCTCTACGACTGCATGGTGGCGGCCGCCCTGGCCGGCAAGCGCTTCGTGGTCCTGGACCGGCCGAACCCCACGGGGGGCCGCGAGGCGTACGGGCCCGTGCTCGACCGGGCGTACACGACCTTCATCGGGCGCGCGCCGATCGCCCAGGCCCACGGCATGACCGTCGGTGAGCTCGCCCTGCTCTACAACGGCGAGTTCGTGCCCTCCGTGGCCGGGCGGGCCGTACCGCTGACCGTCGTGGAGATGTCGGGCTGGCGGCGCGGCGACTTCTTCGACGCCACCGGGCTGCCCTGGGTGCCGCCCAGCCCCAACATGGCCACGCCCGACACCGCGCTGGTCTACGCCGGCACCGGCATGTTCGAGGGCACGAACATGTCGGAGGGCAGGGGCACGGTGCGCCCCTTCGAGATGCTGGGCGCGGAGGGCCTGGACGGCCGCTGGGCCCGGGCCGCGAACGCCGCCGGGCTGCCGGGCGTCCACTTCCGGGAGGCCTACTACGTCCCCACCTTCGGCCCCTTCCAGGGCCGGACGGTGGGCGGCCTGCAGCTGCACGTCCACGACCGCAACGCCTTCGACCCGGTCCGTACGGGCATCGCGCTGCTGGTCACCGCGAAGCGGGCCTGGCACGGGTTCGCCTGGCGCCCCGACCGCTTCATCGACAAGCTGACGGGCTCGACCCGGGTCCGGACCATGATCGACGCCGGGGCGGGCACGGACGAGGTGACCGGCGCCTGGCAGCGGGAGCTCACGGCCTTCCGGGCGGTGCGGCGCGGCTACCTGCGCTACCGCTGAGGCGCGCTCAGCAGTCCAGGGGGTAGGGCATCTGGTCGTTGACCGGTCCGTTGTTGCGGCAGACGCCGTAGCCCTGGCTCTGCAGGTCGCTGATGATGCCGGGCAGGGCCTCGGGGAAGTTGCTGAACAGGTGCCCGAGGACCACGCCGTTGTGCTTCTCCTCCGGCGTCGCGTCCCGCACGGCCGCCCGGATGTCCTCCGCGCTGCGCGGCTGGCCGTCCGTCTTCTCCCAGTCGTGGGTGTCGATGGTCCAGTTGCAGATCCGGAAGCCCATGTCGGCGGCGACCTCGCGCTCCCGCTCGTCGGCGGCGCCGTAGGGCGGGCGGAGCATGTTGCCGCCCACCCCCTGCCGGATCTCGTCCGTGAGGACGTCGTCGTCCACGGCGGTCAGCTTGCGGTGGGAGAAGGAGTGGTTGCCCACCCAGTGGCCCTGCTGCCGCAGGGTCGCGGTGATCTGCGGGTACTGCGCGGCGAACTTGCCGATGAGGAAGAACGCCGCGCGCACGCCCTGGGCCTGCAGCTGGGCGCCGATGCGCACGGACCGCTGCGGGTCGTTGTACGGCCAGTCGTCCAGCGTCAGCAGCACCCGTCCCGAGGTGTTGCCGCACCGCTCGCGGTCGTAGACGCCCTCCGCTTCCGGGGCGTGGGAACGGGGGACGGCGCCCGCGCCGTCGCCCTCGTGCGGCACGTTCTCGGCGCCGCCACCCGCCTTGCCCGCCGGGGTGTCGGACCGTTTGCCCAGGGGCACGCTGCGGCAGTTCGGGCTCGCCATGCCCTGCGGCCCGCACTCGGTGGGCTCGTCGTCCACCGCGTGCGCCATGTACGCCGAGCAGGCCACCAGCACGGACAGGGCAAGGACCGGCTTCAGCGGAGCCCGGCGGCGACGCCGGTGGCGCCCGCGACCACGCCGGAGGACGTCACGGTATCCGGACATGCACGACTCCTCACGGGTGACGGACCGCCGGATGCGCACGGTCCGTCACCTCACCCCGGCGACGACGCCGGTTCGATGATCTTGACACCCACCCTCGGGGCAGGTGCCGGACCTCGCAACCGCGCGCCGTCCGCCGGTTCCTCCGCCCGGGTGGCCCCGGCGGCGGCGCGCACCCGGCTCCGGCCCGTCAGTGACGGGCCGCGGGGATGTAGGCCAGTCCGTGCGCACCGGCTTCGCCCGCCCGGTCGACCTCGAGGGTGGCGAGCACGCTCATGCGCTCCAGGTCCACGACCGTCACCGTTCCGGACAGGACGTTCGCCACGTAACCCGTTCCGCCGTCAGGCGAAGAGGTGATCGTCAGCGGGAACCGCCCCACCTCCACTTGGCCGATGACCTCGTGGGTGCCGGGCGCGAACACGGTCAGCACGCCGTCGGTCTGCGCGCCGAGCGCGCCGCCCGGTTCGCGGGCCATCCGCAGCTCGCCCGCGAGGACCGCGCCGGTGGCGGTGGTGTGCACGGGGAAGACCATGCCCTCGGTGGGCAGGGTGCGTACGACCTCGCCCGTGGCGACCTCGATCACGCGCAGCCCGGGCGGGGCGGCCAGGGGAGCGGCGAAGTCGCCCTTGGGGGATGCGACGTAGACGTAGCGGCCGTCGGGCGAGACGTCGAGCCCCTCGCTGCCCGGCACCTCGATCCGGCCGTCGAACGCGTCGCGCTCGAGGTCCACGACGGACACGAAGGGCGCCTCCTTGTTGGTGGAGTAGCCCCGGCGTCCGTCGGGGGTGATCGCGAACCAGTGCGGGCCGTCGGCCATGACCGGGATCCTGGCCAGCCGCTCGCGGGTCCGCGCGTCGTAGACGATCACTCCGCCGGGGGCGGTGTCGGTGGCCTCGACGCTGACGTACAGCCGGGCGCGGGCGCGGTCCAGGACGATGCCGTGGGGGGCGTGGTCCGGGGCGGTGTCGAGGGTGTCGACGACCGTGCGGGTGTCGGGGTCGATGACGGTGATCTGCCGGGCCCGTCCCTGGTGTGCGTGGTAGTAGCCGGAGACGTAGGTGCTGACGCAGTAGAGCAGGCGGCGGTCCGGGTCGTAGCACAACTCGTGGGGCTCGGCGGGCACGTCGAGGACGCCGAGCCGCCGGTGGGTGACGGCGTCGAAGAAGGTGACGGTGGGGCCGCTCTGGCTGACGACGGCCAGGACGTCACGGGCGTCCTGGCCGTCGTCACGGGCGGAGGAATGCGTGTCGGTGGAATTCATGGTCCCCACCCTCGGCGCACCCCCCGGCGTGACTCCAGTGCAACGTCGTCAAGCCAGGCTTTCCCGGCACGCATTCGCGCTGGTGGCAGGGGAGTTGGGCGGGTTGATCGTGACCGGCGTCACTCGTCGGGGAAGATCCTGGTGACGATGTCGCCGTCCTTCGTCGCATAGCCGTGCAGCATGCCCTCGCTGCTGTGCGGGGCCGCGTACGTCCCGTGGTCGTCCAGCGCGATGATCCCGCCCTTGCCGCCCAGCTTCGGCAGCCGCTCGACCACGACCTCGTACGCCGCCGACGCCACGTCCCTGCCGCCGAATTCGACGAGGTGGGAGACGGTCGCCGCCGCCGCGCCCCGGATGAAGACCTCGCCCTGGCCGGTGGCGCTCGCGGCGACGACGCCGTTCCTGGCGTAGGTGCCCGCGCCCACGAGGGGCGAGTCGCCGACGCGGCCCGCCATCTTGCCGGTCGTGCCGCCGGTGGAGGTGGCGGCGGCGAGGCCGCGCCGGGCGTCGACGGCCACGGCTCCCACGGTGCCGGTGACGCTCTCGTCGCGGGCGGCGGCGGCCGGCCCCGCCTGCTTGGCCTTCATGAGCTCGTCCCACCGCTTCTGTGTCCAGAAGTAGTCCTGCGTCACGGGCACCAGGCCGGCGCGGGCCGCGAAGGCGTCGGCCGCCTCGCCCGCGAGCAGGACGTGCCGGGTCCGCTCCATCACCAGGCGGGCGGCGGAGACGGGGTTGCGCACGTGCCGCACCCCGGCGACGGCGCCGGCCGCCTGGTCCGAGCCGCGCATGACGGACGCGTCGAGCTCGTGGCCGGCGTCCTCGTTGAAGACGGCGCCCTTGCCCGCGTTGAACAGCGGGTTGTCCTCCAGGACGCGGACGGCCGCCTCCACGGCGGCCACGCTGTCGCCGCCCCGGCGCAGCACCCGCTGCCCGGCGCGCAGGGCGTCGGCGAGGCCGTCGCGGTAGGCCTTCTCGGTGCGGGCGTCGGTGTCCTCGCGCCGCAGGGCCGTGCCCGCGCCGCCGTGCACGGCGAGCACCACGTCACGGGCCTCGGGCCGGGGCGGGCCGCCGCCGTCGCGGCCGGCGGGCGCGGCGGCGGACGCCGGGTGGCCGCCGGCCGCGAGCGGGAGGGCCGACGACGTCACCGTCGCGGCCACGAGCAGGGCGAGTGCGAGAACGGTCCACGGTCTGGAACGCGGGCGCATGACTTCCCCTCGCTGGATGTGGTGGGTCCGCTACGACCCTGGGCACCCCGCCCGCTCATGTCCACCCGCCTTTCACGCCATGCCCGGGCGCCCCGGGCCCGCCCGTCCCCGGCGAGGATCACAGCCCGGCCAGCCAGCCCGCGTCCAGGACGCCCTCGGCCGCGATGCCTGCCGCGCCCGACAGCAGCGTCGGCGCGTGGGGATCCACCGTCACCGACAGCGGTCCGGAGTCGCTCTCGACGACGGTGGTCCCCCACTCCCCCGCCGTGTGCTGGACGGCCGCGGCGGCCGCGCACACGGCGGTGCCGCACGAGCGCCGGTCCCCGGCCCCCGGCTGGTGGACGCGCACCCGCAGGCTGCCGTCGGGCAGCACGTTGACCAACGAGAGGTCGACGTCCGGCACGATGACGCCGGTGGTGCGGGGGAAGGCGGCGATGTCCAGGCGCAGGTCCCGGGTCAGGTCCACGTAGTGCACGGGCGTCTCGAGCAGGCAGACCAAGTGGAGGTTGCCCAGGGAGACGGCGGTGCCGGGCAGGGTCCGCCCGTCGACGGTGGCCGAGGACGGGCCGAGGACGCGCGGGGGCAGCAGTTCCATCGTCGCCCGGCCGTCGGGGTCGACGGCCGCGCGCTTGTCGCCCACGCGCGTGCCGATCCACATCCGGCCGGGCGGGGCCAGGCCCGCCCGCGTCAGGTAGCGGGCGACGAGGCCGAGGCCGGGGCCGCACGTCAGGGCCCGGGAGCCGTCGGGGTCGCGGCAGTCCATGAACCACTCGCTGCGGGTGAGCCCGGGCACCCCGGCCCGGGCGGTGCGCACGAGCCGCAGTACGCCGTCGCCGCCCAGCCCGGTGTGGGGCGCGCACAGGGCGCGCGCGGCGGCCTCGGTCAGCGGGACGCGGTTGTCGGGGTCGAGGAGGATGACGAAGCCGTTGCCGCCGCAGTAGCCCTTGGCGTACCGCGGCCCGGGCTCAACGCCGGCCCGGGACATGCTCGGTGCCGTGCGGGAGGGTGCCGGCGGGCGGACTGATCATGTGTCACTCGCCTCCGGGAGCGCGGGCGCCCCGGCGCGCCGGGCGTGGACGCGGCGCATGGCGCCGGCGGCGAAGAATTCCCGGAATCCCTCGGGGGTATTGAGGTCGGCGGGCTCGGTGAGATACGCGTTGAGTTCGCGGTCGGCCGCGGCGTGCCCGCTTTCCTGGGAACAGCGGCGCGGAATCTCCTCGAGCTGCCGCTCGAATTCCACCACCCGGACCACGAGATCGCGCTTCATCGGCCACCTTCCCGGTACACGAAAGGGCACGGCGGGTCGGTGACCGCCTCCGGGGCATCCTGGGTCCGCCCCGCGGCGCGCCGCAATCCCTTCGCCACCGCCCGTGGGCAGACCGCCGGCCGGCCTCCGGTGAACCTCCGGCCGGCGGCCCGGAAGTTCCGTGAAATCGCCGGTCGGAGACGATTCGGCGATCTTCCCCTCCGGTGCGGACACAGAACAGCACCCTGCGAATGCCACTGGAAAATCAGGAGTTTTCACCCGTAGGCTCAAGAAAGTTCACCAGCAAGGGTTTTGAAAGTACGATAAACGGCGCGGTGGGGGCCTCCTTGACGGCCCGAGCAATGGCCATACCCTGGTGAAGCCATGTACGGGGGGGGAGCCCGTAGGTCAATCGAAGCCGGTTCCGGAACCGGCAGGAAATGGCCAAGGGGGAGTAAAGTTGCTTGACGGGGATCAGTGGCTTTCGTTCGGCCTGCTGCTGCGCCGCTATCGGCTGGCGGCGGGCATGACCCAGGAGGAACTCGCCGAGGCGTCGGGGCTGAGCGTGCGCGCCATCAGCGACCTCGAGCGCGGCCGGACCAGCAGGCCGCAGCGCAAGTCCGTGGAGCTGCTCACCGAGGCGCTCGCCCAGGGCGACGACGCCACCCGGCGGCTCGTCGAAGCGGCCAGGGCGGCCCGGCTCGGGCCGGACCTCGCCTCCGCTCCGGCGGCGTACGAACGGGCGCGGGACGCCCACCACGGGACCGGGCCGGCCGACCACCGCCTCGCCTGCGAACTACCGCCGGACACCGTCGACTTCACGGCACGGGAAGCCGAACTGCGCCGGATCGCCGAAACACTGGCCCCGGGCGACGCCCGGCCCGGCGGGCCCCGGCGGCCCGAACGCCGGCTGACGCTGGTCGCCGGCCACCCGGGGGCGGGCAAGACGGCCCTGGCGGTGCACGCCGCCCACCGCGCGCGCTCCCGATTCCCCGACGGCCAGCTCTACGTCCAGCTGTCCCCCGCCGGACGCCCGGCGCTCCGGCCGGCGGAGGTCGTCCGCAGAATCCTCCAGTCGCTCGGGGCCCTGGACGAGGGGATCGGCTCCCTGGAGGAGGCGAGCGCCCGGCTGCGTACCGTGCTGGCCCGCAGGAGGGTGCTCGTGCTGCTGGACGACGCGGTCGCGGAGGGGCAGATCCGCTGCGCCCACCCGGCCGTCGGGGAGTCCGCCGTGATCGCGACCTGCCGCCGCCGGCTCTCCGCGCTGGCCGGGGCCGGGGCCGAGTCCGTCACGGTCGGCGCCTTCGGCCCGGAGGAGTCGCTGGCCTTCCTGGCGAGGATGCTCGGCGAGGAACGCGTCCGGGCGGCGCGCTCCGACGCCGCGCTGGTGGCGGAGCTGTGCGGTCATCTCCCGCTCGCCCTGCGGGTGATCGGCTGCCGGCTGCTCGCCCGCCCGCACTGGACGATGCGCACCCTGATCGACGAGGTGCTCGACGACCCCCGGACCCGGCTGCGGGAGCTGAGCTCGGGGGACCTGACCGTACGGGCCGCCGTCGCGGCGGCGTTCGGCGTGCTGGACGACGGGGCGCGGTGGGCGCTGCACCGGCTGGCGCAGGCCCGGGCCCCGGGCTTCAGTCTGCGCGGCGCCGCCGTGGTGCTCGGCTGCAGCATCGCCCGCGCGCACCGGCTCATCGGCGATCTGCTGGACGGCCACCTCGTCGAGGTGCTCGACGAGCGGCGGCCCGGGGATCCGCGCTACCTCATACCGCCCGTGGTGCGCCTCTTCGCCGCCGAGGGCGCGGAGAACGCGGAGAACACCGAGGGGGAAACGGGCCCGCGGGCCCCGGTCCGCCCTCCGCGCCAGGAGTTTCCCCGCCCGGAGTTCCCGCGGGCCGAGCAGGTCGCCTCGTAGGGCCGGCGGACCGACCGGGGCCGCCGGTCCCGTGCGGGGCGTTCAGCGGGTGGTGTAGCCGCCGTTGGCGAAGAGGGTCTGCCCGTTGATCCACCAGCCGTCGGTGAGCAGGAACTTCACCAGCGGCACGATGTCCTCGATCTTCGTCAGCTCGCCGTTCATCGCCGAGGACTTGTGGTACGCGATGGAGTCGTCGGTCTCGGCCGGGTAGAAGAACGGGGTGTCCATGGGGCCGGGGGCGACACTGTTGACGGAGATGTTGCGGCCGAACAGTTCCTTGGACAGGGCCCGGGTGAAGTGCTCGACGGGGGCCTTGCTGCCCGCGTAGACGGAGTACAGGCCGGTGTAGGCGGCCAGCAGCGAGGTCACGACGGTGACGATCTTCCCGCCGTCCTCCACCCGCCGGGCCGCCTCCTGCATCATGAAGTACGCCGCCTTGGAGTTGACGGCGAACATCCTGTCGTACTCCTCCTCGGTGACCTCGGTCATCGGCTTCTTGATGACCATGCCGGCCGTGTTCACCATGCAGTCGACCTTGCCGAAGGCCGCCACCGCCACCTCGAACAGCCCCTCGACCTCGGCGACCTTCGTCAGGTCGGCCTCGTGGACGACCGCCTCTCCGCCCGCGGCCTTCACCGCCTCGGCGGTCTTCTCCGCGCCCTCCCTGGAGTGCGGGGAGTTGTAGTGGACGACGACGTGGGCCCCGTCCCCGGCCACTTCCCTCGCGATGAGGCCGCCGAGGTTCCTCGAGGCGCCCCCGATGACGACGACCTTGTCCTTGAGCGTATGGCTGGACATGCGTCTCTCCTCGACGAGGGATGACTGCGGATGCACGCCCACCTTATGACCACATGTCCGCATTCGCATGCGGGTGCCCTCCGGGCGGACCCGAAGGCGGGCACCTCGGGGCGGCCCGGACCCTCCCGGCGTTCCGGGCCTTAAATATCATTAGGCTAGCCTTACCTTATGACTTTGTCGCACGTGGATCCCGAGGCGGAAGCCGTTGATGACCAGGCACTTCCGGACGCTCCGCACGGCCGCCGGACCCTCCTGATCGCCTCCGCCTCCCTGCTGGCGGCGGTCCTCGTGCTCGCCGCGCTGTCCCTGTCCGTCGGCGCGGGCGAGGTGGGGCCCGGCGACGTGCTCGACTACCTCCTCGGCCGGAACGGGGCCCGCGACAACTCCCGGCTCTCCCTCGTCGTCGGGGACCTGCGCATACCGCGCACCCTCACCGCCCTGCTCGTCGGCGCGGCGCTGGGCACCTCCGGCAGCCTCCTGCAGGCCGTCACCCGCAACCCCCTCGCCGAGACGGGCCTGCTCGGCGTCAACGCGGGCGCCTCGCTCGGCGTCGTCGTCGGCATCGCCTTCCTCGGCGTCCAGAGCGGCTACGGGCACCTGCTGTGGGCCTTCGGTGGCGCCGTCGCCGCCAGCGCGCTCGTGCTGTTCATCGCGGGCCGCCGGGGCGGTGGTTCGCCGATGCGGCTGGTCCTGGCCGGCTCCGCCCTGGGCGCCACCTTCGGCGGCATCACCAGCGTCATCATCGTCAACTCCGCCGAGACCTACGACCGCTTCCGCTTCTGGGTGCTGGGCTCGCTCGCCGGCGTCGAGGGCTTCGGCAAGCTGACGAGCCTGCTCCCCGTCCTCGCCGTGGGCTTCGTCGTCGCCCTCCTCATCGCCCGGCCGCTGTCCGCGCTCGCCCTCGGCGACGACCTCGCCCGGGGCCTGGGCCACCGCCCGTCCGCCATCCGCGTGGTCGTCGCGCTGGCGGTCACCCTGCTCACCGCCTCCGCCGTCGCCCTCGTCGGCCCCATCTCCTTCCTGGGCCTGCTCGCGGGATTCGCGGCCCGGGCCGTCACCGGCCCCCGCCTCACCGCCCAGATCGCCCTCGCCGGGCTCATCGGCGCGGGCGTGCTGACCGGCGCCGACGTCCTGGCCCGGGTCGTCTCCCGGCCCTTCGAGGCGCCGGTCTCCGTCATCATCGCCCTCATCGGCGCCCCCGTCCTCATCGGCATCGTCCGTTCCCGGCGGATGGGCGCGATGGGCATGACCGACCCCGCCACCGAAGAGGGCGGACGGCCGGCCCGCAAGCTCCTCCCCCGCCTTCCGCTCCGCCCGCGCGGAGCGAAGGAGCCCTCCGAGAGCCTGCTCCTGCGGAGCGGCGGCATCTCCCTGCTGGTGCCGCGCCGGGCCGCGCTCGCCGCGCTGGCGCTGGCCGCCCTGCTCGTGTGCGCGGTGGTCCTGTCCGCCTACGCCGGCCAGAGCGACATGGGCCTGGTCCGTACGTTCAACGCCGTCCTCGGCTCCGGCGACCGCTTCGACGTGCTGCTGGTGCAGAAGTTCCGGCTCGGCCGGATCGTCGCCGGACTCACCGCGGGCGCCGCCCTCGGACTCGCCGGCTGCCTCACCCAGACCCTGGCCCGCAACCGGCTCGCCACCCCCGAACTGCTGGGCGTCAACGACGGCGCCACCGCCGCCGTCCTGGTTTCCACCACCCTCACCGGCACCTTCGGCGCCTGGTGGGCCGGGCCGATCGGCGCGCTGGTCGCCGTCCTCGTCGTCACCACCGTCTCCGGCGGCCTGGGGCAGCGCGGCTACCGCGTCCTCGTGGTGGGCCTGGCCATGTCGGCGCTCGCCTCGGCCGTCACCCAGGTCGTGCTCGCCCGCCGCTCCCTCAACTCCGCCAGCTCGCTGTACGTGTGGACCTCCGGCAGCCTCAACGGGCGCGACTACTCCGTGGCCGTCCCCGTCCTCATCGGCCTCGCCGTGCTCGTGCCGCTCGCCCTCGTCGTCGCCCGGCAGCTCAACGTGCTGCGCTTCGACGACTCCACGGCCTCCTCGCTGGGCGTCGCCCCGGGGCGGGTGCGCATGGTGTGCCTGCTGCTGGCCGTGGGCCTCGCGGGCCTCGCGGTCGGCATCTGCGGGCCGGTGGGCTTCGTCGCCCTCGCCTCGCCGGTCATCGCGGGTCGGCTGGCGGGACCGCTGCGGGTGCCGGTGCTGGGGTCGATGCTGACGGGTGCGGTTCTGATCGTGCTCGCCGACACGATCGGGCGGGTCGTCTTCGACGGGGTGGAGGTGCCGGTGGGCATCGTGACGACCGTTCTTGGCGGACCGTTCCTGCTGTGGGTGCTGCTGGGGCGGTCGGCGGCGGCGCGGGTGTAGCGCCTCCGGCGGTCCTTCCCCACCCCGCCCCTTCCCGAACCGGGGCTCTCTCCTCCCACCTCGGACACCTGTCACCGAAAGGAAGCAGCCATGGAGCTGCACAGCCCGACGCTCCGCACGCTCGCCGAGGCCGTCCAGGCCGAAAAGGCCGGCGCCGTCGACGACTTCTGGGCGCACGCCCAACGCACCGGCACCCCCCTCGTCGAGCCCGACGCCGACCCGGCGTACCGCCTCGTCACCTTCCTCTGGCGCGACGACCCCGCCGCCCCCGCCACCGACGTCCTCGCCCTCGTGCACACGGTCACCGACAAGGACCGGCACGCCCGTGACCTCGCCCCGCACCTGATGGCCAAGGTGCCCGGCACCGACGTGTGGGCCATCAGCCACCGGCTGCGGGCCGATCACCGGGCCTCGTACCAGTTCTCCGTGCACCGCGGCTCCCGCGAGGAGGCCCTGCGCACCGACCGCCGGTCCTGGCTGGGCGTGCTGGACGGCGCCCTGCCCGACCCGCTCGCCGCGGGCCCCGCTCTCGCGGCCCGTGACGGCCGCAACCCGTCCTCCGTGATGGAGCTCCCCGACGCGCCCGCGCAGGAGTGGGTCTCCCGCCGGGAGTCCGTGCTGCGCGGGGAGTGGTTCGACCGTGTGGTCGACGGCCGGGCCGTGGGCGTCCACCTGCCCGCCGGGCACACCGCCGACGGCGGCCCGTACGCCGTCGCCGTCCTGCTGGACGGCGAGATGTGGGGCCCCGTGCTGGACTTCGGCGCGACCCTGGACAACCTGCACGCCGACGGCCGCATACCGCCGACGGTGACCCTGTTCGTCGAGACCATGGGCCGCGACCGGCGCATGGCCGACCTCAGCTGCAGCGAGGAGTTCGTCGACTGGCTGGCGGACGTGCTGCTGCCGTGGGCCGCCCGCGCGTACGGGGCGACGGACGACCCGGCGCGCACCGTCGTGGCCGGGCAGAGCGCGGGCGGTCTGACGGCGGCCTTCGCCGCCTTCCGCAGGCCGGAGCGGTTCGGGAACGCCCTGTCCCAGTCGGGTTCCTTCTGGTGGCCGGACGGGACCGAGTTCGACGGCGGCAGCGAGTGGCTGACCCGGCAGTACGCGACGCGCGAAAGACTGCCGGTCCGCTTCCATCTGGAGGTGGGCCTGCAGGAGTGGATGCTGCTCCCCCAGAACCGGCACCTGCGCAATGTGCTGGAGGCTCGCGGCTACGAGGTGACGTACAGGGAGTTCAACGGCGGCCACGACTACGCCTGCTGGCGCGGCGGGCTCGCCGACGGGCTCGTGGGACTGCTGGGGCGGCGGTAACACCGAGGCCCCATGCACAGAGGTCCCGTACCGACGGTACGGGACCTCTGTCGTAGGGCGAGCTACGCCCCTCACGCCGCGGCCGGCAGCTCCCCGCTCTGCGGCTCGTCGTCGAAGGGCGGCGGGCCGGGGGCCTCCTTGGGCATCCGCAGCGCGCACAGCGTGCCGAGGGCGACGAGGCCCGCGGTGATCGCGATGGCGGCCCGGTACGGGCCCGGGTCCGCATCGTGCGTGCCGGAGCCGCCCCAGGCGGAGATCACCGCGGCGGTGACCGCGATGCCGAGCGCGCCGCCGAGGGTGCGCACGATGGTGAACAGGGCCATGGCCTGGCCCATGGCCGGCGGCGGAACGTCCGAGAAGCCGGCGATCTGCACCGTGAGCACGGCCGTGCCGAGCACCAAACCCACGCAGAACATCAGCACCCGTACCGCCCAGGCGTTCTCGGCCACGCCCGGCACGGCCAGCGCGCCGAAGACGGCCGTCGCCAGCACCAGGGCGGGCACGGCGAGCCACCGGGGGCCGAGCCGGGGCATCAGCCGGTCGGCCACCTGGGAGGCCAGCATCAGGCCGAGCGCCTCCGGGAAGACGCTCAGGCCCGCGTCCAGGGCCGAGGCGCCGAGGGCCGCCTGGTAGAGCAGCGGGAAGGCGAAGAGGACGCCCATCAGGCCCGCCGAGGTGACCAGCGCGAGCACGGTGGCGGACGCGAACACCTTGTCGGCGAGCAGCCGCAGCTGAAGCAGCGGCGTCCCCGCCCGCAGCAGGTGCACGCACCCGGCGGCCAGCAGGACGAGCCCGAGCGGGCCGGCGACCAGGACCGAGGGCGCGGTCCAGCCGTGGGTGGGGCCGAAGCCCAGCGCGTAGGTGAGCAGCCCCAGCGCGGGGGTCGCCAGCAGGAAGCCCCTCAGGTCGAAGCCCTCGGGCTCCTCCTTGTGCTCCCCCAGCCCCAGCACGCCGATCAGCACGGCGGCCGCGCCGAGCGGCACGTTCACGAAGAACAGCCAGTGCCAGGACAGGTGCTCGGTCAGGAAGCCGCCGAGCGGCGGGCCGAGCGCCGGCATCAGCGCGGTCGGCACGATGAGCACCTTGGACAGCTTCATCCGCTCGTGCGGCGGAAAGGCCCGGAAGAGCAGCGTCATCCCCACGGGCGTGAGGAGGCCGCCCGCGATGCCCTGCACGACGCGGGCCAGGACCAGGGTCGGGAGGTCCTGGGCCAGGCCGCAGACCGCCGAGGCCGCGGTGAAGACGGCGAGCGCGCCCAGGAAGACCTTCTTGGTGCCGAAGCGGTCGCCGAGCCAGCCCGCGACGGGCAGGGCGACGGCGAGCGCGACGAGGAAGGCCACCTCGACGGTGTTGGCGGCCGAGACCGGTTCGCCGAAGTCCCGGGCAATGGTGAGCAGCGCCGGGTTGACGATGGTGGAGTCGAGACCGTTCATGCACATCGCCGTCGTGTACACGATCACGACGGCGATGCGCGGGGAGAGCCGGGTCACTGGGCGGAGGCCGGGGTCAGGTCGGTCCAGTGCTCGGTGATCCAGTCGAGGGCCGGCTGCCGGGCACAGGGCCCGTGGGCGGCCGTCCAGCCCTCGGGCACCGCGGCGAAGCCCGGCCAGAGGCTGTGCTGCCCCTCGGCGTTGACGAGCACGAGGAACTCCCCGTCGCCGTCGAAGGGGTTGGCGGGTGCGTCGCTCATGGGGTCAGTTCTCCAGGTTCTGCAGTCGGTCGGCGATGACGCTCGCGATGTGCGCGATCGGTTCGGGCAGGGTCATGTCCTTGTGCGAGCAGGCGACGTCCGTGTTGTCGATGCGCCCGGTCACATAGGGGGTCCAGGTCTCGGGGGTGAGTTCGTCGTCGATGGTGTCGACGGTGGCCCGGAAGAAGAGCACGTCGCCGTCGAAGACGCGGTGGTCGAAGGCGCGCACCAGGTGGTTGGTGTTGAGGTAGGTGCGGTTGAGGGCCTCGATGGTGGCGTCGTCGAGGCTGGCCAGCGGGGAGCCCTCGCGGCGCAGCACCTCGGTGACGTGGGCGAGTTCGAAGGGCTTGCCCTCGAGGCTGTCCGGCCCGTAGCCGCCCATGGCGAGGAGGGCCTCGAGGGCCTCGGCCTGGTCGGGCACGGGCAGCTCGCGGAAGCCCTCGGCGGGGTAGGCGTCGAGGATGGCGAGCAGCTCGACCCCGGCGCCGAGGTCCTGCAGGCGGGTGGCCATGGCCTGGGCGATGATGCCGCCGGTGGACCAGCCCATGAGGCGGTACGGGCCCTGCGGCTGGACATCGCGCAGCCGGTCGACGTAGTGCGCGGCCAGCTCCTCGAGGGTCTTCGGCAGCGGTTCGTCCGCGGTCGCGGGGCCGACGCCCTGCGCCTGGAGGCCGTAGATCGGCACGTCGGCGGGCAGGTGGCGGATGAGTCCGGCGTAGCACCAGCTGAGTCCGCCGGCGGGGTGGACGCAGTACAGCGGTGCCTTGTCCCCGTCGTTCGCCGGGCGCAGCGGCAGCAGGACGTCGAGGGCGTCCGTGCGCTCCGCCGCGTCGAGGGCGGCGTCGAGGGCGGCCGGGGTCGGGGCCTGGAAGACGGTGCCGATGCCGACGTCGGCGCCGAGCGCCGCCTTGACGCGGCCGGCGAGGCGCACGGCGAGCAGCGAGTGGCCGCCGAGGTCGAAGAAGTTGTCGTCCACGCCGACCCGGGGCAGGCCCAGGACGTCGGCGAAGATCGCGCAGAGCTGTTCCTCGCGGGGGCCGCGCGGGGCGCGGCCCTCCGTGACGGCCCCGGCCAGGTCCGGTGCGGGGAGCGCCTTGCGGTCGAGCTTGCCGTTGGCGGTCAGCGGCAGCCGGTCCAGCAGGACGACGGCAGACGGCACCATGTGGAGGGGGAGCTCGCCCCTGGTGTGCTCGCGCAGCACGGCCGGGTCGGTGTCGCGGGCCGGGACGGCGTAGGCGACGAGGCGCTTGTCGCCGGGGGTGTCCTCGCGGACGACGACGGCCGCGTCGGCGACGTCGGGGTGGTCGGCGAGGACCGCCTCGATCTCGCCGAGCTCGATGCGGAAGCCGCGGATCTTCACCTGGTGGTCGGCGCGCCCGAAGTACTCGAGGGTGCCGTCGGGGCGGCGGCGGGCGAGGTCGCCGGAGCGGTACATGCGGCTGCCGCGCTCGCCGAAGAGGTGGGCGAAGGGGTCGGCGACGAATCGTTCCGCCGTCAGCGCGTGGCGTCCCAGGTAGCCGCGGGCCAGGCCCTCGCCCGCGACGTACATCTCGCCGGTGACACCGGGCGGTACGGGCTGGAGGTACGCGTCCAGGACGTAGACGCGCAGGTCGGGGATGTTGACGCCGATGGTGCTGGAGGTGCCGGCGGCGGCGCTCGCGCGGTCGAGGGCGATGTACGAGACGTGGACGGTGGTCTCGGTGATGCCGTACATGTTGACGAGCGTGGGCGCGTCGTCGGCATGGCGCTCGTACCAGTCGTCGAGGCGGCCGAGCTCGAGCGCCTCGCCGCCGAAGACGACGTAGCGCAGGGCGAGTTCGGTGCCGGGCCGGTCCTTGTCGGCGGCCATGAGCTGGTAGAACGCGGACGGCGTCTGGTTGAGGACGGTCACGCGCTCCTCTTCCAGCAGGCGCAGGAACGCCGCCGGATCGCGGCTGACCAGGTGGGGCACGACCACGAGGCGGCCGCCGTGCAGCAGCGCGCCCCACATCTCCCACACCGAGAAGTCGAAGGCGTAGGAGTGGAACAGCGTCCACACGTCGTTCTCGTCGAAGCCGAACCAGTGGTCGGTGGCGGAGAAGAGACGGGCGACGTTGTGGTGGGTGACGGGGACGCCCTTGGGGCGGCCGGTGGAGCCGGAGGTGTAGATGACGTACGCGACGTCGCCGGGGCGCTGGGCGCGGGTGCGGTCGTCGTCGGTCAGGTCCGTGGGCGCGTACGCGTCGGCCTCGGTGCCGTCGACGAGGACGACCGGAAGGTCGTGCGCGGGGATGCGCGCGGCGGTCGCGGTGTCGGTGACGACGGCGGCGGGGGCGGCGTCCTGGAGCATGTAGGCCAGGCGGTCGGCCGGGTAGTCCGGGTCCATCGGCAGGTAGGCCGCGCCGGCCTTCGCCACCGCCAGCAGGCCCACGACGAGCTCCGGAGAGCGGGGCAGCGCCAGGGCCACGATCGACCCGGGCCCGATGCCGCGCGCGGCCAGCAGCCGGGCCAGGCGGTTGGCGCGGGCGGACAGTCCGGCGTAGGTGAGCGAGACCCCTTCGCAGGTCACGGCCGTGCGGCCGGGGTGCCGGCGGGCCGCGTCCTCGTACAGCTCGACGAGGGTCTGCTTGGAGGGCGTGGGCGTGGTGGTGCCGGCGTTCCACGCGACCACGGAGCGGTGGAGCTCCTCGTCGTCGAGCAGGGGCAGTTGGCCGACGGGGCTGTCCGGGTCGGCGGCCGCCGCGGTGAGCAGGCGGGTCAGGTGGGCGGAGAGACGTTCCGCCGTGCCGGCGTCGAAGAGGTCCGTGCGGTACTCGAGGAAGCCGGATATGCCGCCGCCGGGCTGTTCGCCCGCGTTGAGGGTGAGGTCGAACTTGGCGGTGCCGGACGGCACGGCGCCCATGCGGGCGGTCAGGCCCTCGCCCATGGCGAACGCGGCGTCGGGCACCGACTGCCAGGCGAGCATCACCTGGAAGAGGGGGTGCCGGGCGAGCGAGCGCGGCGGGTTGAGCTCCTCGACGAGCCGGTCGAAGGGCACGTCGGCGTGTTCGTACGCGGCGATCGTGGTGGCGCGGACGCGGTCGAGGAGGGTGCGGAAGGTGGGGGCGCCGGAGGTGTCGGTGCGCAGGACGAGGGTGTTGACGAAGAAGCCGACGAGGTCGGCGGTCGTGTCGTCGTCGCGCCCGGCGACGGGGGTGCCGAGGGGGATGTCGGTGCCGCAGCCGTAGCGGGTGAGCAGGGCGGCGAGGGCGGCCTGGACGGCCATGAAGACGCTGGTGCCGGTGGTGCGGGCGAGCCGTTCCAGCGCGGCGTGCGCCGTGGCGTCGAGGTGGAAGGGGACGGTGTCGCCCTCGTAGGACGCGACGGCGGGGCGCGGCCGGTCGGTGGGCAGTTCGAGCTGGTCGGGGAGGCCGGCCAGGGCCCGCTTCCAGTGGTCCAGCTGCCGGGCGGCGAGCGGGGTGGGCGCATCGGCGGTGCCGAAGAGCCGCTGCTGCCAGGCGGTGTGGTCGGCGTACTGGACGGTCCGGCGGCGGAGTTCGGGAGCCCGGCCGGCGGCACGGGCGGCATAGGCCGCGGCCAGGTCGCGGGCGAGCGGGGTGGTGGAGGCGCCGTCCCCGGCGATGTGGTGCAGCAGGAGGAGCAGGGTGTGGTGCTCGCCGCCGTCAGTGAAGAGCGTGGCGCGCAGCGGGGGTTCGGCGGCGAGGTCGAAGCAGTGGCGTACGGCCTCGGTGAGGCCGGCGTCCGCGGGGGCGGTGTGCAGGCGCGGACTCGCCTCGTCCGCGGTGAGGATCCGCTGGTGGGGCTCGTTGTCAGTGGCCGGGTACACGGTCCTGAGTGTCTCGTGGGCGTGCGTCAGGTCGTTCAGGGCGAGCTGCAGCGCGTCGTGGTCGAGCGGTCCGGTGAGGGTCAGGACGAGGGGGATGTTGTAGGTGGGGCTGGGTCCTTCGAGGCGGTGCATGAACCACAGCCGCTTCTGCGCCGGGGAGAGCGGCATCCGGTCCGTGCGGGGGACGGGCACGAGCGCGGGCCGGTCCTCGCCGTCGGCGGCGGGTGCCTCGCGCAGGAGTGCGGCGAGGGCGGCGGGGGTGGGGTTGCGGAAGACGTCGGCGAGGCTGACGGGCGTGCCGAAGGTCTCGCGCATGCGGGCGGCGAGGCGCCCGGCGGTCAGCGAGTGGCCGCCGAGGTCGAAGAGGTCGGCGTGCGGGGCGGGGGCCTCGTCCAGGCCGAGCGTGGCGGCGAAGAGGCCGCGGAGGATCTCCTCGTGCGGGGTGCGGGGGCCGCTGTGGCCGCTGTGGCCGGTGGTGCCGGTGGGAGCCGTGGTCTCCGGGTCGGGCAGGGCGCGGACGTCGAGCTTGTCGTTGGCGGTGCGGGGCAGGGCGTCGAGGAGGGTGATGGCGGTGGGCACCATGTGACCGGGCAGCCGCTCGGCGAGGTGGGCGCGCAGCGCCTCGGGGCCGGTGGTCGCGCCCTCGGCGGGCACGGCGTAGCCCAGCAGGCGCTTGCCCGTGGCGGTGTCCCGGGCGATCACGGCCGCCTGGGCGACAGCCGGGTGCCCGGCCAGCACGGCCTGGATCTCGCCGAGTTCGATGCGGAAGCCGCGGATCTTGACCTGGTCGTCGGCGCGGCCGAGGAACTCCAGGGTGCCGTCGGCCCGGCGGCGCACGAGGTCGCCGGTGCGGTACATCCGCGCGCCGGGCTCGCCGTGCAGGGCGCCGAAGGGGTCGGCGGTGAAGCGCTCGGCGGTCAGGTCGGGCCGGTTCAGATAGCCCGCGGCCAGGCAGGCTCCGGCGATGTACAGCTCGCCGGTGACGCCGACGGGGGCCGGGCGCAGGGAGGTGTCGAGGACGTACGCCCGTGAGCCGCGCACGGGGCGGCCGGTGGCCGTGCCGTCCCCGTCGGGGCCGGGCAGCCAGTAGTAGGCGTCGACGGTGGTCTCGGTGGGGCCGTAGAGGTTGATGGGGTTCAGTCCGGCGGTGCCCGCCAGGCGGCGCCACAGCGGCTCGGGGACGGTCTCGCCACCGACGACGACCAGGGCGGGGTGGTGGCGGTCCTCGTCGAGGAGGCCTTCGGCGACGAGGGCCTCGACGTAGGAGGGGGTGGCGTCGAGGTAGTCGACGCGGTGTTCGGCGACGTAGGCGGTCAGCACGGCCGGGTCGCGGTAGGCGGCGTCGTCCAGGAGGTGCAGCTCGTGGCCGTGGACCATCCAGATCAGGGGGTCCCAGGAGGCGTCGAAGGCGAACGAGGCGCTGTGCGCGATCCGCAGTCTCTCTCTACCGGTGCGCTCCACCGCCGGGGCGATGTGGTCGGTGCCGTGTCCGGCGTGCAGGTTGGCGAGGGAGGCGTGGGTGACGAGGACGCCCTTGGGGCGGCCGGTGGAGCCGGAGGTGTGGATGACGTAGGCGGGCTGACGGAGCGCCGGGGCGGCGGGGGCCGTGCCGGGCCGGGCGTCGAGGCGGGCGCGGGTCTCCGGGTCGTCGAGGAGCAGGACGGGGATGCCGTGCTCCGGCAGGCCGCGCACGGCGTCGGCGGTGCCGACGAGGCAGCCGGGGCGGGTGTCGTCGAGGACGTCGGTGATGCGCTGGGCGGGGTGGCCGAGGTCGAGCGGCTGGCAGACGCCGCCCGCCTTGAGGACGGCGAGCAGGGCGACGACGGTGTCCGCGCTGCGGGGCAGGGCCAGGGCGACGGCGGTGCCCGCCGTCACGCCTCGGTCCCGCAGTTCGTGGGCGAGGCGGTTGGCGGCGCACTCCAGTTCGGCGAACGTGAGCGAGACGGCACCGCTGCGGACGGCGACGGCGGCGGGGGTGCGGGCGGCCTGCCCGGCGAAGAGCTCGGGCAGGGTCTTCTCGACGGCCGGCTCGGTGCGGCCCGCCGTGGCGCGGTGGATCTCCTCGGCGTCGAGCAGGTCGATGGTGCCGACGGGCCGCTGGGCGTCGTCCAGGAGCAGCTCGGTCAGGCCGTCGAGGTAGCGGCGCAGGCCGCGCTCGTGGGCGGTGAGCGAGGGGGCGTCGTAGCGCGTGGGGTTGGCGTCCAGGCCGAGGCGTACGGAGCCGTCGGGGGCGGGGACGACGGCGACGGCGAGGTCGTCGACGGGGCCGGCGGAGAGGTTGCGGACCACGCCGGGCACGTCGCCGAAGGCGAGGTCGCCCTCGAACGCCTTGATGTTGACCATCGGCCCGAACAGCGGCTGCTCGGGGGAGGTCAGGCCCAGGTCGCGGCGCAGGTCCTCCTGCCGGTAGCGCTGGTGGCGGCGCACGGCGCGGACCTCGAGGACGACGCGGCGCAGGAGTTCGGCGCCGGTGTCCTGGGGGGCCACGGCGATGCGCAGCGGCATGACGTTGACCATCATGGCGGGGGTGCGCAGGGCGGCGGGGCCGCGGCGGTTCATCAGCGGCAGGCCGAGGACGACGTCCCGGGCGCCGGTCATGCGGTGCACATAGCCGGCGGTGGCGGCGATGAGGAGCTCGGCCCAGGTGGCCTTGGCGGCGCGGGCGGCGGACTCGAGGCGGGTCAGGGAGCCGGCGGGCAGTTCGCCGCCGTGCCGCAGGACGGCTCCCGGGGCGGAGGCCGGGCGGTCGGACAGGGAGACGGGCTCGGGCCGGTCGGCGAACCGCTCGCGCCAGAAGTCGCGGTCGGCGGCGTGCCGTTCCCCGGCCGTGTAGTCGGCCTCGTCCTCGACCAGCTCGCGCAGGGTGCCGAAGGGGTTCCCGGAGGGTTCCGCCCCGGTGGCCAGGGCGGTGTAGGTCTCGGCCAGGCGGCGGCCGATGAGGGTCAGCGCGTAGGCGTCGACGGCGAAGTGGTGGACGCGCTGGTACCACCAGTAGCGGTCGTCGGCGAGGCGGATGAGGGCCTGGGTGACCAGGGGGCCCTCGGTGAGGTCGACGGGCCGGTCGAGGTCGGCGTGCATCCAGGCCTCGGCCTCCTCGTCGGGCCGCTGCGCGGTGCGCAGGTCGAGCCGCCGCAGGGCGGGGACGCCGCCGGGCTCGACGCGCTGGGCGGGGTCGCCGTCGCCCGCGGTGGCCACGAGCGCCAGCGTCTCGGCCTCCTGGACCGTCTGCCGCAGGGCGCGTTCGAACAGCTCCTCGTCCAGGGGTCCGTTGATCTCCACGCAGTCACCGGTGTTGTAGACCGGGTTGCCGGGGGCGAGAGCCTGGGCGTACAGAATGCCGGACTGCGCGGCGAGCAGCGGCAGTTCGGCGGCGTTCTCGGCCTGGTGGTGACGCATGCGTGGGGACTCCCGATATATGGCAAACGTTCCTGGTCACACCGGACCCCCCGGTGCGTCAGCTTAGGTAAGCCTAAGCTATTTTTTGATCGCTTGTGAGAGCGGCCCCCGCATCGCGTGAGCAGCATCGAACACCGAAGACACTGGAGCCGGACATGACCGTGGCCGAAGGCCTCAAACCAGCCATGCGGGAGCGCGTTTCCGCCCACCGCGAGGACCTCCTCGCACTCAGCCGCCGCATCCACGGGCACCCCGAGACGGCGTTCACCGAGCACCGGGCGGCGGCCTGGTGCGCCGAAGTCCTGCGCGACCACGGCTTCTCGGTCACCGCCCCCGCCCACGGCCTCGAGACCGCCTTCGTCGCGACCGCCGGCTCCGGGCCCGTCACCGTGGCCATCGCCTGCGAGTACGACGCGCTGCCCGGCCTCGGCCACGCCTGCGGCCACAATCTGATAGCCGCCGCCGGCGTCGGCGCGGCCCTCGCGCTGGCTCCGCACGCCGACGAACTCGGCCTGACCGTACGGGTCCTGGGCACCCCGGCCGAGGAGCGCGGGGCCGGCAAGGCGCTGCTGCTGGAGGCCGGGGCCTTCGAGGGCGTCGACGCCGCGATGATGGTGCACCCCTGCCCGTTCGAGGTCGCCGAGTTCCGCTCGTTCGCGCTCGGCACGCTCTCGGTGGAGTACCGGGGCAGGTCCGCCCATCCGAGCCTCAACGCACACGAGGGCCGCAACGCCGCCGACGCCCTGACGGTCGCCCAGGTGGCCCTGGGGCTGCTGCGCCAGCAGTTGCCGCCGCACTGGAAGGTGCACGGCGTGACCACGAGCGCGGGCACGGCCCCCAACCTGATCCCCGACCGGGCCACCGCCGAGTACGAGATCCGCGCCTCGGCCGCCGAGGACCTGCGCGAGCTGCGCGAGCGCGTCGAGGCCTGCTTCCGGGCCGGCGCGCTGGCCACCGGCTGCGAGGTGACGCTCACCCGCCCCGAGCCCGACTACCTCGACTTCCGCACGGACCCCGCCCTCATCGCCCTGTGGCAGGCCAACGCCCGTGCGCTGGGCCGCCCCGAGCCCCAGCAGCGGGACGCGTTCGCGTGCACGGACATGGGCAACGTCTCGCACGTGGTGCCGTCGATCCATCCGGTGCTGGACATCACGGACGGGGCGTGCGGGCCCCACGAGCCGGAGTTCGTCGCGGCGGCGGTGTCGCCGGCGGCGGAGCGGGCGATCGTCGACGGGGCCGTCGGGATGGCCTGGACGGCGGCCGACTTCGCGGCCTCGCGCGCGGCGCGGTGACGAGAACGCCGAAGGCGCCGGGCGGACTGGTCGAGTCCGCCCGGCGCCTTCGGCGTCGCGGCACCTACTTCTTCAGCGCCTTGGCGATGTCGTCGATGACGGCCAGGCTCGCCAGCGGGCCGCCGCGGGTGGACCACACCGAACCGTTCACCGTGACGGCGTGGTTCTTCTTCACCGCGTTCAGCTCCTTGTACGCGGGCTTCTCCTGGACGTCCTTCAGCGCCTTCTCGCCGTCGGCGGTGAGGGTGGACAGGAACAGCCAGTCGCCGTCGATCTCGTTGATCTTCTCCAGGCTGAGCGCCGGGGTGTGGGCGTTGCCGTCCTTGTCCTGGGCCTTGGGCCGCTTGAGGCCCATGTCCAGGGCGACGCCGGAGGCGAACTGCTTCTTCTCCATCCAGCTCGGGCCGTCGGGGTTCCAGCGCACGATGCTGACCTCGGCGCCCTTGTTGTCGCCGAGCTCCTCGCCGGCCTTCTTGGCCTTGGCCTCGTAGTCGGCGATGACCTTGTTGGCCTTGTCCATGCCGTTGACGGCGTTGGCGATGCCCCGGAAGGAGAGCTTCCAGTCATCGGTCGGGGCCATGGTGACCAGCGTGGCCGGGGTGATCTCGCGCAGCTGCTTGAGGACCTGCTGGTCCTGCATGTCACCGGCGAGGATCAGGTCGGGCTTGGCGGCGATGACCTTGTCCATCACCGGCTGCAGCAGGTTGCCGACGACGTTGATGCCCTTGACCTTGTCCTCGAGGTAGGCCGGGGGCTTGTTCATGCCCTGGCCGTTGGTGATGCCGACCGGCTTGATGCCGAGCGCGAGCACCGCGTCCAGGTCCTCCTGGGTGAGGGTGACGATGCGCTTGGGGTTGGCCGGGACCTTGACCGCGGTGCCGGTCGCGTCCTTGACCGTACGGGTGCCGCCCCCGCCCGCCTCGGTCTTCGACTCGCCCTTCCCCTTGTCGGAGTCCGAGTCCGCGCCGCAGCCGGTCAGGAGCAGGGCGGCCGCACCCGCAGCGGCGAGAACCTGGGCCGCGCGGCGCGGGGCGGACAGGAGGAGGCGGTTGGGCGAGGTCATCGATGGCTCCGGGCGTCGAAAAGCAGTCAGAAGTACAGGGGTGGGTCGTCCGCACGGGGGCGAACCCGCCGGACGGAAGCGATATTAGGTTAGCCTTACCTTAAAGTCACCCCGCAGGGGGGTTCCCGGTGCTCCGGCCCCCCTGCGACCCGCCCCCGGCGGCCTCACTTCTGACGCAGGAAGAGCAGCCGGGCGAGCACCCCCGGCCTGCGCGGCGGCGGACGGTGGGCTCCCGCTTCGGACGCCGGGGCTTCCGGACGTTCCTCCACGATGACGGGGGCGGGCTCCGGTTCGGGATCGGGGCGGTGGGCGCGGTAGGCCTCGGCGCGCACATAGGCGCCGAGCGCACGCGCGGGATCGATGCGCATGACGTCACTCCTGCTGTCGTACTGCCGGCATGCCGGAATTCCGGGTACACGAACGACGCCCCCGGCCCTCGAGAAGGGCGGGGGACGTGGTTCCGCTCAGCAGCGCAGGACGGAATGACGGGCGTGACCGGGGGCGACGGCGGCTTCGCCGGGCCGGGCCGACGGCTGCCGGCCGGAGAGCCCCCCGGCACTTGCGACGGCAGCCGTCAGGACCGGCAGGCGTCCGCCCACCGGCCGCCCCGCCCTCCCCGGACGGGGAACGCGCCTTTCCGGCACGCACGCGGCGTCGTCGGACGATCCGTCCGACGCCGGGGCCGAGGCGGGAGCCCTCTCCCGGGCGGAGGCGTACTCCACGAACTCCGACGTCACGCCGGACAGCATCATCAGGGCGGAAGCCAGCACCACGACAACAGCCCGCACCACGGGCTGCAGCACGCCAGCACGACCCCAGAACGCCACAAACCAAGCGTAGTCGGTCACTCACCTGAGGTGCATTCCGTCGATCGAGTGAGATTACGGAGCGGAGTACGACATCTCGGCACTTGGCAGTCCGATAACAACAATGGCTGAATCCACCCCCCTCACCGGAATCCCCTCAACCCCCGCTCAACGGCCGGGGCGTTGACGGAGTCCTCCCGGACGTACAGATCCCTTGAAGAATTCCTCGTACGGAGAGGCAGGGCAGATGACCGCACGGACGGTACGCAGAGCACTGACAGGGGCGGCGCTCGCGACGGCGCTGGCCACCACGGCCCTCACCACCACCGCCTCGGCCGACACCGGCCGGGCCGGCGACCGGCACTCCGCCACCCGGGCCGTGATGGAGGCTCAGGTACGGGCCGGGGTACCCGGAGTGCTCGGCCGGGCCGAGGACGCGCGGGGCACCTGGAACGCCTCCGCCGGCGTCGGCGACCGCCGGACCGGCCGCGACCGGCTCCCCCAGGACCGCTTCCGCGTCGGCAGCATCACCAAGGCGTTCGTCTCCACGGTGCTGCTCCAGCTGGAGGCCGAGGGCAGGCTCGACATCGACGACAGCGTCGAGCGCTGGCTGCCCGGCGTCGTGCGCGGCAACGGCCACGACGGCAGCCGGATCACCATCCGCAGCCTGCTCAACCACACCAGCGGCGTCTTCAACTACACCGAGGACCCCGCCTTCTTCGAGCAGCTCACCACCGGCTTCCCCGAGCACCGCTTCGAGACCCGCACGCCCCGGCAGCTGGTGGCGGCCGCGATGCAGCACAAGCCCTACTTCTCACCGGGCAAGGGCTGGCACTACTCCAACACCAACTACGTCCTCGCCGGGATGATCGTCGAAAAGGCGACCGGCCACTCGTACGCCTCCGAGGTCGACAAGCGCGTCATCAACAAGCTCGGCATGCGCTCCACCACCCTGCCCGGGACCTCGAGCCGCGTGCCCGGCCCGCACGGCAGGGCGTACAGCAAGCTGTCCTCCACCGCACCGGACGCGAAGATCCACGACGTCACCGAGCTCAACCCCTCCTGGGGCGGGGCGGCCGGCGAGATCATCTCCACCACCGGCGACCTCAACCGCTTCTACCGCGCGCTGCTGCGCGGCGACCTGCTCCCCGAGCGCCAGCAGCGGGAGCTCCTCACCACCGTGCCGGTGAGCGACACCACGCCGGACGCGAGGTACGGCCTCGGCGTCTCCTCCGGCAAGCTCTCGTGCGGCGTGACGGTCTGGATGCACAGCGGCGGCATCCACGGCTCCACCTCGATCGCCTCCGCCACCGCCGACGGCAGCCACACCGCCGCGTTCAACTTCAACGGCGACTGGTCGGGCGACCTCGACGCGCTGATCGAGGCCGAGTACTGCGGCGCCAAGCCTTCGGCCGCCGCCGACAAGACCGGCCCGGGCCTGAAGAAGCTCACCTCCCTGCGCTGATCCTCCGGCCCCCGCCCGGCGGCCGCCGGGCGGGGGCGCCCCGCATGTGGCCGTATCCGCACCCCCGGCGCCGTGCGTGAGGTGTAATACGGGCAGATCCCGACCAGAATCCCAGGCCCCGAGGGCCTTCGAGCGGAGGAGCGGCCGTGCAGGAACGGGAGCGGGCGGAATCGGCGGCCCGGCAGGCCGCCGCTCAGCTCACCGCGCAGGATGTCCGCGGCGTCGCCCTCACCTGGGTGGACAACGCCGGCATCTCCCGCGTCAAGGCCGTCCCGACGAGCCGGCTCGCGCACGCCGCCCGCCGGGGCGTCGGCGCGTCGCCGTGCTTCGACGTCTACCTCGTCGACGACTCCGCCGTCACCAGCCGTCACATCGGCGGCCCGGACGGCGACCTCCGGCTGTTCCCCGACCTGGACCGGCTCACCGTCCTGGCCGCCCAGCCCGGCTGGGCCTGGGCCCCGGTCGACCGCTACGAACAGCACGGCGTCCCGTACGCCGCCTGCCAGCGGCAGTTCGCCCGCCGGATGGCGGACGCCGCGACGGCCCGCGGGCTCCGGCTCCGCATGGGCTTCGAGACCGAGTGGGTCGTCATGCACGCCAACGGCCACGAACCGCCGCGCTACGGCTGCTCCGGCCCCGCCTACGGCATGACGCGGGTCGTCGAGCTGTCGGACTACCTCCGCGACGTGCTGGACGCGCTGACCGCCCAGCAGGTCGAGGTGCTGCAGATCCATCCCGAGTACTCCCCCGGCCAGTTCGAGGTGTCGGTCGCTCCCTCGGACCCGGTGGGCGCGGCCGACCTGTCCGTCCTCGTCCGCGAGACCGTACGCGCGGTCTCGCGGCGGCACGACCTCGACGTCTCCTTCGCCCCCGTGGTGGAGCCGGGCGGCGTCGGCAACGGCGCGCACCTGCACCTGAGCCTGTGGCGGGACGAGCGGAACCTGTGCCGGGGCGGTGACGGACCGTACGGCATGACGGACGAGTGCGAGTCGTTCCTGGCCGGCGTCCTGCGGGAGCTGCCCGCCCTGCTGGCGCTGGGCGCGCCCACGCCCGCCAGCTATCTGCGGCTCGAGCCCTCCCGCTGGGCGGGCGTCTACCGCTGCTGGGGCCTGGAGGCCCGCGAGGCCGCGCTGCGCTTCGTCACGGGCGCGCCCGACGACACCGGGGCCGCCAACGCCGAGGTCAAGTGCTTCGACGCGGCGGCCAATCCGTATCTGGTCACCGGCGCGGTCATCGCCGCCGGGCTGGCCGGGCTGGACGACGGGCTCCGCCTGCCGCCCCCGGCGGCCGGCGACCCGGCCGTCACCGGCGGGCAGGAGCGCCTGCCGACGTCCCTGGCCGAGGCACTGGAGCACTTCGAGCGCTCCGAGCTGCTGCGCAGGGCGCTCGGCGACCCGCTGTTCGAGGCGATCGCCGCCGTCCGCGCGGGCGAGGTGAAGCTGTTCGAGGGCCTCGCGCCGAAGGACGTCGCGGCCGCCACCCGCCGGCGGTACTGACATGGCCGGCCCGTACGTGCCGCCGCTGGTGGACCACCACTGCCACGGCGTGGCCCGCTCCGGGCTCTCCGCCGAGGCCTTCGCGTCCTTCCTCACCGAGTCCGACGCGCCCGCCGCGCCCGGCACCACCTTCTTCGACACCCAGCTCGGCTTCGCCGTGCGCCGCTGGTGCCCGCCGCTGCTCGGCCTCGAGCCGCACTGCCCGCCGGACGAGTACATCGAGCGCCGCCGGGAACTCGGCCCGGCCGAGGCCACGCGCCGGCTGCTCGGCGCCGCCGGCATCGCCGACTACCTGGTGGACACCGGGCTGACCGGCGATCTGACCACCCCCGCCGAACTGGCGGCCGCGAGCGGCGGCGCCGCCTGCCACGAGATCGTCCGCCTGGAGCCGCTCGCGGAGCGGGCCGCGGACGCGGCCGGCGACGTCTCCTCCTTCCTCGACGGCCTCGCCACCGCCGTGGCGGACAGCGCCGCCGGAGCCGTGGGCTTCAAGTCGGTCGTCGGCTACCGCCACGGCCTGGACTTCGAGCCCGCGCCCCCCGGACAGGCCGAGGTGCGGGCCGCCGCCGGCCGGTGGCTGGCCGGGCGGGCCCGGGGCGAGCGGCTGGCCGACCCGGTCCTGCTGCGCCACCTGCTGTGGTCGGCCACCGAAACCGGCCTGCCGCTCCAGCTGCACACCGGCTTCGGCGACCCCGACCTGCGGCTGCACCGCTGCGACCCGCTGCTGCTCACCGACTTCGTCAAGGCCGTACGGCCCACGGGCTGCACGCTGGTCCTGCTGCACGGCTACCCCTACCACCGCAACGCCGGCTATCTGGCCGCCGTCTTCCCGCACGTCTACGCCGACGTGGGCCTGTCGCTGTCCCACACCGGAGTGCGGGCGGAGGCGGTGCTGGCGGAGATGGCCGAGCTGACCCCGTTCGGGAAGCTGCTGTTCTCCACGGACGCCTACGGGCTGCCGGAGCTGTACGTGGTGGGCGCCGAGCTCTTCCGCCGGTCCGTCACCCGGCTGCTGGCGGGCTGGGTGGAGGAGGGCGCCTGGCACGCCCGGGACGCGGAGCGGGTGGCGGCGATGATCGCGGCGGGCAACGCCCGGCGGGTCTACGGGACGCCTGGGGAATCGTTCGGGTGAAGCCCCCGCGGAAGGGCCCTGCCGCCGCCCGGGGTCGCCCAGCATGAGGAGACATGCGACATCGGATGCGCGTCCTCGGTCCCCTGTCCCTCGCCGCCGCCCTCACCGTCCTCGCACCGCACGACGCCCACGCGGCCACGGGCACGTTCGTCTACCACTCCCAGCGCGGCGGAGCGCCGCACGACCTGACCGATCCCGTCGACGGGCGGTGCTACTCCGTCGGTGACGCCCAGGGCGTGACCGGGAACGAGACCGACCGCCCGGCCTACCTCTACGACACGCCCGACTGCCGGGGCGCGGCGTCGTACTTTCCGTCCGGCTTCTACGGCGACCAGACGTTCCACAGCGTGGCCTTCATCCGGTAGCCGGCGTCGCTCGCACGGCAGTGCCCAGGCACCACTCCGGTTCCCCTGATACGGCGAGAGCGATTTCGCTACTCTGGGCGGTCGAGCCGCCTATGCGGGGAGGACCCATGAACACCGGCCAGGTGTGGAGCATCGAGCGCATTCGCGACGCCCTCGGCAGTCCCGCCCTCTCCCGCCGCTTCGCCCGTGAGATCGGCCGGGCCCCGGCGCACGAGGTGCTGAACGTCTTCGCGAAGTGGCAGGGCATCGCCGAACGCACGCTCGCCGCGGTCGAACGCGGCAGGCAGGCGGCGGCGGCCCAGGCGGCGGGCGGCGAAGTCCCGGGCGACTGGATCGACATCACCCGAAAGGTGCAGGAGGACGCTGCCCTCGTTCGCGCCCGCGGAGCCGCCTGGAACTGACACCCTGGGTGGGTGTACGCGCTCAAATACGATGCGACGATAGCCGCCGTCTGGGACTCGCTCCCGCCGCCGGTGAGCGCGCAGCTCAGCGACGTCCTCGCCGCCGCCTGCACGGACCCCTTCGCGGCGACCGTCCCGTACGGCGAGGACGACGGCATCATGCGGATGCTCGTGCTCGACGAGGTCTTCGTCGTCATCTATCTGGGCCACCAGACGAAGACGCTGCACATCTATCAGATCGACTACCTGGGCTGAGCCCTCCGGGCGAGGCCGGCGAGCACGGCGACGGCGCGGTCGAGCTCGTCCTCGGTGGTGTAGTAGTGCGGTGAGAGCCGGACCAGCGGCTCGCTCTGGTACAGCGACGTCTCCGGGGTGGTGACGGTCACGTTGATCCCGTGCCGGGCGAGCTCCGCCTTGGCCTCGTCGGCGGCGAACCCCTCGACCGTGGCGGTCACGATGGCGCACCGCTCGCGGCCGCGGTCGTGGGTGGTGAGGCCCGGCACGGCGTCGAGGCGTTCCCGCAGGGCAGCGCCCAGGCCCAGGGCGCGCTCGCCGATGGCGTCCAGGCCGAGTTCCAGGGCCTGCCGGACGGCGCTGCCCAGCCCCAGGACGTTGGAGTAGCTCATCTCCCACGTCCCGAAGCGCCGCGCGCCCGGCCGCCACGTGAAGCCCGCCTTGCCGTCCCATACGGCCGCCGCCGTCTCGTTGACGGCCGGTTCGAGCCGGTCGAGGATGCCGGAGCGGACCCACAGGAAGCCGGTGCCGCGCGGGCCGCGCAGGAACTTGCGGCCGGTGGCGGAGAGTATGTCGCAGCCGATCCCGGCGACGTCGACGGGGAACTGGCCGACGGACTGGGTGGCGTCCAGCAGGAACGGCACCCCCGCCCGGCGGGTGATCCGGCCGATCTCGGCGACCGGGTTGACCAGGCCGCCGCCGGTGGGGACGTGGCTGACGCCGACCAGCTTGACCCGCTCGTCGATGAGGCCGGCCAGGGCCGCGGTGTCCAGCTGCCCGGAGGCGTCGTCGGGGACGACCACGACCTCGGCGCCGGTGCGCTGGGCGACCTGCAGATAGGCCAGTACGTTGCTGCCGTACTCCGAGCGGCCGGTCAGGATCCGGTCGCCGGGACGGAAGCGCAGGGAGTAGAAGGCGGCCGACCACGCGTGGGTGGCGTTGTCGAACAGCGCCACCTCCTCGGGCCGCCCGCCGACGAGTTCGGCGACGGCTCCGTAGGTCGCCTCGATGTCCGCGAGCCGCTCGCCGGCGGCCTCGTAGCCCCCGATGCGGGCCTCGAGCTCGAGGTGGGAGGTCATGGCCGTGAGGGTGCGGCGGGACAGGAGGGCGGCGCCGGCGTTGTTGAGGTGGACGCGGTGCGCGCAGCCGGGGGTGTCCTCGCGCAGTGCGGCGATGTCCATGGCGGTCCTTTCTCTTCTCTCCGGGCGGTGGGACGTGAGGTGAGGGGGTGGCACCAGTGCCACCTCCGGGACGGGCACTGAAGGGATCGATCGTGACCGGGCGGCGCGGAAGTATCGACGCCGTACTCACACTGCCCAGGAGGATCGATGTTCACGTTCGGGAAGTCGTCGCAGCGGCGGGCGGCCGTCGCCGCGAGCGCTCTGGTGGCGGCCGTCGTCGCCACCGCCCTTCCGGCGTCGGCCGCCCCGTCCGCCCGGTCCGGTTCGGCCGTGCCCGCGCGGTACGCCGGCCAGAAGCTGGACTGGCGGGCCTGCGCGGAGGGTTCGTCGCTGGAGTGCGCGACGATGACCGTGCCCCGCGACTGGCACCACCCCGGCTCCGGCGCGGACATCTCCGTGGAGGTCTCCCGGCACCGGGCGGGCGACGCGGGCAAGCGGCGCGGCGTGCTGATGATGGCCGCGGGAGGGCCGGGCGGTTCGGGGCTGATGCGGCCCGAGGGGGTCGTGCGCGCGTCCCCGGCCGTGGGGGCGGCCTACGACGTGGTCAGCTTCGACCAGCGCGGGGTGGGGCGCAGCACCCGGGCGGTGTGCCAGACCGACCAGGAGTTCACCGACTTCCTGGCCGGGGACTACCGCGACCGCTCCCCCGCCGCGATCCGGCGCGTGCTGGACAACTCGCGCGCGTTCGTCGAGAGCTGCAAGGCCCGCACCGGGGACCTGCTGCCGTACCTCAACACCGAGCAGACGGTGCGGGACATGGACCTCTTGCGCTCGCTGCTGGGCGCGCCCAGGATCTCGTACTACGGAGCCTCCTACGCCACGATGATCGGCGCCTATTACGCCACGCTCTTCCCGCAGCGCGTCGAGCGCGCCGTGCTGGACAGCAACGTCGGCTTCGACGGCAGCTGGGAGGAGTTCATGACGGGCCAGCCCAAGAGCTTCCAGCGCCGGTTCGAGCAGGACTTCCTGCCCTGGCTGGCGAAGTACGACGGCGTCTACCACTACGGGCGCACGGTCGCGGAGGCCAAGGCCAACTGGGAGCGGCGGCGGGCCGCGCTGCGCGAGCACCCGGTGACGGCGGGCTCCGTGGTCATCGGTCCCAACCAGTTCGACAACGGCGCGATACGCACGATGTACAACGCGAAGGACGGTTTCCCGGCGCTGGCCCAGGGCCTTGTGGCGCTCGACCGCTGGGAGAGCGCCGGGCCGGCGGAGAAGAAGCTGGTGGGCAAGGTCTTCGGCGAGTACCTGAGCCCGGAGTTCCTCGCCGAGTACTTCTCGGTGACCTGCAACGACACCCCGTGGATCCGCGACACCGGCCACTGGGTGGACAGGAGCGGGAAGGACACCCGCGACCTGCCGCTCGTCGGCGCCCGTGAGCTCGCGTTCTCCTCGGTGTGCGCGGCCTGGCCCGCGTCCCCGGCGCCCGCGGTGAAGGTGACCGGCAAGGGCCTGCCCACCACGCTGATGCTCAACTCGGAGCACGACCCGGCCACCCACTACGAGGGCGCCCTGCGGGCCCACCGCGCCCTGCGCGGCTCCCGCCTGGTCACGGTGACCGGCGGCGGCGACCACGGCGCGTACCTGGGCGGGAACACCTGCGTGGACGGCATCGTCGAGGCCTATCTCCTCGAGGACAAGGCCCCGCGGCGCGACACGGCGTGCGCGGCCGGTCCGCTGCCGGTGCCCGAGGGGGCGGCGAAGTAGCCGGGTGCCGTATCCGGTCCGGGGGCCCTGTCGTTGTCCCGGCAGGGCGGCGGGAGGGCCGAGGACATGCGCATCCAGATCATCACAGCGGGCACGACGGGCTCCGTGGCCCCCTATACGGGCCTGGGGCACCGGCTGCGGTCGGAGGGCCACGAGGTGGAGCTCGTCACCCACGCCAGGTTCAGCCCGGCGGTGACGTGTTGCGGCCTGGGCATGCGGCCGCTGGAGGCGGACCCGTTCGAGGAGCTGCTGGGGGTGCACGGCCGGGCCCATGGCACGGCCCGTTCGCCGCGCGTGCTGCTGGACTTCGCACGCGCGGTCGAGCGGGCCGCGCTCGCGCTCGTCGACGGGATCCTGGCCGCGCTGGACCCCAAGGCCGACCTGGTCCTGCTGTCGTCGATCGCCGCCCCGATCGGGCGGGTCGTGGCGCGCTACCACGGCATCGCGAGCATGGGCGTCTTCCTCCAGCCCGACGCGCCCACCACGGCGTTCTCGCCCTGCACCATGGCCCTGCGGCCGCCGGGGTACGCCAACCGGCTGCGTGCCCACGGCGCGAACGGCGTGCTGGACGCCCTTTACGCCGCTGCGAACCGCAGCCTGCACCTCCGGCTCGGGCTGTCCCACCGCAGCGCCCACCGGCTGCGCCGGGAGCGGGAGCGCGAGCGGTGGCCGATCTGGCACGGCTACAGCCCCTCGGTGGTGCCCCGCCCGGCGGACTGGCGCCCCGGCCTGCGGGTCGCGGGCTACTGGTGGCCGCACGAGTGCGCCGACTGGCAGCCGCCCGCGCCGGTCACGGACTTCCTGGCCGCCGGGCCGCCGCCGGTGTTCGTGGGCTTCGGCAGCATGATGCCCGGCGACGCCGACCGGCTCGGTGAGCTCACGGTCCGCGCCCTGCGGCAGGCGGGGCTGCGCGGCATCGTCCAGTCCGGCTGGGCCGGGCTGTCCGTGGCCGGCGACGACGTCATCACCGTCGGCCCCCTCCCGCACGGCTGGCTCATGCCGCGCACCGCCGCCGTGGTCCACCACGCCGGGGCCGGCACCACGGCGGCCGGCCTGCGGGCGGGCGTGCCGGCGGTTCCGGTGCCGGTGCTGACCGACCAGCCGTGGTGGGCCGCCAGGCTGGCGCGGCTGGGGGTGAGCCCCGGGGTGCTGCCGTTCGCCGACCTGACCGTGGGCCGGCTGGCGGGGGCCCTGCGGCGGGCCACGGGCGATCAGCGCTTCGGCCGGCGCGCGGTCGAGCTGGCCGGGCGGCTGGGGCGGGAGGACGGGGCGGGGGCCGTCGCCCGGGCCGTGGCGGAGACCGGTCGATGAGTGCCGGAGGGACCGGAGCGGCCACGCCGCGGCCGCGGATGAGGGAGCGTCCATGACACCGCACACGCCCGTGCCCGCTCTCGCCCCGCCGGCCGCCCCTGTCGGCGACCGGCCGGCGGGAGCGGCCATGCCACCGCTGGACGCCTGGCTGTACCGGCACCAGAGCAGCGGGACGATCTGCATGACCGACGGCGTCATGGCCTGGTTCGACGGTGCCCCTCCCCCGCTCGCCGCGCTGCGCGAACGGGTCGCGGACCGCTGGGGGGCGTACGACCGGCTGCGCCTGACGCCGGACGTGGCGGCCGCCGGGCCCCGGGCGTGGCCGGGATGGGTCGAGGGTCCCCCCTTCGTCACCGAAGCCCATGTCGTCAGGGGGCCGGGGGGCGCCGGGGCGCCGGTGGAGGCGGTCGTCGCCCAGCTGCTCGCCCAGCCCCTCGGCGGGAGCCGGCCGCCCTGGCGGCTGCATCTCCTGTCGGCCCCCGGCGGCTTCGCGCTGCTGCTGCGCGCCCATCACGCGCTCCTCGACGGCGTCTCGCTCGTCACGCTGCTGCGCGCCCTGCTCGACTCCGCGGCGCCGGCCCTGCCGGGGCCCCGGTCGCGCCGGGAGTCCACCGCGCGGGCGGACTCCCCCGCGCCCCGGGCCGCCTGGGCCCTGGCGGACATGGTGCCCCGGGGACGTCCGCTGCCGTTCCACGGTGCGGTGGACTCCCGGCGGACGGTGGCCTGGAGCCGGCTGTCCATGGCGGACGTGGGCGCGGCCCGTGACGCGCTGCCGTCGGGGCGGGCCTCGGTCAACGCCGTCTTCCTGGCCGCGACGGCCGGTGCGCTGCGCACCGCCGGGGTGACGGGGCGGCTGCCGCTGCCGGGCGTGTGCGCGATGGTGCCCGTCGACGTGCGCACGGCGGAGGAGGCGGCGGTGCTGGGCAACCGCTACGCCACGGTCCGGGTGCCGCTGCCCCTGGGCGGGGATGCCCGGCGGCGGCTGGCGGCGGTGGACGGCTTCACCCGGCGCGCGGCGCTCAAGGAGCGGGCGCGGGCGCAGGCCCGGCTGGTGGCCTCGCGGCCGCGGCGGCACGGCCTGCTGGGCGACGTGCTCGGCCGCTACGCGGACTCCCCCTTCTACTCCTCTCTTCTGTGCAGCAGCGGGGCGACGCACGCGGGCCCCCTCGTCCTGGGCGACGCGCGGCTGGCCGGGCTGGCCGGGCTGCCTCCGCTCAGCCCCGGCCACCCGCTGGCGGTGACGATGTTCGTGCACGACGCGACCGCCGTGGTGACGGTGGTGACCGATCACGGTCACCACCGGCTGGCGGACCGGCTGGCCGCCCTGATCGGTGCGGAAGTGCTGGCGCTGCGGCCGTGAAACGGCCGTCCGTTCCCGGGGGCTGCCGGGCATACGGGCAGTAACGTCCCACCATCGCCTCTCGTTTCCTCTGGTGAAGCTCCCCCACGAAACGGAGACCGGCCGTGCCGACGCGTACCGCACTCTTGGAAGAGGTCATTCCGCTCACCCTCGACGGTTACGCCTACAGCGGCCGGGTCGTCCATCAGCCGGACGCCAGAATGGCGCCCGTCGTCCTGGTGGGCGGGGCGTTTCAGCACCAGAACGCCTGGGGCCGGCTGGAGCAGGGCTTCCTGGAGTCGGCCACCGTCATCACCGTCGACCTGCCCGGCTGGGGCGGCGCGGACCGGCTGCCCGCCCGGTACGGCTTCGACTTCCTCGCCGAGGCGCTGGACCAGCTGCTGGCCAAGGTGGCGCCGTCCCCGGTGAACGTCCTGGGCGGCTCCTACGGCAGCGCGGTGGCCTACCAGTGGGTGCGCGACCACCCCGGGCGCGCCGAACGGCTGGGGCTCGTCGGCACCATGTCCCATCTGGCCGACCACGTCCGGGCCCGGGTGGAGCGCACGCTCCTCATGGCGGAGAAGGGGCGGCGGGCGGAGTTCGTCGAGTGCGTCATCGAGACCATGCTGTGCGTCTCGCCGCTCGTCACGGTCTCCCGGCGCTCCGCGATCGCCCGGTGCCTGAGCCGCGCACTGTACGACATGACGCCGGACGACCTCGCCAAGTACAAGGAGAACTCCCAGCGGCTGCTGGCGTGTTCGCGGCTTCCGGGCGGTCCGTCCGTGCGCGTCCCGGCCCTGGTGACGACCGGTGAGCACGACCCGCTGAGCACGCCCGCGCTGAGCCGGGAGGCGGCCACCCGGCTCGCGGACGCCCGGTTCACCACCTTCAAGGACGCCGACCACCTCGTCCACCTCGAGCGTCCGGCGGAGCTGGTGGACCTGATGACCCGCTTCTTCCGCGGCGAGCCCCTGGCCGGCCTGGACTACTGCCACCCCGTCGAGCGCGTCCGGCACCGGGCCCCGATGAACACCCTGCCCTCGCCGCGCCCCTCCAACGAGCCCTGATCCGGCGGTCCGTGCTCCCCCGTCCGGGGGCCACGGACCGCCGGGCGCTTCGGGGTCAGTCCTCGTGGGCGCCCATGGGCAGCTCGCGCAGTTTCAGCGCGGTGCGCGAGCCGTAGGCGTAGTCGAGCATCTTCGCGGCGTCCGGGTAGCGGCCGGTGCGGTCGTCGAGCACGACGCCGACGACCGTACGTCCGGCCCGCCGGGCGGCGAAGACCAGGCAGGGGCCCGCGGCCCGGGTGGACCCGGTCTTGATCCCGAGCACTCCGTCGTACGACCCGAGCAGCTTGTTGGTGTTGTACCAGGTGTAGAGGCGGTTGACGTTGGCCGCCTTCTGCTGGGTGTTGAGCGACTTCATGACGGTCGTCAGCGTGCCGTCACCCAGGGCGTGCCGGGCGAGCTTCGCCAGGTCACGCGGGGTGGAGTAATTGGTGCCGCGCGCGGAGATCCCGTCGAAGGAGTCGTAGTGGGTGTCGCGCATTCCCAGCGCGCGGGCCTTGTCGTTCATCCTGTCGACGAAAGACGCCGTGCGCGCCTGCTCCGTGGCGCCGTCGCCGAAGGTGTCGGCGAGGGCGTACGCCGCGTCGCAGCCGGACGGGAGCATCATCGCGTAGAGCAGCTGCCGCACGGTGAGTTTGTCGCCGGTGCGCAGGTCGGCCGTGCTGGCCTGGTTGCGCTGCACCCAGTCGCGGTAGGACTGCTTGATGGCGACCTGCTGGTTCAGCGCTCCCGCGTAGTCGTCGACCACGACCACGGCAGTCATGATCTTGGTGGTGCTGGCCATCTGCCGCCGGGTGTCGGGCGCCTTGCCCCACGGCTTTCCGTCGGGCCCCCGGTCGAGGTACGCGCCCTTGGCGCCGATTCCCGTCGGGCCCCCCGCGGCCTGGGCGGTGGCTGTCGGGAGGGCGACCGCCACGGCGGCGGCCGACGCGGTCAGCGCCGCTCCCCAGCGGCGGACCACACTTCCCTCACATGGCTCCATTGAGTCTCCAGAATCCTCGCTGATCGGTTGAGGCGAGCGCATGCTTGCACCCGGCGCCGCGCGGAAAGAAATCCGTTCACCAAGGAGTGAATACGATCGGATAATTCTCCGGAATTCGAACGAGAATGTCTGAACGAAAAGGGGAGTGCCCGTACCTGTTTGGCACGGGCACTCCCGGATCCGGCGTGCGGAGGCGAAGGTCTGAGGTCCTCAGGTCTTCAGGGCGTCAGCCCGTGCAGACCCCGCGCGCGTAGTCGACCGTGGCGGCCTGCTGCGAGTACGTCCACTCGGGGTCGAGCAGCTTGGCCTCGAGCTGCTGGGCGGCCTGCGGGCTCTCGACGATGTAGCCGAAGTCCTGCAGCCACGAGGGGTAGAGGTTCTTGGAGCCGATGTAGAAGGCGGAGCTGTCCACGGACACCAGCTTGTGGTGCAGCGCGTACGGCTTGCCGTCGGCCCACTTCGCCCCCGGCGAGCTGCGGAAGGTGGCGAGCTGGAGGGTGGAGCACATCGCCGCCTTCGCCTTGCCCTGGTCACCCGTGATCAGGGCGAGGCGGTTGCGCAGGGTGTCGCTGATCTCGGACAGCGACTTGATCTGCGAGTAGCCGCCGCTGCCGACCGCGCCGCGGTTGGCGGGGTCGCTGACGACGATGCGGACCTTCACGCCGGCCGCCATCTTCGCGGCGAGCTGGTCGTAGAGGCGGACGTCGTAGCGGGCGATGGGCGGGCAGGTGGCGTTGAGGTCCTGCTGGGAGATCACGATGCTGCGCTGGGCGCTGCCGACCAGCGCGCGCAGGGCGCTCTCCTCGGGGTTGACCGTGTCGTAGTCGCGGTCGGCGTTGGTCTTGTCCGGCAGCCCGACGACGCACTTGGTGTCCGTGGCGGACGGCAGTTCGGGGCGGAAGGACGAGGAGGGGTCGGAGTCCTTGATGCCGACGCCCAGCCCGCCGACGGCGATCACCGGAACGTCGCCCGTGGGCCCGGCGGGCACGGGGTTGGCGTCCTTCTCCATCGTCGGCATGCAGTCGCCGCCGGAGGAGGCGAACCAGACGCTGGCGACGTTGCCCTTGTTCTGGCACGTCCACGTCCAGAGCGTGTCCAGGTAGCGGCCGGCCGAGCTCGCGGCGGGACCGGTCAGGGCCAGGTCGACGTCCGTCACCGGGTGGGCGGTGTCGACGTAGTCGTCCTTCCAGCTGTTGATGCCGCCGGTGATCGCCGATTCACCGTCGACCACGAGCAGCTTGGAGTGGTTCCACGAGAAGCTGGTCTTCGAGGTCGTCATCGACGCCACGTTCAGCTTCATGCCGTCGGCGGCCTTGCCCAGGCGCGCCAGGAGGTCGTCACGGTACTTCGAGGGCAGCACGTTCATGTGGTAGACGGGCGCCGCGCCGACGAGGATCCGTACGCGCGGCTTGTTCCCGGCCTCGGCCGAGGCCTTGAGGCCGGCGGCTATCGCGTCCTGGAAGGCCCCGTTGGGGAAGGGCGCGAGGGTGGAGATGTCGACCGTGCGCTTCGCCTTGGAGATGTTCTCCGTCATCTTCGCCAGCAGCCGCTTGGTGCCCGGGCGGTCCGCGCACGCGGCGTCGCCCCAGCAGCCGGGGCTCTGCAACAGCCAGTCGGACGCGTCGGCGGAGGAGGCGTCCAGCTTGTTGCCGCTGGTGCGCTGCCAGACGTCACCCTCGAGGCCCGGCGAGACCTGACGCAGCGTCTTCTCGACGGCGTCGAGGTGCGGGGTGGGGGACGGGCTCGCGAAGGCGGGGGCCGTGGGGAGGACGGCGAGGACGACGGCCGAGATCGTCGCGCAGCGCGTCAGACGAGGTAAACGGCGGTGCCGGAGGCGGAGCAATGGTGCATCCTTAAACGAAGTAACGATTCCGCGAACAGCCGACCAACGTTCGGCGAACGCATGATCAACGCGGAGAAGCTATCAGCTGTCAGGACACGTACATCTCACGTATGACATGTCCTTCGGCCACCAGCCCTCAGAGGTACACCGGACCGCCTCACGGATGGATTTCCGGCGGGGGGTGTTGGCCATAGCTTCGTGATCATCGGTGGGGACGGGCGGAACGGCGAGCCCGTCGCCCCTCCCCCGCCGCCCGTCACGAAGAGAGGCACACATGTACGGCAAGGCGTTCGCGCCCGAATACCGCGGTGCGCTCGGCGCGCTCTCGGTGAACTCCTCCCTGGAAGAGGTGCTGGACAAGGCCGTCGAACAACGACAGGAGGCCGAACGGGCCGGATCGGCGCTGGAGTCGGCGCACGCGGGGCTCGCCGTGGCCGAGGCGAGCCGGCGGCTGGGCCGGATCGAGGAGGCGGAGCGGGCCTGGAAGGCGAGCTACCGCGCGGCACGGCGGGCCGGCGACCAGGGCGCGATGGCCTGGGCCGTGTGGAGCGGCGGCACCCTGGCCCGGCAGCGCGGCGACCTGGCCCTGGCCCGGCGGTGGCTGGCCATCGCCGCCGAACTCGCCGAGCGCGGCGGGGACGTCGTCGCCCGGGGCTACTCGCTGGCGGGATTGGCCGAGACCGGACGCATCCAGGGCGACTACCGGGCGGTGGGCGAGCTGCACGAGAAGCTGCTGGCCGAGGCCAGGCGGCGGGGCGAGGCCCGGCACACGGTGTGGGCGCTGGAGGGCATCGCCCAGATGCACCGCAACACCGGCTCGTACGACACCGCCCTGGAGATGTTCGAGGAGGCGGCGGCGATAGCGGAGAAGGCCGACGACGCGCGCGGGCACGCATGGGCCCTGCGCGGCATAGCCGACGTGCTGTCCCTGCGGGGCGAGACCGGGCGCGCCCTGGAGCTGCTGGAACGGGCCGAGCGCACGTGCCGCGAGATGCGGCTGGTGAGCGCCCTCGCCTACAACCACAAGATGCGCGGCAACGTCCTCTTCCGCGCGGGGCGTTACGAGGAGGCGCGGGAGACCTACGCCGGGGCCCTGGAGGAGTTCCGGGCCATGGGCGAGCCTCGGGGCACCGCGCTGGCCACCCTGGGCCTGGTCAAGGCGCGGGCCCGCCTCGGGCGGGACGTGGCGGAGACCGCCGCCGACCTCGACGGGCTCGACCACACGCTCGGCCGCCTGGGCCTGATGCACGCACGGGAGATGGTCGAGAAGGCGCGTGCGGAGCTCGGGGTCTCCTCATGACGCCCCGGACCGGCCTCGCGGTGCCGGCCGCCGCCCCGCCCCGGGTTCTCGTGCGCGGCCGGGAGCGGGTCGAGCCCGCCCTGCGCGCGGCCGTGGGCAGCCTGCACCCCTGGCCTCGGCGCATGGCCTCCTTCGCGCTGGGCTGGTGCGACGCCGACGGCACGCCGGCCGCGGGCGGCGGCAAGGGCGTGCGCCAGGCCCTGGCGGTGCTCGGCGGCGAGGCCGTGGGCGCCCCCGAGGAGGCGATCGTCGCCGGAGCGGTCGCCGTGGAACTGGTGCACACCTTCTCGCTGGTGCACGACGACGTCATGGACGGCGACGAGCGACGGCGGCACCGCGAGAGCGCGTGGAAGGCGTTCGGCACCGGCCCGGCGGTCCTGATGGGGGACGCGTTGTTCGCGCTCGCGGTCGAGACGCTGGCCGGGGCGGAGGGCGGGCACACCGGGGCGGCGGTGCGCCACCTGTCCGGCGTGCTGCGCGACCTGCTGCACGGCCAGGCCGACGACCTCCTCTTCGAGTCCCGGCCGTGGGCGGGCCCGGAGGCGGTGCGGGTGGCGGAGTACGAGGCCATGGTGGCCGGCAAGACGGGGTCCCTGCTCGCCTGCGCGCTGGCGCTGGGCCCGGTGCTCGCCGGAGCCTCGCCGCGGCGGGTGGACGCGCTGACGGAGGCCGGCCGGCATCTGGGGGCCGCCTTCCAGGCGGTGGACGACGTGCTGGGCGTCTGGGGCGACCCGGAGGTCACCGGCAAGCCCGTGCACGGCGACCTGCGCCGGGGGAAGAAGACCCTGCCCGTCCTCGCGGCCCTGGCCGCCCCGACACCCGCCGCCCGGTCCCTTCAGGCGCTGCTCGGCCCGGGAGTCCCGCTGGACGCCGGGACCGCGCGCCGCGCGGCCGGGCTCGTCGAGGAGGCGGGCGGGCGGGACGCCGCCGAGGCCGCGGCCCGCCGTCACGCGGCGGCCGCCCGCCGGTGCCTGGCGGACGGCCCGTTCGCGCCGGAGGCGGTCCACGAGCTGGTCGCCCTCTCGGAGTTCCTGCTCGAGCGGCGGCTCTGACGTACCGTCATGACGGCTGCCGGGGTCAGCGGACGGCCGCGTACCGCCCGAGGGTGATCTCGGCGAAGTGCCGCAGCGACTGGGTGCCCGGCGCGAAGTAGGCGCTGTGGCCGTGCGCTCCGCCGGAGGGGACCGGGCGCGCCCCGAACGCCGCCGACGTCGGGTCGTCGCCGTGGCCCAGGCCGAAGGCGCGGACGTTGGGGACGCGGCGTATCCAGTCGGCGCCGTTGCGGCGGGTGGCCCAGACCCGGGCCCCGGTGTGCAGGCCGGCCGCGGAGTCGGCGCGCATGCCGGGGCTGCCGAGGACGACGAGGTCGGCGGCCTCGGTGCCGTCGATGCCGGGGGCGGCCAGTCCGCAGACGACCGAGCCGTAGCTGTGGCAGAAGACGGCGGGCGGCGTGGCGGCGGTGCCCAGCGCGGAGAGGCCGGCCAGCAGGCGCTCCAGGCGCGGGGCGCCGGCCTCGGCGAGGCGGCCGGTCGCGGCGTCGAGGCCGACGCCGACCGGGGTGGTGTAGCCGGCCCAGGCGATCACGGCGGTGGGGGTGCCGGGGGCCTGCCGGGCCAGCTCCGCGCGCAGGGAGCGGGCCATTCCGGCGGGGGTGCCGTACTGGTCGTGGGTGCGGTCGAAGGAGGCGAGGTCGATGTCGGAGCCGGGGACGACGACCGCCGTGTGCCGGGCCGCCGTCCAGTCGCCGTACACCTCGGCGATCTGGCCGCGTCCCCGCGGGTCGAAGACGAGGATCCGGCGTCCGGGCTCGAGCAGCCGGGCGTAGCGGTCGGCGAGCTCTCCGGCCTGCCGGCGCTCGGGTGCGCCGAGGGAGCGGTCGGCCGCGCGGGCGCGCTCCCGGTCGCGCTCGGCGGTGAGGGCCAGGCGGTTGGCCTCGTAGCGCAGCGCCATGGGTGCCCCGTCGAGGTTGCCGACGACCAGCGGGTGGCGGGCCGCCAGCTCGTGCCGGCGTGCGTCGGGGAGGGCGGCGAAGAAGCGGGCGATTTCCTCGGGGGCGGCGGCGGGGTCGGGGAGGGAGCGGTGGAGGAAGTGGTCCGCGCGCCAGGCGGCGGCGCCGGCCGGCGGGCCGGTCACGACGGTCTGCTCGCCGCCGACGGCCCAGCCCGCCGTGCCGGCCATGACGGTCGTGGTGACGGCTGCGGCGACCAGCGTGCGCTTGAAGCGGCGCATGGATGAACTCCCTCGTATGCGGTGACGAGGGGAAACGTAGGAAGGGGGTGGGTCGCCGGGCGTCACCCCGAGGAGCCAACCGGAGGGTGATACCGGGGTATGACCGGGGTGGCCCTAATGCGCCCGTCGGTTTCCGGCCGGGCCTCCGCGCCACGTCGGCAGGGGCCGGCGGCCCACGGCCACCTCGAGGGCGGCCCGGGCGAGCAGCCGCGTCGAGTCCAGCGTGGGCAGCGGGGAGTCGGCCGGTTTGATCAGGAGCGGAATCTCGGTGCAGACGAGGGCGACCGCGTCGCAGCCGCGGGCGGAAAGCCGTTCGATGACGGCTGCGTAGGCGCGGCGGGCGGCATCGGTGAACTCGCCGTTCACCAATTCCCCGAAGATGATGCGGTCGACGGTCCGCCGGTCGTCGGTGTCCGGGACTTCCGCCGCGATTCCCCGGGCGGCGAATGCGCGGGGGTAGACCGGGCCGTCCATGAGATAGCGCGTGCCGAGCACGCCGACGCGGGTGCGGCCTTCCTGTGCGGCACGGTCGGCGACCACTTCGGCGATGTGCAGGCCGGGCAGGGGCAGTTCGGTGCCCGGCAGTTCGAGGGCCATGTGCGCGGTGTTGTCCGGGCAGACGAAGAATTCCGCGCCGGCGCGGGCGAGCCGGTGCGCGCTCTTGGCGAGGATGTCGCGTACCTTCGCGTGCTCGCCCGCGTCCCAGGCGGGCATGCTGCGCGCCATGGAAATGAGGTCCATGGTGACGTCGGGATGGTCGTGCGGGCCGAGTTCCCGGAAGCCCTCCCGGCAGAAGGTCCGGAAACACAGCGCGGCGCCTTCCGCGCTGTGCGCGAGAATGCCGAGATGTCTCACAGGGGCTCCCGTGACTTACGCCGGTGCCCTATGCGGGCAGGGCCGATACGAAGGCGGGCCGGCCGCACACGGGCTCTGCCCGGGGCAGGGTGGCGGTGTCGGCGCGCAGGGCGTTCTCGACGACCGTATAGGAGAGTCCGGCGTCCGTCCCGTCGCTTCCCAGTCCGGGCAGGGGAACACGGACCTTCACCACGTCTTCGCGGGAAATCCGCGCCACCGCGACATCCGCGACGGTGTGCCCGTCGGTGTCGACCCGCAGCAGTTCCACGGGCTCCGGAAGATACGCGTACCACGCGTCACTTCTGCGCCCGAGTTCGTCCAGCAGCCACGCGTGGCTCAGCAACGGGGTGTCCGGGGCCCAGAATTCGGTGTCGTGCTCCGCGGGCACGGCGTCCACGGGGCCCGCGCCGGAGATCAGGAGCCGCAGGGCCTCGCGGCCCGCCACCGGATCGGGCAGGAAGGTCACGGCGGGCCTGCCGGGCCAGTGGACGGTCACCGCCGCGCACTCGCCCGAGGAGAGGTCGACGGCCCGGGCGCACAGGCCGTGCCGGGTGCCGGCGCGCTGGAGCGCGGCCAGGTCGACGAGCAGCGGCGCCCACCACTCCGCGGCCGGCAGTCCGGGGGCGGGCCGGCGTGGCTGAGGGCTCATCCTGCGTACCTTTCGCGAAGGGCGGCGTGCCGCCCGCCCCCGGGCGGGGACGGGCGGCACGCCGGTGGCGGCCGTGGCCGCCGGGCGTCTTCAGATGTTGATGGAATTCCTCACCCAGTCGGGGCACCGTCCGGGCACGCCCTCGCAGAAGGCGGTGATGACGCCCTTGGACTTTCCGTCACCACCGGGCGGTACCCGGAAATCGACTCCCGCGCGGATGGTCTTGACGTCGACCACCCGGCAGGTGCGGAAGATCCACCAGCCGCTGCACTTGATGTGCAGGACTTCGGTCCGGTAGTTGTACGTGGTCGAGGAACCGTTGAGCGGCTCCTTTCCGGAGGCTCCGGGACGAGGGTACTTCGTGGTCGCCTTGACGGCGGCGAGGCTGAGATTGTGTTTCTGGTCGACCTTCGTCAGCCCGAATCCCCTGTCCAGCGCCGGGTCGTAATACCCGCGGCGCATGACGGTGTTCCAGCCGTCGCGTTCCTTCCACTCGCCCACGATGTCGTCGGGCCCGGCGAGGGTCCGCTGTTCCGATGCCTCCTGACGCGGCGTCCTTCCGGCGCCTAACTCCTCGACGGCGGACTTCGCCACGCCGTAGCGGCCGCTGAGGTCGGCCAGCTTGAACGAGGCGTCCCTGGGAATTTTCGTGCCGGTGTCGAAGACGGAGAATTCCACGTCCCCCCGCGAGTCCCGGGCGGACGGACCGTCGCCCGGCGATGCGGCCGCCGGTACTGCCGTGAGCAGTCCGGCTGTTGCTGCCAGTGTGGCGACGAAGACTCCTCGGCGCTTGTGTGACGTCAGCATGTTTCCCCCTAGAGGTGCGACGTGTTGCGCGTGCTGAACTCCATGGCCGCACAGGTGGCGGCATACGCGACGGCGGTCAACTGCCGTTCGTGCGGCATCAGCACGCTAAAGGGGGCTCACTTATCGCGTCGAGGCCCATGAGGGGCGAACGAGCCAGCTGCCGGATACATCGATCGCACCTGGTCGGCAATGGATTCCGGGCCGCCGCTCGAACAATTCCGCGAGCCGGTGCGGGGCGCGCCGCCGTCCGCGGCGGCCGCCCCTCCGGCACAGCTCACACGGTCGCGTGCACGTCAACCGGCCGGATCCGGACGGGCGGGCGCCGGATACGTCGATGTGGCCGAAACACCACCCCCGGCGGCCCGCGGGACGGCGGCGGCGCCCCCGCGCCTTACCGTAGGCGGATGATCGCTGACTTCCATGCCCTCACTTCGGACATCGTGCTGCGCCCGGTGACCCTCGACGACGCGGCGGGCTTCGCGCGGGCGTACTCCCGCAACCGGGACCACCTGCGGCCCTGGGAGCCGAGCCGGAGCGAGGCGTTCTTCACGACCGAGGGCCAGGCCGCCCGGCTGGAGGACCTGATCGCGCTGCGCGCGGCGGGGCGCGTGATGCCCTGGGTGCTGGCCGGGGACGGGGGGCGGGGCGAGATCGTGGGGCTGGTGAACCTCGCCAACATCGTCCACGGGGCGTGGCGCAGCACCAATCTCGGGTACTGGGTCGCGGCGGAGCACACGGGCCGGGGCCTGGCCACCGCCGCGGTGACGGCGGCGTGCCGGGACGCCGACGAGCGGCTGGGGCTGCACCGGATCGAGGCGGGGACGGTCGTGGCCAACACCGCCTCCCAGCGGGTGCTGGCCAAGTGCGGCTTCGAGCGGATCGGCACCGCGCGGAACTACCTGCACATCGACGGGGCGTGGCGGGACCACTTCCTCTACCACAAGATCCTCAACGACCGCGGACCGGTCTGACCGGAGTGCCGGGGGCCGCCGGCGGGAAGCACACTGTGGAGCCGTCCGGAGACGGATCGTAGCGGCGGAAACAGCTCCGCCCCACGTTGCCCAATCGCCTCAGAATCTATGCCTCGCCGTGGCATGGCTGTTACACAACAGCAGGGAAACAGGGGTGTGCGGATCATAGGATCGAACTCATGATCAGCGGGCGATTAGTGCTAATCGCCCTCTTTCCGTTCACGGCCGCGCTCACTTGGCGCAGGAGAAGAAGGAGACACCCCTGTGCCAGGGCGAATACCGCGTCGGCGCGTCCTCCAGGTCGCGGGCGGAGGCCTGGTCGTCGGAACGGGCGCGGTGGGCGCCTGGCAGTGGCTGGCTCCCGGCTCCGGCAAGAGCCGCAAGCCGGGGGACTTCCCCGCGCGGCCCGCGAAGGCCGCGACCAACGAGTCGTTCGTGCACATCATGGCGCACGCCGACGACTCGCTGTACTTCATGAACCCCGAGCTCGAGCAGTCCATACGCAGCGGCGCCCCGACCGTCACCGTCTGCATGACCGGCGGCGAGTCCGACGGCCGCAACGCGCTCGCCCGCAGCCCCGGCTACGCCAAACTGCCCGAGAAGCGCCCGGAGTTCGTCCGCGCCCGGATGAACGGCCTGCGCGAGGCGACCGCCCAGATGGCCACCGGTGACTGGCTCAGCCCGTGGACCGTGGAGTCGCTGACGCTCCTGCCCGGCTTCGAGGTCGAACTGCAGACCCTCAAGGCCGCCCCCCAGGTCCAGCTGATCTTCATGGAGCTGATAGAGGCCCGCTTCATCAAGGCCCCCCGCCAGGAGAGCCTGCGCGGCCTGTGGCTCGGCGCCACGCCCCGGCTCACCACGCTCGTGCCCGCCGCGAGCCCGGTCCGGCGCACCTACCAGTACAACCGCCAGCAGGTGATCGACTCGCTGACCGCCGTGCTGGAGCGCTACCAGCCGACGGTCGTGCGCACGCTCGACCCCAACCCCACGCACCTGCCCAAGGAACCGCACTACCCCAACGTCCCGCCCGTCCTGCAGGGCATAGCCAAGTACGACCACCAGGACCACACGACCTCCGCCTACTTCGCGCAGGCCGCCCTGGCCCAGTACTGGGGGCGCAAGCACTCCCGGCCCACCGCCGTCGACAGCTACGTCGGCTACGAGGTCGCCACGCTCCCCAACAGCCTGGACAAGGCCACCACGCGCCACAAGATAAAGATCCTGGACATCTACGGCTGGGCCGACGGCAAGGACTGCGGCGACCCCGCCGGCTGCGGCGACCGCAAGGTCGGCAACCGCTCGAAGGACACCCGCTGGTCCGACAACCTCCGCCACCGCGCCACCGGCACCCAGCGCTGGGTGCAGCCGCTGCCCGACGGCCGGCTCGCGGCCTTCGGGCTCCTCGACGGCCAGGTGCAGTGCTGGACCGAGACCAGGGCCGGCGGCGGCATCTGGTCCAAGCCCGTCCCCGTGGACGGCGGCATGCTGGAGGGCCAGGTGCAGGCGCTGCGGCACGCCGACGGCACGCTGCAGCTGTTCTCCGTACGGACCGTGCTGCCCACCGCCGACCAGGCGCACCGGCGCGAGATCGTCACCACCCGGCAGACCGGGAAGACCCCCGGCGGCGCCCCGGCGTTCGGCCCGTGGGAGTCGCTGCGCTCGCCCGAGGAGGACCCCCAGCGCTCCATCGAGGTCGGCTACCCCGTCGCGGTCGCCGACAAGGACGGCACGGTCCACGTCCTCGTCAAGAACTGGGCGGGCGGCGTCAGCCTCTGCACCGGCGCGGGCGGCAAGGACTGGTCGGAGTGGGAGCAACTGCCCACGTCGGGGCAGCCGGTGAAGACCGAGGACGGCCTGGACGCGGTGCTCGACGCCAAGGGCCGTCTCCATGTCGTGGCGGCCGACGTCAAGACCGTCCACCACTGGATGTCCGACGACTCCGGCGGCCCGCTGAACATGGCCGAGCCGACCCGGCTGCCGGCCGCCACCGGCCCGCTGTCGCTCGCCGCGCTCTCGGGCGGCGGCCTGCGCCTGGCCGTGCGCCAGCCGGCCACCTCCCGGGTGCTGATCGCCGACCGGCAGGACAACGGCGGCTGGCGGGTGACGTCGCAGTGCGAGCCGATCGGCGGCTACGGGCGGGTGGCGCTGGCCCAGGCCGGCAACGACACCGTGCTCGCCGCCCGCGACGCCAAGGGGCGCGTACGGATGTCCGCCGGCTCCGGGCGTCCGGGCCCCTGGCTGGAGCAGGGCGTGCCGCACCGCGGCACCGCCGCCCTCGTCCAGGACGCCCGCGGCCGCAACGTCGCGGTGGTGCTCGGCATGGACGGCCGGCTGAGCAGCACCCGGGGCAAGGGTGCGGGCGCGTCGGCCTTCGGGGACTGGGTCTCGCACGAGGGCAAGGTCCAGAGCGACGTGCAGGAGTCGTAGGCACGACCCGGGGGAGCGCGTCTTCCCGCCCGGCGTCACCGGGCGGGAAGACGCGCTTCGTCATGCCTGCCGCAGCCGGCCGGCTATCTCCTCGGTCACCGCCTGCTGGTGGTCGGCGAGGTAGAAGTGACCGCCGGGGTAGACCTTGAGCTCGAACGGGCCCTCGGTGTGGCGCTCCCAGGCGGCGACCTCGTCCAGGGTCACCTTGGGGTCGGCGTCGCCGGTCATGGCCACGACCGGGCAGCGCAGCGGCTCCCCCGGCTCGTAGACGTAGGTCTCGGCCGCCCGGTAGTCGGAGCGGATGGCGGGCAGGACCATCCGCAGCACCTCCTCGTCCTTGAGCAGCCCGGAGTCGGTGCCGCTGAGGCGGTCGACCTCGGCGACGATGCCCCGGTCGTCGAGCAGGTGCACGGTCTCGCTGCGGTGCGTGGAGGGCGCCCGGCGGGCGGAGGCGAAGAGGGCGGCCGCGACGATGTCCTTCTCCCTCTCGAAGCGCCGGGCCACCTCGAAGGCGAGGGAGGCGCCCATGCTGTGGCCCAGGAACGCCAGCGGGCGGTCCGCCCAGGGCAGCAGCGCGGCGTACACCCGGTCGGCGAGGTCGGGGATGTTGTCGATGAGCGGTTCGCTGCGCCGGTCCTGGCGGCCGGGGTACTGGACGCACAGCACCTCGGCGAACGACGGCATCGCCTTGGACAGGGGGAAGAAGTAGCTCGCGGCGCCGCCGGCGTGCGGCAGGCACACCAGCCGCACCTCGCTGTCCGGGCGCGGGTGGAACCGGCGGATCCACAGGCCGTTGTCGTCACCGGAGAGGTTGTCGATCACAGTGGGGTCGTTCCTTCCAACACGGTCATCTCGGCAAAAGGCTGCATGTCCCGACCTTCCTCAGGACGCGGTGCCCAGTTTCACCACCCACTCGTCGACGGCGGCCGCGGTCGATTCCGCGTGACGTTCCATCAGCGTGTAGTGGTTCCCCGGCACTTCCGTCACCGTATCGGCATGATCGGGAGCGGCCGGGCGGTCGTCGGCGGTCGCCGTGGCATCCGCCATCCACTCCCCCGCCCTGACGACGAGCGTGGGCGCGGCGGCCGTCGGTGCGTCCCAGCCGTCGAAGATGCGGAGGTAGCCGCCCATGGCGGTCAGCTGGGTGCCCGGTGAGGAGACGAAGTCGAAGCGCTCCGACTGCTCCTGGGCCACCGCCGACTGGAAGCGGTCGCCCATGCCTTCCCTGCGGGTGAAGCTGTCCAGCATCACCACGCCCTCCACCGGCCGGCCCAGCCGCTCGAGGTGGCAGGCGACCGCGTGCGCGACCCATCCGCCGGAGGAGTAGCCGACCAGCACCACGGGCTCGTCGCCCACGCTCGCCGCGATCGCGCCGGCGTGCACCTCGAGCAGGGCGGCCACGTCCCCGGGCAGCGCCTCGTGGGGCCCGAAGCCGGGCTCGGGCAGGGCCCAGATGCTGCGGCGCCCCCCGAACGCGGCCGCGAACCTGGCGTACTGGTGCACACCGGACGGCGCCATGTAGGGGCCGAAGCACACCAGGTGCGGGCCCTCCTCGCCGCGCGCCAGCCGGACGGGCGTGGGCAGGTGCTCCCCTGCGTCGGCGGCGGTGAAGACCGGCCGCAGCCGCGAGGCGCTCATGACCATGTCGATGCCCTCGGCGAGCCGGCCGGCTTCCGCGGCGCGGCGGTAGAGGGTGACGAAGACGTCCTCCTCGGCCGGCGCGCCCGCCGCCGCCCGGGTGTCGCGCCCCTCGCCGAGCAGCGGGAGCAGGTGGGCGGCCACGGCGGCCGGCGTGGGGTGGTCGAAGACCAGGGTGCTCGGCGGCTTCAGGCCGGTGGCCCGGGCGACGCGCTTGCCCAGGGCGACGGCGGTCAGCGAGTCGAAGCCCAGCTCCAGGAAGACGTGCCGCTCCCCCACCGCGTCCTTGTCCGGGTGGCCGAGGACGGCGGCCGCCTCGGCCCGGACGAACTCCACGATCGCCGGAAGGTGTTCCTCCGGCGGGAGGCCGGCCAGGCGGCGCACCAGCGGCGGCTCGGTGCCCTCCGCCGTCTCCTCCTCGGCGGCGGCGAGGCGGGCGACCTCGGGGAGGTCGCCGATGAGCGGGCTGGGGCGGGCCATGGTGAAGCCGGGCACGAAGCGCGCCCAGTCGACGTCGGCGACGACGGCCGTCGTTTCGTCGCGCTCGACCGCGCGGCGCAGGGCGAGCACCGCGGCGCCGGGGCCCATCGGGTCGAGGCCGCGCAGCCGCAGGCGTTCCTCGGCGGCCCGGTCGACCATGCCGCCTCCGCCCCAGGCGCCCCAGGCGATGGAGGTGGCGGTCAGGCCGCGGGCGCGGCGGTCCTCGGCGAGGGCGTCCACGAAGGCGTTCGCGGCCGCGTAGGCGCCCTGGGCGCCGCTGCCCCAGGCCGCGGCTCCCGAGGAGAAGAGCACGAAGGCGTCCAGGGGGCGGTCGCCGAGCAGCTCGTCCAGATGCGCCGCGCCGGCCGCCTTCGCGTCCATCACGGCGGCGAACTCCTCGACGGTGGTGTCGGCGAGCATGGCCGGCGTGCCGATTCCGGCGGCGTGCACCACGGCGGTCAGGGGCGGCAGTTCCTCCAGGGAGGCCAGGAGCGCGGCCACCGCGTCCCGGTCCGCCAGGTCGCAGGCGGCGACCGTCACCCCCGCCCCCAGCTCCTCCAGTTCCTCGCGCAGTTCGGCGACGCCCTCCGCTTCGGGGCCGCGGCGGCCGGCCAGCACCACGTGCCCGGCGCCGTCGGCCGCCAGCCGGCGGGCGACGTGGCCGCCGATGTGGCCGGTGCCGCCGGTGACCAGGACGGTGCCGCGCGGCCGCCACGGCCGCTCACCGGCCGGAGAGCCGCCGGGGGCCCGTACCAGGCGCCGGGCGTACGTTCCGGCCTCCCGCACCGCGACCTGGTCCTCGCCCCGCGTACCGCCGAGCACGGCGGCCAGCCGCCGGGCGACGCGCCCGTCGGCGGCCTCCACGGCCTCCGGCAGGTCCACCAGGCCGCCCCAGCGCCCGGGGTGTTCCAGGGCCGCGACGCGCCCCAGCGCCCACACCGGCGCCTGCCGCACGGCGCGAGGCCCGTCGCCGGCCACGCCGGCCGGCACCGCGCCCCGCGTGACGCACCACAACGGCGCGTCCACGCCCGCGTCGCCGAGCGCCTGGACCAGCAGCAGCGACAGGGCCAGGCCGCGCGAGAGGGCCGGATGGCCGGCGTGCGGCCGGTCGTCCAGCGCGAGCAGGGAGAGCACACCGGCCGGCCCCGGGCAGGCCTGCCGCACCAGCTCCTCGAGCGTGTGCCGGTCCTCGGTGCCGTCCACCGGCAGCCGTACGACGTCGGCGCCGTGCGCGGTGAGGGAGTTCAGCGCGAGGGCGACGGCCGCATCGTCCAGGCGCTCGCGCGGCACCACCGCCAGCCAGGTGCCGGACAGGGCGGGCGGCGCGGTGTCGGGCAGGGGCTTCCAGGTGATCCGGTAGCGCCAGGCGTCGGCCGCCGACTCATCGCGGCGGCGCCGGTGCCAGGCGGACAGCGCGGGCAGCGCCGACCGCAGGGTGACGTCCTCGTCGACGTCCAGCCCCTCGGCCAGCGCCCGCAGGTCCTCGCGCTCGACCGCCTCCCAGAACGCGGCGTCCACCACGGGCGCCGCCGGGGCCGTCTCCTGCGGCGCCTCGAGCCAGTAGCGCCGCCGCTGGAAGGGGTAGGTCGGCACGTCCACGGGCCGGGCGTCCCAGCCGGCGAACACCGCCCGCCAGCCGACGGGCACGCCGTGCGCGTGGGCCTCGCCCAGGGACGTGAGGAACCGCCGGGCGCCGCCGTCGCCGCGCCGCAGCGTCGGGACGACCGCGCCGGGGGCGTCGCCGTCCCCGTGGGCGTCGAGGGTGTCCTGCAGGCCGTACACCAGCACCGGGTGCGGGCTCATCTCCACGAACACCCGGTGCCCGTCGGCCATCAGGCGCCGGGTGGCCTCCTCGAAGCGCACGGTCCGGCGCAGATTGCGGTACCAGTACGCCACGTCGAGTGCCGTGTCCACCGGGCCACCGGTCACCGTGGAGTAGAACGGCACCGTCGGCGCCTGCGGGGTGAGGGGGCCCAGCGCGTCGGCGAACGCGTCGCGGACCGTCTCGACCTGGGCGCAGTGCGAGGGGTAGTCCACCTGGATCCGCTTGGCCTTCACGCCCTCCGCCGCGCACTCGGCGAGCAGCTCCTCCAGCGCGTCGAGGTCGCCGGCGACCACCACGGCGCGGGGCCCGTTGACGGCCGCCGTGCTCAGCCGCCCGTCCCACCGCGCGAGCCGCCGGGCGGCGTCCGCCTCGGACTCCGGCAGCGAGGCCATGCCGCCCAGGCCCGCGAGCCGGGACACCAGGGCGCTGCGCCGGGCCACGATCCGCGCCGCGTCCTCCAGCGACAGCGCGCCGGCCACGTACGCCGCCGCGATCTCGCCCTGCGAGTGGCCGACGACGGCGGCCGGCCGCACGCCGCACGCGCGCCACAGCTCGGCCAGCGACACCATCACCGCCCACAGCACCGGCTGGACCACGTCGACCCGCTCCAGGCCGGGGGCGCCCGGCTCGCCGCGCAGCACGTCCTCCAGCGCCCAGTCCACGTACGGGGCGAGCGCCTGCCCGCAGGCGGCGATCCACTCGCGGAACACCGGTGAGGAGTCCAGGAGTTCCACGCCCATCCGGGCCCACTGCGAGCCCTGGCCGGGGAAGACGAACACCGGCGGCCGGGAGCCCGCGGCGGTGGCGCGCACCAGGTGCTCGTGCGAGTCGCCCGAGGCGAGGGCCTCGAGCGCGGCGGTCAGCCCCTGGCCGTCGGCGCCCACGACGACCGCGCGCTCGTCGAAGGCCGTGCGGGCGGTGGCGAGGGCGTGGGCCACGTCCAGCGGGCGCGCGTCGGGGGACTCGCGGAGCAGCGCCGCGAGCCGGCCCGCCTGCTCCTCCAGCGCGGCGGGGGTCCGGGCGGAGACGAGCAGGGGGACGGCCACGGGGTCGAACACCCGCCGCTCCGGGGCGGCTTCGGCGGGCGCGGGCGGTTCGGGTGCCTCCTCGATGATGACGTGGGCGTTGGTGCCGCTCATTCCGAAGGAGGACACGCCGGCCCGCCGGGGGCGGCCGGCGCCCTCCCAGGCGACGGGCTCGGTGAGCAGCCGGACGGCTCCCGAGGCCCAGTCGACGTGCGGGGTCGGCTCGTCCACGTGCAGGGTCCTCGGCAGCGTCCCGTGCCGCAGGGCCTGCACCATCTTGATGATGCCGCCCGCGCCGGCCGCGGCCTGGGTGTGGCCGATGTTCGACTTCAGCGAACCCAGCCACAGCGGGCGGCCGTCGGGCCGCTCCTGCCCGTACGTGGCCAGCAGCGCCGACGCCTCGATGGGGTCGCCCAGCGTCGTGCCCGTGCCGTGGGCCTCCACCGCGTCCACGTCCGCGGCCGACAGCCCCGCGTTGGCCAGGGCCTGGCGGATGACGCGCTGCTGGGCGGGGCCGTTGGGGGCGGTCAGGCCGTTGGAGGCGCCGTCCTGGTTGACGGCGCTGCCGCGGACGACCGCGAGGACCCGGTGTCCCTTGCGGTGGGCGTCCGACAGCCGCTCGACGAGCAGCATGCCCACCCCCTCGCTCCAGCCGGTGCCGTCGGCGCCGGCGGAGAAGGCCTTGCAGCGGCCGTCGGCGGCCAGACCCCGCTGGCGGCTGAACTCCACGAAGGCCCCGGAGCTCGACATGACCGTCACACCGCCGGCCAGCGCCATCTCGCACTCGCCCTGCCGCAGGGCCTGGGCGGCCAGGTGCAGGGCGACCAGCGACGACGAGCAGGCCGTGTCGACCGTCACCGCGGGGCCCTCGAGCCCGAGGGTGTAGGCGATGCGGCCGGAGACGACGCTGGCGGCGTTGCCGGTGCCGAGGTAGCCCTCGACACCGTCGGGGACCTGCAGGTTGCGCCGGATGTAGTCCTGGTAGCCGGAGCCGACGAACACGCCGACGGGCGTGGACCGTACGGTCGTCGGGTCGATGCCGGCCCGCTCGAACACCTCCCACGAGGTCTCCAGCAGCAGCCGCTGCTGCGGGTCCATGGCCGAGGCCTCGCGCGGCGAGATGCCGAAGAAGGCCGCGTCGAAGTCGGGGAGGTCGTGCAGGAAGCCGCCCGCCCGGGCGTAGGTGGTGCCGGGGTGGTCGGGGTCGGGGTGGTAGAGGGCCTCCAGGTCCCAGCCCCGGTTGCCGGGGAAGGGGGTCATCGCGTCGGCGCCCTCGGCCACGAGCCGCCACAGCTCCTCGGGGGACCGCACGTCGCCGGGGTAGCGGCAGCTCATGGCCACGATGGCGATGGGCTCGTCCTCGGCGGCGCGGGAGCCCTCGGCGCGGGCGGATTCCGTGCCGGTGCCCAGCAGTTCGACCAGGAGCCGGCCGGCGAGGTCAATGGCGCAGGGGTAGTCGAAGACGACGGTGGTGGGGAGCGTGAGGCCCGTGACGCGCCCGAGCCGGTCGCGCAGCTCGACGGCGGTCAGCGAGTCGAAGCCCAGCTCGCGGAACGCCCGCCCCGGCTCGACGGCCTGCGGTCCGCCGTGCCCGAGCACGGCGGCGGCCTCGGTCCGTACGAGCTCCACCAGCATGCGGTCGCGCTCGGCGGCATCGGCCGCGGCGAGCGTGCGGCGCAGGGCGGCCGCGGCGCCGGAGGCCTCCCCGTCGTCGTGCCGGTCGCCCGCGGGCCGCGCGGCGGCCCGCACCTCGGGCAGGTCGGCGAGCAGCGGGCTGGGCCGGCCGATGGTGAAGGTGGGCGCGAACCGCTCCCAGGCCACGTCGGCGACGGTCACCGCGGTCTCGTCCCGGCCCAGCACCCGGGCGAGCGAGGAGATCGCGAACGCCGGGCTCATGGGGTTCAGGCCGCGGCGGCGCAGGTTGTCGGCGATCTCGGCGGAGCCCGCCATGCCCGACTCCGCCCACGGCCCCCAGGCGACGGCGGTCGCCGTGAGCCCCCGGGCGCGGCGGGCGGCGGCGAGGGCGTCGAGGCAGGCGTTGGCGCAGGAGTAGGCGGCCTGTCCGCCCGCGCCCCAGATGCCGGCGATCGAGGAGAACAGCACGAACGCGTCCAGCGGGCGGTCGCCCAGCAGTTCGTCCAGATGCGCGGCGCCGGCCGCCTTGGCCGCCACGACCTGGTCGAAGGCCTCGGGCCCGGTGCCGGACAGCATGCCCGGCGTGTCGACGCCGGCGGTGTGGAAGACGGCGGTGAGCTCCGGCAGCCCCTGGAGGAGTTCCGCGACGGCGTCCCGGTCCGACACGTCGCACGACAGGACGGTCACCCGCGCCCCGAGCTCCTCCAGTTCGGCGCGCAGTTCCCGCGCGCCCTCGGCGGCGGGGCCGCGACGGCTGGTGAGGACGAGATGCGCGGCGCCTTCGGCGGCCAGCCACCGGGCCACGTGCCCGCCGAGGGCGCCCGTGCCGCCCGTGACGAGGACGGTCCCGCGCGGGGAGTACGCGGGCCCGGCCGGTGCGTCGTCCTGGTGCGCCAGGCGGCGGCCGAGGACTCCGGCCGCGCGGACGGCGAGCTGGTCCTCGTCGCCGTGGCCTCCCGCGAGGATGCCGGCCACCCGGGCCAGGGCCCGGGTGTCGAGGTCCTCCGGCAGGTCGACGAGCCCGCCCCAGCGCTGGGGAAGTTCGAGGGCAGCCACCCGGCCGAGGCCCCAGACGCCCGCCCGGTCGGGGACGGTCGGCGGATCGGACTCGCCGGTGGCGACGGCGCCCCGGGTCAGGCACCACAGCGGCGCCTCGATGCCGGCGTCGCCCAGGGCCTGCGCCAGGGTGAGGGTGGGAAGGGCCGAGGGCTCGTCGTCCAGCGCGAGGAAGGAGACGACGCCGCGGAGCCGACCGTCGCCGGCCGCGTCGGCATCGCGTTCCGCGGCGGCACGCAGGCGGGCCGCGAGCGTGTCGCGGTCCTCGGCGGGGTCGACGCTCAGGCAGATGGTGTGGGCGCCCCGGCCCGTCAGCTCTTCCTGCAGGGCGGAGCCGTCCCGCGCGGCACGCGCGCCCGGCGGGGTCAGCAGCAGCCACAACCCCTCAGCGTCCGGCCGGGGGCCGGCGTCGGCGAGCGGGCGCCAGGCGACCACGTACCGCGTGCGGTCGGCGCCGGACCCGGGCGCGGGGGCCGCCAGCCAGTACGGCCGGCGCTGGAAGGCGTACGTGGGCAGGTCGACGCGCCGGGCGTCGCGGCCGGCGAAGACGGCGTGCCAGTCGATGGCCGTGCCGTGGACGTGGAGCCCGCCGAGGGCGGTGGTCAGGGCCACGTCCTCGGGTCGGTCGGCGCGCAGGGCGGGGACGGCCGCGGCCGGGGCATCGGCCAGGACGGACCGGGCGAGGGCGGTCAGGACGCCGCCGGGGCCGATCTCGAGGAAGGCGGTCACGCCGTCGGCGGCCAGCGCCCCGACGGCGTCCGCGAAGCGGACAGCCTGACGGACGTGCCGCACCCAGTACTCGGGGTCGCGCAACTCGTCGGCGGTGACGGGCCGGCCGGTGAGCGCCGAGACGACCGGGATCGTGGGGGCCGAGAAGGCGACGCCTTCGGCCACGGCCCGGAAGTCGGCGAGCATGGGGTCCATCAACGGCGAGTGGAAGGCGTGCGAGACGGCCAGGGCCTTCGTCTTGCGCCCCTGGGCGGCGAGCCGGGCGGCGATGTCCGCGACAGCATCGGCCGCACCCGACAGCACAACGGCCTGGGGCCCGTTGACGGCGGCGATGCCGGCCCGGTCCTCGTAGCCGGCGAGCAGCGGAAGGGCCTCGTCCTCCGATGCCTCCACCGCGACCATGACGCCACCGGCGGGCAGCGTCTGCATCAGACGGCCACGAGCCGCTACGAGCGTGGCCGCGTCGGCGAGGGACAGCACCCCGGCGACGTGCGCGGCGGCGAGCTCGCCGATCGAGTGCCCGGCCAGGTAGTCGGGCCGTACGCCCCAGGACTCGAGGAGACGGAACAACGCCACCTCGACGGCGAACAGCGCGGGCTGAGTGAACCCGGTCTGGTTCAGCAGCTCGTCCGTGCCCTCGCCGAACACCACATCCCGCAGCGGACGGTCGAGATGCTGGTCCAGCTCTCCGCACACCGCGTCAAAGGCATCGGCGAAGGCAGGGAAGGCGGCGTACAACTCCCGTCCCATCCCCACCCGCTGACTCCCCTGCCCCGAGAACAGGAACGCCAGCTTGCCTTCCTTGCCGACGACGCCGTCCACCACGTTCGCGGCGGAGGTGCCCTCGGCCAGCGCCCGGAGGCCGGCGGTCAGGTCGTCGGTGCCGGTGCCGACGACGACCGCACGGTGTTCCATCGCGGCGCGCGTGGTGGCCAGCGAGTAGGCGACGTCGAGGGCGTCGGGCGCGGTGTCGTCGGCGAGGCCGATGACGTGCGCGAGCAGCCGTTCCGCCTGCTCGCGCAGGGCCGCCGCGCTCCGGGCCGAGACGACCCAGGGCACCGGCACCCGCGCCGCCCCGGCGCGGTCCGGCACCGGGTCGCCGGCCGCCGCGGGGGCCTGCTCGATGATGGTGTGGGCGTTGGTGCCGCTGACGCCGAAGGACGACACGGCCGCCCGGCGCGGGTGACCGGTCTCGGGCCAGGGCACGCTCTCGGTCAGCAGGCGTACGGTGCCCGTCGACCAGTCGATGTGCGGCGAGGGCTCGTCGGCGTGCAGCGTTCTCGGCAGGACGCCGTGCCGTATCGCCTCGACCATCTTGATGATGCCGCCGACGCCGGCGGCCGCCTGTGTGTGCCCGATGTTGGACTTCAGGGAGCCCAGCCACAGCGGCTGTTCCTGCGGGCGCCCCTGCCCGTACGTGGCCAGCAGGGCCTGGGCCTCGATGGGGTCGCCCAGCGTCGTGCCGGTGCCGTGCGCCTCGACGACGTCGACGTCCGCCGGGGACAGGCCGGCGCCGGCCAGCGCCTGCTGGATGACGCGTTGCTGGGCGGGGCCGTTGGGGGCGGTGAGACCGTTGCTCGCGCCGTCCTGGTTGACCGCGCTGCCGCGTACGACCGCGAGCACCGGGTGGCCGTTGCGCCGCGCGTCCGACAGCCGCTCCACCAGCAGCATGCCCACGCCCTCGCCCCAGCCCGTACCGTCGGCTTCGGCGGAGAAGGACTTGCAGCGGCCGTCGGCCGCGAGGCCGCGCTGGCGGCTGAACTCGGTGAACATGCCGGTGCTCGCCATGACGGCCGCGCCGCCGGCCAGGGCCAGCGAGCACTCGCCCTGCCGCAGCGCCTGCACCGCGAGGTGCAGCGCGACCAGCGACGACGAGCAGGCCGTGTCCACGGTGAGCGCCGGGCCCTCGAGCCCGAAGGTGTAGGAGAGCCGGCCCGAGGCGACGCTGGGGGCGGTGCCGGTCAGCAGGAAGCCCTCGAGCTCCTCGAGGGTGTCGCCGCCGCCGGCGTAGCCCTGGTAGGCGAGGCCGACGAAAACACCGGTGCGCGAGCCCTTGACGGTGGACGGGTCGATGCCGGCCCGTTCGAAGGTCTCCCAGGCGACCTCGAGCAGCAGCCGCTGCTGCGGGTCGGTGGCGAGGGCCTCGCGCGGGGACATCCCGAAGAAGCCGGGGTCGAAGTCGCCTGCGTCGTGGAGGAATCCGCCGTGGCGCGTGTAGCACTTGCCGGGGGTGCCCGGGTCGGGGTCGTAGAGGCCCTCGAGGTCCCAGCCGCGGTCGGCGGGGAAGCCGGAGACGGCGTCGGCGCCGTCCTCGACCAGGCGCCACAGCGCCTCGGGGCTGTCGATCCGCCCGGGGTAGCGGCAGCTCATCGCCACGATGGCGATCGGCTCCTGGTCCTTGGCCTCGACTTCGTGCAACCGGCGCCGGGTCTGCTTGAGATCGGCCGTCACACGCTTGAGGTAGTCGAGCAGCTTCTGCTCGTTCTGCATGTCTCGTTCACCCGCCATAGGAGTTCGTGAAGTCGTGCGTGTTCCGGTGCGCGGCGGGGCCGCGCCGTCGGGGCGGTCAGGCACCGTCGAGTTCCTGGTCGATGAGGTCGAAGATGTCGTCGATCGTGGCCGTCTGGAGGCGCTCGTCGGACGCGGCCCCGCCGTCGGCCCCGCCGTCCGCACCGGCCGGCTCCGCCGGGTCCGCGGGCGATTCGCTGAGCCTGGCGAGGGCGCTCTGCAGCCGGGTGCGGACGCGGGAGCGTACGAGCTCGTCGTCCGCGCCGACCGCGGCGAGGGCCGCGTCCAGCCTGTCGAGCTCGCCGAACACGGACAGGGCCGACAGCGCCGGGTCCGTCCCCGTGGGTGCCAGGTCCGCCCGGATCCGCTCGGCGAGCGCGAGAGGCGTGGGGCAGTCGAACACCAGGGTCGCGGGGAGCCGCAGCCCGGTGGCGGCGTTGAGGCGGTTGCGGAGCTCGACGGAGGTCAGCGAGTCGAAGCCGAGGGCCTTGAACTCCCGGTTCCGCTCGACCTCCTGCGGGCCGCCGATGCCGAGGACGGCCGCGACGTGTGCGCGGACGACGTCCAGCAGGATGCCGCTATGTTCTGCCTCCGGCAGGCCCTCGAGGCGCCGGCGCAGGCCGTCGGCGTCCCCGCCCGAAGCCGTCGCGGCCGCGGCGGCCCCGGCCGTGCGCCGCGCCGGCGTACGGACCAGGCCGCGCAGGACCGCGGGGACGGCCGGTGCCTCGCCGTCCGGACCGGCCGCGGCCGGGGAGGCGAAGCGCACCGGTACGGCGACGGCCTGCTCGCCGAGCCGTGCCGCGTCGAAGAGTTCCAGGCCCTCCGCCGCGCGGAAGGAGACCAGGCCGGAGCGGGCCATGCGGCTCTGCCCCCGCTCGTCCAGGCCGTCGGCCATGCCGCCGTCGGCCCACGGCCCCCAGGCCATGGAGACGGCGGGCAGCCCGGCCGCGCGCCGCCGCTGGGCGAGGGCGTCCAGGTAGGCGTTGGCCGCCGCGTAGTTGCCCTGGCCGGCGCTGCCGAGCGTGGCGGCGACGGAGGAGAACAGCACGAAGGCCGACAGGTCCGCCTCCCGCGTGAGGTCGTGCAGATGGAGCGCGGCGTCCGCCTTGGGGCGCAGCACGGCCTCCAGCCGCTCGGGGGTGAGGGAGGCGGCCAGGCCGTCGTCCAGCACCCCGGCCGCGTGGATCACGGCCGTCAGCGGGTGCGCGGTGGGGATGCCCGCCAGCAGCGCGCCGAGCGCGTCGCGGTCGGCGGCGTCGCAGGCGGCCACGGTGACGGCCTCGGCGCCCAGGGCGAGCAGTTCCTCGCGCAGGGCGGCCGCGCCCTCGGCGGCCGGGCCGCGCCTGCTCGTGAGCAGCAGGTGGCGGACGCCGTGCGCGGTCACCAGGTGGCGGGCCACGGTGCCGCCGAGCGCTCCGGTGGCGCCGGTGACGAGCACGGTGCCCTCGGGGTCGGGTGCGGCCGGGACGGTGAGGACGAGCTTGCCGACGTGCCGGGCCTGGCTGAGGTGGCGCAGGGCCTCGGGTGCCTGGCGGACGTCCCAGCAGGTGAGGGGCAGCGGCCGCAGCACGCCGCGTTCGAACAGCTCGACGAGCGCGCGCAGCATCTCGCCGATGCGGTCCGGCCCCGCCTCGATGGTGTCGAACGCCTGGTACGACGCGCCGGGGCGGGCTCCGGCGATCTGTCCGGGGTCGCGGACGTCGGTCTTGCCCATCTCCAGGAAGCGCCCGCCGTCGGCCAGGAGGCGCAGCGAGGCGTCGACGTACTCGCCGGCCAGCGAGTTGAGCACGACGTCCACGCCCCGGCCGCCGGTGGCCTCGAGGAAGGCCTGCTCGAACGCGAGGGTGCGCGAGTTCGCCAGGTGCTTCCCGTCCAGTCCGCCGGCCCGCAGCGCCGCCCACTTGCCGGGGCTCGCCGTGCCGTAGACCTCGGCGCCCAGGTGCCGGGCGAGCTGGGTGGCGGCCATGCCGACGCCGCCGGCGGCCGAGTGCACCAGCAGCGACTGGCCGGGGCGCAGGCGGGCCAGGTCGACCAGGGCGTAGTAGGCGGTGAGGAAGACGACCGGTACGGACGCGGCCTCGGCGAACGTCCAGCCCCGGGGCATCGGGGTCACCATGCGGTGGTCGGCGACGGCCAGCGGGCCGAAGGAGTCGGGGATCATGCCCATGACCCGGTCGCCGGGCGCGAGGCCGGTGACTCCGGGCCCGGTCGCGGCCACGACGCCGGCGGCCTCGCTGCCGAGCGTCGCGGCGCCGGGGTACATGCCGAGGGCGATGAGCGCGTCGCGGAAGTTGACGCCGGCGGCGCGCACGGCGATGCGCACCTGGCCCTCGCCCAGCGGCGCGGTGGCGGCGGGGTTCTCCGTCAGTGCCAGGTCGTCGAGGGTGCCGGTGCCGCTGGTCGCCAGGCGCCAGCCGGTGACCCCGGGGGCGGGGCGCAGGGCGTCCCCGGCCGTCCGGCGGGCGAGCCGGGGTGCGTACGCGGTGCCGTGGCGCAGGGCGAGTTGGGGCTCGCCGGCCGCCAGGGCGGCGGTCAGGGCACGGGCGGAGGCGGGGTCGTCGTCGACGTCGAGCAGGACGAAGCGGTCCGGGTTCTCGGTCTGCGCCGACCGTACGAGGCCCCAGACGGCCGCCTGCGCCGGGTCGGTCACGGTCTCGCCGGGCAGGGGGGCGACGGCACCGCGCGTGAGCAGGACCAGCCGCGACCGGGCGAACCGGTCCTCCCTCAGCCACTCCCCCACCAGCCCGAGGACGTAGCGGGTGGCGGCATGGACGTCCTCGGCGGTGTCGCCGCCGGGGATGTCCGACCGTACGAGCACGGTGTCCGCGGCCGTGGTGGCGAGGGAGGCGAGGCCGGGGTGGCTCTCGAGGCCCTCCGCGAGGGCAGGCTCGGCGGCACCGAGCAGGGCGCACACGGACCGGGGGGCGGACTCGGGCAGGGGGACGGCCGGCCAGGCGAGGCGGTACAGCGCGTCCTGGTGCTCGACGGGCCGGCCGGCGCCCGCGCCCAGCTGATCGGCCGTCACGGGGCGCAGGACCAGGGAGTCCACGGAGGCGACGGGCCGGCCGGTGGCGTCCGCGACCAGGAGGGACACCGCGTCCCCGCCGGCCGGGCGCAGCCGAACACGGAGCGAGGTCGCGCCCGTGGCGTACAGGCGCACGCCGCTCCACGAGAAGGGCACGCGGCCCTGACCGGTGTCGGGCAGCAGCCCGCCCAGGCCCACGGCGTGCAGGGCCGAGTCGAGCAGCGCCGGATGGACGCCGAAGCCGGCGACGTCCGTGCCGTCGGGCAGCGCGACCTCGGCGTACACCTCGTCCTTGAAGTCGCTGTCGTTGTCGGCGCGCCACAGGCCGCGCAGGCCCTGGAACACGGGCCCGTAGCCGAAGCCGAGTTCCGCCAGGCGCTCGTAGTAGCCCTCGGTGGGCACCGGGGTGGTGCCGGCCGGGGGCCACTGGGAGAGGTCGGGTTGCGCGGTGTCGGGGACCGGGGCCGGGGTGAGGACGCCGGTGGCGTGCGACACCCACGGGGTGTCCGGGTCGGTGCCGTCGGGGCGGGAGTACACCTGGACCGTGCGGCGCCCGGCGTCGTCGGCGGCGCCGACGGTGACCTGCAGCTGCAGCGCGCCCTCGGCGGGCAGCGCGAGCGGGGCCCGCAGGGTCAGCTCCTCGAGGTGGTCGCAGCCCGCCTCGTCCGCCGCGCGCAGGGCGAGGTCGACGAGGGCGGTGCCGGGCAGCAGCACCGAGCCCATGACCGCGTGCTCGGCCAGCCACGGCTGGGCCGCCACCGACAGCCGCCCGGTCAGCACCGCGCCCTCGCCGTCGGCGAGCGCCACCGCGGCGCCCAGCAGGGGGTGTTCGGCGGACCGGAGGCCGGCGCTCGTCAGGTCTCCGGCCGCCGGCCCGGTGTCGAGCCAGTAGCGGCGGCGCTGGAAGGCGTAGGTGGGCAGGTCGACGACGCGGGCGTCGTCGCGGCCGGCGAAGTGGGCAGCCCAGTCGACGCTCACGCCGTGGACGTGGAGCCCGGCGAGGGCAGTGGTCAGGGCGGCTTCCTCGGGTCGGTCCGTGCGCAGAGCGGCGACGACGGCGTCCGCCCGGCCGTCGAGGACGGCGTCGGCGAGGGCGGTCAGGACGCCGCCGGGGCCGATCTCGAGGAAGGCGGTCACGCCGTCGGCGGCCAGCGCCCCGACGGCGTCGGCGAAGCGCACGGCATGGCGGACGTGCCGCACCCAGTACTCGGGGTCGCACAGCTCCTCGGCGGTGACGGGCCGGCCGGTGAGCGTCGAGACGACCGGCAGGTCGGGAGCGGTGGGGGAGACGCTCTCGGCGACCTTGCGGAAGTCGGCGAGCATCGGGTCCATCAGCGGCGAGTGGAAGGCGTGGGAGACGGCCAGGGCCTTGGTCTTACGGCCCTGGGCGGCGAGCCGTGCGGCGATCTCGGTGACCGCCGACTCGGCGCCGGACAGGACCACGGCCTGCGGGCCGTTGACGGCGGCGATGCCGGCCCGGTCCTCGTAACCGGCGAGCAGCGGAAGGACCTCGTCCTCCGACGCCTGCACCGCGACCATCACACCACCGGCAGGCAGGGCCTGCATCAGACGGCCACGAGCCGCTACGAGCGCCGCCGCGTCGGCGAGGGACAGCACACCGGCCACGTGCGCGGCGGCGAGCTCGCCGATCGAGTGCCCGGCCAGGTAGTCGGGCCGTACGCCCCACGACTCGACGAGGCGGAACAACGCCACCTCGACGGCGAACAACGCCGGCTGAGTAAAGCCCGTCTGGTTGAGCAGGTCGGCGTCCTCGCCGAACACCACATCCCGCAGCGGGCGGTCGAGATGCGTGTCCATGTGGGCGCACACCTCGTCGAAGGCATCAGCAAAGACAGGGAACGCGGCGTACAACTCCCGCCCCATCCCCACCCGCTGACTCCCCTGCCCCGAGAACAGAAACGCGAGCTTTCCGTCCACGGCAGCGACGCCTCGGACCTCCGGGCCCGTGGTCTCCCCGGCCGCCAGGGCGCGCAGGCCGTCCAGCGCCGCCGCCCGGTCGGTGACGACCATGGCCGCGCGGTGCTCCAGCGCCGCGCGCGTGGTGGCCAGCGACAGCGCGACGTCGGCGAATCCGAGCTCCGGCCGTGCCGTCACATGCGCGAGCAGCCGTTCGGCCTGCTCGCGGAGGGCCTCCGCGCCGCTTCCGGAGAGCAGCCACGGGACCGGCCGTGAGGTGGCGGGGTCGGCGGCCGGGAGCTGGGGCTCGTCCGGGGTGTGCGGCGCCTGCTCGATGATGACGTGGGCGTTGGTGCCGCTCACGCCGAAGGAGGAGATGCCGGCCCGGCGCGGGCGTGCCTCGGTGTCCGTCGTCCACTCGACGGGTTCGGTCAGCAGCCGCACCTCGCCCGCCGACCAGTCCACGTGCGGCGACGGCTCGTCCACGTGCAGGGTCTTGGGCAGGACGCCGTGCCGCATCGCCTGCACCATCTTGATGATGCCGCCCACGCCGGCGGCCGCCTGCGTGTGACCCACGTTCGACTTCAGCGACCCCAGCCACAACGGACGGCCCTCCGGCCGCTCCTGGCCATACGTCGCCAACACCGCCTGCGCCTCGATCGGATCACCCAACGTCGTGCCCGTACCGTGCGCCTCGACCACGTCCACGTCGGCGGCCGACAGCCCCGCCGAGGCCAGCGCCTGCCGGATCACCCGCTGCTGCGCCGGACCGTTCGGGGCCGTCAGACCGTTCGACGCACCGTCCTGGTTGACCGCGCTGGAACGCATGACCGCCAGCACCTTGTGGCCGTTGCGCACCGCGTCGGACAGCCGCTCCACCAGCAGCATGCCCGCGCCCTCGCCCCAGCCCGTGCCGTCGGCGGCCGCCGCGAACGGCTTGCAGCGGCCGTCGGGGGCGAGGCCGCGCTGCCGGCTGAACTCGATGAAGGCGTTCGGGCTGGACATGACGGTCACGCCGCCGGCGAGGGCCATCGAGCACTCGCCCCGCCGCAGGGACTGCGCCGCGAGGTGGAGCGCGACCAGCGACGACGAGCACGCCGTGTCGACGGTCAGGGTGGGGCCCTCGAGCCCGAAGGAGTAGGCGATGCGTCCGGAGACGACGCTTCCGGAGCTTCCGGTGCCGATGTAGCCCTCCAGGTCCTGCGGCACGCTCAGCAGCCGGGCCGCGTAGTCCTGGTAGCCGGAGCCGATGAACACTCCGGTGCTGCTGCCGCGCATCGACGCCGGGTCGATGCCCGCCCGTTCGAACGCCTCCCAGGCGATCTCCAGCAGCAGTCGCTGCTGCGGGTCCATCGCCAGCGCCTCGCGCGGCGAGATACCGAAGAACGCCGGGTCGAAGTCGCCCACGTCGTAGAGGAATCCGCCGTCCTTGGCGTAGGTCGAGCCGGGGCGGTCGGGGTCGGGGTCGTAGAGGGCGTCGAGGTCCCAGCCGCGGTCGGTGGGGAAGCCGGAGACGGCGTCCCTCCCGTCGGCCACGAGCCGCCACAGGTCCTCGGGCGTACGGACGTCGCCGGGGTAGCGGCAGCTCATCGCCACGATCGCGACCGGCTCGTCGTCGGAACCGGCGGCCGCGCCGGTCGGCGGCGTGGCGGCAGCGGGCGCGCTCGCCGCCGCGCCCGTGCCGAGCTCGGTGGCGAGATGCGCGGCCAGTAGGGCGGGTGAGGGGTGGTCGAAGACGAGCGTGGCTGGCAGCCGGACGCCGGTGGCTTTGGTCAGCCGGTTGCGCAGCTCGACGGCGGTGAGCGAGTCGAAGCCCAGCTCGCGGAAAGCGCGGTCGGAGGCGACGGCTTCCGTTCCTGCGTGGCCGAGCACGGCGGCCGCTTCGGTGCGGACGAGGTCCAGCAGGGCGCGCCGGCGCTCGCTGTCGTTCATCGCGGTCACGCGCCGGACGAACGCGGGGACCTGGTCGTCGGTCGCGACCGTCCAGCCGTTCCCGTCCGTGTCGGCGGCGGCCAGGGCGGCCCGTACCTCGGGCAGGTCGCCGAGCAGGGGGCTGGGCCGCAGCAGGGTGAAGGACGGCGCGAAGCGGCCCCAGTCGACGTCGGCCACGGTCACGGCGGTCTCGTCGCGGTCGAGCACCCCGCGCAGCGCGGTGATCGCCGCCCGGGGGGCGAGCGCGGGCAGCCCGCGGCGGCGGAGCCGGTCCTCGGCGTCGCCGTCCTCGACCATGCCGCCGTCGGCCCACGGGCCCCAGGCCACGGCCGTCCCGGCCAGGCCGCGGGCCCGGCGGCGTTCGGCCAGGGCGTCGAGCGAGGCGTTGGAGACGGCGTAGGCCGCCTGGCCGCCGGCGCCCCAGACGCCGGAGATCGAGGAGAACATCACGAAGGCGTCCAGCGGCCGGTCGCCCAGGAGTTCGTCCAGATGCGCCGCGCCCGAGGTCTTCGCCGCGAGGACGTCCGCGAACTGTGCGGGCGTGGTGTCGGCGAGCATCGCGGGGGTGCCCACGCCGGCCGCGTGGAACACCGCGGTCAGCGGTTCGTCCTCCGGTACGCCCGCCAGCAGCCGGGCCACGGCGTCGCGGTCGGCCATGTCGCAGGCCTCGATCGTGACGCGGGCCCCGAGCTCCTCGAGCTCCGCCTTGAGCCGGCCGGCGCCGTCCGCCGCGGGGCCGCGCCGGCTGGTGAGCAGCAGGTGCGGCCGCCCGGTGCCGGCCCCGGCGAGCCAGCGGGCCACGTGCCCGCCCAGCGCGCCCGTGCCGCCGGTGATCAGTACGGTGCCGTGCGGCTGCCATGCCGCCTTCGCCGTGACCGCCCCTTGCGGAGCGCGTACGAGGCGCCGTACGAACACTCCCGACCCGCGCACCGCCAGCTGGTCCTCGCCGCCGCCGGCCAGCACGGCCGCCAGGCGGCGCGCGGCGCGGGCGTCGAGCTCGTCGGGGAGGTCGACGGATCCGCCCCAGCGCGCCGGGTGCTCGAGGGCGGCCGTCCGGCCCAGCGCCCACACCTGTGCCTGGCGGGTGCCGCGCAGGGGGTCGGAGGAGCCGATGGACACCGCGCCCCGGGTGACGGACCACAGGGGGGCGTCGAGGCCGGCGTCGCCGAGGGCCTGGATCAGGGCCAGCGTGGCGGCGAGGCCCTCGGTCATCGCCGCGTGCCGGGCGTGCGGCCGCTCGTCGAGGGCGAGCAGGGAGACGACTCCCGTGACGTCGGCGGGCAGGCGCCCGGCGAGCGTCTCGCGGTCGCAGCCGGCCTCGACGACCAGCGGGCGCACATCGGCGCCGTGGTCGCGCAGCGCCTGTACGACGGCGCCGGCCCAGGGGTCGTCGGCGTGGGAGGCGGGGGTCACCGCGAGCCAGGTGCCGCTCAGCGCGGGCGACTCGAGGCCGGTGGCCGGCTTCCAGGCGACGCGGTAGCGCCATCCGTCGACCGTCGACTGTTCGCGGTTCCTGCGCCGCCAGGAGGAGAGGGCGGGCAGCACAGAGCTCAGCGGGGCGTCGTCCCGGACGTCGATGCGGTCGGCGAACGCGGCCAGGTCCTCGCGCTCGACGGCCTCCCAGAAGCCCGCTTCGGCCGGGTCGGCGGCCGATGCGGCGTCGGGGGCGAAGGCCGTGGACTCCAGCCAGTAGCGGCGGCGTTGGAAGGCGTACGTCGGCAGGTCGACGAGCCCGGTGTCGTGGCGGCCGGCGAAGAGGGCGGTCCAGTCGACGGGGATGCCGTGGACGTGGAGCCGGGCGAGGGCTGTGACGACGGCCGCGTTCTCCGGGCGCCGGTCGGTGGTGCGCAGGGCCGGGACGGCGACGGCGGACTCGTCGTCGAGGACGTCCTGGGCCAGGGCGGTCAGCGCGCCGCCGGGGCCGATCTCGAGGAAGGCCGTCGCGCCTTCGGCGGCCAGCGACCGGACGGCGTCCGCGAAGCGGACCGGCCGGCGCACGTGCCGGGTCCAGTACTCGGGGTCGCGCAGCTCGTCGGCCGGGACCGGCGTGCCGGTGAGGGCCGAGACGACCGGGATCGTGGGGGCCGAGAAGGTGACGCCTTCGGCCACGGCCCGGAAGTCCGCCAGCATGGGGTCCATCAGCGGCGAGTGGAAGGCGTGGGAGACGGCCAGGGCCTTGGTCTTGCGGCCCTGGGCGGCGAGCCGTGCCACGATCTCGGTGACGGCCGCTTCGGCGCCGGACAGGACCACGGCCTGGGGGCCGTTGATCGCGGCGATGCCGACCTGGTCCTCGTAGCCGGCGAGCAGCGGAAGGACCTCGTCCTCCGACGCCTGCACCGCCACCATCACACCGTCGGCGGGCAGGGCCTGCATCAGGCGACCGCGAGCCGCTACGAGCGCCGCCGCGTCGGCCAGCGACAGCACACCGGCGACGTGCGCGGCGGCGAGCTCGCCGATCGAGTGCCCGGCAACGAAGTCCGGCCGCACGCCCAGCGATTCGACGAGGCGGAACAACGCCACCTCGACGGCGAACAGCGCGGGCTGAGTGAAACCGGTCTGATTCAGCAGGTCGGCGTCCTCGCCGAACACCACGTCCCGCAACGGACGCTCCAGCTCGCCGTCGAGATGCGCGCACACCGCGTCGAAGGCGTCGGCGAAGACCGGGAAGGCGGCGTACAACTCCCGCCCCATCCCCACCCGCTGGCTGCCCTGCCCGGAGAACAGGAACGCGACCTTGCTCCTCCGGGCGGACACGCCCCGCACGGCGTTGGCGGCGTTCTCTCCGCGCGCCAGGGCGGTGAGACCGGCAAGGAGCTCGTCGCGCCCGGCGCCCACGGCGGCTGCGCGGTACGGCAGCGCGGCGCGCGTGGTGAGCAGGGAGTGGCCGATGGCTCCGGGTGCGAGCTCCGGGTGCTCCTGGGCGAAGGCGAGCAGGCGCTGCGCCTGCTCGCGCAGGGCGTCCTCGTCCTTCGCGGAGACGATCCACGGCAGCGGCCGGGCGGCGGTGTCCTTCGTCTCGCCGGCCTCCAGGGCGCTGGTTGCCGTCGCACCGGACGGTCCGGTGGCCTCGGACGGTTCGGTGGTCACGGACGGTTCCGGGGCCTGCTCGAGGATGACGTGGGCGTTCGTACCGCTCACGCCGAACGCCGACACGCCGGCCCGCCTCGGCCGGCCGGGTTCCGTGTGCGGCCACGCGGTGGTCCCGGTCAGCAGCCGCACCCCGCCGGCCGACCAGTCGACGTGGGGCGTGGGCTCGTCCAGGTGCAGGGTCCCGGGCAGGATGCCGTGCCGCATGGCCAGGACGGTCTTGATGACGCCGGCGACGCCGGCGGCGGCCTGTGTGTGCCCGATGTTCGACTTCAGCGCTCCCAGCAGCAGCGGCCGCCCGTCGGGGCGCTCCCGCCCGTACGTCGCCAGCAGCGCCTGCGCCTCGATCGGGTCGCCGAGCGCGGTGCCGGTGCCGTGCGCCTCGACCGCGTCGACGTCCGACGCGGCGAGGCCGGCGTCGGCCAGCGCCTGGCGGATCACCCGCTGCTGGGCGGGGCCGCTGGGGGCGGTGAGGCCGTTGGAGGCGCCGTCCTGGTTGACCGCCGAGCCGCGCAGGACCGCCAGCACCCGGTGGCCGTTGCGCTCGGCGTCCGAGAGCCGCTCGACGAGCAGCATGCCGACGCCCTCGGCCCAGCCCGTGCCGTCCGCCGCCGCCGCGAACGGCTTGCAGCGGCCGTCCGCGGCCAGCCCGCGCTGGCGGCTGAACTCCATGAAGGCACCCGGCGTGGACATCACCGTCACCCCGCTGACCAGGGCGAGCGAGCACTCCCCCTTGCGCAGCGACTGCGCGGCCAGGTGCAGCGCCACCAACGACGACGAGCACGCCGTGTCCACCGTCACCGCCGGGCCCTCCAGCCCGAACGTGTAGGAGAGCCGGCCCGAGACGACGGCGGCGGCGTTGCCCGTGCCCAGGTAGCCGTCGAAGTCCTCGGGGGAGGTGGACAGGCGGGCGTAGTCCTGACCGTTCGTACCGGCGAAGACACCGGTACGGCTGCCGCGTACGGAGGCCGGGTCGATGCCCGCCCGCTCGAAGGCCTCCCACGCGGTCTCCAGCAGCAGCCGCTGCTGCGGATCCATCATCAGGGCCTCGCGCGGCGAGATCCCGAAGAACGCGGCGTCGAAGTCGCCGACGCCCTCGAGGAATCCGCCTTCGCGGACGTAGCAGGTGCCCGCGTTGTCGGGGTCGGGGTCGTAGAGGGCCTCCAGGTCCCAGCCCCGGTCGGCGGGGAATCCGGAGACGGCGTCGCCGCCTTCCTCGACGAGCCGCCACAGCTCCTCGGGCGAGGTGACACCGCCCGGGAAGCGGCAGCTCATCGCGACGATCGCGATGGGTTCCCGGGATTCCGCCACCAGTTCGCGGTTCTGCCGGCGCAGCCGCTCGGTCTCCTGGAGGGAGGCCCGCAGTGCCTGAACGATTTTCTCGTTCGACGTGGTCATCATGTGCTCCGTACTCAGGCCGTTTCGGAAATCGTTCAGAGTTCGCTGTCGCCCAGCGCCAGTTCGATGAGGTTGTCGACGTCCATCGACTCGATGGACCGCGTCGCCTCGTCGGCGTCCCTACCGGCGGCGGGGGCGGCGGCAGGGGTGCCGTCCCCGTCGCCCGCCAGCCGCAGCAGGGCGTCCAGCAGGCCCGCCTCCCGCAGCCGGGCGAGCGGCAGGGAGGCGAGGGCCTGCCGCACCCGCTCGTCGTCGCTCCCGCCGGAGCCGGAGCCGTATCGGTCGCCGCCGGAGCCGCCGGAGCCGTCGGGGCCATCGCCACCGGTCTCCGGGAGCAGCTCGGCACGCAGCTGCTCGGTGAGGGCCAGCGGTGTCGGGTGGTCGAAGACCATGGTCGTCGGGAGCTTCAGGCCCGTTACCGAGCCGAGCCGGTTGCGCAGTTCGACCGCCGTGAGCGAATCGAAGCCGAGCTCGCGGAACGCCCTGTCGGGCTCGACCGCCGCGGCCCCGGCGGCCCCGGTGTAGCCGAGCACGGCCGCCGCCTCGGCCCGCACGATCTCCAGCAGGGCCTCGCGCTGATCATCCCGCGCGAGCCCGGCCAGACGCCGCGTCAGCTCCTGTACGCCGTCGCCCGTCGCCTCGTCGTCACGGCCGGCGCCGGAGGCCAGCGCCGTACGCACCTCGGGCAGGTCGCCGAGCAGCGGGCTCGGCCGGCCGATGGTGAACGACGGCGCGAACCGCGACCAGTCCACGTCCGCCACCACCACGGCCGTGTCATCCCGGTCCATCGCGTTCTGCAACGCGCCGACGGCCAGGTCCGGCGGCAGCGAGGGCAGGCCGCGCCGGCGAAGGTGTTCCTCAGCCCCGCCGTCGGCCGCCATGCCGCCCTCGGCCCACGGGCCCCAGGCCACGGCGGTCGCGGCCAGGCCACGGGCCCGCCGCCGCTGCGCCAGCGCGTCGAGGAACGCGTTGGCCGCCGAGTACGCGGCCTGGCTGCCGCTGCCCCAGACACCGGACACGGACGAGAAGAGGACGAAGGCGTCCAACTGCCGGTCCCCCAGCAGCTCGTCCAGGTGCACCGCGCCCGCCACCTTGGCCGACACGACGGCGGACAGCTCGGCCGGGCCCGTGTCCATGATGGTCGCGAACTGCGGGAGTCCCGCCGCGTGGACGACCCCGGTGAGCCCGGGGCCGGTCTCCTCGAGCGAGCCGAGCAGCGCGGCGAGCGCGCCCCTGTCGGCCACGTCGCACGCCACGACGGCGACCTCGGCCCCCAGGCCTTCGAGCTCCGCGCGGAGTTCCGCCGCGCCGTCGGCGGCCTCGCCGCGCCGGCTGGTGAGCACCAGGCGCTCGGCGCCGTTGCGGGCCAGCCACCGGGCCGCGTGGCCGCCCAGCGAGCCCGTACCGCCGGTGATCAGTACGGTCCCGCGCGGCCGCCACCCGTCGCCCGCGACGGCCCCCGTGCTGCGGGGTGCCCGCGCGAGGCGCCGTACGAGCACTCCCGAGCCCCGCACCGCGAGCTGGTCCTCGGCGCCCGCTCCGGCGAGCACATCGGCCAGGCGGTTCAGGGCGCGCTCGTCCAGCACCCCGGGCAGGTCGATCAACCCGCCCCAGCGCTGGGGCACTTCCAGCGCCGCCGCCCTGCCCATGCCCCAGACGAGGCCCTGCAGCGGATCCTCGACGGGGTTCGAGCGGCCGGTCGAGACGGCACCGCGCGTGACGCACCACAGCGGGGCGGCCACCTCGAGGTCGCCCAGGGCCTGCACGAGCGCCATGGTCACGGCCAGGCTCGCGGGCAGTCCGTCATGGTCCGGATGCGTCCCCTCGGCCAGCGCCAGGAGGGACACCACACCGCTCACGGCCTTACCGCCCGGCACCGCCTCGCGCAGCAGTTCCGCCACAGCCGCGCGGTCGCCGCCGAAGTCGCCGCCGAAGTCCCCGACGACGACGGGCGCGAGGGCGTCGGCACCCCGGTCGCCGAGGACACGGACGACCTCGCGCGCCTCCTCCGTCGCGGCGTCGGGTGCCACGACCAGCCATGTGCCGGAGAGCGCGGTGGCGGAGGCGAGATCGGTCAGCGGCTTCCAGACGGGCTGATAGCGCCAGCCGTCGAGCGCGGACCGCGTCCGGCTCTCGCGCCGCCACGCCGACAGCGCGGCGAACACCGAGTCGGCGGACGCCCCCGCGTCGACGCCGAGGCGCTCGGCCAGCGCCCCGTGCCGCCCGTTCTCGACGGTCTCCCAGAACTCCGCCTCGGCGGCATCGCCGGGCGCACCCGGCCGACCGGCCTCGACGGCCTTGGCGGGGCGTGCGTTCTCCAGCCAGTAGCGCTGCCGCTGGAAGGGATAGGTCGGCAGGTCGACAAGACGAGCACCGGTGCCGGCGAAGACCGTCTTCCAGTCGACGGGGACGCCGAGCACGTGAAGCCGGGCCAGGGCGGTGGTGACGGCCAGGTCCTCGGGGCGGTCGGCACGCAGAGCAGCGACAGCGGAGGCCGTCTCTGCGGTCTGCTGCGCCATCGCGGTGAGCACACCGCCCGGACCGATCTCGAGGTACGTCGTCACACCCTCGTCGGCGAGCGCGCGAACGGCATCGGCGAAACGGACCGTGTGCCGCACATGCCGCACCCAGTACTCCGGATCACACAGCTCGCCCGGCGTGACCGGCTGACCGGTCAGGGCAGAAACGACGGGGACGGTGGGAGCGGAGTACGTGACGCTCTCCGCGACCTTGCGGAACGCCGCCAGCATCGGATCCATCAATGGCGAATGGAAAGCGTGCGACACCGACAACCGCTTCGTCCGCCGGCCTCGACCGGCCAGCAGCCCACCCACCTCAATGACATCCTCTTCAACGCCTGAGAGGACCACAGAGGTCGGACCGTTGACCGCGGCAATTCCGAGCGCGTGCTCACGACCCTCCAGCAGCGGCAGCACCTCGTCCTCCGACGCCTCCACCGCCAGCATCAACCCACCCACCGGCAACGCCTGCATCAAACGACCCCGAGCCGCAACCAACGCCGCCGCATCAGCCAGCGACAACACACCCGCCACATGCGCCGCAGCCAGCTCACCGATCGAATGCCCAGCCAGGAAGTCCGGCCGCACACCCCACGACTCCACCAGCCGGAACAACGCCACCTCGACCGCGAACAACGCCGGCTGAGTAAACCCAGTCCGATTCAGCAGCTCGCCCGCGTCCTCACCGAACACCACATCCCGCAGCGGACGGTCGAGATGCGTGTCCATGTGAGCGCATACCTCGTCGAAGGCATCAGCAAAGACAGGGAAAGCGGCGTACAACTGCTGCCCCATCCCCACCCGCTGACTCCCCTGCCCCGAGAACAGAAACGCCGTCCGGCCCGTCGACGCCCCCGCGACGCCTCGTACGAGGTGGGGTGCCGACTCGCCGCGTGCCAGGGCGGCCAGGCCGGAGAGGAGGGCGGCGCGGTCCTGTCCGACGACCACGGCCCGGTGCTCCATGGCCGTGCGGCTGGCGGCGAGGGAGAGGGCGACGTCCTGCGGGCGCCGGTCGGCCGCGTGGGAGAGGAGGTTGCGCGCCTGCTCGCGCAGGGCCGCCTCGTCCTTCCCGGACACGGTCCACGCGGTGCAGTGCTCGACGTCGCCCGAGTCCGCCTCGGTCGGCGCCGGCTCCTCGGCCGGCGCCTCTTCGATGATGGTGTGGGCGTTGGTGCCGCTGACGCCGAAGGACGACACGGCCGCGCGGCGCGGCCGCTCGTCCGTAGCGGCCCACTCGACCGACTCGGACAGCAGGCGCACGGCGCCGGCCGACCAGTCGACGTGGGGCGTCGGCTCGTCCACGTGCAGGGTCCTGGGCAGGACGCCGTGGTGCAGGGCCAGCACGGTCTTGATCACGCTCGCCACGCCGGAGGCCGCCTGTGTGTGGCCGATGTTCGACTTCATCGATCCCAGCCACAGCGGCTGTTCCTCCGGGCGTTCCTGCCCGTATGTGGCCAGCAGGGCCTGGGCTTCGATCGGGTCGCCCAACGCGGTGCCGGTGCCGTGCGCTTCGACGGTGTCGATGTCGGCGGCGGTCAGTCCGGCGTTGGCGAGGGCCTGGCGGATGACGCGTTGCTGGGCGGGGCCGTTGGGGGCGGTCAGGCCGTTGCTCGCGCCGTCCTGGTTGACCGCGCTGCCGCGTACGACCGCCAGCACCGGGTGACCGTTGCGCCGCGCGTCCGACAGCCGCTCCACCAGCAGCATGCCCACGCCCTCGCCCCAGCCCGTACCGTCGGCGGCCGCCGCGAACGGCTTGCAGCGGCCGTCGGCGGCGAGCCCGCGCTGGCGGCTGAACTCGACGAAGGCATTGGGGCTGGCCATCACGGTCGCACCGCCGACGAGGGCCATCTCGCATTCGCCCTGCCGCAAGGCTTGCGTAGCCAGGTGCAGCGCCACGAGCGACGACGAGCACGCCGTGTCCACGGTCACCGCCGGCCCCTCGAGCCCGAAGGTGTAGGCGATGCGGCCGGACATGACGCTTCCGGAGCTGCCGGTGAGCAGGTGTCCCTCGACGCCCTCGGGCAGTTCGCCGAGCCCGGCGCCGTAGCCCTGGTAGCCCGAGCCGATGAACACGCCCGTCCGGGATCCCTTGACGGCGGCCGGGGCGAGCCGGGCGCGCTCCAGGGCCTCCCAGGCGGTTTCGAGCAGCAGCCGCTGCTGCGGGTCCATGGCCAGCGCCTCGCGCGGCGAGATGCCGAAGAACCTGGGGTCGAAGTGGCCCGCGTCGTGCAGGAAGCCGCCTTCGTCGACGTACGTGGTGCCCGGCCGCTCGGGGTCCGGGTCGTACAGCGTCTCCAGGTCCCAGCCGCGGTCGGCCGGGAACTCGGAGACGGCGTCGACGCCGTCGGCGAGCAGCTGCCACAGCTCCTCCGGCGACCGTACGCCGCCGGGGAAGCGGCAGCTCATGGCCACGATGGCGATGGGCTCGCCGTCGGCGGCACGGGCCGCCGAGGAGCCGGCCGCCGCCACGGCCGGGGCGTCGCCCGTCGCCGCGGCCCGGCCCGGCACCTCGGCGGACAGGAAGGCGGCGAGGTGGGCCGCGCTGGGGTGGTCGAAGACCAGGGTCGTCGGCAGCCGCAGCCCGGTGGCCGCGTTGAGCCGGTTGCGCAGTTCGACGCCGGTGAGGGAGTCGAAGCCCAGGTCCTTGAAGGCCCTTTCCGGGGCGACCGCATCGGGGCCCGCGTGGCCGAGCGCCTTGGCGGCTTCGGTACGGACGAGGTCGAGCAGCACGCGGTCCCGCTCGGCCGGCGCCAGCCCGGCCAGCCGCTCACCGAGGGCGGAGGTGCCGGTCGCGGCGTCGGGGGCGGCGGCCAGGGCCTCCCGTACCTCCGGCAGGTCGCCGAAGAGCGGGCTGGGCCGGGCGACGGTGAAGGCGGGGGCGAACCGCTCCCACAGCACGTCGGCCACGACCACGGCGGTCTCGTCGAGGTCCAGCGCCCGCTGGAGGGCGGCCGTCGCCGTCTCCGGGGACATCGCGGGCAGCCCGCGCCGGCGCAGATGCGACCGCGCCTCCTCGTCCCCGGCCATTCCGCCGTCGGCCCACGGCCCCCAGGCCACGGCCGTGCCCGCCAGCCCCCGGGCGCGCCGACCCTCGGCCAGGCCGTCGAGGAAGGCGTTGGCGGCGGAGTAGGCGGCCTGGTTGCCGCTGCCCCAGACGCCGGCGACGGACGAGAAGAGCACGAAGGCGTCCAGCGGCCGGTCGCCCAGCAGTTCGTCGAGGTGTGCCGCGCCCGCCACCTTCGCCGACACCACGTCGGCGAAGCCGGCGAGGGTCGTGTCGGTGAGGGGGGAGAACTGCGGCATGCCGGCTGCGTGCACCACCGCCGTCAGCGGCTCGTCGTCCTCCTCCAGCGTCCGGAGCAGACCGGCCACGGCCTCCCGGTCGGCCGCGTCGCAGGCGACGAGCGTCACGCGGGCGCCCAGCTCCCGCAGCTCAGCGGCGAGTTCCCGCGCGCCGGGGGCCTCGGGCCCGCGGCGGCCGGTGAGCACGAGGTGGCCGGCCCCGCCGCGGGCGAGGTGACGGGCCACGTGGGCGCCGAGGGCGCCCGTACCGCCGGTGATCAGCACGGTGCCGCGCGGCCGCCACGCCCGCTCGGCGGGCACGGCGCCGAAGGGCGCCCGGGTCAGTCGGCGTACGAACACCCCGGACGGCCGGACGGCGATCTGGTCCTCATCGTCCGCCCCTCCGCCCAGCACGGCCGCGAGACGGCGTGCCGAGCGCTCGTCCAGTACCTCCGGCAGGTCGATCAGGCCGCCCCAGCGCTGCGTGTGTTCCAGCGCGGCCGCCCTGCCCAGGCCCCAGACCATGCCCTGGTACGGGCTCTGCCGGGCGTCCGAACGGCCGACGGACACCGCCCCGGTCGTGGCGCACCACAGCGGCGCGTCCACCCCGGCGTCGCCCAGCGCCTGGACGAGCACGGTGGTGAGGGCGAGGCCCATGGGCAGGGACGCGTACAGCGGGTGCGGGTCCTCGGCCGGACCGAGCAGCGAAAGGACGTGGTCCGGTGCCGCCCACCGGATGCGCTCGGCCAGCTCGGAGCGGTCGGTGTCGTCGGCGCTCACGGTCAGCCGCATGACGTCGGCGCCGTGCGCGGTCAGAACGCGCTCGACCGCGGCGGCAATCGGGGCCCCGTCCTCGTCCGCGGTGGTGACGAGCAGCCAGGTTCCCTGCGGCCCGGCCGCCTCCCGGACGGTGGTCAGCGGCTTCCAGGAGACCCGGTAGCGCATGCTGTCGACAACGGACTGCTTCCGCTGCCGGCGACGCCAGTCCGACAGCGCCGGCAGCAGAGAGCTGAGCGGCGCTTCCTCGTCGACGGCGAGTTCCTCGGTGAGGGCGGCCAGGTCCTGCCGCTCCACGGACTCCCAGAAGCTCCGCTCCGAGGGGTCCTGCGCATCCATGGCAGGGGCGGACCCGCCGGTGGACGGAAGCAGCCAGTAGGGCTGGTGCCGGAAGGCGTACGTGGGAAGGTCGACGCGCCGGGCGCCCCGGCCGGCGAAGACGGCGGGCCAGTCGATCGCCGTGCCGTGGGCGTGCAGCCGGGCCACGGCCGTGGTGACCGCGACATCCTCCGGACGGTCGGCGCGCAGCGCCGGAACGGCCACCACACCCAGCTCATCAACAATGTCCTGGACCAGAGCCGCCAGAACACCCCCCGGACCGACCTCGACAAACGCCGTCACACCCTCGGCAGCCAGCGTCCCGACGGCGTCCGCGAAACGGACCGCCTGACGCACGTGCCGCACCCAGTACTCCGGGTCGCACAGCCCGTCGGCCGACACGATCCCACCGGTGAGGGTGGAGACGATCGGGACGGTGGGGGCGGCGAAGGTCATGCTCTCGGCGATGGCCCGGAAGTCGGCGAGCATGGGGTCCATCAGCGGCGAGTGGAAGGCGTGCGAGACCGACAGCGCCTTCGTCTTACGGCCTTGGGCCGCGAGCCCGGCGGCGATCTCCGTGACAGCGTCCTCCGCGCCCGAAAGAACCACGGACGTCGGCCCGTTGACCGCAGCGATACCGACTTGGTCCTCGTAGCCGGCGAGCAGCGGAAGGACCTCGTCCTCCGACGCCTGCACCGCCACCATCACACCACCGGCCGGCAGCGCCTGCATCAACCGACCCCGAGCCGCCACGAGCGCCGCCGCATCAGCCAGCGACAACACACCCGCCACATGCGCCGCAGCCAGCTCACCGACCGAGTGCCCGGCCAGGAAATCCGGCCGTACGCCCCACGACTCCACCAGCCGGTACAGCGCCACCTCGACCGCGAACAACGCCGGCTGCGCGAACCCGGTCTGATTCAGCAGGTCGGCGTCCTCGCCGAACACCACATCCCGCAGCGGACGGTCGAGATGCACATCCAGCTCGCCACACACCGCATCAAACGCCTCGGCGAAGGCAGAGAAGGAGGCGTGCAACTCCCGCCCCATCCCGACCCGCTGACTTCCCTGGCCCGAGAACAACAGACCGGTCTTGCCGAACGCCGCGTGGTGGCCACCGGCCTCGCCGCGGGCCAGTTCCTCCAGCCCGCGCACCAGCTCCGCACGGTCCGCGCCGACCACGAACCCGCGGTACGGCAACGCACCCCGCGTCGTAGCCAGCGAGAACGCCACATCCCGCACATCGAGACCGGCATCGGCCTGCACGAACGACAGCAGCCGCTCCGCCTGCCCCCGCAACGCGTCGGCGTCCTTCCCCGACACCAGCCACGGCACGGCGACGCCCACAGCGCTCTCACGCCCGCCGTCGGCACGCACCCCCTCCGGCGCCTGCTCGACGATGACGTGCGCGTTCGTACCGCTCACGCCGAACGACGACACGCCCGCCCGCCGCGGACGCCCCTCGGTGTCCACCGCCCACTCGACCGGCTCGGTCAGCAGGCGTACGCCGCCCGTCGACCAGTCCACGTGCGGCGACGGCTCGTCCGCGTGCAGGGTCTTGGGCAGGACGCCGTGCCGCATGGCCTGCACCATCTTGATGATGCCCGCCACGCCGGCGGCCGCCTGCGTGTGCCCGAGGTTGGACTTGACCGTTCCCAGCCACAGCGGGCGGTCTTCCGGCCGCCCGTGCCCGTAGGCCTCGAGCAGCGCCTGGGCCTCGATGGGGTCGCCCAGCGTCGTGCCCGTGCCGTGCGCCTCGACCGCGTCCACGTCGGCGGCCGTCAGCCCCGCCGAGGCGAGCGCCTGCCCGATCACCCGCTGCTGTGCCGGACCGTTGGGCGCTGTTAGGCCGTTCGACGCGCCGTCCTGGTTGACCGCGCTGCCCCGGACGACCGCCAGCACCTGGTGTCCCTTGCGCCGGGCGTCGGACAGCCGCTCCACCAGCAGCATGCCGACTCCCTCCGCGAGGCCGGTGCCGTCGGCGGCGGCCGAGAAGGCGCGGCAACGGCCGTCCTGCGACAGGCCGCGCTGACGGCTGAAGCCGATGAGGGCGCCCGGCGTCGACATGACGGTCACGCCGCCCGCCAGGGCCATCTCGCACTCGCCCTGGCGCAGCGCCTGCACCGCCAGGTGGAGCGCGACCAGCGACGACGAGCACGCCGTGTCCACGGTCACCGCCGGGCCCTCGAGCCCGAAGGTGTAGGACAGCCGGCCCGAGACGACCGATGCCGAGTTGGCGGTGAGCAGGTGTCCCTCCATGCCCTCGGCGGCGCCGACGGCGAGGCCGACGGCGTAGTCCTGGCCGTTGGTGCCGGCGAACACGCCGGTGCGGGAGCCGCGCAGCGTGGCGGGGTCGATGCCCGCCCGTTCGAACGCCTCCCAGGTGACCTCCAGCAGCAGCCGCTGTTGCGGGTCCATCGCCAGGGCCTCGCGCGGGGAGATGCCGAAGAAGTCCGGGTCGAAGTCGCCGGCGTCGTGCAGGAACCCGCCTTCGCGGGTGTAGACGGCGCCGGGTGCGTCGGGGTCGGGGTCGTAGAGGCCGTCGAGGTCCCAGCCGCGGTCGGCGGGGAAGCCGGTGATGGCGTCGCCGCCGCCCGCCACGAGGGTCCAGAGGTCCTCCGGGCTGCGGACGTCTCCGGGGAAGCGGCAGCTCATGCCGACGATGGCGATGGGCTCGTCGTGCCCGGTGGCCCTGCCGGCCGTGGCGGGCGGGGCCTCGGTGACGAGGGTGACCCGCCCGGCGCCGCCCGTGACCTGGTCCGACAGGTGGGCGGCCAGGGCGGCGGGGGTGGGGTGGTCGAAGACGACGGTCGCGGGCAGCCGGGTGCCCACCGCCGTGCCGAGCCGGTTGCGGAGCTCCATGGCGGCCAGGGAGTCGAAGCCCAGTTCGCGGAAGGCGCGTCCGGGGTCGACGGACGCCGGTTCGGCGTGGCCGAGCACGGCCGCGACCTGGGTGCGGACGAGCTTGAGGAGGGCCTCGCGGCGTTCCGCCGGAGGCAGTCCGGCCAGCCGCCGGGCCTCCGCCGGGGTCTCGTCGGCCGCCGGCGCGGCTTCGGCGGCGCGCCGGAGTGGGGTCCTGACGAGTCCGCGCAGCAGGGCGGGCACCGTGCCGCCGGCCGCGTGACGGCGCATGGCGGCCGGGTCGAGGCGTACGGGCGCGAGCACCGCGTCGTCGAGGGTGTGGGCGAGGTCGAGGAGGCGCAGTCCCTCGTCGGCGGTGAGCGGTACGAGTCCGGCGCGGGTCATCCGCCGCAGGTCGCTCGTCCCGAGGCGCGTCTGCTCGCCGCGCTCCGCCCACACGCCCCAGGCGAGCGAGGAGGCCGGCAGCCCGTTCGCCCTTCTGTTCTCGGCGAGGGCGTCGAGGAAGGCGTTGCCCGCCGCGTACGCGGCCTGGCCGGCGCCGCCGAGCGTGCCGGCGAAGGAGGAGAAGAGGACGAACGCGGCGAGGTGGTCCATGTCCCGCGTCAGTTCGTGGAGGTTCAGCGCCGCGTCGACCTTGGGGCGCAGTACCTGGTCGAGTTCGTCGGGTGCGAGGGAGGCGACGAGGCCGCCCGTGACGACGGCGGCGGCGTGGACGACGGCGGTGAGCGGGTGTTCCGCGGGTATGCCCGCGAGGAGTTCCGCCAGGGCGTCGCGGTCGGCGGCGTCGCAGGCGGCGATGGTGACGGTTTCGGCGCCGAGTGCGGTCGTCAGGTGCTCGCGCAGTGCGTCGGCGCCTTCGGTGCCGGCGCCGCGGCGGCTGGTGAGGACGATGTGGCGGATGCCGTGGGCGGTGACGAAGTGTTCGGCGACGAGCCTGCCGAGGGCGCCGGTGCCGCCGGTGATCAGGACGGTGCCGTCCGGGTCGAGCGCGCGGGCGGCCGGGGCCTGCGGGGCGGGTGCCCCGGCGTGCTCGGTGCCGCGCGCGTCGGCGGCTGCGACGGCAGATGCGGTGGCGGGTACGCGGGCGAGCCTCGGTACGGACATCCGTCCGGCCCGCAGCGCGAACTGGGGCTCTCCGGTGGCCAGCGCGGCGGGCAGCAGGGCGTGGGAGTCCGCGTGGTCGTCGAGGTCCGCCAGGACCAGCCGGCCGGCGTGCTCGGACTGTGCCGAGCGGACCAGGCCCCACACCGGGGCGTGGGCGAGGCCGGCCAGGGCGTCGCCGTCGTCCGCGGCGACCGCGCCCCGGGTGAGCAGCACCAGCCGGGAGGCCGCGCAGCGTTCGTCGGCGAGCCAGGAGCGGACGAGGCCGAGGGTCTCGCGGGCGAGTGCCCGTACGGCCTCGGGGTCGCTGCCGTCGGCGCTCGGCACGGCGGCGACCACCACGTCCGGTACGGGTTCGTCCGCCGGCACGGGAAGGGCGGGCAGGAGGCCGGGCCGCAGGGCGCGCAGCGCCTCCGGGACGTCGTCGCCGAGAACCGCCCACCGGGTGTCCGGGGCCCCGGACGTCACGGCCAGGGGCGTCGTCACCGCCATGGGCGTCCAGTCCACCCGGTACAGCGCGTCGTGGTGGTCCGTGCGCGAGGAGCGGAGCTGTTCCTCCCCCACGGTGCGGAAGCTGAGCGTGCCCACGGAGGCCACGGCCCGGCCCGTCGCGTCGGCTACGGTCACGGACACCGCGCCGGGGCCGGCCGGGCTGATGCGTACGCGCAGTTCCGAGGCGCCGGTGGCGTGCAGGCGCACGTCCTCCCAGGAGAAGGCGAGCCGTCCGCCGTCGGTGTCGCCCAGCGGGCCGAACCCGACGGCGTGCAGCGCCGCGTCGAGCAGGGCGGGGTGGAGGCCGAAGCGGGCGGCGTCCGCCCGCGCGTCCGGGGCGGCGGCCGGCAGGGCGACCTCGGCGTACACCTCGTCGCCGTGCCGCCAGGCGGCGCGCAGTCCCTGGAAGGCGGGCCCGTAGCCGAACGACCGCTCGGCGAGCAGGTCGTAGAAGCCGTCGAGGTCGACGGCCGTGGTGTCCGCGCCGGCCGGAGGCCAGGCGGTGAGGTCCTCGGCCGTTTCCGCCTGCCCGGTGCCGCCGCCGGCCAGCGCGCCGGTGCCGTGGCAGGTCCAGCCGTCGTCGTCGGCGGCCGCGTCGTCGGGCCGCGAGTAGATGCCGAAGGACCTGCGGCCGGAGTCGTCGGCCTGGCCGACCGAGACCTGGACGACCACTCCGGCGCCGTGTTCGGGCAGCAGCAGGGGCGCCTGGAGGGTGAGTTCCTCCAGGCGGTCGCAGCCGGCGTGGTCGCCGGCGCGGAGGGCGAGCTCGACGAAGGCCGTGCCGGGGAGCAGGACGCTGCCCATGACGACGTGGTCGGCGAGCCAGGGGTGGGTGTGGGTGGACAGCCGTCCGGTGAGCAGCAGGCCGTCGGAGCCGGCGAGGGTGACGACGGCGCCCAGCAGCGGGTGGTCGGCCGGCCCCAGGCCGAGGCCGGTGGCGTCGCCGGCGGAGTGGGGGGCGTCGAGCCAGTAGCGCTGGTGCTGGAAGGCGTAGGTGGGCAGGGGGACGGTACGGGCGCCCGTACCGCCGAGGACCGCGTGCCAGTCGAGGTCGACGCCGTGGGTGTGGGCCTCGGCGGCCGAGCGCAGGAAGCGGCCGGGGCCTCCTTCGTCGCGGCGCAGCGTGCCCAGGGCGACGGCCGTGGCGCCCATGTCGTCGAGGGTCTCCTGCATGCCCAGGGTGAGCACGGGGTGGGCGCTGACCTCGAGGAGCGCGCTGTGCCCGTCGGCGACCAGGGCCCGGGTGGCCTGCTCGAAGTGCACGGTCTGCCGCAGGCTGCGGTACCAGTACTCGGCGTCGAGTCCCGCGGTGTCCAGCGGCTGTCCGGTGACGGTGGAGTAGAACGGCACGTCGGACGAGCGCGGCGCGACGTCGGCGAGGGCGTCGAGGACGCGCTCGCGGACCGACTCGACCTGGGCCGAGTGGGAGGCGTAGTCGACGGCGATGATGCGGGCCCTGATGTCGTCGGCGGCGAGCGCGTCGCGCAGTTCGGCGAGGGCGTCGGGGTCGCCGGACAGGACGATGGAGGTGGGGCTGTTGACGGCCGCCACGGACAGCCGGTCGCCCCACGGCTCCATGCGCGGGGAGAGCCGGTCCAGCGGCAGGCCGACGGACATCATGCCGCCGCGGCCGGAGAGCGCGGTCAGGGCCTGGCTGCGCAGCGCCACGACCTTCGCCGCGTCCTCCAGGGACAGCGCGCCGACCACGCACGCGGCGGCGATCTCGCCCTGGCTGTGCCCGGCCACGGCGGCCGGCCGCACTCCGTGGGAGCGCCACAGCTCGGCCAGGGAGACCATCACGGCGAACAGCACGGGCTGGACGACGTCGACCCGGTCGAGCCCGGGCGCGCCGGGGGCCGCGCGCAGGACGTCCTCGAGCGACCAGTCGACGTGCGGTGCCAGTGCGTCGGCGCACTGCCGCATGCGCTCGCGGAACACGGGCGAGGCGTCGAGGAGTCCGAGCGCCATGCCGGGCCACTGGGAGCCCTGGCCGGGGAAGACGAAGGCGACCTGGCGGGCGTGTTCGGCGGTGCCGCGCACGACGGTGGCGGGGTCGGGCTCGCCCGCGGCGAGCGCGGCCAGCGAGGCCTCGAGCCCGGCCCGGTCGGCGGCCAGGAGGACGGCGCGGTGGGCGAAGGCGGTGCGGGTGGTGGCGAGCGAGCGGGCGACGTCGGCGGCGTCGAGGCCGGGGTGGGCGGCGAGGTACGAACTCAGGCGCGCCGCCTGCGCGGTGAGGGCGGCCTCGCCCTTGCCGGACAGGGCCCAGGGGATGAGGGGCAGGGGCGTTGCGGCGGTCTCCTCGGCGGGGGCCGCCTCTGGGGCCTCGGAGGCATCCGGCTCCTCCGGCTCTTCCGCCCGCGCGGTCTCCTCCGCCTGTTCGATGAGCACGTGGGCGTTGGTGCCGCTGACGCCGAAGGCGGACACGCCGGCGCGCCGCGGCCGGCCGGTGTCGGGCCAGGCGGTCTCCCGCGTCAGCAGGGACACCGCCCCCGCCGACCAGTCGACGTGCGGCGTCGGCTCGTCGACGTGGAGGGTGCGGGGCAGCACGCCGTTGCGCAGGGCCTGGACCATCTTGATGACGCCTGCGACGCCGGCGGCGGCCTGGGTGTGACCGATGTTCGACTTGACCGAGCCCAGCCGGAGCGGCCGGTCGGCGGGGCGCTCCTGCCCGTAGGCGGCCAGCAGGGCGTCGGCCTCGATGGGGTCGCCGAGCGCGGTGCCGGTGCCGTGCGCCTCGACCGCGTCGATGTCGGACGGCGACAGCCTGGCGTTGGCCAGGGCCTGGTGGATGACGCGCTGCTGGGAGGGGCCGTTGGGGGCGGTCAGGCCGTTGCTCGCGCCGTCCTGGTTGACCGCGCTGCCGCGTACGACGGCGAGGACGGGGTGGCCGTTGCGCCGCGCGTCGGAGAGCCGCTCGACGAGCAGGACGCCGACGCCCTCGGACCAGCCGGTGCCGTCCGCCGAGGAGGAGAAGGCCCGGCAGCGGCCGTCGGGGGACAGTCCGCGCTGGCGGCTGAACTCCACGAACGTCGTCGGCCCGGCCATCACGGTCACGCCGCCGGCCAGCGCCAGTTCGCACTCGTCCTGCCGCAGCGCCTGCACGGCCAGGTGCAGCGCGACGAGGGAGGAGGAGCAGGCGGTGTCGATCGTCACCGCCGGGCCCTCCAGGCCCAGGGTGTAGGCGATGCGGCCCGAGACGACGCTTCCGGAGTTCCCGGTGCTGACGTATCCCTCGATGCCCTCGGGTATGCCGGGGAGACGGGAGACGTAGTCGTGGTACATGACGCCCGCGAACACGCCGGTGCGGCTGCCGCGCAGCGAGGCCGGGTCGATCTCGGCACGCTCGACGGCCTCCCACGAGGCCTCGAGCAGGAGGCGCTGCTGGGGGTCCATGGCCAGGGCCTCGCGGGGGCCGATGCCGAAGAACGCCGCGTCGAAGTCGCCCGCGTCGTGGAGGAAGCCGCCCCCGCGCGCGTACGTCGTCCCCGGGGTCTCGGGGTCGGGGTCGTAGAGCGCCTCGAGGTCCCAGCCGCGGTCGGCGGGGAAGGCGGAGATCGCGTCGCGGCCCTCCGCGACGAGGCTCCACAGCTCCTCGGGAGAGGTGACGCCGCCGGGGAAGCGGCAGCTCATGCCCACGATGGCGATGGGCTCGTGGTTCTTGCTCTCCACCTCGCGCAGGCGCTGACGCGCATGGCGCAGATCGACAGTGGCGCGCTTGAGGTAGTCCCGGAGCTTGTTCGCGTCAGTCGTCATCTGAATTCTGTTCCTCAATGCCAAGGGAATTCGTGCTGTCGATCGGTGGTCAGTCGGTGGTGCCGAGCTCGTTGTCGAGGAGCTCGAAGAGCTCCTCGTCGGTGGCGGACTCGACCGAGGCCGCGTCCGCTTCCGCGCCGGTCGCCGTCCCGGCGGAACCGGAGCCGGCGCCGGAGCCGGTGTGGCTGCCCGGGTCGCCGTGGTCGCGGCTCGCGTCGTTCCACTTCGCGAGCAGCACCTCGAGGCGCAGGGCGACGGTGGCGCGCAGCCCCTTGTCGACCTTCTCGCTGCCCTTGCCACCCTTCTCGCCCTTGTCACCCTTGTCGCGCTGCGAGTTGGTGAGCGCGGCTTCGAGCCGGTCGATCTCGGCGAGGAGGGAGGGGGCGGCGGCTTGCCCGTCGCCGGCCGGCAGTTCGGCGTCGAGGTGCTCGGCGAGGGCGGTGGGCGTCGGGTAGTCGAACAACAGGCCCGCGGGGAGGCGCAGTCCGGTGGCGGCACCGAGGCGGTTGCGCAGCTCGACCGCCGTCAGCGAGTCGAAGCCGAGGTCGCGGAACGCCTGCCCGGCACCGACCGCCTCGGACGAGGCGTGCCCCAGTACGGCGGCGACCTCGCCCCGGACCGTCGCCAGCAGGATCCTGCGGCGCTTCTCCCCGGACGCGCCCGCCAGCTGCCGCTCGAGCGAGGAGGCGGTGTCCGGGGCCCCGGCGGCCGCCTTGCGGGCGGGGACCGGCACCAGACCGAGCAGGAGAGCGGGCAGGGGCGTCGTCGCCGCCCGGGCGCGCAGCGCGGCGAGGTTCAGCCGGACCGGTACGTACACGCCGCCGTCCGCCGCGGCCGCCGCGTCGAAGAGTGCGAGCCCCTCGTCGGCGGGCAGCGGGGCGACGCCGCCGCGCGCCATGCGCGCGAGCGCCTCGGTGTCGGCCTCGCCCAGCATCCCTCCGGCATCGGTCGCCCAGGGCCCCCAGGCGAGCGAGCTGCCCGCCAGGCCGGCGGCCCCGCGCCGCTGCGCCAGGGCGTCCAGGTAGGCGTTGGCGGCCGCGTAGTTGGCCTGACCGGCGTTGCCGAAGGTACCGGCGAGGGAGGAGAAGAGGACGAAGAGGGAGAGCTGTGCGTGACGGGTGAGCTCGTCCAGATGACGGGCGGCATCCGCCTTGGGCCGGAAGACCCGGTCCAGCCGCTCGGGAGTCAGCGCGTCGACGAGCCCGTCGTCCAGGACGCCGGCCGCGTGCACCACACCCGTCAGCGGGTGCTCGGCCGGTACGGCCTCCAGCAGGGCGGCGAGCGCGTCCCGGTCGGCGGCGTCGCACGCCACCGTCGTCACCCGCGCCCCCAGCGCCGCGAGTTCGGCCTCGAAGGCGCCCGCTCCCTCGGCGTCCGGACCCCGCCTGCTGGTCAGCAGCAGGTGCCGGGCACCGTGGACGGACACCAGGTGCCGCGCGACGAGCCGGCCCAGGGCGCCGGTCGCGCCGGTCACCAGAACGGTGCCCTCCGGGTCGAGGGACAAGGACGCGGGAGACTCGTCTGCGGCCGCCCGGGCGAGCCGGGGGACGAACATCCGGTCGCCACGGAGCGCCGCCTGCGGCTCGCCGGCGGCCAGCGCCACCGGCAGGCCGGTGGCCAGGTCGGCGTCCTCACCCAGGTCGACCAGGACGAAGCGGTCCGGGTGCTCGGACTGCGCCGAGCGGACCAGACCCCACACGGCGGCCATCTCGGGATCCACCGTCGCCGCGTCGGCGGGGCCGGTCGCGACGGCGTTGCGGGTCACCACCACGAGGCGGGCGTCCTCGCCCCCGGGGGCGGCAGCGGACTCCGCCTCCGCCAGCCGTTCCTGGACCAGCGCCAGCGCGCGGGCCGCGGGCCGCGCGCCCGGAGCGGGCAGCGGCCGCGGCTCGAGGCCCCGGGCACGCAGAGCCTCGACGAGCGCGGTGTCGGCGAAGTCGCCGTCGGCCGACGTGCTGTCGCCGGCACCGAGGTACGCCCATTGGGCCACGACAGATTCGGAGGGGACGACCGGAAGAGTCGGCACGGGGGTCCAGGCGACGCGGTAGAGCGACTCCTGCCGGTCGCCGCGCGCGGCGGCGAGCTGCTCGGCCGAGACCGGGCGCAGGACGAGCGAGCCGACCGACGCCACGGGCCGCCCGGTGACGTCCGCGACGTGCAGCGACACCGCGTCCTCCCCGGCCGCCGCCAGCCTGACGCGCACGGCGGTGGCCCCGGTGGCGTACACCTGAACGCCGCTCCACGAGAACGGCACCCGCGCCTGGCCCGTGTCCGGCAGCAGCCCGCCGAGCGCCACGACGTGCAGCGCCGCGTCGAGCAGTGCCGGGTGGACGCCGAAACCGGAGACGTCAGCGGGACCGGTGAGGGAAGGGGCTCCGGTGACGGAAGGGGTGCCGGTGGCGGCCTCGGGCAGGGCCAGCTCCGCGAAGAGCACGTCGCCCTGGCGCCAGGCCGCCCGTACGCCCCGGAAGACGGGCCCGTAGTCCAGGCCGAGCCCGGACATGCGCTCGTACAGCTCCTCGACGGCCCCGCCCGGCAACGGAGTCGCGCCGGCCGGCGGCCACTGCGCGAGATCGAACGATTCGCCGGAGGCGGACGACGACATGGACGGCATGGACGGAGTGGCGGAGACCGTGCCCACGGCGTGCGCGGTCCACGGCTCGTCAGCGGCCACGCCCTCCCGGCGGGAGTACACCGTCACCGTACGACGTCCCTCGGCGTCGGCGCCGGCGACGAGCACCTGGAGCTGGACCCCGGCGTCCTCCGGGAGTACGAGCGGTGCCCGCAGCGTCAGCTCGTCCAGGTGGTCGCAACCGACCTGTCCGCCGGCGTGCAGCGCGAGGTCCACCAGGGCTGTGCCGGGCAGCAGAACGTTGCCCAGGACCACATGCTCCGCGAGCCAGGGATGAGTGGTCGGCGACAGGCGCCCGGTGAGCACCACGCCCTCGCCGTCGGCCAGGCTGACCGCAGCGCCGAGAAGCGCGTGACCGGCCGCCGCAAGGCCCGCCGACGCCATGTCGCCGGTGACGGGGCGTGCGTTCTCCAGCCAGTAGCGCTGCCGCTGGAAGGGGTAAGTCGGCAGGTCGACAAGGCGAGCACCCGTGCCGGCGAAGACTGAGTTCCAGTCGACGGGCATGCCGAGGACGTGAAGCCGGGCCAGAGCCGTCGTGACGGCCAGATCCTCGGGGCGGTCGGCACGCAGAGCAGCGACAGCGGAGGCTGTCTCTGCGGTCTGCTGTGCCATCGCGGTGAGCACACCACCCGGGCCGATCTCCACGAAGACCGACGCACCTTCGTCAGCCAACGCGCGAACGGCGTCGGCGAAACGGACCGTGTGCCGCACATGCCGCACCCAGTACTCCGAATCGCGCAGCTCATCCGGCGTGACCAGCCGACCGGTCAGAGCAGAAACGACAGGGACGGTGGGAGCGGAGTACGTGACGCTCTCCGCGACCTTACGGAACGCCGCCAGCATCGGATCCATCAATGGCGAATGGAACGCATGCGAAACAGACAGTCGCTTCGTCCGCCGACCCAGACCGGCCAGCAGCCCACCCACCTCGATCACATCATCCTCGGCGCCCGAGAGGACGATGGACGACGGGCCATTGACCGCGGCGATCCCCACCCGGTCCTCGTGTCCGACGAGCAGCGGCAGCACCTCGTCCTCCGACGCCTCCACCGCCAGCATCAACCCACCCACCGGCAACGCCTGCATCAGCCGACCCCGAGCCGCAACCAACGCCGCCGCATCGGCAAGGGACAACACACCCGCCACATGCGCCGCAGCCAGCTCACCGATCGAATGCCCAGCCAGGAAGTCCGGCCGCACACCCCACGACTCCACCAGCCGGAACAACGCCACCTCGACCGCGAACAACGCCGGCTGAGTAAACCCAGTCCGATTCAGCAGCTCGCCCGCGTCCTCACCGAACACCACATCCCGCAACGGACGGTCGAGATGCGTATCGAGCTCGCCACAAACCGCGTCGAACGCCTCGGCGAACACCGGGAACGCGGCGTACAACTCCCGCCCCATCCCCACCCGCTGACTCCCCTGCCCCGAGAACAGGAACGCGGTCTTCCCGCCCTCTGCGGGTCCGTCGTGCACGACGGTCGCCGTGGACGGTTCGCCGTTCGCCAGAGCGCTCAGGCCTGCCAGCAGCTCGGCGCGGTCGGTCGCCACGACCGCCGACCGGTGATCCAGGGCGGCACGGGCGGTGGCCAGCGAGTACGCCACGTCCTCGACGGCGAGTTCCTCGTGGGACCGTACGTGGGCGAGGAGGCGTGCGGCCTGGTCGCGCAGGGCTTCGGGGCTCTTCGCGGACAGCAGCCAGGCGGCCGCGCCCGAAGGGGCGGCGGTTCGGGGGTGTTCGGTGTTCTCCGGCTCTTCCGGTGCCTGCTCGATGATGACGTGCGCGTTGGTGCCGCTGAAGCCGAAGGAGGAGACGCCCGCTCGCCGCGGGTGCCCGTTCTCCCCCCACTCGACGGGTTCCGTGAGCAGGCGTACGGTGCCCGTCGACCAGTCGATGTGCGGCGAGGGCTCGTCGGCGTGCAGCGTCCGGGGCAGGACGCCGTGCCGTATCGCCTCGACCATCTTGATGATGCCGCCGACGCCGGCCGCCGCCTGCGTGTGCCCCAGGTTGGACTTCAGCGAGCCCAGCCACAACGGCCGGTCCTCCGGCCGCTGCCGCCCGTAGGTGGCCAGCAGCGCCGAGGCCTCGATCGGGTCGCCCAGCGTCGTGCCGGTGCCGTGCGCCTCGACGGCGTCGACGTCGGCGGGGGTCAGCCCGGCGTTCGCGAGGGCCTGCTGGATGACCCGCTCTTGGGACGGCCCGTTGGGAGCGGTGAGGCCATTGCTCGCGCCGTCCTGGTTGACCGCGCTGCCGCGTACGACCGCCAGCACCGGATGCCCGTTGCGCCGTGCATCCGACAGCCGCTCCACCAGCAGCATTCCCGCACCCTCGGACCAGCCTGTGCCGTCGGCCGCGGCGGAGAACGCCTTGCAGCGGCCGTCGGCCGCCAGCCCGCGCTGGCGGCTGAACTCCACGAAGGCGCCCGGCCCCGCCATCACGGTCACGCCACCGGCCAACGCCAGCTCGCACTCCCCCTGCCGCAGCGCCTGCGCCGCCAGGTGGAGCGCGACCAGCGACGACGAGCACGCCGTGTCCACCGTCACCGCAGGCCCCTCGAGCCCGAAGGTGTAGGACAGCCGGCCCGAGATGACGCTGCCGGAGTTGCCCGTACCGAGAAAGCCTTCGACACCCTCGGGAACGACCTGCAGGGCGGAGGCGTACTCGTGGTACATCACCCCGGCGAAGACGCCGGTCCGCGAGCCGCGCAGCGTCGCGGGGTCGATTCCGGCACGTTCGAAGGCCTCCCACGAGGTCTCGAGGAGCAGCCGCTGCTGCGGGTCCATCGCCAGGGCCTCGCGCGGCGAGATGCCGAAGAAGGCCGCGTCGAAGTCACCGGCGTCGTAGAGGAAGCCGCCCTTGTGGGTGTGGCTGGTGCCCGCCTTGCCGGAAGCACCGGCAGCACCGCCGGTCCCGTCCGCCCCTTGAGCAAGCAGATCGAGATCCCAGCCGCGGTCGGCGGGGAAGTCGGAGATGGCGTCGGTTCCGGAGGTGAGCAGCTGCCACAGTTCCTCGGGCGTCCGTACGCCGCCCGGGTAGCGGCAGCTCATCGCGACGATGGCGATGGGCTCGTCGCTGACGCGTGCCACGGCGGCACGCGGGGCCCGGGCGTCGCTGTCGCGCCGCGAGCCGGTGAGTTCGTCGCGCAGGTGGCGGGCGAGGGCGTCGGGGGTGGGGTAGTCGAAGACCAGGCCGGCCGGCAGGCGTACGCCGGTGGCGGAGCCGAGGCGGTTGCGCAGCTCGACGGCGGTCAGGGAGTCGAAGCCCAGCTCGCGGAAGGGCTGCGCGGCCTTGACGGATTCGGGGCGTCCGTGTCCGAGGACGGCGGCCGCGTGCGTACGGACCAGGCCTACGAGCATCTCGTGGCGGCGGTCCTCCGGGAGCCCGTCCAGCTGCCGCACCAGCTCCGCGACCGCGCCGCCGCCCGCCGTCGCCGCCGCTTCGGCGCGGCGTACGGGGGCGGGGACCAGGCCCGACAGCAGGGGCGGGAGGTCGCCGGAGCGCCCTTGGTCGCGCAGGGCCCGCATGTCCCACTGCACGGGGACGAGAACGGCGTCGCCGGAGGCGTGGAGGGCACTGTCGAGGAGGGCCAGGCCGGTCGCGGAGTCCAGGGCCCGCATGCCGGAGCGGGTGATGCGGTGCTGGTCGGCCGTGCCGAGAGCGCTGCTCAGCGCGCTGGTCTCGGCCCACAGACCCCACGCCAACGACACCGCCGCCAGACCCGCCGCGCGTCGCTGCTCGGCCAGAGCGTCAAGGAAAGCATTGGCAGCCGCGTAATTGCCCTGACCCGCACTGCCGAAGACACCGGCAGCGGAGGAGAAGAGCACGAACGCCGACAGGTCCATCTCCCGTGTCAGCTCGTGCAGGTTGAGGGCAGCAACAGCCTTCGGGGCGAAGACCCGGTCCAACCGCTCGGCATCCAACGCCGGAATGATCCCGTCATCGGTCACACCCGCCGCATGCACCACACCCGTCAACGGACGCTCAGCCGGAATCCCGGCCAGCACACCCGCCAGCACCTCCCGGTCAGCGACATCACAGGCCGTGACCGTGACCTGTGCCCCGTGGCCCGACAGCTCGTCGACGAGCTCGGCCATGCCGTCGGCAGCAAGGCCCCGGCGGCTGAGGAGAAGCAGGTGCCGGATGCGGTGGGTGGTGACCAGGTGCCGGGCCACCAACCGACCCAGCACACCCGAAGCACCCGTCACCAACACCGTGCCGTCAACGTCAAAAACAGGCACATCAGCCGGCGCAGGAACATCGGCACGCACGAGACGAGGCACGAACACCTCACCACCACGCACAATCACCTGAGGCTCCCCCACGCTCAGCGCAGCGGAAAGTGAAGCCTCCTCGTCATCGACATCCACCAGCACGAACCGGCCCGGATTCTCCGACTGCGCCGACCGCACCAAACCCCACACAGCCGCCCGCCACGGATCCACGTCACCATCCATGGCCACGGCACCACGCGTCACCACAACAAGACGCGCACCCTCCGACTGCTCACCCGCCAACCACTCCTGCACCAAACCCAACACCGCATACACATCAGCGCCAGGCCCAACCACCACATCAGCATCAGACGAAGCCGCAACACCCACCCCACCCGACACCGCACGCCGCACCCACTCCACCCGGTACAACGACTCCTGCCGACCGCCCCGTACGTCCGCCAGCTGCTCGGCGCTCACCGGGCGCAGCGCCAGCGACTCGACGGTGAGGACCCGTCCGCCGGCGCCGTCCGTGACGAGCAGCGATACGGAGTCCGTACCGGCCGGTGCCAGGCGCACCCGCAGGGCGTTCGCGCCGGTGGCGTGCAGTTCGACGCCGCTCCAGGCGAACGGGATACGGGCCTGGCCGGTGTCCTCGACGAAGTCCCCGAGGCCGACGGCGTGCAGCGCGGCGTCCAGCAGGGCGGGGTGGACGCCGAAGCCCGCGGCGGCGACGCCTTCGGGCAGTGCGATCTCGGCGCAGACCTCGTCGCCGAGTCGCCACGCGGCCCGTACGCCCCTGAACACAGGCCCGTATTCCAGGCCCAGGCCCGCCATCCGCTCGTACAGCCCGTCGGTGTCGACGGGGACGGCTCCCTGCGGCGGCCACTGCGCCGCCGGCTCGAACGGCGTGGTCCGGCTCGCGGTGACCATACCCGTGGCGTGGCACGTCCAGGGGTCGTCCGCCGCGGCCTCGTCGGGTCGCGAGTACAGGCGTACCGCGCGCCGGCCGGCGTCGTCGCCGTCCACGACGACCTGGAGCCGGACGCCGCCGTGGTCGGGCAGGACGAGCGGCGTGGACAGGGTGAGTTCTTCGAGGTGGTGGCAGCCCACCTGGTCGCCTGCCCTGATCGCCAGCTCGACGAGGGCGGTGCCGGGGACGAGGGTGGTGCCCATGACGGTGTGGTCCGCGAGCCAGGGGTGGGTGGCCGTGGAGAGCCGGCCGGTCAGGAGCAGGCCGTCGTCGTCGGCGAGGGTGACGACCGCGCCGAGCAGCGGGTGGTCCGCCGTGCCGAGGCCGGCGTGGCCGAGGTCACCAGTGGCGGGCCGCGTCTCGAGCCAGTAGCGGTGCCGCTGGAAGGCGTAGGTGGGCAGGTCGACACGGCGGGCGCCCCGGTCGGCGAAGACGGCGGGCCAGTCGAGGGCGACGCCGTGGACGTGCAGCCGGGCCACGGCCGTGGTCACCGCGACATCCTCCGACCGATCCGCGCGCAGCGCCGGAACGGCCACCACACCCGCATCGTCGACGATGTCCTGAACCAGCGCCGCCAGCACACCCCCCGGACCGACCTCGACGAACGCCGTCACACCCTCGGCAGCCAGCGTTCCGACGGCGTCCGCGAAGCGGACCGCCTGGCGCACGTGCCGTACCCAGTACTCCGGGTCGCGCAGCTCCTCCGCCGACACCGACCGACCGGTCAGCGTCGAGACGATCGGGACCGACGGCGCGGCGAACGTCATACGCTCGACCACCGCCCGGAAGTCCGCCAGCATCGGCTCCATCAGCGGCGAGTGGAAGGCGTGCGAGACCGACAGCGCCTTCGTCTTCCGGCCCCGATCCGCAAGCTGCGCCACAACCCCCGCGACAGCGTCCTCCGCGCCCGAAAGAACCACAGAGGTCGGCCCGTTGACCGCCGCGACACCCACCCGGTCCTCGAAGCCGGCGAGCAGCGGCAGCACCTCGTCCTCCGACGCCTGCACCGCCACCATCACACCGCCCGTCGGCAGGGCCTGCATCAACCGACCCCGAGCCGCCACGAGCGCCGCCGCGTCCGCCAGGGACAGCACACCCGCCACATGCGCCGCAGCCAGCTCACCGACCGAGTGCCCGGCCAGGAAGTCCGGCCGCACACCCCACGACTCCACCAGCCGGAACAACGCCACCTCGACCGCGAACAACGCCGGCTGCGCGAACTCCGTACGGTCCAGCAGATCGTCGGCGTCCTCGCCCAGGATGACGTCCCGCAACGACCACTCGAGGTGGACGCCGAATTCGGCGGACACCGCGTCGAAGGCCTTGGCGAAGGCGGGGAAGGAGGCGTAGAGCTCACGGCCCATTCCCGCGCGCTGGCTGCCCTGTCCCGAGAAGAGCATCGCCACCGTCTGCCGAGGAGCCACCGGGCCCTCGATCACCCCGGCCGTCTCCCCGTCGCCCCGGGTCAGTGCCTCGAGGCCGCGCAGGAGTTCCGCCCGGTCCGCGGCCACGACCGCGGCGCGGTGGTCGAGCGCCGCGCGTGACGTGGCCGATGAGAGGCCGAGGTCGGCCACGGAGTGCTGGGGGTGGTCGGTGACGTGGGTGAGCAGGCGGGCGGCCTGGTCGCGCAGCGCGGTCGCGTCGGTGGCCGACAGTACGACGGGCGTCGGCAGGTGCCCGGCCGCGGCGGGTTCCTCGTCGGCCGGTTCGGGCTCGGGGGCCTCTTCGATGATCGTGTGGGCGTTGGTGCCGCTGAAGCCGAAGGAGGAGATGCCGGCCCGGCGCGGACGGCCGTCGGCGTCCGCCGGCCACTCGACCGGCTCGGTCAGCAGCCGCACCTCGCCCGCCGACCAGTCCACATGCGGCGACGGCTCGTCCACGTGCAGCGTCTTCGGCAGCACACCGTGCCGCATCGCCTGCACCATCTTGATGATCCCGCCAACGCCGGCCGCCGCCTGCGTGTGACCCACGTTCGACTTCAGCGAGCCCAGCCACAGCGGACGGTCGGCGGTGCGCCCACGACCGTACGTGGCCAGCAGCGCCTGCGCCTCGATCGGATCGCCCAGCGTCGTGCCCGTACCGTGCGCCTCGACCACGTCCACGTCGGTGGCCGTCAGCCCGGCCGACTCCAGCGCCTGCCGGATGACGCGCTGCTGCGACGGACCGTTCGGGGCCGTCAGGCCGTTCGACGCGCCGTCCTGGTTGATGGCGCTGCCCCGGACCACGGCCAGCACCTGGTGCCCATGACGCCGGGCGTCCGACAGTCGTTCCACGAGCAGTACGCCCACGCCCTCGGCCCAGCCCGTGCCATCGGCCGCGGCGGCGAAGGGCTTGCAGCGGCCGTCGGCCGCCAGGCCGCGCTGGCGGCTGAAGTCCACGAACGCCGTGGGGTTGGACATGGCCGTGACGCCGCCGGCCAAGGCAAGGTCGCACTCGCCCTGCCGCAGCGCCTGCACCGCCAGGTGCAGCGCCACCAAAGACGACGAGCACGCCGTATCCACCGTCACGGCCGGGCCCTCCAGCCCGAACGTGTACGCCACCCGGCCGGAGACGACGCTGGCCGCGCTGCCCGTACCGATGTAGCCCTCGACGTCCTCGACGGCCTGCTGCAGCACGGACGAGTGGTCGTGGTACATGACGCCGGCGAACACGCCGGTGCGGCTGCCCCTGAGGGAGGTGGGGTCCATGCCCGCCCGCTCGAACGCCTCCCAGCAGCTCTCCAGCAGAAGCCGCTGCTGCGGGTCCATGGTCAGGGCCTCGCGCGGTGATATCTCGAAGAGCCCGGCGTCGAACAGGCTTATGTCGTCGAGGAATCCGCCTTCGCGGACGTGGCTGGTGCCGCGGGTCTCCGGGTCGGGGTCGTAGAGCGCCTCCAGGTCCCAGCCGCGGTCGGCGGGGAACTCCGTGATGGCGTCCCCGCCGTTCTCGAGCAGGCGCCACAGGTCCTCGGGGGACCTGACGCCGCCGGGGTACCGGCAGCTCATGGCCACGATGGCGATCGGCTCCTGCCGTGCCGCGTCGAGCTCCTGCAGTCGCTCGCGGGCCTCGTGCAGGTCCGCCGTGACGCGCCGGAGGAAGTAGCGCAGCTTGTCTTCGTTGTTCACCTGAGGGTCGTTCACCTGAGGTCACCTCTTGCGGAAGGCCCGTGGAGCGGAGCCGAAGCCGGCGGATTCGTTGGAATGCGTTGTGGGTACGGGAGTTGGCTGCCAATGCCCCGGTCAGGAGATCCCGAATTCCTTGCCGATGAAGTCGAACAGCTCGTCGTCGGTCGCCGAGTGCACCTCGTCGGCCACCTGGGCGGCGGTCGCGCCGGTCGTCCACTCGGCCGCCATGCCCCGTAGCCTCGACGCGATCTCGGAGCGGTGTGCGTCGTCGTCCGCCGCCGTGGACCGGGCGGCGGCAGCGGACCGCAGGGCCGTCTCGATCCTGTCGAGCTCGGCGAGGAGCGAGGTGACGTCCGTCGGGACGGCAGCGGTGCTCCCGGCCTCGGTCTTGGTCACGGCCTCGGTCTCGGTCTTGGCCTCAGCCTCGGCTTCTGCCTCGGCCTTGAGGTGGTCCACGAGCTCGCCGGGCGTCGGGTAGTCGAAGATCAGCGTGGGGGCCAGCCGCAGCCCGGTGTCCTTGGCAAGCCGGTTGCGCAGTTCCACGGCCGTCAGCGAGTCGAACCCGAGGTCGCGGAGAGCCTGTCCCGGTCGTACCGCCTTGGGCGAGGGGAGGCCGAGGACGGCCGCCACGTGCCCGCACACCAGGTCCAGCAGCAGCTTGTGCCGCTCGGGCCCGCCGAGCCCGGCCAGGCGCTCGGCGAGGGAGGGGGCGCCGGCCGCCTCCGTGCCCGCAGTGGCGCGCGCCGTACGGCGCACCGGCACGCGCACCAGGTCGCGGAGGAGGGGCGGGAGCGAGCCGGCGGCCGCCTGGGCGCGGAGTTCCGGCTGGTTCAGCCGTACGGGCACCAGCGCGGGGTCCGTTCCGGCGAGGGCCGCATCGAGGAGGGCGAGCCCGTCCTCGGTGGCCAGGGGCAGGACACCGCTGCGGGCCATGCGGCCGCGGTCGGCGTCGCTCAGCTCCCCCGTGATCCCGCTGCTCTCCTCCCACAGCCCCCAGGCCAGCGACAGGGCCGGCAGCCCCGCCGTGCGCCGCTGCCGGGCCAGGGCGTCCAGGAAGGAGTTCGCGGCGGCGTAGTTGGCCTGCCCCGGGCTGCCGAAGACGCCGGCGGCAGAGGAGAAGAGCACGAACGCCGACAGCTCCATGTCACGGGTCAGCTCGTCGAGGTGCAGGGCCGCGTCCACCTTGGGGGCGAAGACGCGGTCGACGCGCTCGGGCGTCAGGGACGCGACCACGCCGTCGTCGACGACGCCGGCCGCGTGTACGACCGCCCTCAGCGGGCTCCCGGCCGGCACCGACGTGGCCAGTAGCCCGGCCAGCGCCTCCCGGTCGGCGACGTCGCAGGCGGCCACGGTCACCCGCGCGCCGAGCGCCGTGAGCTCCGCCTCCAGCTCCGGCATCCCCGCGCCGCCGGCGCCGCTCCGGCTGACCAGCAGCAGGCTGCGGACGCCGTGTTCGGCCACCAGGTGGCGGGCGACGAGCCGTCCCAGCGTGCCCGACGCGCCGGTGACGAGCACCGTGCCGTCGGCGGGGAAGGCGGAGCCGTCGCGGGGCGTCGCGTCCGGGGCGCCGGCCGGCGCCCGCACGAGGCGGGGTACGAGCACCTCGCCGTCGCGCACCGCGAACTGCTCCTCCCCCGTGCCGAGCAGGGCGGGCAGCGCACGGACGGAGGCGGGGTCGCGGTCCAGGTCGGCCAGGACGAACCGGCCCGGGTTCTCCGACTGCGCGGACCGCACCAGTCCCCAGACGGCGGCCTGGGCGGGGTCGATCTCCTTGTCGTCGTCCTTCGTGACCATCGCGTTGCCGGTGAGCACCACGAGCCGGGACCCGGCCCGCCGGTCATCGGCGAGCCACTGTTGCAGCAGCTCCAGCATGCGGTGCGCGGTCGTGTGGACGTGGCGGACGGGGTGGTCGCTGTCCGGGCGGACGGCCGCCGTCGCGAGGACGACCACCGGCGGCGGGTCTCCCGCCTCCTCGGTGCCCCGCGCGAGGCTCGCCAGGTCGGCGTGGAACGTCGCGGGCACGCCCGCGCCCTCGAAGGCCGCGCGCAGACCGTCGTCGTCACCGATCACGGCCCAGGGCGCGGTCGCGGCAGGAGGCCGGACCGTGGCAAGGGCGTGTGCGGGAGTCCACGGGGTCCACTCGACCCGCAGGAGGGCGTCGTGCCGGCCGGCCCCGCCGGCGGCCCGCGCCAGCTGCTCGCCGGAGACGGCCCGCAGGACGAGGGATTCGACGGACGCGACCGGACGGCCGACGCCGTCGGCGACGTGCAGCGAGACGGTGTCGGGGCCGGCGGCGGTCAGCCGGACCCGCAGGGATGTGGCGCCCGTGGCCTGCACGGTCACGCCGTTCCACGAGAACGGGATCCGCCCCTCCCCGGTGTCGGGGAGCAGCCCGCCCAGGCCCACGGCGTGCAACGCCGCGTCGAGCAGGGCCGGGTGGACGCCGAACCCGGTCACCGCCGTCCCGTCGGGCAGCGCGACCTCCGCGAAGACCTCGACCGTCTCGTCGCCACCACCGCGCCGCCACAGGCCGCGCAGTCCCTGGAAGACCGGCCCGTACGCGAAGCCGCTCTCCGCCAGCCGCTCGTAGGCACCGTCGAGTGCGACGGGCTCGGCATCCGCGATGGGCCACTGCGTCAGGCTGAACGTTTCGGCGCCGGCCTGGGGCTGGTCCGGTGCCTCTGCATGCGCCTGCGAGACCGTGCCGGTCGCGTGGCACGTCCACGGTTCGCCGGCGTCGGCGTGCTCGGACCGGGAGTAGATGTTCACGGCCCGGCACCCGGCCTGATCGGCCGCGCCCACGACGGCCTGCAGCCGCAACGCTCCCTGCGCGGGGACGACGAGCGGGGCGGGCAGGTGGAGTTCGTCCACACGATCGCAGCCCACCTCGTCGGCGGCCCGCAGGGCGAGATCGACGAGGGCGGTACCGGGCAGCAGGACGGTGCCCATGACCGCGTGCTCGGCGAGCCAAGGCTGAGCGGACACGGACAGCCGCCCGGTCAGCAGCGCGCCTTCGCCGTCGGGGAGCGCCACCGCCGCTCCCAGCAGCGGATGCTCGGCGGCCGTCAGTCCCGCCGCCGCCACGTCGCCCGCCGGGGCGCCGGACTCCAGCCAGTAACGCCGGTGCTGGAAGGCGTAGGTGGGGAGTTCGACGAGCCGGGCGTGGTGGACGGCGAACACGGCGGCCCAGTCGACGGCCGTGCCGTGCACGTGGAGCCGGGCGAGGGCGGTCATGACGGCCGCGTCCTCGGGGCGGTCGGCGCGCAGCGCCGGAACGGCCACCGCACCCGCCTCGTCGACGATGTCCTGGACCAGAGCCGCCAGCACACCCCCCGGCCCGACCTCGGCGAACGCGGTCACACCCTCGGCGGTCAACGCCTCGACGCCATCCGCGAAGCGCACCGCATGACGCACATGCCGCACCCAGTACTCCGGGTCGCACAGCTCGTCGGCCGTGGCCAGTCGGCCGGTCAGGGTGGAGACGACCGGGATCTTGGGGGCGGCGAAGGCCATGCCCGCGGCGACGGCCCGGAAGTCCGCGAGCATCGGCTCCATCAGCGGCGAGTGGAAGGCATGCGAGACGGCAAGGGCCTTTGTCCTACGGCCCTGGTCCGCGAGGCGTCCGGCGATCTGCTGGACCGCGTCCTCCGCGCCCGACAGGACCACGGAGGCCGGCCCGTTGACAGCCGCGATGCCCACCTGGTCCTCGCAGCCGGCGAGCAGCGGCAGCACCTCGTCCTCCGACGCCTGCACCGCCACCATCACACCGCCGGCAGGCAGGGCCTGCATCAGGCGACCACGAGCCGCTACGAGCGTGGCCGCATCGGCCAACGACAGCACCCCGGCGACGTGCGCGGCGCCGAGCTCGCCGATCGAGTGCCCGGCCAGGTAGTCGGGCCGTACGCCCCAGGACTCGAGGAGACGGAACAGCGCCACCTCGATCGCGAAGAGAGCGGGCTGAGTGAACTCCGTACGATCCAGCAGCTCGTCCGCGCCCTCGCCGAACACCACATCCCTCAGTGGACGGTCGAGATGCTGGTCGAGCTCGCCGCACACCGCGTCAAAAGCATCAGCGAAGACGGGGAAGGCGCCGTGCAACTCCCGCCCCATCCCAACCCGCTGACTCCCCTGCCCCGAGAACAGGAAGGCCAGGCGGCCGCTGCCGGCCGAACCGCTGCCCTCGTGCACGGCAGGGTCGGCCGCCTCCGTCAGGTCCGCCAGTGCGGCCAGCAGCTCGTCGCGGCCTCGGCCGACGACGGCCGCGCGGTGGCCGAGGGCCGCGCGCGAGGTGGCGAGGGAGAACCCGATGTCGGCGGGTTCCAGGTCCGGGCGCTCGGCGACGAAGGAGGCGAGACGCCGTGCCTGGTCCCGAAGCGCCTGCTCGTCCTTGGCCGACAGCACCCACGGCACGGCAGCCGCCGCACCGCCCCGCTCGACGGGTCCGGCCGGCGACGGCGCCGAGGCGGCGTCGGGTACCTCTTCCAGTACGACGTGGGCATTGGTGCCGCTCACGCCGAAGGAGGAGACCGCCGCGCGGCGCGGACGGCCGTCCGCCGTCCACTCGACGGGTTCGGTCAGCAGCCGCACGGCGCCGGCTTCCCAGTCGACGTGCGACGTGGGCTCGTCGACGTGGAGGGTGCGCGGCAGCACGCCGTGCCGCATCGCCATCACCATCTTGATGACGCCGGCGACGCCGGCCGCGGCCTGCGTGTGCCCGATGTTGGACTTGATGGAGCCCAGCCACAGCGGCTCGTCCTCGGAGCGCGCCTGCCCGTAGGTGGCCAGCAGGGCCTGGGCCTCGATGGGGTCGCCCAGCGTCGTGCCCGTGCCGTGGGCCTCCACCGCGTCCACGTCGGCGGCCGACAGCCCGGCCGATGCCAGGGCCTGCCGGATCACCCGCTGCTGCGACGGACCGTTGGGGGCGGTGAGGCCGTTGCTCGCGCCGTCCTGGTTGACCGCGCTGCCGCGTACGACCGCCAGCACCTGGTGTCCCTTGCGCCGGGCGTCGGAGAGCCGCTCGACGAGCAGCATGCCCACGCCCTCGGCCCAGCCGGTGCCGTCGGCGGACGAGGAGAACGCCTTGCAGCGCCCGTCCGCCGACAGCCCGCGCTGGCGGCTGAACTCGACGAAGGTGTCCGGTGTGGCCATGACGGTCACGCCGCCGACCAGCGCCATCTCGCACTCGCCCTGCCGCAGGGCCTGCGCGGCCAGGTGCAGCGCCACGAGCGACGACGAGCACGCCGTGTCCACGGTCACCGCCGGGCCCTCGAGCCCGAAGGTGTAGGAGACGCGGCCCGAGGCGACACTGCCCGACGTACCCATGCCGAGATGTCCTTCGACGCCCTCGGGCACGGCCGCGAGCCGGCTGCCGTAGTCGTGGTACATCACGCCGGCGAACACGCCCGTACGGGAGCCTCGCATCGCCGCCGGGTCGATCCCGGCGCGTTCGAAGGCTTCCCACGAGGTCTCGAGGAGCAGCCGCTGCTGCGGGTCCATCGCCAGGGCCTCGCGCGGCGAGATGCCGAAGAACGCCGGGTCGAAGTCACCGGCCTCGTACAGGAAGCCGCCCTCCCGCGTGTAGCTCGTGCCGAGGTGGTCCGGGTCCGGGTGGTAGAGGGACTCGACGTCCCAGCCGCGGTCCGACGGGAAGCCGCCGATGGCGTCACCGCCCTCGCTGACCAGCCGCCACAGCTCATCGGGCGTCCGTACGCCACCCGGGTAGCGGCAGCTCATGCCGACGATGGCGATGGGCTCGTCGACGGGGACGGCGGTCGCCGGCACCGGCTGCTGCGGTTCCTCGGCGGAGGAACCCAGCAGATCGCTCAACAGGTGCTGCGCGAGCGCTTCGGGGGTGGGGTGGTCGAAGACGAGCGTCGCCGGGAGACGGAGGCCAGTAGCCGCGTTGAGGGCGTTGCGCAGTTCGACGGCGGTGAGCGAGTCGAAGCCGAGGTCCTTGAACTGCCGGTCGACGGTGACGGACTCCGCCGTCGCATGCCCCAGGACAGCCGCCGCCTGATCGCGGACCAGGTTCCGCAGCACCTCGAGCCGGTCCGCCTCGGGCAGCCCGTCCAGGCGCCGTGCCAGGGAGGACCGTCCGGCGTCCGCCTGTTCGGCGGCTTCCACGGCGCGGCGTACGGGCGTACGTACCAGGTTCCGGAAGAGCGGCGGCAGCGCGCCGGACCGTGCCTGCGCCTGCAGGGCACCGAGCTCCAGGCGGGCCGGCACCACGGCGGCGTGGTGGGCGCGGGTGGCGGCGTCGAAGAGGGCGAGGCCCTCCTCGGTCTCGAGCGCCGCCAGGCCGGAGCGGGTGATGCGGTGCTGGTCGGCCGTGCCGAGAGCACTGCTCAGCGCGCTGGTCTCGGCCCACAGACCCCACGCCAACGACACCGCCTCGAGGCCAGCTGCGCGTCGCTGCTCGGCCAGAGCATCAAGGAAGGCGTTGGCCGCGGCGTAATTGCCCTGCCCCGCGCTGCCGAAGACACCGGCGGCGGAGGAGAAGAGCACGAACGCCGACAGGTCCATGTCCCGCGTCAGCTCGTGCAGGTTGAGGGCAGCAACAGCCTTCGGGGCGAAGACCCGGTCCAACCGCTCCGCATCCAGCGCGGGGATGATCCCGTCATCGGTCACACCCGCCGCATGCACCACACCCGTCAACGGACGCTCAGCCGGAATCCCGGCCAGCACACCCGCCAACGCCTCCCGGTCAGCGACATCACAGGCGACGGTCTCCACACGCGCACCCAGCGCGGCGAGCTCCTCGGCGAACTCCGCCGCACCCTCGGCAACGGGCCCCCGCCGACTCGCCAGGACCAAGTGCCGGACGCCGTGGGCGGTGACCAGGTGCCGGGCCACCAACCGACCCAGCACACCCGAAGCACCCGTCACCAACACCGTGCCGTCAACGTCAAAAACAGGCACATCAGCCGGCGCAGGAACATCGGCACGCACGAGACGAGGCACGAACACCTCACCACCACGCACAACCACCTGAGGCTCCCCCACGCTCAGCGCCGCAGAAAGTGAAGCCTCCTCGTCATCGACATCCACCAGCACGAACCGGCCCGGATTCTCCGACTGCGCCGACCGCACCAAACCCCACACAGCCGCCCGCCACGGATCCACACCACCCGCACCCGCATCCACGGCCACGGCACCACGCGTCACCACAACAAGACGCGCATCCCCCGACCGCTCCCCCGCCAACCACTCCTGCACCAAACCCAACACCGCATACACATCAGCGCCAGGCCCAACCACCACATCACCAGGCACAGCCTCATCGGCCACCCCACCCGACACCGCACGCCGCACCCACTCCACCCGGTACAACGACTCCTGCCGCGCTCCCTGGGCCGCAGTGAGTTGCGCGGCGGTGATGGGCCGAAGGGTGAGGTCGTCGACGGTGGCGACGGGCATACCCGCCTCGTCGGCGATCGACAGCGCGACCGCGTCCCGCCCGGCTCGCGTCAGCCGGACCCGCAGCGTCGCGGCCTCCGTGGCGTACACGCTGACCCCGCTCCACGCGAACGGGAGCCGTCCTTCGTGCCCGTCGGCCAGGAATCCGCTCACCCCCAGCGCGTGCAGCGCCGAGTCGAGCAGGGCCGGGTGGAGCGCGAAGCCCGCGGCGGAGGTCTGCTCGGGCAGCGCGACCTCGGCGAAGAGCTCCTCTCCCCGCCGCCAGGCTCCCCGCAAGCCCTGGAACACCGGTCCGTAGCCGAAACCAGCGGCGGCAAGCTGCTCGTAGCACCCGTCGGTCTCGACCGCCTCCGCGCCGGCAGGCGGCCATTCACGCAGGTCCGCGGCGGTTTCCGTACGCTCGGCGGCGAGGGCTTCGGCCACCGCACCGGTGGCGTGGCAGGTCCACGGCGCGTCCACGGCGTCATCGCCCTCGGCACGCGAGTAGATCTTCACGGTCCGCCGCGCCGCTTCGTCCTCCGCGCCGACGGCCACCCGGATCTGGACCGCGCCCTGTTCGGGCAGTACGAGCGGGGTGGCTAGGGTCAGTTCCTCGACCCGGCCCCACCCGACCTCGTCGCCGGCGCGCACCGCCATCTCCAGGAAGGCCGTCCCCGGCAGCAGGACGACGCCGGACACCGCATGGTCGCCGAGCCAGAGGTGCGTGGCCGGCGACAACCGCCCGGTCAGCAGCACACCGCCCTCGTCGGGCAGGCTCACCGCCGCGCCCAGCAGACCGTGGGCAGCCGCCGCCTGGCCCACCGAGGCCACGTCGCCGGAGACGGCGGGCGCGTCGAGCCAGTACCGCTCGCGCTGGAAGGCGTACGTGGGAAGGTCGACGCGCCGGGCGCCCCGGCCGGCGAAGACGGCGGGCCAGTCGACGGCAGTGCCGTGGACGTGCAGCTGGGCCATGGCCCTCATGAGCGCCACGTCCTCGGAACGGTCACCCCGCAGAGCCGGCACGGCCGCGAGCGACTGGGCCAAGGCGGTCAACACCCCGCCGGGACCGATCTCGAGGCACGTACCGACACCTTCGGCGGCCAGCGTCCCGAGGGCGTCCGCGAAGCGGACCGCCTGGCGGACGTGCCGCACCCAGTACTCCGGGTCGCACAGGTCCTCCGCCGACACAAGCTCACCGGTCAGGGTGGAGACGATCGGGATGGCGGGAGCGGCGAAGGCCATGGCCTCGGCGACGGCCCGGAAGTCGGCGAGCATGGGGTCCATAAGTGGTGAGTGGAAGGCGTGCGAGACCGACAGCGCCTTCGTCTTACGCCCCTGGGCCGCGAGCTGCGCCACAATCCCGGCGACAGCCTCCTCCGCGCCCGAAACGACCACAGACGTCGGCCCGTTGACCGCAGCGATGCCGACCTGGTCCTCGTAGCCGGCGAGCAACGGAAGGACCTCGTCCTCCGACGCCTGCACCGCCACCATCACGCCACCGGCCGGCAGCGCCTGCATCAGACGCCCGCGAGCCGCTACGAGCGCGGCCGCGTCCGTCAGAGACAGCACACCCGCCACATACGCCGCAGCCAGCTCACCGATCGAATGCCCGGCCAGGAAGTCCGGCCGCACACCCCACGACTCGACGAGACGGAACAACGCCACCTCGACCGCGAACAACGCCGGCTGAGTAAACCCAGTCCGATTCAGCGAGTCAGCGTCCTCACCGAACACCACATCCCGCAGCGGACGGTCGAGATGGCCGTCGAGCTCCGCACACACGGCATCAAACGCCTCAGCGAACACCGGGAACGCGGCATACAACTCCCGCCCCATCCCCGCCCGCTGACTCCCCTGCCCCGAGAACAGGAACGCCAGCCGCCCACCGACAACACCAGACCCGCTGACCTCACCCCGGGCCAGCCCCTCCAGCCCCCGCACCAACTCCTCACGGTCCGCGCCCACCGCAAACCCGCGGTACGGCAGCGCGCCCCGCGTCGTGGCCAGCGAGAACGCCACGTCCAGCGCATCGAGACCGGCATCGGCCTGCACGAACGACAGCAGCCGCTCCGCCTGCCCCCGCAACGCGTCGGCGTCCTTCCCCGACACCAGCCACGGCACGGCGACGCCCCCAGCGCTCTCACGCCCGCCGTCCTCCTCGGCCTGTACGACCACAGGCGCCACCTGCTCGAGGACCACGTGCGCGTTCGTACCGCTCACGCCGAACGACGACACGCCTGCTCGTCGCGGACGCCCCTCGGCATCCACCGCCCACTCCACCGGCTCGGTCAGCAGGCGTACCTCGCCCGCCGACCAGTCCACATGCGGCGACGGCTCATCGACGTGCAGGGTCTTCGGCAGCACACCGTGCCGCATCGCCTGCACCATCTTGATGATCCCGCCCACGCCCGCCGCCGCCTGCGTGTGACCCACGTTCGACTTCAGCGACCCCAGCCACAACGGACGGCCCTCCGGCCGCTCCTGGCCATACGTCGCCAACACCGCTTGCGCCTCGATCGGATCACCCAACGTCGTGCCCGTACCGTGCGCCTCGACCACGTCGACATCCGCCGGGGACAAACCGGCACCGGCCAGCGCCTGCCGGATCACCCGCTGCTGCGCCGGACCGTTCGGGGCCGTCAGACCGTTCGATGCACCGTCCTGGTTTATGGCACTCCCCCGGACCACCGCCAGCACCTCGTGCCCCTTGCGCCGCGCGTCCGACAGTCGCTCCACCAGGAGCATGCCCGCGCCCTCGGCCCAGCCCGTGCCGTCCGCGTCGGCGGAGAAGGCCTTGCAGCGGCCGTCCGCCGCCAGGCCCCGCTGGCGGCTGAACTCCACGAAGATGTTCGGCGTGGCCATGACGGTCACACCGCCGACCAGCGCCATCTCGCACTCGCCCTGGCGCAGCGCCTGGGCCGCGAGGTGCAGGGCGACCAGCGACGACGAGCATGCCGTGTCCACCGTCACCGCCGGGCCCTCCAGCCCGAACGTGTACGCCACCCGGCCGGAGGCGATGCTGCCCGCGCTGCCGTTGACGACGTAGCCTTCGAAGCCCTCGGGGATGGTGGACAGCCGCGAGCCGTAGTCGTGGTACATCACGCCGGCGAACACGCCCGTACGGGAGCCACGCATCGCCGCCGGGTCGATCCCCGCCCGCTCGAACGCCTCCCACGACGTCTCGAGCAACAGCCGCTGCTGCGGGTCCATCGCCAGCGCCTCACGCGGCGAGATGCCGAAGAACGCCGGATCGAAATCACCGGCCTCGTAAAGGAAGCCGCCTTCCCGCGTATAGCTCGTACCCGCGTGGTCCGGGTCCGGGTGGTACAAGGACTCGACGTCCCAGCCGCGGTCCGACGGGAAGCCGCCGACCGCGTCCGTCCCCTCGGCGACCAGGCGCCACAGGTCTTCGGGCGAGCGGACGCCGCCCGGGTAGCGGCAGCTCATGCCCACGATGGCGATGGGATCGTCCGCCCCGGACGCCCCCGCCGCTCCGAGGGCCACGGACGTCGCGGCCCCGGCCGCCGAAGCCGCGTCCGACGTCCCCGGCGTCCCTTGCGCACCCAGCAGTTCTCCGCGCAGGTAACGGGCGAGGGCGATGGGGTTGGGGTGGTCGAAGACGAGGGTGGCAGGAAGCCGGGTGCCGGAGGCGGCGTTCAGGAGGTTGCGGAGCTCGACGGCGGTGAGGGAGTCGAAGCCCAGCTCCTTGAAGGCGCGTTCGGGCTCGATCTGCTCCGGCGAGGCGTGGCCCAGCACGGTGGCGATCTGCTTCCGTACGAGCTCCAGCAGGGCGCGCTCCTGCTCTGCGCCGCCGAGCCCGGCCAGGCTCTGGGCGAGGTTCGAGGAGGCCCGATCGGCCGTCGTGTCTCCGTCGGCCTGCCGGCTCGTCCGTACCCGCCGCGTGGGTGCCGCGACCAGGCCGCGCAGCAGGGCGGGCACGTCGCCGTCGGCGGCCCGGGCGCGGAGCCCGGCGGTGTCGAGGCGGACGGGGAACAGGACGTCGCCGTCGGCCGCGCAGGCGGCGTCGAAGAGGGCGAGGCCCTCGGCGGAGTCCATCGCGGCCAGGCCCATGCGCCGGATGCGGGCCAGGTCGGCCGGGTCCAGCTTGCCGGTCATGCCGCTGCCTTCGGCCCACAGGCCCCAGGCCAGCGAGAGGGCCGGGAGTCCGGCAGCACGGCGACGCTGGGCGAGGGCGTCCAGGAAGGAGTTCGCGGCCGCGTAGTTGGCCTGGCCGGCGCCGCCGAGGGTGGCGGAGACGGAGGAGAAGAGCACGAAGGCCGAGAGGTCCGTGTGCCGTGTGAGGTCGTGCAGGTTGAGTGCGGCGTCCACCTTGGGGCGCAGGACCCGGTCGACGCGTTCGGGGCTCAGGGCGGACACGATGCCGTCGTCCGTGACGCCGGCCGCGTGCACGACGGCGGTCAGCGGGTGTTCGGCCGGTATCGCGGCCAGCACGGCGGCGAGCGCGTCGCGGTCCGCCACGTCGCAGGCCACGGTGAGGACGTCGGCGCCCAGCGCGGCGAGCTCGGCCTCGAAGGCGGCGGCGCCGTCGGCGGCCAGTCCGCGGCGCCCAGCCAGGACGAGGTGCCGCACGCCGTGCTCGGCCACCAGGTGCCGGGCGACGAGACGCCCGAGGGTTCCGGTGGCACCGGTGACGAGAGTGGTGCCGTCGACCGGGAATTCGGCCGGGAAGGAACCCGGCAGGTCCTGCGGCGTGCTCGCGGCCGTCCTCGTCAGCCGGGGCAGCAGGATCGCGTCGCGGCGGACGGCCAGTTGGGGCTCGCCGCTGCCGGCGGCGGCGCGCAGGGCGGTCTCGAGGTCGCCGTCCCCGTCGAGGTCGACGAGGACGAAGCGGTCCGGGTTCTCCGACTGTGCCGACCGCACCAGGCCCCACACGGCCGCCTGCGCCGGGTCGAGCGCGTGCGGCTCGCCGTCGGGCGAGACGGCGTCGCGCGTCACGAGGACCAGGCGGGAGCCGGTGAAGCGGTCGTCGGCGAGCCATCGCTGTACGAGCCGCAGGGCGTGCAGGGCAGTGGCCCGTACGGCACCGGCCGGCGTCTCCGCCGCCTCCTCGGCCTCGACCGGCGCGAGGACGAACGCGGGCACGGCCGCGTCCGTGTCGTCCTCGAGGGCGGCGAGCGTGACGACCGGATCCGGCTGGCGGACGTCCGCCGGAGTCGTCTGCGGGGCGGGTACCCAGTCCAGCCGGAAGAGGGAGTCCTGCCCGGACTTGGCCACGGCCCCGCGCAGTTGCTCCACGGAGACCGGACGCAGCGCGAGCGAGCCGATCGAGGCGACCGGCTGTCCGGCGCCGTCGGCGACCAGCACCGCGACGGCGTCCGTGCCGGCGGGGGTCAGCCTGATGCGGAGTACGGGCGTCCCGCCGGCCCGCAGGCTCACCGCGCCCCAGGCGAACGGCAGCAGGCCCTGTCCGGTCTCGGTTCCCGACAGCAGACCCAGCCAGGAGGCGTGCAGCGCGGAGTCGAGGAGGGCGGGGTGCAGCCCGTACGCGTCCGCGTCCGGTGCCTGCTCCTCGGGCAGGGCCGCCTCGGCGAACAGGGTGTCGCCCTGTCGCCAGGCCGCCCGGAGCCCTCGGAAGACGGGCCCGTAGCCGAAGCCGAGGTCCGTGAGCCGGTCGTAGATGTCGTCGGTGACGACCGGCTCGGCGCCCGGGGGCGGCCAGGCGGTGAGATCCGTGACCGGTGCCTCGAACGCGTCTTCCCGGGCGAGCGTTCCGTCGGCGTGGAGCGTCCATTCCCCCGTGCCGGGGCCGTCCTCGGGCCGGGAGTACAGCGCCAGTGCGCACCGGCCCGTGGCGTCCTGGGCGCCGACGGTGAGCCGGAGCTGGACCGCGCCCCGCTCGGGCAGGACGAGCGGCGCGGACAGGGTCAGTTCCTCGACTCCGCCGCGGCCGGCCTCGTCGGCGGCGCGCAGGGCCAGCTCGACGAACGCCGTACCGGGCACGAGCACCACACCGGACACGGCGTGGTCGGCGAGCCAGGGGTGCGTGGTCAGGGACAGCCGGCCGGTGAGGACCATGCCGCCGTCCGGCAGGCCGACCGTGGCGCCCAGCATGGGGTGGCCGGCGTCGGCGAGGCCGATCGCCACGGGGTCGGTGGTCGCGGCGGGGTTGGCGAGCCAGTAGCGGCTGCGCTGGAAGGAATAGGTCGGCATGTCGACGCGGTGGGCGCCCCGGCCGGCGAAGACCTCCGCCCAGTCCACGGCGATGCCGCGTACGTGCAGCCGGGCGATCGCCGCCGTGATCGCCACGTCCTCGGCGCGCTCGGCGCGCAGGGCCGGGACGGCCACGATGCCCTCGCCGTCGGTGCCGTCCTGGGCCAGGGCGGTCAGCACCCCGCCGGGACCTATCTCGAGGAACGTTTCGGCGCCTTCGGCGGCCAGCGTCCCGACGGCGTCCGCGAAGCGGACCGCCTGGCGCACGTGCCGCACCCAGTACTCCGGGTCGCACAGCTCCTCACCGGAGGCCAGGCGTCCCGTCAGCGTCGAGACGACCGGCACGGCCGGCGCGGCGAACGCCACGCTCTGCGCCACGGCCCGGAACTCCGCCAGCATCGGCTCCATCAGCGGCGAGTGGAAGGCGTGGGAGACCGACAGTGCCTTCGTCTTACGACCCTGGGCCGCGAGCCGTTCGGCGATCTCCGTGACAGCGTCCTCCGCACCCGACAGCACGACGGCCCGCGGGCCGTTGATCGCGGCGATGCCGGCCCGGTCCTCGTAGCCGGCGAGCAGCGGAAGGACCTCGTCCTCCGACGCCTGCACCGCCACCATCACACCGCCCGTCGGCAGCGCCTGCATCAGACGCCCGCGAGCCGCTACGAGCGCGGCCGCATCGGCCAGCGACAACACACCCGCCACATGCGCCGCAGCCAGCTCACCGATCGAATGCCCGGCCAGGAAGTCCGGCCGTACGCCCCACGACTCCACCAGCCGGTACAACGCCACCTCGACCGCGAACAACGCCGGCTGAGTGAACCCGGTCTGATTCAGCAGGTCGGCGTCCTCGCCGAACACCACGTCCCGCAGCGGACGGTCGAGATGCACATCCAGTTCGCCACACACCGCATCAAACGCCTCAGCGAACACCGGGAACGCGGCATACAACTCCCGCCCCATCCCTACCCGCTGGCTCCCCTGCCCCGAGAACAGGAACGCCAGCTGCCCACCGACCACACCAGAGCCACCCGCATCGCCCCGAGCCAGCCCCTCCAGCCCCCGCACCAGCTCCTCACGGTCCGCGCCCACGACGGCCGCGCGCCATTCCAGCGCGGCGCGCGCCGTGGCCAGGGTGAAGCCGATGTCGGCCGCGTCCGGCTCGGGGTGGGTCCGTACGTACGCCAGGAGGCGCTCGGCCTGGGCCCGGAGGGCTGTCGCGTCGCGGCCGGAGATCAGCCACGGGACGGCCGTCGTGGCCGTGACGGCCGAACCGCCCGCTGGGTCACCGCCACTGTCCTCGCCCTCGTCAGCCGCATCGGCGTCGGCGGCCGGCGCCTGCTCCACGATGACGTGGGCGTTCGTGCCGCTCACGCCGAACGCGGACACGCCGGCGCGGCGGACGCGGTCGTCGTCCGACGGCCACGGTGCCGGCTCGGTGAGGAGCTCGACCGCGCCCGCCGACCAGTCGACCTGCGGGGTCGGTTCGGCGACGTGGAGCGTGCGGGGCAGCAGGTCGTGGTGCAGTGCGAGCACCATCTTCATGACGCCGGCGACGCCCGCCGCCGCCTGCGTGTGGCCGATGTTGGACTTGAGCGAGCCCAGCCGCACGGGCGGGCGGCCGTCCGGCCGTTCCTGTCCGTAGGTGGCCAGCAGGGCCTGGGCCTCGATCGGGTCGCCGAGCCGGGTGCCGGTGCCGTGCGCCTCCACGGCGTCGACGTCGGCGGCGTCGAGGCCGGCGTTGGCCAGGGCCTGTCGGATGACGCGCTGCTGGGACGGGCCGTTCGGCGCCGTCAGGCCGTTGCTGGCGCCGTCCTGGTTGATGGCCGAGCCGCGGACGACCGCCAGGACGGGGTGTCCCTTGCGGCGGGCGTCCGAGAGGCGCTCGACGAGCAGCATGCCGGCGCCCTCGCCCCAGCCGGTGCCGTCGGCGTCGGCGGAGAAGGCCTTGCAGCGGCCGTCGGCCGCGAGGCCCCGCTGCCGGCTGAACTCCACGAAGATGCCGGGGGTGGACATGACCGTGACACCGCCGGCCAGGGCGAGGTCGCACTCGCCCTGGCGCAGCGCCTGCACCGCCAGGTGCAGCGCCACCAGCGACGACGAGCATGCCGTGTCCACCGTCACCGCCGGACCCTCCAGCCCGAACGTATAGGCAAGGCGCCCGGAGACCACGCTGGCGGCGCGTCCGGTGAGGAGGTAGCCCTCGACGCCGTCGGGGGCGCGGCGCGTTCCGGAGGCGTAGTCCTGGCCGTAGTCCTGGCCGTTGGAGCCGACGAAGACGCCGGCCTGGGTGCCCTTGAGCGTCGCGGGGTCGATTCCGGCACGTTCGAAGGCCTCCCACGAGGTCTCGAGGAGCAGCCGCTGCTGCGGGTCCATGGCCAGGGCCTCGCGCGGCGAGATGCCGAAGAAGGCCGCGTCGAAGTCACCGGCGTCGTAGAGGAAACCGCCTTCGCGGGCGTAGGTGGTGCCGGTGCGGCCGGGGTCGGGGTCGTACAGGGCCTCGAGGTCCCAGCCACGGTCGGCGGGGAAGCCGGACAGGGCGTCGGTGCCGTCGACGAGGAGCTGCCACAGGTCCTCGGGCGTGCGCACGCCGCCGGGGAAGCGGCAGCTCATGGCGACGATGGCGATGGGCTCGTCGTCGGCCGGACGCGCCACGACGGGCGCTGGCACCGGCACCGCGGTCTCCGCCGCGTTCTGCCCCTGCCCCGGGACCTGGGCGAGGAGGAAGGCGGCGAGGTCCTTGGGGCTGGGGTAGTCGAAGACGACCGTGGTCGGCAGGCGCATGCCGGTGGCGGCGGCGAGGCGGTTGCGCAGCTCGATGGCCGTCAGCGAGTCGAAGCCGACCTCGCGGAACGCCCTGCCGGGCTGGACGCGTTCGGCGCCGGCGTGGCCGAGGACGGTGGCCGCCTGGGTGCGGACGAGTTCGAGTACGGCGCGGGAGCGTTCGGCCTCGTTGAGGCCGGCCAGGCGCTGTGCGAGGGCCGGGCCGGTGGTGCCGGCGTCGCCCGTCGACGCTGTTCCGGCGGCGGCGTCGAGGAGGCGTCGTGCCTCGGGCAGGTCGCGCAGCAGCGGGTAGTCGCCGGTGACGGCGAAGGCGGGGACGAAGCGGTCCCAGTCGATGTCGGCGACGGTCACCGCGATGTCGTCGCTCGCGATGGCCCTGTCCATGGCCTGGACGCCGAGGTCGGCGGCCATGGGGAGGATGCCGCGCCGGGTGAGGTGCGCCTCTGCGGCGTCGCCCATCATGCGGCCGCTGCCCCAGGAGCCCCAGGCGATGGCGGTGGCGGGCAGGCCTGCCGCGCGCCGCTGCTGGGCGAGTGCGTCGAGGAAGGCGTTGGCGGCGGCGTAGCCGCCCTGGCCGCCGTTGCCGACGACGCCCGCGATGGAGGAGAAGAGGACGAAGAAGCCGAGGTCGTCGCCGCGTTCCCGGGTCAGTTCGTGGAGGTTGAGGGCGGCGTCGGCCTTGGGGCGCAGGACGCGCTCGAGGCGTTCGCCGGTGAGGGCGTCGAGGACGCCGTCGTCGAGCACGCCGGCGGCGTGGATGACGCCGGTGAGCGGGTACTCCTCGGGCAGGGTGTCCAGCAGCTGCCGGAGCCGGTCGCGGTCGGCCGCGTCGCAGGCGGCGACGGTGGTGCGGGTGCCGAGGGCCTCGAGTTCGTCGCGGAGCGCGGCGGCTCCGTCGGCGGCGAGGCCGCTGCGGCTGGTGAGGACGAGGTGCCGGGCGCCGCCGGCGGCGAGCCGGCGGGCGACGTGGGCGCCGAGGGTGCCGGTGCCGCCGGTGATCAGGACGGTGCCGTGGGAGCGGTAGTCGCCGGCGCGGCCGGGGGTGACGTTCGCCTCGGCGCGTACGAGGCGCCGGGCGAGGGGGCCGGAGGCGCGTACGGCCAGCTCGTTCTCGCCGCCGGGGTCGGCGAGGAGGCTCACCAGGAGGGTGAGGGCGCGCTCGTCGGGGGTGTCGGGCAGGTCGATCAGGCCGCCCCAGCGCTGGGGGTACTCGGCGCCGGCGACCCGGCCCAGCCCCCAGATCCCGGCCTGCGCCGGGTCGCGGAGCGGGTCGGCGGGGCCGGTCGAGACGGCGCCCGACGTGAGGCACCACAGCGGTGCGTTGACACCGGCGTCGCCGAGCGCCTGGAGGAGGGCGACGGTGGCGGGCAGTCCGGCGCCGGTCCGGGGTGCCTGCGGAATCGTTTCTTCAGTCGCGAGCAGGGAGACCACGCCGGTGAACCCGGAGACGTCGGCGAGGCCGGCGAGCCGGGCGGCGAGCGCCTCCCGGCCGTCGCCGTGACCAACCGTCAGCAGATCGACGCGCGCGCCGCGTCCGGCCAGGGCGTCACGGACGGCGGCGGCCACGGTGCCGTCGGACACCGCGCCATCGGTCACCGCACCGTCAGCCAGCATGTGGTCCGCAGCAGCCCCCGCCCCCGGCACCACCAGCAGCCACGCCCCGGTCACGGAGGCAGCCTGCTTCCGCTGGGCGGGCCGCCAAGTGGCCCGATAGCGCCAGCCGTCGATGACGGAGGTCTCGTTGGCCTTGCGGCGCCAGTCGGCCAGTCCCGCCAGCACGTCGCCGAAGGCGGCGTCGGCGTCCACGCCGAGGGAGGCGGTCAGCGCCGTGAGGTCCTCGCCCTCTACGGCCTGCCAGAACCGTGCCTCCTCGGCCGTGTGCGCGGCGCGGGCCCCGCCGTCGGCCGGGACCGACGGTCCGGAGGGCAGCCAGAAGCGGCGGCGCTGGAACGGGTAGGTGGGCAGGTCGGCCCGGCGGACGGGCTGCCCGGCGAACACCGCGGCCCAGTCGACCGGCACGCCGTGGACGTACGCCTCGCCGAGCGCGGTCAGCCAGCGGGCCGGGCCTCCGTGGTCGCGGCGCAGCGAGGCGACCACGACGGCCTCGTCGGCGCCGGCCGCCTCGGCGGTCTCCTGCAGGCCGACGGCGAGGACGGGGTGGGGGCTGACCTCGACGAAGACGTGGTGCCCGGTCTCCATCAGCGCGCGCACGGCGGGCTCGAAGCCTACGGTCGCGCGGAGGTTGCGGTACCAGTAGGCGGCGTCGAGCGCGGCGGTGTCGACGACCTCGCCGGTGACGGTGGAGTGGAAGGGCGTGTGCGGTACGCGCGGGGTGATGCCCTCCAGCGCCTGGGCGAGTTCGGCCTCGATGATCTCGACGTGGGAGGAGTGGGAGGCGTAGTCGACCGGTATGCGCTTGGCCCGGACGCCGTCGGCCGTGCAGGCCTCGAGCAGTTCGTCGAGGGCGTCCGCGTCGCCGGAGACGACGACCGAGCGGGGGCCGTTGACGGCGGCGACGCCGATGCGGTCGTTCCAGCGCTCCAGGCGCCGGGTGACGTCGGCGAGCGGCTCGGGTACGGACACCATGCCGCCGAGTCCGGCGAGGCGGCCGAGCAGGCGGCTGCGGAGGGCGACGACGCGGGCGGCGTCCTCGAGGCTGAGGGCGCCGGCGACGCAGGCGGCGGCGATCTCGCCCTGGGAGTGGCCGACGACGGCCGCCGGCCGGACGCCGAAGGAGCGCCACAGTTCGGCCAGCGACACCATCACGGCCCACAGGGCGGGCTGGACGACGTCGTCGGCGCTGTTGAGCTCCGGGGCTCCCGGGGCGCCGCGCAGGACGTCCTCGAGCGACCAGTCGACGTGGGGGGCCAGGGCCTCGCCGCAGGCGCGCAGCCGTTCGCGGAAGACGGCGGAGGTGTCGAGGAGTTCGACGGCCATGCCGGCCCACTGGGAGCCCTGGCCGGGGAAGACGAAGACGGTGCGGCGGTCCGGGGCCGCGAGGCCCTGGGCGGTGTGGGCGGGCGGGGTCTGGCCGCTGGCCAGGGCGCGCAGGGCGTCGGTGAGTTCGGCGCGGCCGGCGCCGACGGCCACGGCCCGCTGCTCGAAGGCGGCCCGGGTGGTGGCCAGGGCGTGGCCGATGTCCGCCGGGTGTGCGTCGGGGTGTGCCTCGGCGTGGGCCAGGAGGGCCGCGGCCTGCGCCCGCAGGGCTTCGGGGGTGCGCGCGGACAGCGGCCAGGGGACGACGGACGCGGGGACGGCGGCCGGGTCGGCGTCCGTCGCGGCGCCCGTCGTGGCGTCCGTCGTGGCGTCCGTGTCGTCGGGGGCCTGTTCGAGGATGGCGTGGGCGTTGGTGCCGCTGATGCCGAAGGAGGAGACGCCGGAGCGGCGCGGCCGCCCGGTCTCGGGCCAGTCGGACTCGGTGCTCAGCAGGCGTACGGCGCCGGCGGACCAGTCGACGTGCGGTGAGGGCTCGTCGGCGTGCAGGGTCCTGGGCAGGACGCCGTGGCGCAGGGCCAGCACCATCTTGATGACGCCGGCGACGCCGGCGGCGGCCTGGGTGTGGCCGATGTTGGACTTGAGCGAGCCCAGCCACAGCGGCCGGTCCTCGGGGCGGCCCCGGCCATAGGTGGCCAGCAGGGCCTGGGCCTCGATGGGGTCGCCCAGTGTGGTGCCCGTGCCGTGGGCGTCGACGGCGTCGACGTCGGCGGGCGCGAGTCCGGCGCCCGCGAGGGCCTGGCGGATGACGCGCTGCTGGGCGGGGCCGCTGGGGGCGGTGAGGCCGTTGCTGGCACCGTCCTGGTTGATGGCGGTGCCGCGGACGACGGCCAGCACGGGGTGGCCCTTGCGCCGGGCGTCCGAGAGCCGCTCGAGCAGGACCATGCCGGCGCCCTCGGCGAGGCCGAAGCCGTCGGCGTCGGCGGAGAAGGCCTTGCAACGCCCGTCGGGGGCGAGCGCGCGCTGCTTGCTGAACTCGACGAACGAACCGGCGGAGGGCAGTACGGTCGCGCCGCCGGCCAGGGCCAGCGAGCACTCGCCCTGCCGCAGCGCCTGTACGGCCAGGTGCAGGGCCACCAGCGACGAGGAGCACGCGGTGTCCACGGTCACGGCCGGGCCCTCGAGGCCGAAGGTGTAGGAGATGCGGCCGGACGCGACGCTGGCGGTGTTGCCGGTGAGCAGGTATCCGCTGACCTCCTCGGCCGCCTCGTACAGCCGGGGCCCGTAGTCCATGGTCATGGCGCCGACGAAGGCGCCGGTGCGGCTGCCGCGCAGCGTGGTGGGGTCGATGCCGGCCCGTTCGAAGGCCTCCCAGGCCGTCTCCAGCAGCAGGCGCTGCTGGGGGTCCATGGCCAGGGCCTCGCGGGGCGAGATGCCGAAGAACTCGGGGTCGAAGTCGGCGGCGTCGGGCAGGAGGCCGGCTTCGCGCTGGTAGTAGCGGCCCGGGCGGCCGGGTTCGGGGTCGTAGAGACCTTCGGTGTCCCAGCCGCGGTCGCCGGGGATGGCCGACACCGCGTCCCCGCCGGCGCGCAGCAGCCGCCAGAGGTCTTCGGGGGTGCGGATGCCGCCGGGCAGGCGGCAGCTCATGGAGACGATGGCGATCGGTTCGTCCCAGGCGACCGCCGTCGTCCCGTCCGTGTCCGGGGTGCCGTCCGTGAGTTGCGTGCCCAGGGCCTCGGCGACGATGCGCGCGGCGAGGCTGCCGGCGGTGGGGTGGTCGAAGACGACGGTGTGCGGCAGGGCGAGGCCGGTGGCCTCGTTGAGGCGGTTGCGCAGTTCGATGGCGGTGACGGAGTCCAGGCCCAGGTCGCGGAAGGCGCGGTCCGCGCCGACGCCCGCGGGGTCGGCGAGGTTGAGCAGGGCGGCCGTGGTGGACCGCACCAGGTCGGCGGCCGCGCGCTCGCGTCCGTCCTCGGGCAGGGCGCGCAGCCGTGCCGCGAAGGTGGTGTCGTCGTCGGTGGGGTCGGACGGGCGCCGGAAGGCGTAGGTGGGCAGGGGGACGCGGCGCGGCGCCGGGCCGGGGAAGGCGGTCGCCCAGTCGACGTCGACGCCCTGGACGTAGGCCTCGGCGAGGGCGGTGCGCAGGCGCCGTTCGTCGCCCTGGTCGCGGCGCAGGGAGCCGACGGCGACGGCGGTGTGCCCGGCGGCGGTCGCGGTCTCCTGCATGAGGGCGGTCAGGGAGGGGTGGGCGCTGATCTCGACGAGCGCGTCGTGGCCGTCGGCGAGCAGGGCCCGGGTGGTCTCCTCGAAGCGCACGGGGTGGCGCAGGGTGCGGAACCAGTGCTCGGCGTCCGCTTCCCGGCCGTCGATGCGGCCGCCGGTGTACGAGGAGTACAGCGGGGTGCGGGCGGTGCGCGGTGCGAGGGACGCCAGTTCGCTCAGGAGCCGGTCGCGGATCTCGTCGATGTGGGGCGAGTGGGCCGCGAGGCCGACGGCGACGCGCCGGGCCCGGACGCCCTCGGCGGTCAGCGCGTCCAGGAGTTCCAGGGCGGCGTCGGTGTCGCCGGAGACGACCACGGCGCCGGGGCCGTTGTGGCCGGCGATGACCAGGCGTCCGTCGTAGGGCTCCAGACGGGGCGTCACCTCGGCCGCGGGCAGGGCGACGGTGATCATTTCGCCGCGTCCGGTGAGGGTGGCCTGGGCCCGGCCCCAGGAGATGACGAGGCGGGCCGCGTCCTCGAGGGTGAGGGCGCCGGCGACGTGGGCGGCGGCGATCTCGCCGACGCTGTGCCCGGCCACCGCGTCGGGGTGCACGCCGTGGGCGCGCCAGGTCTCGGCGAGCGCGACCTGCACGGCGAACAGGGCGGGCTGGACGACGTCGGGGGTCTCGAGCGCGGGGGCGCCGTCGGCGCCGCGCAGCAGGTCGGTCAGGTTCCAGTCGAGGTGGGGGGCGAGGGCCTCCTGGCAGCGCCCGACCGCGGCCCGGAACTCGGGGACGGCCTCGAGGAGTCCGGCGGCCATGCCCTGCCACTGCGTGCCCTGGCCGGCGAAGACGAAGGCGGTGCCGCCGGTGGCGGTGACCGTGCCGCGTACGAGGTCGGCCGACGGGTCGCCGTGGGCGGCGGCCTCGAGGGCCCGCAGGAGTTCGTCGCGGGTGTCGCCGAGGACGACGGACCGGTGGGGGAAGCGGTGGCGGGTGGTGGCGAGGGCGTGGCCGACGGCGGCGGGGTCGAGCCCGGGGTGGTCGCTCAGGTGCCGGTGGAGCGCGCGGGCCTGGGCGCGCAGGGCCTCGGGGCCGGCGGCGGAGAGGATCCAGGGCAGCGGCGTACGGGCGGGGCCCGCCGCGTCGGGGCGGGGCGCCGGGGCGGTGCGTAAGGCGTCGGCCGGCTCCTGGGTCCAGGGGTCGCCCGGCTCCGCGCCGGGGCGCAGGACGTGCTGGATGTCGTCGCCGTCGGCCAGGGCGCGTTCGAGGGGCTTGAGGAGCAGGGCCCCGAAGCCTCCGGAGGGCCGGTGCGGTGTGCCGGGGGCGGCCGGCAGGCCGGGGCCCGCGGCCAGGGCGAGGGTGCCGGCGCCGCGGCTGAGGCCTTCGCAGGCGGCGTCGAGCGCCGCCTGGGCGTCGGTGCCGTCGTGGGAGAGGGTCACCTCGTCCAGGCGGAGCGCCCGGGCCACCGCGCGCGCCGCGTCGTCGCCGGTGCCGTCGGGGGCGTCGCCGGCGAGGTGGACCGCGGGCCGGTGGGCCGCGGCGGTCGCGGGCAGGACGCCGGCGTCCTCCATGGCCTCCCAGAGCAGTTCGAGCACGGCGGGCCCGCCGGGTATGCCCGTGGCGGCCGCGCCGTCCGCCGGGAGTCCCAGGAATTCCGCGTCGAAGGCGTCACATTCCTCGGGTGGGCGATGAGCCGATCCGACGACCGCTATCGCGTTCATCTGCACCGCTTCGAACTCGGGGAGAACCGACTCGGATCCGCTCATTTTCGTGCTCCATCAACCGTTGAACCACTGCCGAATACCCGGGAAGCCGACCGTTCCGGCGCAGGAGTGCGCCGAAACGGTCGCGGCCGCTGTCAGGAAGCGGCGACGTCCTGCTTGATGACCCGCTCGATGTTCCGTTCGGCCAACGCCGTAATTGTCACAAACGGATTGACGCCGATGGAACCGGGAATGAGTGAACCGTCTGTTACATACAGGTGTTTGTAACCGGAGACCCGGCCGTAGTGATCGGTCGCCTTGCCCAGGACCGCACCGCCCAGCGGGTGGTAACAGAAGTCGTCGGCGAAGTTCTTGATCCGGGTGCCGAAGAGGTCGTATCGGTACACCGTGCCGTTCGCCTTGTTGATCCGGTCGAAGAGCGACTTGGCGGCGTCGACCGCGGGCCTGTTCTGGTCGCGGGTCCACCGGAGGTTCATCCGGCCGGAGGATTTGTCGTATACGAAGGTGCCGCGCTCGGGATTCTTGGTGATGGCCAGGTAGAGGCTGACCCACGTCTCCAGTCCGGCCGGCATCGGGGCGATCTCGGCGAAGACGGGGGCACTGGGGTTGTCCCAGTCGTCGATTCCCAGGGCGGGAATGGAGGACTGCTTGGCACCGGTGGGATTCCAGATGTGGTTGGCGCGGGCGGTCATGATGTTGCCGTTGGGGCCCCAGCCCGCGCCCACCTCACCGCTGAGGTCGGGCAGCGCGCCGGTCTCGCGGGCGCGCAGCAGGAGTTCGGTGGTGCCGAGGCTGCCGGCGCCGAGGAAGAGGTAGGTGCAGGAGACCTCCTTGGTGGCGACGCGCTTGCCGTAGGGGTCGATCTCCTCGATGGTCAGCACGTACGAGCCGTCGCGCTGCTGACGGATGTCACTCACCTTGTGCAGGGTCTTGATGGTGACCTTGCCGGTGCCCAGCGCGGCGGCCAGGTAGGTCTTGTCCAGGCTCATCTTGCCGTGGTTGTTGCCGTAGATGACCTCGGTGGCCAGCGCCGACTTGGGGGCCTCGCCGGCCGCCTCGCGCCGCATGTGGTCCCAGTCGTAGACGTTGGGCACGAACGTCGTGCCCAGGCCCGCCTTGCCCGCCTGCTGGCGGGAGACGCGGGCGAACTTGTACCACTCGGTCTCCTCGAACCACCCCTTGTCGATGTGGTTGACCCGGAGCGTGGCGTTGGCGCGCGGGAAGTAGCGGTCGTACATCTCGGCCGCGTCGACCTGGGGCAGGACCTCCTCGAAGTACGCGCGCTTGGGCACCACGGCCATGCCGCCGTTGACCAGCGAGCCGCCGCCGACGCCGCGGCCGACGTACACGGACATCTGGTCGAAGTTGACCCGGTCCAGGACGCCGGCGTAGGGGGTGATGTCCCTGTTGACCACGTCGAGCCAGAGGAAGGAGCCCAGCGGTGCCTCGGTGCGGGTCTTGAACCAGCTGGAGCGCTCGTCGGGCTTGAGCATGTTGGGGAAGACCTTGCCGTCCACGCCCGGGGTGTCCCACTGGCGGCCCATCTCGAGCATGAGCGTCTCGACGCCCGCCTCGCCCAGGCGCAGGGCGGCGACGGCGGCGCCGTAGCCGGTGCCGATGACGACGGCGGGCACGAACGAGCCGTCGGCCCCACGGGTGGCGGCGTGCGCGCGGGGAGCGGTGCTGATCGTGGTCGCCCCGGTGACGGCGGCGGCGCCCAGGGCCGCCATGCCCAGCAGACGGCGGCGCGACAAGTGCTGGTTCTCTACCACGCTGTTGCTACCTGACCTTTCCGTAACGGATCGCGGATGATTGCTTCTTGCAGATCATGGAGACGAAGGTGAGCGGCCCGCCAGGGGGCGGCCGCCCGCGTCACCAGGCGACGGGGAGCTCGTAGACGCCGTAGACCTGCATGTCGTGGCGCAGCGGCACCTCGTGCGCGGGCACGGCGGGGCGCAGGCCGGGGAAGCGGTCGAGGAGCGCGTTCAGCCCCACGCGCAGTTCGATGCGGGCCAGCTGCTGGCCCAGGCACTGGTGGATGCCGTGCCCGAAGGCGAGGTGGCCGGTGGCGTTGCGGGTGACGTCGAGCCGCTCGGGGTCGGTGAACCGGGCGGGGTCGCGGTTGGCGGCGGCGAGGGAGACCATGACGACCTCGCCCGCCGCGATGGCCGTGCCCTCGATCTCGACGTCCTCCAGGGCGGCCCGGGTCGGGCCGTGGTGGACGATGCTGAGGTAGCGCAGCAGTTCCTCCACGGCGCCGTCGACGAGCGAGCGGTCGGCGCGCAGCGCGGCGAGCTGCTCGGGGTTCTCGAAGAGGGCGAGGAGGCCGAGGCCGATCTGGTTGGCCGTGGTCTCGTGGCCGGCGACGAGCAGCAGGAAGGCGATCGAGGTGAGTTCCTCGTCGGTGAGCGTGGGGTCGGCGGCGATCAGGCCGCTGAGGATGTCGTCGGCGGGCTCGGCGCGCTTGCGCACGACGAGGCCGTGGAGGTAGGCGCCGAGGGAGGCGAAGGCCGCGGTGACCTCCTCGGTGGACCTGCCGAAGCTGCTCCAGACCGCGGTGTCGTGCTGGAACCCCTCGCGGTCGGCGTAGGGCACGCCGAGCAGCTCGCAGATGACGAGGGAGGGCAGCGGCAGCGCGAAGTGCTCGAAGAGGTCGGCCGGGGAGCCCTGGCCCTCCATCACGTCGAGGTGCTCGTTGGTGGTCTTCTCGATCCACTCGGTGAGCAGGCGCATGCGGCGGACGGTGAACTGGCCGGTGAGCAGCTTGCGGTAGCGCTGGTGCTCGGGGTCGTCGTGCTGGATGAACATTCCGGGCGGCGCGGCCGGTGATTCCTCCAGCGTCGCGGCGCGCGGGACGGGCGGGTGCTTGAGTTCCCCCCGGGCGCTGAAGCGGGAATCCGATAAGACAGCCCGGGCGGCGGAATATCCGGTGACGAGCCACCCGAGGTGGCCGTCGGCGAACCTCATCCGGGTGATGGGTTCCTTTTCCCGTAGCTCCTGGGTCGAGGCCGGCGGGTTGAAATAGTTCTCGCGAACGGTGGAGAAGGTAACCGGCACCGCCTGGGTCATGTTCCGCCCTTCCGAGAGACAGCGAACTTCGCGTGCACACGGGCCATTCACAACACAGGGACGGCCCTGCGGCCGTCGCCCGAAAAGACCGTATGGAGGTGTCGTGAAGACTGTCAACGAAAACAAACCGCGCGACGCTAAGACTGTGGTGGCGGGCCCGGGGTTCGGTTACCTCCGGTACCGCGGTGTTTCGGTTCGGTACGGTCCCCCGCGGCGGTGCGGTACGGCCGTCCCACACCGCGGCGGTACGGGGTCACGGGCCCGGCGGGACGGCGGTACCCGGCTCGGCCAGCAGGCCGGCCACCTCCCCGAGTTGGGAGCGTCCGGCCACGTTCAGCTTGCGGTAGGCGTGCGTGAGGTGTTTCTCCACGGCCCGCGAGCTGACCTCCAGCTGTTCGGCTATCTCCCTGTTCGACGCGCCCCCGGCGGCGAGCCCGGCGACCCGGCGTTCGGTACGGGTGAGGGCGGCGACGGCCGGCCGCGTGCGCGAGCCGGCCAGGGTGCGCAGGTCCCGGCCGGCGCCCTCGGCCAGCCAGGGGGCCCCGCACACCAGCGCCTGGTCCCGGGCCAGCCGCAGCCAGGTCTCGGCCTCGGCGCGCCCGGCGCGCAGCAGCCGCCGGCCGAGCAGCAGGGCGGTACGGGCCCGCTCCATGCCGTTGACCGCGCCGTCCAGCGTCGCGGCGGACTCCCGCAGCAGCGCGATGCCCTTCTCCCCCGCCGTGAGGGCACCCTTGACGCGCTGGGCGCGGCCGATGGCGACGGGGGTGCCCCAGGCGGTGGCCCGCGCGTACTCCTCGTCGATGAGGTCGTGGGCCCGGCCGGTGTCGCCCAGCCGGTAGTGCAGCCCGGCGGCCCAGGCGCGCCAGGGGAAGACGGCGGGGTTGCGCCAGTCGGCCCGCTCGGCGGAGCGGCCCCAGTCCAGGAAGTACTCCAGGGCGGTGGGCAGGTCGCCGCGCCGGGCGGCGCAGGAGCCGCGGACGAGCTGGAGCGAGGAGGGGCGGTAGCCGTGGTCGGCGCCCTCGGGGCGGTAGGACAGCAGGCGCCGGGACAGTTCGGCGTCGCGGGTCTCGAGGGCGACCAGGACGACGGCGGTCATCGACTGCAGGGTCGCCCAGTCGGCCGCGCCCAGCGCCAGCGCCTCGTCGGCGCAGGCCCGGGCGTCGGCCAGGCGGCCCTGGGCCACCAGCACATGGGTGCGCTCGATGGCGACGAGCGCCTGCGGGACGGTGGCCCGCCGGGCCCGGGCCCGCTCGCGCGCGGTCTCCAGCCAGGGGCCGATCGCCTCGAGGGAGTCGGCGGCGATCAGCACGTGGACCAGCAGGGGCAGGGCGGTGTGGACGTGGTCCGGGGAGGCGGGTTCGTACTGCAGGACGCGGCCGGCCAGCGGTGCGACCTCGGCGGCCGACAGGCTCTGGGACATGGTGGCGCCGTGCAGCAGGACGGTGACCAGTTCGCGTTCGGCGGCCGTGCCCAGGGCGGGGGCGGGGCCCAGCTCGCGCAGCCGTGCGGCGCACAGCGGCAGCCCGCCCGGCCCGGTCACGGCGGCGTGGCGCAGGCGTGCCTCGAGCCCGAGGGCCAGTTCGCGCTCGTCGCCGGTGAGCCGGCCGGGCTCGCCGAGCTCGCAGGCGAGCTTGCCGACCGCTTCGACGACGGGCTGCGGGCCGCCGCCGAGCAGGGAGGGCGGGATGCGGACGGCCGCCTCGGCGCGCTGGGCCGCCGACGGGAGCAGCAGCAGCGCCTGGGAGATGTGGCGGACCGCGGCCAGGGGGTCGAAGGCGCGCTCGACGGTGGCGAGGTCGACCAGGAGCGCCGCCCGGTCGGGGCCCGAGGGCGGGGCGCCGAGGAGGGCCCGGCGCAGGTAGCGGGCGGCGTCCTCGTGCGCGCCGCGCCGTCCGGCGGCCTCGGCGGCGGCCCGCAGCGCCTCCATGGCCCAGCCGTCCCGGCAGGAGGGCGCGGCCAGGAGCTGGGCGGCGGCCTGTTCGGCCGGGTGTCCGCCGCGGTGCAGCAGCAGCGCGGCGAGGACGTGGACGTCCTCCTGCTCGGCGGGCGTCATCGAGTCCTCGACGGCGTCGCGCACGGCGTGGTGGACGAACCGCGGCGCGGGTCCTTCGGCGAGCAGGCCGAGCCGGCGCAGTCCCCGGGCGGCCTCCTCCTGGCCGGTGGCGTCGAGGCCCGCGAGGCGGCCGGTGAGTTCGGGGTCGGTGCCGTCGCCGAGCACGGCGAGGGCCTTGGCGAGTTCGCGGACGGGACCGGGCTGGGAGCGGAGGGCCACGGCGAGGCGTTCGCGCAGGGCGGGCAGGCGGAGTTCGCGGACGGCGCGGGCGCGTGCGGCGACGGGCTCGTCGCCGTCGCCGTCGCCGGAGAGGGCGGCGAGGGTGGCGGTCAGGAACATGGGGTTGCCGCCCGTGGCCTCGCGGCAGGCCGCCACGTACGCGGGGTCGGCCGGGCGGCCGAAGGCGGCGGCGACGAGCGCGGCGGTGCCGGCCGGGGTGAGCGGGCCGGGGCGCAGGACGTGCGCGGCGCGGTCGGTGATGTCCTGGACGCGCGGCTCCTCGGCGCCCGGGTCGCCCTCGCGGAGGGCGACGACGAGGGTGACGGGCCAGGCGGGCAGGCGTCTGGCGAGGTGGCCGAGCCAGCGCAGGGAGGGCGGGTCGGCCCAGTGGAGGTCGTCGACGAGCAGCAGCAGCGGCTCGCGGGCACTGTGGTCGGCGACGGGGCCGAGGAGCTCGCCGTAGGGGTCGGGGCCGGGCGGTTCCAGGGCGGCGCCGGGGCGCAGGGGTTCGAGGAGCTGGCCGGCCAGGCCGAAGGGGAGGTCCCGTTCGAGCGGGGCGCCGCCGGCGGTCAGGGTGCGGGTGCCGTGTCGCTCGGCGAGGGCGGGCAGGGCCCGCAGCAGGGCGGTCTTGCCGGTGCCGATGCCGCCGGTGACGACGAGCAGCGAGCCGCTCCCGGCCGTGGCCGCCGTCCGCAGGGCCGTGGTGATCAGCTCCAGCTCGCGGCTCCGGTCGAGCAGGGGTGTCATGGTGTGTCCTTCCCGAGGCGCTCCAGCGCCTCGGCCAGCTCCGGGCGTCCGTTGATGCCCAACTTGCGGTAGACCCTGGTCAGATGCAGTTCGACGGTGCGGGGCGTCACCGAAAGGCCCGCGGCGATGGCCCGGTTGGCCTGGCCGCGCGCGGCCAGGGCCGCGACGCGCGCTTCGGCGCCGGTCAGCCCCTCGCGCGCGGCGCGGGGGCGCGCGGGAGGCGGCGTGGCGGCGCGCTCGGGCGCCGGTGGCCGTGCCGGTGCCGTGCGCGGCGCCGGCGCGGCGGGCGCGGACGGGCCGCCGGGCGGCGGGGAGACGGCGTCCGGGCCGGCGAGGCGGGCCGTCGCCAGGGCGCTCAGCGCCTGCCGGAACCGCCAGTCCGCCGGGACGGCCGAGCCGGGCCGTACGGGCTCGGGCGGGGCCAGGTTGCCGGTGGCGTACAGCGCCCTGGCGACCGGGCCGGGCGCGCCCCACTTCAGGGCGAGCCGGCGTTCCTCGGCCAGCAGGGCGGCGGCTTCGCGGTCGTGCGGGTCGAGGCCCCGGGCGCGCGCGGCGGCCGAACGCCAGGGCAGCAGGGCGGGGTTGGCCGCCTGCTGGGCGAGCAGCAGGCGGCCGCACTCCAGCAGGTCGGCGAGCGCGGCGTCGCGCTGTCCGCCGGCCAGCCGGGTGCGGCCGCGGGCGTAGAGCAGGCAGGCCCAGCCGATGCCGCCCCCGGCGTCACCGTCGCCGTCGCCGTCGCGGGCGAGCCCGAGGGACCGCTCGGCTCCCGCGGTGTCGCCGAGCTCGAGGTGGGCCAGGGCCTTCAGGGCGACGACCGCGGGGCTCATGAAGGGGTGCCAGCAGTGCGGGGGCATGACCTCCTGGGCGCGGTCCAGGGCGGTGGAGGCCTCCCCGGGCCGCCCCTCGTGCAGCAGGCCCAGGGCCCTGATGAGCTCGGCGGAGCCGGCCACGGCCCGTGCGTCGGCGTGCTCGGCGCGCAGCAGCACCGCGTCGAGTCCGGCGTGCGCCTCGGCGAAGTCGCCGGTGAGGACGAGGGCGTGGCAGGCGGCGACCTGGGGGGTCAGCGGGGCGGGATGCCCGGCCCGGGGGGCCAGGGCGGCCCGGGCGAGGTGCCGGGCGCGGCCGATGTCCCGGCCGAGCAGGGCCTCCCGCCAGGCGGCCACGGCCGCCTCGGAGGGGTCGTCGGGGTGTTCGGCGAGAGCCGGTACGGGGGGCCGGTCCAGGGCGTGGGACGTCTCGCGCCGGCTGTACGCGGCGAGCCAGTACAGCGCCCGCAGCGCCGCGCGCTCGGCGGGGCGTATCCGGTCGCCGGCCAGGGCCCGGGCGATGAGCGGCTGCGTCCAGGCGATGTCGCCGCGGGCCAGGAGCAGGTCGGCGGCCCGCACCCAGGACGGTCCGGCATCGGCGTCGGCGGGTGAGAGGAGGGCCTGGCGCAGGTGCCGGTCGGCGGCGTCGGGCTCCGAGGGCAGGACGGCCGCGCTCAGTTCGGTCAGGGCGCGCACCCTCAGGTGGGGGGCCATGGGCTCGCGCAACGCGCGCCGGAGCAGGCGGGCCGCCTCCCTGGGCCGGCCCGCGGCGCGGTGGCGGGCGGCCTCGCGGCGCAGGACGTCGACGGCCCAGGGGGCGCCGAGGACGCGGGCGCCGGTGAGCATGCCGGCCAGGGCGCCGTCGGGGACGGCGGTGTGGTGGGCGTGTTCGGCCGCGCGGGCGTACAGCTCCTCGCGGTCGCACGCGCTCATGCCGGCCAGCACCGCCCGGGCCGCCGTCGGCTCGCGGAACGCCGGGCGGTCGCCGCCGGTCAGCAGTCCGGTGCCGGCGAGCAGTTCCAGGGCGCGCCGGGTTCCGGCGGCGGTGGGCCCGGCCAGCGCGGCGATCGTCCCGGGCCCGGTGTGCGGCGCGCACACGGCGACGGCCCGCAGCACGGCCCGCAGGTCGCCGGGCAGCGCGGCCAGGGTGCGCACCGCGCGCTCGCGGACGGCCTCGGCGGCGCTTTCGGCCAGGTGCGGCAGGTGGTCGGCGCGAGGCTGCCGGCCGTGGCGGGCCAGGCGGGCGACCATCGCGCGGAGCACGGCGGGATTGCCGTCGGTGCTGCGGGCCGCCGCGTCCCGGAAGGCCGGGTCGGCCGGCGTCCCGAAGGCCGCGGCCAGCAGGTCGCCGACGTCGGCCGGGGTCAGCGGGCCGAGGGTGAGGGTGTGGTGGGCGACGGCCCGTCCGCCGTCCAGGGAGCCGGGCTCGAGGCGCTCCTCCGGGGCGGTGGGGCCGGTCCCGGCGCGGGCGGTCAGCAGCATCAGGGGGACGCCGGCGAGCCTGCGGGCCTGGGCGCGCAGCCAGCGCAGCGAGCACGGGTCGGCCCACTGGACGTCGTCGACGACGATCAGCAGCGGGTGGGCGAGGGCGGCGGCGCGGGCGGCCCGGCACAGTTCGGCGGTGCGGTCGGCCGTCGCAGGGGCGGCCGGGCGGCCGGGGCCCGCCGGGGGTGTCGGCGTGGCCCGCAGCTGGGCGACGACGCCGTAGCGCACTCCCGTCTCCTCCCACGACGCCTGGGCCGCGGCGACGTGGACGCCGAGTGCGCGGGCGCGGTGGGCGGCCCACTCGAGCAGGGCGCTGCGGCCGGTGCCGGGCAGGCCGCGGATCTCGGCCAGTGCCGGGCGCCCGGTCCGCAGGCCGTCCACCAGCTCGCCCAGCAGCCGCTGTTCGCGGATCCGCCCGGCGAGCGGCGGTGTGCCGGGGGCCGCGGCGGGGGGCCGGCGCGGCGGCCGCTCGTCTGTCACCTGGGACTGCACCTGTCTCTCCTCGTGGCTGTGCGCTGCCGGTGCGGCGACCGGGACGGGAGCGGGAGCGGGGGCCCCGGTCACACGGGAAGGGGCGGACCGTATCCGCCGAGGCCGCCGGGCAGGTCGGCGCGGCCGCGCACGGCGAGTTTGCGGTAGACGTTGGTCAGGTGCATCTCCACCGTGCGGGGGGTGATGAAGAGCGCCTCGGCGATCGCCTTGTTGGTCACTCCGCCCTGGGCGAGGGCGGCGATGCGGCGCTCGCTGCCGGTGAGGGAGTCGAGCGGGCTGGCGGCGAGCCGGCGCATCCGGCCGCCGGCGGTGACGAGCGCGCCGCGGGCGGCGGCACCGAGGGCCTGGTAGCCGCAGCGGGTGGCCCCTTCGATGGCCTGGCGCAGGTGGCGGCGGGCGGCGTGGGCGTCGCCGTGGGCGAGGAGGGACCGGCCCAGCAGGTAGGCGGCCTTGGCGTGTTCGAGGCGGGCGGGGGACCGGGCGAGGACGTCCGCGGCCTCGGCGAGCAGGTCGATGCGGGCCCGGCCCGTGGCGGCCGCGGCCGAGGCCATCAGACCGGTGCCCAGCGCGCGGGGGGTTCCCCAGCGGCGGATGCGAGGTGTCACCCGCTCGACGATGTCGCGGGCCTCTCCGGGGCGGCCCAGGCGGGCGAGGGTGGTGGCGGCCGGCAGCCACCAGGGGGCGAGCACGGGATTGCCCACGCGGGCCTCGTCCAGGCTGCGTCCGCAGCGCAGCCACAGCTCGAGGGCGCCTTCGAGGTCGCCGAGTTCGCGGCGGACGCGGCCCTGGGCGTAGAGGTAGTGGTGCCATTCCCAGATGTGCCGGTCCGTGTCCCGGGGGACGATGCGGCCGAGGGCGGCCGCGGCCTCCTCGGTCCTGCCCTGGGTGAGCAGGGCGGTGCCCAGGGCGATGTGCGGCATGGACGAGCGGGCGGTGCGTTCGCTGCGGGCGGCGGCCTCGACGGCGGCCCGCGCGTCGCGGACGGCAGCGTCGACGTCACCGGTGTCGTGCCGGGTCAGGGAGCGTCCGGCCAGCGCGGAGACGTACATCCACGGCTCGTAGCGGGCCCGGGTGTCGCGCAGCGAGCGCTCGAGCCCGGCGAGGGCCTCGTCCACCTCGTCGGCGAGCCCGAGGACCAGGGAGGAGCCGAACACCCACCAGCCGGCGGGTGGGTTCGGCTCCTCCACCCGCAGGGCCCGCCGGGCCAGTTCCGCCGCCCGGCCGGCCGGGCGGCCCTCGAGGGCGGCGAAGGCGCTCAGGGCGGACAGCAGCCGCCGTTCGGCGGGGGTGTCGCCGTGCGGGACGGGCCAGGCCGCGGCCCGCTCGCGCACGCCCGCCATGGCGGCCTTGTCGTTGACGGCGGTGACCAGCAGGGCGGCCCGGACGGAGGTGCGCAGCTCCCGGCCGGCCGGGGTGGGGCCGGCCTCGCCGGGCAGTTCGTCGAGTACGCGCTCCAGCGCCCGTACGGCGTCGGGGGCGCCGTGGGTGCCGAGGGCGGCCATGCCGTACTCCACGGCGATGGGCGCCCGTTCACGGGGGCCGGCGGCGGCGTCGAGGGCCTGGCGCAGGTGGCGCAGGGAGGTGGCCGGGGAGAGCGGCGCCGCCGCTCTGGCGAGTTCGAGGCGTATCTCGTGGCGCTGGGCGTCGTCGGGTCCGGCGTCCAGGGCGCGCCGCAGGTAACGGACGGCGGCCTCGGTGGTGCCGCGGCAGCGGGCCCCGGCGGCGGCCTCGCGCAGGACGGCGAGCATCCAGGGCTCGTCGAGGCGTTCCAGGGGCACCAGTTGGTCGGCCACCTCGGTGGCGGGCCGGCCGGCGTCGTTGAGCACCCGCGCGGCATTCACGCGCAGGTGCCGCAGCTCGGCCGGGGGCAGGTCGGCGAGGACGGCGGCGCGTACGGGGGCGCACATGACGCCGGGCGCGCCCGCTTCGCCGGGGGCGACGACCTCGCCGCGGCGCAGGGTCTCGAGGGCGGCCCTGGTCCGGTGCCCGCTCACTCCGCAGAGCACGGACAGCAGGTCGGCGTCGGCCCGGCCGAGGACGGCCAGGGCGCGGGCGATCTGCCGTACGTGGCGGGGGTGGCCGGCCAGGCGGTCGGGGACCGAGGAGGCGACGGCGCCCTCGACGGCGGCGGCCACGCGGTGCGCGCCGGCGGCGTCGGGGCGCACCCCGCTCTCGCGCAGCGAGGTGAGCAGCCGGTGGAGCAGCTGCGGGTTGCCGCCGGTGACGTCGGCGCAGCGGCGGACGAAGCGGTCGTCGGGGCGCTCGCCGAGGGCGCGGGTCACCAGGCGGGCGATGGCGGCGGCGTCGAGCGGGCCGAGTTCCATCAGGGTGCAACGGCCCTGGCCGAGCATCTCGGCGAGGACGCCCGCGCCGGGCCCGCCGCAGTCCGTGCGCTGGGCCAGCAGCAGGAACAGCGGCCGGGCGGCTGCCCTGCGCAGGACGAAGTCGACGCGCCTGAGGGTGGCTTCGGCGCACCACTGGGCGTCGTCGAGGACGAACGCGAGGGGTCCGTCGGCCAGGAGGGCGCTGACGTGTCCGTAGAGGCGCCGGTGGGCGGCATACGGGTCGCGGGCCGGCCCGGCGGGGCCGCGGGGGGCGTGCTCGTCGGTGACGCGGGGGGCCGTGTGCCGGCGGACGGTGACGCCCTCGGAGCGCAGGTGGTCGGCGACGGCGGTCAGGAGGCTGGTCCTGCCGATGCCGGCGGGGCCGCGGACCAGGACCGCCCGTGCGCCGCCGGCCCGGGCGCGGGTGGCGAGGGCGGTCAGGGTGCGGAGCTCGGCGTCGCGTCCGGGGAGGTGCCGGGATGCGCCTGGATGTGTGTGGAAGCTGACCGCCAAGGCGTTCCCTCTTTCGTGAAGTCCGCATTCGACCTCTGGTGATCGCCGCGCCAAGGCACGGCAGCGGGTGCCGACTTGGACGGTCAAGATCGGAAACGACGGTAACAGTACACCTCATGGCGACCCATCACGTTTGAGCCAGAATGCGGCCGGGTGATGGCCGAAGTGGGACGCGGGGTCGCCGTCACCTCACTGTCCGTACCCACCCGATCGTCGATGTCAACGTACTTACGCTTCTTTGCATATAGAGCCCAAAAATGAACGTCCCATGCGGTGCTGATATCTGACAGACATATGACTCCTGTACGCTGCGGCGTTCGTCACCGAAAGACCGGAGCGACCTGTGCAGCTACACCTGGACCACTCCGCCACCCGCCCGGGCCACGCCGCCGACGTCCCCTGGCCGCAGCGCCTCGACCGGCCGGCCGAAGGCGCCCTCGACCTATGGCTGTTGCACGCCCCCGACCCGTGGCTGAACTCCGCGGCCCTCGACCTCTCGCCGCTGAACGCGGAGGAGCGCCGCCGGGCGGACGCGTTCGTCCACGCCCTCGACCGCGCCAAGTACGCGACCGCCCACCTGATGCTGCGCAGGCTGCTGGGCGCCTATCTGGACGTACCGGCCGGGGACGTGGAGTTCACGCGGGAGGCCTGCCCCGGCTGCGGCGAGCCGCACGGCAGGCCCGCCGTCGCCGCCCCCGGCGCCCCGCACTTCTCCCTGTCGCACGGCGGCAATCTCGTCCTGGTCGGCATCGCCGCCGCCCCCGTGGGCGTGGACACCGAGCAGGTCCCGGCCGCGCACACCGTCACCGAGGTCTCCACGGCCCTGCACCCCGCCGAGCGCCGGGAGATCATGGCCGCGCCCGCGGTCCGCCGGCCGGCGGTCTTCACCCGGCTGTGGGTGCGCAAGGAGGCCTACCTCAAGGGCCTCGGCACCGGCCTCGGCCGCTCCCCCGACCTCGACTACCTCGGCAACGGCGGCCCCGGCACCCCCGCCTGGCCCGCCGGCTGGACGATCGTCGACGTGCCCGTCGGCGCCGGTCACGCCGCGGCGGCGGTGCGCGGCGAGCTCCACAGCCGCTACGACGTCAGGCGGCTCGACCCCAAGGGCCTCACCGCCTGAGCCATGGGCCGCCGTTCGTGCCGGCCGCCGCCCGTGTCGTCGTTGCGCGAAGGGCGGTCAGCCCAGTCGGCGCGCGGCCGGGCGGCCGTCCTCCCAGGGCCAGCGTGCCGTCCGCCCGGCCTCCAGCAGCGGGATCATGCGGAAGGCCGCGTCGGTCAGCCCGCCGAACGCGTGGCGGTTGTCCCCGCCCGAGGGCGCGGCGCCGGCCCGGTAGCCCGCCATGTTCCACATGTACACCGGCACATGGCGGGGCACCAGGTCGTCGATGCGCGTCTCTGGCATGCCCCCGTGGCCATGGGCGTTGGAGGGCAGCCAGCCCGCCCGGGTCTGCTCGTCCGTCACGACCACGATGCGGTCGTGTCCCGCGAAGTGCCGCCGCACCGCCAGCGGGATGTCCGTGCCGTCGATCTGCCCGAAGCGCTCCACGAGCCGCAGCACGCTCGAGCCGCGCGGCACCTCGAGGGCGTTGCTGCGCATGCCGAACTCCACCAGCGTGGGGTCGGCGGCCCGCAGCGCCAGCGCGGCGCCGAAGACGGCGGCCTGCTCGGCGAGCGTGATGTCCGAGGTGTTCGGGGTGGAGAACCCGTAGCCGGGGAACATCGACGGCGAGCGGTCGACGAGGATCAGCGTCCGGCCGGGCAGCGCGGGCACGTGGGCCAGCGAGGCGGCCAGCGCCTTCTCCAGCGCGTGCCCCCAGCGCAGCGAGTGGGTGTGCTTGTACGCCGCCCAGAAACGGAACGGGAACATCCGGGAGCGGGCGACCTCCTCCGGGTCGGCGATGCGCGCGGCCACGCGCTCGGCGGCCGCGTCGCCCACCCCGGCCTCGTCGAAGTTGCGGAGGTTGCGGACGAGCGCCATCAGCCCCATGGAGGGGATGGCGGCCTCCCACGCGGCCGCGTCCATCGGCCCCTGCAGCCAGCCGGCCAGGGCCTCCCACGTCATGCCCGCCTCCCGCAGCCGCTCCCCGGCCTCCGGCCGCGACAGCAGCGCCCGGCGCTCGGCGACCGGGAGCGCCAGCAGCGCGGCCCGCGCCCGCAGCACCGGCAGGCCTTCGGGTATCTCCTCGTCCCGGCCCATCCGGCGGTCGAGGGCGTGCCGGAACAGCTCGCCCTGCCACGGCTTGCCTGCGGCGGGCGCGGGGTGGGTGAGGTTGAGCACGTCGCCGAAGCGGTAGGCCTTGCCGGCCGTGTCGTACTTGAGCAGGGACCGCTCGGTGTAGAGCCGGCGCACCGCGTCGGCGATGCCGCGCTTGACCGGCTTGGGCACGGTGCGGCCGTGCACGGAGGTCCAGTAGCCGAGCATCTCGCCGGGCTCGTCGGCCCGTTGCAGCACCGCGTCGACCGCCTGCCGGGAGTGGCCGGGCAGCTGCCGGCGGACGCGCTCGGCGGCGAACTCCGCCGCCCCGACCAGGGCCGCGGTGCGCATGTTCGCCGCACCGCGCAGCCAGCGCAGGAACGCCAGCGTCCACTCGGGGTCCTCGACGGCCAGTTCCCTCACCAGGCGGGAATAGCGCTCGTCCCGGTCCCCGGCCTTCTCGTAGAAGGTGTCCGTGCCGACGAGATTGCCGACGGCGAGCAGGAAGAGCTCGCTCCGGGCGTCGCGGGCGTATCCGGTGGCGCCCTCGTGATTGGGCGGGCGCTCCCCGGTGGAGGTGACGGGCGAGGCGGGAGCCGCCTTGCCGCTGCGGGCGTTGAAACGGGCCATGGGAATTCCGTCGGCAGGCCTCCCGAGATCAGGTCGGGGCCGGCGCTTTCACCACAAGAAGGAGCCGGACCCTGCGCACCGGGAGGTGGTTCGCTGGGTTGTCGCCTCACCTTAGGGGTGAGGCCATGGCCGCCGCCCGCCATTTATCGTCGCGGGCGGCGACCCCGCGTCACTTGGCCACGGTCCACTGGCCGGTCTCCTGGGCGTACCCGGAATCCGGCGTGAACGTCACGGACTTGGGCTTGCCGTTCTCGGGCACGGAGACGACGACGTAACCGAGGGCCTTCTCGCCCGCCTTGAGCTTGACGGAGGCCGGCATGTTGGGGCCGGCGGTGGTCTCGCCGATGGAGTGGGTGAAGTTCTGCCCCTGGTCGTCGATGACCTTCACGCCGTTGGCCGGGCTGTCGTCGTACAGGGCCTGGCCGGTGTTGACGATCTCGAACTGGGCGGCGACCCAGCGCTTGCCCGCCTTCGGCTGCATGTACTTGTTGTTGCTCTTGGCCGGGTCGGTCCAGTTCTTGAGCGTGACCGAGATCTGGGCGCCGTTCTTGGCCTTGAGCTTGGCGGTGCCGCCGACGGCGAGGTCGCCGCCCTTGTCGCCCTTGTCGCCGCCCTTGTCCGGGGCGGGCGCCGGGTCCTTGGGCGCCTGGCTGGGTGCCGCGCTCGCGTTGTTGTCCGGCTTGGCGTCGACACCGTCGCTGTTGCAGGCGGTGGCGGTGGCCGCGATCGCGATGACGATCGCGGCGGTGCTGAGCTGACGACGCATGATGATGGTTCCCCCGTGGTGGTGCTTGTTTGACGTGCACATTCTTACCCGCCCAGCCCGGCCGGACCGGCCCGGAGAGCGTCCTGTGGGGCTCCTGTGACAGTCGAGTGATCAAACCGTGGCAGCCCCCACCCCCACAGCGGGACGAATCAGGAACTACCGGAAACACCCCACCGGAAGCGCCCCACGGGAAACCCGGCGCCCGGGGCCACGGATGCGTCCGCACCCGTCCGGGCGCAGGCTGGAGGTATGTCTGCGCGGATAGTGGTCCACCCGCCGTCGCCGTCCGGCGGCCGGTGGGTGACGGACGGGGCGGAGACGCTCGGCAGGGCCTACGGAGTCGTCGACGTCCTCGAGTTCCTGCGCCGGGCCGGGGTGGACACGGAGGATCTCCGGCTCGACGACCCGCACGTGATCGAGTGGCTCGGGGGCGGCCCCGGGGTCTGGTGGCCCTGAGGACGGGTGCCGCCCCCGGCCCCTACCGGATCGGCATCCCCGACAGCGTCCGGGCGATGACCAGCCGCTGGATCTCGCTCGTGCCCTCGAAGATCGTGTAAATGGCCGCGTCCCGGTGCATCCGCTCCACCGGGTACTCGCGGGTGTAGCCGTTGCCACCGAGGATCTGCATGGCCTGGGCGGTGACCTTCTTGGCCGTCTCGCCCGCGAAGAGCTTGGACATCGACCCCTCGGCCGCCGTGAAGGGCCTGCCCGCGCTCGCCATCCAGGAGGCCCGCCAGACCAGCAGGCGGGCGGCGTCGATGCGGGTGCGCATGTCGGCGAGCTGGAAGGCGACGCCCTGGTTGTCGATGATCGGACGGCCGAACTGCACCCGGGTCCTGGCGTAGTCCAGGGCGACCTCGTACGCGGCGCGGGCGATGCCGACGGCCTGGGCGCCCACCGCGGGGCGGGACGCCTCGAAGGTGGCCATGGCGGCGTTGCCGCCCCGTTCGCCGCCGCCGGCGGCCCGTTCCCGGGCGCGGGCCAGGCGCTCGTCGAGCTTCTCCTTGCCGCCGAGCAGGCAGTGGCCGGGGACGCGGACGTCCCGCAGGACCACCTCCGCGGTGTGGGAGGCGCGGATGCCGTGCTTCTTGAACTTCTGGCCCTGCGCGAGCCCGGGGGTGCCGGGCGGGACGACGAAGGAGGCGTGGCCGCGGGCACCGAGGGCGGGGTCGACCACGGCGACGACGACGTGGACGTCGGCGATCCCCCCGTTGGTCGCCCAGGTCTTGACGCCGTTCAGCACCCATTCGTCCTTCGCCCCGTCGTACACGGCACGGGTGCGCATCGCGGCGACGTCGGAGCCGGCGTCGGGCTCGGAGGAGCAGAAGGCCGCGATCTTCACGTCGTTCGCGTCACCGTACATCTGGGGCACCCAGGTGCCGATCTGCTCGTCGGTGCCGTTGGTGAAGACGCTGATCGCGGCGAGGCCGGTGCCGGCGATCGCCAGCCCCAGTCCCGCGTCGCCCCAGAAGAGCTCCTCCAGGGTGAGGGGAACGCCCAGTCCCGTGGGGTCGAGGAACTGCTGGGCGTAGAAGTCCAGGGAGTACAGCCCGATCCGGGCGGCCTCGCGCACCACGGGCCAGGGGAATTCCTCGCGTTCGTCCCACTCGGCGGCGGCGGGGCGCATGACGTCGGCGGCGAATCCGTGGATCCAGTCGCGCACGGTTTTCTGGTCGTCGTTCAACTCCAGCGCGAACTCCCCCATGGGGCCCCTCCCGGCGCTCATTACCTGCGGTAACATGAGTCTGTTACTCGTCAGTAGTAAAGTCAACTCCCCCGGCCTGCGAATCCGCTCCGTGGAGCGAGTGTTACTTTGCGCAGGCATTTTGAATCACTGGGCGGGGAGGCACGTCTGATGGAGACCAGTCAGCGGGACGAGCAGCAGCGGGCGGCGGAACAGCGGCGCAGGGAGCTGCTGGAGGCCGCGGACCGAGTGGTGCTGCGGGACGGGCCGGGAGCGTCGATGAACGCGATCGCCGCCGAGGCGGGGATCACCAAGCCGATCCTCTACCGCCACTTCGGCGACAAGGGCGGCCTCTACCGGGCGCTGGCCGCCCGGCACACCGACGCGCTGCTGGCCGGCCTGCGCGCGGCGCTGGACGCCCCCGCGGAACGGCGCCGGCGGGTCGAGACGACCCTGGACGCCTACCTCGCGGCGATAGAGGCGCGCCCGCAGGTCTACCGCTTCCTGATGCACCCCGCCGACGAGGGCGCGCCCGCCGAGCACGGCTTCGACGTGGGCCGGCACTCCGCGCCCCTGCTGCGGCGCATGGGCGAGGAGCTGGCCCAGGTCATAGCCGAGCGGGTCGACCTGGGCCCGGACGGGGAGGAGCTGGCCCGCGCCTGGGGCCACGGCATCGTCGGCATGATGCACGCGGCCGGCGACTGGTGGCTGCGCGAGCGTCCGTTCGAGCGCGGTCTGCTGGTCCGCCACCTGGCCGACCTGCTGTGGGGACGGCTGGCGACCTCGGGCGACCTGCCGGGCGGACCGGGGTTCTGAGGTACGCGGGGGCGTGCGGCGCCGGGGGCCTTCGGCTTCCGGCTACCCGGCGACCGCCCACGGCGCCCGCCGCGCCGCACGCAGCGCCCGCCGGCGCCGCAGCCCCGTCAGGTGATCGAGGTACAGGCCGCCCTCGAGGTGGTCGCACTCGTGCTGCAGGCACCGCGCGAAGAACCCGGTGCCGCTGACCCGCACGGCGGCGCCGTCCATCGTGAAGCCCTCGACGACGGCCTCGTCGAAGCGGGGCGTGCCCGCCTCGATGCCGGGCACGGACAGGCACCCCTCGGGTCCGCGGACGGTGATTCCCTCGGCGGCCACCAGCCGCGGATTGACCAGGTGTCCCAGATGGCGCCGGTCCTCGTCGTCGGGGCAGTCGTACACGAAGACCCTCAGCGGCACGCCGATCTGGTTGGCGGCGAGCCCCACCCCGCCGTGCGCGTACATGGTCGCGAACAGGTCCTCGACGAGCCCGGCCAGGGCCCCGTCGAACTCCGTGACCTCTTCGCAGGGTGCGGAAAGACCCCGGTCGCCGAGCAGCCGCATGGGCCGCACGTGTCCTGAACTGCCGGGAATCGTGCCTCTTCGCATGGGCCCAAGGGTACGTTCAGCTGATGGTGGGTTCGGGCCCACGGCCGGATCTCGATAGGCTGATCCCCGACCGAAGCCTCCTGGCGGCGATTCGGCACGGAGGGGGCGTTCCACCGGCTGACCAGGTAAACAGGCGCGGCGCCGGAAGCAATGGAGGATCTAGGACGATGGCAGGCAACTCGGGGCCGCTGTCGCCGCGGGCCAAGCTGGCCGTGACGGCGGGCAAGGCGGCCGCGGCAGTGTCGCGCGCCGCGGGCCGTGGCAGCGGGTCGGTGATCGGCGGCAAGGTCGCGCTCAAGCTCGACCCCGACCTGCTGGCCCGGCTGGCAACCCACCTGGACGTGATCCTGGTGTCGGCCACCAACGGCAAGACGACCACGACGCGACTGATCGCCGAGGCCCTGCGGGCCAGCGGTCCGGTGGTGTCGAACGCGCTGGGCGCGAACATGCCCGCGGGCATCACCTCCGCCCTGGCGGGCGGCTCGGACGCGCGCTACGGCGTGATCGAGGTGGACGAGAAGTACCTGGCGGGCGTCGCGCGCGACACCTCGCCCAAGGCCATAGCGCTGCTGAACCTCTCGCGCGACCAGCTGGACCGCGCCGCGGAGACCCGCATGCTGGCCGAGAAGTGGCGCGAGGGCCTGGCCGGCACCAAGGCCGTGGTGATCGCCAACGCGGACGACCCGCTGATCGTGTGGGCGGCCTCGTCCTCGCAGAACGTGGTGTGGGTCGCGGCCGGCCAGGAGTGGAAGGACGACGCCTGGTCGTGCCCCTCCTGTGGTGGTGTGATGCAGCGCCCGGGCGACGACTGGTTCTGCGGCGAGTGCGGCTTCAGGCGGCCCACCCCGAGCTGGGCGCTGTCGGGCGACTACGTCCTCGACCCGCACGGCTCCGCGTGGCCCATCCACCTGCAGCTGCCGGGCCGGGCCAACAAGGCCAACGCCACCACCTCGGCCGCCGTGGCCGCGACCTTCGGCGTGCCGCCGCAGGTGGCGCTGGAGCGGATGTACCAGGTGCAGGCCGTGGCCGGCCGGTACGACGTGGTGAACTTCCTCGGCCGTGAGGTGCGGCTGCTGCTGGCGAAGAACCCGGCCGGCTGGCTGGAGACGTTCTCGCTGATCGACGGGCCGCCGGCGCCGGTGATCCTGTCGGTGAACGCCCGCGGCGCGGACGGCACCGACACCTCCTGGCTGTGGGACGTGGACTACACCCGCCTCGCCGGACACCCGATCATGGTCATCGGCGACCGCAAGCTGGACCTCGCGGTCCGCCTCGAGGTCGCGGGCGTGGACTTCCGGGTCTGCGAGACCGTCGACGAGGCCGTGCAGATGGCCCCGCCCGGCAAGATCGAGGTCATCGCCAACTACACGGCGTTCCAGGACATCCGCCGCCGCGTAGGCAACTAGGCCCACGGACAGCACGACAAGGATTGTGAGCATGAGCCAGAACAGTCTGCGTGTGGTGTGGGTCTACCCCGACCTGCTCAGCACCTACGGCGACCAGGGCAACGTCCTGGTCCTGGAGCGGCGCGCCCACCAGCGCCGCCTGGACGTCCAGCGCGTCGACGTCCGCTCCGACCAGCAGATCCCCACCTCCGGGGACATCTACCTGATCGGCGGCGGTGAGGACCGTCCGCAGCGGCTGGCGGCCGAGCGGCTGCGCCGCGACGGCGGCCTGAACCGGGCCGTCGCCAACGGCGCGATCGTCTTCTCGGTCTGCGCCGGCTACCAGATCCTGGGCCACGAGTTCATCAACGACCTGGGCCAGCGCGAGCAGGGCCTGGGGCTGCTGGACGTCATCAGCACCCGTGGCGAGGGCGAGCGCTGCGTCGGCGACGTGCTCGCCGACATCGACCAGCCGCTCGGCCTGCCGCCGCTGACCGGCTTCGAGAACCACCAGGGCATCACCCACCTCGGCCCGACGGCCCGCCCGTTCGCCCGGGTGCGCTTCGGCAACGGCAACGGCACGGGCGACGGCACCGAGGGCGCGTACAACGACACCGTCTTCGGTACGTACATGCACGGCCCGGTCATGGCGCGTAATCCGCACATCTCGGACATGCTGATCAAGCTGGCGCTGGACGTCAACGCCCTGCCGCCGGTCGACGACCGCTGGTACGAGGCGCTGCGCGCCGAGCGGATCGCTGCGGCGACACAGCCCGCATAGCGGACGGTCGCGGTCCCCGTCACCCTCGGCGGTTAGGGTGGCGGGGATTACACCGGACGACGGGGTCCGGTCCGGTCTTTCGGCCCTCGCGGCCCCGAACGCAAAGGTCCCCCCTGTCATGCGTATCGGTGTACTCACCTCCGGCGGCGACTGCCCCGGTCTCAACGCCGTCATCCGCTCCGTCGTGCACCGCGCCGTGGTCGACCACGGCGACGACGTCATCGGCTTCCACGACGGCTGGCGCGGCCTGCTGGAGGCGGACTACCGCAAGCTCGACCTGGACGCCGTGGCCGGCGTCCTGGCCACCGGCGGCACCATCCTCGGCTCCTCGCGCGTACGGCCCGAGCAGCTGCGCGACGGCGTGGAGCGGGCCCGCGAGAACGTCGCGGCCCTCGGCCTGGACGCCGTCATCCCGATCGGCGGCGAGGGCACCCTCAAGGCGGCACGGCTGCTGTCGGACGCCGGGCTCCCCGTCGTGGGCGTGCCCAAGACCATCGACAACGACATCGCCTCGACCGATGTGACCTTCGGCTTCGACACCGCGGTGGGGGTGGCCACCGACGCCCTGGACCGCCTGAAGACCACCGCCGAGTCGCATCAGCGCGTCCTGATCGTCGAGGTGATGGGCCGGCACACCGGGTGGATCGCCCTCCAGTCGGGCATGGCCGCCGGCGCCCACGCGATCGTGGTGCCGGAACGTCCCTTCTCCATCGACGAGCTGACCGAGGTGGTCGGCAGGCGCTTCGCGGCGGGCAAGCGCTTCGCGATCGTCGTGGTCGCGGAGGGCGCGAAGCCGCGCCCCGGCTCCATGGACTTCGAGACCGGCGGCACGGACGTCTACGGGCACGAGCGGTTCGCCGGAGTGGCCCGTCAGCTGGCCGTGGAGCTGGAGCGGCGCCTGGGCAAGGAGGCGCGGCCGGTGATCCTGGGCCATGTGCAGCGGGGCGGCACGCCCACCGCGTACGACCGGGTGCTGGCCACCCGCTTCGGCTGGCACGCGGTGGAGGCGGCGCACCTGGGCGCGTTCGGGATGATGACGGCGCTGCGCGGCACGGACATCACTCTGGTGCCGCTGGCGGAGGCCGTAGAGCAGCTGAAGACGGTGCCGGCCGAGCGCTACGCCGAGCTCGACTGCGTGCTGTGACCTCCCGCGCGGTCCGCCCCCGGCCGTGGGGCGGACCCGGGGCGCCTCTACTCTGGTCCCGGCGCATCGGTGCGAAATGGGAGAGAGCGGATGGATCACAGCGGGCACGGCATGATGCATATGGACATGCCGCCGTTCACGCTGGAGCGGGGTCTGCAGTTCAGTAGCGAACCGTTCTTCATGATCGGCTGCCTGCTGGGGCTGGGCCTGTACGGCTGGGGCGTGGTGCGGCTGCGGCGGCGCGGGGACGCGTGGCCGTGGGGCCGGGTGGTGGCGTTCGCGGCCGGCGTGCTGAGCGTGGCGCTGGTGATGTGCACCAAGCTCAACGACTACGGCATGGTCATGTTCAGCGTGCACATGGTGCAGCACATGGTCATCAGCATGCTCTCCCCCATCCTGCTCCTGCTGGGCGCGCCCGTGACGCTGACGCTGCGGGCGCTGCCGGCGGCGGGGCGCGGCCGCCGGGGCCCGCGCGAGTGGCTGGTGTCGCTGCTGCACAGCCGCTACATGCGGGTGATCACGCACCCGGCGTTCACCATCCCGCTGTTCATCGCGAGCCTGTACGCCCTGTACTTCACCCCGCTCTTCGACTTCCTCATGGAGTCCAAGGTGGGGCACATCGGGATGATGGTGCACTTCCTGGCGGTGGGCCTGGTCTTCTTCTGGCCGATCATGGGCGTGGACCCGGGCCCGCACCGGCCCGGCTACGTGATGCGGATGCTGGAGCTGTTCGCCGGCATGCCCTTCCACGCGTTCTTCGGCATCGCGCTGATGATGGCCTCGGAGCCGATGATCGGCACCTACATGCACCCGCCGGCCTCGCTGGGCATCGACCCGCTGGACGACCAGCAGGCGGGCGGCGGCATCGCCTGGGCCTTCAGCGAGATCCCGTCCGTCGTGGTGCTGCTGGCGCTGGTCTACCAGTGGTACCGCTCGGAGCAGCGGCAGGCCAAGCGCAGCGACCGGGCCGCGGACCGGGACGGCGACAAGGAGCTCGCGGCCTACAACGCCTATCTGGCGTCGCTGAACACCCGGGGGCAGTGACCGCGGGGCGGTCTGCGGTATGGCGGTACGGACCGCGGCGGGGAGACGATGGTCTCCTGGCCGCGGTCCGCGCGTTTTAGCGCCCGGGCCGCCGTGAGGAGGTGCGGGATGCCCGGATCGGCGAAGACGATGGCTGCCCTGACGGTCGGCGCCCTGGTCCTGGTGACCGCCTATACGGTCACGATCGGCGGCGACGGGTGGCTGTGGTTCGCGTGGGTGGTGCTGGGCCTGACGACGATCGGAACGCTGGCGGCCCGCGGGACGTGAGCGGGACGTGAGGGGTGCCGGGGCCGGCCGGGGGCGTCAGAAGCGGAAGACGGGGCCGGTCGCGGCCTCGAGGGCGCAGGCGTTGGGATACGTCCTGCGCCAGGCGATCTGACCGCCCCGCCAGTCGCCGTCGGCGGACGCGACGACCGGGTCGTACTCCTTGGTGCAGGTGGCCGGGGGCTTCTCGGCGGCGACGGGCGGCCCGTCGGGCCGGCCCGCCGTCCGGCCGAGGTGCCGACAGGCCTCGGCGGCGTGCGGATGGTGGCCGCCGGGTCCCGGGCAGGCGAGCCGGACGCCGCGGATCCAGGTGTTCTGCGAGCCGGAGACCGTGAGGAAGAGCCGGCCCTCGTCCAGGGTGCGGGCGGTGGCCGGGGCCGTGGCCAGGGGCAGGGCGAGCAGGGCGGTCGCGGTCGCCGCCGCGGCCGTGCTGGTGCGTACGGACATGGTGTGCCTCCCGGGAAACGCTGCCGGGCCAGGGCACCGCGCGGCACCCGCGCGCGGCAAGCGGCCGCACGGGTGCCGTCCCCCGTGTGGGGGCCTCGGGCCACCCGGTTGGGCCCCCGGGGAGCCCGTACGCACGCACCCGGCCCCGCCGGTCTCCGAGGAGGGACCGACGGGGCCGGGCGCTTTTGGCTGTTGCCGTGTGCCGCTTACTTCGTGGCGGCCTTCGGCGGCTCGGGCGTGGCGTGCGGGGTGCAGGTCACGTCCGCGCCGCCCTCGAGCTTGCCGGTCAGGAGGTAGGCGTCGACGCGCTTGTTGACGCACGGGTTGGTCAGACCCGTGACGCCGTGCGAGCCGGCACCCTTCTCGGTGATCAGCTGGGAGCCGCGGAAGCGCTTGTGCAGCTCCACCGCGCCCGCGTACGGGGTGGCGGCGTCACGGTCGGCCTGCACGATGAGGGTCTGCGGCAGGCCCTTGTGCGTGGTGACCTCGAGGGGGTTGTACTGCGGGCCCTTCCACGTGGCGCAGGGCAGGTTCATCCAGGCGTTGGCCCAGGTCATGAACGGCGCCTGCTGGTGGATGCGGGTGTTGTCGCGGTCCCACTTGCGCCAGCTGGTGGGCCACTTGGCGTCGGCGCACTCGACCGCGGTGTAGACGGCGTTGCTGTTCTCGGAGGCGATGTTGCCGGCCTTGTCCGAGAGGTCGGGGCCGGCGGCCTCGACGAGCGCCTTCTCGTCACCGGCGCGGTACTTCTTCCAGGTCTCGGCGACCGGGACCCAGGAGCGGTCGTAGTACGCGGCGCCCTGGAAGTAGTTGATCAGCTCGGCCGGGCCGACGAGGCCGCCGATGGGCTGCTTCTTGGCGGCGGCGCGGAGCTTCTCCCACTCCTTCTGGACCTTGGCGCGGGTGTCGCCGATGTGGAAGACGGAGTCGTTCTTGGCGACCCACTCCTCCCAGTCCTTGAAGCGGCCCTCGAAGGCGATGTCCTGCTCGAGGTTGGCCTGGTACCAGATGTTGTCCCGGGCCGGGTTGACGACGCTGTCGACGATCATGCGCCGGACGTGGTTCGGGAAGAGGGTGCCGTAGACGGCGCCCAGGTAGGTGCCGTAGGAGACGCCGAGGTAGTTGAGCTTCTTGTCGCCCAGCGCGGCGCGGACGACGTCCACGTCACGGGCGGTGTTCGGCGTCGTGAGGTACGGCAGGAGGTCGCCGCTGCGCTCGGCGCAGCCGTCCGCGTACTCCTTGGCCAGCTTGCGCTGGGCGCGCTTGTCGGCCTCGCTCGAGGGCACCGGGTCGGCCTTGGGGGCCTTCACGAACTCCTGGGGGTCGACGCAGGAGATCGGGGCGGAGTGGCCCACGCCGCGCGGGTCGAAGCCGACGAAGTCGTACGCCTTCGCGATGTTGGCGTACAGCGGGTTGTTGGTCGTGACCCGCTTGGGGAAGGACAGGCCGGAGCCGCCGGGACCGCCGGGGTTGTAGACGAGGGAGCCCTGGCGCTCGCTCGCGGTGCCGGTGGACTTCGCCCGGTCGACGGCGATCTTGATGGTGCGGCCGTTGGGCTTGGCGTAGTCGACGGGAACGGTCACGAAGCCGCACTGGATCGGCTTGGCCAGACCCCAGTCGGCGGGACAGTCCTGCCACTTGACGCCCGTCTTGGCGGCCCGCTCGGCGGCGATCTTCACGCCCTTGGCCTCGGCCGCGCCACCGGGCACCGCCTGCGCGGCGCCGGCCGACGGGGCGGCCAGGAACCCGGCGACGAGCGCGCCCGCCATCACGGTGCCTGCCGCACCGGCTATCGCGTTTGGTCTCAAAGTAGGAATCCCCCTGCTGAGTGCGCCGCGGAGAGCGGCGGTGATCACGCGGTCTGCAGGGGGGATCCTTTCGTCTCCCATGCCACAAAGGACAGGGTGTAAGGGCGTTCTTTACTCATCCGTAAACATGACGAAACATCTAACGCCACTTGTGGCGGCGTTCGCCCCAACACCCTCTAAAACGCCCGGATTACGGCATTCAGCTGGGATAGCGCCGAATCCAGCACCTTGCGCAGCGCCAGTGCGTCCGGTGCGAGGGCGCTCACCACGACGGCCGGCCCGGCCAGGGGCGTCAGGGCGGCCGTGGGACCGAGCGCCCGGGGGGAGACCTGGCCCCCCTCGAAGGCGGGGTGGACGACGAGGAGTTGGCCCACGGCCCGGTGACCGCCGAGCACCGCGCCGCCGTCCCAGCCGCCCGGCGCCCCCGGCCCGTACGACAGCTCCTGGTCCAGCAGCGGGCGGCCCGCGCGACGGACGGTCAGCCGGGTGGTGAGCCGCCCGGTGCTCTCGCCCGCCCGGCCGAGCACCTGCTCCTCGCGCAGCACCAGGCAGGCGGTGGCGGCGAGTTCGACGTGAGTGGTCTGGCGCAGGTCGCTGCCGCGGGCGGAGATCAGCGGCTCGGGCAGCCAGCGCAGCGAGCCGCCGTCGCCGACGGTCAGCCGCGTGTCGTACGTGGCCGGCGCGCCCGTGCGCCCGGGCAGCGCGATCGTGGCCGCCGTGGTGGTGAAGCACAGCGCGGCGCCCGCCCCGACGTCCGCGGCGAGGGCGAGCCGGTCGCCGCCGAGCGGCGCGCTCATCGCGCCGACCAGGGCGACGCGCGCCTCGTGCCCGTACGAGCGCGGCCGGCGCAGCGCGAAGGGGCCCGCGCCCTCGAGGACGGGCAGGGCCGTGCCGCCCCTGCCGTCGGGGGCGGCGACGATCCGCGCGGCGGCCCGCAGCCCGGCGCCGGGCGCCGGCGCCGCGTCCGTGACCGTCACGGCGCCGTGGCCGTGGCCGTCCACGCGGCCAGCCGCTCGCGCACCCAGTCGCGCACCGGCGCCACGCCGTCCTCGGCGGCCAGGGACGTGAAGGCGACGGGCAGATCGCCGCGCTGGGCCTTCGCGTCGCGGGCCATGCCGGCCAGGTCGGCGCCGACGTAGGGCGCGAGGTCGGTCTTGTTGACGACCAGGAGGTCGGCGGTGGTGACGCCGGGGCCGCCCTTGCGGGGGATGTCGTCGCCGCCGGCGACGTCGATGACGAAGATCTGCGCGTCGACCAGGCCCTTGGAGAAGGTGGCGGTGAGGTTGTCGCCGCCGGACTCCACGAGGACGAGGTCCAGCGGACCGGTCCCGTCCTCGAGGTCCTCGACGGCCTCGAGGTTGGCGGAGATGTCGTCGCGGATCGCGGTGTGCGGGCAGGCGCCGGTCTCCACGGCCGTGATGCGCTCGGGCGGCAGCACGGCCTGGCGCAGCAGGAACTCGGCGTCCTCACGGGTGTAGATGTCGTTGGTGACGACGGCGATGGACACCTCCTCGCGCAGCGCCCGGCACAGGGCGGCGACGGTCGCGGTCTTCCCCGACCCCACGGGCCCGCCGAGCCCGATGCGCAGGGCACGCCGGGTGCCGTCGGGGCGCAGGGGGGAGGCGGCGCCGTAGGTGTGGCGGTGGGGATAGGTGGTGGGGTGGTCGAGGTGCATGGTCCCTCCGGGGGTTTGCGACCGGGGTCCGGGGCGGAGCCCCGGTTACTACGTGGCGAACAGCCGCACGGGCCAGGCCGCGTGCTGCTCGGCAGTGATGTCGAGCAACGGCGCGGACGGCGCGGGAAGGACGTCCAGCCCCTCGTCCGACGCCCGCCGCCCCGCCTCGGCCCCGGCCACCGCCACCACGTCGAGCTCCGGCGCCAGCCGGGCCAGCACCGCCGTGGCGTGGAACGGGTCGAGGCTCAGCAATCGCACCACCGCCGTGGCCGGGCCGCTCACCGCCTCGTAGGCGGCGGCGTACGCGGCGTCGAGCGGTCCCAGTCCGGCCGCCCGCGCGGCGAGCCCGAGCACGACGGGCTGGTGTGCGCCGCGCGGCCGGGCCGAGGCGAGGGTGTCGAGTGCGGGCGAGGGCCACGTGGCGCGGGCGGCCCGCATCATCTGCCGCCCGAGCCGCCGGGCGGCGGCGCGCAGGGCGAGCGAGGGGGTGCGGGCGTCCGCGGCCTCGTCGAGCTCGAGCGGGTCGGCGCCGGCGGCCGCCGCGGCCGCGAGGGCGGCGGCCGCGAGCCCGGCGGTGTGCAACCGCCCCCGGCAGAAGGCCTCCAGGGAGGGCACGTCCGTCACCCTCCCGGCCTTGACGGCCGCCTCGGCCCCGCCGGAGTGCGCATGGCCTCCGGCCGGGAACCGCCCGTCGGCGAGGACGAGCAGCGCGGCGCGGCCCGCCGCGCCGACGGCGACATCAGCGACGTCGGCGACATCGGTCGTGGCGGTCATCAGAAGAGGAAGTAGCGCTGGGCCATCGGCAGTTCCGTCGCCGGCCGGGGTTCGACGGCCTCGCCGTCGATGGTGACCGTGAAGGTGTCGGGGTCGACCTCCACCCGGGGACGGGCGTCGTTGTTGCGCATGTCGGCCTTGGTGACGCCGCGCGTGCCGCGGATGGGGACGAAGCGCTTCCCCAGCCCCAGCCGCTCGGGGAGCCCGTCGTCCATGGCCCACTGGGTCACGAAGTTCAGGGAGTTGCCGGCCGGGGCGCGCCCGCGGGCGCCGAACATGGGGCGGGGCAGGACGGGCTGGGGGGTGGGGATCGAGGCGTTGGCGTCGCCCATCTGCGCGTAGGCGATCTGGCCGCCCTTGATCACCAGCTGGGGGCGGACGCCGAAGAAGGCCGGCTCCCACAGCACGAGGTCGGCGAGCTTGCCGGTCTCGACGGAGCCGATCTCGTGGTCGAGGCCCTGCGCGACGGCCGGGTTGATGGTGTATTTGGCGACGTAGCGCCGGGCCCTGGCGTTGTCGGCGGGGCCGTCCCCCGGCAGGGCGCCGCGCCGCCGCTTCATGACGTGCGCGGTCTGCCAGGTGCGCAGGACGACCTCGCCGATGCGGCCCATGGCCTGGGAGTCCGAGGAGATGATCGATATCGCGCCGAGGTCGTGCAGGATGTCCTCGGCGGCGATGGTGGAGGGCCGGATGCGGGACTCGGCGAAGGCGAGGTCCTCGGGGACGGCCGGGTTGAGGTGGTGACAGACCATCAGCATGTCGAGGTGCTCCTCGACGGTGTTGACGGTGTGCGGGCGGGTGGGGTTGGTGGAGCTGGGCAGGACGTTGGCCTCGGAGACCACCGTGATGATGTCGGGCGCGTGACCGCCGCCCGCACCCTCGGTGTGGTACGCGTGGATGGAGCGGCCGGCGATCGCGGCGAGGGTGTCGCCGACGAAGCCCGCCTCGTTGAGGGTGTCGGTGTGGATGGCGAGCTGGGCGCCGCTCTCCTCGCACACGTTCAGGCAGGCGTCGATGGCGGCCGGGGTGGCCCCCCAGTCCTCGTGGATCTTGAAGCCGACGGCTCCGGCCCGCAGCTGGGCGCGCAGCGCGTCGTACGAGACGGTGTTGCCCTTGCCGAGGAGGCCGATGTTGAGGGGCGAGTCCTCCATGGCCTCGAACATCCGGGCGAGGTGCCAGGCGCCCGGGGTGACGGTGGTGGCCTTGCTGCCCTCGGCGGGGCCGGTGCCGCCGCCCAGGAGGGTGGTGATGCCGGAGGCGAGGGCCTCGTCGGCCAGCTGCGGGCAGATGAAGTGGACGTGGGCGTCGATGGCGCCGGCGGTGAGGATCCGGCCGTTGCCGGCGATGATCTCGGTCTCGGGGCCGATGACGAGGTCGGGGTGGACGCCGTCCATCGTGTCGGGGTTGCCCGCCTTGCCGATGCCGGTGATCCGGCCGTCGCGCAGGCCGACGTCGGCCTTGACCACGCCCCAGTGGTCGAGGACGACCGCACCGGTGATGACGGTGTCGGGGGCGCCCTCGGCCCGGGTGGCGCGGGACTGGCCCATCGACTCGCGGATGACCTTGCCGCCCCCGAAGACCGCCTCGTCCCCGGCCCGGCCGGGGCCGCCGCAGCGGTCCTCCTCGATCTCGACGACGAGGTCGGTGTCGGCGAGCCGGACGCGGTCGCCGGCGGTCGGCCCGTAGAGGTCGGCGTAGGCGGCGCGGGTGAGCTCAGGCATCGAGGGGTCCCCCGCACTCGCCGCGCAGGCCCTCGACCACGCGCTTGCCGCCGAGGGGGACGAGGTCGACCTCCACCGGGATGCCCGGCTCGAAGCGCACGGCGGTGCCGGCGGCGACGTCCAGGCGCTTGCCGCGCGCGGCCGCGCGGTCGAAGTCCAGGCCGGGGTTGGCCTCGGCGAAGTGGTAGTGCGAGCCGACCTGGACGGGCCGGTCGGCGGCGTTGAGGACGGTCAGCCGGGTGCGGTGCAGTCCTTCGTTGAGCCGCACGGGCTCGCCGGCGTACAGGATCTCTCCGGGAATCATCCGTCTCTCCCCGTCACGCTATGGGTTCGTGGACGGTGACGAGCTTCGTACCGTCCGGGAAGGTGGCCTCGACCTGGACGTCGTGGATCATCTCGGGGATGCCGTCCATGACCTCGTCGCGCGTGAGCACCTTGCGCCCGGAGGACATCAGTTCGGCCACGGTGCGGCCGTCGCGGGCGCCCTCGAGGATGTGCGCGGTGATCAGAGCCACCGCTTCGGGGTGGTTGAGGCGCAGCCCGCGGGCCCGGCGACGGTCGGCGACGTCGGCGGCCACATGGATGAGCAGCCGTTCCTGCTCGTGCGGGGATAGTTGCATGCGTCCCACCTCAACACAGTGTTGACCTGGGGTTCTTCTCCCCGTGGCCGCTGACTGCAGATTAGGACGCAAGCTTTTCCAACGCGTTAACTCCGCTGACCCGGTCTTTGCGTTGTCATGGCCGGGCCCCGTCGAAGCGGATCATTCGCCGCCGGGGCGGCGGTGCTCGGCGGCGATGCCGAAGCGGCTCCGTTCGCCGGGAGCGGACAGCGACTGCCCGCGCACCGTGGCGACCGTACTGATCACCTGCTCCTCGCCGGCCGGCTCGGCCTCGGCCGTCTCCTCCAGTCGCCGCAGGTCGGCAGCGGACACCAGGGCGACCAGCGGCTTTCCGTGGCGCGTGACGACCACGCGCTCGCCGCCGTAGACGACGCGGTTGATCAGGTCCGCCAGCTCGGCTCGGGCTTGCGTCACGGGAATCTCGTAGGCCATGCTCCCATTCTATCGGGATGTACGTCCTGTACATTTTTTACAGACAGCGAGAGGCGCAGCCATGGAACCAACGGATCCGTACGCGAAGCTGTTCTCCGAGCGGGTGATCGTCCTCGGGGGGGCGGTGGACGACGCGGCGGCCCATGACGTGATCGCACAACTGATGCTGCTGGAGCACACGGCGCCCGACCGGGACGTCTCGCTCTACCTCAACTCCCCCGGCGGCTCCTTCTCCGCCATGTGCGCCGTCCACGACACCATGCGCTACATCGGCTGCGACATCGAGACGGTCTGCGTGGGCCGGGCCGGGCCGGCGGCGGCCGTGCTGCTGGCGGCCGGCACGCCGGGCAAGCGCATGGTGCTGCCCCACGCACGGGTGGTGCTCCACCAGCCCTCCCTCGACGGCGCGGTGCGCGGCCGGCCCGACGACCTGGCCCTGGAGGCCGGGGAGTTGCTCCGCGAGCGCGAGACGATGACGCGGATGCTGTCCGAGCACACCGGCCGGAGCGCCGAGCGCGTCCGGCGGGACCTCGACCGGCCGGCCTTCCTCGACGCCGGGGCCGCGGTGGCCTACGGGCTGGCCGACCACATCACCGTCGATCGCCGGTCGCTGCTCGCGCCGGCCGGGGCGAGGTGAGCGGGATGTGGCCGCCTCCCCTGCCCCCGCTGCCCGCCCTGACCCGCGCCGAGGGCGAGGTGGTGGACCGCTATCTGGAAGTACTGGATCTCCTCGGACGGATCAACCCGGCTCGCGCGCACGACACGTACGGCGCGCTACGAGCCGCGCAGACGCTCGCGATCGCGGCCGCCGCCCTGCGCGACGCGCTCGCGGTCATGCACGAACGGGGCGAACGCGAGGTATGCGCGAGCACGCTGGCACGGGCGATGCGGATCCTGGACGGCGAACGGCGGGCACGCCGGGTGATGTTGCCGCCGCCGACGGCGAACTGAGGAGCGGAAACATTCATCCCCCGATCTCCTTCAGACAGCGGATGCGATCGTAGACGGCGCGTGGCGATCACCTCGGGCGGTGTGCTCATTGCGCACCGGGGGAGATCGCTCCGCCGCAGGTGGCGACCTCACCAGGGCAAAGCCGTGACCATCAAACCGCCCCGCGTCCACCCGAATTGCCCAGAGGTGATGAGGCTCACATAACGCCGGATCCCCTCGGCCCGGCCGCCGCCACTGCGCCAAGATCCCCCCGACGACAAGACCCCGCCACCACGGCGGGGCGGACCGGGCGGACGCCGAACCCCGCCGCCGCCCGGGACGACGGGTCGACATGAGTGCACCGGCGGGGATGGAGGACCCAGGCACGACGGGACGACCGGAACGCGACAACGCCGGTCATCCCTTGGGGTGAAGCCGCTTCGGCGGCCGGGCATTCTTCGCCTGCCCGAACCCGACAGGTCATCCTTCACAGGCGGCTGACGAAGGGTTTGGCATGGGCGCTCACAAACGTCCCTCAATGCTGTCCAAGGCCGGGACCGTACCTCTGACCGTGAAATCCGCCCTCACCCTGGCGGCCGTCGGTGCCACGATGCTGGCACCCGGCGGCGCGACCGAGGCGGAAGCGGCGACGCTCTCCACCAACGCCCTGCGGATCGCGGCCTCCAAGGCCGGCTCCCCCTACCAGTGGGGCGCGACGGGTCCGTACCGCTTCGACTGCTCGGGACTGACCCAGTACTCCTTCAAGCATGCCGGCAAACGGCTGCCCCGCACCGCCCAGGACCAGTTCAACCACACCCGGCACATTCCCGGCCTCACCCGTGAGCGCGGCGACCTGGTGTTCTTCCACGGCCGGGGCGGCGTCTACCACGTGGGCATCTACGCCGGGAACAACCAGATCTGGCACGCCCCGAAGACCGGCTCGGTCGTCCGCCTCGAGCGGATCTGGACCCGGAGCGTCTCCTACGGACGCGTCAACGGCTGACCGCGCGGCGCCGGACCGGCAGCGCACCGGGCCCGGCACGCCCCCGGCACCTCCGTAGATCGCGGCACCTCTTCGCACGGCTTCGGCACATCTTCCGTGGCAGCGGACCCGACTGCCCCTCAGTGCCCCACCGGCACCCGCAGCACCCGTGAACCCACAGGTTCCCCAGCGCGCTCCACGAGAGCGCCGGGCCGGGCGGACGCCTCCGCCCGGCCCCTTCGCGCCGCCGGTCAGCGGACCGGCGGCGTCCACGGCAGACGGATCCACACCGTCTTGCCCCCGTCGGCGGTAGGGGTCACACACAGCCTGCCGCCGTGCTCGGCGGTCAGGCAGCGGATGATGACCAGCCCGCGCCCGTTGTCCCGTTGCACGGCGGCCGGCAGCCGCCGGGGGTGGCACGGGTGGCTGTCCGTGACCCCGATCCGCAGCTGTTCGCCCCGGTCGAGGCGCAGGTCCACGGTGAAGGTGGGCGACTGGCCGCGGGTGTGCTGCACGGCGTTGGTGGCCAGTTCGGAGACGATCAGCCGGACGGCGTCGACGGCCTCCTCGTCGTCGGGCAGGCCCCACTCCGAGAGGACTTCCGTGACGTAGCGACGCGCGGTGGAGACCGAGGCGGGGGCGCTCGGCAGGGTGACGGTTGCTTCCTGGTGGTCTGCCATGGCGCTGTCCCTTTCCCACCGGGGACCGGACTCCGACGCGGACGCGATGACGCGAGAAGTGCAGTGAAGTCGGAAGCGGTTCCGGCGGCTCTTCGTGACAGAGTGCCACTGATAAGGGTGGTCATGGGCGCGTTCCACCGGATTGTGGATATATCTGTCGCTCGAAGCGGTGAACCCTTCCGCGAGCGACCGGACGGGGGCGCCACACTGGTCTATTGACTCTGCACGTGTGGATTTCGGCGTCGGGGGGGGAGAGCTGATGCGGTACGGACCCGCGGTGCGCCGCCGCAAACTCGGCGCGGAACTGCGGCGCCAGCGCGAACTGAGGGGGATGACCAGCCGGGAGGCCGCCTGCGCGGTGGGCTGGCACCAGTCGAAGGTGAGCCGGATCGAGACGGGCAGCAGTGGCGTGAAGCCCGCGGACGTGGCCCGGCTGCTCGACGTCTACAGCGTCTCGGATCCCGAACTGCGGGCCCTGCTGGGGGCGCTGTGCGGTGCGGGGTCCAAGGGCTCGGAGGGGCCGCGGCGCGGCTGGTGGTACGCCTACCGCGATCTGCTGCCATCGGCGTATCTCGACTTCATCAGCCTGGAGTCGGAGGCCTCCCGCTCGCGGACGCTGGAGACCACGGTGGTGCCCGGTCTGCTGCAGACGCCGGCGTATGCCCGTGCGGTGACCCGGGCGGCGCTGTGCGACCCGCCGGCCGAGCTGGTCGAGGAGCTCGTACGGGTGCGGATGGCCCGGCAGGCGGTCCTGGGCCGCGAACGGCCGCTGGAGCTGTGCGCGGTGCTCGACGAGGCGGTGCTGCGGCACGAGGTGGGCGGGCCGGAGGTGATGGCGGGACAGCTGCGGCACCTGCTGGAAAGGGGCTCGCTGCCGCATGTGCGCCTGCACGTGCTGCCGTTCAGCAGCGGCAACCATATCGGCATCACGGGGCCTTTCGTCATCTTCTCATTTCCGCGCATCGCCGATCTGGACGTGGTTGTTCTCGACCATTTGACGAGTAGCCTCTACCTGGAGCAGAAGGAAGACCTCCGGGCCTACGGCTCGGCTTTCACCACGCTGCGTGCGCACGCCCTCTCGCACGAGAAATCGTTGGAATACATCGCCGGGATCAGCGACGGCGCGTAAGGAGGCAACATGTCCGCAATGCCTCGGTACGTTCCTTCTCGATCGGCTCACCACCCGGCCCGCTGTCGGCACCGCGCCCCGCACGCCGGAGCGTGGCACCGGAGCAGCTACAGCACCGGGATGAACAACTGCGTCGAAGCGGCCGTACTGGCACCCCAGCTGCTCGCCGTGCGTGACTCCAAGCGCACGCCGGGGCCCGTGCTGCTGTTCTCCCCCGGCGCCTGGTCCGCGTTCACCGCGGACCTGCGCGGCGGGCCGGCCGGCGCGGCCGTCAGGCGCCGCGCCGGTATCACCCTGGGGAGTTGAGCGCCTCAGGCGGCCGGCGCGGTCCGCAGGATCGTGTCGGCCGCCTGCGCGATCCGCGCGTCCGTGAGGTCCGCGCGCGCGGTCAGCCGCAGCCGGGAGACGCCGTCGGGCACGGACGGCGGCCGGAAGCAGCCGACCGCGAGCCCAGCCGTCCGGCAGTCGGCCGCCCAGCGCACCGCGGCCTCCGGTGAGGGGGCCCTGACGGACACCACCGCTGCGTCCGGGCGCACCGCCGTCAGCCCGGCCTCCGTCACCCGCCGGTGCAGCTCGCCGGCCACGGCCCGCACCCGGGCCGCCCGCTCCGGCTCGCGGCGCAGCACCCCCAGGGCCGCCAGGGCGGCGCCGGCAGCCGCGGGCGCCAGACCGGTGTCGAAGATGAAGGTGCGGGCGGTGCTGACGAGGTGCTCGATGACCCGGGCGGGGCCGAGCACCGCACCGCCCTGGCTGCCGAGCGACTTGGACAGGGTGACGGTGGCGACGACGTCCGCGCCGCCCGCCAGCCCGGCGGCGTGGAGGGCGCCCCGGCCGCCGTCCCCCAGCACGCCGAGGCCGTGCGCGTCGTCCACGAGCAGCGCGGCGCCGCCCGCGCGGCACGCCTCGGCCAGCGCGCGCAGCGGGGCCGCGTCGCCGTCGACGGAGAAGACGGAGTCGGTCACCGCCAGCGCCCGGCCCTGGTGCGCGGCCACCGCCTTGGCGACGGCCTCCGGGTCGGCGTGCGGCACGATCGCCCGCTCGGCGCGCGCGAGCCGGCAGCCGTCGATGAGGGAGGCGTGGTTGCCCTCGTCGCACACCAGCAGCGTGGCGCCGGCGGGCCCGGACAGCGCGGTGACGGCGGCGAGGTTGGCGGCGTAGCCGGAGGAGAAGACGAGCGCCGCCTCGAAACCGCAGAACGCCGCGAGCTCCTCCTCCAGGCGGGCGTGCAGCTCGGTGCTGCCGGTGACCAGGCGGGAGCCGGTGGCGCCGGCGCCCCAGCGGCGGGCGGCCGCGGCGGCGGCCTCGGTGACCTCGGGATGGCGGGTCAGGCCCAGGTAGTCGTTTCCGGCCAGGTCCGTCGGGCCGGCGTCGGCCGTGCGGGGCCGCAGGGTCCGCAGCAGGCCGGCGGCGCGGAGCCGTTCGTGCTGTGCTTCGATCCAGTCGAACGGATCCTTGGGCATGGGCCGTCCCTCGAGTGGTTCTGTGGGGTTTGCATAAAACGTAGCCGCCCTCGCGCCCGGTCAGGGTGTGGCAATACACACACCTGAATCGACGCCTGTTGTGCGATCTCTCCTTGGCCGAAGAGGGGGCCGTAGGCAAGGATCGGCGCCATGGACCTGCTGAACACGCTGGTGGACAAGGGGTTGCGGCGCGAGCTGCCGACCCGCGAAGAGGCCCTCGCCGTCCTGGCGACCTCCGACGACGAGCTGCTCGACGTGGTCGCCGCGGCGGGCAAGGTGCGCCGCAAGTGGTTCGGGCGACGCGTGAAGCTCAACTATCTGGTCAACCTCAAGTCCGGGCTGTGCCCGGAGGACTGCTCGTACTGCTCGCAGCGCCTGGGCTCCAAGGCCGAGATCCTCAAGTACACCTGGCTCAAGCCGGAGGACGCCTCGAAGGCGGCGGCCGCGGGCATCGCCGGTGGCGCGAAGCGGGTCTGCCTGGTGGCCAGCGGCCGCGGGCCGACGGACCGGGACGTCGACCGGGTCTCGAAGACCATCGAGGCGATCAAGGAGGGGAACGAGGGCGTCGAGGTGTGCGCGTGCCTCGGGCTGCTCTCCGACGGCCAGGCGGACCGGCTGCGCGCGGCGGGTGCCGACGCCTACAACCACAACCTCAACACCTCCGAGGCCACCTACGGCGAGATCACCACCACCCACACCTACGCCGACCGCGTCGAGACCGTGCGCCAGGCCCACGCGGCGGGCATGTCCGCCTGCTCCGGGCTGATCGCGGGCATGGGCGAGAGCGACGCGGACCTGGTGGACGTGGTCTTCTCCCTGCGGGAGCTGGACCCGGACTCGGTGCCGGTCAACTTCCTCATCCCCTTCGAGGGGACGCCGCTGGCCAAGGAGTGGAACCTCACCCCGCAGCGCTGCCTGCGGATCCTGGCGATGGTGCGGTTCGTCTGCCCGGACGTGGAGGTCCGGCTGGCGGGCGGCCGCGAGGTGCACCTGCGCACGATGCAGCCGCTGGCGCTGCAGATCGCCAACTCGATCTTCCTCGGCGACTACCTGACCAGTGAGGGCCAGGAGGGCAAGGCCGACCTGGCGATGATCGCGGACGCCGGCTTCGAGGTGGAGGGCGCGGGCACCACGACCCTGCCCGAGCACCGGGCGGACGCGGCGGCGGGCTGTGGCTCGCACGCGGCGAGCGGCTGCGGCTCGCACGCCGCGGACGGCTGCGGATCGCACGCGGGCGGCGGCTGCGGGCCGTGCGGCGACGGCGACGGCGGCGCCGTGGCCGAGGAGCCCGCGGCGGCCGTGCCGGCCGCGGCCGGAGCCGGTGAGGCCCGTACGGACCTGGTGGCCGTGCGCCGCCGTGGCGCCGGGACGGACCTGCCGCCCAATGCCTGAGCCGATCCCCGCCGGCCGGCTGGTCGAGCTCGACCGCCGGCACGTGTGGCACCCCTACGGCCCGATGCCGGGCCGCCAGGACCCCCTGGTCGTCGAGTCGGCGGCCGGGGTCCGGCTGCGGCTGGCCGAACCGGCCCACGGCTCGCGCGAGTTGGTGGACGGCATGTCGTCGTGGTGGTCGGCCGTGCACGGCTACAACCACCCGGTGCTCAACGAGGCCGCCCGCGAGCAGCTGGGCCGGATGAGCCATGTGATGTTCGGCGGGCTCACCCACGAGCCCGCCGTGCGGCTGGCCGCCCGGCTGGTGGACATCACCCCCGAGGGCCTCGAGCACGTCTTCCTCAGCGACTCCGGCTCGGTGGCGGTCGAGGTGGCCGTGAAGATGTGCCTGCAGTACTGGCGCTCGGTCGGGCGCCCGGAGAAGCAGCGCCTGATGACCTGGCGCGGCGGCTACCACGGCGACACCTGGCAGCCGATGTCGGTGTGCGACCCGGACGGCGGCATGCACCAGCTGTGGTCCGGGGTGCTGCAGCGGCAGGTGTTCGCGGACGCGCCGCCGCACGCCCACGAGACGGACGCCGTGCCGGCGTACTCCGCGCACCTGCGGGAGACGATCGCGCGCCACGCCCATGAGCTGGCCGCCGTCGTCGTCGAGCCGGTGGTGCAGGGCGCGGGCGGCATGCGCTTCCACGACCCGGAGTACCTGCGGGTGCTGCGGGCGGCCTGCGACGAGCACGACGTGCTGCTGGTCCTCGACGAGATCGCGACCGGCTTCGGCCGGACGGGCCGGCTCTTCGCGGCGGAGCACGCGGGGATCACGCCCGACGCGATGTGCGTCGGCAAGGCGCTGACCGGCGGCTACGTGTCCCTGGCGGCGACCCTGTGCACCACGCGGGTGGCGGAGGGCATCAGCTCCGGCGACGTACCCGTGCTCGCCCACGGCCCGACGTTCATGGGCAACCCGCTGGCCTGCGCGATCGCGGACGCCTCGGTCGGCCTGCTGCTGTCGCGGGACTGGCAGTCGGACGTCAAGCGGATCGAGGCCGGGCTGCGGGACGGCCTGGCCGACGTGGCGTCGCTGCCGGGCGTACGGGACGTACGGGTGCTCGGCGCCATCGGGGTGGTCGAGCTCGACCACGAGGTGGACATGGCGGCGGGGACGCGCGCCACGGTGCGCGAGGGCGTGTGGCTGCGGCCGTTCCGCAATCTCGTGTACACGATGCCGCCCTACATCACCGAGGACGCGGACATCGAGCGGATCTGCGCGGCGGTGCGCGCGGTGGCCCGCGAGGGCTGACGGAACCACGGAGAGGACGGGGACTCATGGCGGTGCTGATCGTCACAGGAACGGGCACGGAGGTCGGCAAGACCGTGGTGACGGCGGCCGTCGCGGCGGCCGCGCTGGCCGCGGGCCGTTCGGTGGCCGTGCTCAAGCCGGCCCAGACCGGGGTGGCGGCGGACGAGCCGGGCGACGTCGCGGAGGTGCTGCGGCTGGCGGGCGGGGTGACCGGCGCCGAACTGGCCCGCTTCCCCGAGCCGCTGGCGCCGGACACGGCGGCCCGCCGGGCGGGCCTGGCGCCCGTGGGGCCGGCGGAGATCGAGCGGGCGGCGCGCGAGCTCGCGGCCTCCCACGACCTGGTCCTGGTCGAGGGCGCGGGCGGGCTGCTGGTGCGGCTGGACGAGGCGGGGGCCACCCTCGCGGACGCGGCCGGACTGCTGCGGGCGCCCGTCCTGGTCGTCGCCCAGGCCGGCCTGGGCACGCTCAACACCACCACCCTGACCGCCGAGGCGCTGCGCGCGCGTGGTCTGACCTGCGCGGGTGTGGTCATCGGCAGCTGGCCGACGGCCCCCGACCTGGCCATGCGCTGCAACGTCGCCGATCTGCCCCGGTCGGCGGGCGCCCCGCTGCTGGGCGCCGTCCCGGAGGGCGCGGGCACGCTTCCCCCCGAGGACTTCCGGGCCGTGGCGCCCACCTGGCTGGCGCCGGCGCTCGACGGCACGTGGGACGCCGCCCGCTTCACGGCGGAGCAGCGGGACTGAACGCCCCCGGGCGGTTCGCGGCGCGGCCCCGGTTCGGGACGGGCGTGGAGGGGAAAAATCCCCTCGCCGTCCCCCGGGAAAGGGGTGCCTCATGCCGCCGCTCCGCAGGAGAACACCGCACGACGCCGTGCACCACCCGCTGTTCGCCCGGGCGTACGTCCGGTGGAGCCCGGTCGTCGACGTGCGGGCCGGCGTGGCCGCGCACCGTCGGGAGCTGCTGGCGGGACTGTCGGGGCGGGTGATCGAGATCGGCGCGGGCAACGGCCTGAACTTCGCCCACTACCCGGCCACGGTCTCGGAGGTCGTGGCGATCGAGCCCGAGCGGCTGATGCGGCGCCAGGCGGTGGAGACCGCGGTCCGCGCCGGCGTGCCCGTGGACGTGGTGCCGGGGGTCGCGGAGGCGCTGCCGGTCAAGAGCGAGGCGTTCGACGCGGCGGTGACGTCCCTGACGCTGTGCTCGGTGCGGGACGTACGCCGGTCACTCGCGGAGCTGCGGCGGGTGCTGAAGCCGGGCGGTGAGCTGCGGTTCTTCGAGCACGGGCTGGCTCAGGGGCGGGCGGCGGCCGGGGTGCAGCGGGCGCTGGACCGCACGGTGTGGCCGCTGCTGTTCGGCGGCTGCCACACGGCCCGCGATCCGCTGGGGGCGATCGAGGCGGCCGGGTTCGAGGTCGGGGTGTACCGCCGTCTGCGGGTGCCGGCCCAGGGGCTCGCCTCGCCCGCTTCGACGTGTGTGCTGGGGGTGGCCAGGCGGCCGGCCGAGCCGGACCGCCCGTCCGATCCGTAGCGCCGGTCCGATCCGCAGCGCCGGTCCGATCCGCAGCGCCGGTCCGTTCCGTGGCGTGCTGACGGGAGGACAAACGGAGACATCCTCCGGTACGGTGGCGGCACCGACACACCAGGGGGTTCTCCATGTCACGACCGTTCCGTTTCGCCGTCAACATGCTCACGCCCGGGACGGGTGCCGAGTGGCGCGCGAAGTGCCGTGAGGCGGAGGCGCTCGGCTACGACGTCATCCTCGTCCCGGACCACCTGGGCATGCCCGCGCCCTTCCCCTCGCTGGTGGCGGCCGCGGAGGTCACCGAGCGGCCCCGCGTCGGCACGTTCGTGCTCAACGCGGGCTTCTGGAACCCCTCCCTGCTCGCCCGCGAGGTGGCCTCCACCGATCAGCTGACGGGCGGCAGGCTGGAGCTGGGGCTCGGCGCGGGCTACGTGAAGGCCGAGCACGACAGCGCGGGGCTGCCGTTCGGCTCGCCGCGCGAGCGGGTCGACCACCTCGAGCGCACCGTCACCGAGCTGGAGCGGCTGCTCGGCGACCCCGGGCACGTACCGGCGGCCGCGCAGTCCCCGCGCCCGCCGCTGCTGCTCGGCGGGAACGGCGACCGCATGCTGCGGCTGGCCGCGCGGCACGCCGACGTCGCGGCGTTCACCGGCGGAGCGTCCGACCGCGACGGCACGCTGCGCCTGATCAGCCCCACCGCCCTCGAGGAGCGCGTCGCCCTCTACCGGAGCTTCGAGGACGGCCGCGCCGAGCCCGCCGAGCTCAACTGCCTGGTGCAGATCGTGGCGGTCGGCGGCGACCCGCGCGCCAGGATCCGCGAGCTGATGGGCTACACGGAGGACCTCGGCGAGGACGAGTTCCTGGACCACCCCGCCCTGCTGACCGGCTCGGTCAAGGAGATCGCCGAGCGCGTCCGGGGCCACCGCGAGCGCTACGGCTTCACCTACTTCACCGTCCTCGAACCCTTCATGGAGGAGTTCGCCCCGGTGATCGAGGAGCTGCGGGGCTGACCCCACCCGTCCGCTTTGCTCGTCCTTTACCATTGATGGTCACCGTCGCGTCATGATGGTGACCATCAGGTTTTCCTCTTCTTCGATGATTCCTCGCTGAGTGAAAGGTGTGAGCGTCCGCCCATGGGCGAGCCCCCCAGTAGTCCCGGGTACCGACGTCGTGCGGCCCTTCCGCCCCTGCCCGACCATGGGACGGAGGTGAACCGATGACCGAAGTGCTCCTCCTGGCGCTCGCCCTGCTGCTGACGCTCGCCTGCGCGGTCTTCGTGGCGGCGGAGTTCTCGCTCACCACCCTGGAGCGCGCCGAGCTGGAACGGGCCGTCGAGAGCGGTGAGCGGGGCGCGGAGAGCGCCCTGAAGGCCGTACGGAGTCTGACCTTCCAGCTGTCCGGCGCCCAGCTCGGCATCACGGTCACCGGCCTGATCATCGGCATGATCTCCAAGCCGTCCATCGCCGCCCTGCTCACCGGCCCGGTCCAGGCCCTCGGCCTGCCCGACTCGGTGGCCTCCCAGGCGGCCCTGGTCCTGGGCACCGTGCTGTCCACGGTGGTGCTGATGGTCGTCGGCGAGCTGGTGCCCAAGAACTGGGCGATCTCCCGCCCGCTGCCCGTCGCCCGCAGGGTCGCCGGGCCGCAGCGTGCCTTCAGCGCCGCCTTCCGCCCGCTGATCCGGCACCTGAACAACACCGCCAACCGCGTCGTGCACCGCATGGGCCTGGAGCCCGCCGAGGAACTCGCCACCGCGCGCGGCCCGCAGGAGCTCATCGCCCTCGCCCGCCACTCCGCCAAGGAGGGCGCCCTCGAGAAGGACACCGCCGAGCTGTTCGTGCGCACCCTCAACCTCGCCGACCTGACGGCGGAGAACGTGATGACCCCGCGCGTGCAGGTCATCGCGCTCGACGCGCGCGCCACCGCCGAGGACGTCGCGAACGCCACCCTGGCCACCGGTCTGTCCCGCTTCCCCGTCTACCGCGAGACCCTGGACACCGTCATCGGCACCGCCCACATCAAGGACGTCCTGGCCATACCCGCCGAGGAGCGCACCCAGCGGCTGGTCACCGGCCTGCTGCGCGAGCCGCTGCTGGTGCCCGAGTCGCTGACCGTGGACCGGCTGCTGGACCGGCTCTCCGGCAAGCGCAGCATGGCCGTCGTCATCGACGAGTACGGCGGCACGGCCGGCGTGGTCACCCTGGAGGACATCATCGAGGAGGTCGTCGGCGAGGTCCGCGACGAGCACGACCCGCACGAGCTGCCCGACCTGGCCCCGGCCGGCGAGGACCCCGACGGCCGCAAGCTCTACGACGCGGACGGCGCCGCCCGCACCGACCAGCTCGAGCACATCGGGCTGCGCGCGCCCGACGGGCCGTACGAGACCCTGGCCGGCCTGGTCGCCACCGAGCTCGGCCGCATCCCGGCCCCGGGCGACACCGTGGAGGTCGCCGGCTGGCGGATCGAGGTCACCGACGCCTCGGGACGCCGCGCGGCACGGGTGCGCCTGACGGCTCCCGCGCCCGGCGCGGACGTCTTCGGCGGCTTCGACGCGGAGGCCGGCCGATGACCTTCGTCCAGCTGCTGATCGGCCTGGCGACGCTGGTCGCCAACGCCTTCTTCGTCGGCGCCGAGTTCGGCATGATCTCCGTGCGCCGCGGCCAGATCGAGCCCTACGCCGAGCGCGGCGACCGGCGCGCCCGCAGCGTGCTGTGGGGCCTGCGGCACATCTCCGACCTGATGGCGGCGGCCCAGCTCGGCATCACGCTGTGCACGCTGGTGCTCGGCGTGGTCGCCGAACCCGCCATCGCCCATCTGCTGGAGCCGTTCTTCCACGCGACCGGGGTGCCGCAGGGCGTCGTCCACCCGGTGTCGTTCGTCATCGCGCTGGCGGCGGCGACGTATCTGCACATGCTCTTCGGCGAGATGGTGCCGAAGAACATCGCGCTCGCCGAACCGGTGCGCACCGCCCTGCTGCTGGGGCCGCCGCTGGTGACGCTGGCGCGCGCCCTGCGCCCGTTCGTCTTCGCGATCAACCGGCTGGCCAACGGGGTGCTGAAGCTGCTGCGGGTGGAGCCGAAGAGCGAGGTCACGGCCGTCTTCTCGGACGACCAGCTGGCCCGGATGGTCGCCGACTCCAGCGAGGCGGGCCTGCTGGACCAGCGGGCCACCGCGCGGCTGCGCGACGCCCTGGAGCTGGGCAAGCGCCCGGTCGAGGACGTGGTCATGCCGCTGGAGAAGGTGGTCTCCGCGCGCTTCGGGGTCACCCCCGAGGAGCTGGAGGGGCTGTCCGCCTCGTCCGGCTACTCCCGCTTCCCCGTCGTCGACGACGCGGGCCGCATCCTGGGCTACCTGCACGTGAAGGACGCGCTGGACGCCAAGCCCCGCGACATGCCCTTCCCGCTGCGCCGGATGCGCCCGATCGCCCGGGTCCGGGCGGACACGCCGCTGGACGACGTGATCCGGGCGATGAGCGGCACCGGCGCGCACCTGGCCGCCGTGATCGGCGAGGACAACCGGCTGGCCGGGCTGGTGACGCTGGAGGACGTGCTGCGCCAGCTGGTCGGCGCCCGGTCCTGACCCGCCCTTCCCGGCGCCGTGCGCCGGGGAGGCCGCGCGGGCGGTAGGATCACGGCGCCATGCCGATGAATGCCGCATACACGCACACCAGCTTCGTCGCCTTGGGCGACTCCTTCACCGAGGGCATGTCCGACGGACTGCCGGACGGCTCGTACCGGGGCTGGGCGGACCTGCTCGCCGCGCGGCTGGCCGCCCGCAACCCCGGCTTCCGGTACGCCAACCTCGCCGTGCGCGGCAAGCTGATCGGCCAGATCGCGGACGAGCAGGCGCCCGTGGCCGCCGCCATGGGCGCCGACCTCGTGACGCTGGTGGGCGGCCTCAACGACGTGCTGCGGCCCAAGTGCGACGTGGACGTGGTGTGCGCACGGCTCGCCGAGGCGGTGGAGCTGCTGGCCCCCAGCTGCCGGCAGCTGGTGCTGATGCGCAGCCCGGGGCGGCGCGGCCCGGTGCTGGAGCGGTTCCTGCCGCGCATGGAGCAGCTGTTCGACTTCATCGACGCGCTGGCCGAGCGGCACGGCGCCCTGGTCGTCGACCTCTTCTCGGCCGACGCGCTGGGCGACCCCCGGATGTGGGCCGAGGACCGGCTGCACCTGAACGCCGAGGGCCACCGCCGGGTGGCCGAGGCCGTGTGGCAGGCCCTCGGCCACGCCCCGGAGTCCGACTGGCGTGCGTCGCTGCCGCCGGCCGTGCCCCCGGGGTGGGCCGCCCGGCGCGGCTCCGACCTGCGCTTCGCGCGCGAGCACCTGGTGCCCTGGATCGGCCGCCGCCTCACCGGCCGGTCCTCGGGGGACGGCCGGCCGCCCAAGCGCGGCGAGCTGCTGGCGTACGAGGCACCGCTCTCGTAGGCCCGCTCTCGTGAGCCCGCCCTCACCGGCGCGCTCTCGTAGCAAGCCACAAACCGGGGCGGGGCGTCCGTCTGCACGTATCACCAGTAGACTTCGGCCACGTGACTGCAAAGCCCCGCATCCCCAATGTCCTGGCCGGCCGCTACGCCTCCCCCGAGCTCGCCGTGCTCTGGTCCCCCGAGTACAAGGTGACGCTGGAGCGGCGGCTGTGGCTCGCCGTGCTCCGTGCGCAGAAGGACCTGGGGATCGAGGTGCCCGACACCGCCCTCGCCGACTACGAGCGGGTCCTGGACCAGGTCGACCTGGCCTCGATCGCCGAGCGCGAGAAGGTCACCCGGCACGACGTGAAGGCCCGCATCGAGGAGTTCAACGCCCTCGCCGGCCACGAGCACGTGCACAAGGGCATGACCTCCCGCGACCTCACCGAGAACGTCGAGCAGCTGCAGATCCGGCTCTCCCTCGAGCTGGTGCGCGACCGCGTCGTGGCGGTCCTGGCCCGGCTCGGCAAGCTCGCCGCCGACCACGCCGAGCTGGTCATGGCGGGCCGCTCGCACAACGTCGCCGCCCAGGCCACCACCCTCGGCAAGCGCTTCGCGACCGCCACCGACGAGCTGCTGGTCGCCTTCGCCCGCACCGAGGAGCTGCTCGGCCGCTACCCCCTGCGCGGCATCAAGGGCCCGGTCGGCACCGCCCAGGACATGCTCGACCTGCTCGGCGGCGACGCCGCGAAGCTGGACGAGCTGGAGCAGCGGATCGCCGCCCACCTCGGCTTCGCCCACGCCTTCACCTCCGTCGGCCAGGTCTACCCGCGCTCGCTGGACTACGACGTGGTGACCGCGCTGGTGCAGCTGGCCGCCGCGCCGTCCTCGCTCGCCAAGACCATCCGCCTGATGGCCGGCCACGAGCTGGTCACCGAGGGCTTCAAGCCCGGCCAGGTCGGCTCGTCCGCCATGCCGCACAAGATGAACACCCGCTCCTGCGAGCGCGTCAACGGCCTGATGGTCATCCTGCGCGGCTACGCCTCGATGACCGGCGAGCTGGCGGGCGACCAGTGGAACGAGGGCGACGTCTCGTGCTCCGTGGTGCGCCGCGTCGCGCTGCCGGACGCGTTCTTCGCGCTGGACGGCCTGCTGGAGACCTTCCTGACGGTGCTCGACGAGTTCGGCGCCTTCCCGGCCGTCGTCGCCCGCGAGCTGGACCGCTACCTCCCCTTCCTCGCCACCACCAAGGTGCTGATGGGCGCGGTGCGCGCCGGGGTCGGCCGCGAGGTCGCGCACGAGGTCATCAAGGAGCACGCGGTGGCCTCCGCGCTGGCCATGCGCGAGCAGGGCGCCGAGCGCAACGAACTGCTGGACAAGCTCGCCGCCGACGAGCGCATCCCGCTGGACCGCGCCGCGCTCGACGCGCTGATGGCCGACAAGCTGTCCTTCACCGGTGCCGCGAGCGCGCAGGTCGCCACCGTGGTCTCCCGCGTCGAGGAGATCACCAAGCGGCACCCGGAGGCCGCCGCCTACGCGCCGGGGTCCATCCTCTGAGCATGACCCCTCAAGAGCTCGAAGCCGCCCGCGACCGCCTCGTCCCCGACGTGGTCGCGGGCGGCCTGCGCGTCCTCTTCTGCGGCATCAATCCGGGGCTGATGTCGGCGGCCACCGGCCATCACTTCGCCCGCCCCGGCAACCGCTTCTGGCCCGTCCTGCACGCCTCCGGCTTCACGCCGCGCCTGCTGCGCCCGGCCGAGGAGCGGGAGCTGCTCGACTACGGGCTGGGCATCACCAACGTCGTCGCGCGGGCCTCCGCGCGCGCCGACGAGCTGAGCGACGAGGAGTTCCGCGAGGGCGGCCGCATCCTCACCGAGAAGGTGGAGCTGCTGCGGCCCCGCTGGCTGGCGGTCGTCGGGGTCACCGCCTATCGGATCGCCTTCGGCGACAGGCACGCGAAGATCGGGCCCCAGGAGCGGACCGTGGGCGCCACTCGCGTCTGGGCGCTGCCCAACCCCAGCGGCCTCAACGCCCACTGGCCGCTGCCGAAGATGGCGGAGGAGTTCGGCCGGCTGCGGGCGGCCGCCGACGAGACCCGCTGACCCCGGCGCGACGCGCTCCGGTCAGGCGTCGCGGCGGCTCAGCGACCACCAGCCCGCCGCGGCCGCGAGCGCCGTCCACAGCGCCATCACGCCCATCCCGGACCAGGCGCCGAGCGGGCCCTCGGGAACCGGGTGCAGGATCTGCTGTCCGGCCCGGTCGGGAAGGAAGGCCACCACGTCCCCGATGCCGGAGACCCCGGCGAAGACCGGCGAGATCAGGAACACCACCGGGGTGAGCACGGACAGCGCCCCGACCTGGCTGCGGACCACCGCGGCCACCCCCGCCGAGAACACGGTGAGCAGCGCGAGGTACACGCCGCAGCCGACCGCCGACTGGAGCGCGCCGGGCGTCCCCAGCCCCACGCCGTACTCGCCGAGCAGGGCCTGGGCGCCGAGGAAGCAGCCGAAGCCGGTGGCCAGCCCCACCGGCAGGGCGACGGCGCCCAGGACGAGCAGCTTGCCGGCCCAGAACGCGCCGCGGCGCGGGACGGCGGCGAGCGAGAGGCGGATCCCGCCGCCCGTGTACTCCCCGGCCACCGCCATCACGCCGAAGCAGACGGCGGCGATGTGGCCGAAGTTGAGGCCGAAGTAGGAGCTGTGGACGGGTTCGAAGTCCGCGTTGTCCGCCTCGCTCCTGCCGACCGTGGCGTGCACCAGCACGGTGACGCCCACCGTCGCGACGAAGGCGGCGGACAGGGCGACGAGCAGGGACCGCACCGAACGGATCTTGGCCCACTCGGAGCGGAGGACGGGGGCGAGGACGGTCATGAGGACGTGCCTTCCTGGTGCGTGAATTCGGCGGAGCTGTCGGTCAGGGAGAAGTAGGCGTCCTCCAGGGAGGCGTGCTTGCCGATGAAGTCCTTCAGGGGCGCGTCGGCGAGCAGCCGGCCGCGGCCGAGCACGACGAGGTGGTCGGCCGTCTGCGCCATCTCGGTCATGAGGTGGCTGGAGATCAGGACGGTGCGCCCCTCGTCGGCCAGACGGCGCGTCAGGCGCCGCAGGTGCACGATGCCCTCGGGGTCGAGGCCGTTGGTGGGCTCGTCGAGCATCAGCACGGGCGGGTCGCCCAGCAGCGCGGCGGCCAGTCCCAGGCGCTGCCGCATGCCGAGCGAGAAGGTCCGTACGCGGCGCCGCGCGGCGGCCGCCAGCCCGGTCTCCTCCAGCACCTCCTCGACCCGGCGGACCGGGATGCGGTTGCTCAGGGCCAGGGTGAGGAGGTGGTCGCGGGCGGTCCGGGCCGGGTGGGCGGCGGCCGCGTCGAGCACGGCGCCGACGTGCCGCAGCGGCTCGGCGAAGGAGGCGTACGGCCGGCCGTCGACCAGGGCCGCGCCGGAGGTCGGCCGGTCGAGGCCGAGGACGACGCGCAGGGTGGTGGACTTCCCCGCGCCGTTGGGGCCGAGGAAGCCGGTGACCCGGCCGGGGCGGACGGTGACCGTGAGCCGGTCCAGGGCGCGCACCGGGCCGTAGGCCTTGGTGAGTTCGCGGATGTCGATCGAGGTCATGGCTCCAGGCTGCCGCCGGGGGCACGGCCCGCTGATCCCCCACGGGTGGGCGGCTCCTCCCCCGCGTGGGGGAGGACCGGGGCGGGCGGGGCTGGGAGGATGAATTCATGATCGATCCGCTGCGCCCGGTGACCCGAGCGGTCACGTACACCCGCTGGCTGCACCTGGTCATGGCGACGGTCCTGGCCACGGTGTTCGCGTTCGTCGTCCCCGGGCTCGGCAGGATGAACACCCTCGCCGGGGCCTGGCTCCTGGTGGCGCCCCTGCCGCTCCTGGCCGCGCTCGCCGTGATCCCCGGCGTGCGGCTCTCGGAGGGGACGCAGGCCCAGCTGCTGCTGTTCCCCGGGCGGCGGGACGCGGAGAAGCCGGACGTCGTCCCGGCGCCGTCGGTCTCCTGGGAGGACCGCCGGCGCACCGCCCTGTGGCTGGTGCTGCGGTACGAACTGGGCACGCTGACGGCGTTCCTGAGCGTGCACGTGCCCACGCTGGTGGTGCGCCTGCTGCGGTCGGCCGGCGGGGAGCGGCCGCTGCGCCTCCCGCTGACGGGGACGGTCTTCGCGCCCCACTGGTGGTACGCGCCGCTCGCCGCGGTGGCCCTCGCGCTGTTCGCTGCGTTCGTCGTCGCGGCCGGCGCGCTGCTGGCCCGGGCCGCCCGCGCGCTGCTGGGCCCGTCGGCGGCCGCGCGGCTGGCCGCGCTGGAGGAGCGCACCGAGCGGCTGCTGGAACACAACCGCCTCGCCCGCGAGTTGCACGACTCGGTGGGGCACGCCCTGACCGTGGCCGTGGTCCAGGCGGGCGCCGCGCGGGCGGCGGGCTCACCGGAGTTCACCCGGCAGGCGCTGGCCGCGATCGAGGAGACGGGGCGGCACGCCCTGGAGGACCTCGAGCGGATGCTGAGGGTGCTGCGGGAGGACGCCCCGCCGCCGGCCCGCCGGCCCTCACTGGCGGACGCCGAGCGGCTGCTGTCCGCCGCCCGCGGCTCGGGCGCGCACGTCACGGCGGAGGTGACGGGTTCGCTGGAGGCGGTGCCGGGGCCCGTCTCCCGGGAGGGCTACCGCATCGTGCAGGAGGCGCTCACCAACGTGGTGCGCCACGCGGGGCCCGTCGACGTCTTGGTACGGATAGCGGTCGGCGCGGACGAGCTGGAGCTGGACGTCCGCAATCCGCTGGAGGACCGCAATCCGCTGGACGCCGGTGACCGGCCGGGCGGCGGCGCCGCGGCCGGCGGGAGCGGCAGCGGGCTGCGGGGCATCCGCGAACGCGCCGCGCTGCTCGGCGGCCGCGCCGAGACCGGCGAGCACGAGGGCACCTGGCGGGTGCGGGTGCTGCTCCCGCTGAACGATCTAGGGTGATCCGGTGCCGATATCCGTTCTTCTCGTCGACGACGAACCCCTCGTGCGCGCCGGGCTGCGCGCCATCCTCGAGGCCCAGCCCGACATCACGGTGACGGGCGAGGCCTCGGACGGCGCCGCCGTCCTGCCGCTGGTCCGGCGGCTGCGCCCCGATGTGGTGGCGATGGACGTGCGGATGCCGCTGCTGGACGGCATCGAGGCGACCCGGGCCGTGCTGCGCACGGTGGCGGAGCCGCCGAAGATCCTGGTCGTGACGACGTTCGAGAACGACGAGTACGTCTACGACGCGCTGCGCGCCGGCGCCGACGGCTTCCTCCTCAAGCGCGCCGCCCCGGCACAGATCGTGCAGGCGGTGCGGACGGTGGCCGCCGGGGACTCGCTGCTGTTCCCGGCCGCGCTGCGCAGGCTCGCGGCCTCGCGCGGCAACGAGCGCGCCCGGGCGGCGATGGAGCGGGCGGCGCTCACCCCGCGCGAGGCCGACGTCCTGCGGCTGATGACCCGTGGGATGTCCAACCCGGAGATCGCCCGCAGCCTGCTGCTGGGCACGGAGACGGTGAAGTCGCACGTCAGCGCGGTGCTGGCGAAGCTGGGGGCGCGGGACCGGACGCAGGCGGTCATCGCCGCGTACGAGTCGGGGTTCGTCACGCCCGGCTGAGGTCCCAAGGCTCGCCGGGCCCCCCGTCACCGGATACGATCCGTGCGGGCAAAGGGCACGCAAAGCGAGGAGGCGGCACGTTGGGGCGGCTCACCGGTGGGGATCCGTCTCTGCTGCGGCGGATCAATTCGGCCGTGGTGCTGCACGCGTTGCGTGCCGCCGAGGCTCCCACGCTCACCGACCTGGTCAATGTGACGGGTCTGTCCCGGCCGACCGTCGAGGGCGTGGTCGAGGGCCTGATGGACACCGGCCTGGTCGTGGAGGCGGCGGCCGAGGAGGGTGCCGCCCGCCGTCAGGGACGGCCGGCCCGGCGGTTCCGGTTCCGGGTGGAGGCCGGGCATCTGCTGGGCATCGAGATCGGCCCGCACCGCATCGCCGCGCTGCTGGCCGACCTGGGCGGGCGGGTGCGGGGCTCCGCGCAGGTGGAGGTCTCCGAGACCGCGCCCGCCGACGAGCGGCTGGACCAGGTGCGGGTCGCCGTCGCCGACCTGCTCAAGCGGTCGGGGGTGGCGCGCGGCTCGCTGCGCGCGGTGGGGGTGGCCAGCCCCGGCATCGTGGAGGCGGACGGGACGATCCGGCTGGGCACGGCGCTGCCGCAGTGGACCGGACTGCCGCTCGGGGAGCGGCTGCGGCGCTCGTTCCGGTGCCCGGTGCTGGTGGAGAACGACGCCAACGCCGCGGCGGTGGCGGAGCACTGGAAGGGCGCGGCGGTCGGCTCGGACGACGTGGTCTTCGTCCTGGCGGGGCTGAGCCCGGGGGCCGGCTCGCTGATCGGCGGTCGGCTGCACCGCGGGTTCGGGGGCGCGGCCGGGGAGATCGGCGCGCTGCACCTGCTGGGGCGGGAGGCCACGCCCGAGGAGGTGCTGTCGACCACCGGTGAGCCGCTGCACCCGCTGGACGAGGCGCAGGTGGCGCGGGTGTTCACGATGGCGGGGCAGGGCGACGCGGGGGCGAAGGCCGCCGTGGAGCGGTATCTGCGCCGGCTGGTGCACGACGTGGCGGCGCTGGTGCTGGCGCTCGACCCTGAGCTGGTCGTGGTGGGCGGCTGGGCGGCCGGCCCGGCGGGCGTGCTGGAGCCGCTGCGCCGGGAGCTGGCCCGCTACTGCCTGCGGCCGCCGCGGGTGGCCCAGTCGCTGCTGGGCGAGGCGGCGGTGGCGACGGGCGCGCTGCGGCTGGCCCTCGACCACGTGGAGGAGCAGCTCTTCGCGGTCGAGGGCACGGTCACGGCGCGGCGCCGGACCGGGGTGTGAGGGCCCCTCAGACCGCGAGGAGCTCCACGTCGGCCCCGGCCGGGTCGCCGAAGGTGAGCCGGCAGGTGTCGGCCCGGTAGGTGGCCACGGCGACGGCGGCAGTGCGTCCGTCGGCGACGTAGCGGGTGGTCACGACGAGCACGGGGGCGCCGGGCAGCCGGTCGAGCTGCTTGGCGTCGTCGGCGCGGGCCGAGCCCAGCTCCACGGCCCGGTCCTGGCCCTCCAGCCGCAGGCGCTGCAGCTCGCGCAGCACGGCACGGGCGCGGGCCGGGCCCGCGGGGGCGTCGATGGCGGCGAGGCCCGGGACGCTGGCGGCGGGTACGTACAGCAACTCGGCGGCGACGGGCTGGCCGTGCGTCCTGCGGTGCCGGCGCACGGTGTGCACGGCCTCGTCGGGGGCGGTGTCCAGCAGCCGGGCGACCGCCGCGGGCGGGGCCTCCTCGCTGCTGTCGAGGGACTGCCAGGCGTCGGCGGCGGTGCCGGGCCAGGCGTGCCCGGCGTCGGCGACGGCCACGCCCATGCGGGGCGGTGCGACGGTGGTGCCCACGCCCCGGCGGCGTTGCAGGCGTCCCTCGAGCTCCAGCTGTTCGAGCGCCTGGCGGAGCGTGGCCCGGGCGACGCCGAAACGGGCCGCGAGCTCACGTTCGTTGGGCAGGATCTCGCCCACGGAGAACTCGGAGTCGAGTGCGTCGCTCAGGACGGTCTTCAGGTGCCAGTACTTCGGTTCCGGTACCGATTCCAGCCGCGTGGTCCCCACCCTGATCCTCCGCAAAGCTTTTCGCGCGCTTCTTTATTAAAGGTTGTTGCAGTATGCCTGCGACCATAGGACGGTGTGCCCACTTGGTCAAGACCAATGACGTCCACCGCCGCCACTGTCGGTGACCTCGGGTACGGTGACCGGACATCGGCGGGGCATCGGCGGGAACGGCGGGGAGCGAAGCGGTGGAGCGTACGACGGGCCTGGTCACGGTGGTCACCGGGGGCGGCAGGGGCATCGGTGCGGCGGTCGCGCTGCGGCTGGCCCGCGACGGGCACAGCGTGGGCATCGGCTACGAACGCTCCCGCGAGGCCGCCGAGAAGACGGCGGCCGCGGTGCGCGAGGAGGGCGTCGCGTGCGTGGTGGCGCAGGTGGACACCAGCGTCGAGAGCCAGGTCGACGCGTTCTTCGACACCGTGAAGGAGCGGCTGGGCCCGGTCACCGGCCTGGTCAACAACGCCGGGATCACCGGGCTGTTGGGCTCCTTCACCGAGACCCCGGTGGAGCGGATACGCCGCGTCGTCGACGTCAATGTGACGGGCGCGCTGATCTGCGCCCGGCGGGCGGCCCTGGAGATGTCCACGCGGCACGGCGGAGGCGGCGGCGCCATCGTGAACATCTCGTCCGGCGCGGCCACGCTGGGCAGCCCCGGAGAGTACGTGCACTACGCGGCGAGCAAGGCCGCCGTGGACGCGATGACCGTGGGGCTGTCCAAGGAGCTCGCCCTGGAGGGCGTCCGGGTCAATTCGGTGCAGCCCGGGATGATCGTCACCGACATCCACGCCGCGATGGGCGACCCCCAGCGGCCGTGGCGCAAGTCCGACCGGGTGCCGATGGGCCGCCCCGGCGAGCCCGAGGAGGTCGCCGGGGCCGTGGCGTGGCTGCTGTCGCCGGAGGCGTCGTACACCACCGGCGCCGTGCTGCGGGTGGCCGGAGGCCTGTGACGGCCGGTGGCCGGCGGGCCGCCGCGGCAGTGTGTCGCCGCCCGCGACGCACGAGGTCTACCCAGCGGTAACCGTTGCTGACATCCTGTCTCGGTACGTCGCCCCCACGGATGACGAGGAGCTCCCATGGCCGAGACGGTCTCCTTCCCCATCGACCCCGCCGGGAAGCACACGGCCGAGGTGGTGTACGAACGCGTCGGCGGCGGCGAGCCGCTGGTCCTGCTGCACGGCATCGGCCATCACCTCCAGGCCTGGGATCCGGTGGTGGGCATACTCGCCGCCGAGCGGGACGTGATCGCCGTGGACCTGCCCGGCTTCGGCCGCTCCCCCGCCCTGCCCGCGGGCGTCTCCTACGACCTGGCCGGCGTGGTCCCCGTCCTGCGCGCCCTCTTCGAGAGCCTGGGCCTGGACCGGCCGCACGTCGCCGGCAACTCCCTGGGCGGGCTGCTCGCCCTGCAGCTGGGGCACGAGAAGCTCGTACGGTCCGTCACCGCGCTCGCCCCCGCCGGGTTCTGGACCGAGGCCGAGCGCCGCTACGCCTTCGGCATGCTGCTGGGCATGCGGCACGGGGCGCTGCGCCTGCCGGACGGGGCCCTGGCCCGCCTGGTCCGTACGGCCGCCGGCCGGGCGGCGCTGGCCGGCACCATCTACGCCCGCCCCGGCCGCCGTTCCCCCGACGCCGTCGTCGCCGAGACGCGGGCGCTGCGCGAGGCCACGGGCTTCGAGGCCACCCTCGCCGCCGGGCGGACCGTCCTGTTCACCCACGACCTGCCGGACCTTCCGGTCACCGTCGCCTGGGGCACGAAGGACCGGATCCTGCTGCGCCGCCAGGGCGTCCGGGCCAAGCGCGTCATCCCCGGCGCCCGGCTCGTACGGCTGCCCGGCTGCGGGCACGTCCCCATGAACGACGACCCGGCACTGGTCGCCCGCGTCATCCTCGACACCTCACGCCCCGGCACCTCGCTCTGAGCGGCGGCGGCCGGGACGGCGGAGCCGCACGCGCCCGCTGTTCACGGTGCGTTCGGCTGCCGGGCATGTGACGCAGGTAGGAACGGGACACCGGCCGGGGCCAGTGGGGCGGGGCCGGATGCACAGGAGGTTGCTTCCATGGCGTACGGATCCGGGCGGGGCGGCATCGGCCGGCGGGCGCTGCTGCGGGGATCGGCGGCCGCCGCCGGGGCGGCCGCGCTGCCGGCCCTCGGCGGCACGGCCCCGGCCCTGGCGCTGGCGGGCCGGCCGAGCGCGGACTGGGGCACGCAGGCGGGGGACGTCACCACCTCCTCGGGGCTGGTGTGGGTGCGGTCGGACCGCAGGGCCCGGATGATCGTGGAGACGTCGGCGACCGAGTCCTTCCGCACGGTCCGCCGCTGGGCGGGACCGGTGGTCGGTCCCGGCACCGACTTCACGGGCCGCACGGCCCTGCGCGGCCTGCCGCCGGGCGAGCAGATCCACTACCGCGTGGTCCTCGCCGACCCCGACGACCCCCGGCGCACCGGCCGGCCGGTCTACGGCACGTTCCGCACCGCTCCCGCGCGCCGCGAGGACGTGCGCTTCGTGTGGTCCGGCGACCTCGCGGGGCAGGGCTGGGGCATCAACCCCGACCGCGGCGGCTACCGCATCTTCGAGCACATGCGCCGCCTGGACCCCGACTTCTTCCTCTGCAGCGGCGACAACGTCTACGCCGACAGTCCCATCCCCCCGAGCATCGCCCTGCCCGGCGGCGGCACCTGGCGCAACGTCACCACCGAGGAGAAGTCGAAGGTCGCCGAGAGCCTCGCGGAGTTCCGCGGGGCGTTCCGCTACAACCTGCTCGACGACCACCTCAGACGGCTCAACGCCCAGGTGCCCGCCGTCGTGCAGTGGGACGACCACGAGGTGCGCAACAACTGGTACCCGGGCCAGATCCTGGACGACGCGCGCTACACCGAGAAGAACGTCGACGTGCTGGCCGCCCGCTCGCGGCGCGCCTTCTCCGAGTACTTCCCGGTGTCCACCCAGAGCCCGGACGGCGACGGCCGGGTGTACCGGGTGCTGCGGCACGGCCCGCTGCTCGACCTGTTCGTCCTCGACATGCGCACCTACCGCGACGCCAACTCCCCCGGCCGGCGGCCCGACGACGCCCGGGGGATCCTCGGCGCGGAGCAGCTGCGGTGGCTCAAGCGGGAGCTGTCGCGCTCGCGGGCGGTGTGGAAGGTGATCGCCGCCGACATGCCGCTGGGCCTGGTCGTGGCCGACGGCCCGGTGAACTTCGAGGCCGTCGCGCAGGGCGATCCGGGCGCGCCGCTGGGCCGCGAGCTGCAGATCGCCGAGCTGCTGCGGCACATCAAGCACCGGCGCATCACCGGCACGGTGTGGCTGACGGCCGACGTGCACTACACCTCCGCCCAGCACTACGCCCCCTCGCGGGCGGCTTTCAAGGACTTCGAGCCCTTCTGGGAGTTCGTCACGGGCCCGCTGAACGCGGGCGGGTTCCCCGCCGTGAAGCTGGACGCGACCTTCGGGCCCGAGCAGCCCTTCGTCAGGGCCCCCGCCACCGCGAACGTGCCGCCCGGGCAGGACAGCCAGTTCTTCGGCGAGGTCGCCATCGACGGGGCGAGCGGCGAGCTGACCGTACGGCTGCGGGACGAGCGGGGCGCGGTGCTGTTCACCAAGGTGCTCCAACCGGGGCGCGTCGGACAGTGACGCTCCCCCGGCCCGGTGGGATGGTGGGCACCCGGAGCCGACGCGAGAGAGGGTGCGTGCCGTGACCGAGCAGGTGGACGTCGTCGTCATCGGAATGGGTCCGGGCGGCGAGCACGTGGCCGGCGAGCTGGCCGGCACCGGGCTGGACGTGGTGGGCGTGGAGGCCGAACTGGTCGGCGGCGAGTGCCCGTACTGGGGCTGCGTGCCGAGCAAGATGATGATCCGTGCCGGGAACCTGCTGGCCGAGGCCCGGCGCGTGCCCGGCATGGCGGGCTCGGCCCGGGTCTCCCCCGACTGGGCGCCGGTGGCCGCGCGCATCCGCGACGAGGCCACCGACGACTGGGACGACCGCGTCGCCGCCGACCGCTTCACCGGCAAGGGCGGCCGGCTGGTGCGCGGGCGCGGCCGGCTGGCCGGGCCGGGGCGGGTCGAGGTGAACGGCGAGGTCTTCGAGGCCCGGCGCGGGATCGTCCTCGCCACCGGCACCCGGCCGCAGATCCCGCCGGTGCCGGGGCTGGACGCGGTGCCGTACTGGACCAACCGGGACGCGATCGCCGCCAAGGAGGCGCCGGGCTCGCTGCTGGTGCTCGGCGGGGGCGCGATCGGGCTGGAACTGGCCCAGGTCTACGCCCGCTTCGGCACCCGGGTGACCGTGGTGGAGGCGCTGGACAACCTGATCCCGGTGGAGGAGCCGGAGGCGGGCGAGCTGGTGGCCGAGGTGCTGCGCGCCGAGGGCCTGACCCTGCGCACGGGCGCGCGGGCGGCCCGGGTGCGGCACGGCGGTGACGCGTTCACGCTGGTCCTGGAGAACGGCGAGGAACTGACCGCCGACCGGCTGCTCGTCGCCACGGGCCGCCGGGCGGACCTGTCCGTGCTGGGCCTGGACACCGTCGGCCTGGACCCCACGGCGCGGTGGCTGAGGACCGACGGACAGCTGCTGGCGGCGCCCGGACTGTGGGGCGTGGGCGATGTGACCGGGCACGGTGCCTTCACGCACGTGGCGATGTACGAGGCGGACATCGCCATCCGGGCGATCCTCGGCGAGGGCGGCCCGGACGCGGACTACCGCGCCCTGCCGCGCGTGACCTTCACCGACCCGGAGATCGGCGCGGTGGGCCTGACCGAGAAGCAGGCCCGCGAGAAGGGCCTCACGGTGCGCACGGGCCTGTCCCGGGTGCCCTCCTCGACGCGCGGCTGGATCCACAAGGCGGGCAACGAGGGCCTGGTCAAGCTGGTCGAGGACGCGGACCGGGGCGTGCTCGTCGGCGCGACCACGGCCGGGCCGACGGGCGGCGAGGTGATGTACGGCCTGGCGGTCGCGATCCAGGCGGAGGTGCCCGTCGAGGCGCTGCGGCACATGATCTACGCCTACCCGACCTTCCACCGCGGCGTGGAGGAGGCGCTGCGCGAGCTGCGCCGCGCCTGAGGCTACGGCGTGTGGCAGACGGCCTCGACGTTGTTGCCGTCGGGGTCGCGCACGAAGGCTCCGTAGTACGAGGCGTGGTACTCCGGCCACAGCCGCGGGGCGTGCAGCGACTCGGCGCCGGCCGCGACCGCGGCCGCGTGGAACGCGTCGACGGCCGCGCGATCGGCCGCCACGAAGGCGAGGTGCAGCTCACGGGCCGGTGCGGCGTCGGTGGCGGGGACGAGCCACAGGGTGTGTCCCGTCGTTCCGTAGCCGATGTTCTCGCCGAACTCCTTGGTCCGCCCGCCGCCGAGCGGTGCGAGGACGGTGTCGTAGAACAGCGCGCTCGCCGCGATGTCCCCTACCTGGATCGCGATGTGATCAAGCATGCCGTCAGCCTGCCACGGCCGCGGCGGAACTGTCTCTCCGATATCCGGCGCGGATCCTCGCCCCCGGGGGTTGTCCCGAATCGTCCGGCACCGGGCGCATTGGTCCTTTACCTGCGGGACACAGGGCGTTCGTGATCACGCAACACCGCTCGGCCAGGGTGGTGTCATGACCGACGAGAACCTCGCGAAGAGCTCCCCCCGACACCGCCACCACTGGCGCCGGGACCTGGCGGAACTGGCCGCTCTGTTCACGGCGGTCGCGGCCGCCGACTCGGTGGCCGACACGGTCGTGCACGGCCCCGACGGCCCCGCCCTGCTGATCGGTTCGGCGGCCGCGCTGCTGGCCACGGCCGGCTTCCACATCTGGTGGTCACGGCGCCGGGGCCACGCGCCACCGCCCACGGGCAGGCACGAGGCCCTGCCCGATACGGGCGCCACGGCGCCGGCGTCCGCCTCCCCGGGCCCCGGGGAGGGCGGCACGGCGCTGTGGCGGATGCGCACGACGGTCCGCGACGAGCCGGGCAGCCTGGCCGCCCTGTGCCTGGCGCTGGCGGACCTGCGCGTCGACATACTGTCCCTGCAGACCCATCCGCTGGCCGACGGCACCGTCGACGAGCTCCTGCTGCGCTCCCCGGCGACGCTGGCCCCGGCCGACCTGACCGGGGCGGCCGCCGCCGGGGGCGGCCGCGAGACCTGGCTGGAGCGCGCCGACGCGCACGACCTCGTCGACGCCCCGACCCGGGTGCTGGGCCTGGCCACCCGCACCGCGCTGGACGCCTCCGAACTCCCCCTCGCCCTGCGCCAGCTGCTGGGCCGCTGCACCATCCGCTCGATACCGAACCGGCCGGTGCGGGGCGGCGGCCCGGCCGCCGAGCCCGTCCCCGAGGACGGCGAGTGGGAGGAGACGGTGATGCGGCTGCGCGACCCCTCGGGCGGGTCGATCACCATCGAGCGCCCGTACCTGCCCTTCACCCCCACCGAGTTCGCGCGCGCCCGCGCCCTGGTCGCGCTCGACGCCCGCCTCGGCCCGCGCGTACCGCCGCGCAGCGACGTCCTGACGCTGCCGGAGGGCAACGAGATCACCGTCCGCCGCGCCGACGCCGGTGACCTCGTCGCCGCGCGCGCGATGCACGAACGCTGCTCCCCGGCCACGCTCTCGCGCCGCTACCACGGCCCCGTCACCGACGCCGACCGCTATCTGCGCCACCTGCTGAGCCCCCGCTTCGGCCGCACGCTGGCCGCCTACACCGCCTCCGGCCGCCTGGTGGCGCTGGGCCATCTGCTGTGGGACGGCGACGAGACCGAGGTCGCGCTGCTCGTCGAGGACGACTGGCAGCAGCGGGGCGTCGGCCGGGAACTGCTCGGCCGCCTGGTGGCCATGGCCTGCGAGGCGGACTGCGAGAGCGTCTACGCCGTCACCACCTCCTCCAACACCCCCATGGTCGCGGCCATGCGCGCCCTCGGCCTGCCGCTGGACTACCAGGTGGAGGAGGGCACCCTCGTCATCACCGCCCGCCTCGCCCCCGTACGCCCCGCGACCGACGCCACGAAGCCGGTGGCGTCCCGGAGGCGGTGACGTCTCGCGGGCGGCGACGTCCTAAAGGCGGTGACGCCGCCGCCCGCTCCGTACGAGGATGTGCGCATGCCGAACACGACGAGCAATCCGCTGCCCCGCCAGGTCGCCGACGCCTACGTGACCGCGTACACCGAGCTCGACCCCATCACCGGCACCTATCTGGGGGTGCCCGGGTCCGCGCGCCGGCTGCCGGACTTCTCGCCCGCGGGCGCGGAGGCCGTCGCCGGACTGATCCGCACGACCCTGCAGCGGCTCACCGAGGCCGAGGCCCGGCCGGGCGCCGACGCCGACAGCGAGCGCCGCTGCGCCCGCCTGCTGCGCGAGCGGCTGACGGCCGAACTCGCCGTGCACGAGGCGGGCGAGCACCTGCGCACGGTCAGCAACATCCACTCGCCGCTGCATTCGGTGCGCGAGGTCTTCACCCTGATGCCCTCGGACACCCCCGAGGACTGGTCGGCGATCGCCGAGCGGCTGCACGCGGTGCCGGCCGCGCTCGAAGGCTACCGCGCCGCGCTCGCGGAAGGCCTGGCGCGCGGCCTGAAGGGCGGACCCCGTCAGGTCACCACGGTCCTCGGGCAGTTGGACGAGTGGATCGGCACCGGCACCGGCTGGTTCGGTGACTTCACGGCCGCCGGGCCCGAGGAGCTGCGGGCGGAGCTGGACAAGGCGGCCGGCGCCGCCACGGGCGGCCTGGCCGCGCTGCGCGACTGGCTGCGCGACGTCTACGCGCCCGCCGTCGAGGGCGCGCCCGACGTGGTGGGCCGCGAGCGCTACGCCCGGTGGGCGCGCCACTGGAACGGCGCCGACCTCGACCTCGACGAGGCCTACGCCTACGGCTGGTCGGAGTTCCACCGGATCCTGGGCGAGATGCGGGTGGAGGCGGAGAGGATCCTGCCGGGCGCGCGGACGCCCTGGGAGGCGCTGGCCCATCTCGACGTCCACGGCGCCCACATCGAGGGCGTCGAGGAGGTCCGCGTCTGGCTGCAGAACCTGATGGACGAGGCGATCGACGCCCTGGACGGCACCCACTTCGAACTCGCCGAGCGGGTACGCCGCGTCGAGTCGCGCATCGCCCCTCCCGGCGGCGCCGCGGCCCCGTACTACAGCCAGCCCTCGGAGGACTTCTCCCGCCCCGGCCGCACCTGGCTGCCCACGATGGGCGAGACCCGCTTCCCGGTGTACGACCTGGTCTCCACCTGGTACCACGAGGGCGTGCCCGGCCACCACCTCCAGCTCGCCCAGTGGACGCACGTCGCCGACCGCCTCTCCCGCTACCAGGCCACGATCGGCATGGTCAGCGCCAACTGCGAGGGGTGGGCGCTGTACGCGGAGCGCCTCATGGACGAGCTGGGCTTCCTCGCCGACCCCGAGCGGCGGCTGGGCTACCTCGACGCCCAGATGATGCGCGCGGTGCGCGTGATCGTCGACATCGGCATGCACCTGGAGCTGGAGATCCCCGGGCACTCCCCCTTCCACCCGGGAGAGCGCTGGACGCCGGAGCTGGCGCGGGAGTTCTTCGGCCTGCACAGCGGCCGCCCGGCGGAGTTCGCCGACAGCGAGCTGGTCCGCTACCTCGGGATGCCGGCCCAGGCCATCGGCTACAAGCTCGGCGAACGCGCCTGGCTGACCGGCCGCGAGGCCGCCCGCGCGGCCCACGGCGACGCCTTCGACGCCAAGGCCTGGCACATGGCGGCCCTCTCCCAGGGCTCCCTGGGCCTGGACGACCTGGTGGCCGAGCTGTCGGCGCTGTAACGGGAGCGGAGCCGCCGGCGGCGGTGAGCGTGCGGCCGGGTCAGCAGCCGCAGTCGCCGCCGTCGAGCGGTGCCGTCAGGGGGTCCGGCGGGAGCTGCCGGGTGCCCTCCCACGTCTCGACCTCGTAGCCCTCGCGGATCCAGTACTCGATGCCGCCGAGCATCTCCTTGACGCGGTAGCCGAGGCGGGCCAGGGCGAGGGCCGCGCGGGTGGCGCCGTCGCAGCCGGGGCCCCAGCAGTACACGACGACCGGGACGGCCGGGTCGAGGAAATCGGCGGCCAGCTGCGGGATCTGCGCGGTCGGGAGGTGGACGGCGCCCGGGACGTGGCCCTGGTCCCAGGCCTGGGTGGAGCGCGAGTCGACGACCGCGAAGTCCGCGGCGCCGGCGTTCAGCACGGCGTGGACGTCGGCGACGTCGGTGTGGAAGGCGAGCCGGGCGGCGAAGTAGGCCGCGGCGTCGGCGGGGGCGGCGGGCGGGACGGCGAGGACGGGGCTGGGGGCGGCCTGCGGGGCGGCGATTGCTGTCATGGCGGAAAATCTACGGTCCATGATCATCCAACGGAACGGTCAATCCCCGGAAAAAATCTTGATAAGCCGGGGATTTCACTGCTAGACATCGCACATGACCGGCTATTCCCCTGACGCCACCGACTGGCGCATCCTCGACGCCCTCCAGAGCAACGGCCGCGCGGGCTACGCCGAGTTGGCGCGTACCGTGAACATGTCCTCCAGCGCCGTCACCGAGCGCGTCCGGCGCCTGGAGGAGGCCGGGATCATCAGCGGCTACACCGCCGTCGTGGACGCCGACCGGCTCGGCATGCCGGTGCTCGCGTTCGTCCGCCTGCGCTACCCCAACGGAAACTACAAACCGTTCCACGACCTCCTGGACACCACGCCCGAGATCCTCGAGGCGCACCACGTCACCGGCGACGACTGCTTCGTGATCAAGGTCGCGGCCCATTCGATGCGCCACCTCGAGGAGGTGGCGGGGCGCATCGGCGGGCTGGGCTCGGTGACCACGAGCGTCGTCTACTCCTCGCCGCTCCCCCGCCGCGCGCTCAGCCCGCGGCCGCCGTCCGGTGCCGCACAGCCGAACCCGACCGCTCCTTGACCACCTGCAGCTGGGCCGGGACGCGCTGCCGCAGATCGGCCACGTGACTGACGATGCCGACCGTGCGGTCGCGCTCGCGCAGCGAGTCCAGCACGTCCAGCACCTCGTCCAGGGTCTGCTCGTCGAGGCTGCCGAAGCCCTCGTCGATGAAGAGCGTGTCCAGCCGGACGCCGCCCGCCTCCTCGGTGACCACGTCGGCGAGGCCGAGCGCGAGCGCCAGCGACGCGAAGAACGTCTCGCCGCCGGAGAGCGTCGCGGTGTCGCGCTCGCTGCCCGTCCAGGCGTCGACGACGTGCAGCCCGAGGCCGGATCGGCCGCGGCCGCCGGTCCGGGCGTCGGAGTGGACGAGGGTGTAGCGCCCGGAGGACATGCGCCGCAGGCGCGCGGTCGCGGCCGCCGCCACCTGCTCGAGCCGGGCGGCCAGGACGTAGGACTCCAGGCGCATCTTGCGTTCGTTGCGCGCGGAGGTGCCCGCCGCGAGCGAGGAGAGCTCGGCCACCCGGTGGTACTCCGCGCGCAGCGGGGCGAGCGCGCGGGCGTCGGCGACGGCCTCGGCGGAGAGCCGGTCCAGCTCGTCGCAGCGGGTACGGGCGGCGGCGTCCTCGGCGGACGCCTGCCGCAGCACCCGGGTCGCCCCGGCGACGTCCGCCAGCGCGGCGTCCGGGTCGGCGGGCGGGCGCCCGGCGGCCGCCAGCGCGCTCTCGTCGGCCAGCTCCGCGGCGACGGCCAGCTCCTCGCGCTCCCACCGCTCGAGCCGCTGCCGCAGCTCGTGCCGCGCGGCGCCGTCCAGCATGGCCTGCTCGGCCAGGCGGGGGGTGTCGAACCCGGCGCGGTAGGCGGCGTCGGCGAGCCGGGCGTCGGCCTCCTTGCGACGGCCGGCCGTACGGTCCGCCTCCCGCGCGGCCGCCGCGGCGGCCGCGAGGTGGCCGAGCCGCTCCTGCAGCAGGCCGGCGCGCCGGGCGACGGACTCGGACCCGCCGCGCGCCTGCGTCAGCTCGCGCTCCAGCACGGCCAGTTCCCGCTCGAGGCCCTCCCTGCGGGTGGCGTGGGCGGCGATGCGCAGCCGGGCCTCCTCCTGCCCGGCGCGCCGCCGCTCGTACTCCGCCTCGGCGCTCTCGAGCGCTTGGCGGGCGGCGTGCAGGGCCGTGCCGGCGGTCCGGGCCCCGGCGTGGGCGCGCTCCAGGTCCGCCACGAGAGCGGCGAGTTCGCCGACGGTGGCCTCGCCGGCGTCGGCGGTGGCCACGGCGAGGGCCTCGCCCAGCGGCCGCAGCGCCCGGCCGGCCTCCTCCCGCGCCTCGTCGGCGCGGCGGCTGGCCGCCAGGGCGGCCTCCTCGGCCCCCCGGTCCACCTGGCCGGCGCCCGCGCGGGCCGGGGCGGGGTGTTCGGTGGCGCCGCACACCGCGCAGGGGGTGCCGGCGGCGAGGCCGGCGGCCAGTTCGGCGGCGATGCCGCGCAGCCGGCGGTCCTTGAGGTCCAGCCAGTGTTCCCGGGCGGTGGCGGCCGCGTCGCGGGCGTCGCGCAGCCGGGCCTCGGCGGCGTCGGCCTCGTGGACGAGGCGGTCGCGGCGGCGGGCGGCCTCGAGCCGCTTGCGCTCGGCCTCGAGCCGGCCGCCGAGCTGCTCGGCCCGGCCGAGGGCCTCCTGGGCCTCGTCGACGCGCCGCTGGTGGGCGCGGCGGGCGGTCTCCCAGGACGCGAGCCATTCGGCGGCGTCGGCCAGGAGGTCCTCGTCGGCGGCGGCCGTGCGCTCCAGGCGCGCGGTCTCGGCGACGATCTCCCCGGCCCGCTCCTCGGCACGCCGGGCGGCGGCCAGCGAGCCGAGCTCCTCGCGCAGCCCGCCCTCCAGGGCGGCGAGCTGTTCGGCGCCGGCCTCGCGGTGCCCGGCGGACAGCGGCGCACGGGCCTGCCGCTCGGCCGCGACCGCGGCCGCGTGCTCCTCCTCGGCCCGGCCGCGCAGCTCGAGCGCGGGCGCGACGCCCTCGGCGGCGCGGGCCCGCTCCAGCCGCTCGCGCAGGGCGTCCCGTTCGGCGCGCCGCTCCTCGAGCGCCCCGGCACGCCGCAGGGCCTCGGCGTGCCGCCGCTGCAGCCGGTCCAGCTCCCGGGCCTCGTCGGCCCGCTCCTGCGCGGCGCGGTGCTCGCGCTCGGCGGCGCGCAGCGCGACCGAGGCGACGTCCCGCCGCTCGCGGGCGTTCGTACGGGCCAGGGCCGCCCACTCCAGGACGGCCTCGGCCAGCCCCGGGTCCCCGGGTGCGAGCGGCGCCTCGCCGGCGCGGGGCGCGGGCACGAAGCCGCGCCGCTGCCGGGCGGTGCCGCGCGGAGCCGGGGTGACGGCGGCCGGGGCCGGGGGTCCGGCCGGTGCCCCGGCGGGGGCAGGGGTGCCCATCTCCGGCAGGGAGGCGTCGCCGGCGGCCTGTCGCATCCGGTGGCCGAGGGCCAGCAGGCGTTCGTCGCCCGCGCGGACCCGTGCCTCGGCCGCGCGGCGCAGGTCCGCGAGGCGGTCCTCGACGGCGGCGAAGCGGCCGGTGTCGAAGAGGCGGCCGAGCAGCCCCGCGCGGGCGGCGTCCTCGGCGCGCAGGAAGCGGGCGAAGTCGCCCTGCGGCAGCAGGACGACCTGGCAGAACTGCTCGCGGCTCATGCCGAGAAGCTGGGTGATCTCCTCGCCCATCTCCTGGAGCGAGCGGCTGAGGGCCTTCCACTCCCCGCCGGCGGCCCGCTCGCGCAGGGCGCCGTAGGCCTTCTCGCGGGTGGAGCCGGTGCCGCGCTTCTTGGGGCGCAGCTGCTCGGGCCGCCGGGTGATCTCCAGGCGGCGTCCGCCGGCGGTGAGCTCCAGGACGACCTCGGTGGGCGTGCCGGCGTCGGCGTGGTCGCTGCGCAGGGTCAGTCCGGCGCCCTGGCGGGAGCCGGGGACCCCGCCGTAGAGGGCGTAGCAGACGGCGTCGAGGACGGAGGTCTTGCCGGCGCCGGTGGGTCCGTGCAGCAGGAAGAGCCCGGCGGCGGACAGTTCGTCGAAGTCGATGCGCTGGGTGCCGCCGAAGGGGCCGAAGGCGGTGATCTCGAGCCGGTGGAGCCTCACCGGGCCACCTCGCCGGTCGCGTCGGCCAGGCGCACGGAGTCCAGCGCGGCGGTCAGCACGGCGCGCTCGGCCTCGTCGGGGCCCTGGCCCCCGCGCACGTGGGCCACGAAGTCCTCGGCGATCTGGCGGTCGGTGCGGCCGCTGAGCCGCTGGGCGTAGGAGGCGAGGGGGTCCTCGGGGGCGCGGTCGGGCTCGAAGACGAGGCTGAGGGTGTGCGGGAAGCGGCGGGCGAGGCGGGCCATCGGCTCGCCCGGACGCACGGCGTCGGTGAGGGTGGCCTCCACCCAGGCGTCCTCGTGGCGCTCGAGGCGCGGGTCGGAGAGCAGGTCGTCGAGGCGGCCGCGGATGCGGGCGAGCGGGCGCGGGACGGGGCAGTCGATCCGCTCGGCGGTCACCGCGCCGGCGGCGTCGAGGTCGACGAGCCACATGGTCTTGCGGTGGTCGGCCTCGGAGAAGGAGTAGGCGAGGGGGGAGCCGGAGTAGCGGATCCGGTCGGTGACGGTCTGGCTGCCGTGGAGGTGGCCGAGGGCCGCGTAGTCCACCCCCCGGAAGACGTCGGCGGGGACGGCGGCGACGCCGCCGACGGTGATGTCGCGTTCGCTGTCGCTGGCCGCGCCGCCGGCGACGAAGGCGTGGGCGAGCACGACGGACCGCGTCCCGGCGGGCCGGGTGGCGAGGTCGGCCCGCACCCGCTCCATGGCGGCCTCCAGGACGGCGGCGTGGCCGGCCCGCTCGGCCGCCAGCTCGTCGCGCACCAGGGCGGGCTCCAGGTAGGGCAGGCCGTAGAGGGCGACGTCGCCGTGGTCGTCGGCGAGGACCACGGGGGTGCCGCAGGCGGCCGGGTCGGTGCGCAGGTGTATGCCGGCCCGCTCGATGAGCCCGGCGCCGACGCCGAGGCGGCGGGCCGAGTCGTGGTTGCCGGAGATCATGACGGTGGGCACCCGGAGGTCCGCGAGGCGGTGCAGAGCCTCGTCGAAGAGCTCGACGGCGGCGAGCGGCGGCACGGCGCGGTCGTAGACGTCCCCGGCGACGAGCACGGCGTCGACGGCGTGCTCGCGCACGGTCCGCACGAGGTGGTCGAGGAAGTCGCGCTGGGCCCGCAGGAGGCTCACGCGGTGGAAGGACCGTCCCAGGTGCCAGTCCGAGGTGTGCAGCAGCCTCACAGGGCGACTCCGACCCGCATGGTTTCGTTCCTCCGCACCCTGTTCAGCACTGACCCGTCGCCCCTAGTCTCCCATCAGTCTCGCATCCGGTCCGGGGCCGGAAGGTACACCTGATCGGGGCGCCCGCCGCCCGCCGCGATGTCACTCTTTTCCGCGAATCCGCAAATCCGCGCGGCGGGCCGGGGCGCGCGCAGGTGCCAGACGCGGGCGGGTGGCAGGTTGCGCCACACGACGCTGGCCCTGCCGGAGTGCCGGCGGGTGAAGTCGTGCAGCAGGCAGGTCACCTCGCGGTGCCTGGCGGTCTCCCTGCGGCCGCTGAGCAGCGAGCGGGTGGCGTGGGTGCCCAGGTAGGCGAAGAAGGTCAGGTGCCCGCCGGGGACGAGGACCGACAGATAGCGGTCCAGGATCGCGCGGACCTCCTCCGGGTCGAAGTTGGTGAACGGCAGGCAGGAGACGATGACGTCGTAGCCGTGGTCGATGCGCAGGTCGGTGATGGACTCGGGGATGAGCCGGATCCGGTCCGCGGCGGCGGACAGGGCCGGGTCGGTGCGCAGCGCGCCGTCCAGGATCTCGACGAAGCGGGGGTTGATCTCGACGACGTCGAGCCGGTCGGCGGGCCCCACCGCCCCCGCCAGCACCCGCGTCACCGGGCCCGTCCCCGCGCCGACCTCCAGCACCGCGGCGGGGCGGCGCGGTCTGCACGTGGGAGCGAGCGGGGCGGCCAGCCGCTCGGCGAGCCGCCTGCTGCTCGGCGCGACGGCGCCGGTGGTGCGGAAGGTACGGGCAGCCTCGCGGAGGAAGGCCAGGCCTGCCGCCGAATTCTGCGGCAGGGGAACGCAGTTGGCTTGCTTGAGATCCATGACCGTGAAACTAGGGGTCACGGCGGCCCGCCCCGCCGGCCTCGGTACGACGCTCCCCGCGCACGGGAACAGGGGGGTAGCGTAGGCCGGCTGGCGGAGGGTGGCGGTGCGCGGACGGGCTCGGTTCAGGCGTCCCCGTAGGCCTCGCCGCCGAGCTCGAGGACCGCCGTGCCGGCCGTGGCGTCGGCCAGCCAGGAGCGGAACGCCGCCAGGTCCGCCTCCGGCAGGCCGACCTCGATCCGTACGCCCTCGCCGTAGCTCACCTCGCGCACCGCCCGCCCGGTGGCCCGCAGGTCGTTCTCCAGCTTGCCCGCGCGCTGGTGGTCGACGGTGACGGTCACCAGCCGGAAGCGCCGGCGGGTCACCGTCTCCAGGGTGTCGAGGGCCTCGCCGACCGCTCCTCCGTACGCCCGGATGAGGCCGCCCGCGCCGAGCTTGACGCCGCCGAAGTAGCGGGTGACGACGGCGACGACGTAGCGCATCTCGCGCCGGAGCAGCATCTGCAGCATGGGGACGCCCGCGGTGCCGCCCGGCTCGCCGTCGTCGCTCGCCTTCTGGACGGAGCCCTCGGCGCCGATGACGTAGGCCCAGCAGTGGTGCCGGGCGGTCGGGTGCTCCTTGCGGATGCGCGCGATGAAGGCCTGCGCCTCCTCCTCGGTCGCGGCCGGTGCGAGCGCGCAGATGAAGCGCGACTTGTTGATCTCGATCTCGTGCACGCCCTCGCGCGCGACCGTCCGGTACTCCTGCATCCCGCCAGCCTAAATCGTCGCCGGATCCCGGGAATGGTCGGGCCGGGCGGGTCGTTGAGCGGGCATGTACGCAGAACCGGGGATCATCCGGAAGATCATCGAGGGGACCGGCGACACCTGGGCCGTGGTCGGCCTGTCGTCCAACGAGCGGCGCCCGGCCTTCGGCGTCGCCGAGGTCCTGCAGCGCCACGGCAAGCGCGTCGTGCCCGTGCACCCCAAGGCCGAGACGGTGCACGGCGAGAAGGGGTACGCCTCCCTCGCCGAGATTCCCTTCCCCGTCGACGTGGTGGACGTCTTCGTGCGCTCCGAGCTCGCCGGGGCCGTCGCGGACGAGGCGGTCGCCATCGGCGCGGAGGCCGTCTGGTTCCAGCTGGGCGTGATCGACGAGGGGGCGTACGAACGCACCCGCGACGCGGGCCTGCTGATGGTCATGGACCGCTGCCCGGCGATCGAGATCCCCCGGCTGCGCTGACGAGGCCGCGACCCCGGCCGCGATCCCGGCCGCGAAGTGTCCCCGGCGGGCCGTGCGTTAGCGTCGATCCATGATCACGACACGCCGGGCCCGCCCCGGGGACGCCGCCGAGATCGTCCGGCTGCGCAGGCTGATGTTCGCCGACATGGACGGCCACGACTCGCCCGGCCCGTGGGAGCGCGACGCCGTGGAGATCGCCCGGCGGCGGCTGGCGGCGGACGGGCCGGGGCTCGGCGGGTTCGTCGTGGACGGGGCGGCCGGGGCGGGCGGGCCCCATCTGGCCGCCTGTGCGGTGGGCAGCGTCGAGGAGCGGCTGCCCGCGCCGGAGCATCCCACGGGGCGGTTCGGGTTCGTCTTCACGGTGTGCACCGACGCGCGCTACCGCGGGCGGGGGCTGGCCCGCGCGACCACCGAGGCCCTGCTGGACTGGTTCGCCGGGCAGGGCGTCACCCGCGTCGACCTGCACGCGACGCCGGACGCCGAACGCCTCTACCGGAGCCTGGGGTTCGCCGAGCACTCCACGGCGCTCTCCCTCGACGTGTCCCGGCGGGTCCGGACCGCCTGAGCGCTCAGCGGGCGGGCGGGACGGCCACGACCATCGTCATCTCGACGGGTTCGGTGCCGTCGTTGCGGTAGGCGTGCGCGGTGTTCGCCTCGAACGTCGCCGACGTGCCGGCGGGGACCTGGTGCTCCTCGCCGTCGACGACGAGCGTCAGCCGGCCGGACCGTACGGTCAGCATCTCGACCGTGCCCGCCGGGTGGGGGTCGGAGGTGCTGTCGTCGCCGGGCATGATGCGCCAGTCCCACAGCTCGAGCGGGCCGCGCACATCGGTGCCGACGAGCAGCGAGGTGTGGCTGCCCGCCTCGGTGGACCACATGCGCACCACCTGTTCCCGGGGTACGAGCCGGACGTGGGAGCCCTGCTCGTAGTCGAGGAGGGTGGTGATGCTGACGCCCAGGGCGTCGGCGAGCTTGACCGTGGTGCCGACGCTGGGGTTCGTACGGGCCTGCTCGATCTGAATGATCATGCCGCGACTGACGCCCGAGCGGGCCGCGAGGGCGTCGAGGGTGAAATGGCGCTCCCCGCGCCAGCGCTTGAGGTTGCGGGCGAGCGACTGCGTGAGCTGGTCGAGGTCCGTCACGTCGATCCGATCCGTCCCGTTCAAAATATTATTCGTAAGAGTTGAGCAGGGTGTACTACGGTGTCGTGGACGCCACCGTCCATCACACTGTACTGCGAGGTCTCCCCCATGACACCGGTCTTCGCCCTGGCCACCAGCCTCCTGTGGGGGCTGGCCGACTTCGGCGGCGGGCTGCTCACCCGGCGCATGCCCGCCCTGACCGTGGTCCTCGTCTCGCAGCTGCTCGCGGTCGGCGCGCTGGGCGCGGTCGTCGTCGCCACCGGCGGCTGGTCCGAGGCCGGCCCCCAGCTCTGGTACGCGGTGGCGGCCGGCGTCGTGGGCCCCGCGGCGATGCTCGCCTTCTACCGGGCGCTGGCCCTCGGGCCGATGGGCGTCGTCTCGCCGCTCGGCGCCCTGGGCGGGGTGGCGGTGCCGCTGGGCGTGGGCCTGGTGCTCGGCGAGCGTCCGGGACTGCTGCAGTTCGCGGGCATAGCCGTGGCCGTGGCCGGCGTCGTCCTCGCCAGCGGCCCCGGCCTGGGCGGCGCGCCGGTCCAGCGCCAGACGCTGATCCTCACCCTCGTCGCCGCCTTCGGCTTCGGCTCCGTGATGGCCCTGATCGCCGAGGCCTCGCACAACCTGACCGGGCTGTTCCTCGCCCTGTTCGTCCAGCGCGTGTGCAACGTGGTGGTGGGCGGCGGGGCGCTCTGGGCGTCGGTGCGCCGGGGCTCGCCGGCCCTGCCCGAGGAGGGCTGGAGCGGCATCCGCTCGGCCCTGCCCGCCCTCGCCTTCGTCGGCCTGGCCGACGTGGCCGCCAACGGCACGTACTCCATCGCGGCGAACAACGGCCCCGTCACGGTGGCCGCCGTGCTCGCCTCGCTCTACCCCGTGGTCACCGCCCTGGCCGCCCGCGGCGTCCTGCGCGAGAAGCTGCAGACGGTCCAGGCGGCGGGCGCGGGCCTGGCGCTCGTCGGCACGGTCCTCCTGGCGACGGGCTGACCCCACGCCGGCGCCGGCCGGCCTCGCCACGGCATCACACGGCGCGGATGGCCCGGCCGCTCACCTGGTCCGGCACGATACGGACCCAGACATCACGTCTGCCTCCCGGCCAGGGCCGCGCCCCCGGTCGCTCGCTGAGCACGCGCACCGCTCCGGCATCGGTGATGCGGTCCGCGGTGCCCGTCACCAGGACGCTCCAGCCGCTGGCACGCTGTTCGTCGAGGTGATCGGTCTCGAACGCGATCCGGGTCCCGGAGGCGACGGCCGCCGCGCCGTCCGCCTCGGTGCGGTAGACGATCGTCCGGGCGTCCACCAGGAAATTGACCGGCAGCAGCACCGGGCCGGCATCTCCCGACAGCCCCAGGCGACCGATGCCGTGCGTGCCCAGCCTGTCCCAGCACTCACGCTCCGACAACCGCATGAGCGTGGGGTGGGCACCTGCCGCCCGCTGGCCGGGCGGAGCGTCACCGCGGCCCTGCGTCAGCTCCTCGTACGACATCTCGAGAGCGGCGGCCAGCCGCATGACGGCGGCCGGGTCGAAATCGCCGCTGAACGTCTCCAGCTGACGCAGGTACGCCAGGGACATGCCGGCCCGGCCCGCGACCTCTTCCTCCGTCAGCCCGAGCTGGGCGCGCCGCAGGGCGCTGCGGACGGCCACGGTGTCCTCGCGGGGAGAGGAGCCCGCCGGGTCGCCGGGCCGCGGTGCTTCGCCGTCCACGGCCGTTCACCTCCGCTCGGTCGCCCTGTCCGCCGCCTCCCCTCCAGGGGATCAGACCGCGAGCGGTGCCACCAGCGGGACCGGTCACCCGGGGCCGGCCGGCCCCGCGAGGAGGGGCGCTCGGCCCCTGCCGGGTGCGGGCCGCGGAGCGACCATGGGAAGAGACCCTGGCGACCGAGCCGGACCGTCCGAAGGGAGACTCCGGTGACAGCACCATCCGCCTTGGACGACGCCCGCGTGGCAGAGCTGGTCAGGAGCGCGGCGGCCGCTCCGTCCATGCACAACGCCCAGCCGTGGCGGTTCCGCTACGCACGCGGGAGCGGCACCTTCCGGCTGTACGCCGACTTCGGGCGGATCATGCCGCACTCCGATCCCGACACCCGGGCCCTGCACCTGGGGTGCGGCGCCGCTCTGTTCAACCTTCGCGTCGCCCTCGCGAACGCGGGCCTGCACCCCGACGTCGCGCTCCTGCCCGACGCCTCCGACGCGACGCTGCTCGCGACCGTGGGCACGAGCTCGCCGGGTGACGAGGAGGACGCCGGCCTCGGGCTGCTCCACCCGGCGGTCCGCGAGCGGCACACCAGCCGGTACCCGTTCGCCGAAACCGGCATCCCCGAGAACCTCCGGACCGCCCTGGTGGACGCCGCGGACCGGGAGGGCGCGACCCTGGCGTTCCCCGCCTCCTGGCAGCTGCGGTGGGTCCAGGAGCTCGCCGAGGAGGCCGAGGCCCGCAACCTCACCGACGACGCCGCCCGGGAGGACCTGGCCCGCTGGACCAGGACCGGCGCCGCCGGGGCGGACACGGCGACGGACGGTGTCCCGGAGTACGCCTTCGGCCCCCGCAAGCACGGTGGAGGAGCGCCCATGCGCGACTTCTCCGGCGGCGAGCCGGCCTCCGACCGCGGGTCGACGCCCTTCGAGAAGGAACCCCACCTGGCCGTGCTCAGCACGCCGGGCGACCTTCCGCGGGACTGGCTGACCGCCGGGCAGGCCATGGAGCGCGTCCTGCTGCTGGCCACACTGAAGGGCCTGGCCACCTCGTTCTCCACCCAGGCCCTCGAATGGCCCGATCTGCGCTGGCCCCTCCGCGACCCCGCCACCGGCACGGGCCACGTACAGATGATCCTGCGCCTGGGCTACGGACCGCACGGCCCCACGACGCCCCGGCGGCCCGTCCAGGACATCCTCGCCATCGAGCCTTAGGCAGGCCCCGGGCAGCGCCTCCCGCGGTCCGGGCCCGGCTGCCGCCTATTCGGCGAGCTCTGCCGCCGCGTCGGGCACATGTCGTTGCCGGTCCCGGGGAGGCCGCCGGTATCCGGTGGAGGGCGGTCTCGGCGGGAGTTCGAGGTCGGGGCCGGGCACGGCGTGGTAGGGCACGGTCGACAGCAGGTGGCTGATCATGTTGATGCGGGCCGAGCGTTTGTGGTCGCTCTCGACGACGTGCCACGGCGACTCGGGGGTGTCGGTGTGCCGGAACATCTCGTCCTTGGCCCGGGAGTACGCCTCCCATCGCGTGATCGACTCCAGGTCCATCGCCGACAGCTTCCAGCGTCGTCTCGGATCCTCCAGCCGGTCACGGAACCGCTGTTCCTGCACCGTGTCACTGACCGAGAACCAGTACTTGCGGAGCATGATCCCGTCGTCGACCAGGAGCCGCTCGAAGACGGGGCACTGGCGGAGGAAGAGCGCGTACTCCGCCTCGGTGCAGAAGTCCATCACCCTTTCGACACCGGCACGGTTGTACCAGCTGCGGTCGAACAGGACGATCTCACCGGCGGCCGGCAACTGGGCCACGTAGCGCTGGAAGTACCACTGCGTCCGCTCCCGGTCCGTGGGAACGGGAAGGGCCACGATCCGGGCGGCGCGCGGGTTCAGGTGCTCGGTGACCCGTTTGATCGTGCTCCCCTTGCCTGCCGCGTCACGTCCCTCGAACACGACGACGAGCCGCGCGCCCTCGGACCGCACCCATTCCTGGAGCTTGACCAGCTCCAGCTGAAGCCGCCGCAGCTCGCGCTCGTAGACCGCTCGCGGCAAACGCCCGGTCGTCTTCCCGTCGGCCACTGTCATCGCCTCCGTGCCCTCACCCCACGCTACGACGCGGACGTGGCGGGCTCGCTCCGGAGGGACCGAATGGCCCCGGACACCCTCACCGGACGGTGTCAGGCGCGGGCGGCCTGGAAGGCGCAGCCCGCGTAGGCCTTGTTGTCGAAGGAGATCACGTCGGCGCGGCCGGCGGGCAGGCCCCGCAGGAAGGCGCCGGCGTACTGCCGGCCGATGAGGAAGGCGCCCCAGTTGAGCGCCCAGAGGGAGGGGCCGTCCTCGTCCCGGCCGGGGAAGAGCTCGGGGCGGGGCGTGACCAGTTCCTGCACGATGTAGCCGCCCGCCGCCGCCCGGTCCAGGGCATCGGCCCACTCCTGGTCGCCGGTGCTGCGGCCGAGAAGCGTGCCGGTGCCGCCGAGGCCGTGGGAGGGCTTCAGGACGAGGTCCTCGCGGTGCCGGGCGCAGTGGGCGAGCAGGTCCACGTCTTCCCCGCGGACCGTGGCGGGGCCGGGCCTGAGCTCGTGCGTCCAGGGCAGGAGCCGTTCCACCAGGGCCTGTTCGGCGGGGTCGTAGGTGTTTCGGCACCGCTCCTCCCACAGCATGGCCAGCGCCCGCTTGTTCCCGTGCATGGAGGTGCGCAGAGGGGACAGCACCGGTGTGCCGCACCGCGCGAAGGCGTCGAGGAGCTCCTCGGCGCGGGCGACGCAGGCGGCGTCGGCGGTCAGCTCGCCGAGCGTGAAGTAGCGGTGGACGACGTCGACGGTGCGGCCGTCGACGACGATCCGGCCGCCGGTCTCCCGCACTTGGCCCGTGTGGCAGGGGACGGCCTCGATGCCGTAGCGCTCCAGCAGCGCGGCCAGCGCGCGGATCTTGGGTTCCGTCTTGCGGTAGCCGGGCCACCAGTCCATGAGCGCGACCGTGGGGGTGTCCCCGTCGTGTCCGGCGTTCTTCGCCGCCGCGCGCAGGACGCCGGCGAGCGCGCCGACGGTGTCGGGGAACGTGAGGCGTTCCTCCGCCGCGAAGCCGGCCAGCCTGTCGTCCTCCAGCAGCAGCCGGTTGAGCTCGGGCGTGTCGAACGCGCCGAGCGCGCTGCTGATGTTGAACTCCAGCAGCCGGAAGTCGCTTCCGTCGTGGTAGAGGTCCGCGCGGCCGATCCGGGCGGGCTCCGGTACGGGCGGCCGCAGGGCGATCCGCGCCTGTTCGGGGCGCAGCCCCACCGCGGCGGCGAAGGCGTGCGCGTCGCCGTCGAAGAGCCGGTCGGGCAGGGAGAAGAGCAGGTCCAGCACGCCGTTGAGGTCGCTCTCCAGGCGCTCGGCCTCCGCCGCCTCCAGGAAGGCCGGGCGGGTCAGGAAGCGGTCCTCGAGCGCTCCGTGCACGGCCTCGAGCCGCGCCGGGTCCGGGGCCTCGGGCCACAGCGCGGCCCGGCCGGCGGGTGAGGCGAGGTAGCGCTCGGTCAGCGGGTTGCGGACGGCGGGGGCGGGGAGGGCGGCGGTCATCGGCCTTCTCGGCTCTCGGTGTTCTGCGGGGAGGCGGGGGCGGTGCGGAGGGTGACGTGTGCGAGGGCGCCGCGGGCGCGGTCGAGCGCCTCGTCGGGCGTCGCGGCCACCGCGGTCACGGAGCCGCACCGGTCGCCGGACCCGCGCAGGGGGGTCACGGTGTCCCCGGCCCGGGTGCCGGGCGAGACGGCCACGACTCCCGGCTGCCGGGCAGCCTCTTCCCAGCCGGAGACCTCGGTGGCGACGCCGGGGGCGGCGGTCAGGAACCAGGTCGCGGCGGCGCCCGCGGGGTCCGCGGCCGGAGCGGGAGCCTCGGCGCCCGCGATCTGGGCCGCGAGGAGGTCCCGGATGTCCAGGCCGTGGACGTGGCGGACGAGGTCGACGATGCCGTCGCCGCCGGGGCGGTTGTGCGACTCGACGACGCGGGGTCCGTTCGCCGTGAGGATGATCTCGGTGTGGGCGGGCCCTTCGACGAAGCCCATGGCGTCGAGGAACCGGCGGGTCGCCTCCTCGAGCGCGGTGCGGTCCTCCGCACCGACGCGGGCGGGTACGACGTGCCCGATCTCGACGGCGCCCTCCCCGGTGAACTTCTCGGTCAGGGCGAGGACGCGGTGACGCCCCTCGTGCGTGAACGTCTCGACGCTGAACTCCGGTCCGTCCAGGAACTCCTCGGCGAGCATCACCCCCGGCAGCGCGCCGACGCGCGCACGCGCGGCGGCGACGGCGTCCTCGTCACGGACGATCAGGATGTCCGCGCTGCCGGAGCCGTCGCGCGGCTTGAGGACGACGGGCAGACCGGCCCGGGCCACGAACGCGTCGACGTCGTCGGGCGTGTCCATCACCCGTGCCCGTACGGCGCCCGCGTCCGCGAGGGACTCCGCGCGCTGCCGCATCAGCGACTTGTCCTTCAGAATGCGGACGGTCTCCAGCGAGTTCCCGCCGAGGCCGAGGGCGTCGCCGATCCGGGCGGCGGCCGTCAGGAACCGCTCCCGCACGGTGACCACGCGGTGCAGCGGGACCGCCTGGTGCAGCGCCACCGCCCTGCGGACCCAGTCGTCCTCGGATCCATCGGCGAGCAGCCACGCCTCGTCACAGGCGGCGTGGTGCGCGGGGGTGAACTCGTCGGGCGTGCCACCGTAGACGACGTGCATGCCGTGGCCCCGCAGGGCGCTGGGCAGCCGGGTGCCACCCCCCAGGACCAGGACCGAGGGGCCCCGCTGGTGCGCTCCGGTCGGCCCGGGCGCCGCGGGTGCGGACGCGAAGGCGGTCATGCTGACTCCCGTACGGGTAGAGGGACGGAGACGGTGTCCGGCGGCACGGCGGCGCGTTCCGCGCGGCGGGCGGCGGACGGTACGGCGGCGGAGGCCGCCGCGACGAGGAGACCGAGCAGGAGCCATCCGGAGACGGGCCGCCAGTCGGGTCCGTCGGCCAGGCACACGGTGGTGACCACGAGGGGGGCCAGTGCCGCGGTGGCTCCGCGGCCCAGGGAGAAGAAGCCCTGGTACTCGCCGTGCGAGCCCGCCGGGGCGAGTTCGTAGCTGAGGCCGTAGCTGCCCGCCGACTGCCACAGTTCGCCGGCGGTGTGCAGCACCATGCCGACGACGAGCAGCGCGAAGGCCAGGGGCGCGGAGCCGGCGAAGGCGGTGCAGGCGATCACCGCCCAGCCGGCCAGGAGGACCCAGCCGGAGCGGCGTACCGCGGCGGCCGCGGCGGGCACCGCGCCCGTGCCCCGGGAGAAGGGGACCTGGAGGAGGACCACCAGGACGGTGTTGGCCATGATGACGGCGGAGATGCTCCACTGCGGGGCACTGCTGTGTCCGGCGATCCACAGCGGCAGGGCGAGGGACAGCACGTCGTAGTGGATGCTGGTGATGCCGCACAGGACGGTGACCCACGTGTACGGCCGGTTCCGCAGCACCGCACGGCGCGGCGGGGCGGACGGGCCGCCGCCGACGGGCTCGGCCGGCGGAACGCGCAGCAGGGGCAGCGCGGCGCAGACGTAGCTCGCGGCGTTGACGAAGACCACCGTGAGGTAGGCGGAGCGTGAATCGGCGGCGAGGGCGAGGGCGGCGAGCGCGGTGCCCAGGCTCAGGCCGGTGTTGGTCACCGACTTGAGCATGGCGCGCAGCCGCACGCGCTCCTCGCCCGTGCCCACGTTGCCGATGACGGCGCCCCGGGCGGCGTTGCCTCCCCGTTGGGCGAGGGCGGCGACCGTACTGACCAGGGCGAACTCCCACAGGGAGTGCACCAGGGAGAACGAGGCGGTGGCCGCCGCCTGGCCGAGCAGGGTGACGGCGTAGGTGCCGCGCGCCCCGAACCGGTCGGCGATCCGCCCTATCGGTACGGCGGCGGCCAGCCCGATCAGTCCGGCGATCGCGAGGCCCAGCCCGACCTTGGTGGGTGCGAGCCCCACGGAGCGGGTGAAGAACAGCGCGCTGACCGGCAGGAAGAGGCCGCTGCCGGTCTGGCCGACGAGGGTGGACAGGGCCAGCGCCCGGGGCGCTCCGGGAGCCGGCAGCAGCGCGCGGATCCGGCCGCCCCGCACGGGGGTGGCGTCAGGCACGGTCACTCTCGTCGGCTTCGAGCCCGGCGAGCTTGTCCAGGACGAGTTCCGCGTGGCGCTCGGGGTCGGGCACCGGGTGCAGCACGGCCCGTACGGTGCCCGCGCGGTCGAGGATCACCGCGGCGCGGGCGAAGAGCGTGCGGTCGCCGGCCGTCACCTCGGGGACGCCGAGCGCCCGGCCGAGCGTCAGCTCGCCGTCGCCCACGAGCGGGTAGCCCAGGTCGCGGGTACGCGCGAATTCGGCCAGGTGGCCCGGGGCGTGGGCGCTGACGCCCAGTACCCGGACGTCCGCCCGTGCGAACCGGGCGGCGTTGTCGCGGACCGTGCACAGCCCGGTCGTGCAGCCCGCCAGCTCGGGAAGGACCTCGCCGATGCCCGGCTCGGTGATGAAGAACAGCGCGGTCCACCGGTGCTCGGAGGAGGGAACGGCGGCGGGGCCTTCGGTCGTCTCGACGGTGATGTGCATGGAGGGTTCCTCGGTGTCGGATGTGGGGGGTGCTGGGGGTGCTGGTGGCGGTCAGACGGAGTCGGCGTACCGCTCGATCTCCCAGGGGGTGACGAGGCGGTGCCACGCGGCCCAGTCGGCACGGGAGTTGCGGACGAGGGCGTCGGCGGCGAGGTCGCCCAGGGCCTCGCGGACGGTGGTGTCCTCCTCCAGGGCCCGCAGCGCGGACGGGAGGTCCGTGGGCAGCGGGAGGATGCCGCGCGTGGCGAGGTCCTGCGGGGTCAGCTGGTCGGCCGGCTCCTCGCACGCCGCGGGCAGCTTCAGGTCGCGGTCCTGGCCGTCGGCGAAGGCGGCGAGGATGCCCGCGAAGAGCAGGTGGGGGTTGGCGGACGGGTCGGGGCTGCGCATCTCCAGCCGGACGGAGCGGGGCACCTCGTTGTTCCCCACGACCTTGAAGGCGGTGGACCTGTTGTGCCGGGCCCAGCTGCGGTGCACCGGAGTGCCGGAGGCGGGGACGAGGCGCTTGTAGGAGTTGACGGTCGGGTTGCCCAGCGCCGTCAGGGCCGGTGCGTGGTCGAGGACGCCGGCGAGCGAGCCGCGGAAGAGGGCGGACATGCCGTCGGAGTCGGTGCCGTCGTGGAACAGGGCCCCCGAGGATTCCCCCGTACCTTCCAGGGAGACGTGGACGTGCAGCGCGTTTCCGTAGAGGTGGGCGAGGGGCTTGGGCATGAAGACGGCGGACAGGCCGCGGCGGCGGGCCATGACCCGTGCCGTGTGCTTGAGCAGCAGCAGGCGGTCCGCGGTGGCCAGCGCGTCGCCGTGGCGGAACACGAGCTCGCGCTGGCCGGCGCACACCTCGTGGTGGTGCCCGTCGACGGTGAGGCCCATCAGCGCCAGGGCCTCGGCGATGTCCCGGCAGACCTCGTCGGCCTCCTCGTCGGCGCTCAGGTCCCAGTAGCCGGCGCCGTCGGCCGGTTCGCCCGCGGTGCCGGGGGATCCGGGCCGCAGCAGGTAGAACTCGGCCTCGACGCCGAAGACGGGACGCTGTCCGCGCGCCTCCGATGCCCGGACCGCCCGCCGCAGCACCGCGCGGGGGTCGGCGGCGAACGGCCGGCCGGCGGTGTCCAGGACGTCGCAGAAGACCATGCCGACGGTGCGGCCCGACGGGGTGGTCCAGGGTCGCCGCACGTACGTCGACGGGTCGGGGACCAGGCGCAGGTCGCTGTGCTCGGGGTCGCCGTAGCCCAGGAGCACGGACCCGTCGAGGGTCCAGCCGCCGTCGCGCACCTCGGCCCAGCGGGCGGAGGGGATCTCCAGGGTCTTGAGGCGTCCGGCGATGTCGGTGAAGAGCAGCTGGACGAAGTCGGCGTCCTGCACGAGGCCGGCGGTCGGTGAAGAGGTGGTCATCGCTGTACTGCTCCCCAGGTGTCCATGTGGTTCAGGCCGTGTGCGGTGGCGGTCGCGGCCGTACGGCCGCCGGACCGGGCCCCGGCCGCCGCTCTGTCGTCGGTGGGTACGCCCGGGACGTACCGGGCCAGCACCCGGTCGGAGAGCAGGCCGAGGGAGCTGAGGTTGGGGAACCCCGGGCCCTGCGCCAGGGCGGCGAGGTTCGGCAGGTGCAGCGGCGCGGGCAGGCCGGGCACCGCGAGGGAGGCGTCGATGGACCGCTCGATCCTCTCGCGCGTCACGGCCCCGCCGAGCGCGTCCCGCAGGGCGTCCTCGGCCCGGGGGCCGAGCAGCCCGGTGAACCACAGCGCGTCGCCGCCGGTCGCGTCGACGACCAGGTCGGCCCGGTGGACCAGGTGCCGCTCGCCGTACGCGATCTCCACCGCCACCTGGCCGTCGGCGGGGCGCGTACCGATGACGCGGCCCGGCTCCCAGGAGACGTTGCTGGTCAGCGCGAGGTCGCTCTGCACTTCCTGGGAGAAGACCGCGCGGTCGGTGCGCCGGATGAACTCCTGCCGGTCCGCCTCGGACAGGCCGGCCCAGCCGGTGGGGTCGCTGTAGTAGCGGTTCTCGAAGGGGCTCTCGCCCCGGCTGTAGAGCGTGGCCCGGGGGGCGACGACGGTGACCTTGCGGTCCTGGCCCAGGGCGAGTTCCCGCACGATCGTGCCGGCGGTCTCCCCCGCCCCCACCACGATCACGGTCCGGGCCCAGTCCGGGAAGCCCTCCACGGCGAGCTTCCAGAAGCCCGCGGTGTCCAGCACGCGGGTGCCGTCGGCCGGCACCGCGCCCGCGGCCGGGCCCGGCCCGGAGACCAGGAGGCCCCGGCCGTGCACCGCGTGGTGCTCCGCCCCGTCCTCGACGGTCAGCGTCCAGGTGCCGTCCCGCAGTTCGGCGGCGCGGACCTCCCCGGGGACCGTGCGAAGGCCCGACCGGTCGGCCGCCCACTGCAGGTAGTCGGCCCACTCCCGGTGGCTCGGCTGCGGCCGGCCGCGGTCGATCCAGCGCGCGTACAGCCCCCGGTCCTGCAAATGGCCCGCCCAGCTGAAGCCTGCCATCCGCTGGGCGATCTCACCCGTGACCGGGTCCTGGGGCTCGCCCCAGGTGGTGCAGTCGTACGGGAAGCCGAGGTCCTTCTCGGGCAGGGTGCCGAGCCGCTGCCTGCCGTTGGTCCAGCCGCGCCCCGCCAGCCAGTTCGCGGCGGTGCGGTCCCGCTCGACCGCGACGACCTCGGGGACGTCGAAGCCGGCGGCGCGCAGCACGCTCGACTTCACCGCGAGGGCGACGGCCTTGGGTCCCGCGCCGATCACCAGGAGGGGAGCACCGCCGTGGCGGCTCGTGTCCCGGGTCCCGGCGACGGGGGCCGGGGAAAGCGTTGATGACTGTGACATGGTCGCTCCTGCTCAGAGGAAGCGGGCGGGATCGAACGCGGAGGGTATGCCGTCTCCCCGGCCGCCGCGGATCCGCTCCGCCAGTTGTTCCGGCATGACCTGCGAGTACGGCATGCCGTGGCCGTTGAACGCGGCCATCACCCACAGGCCGTCCGCGCCCGGCCAGGCGCCGACCAGCGGGCAGCGGTCCGGGGTGAACGCCATGACGCCGCTCCACGCCCGGACCACCGGCACGCCGGTGGCCTCCGGCAGGAGGGCGGGCAGGGCCTCGGCCAGCCGGCCGGCCAGCTCGGGCGAGAAGGCCGGTGTGTTGTCGTCCTCCGGCAGGTCGATGCCCTCGTCACGGCCCGGGACCGTGTTGCGCAGACCGCCGATGAGCAGCGAGCCGTCCGGCGTCTGACCGCCGTACACCAGGCCCCGGTCGAGCCCCCACTGCGGAATCCGGAAGGACACGGGTGCCGTCTGGACCAGCTGGCCGCGCACCGGGGTGATGACCGGGGCGAGCTCGGGCAGCAGCCGGGGCGTCCAGGCGTTGAGCGCGACGACCACCTGGTCCGCGGTCACCTGGCCGGCGTCGGTGGTGACGAGCCAGCCGCCGCCGGGGGCCGGTTCCACGGACGTCACGGTGATGCCGCACGCGAACTCCGCGCCGTGGCGCGACGCCGCTGCCGCCATGCCGCGCACGTACGCGACCGAGTGGACCGCGTCCTGGTCCGGCCGGTGGAGGGCGCCCAGGACGGTGTCGGGGAGGTCGGTGCCGAACGCCTCGCGCGCCGCCGGGAGGTCCAGCCAGTCGGCGGCGATGCCGTCCGCCCGCAACGCCTCGGCGGTGCGCTTGAGTTCGGCGGCCTCGTCCTCCTCGACGGCGAGGTCGAGCTTGGCCGTGGGGAAGCGGGTCGCCTCCAGCCCCTCCCGCGCGGCGACTTCGCGCACCAGGTCCCGGTTGACGAGGGTGGCCCGGTAGATGGCCAGCGCCTCCTCGTGCCCGAACTTCTCGATCGCGAGGGCGTGCTGGGCGTTGCCGCCCTGGATCAGCCGTCCGGCGTTGCGGCCCGAGGAGCCCATGGCCGGGCCGGGGTTGCGGTCCAGCACCAGGGGCCGCAGGCCGGCCCTGGCCAGCCAGTAGGCGAGCGTCGAGCCCATCACGCCGGCGCCGAGCACACAGACGCCGGTGTGCCGCGGCAGTGCCGCGCCGTTGGTGGTCCAGGCCGGGCCGGTGGCCAGCCAGTAGGAATCAGGAGATTGCATGGAAGTCCTTGTCGGGATGCCGGCGGCCATCAGGTCCAGCACTCGGAGCTGGGCAGGCGGCGGGCGGGCGGCTCGCCGGGGGCCGCCGGGGAGGTGACGACGGAGACCGTCGCGGCGATGCGTTCGGCCCGCTCGACCGCGGTCGCCGTGTCGTCCCCGACGGCGATGACGTAGCCGAGGCGGTGCAGATTGGTGGTGACCGGTTCGACGACGTCGCCGGGCCGGGTCAGCAGCACCAGCCGCTCGCGGGCGGGGTCGAGCTGTGCCGCCGCCTGTGCGACGCCGTCGATGCGGCGGACGACGCCGGGCTCGCCCGTGAGGAAGCGGATCGCCGCGCCCGAGGTGAAGGCGGTCCTCTCGAGGGCGTCGGTGTCGACGGGCCGGCCGAGCGCGAGATCGGCGGCGATGCCGTAGACGTCCACCCCGCTGGTGAGCCGGATGAGGTCCAGGATGCAGTCGCCGGCGGGCCGGGGGTTGACCTCGATGATCCGGGGGCCGTCGGCCGTGAGGATCATCTCGGTGTGCGCGATGCCGTGGTCGTAGCCGACGGCCTTCAGCGCGGCGGCCGCGATGTCGCGCACCTCGTGGCCGAGCCCTGTGTCCAGGCGGGCCGGGACGGCCTGACCGAGCTCGACGAACGAGTCGCCCCGGGTGCTGAGCTTCTCGGTGCAGGCCACGACGACCGTGCGGCCGCCGACCGTGACCGTCTCGACGCTGATCTCCTCGCCGATCAGTTCTTCCTCGGCGAGGAGGCTGCCGGCCTTGGTGAACGGCGCCGCCGCGTCCCAGGCCGCGTCGAGCTCGCCCGCGTTCCCGGCCCGCACCACGCCGCGCCCCGCCGAGGAGTCGGCGGGCTTGATGATGAGGGGGAAGGCGAGACCGTCGATCGCCGCCTGCCGGTCGGCCGTGGCGGCGACGGTCGCGTCGAGCACCCTGAAACGCGGGCCGGGCACCCCGGACTCGGCGAAGCGCTCGCGCGCCCAGGTCTTGTCGGTGAGGTTGCGGAGCGTACGCGGCGAGCAGCCCGGCAGGCCGAACTCCTCGGCGAGGCGCGCCACCAGGGGAAGCGTCGAGTCGAGGAAGCCGATGACGCCCTTGTCCCCCGGGGCCGCGGCCAGCGCGGCGCGGCAGGCTTCGTACACCTCCTCGGCAGGGCGTTCCGGAGAGAGCGGAATCTGCTGTTCCGCCAGCCTGAGATAGGCGGCGGTGGCGCTCTCCGCGACCGCCAGCCCGAAGTCCGCCCGGGCGGTCCAGGAGGACAGCGCCTGTTCGCGCAGACAGCCCACACGGACCAGCAACAGGAGGGCTTTCGCGTCCATTGCCACAACTTTCGTTCAAGAGAGGTCATTTGACAGCGCGGAGCGCGGGCCGGCGATCACCGCGCGGCTCGGCTTCGGTCCCTGCGGCGGCCGGAAGTGGGAAGTGGCGACCGAGTTGGATCATGAACCCGGGGTTGACGAGATGTCAACGAAAAGATGAACAAACAGCAAATGTCGCCTGAACGGCAGATGAACTCACGTGACCGTGACGGATGGCCGCACACCAGGCCACCGCGACGGAGGCGAGCATTCCGCTGAAATCCGGGCATGCCTGACGGAACGCCAGATACATGAACGGTTTGAATAGCAGCAGTTCAGGAGGCGCTTGGGGTAACGCTGGGGGGAATGCTGGGGGAATCATGCGAAGCCGGCGGCCGACGCGCCGGTACGCCGACGCTCGACGGGGCGCTCCACGCGCTCGACAGGGCACTCCACGCCGTGCGTGTGCCGTCGGGCGTATACCGTCGTGCGTTTGCCGTCGTGCGTTTGCCGCGGGAGCCGGCCCGCGGTGCTCAGCCGCCGAGGGCCGTGCGGTGATCGCGGGCCAGGCCCAGGTACATCGCGGCGTTGATCCTGATGTGCTCGCGCTCCTCCTCGGTCAGCTCCCGCCGGACCTTGGCGGGAACTCCGGCGACGAGCGAGCCGGGCGGCACGTCCATGCCCTGCGGGACGAGCGCCTGGGCGGCGACCAGCGAGCCGGCCCCGATCGTGGCGCCGTTGAGGACGGTCGCGCCCATGCCGATGAGGACGTCGTCCCCGACCGTGCAGCCGTGCAGCACGGCGTTGTGCCCGACGGTCACCCGCTCGCCGACGGTGACCGGGAAGCCCGGGTCGACGTGGACGGTGCAGTTGTCCTGGATGTTGCTGTCGGCGCCGAGGACGATCGGACCGCAGTCGGCGCGCAGCACGGCGTGGTACCAGACGCTCGAGCCGGCGGCCATGGTGACGTCCCCGAGCACGACGGACGTCGGCGCGGTGAAGGCCTGCGGGTCGACGTCCGGCTCCTTGCCGCCCACCCCGGCGATCAGCGCGCGCTCCCCCATGGTCCTCTCCTCACCCCGTACGGCCTGTTCCAGGGCACGCTAGTGGGTGGGCACCGGCGCCGCGCCCGCGTGGGGCCAAGATCACACGCGAACGGCCCCCGGCTGTCGCCGGGGGCCGTCGTGTGTCGTGCGTCGTGCCGTCGTTTCGAGGAGCGGCGTCGCTTACTCCGCCGCGACCGCCTCGGTCTCGGCGGGGCGCCCGGCCGGATCCGCGGCGGCCTGTGCGGCCCCGGCCTTCTTGGCCTTGATCCGCATCACGACGAACGAGCCCAGGCCGAAGAGCACGGCGGCGACCAGGCCGAGCCAGGAGAACTTCTTCAGCCACTCCTCGGCGACCTTGCCCACGGAGTAGATGACCGCGACCGTACCGCCGGCCCAGACGATGCCGCCGAGGACGTTGGCGATCAGGAACTTCCAGTACGGCATCTTCAGCACGCCCGCGAGCGGGCCGGCGAAGATCCGCAGCAGAGCAATGAAGCGGCCGACGAAGACGGCCCACATGCCCCACTTCTGGAACGACCGCTCGGCGGTGGCCACGTGGTGCGGGCCGAAGTGCTTGGGGAACTTGCGGCCGAGCCACTCCAGCAGCGGCTTGCCGCCCTTGCGGCCGATGAGATAGCCGATCGAGTCGCCGACGATCGCGCCCGCGATGGCGCACGCGCCCAGGACGTACGGATTGATGTGGTCCTGCGTGGCGGCGAGCAGCGTGGCGCTGACGAGGACGATCTCACCGGGAAGCGGGATGCCCAGGCTCTCCAGCCCGATGACCCCGCCCACCAGGAGGTAGACGGCGATCGCCGGAACTGTCTCGAGCCACTCCTGGATGTGCAACGCCGGTTCCTCCCGTTGAACGACCTGCTTCACGGGGTGCGCCGCGCGGAGCACCCCGTGAAGCCTACTGGAGGTGAAGACTCACCGAGGCGCTCGACGGTTGAGGCCGGATGGCATCGATCCGGTTACGTGTTCGACCGCGAGCGCTGCGGTGCGGTTACGCCTTGGGCGCCGTGGACCCCATGGCGATGAAGTGGAACGGCAGGCGTCCCCACGTCCCACTCGTGCTCGCCGTGTAGATCGTGGCTGTGGTCGTGGACACGCCCGCGACCGTGACGATCGCCGTCGCACTGCCCAGCGCCGCAGTGGCCACGACGACGGGCGGCGAGGTGAAGGCCTTGGCGAACGTGATCGTGAAGGTCGAGGTCCCTCCCCAGGTCGCGGTGAACCCGGATCCCGCGATGATGTTCGCGTTCGCCCCGATGGTTCCGTACACCCGATGCTCCACCGGCTGCGGGGGCTGCGGAGCGCTGACGCGGAAGCTGAGCTTCGAGGTGGTAGCGCCTATGGCGAGGCCGTCCGGGACGGTGCGGTCGCCCGGGGCGGCGGTCGGCAGGGCCTGGACGTTCACGGAGTAGAAGCCCTCCGGCTTGTTGCCGATCGCCTCGGCCTTGAAGCGCACGAGCCGCCCGTCGGGGTCGCGGCTCTCTATGGGCAGCGGCCGGTTGATGCCCGCGTCCAGGTTCATGAAGCGGATCTCGCCGGTCGGGGGGAAGACCAGGCCCTCGGGGAGCTTGACCTGGATGATCTCGCCCGGGCCGACCGGGTCGCCGTCGACGTAGACCTCGATCGCGAACGAGGCATTGGCCCCGGGCTGCAGGACCTGCGGGTTCGGGGTTCCCTGAGCGATGTGGAATGCCATGTTTCTGCTTCCTCTTCTCTCGGTGTTTCTCGGTGAGTGGTCATCCGTCGGTGACGGGTGCCTCGTGCGGGGGCCGGGCGCCCGGGGTGACCCGGTGGTAGGCCGCGAGCTGCGCGGCGGCGATCCGGTCCCAGTCCAGGTGGGCCACCGTCGGCGGCCCCTTCGCGCCCAGCGCTGTGCAGCGGTCCGGGTCGGCGGTCAGGGCGACGATGGCGGCGGCGTAGGCGTCGAGGTCGCCGGGCGGGACGCGTACGCCCACGTTGTCGGTGACCAGGTCGCGTAGGCGGGGGATGTCGAAGGCGAGCACGGGGGTGGCGGTGGCCAGGGCCTCGGCGGCGACCATGCCGAAGGTCTCGTGGCGGCTGGGCACGCAGGCCAGGCGAGCGGAGGCCAGCAGGTCGAAGCGGGCCGCCCCGTCGACGCGGCCCAGCCAGCGGACGCGGTCGGTGATGCCGAGCTCGGCGGCCAGGGCGCGTGCGGCGCCGGCGTGGGGGCCGTCGCCGGCGATGTGCAGGCCGGCGGTGGTGTGCGGGGCGGCGAGGGCGTAGGCGCGCAGCAGCAGGTCCAGGCCCTTGGAGGTCGTCTCCAGGCGGCCGAGGTAGAGCACGTGGTCGCCCCGCTCGAGGGCGGGCCGGGTGAATGCGGCCCGGTCGACGCCGTTGGGGATCACCTCCACACGCGCCGCCGGATTGCGCCCGCGCAGCTCCGCGCCGAGGTCGTCGCTCACGGCGATCAGAGTGGTGTGGGAGGCGAGCCCGCGTCGCTCGACGGCGCCGAACGGCAGGTGGAACTCGCGGGCCTTGTCCGCGGCGAACAGCCACTGCACCAGCCCGACCACCGGCCTGCGGGTCAGGTGGGGGACGCAGACGGAGGAGAAGGGGGCGGCGAAGTCCTCCACGATGACGTCCGGGTCGTAGCGGCGCGTCAGCCCGCCCAGCCGGGTGACGATGGCCGCGAAGTAGGCGATCTGGGAGGCGAAGCGGCTGCGGACCAGCGGTCCCAGGTGCGCAGGCAGCGGCACGTAGCGGACGCCGTCGCGGACAGTCGCGGTGGCGCCGGGCCAGGGCGCGACCATTACGGTCACCTCGACTCCGCGCGCGGCGAGCCGCCGGTTGATCTCGTGCGTACGGACCGAGCCGCCCCCCGCGCCGGGCCGCCGGGGATCCTCGAACCCCAGGTGAAGCACCCGGTACGGCCCCGGGCGCCGACTCCGGGTACGGACGGCCAGGCCCGCGCCGGACAGCACGGCCAGCGCTGCGAGGGCCCACAGTGCGGGGTACGGTCGCAGGGCGAGCAGCGCGCAGCAGGCCACGGCCCCCGCGACGAGCGGGCCGGCGGCCCCCGCGGCCGGGCCGAGGCCGGGAACCCGGCGCCGCACCCGACCGGTGATCAGCATCGCGACGGCGCAGGTCACGGCGGCCGAGCACCAGGCCAGGGCAAGAGGGCGGGCGGCGGTGAGCGCGTAGCCGACGCCCCCGGTCAGGCAGGCGAGAGTCAGCGGAATGACGGCCGGGCGGGCCGGGCCCCAGGCCTGGAAGACGACGGTCGTAACCGCGATCGTCGCGGCCGCGAACCCGGCCAGGGCGAGCGGCGGCAGCAGCGCGGCCGACGCGGTGTAGTGCCGGGGCAGCACAAGCCCGGTCAGCGCGTCGGGGCAAGTGGCGATGGTGACGGTGACGGCGACGCCGGTGACCCAGTGCAGTCGCAGCGCGGTACGGAAGCGATCACGCGCCGCGGGGGACGGCCCCGCCGCGAGCCGGGGGAAGACGACGGTGGCCAGAGCGGTCGACAGGAAGAGGGGCACCCGGGCGAGGACGAGCAGGGCCTGGTACGGCGCCAGCTCCGCCGACCCGCCCCGCACCGCCGCCGCGGCCACCACGTCCAGGGTGAACAGCACGCACGTGAGGACCTGGATGCCGCCGATGGCGACGGCGTGCCGCCACAGCCCGTGGTGCCCGGGCGCCGGTTCGCCGGCGGCGACCGCTTCAGGCCGCGCCAGGTCCCCGCGCAGGGCGACGAGCCCGGCCACCGAGGTGACCGCCGCCCCGGCCGCGAAGGCGCCGATCGCCCCCGCGCTTCCCCACCCGGCCGCGACGGCCGCGACAGAGGCGGCGACGCGGACGGCCACCTCGGCGACGTGCAGCACGCCGAGCGCGGCGAAGCTCTCGCGGCCCTGCAGATAGCCGGCGCCAACGGAGTTGAGCCAGAGCATCAGGCACGCGGCCGCCAGCCCGGCGAGGGGGCCCGGCCCGGCGTACGAGGCGACGGCCCCGCAGGCTGCGACGGCCGTCAGGAAGGCCAGCCCCGACGCCAGCCACAGGCAGGTGCGCACCGAATGCCGGCGTCGTGCGCTGCCGGGGGCGCTGTCGGCGACCTCGCGGGCCAGGACCCAGGGCACGGTGGCCCCGGCCAGGGTGCCGACACTGAGGAGCACCGAGGAGACGGCTGCGTAGATGGTGAAGTCGGGCGCGGCCAGGCGGTGGACGAGGAATAGCGAGAGGCCGTAGTTTCCCGCGCCGACTAGCACGGCGGACAGCGCGAGGTGCAGGGCTCCGTGGACCGTCCCCTTCTCCTGGTTCTCCTGCGCCGCGGGCACGGCGGGAGCGGCGGTCGTCACCATGGTCACCCCGCCCTTCCGGAGCGGGCGGTCAGGGCTCGTACGTCGTACACGCGTAGCGCGCCGACGGTTTTCCCGGGCTCGCTGTGGACGAGCCGGGCCTCACGCTCGAGCACTCCGGGCAACCGGGAGCCGATCCGCGCGTACCCCTGCTGCACGAGTTCGGTGGACAGTACGAGGTAGTCGATGCGGTCGTGCTGGAGGTCGGCGGTGGTCTGCCAGTTGGCGAGCCGGGCGCCGGGCAGGACGAAGGAGGTGCCCTCGTCGGTGGCCGCCACGACACTGCCCTCGGGCAGGTGCGCGCGGGACCAGGCCAGGGTCCGCCGGAGGGCGTCGTCGTGGCGGGTGTGGACGCGCGCCCAGACCACGGCGTTTACGGTCAGGGCGAGAGCGGCGAGCACCGCGACCGTCCTGATCGCCGTGACCCTGTCCCGGAGGAGGATGTCGGCTGCGAGCGTCAGGGCCGCGGTGCTGGTGACGACCAGCGGATAGAACATCTGCTCCTCGAGCGTGCCCACCGCCACCGCGTACATCAGGTGCAGCAGCGTGCAGGCCGCCCATGCCGTGATCAGGGTCCGTCCGGGGCGCCCAGTGAAGAGCCGGGGGCTCCGTAGGCGGGAGAACAGCAGCCATGCGGTGGCGGCGGTGCCGAGGGCGATCAGGGCGTAGGGGACGGCGAACTGGCCGAGCTGGACGAGCAGCCGGTCGGTGAACGCCACCGAGCCGTCAACGCTGTTGAAGCCGCTGATCTGCTTGATGCCCATGGCGCGGGCGACGCCGTCGCTCTTCTGCGCCCACCAGGCCGCCCAGTTACCGGTGGCCGCGGTCGCAACGACGTACACCGTGTAGCCGGCGAGCGTGACGGCAGCGGCCGTCAGCCGCATCCGCCGCACCTCGCCACGCGCGGCAAGACCCAGCACGGTGACGGGCACGAACGTGCCCAGCGCGTACGGCTCCTTGGTCGTCACCGCCAACGCGAACAACAACCCCGCCCCCACGCCGGCGGCCGTCCGGCCGCGCGAAGTGCCCGGGGTACGGGCGAGCACCAGCATGCCGAACGCGGAAGCAGCCGTGGCCTGGGCCTCGAGCATGACCCGGCTGTCGAACCGGTTCAGGAACGGATCCAGCGCGAGGAACAGCCCGGCGGCTAGGGCCAGCGGGGCACGCACCACACGGCGCAGCAGCGCCGTGACCGCAACGACGGTCAGCGCCCCAGTGACGGCCACGACGGGCCGCAGGTCCAGCACCTGGTGCAGCAGATCGCCCGAGGCCCGGCCGGTGACGCGCATAAAGGCCGCCAGCAGCGCGAAGAGAGCGGGCGGGTGGAGCGCGAAGAACTGGCCGTCAAATACGGGTCCTTGACCATCGGCGAGATGGCGGCTGATGGCCGCGTAGTAGAGCTCATCGACAAACACGTCGTAGGAGCGGCCAAGGGAAACCAGCCGCAGGGCGAGTGCGAGGGCGAACAGGGCGCCGAGGACGGCGGCCCGGCCTGCGGCGCGGCGGCGGCCCGTCTCATCCCGCCGCGCCCGGGCAGGGGGGTGGGCCTGCCAGCCGAGGACGTCGTGGTGCCGGGCCAGGCGGATGGACACCCGCTCGTCGGCGGGGTCGACGCCGATGCGGGTGAGGACGGACGCCGCGTCACGTTCGTCGGCGCCCAGCAGCAGGAGCCCGGGGCGGGGGCCGGTGAGGTCGACGAGGTCGGTGGCACGCAGGGAGGCCAGGTCGGCGCGTTCGAGAAGGGCGGCAGGAGCGGTGACGAGGGTGCACGCGTCGGTGACGGTGCGCCGCTCGGCTGGTGCCCTGCGACGGCCCGTGCCCCGGCGTAGCCTGCCCTCCTCGGCCGTCAGGACGGCGAGGAGGTGGGAGGCGGTGGCCGTCCAGCTGAACCTGGCCGCCCACGACCGGCACTCGGCCTCCCAGCGGGCGGCGTCCTGCGGTGATTCGACGGTGCGCAGGGCCTTGGCGAGGCCGGAGGCGAGGTCCTCGTCGGGGCTCAGGAGCCAGCCGGTGACGTCGTGGCGGACGGTGTCGCGTAAGCCCGGGACGTCGTAGGCGAGCGCGGGCACTCCGGCCGCCGCGGCCTCCATCACCGACAGCCCCCAGCCCTCGGCGAGCGAGGTGGTCGCGGTAATCCACGCGGATTCGACGAGGGCGTCGCGCTCCTCGTGCGGAACCCGGCCGTGCAGGACGACGCTGTCGCCGACGCCGAGCTCGTCCACGAGCGCGCGCAGTGGTTCACGTGCCTCGCCGTCACCGACGATGTGCAGTTCGGCGCCCGGGACTTCGAGGCGGAGGGCGGGCATGGCCCGGACGAGCCGATCGACTCGCTTTTGCGTGACGAGCCGGCCGACGCAGACAATGCGCGGCACCGGCGCACGGTGGCGCGGCCCGGTGGCGGGCGGCGGGACGGGGTCAAGGCCGGCGGGGGCGAAGTGCACCGGGCCGCGCACGGCGAGCCGCCGCCGGATCTCCGCCCGAGTCGAGGGCGACACAGCACACACCGCCCGCCGCCCATACACCAGACCACTCCCCCGCCCCTCCAGCCACCGGCCGACGCCGGCGACCGGACGCGGAAACCACAGGGCGAACTGCCCCTGGTGAACGTGGTGAATGAGCAGCACCACAGGGGTGCGACGGCGCAGCACGAGGGGGGTGAAGAAAGGGATGCCGTTCTGCGAGTCGATCACAGCCGCCACACTCCGGCGGTGACGCAGCAGCCACAGCAGAACGAACACGTAGACGGTGAACCGGCCGCCACCGCGCACAACGGTCCCGAAGCCGGTGTCCTCGCGACGGGCAACGGCCCGGGGCCGGGAGGTCAGATAAGTGACGCGGACGCCCGCGTCATGGAGCCGGCGGGCAATCTCCTCGCAGTACAGCTCAGCGCCTCCCGCCTGGGGATGACGCCCGTCGCGCCAGTTACAGACCACGACATGACGGCCCTGCCAGTCCTCGGCGGCGGGCAGAGCGGCCCGTAAGTCCGTCAGGTCCGTCGAGTCCGTCGGGTTCACCCCGCCTCCCCAACAGCACGCACGGAGGAAGCGTGATGCCCGACCCGGGACGGAAGGCGGTGCATCGTCCGGTGCAACCGCCACAGCTCACCGGCCACCCGACGACCATCAGCGAACGGCCGGAAACTGGAACCCTCCTGATCGCTCCACACGACCGGGAACTCAGTCAGCCTCAGCCCTAAGGACCGGGCCCGCGCGATCACCTCAAGGTCGAAAGCGAAGCCCGTAGTAGTGACATCGGCGAAGAGCCGCCGCGCCGCCCCCGCCTCGAAGAACTTGAACCCGCACTGGGTGTCCCTGACCGGCCCGGAGAACCGCCGCGTCGCCAGCCGGAACCCCACCCCACCCAACCGCCGCAAGGCCGGCTGACGGACCGGGATGCGCGCTCCTGTGCAGCGGCGGGAGCCGATGACGACCTGCCAGCCGTCCCGCAGGAGTTCGACCGCGTCGTCGATGGCGGTGGCGGGGGTGGCGAGGTCGGCATCGCAGAACCCGACCCATCTGGCCCGCGTGGTGACCATGCCCCTGGACACGGCCGCTCCCTTGCCGCGCCGCGAGCAGCCGGTGACGGAGATGGGGATGCCGGAGGCGGCGAGGCGGTCCACGCATTCGGCCGTGCGGTCACTGCTGCCGTTGTCGACGACCCGCAGCGAGGCGGTCAGAGGCTTGCCACGCAGGTGCGCGGCGAGGGCGAGCACGGTGGGGCCCAGGCGCTGCTCCTCGTTGTAGGCGGGGATGACCAGTTCAAGATCACAGGCAGCGGCGGTCGGAGGCTCTTCCGTGCGGGGGCGTTCCACTGCGGTCTCTCCTTTTCGCGTCGTGCGATGGCGGGTGGTGCGGGGACATTCGCAGGAGGGGGCAGCCAATAGCCAACAGGGGCCGCGCAAGGAATTACTGAACGGCTCATTGACGAGCCCGCAACGCGGGCGGGTCCTTGTTTATTCGGGCTGGTCGGGGCGGTTACGTCCGGGGAATGTGTCCCGGGCCACAAACCGCGGGAGCCAGCAGTTCCCCGGGATGGGAACCGGACGACTCGAAGCAGCCAGGGATCCACAAACCCGCAGGTGGCAGATGCTTGGTGAAGGGTGTGCGAACGAATCCGGACCGGACCCGTTGAATACTCACGGAAGTGGATTTGACCGTGCCGTGACGCCACCTCAGGATGGGGGGCCGCCTGTGATCCGGACCGGGAGGGGCTGCCCAGCCGGATATGACTGGGCAACCGGAGTCCGGAGCGGGTCGCCTACCGCGCGACATCCGGGTCCGGCACGGAGGGGCCGAGCCAGACGTGGGCGAGGAGCATGCCGTTGCTGCCGCCCGGATTCGCGGGCAGTTCCTTGTGGAATCCCGAGGGGCCCGGGTTGGCGAAGCGCACGGTCACTTCACCGACGCCCTGCGGGGCCCGGAACCGCAGCCGGCGCTTGCGCCAGAGCGGGTCATTGATTTTCTTCCGGGGGTCCTGGGACGAGACGGCACCCTTTCCGGCGTAGTACTGGACGTAGTCCTCCCAGACCAATACGGTCTCGGAACCCGGAGCGCCGTACCGTACATCGGCCCGCAGAAATGCGGGCTCTCCGGGGACCTTGAGAACGTGATAGCCCGTGTAGAACGACAGCTCGTACCAGGAACCGGGGGCCACCGTGACGGACTGCTCGATGTACCCGCAGGTGTTGTCCCCGTCGATGTCGACGATGTTCTCGCCTGCGTTGAACGGGTGTTCGCGGTCCTGCGGGAAGTGCCCGTCCTTTTCCCCGTCGATCAGGTCGATCAGCGCGCCGGGCGTGCCCGTCCGGGAGGGAACCCACTTGCCGTAGCCCTGGTACGTACCCACGCTCCACGAACCGAGCGCACGTGTCCTCCGTGCGTAGAGGACACCCTGATTGGGTTCCCATTTCCCGTCCGCCGCGAACTGGACGTCGGAGAACCCGCCGTTCTTGATGAGGTTTTCCACCGGGCGCGCATCGGCGATCTCGAATTCCACACCGGATTTCACACCCGCGATCTCCAGTGCGTCATCCAGTTTTCGCAGCCCGGGCGCCGCGTCCTGCAGCGCCCGCACATCGATCGAATAGAAGCCGTTCCGTTCCGGCGTGCCGTCGTTCAGGTGTAACTCGCTCTGGAACCTCAGCTGCCGTGATTGTGGGTCCCACCTGGGGTCCAGCGGGATGTTGATCTTCGCGCGATCGACGATGTAGTGGACCTCGCCACCATCGGGAAATGTCACGCCGTCGGGGAATGTCACCGCGATCCATTCCTTCTGACCGCTGATTCGGACATCCGACGTCACATCGACGGTGAAGGATGCCGAGCTCCCCGGCCGCAAGGTGGGCGCGAAACCCTGCCTGATTGCGAGCGTCATTCTTCCGCCTTCCTGTCGTCTGGTTCGGACGGAATCGGACTCTAACCGGGCGGGCACCTGAAAAGGCAAACCGGAATTGACCATTTCGGCGCATGACGCATGCATCAAGCCACGATTTTCAGCGGCTTTCATTGATCGACATCAAAAAAATCCACGCGGATTACATGTTTCCCTGAAGGGGTGTCAAGAGTGCCGCCAACAGGGAATACCGCGTGACCGGGAAGCGACTCAAACCGCATGTGCCGATATGACACCGACCTCGTGGGGCCGGTACCAATGAATGGCAGCCGGCGAAGGGCCGACCGAACCGAAAGGGAGAGCAATGGCCGTCGAGTTCAAGCTCGTCAAGTTCGAGATCAGCAGGCAGATGTGCGACAAGCCCTACGTCGTGGAGCAGGGGTTCACGCTCAGGGGGAAGTTACGCTCCGAAGGGTCGAACCCCTCCTACAACGTGGCGCTCCAGTCGTTCTCGCTCCAGTCATGGCAGGACGGGCAGCTGAGCCATTACCCGATCGGGTTCGACCAGGTGACCCTGGAAAGGACGCTGACGGGAGACAGCGCCGACGACGGTCGCATCAAGCTGACCATCCACCGACGGCCCCACCCCGAATGGGCGAAGGCCCCCGGCTGGAACTTCAGCGGCACCGTCACGGCCCTGGTCATCGCCGACCTGGCGTCCTCGTAACGACCTCGCACCCCCGAGGCGCCGGCACCCGCCCCCCTCCCCACGCAAAAGGCCCCACCCGATCCCTCGGGTGGGGCCTTCAACCTGTACCGGCGGTCACGCCACGGGACTACGCGTTGGGCCGCAGGGTCCACACGACGGTCATCTCGCCGGTCACGGCGCCGTCCTCGCGCGTGATCGCGATGTGCACCGGGAACTCCGGGCGCTCGCCGGCGTCCAGCTCGGCGATCACCTCGTCGGCCGGGCGGCCGAGCTCGGCGGTGGCGGTGACCGGGCCCATGGCGAGCTTCTTGTAACCGATCTCGGCGCGCACGGCCAGCGGGACGGCGCGGGAGAGCTCGGAGCCGAAGGCGGCCAGGACGATCGCGCCGCTGGCGGACTCGGCGAGGGTGAACATCGCTCCGGCGTGCGGGCCGCCGACGTGGTTGTGGTAGTCGGGCTGGTCGGGCAGGTGGATGACGGCGCGCTCGGGGGTGATCTCACCGAAGGTCAGGTTGAGCGTGCGGACCATGGGCACGGTGGCCGCGAGGGCCTCGCCGATCGAGGGCAGGGTCTCAGACATGCCGGTAAGTTACCAGCCGGTAAGAAAAGCGGGAAGGGGCACGGATCACAAGCGGCGCCGCACCCTCTAGGGTTATCCGCCATGTGGCCAGGACAGCAGCCGCCCGGGGGCGAGCAGAACCCGCAGGACCCTAACCGGAACCCGTACATGCAGCCCGGTTACCCGCAGCAACCGAACCCGTACCAGCAGCAGGGTTTCCAGCAGCCGAACCCCTACGCGCAGCCGGGCGGCCCGCAGCCCGGGCCGGCGGGGCCGCCGTCCGGGCAGTGGACCGGGCCGGGCGCGCCCGGCGGGCCGCAGCCTCCGGGCGACGGGCGCAACAAGCGCACCACGGTCATCGCGATCTCCGCGGCGGTGGCGGTCGTGATCGCGGCCGGGGTGACCGGCGCGGTCGTGCTCACCGGCGGCGACGGGAAGGACGACCAGAAGGCGACCGAGGCCAAGGAGAGCGCCAAGCCGTCGGTGTCCGCCCCCGCCTCGTCCTCGCCGGGCGGAGGCGGCGAGGACAACCCGCGGGCGAGCACCGACATCAAGCCGGTCATCAGCGGCTGGAAGGTGGTCCAGAACCCCAAGCGGCACGTGGTCTTCGACGTGCCGCCCGAGTGGGGCGTGGCGTCCACGGGGACCGGCGTGATCGTTCCGGACGACACGGGCAAGGACAAGGACGGCATGGCCGAGGCGATGTCCTCCCCCGCCTACTTCCAGGAGACCCGCTGCACCAGGACGAACGACAAGGGCATCAAGCTCAACCACGAGGCCGGCATCACCGGGGCCAAGGGCGCGCAGGGCGCCAAGAACCTTGAGGAGGCCGCGGAGAACGCCGCCGCGAGCTGGGCCTGGGCGATGTTCGACCAGAAGAAGCAGGGCCACCTCAACATCGGCAAGCCCTCCGCCTTCAAGAGCGACCACGGCATCACCGGCTTCACCGCGATGACCACGGCGACCGACGTCCCCAAGAGCCACAAGTGCGCCACCGACGGCAAGGCGTACTCGGTGGCCTACAAGGACGACACCGGCGACCTCAACACCTGGATCTTCGCGGGCATCAAGGACGAGAAGGACGAGGTCCCCGAGGACACCATCAAGAAGATCATGAGCACGCTCCGGCCGCTCAAGTCCTCCTGAGGCCGCCGCCCGCCCCTCGCCGTCAGCCGATGCCGAACGAGCCGCCCGGCGGCTCCGGCGACCCGACCGCGTCCGCATCGCCGACCGGCGCCGCCCCCGCTGCGAACCGCGCCAGCCCCGGCCCGTCCTCGACCCGGGCCGGGAAGGCGTCGGCGGCGGCACGGCGGGCGAGCGCGGCCAGCGGCAGCTCGGTGTGCGCCGCGACGAGCACGGCGTTGCCGAAGCGGCGGCCCCGCAGCATCGGGGCCTCCGCGATCAGGCACAGGTGGGAGAAGACGGCCGCGTACGTGGCGACCTGCCCCCGCAGGAAGTCGAACGGCGCCCCGTCGGCGAGGTTGGCCACGTAACGGCCGCCGGGGCGCAGCACGCGCGCGGCGGTCCGGGCGTACTCGAGCGAGGTGAGGTGCGCGGGCACCCGGGAGCCCCCGAAGACGTCCGCGACGATCACGTCGGCGGAGTCGTCGGGGGCGGCCTCCAGGGCGGCGCGGGCGTCCGCCGCCGTCACCTCGATGCCCGATCCTCCCGGGAGCGGGAGGTGCTCGGCGACCAGGGCGATCAGGCCCCGGTCGGCCTCGACCACGCGCTGGCGGGAGCCGGGCCGGGTGGCGGCGACGTAGCGGGGCAGGGTGAGGGCCCCGCCACCCAGGTGCAGCAGGTCCAGCGGCTCGCCCGGCTCGCCGGTCGTGTCGAGGACGTGCGCGAGGCGGCGGGCGTACTCGAACTCGAGGTGGGTGGGGTCGTCGAGGTCGACGTACGACTGGGGCGCGCCGTTCACCGTCAGCAGCCAGGCCCGCGGCCGGTCCACGTCGGGCATCAGCTTGGCGGTGCCCCAGTCCACGTCACGGCTCACGGGTATCGGTTCGTCCACCCCTTCATTGTCGGGGATCGGCGGTGTCCTCCGCCCCGCTAAGGGGGGTCGCCGTCGGCGGCGTGCTGCGCCAGGCCGACCCGGAAGCCGTCCATCCATGTCTGGGTCATGTGGCGGATCACCATCTTCAGCTGCTGGGCGGTCAGGACCTTCTCCAGGTGCCCTTGCCTCAGCGCGAGCCTCGCCCGGCGTTCGGCCGCCACGAACAAGGCCATCTGATCAGCCCTTTCGAATGCCCCTTCCCTCCGCTCTTCCCTCCGCTCTTCCATGGCAGCACCCTAGGCCGGGCCCTGCCCGAGGGCACGTGAGTTTCGGCCCCCGCCGGGGGCGGCGTCGGTTACGCTCCTTCGATGCTGGACACCGCCGCTCCCTCCCCGGGCCTCACCGCGCGCTGCCTGCGGGTGCTGCGCTCCCCGTGGTTCCGGCTGGGGCTGCTGCTCGCGCTGCTCGGCGGCGCGGTGGGGGGCGTGCTGGTCCTCCGGCCGGAGCGGCTGCTGACCGGCGGCTGGCCCTCGCAACTGTCCGGCGGTGCCGCCCTGGTGCTGTTCGCGGTGGCCTACGGGCTGTGCACGGCGGCGTTCGTGCCGCGGCCGGTGCTCAACATCGCGGCCGGCGCGCTGTTCGGCGCCCCGCTGGGCACGGCCGCGGCCGTGGTGGGGACGGTGCTGGGCTCGGCCGCCTCGTTCGGCCTGGGGCGGCTGCTGGGGCAGGAGGCGCTGCGCCCGCTGCTGCGGGGGCGCTGGCTGAAGGCCGCCGACCGGCAGCTGAGCCGGCACGGCTTCCGGACCATGCTGGCCATCCGGCTCTTCCCCGGGGTGCCGTTCGCCGCGGCGAACTACTGCGCCGCGGTCTCCCGGATGGGCTGGCCCGCCTTCCTGCTGGCGACGGGAGTGGGCGTCGTCCCCAACACCGCCGCCTATGTGGTCGCCGGCAGCCACGCGGCGTCGCCGACCTCCCCGCCGTTCCTGGCGGCCATGGCCTTCATCGCCGTCACCGGCCTCGCGGCGGTCGTGGTGGCCTGGCGCAAGCGGGCCCGCGGCCGGGCCGGAGGGGAAGACAGCACCGGACAGGAATGCAGCGTCGGACGGGAAGGCAGCACCGGCCGAAAAGGCTGATGGGGCGATCCCCCGCGTCGCCCCATCAGCGGCACAGCGGCGTCCGCCCTGCTCAGCGGGCGGGACAACCGGATGCCCCCCTGAGTATATTGGCTCGGAGCCAGTCAACGCAGGAGTAAGCGCATGTCTCCCCGCAGCGCGGCGGTCAACGAGGAGTTGCGCCGCAGGTCCCGAGAGCGGCTTTTGCAGGCCACCGTCGAGCTGGTGGACGAGCGCGGGTACGAGGCGACGACGCTGGCGGACATCGCGGACCGGGCCGGAGCGGCACGCGGACTGGTCTCCTACTACTTCCCGGGCAAGCGCCAGCTGCTGCAGTCCGCCGTGCACCGGCTGATGCACCGCGAGCTCGCCGCGTACCTGGAGCGGGAGCCGTGCACCACGGACGGGCGCGAGCGCCTCGCGCGGGCCATCGACGCCGTGCTGGGGCTCGCGCGGGACCGGCCCCGCCTGATGCGCACCCACATGGCGGGGATGCTGACGGCCGAGGGCTTCATCCAGTGCCCGGAACAGCAGCGCCTGGCGTTCCTGCTGCGCGACACCGTGGCGCGCTACGGCTCCGCCGACCCGGACACCGACTACCGCATGCTGCGCGCCCTGTTGATGGGCGCGGTCGTGGCGATCCTGCTGCCGGGCGCGCCGATGCCCGCCGAGCGGCTGCGGGCCGAGCTCTTCCAGCGCTACGGGCTCGAGTGGGGCCTGGGCGTGCCCCCCGCGGCCGAGCCCCCGGCGGAAGGCTTCTGAACCCACCGGCACCCACCGGCGTCCGTATCGAGCATGGGCGGCGCGGACGGCCCACCTGCCGATCCCGCGTTCCCCGTGCGATGCTGGAGTCACTCGCGGGACCGCGCGGGAAGGAGCCCTTCGTGCTTCGTGTCGCAGTCGTCGGATCGGGACCGAGCGGGGTCTACACCGCCCAGGCCCTGCTGGAGCAGCGCACCGTCCCCGCCGTGGCGGTGGACGTGCTGGACCGGCTGCCGTGCCCGTACGGGCTGGTGCGCTACGGCGTCGCCCCCGACCACGAGAAGATCAAGTCGTTGCAGCGGAACCTCCGCGTCGCCCTGGAGCGGCCGGGCGTGCGCTTCCTGGGCAACGTCCCGGTCGGGGACGGGCCGGGGGCGCTGTCCCCGAGGCTGCTGCCGGAGCTCTACCACGCGGTGGTCTACTGCGTGGGCGCGGCGAGCGACCGGCGGCTGGGCATTCCCGGCGAGGACCTCCCCGGGAGCTTCTCGGCCACCGAGTTCGTCTCCTGGTACAGCGCCCATCCGGACGCCGCGCCGGGCGGGTTCGTGCTCGCCGCCCGCTCGGCCGTGGTCATCGGGGTCGGCAACGTGGCCGTCGACGTGGCGCGGGTGCTGGCCCGCGGCGCGGACGAGCTGCGGCACACGGACGTGCCGGACGCGGCGCTGACGGCGCTGGCCGACAGCCGGGTGGCGGACATCCACATGGTGGGCCGGCGCGGCCCGGCGCAGGCGAAGTTCACCACCAAGGAGCTGCGCGAGCTCGGCGCGCTGCCGGGCGCCCGGGCGCTCGTGACGCCCGGGGAGGCGGCCCTCGACCCGGCGTGGGCCGACCCCTCGGCGCTGCCGCCGGCCGCGCGGCGCAATGTGGAGGTGCTGCGTCAGTGGTCGCAGGCCCCGGTCCCGGGGAGCGGGCGGCGGATCCGGCTGCGGTTCTTCCTGCGGCCGGTGGCGCTGCTGGGCGACGACGCCGTGCGCGCGGTGCGCTTCGAGCGCACGGCCCTCGACGAGCGGGGCACGCCGGTGGGGACGGGCGACTTCGAGGAGATCGAGGCGCAGTTGGTGCTGCGGTCGGTGGGCTACCGCGGCGTGCCGATCCCCGGGCTGCCGTTCGACGCCGAGCGCGGGACGGTGCCGCACGACCGGGGCCGGGTGCTCCGGGAGGGGGAGCCGTCGCCGGGCGAGTACGTGGCCGGCTGGATCAAGCGCGGGCCGACGGGTGTGATCGGCACCAATCGCCCGTGCGCCAAGGAGACGGTGGCCTCGCTGCTCACCGACGCCGAGGCGCTCATGGCCCGCGGGCCGGCGGACGACCCGGCGCGGGCGCTGCGGGCGGCGGGCGTGGAGCCGGTGGAGTGGCCGGGCTGGCTGGGCATCGAGGCGGCGGAGGCGGCGCTCGGCGAGCGGCTGGGCCGCGGCACGGTGAAGATCCCCGACTGGGACGGGCTGCTCGCGGCCGCGCGCGGACGAAGCTCCTGACCGGATCCCGTCCGCGCGGACCGCCGCACCGCCCGGGGGTCAGCCCTGGGCGGGCAGGTGGGCCAGGAAGTCCAGCAGCGCCGCGTTGACCTCGTCGGGCCGCTCCTGCTGGGTCCAGTGGCCGCAGCCGGGGAGGGTGATGCTGCGGTGGAGTCTGGGGACCGTCGCCTCCGGCGCGGCCAGCAGGTCGTCGACGCCGGGGAAGGACCGCACCAGGTCACGGTCGCCCGCCATGAACAGCGCGGGGACGTCGATGACGCGGCCGGCGAAGGGGGCGAGGAGCTCCCAGTTCCGGTCGATGTTGCGGTACCAGTTCAGGCCGCCGGTGAAGGCGCGTTCGCCGTGCTCGTCGAACTCGCGGACGAAGGCGCGGATGTCGTCCTCGGTCAGCCAGGAGGGCAGCCGGTCCGGCTCCGCCATCGTGTCCAGCACGCTGGCGCCCTCGGGGATCACCCACGGGCGGGGCGGGGCGGTCGCCGGGCTGTCGCCCGAGGCGCTGTACAGGATGCGGCGGAAGGTCCCCGTCGGGTCCTGCGCCAACTCGCCGTCGGCCAGCCCCGGTTCCTGGAAGTAGTTCTGGTAGAAGCCGTCGCCCAGCACCTTGCGCAGCGCCACCAGCGGCGGCACCGGGCCGCGCGGGATGTGCGGGACGCTCAGCCCGGCGACGCCGCGTACGACGTCGGGCCGCAGCAGGGCCGTCGTCCAGGCCACGGGCGCACCCCAGTCGTGGCCGACGACGACGGCGCTCTCCTCGCCCAGCGCGTGGATCAGGCCGATCACGTCGCCGGTCAGGTGCAGCAGGCTGTAGGCGTCGACGTCCTCCGGCTGCTCGCTGCGGGCGTAGCCGCGCTGGTCGGGGGCGACGACGCGGTATCCCGCCGCGGCGAGCGGACCGAACTGGTGCCGCCAGGAGTACCAGCATTCGGGGAAGCCGTGCAGGAGCAGGACCAGGGGCCCGCTTCCCTGTTCGGCGATGTGCAGCCTGACGCCGTTCACCTCGACGAAGCGGTGCTCGACCGCGCTGACGTGTCCGCTGGTCACGTGTCCTCCTGACGTCGCCCTGCCGGGCCCGGTACGTACGCCGTCAACGATGCCCGTCGCCACCTTTGTTCCTGGAGATGATCGACGAATCGCATCCGGCCTGAGAGAGTGCCTGTATGACACAGCGGAATTTACGCGCCGACGGTGCCGACGGTCAGGATGCCCTCGTCCGCCGCGCGAAGGAAGAGGCGGTCCTTCGGCTGGCCGGGCGACGGAACGTCGATCTCGACCTCGGGGCGGTGGCCGGTGCCTCCGGCATCGAACTGGCCCGGCTGCGCGAGCACTTCCCCGACGAGGAGGCGCTGCTGACCGCGCTGATCCTCGACGCCTACAACGCGATGAGCGACAGCGCCGAGGCCGGGGCGGCCCGGGCCGCGGCCGCGGGCGCCGGCCTGCTGGAGCGGTGGGTCGCGGTCTGCGCGGGCGTCCGCGACTGGGCGCTCGCCCACCCCGACGAGTACGCCCTGATCTGGGGTCAGCCGGTGCCGGGCTACAGCGCTCCCCCGGAGACGATGGCCGCCGGCGCGCGCACGGTGCTGGCCCTCATCGCGATCCTGCGCGACGCGCAGAAGGAGGGCCGGCTGACGGAGCACGCGGACGGCGCGCCGCTGTCCGAGGGCATGCTCCGCAATGCGGAGAGCCTCGCCGCCGGGCTCCTGGAGGGGTTGCCGCATTCCACCATCGCCCGCATGCTTGTCATTTGGACCCAGCTTCACGGTATGGTCGGATTCGAGGTGTACGGCCACATCGCGGGCGTCGCGGCGGATCCCGCCGCCTTCTTCGAGCACGCGGCCGCCTCGATGGGCGAGTTCGTCGGACTGCCCCGCTGAGAATTGGGCCGGCCGGCCCCTTGTAAGCCGGTCGTCAGTGGTGTGTCAGCACGGTTGCGCATAGTCGGCGTCACAACGGTTTTCTCATGAGGGAGACATGTGATGCTCGCAGCCGAACAGACCGTTCTGGACTGGCCGTTTCCCCGGACGGCCTCGGGCTGCCCGGCTTCGATACTCGCCGAACTGCGTGAGGGCCCGCCGTGTGCGGTACGACTTCCGGCCGGCACGGCGGAATCACGACGCGCCTGGCTCGTCACCAGACACGCCGACGTCCAGCAGGCGCTCAAGGATCCACGGCTGAGCGCCGACGAGCTGCTGCCCGACGCCCCGGTGCGCATCCAGGTGCCACCGGGCCAGCGGCCGAGTTCCTTCCTGCGGATGGACGATCCGGAGCACTCCAGACTCAGAGGCATGATCGCCACCGAGTTCACCGCGCGCCGGGTGCGGGGGCTCGCTCCCGCGGTGCAGCAGCTGATCGACGACCTCCTGGACGACCTGGCCGGCCGGCCGCAGCCGACCGACCTGCACGACGCCTTCTCCCGGAAGCTGCCGACGCTGGTCATCGCCCGCCTGCTGGGGGTGCCGGACGAGGACTCCCCGTACTTCATCGAGAAGACGCAGGTCACCATCTCCCAGGGGGACCCTGAGCGTTCCTACGCCGCCTACCAGGACATGACGCGCTACCTGGGCGAGCTGGCCACCCGGAAGCTGACCGAGCCGCAGGACGACCTGATGAGCCGGCTGGCCACCCGGCACCTGGCGACGGGCGCCATCGACCTCGACGAACTCGTGGGCATCGCCCGGCTCGTGCTGGTCGCCGGCCACGAGACCACCACCAACCAGATCGCCCTGAACATCCTGAGCCTGCTCCGGGACGACGAGCTGCGGGCGAAGGTGCTGGCCGACGACGGCGCGCGCATCCCGCGGTTCATCGAGGAGTCGATGCGCTACTGGTCGATCTCCCAGGACGCCATCGTCCGGCTGGCCGTCGAGGAGTTCGAACTCGGCGGCGTCACCATGCGCAAGGGCGACGCGGTGGTCATCTCGATCCCGGCCGCCAATCACGACCCGTCGGTCTTCCCCGACCCCGGCCGCCTCGACGTCGACCGCGACACCAGCAAGCACATGCAGTGGGGCAACGGGCCGCACTTCTGCCAAGGAGCCCCGCTGGCCCGCCTGGAGATGGATCTCGCCCTGCGCGGCCTCTTCGGGCGCTTCCCGGACCTGCGCCTGGCCACCGACGACCCCAACAGCCTGTTCCGCGTCGGCACGGTGTTCCACGGGGTCAGCCACCTGCCCGTCACCTGGTGACCCCGAGCGACTCCCCCACCTCCCCCACTTCCCCGCGGCGACGGGCCGTCCAGGCGCGCCACGGGACCGATGAAACCCCCCGGCCGAACCCAGCAGGAGTACAGCGGATGAGCGCTGACACAAGCACACACCCCGCCGAGACGCTCGTGGAGGAATCCACGGCGGCGGCCGAGAGCCCCTCGTGGGGGGCGCTCGCGGTGGTGATGGTGGGAACCTTCATCACCGTCCTCGACTACTTCATCTCCAACGTCGCCGTGCCCTCCATCCAGAAGGACCTGGGGGCCAGCTCGGCACAGGGCCAGATGATGATCGTCGGCTACGGCGTGGCCTTCACCGCCGGAATGATCACCGGCGGCAAGATCGGTGACCTCTACGGCCGGCGCCGGATGTTCATGCTGGGCCTGGCGCTGTTCACCCTGGCCTCGGCCGGCTGCGGGCTCGCCCCGTCCGCCGAGGTCCTCATCGGCCTGCGGGTCGCCCAGGGCGCCGCCGCCGCGCTGATGGTCCCCCAGGTGCTGGGCATCATCGGGTCGGTCTACGACGGGCCCAGCCGCGGCAAGGCGTTCACCGTCTACGGCCTGGTGGTCGGCCAGGCGGCCGTGTTCGGCCAGGTGATCGGCGGCGTGCTGATCACCGCCGACGTGGCGGGCCTGGACTGGCGGTCCATCTTCCTGATCAACGTCCCGATCGGCGTGGTGGCCCTGGCGTACGCCACGAAGGTGATCCCCGAGTCCCGGGGCGCGGACGGGGCGCGGCTGGACGGCCTCGGCGCGCTGCTGACGACGGCGGCCCTGGTGCTGGTGGTGTACTCCCTGGTGCAGGGCCGCGAGGAGGACTGGCCGGCCTGGAGCTGGGCGTGCCTGGGCGGCGGTGTGGTGCTGTTCGCCGCGGCCGTGGCCCACTTCCGCCGGCGCGGTGCCCAGGGCCGCAGCCCGCTGATCGACCTCACGCTGTTCCGGGTGCGCAGCTTCTCGGTCGGCCTGTCCGCCACGCTGTCGTACTTCCTGGCGATGGGCTCGTTCTTCTACCTGCTCGCGCTGTACCTGCAGCAGGGCCGGGGGCTCACGCCGCTGGAGTCGGGCCTGCTGTTCTTCGCGCTCGGCGCGGGCTTCTTCGGCTCCTCGATGATGTCGCCCAAGCTCGCCGCCCGGGTGGGGCAGCAGCTGCCGGCCGTGGGCACGCTGACGCTGGCCGTCGGCTACGTGCTGGTGGGGCTGACGGTCGCGGAGTCGGGTGAGACCGCCTCCGTGCTCTGGCTCGTCCCCTCGCTGATCGTCGCCGGCGCCGGCATGGGAATGACCACCGGTCCGCTCACCAACACGGTGCTGTCGGGCATCGACCCCGAGCACGCGGCCTCGGCCTCCGGTGCGCTCAACACGGCGCAGGAGGGCGGCGCGGCCATCGGCGTCTCGATCGCGGGCACCGTCTTCTTCCCCGCGCTCGGCGCGGCCCTGCCGGGCGACTACCCGCACGCCTTCGACATGGCCCTGATCCCGCTGGTGGCCTTCTGCCTGACGTCCGCCGCCCTGATGCAGCTGCTGCGCCGCCGCGCCGCACGCTGACCCCCACGGGGCCCGGCCGGAGCACCGGCCGGGCCCCTCCGCACACGACCGCTGCCACGACCCCCGCCACGGCCCGGAGGCCCGCCATGCCATACGTCGCTACCAGGGACGGCACGAACCTCTTCTACAACGACTGGGGCACCGGCCGGCCGGTGATCCTGCTCGGTACGGCCATGATGAACTCCCGGATGTGGGAGTTCCAGGCGCCGTACCTGGTCCGCAACGGCATGCGGTGCGTCACCTACGACCGCCGCGGCTGCGGCCGGTCGGACTGGCCGTGGGAGGGCTACGACTACGACACCCTCGCCGACGACCTCGCGGACCTGATGGAGCACCTGGACCTGCGGGAGGCGGCCCTCGTCGGCTACGCGGTGGGCGGCGGCGAGGCGGTGCGCTATCTGACCCGTCACGGCGCGGACCGCGTCGCGCGGCTGGCGCTCGTCGCCTCGACCACACCGTTCCTGATGCGGTCCGAGGACAATCCCGACGGCCTGGACATCGCCCTCTTCGAGGAGATGGCCGGCGCGATGGCCCGGGACCGGGCCGCCTGGATGACCTCTCTCGGCGCGTCGTTCTTCGGCGGTGCGGAGGCCGCCGAAGAGGGGCGGGCGCCGGTCTCCCCGGAGCTGGCCGACTGGATGACGCGCATCGCCCTCGACTCCTCGCCGCGGGCCGCGGCGGAGATCTACCGGACGCTGTTCACCGAGGACCAGCGGGCGGAGGTCGCCAAGGTGGGCGTTCCCACGCTCGTCGTCCACGGCGAGGCCGACGCGGGAGCACCGTTCGGGCTGTGCGGTCCCAGGACCGCCGCCCTCGTCCCGGGCAGCACGTTCCTGCGCTACGAGGGCGCGGCGCACGGCCTCTTCGCCACCCACGCGGACCGGCTCAACGAGGACCTCCGCGCCTTCCTGACGCGATGAGCGCCGAAAGGCCCCCGGGGCCGGCGGTCCCGGGGGCTGCGGTGGCGGGCGGTCCGGCCGTCAGCCGGTCACCGGCCGACGGCCCCGGCGAGCCGCTCGGCGTCCGCCAGCGCCTGCCCGAGGCCGGAGAACTCGCCCACGGCGACGCGGTGTCCGACCTCCATCAGCATCGGCAGGTCGGAGATGTGGTCCCCGTAGCCGAAGCAGTCCGCGGGGTCGATGTCCGGGTAGCGGGCCAGCAGTTGCCGGACGGCCGTGCGCTTGCCCTCCCCGATGACCGGCTCGCCCAGGATCCGCCCGGTGTAGACGCGGCCGCAGCGTTCCATGCGGGCGCACAGGACGTGCCGGGCCCCGACGGCCTCGGCCAGGGGCGCCAGCAGCGCCGGTATCGACCCGGAGACCAGCGCGACGGCCGCCCCCTCGGCGCGGTGGCGGTCGAGCCGGACGAGGGTTCTGGCGATGAAGAAGTTCCCGTCCGTCAGGCGTTCGGACAGCCAGCGGCGGGCCCAGGCCTCGACCTCGGCGGCCGGCTCGCCGCGCCAGGCGCGGTAGTACACGCGGTTGGCCTCCTCGCGGGAGAGCCCGGCGGCCGTCTCGGCCGCCAGCCGCTCCCGTACCTCCCGGGACCGGCGCACGCCCTCGGCGCCGTGCCTGCCCTCGAAGTAGAAGCGGAGAAAATCGAATGGACTCTTGCAGGTGATCAGGGTCTCGTCCACGTCGCAGAAGACCAGGCGCTCAGGTCGTGACAAGGGAAGCCTCCTTGGGCTCGGTGAGGACGGCTTCGGCATAGGCGTTGGCCGCGGATTCCGGGTCGAGGGCGCTGTGCGCGGCGATGGTGTGCACGTCCCGCCAGCACCGCTGGAGTTCGCCCTCCCCGTTGCGGGCGTGCACGCCACCGGTCCTGAAGAGCCGTTCGACTCCCTTGACCAGAAGGTTCGTGGCGGCCGCGGCGTCGCGCCGGTTGCTGGCGACGGTCCGTTCGGTGACGCTGCCGAGGTCCGCGCGCAGGGCGGCGGACCGCAGCAGGAGCCCGGCGGCCTCGACGTCGCCGGCGGTGCGGGCCAGGGTGCGGTGGAGCGTGGGGTTGTCGCGGCCGCCGGCGCGGTCGGCGCGCAGCCGGACGGCCGCCCACCGCGACCACACGTCGAGCGCGTGCCGGGCGGCGCCGAGCGCCGACGCGGCGAAGATGAGGCCGCCGACGAGATGCGCGGGCACGGTGTGGCACCGCGCGCGGCCCGGCCCGCTCGCGCCGTTCATCAGGTCCGCCACCAGGAACGACCGGTGGTCCGGGACGTAGGCCGCGCACACGACGACCGTATTGCTGCCCGTCGCCCGCAGGCCCGTGCTGTGCCAGGAGTCGCGCACCGCGAAGTCGCCCCGGGGCACGGCGTGCAGGCGGACGGGCTGCCCGTCGGCCTGGGGGTCGCGGGCGGCCAGCAGCGCCCAGTCGGCGAAGTCGACGCCGCTGACGCACTCCCACTCGCCCCTGAGCATCCGGCCGCCCGGTACGGGCTCGGCGCTGCCCGAGGGGGTCACCGCGGCGGCGAGGCGCACGTCGGGACCACGGCACCACAGGTCCTGCTGCCCCTGGGGCGGCAGGTAGGCGGCGAAGCGGCTGTGGGCGGCCCACAGCGCCCCGCACCAGGCGGCGGACGCGTCCGCGTCGGCGACGCCGGCGACCGCGGTGAGCAGATCGGTGAAGGTGCCTTCGGTTCCACCCCGGGCGCGGGGCACGAAGTAGCGGGGAAACCCGGCCTCGGTCAGGAGCCGCACCGTCTCGGGGACGAGCCGGCGGCCCTCCTCGGCGCGCGCGGCGTGGGTCGTCGCGGAGGCGGCGGCGTCCGGCGACCAGACGGCCGGGGCGACGTCCTCACGACCGGCCCGTCGCGGTGCGTACTGCGAGTGGAACATGTAGTGCGCTCCTTGGCTCAACAACTATAATTCCTTCATGCAGGTATGTTCCTTGCCTGGATCACTGCTCGACGACCATCAGCCCAACTCTCTTCAAGGAGGCGCGCCTTGGCCAGACAAGCGCGGGCCCTGCGCACCTACGACCGGGTCCTCGACGCGGCCGCGAACGAGTTCGCGCAGAACGGTTACGCCAGAACCAATCTGCAGAACGTGGCGGACCGGACGGGCCTGACCAAGGGCGCGGTGTACGGACACTTCTCCTCCAAGGAGGAGCTCGCCGCGGTCATCGTGGCCCACCTGGACTCGGTCACGGACGACCTGCTCGGCAGCGTCCGGGAGAGCACCGTCCCCGCCTTCGACCGGCTGCGACGCCTGATCCTGTCACTGGCCGAGCTGTTCGAGCGGGACATGCGCGTCAGGGCCGCCCTCCGCCTGGCGCTCGAGACGGCGCAGGCCGATGCTAAGCCGCCGCAGATCCTCGACGAAGTGCAGGAGAGGACACGGGCGCTGGTGGGCGAGATGCAGAGCGAGGGGTGTCTGGACCCGGCCTTGCCGGCCGGGGCCGTCGCGGATCTGGTGACCGCCGCCGTCTTCGGCACGCATTACACGGCGACGGCCTGCGGACAGGAGAACCTGAGCGGCAGGGTGCACGCCATGTGGGAGGTCCTGACCCGCACGGTCATCACGTCCGGGACCGCGTGATGCCCGGCTCAGTCGGCGGTGCCGCAGAGCAGGGCCCGGCTGCCGCCGACAGGAGCCGCGCCCGTCTGCGCACAGACCCACACCAGGGTGGCCGTGGCCACCGCCGATCCGCCCTGGACCGCGGAGATCCGCATCCGTACCGGATCGTCCGGGCCAACGCCCGGTTCATAGGCCTCGGTCACGAGGCTGACCGGCTCGTCCAGCTCGGCGAAGGCCGCGCAGTCCACCGAGGCGCCGGCCAGCGCGTAGGACCGTCCGCCGTCCACCCACGATCCGCTCTCGTGCAGGTGGAGGTAGCCCAGTTGCCGGAAACCCTCCAGGATCACCATGAGCGGCAGGTGATCGGTGGGGTGGTCGAAGAGGATCGCGTGGTTGGGGTCCGGCCGCAGCAGCCACTGGCCGGGCGACTCCCCCGGCTCGAGCACGCAGTCCTTCGCCCGCAGCCGGCCCACGCTGGGCGCCGGCCCGGTCCGCCGGCGGGGCGTGGGCCAGCCGGCCGCGGTACCCCCGTCCGGCGGATGCCCCTCACTGCCGGTCTTTCGCGTCAGCCTGCGCAGCAGGGAGTAGCTGCGGTCGTCCACCACGAAGGCGCCGATGCTCCCCCGCCCGCAGACCCGGCCGCCCACCGTCAGCTTCACCTCGAGCCGCATGCCGTACCGGCGCGGCGGGCGATTGTCCTCCCACGCCCATCTGACGTCCAGCAGTACGGGCAAGGGGGTTCCGCCGACCCGCAGGAGCTCGGGGTCGTAAATCTCGAAGTCCAGGTCCCGGCCGACGAAGCGGTGTCCCAGGGGGATGCCGAAGTGCACATGGCCGAGGTAGAGCAGGGTCTGACGGATCGTCTCCGCGAACAGCATGGGGTCGGCCAGGCCGTTGTCGTCGGGATGGTAGAGCGCGTGGTCGCGCGGCCACTGCGCCGCGACCACGAAACCGCCGTCGCTCGCCCGGACGCCGTCGGTGACGAACACCTCCGCCACCGCCGCTCTATGGACGAGCTGCCGGGATATAGGCTGTAAGAACGTGAGTTGGGGAGTACCGAGAGGGGCCGTTTCCGGATCACCGGAAAGGCCGGCACCCTCCATCGGTACCGCCGAGCGCTGCTGCATGCTTCCTCCGCCCAGATCGACGTGCCACGCCGTGAAATTCTGTTCGAGGTCTTGGGTGCGCAGAACAAATATACCTTTGAGAAGGTATATTACAAGGAGGGGGTGACACAAAAGTGCAGCAGGTTGTCATAGAGCACAGAGAGGCACCATGAAGACCGATAAGAGTGAGCGAAACGGGCATCTGGGTTCCGCATCCACCGACGGAACACGGGAGTTGAAGCAGGAGCGTGCCATCCGGACCCGCGGGGTGATCCTCAACGCCGCGGCGGCCGCCTTCGCCGAGCGGGGCTTCCCCGACGTCACCATCGTCGACATCGCCGACCGGGCCGCCATGACCAAGGGCGCGGTCTACTTCCACTTCGGCAACAAGGAAGCGCTCGCTGTCGCGGTGACGGAGGAGTTCTACCGCCGGCTGGCCGAGGTCGTCCGGCCCGCGCTGGACTCCGACCATCCCCCGCTGCGGAAGGTCACGGACCTCCTCACGCGCGTCGCCGTCTCCTTCCGGGACGACCCCGCCATCCAGGCGGGTGCCCGGCTGCAGATCGAACGCCCGTACATCAGCGCCCCGTTGCCCGTGCCGTACGTCAACTTCACCCAGCTCCTCGCCGATCTGCTGGGGCAGTGCCAGCAGGAGAGCCAGCTGCCCGACGGAGCGAAGCCGGAGGCGCTGGCCCGGGTCCTGCGGTCCGCGCTCTTCGGCGCCCAGCACATCTCCTGGGTGCTGGCGAACCGCGAGGACATCGTCGAGCGGACCGAGGAGATCATCGACGTCATGCTGCCCGCGGCGCGCTGAGGCGCGGGTTCGCCTCAGTCCATGAGCGCGGCCTCCACCCACCTGCGCACGCCCCGCGCCCTCATCCGGTGCAGCCGCCCCACGGACTCGGCGACCTCGCGCGAACCGCCGACCGCCAGGAACTTCTCGCGCACCAGCTGGGAATGCCGGGCGCGGGTGTCGGGCCCGGCCGCGCCGAGGGGAATGAGACGCTCCCGGGTCACGGTCCGGCCGTTCACGAGCCGCACGGTGACCCGAGCGCCCGTCGCCTTGGTGGACCGGGAGAAGTCCCGCCCGTCCATCTCGACGGAGCCGACGAGGTCGACCAGCTCGTCGCCGCCGAAGTCCCGCAGCCACGGCCTGGCCAGCGGGCCGGCCTCCCGCACCGCTTCCCCGAAGGGCGCCTCGGAGCGGAACAGCTCCCGGGTCATGTCCTCGTCGTGCTCCAGGCGCACCCGCTCGGCCAGCTGCCACCGCCGGCGCTCGTCCACCCGCGGCGAGGAGAAGTCCTCCACCGCGAAGTGGCCGGTCAGCAGCGTCGTGGCCACCGGGTAGGGGATGTCCAGGACGAGCGCGCCCAGCGGCGAGCCCGGACCGGTCACGTACGTCGCCGCGCGCTTCCCGGCGAACAGGGTGTACAGCGAGGCCTCGACGACGATCTCCTCGACGTCGTCCGGGTGCAGCGGCCCGAGCACCTGGTGGATCTCCGAGGCGCAGTCCACCGCCGCGTCGATGCCCGGTCCGCCCGGGTGCATCTTGAACGACAGGGTCTCGGTGTGCCAGCGCCTGCCGAGGCCTTCGGTGATCACGTCCGGCAGCGGCACGGTGGCGAAGCGGGCCAGGAAGCCGTCCTGGTGCTCCATGATGTCGGGGGCGCCCCGCAGCCCGGCCTCCGCCGCGTCGCAGGCGTCCATGGCGGTCCGCACCGGGGTGAAGGTGTTGAACAGCCGGGCGTCGCTGGCCAGGAAGGCCCGCATCAGCGGCCAGTTGGGCATGGCGAAGGCGAGGCCGAAGGCGTTCTCCCACACCTCGGCCGGTGCCCTCTCGACGTGCAGCCGGCCCGCGACGGCACCCGCGAGGTGGGTGTGGACCGCGCTCTGCCCGCGCAGGGGGCCCAGGGTGGCGGCGGCGGTGAGCCGGGCCGCGCACTCGTTGGCCGCCACGACGGCCGTCAGCAGCGAAAGGCCGTCCAGGCGGCGGGCGTACGCGAAGGCGAGCGGCACCGCGACGGTGGAGTTGGACAGGTGGCCGGCGTAGGCGGTGTCGTCGAGGTTGAGCCAGGAGCCGAGGGCCGCGAGGACCCCGGCGGCGTTCTTCGGGTCGCTCTGCACGGGGTGCCCGAACGCCGAGATGAGCATGCGGCCCAGCGGGTGCTCGAGTCCGGCGCGGATCGAGGCGACCTGGGACAGCACCTGGCTGGCCGCCAGCTTCAGGACCCGGCAGGGGATGTCGTCCGGGTGCAGGGTGGCCGCCCAGTGGGAGAGCTGTTGCAGGGGCGTCCCGCCCGGCACGGGCCGGCGCCGCGCGTACGGGGCCGGCCGCGCGTCCGGCGCGATCCCCCATTCCTCGCACAGTGCCTGCACGAGGTCGGTGCCGAGGACATCCACCATGACCCAAACGCCCTTTGCGTGAGAGGTAGCTCGATGAGAAGACGGGGAAGGGAGCGGTGGGCGGTGCCCACCGCTCCCCCACCGGGTGCGAACGCCGGTTTAGGCGGCCGGGACCTTGTCCAGGAAGCCGTAGACGCCCTTGATGCGGCCGTCCTCGTCGGTGACGATCACGTCGAAGCCGATGGCGATCGGCTCGGTGCCGGGCGCCGTGACCAGGGCCCACTGGAAGCGGGCGATGTTGTGGTGGGCGTCCACCGTGCCGTGGAGCTCGAAGGTCAGGCCCTTGAACTGCTCCTGGGCGCCGGCGAGAACCGCGCCGATGCCCTCGTGGCCGGCGACCGCGGCGAGCGGGTCGATGTACGGGGCGTCCTCGGTGAACAGCTCCGCGACGGCCTTGGCACGGTTGTCGGCGTCGGCCTCGTTCCATGCGGCCAGGTAGCGGGTGACGAGACCGTTGAGGTCGCTCATGCTGACTCCATGATTCGTATCGGTGTATCCATAGGGTGTTGACGCCACAGGGCGCCAAGTCGTGGGGAGGCCGCGCGGGCCCGCCGGGCCGGCTACGGCAGCTGTGCCGGGGCCCATACGGACAGCGCCGCCTCGCGGACCTCGAAGGTCGCCGAGGTTCCGATGCCGTGCTGGTACTCGCCGTCGTGCTCCAGGGGCAGCCGTTGCCCGTCGGTCCGCTCGACGACGATGACGCGGCCGCGCGCGTAGACCGTGGAGGGGTGCTCCATGTGGGCGGCGGTACGGGTCAGTTCGGGGACCCTGGAGGCGGGGATGTCACCGGCGATGACGCACACGTCGAGCAGTCCGTCGTCCAGGCGGGACTCGGGCAGGACCAGGTACTGCCCGCCCCGGTAGGGGCCGCCGCCGACGTTGGCCAGCACGGTGGGCCCCTCGTGGACGACGGTGCCGTCGACGGTGACGCGGCCCGGGTAGGGGCGGTAGTCGGCCGCGGTGTCGGCGAACGCCTTGGCGTAGCGCGCGCGTCCGGCCAGCGGGACCTCCCGTGCGGTGATCAGGGCGTCGGCGATCACGCCGCTGCACGCGCCCAGGAAGACCGCGTTGCCCGTCTCGCGCAGGAGCGCGACGTCGAGGCGGTGGGCCCGCGCGGTGCCGCCGGGGCCGGAGTCCGCGAGGACGGCCTTGAGCGCGTCCTCCCAGGGGCGGTCGCCCCAGAGCATGCGGTATCCGGAGTTTCCGGTGCCGCCGGGCACGATGGCCAGGGACGCCCCGCCGCCCCCGGGGACGACGAGTCCCTGGACGACCTCGCGGACGGTGCCGTCCCCGCCGACCGCGACGACGAGGTCCGGCGCCTGGGCCGTGCCGCCGCCGGCCGCGGCGCGCGCCACCTCGGTGGCGTCGCCCGGCGCGGTGGTCAGGTGCACCTCGACGGAGTCCAGGTGGGCAGCGCACAGCTCGGCGATCCGCTCGATCCATTGCGGGCTGTGGCTTCCGGAGGCGGGGTTCGCGACGATCAGGGCCCGGGTGGGCCCCGTGACTGCGGCTCGGTCTGCCATGTCGGACGTACTCCTCCTCGTTGATCGTGCGGAGAGGGCAGGATTCGAACCTGCGAGGGCCGTGAAGACCCGGCCGGGCGTGTGCCCGGACCCCGTTGGGCCGCTTCGGGTACCTCTCCTCGTCGCCGGGGGCGGCGTCCGGTCCCTTCCGGGCCGTCCTCCCTTCGACACCCATGACTCTGCCAGGGGCCGCTGACAGCGGGCTGACTCCGCGCTGTCATCACGCCGGGACCGCCGGCCGGTGCTCTCGTGTAAGCGCGCTGTCAGCGGCTGCTGCCACGCTCACGGGTGACGTCCGCGCCCGTGGGCCCCCGTGCTCCCCGGGCGCACCACCCCCGTGCACAACAGACAGGCAGGAGTGTTCTCATGACGACCTATCAGACCTCGGCGGCGCACCGCACGGACCGCGCGGACTCCTCCGCGGCCAAGCCGCTGCGGGTCTTCCTCACCCTCGACGCCGTCGTCACCGGCGGCAACGGGCTGATCTACCTGCTCGGTGCCGGGCCGGTCGGCGATCTGCTGGACCTGTCCACCGGCTTCCTGCGCGGCATCGGCGCCTTCCTGACGGTCTACGGCGTCCTCGTCGCGGTGCTGGCCTCCCGCCCGGTGCCCCCGGCCCTGGCCACCAAGGTGGTCATCGAGGCCAACCTGCTGTGGGCCGTCGCGAGCGTTGCGGCGCTGGCCTTCGGCTGGATCGACCCGAACACGGTCGGCACGGTGTGGACCCCGCTCCAGGCCGTGGTCGTCGCCGCGTTCGCGTTCCTGCAGATCTCCGGTCTGCGCAAGCTCACCGGCCGCTCTTCCGGCTGACGCGAGAAGCCTTCGGCCGTCGCACGACGAACGGCGCGTGGCCCCGCCCGTCCAACGGGTGGGGCCACGCGCCGTTTCCGTGCCCCTTGCGGGGGCCGGCCGCCGGAGGGTCAGGCCGGGAGGGCGGTCGCGAAGCGGTTCAGGTGACCGGCGAAGTCCGCGGTGACGGACGGGGCGTGGTGGTCGATGTAGAAGTGTCCGCCCGGGTACTCCCGGTGCCCGAGGTACTCGGGGCTGCGGGCCGCCCAGAAGGACATGGCGTCCGGCCGCTCCTGCAGGGGGTCGGACTTGCCGCCGTACGTGACGAGCGGGCAGGCCACGCCCTCGCCGTCGTCGGTGAACTGGGCGGCCACGGACAGGTCCGCGCGCAGGGCGGGGACCACGAGGGCGAGCATCTCCGGGTCGTCGTAGATCTCGGCGGGGAACGAGCCCAGCTTCTTGATCCAGTCGACGAGTTCGGCCTCCGGCATGTGGACCTGCTCGGCGGTCGGCTCGTAGAAGCCGACCGGGGACCAGCCCGAGGCGCCGAGCAGGATTGGCAGGGGCTGCCCCTCCCGCTCCAGGCGCTGGGTCAGCCGGAAGGCGAGCTGCGCGCCCATGCAGTGGCCGAAGAACGCGAAGGGCCGGTCGTCGAGTTCGGCGAGCACCGCGTCGTGAAGGGCGTCGAGCAGCGGCTCCCAGTCGGTGTACGTGGGCTCGTCGCGCCGGCTGTGGCGGCCGGGGAGGGTGACGGCCTGGGCGGCCACGTCGGCCGGCAGCAGGCCGGCCCAGTCCCGGTAGATGATGGCGCCGCTGCCCGCGTGGGGCAGCAGGAACAGCCGCACTCCGGCCTCGGCCGGCGGCTCGACCGGGTGGAACCAGTGGCCCGCGGTGGACATGGACTGTCCGAGGTTCTGTGACACGTGTGCTCCTTGTCGGGTGTCGCGCGTGGTGTCTGTGGGTGACTCGCGTGGGGGGTGGCGGCGGCCCGGTGCGGGCCGGGTGGGTCAGGCCACGGCCCGCAGGGCGGGCAGCAGGACCTCGGCGATCTCCTTCAGCTGCGGCTCGGGGTCCAGCGACCCGATCCGCAGCACCAGGTGCCGGGCGCCGGCCCGCACGTAGGAGGCCAGCCATTCGGCGCAGTGCTCGGCGGTGCCCCAGCCGTAGGCCTGGATGGCCGACATCTGCTGCAGCGAACGCCCGTAGTAGTGCTCGATGTAGTGCTCGAGCTCGGCCTCCGCGGCCGCCGCGTCGCGGTTGACGGTGACGGTGGCGTAGAGGCCGGGGGTGACCGCGTCGGCCGGGCGGCCGGCCTGTCGGGTCAGCTCGGCGATCCGGGCGCGGGCGACTCCGTAGGCCTCGGCGGAGGGCAGGAAGGGCAGCCAGCCGTCGTAGCCGCGGGCCACCCGCTCCAGCACGCGCGGGGTGTCGCTGCCGGCGAGCCACAGCGGCGGGCCGCCGGGGCGGTGGGGGCGCGGCAGCCGGTCCAGCCCCTCGGCCTGCCAGTACTTTCCGGCGTAGTCGGTGGGCGCGCCGGGCCGGTCACTGCCCCAGGCGGTGCGCCACAGCCCGACGATGTCGTCCAGCCGTCCCACCCGGCCCTTGAAGGAGGCGCCGACGGAGGCGAACTCCGCCTCGGTCTCCGGCATCGGGAAGCCCGAGCCGAGCCCGAGCACCAGCCGCGAGCCGCACACGTGGTCGAGGCTGGAGATCATGTTGGCGCCGACCAGGGGGTGGCGCAGGGCGGGGGTGAGGGCGGCGGTGCCCAGGGTGACGCGGCTGGTCACGGCGCCGGCCGCAGAGAGCACGACGAGCGGGTCGAGGCGGGGGCGGGCGGTCAGGGAGTCGCCCGCCCACAGGGAGTCGAAGCCGAGTTGCTCGGCCTGCCGGGCGAAGTCCAGCAGCGGGTCGGCGGCGAAGCTGTCGGTGATGGCCTGCTCCCGGGTGGGGAGCAGGACGCCGATGCGCAGGGGCATGGTGGTGGAGTCGGCCATGTCGGTTTCCTTCTCGTTCGGGAAGATCGCGTACGGCTGCTTCAAGTCCGGGCGGCCGGGGCGGATTCCCGCTCGGCCAGCAGCTGTTCGCGGACATCGCGGCGCAGGATCTTGCCGGCGGGATTGCGCGGCAGCGCGCTCACGAAGTGGTACACGTTGGGAATCTTGTAGTCGGCCAGCCGTCCGCGCAGGAACAGCATCAGGTCGCGGGGCGTGGCCGCGGCGTCCGGCCGCAGCACGACGCAGGCGTGCGCCTCGTCGCCCCAGTAGCGGTCAGGCAGCCCCACCACGGCGGCCTCCGCCACCGCCGGGTGGTCGCTGAGCTCCTTCTCGACCTCTGCGGGATAGATGTTCTGGCCGCCCACGATGATGGTGTCGTTGATGCGGTCGCACAGGAACAGGTAGCCGTCGGCGTCGAGGTACGCGGCGTCGCCCATCAGCAGCCACTCGCCGTCCAGCGTCTTCGCGGTCGCCTCGGGCAGGTTCCAGTAGCCCAGCATGCGGGCGGGGGTGCGGACGCACACCTGCCCGATCTCGCCGGGCGGCAGCTCCCGGCCGTCGGCGTCGACGATCTTCAGTTCGTTGCCGGGGCACACCTTGCCGACCGAGCGCAGCAGGGAGCTGCCGGGCTGGTGGGCCTCGGGCGGCAGGCACACGGCGACGCTGCCCGTTTCCGTGCTCGCGTAGATCTGGGCGAACTCGCAGGTGAGGATGTCGAGGCAGCGTCGCAGCAGCCCCTCGGAGATCGGTGCCGCGCCGTAGGCGACCTTGCGCAGCGAGGCGAACGTCCCGGGGCCGACGCCGCGTTCGTCCAGCATCATCTGGAGCATGGCCGGGGCGACGAAGGTGGTGGTCACCCGGTGTTCGGCGATCAGCCGGACGGCCTCGGCGGGGGTGAACATCTCCATGACCACGTTGGTGGCCCCGGCGTTGAAGTTGTGCATGAACCAGCCGATGCCCGCGATGCCGAAGCCGGGCAGGGAGATCAGGGCGACGTCGTCGGGGAGCCAGTCGATCCAGTCGGTCCCGGCTCGGCGCATGGCGTCGGGGAGGGTGAAGAAGCTGCGGTGCGCCAGCACGGCGCCCTTGGGCAGGCCGGTGGTCCCGCTGGTGTAGACCTGCACCACCGCGTCGTCGGGTCCGGTGCCCGGGTCCAAGTCGTCGTCGGAGTGTCCCGCGTACCAGGCCCGCAGCGAGTCGGGGCCGGCGAGCGGGACCCGGGCGACCTCGGGCAGTCCGGTCAGCGCCCGGTCGGCGCACTCGCCGAACCGCTCGTCCTCGAAGATCAGCTCGGCGTTGGAGTCCCGCAGGATGTGGGCCACCTCGCTCCATGTGAGCCGCCAGTTCACCGGCACCAGGACCGCGCCGATCTTCGCGCAGGCCAGGATGGCGAGGTAGTAGTGCTCCGACTCGCGGCCGAAGTAGGCCACCCGCGCCCCGTGGCCGATGCCGGCCGCGCGCAGGGCGCGCGCCGCGCTGTTGCTGGCCCGGTGCAGCTCGCCGTAGGTGGTCGTACGGCCCTCGCAGACGATTGCCGGGTGGTCGGCGCGCTCGGCCGCGTGCCGTGCCGACGATCTGGTCAGCGTCCACCGGCTGTTTTCGTTCACGGAATCCGCCTCGTGTGGTCGGGGTCCGGGCCACGCTCGTGGTCCGGACCTGTCATTGGGGAGGGTGCTGTGGATTGCGCCTCCCGGAAGGGCGCGGTGGCGCGCCCTTCCGGGAGGGAACGTGGTCAGGCGACCGGGTCGGGCACCAGCAGGCCGTCGAGGTGCTCGGTGAGCTGCCGGACGCTGGGGTGGTCGAAGGTGAGCGAGGCCGGCAGGGTCAGACCGAAGGTCTTCTCCAGCGCGGACTTCACCGTCTGCGCCATCAGCGAGTCCAGCCCCAGGGAGACGAACTCGGCGGTGGGCTCGAGCTCGTCGGCCCCGTCGAGGTGCAGGACGGCCGCGACCTCCGAGGCGACCACCGAGCCGATCACGGCCCGGCGCTCGGACTTGGGGCGGGCGAGCAGCTCGCCCAGGTCCAGCCCGCCGGAGCCGGCCGCCGCGTCCCGGCGGGCGAGCCGGGAGTACAGGGCGTCCGCGACGGGCGTGTTGGCGACGTAGGTGTCCCAGTCGAACTCGCCGACCACCCGCTGGGTGACGGGCCGGCCCAGCAGGCCGGCCAGGGTGCGCAGCGCGCGGGCGGGCGAGAAGAAGCGGATGCCGCTGCGCTCGATCTCCTGGCTGAGGTGGTCCTCCAGCCGCGCGGACATGCCGACCCGGGCCCAGGCGCCCCAGTTGACCGAGAGGCCCGGCAGGCCCTGTCGGCCCCGCCAGTCGGCCAGGGCGTCGAGGTAGGCGCTCGCCGCGGCGTAGTGCCCCTGGGTGGCGCCGCCCAGGACGGCGGCGATGGAGGAGTAGGACACGAAGAACTCGAGCTCGGGGAAGTGCCGCCCGGCCTCGTGCAGCAGCCAGCCGCCGTACACCTTGGCGGTCAGCTGCTCCTCCATGGCCGCCCAGTCCAGCTCCGCGATCAGCGCCTTGCCGATCTCGCCGGCGGCGTGCACGATGCCGCCGACCGGGGCCGGGCAGGCCAGGAGTTCGGCGGTCATCCGCCGGACGTCCTCGGCGCGGCCCACGTCGACCCGGATGACCTTGATCTCGGCGCGCTCGCCGAGGGCGGCCAGCAGGCTCGCGGCCTCGTCGGTGGGCCGGGCCCGCCGGCTGAGCAGGGCGACGTGCCGGGCGCCGAGGTCCACCAGCTTCTGGGCGGTGACCAGGCCGAGTCCGCCGAAGCCGCCGGTGACGACGTAGGTGCGGTCCGGCCTGATGGTCAGCCGGGGCGGGGTCTGCGCACCGCTGTCGGTCCACGCGGGGTCGGCCGTCTCGGCCGCCACGCTCACCAGGGCGGTGGCCGAGGCGGGTCCCTCGTTCACGGCGCGCAGCGCCTCGTCGAGCTCGTCGGGGCCGTACATCTCCTCGGCCGTGGGGATCTCCGTGACGCGCCGGGCGTCCGCGGAGGGCACGGTCACCGTGGAGCGCAGGACGCCGTCGCCGTGGACGAGCACGCGGTCGCCCGGGGCGTACGCGGCCGACTCGCCGGCCGCCACGACGGTGCCGTAGCCGGAGGTGCCCAGGACGGGCGCGGCGGCGCCGTCCCGCGCGAGCCCGCCCTCGCGGGCGATCCGGGCGTCGTCGGGGGTGAGGGTGACCGCGTCGACGCGGACCTGGATCTCGTCGCCTTCGGGCGCCCGGTCCTGCGCCGGCACCGGCATGAGGTCCGCCAGGTCACCGCTGTCGGGAGCCCGGAACTCGAAGCCGCCGGTGTGGGGCACGGTGGTGTCCCCGGCCAGCAGCCGGCGGACGTGGCGGCGGCCGCCGCGGTAGGCCACCTGGTACTCGTCGCCGGTCTGCGCCCGCCACTCGTCGAGCAGGGACGCGAAGGGGAACAGGTCGCCCTCGGTGGGCAGGTCGAGCAGGGTGGCGCGGTACTGCGGGTATTCGGTGAGCAGGACCCGGCCGAAGCCCCACAGCGTCGCGGCGCCGAGCTGCTCGCCGGTGCCGGGGAGGTCGCCGGGCAGGCCCTGGGCCCGCTCCGTGACGAGCCACAGCCGCGGGGGGCGCCGCAGCCCGGCGCCGTCGATGACGGCCACCGCCTTGAGCAGGTGCCGGTAGTTGCGCTCGCACTCGGCCCGCAGCCGGTCGGCCGACATGGGCGTCTGCTCCGGACTCCAGAACCAGCAGACGTCGGTGACCGAGGAGTCGTCGAGCGCTCCGGCCAGGGCGTCGGGGGCCATGACGAACGACAGCCGGATGTCGTGCCGCGCGGCCTGCCGTTCGAGCTGCGCCAGCCGCCCGGGGTCCGCCTGCAGCGCCAGTACGTGCCGGGGGCCCGAGGGCGTACGGGCGGGGGCGGACTGCCGCACCCAGCGCAGGCGGTGCAGGAACTGCCGGTCGCGGCCCTCGCCGTCGGGCCTGGCCAGTTCGACGCCGAGCAGTTCGGCGACCGGCGCGTCGCCCTCCAGCAGCAGGACGTCGGCGATCCGCCGCCGGCCCTCCGCGGGGGTGACGACCTTGGCCAGGACCCGCAGCCGGGTGCCGCGCGGCTTCTTGAAGAGGCGGACGCTCGCGGCCGCCCGGAGGTCGAACACCGGGCCCTCGGCGTCGAGTGCGACGGTGGCGTGCAGGGCGCTCTCCAGCAGCTCGCCCGGCAGCTGTTCGACGGCGGTGGCGTCCCGGCCGGTGAGCTCGCCGGTGACCAGGCCGCCGGGGTGGACCGCCACCCGGGTCAGCAGCCGCAGCCCCTCCCCCGCCTCGCGGCCGACCGCGTCGAGGTCGGTGTAGACGTCCTCGGCCGGGGTGGTCTCGACGGCCTCCCCCGCCTCGTCCAGGGCGTGCCGCAGGGCGCTCTCGCCGCCGTCGGCGGCGGGCCCGTCGGTGAGCACGGCCGTCACGTGCCGGCGCTCGCGGCCCTCGTGGACGCTGACCACCTCGGCCTCGGCGCGGCCGTCCTCGGCCGTCCGCAGCCGGGTGACCAGGCGGACGACGCCCTCGTCGGGCAGCGGCAGCGGCTCGTGCACCCGCAGCTCGCGCAGGGTGCCGCGGGTGTGCCCGTGGACCGCGTCCTGCAGGGCCAGCAGCAGGTCGACGTGGGCGGCCGCCGGCAGCACGGACTCGCCCGCGGCGCGGTAGCGGCCGAGCGCGCCCAGGTCCTCGCGCGCGAACTCGGCGGTGAACTCCCGCTGTCCCTCCGGGCGCCCCTCGCCGGCCGGGTTCTCCGTACCCAGCAGCACGTGGCGGGCGGGCCCGCCGGGGACCGGGCCGCGTCGCTTCCTGCCCACGGGGAGCCAGTAGCGCTTGCGCTGGAAGGCGTACGTGGGCAGGTCCAGGCGGGGCAGGGTGCGGCCGGCGTGGACGCCGGACCAGGAGACCGTGAGCCCGGCGGTGTAGAACTCGGCGAGCGAGCGCAGGATCGTGTCGGCGCCCGGCTCGCGGCGGCGCAGGCTGGCCAGCCACAGGTGCTCGTCGGCCTCCAGGCAGCGCCGGCCCAGCGCGGTCAGCGCGGTCGACGGGCCGATCTCCACGAAGACGTGCCGGCCCCGCTTGGCGACCGTCTTGATGCCCTCCATGAACAGCACCGGCTCGCCGATGTGGCGCACCCAGTACTCGGGGGTGCCGATCTCCGCCAGGCGGGCCACCTTGCCGGTGACGTTGGAGACCAGGGTCAGGGAGGGCTGGTGGAAGGTGATGCCCGCGACGGCCTGCCGGAAGTCGTCGAAGACCTCGGCCATCAGCGGGGAGTGGAAGGCGTGCGAGACGTCGAGGAGGTCCACGCGCGTGCCGTCCTCCCGCAGCCGGGCGACGACCTCCTCCAGCGCCGCGGTGGCGCCGGAGATCACGCACTGGTCGGGGGCGTTGACGGCCGCGAGGGCCAGATCGGGGTGGCCGGCGAGCAGGGGGGTCACCTGCGCGGCGGGGGCGCTCACGGCGGCCATGCCGCCGGCGGCGGTCACCGACTGCATCAGCCGGCCGCGCGCGGCGACCAGGGTGACCGCGTCGGGGAGCGTGAACAGGCCGGCCACCGTGGCGGCGACGACCTCGCCGATGCTGTGCCCGATCAGGACGTTGGGCCGTACGCCCCACGACATCCACAGGCGGGCCAGCGCGTACTCCACGGTGAACAGCGCGGGCTGGGTGTACCGCGTCCGATGGATCAGGTCCGGGTCGCCGGCCGTGCCCAGGAGGAGGTCGCGCACCGAGACCTCCAGGTGCGGCGCGAAGAGCTCCTCGCACGCGTCGACGGCGTCCCGGAAGACCTCGTGCCGCTCGTAGAGGGCGGCGCCCATGCCCAGGTACTGCGAGCCCTGGCCGCCGAACATGAAGGCTATCTTCCGGATGCCGGACGGGCCGGGCAGGTCCTCCCGCGCCCGCGCCGCGTCCAGCAGCTTCGCCAGGTCCGCGTGGTCGCCCACGGGGCCGGCGACGCGGTGGGAGAAGTGGGCGCGGGCCACGTTGGCCGTGTGGCACAGCCGGTCCAGGTCGAGGTCCGGCCGCTCGTCCAGGAGTCGCCGGTAGTGCTCGAGCTGTCCGCGCAGGGCGCCGGCGCTCTTGGCGGAGACGGTGAACATCCGGACGCCGTCGCCCTCCGCGGCGGGCGCCGGCGCCGGGGCGGGGGCGGGGGGCTGCTCGAGCACCACGGCGCCGATGGTTCCAGCGAAGCCGAAGCTGTTGACCACGGCCCGCCGCACGGGCGCCTTCCAGGGCTCGCACGCGGTGGGGATCCGCACGGGGTAGACGTCCCACGGGATGCGGCCGGAGGGGGTGGTGAGGTTGAGGTGGGGGTAGATCGTGGCGGAGCGTATCTGCAGCACGGCCTTGATCACCCCGACCAGGCCGGACGCCGGCTCCATGTGGCCCAGGTTGGTCTTCACCGAGCCGACCAGCAGCGGGTCGTCCTTGGTGTGCGAGCGGGCGAAGACGTTGTTGATGCCGCCCAGTTCGATGGGGTCGCCGAGCGGGGTGCCGGTGCCGTGCGCCTCGACGTACTGGATGTCCCCGGGCTCGAGCCGGGCCGCGGCCAGGGCGTTGCGGATGACGATCTCCTGGGCGGCGCCGTTGGGCACGGTCAGCCCGACGCTGTCGCCGTCCTGGCCGACGGCGGTGCCCCGGATCACGGCCAGGACGTTGTCGCCGTCCCGCGCGGCGTCCGAGAGCCTCTTGAGCACCAGGACTCCGCAGCCCTCGGCCCGGGCGTAGCCGTCGGCGGCCTCGTCGAAGGTCTTGCACTGCCCGTCGGGGGCGAGCATGTTCGCGTGGCTGAACATCACCGGGATGCGCGGGCTGTGCAGCACGTTGATCCCGCCGCACAGGGCGATGTCGGTCTCCCCGCCGCGCAGCCCCTGCACGGCCGCGTGCAGGGCCACCAGCGACGACGAGCAGGCGGTGTCCACGCTCATGCTGGGGCCGCGCCAGCCCAGGAAGTACGACAGCCGCCCGGACAGCGGGAACATCGTGATGCCCGACGCCAGGTGGCCGTCCAGCTCCTCGTACGGCAGGGCGTCGATCTCGAGCGCGTAGTCGATGGAGCTGGCCCCGATGTACACGCCTCCGTTGCCGCGGCGCAGCGGGGTGGGGTCGATGTTGGCGTGCTCGAGCGCCTGCCAGGCGGTCTCCATCAGCAGGCGCTGCTGGGGGTCCAGGTACTGCGCCTCCTTGGGCGAGATGTTGAAGAACGCGGCGTCGAAGAGGTCGACGCGGTCCAGGAATCCGCCACCGGTGGTGCGGATCTTCCCCTTCTCCTGGGGGTCGTTGACGTCCTTGGGGGTGAACGCCTCGGCGTCCCAGCGGTCCTGCGGCAGGGGGCCGATTCCGGACCGGCCCTCGCGCAGGAAGGCGTCGAACTCGTCGAGGGATTCACTGCCTCCGGGGAAGCGCAGCCCGACGCCGACGATGGCGATGGGCTCGTTCCTGTCCGGGAGCGCCTGGCCGGCGCTGCCCTGGTCCCGGTCCGCCGCGGGGTCGGTGTGCGGCTGCTGGTCGTTCTCTGAGGACTGGCGCGGCATGTCCGCTTCTCCTTGTGTCCCTTGGTGGTGGGGGCGGCTGCGTCGGCCCGGCGGGGGCGGACCGGGAAGGGTGGGCTACCGGGCCTGCTGCCCGGCGGTGAGCAGGCCGGTCAGGTGCGCGACCAACTGCTCGATGGTGGGGCTGTTGAACAGCACGGTGGTGTCGATCTCGAGGGCGAGTCGCTCCTCGAGGCTGCGTCTGACGTTCATCAGGCGCAGTGAGGTGAGTCCGAGTTCGAAGAAGTTGCTGTCGAGGGCGAGATCCTCGTCGCCCATGAGCAGGGCGTGCTTGAACTCCGCCACGACGAGCGCCTCGACGGCCTCGCCGATCTCGGTGACGGGCAGGTCGGTCAGCGGGGAAAGGGTGTCGGTGGACTGTGTCATCGAAAGATCCCTCAGGGCGTGTGGTGGAAGGACGTGGACGGTGCGGGCGACGACCGTGAAGGGTGTGGCGTTCGCCTCGGGAAACGGAAAGCCGGCGGCCGCCGGACACGGTCCTTCGCCGAGGGCGGTCACACGCTGCCCGTAACGGCTGACCGCACGCTGACAAGCCACTGATCGGTGCCGGAAGCCGACCGAAATCAGTCGGATGTCAGTGACGGGTCAGGCGGACTTGTCACGATCGCATCGCTTCGGACGGAAACCGCTCACCCGGTGAACAGGCGAAGACCGCAAAGCCATGCGACGGATTCCGAAGATTTTTTCGTTCCATGCACACGCACACACGCATCGGACGGGCGACGGGACCGACTGGACCGAATCGGAAAGGCCTGAGAATGCTTCTCGATGAATTGGCGGGGACGGCCTCGTCCACGAACACCGCCGCTGCCGCCAAGGACGCCGAAGGCGAACGCGACAGTACATTCCGCAGTTATCCGCTCTACATCGGCGGCAAGGACGTCGAGGGCGACGACTGGGTGTACACCGTCAGCGGCCGGTCGCTGCTGGAGGACGTGTTCACCAGCGTCAGCCTCAAGCGGGCCCTGGAGAAGGACCCCGACTCCGAGGCCGCCGGTCACCCGTACGTGGTGGGCCGCTGCGCCATCGCCGGCGACGCCGCCATCGACCTGGCGTCCGAGGCCGCGGCCGCGGCGGCACCGGGCTGGGCGGCCGTGCCCCTGGACATCCGGATGAGCCTGGGCACCCGCTTCCGCGAGGAACTGCTGCGCCGCGAGGACGAGTTCCTGGAGATGCTGGTGGCCGAGGCCCACCCGGTGAAGCTCGCCCGCTGGGAGCTCAGCTGCCTGCTGCAGATATACAGCGAGGAGAGCCTGGGCTGGTACCGGCAGCAGATGCACACCGAGTTCCGGCACGGCGGCCGGCGGCTGATCGTGCGCCGCCAGCCCGACGGCGTCGTCGGCTTCAACCCCCCGCAGAACGCGCCGCTGCCGAGCGCCGCCCTGGCCGTGCTGGCCCTGATGGCCGGCAACGCCGTCGTCGTCCGCGCCCCGCGCAGCATCGCGCTGAGCACCATGTGGCTGCTGCGCGACGTGGTGGCCCCGCTGCTCGACGAGCTCGGCGCGCCCGCCGGCACCCTCAACGCGGTGTGCGGCAACCCCAAGCAGACCCTGGACCGCTGGGTCACCAGCCCCCTGATCGACGACATCTTCTACATCGGCGGCAGCGAGCAGGGACTGCGCTTCGAGCAGGCCTGCGTCGCCAACGGCAAGAAGCCCATCCTGGAGCTCGCGGGCAACGACGGCATCGTCGTGTGGTCCGACGCCGACGTGAAGAAGACGGCCGAGGCCATCACCGAGGCCTTCTACGGCTCGGGCCAGATCTGCATGGTCCCCAACTACGTGCTGGCCCACCCGGACGTGGCCGAGGCGCTCATCGCCGAGGTCAAGGAGCAGGTCAAGACCGTCCGCCCGGGCTACCCGGAGGACGAGGACGTGCTGCTGTCGCCGGTGCGGCGCAGCGAGCGGTTCTTCGCCCTGCTCGAGCAGGCCGTGGACAACGGCGGGGAGATCGTCACCGGCGGCCGGCGCACCGAGCTCGACGGCACCCCGTCCGAGACGGGCGTCTTCCTCGAGCCCACGGTGGTGCGGGTCGACGGGATGGAAGGCGCGCGCTCGTACGACATGGTCCGCCAGGAGACCTTCTTCCCGCTGATCCCGGTCATCGTGGCCGAGCCGGGCTCCGACGAGGAGCTGCTGGAGCGGTTCCTGCACTTCGTCAACAGCAACGAGTACGGGCTGCGCAACTCCCTGTGGACCGCCTCGGACGAGGTCATCGACACGTTCGTGGCGCGGGTGGTCAACGGCGGCCTGCTGAAGGTCAACGACTCGCACATCGGCTTCCTGCCGTACCTGCCGAGCCACGGCGGCACCGGTCTGACCGGCGGCGCCTTCGGCGAGGCGAACTATCCCATCCTCAAGACCTCGCATGTGCAGGGCGTCAGCATCGCCCGGGACGTCAGTCCGCGCGAGGCCGTGTTCGGTTCCTGAACCCGTCAGCCCTGCGAAGACCGGAGACAACTCGTGCGTTCCCTCGATGAAGCTCGCGCCGTCTGCGAGCGCCACCACCCCGGCCTGATCAAGGCCCTGCTGGAGATCCCCTACGCGGAGCGGGAGCGGCCCGGCGGCCCCGGGATCGACCTGTTCCGCGAGCACGGCGGCGTGGGCCTGCTGGTCCCCGCCGAGTACGGCGGCCTCGGCGCCGACCCCCTGGAGGCCGTGCTGGTGCAGCGCGCGCTCGGCGCGGTGTCCCCCTCGCTGGCCGCCGCCGTGACCATGCACCACTTCACCTCGGCCATGCTCTACGCGCTGGCCGCCGACAAGGGCCGGCTCAACGCCGCCCAGCTGGACCTGCTGCACCGCGTGGTGCCGGAGCAGCTGCTGATGGCATCCGGCTGGGCCGAGGGCCGCACCCAGCAGAACATCCTCGCGCCGTCGGTGACCGCGCGTCCGGTGGAGGGCGGCTATGTGCTCTCGGGCGCCAAGAAGCCGTGCAGCCTGGCGACGTCCATGGACCTGCTCACCGCGAGCATCTCGGTCCCCGGCGCCGACGGCGAGCCCGAGCTGGCGCTGGCCCTGGTGCCCTCCACCTCGGCCGGGCTGTCCGTGCACCCCTTCTGGGGCAACGAGCTGCTGGCCGCTGCGGAGAGCGAGGAGGTGCGCCTGGAGGAGGTCTTCGTCCCCGAGGACCTGATCGTGCGCACCTCCGCCGAGGACCCGGACCGGCTGGACGACCTGCAGACCGCCGGGTTCATCTGGTTCGAGATGCTGATCTCGGCCGGCTACGCCGGTGCCGCCGCCGCCCTCGTCGAGCTGGTGCTCGAGCGCGAGCGGGGCGCGGCGTCCGAGCGGGCCGCGCTCGCCATCACCTGCGAGTCGTCCTTCGCCCTGCTCGAGGGCGCGGCCCGGGCCGTGCGCGACGGGCTGTCCGGCGAGGCCGCCGTCTCCGGTGTCCTGGTCGCGCGGTACGCCCTGCAGGACGCCCTCAGCCGGACCACCGACCAGGCCCTGGAGCTGCTGGGCGGCATGGACTTCATCCGCTCCTCCGACCACGCCCGGCAGGCCGCCTCGGTCCGCCCGCTCGCCTTCCACCCCCCGGGCCGGGGCGCGGCGGCCGAACCGCTGCTGCGGTACTTCGGCGGCGAACCGCTCGAGCTGGCCTGATCCGGCGTCATCCCTCACCCGCGCGACCAGCGCGTTCCCCTGGAGTGAAACACCCATGACCGTGATGCAGCACGCCCGGATCGACACCGAGGAGCAGATCCTCGGCCTCTACCGGGCGCACCTCAGCAAGGGCCGGGCCACCCTGGCCGAACTGTTCGGCAGCCACATGGAGGTCGAGTCCTCCGGCAGCTGGCTGACGACCAGCGACGGCGAGCGCTTCCTCAACACCGGCGGATACGGCGTCTTCACCATGGGTGCCCGCCACCCCATCGTCATGGACCACGTGCTGCGCCAGCTGACCACCCACCCCACCGCCACCCGCATCCTGCTGGAGCCGACCGCGGCCCGCGCCGCGGAGGCCCTGGTGTCGGTGATGCCGCCCGGCCTGGACCGGGTGCACTTCGCCCTCTCGGGCGCCGAGGCGGTCGAGACCGGCCTGAAGCTGGCGCGGGCGGGCGGCCGCAAGCGGACCGTCTCCATGTACGGCGGCTACCACGGCAAGACGCTGGGCGCCCTGTCGGCCACCGCGAAGGAGGTCTACCAGAAGCCCTTCCGCCCGCTGGTCCCCGACTTCCTGCACCTTCCCTTCGGCGACATCGACGCGCTGCGGGCCGAGCTCGCCGCCCACCCGGGCGAGGTGTGCGTCATCCTCGAGCCGGTGCAGGGCGAGGGCGGCGTGATCATCCCGCCCAAGGGCTACCTCAAGCAGGTGGAGGAGGCGGTCCGCGAGTACGACGGCTTCCTCATCCTCGACGAGATCCAGACCGGCTTCGGCCGGCTGGGCGAGTGGTGGGGCGCCGACATCGAGGGCGTGGTGCCGGACGTGCTGCTGGCGGGCAAGGCGCTCGGCGGCGGCGTGCTCCCCGTCTCGGCGGCGGTCGCCACCCGCAAGGCCTTCCGGCCCTTCGACAAGGACCCCTACGTCCACACGGCCACCTTCTCCGGCCAGCCGCTGCTGATGGCCGCCGTGCAGGGCGCCATCCAGGCGGTCCGCGAGGAGAACCTGATCCCCCGGGGCCGGGACCTCGGCGAGCGGCTGCTGCCGAGGATCGCCAAGATCGCCCACAACAACATTCCCGACCTGGTCGTGGACGTCCGCGGCCAGGGCCTGCTCATCGGCGTGGAGCTCGTCGAGGCCGGACTGGCCGGCGAGCTGCTGATCGAGCTGTTCAACCACGGCGTGGTCGCCAACCACTCCATGAACGGCAGCTCGGTGGTGCGGTTCACCCCGCCCGCCATCCTCACCGAGACCGATGTGCAATTCCTGCTCAATGCGTTCGACAAGGCCACCCGCGACCTCGTGCGGCACTCGGCCAAGATGCCGGAAGGCGGTAACTGATCATGCGACACGTGGAACTGGAAGCCCGGGTGCCCTCCCAGCGGGCCGAGGCGGTCTTCGACGAGATCATGAAGTGGGAGCGGTTCCCGGAGCTGGCGCCGCACGTGCGGGCCACCACCGTGCACGCCACCCTCCCCGAGAAGGACTGCAGTTCCAGCTGGGAACTGCACTTCCGCAGCGGGCTGCTGAGCTGGACCGAGGAGGACCACTTCCTGCGGGACGAGCTGGAGATCCGCTTCGAGCAGAGCGACGGCGACTTCGACAGCTTCACCGGCGTCTGGGACCTGTCCCAGGACGGCGACGACGTCACGCTGCACTTCACGGCTGACTTCGACTTCGGCATCCCCAGCCTCGAGGGCATCCTCGACCCCATCGCCGAGCGGGTCATCAAGGAGACCGTCGCGTGGTCGGTGGCGGGGCTGTTCCCCGGCACCGAATTCACCGGGGCGGACGACATGGACATCGCCCGACCCGGCGACGTCGCGGCCTGACCACCCTTCTTCGCCGAGGAGCCGTCGTGGACCAGGCAAATCCCTTTGAAACACCGAAGACATATCAACTGCACCGCGCGGAATACCTCGTCGGTTTCGTCGTGGCGACCGGTCTTCTCATCGCGCACTACGACGAGATCCGCTGGCTTCCCGCGATCGGGTTGTTCCTCTACATCGATCTGATCGGCTACATCCCGGGGGCCATTGCCTTCAAACGCAGTGGCGGCCGGCCGATCGCCAAGACGTATTACGTGCTCTACAACGTGATGCACAGCCTCATCACCCAGGCCGCGGTCGCGGCGCTGTGGTGCTGGCTGATCGGGCCGGAATGGGCGCTGATGGTGCTGCCCTTCCACCTCTTCGGCGACCGGGCCCTGTTCGGGAACTTCATGAAGTCCTTCGCGCTGCCCTTCGAGCCCGTGCGCCAGAGCGGCTATCTGCGGCTGCTGGACGACCTGGGCCTGCCGCACCCCAAGCCGGTCGGCCACGCGGGCGAACCGGTGCCGGTCGGGCACGTCCCCGCCGTGAAGGCGCCCGCCGCCGGGGCCGCCACGGCCCGTCCCCGGCAGGAGGCGGCCCGGTGACCGTCACCGCCGCGGCCCGCTCCCAGTCCGGCCCCCGGGCCGGCGGGGCGGGCCCGCGGACCCGCGGCCGCGACCGCCGGGCACTGACCCACCTGGCCTCGCCGGTCTCGGTGCTCACCGTCAGCCACCGCGGACGGCCGCACGGCACGACGGTCAGCACCGTCACGGCGGTGTCCCGGGAGCCCCTCCTGCTGGGCGCCTGCCTGCGGGCCGGCTCGTCCTTCGCCGAACTGGCGGCGGCCGAGGGCCGCTTCACCGTCAACGTGCTGGACGCCTCGCAGGAGCGGATCGCCCGCTGGTTCGCCGACAGCGCCCGGCCCGACGGCGACCCCCAGTTCGCGGGCCTGTCCCAGGGCACCGACCCCTACACGGGCGCGCCGCTGCTCCACGGCGCGCTGGCGCACTACACCTGCCGGGTCTTCGGCACCCCGCGCGTGGGCGACCACGACGTGCTGCTCGGCCAGGTGACCCACACCGTCGTCAACGACGGCGACCCCCTGCTCAGTTACGCCGGCGGACTGTTCGCCGGCCCGCTCCGCCCGGCCTCCGCGGCCTGACGCGGCGATCCCCACCGGAAAGGAAAGGGAGTGCACGATGACTGATTCCGTGGCACCGGAGGCGGACTGGGACAAGGCTCCCGGGCTGCTCGACGGCGCGAAGGAGCTCACGCTCGGTCCCGAGGAGTGCGACCTCGCGTACTGGATCACCGAGGTGGCCCAGGGCACGCTGCGGGAGCGCGGGGTGACCGGGCACCACGAGAAGGCGATCGTTCCGGAATTCCTCAAGGAGCCCGGCCCGCTGCGCGACGCGCTCATCCTGGAGTTCGGCTTCCGGGGGCTGTCCGAGGAGATCGCCACCCGGCTGCTGGGCCACTACGTGCCCATCGCCCCCGGCATCCCCGAGATGGAGTTCTACGCCACCCAGATGATCGACGAGGCGCGGCACGCCCGCGTCTTCCGCAACCACCTGGTGGAGCTCGGCATGCCGGCGAAGTCCCTGCTGCGGGACATCGACGAGATGGCGGCCGACTACCGGCAGCGGGTCCTCCAGCCCGTGGAGGACTTCACCCTGGACATCGTCCGGGACCAGCGCGACTTCCTGGGCGGCGTGGCGGTCTTCGCCATCGTCATCGAGGGGGTGCTGGCGCCGGCGGCGGAGCTCAGCGAGCGCAAGTGGACCCCGCTGTCCCCGGCCACGGGGGAGATCTCCCGGGGCACGGCCATCGACGAGATCCGGCACCTGACCGTCGCCAGCACCATCCTGCGCGACCACCTGGTCGAGCGCCCCGAGTACCGCCCGAGGCTGCTGGAGATCCTGCGGGCCGGGGTCGAGCTGTGGGACGCGGTCCCGGACCGGGAGTTCGTCATCCACCGCGAGGAGCTGTTCCAGAAGGGCATGCTCGACCACGCCGACAAGATCGGCGACTACGAGCTGTGGCCCGGCGTGCGCATGCTGGACACCACCCCGGAGCAGCGCTACGACATGGCCGAGCGGTGGACCGACGAGATGGCCGAGGCCCGCATGGCCTACATGGGGCTGCCCGTGGAGGCCCTCGCCTCCCCCGCCGGGGACGCGCGATGAGCTCGCCCTCGGGCCCGTCCGCCGGGCGCGTCGCGGTCGTCTGCGGGGTCGGCGGGTACGTACCGCCCGGCATCGTCACCAACGAGGACCTGACGGCCCGGCTGGACACCTCGGACGAGTGGATCCGCACCCGTACGGGCATCGCGGCCCGGCACGTCGTCGACCCGGGGACGGCGACCTCGGACCTGGCCGTGGAGGCCGGGCGGCGGGCGCTGAAGTCCGCCGGCGAGTCGCAGGCCGACGCGGTGGTGCTGGCCACCACCACGCCGGACCAGCCGTGCCCCGCCACCGCTCCCCACGTGGCGGCCCAGCTGGGGCTGACGGGGGCGGCCGCGTTCGACGTCTCGGCCGTGTGCAGCGGCTTCCTCTACGGGCTGGCCGCGGCCTCGGGCCTGATCGCCTCCGGCACCGCCGAGCGGGTGCTGCTCATCGCGGCCGACGCGTTCACCACCATCATCGACCCCGAGGAGCGCACCACGGCCGTGATCTTCGCGGACGGCGCGGGGGCCGTGGTGCTGCGGGCCGGGACGGCGGACGAGCCCGGGGCGGTCGGCCGGATCGTCCTGGGCAGCGACGGCGAGCACCACGACCTCATCGAGGTCCCGGCGGGCGGCTCCCGGCAGCGTTCGAGCGGCATCCCGCCCGAGCCTGGCGAGGAGTACTTCCGGATGCGCGGCCGGGACACCTACCGGATGGCGGTCGAGCACATGACCACCGTCTCCCAGCAGGCGGTCGAGAGCGCCGGCTGGCGGATGGAGGACGTCGACCGGCTCGCGGCCCACCAGGCCAACGCGCGCATCCTCACGGCGGTCGGCGACCGGCTGGGCATCCCGGACGAGCGGCGGCTGTCCAACATCGAGCGGGTCGGCAACACCGGCGCCGCCTCCATCCCCCTGCTGCTGGCCCAGGCCGCGGAGGAGGGACGGCTGACGGCCGGCCAGCGGGTGCTGCTCACCGCGTTCGGCGGCGGGCTCGCCTGGGGCTCGACGGCCCTGGTGTGGCCCGACGTGGCCGCCTGACGGGGCCCTCGCGCCCCGGTCACTTCTTCACCGCACCACTTCTTCACCGCACCACTTCTTCATCTCTCACCATTCATTTCGGGAAAGGGAACACCATGTCCACGATGCTCGACCAGCTGAAGGAAATACTCGTCAGCAAGCTGAAGGTGACCGCCGAGCAGGTCGTCCCCGAGGCCACCCACGAGGAGCTCGAACTGGACTCGCTGGCCGTGGTCGAGCTCTCGCTCGTGCTGGAGCAGGAGCTGGGGATCAAGATCAGCGACGACGAGCTGCTCGAAGCCCCCACCATCGGCGACATGGTCGCCCTGATGGACGAGCGGAGTGCCAAGGTCTGATGGCCGGGATCGATGTCGCTGTCACCGGACTCGGTCTGGTCACCCCTGGCGGCATAGGGGTGGGACCGAGCTGGGCGGCGGTGTGCGGCGGGCGTTCGCCCGCCGCCGTCGACCCCGCCCTCGAGGAGAACCCCGTACGGATCTCGTGCCGGGTTCCCGACTTCCGGCCCGATGAACTGCTCGGTGCGCGCCGCGCGCACCGCCTCGACCGCTTCGTGCAGTTCGCCCTGGTGGCGGCCCGGGAGGCCATCGCCGACGCCGGGCTCGACCCCAAGACCTGGGACGGCGCCCGGGTCGGGGTGGTGCTCGGCTGCGCCGACGGCGGCCCCGGCACGGTGGAGGAGCAGCACCACGTGCTGCGGCACAGCGGGGCCACCCGCGTGTCCCCGCTCCTGCTGCCCATGCAACTGCCCAACATGCTGGCCGGCCAGACGGCCATGGAGTTCGGGGCCACCGGCCCCAACCTCGTGGTCGCCACGGCCTGCGCCTCGGGCGCCACCGCCATCGGCACGGCCCGGGACCTGCTGACGCTGGATCGCTGCGACGTCGTCCTGGCGGGCGGCAGCGAGGCGATGATCACCCCGTTGGTGATGGCCGGCTTCGCGCAGATGGGGGCACTCTCCAAGCGCGAGGACGACCCGGCCCTCGCCTCCCGTCCCTTCGACGCCGACCGCGACGGCTTCGTCGCGGGCGAGGGGGCGGGGGTCCTCGTCCTGGAGCGCGTCGCGGACGCCCGGGCCCGCGGCGCCCGGGTCCGCGGCCGGATCGTCGGATACGGCGCTTCGGCCGACGCCCATCACATGACGAGCCCGCATCCGGAGGGTACGGGCGTCGAGGACGCCCTGCGCTCGGCCCTGGCCGACGCGGGCGCCGGGACGGGGGACGTCGGGCACGTCAACGCCCATGGCACCTCCACGCCTCTGAACGATCTCGCCGAGGCGCGGGTGCTCAAGCGGGTGCTCACCTCCGACCCGCTGGTGACGTCCACGAAGGGGGTGACGGGGCATCTGCTGGGCGCGGCCGGTGCGGTGGAGGCCGCGTTCTCCGTGCTCGCCATGGAGCAGAGCCTGGTGCCGCCCACCGCCAACCTGGGCACGCTCGACTCCCGGATGGAGATCAAGGTCGCCGACGCCCCGACGGTTCTGCGCACCGATCTCACGCTGAGCAACTCCTGTGGATTCGGAGGGCAGAACGTCGTCCTGGCCATCGCGGCGGCCTGACGCCCGCAGCAGAGCACGCACCACGCCGCCCGTTCCCCGGCCCCCGCCGCGGGAGCGGGCGGCGCGGCGTACGTGCACCCGGAAGCCGGCCCGGTCCGGCACAGCACGACACGTGGAGGCGGACGCGGACGCGGCGGTCCGGCCGGCGCGGCACGCACGATGCGGGGGCGCCTCCTGGGAGGCGCCCCCGCATGGGCATGCGTACGGTTGGGGTCGGTGTGCCGCCGGAGTCCTGCGCACCGCACGGCGGCGGGCCCGTCAGACCGCCTCGAGCAGGGCGGACCGGGCGTCTGCGGTGGTGCTCAGCGCCGGGTGGTGCGAGAGGATCGCGTGCTCCACGCGGCGCAGCGCCGGGGAGGGCTCGACGCCCAGTTCCTCGGAGAGGCGGTGCCACATCCGGCGGTAGGTGTCCAGGGCGTCGGCCTGGCGCCCGGAGCGGTAGAGCGCGATCATCAACTGCTCGCAGAAGTACTCCCGCAGGGGGTTCCCGGCGTGCACCTCACGCAGTTCGGCGAGGATGGCGGCGTGGTGGCCGGCCTTGAGCTCGGCGTCGAAGAACAGCTCCAGGGCCCGCATGCGGTACTCCTCGTACCGCGCGGCGGCCGTCTGGCAGACCGGTCCGCCCGTGTGTCCGCCGAAGACCGGTCCGCGCCACATCGCCAGCGCGGTGCGCGTCAGCGCCGCGGCCTCGTCCCGCCCGGTCCCGTTGCCCGCCTCGGCACGTCTGACCAGGGAGATGAACTCGGCCGCGTCGAGCTCCCCCTCCTCGAGGGAGAGCCGGTAGCCGGAGGGGTGGATGCTCAGGCGCGAGGCCGGCCGTTCGCTCTCGAGGCTCTTCAGGCGCCTGCGCAGCCTGCTGACGTGCGCCTGGAGGGCGTTGGCCTCGTTCTCCGGGACCGACTCCCCCCACATCTCGTTGATCAGGGTGTCCCCCGCGATGGCCTGTCCCTCGCTGACGAGTAACGCCTGCACCAGCGTGCGCTGCAGACCTCCTGGGATCTCCGCCGGACCGCTTGGGGTGCGGATCTCCAACGCTCCGAGTATCGAGAAGCTCAGCACGACTGTCTCCCTTGCCGCTCTGTGCAGTGGATGAGGATGTGGCGCTCGTTCCGGACGGTTCGCCCTTGGACGGCCCGTGGCACGTGGCGCGTCGGCCGGGCCCGAGCGGATGCGTTCGCCGCCCGGGAGGCGACCGTGCATGACTGTCCGATGCGCACGACGCACTCGGCCCTTCCTCTCCTGGCAGGACCCTTGAAGAAATATTACTTCACGACGGTATTTTTTCCCATCCCACCGCACCGGCGTGTCGAAGCATCGTCGAAGCCGGGGTTCTTGATGAAGAAGCCGCAGGTCAGCCGAGGTTGGCGACGAACTGCCGCAGAGCGCGGACGTGTCCGGGGAGGTGGTCATGGGTGCGTACGGTGATCACGTCCACCCACTTGAGCTCGCCGGCGAAGACCTCACGGCCCCCGCGGTCGACCAGCCGGACCGCCACGTCGGACAGCGCCATGTCCCAGGGCATCCGGCCGACCAGCTCGAGGAGTTGCGCGGCACCGTGCCGGACCGTCGCCACCCGCTCGGCATGCGTCGAGGAGGCGATCGCCGCGGCGATCGCCTCCCGGGACATGCAGGCGTCGTTGTCGACGCGGGCCCGCTCACCGGCCATCAGCGCGCGGGCGGCGCGCGCGAGCATGCCGTCGGTGAGCGCGATGTGCACGAGGAGCCAGTCGGCCGTCGTGCGGTCGGCCTCCGCGATCCCCCTCGCCGCCGTGAAGGCCTCGACGGCGGCCAGCAGTTCCTCATAGGCGCGGGCGAGATCTCTGGTATCCACGGGGACTCCGGTGCGACGGAAACAGGCGGACGTCATCTGGCGTGACCGCCGCGGCGCGACGGCCACAAAAAGGTCTCGGTGGGCCGTATCTCCGCAATACGACCCACCGAGACGTTACGCCCGCCGCCGGCCCGGGGGAAAGCCTGGCGAAGGGCAGACGCAAGGGGTCCCCGGGCGGCACCGTCTCCCGACCGAAAAGACCCCGGCACGACGAATTCCTTTCACACACCCCCTGCGGAAATTTCTTCCATTTGAATATCCGGCGGAGAGGGCAGGATTCGAACCTGCGTGGGCCGATGACCCGGCCGAAGCTGCTGCTCCGGCCCCCGATAAGCCACTCCGGGCACCTCTCCTCGCTCCCGGCCCGGCCTCCCGGCGCCGTTCACAGGAACTACATTGACATCCCCCTCTGATATCCGGCTGACGCACTGCTGACATGCATTCAATCCGCCATAATCCCTTCCGATTCACGCCCGGAACGTGCTCTACTCTCCCCATCGCAATTCTTCGAGAAGGGGACATCGACGTGTCCGCAATTGTCGACGCGGACAGCCCGATTCTGCGGGCCGTCCGTACTCACACCCAGGCGGAGAACGCCAGCTCGTTCCTCGCACTGAACACCGGCAACAGCGTATTCACGGCGCCGGGTTCCGACGGCGTGATCGTCTACCGCCGGACGGGCCGGTACGCGGTACAACTCGGCGGGCCCTTCGCCGCCCCGGACGCGTACGACACCCTGCTCGACCGCTACCTCGAGCACGTCCGGGAACAGGGGCTGCGGCCGGTCGGCGTGCAACTGCAGCGCCACGACGCCGAGCGTTATGCCGGCCGCGGGTTCACCGTGAACCAGATCGGCGCGTCCTGGGCGGTGAGCCTGCCCGAATTCACCCTGCGCGGCAGCCGCTTCATGCAGCTGCGCAACAAGATCTCGCGGGCGTTCCGCAACGGCCTGCGCGTCGAGGAGGTGCCGGCCGAGAACTGCCGCGAGGCCCTCGCCGCGATCGACGACGCCTGGCTGGGCTCGAAGGGGGAGCAGGCCCGCCCCCTGGAGTTCCTGGTCGGGCAGGTGGGCGGCGACGCCCAGCGGCACCGGCGGCTGTTCGTGGGCACGATCGACGACGCCCCGGTCGCCTACATCTCCTACTCCCCCGTCTTCGGCTCCCGGGCCGGCTGGATGCACGACCTCAGCCGGCGCGTCCCGAGCGGCTCCCCCGGGCTGATGGAGGCCATCAACTCCTTCGCCATCGAGCGGTTCCGGGAGGAGGGGGTGCAGTGGCTGCACTTCGGCTTCACGCCCTTCACCGGCCTCGACGAGGGCAACGAACTTCCCGGTCACAGCCCGTCCTTCCAGTGGCTGATGCACTTCCTGTGGGAGCACGGCGAGGGGCTCTACCCGGCCCAGACCCAGCTGGCCTACAAGCACAAGTGGGCTCCCGACGCGACGCTCCCCGAGTACGTCGCCTTCGACGGCGGGGCGTCCCTCGCGGCCTTCGCCCACATCTTCCGCGCCTGCAACGCGTTCTGACCCACCGACCCGGCTCCGACCGGCCCGCAAGGAGGAGGCAGTCATGATCCAGGAGAGCAGCACCGACGTCCTGAGGCAGTCGATGGTGGACTACCTGATGCGCATCATCGGGCTTCCCGACGACGAGGCGCTCGCCCACGAGGCGGACGACGTCGTACGGGCCCTGGACGCCCGGCTCGAGGCCGAGCGGCACGCCGTGGCCTGACCGCATCCGCCGCCGCGGTGGGCCCGCGTGGAAAGCCGGCGCCGAAAGCCGGCACGAAAACCCGCGCGCAGACCGGCGCGGAAAGCCGCCGCGAGCGCGATCTCGCGAAAAAGACCGCAACCCACTCTCGCGTCGTCGGTCAGCCGATCATCAGCGCCGTATCAGCACGGCGCGGAAAGCTTCGCCGCAACTGTCCTGCCCGGAAATGGTTGCGGTGCCGCCGTTCCAGACCGGGCGCTTCGTCCAAGGGGAGCACACCCAATGCAATCTCCGCACGTCGATCAAACGAAACCCGGGAACGTCACGGCGCTCGACGGGCGCCGTGAAACCCCGGCCGCGGCCAAGGAGCCGCGCACCGGAGCCTCGGCCACATTCTCCGAGCTGTTGAAGAGGGTGAAGGCCGAAGGGCTGCTGAATCTCGATCCGCGTTATTACGCTTGGCGACTGACGCTGAACACCACCCTGCTGCTCGTCGGCCTCGGCGCCTTCTTCTGGATAGGCGACTCCTGGTGGCAGCTGCCGGTGGCGCTGTGGATGGGCCTGTGCGGCGGCCAGAGCGCCTTCATGTGGCACGACGCCGGCCACAAGGCCATGTTCCGCAACAAGAAGGCCGCGTCGGCGGTGGGATACTTCCACGCCAACTTTGTCAACGGCGTCAGCTACGGCTGGTGGGTCAACCACCACAACCGGCACCACAGCAACCCCAACCACCTGGACTTCGACCCCGACATCGGCCGGCGCACGGCCATCTTCGACATCAAGCAGTACGCCACCCGCCGGGGCACCCAGCGGTTCGTGGTGCGCTACCAGAGCGTCCTCTTCTTCGTCCTGCTGGTCCTCGAATCCTTCAAGATGCACAAGACCGCGGTGAAGTCGATCGCGCAGGGCCAGACCAAGAACCCGGTGCTGGAGTCCGCGCTGCTCCTGCTCCGCGTCGTCATCTACCTGACGGCCGTCTTCACCCTGCTCTCGCCCGTGCTGGCCGTGGCGTTCATCCTGGTCCAGCAGGCCGCCCTCGGCGTCTACTTCGGCCTGATCTTCGCCCCCAACCACAAGGGCATGGCGGTCCGGGACGGCGAGGAGGAGACCCTGGACTGGCTGGAGCGCCAGGTGCTCACCTCGCGCAACATCCGCCCCTCCTGGTTCATCGACTTCCTCTACGGCGGCCTCAACTACCAGGTGGAGCACCACCTGTTCCCCGCCATGCCGCAGAAGAACCTGGCCAGGGCCCGTGAACTCACCCGCGAGTACTGCGCCGAGCGCGGCGTCCCGTACCACGAGGTGGGCTTCTGGGCCTCCTACCGCGAGGTCGCCTCGTACCTCCACGAGGTCAGCGCGCCCATCCGCCGGGGCGAAGTGGACCGCGACGGCCGTCTGGCGGCCTGATGCCGGGCGGCCGGCCACCGGGCCGGCCGCCTTTCCTCCCCGCCCCCGCCCAGGAGTCAACGTCCCCCATGTCCGAGATCACCCTCACCAAGACCGGGACCGGGCCGGCCCGCGCCGCGTCGGTCGGCGAGCGGCTCGACCGCATGCCGATCACCCCGGTCCACCGCAGGCTCACCGCCGTCGTCGGCGTCGGCCTGCTCTTCGACACCTTCGAGAACAACCTCTCGGGGACCGTCTCCAAGGTCCTCCAGAACGACTTCGCCTTCGGGGCCACGACGCTCAAGCTGGTCCTGGCCTCGGCCTTCATCGGGCAGTTCATCGGCTCGCTCGTGCTGGGCCGGGTCGCGGACCGCTACGGCCGCCGCCGGGCGTTCCTGATCAACCTCGCCCTCTACTCGGGCTTCTCCCTGCTGGGCGCGTTCTCACCGAACGCCACCTGGCTGATCGTCACCCGGTTCCTGGCGGGCATCGGCATCGGCGCCGAACAGTCACTGTCGGACATCTACCTGGCGGACGTCCTGCCCGCGTCCAAACGCGGCAGATACACCGCCTGGGCCTACACCATCGCCTTCTGCGGGGTGCCCGCCGTGGGCTTCGCGGCGTTGTGGCTGGTGCCCCAGTCGCCGCTGGGGATCGACGGCTGGCGCTGGCTGTTCATCGCCGGCTCGCTCGGCTCCGCCGTGGTGTGGATCCTGCGCCGCCGGCTGATCGAGTCACCGCGCTGGCTCGCCGCGGTGGGCCGGAACGAGGAGGCCGAGCGCCTGGTGGCCGCCATGGAGGCCGAGATCCCCGCCGCGTCCCGGACCGCCCCCGCCGCGCAGCACCCGGCGCCGCCGGCCGAGGAGACGGTCACCGGGGGCTCGCTCACCAAGAGCCCGGCCGCCGCCGGTCCGGCACCGGACAAACCACGGCTGAGCACGGTCTTCACGGCGCCCTACCGCCGCCGCACGGTCATGCTGTGGCTCATCTGCGTCCTGTCGGTGGTCGGCTACTACGGCTTCGGCTCGCTCGCCCCGCAGATCCTGGCAGCCAAGGGATACGGCGTGGTCGCGGGACTCGGCTACACGGCCCTGTCGTTCCTGGGCTACCCCATCGGGTCCGCCCTGTCGCTTCCGGTCATCGACCGCGTCGAACGCAAGGTGCTGGTCGCACTCTCCGCCGGCGCGATGGTGCTGACCGGGCTCGGCTTCGCCTACGCCGGCTCCCCGCCGCTGCTCGTGCTGTCCGGGTTCGGGTACACGCTCGCGAGCAACGTCTTCGCCAACGTCTCCCACGTCTACCTCGCCGAGCAGTACCCCACCGCCATCCGCGCGGCCGCCTCCGGCCTCGCCTACTCACTGTCCAAACTCAGCGCCGCCGCCCTGCCGTTCGTACTGCTGCCGGTGCTGGAGTCCTACGGGGCCGGGCCGCTGTTCGGCGTGATCGCCGCGGCGATGGCGCTGCTGGCCGCGACCGTGCTGGTCCTCGGCGAGCGCACCACGGGCGAGTCCGTGGACCGTCCCTCGTCCTGACACCCCCGCCGTCCCCGCCACCCCGCATCCGCACGAGAACAGGGAACCGATCGCCATGAGCAGCACACTCGCCGGGAAGCGCATCCTGGTCACCGGCGTCCTCACCGAATCCTCGATCGCCTTCCAGGCCGCCAAGGTCGCCCAGAACGAGGGCGCCGAGGTCATCCTCACCGGCTTCGGCCGGCTCGCGCTCGTCGAGCGCATCGCCCAGCGGCTGCCCAGGCCCGCGCCGGTCATCGAGCTGGACGTCACCGACCAGGAGCACCTCGACGGTCTCGCCGACAAGGTCCGCGAGCACCTGGGCGAGGGCGTCGGCCTCGACGGCGTCGTGCACTCCATCGCCTTCGGCCCGCAAGGGGTCTTCGACTTCCTGGACGCCTCCTGGGAGGACGTCTCCACGGCCGTGCAGGTCTCGGCGTACTCCTACAAGGCGCTGGCCATGGCCCTGCTGCCGCTGATGGGCGAGGGCGCCTCGATCGTGGGCCTGACCTTCGACGCGCAGATCGCCTGGCCGAAGTACGACTGGATGGGCGTCGCCAAGGCCGCCCTGGAGTCGACCAACCGCTACCTCGCGCGCGACCTGGGCCCCAAGGGCATCCGCTGCAACCTGGTCTCGGCCGGCCCCATCAAGTCGATGGCCGCCAAGTCCATCCCGGGCTTCGAGGAGCTCGCGGACGTGTGGAACCACCGCGCCCCCATCGGCTGGGACCTGGCCGACCCGGAGCCGGCCGGCCGCGGTGTCGTCGGCATGCTGTCGGACTTCTTCCCCCGCACCACGGGCGAGATCGTCCACGTCGACGGCGGCGTGCACATGATGGGTGCCTAGCACTCCACTCGCCGGACGGAGTCCGGCGCAGCCGTCCGAAGCCTGTGAGGCCCCCAGGGGCCGAGCAGTGCGAGGGCGGCGTGCGGGAGTGGTCGGCGGCGTGCACATGATGGGTGCTTAGCCCCCCCACCTGGGCGAACCCGGGCCTCCCGGCCACCGCCGGAGGGCCCGGGTTCGTGCGCGTGCGGGGTGAGCCACTAGAGTGACGCTCCGTGGCTGCACGACCATTGAACGAGATCGTCGAACCGGGCTGGGCCAAGGCGTTGGAGCCAGTGGCCGGGCGCGTCGCCGCGATGGGCGACTTCCTGCGTGGCGAGATCGCCGCGGGCCGGACCTATCTGCCCTCGGGGGCGAACGTGCTGCGGGCCTTCCAGCAGCCGTTCGACGACGTGAGGGTGCTGATCGTGGGGCAGGACCCCTACCCCACCCCCGGCCACGCGGTCGGCCTGAGCTTCTCCGTCGCGCCCGACGTGCGACCGCTGCCCGGCAGCCTGGAGAACATATTCCGCGAGCTGAACAGCGACCTCGGCCTGCCCCGGCCGTCCAACGGCGACCTGACGCCGTGGACGCGGCAGGGCGTCCTGCTGCTCAACAGGGCACTGACCACGGCCCCGCGCAAGCCCGCCGCGCACCGCGGCAAGGGGTGGGAAGAGGTCACCGAGCAGGCGATCCGCGCGCTGGTGGCGCGGGGCCGGCCCATGGTGGCGGTGCTGTGGGGGCGCGACGCGCGCAATCTGCGGCCGCTGCTGGACGGCGTGCCGTGCGTGGAATCCGCACACCCCTCCCCCATGTCCGCGGACCGCGGCTTCTTCGGCTCGCGGCCGTTCAGCCGGGCCAACGACCTTCTGGTGCGCCAGGGTTCGGCCCCGGTGGACTGGCAGCTGCCCTGACCCCCGTCCGGGGCGGTAGGGTGCGCGCCATGTCGCTTCGTACGGGCGCGCACCGCTCCCACGGCCGCGGGTGACCGGCGCCGTGGGGGCCGGACCCGGCGTGGCCGGGCACGTCCTGGGGATCGACTCCGGGGGCTCGGGACTTCGCGTCGCCCTGGCGCCGGCCGGCGCCGGCGGGCGGAGCCTGACCTGGTCCTCGCCGGCGCCCATGGCCACCGGCGAACGGGGCATCGACGCGCGGGACCTGCTCGGGAGGGTGCTGCCCGTGGCGGGCGAACTGCTGCGCGAGGCGGGAGCCCGGGGCTGCGTCGCCGTCTGCGTGGGGGCGGCCGGGATGGCCATGCTCGGGGACGACCTGCGCGCCGTGCTGCCCGACGCCCTGCGCGACGCGCTGGGGACGGACCGTCTCGCCCTGGCCTCCGACGCCGTGACCGCCTACGCCGGCGCCCTGGGGCAGCGGCCCGGCGTCGTCGTCGCGGCCGGCACCGGGCTCGTCGCGCTCGGCACGGATCTGTCGGCGGAGGGCGGCTGGCGGCGCGCGGACGGCTGGGGCCATCTGCTCGGGGACTGCGGGGGCGGAGCCTGGATCGGCCGGGCCGGGCTCGAGGCGGCGCTGCGCGCGTACGACGGCCGCACGGGCGGCTCGCCGGCGTTGCTGGCCCGTTCGGAGGCGGTGTTCGGCCCGGCTCCCCGGCTGCCCGGGCTGCTCTACCCGCGGCCGGACCGGCCCGCGGTGCTCGCCTCCTTCGCCCCGGAGGTGGGCCGTTGCGCCCCCGACGACCCCGTCGCCGCCGGCATCCTGCGCGCGGCCGCCCGCCACATCGCCGCGGCGGCCGCGGCGGCGTGCCCGGCGCAGGCGGCGGATGTGGCGCTGACCGGTGGCCTGTTCGGCCTGGGCGACCAACTGCTCACGCCATTGCACCACGAGTTGCAGTTGCAACTTCCAGGGGTCCGACGGGTCGTCACCCAGGGCGATCCGCTGGCCGGCGCTGTGACCGTGGCCACGGCACTCGCGAGGAACGATCTGGCGCTGCCCGTCGACGACACACTGCTCCGGGTCGTTTGCTGATCACATCTGCGCTTATCGTATGAGCCATCGAATAAAACCGGACAGACGTTGTTCAGATACCCCCACCCGAACGTCCGAGCCCCATGAACGACTAACATGCGGCGCCATGAGCTCCCCCACAGGGCCCGTGTCCGGCCTGCCTGTACGAATGCCACGTCCCCGCCAGCCGGGGCGACACCGGCGGCCGGAACCCCTGGCCGCTCCGGTCGGCGCGCCCCCGCTGGTGCTCGCCGTTCCCGGCACCCCCGACCTCGCCACGCGACGCCTCGCCGAGGAGACCCTGAGCATCGCCCGCTCCGAGCTCCCCGGGCTCGACGCGCGCGTCGGCTACGTGGACACCGACGCGGACAGCGAGGGCTTCCCGCCGCTGGACGCCGTCCTGGCCTACGCCGCCTCCCAGCGCGCCGCTCGCGCCGGCGAAGCGCGCGAAGAGGACTCCGCCGAGGACCCGTGGGCCCAGGCGCCCGACGCCGTCGTGGTGCCGCTGCTCGCCGGACCGGACAGCGCCGCCCTGCGGCGGATACGCCAGGCCGTCATGAACAGCGGATCCGCGAGCGAGCTCACCGACACGCTCGGCCCGCACCCGCTGCTCGCCGAGGCGCTGCACGTCCGTCTCTCCGAGGCCGGACTGGCCCGCGCCGACCGCGCGCGACTGTTCACAGTCGCAACGGCAGCCGACGGCATCGTGCTCGCCACGGTCGGCGGCGACGAGGCCGTGCAGGCCGCCGGCATCACCGGCATGCTGCTCTCCGCCCGGCTCGCCGTGCCGGTGCTGGCCGCCGCGCTCGACGAGGACGGCGCCATCGCCCGCGCCGCCGAGCAGCTCCAGGGCTCCGGCTCGCGGAACCTGGCGCTCGCCCCCTGCCTGATCGGGCCCGAGGTCGACGAGACGCTGACCGCGATGGCCGCCAAGGAGGCGGGCTGCGCGGCCGCCGAGCCGCTCGGCGCCTACCCGGCCATCGGCAAGCTCGTGCTCGCCAAGTACGCCTCGGTGCTCGGGATCGCCATCCAGCCGTCGCCGCAGGGCGCCTCGGCCCACTGACGCGTGCCGCGCGGCCGGTTCGCACCGCGCCGCCCGTGTGCCCGCGAGCGCGTACGCCCAGGAGTGCGTACGGCCCGTGAACGCCCGCCTCTGGAGGGGCCTCCGTCACAGGAGGCCCCTCCAGGCGTTTCGCGGGCCCGGCTCCCGCCCCCGCGTGCGGGGCGCCGTCAGGCGAAGAGCACGCAGGACGCCGCCGGCACCGCGAGCGAACCGGCGCGCGTCGGTATCCCCGTCCGCGGGTCGACGGCGAACCAGGTGACGTCCCCGGAGCGCTCGTTGGCGGCGTACAGCAGCCGCCCGTCCGGGTGCGCGGTCAGGTCGCGGGGCCAGTGCCCGCCGCAGTCGGTGGTGCCGCGCAGCTCGAGGCCGTCCCCCTGCGCGTCGAGGGCGAGGGTGGCGATGGTGTCGTCGCCGCGGTTGGCCGCCCACAGGAACCGGCCGTCGGCGGAGACGACGGGCGCCGACGGATAGCTCGGCGAGACCGCTCCCGGGGGCAGGACGCGGGCCTCCCCGGCCGGCTCCAGCGTGCCGGCCGAGGCGTCCCACCGGCAGACGGCGACGACGGGCTCCAGCTCGCCCAGGACGTACGCCCGGTCGCCGCGCGGGTGGAAGACGAGGTGCCGGGGGCCGGTGCCGGGGCGCAGCGGCGTCTCGCCGTGCGGGCTCGGGGCGCCGGTCACGGGATCGAGCGCGTGGATCCACACCGAGTCGGTGCCGAGGTCGACGGCGAGCAGCCGGCGCCCGGAGGGGTCGGGCACGACGGCGTGGGGGTGCGGGGCCGCCTGACGGTCCGCCACCGGGCCGCGGCCGCGGTGCGGGAGCACCGCCGAGGGCGCTCCGAGCGAGCCGCCGACGCGGACCGGCAGGGCGCTGACGCTGCCGGAGCCGTAGTTGGCGGTGAACAGCCACGGGCCGGCGACGGCGAGGTGGGTGGGGCCGTCGCCGCGCACCGCGACGGGCGGCCCGAGGGGCTCGGGGCGGGCGGGGTCGGCCAGCGAGAACGCGACGACGGCGCCCTCGTCCGTCTCGCTCACGGCGTACAGCACGTCACCGCCGGGCGAGAGCGCCAGATACGAGGGGTTCACCACCGCGTCGGTCGTGTGCACGGGCTTGAGGGCGCCCGTGGCGTCGTCGGCCTCGGCGACCGTCAGCCCCCACCCGCCCGCATCGGTGAACGATCCGATGTACGCCCACCGGCGCCCGTGCTCCGTCGTGGCTGCCATTGCCCGCCCCTCCCGTCGAACCGACCGTCGGAGCCGACGCTACAGGGTGCCACTGACAGTCACGGAACGTGGCCGGGGATCGGTGGCCGGTGGATCAATGACCGGTGGATCAATGGCCGGTGGCTCAGGCGTCCGCGAAGACGCCGCGCGGCCGGTCGCGCAGGGGCGCGGCCAGCGAGGCGAGCGCGGCCTCGAGGTCGTGCAGGTGGGCCAGGGCGCGCTCGGCGCCGGGGTGGTGGCGCGGCACGCCGTGCGCCTCGACGTGCGGCACGGGCTCGTCGGGGGCTGCGAGGGCGAGCAGCGCGGTCTCGACCCGGCGGCAGGCGGCCGTCAGCCGGGCGTCGTGGGAGGCGTCGGGGTCGGCGGCCACCTCGGCCAGGCCGCGGACCTGCCGGACGCAGTCGTCCAGGTGCGTCATGACCATGGCGGCCCGGGCGCGGCGTGCCCGCAGCGGGCTGAGCGGGTGCAGCAGCGGCGCCAGGGAGACGCGCACCTTGGCCAGGAGGATCTCCAGCTCGGCGACGTGCGGGGCGGGGTCGGCGGCGTCGTCCCCCGCCAGCCGGCGCGCGGAGGTGGCCGTGCAGTGCCGCAGGGCCAGCAGCGACCGCCGGATCCAGGCGTCGGTGGCGGCGTGCGTGGTGACGGGCAGCACGAGGGCCACGGCGAGGGCCGCGCCGCCCGCCCCCACGAGGGTCTGTTCGAAGCGCAGGGCCAGCAGGCCGGGGTGGAGCACGCCGAGCAGCCCGTAGAGCAGGCCGGCCATGACGGTCACGAAGAACATCATCCAGCTGTACGAGGGGGCGGCGGTGTAGAAGATGCCGAAGACGCAGACGGCGACGAGGGCGGCGGTGGGCGCCGGGGCGCCGTGCAGGGGGACGGCGACGACGAGGCCCACGACGATGCCGATGAGGGTGCCGACGACGCGGCGGAAGCCGCGCACGAGGGTCTCGCCGCGCGACGCGGTGTTGACGAAGATCCACCAGGCGGTGCCGACGGCCCAGTACCAGCGCTCGTGGGAGACGAGCTGGCCCACGCCGAGGGCGATGGCGCAGGCGAAGGTGTTCTGGAAGGCCTGCCGGGTGGTCGGCCGGGCGAGGCCGCGTGCCGCGAGGAGCGCGGGCCCCGCGGGCGGCGGGGTGCGGCGCTCGATGCACCACAGGCCGAAGCGGACCAGGGCGGACGCGCCGATGGCCATGGCCACGGCCGCGTACAGCCCGGGCAGCTGGTCCGGGACGGCGTGCAGGAACTGCGTGGCGAAGAACATCATGAAGGCGAAGATCCCCAGCGCCTGCCCGCGCGCGCCCCAGCGACGGGCGTACACGCCGCAGAAGACGACGGCGAGGAACGCCGCGTCGCGGACCGGGGGGAAGCCGTGCAGTGCCGCCGCCAGGGCGAGCACGGGGAGGCCGACGGCCGGCAGCAGGGCGGTGGTGACCGCCTGGCGCCGTACGGTCGGGTCGCCGACGGTGAACAGGGCGAGGAGCGCGGTGAGGCCGCCGAGGATCACCGCGGGCAGCGGCAGACCGGCCAGCTGGGCGGCGGCGACCGACAGGGCCACGCCCAGGACGGCGCGGACGCCGGTGCGCAGCCTGAGCCGGCCGGGGTCCGGCGCCACGAACAGCCTCTTGAGCACCTCTTCCGGTCCCCCCTCTGTGAGTACACGCATGTGAGCACACGCAACAAAAGAGGCGCCGCGGGGATCCGCAGCGCCATCGACACGGACATCAAAGCATCCGGCCGCCAGCTGGCTCAACAGACCGCTGTTCGACTGGGCCATTGGCACAGCACCAGCCCTGCACGACTCGCCACGGAGGGGCCAACGGACCAAGGTAGTGACCGCAGGGGCGGCGGGCCTGCCGGCCGGGAATGCCGGCGGGGAAACGTGACATACATGAGCGGGGGCCACGCGGAGCGGGAGGCGGGAGGCGCGCACATGGCACTGTTCGAGCTCCACCGCGATGCCGCCCTGCCTGTCGGCGAGGTCTGGCTGCGGCTCACGGACTGGGAGCGGCACGCGGCGGCCCTCCCGCTCACCCGGATCGTCGTCACGACGCCCTTCCCCACGCACGTGGGCACGCGCTTCGTGGCCCGTACGGGCATCGGCCCCCTGGCCTTCGACGACCCGATGGACGTCGTCCTGTGGCGGCCGCCCGCCGGCGGCGGCCCCGGCCGGTGCCGGCTGGAGAAGCGGGGGCGGGTGGTGACCGGCTGGGCCGAGCTGGAGGTGAGCGGGCGGCCGGGCGGGGGATCGCGGGTCGTCTGGCGCGAGGACCTGGGCGTCAGGGGCGTGCCCCGCCCGCTCGACGGGTGGACGGCGCGGGCCGGCCGTTTCGTCTTCGGCCGGCTGGTCAGGCGTCTGCTGAACCAATGACCGCGTCACCGGCGTGCGGAGCGACGCCTGGCGCCGCCCGTGACGCTCACGCCCGGGCCGCCCCCCGCCCGTCGAAGGCGTCCAGGGCCTCGAGGACGTCCTGGGGGGTGATGCGCAGCAGGAGAGGGTCGGGAACGCGCGCGTGCGGGTCGCCGGGCGGTCCCGGGTGCCACAGCACGCGGTGGCGCGGCGAGCGGGGCGGTCCCCACAGGGCGGGCGCCACGGGGCCGAACAGCGTCACCGTGGGGGTGGCGTGGGCGACGGCGAGGTGGGCGATGCCGGTGTCGCCGCTGACGACCGCGCGCGCGGCGGCCACCAGCGCGGAGAGCGCGGGAAAGGGCAGCCCTCCGGCGAGGGCCCGCGTGCCGGGTACGGCGGCGCGGGCCACCAGGTCCTCCTCGCCCGGTCCGCCGGTGACCACCACGCGGTGCCCCCGTTCCAGCAGGCCGCGCGCCACGGCGGCGTAGCGCTCCGGCGGCCAGCGGCGCGAGGGCGAGCCCGCGCCGGGGTGCAGGACGACCGCGCCGGGCGCCGGGGAGGGAGTGGAGGGCGGGGCGAGGGCGAGGTCGGTGGGGTCGCCGGGAATGCCGTAGAAGCGCAGGAGGCGGCACCAGCGTTCGCGTTCGTGCTCGTCCGGCCGCCACCGGGGGCCCCGGACCTCCGGTGTGCCGGGGTGGGCGAAGGCCAGGAGGCGGCGGGGGCCGAGGGCGGTCAGCGCGCGGTGGCTGGGCGGGCCGTTGCCGTGCAGGTCGACGGCGATGTCCGGGGGCGGCGCGGCCCAGGGCAGGGTGCGGGGTACGGCCCGGCCGGGAGCGGCGGCGGGCAGCAGGGTGTCCACGGCGCCGCAGGCGACGGCCGGGCCGGCCAGGGCGGTGGGTGCGGCGAGCACGATCTCGTGGCCGGGGCGGGCCCTGCGCAGCGCCCGCAGCGCGGGGACGCCGGCGAGCAGGTCCCCCAGGCCCAGCGCGCGCAGGACCAGCAGACGGGGGCGGTCGTCGGCGAGGGGCCCGGCCAGGGGGATCGCGGACGGGTGACAGAGTGTCATGTCGCGGGGGTGCGGGGCGGGTTCGCCGCATGGCGTGCGGTGGGCCGGCACACGGCACCTCCTTCCGCACCCGATCGCGGGGCCGCCGCCCGCCTCCCCAGGCTGGCCCGCACGGGCGGGGCGGGCAAGCGGACGGTTCGAGTGGAGGGATCCGCGGCCGTGTGCGACGCTGCTGTGTGAGTCGTTCCGGCTACGGGTGGTTATGCGAGCGAGGTCTCCGGCCACCCCCTCGGCGCCACGGACGAAGCCGCGCGCCGGCCGCCCGGTCAGGGACCGGCGGATCCCAATTCCACTCAGTCGACAGGTTTTCCCGGTCCCGGCGATCCGGGGGCGGGACGGCGCCTGCCCGCGACGGACGCGGAGGAACCGGTGCGCGAAGGAGTGTGACCATGGACGAACGACGCTGGAACCGTGCGGTGGTCACCGGCGGGGCCGGTTTCGTGGGCTCCCACCTGTGCGAGCGGCTGCTGGCCGAGGGCTCCGAGGTGTGGTGCGTGGACAACCTGGTCACGGGTTCCCGGGCCAACGTCGCCCACCTCGAGGGGCGGCCGGGCTTCGTCCTCGTCGAGGCGGACGTCACCGAACCCGGCGGCCTCGCCGCGGTACCCGGGCCCGTGGGCCTGGTGGCGCACCTCGCGTGCCCGGCCTCGCCCGCCGACTACCTGCGGCTGCCGATCGAGACGCTGGAGGTGGGCAGCAGCGGCACCCGCGCCGCCCTGGAGCTGGCCCGCCGCGACGGCGCGCGCTTCCTGCTCGCCTCCACCTCCGAGGTCTACGGGGACCCGCTGGAGCACCCGCAGCGCGAGCAGTACTGGGGCAACGTCAACCCGGTCGGGCCGCGCAGCGTCTACGACGAGTCCAAGCGGTTCGCCGAGGCCCTGGTCTCCGCGTACCGGCGCACCCACGGCACCGACACCGCCATCGTCCGCATCTTCAACACCTACGGTCCGCGCATGCGGGCCGGGGACGGCCGTGCGGTGCCCACGTTCATCCGGCAGGCGCTCGACGGCGATCCGCTGACCGTGGCCGGCGACGGCGCCCAGACCCGTTCCCTGACCTACGTCGACGACACGGTGGACGGCATCGTCGCCCTCGCCGCCGGCGGGCATCCGGGCCCGGTGAACATCGGCAGCTGCGAGGAGACCACGATCCTCGAACTGGCCCGGCGCATCGTGGACCTGACGGGATCGGCCTCCACGATCCGCTTCGTGGACCGGCCGGCCGACGATCCGGCCCGGCGCCGGCCCGACACGGAGACGGCCCGCAGGCAGCTGGGCTGGGAGCCCCGCGTGGACTGCGCGGTGGGCCTCAAACGGACCGTGGAGTGGTTCATGCGCTCCGCCCTCCCCTAGCACCTCCCGACCGTCCCGGCAGCCCCCGCCTCGCGACCGTCCCGACCGTCCCGACCGCTTCGCAGCACCGTCCCGGCAGCCCCGGAGCCATCGTCCCGACAGACTCGGAGCACGCCATGCGCATCCTCGGTATCAACGCCCTCTTCCACGACCCGGCCGCCGCGCTGGTCGTCGACGGGCGGATCGTCGCGGCCGCGGAGGAGGAGCGGTTCTCCCGGCGCAAGCACGGCAAGCGCCCCGTGCCGTTCGCCGCGTGGGAACTGCCCCAGCTGTCCGCCCGCTGGTGCCTGGAGCACGCCGGGCTGCGCCCCGGCGACCTCGACGCCGTCGCGTACTCCTACGACCCCGCGCTCGCCAAGGCCCCGGAGTCGATGGGCCTGGACGACCCCTGGGACGCCATCCGCCAGACCTACGCCCGCGAGGCGCCCGGCTTCCTCGCCGAGGCCCTGCCGGGCCTGGACCCCGAGCGGGTCCGGTTCGTCCCGCACCACGTCGCCCACGCAGCGTCGGCGGGCCTCGCCACCCCCTACCCCGACAGCGCGGTGCTGGTGCTCGACGGCCGCGGCGAGTGCGCCTCCCACCTGGCGGGGCGCTACGCCGGCGGCACGCTGGACATCATGGCCACCCAGCTGCTGCCGCACTCCCTGGGCCTGGTCTACGAGGAGCTGACCGAGCACCTGGGCTTCCTGCGCAGCAGCGACGAGTACAAGGTGATGGCGCTGGCCGCCTACGGCAAGCCGCGCTTCCTGCCGGTGCTGCGGGAGCACCTGTACGCCACCGGCGACGGCGGCTTCCGGGCGCACGCGGTGCCGTGGGCCGCGCTGACCGAGCCGCGCGTGCCGGGGCAGGAGTGGTCGCAGGACCACGCGGATCTCGCGGCGAGCACGCAGGCGTGCCTGGAGGAGCTGCTGCTGGACCTGACGCGGTGGCTGTTCAGCCGCACCCGCGCCGAGTCGCTGGCCATGGCCGGCGGGGTGGCCCTCAACTGCGTGGCCAACTCGCGGATCGCCGCCGAGAGCCCCTTCCACCGGGTGTGGGTGCAGCCGGCCGCCGGCGACGCGGGCACCGCCTTGGGCGGGGCCCTGCACCTGGCGGCCGAGGGCGGCGCGGCGGCGGAGCCGATGACGGGCGCCGACCTGGGCCGGGGCTGGTCGGACGAGGAGCTGCGCGGCTGGCTGGAGCGGGCGCGCGTGCCCTACGAGCGGCCGCCGGACATCGCCGAGGCGGTGGCCGAGGAGCTGGCGCGCGACGGCATCGTCGCCTGGTTCCAGGGGCGCAGCGAGTACGGGCCCAGGGCGCTGGGCCACCGGTCGCTGATGGCCCATCCGGGCCGCGCGGAGAACCTGGAGCGGCTCAACCACGTCAAGGGGCGCGAGGAGTTCCGGCCGGTGGCCCCGATGGTGCTCGCCGACCGGGCGGCGGAGATCTTCGAGGGCCCGCTGCCGAGCCCGTACATGCTGTTCGTGCACGGCGTGGTGCGGCCGTGGCGGGAGCGGATACCGGCCGTGGTGCACGTGGACGGCACGGCCCGGATCCAGACCGTGGACCCGGGGCAGGAGCCCCTTCTCGCGCGGACGCTGGCCGCGTTCGAGCGGCGGACGGGGCTGCCCGTGGTCGTCAACACCAGCCTGAACACGGCGGGCCGGCCGATGGTCGACGACCCCCGCGACGCCCTGGAGTGCTTCGGTTCGGCGCCGGTCGACCTGCTGGCGATCGGGCCGTACGCGGTGCGCCGCGGCCGGGCGTACGCGGGCGGGGAGGAGCCGGCATGAGCACCGGTGGCTGTCCTGCGTACGCGGTCGTCGTGCCCACGATCGGCCGCGCGTGCCTCGCCGACTGCCTGGCCTCGCTGGCCGCGTCGGCCGGCCCCGCCCCGAGCGAGGTGGTCGTCGTCGACGACCGGCGCGGCCCCGGCGCCGGGCGCGCGCCGCTGCCGCTGGAGGCGCTCGGCCGGCTGCGCCCGGGCGCCCGGGTGCTGAGCAGCGGCGGGCGGGGGCCGGCCGCCGCGCGCAACACCGGCTGGCGGGCGGTGGACGCGCCCTGGGTGGTCTTCCTCGACGACGACGTGCGCGTCGGCCCGGTGTGGCGCGCCGAGCTGGCGGGCGAACTGACCTGTGCCGCAGCCGATGTGGGCGGCGTGCAGGGGATCATCGAGGTGCCGTTGCCGTCCGGGCGGCGGCCCACCGACTGGGAGCGCAGTACGGCGGGCCTGGCCGTGGCCCGCTGGGCGACCGCCGACATGGCCTACCGGCGGGCGGCGCTGGCGGCCGTGGGCGGGTTCGACGAGCGCTTTCCGCGGGCCTTCCGCGAGGACGCCGACCTCGCACTGCGGGTGCTGGTCGCGGGCTGGCGGCTGGAGCCCGGCATCCGCACGATCCGGCATCCGGTGCGGCCGGCGGACCGCTGGGTTTCGCTGCGCACCCAGGCGGGCAACGCCGACGACGCCCTGATGCTGCGGCTGCACGGCCGCCGCTGGTGGCGGCGGGCGGGCGCCCCGCGCGGCCGGCTGCGCGCGCATGCCGCCATCACCGCGGCCGGGGCCGTGGCGGCGGGCCTCGTGCTCACCGGGCACCGGCGCGCGGGCGCGGCGGCCGGCCTGGGATGGGCGCTGGGCACGGCCGAGTTCGCCTGGGCCCGGATCGCGCCCGGCCCGCGCACGCCCCAGGAGATCGCCACCATGCTGCTGACCAGCGCCGCCATTCCCCCGCTGGCCGTATGGCACCGGCTGCGCGGGACGTGGCGGCACCGGGACGCGGGGCCGCTGCCCGGCGCGACGGCATCGGCCGTCGTGCTGCCGGCCCCCGCGCCGCCCTCTCCGAGGGAAGGACCGGTCTCGTGAACCGTGACCGGCCGCCCGCCGCCGTGCTGTTCGACCGGGACGGCACGCTGGTCGAGGACGTCCCCTACAACGGCGACCCCGGCCGGGTGACGCCGATGCCCGGCGCCCGGGCCGCGCTCGCGCTGCTGCGCCGGCGCCGGGTGCCCGTCGGCGTGATCACCAACCAGTCGGGGGTGGCCCGGGGGCTGCTGACCATGGATCAGGTGCGGCGGGTGAACGCGCGCGTCGACCGGCTGCTGGGACCGTTCGACGCCTGGGCGGTGTGCCCGCACGGCCCGGACGACGGCTGCGGCTGCCGCAAGCCCGCCCCGGGCCTGGTCCTGGCCGCCGCCCGTGAGCTGGGGGTCGACCCCGCCGACTGCGCCGTCGTCGGCGACATCGGCGGCGACATGGAGGCGGCGGAGGCCGCCGGTGCGACGGGCGTGCTGGTGCCCACGGCGCTGACCCTGCCCGAGGAGGTGCGGCGGGCCGGGTGCCGCGCCCCCGACCTGCTGGGCGCGGTCCGCGTGCTGCTCGGCGCCGCCGTGCCCGCGGCGGAGGGGAGCCGGCCGTGAGGGCTCTCGTGGCACGCCTGGACAGCTTCGGCGACGTCCTGCTCGCCGGGCCGGCGGTGCGCGCCGTGGCCGCGCGCGCCGGCCGGGTGACGATGCTGTGCGGTCCGCGCGGCGCCCCGGCGGCCCGGATGCTGCCCGGGGTCGACGAGGTGATCGTGTGGGACGCGCCATGGGTGGGCTTCGGCCCGCCGCCCGCCGACCGGGCCGGCGTCGACGAGCTCGCCCGGCGCGTGGCGCGGGAGGCGCCGGACGCGGCGCTGGTGCTCACGTCGTTCCACCAGAGCCCGCTGCCCACGGCGCTGGTGCTGCGGATGGCCGGAGTGCCGCGGCTGGCGGCCGACTGCGTGGACTACCCGGGCTCGCTGCTGGACGTACGACACCGCCGGACACCGCACCGGCACGAGGTGGACGCGGCCCTCGACCTCGCCGAGGCGGCGGGTTTCCCGCTGCCGGAGGGCGACGACGGACGCCTCGCCGTGCTCGAACCCCCCGCGCCCGACGGGCTCGTGGGCGCGCCCGGGTATGTGGTCGTCCACCCGGGCGCCGCCGTGCCGGCCCGGCGGTGGGGACGCGAGCGGTGCGCCGCCGCGGTGCGGTCGCTGGTGCGGGCGGGCTACCGGGTGGTGGTCACCGGCGGCCCCGGCGAGCGGGAGCTGACGGCGGCGGTGGCCGGCGGCGGCGCCCTGGACCTGGGCGGGCTGACCGGCCCGGCCGAGCTGGCCCGGGTGCTGTGCGACGCGGCCGCCGTGGTCGTCGGCAACACCGGGCCCGCGCATCTGGCGGCGGCCGTGGGCACCCCCGTGGTGTCCCTGTTCGCGCCCGTGGTGCCCGCCGAGCGGTGGGCGCCCCACGGCGTGCCGCACGTGCTGCTCGGGGACGAACGGGCGCCGTGCGCGGGCAGCCGCGCCCGGGTGTGCCCCGTACCGGGTCACCCGTGCCTGAACGGCGTCCTGCCCGAGGACGTGCTGGCCGCCGTGGAGAAGCTGACCGGGCGCGTCCCGGGCCTCGACCCCGCTCCGGAGGCGACGTCATGAGGATCCTGCTGTGGCACGTGCACGGTTCGTGGACGACGGCGTTCGTCCAGGGCCCGCACACCTATGTGGTGCCGGTGACCGGGGACCGGGGGCCCGACGGGCTCGGCAGGGCGCGCACCTTCGACTGGCCGGACTCCGTGGTCGAACTGCCGCCGGAGCGGCTGCGCGACGCCGGCGCGGACCTGGTGGTGCTCCAGCGGCCGCACGAGTTCGGCCTGGCGCGCCGGTGGCTGGGCCTGCGGCCGGGCGTCGACGTGCCCGCCGTCTACCTCGAGCACAACGCGCCCGGCGGCCCCGTCCCGGACACCCGACACCCCGCCGCCGGCAGGCCGGGGCTGACCGTCGTGCACGTCACCCACTTCAACCGGCTGATGTGGGACTGCGGCGCGACGCCCACCACCGTGATCGAGCACGGCATCGTCGACCCCGGCCCGCTGTGGACCGGCCGCCTGGCGCGGGCCGCCGTGGTCGTCAACGAACCGCTGCGGCGCGGCCGTACGACCGGCACCGACCTGCTGCCGTACTTCAGCGAGGCGGCGCCGCTGGACGTCTTCGGCATGGGCACCGACGGCCTGGCCGGCCGGCTGGGCATCCCGGCGGAGCGGTGCCGGAGCCACGAGCTGGTGCAGAGCGCCCTGCACCGGGAGATGGCCGAACGCCGCGTCTACCTGCACCCGGTGCGCTGGACGTCGCTGGGGCTGTCCCTGCTGGAGGCCATGCACCTGGGCATGCCCGTGGTGGCCCTGGCCACCACCGAGGTGTGCGAGGCCGTGCCTGCGCGCGCCGGGGTGGTCTCCAACCGGATCGAGCTGTTGCACGACGCCGTCCGCGAGTTCGTCGCCGATCCCGCCCGGGCCCGCGAGACGGGCCGGGCGGCACGGGCGGCCGCACTGGCCCGGTACGGGCTGCCCCGCTTCCTGGACGACTGGGACCGGCTGATCAAGGAGGTGACCCGATGAGGATCGCCATGGTGTCCGAGCACGCGAGTCCGCTCGCCGCGCCCGGCGGCCCCGACGCGGGAGGCCAGAACGTCTACGTCGCGCGCCTGGCGGGGCTGCTGGCCGGCCGCGGCCACGAGGTGACGGTCTACACCCGCAGGGACGACGCGACGCTGCCCGACCGGGTGCCGCTGCCGTCGGGGGCCGTCGTCGAGCACGTCCGGGCCGGCCCCGAGCGGGTGCTGCCCAAGGACGAGCTCTTCGGTCACATGCCGGCCTTCGCCGATCACCTCGCCCGCACGTGGGCCCGCGGTCGCCCGGACGTCGTGCACGCGCACTTCTGGATGTCCGGCATGGCCTCGCTGCCGGGCGCCGGGGAGCTCGCGGTGCCCGTCGTGCAGACCTTTCACGCGCTGGGCACCGTCAAGCGGCGGCACCAGGGCGCGGCGGACACCAGCCCGCCCGAACGCCTGGGCGTCGAGCGGCGCATCGGCACCTCCTGCGCCCGGATACTGGCCACCTGCACGGACGAGGTGCGCGAGCTGGAGCGGATGGGCATCGGGCCGGAGCGCTGTTCGGTGGTGCCCTGCGGGGTGGACACCGGGCACTTCGCGGCCCGCGGCCGGATCGCCCTCGTCCCCGGACGGCGCTCCCCGCACCGGCTGCTGTGCGTGGGCCGGCTCGTCCCCCGCAAGGGCGTGGACCTGGCGCTGCGGGCGCTGACCCGGCTCCCGGACGCCGAACTGCTGGTGGTCGGGGGCCCGCCCAGGGACGGGCTCGCCCGCGACCACGAGGCCATGCGGCTGCTGTCGCTGGCCCGCCGGCTGCGGGTGGCCGACCGTCTGGTCCTGCTGGGCTGCGTGCCGCACGAGGAGATGCCGTCGCTGATCCGCAGCGCGGACGTGGTGCTGTGCGCGCCGGTCTACGAACCCTTCGGCATCGTGCCGCTGGAGGCCATGGCCTGCGGCGTGCCGGTCGTCGCCACGGACGTCGGCGGCCACCGCGACACCGTGGCGCACGGCGAGACGGGCCTGCTGGTCCCGCCGGGAGAGCCGGACCGGCTCGCGGGCGCGGTGCGCGACCTGCTCGCCGCCCCCGGGCGGCTGGAGTCCTTCGGCCGGGCCGGCCGGGCGCGCGTCATCGCCCGCTTCACCTGGGACCGGGTGGCGGACGGCGTGGAGCGCGTCTACGACCGGGTCGCCGCCCCCGTACCGTCAGGAGCCCCGCGATGACCGTCACCGGAACGACCGGCCGCACCGCCGCCGTCGCCGAAGGCGACCACTGCGGCCGGCTGCTGACGGCACTGCGGCGCTTCCGCGAGGAGAACGCCGTCACCGCCCAGCGGTGGGGCGCCCGGCTGGCGGCGACCCTCGGCTCCGGCGGGCGGCTGCTGGCCGCCGGCAACGGCGGGAGCGCCGCGCAGGCCCAGCACCTGACCGCCGAGCTGGTGGGCCGCTACCGCGAGGACAGGGCGCCGTTCTCCGCCCTCGCCCTGCACACCGACACCTCCAGCTGCACCGCCATCGTCAACGACTACGGCGCGGACGAGCTGTTCGCCCGTCAGGTGCGGGCGCACGCGCGCCCCGGCGACGTGCTCATCCTGCTGTCCACGAGCGGTGCCAGCGGCAACCTGCTGCGGGCCGCCGAGGCCGGGCACGCCGCGGCCGCCGAGGTGTGGGCGCTGACCGGGCCCGCCCCCAACCCGCTCGCCGAGGCGGGCGACGCGTCGCTGTGCGTCGCGGCCGGCACCACCGCCACCGTGCAGGAGCTGCACCTGGTGGCCGTGCACCTGATGTGCGACGCCTTCGACGCGGCACTGGGCGCCGCGCCCGGAAGGGGGACGTCATGAGCACCGGCACCCCCCTGCTCGTCGTCGGTGACGCACTGCTCGACCGGGACCTGGTCGGAACCGCCGAGCGGCTGGCCCCCGACGCGCCCGTGCCCGTCCTGGACGACTGCCGGGAGGAGCTGCGCCCGGGCGGCGCGGCGCTGGCGGCGTATCTCGCCGCGCGGTCGGGGCGGCCGGTGACCCTCGTCGCCCCGCTGGGCGCCGACCCGGCGAGCCTGCAGGTGCGGGCGCTGCTGGAACCGTCGGTGACGCTGGTCCCGCTGCCGCTGGACGGCCCGCTGGCGGAGAAGACGCGGGTGCTGGCCGGCGGCCGGCCGGTGGTGCGCCTGGACCGGGGCACCGGGCGGGCCGCCGGCTCCACCGGCCGGGCCCGCCGCCTGATCGCCGAGGCGCCGGCCGTCCTGGTGGCCGACTACGCGCGGGGCACCGCCGAGGTGCTGCGGGAGGCGCTGGCCGCCCGCGCCCCCGGCACGGCGCTGGTGTGGGATCCCCACCCGCGCGGCGGCCCGCCGGTGCCGGGCGCGCGCCTGGTGACGCCCACGGGCGAGGAGGCCTTCCTGTTCGCCGGGGCCGGCGAGGAGGAGGCCGAGGCGCTGGGCGCGGTCGCCCGCACGGCGGCGGAGCTCGTACGGCGGTGGCGGGCGGTGTGCGTGGCGGTGACGCTGGGTGGGCGCGGCGCGCTGCTCTCCCAGGGCGAGCGCCCCATGCTCGTCCCCACGGCGGCCCGGCACGGCGGTGACACGTGCGGCGCGGGCGACTGCTTCAGCGGCACGGCGGCGGGACTGCTGGGGGACGGCGCGCTGCCGGTGGAGGCCGTGCAGGGGGCGGTGGCGGCGGCCACCCGGTACGTCGCCGAGGGCGGCGCCCGGGCCGTGGCCCGCGGCCCCTACCCGGGCCGGGCCCGCGGCGGGACCATGGAGGGGGACGCCCTGCAGCTCGCGCGGCACGTGAGGGCGGCGGGCGGCACCGTGGTCGCGGCGGGCGGCTGCTTCGACCTGCTGCACGCCGGGCACGTCAGCCTGCTGCAGCAGGCCAGGGGCATCGGCGACTGCCTGGTCGTCTGCCTGAACTCCGACGCCTCCGTCAGCCGCCGCAAGGGCCCGGGACGGCCCCTGACCCCGCTCGCCGACCGGATCCGGGTGCTGCGGGCCCTGCAGTGCGTGGACGCGGTGGCGGTGTTCGACGAGGACACGCCCCAGCGGCTGCTGCCGCGGCTGCGCCCGCACATCTGGGTCAAGGGAGGCGACTACGCGATGGAACAGCTGCCGGAGGCGGCACAGCTCGCGGAGTGGGGCGGCCAGGCCGTCCTGCTGCCGTACCTCGACGGCCGGTCCAGCACCCTGCTGGCCACCCGGGCGGCGGACAGCCTCGCCGTCGCCCACCGCACCACCGTTCCCGGCGGTGCGGCCGCTTCCCCCACGAGGCAGAGATGACCGCGCCCGGCGGCGGGGCCCGTGCCCCGGCCGCCGGACCGGCAGGAAGGCCAGGTGGCACCATGACCGCACCCGCACCCAATCCCGACCCGGACCCGGACCGCACGGCCGGTCTCGAGCCGGGCGGAGGCGTCCCGCCGGGCGAGACGCCTCCCGGTGAGAGCAGCATGTCCGGCGCCGGCCCCCGCCAGCCGGACTACGACAAGCGGGGCTGGGCGACGGCTCCGGTGGTGGTGATCGGCCTGTTCGTGCTGATCTTCGCCGTCACCGTGTTCATCTGGGCCGCGCTCGTCTGACCGCCGGCCCCGGCCTCACGCGGCGGTCTGGAAGGCCGCCCCGGGGACGGGCAGGACGGCGGTGCCGCCGTCGGCGGGCCGGCGCCGCCGCACGAGCGCGCCGGCTCCGATCAGGACCGCGATGACGGCGCCGCCGAGGATCAGCGCGCCGCGCTCGCCCGCGCCCTGCACCAGCAGCCCCAGCAGGGGCGGCCCGGCAAGGCCCCAGCCGGTGCTCACGCTGCGCCAGACGCCGAGGACGCGGCCGCGCATGTGGGCGGGCGGGTCGGTCTGCAGCACGGTGGTGGTCGCGGTGTCGCACACCGACTCCACGATCGCCATGGGCACGACCATGATCAGCAGCAGCGACAGGACCGGGCTGGAGCCCGCCGCGATCTGCAGCACGCCTCCGGCGGCCGCCAGCAGCGCCACCAGCCGGACCGTCGGCTTCTGCATCCGGCCGGCCAGCACGGCGCCCACGATGCCGCCGACCGCGAGGAGGGCGGAGACCAGCCCGTAGGCGCCGGCGCCGCCGTGCAGCGGGCCGGTGACCAGGGTGGCGAGGGTGAGCTGGTAGTTGCGGCCCAGGACGGCGCTCAGCGCGGCGATCAGTGCGAGCGCGACCAGGCCGCGGCGGCTGAGGAAGAAGGACAGGCCCCCGCGCTCCCGGCCGGCCGCGCCGCGCGGGCGGGCGGCGGCCGCCGCGGCCTCGGCGCGGGCGTGCGGCTGCAGCCGCAGGAAGGGGATGACCGCGGTCACGAACAGGAACGAGGCGCCGTTGACCGCGTACGCGCCGGCGGTGCCGATGGTCGCGATGCCCACTGCCGCGAGGGCGGTGCCGGCGAGCCGGCCGACGCTGTGCACGACCGAGCCCAGGGCGATCGCCGAGGGCACGTCCTTCTCCGGCACCAGGTCGTTCCCGAGCAGGGCCGTGGCCGGGCCGTCGACCGTGGCGATCAGGCCGGTGATCCCGGCGAGGACCATGAGCAGCGGCACGCTGAGCATGCCGAAGGCGACCAGCAGCGCGGTGGCGAAGGCCACCAGCGCCAGCAGCGCCTGGCTGACGGCGGCGGTGAGCTTGCGGGGCAGGCGGTCGACGACCGCGCCGCCCAGGAGGCCGAAGAGCAGGCCGGGCGCGGCCTGGACCGACAGCGACAGGCCCGTCGCGGCGGCGGAGCCGGTCAGCTGCAGGACGAGCAGGTTCTGCACGGTGAGCTGCATCCACGTGCCGAGGTTCGACACGAGGTTGGCGGCGGACCACCAGCGCATGCTACGGCTGCGCAGGCAGCGCCACGGGGACCGGTCGCCGGCCGGGCCCGCGGCCGCCTTGCGGCGGGCGAGCAGGCCACGGACCGGCCGCACGGCGGGCGCGGCGGTCTCGGGCGCTGTGCTGGAGGACGGGGGCGTGGCCGGGGCCGGGGACGAAAGGCGCAAGGTCCGTTTCCGTGGGTCGGGGGCGCGGGCCCGGCACCTCCTCGCCCATGAGCGTGCCGTCCGCGGGGGCGGACGCCACGACGGCTTCGGGCGTCGAAGACCCCGCCGGGTGGAACACCCTCGGGCGGGGGCCGGGAGACGCCTCCGTGCCGCGCTTCGCCGCGCAGGTCGCGATGACGTCCTTGCCATCGTCACAAGCGCTTCCCGGCGCTGAGAAGTTCGTACGCTGTGCGGTCGGTCACCCCGCGCGGAAATACGGGTTCGCTCCGTGGTGGGCTGCCTCACACCGGTTTCCGCGCCGCGAGCGCGGGCGGGGCCCGGGATGGTGGGCCATTGGTACAGTGCGAGGCCGCCGATACCGACCACGAGGGAGCCGGTGCCCATGGCCGTGGACGCGCTGGACGCCAGGATCCTGCGGCTCCTGCTGGAGCAGCCGCGCACGAGCGTGCGCGAGTACGCCCGCCTGCTGGGCATCGCGCGGGGCACGCTCCAGGCGCGGCTCGACCGGCTGGAGCGCGACGGCGTGATCACGGCGACCGGCCCCCGGCTGTCCCCCGGGGCCCTCGGTCACCCCGTGCTGGCGTTCGTCCACATCGAGGTCACCCAGGGCAACCTGGACACGGTGGCGGACGGCCTGGGCGACGTGCCCGAGATCATCGAGGCCTTCTCGATAACGGGCGGCGGGGACCTGATGGCCCGCGTCGTGGCACGGGACGCGGCCCATCTGGAGGATGTGATCCAGCGGCTGGTCCAGCTGCCCGGGGTGGTGCGCACCCGCACGGAGATGGTGCTGCGCGAGCGGGTGCCGTACCGGATGGTGCCGCTGGTGGACGCGGTGGGCCGGGCGGCGCCCCAGCGGCCCTCGTGACGGAACGCGCCACCGGCCCCGACACCCCCGGTGGGGCGGGCACCTGATGGCGTGTCCGGAATGGCACGGTCCTGGCGGGGGCCGCGGACCCGGCTTCTCGTAACGGATGAACTGGTGCGATCATCTGCTCGCTCATCCCAACCAGCGAGAAAAGGTCCGTACATGGAGCGAAGTGGGAGAAGAACCGCGCGCCGCTGGGGCGTCGCCGCGGTCGCCTCGACCGCGGCCGTGGCCGTCGCACTGCCGGCGACGACCGCCGAGGCCGCGGGCGGCCCGTCGGGCATAGCAGCCAAGGGCGCGTTCCTGCTCGACAGCGGCGCCAACCGCGCCCTGTGGGGCAAGGACGCCGACACCAAGCGGCAGATGGCCAGCACGACCAAGATCATGACCGCGGTCACGGTCCTGGGCGTCAAGAACGTCGATCTCAACAAGAAGATCACCGTCAAGCAGTCCTACCGCGACTACGTGGCCCGCACCGGCGCGAGCACGGCGGACCTGCGCACGGGCGACCAGCTGACCGTCCGCCAGATGCTCTACGCCCTGATGCTCCCCTCCGGGTGCGACGCGGCCTACGCGCTCGCCGACACCTTCGGCAGCGGCAGCACGGAGGCGGCCCGGACGAAGTCGTTCATCGCCAAGATGAACAAGAAGGCCGCCGACCTCGGCATGAAGAACACGCGGTACGACTCGTTCGACGGCATATCGCAGGCGGGGAACAACTACACCACCCCGCGCGACACCGCCCAGCTGGCCCGCAAGGCCCTGGCGAGCAAGACGTTGAGCAGGGTCGTCAAGGCGGCCAGCACCAAGCAGAAGGCGGCGAACGTCAACCGCCTCTACACCTGGTACAACACCAACAAGCTGCTCGGCTCCTACCAGGGCGCGATCGGCATCAAGACCGGGACCGGCACGACCGCCGGGCCGTGCCTGGTCTTCGCGGCCCAGCGCGGCAAGCGCACGGTGGTGGGCGTCATCCTCAACGACCCCACGAACCGCTACCCGGACGCCGCGAAGATGCTCGACTGGGCCTTCAAGGCCAAGACGAAGGTGACGCTGCGCCAGCTGCCGCCGTCGGCCCAGAAGGACTGACCCGCTCCGGCTGACGCCCGGCGGCAGCCCGCCGACGACGCTCAGCCCAGGAAGGTCAGCCGCACCTGGCGGTCGGGATTGTCGACGTTCGTGTCGACCAGGCACACCGACTGCCAGGTGCCCAGTTCCAGCCGTCCGCCGATCACCGGAAGCGTCGCGTGCGGCGGCACGAGCGCCGGCAGTACGTGGTCGCGGCCGTGGCCGGGGCTGCCGTGCCGGTGGCGCCAGCGGTCGTCGGCCGGCAGCAGCTCGTGCAGGGCCGCGAGCAGGTCGTCGTCGCTGCCGGAGCCCGTCTCCAGGACGGCCACGCCGGCGGTCGCGTGGGGCACGAAGACGTTCAGCAGGCCGTCGCGGCCCCCGGCGGCCTCGCGCAGGAAGGCCTCGCAGTCGCGCGTGAGGTCGTACACCGCCTCGGCGGAGCCTGTGGAGACGTCCAGGACGTGGGTGCGGAAGGTGTCGGTCATGGCTCCATCTTCGTACGCGCCCCGCCTACCGCGCGCCCGCCCCGGGGACGGGAAGTGATCCACGGCCTCCGGCGTTGGCAGAGGCATGAATGACTCAGGGGCGCGGGCGACCGAGGTCGAGGTCGTCGTCGCGGGCGCCGGCCAGGCGGGCCTGGCGGGCGCGTACCACCTGCGGCGCGCGGGGTACGAGCCGGAGCGGGACTTCGTCGTGCTGGACGGCTCACCGCGGCCGGGCGGGGCCTGGCAGTTCCGCTGGCCGACGCTGACCTACGGCAAGGTGCACGGCATGCACGCGCTGCCGGGCATGGAGCTGACCGGCGCGGACGACCGGCGCCCCTCCTCCGAGGTGATCGGCGACTACTTCGCGGAGTACGAGCGCGCCTTCGGCCTGCGCGTGCGGCGGCCCGTCCGGGTCCGGGCGGTGCGCGAGGGCGACGGCGGCAGGCTGCGCGTCGAGACGTCCCGGGGCGTGTTCTCGGCCCGGGCGCTGCTCAACGCGACCGGGACGTGGGACCGCCCGTTCCTGCCCCGCTCCCCCGGCCAGGAGACCTTCCTCGGCCGTCAGCTGCACACGGCCGGCTATCCGGGGCCCGGGGCCTTCGCCGGGCGGCGCGTGGTCGTCGTCGGGGGCGGCACCTCGGCCGTGCAGCACCTGATGGAGATCGCCGAGGTGGCGGCCGCCACGACCTGGGTGACGCGACGACCACCCGTCTTCCACGAGGGCCCCTTCGACGAGGCCCGCGGCCGTCAGGTGGTCGCGCTGGTCGAGGAGCGGGTGCGGCGGGGACTGCCGCCGCAGAGCGTGGTGTCGGTGACCGGCCTGCCCATGACCGAGGCGATGCGGCGCGCCCGCGCCGCCGGGATCCTCGACCGTCTGCCGATGTTCGACCGGGTCACCCCCACCGGAGTGGCGTGGGCCGACGGCACGGCCGTCGAGGCCGACGTCATCCTGTGGGCCACCGGCTTCCGCGCCGCCCTCGGCCATCTCGCGCCGCTCGGGCTGCGGGAGCCCGGCGGAGGCATCCGCGTCGAGGGCACCCGCGCGGTCCGCGACCCCCGGATCCACCTGGTGGGCTACGGCCCGTCGGCGAGCACCATCGGCGCCAACCGGGCCGGCCGCGCCGCCGTGCGGGAGATCCACGCCCTGATCGCCGACGCGCCGCCGCGACCTTCCCAACCGGCCTTCGCTGCGGCAGTATGAGGCGCCGGACGATCAGCCGACGGCCCGTCGGCGGTCGGCCGGAGTGATCCGCAGGTCCGCCCGCAGATCCGTCCGCCGGTCGGTTCCCCCGGCGTGCGTCCGGGCGGCCGACGGCTGCCGGGAGGTGCCGAGGTGTCATGCGCGTAGGGCTGTTCGTCACCTGCGTCAACGACACGCTCCACCCGGGCACGGGCCGCGCGGTCGTCACCCTCCTCGAACGCCTCGGCGTACGCGTCGGCTTCCCCGCCGAGCAGAGCTGCTGCGGCCAGCCGCTGTACAACACCGGCTACCGCCGCCGCACCGAGCCGCTGCTGCTCCGGCACGCCGCCGCCTTCCGCGGCTACGACCACGTGGTCACCCCCTCGGCCTCCTGCGCCGCCATGGTCCGCGAGCACTACCCCCGCATCGCCGCCCGGGCCGCCGCCGACGGGCGGAGCGGGCGGGAGGCCGCCGCGCTGGCCGAGGCGACCGCGAGCGTGGTGCCCAGGACGTACGAGCTCACCGAGTTCCTCGTCGACGTGCTGGGCGTCGTCGACGTCGGCGCGTACTTCCCGCACACCGTCACCTACCACCCCACCTGTCACGGACTGCGGGCACTGCGCCTGGGCGACCGGCCGCGCCGGCTGCTGGAGCACGTCAGGGGTCTCGAGCTGCGCGAGCTCGCCGGCGCCGAGGAGTGCTGCGGCTTCGGCGGCACCTTCGCCGTCAAGAACGCCGCGGTGTCGGCCGCGATGGGAGCCGACAAGGCCCGCGCCGTCCGGGACACGGGAGCCCGCGCCGTGTGCGCGGTCGACAACTCCTGCCTGCTGCACATCGGCGGCACCCTCGCCCGCGCCGGGTCGCACGTACGGCCGCTGCACCTCGCGGAGATCCTGGCGAGCACCGACGGGAGGGTTCCATGAGCCGTACGTACGTCGGCATGCCGGCGTTCCCGCGCGCCGCCGCGCAGGCGACCGGGGACGCCACGCTGCGCGCCAACCTCCGGCGCGCCACCCACACCATCCGCGCCCGGCGGGCCCAGGCCGTCGCCGAGCTGACGGACTGGGAGGAGCTGCGCGCCGCCGCGGCCGCGATCAAGGACCGGACGCTGCGCCATCTCGACCACTACCTGACGCGGCTGGAGGAGAACGTCACCCGCGCGGGCGGCACGGTCCACTGGGCCGCCGACGCCGACGAGGCCAACCGCATCGTCACCGGCCTCGTCCGGGCCACGGGCGAGAGCGAGGTCGTCAAGGTCAAGTCCATGACCACCCAGGAGACCGGCCTGAACACCGCCCTCGAAAAGGCCGGCATCCGCGCGTACGAGACCGACCTGGCCGAGCTCATCGTGCAGCTCGCCGACGACCTGCCCTCCCACATCCTGGTCCCGGCCATCCACCGCGGCCGCGGCGAGATCCGCGACATCTTCCGCGACCGCATGGGCGACTGGGGCCGCCCCGCCCCCGAGGGGCTCACCGACCGGCCGGCCGACCTCGCGGAGGCGGCGCGCCTGCACCTGCGCGAGAAGTTCCTCGCCGCGAAGGTGGGCATCTCGGGTGCCAACTTCCTCGTCGCCGAGACCGGCACGGCGGTCGTCGTCGAGTCCGAGGGCAACGGCCGGATGTGCCTCACGCTGCCCGAGACCCTGATCTCGGTCGTCGGCATCGAGAAGGTCGTCCCCGCCTGGCGGGACCTGGAGGTCTTCCTCCAGCTGCTGCCCCGCTCCTCGACCGCCGAGCGCATGAACCCCTACACGTCCCTGTGGACGGGCACCACCGACGACGACGGACCGCGCGCCTTCCACCTGGTGCTGCTCGACAACGGCCGCACCGACGCCCTCGCCGACCACGTCGGCCGGCAGGCCCTGCGGTGCATCCGCTGCTCCGCCTGCCTCAACGTCTGCCCCGTCTACGAACGCGCCGGCGGCCACGCCTACGGCTCCCCCTACCCGGGCCCGATCGGCGCGATCCTCACGCCCCAGCTGCGCGGCCCGGCCTCCGCCCTGGAGGAGTCGCTGCCGTTCGCCTCCACCCTGTGCGGCGCCTGCTACGAGGTGTGCCCGGTCGCCATCGACATCCCGGAGGTCCTGCTCCACCTGCGCGAGCGGGTCGCGGAGGGCGGCGAGGTGACGGTCCGCGGCGTGCGCACCCGCGTCCGGCCGGCGAAGCGGCGCTCGGTGGAGCGGGCGGCGATGGGGGCGGCCGGGTGGACGTTCGACCACCCGTGGGCCCTGCGCCGGGCGCAGCGCCTGGCGGGGCGCGCCCGCCGGCTGCGCCCCCGGCGGCTGCCCGGCCCGCTGGGTGCCTGGACGGACAGCCGGGAACTGCCCGAGGTACCGGCCGAATCGTTTCGGGACTGGTGGTCCCGGACCCGGGGAAATGCGGGGTGATGCCGGATGAGCGGCGGTACGAGCAGGGAGCGCGTCCTGGGGCGCGTACGGCGCGCGCTGGCCGATGTGCCGCGCTACGAGCGCCCGCACGACCACCTTGTGCCGCGCGACTATCGGCTCGCGCACGGCACGCGCACCCCCGCCGAGGCCGCCGCGCTGCTCGCCGCGAACCTCACCGACTACCGGGCCGTCGTGCACCGCACGGAGGCGGCCGGGCTGCCGGCGCTCGTCGCCCGGCTGCTCGGCCGGCGCGGCGCGCGCCGCGTCGTCGTGCCGCCCGGCCTGCCGGACGACTGTCTGGCGAAGGAGCTGCTGGCGGCCGCCGCCGTGGAAGTGGTCGGCGACTCCCCCGCCCTGACGGCGCGTGCCCTGGACGGCGTGGACAGCGTGGTCACCGGCTGCGCGCTGGCGATCGCCGAGACCGGCACGGTCGTCCTGGACGCGGGCCCGGGCCAGGGGCGCCGCGCGCTCACGCTCGTGCCCGACCACCATGTGTGCGTGGTGCGCGTCCCCGACCAGGTGGTGGACTCGGTGCCGCAGGCCCTGGCCCGGCTGGCCCCGCACCGGCCCCTGACCTGGATCTCGGGCCCATCGGCCACCAGCGACATCGAACTGGACCGCGTCGAGGGCGTGCACGGGCCGCGCACCCTGGAAGTGGTCCTCGTCGAGGGGAGCGGGCCCCGGTGAGCTCCTCCCCGGCAGAGGGCGCGTCGCACCTGCCCCTGCGCGAGGTCACGGTCGTCGCGCTCGAGCAGGCCGTCGCGGCGCCCTTCGCCACCCGGCAGCTCGCCGATCTCGGGGCCCGGGTCGTCAAGATCGAACGACCGGACGGCGGCGACTTCGCCCGCCACTACGACCGCCGGGCCAAGGGCCTGTCGGCCTACTTCGTATGGGTCAACCGCGGCAAGGAGAGCGTGGTCCTGGACCTCAAGGACGCCGACGACCGCTCGCTGCTCGACCGGCTCCTGGCCCGCGCGGACGTGTTCGTCCAGAACCTCGGCCCCGGCGCGGCCTCCCGCCTGGGCCTCGCCCCCGCCGCCCTGCGCGCCGCGCACCCGCGCCTGATCACCTGCGACATCACCGGCTACGGCACGGACGGCCCGTACCGCGACAAGAAGGCCTACGACCTGCTGGTGCAGTGCGAGGCCGGGCTGGTCTCCCTCACCGGCGGCCCCGACGCCCCGGCCCGTCCCGGCATCTCCGTCGCCGACATCGCCGGCGGGATGTACGCCTACACGGGCATCCTGACCGCGCTGTACGAGCGCGAGCGCACCGGCGAGGGCTCCCGGCTGTCGGTCTCCCTCTTCGACGCCCTGGCCGAGTGGATGGGCCACCCGTACTTCGCCGAGGCCTACGGCGGCGCGCCCCTCACCCGCAGCGGCGCCCGCCATCCGTCCATCTCGCCCTACGGGCCCTACGGATGCGGCGACGGCACCCGGGTGTTCCTGAGCGTGCAGAGCGACCGCGAGTGGGTGGCCCTGTGCGAACGGGTGCTGTACCGCCCCGGGCTCTCCCGCGACCCCCGCTTCGCCGACAACCCCTCGCGCCATGCGCACGACGCGGAACTGACGGACGTCATCGAGGAGTGCTTCGCCGCGCACACGGCGGACGGCGTCCTCGCCCTGCTGGACGGCGCCGGCATCGCCGGCGCCCGGCTGCGGACGGTCGCCGAGTTCGCCGCCCACCCCCAGCTGACGGCCCGTGACCGCTGGCGCGCGTTCCCCTCGCCGGCGGGCATGCTGCGCGGCCTGCTGCCCCCGGTGGAGGTGGCGGGCAGGGAGGCGGCGATGGGCGCGGTGCCGGAGCTGGGGGAGCACACGGCGGCGATACGGGCGGAGTTCGGGGCGTAGTCCCAGGGTGACCCCGGCAGTGGTACGCACGGCGTGCGTAGGCGGCACACGGGGCTGGGTGGCTTCCCCGGCGCGCGGCAGGCTCTTTCCCGACAGCGAAACCGTCGCGAGGCGACGCGCCGAGCATCCCGCAAGGAAAGGCCCCTCCCATGTCGAACCCGGCAATGCCCTCGTCCACCTGGTCCACCGGCTGGTCCGTCCCGGTCCAGCGGCCCAGCGAGGGCTTCGAGGAGAACTGGTCCGAGACCGGATTCGACGACCAGTCCGTGCGCCAGGTCGTACGGGTCACCGGCAGCGGCGACGCGGCCCGGATCCGCCTGTCGAACCGTTTCGGCACCGGGCCGCTGACCGTCGGCGCCGCGACCGTCGCCCTGGCCGCCGGGGGCGCCGCCGTGCGGCCGGGCACGGTGCGGCACCTCACCTTCGGCGGGGCGCCGTCGGTGGTGATACCGGCGGGCGGCGAGGCCGTCAGCGACGCGGCGCCGCTGCGGACCGAGCGCTTCGACGCCGTCACGGTGAGCCTGTACTTCCCCGGCCCGACCGGCCCCTCGACGTTCCACGCGCAGGCCTACACCGACAGCTACCGCGCCCCCGGCGACCGTACGACCGCCGCCGACGGCTCGGCGTTCGGCGAGCGGACCCGCTCCTGGTACCACCTCTCCGACGTCGAGCTGGCGGGGGACGGCGGCTCGCCCCGCGCGACGGTGGTGGCCTTCGGGGACTCCATCACCGACGGCTTCGGGTCCACCGCCGGCGCCGACCGCCGCTACCCGGACGCCCTCGCCGAACGGCTCGCGGCGGCGGGCCGGGAGTGGGCCGTGGTCAACGCGGGCATCGGCGGAAACCTCGTGCTCAACGACTCGCGCTGGTACGGCGAGGCGGCCCGGGCGCGCTTCGGACGGGACGTGCTCGACAAGCCGGGCGTCCGGTCGGTGATCCTCTTCGCGGGCCTCAACGACATCGGCTTCAGCGAGGTCGATCTGCCCACCTACAAGCCCAGCCCGGACGTCTCTGTGGAGGAGTTGACGGAGGGCTACCGTGAGCTGATCAAGCGGGCGCACGACCGGGGCATCAGGGTCATCGGGGCGACGATCCTGCCGTTCAAGGGAGCGGAGTACCACACCCCGCGCGCCGAGGCGAAGCGCGTCGCGCTCAACGCGTGGATCCGCGACGGCGGGGAGTACGACGCGGTGGCCGACTTCGCCGCCGCGCTGGCCTCGCCGGACGACCCGGAGGTCCTCGACCCCGCCTACGACAGCGGCGACCACAAGCACCCCAACGACGCCGGCTACCGCGTCATGGCCGGGGCCGTCGACCTCGGCTCCCTCTGAAGCGATCCCTTCCGCCCGCGCGGGGGCCCGGGCCCCCGCGCGGGCGGCCTCTTCAGACCTTCGCCGTCAGGTGCGTGTCCCGGCGCACCAGGGCGGCGTAGTGCCCGTCGTCGGCGAGGAGTTCCTGGTGGGTGCCGCGTTCGGTGATGCGGCCGCGGTCGAGGACGACGATCTGGTCGGCGTGGCGGACCGTGGAGAGCCGGTGCGCGATGGTGATCGTGGTGCGCCCGGCGGACAGCGCGTCGATCGCCTGCTGGACGGCGTGCTCGGTGTGGGTGTCGAGCGCGCTCGTCGCCTCGTCGAGGATGAGCACGGGCGGGTCGCGCAGGATCGTCCGCGCGATGGCCAGGCGCTGCTTCTCCCCTCCGGAGAAGCGGTAGCCGCGCTCGCCGACCAGGGTGTCGTAGCCCTCGGGGAGACCGGCTATGTAGTCGTGGATCTGCGCCGCCTCGGCGGCCGCTCTGATCTCCTTGTCGGTGGCGTCGGGCTTGGCGAAGCGGAGGTTGTCGGCGACGGAGGCGTGGAAGAGGTAGGTCTCCTGCGACACCACGCCCACCGCCCGGGAGAGGGTGTCGAAGTCGAGGTCGCGGACGTCGACTCCGTCCAGCAGGACCCGCCCGCCGGTGACGTCGTAGAGCCGGGGCACGAGATAGCTCAGGGTGCTCTTGCCGGACCCCGTGGGGCCGACGACCGCCAGGCTGCCGCCGGGCGGGACGTGGAGGTCGATGCCGGAGAGCGCGGCGGTCGGGGGATCGTAGGAGAAGGAGACGTTCTCGAAGCGGACCTCGCCGCGGATGCTCTCCAGCCGCACCGGCTCCTCGGGTTCGGTGATGTCCACCGGCAGGTCGAGGTATTCGAAGATCCGCTGGAAGAGCGCGAGGGAGGTCTGCATCTGCACGCCGGTGGAGAGCAGGCTGACCGTGGGCCTGAACAGGCCCTGCTGGAGGGAGACGAAGGCCACCAGCGTGCCGAGGGAGATGCCGGGGCCGCCCGTCTGCAGCGCGATGCCCGCGGCCCAGTAGATGAGGGCGGGCATGGCGGCCATGACGATGCCGATGGTGGACATCCGCCACCGCCCGGCCATGTTGGTGCGCACCTCGAGGGCGACGAGCCTCTCGGACTCCGCGGAGAAGGCCTGGGTCATGGACGCGGACCGGCCCATGGTGCGGCCGAGGAGGATGCCGCTGACCGACAGCGATTCGGTGACCATGGCGGCCATGGCCGCCATCTGGTGCTGCCGCTTGGCGGTGATTCGCTTGCGTTCGTCGCCGACGCGGCGGCTGATCCAGACGAAGAGCGGCAGCAGGAGGAGGGAGACGACCGTCAGCCGCCAGTCGAGGGCCACCATGGCGATGATCGTGGCGATGACGCTGGTGAGGTTGGAGACCAGGGACGTGGCGGTGGAGGTCACGGTGGCCTGCATGCCGCCGATGTCATTGGCGATGCGGGACTGCACCTCGCCCGTGCGCGTGCGGGTGAAGAAGGCGAGCGGCATGCTCTGCAGGCGGCCGTAGACCGCGGTGCGCAGGTCGTGCATCACGCGCTGGCCGACGGTGGTGGAGATCAGGGTCTGCAGCACGCCGAAGACGCTGTTGACGACCGCGGCGGCGATCATTCCGAGGGCGAGCAGGCTGAGCAGGCCGGTGCGGCCGTGGGGGATGGCGTCGTCGAGGACCTCGCGCAGCATGAACGGCGAGGCGACCGTGACGAGCGACGATGCGGCCACGAGCAGCCCTACGAGGGCGAGCCGGCCGCGGTACGGGCGGAAGAGGCGGAGGATGCGCCGCACCTGGGCGGGCTGGTCCGGGTCCGCGGGAGGTGGTGTCCAGTTCAGTTCGTCGTGAGGCATGGGCTCCTTCAGCGAGGTCGGTTCCGGTGGGCGGAGTCGTGCGTACACGCTGAGCGCCCCGAGAATTCCGGCGCCGTACAGAGCTTAGCTCACTGTTACCTATATTCACAATGGACGAAGTCCTGATAGCATGTGATCATGACGGCCCCCGACACGTCCGGCCAGCTCGCCGAGCAGCTGCTGAGGCTGACCCGCAGGCTCCACCGCGCCCAGAAGCGCTACCTGGACCCGGTCGGCATCACCCCCGCCCAGTCGCGGCTGCTGCGCACCGTCGCGCACTACGACACGCCCCCGCGCATGGCGGACCTGGCGGAGCGACTCGAGGTCGTGCCCCGGGCGGTCACCACGCTGGTCGACGCCCTGGAGGCCAACGGCGCCGTGCGCCGGGTGCCGGACCAGTCCAATCGCCGCGTGACGCGGATAGAGCTCACCGATCAGGGCCGTTCGACCCTGCACGAGCTGCGGAACGCCCGGCGTGCGGCCGTCGAGGACATCCTCGCCCCCCTGGACGCCGGGCAGCGCGACGTGCTCGGCGACCTGCTGGCCACGCTCCTGTCCGGTTCCGGCCGCGCCTGACGCGAGGTCCCTCTCCCCTTCTCCCGTGCTCCCCCGCGAAGGACCGGGCGGGCCCGCGGAGCCGCTCCCGGCCCGCGGACCCGCCCGGCGCCGGCGGATTCAGCAGCGGTGCCGGTCCTCCGTCAGCTCACCCTGGGCCGTGGCCAGCGTGTGGTCGTAGCAGGCGCCCGGGCCCTTGAGGACGTAGCGCTCGCGGGAGACCCCGGTGGCGTGGCGCTGCTCGCGCGGCACGTTCTGGTTGTACGCGGCATCCCCCGTGTAGGTGTCCTCCATGCGGGACCAGCCGACGCGCTCGCCGGCGCGCAGCGTGAGGCTGTCGGCGCGGTCACCCATCGTCATGACCGTGCGCAGGCGGTCCCCCGCGCCGACCGACGTCTCGCCGTCCATGGTGTAGACGCGGTGGGTGCCGGTCGTGGCGGCCGGGCCGCGCCCGGCGACGGTGACCGTCTCGTCGTCGGTCCAGCGTGCCTTGAGCGCGTCCACGGACTCGCCCTCGGTCCAGCGGTGCGCGGACGTGCCCGCGACCTTGCGGGTGACGGTCGTGGTCACCCGCCCGTGCGAGGTGTTCACATGGCCGGCGACGGTCAGCGCGTGCCCGCCGTCGGACGTCAGCCGGTGCTCGGCACCGGGCTCGTGCTTGACGGTGTTGACCGGAGTGCCCTCCCGGTGGGTGGTGAGCGCGCCCGTGACGCGGTCGGAGGCGGCGTCCTGCCACACCAGGACGTTGACGGGGGTGCTCCAGCCGCTCTGTCCCTCGGGCACGCCCGCGACGGACACCGCGACGGTGTGCGGCTTGCCGTCGTTGAGCTGTCCGGCGAACGGGGTGAGGTCGTACTCCAGCGGCCGGACGTCGAAGGCGCGCGGGCCCGGGATCACGTACCAGAGGAAGGGGTTCGACCAGCCGCCGGTCCACACGGTCGGGAACGGCGCCGCGATTCCGGCGAGCCGCCCGTCCACCGAGACCCGCACCTCGCGGTAGGGGCCGTCCTTCGCCTTGCACGAGTAGGGCGCCGCGTCCGGCACGGTGAGGTACCAGAACTCCTCGCAGCCGCCGCCCGAACCGGTGGCGTAGACCTCCGCCACGATCCGCTCGCTGTTGGCGGGGGTGCTCAGCTTCCCCTCGTACACCGCGCCCTCGTGGTGCGCGCCGTCCAGGGTGAGGACCTTGTCCGGGGTCCGCGCGGCCTCGGCACGGCCCTCGGCCCTGTAGAACGTCAGCGTCACCTTGACCTTGATGACGCCGGTGTACGTCTCGTTGACGAGGTTGCCGATGAGCATCTCGACGGGCTGCCGCTCCCGCAGGGTGGCGGCGTAGCGGGTGACGTCCTTCTCCACGTTCCAGGTGATGCCTTCGGGCGAGGGTTCCGGGGTCGAGGTGCGCAGCACTTCGACCCCGCCTATCTGCAGGTAGCCGAGGCGGGCGTACTGCCGTCCGGCCACCGCGCCCTCCAGCCGCAGAACCACCTTGTTCCAGCGGTCGCCGCAGCCCTTGGGCGGCAGGTACGTGCCCTTGTAGGGCGTGTAGTCGCGGAACTCCGTCTGGACGACGGTCGCTTGGCACGAGGTGGTGCCGGGGGTGGTCACGGGCGGGGCGGCGGTGACCGGGTCGTGCCAGTCGGTGCCGAATTCGGGGGGCGCCGCGGCCGAGGCCGGGCCGATGCCCGTCAACAGGCCGAGGGCGGCGGCGCACAGCACGAGAAGCAGTCGTCTCATGGGGCAGGAGTGAAGCGCTTCGCCGGGCGGCACACCAGTAGCGGTCTGGCCTGATCCGCCGCCTGGGAGGAAAAACCAGTTGAACCGGACGCTCGCGTGGCGCGAGCCTTGCACGGCCCCGCCCCCACCATGCCGAAGCCGGGATGCCATGCAAATTCGCGATCTTCCGTATGCCGATCCGGGCCGTCCGGACGTCCGGTCGGGTCCGCTCTTCCTGCTCTGGCTCGGTCGCCGTCAGCTCGCCGGCCAGGTGCGGGCCACGCTGTGGGGCACCCTCCACATGGCGTCGGTGGCGCTGTTCCCGCTGGCCGTGGGCATGGCCGTGCAGGCCGTCATCGACGGCTCGCAGGCCCGGCTGGTCACGGCCGGGGGGCTGATGCTGCTGCTGGGCGCGCTGACCGCGCTGGGCGACACGATGCTGCACCGCGCCGCGGTCACCAACTGGATCCTGGTCGCGGCGCGGGTCCAGCAGCTTCTGGCGCGCAGGACCGCCGAGTTGGGATCCGCGCTGACCCGGCGGGTGGCCGCCGGTGAGGTCGTCGCGGTGTCCACCGGGGACGTCGAGAAAATCGGCTGGTTCGTGGAGTCGCTGTCGCGCTTCGCCTCGGCCGCGTTCACCACGGTGGTGGTGTGCGTGGTGCTCGTGGTCCACCAGCCCGAGCTGGGTGCGGTGGTGGCGATCGGTGTGCCCGTACTGGCCCTGGCCGTCCTGCCGTTGCTTCGGCCGGCCGCCGAACGGGCCGACGAGCAGCGGGAGAAGGCCGGCCGGGCCACCGAACTGGCGTCGGACACCGTGGCGGGACTGCGGGTGCTGCGGGGCATCGGCGGCGAGGAGCTCTTCCTGTCCCGCTACCGGCAGGCCTCCCAGGACGTGCGCAAGGCGGCCGTGCGCAGCGCACGGATGTGGGCGCTGATCGCGGCGGTGCAGGTGGTGCTGCCGGGACTGCTGCTGATCGCGGTGGTCTGGTACGGCGTCACGCTGGCCCAGGACGGCCGGATCGGCGTGGGCGAGCTGGTCACGGTGTACGGCGTGGTCACCTTCCTGCTGTTTCCGCTGCGGCAGTTCGAGGAGATCGCCATGGCCTATTCCTTCTCCCGGCCGTCCGCGCAGCGCGCGGCCCGGGTGCTGGGCCTGGAGCGCACCACGTCCGTGGCGGACGGCGACGAGGCAGGCCCGGTGCTCAAGGGCGATCTGTACGACCCCGGCAGCGGGCTCCTGGCCCCCACCGGCCGGCTGACGGCCGTGGTGTGCGGCGACCCGGACGCGGCCGGACGGCTCGCCGAACGGCTCGGCGGGCACGCCGCGGACGGCCCGGCCGACGCCCCCTCGGTGCTGCTGGGCGGGGTCGCGCTGGACGAGGTGCCGCTGGACGCCGCCCGCGCCGCGGTGCTCGTGCAGGACAAGGACCCGGTGCTGCTGTCGGGCACGCTCGCCGAGCTGCTGGACGTACCGTCCTCGGGGAACGTCACGGCGGAGGCGGCCCTCGCTGCGGCGCAGTGCGAGGACGTGCTGGTCTCCCTGGCGCGGGCCTCGGCGGACTCCGGCGGCGAGGCGGCGCGGGCCCGGATCACCGAGCGCGGCCGCTCGCTGTCCGGCGGCCAGCGCCAGCGGCTGGCACTGGCCCGGTCGCTCGTGACCGACCCGGAGGTGCTGGTGCTGGACGAGCCCACCTCCGCGGTCGACTCCCACACCGAGGCGCGGATCGCGGACGGGGTGCGGGCCCTGCGGCAGGGGCGCACGACGGTGGTGTTCTCCTCCAGCCCACTGCTGCTCGACCGGGCGGACGGGGTGGCGTTCCTGCGGGACGGCCGCGTCACGGCGACGGGGACACACGGCGAACTGCTGCGGACCGACCCCGTTTACCGCGCGGTCGTCACCCGCAGGACGGACGAGGAACCGGACATACGGCTCGCGCGGACCGGCGAGCGCGAGCCCATCGAGGAATCGGCATGATCGAGAGGTCGGCATGATCAGGGAGTCGGCATGATCGGAGTCGCGCCACCGGCGTACGACCCGGCGGCACCGGAGTCCGCGACGACCCTGCCGGTCGGCGGACCGGCCACCGTCCGCGCCTACGTGCGCGACCTGCTGCGCAGGCACCGTAGGGCCTTCACCGTGCTGGTGGTGGTGAACGCGGTCGCGGTGACGGCCTCGATGGTCGGCCCGTACCTGCTGGGCGAGCTGGTCGAGGACCTCTCGGCGGGCTCGCGGGAGGTCGGTCTCGGCCGGACGCTCTCGCTCTTCGCCCTCGCCCTGGCCGTGCAGACGCTGTTCGTCCGCATGGTGCGGCTGCGCGGGGCGGTCCTGGGCGAGCAGATGCTGGCCGACCTGCGCGAGGACTTCCTCGTGCGGTCGGTGGCACTGCCCCCGGGCGTACTGGAACGGGCCGGGACCGGCGATCTGCTGTCGCGGATCACCACGGACGTCGACCGCCTGGCCGAGGCCATGAGGGAGGCCGTGCCCCAGCTGGCGATCGGCTTCGTCTGGGCGGGGCTGCTGCTGGGCGCGCTGACGGTGACCGCCCCGCCGCTGGCGCTGTGCGTGCTGATCGCGCTCCCGCTGCTGATCGCCGGCTGCCGCTGGTACTTCCGGCGGGCGCCGGGCGCCTACCGCTCCGAGGCCGCGGGCTACGCGGCGGTCGCCGCGGCGCTCGCCGAGACCGTGGACGCCGGGCGGACGATCGAGGCGCACCGGCTGGGCAGGCGCCGGGTGACGCTCTCCGACCGGCGGATCACGGAATGGACGGCGTGGGAGCGCTACACCCTGTGGCTGCGCTCGGTCCTCTTCCCCGTGATCAACGGTACGCACGCGCTGTTGCTCGGCTCGGTCCTGCTCCTGGGCGGGTGGTTCGTGCTGCGGGGGTGGCTGTCGGTCGGCGAGCTGACGACCGGCGCCCTGCTCGCGCAGATGCTGGTCGAGCCGCTCGGGCTGATCCTGCGCTGGTACGACGAGCTCCAGGTCGCCCAGGTGTCCCTGGCGCGGCTGGTGGGCATCCGCGAGATCGAGCCCGAGCCGGCGGACGACCGCGTCCGCCCGGAGGGCCGCGAGGTACGGGCACAGGACGTGCGCTTCGGCTACCTGGCGGGCGCCGACGTGCTGCACGACGTCTCCCTCGACGTCCCGCCGGGCACCCGCGTGGCGCTGGTCGGGCCGTCGGGCGCGGGCAAGTCGACGCTGGGCCGGCTGCTGGCCGGGATCTACGCGCCGCGCACCGGCACGGTGACCCTGGGCGGGGCCGAACTCTCGAAGATGCCGGCCGAGCGCGTGCGCCGTCATGTGGCGCTGGTCAACCAGGAGCACCACGTCTTCGTTGGGTCCCTGCGCGACAACCTGCTGCTCGCCCGGACGGGCGCCGACGACGGGGAGCTGTGGTCGGCGCTGGCCGCGGTGGACGCGGACGGCTGGGCGCGGGCGCTGGAGAAGGGCCTGGACACCGAGGTCGGCTCCGGCGGTCTCGCCCTCACCCCGGCCCAGGCCCAGCAGATCGCGCTGGCGCGGCTCGTCCTGGCGGATCCGCACACGCTGATCCTGGACGAGGCGACGTCGCTGCTGGACCCCCGGGCGGCCCGCCATCTGGAGCGGTCGCTGGCGAAGGTGCTGGAGGGCCGCACGGTCGTGGCCATCGCCCACCGGCTGCACACCGCGCACGACGCCGATGTGATCGTGGTGACCGAGAACGGCCGCGTCAGCGAGCTGGGCAGCCACGACGAACTGGTCGCCGCGGGCGGGGCGTACGCGGCGCTGTGGCGCTCCTGGCATCGGTAGCCGCCAGTGTCGCGCGGGGCCCCCGGCCCTCGGACGAGGCCTCGGACGAGCCCTCAGATGAGGTCCAGGGCCCCGAGCCCGCTGACACCGCCGAGCAGCATGAACGCCGGCATCAGCACCTTCACCTCCACCCGGCTGCCCGCCCGGAACCGCATGGCCTTGGGCGGCCCGAGCGGATACCACCGCTTGCGGGCGATGGGCAGCGGCCACAGGATCGGGCAGCCCGAGACGGTCAGGGCGTCCCCGATGTCGTGCACCAGCGCGCCGAGGACTATCGGCAGGCCCAGCCACAGATACTCCTGGCCGGGTCCGGAGAACAACCACGAGGAGCCGTTGCCCGGCCGGTCCAGGATCCCGGCGAGGATCCACGCGCTGGTCGCGCCCAGCAGCCAGACCAGGACGTCGCTGGAGGTCCGGGCCGCCCGCCACAGAAGCCCCTCGACGGCGAGCACCATGTGGACGAAGAGGATGCCGAGCACGGCCCAGCGGTCGCCGGTCACCGCCAGCGCCGAGGCTCCGGCCCCGATCAGCACGGCCCACAGCGCGGTGTGGGTCAGGGTGCGGTGGCCGCCGTTGCGGCGCGGGTCGCCCTTGGCCCTGGTGGCCTTGTACACCGCGTGCGAGAGGTGGTCGATGATCCCGCACAGGATCCGGGAGAGCGGGCCGAAGGCGCGCGATATCGTCGCCGACTTGTGATCGAGGTCGGGGGCGAGCGCCGCACCGGCGCAGATCAGGGCTCCGACGACGAGCACGGGCCAGGGCATCGGGTGGCCGATGCCCGCCGCGGCGGCTCCCACCCCCAGCCAGGCTGCCGCCCCGGAGAGTGAGTGCGCCGGTCCCATCATGGTCGTTCCACCCCTTGGTCCTCAGGCGTCCGGCCGTCCTGACGCCATGTCGGCCACTCAGCGTAACGCTCGGATGATCATCGTTCGACCGGCCGGTTCCCTGATCCGGCCGGAGGCCAGGCAGTATGGGGGTGTGACCCTTATCGATCAGATGCCGAGCCATGCCGACCCCGATGCCCTCTTCGAGGCGTTCTCGACCTGGGCCGAGGAGCGGGGCATCACGCTCTACCCCGCTCAGGAGGAGGCGCTGATCGAGGTGGTCTCCGGCGCGAACGTGATCCTTTCGACGCCGACGGGATCGGGCAAGAGCCTCGTGGCGGCCGGCGCGCACTTCACCGCGCTCGCCAACGACCAGGTGACCTTCTACACCGCGCCCATCAAGGCACTGGTCTCGGAGAAGTTCTTCGACCTGTGCAAGATCTTCGGCACGGAGAACGTCGGCATGCTCACGGGCGACGCCTCGGTCAACGCCGACGCCCCCGTCATCTGCTGCACCGCCGAGGTGCTCGCCTCCATCGCCCTGCGCGACGGCAAGGACGCCGACATCGGCCAGGTCGTGATGGACGAGTTCCACTTCTACGCCGAGCCGGACCGTGGCTGGGCGTGGCAGATCCCGCTGCTGGAGCTGCCGCAGGCGCAGTTCATCCTGATGTCCGCGACGCTCGGCGACGTCTCCCGCTTCGAGGACGACCTCAACCGGCGCACCGGACGGCCCACCGCGGTGGTGCGCTCGGCGACGCGGCCCGTTCCGCTGTCGTACGAGTACCGCGCGACGCCGCTCACCGAGACCCTGACCGAGCTCCTCCACACTCACCAGGCGCCGGTGTACATCGTCCACTTCACCCAGGCCGCCGCCGTCGAGCGGGCCCAGGCGCTGATGAGCATCAACATGTGCTCGCGCGAGGAGAAGGACGAGATCGCCAAGCTGATCGGCAACTTCCGCTTCACCACCAAGTTCGGCCGGAACCTCTCCCGCTTCGTCCGCCACGGCATCGGCGTGCACCACGCCGGAATGCTGCCCAAGTACCGGCGACTGGTGGAGCGGCTGGCCCAGGCCGGTCTGCTGAAGGTCATCTGCGGTACGGACACACTCGGCGTCGGCGTCAACGTGCCGATCCGCACGGTGCTCTTCACGGCCCTGACCAAGTACGACGGCCAGCGTGTGCGGACGCTGCGCGCGCGGGAGTTCCACCAGATCGCGGGGCGGGCCGGGCGGGCCGGCTTCGACACGGCCGGATTCGTCGTGGCCCAGGCGCCCGACCACGTCATCGAGAACGAGAAGGCGCTGGCCAAGGCGGGCGACGACCCGAAGAAGCGCCGCAAGGTGGTCCGCAAGAAGGCCCCCGAGGGCTTCGTGGGCTGGACCGAGAGCACCTTCGAGAAGCTCATCGCCGCCGAGCCCGAGCAGCTCACCTCCCGCTTCCGGGTCACCCACGCGATGCTGCTGGCGGTCATCGCGCGGCCCGGCAACGCCTTCGACGCGATGCGCCGGCTGCTGGAGGACAACCACGAGCCGCGCAAGAACCAGCTGCGGCACATCCGCCGGGCCATCGCCATCTACCGCTCGCTGCTGGACGGCGGCGTGGTCGAGCGGCTCGAGGAGCCGGACGCCGAGGGCCGCATCGTCCGGCTGACGGTCGACCTGCAGGCGGACTTCGCGCTCAACCAGCCGCTGTCGACCTTCGCGCTCGCCTCCTTCGAGCTCCTCGACCCCGAGTCGCCGTCCTACGCGCTGGACCTGGTCTCCGTGGTCGAGTCCACCCTGGACGACCCGCGCCAGATCCTGGCCGCCCAGCAGAACAAGGCGCGCGGCGAGGCGGTCGCGGCGATGAAGGCGGACGGCGTCGAGTACGAGGACCGCATGGAGCGGCTCATGGACGTCACCTACCCCAAGCCCCTGGAGGAGCTGCTCACCCACGCCTACGACGTCTACCGCAAGAGCCACCCGTGGGTCGGCGACCACCCGCTGTCGCCGAAGTCGGTCATCCGCGACATGTACGAGCGGGCCATGACCTTCACGGAGTTCACCTCCCACTACGACCTCGCCCGCACCGAGGGCATCGTGCTGCGGTACCTGGCGAGCGCGTACAAGGCGCTGGACCACACCGTGCCGGACGACCTGAAGTCCGACGACTTCGAGGACCTGATCGCCTGGCTGGGCGAGATGGTGCGCCAGGTCGACTCCAGCCTGCTGGACGAGTGGGAGCAGCTGGCGAACCCCGAGGACGAGACGGCGGAGGAGGCGCAGGAGCGCGCCGACCAGGTCAAGCCGGTCACCGCGAACGCCCGGGCCTTCCGGGTGCTGGTGCGCAACGCCCTCTTCCGCCGGGTGGAGCTGGCCGCCCTGGACAAGGTCGCCGAGCTGGGCGAGATGGACGCCGAGTCCGGCTGGGACGAGGAGCGCTGGGGCGAGGCGATGGACGCCTACTGGGACGAGTACGAGGAGCTGGGCACCGGCCCCGACGCGCGCGGCCCGAAGCTGCTGCGCATCGAGGAGCGCCCGGAGGACGGGCTCTGGCGGGTCCGGCAGACGTTCGCCGACCCCAACGGCGACCACGACTGGGGCATCACCGCCGAGGTGGACCTCGCGGCGTCCGACGAGGAAGGCCGCGCGGTGGTGCGGGTCATGGACGTCGGTCAGCTGTAGCCTCCCACTCGCGGGCCCGGGCACGGGCCCCGGCCGAGGAGGAGTGGCGATGACGAGTCCCGCCGACCGTCTGGTGGGCCTGCTCGACCTGGAGCGGATCGACCTGAACATCTTCCGGGGCCGCAGCCCGGACGAGTCGCTCCAGCGCGTCTTCGGCGGCCAGGTGGCCGGCCAGGCACTGGTGGCGGCCGGGCGGACCACGGACGGGGACCGCCCGGTCCACTCGCTGCACGCGTACTTCCTGCGCCCGGGGCGGCCGGGCGTGCCGATCGTGTACCAGGTGGAGCGGGTGCGCGACGGGCGGTCCTTCACCACGCGGCGGGTGGTGGCCGTCCAGGAGGGCCGTACGATCTTCAACCTCACCGCCTCCTTCCATCGGAGCGAGCCGGGCTTCGAGCATCAGGTGCCGATGCCGGACGTGCCGGAGCCGGAGAAGCTGCCCCGGCTCGCGGACGAGATCCGCGACCGGCTGGGCGAGCTGCCCCAGGCGCTGGAGCGCATGGAGCGCCGCATGACCTTCGACATCCGCTATGTGGACCGGCTGCGCTGGACTCCTGAGGAACTGCGGGAGGCCGAGCCGCGCAGCGCGGTGTGGATGCGCGCGGTGGGCCCGCTCGGCGAGGACCCGCTCGTGCACACCTGCGCGATCACCTACGCCAGCGACATGACGCTGCTCGACGCGGTGCGCCTGCCGGTCGAGCCGCTGTGGGGGCCGCGGGGCTTCGACATGGCGTCGCTGGACCACGCCATGTGGTTCCACCGGACCTTCCGCGCGGACGAGTGGTTTCTGTACCAGCAGGAGTCACCCATCGCCACCGGCGCCCGGGGCCTGGCCCGCGGCCTGATCTTCGACCGCGCGGGCAGGCTCCTGGCATCGGTGATGCAGGAAGGGCTCTTTCGCAGGACCGGCTGAGCGACCGGCCGTTCACTCCCGCTGTTTCCTCCGCCGCAGCCACGCACACCATCGCGACGGCCGCGCCCGTTCGCCCGCCCGTTCGCCGTCCGCCGCCGGTGGCTTCCACTCCCCGGCAGGGGGCGGCGGCGAGGCGGCAGGGGGCCGGTCGAGGCCGGGTGCCGGCCGAGCGGCACGGGCCCGGGCCAGCGCCGCGGCCAGACAGTGGCGGTACCACTCGATCTCGTCCGGGTCCTCCGCCAGCAGCAGTTCGTCGACGACCTCGCGCGCGGCCGTGGCGTCCGGGCGTGACGGGAGGAGCGCCGGGCGCAGCGCGCACAGGTGGGCCCGCTCGTCCGGGTCGGGCACCGCCCGGGCCAGTTCGCCGGGGTCCAGCACGGCGGCGGGCACCGCTGCCCGTTCCCATGGATCGCCGGCCTGGGCCGTCAGCTGGTCGATCCGGCGGGCGCGCCAGCCGCGGGCGCGCCGGTCGGGATGCTTCTCGAGGGCGGCCTTCAGCAGGGCGGGCGTGCGGCCGGTCAGCATCTCGGGGTTGCCGTCGGCGAAGTCCGCGAGGTCCGAGGCCAGGTAGGACCAGACGACGACGCGGTAACGGTTGACGTAGAAGCGCACCGGGGCGAAGCAGCCGCCCCGGGCGAGGCGGGCGAAGCGTGCGGGGCCGATGCCCAGGAGCTCGGCTCCCTCCGTGGTGCCCACGACCCACAGCCGGGTGCGCAGCGCCTTGGGGAATCCCTCGGCGGAGCGGTGGCGTTCGATCTCCTGCCGTGGCACCCGCCGCCGCCCGCCCGGCCCCGCGGCGACGGTGCGCACCTCCCCCAGCTGGACGGCCAGTTCGAACTCCCGGGGCTTCAGCTCCAGCTCCCTGGCCGCACGCGTCGGCGGCACCGTCTCCTCGGCGACGTGCCGGTCCTGCTCCTGTCGTACCGTCATGACGTCCTCCCCACCATCAGTCGATTACTGACAGTGACGAAGGTAGCGTGCGGGTACGACAGCGCGTCAGGCCTGTGGATAACTCCCGGCCCGCTCCTCCGGCCCGCCGTCCTCCGCCCGCCCGTCGATGCGGTTGACCAGCAGCGTCATCTCGTAACCGATGCGGCCGATGTCGGCGTCGGCGCCGCCGAGGACGCACAGGCAGCTGTCCTCGCCGGCGGCGGTCACGAACAGCACGCCGCCGTCGAATTCGACCATCGTCTGCCGCACCCGGCCCGCCCGGAACTGGCGGCCCGTGCCCTTGGCGAGGCTGTGCAACCCCGACGCCACGGCCGCCAGACGCTCGGCGTCCGACCTCTCCAGGCTCGCGCTCGCCCCCGTCACCAGCCCGTCGTCGGACAGCACCAGGGCGTGTCGTATTTCGCCCACGCGCTCCGTCAGACCGTCCAGCATCGAGTCGAGTTCCCTGCCGATCGACATGCCCCGCCTCCCCGTTCCGCAATTCCCCGTAAGTGCCGTGCAAGCCTCGCTCACCTCAGTGCTCCCGGCAACCCGCCCGGCCCGTCGGCACGCGTCTGTGCGCCAGTTGGCACAGGATGGGGACATGGCACGGAAAATGAGCAAAGAAGAGTGGCGGGAATTTCTCTCGGCGGACGGCCGTACGGGCAAACTCGCCACGGTGCGGCCCGACGGCAGCCCGCACATCGCCCCCATCTGGTTCGTTCTCGACGGCGACGACCTCGTCTTCAACACGGGCAAGAAAACGGTCAAGGGCCGCAATCTCGCGCAGGACGGCCGGATCGCGCTCTGCGTGGACGACGACAAGCCGCCGTACGCCTTTGTCACCGTGCAGGGGCGGGCGCATCTCGACGACGACCTGAGCGAGATCCGCAAGTGGGCGACGACGATCGGCGGACGGTACATGGGAAAGGAGCGCGCCGAGGAGTACGGGGCCCGTAATGGCGTTCCCGGTGAGCTGGTCGTCCGGGTGCGCGTCGAGAAGGTGGTGGCGGTGTCGGCGGTCGCCGACTAGCACCGGGCACCGGCCGGCTTCCCGTCATTTGTCGGAGGTTCAACTCCACTACCACCGGGAACACTTGAACGACCGCAGGAAATGCCGCTCATGGGGGCAGGTGATCCGCGTGTTCGAGAAACTTCGCAGGCGTGTCGAAGAGGCGCGGCAGACACCCGCCCCGGGGCCGCCGGCGAGTCCCGGTTCCGGACGGGCACGGCAGCGCAATCTATTCGAGGCGGCGGCTGTTTATGTGGCGGCCTGCGCCGAGAACGACGCCGAAAAGAGCGCGGAAGCGGCACGCTGGGTCTCTCCCGAGGCCCTCAGCTTCGGGGTGAACGAGCTGGCGTGCCGGGCCGTCATAGCGCTGGCCCGCGAGCGCGACGAGTCACCGCAGACGGTGGCGCGCACGCTCCTGGGCCTGCCCGCGGCCTGAGGCCACACCGGACGCGGCGCCACGCGGATCACGGCGTCGTCTCCCGCTCGGCGGGCGTTCCCCAACCCGTCACTTTGAAGTCGTGTACATGTCACGCGGGTCGCTCTACGCTGCCATCGCACCCCGCGCGCCCCCACCGACTTCCCTCGCACGGAGGATCTCGTGCCCGCCGCAGCCCGCTCCGACAGCCCCCGCCGTCCACGCCGCCGCCACTCCCTCGCCCTGGCCACGGCCTTCGGGCTGGCCGCCACGTCCCTGGGCCTGTGGGCCTCGGACTCCGCGGCCGCCCCGGCCGTCCCCACGCCGGACCACGTCGTGGTCGTCGTGTTCGAGAACCACGGCTACAGCCAGGTCATGGGCAGCTCCAGCGCGCCGTACATCAACTCCCTCGCCGCGGGCGGCGCCAGCCTGACCGCCTCGTACGCCGAGACCCATCCCAGCCAGCCCAACTACTACGCCCTGTTCTCCGGCGACACCCAGGGCGTCACCGACGACAGCTGCGTCGAACCCGGCTTCAGCGACGAGCCCAACCTCGCCTCGGAGCTCATAGCCAAGGGCAAGACCTGGGCCAGCTACAACGAATCGCTGCCCGCCGAGGGATCGACCACCTGCAGCAGCGGCAAGTACCGCCAGAAGCACAACCCGTGGTTCGGCTTCGAGAACGTTCCCACCAGCACCGCGCACACCTTCGGCGCCTTCCCCCGCGACTACGCCACGCTGCCCGCGGTCTCCTTCGTCGTACCGAACATGTGCAACGACATGCACGACTGTTCCGTGGGCACCGGTGACACCTGGCTGAAGAACAACCTCAAGGGCTACGCCGACTGGGCCAAGACCCACAACAGCCTGCTGCTGATCACCTTCGACGAGGACAACCGCCTCAGCGGCAACCGCATCCCCACCGTCCTCTACGGCCAGCAGGTCAAGGCCGGCGCCACCTCCGCCACCACGTACAACCACTACGACGTGCTGCGCACGCTCGAGACGATGCACGGCCTGCCCCACGCCGGAAACGCCGCGAACGCCAAGGACATCACCGGCATCTGGAACAGCTGACCGTGTACCTCGCGGACAGCCGTACCACCGCGGACACCGCCGGCCGCGACACCGCTCCCGGCCGGCGGGCCGCCGCCGTACCCGCCACGGTGCTCACCCTGGGCACCGTCAGCCTGATCACCGACGTCTCCTCCGAGATGGTCACCGCCGTCCTGCCGCTCTACCTCGTCGCCGGCCTGGGTCTGTCGCCCCTGGGATTCGGCCTCCTGGACGGCGTCTACAACGGGGTCAGCGCGCTCGTGCGGCTCCTCGGCGGCCGACTCTCCGACTGCGGGAGCGGCGGCCACAAGGCCGTGGCCGCCGTCGGCTACGGCATCTCCGCGCTGTGCAAGCCCCTGCTGCTCGTCGCGCACACCCTGCCGCTGATCGGCGCCGTCCTCGCCGCCGACCGCACCGGCAAGGGGCTGCGCACGGCACCGCGCGACGCGATGATCTCGCTGGCCTGCGAACCGGGCGGCCGCGGAAGGGCCTTCGGGGTGCACCGCGCGATGGACACCGCCGGGGCACTGCTCGGCCCGCTGTTCGCCTTCCTCATCCTGCGGGCCGCCGCGGACGGCTATGACGCGGTCTTCACCGTGAGCGGCTGCGTGGCGGCGCTCGGTGTCCTGGTCCTGCTGCTGTTCGTGCCCGGCAGGCAGTCAAACCCCGTACACCCCGCGCGCCCCCGGCGCACCGGAGCGCGGATTCCGTTGCGCGAGGTGCTGCGGCGGCCCGGCGTCCGCCGCCTGACCGGCTGCGCGATGCTGCTCGGCCTGACCACCGTGAGCGACTCGTTCCTCTACCTCACCCTGCAGCGCCGCCTGGACCTGCCCGAGGCGTGGTTCCCGCTGCTGCCCCTGGGCACCGCGGGGACGTTCCTGCTGCTGGCGGTCGGGCTGGGCACCCTCGCCGACCGCTTCGGCCGCCGCCGGCTCTTCCTGTGCGGCCACCTCGCGCTGCTCGGGGCGTACGTACTGCTCCTCGCGCCCCTCGGCGGCTCACCGGCCCTGGCCGCCGCCGTCCTCGCCCTGCACGGCGCCTTCTACGCCGCCACCGACGGCGTCCTCGCCGCGGCGACCGCCGACGCCGTGCCGCGCGCGATCCGCGGCAGCGGGCTGGCCGTGGTGCAGACCGGCCAGGCGGCCGCCCGCTTCGTCTGCTCGATCGCGTTCGGCGCCGCCTGGACCGCGTGGGGCGACCGTACGGCCCTGGGCGCCGCGGCGGCCGGACTGCTGGTCTCCGCCGCGCTCAGCACGCTGCTGCTGCGCCCGTCCCCCACCGACGTCACCCCGGAGCACGCCCGTTGAACCGCGCCCCACTCGACCGCCGGAACCGGCTGGTCGTCCTGCTCACCGCCGTCCTCCTGCTGACCGCCGTGGCCGTCGGTGCCACCTTGCACGCCGCGGACCGGGCCGGCGAGAAGGACCGTGCCCGCTCCGGCGGCCCGGCCGTGCGGTCCGGCAAGGTCACGCTGGACGCCCCGGGCCGCGGTGTCTTCCGCAACATGGCCTGGGGACCGCACCGCGACGAGATCGCCTCGGTGGCCGCCGACGACCCGTCCGGCCCGCGCACCGCCTCCGGCGTCCGCTGCCTGCGCTTCCACGCCGCCGGAGGAACCGGCGTCTGCCTCCAGGCGGTGCGCGGCGGACTCCGCGACGCCTACCGGGCCGTCGTGCTCGACGCCCGCCTGCGCGAGCTGCGCCGCTACGACCTCGCGGGCATACCCACCCGCGCCCGTGTCTCCCCTGGCGGACACACCGTCGCCTGGACGGTGTTCGTCAGCGGCGACTCCTACGCGGGGACCGCCTTCTCCACCCGCACCTCGGTCCTGGACGTGCGCACCGGAGAGCTGGACCGCGATCTGGAGGCCTACCGGTTCTTCCTGGACGGCCGTCCGCACAGGGCCGCCGACATCAACGTCTGGGGCGTCACCTTCGCCGACGACACCCGCTTCTACGCCACCGTCGCGACGGGCGGCAAAACCTATCTGGTGCGCGGGGACCGCGAGAGCAGGACCCTGCGCGCGCTGCACGAGAACGTCGAATGCCCGTCCCTGTCCCCCGACGGAACGCGCATCGCCTACAAGAAGCGCGTCCAGGGCGCCTCCTCCGACGCGCCCTGGCGGCTGTACGTACTGGACCTGAGGACTCTGCGCGAGAGCCCCACCGCCGAGCGGCGCAACATCGACGACCAGGCCGTCTGGCGGGACGCGGACACCCTGGTGTACTCGCTTCCCGGCGACTACGGCTCCGATCTGTGGACCGTTCCCGCCGACGGCTCCGGCACCCCCCGGGTGACCATGACGGCGGCTCTGGCCCCCGCCTTCACCGGCCGCCCCTGACGGGCTCCCCGTCGCGCAGCGGGGCGCCGACGCCGTGCATGTGGCGCAGCGCCTGTGCGTAGGAGTCGAGGAGTCCGGTCTCCGCGTACGGCAGGCCCACCTCACGGCAATGGGCGCGCACCAAGGGCCGGGCGAGCCGCAGGCGGTGGCGGGGCATGCCCGGGAAGAGGTGGTGCTCGATCTGGTAGTTCAGCCCGCCCATGAACCAGTCGGTGACCGGTCCGCCGCGTACGTTGCGGGAGGTGAGCACCTGCCGGCGCAGGTGTCCCCAGCGTTCACCGGGTTCGGGCATCTCCATGCCCTTGTGGTTGGGGGCGAAGACCATGCCCAGGTGGAGACCGAAGAGGGCGTGGTGGAGCAGGGCGAAGGCGAGCGCCTTGCCGGGCGGCATGGCGGACAGCAGCAGGGTCACGTACCCGGCGGCGTGGAGGACCAGGAACAGCGCCTCGACCCGGCGTTCGCGTGCCTCCTGCCGTTTGAGGTCGAGCACGCCCGAAACCTTCAGATTGATGCCTTCGAGCAGCAGGAGGGGAAAGAACAGTCGCGCCTGATGGCGGGTGAGCCACCGTCCGAAGCCCTCGCGGCGGGCGGCCTGCCGCTCGGTCCACACCAGCACGCCCACCCCCACGTCGGGATCCTTGTCGACGTGGTTGGGGTTGGCGTGGTGGCGGACGTGCTTGTCGTTCCACCAGGCGTGGCTCATGCCGAGCAGCAGGTTGCCGTGCACGAGCCCCAGCAGGCGGTTGGCGCGGCGGGTGGCGGCTATCTGCGCGTGCCCGCTGTCGTGGCCGACGAAGGCGACGCGGGCGGAGAAGACCGCCGCGGGCACGGCCAGCAGGAGTGTCCACCAGGTGTCGCCGAGGGCCACGACGGCAGCGGCCGTGGCGGCGAGGAGGAGCAGGTCGGCCGCGACGGTCAGGGCGTAGCGGCGCCGGTCGCGCTCGAGGAGGCCCGCCGCCCGGACCTGTCGCAGGAGGGGGGCGAAGTCGCTGCCCGCGCGGGGTTCCGCGCGGACGGCAGTGGCCTGGGGCATGAGATCTCCGGTGGCTCGTCAGCGGTTTCGGCGGTCGGTCCGACCTCAAGGAACCTACGGACCGGGCCCCTTGACGGACCATGGCGTCACCACCCGGACCGCTCGGGGGCCATCACCCGGACCGGTGGGGGGCCAGCCCCCTGGTGCGGTGGGAGCCGGTGCGACGGAGGACGAGCACACCTCCGGCAATATGGCGCACGTCACACGCAGAATCGCTTCGTCCGGAGCGCCGGACCTGTACCCTCGGCGACTCCGACTCCGGCTAGTCAAATTTGAGGAATGCGCAGCTCTGTGACTCCGCTTTCTGCCGCCACACCCTCCGATGTCTCCCTCCTCGCCCGTTGCACGGCGGTCTTCCTCCCCGGGGACCCCGCCCGCACGGGACGCGTCGCTTTCTGGCTGCCCGACGGCGACCCGCCCGTCGTGGCGGACGGCGACGCCGGTCCGGCCGTCGAAGAGCTGACCGTCGTCGTCCCCGAAGGCCCGGACGTCACCACCACGGTCGTACGCGCCACCGTGCTCCCCGTCCGCCAGGCCCTGCCCGTCCTCACCCGCGCCCGGGCCGCCGGCACCGACGAGGCGGCCGCCTTCTGGGGCGCCGCCGCCGTGCTCGCCCTCCAGCTCGCCGCGCGCGGCAGGCTGCTGCCGGGGCTCACCGCCACCGACCACGACGCCTGGCGCGTCGGCCCCCTCGCCCCCGAGGACCAGCACCGGGTGCGCAAGCTGGCCGCCGCCATGCCGCCGGCCGCGCACGCCGTGCCCCTGCCGGGCGACGGTCCGCCGCTGCTGCCCGAACCCGAGTCGCTCGTGCGCGCCTTCCTCGACGCCGTCGCCGACGGCCTGCCCCGTTCCCCCGCCGCCGCCCTCGCCGCCGGCGGCCGCGCCTTCGCGGACCCCGAGCCGCGGAAGCTGCCCGCGCTCCGGGCGTGGGCCGCGGACGTCTCCGCCGGGCACGACGCGGGCGTACGACTGTCCCTGCGCGTAGAGGTCCTCGGCCTGACCGGCCCACTGGACGCCTCCGGCGAAAACGGCGAGGACGCCGGGGAGCGGACCGCCCACCCGCGTTTCCGGGCGGTGCTCCAGCTACACAGCCTCAGTGACCCCGCACTCGTCGCCGACGCGGCGGACGTGTGGTCCGGCGCCTCCCCCGCGGGGAGCGCGCTGGGTCGCGGCGCGCGCATGCACGCACTCCTCGCGCTGCGCCGCGCTGCGAGCGCCTGGCCCGCGCTGTCGCCCCTGCTCTCGGCGGCCGTTCCGGACGCCGTCGACCTCGCCGACGAGGAGGTCGGGGAGCTGCTCGGCGCCGCCTCCGTGGCGCTGGACGCCGCCGGCGTCGAGGTGCACTGGCCCCGGGAACTCGTGCGCAAGCTCACCGCGCGCGCCGTCGTCGGCCCGCCGGACGCCGGGGACGACCCCGCGCCCGGCCACCGCCCGGGGCCGCCGTCCCTGCTTTCCGCCGACGCCCTGCTCGCCTTCAGCTGGCGCTTCGCCATCGGCGACCAGGAGCTGACCCAGGAGGAACTCGACCTGCTCGCCGAGGCGAGCCGCCCCGCCGTGCGGCTGCGCGACCAGTGGGTGCTCGTCGACCCCGAGGCGGTGCGCCGTGCCCGCGAGCGCCGGGACCGCGTCGTCACCCCGGTCGAGGCGCTCGGCGCGGCCCTCACCGGCCACGCCCGGGCCCGGGCCGCCGGCGACGAGACCGTCGAGGTCGAGGCCACCGGCTGGCTGGCGGCCCTGCGCGACCGCATCGCCGACCCCGCGGCCACCCGTGAGCCGGTCGTCCAGCCGGCCGCGCTCGCCGCCACCCTGCGCGACTACCAGCTGCGGGGACTGGACTGGCTGAACCGGATGACCTCGCTCGGCCTCGGCGGCTGCCTGGCCGACGACATGGGCCTGGGCAAGACCATCACCCTCATCTCACTCCACCTGCACCGCCGGACCCTGCCCGACGCGGCCGGCCCGACCCTGGTCGTCTGCCCCACCTCCCTCATGGGCAACTGGCAGCGCGAGATCGAACGCTTCGCGCCCGGCACCCCCGTGCGCCGCTTCCACGGTTCCGCGCGCTCCCTGGAAGGGCTGGCCGACGGCGAGTTCGTCCTCACCACCTACGGCACCATGCGGCTGGACGCGAAGACCCTGGCCGGCACCGCCTGGGGCCTGGTCGTCGCCGACGAGGCCCAGCACGTCAAGAACCCCTACGCCGCGACCGCCAAAGCGCTGCGCACCATCGGCGCCAAGGCACGGGTCGCGCTCAGCGGCACACCGGTCGAGAACAACCTCTCCGAGCTGTGGGCGATCCTCGACTGGACGACGCCCGGACTGCTGGGCTCGCTGAGCGGCTTCCGCCGGCGCTACGCCCGTGCCGTCGAGGGCGGCGCCGACCCGGCCGCCGCCGAGCGGCTCGCCGCGCTCGTGCGCCCGTTCCTGCTGCGCCGCCGCAAGTCCGACCCCGGCATCGCGCCCGAACTGCCGCCCAAGACCGAGACGGACCGGGCGGTCGCGCTCACCAAGGAGCAGGCGGTCCTGTACGAGGCCGTGGTGCGCGAACTGCTCGCCGAGGTTGCCGAGGCGGACGGCCTCGAACGCCGCGGGCTGATCGTCAAGCTGCTCACCGGCCTGAAGCAGATCTGCAACCACCCGGCGCAGTTCCTGAAGGAACACGACCCGAAGGACGACACCGCGCGGTTCGCCGGCCGCTCCGGCAAGGTCGAGCTGCTGGACGAGCTGCTGGACACCATCCTCGCCGAAGGGGCGAGCGTGCTCGTCTTCACGCAGTACGTCCAGATGGCGCGCCTCCTGGAGCGTCACCTGGCCGCGCGCGGCGTCCCGGCGCAGTTCCTGCACGGCGGCACGCCCGTGGCCAGCCGCGAGGAGATGGTCCGCCGCTTCCAGGACGGCGAGGTCCCGGTCTTCCTGCTGTCCTTGAAGGCCGCCGGTACGGGCCTGAACCTCACGCGTGCCGCGCACGTCGTGCACTTCGACCGTTGGTGGAATCCCGCGGTCGAAACCCAGGCGACCGACCGCGCCTACCGCATCGGCCAGACCCAGCCCGTCCAGGTGCACCGCCTCATCGCCGAGGGCACCGTCGAGGACCGCATCGCCGAGATGCTCCACCGCAAACAGGCACTGGCCGACGCGGTGCTCGGGGACGCCGGAGAGGCGGCGCTGACCGAACTGACCGACGCGCAACTGGCCGAGCTCGTCGAACTGAGGGGGACCACTCGATGACCGAACGCACCTTTGAGGCGCTTCCGCCCGTGCCGGGCCGGGCCTTCGCCGACAGCTGGTGGGGCCGGGCCTGGCTCCGGGCGCTGGAGGACAGCGCGCTGGACGGACAGCAGGTGAAGGCCGGCCGCCGGCACGCGCGTGCGGGGGCGGTCGGCGCGGTGTCCGTACGCCCCGGCCGGATCACCGCGCTCGTGCGCGACCCGGACGGCACGGCCCACCGCTCCGACGTGCTGGTCCAGCAGCTGTCCGAGGCCGACTGGGACCGCTTCCTCGATCTCGTGGCCGACCGGGCGGGGCACATCGCCGCGCTCCTGGACCGCGACATGCCTCCGCATCTGGTCGAGGACGCGGCCGCGACCGGCGTCGAACTGCTGCCGGGCATCGGCGACCTGGAGCCGGAGTGCGCCTGCGGAGCCTGGGACCACTGCTCGCACACCGCGGCGCTGTGCCACCAGGTGGCGCGCCTGCTCGACCAGGACCCGTTCGTCCTGCTGCTGGTGCGGGGCCGGGGCGAGCGCGAGGTGCTCGACGAGCTGCAGGCGCGCAGCGCCGTCCACGCCACCGCGCACGCTCCCGAGCCGCCCGCCGGCATACCGGCGCGCGAGGCGTTCGCGGCGCGCCGGCTCGTAGCGCCGCTGCCGGAGCCCGTGGTCGCGGTGGACGCGCCGGGTCGCCCGCCCGCACTCACCGGCGGCGACTCCCCCGCGCCCGGGCTGGACGCCGGCGCGCTGGAGTTCCTGATCGCCGACGCGGCCGCGCGCGCCCATCAGCTGTTGGCCGAGGCCCTGGCACCCGGCCACGAGCACACGTCACCGCCTCCGGAGCCGACGCTCCGCCAGGACGCCGTGCGCATGGCCGCTTCGGGGCCGCCCGAGCGCGTCACGGCCCGCCTCGCGGCAGGCTGCGGCTACGGCCGGGCGGAGCTGGCCCGGGCGGTACGGGCCTGGGAGTACGGCGGGCCGGCGGGGCTGGCCGTACTGGAGGAGGAATGGACGCCGGGGCCCGGGGAACTGGCACGGGCCCGCGACCGCCTGGCCGCCGCGTGGCAGGACGAGGACGGCGCCCCTCGGCTGCGGGCGGCCGGCAACCGCTGGACGGCCCTCGGTACGGGCGCCCAGCTGCGCTACGGGCGCGAGGGGCGCTGGTGGCCGTACCGCAAGGAAGGCGGTCACTGGCTGCCCGCCGGTCCGGGTGACGACGATCCGGCGGCGGCTCTCGCCGGCGTGCTCGCGGACGACTGAACCGGCGGTCCGCAGCGCCGCCTACGGCCCGAAGATGCCGGTGGGGAAGGCGGAGGGAAGGCTCGTGGGCAGCCCCGAGGGGAACCACGACGGCAGGCCGCTGGGCAGCGACGAGGGCAGGCCGGAGGGCAGGGAGAAGGACGGCGACGCCTTGCCGCGCCCACTGGCCGACGCGTCCTGGCCCGGCGTGCCGTCGCCCCGGTGCCCCATGACGAGCACCGCTCCGAGGGCGAGGCCCGACACCACCAGCAGCGCGATGACGGCCAGCGCGATCCGCCTCCTGCCACCGGCAGGAGGCGGATCGGGCGACCAGGGCGGCCCGCCGGGGCCGAAGCCGCCGGGCGGCGGGGCCGGCGGGCCCGCGGGCGGGCCGTACGGGGGGCCGGATGGCGATCCGGGTGGAGTGGCCATGGGGCCAGCGTCCCCGTGTGCCGGGGACCGCGACCGCGCGGTGACGGTTCCGCTACACGTTCCGCGCCGGACCACGACATTCCACCGGACGCGATTCTTCACCTGGCGGCCCGCGTGGCGCTCCCGTCGGAAAGGCGCCGGAACCGTACGGTTTGACTGATGATGAGAGCCATCACCCTGTTAGCGGGCCGTCCGGAGGAAGGCCTCCAGACCCGCCAGGTCGTCCGTGTTGAGGTAGTCGACTCCCGCGGCCAGCAGCTCCCGCCAGAGCGCCTCGCGCTCCGGGCCGGGCTGGTCCGGCGTGGCCCAGAACCGGACGGTGCGGCCCTCGGCGTGCGCGGTGGTGACGATCCGTCCGAGCGTCGCCCGCTCCCGCTCCGGCATGGGTCCGGCGCCCCGCCAGGTGAAGAATTGCGTCCAGTTGTCGCTGACGAGCGGCGCGAAGGAGGCCGGCGCGCCGCCGAGATCGGCGAGGCGGCCGTCGTAGAAGGCGTACCGCACCCGCTCGGCCTCCATCGGGATCCGGGCGCCCCGGTCGCCGGAGACGACGGCGGCGACCGCGCCGCGGCGCACCCGCCCGCCGGAGCAGGCGCTGAGCATCGTGCGATAGGGACGCAGGTGCCGGGAGAGCGCCTGATAGGTCGCCCGGCCCTCGGACTTGATGTCGATGAGAAGTTGCAGCGTCACGTCGTACCCGGCATACACGCGGCCGTGGTGGGAGCGCACCCGGCGCAGGAGCGGGTCGAGGTAGAGGGCCTCAAGAGTGCGGGTGGGATCGAGCTCGGAGGCGTCGTGGGCCACGAGGAGCCGGTCGCCGACGAGCCAGATGTCGGCCTCGACGCTGTTGAACCCGTGCGCGAGCGCGTCGGCGAGCGGGTGGGGGTGCGCGTAGTCGTTGTGCGCGTGGGCGTGGCGCAGCGGCGGCCGGGGGCGCGCCGCGGGCGCCGGGGCGCCGGCGGGGTGCGCGGCGGCGCGCGCGGGGATGGCGAAGGACCCGGCGAGCGCTGCTCCCAGGGTGATGACGGCGGCTCGGCGCGTACGGGGCATCGCGGTGCCTCCCGGCTCGGTGAGCGAATAGGCGCGGCCTGCGCGCGCCGACGCCTGTGAGTATCGGGGCCCGTCGGGCCGTGCGACAGGGCCGTGCCGAGAGTTGACCGGGTCGACTCCGGAGCGTTGCCCGGTGTTCTTTCGGGGCATGAATAAGGCCCTTGCGTCATGGCGGAGTTGCCGAGATCTCTGGGGTGGCAATGGGTAGACGTGTTCGCCGCGTACGCGCGGTCACCGCGGTGCTGGTGGCATGGGTGTCGCTGATCGGCGGCGGCCCGGCGTGGGCCGGTACGGAAGAGGCTTCCCCGCTGCGGCTCGAGGCACCGGCCTCCCTCGGCCCGGGAGTGACGTACCGGGGCTTCTCACTGAGGGGATCGCACGGACCGGCGTACGGCCATCTGCTCACCGTCGACCTGCGCGACCGGCACGTGTCGGTCGATCTGCTGTATCCGGGCGCCGTGGCGGAGCGGGCCAAGGTGTCGCAACTGGCCGACAGCCGGGGTGCGGTGGGCGCGGTGAACGGGGACTTCTTCAACATCACCGAGACGCAGCACCCCGGGGTGGAGGCGACGGGCGCCCCTGTGGGGCCGGCCGTCGCGGGCGGGCGCGACCTGAAGGCGGCGGTGCCGGACGGCCAGCGCTTCGGGCCCGTGATGCCGACGGGCGTCACCGCCGAGGACGTCTTCGCCGTGGGGACGAACCGGGAGGGCCGCCTGGACCGGCTCACGCTGGCGGGGTCCGTGCGGACTCCGGGCGGAGAGCTGCCGCTCGACGGCTTCAATCAGTACGCGCTTCCGGTGGACGGCATCGGCGCGTTCACCCCCGCGTGGGGCCGGGCCTCCCGGGTGCGCGCGACCTGCGGCACGGACACCGTACGGGGCGCTCCGTGCAGCGACGAGACCTACGAACTGACCGTGCGCCGCGGCCGGGTGGCGGCGGTGGCGGAGCGGCCGGGACGGGGCGGGATCGCCCCGGGGTCGGTGGTGCTGGTGGGACGGGAGGACGGCGCGCGCGAGCTGCGCAAGCTCTCGGTCGGTGACCGGGTGACGGTCGGTCAGCACCTGCGCTCCCGGCACCGTGGAGCGCTGTCGTTCGCCGTCGGCGGCTTCCCGGTCCTGCGCGGCGGACGGCCGGCCGCGGGGCTGGACCGGGCGACCCCGGCCGTGCGCAGTGCTGCCGGCCTGGCCTCGCACGGGCGGCGGCTGTACCTGCTGGCGCTGGACGGCGCCGCGGCCTACCGCTCCGGGCTGACCGTGGCCGAACTGGCCCGGGCGATGCGGGAGATCGGTGCCGTCGACGCCTTCAACCTGGACGGGGGCGGTTCCTCCACTTTGGTCACCCGCGCCCGGGGCAGCGGGCGTTCGGTCGTGCGCAACCACCCGTCGGGCGGCGAGGAGAGACCGGTGGCCAACGGCATCGGCGTCTTTATCCGCCCCTGACAATCACACTTCAATCCCATCCGTTTGAGTGATCGCGCCCGGCGAATGCCGCTGCTAGCTTCGAGAGGGAGCCACGCGGGAATTCCCGGCAACCTCCGCCCGGGCATTCCGGCAATGCACGCAGCCGCAATGAACGCAGCCGTTTCGGGTACAGCCGTTTTGGGATGGGTGGGCATTCGCATATGACGACGTCAGTGGAGTCCGGTACGGGCACGGACGATCCGCCGAACCGGCTGAGTCTGGGCACTCAGGCCGCCCGGAATCTGGCGACCACGACCAAGTCCGTACCGCAGATGCAGGGAATCACCTCCCGGTGGCTCCTGCGGCTGCTGCCATGGGTGCAGGTCTCAGGCGGTACGTACCGGGTGAACCGACGGCTGACCCACACGCTCGGTGACGGCCGGGTGGAGTTCTTCAGCACCGGCGCGGAGGTGCGGGTCATCCCGGCGGAGCTGGGCGAGCTGCCGCTGCTGCGCGGGTTCTCCGACCCCGAGGTGCTCGAAAGCCTGGCGGGCCGCTTCACCCAGCGGGAGCTGCGGCCCGGCGAGGTCCTGGTCGAGGCCGGGCAGCCGGCCGACCAGGTCGTGCTGATCGCCCACGGCAAGGCCGAGAAGGTGCACGCGGGCGAGTACGGCGACGAGGCCGTGCTGGGCGTGCTGGCCGACGGCGGGTACTTCGGCGACCGGGCGCTGGCCGCGGCCGAAGCCGGCGAGTGGGACTTCACCGTCCGCGCGGTGACCGCCTGTACGGTGCTGACGCTGCCGCGCCGGGAGTTCGAGGAGGCGCTGGAACGTTCCGAGGGCCTGCGCTCCCATGTGGAGGCGTTCCGCACCCGGTCCGGCCGGCCGCAGAACGACCAGGGCGAGTCCGCCATCGACGTCTCCTCCGGCCACACCGGGGAGCCCGTGCTGCCCGGGGTCTTCGCGGACTACGAGCCCTCCCCCCGCGAGTACGGGCTGAGCGTGGCGCAGACGGTCCTGCGGGTGCACACCCGCGTGGCCGACCTCTACAACGAGCCCATGAACCAGGTCGAGCAGCAACTCCGGCTGACCATCGAGGCCCTGCGCGAACGCCAGGAGCACGAGATGATCAACAACCGCGAGTTCGGCCTCCTGCACAACGCCGACCTGAGGCAGCGCATCCACACCCGCGGCGGCCCGCCCACCCCCGACGACCTCGACGACCTGCTGGCGACGGTCTGGAAGGACCCCGGCTTCCTGCTGGCGCACCCGCGCACCATCGCGGCGATCGGGCGCGAGTTCAACCGCCGGGGCGTCTACCCCGACCACGTCGACGTCGGCGGCCACCAGCTGCCGGCCTGGCGCGGGGTGCCCATCTTCCCGTGCAACAAGATCCCGGTCACCGAGACCGGCGTCAGCTCCGTCCTGCTGATGCGCACCGGGCAGGAGTCCCAGGGTGTCGTCGGGCTGCACCGCACGGGAATCGCCGATGAATACCAGCCGAGCCTCTCGGTGCGTTTCATGGGAATCAGCGAACAGGCCATCATCTCCTATCTGGTGAGCGCCTACTATTCAGCCGCTGTTCTTGTGCCCGACGCTCTCGGAATTCTCGAGAACGTCGAAATCGGGCACTGACGGGGAAAGGCCGGGCGGGTCCCTTTCCGGGACACAGCCGCCGCCCGGCTCTCCGGCATGCCTTCCCGCCGCACGTCTCGCCTCACGTTTCGCTTCATGTCCCGCCCCACGCCTTCTCACAGATGGGTGATCACCACCAATGACCACGTCAGTGGAGCCGGAGGGCTCCGCGCAGCCGGCGCAGGCCCAGCTGAGCCTCGGCACGGACGCGGCACGCCAGCTCGCGACGACCACCAAGTCCGTACCCCAGATGCGCGGGATCTCCTCGCGCTGGCTGCTGCGCGTGCTGCCCTGGGTCCAGGTGTCGGCCGGCACCTACCGGGTCAACCGACGGCTGACCTACACCGTCGGCGACGGCCGCGTCGAGTTCGTCTCGACGGGCACGGAGGTCCGTGTCATCCCGCCGGAGCTGGGCGAACTGCCGCTGCTGCGCGGGTTCGAGGACGCCGGGACGCTCGAGGCGCTGGCGGACGGCTTCGTCCAGCGGGAGTACGCGGCGGGCGACACGCTCGTGGAGGAGGGGCAGCCCGCGAATCACGTCTTCCTGATCGCCCACGGCAAACTCACCAAGACCGGCACGGGGAAGTACGGCGACGAGACCGTCCTCGCCACCCTGGCCGACGGCGACTACTTCGGCGAGCAGGTGCCCCTCGAGCCCGACGGCACCTGGAACTTCACCGTCCGGGCGGTGACCCGGTGCACGGTCCTGGCCCTGCCCCTGCAGGCCTTCCAGGAGCTGGCCGAGCGCTCGGAGTCCCTGCGCACCCACGTCGCGGACTTCGCGAGCCGCAGCACACCGCCGGCGAACAACCGCGGCGAGGCGGACATCGCCGTGACGTCCGGGCACTCGGGCGAGCCGTCCATCACCGGCACCTTCGTGGACTACGAGCTCGCGCCGCGCGAGTACGAACTGAGCGTCGCCCAGACGGTCCTGCGGGTCCACACCCGGGTGGCCGACCTCTACAACGAGCCCATGAACCAGGTGGAACAGCAGCTCCGGCTGACCATCGAGGCCCTGCGCGAACGCCAGGAGCACGAGATGATCAACAACCGCGAGTTCGGCCTCCTGCACAACGCCGACCTGGGCCAGCGCATCCACACCCGCAGCGGCCCGCCCACCCCCGACGACCTCGACGAGCTCCTCTCCCGGCGCCGCAAGACGCAGTACCTGCTGGCCCATCCGCGCACGATCGCCGCGTTCGGCCGCGAGTGCAACAGCCGTGGCCTCTACCCGCAGAACATCGACGTCCTCGGCACGGCGGTGCGCTCCTGGCGCGGCGTCCCGCTGCTGCCCTGCAACAAGATCCCGGTCAGCGAGACGGGCACCAGCTCGATCATCGCCATGCGCACGGGCGAGGACAACCAGGGCGTCATCGGCCTCCACCAGACCGGCATCCCCGACGAGTACCAGCCCAGCCTGAACGTGCGCTTCATGGGCATCAACGAGCAGGCGGTCTCGTCGTACCTGGTGAGCGCCTACTACTCGGCCGCGATCCTGGTGCCCGACGCGCTCGGCGTCCTCGAGGACGTCGAGATCGGCCGCTGAGCCGTCACGGCCGTACGCCGCTCACCAGGTGGGCGGTGGCCGTGAGCCCGTTGGAGATGGTCGGCGCGATGCTCGTACTGGCCAGCAGGAAGCCGAGCAGGACGCAGACCAGCGCATGCGAGACGCGCAGCCCCCCGCTCCGCATGAACACCACTGCCAGGACCAGAAGCAACAGGACCACGGAGATCGAAACGGCCATGGTGTACCTCCTCGGCGGAGCGGCGGTTGAGGGTCAGTCTCGCTCATCCCACCGCGGCGACCGGGGTGACGGGCATACGCCATTCGGGTAGGAAATCACCGGTTCGGCCGTGGACGGGAGGCAGCCGGGTGCGTGCGGGCGGAACGCGGGCACCCGGCTGTCGTACGGCGTTCGACGGGCGCGTGCCGTTCGACAGGCGTCCGGCGCCGTGGCGTGCCTAGGCTGACGGAATGAGCCGCACAGTCCGGGACCGCGAGCCCGCCCCGGCGCAGGAGGCCGGGGCCCGGGAGGCGGCGGTGCCGGGTTCCGGGCGGGACACGGCGTGGCACCGCTTCCTGCACCGCGTGCCCAACGGGTTCGCGATCTTCTTCGGGCTGGTCGGCCTCTTCTGCGCGGTGACCGCGCTGATCCCCCCGCTGCGGCGGGCGGCGGCGCCGCTGACGGACGCGCTGGACCTGCTGACCGTTCCCACCGCCCCGAACCTCGCCCTCGCCGTCTTCCTGCTGCTGCTCGCCACGGCCATGGCGGCCCGCAAGCGCGTCACGCTGTGGTTCGTCCTGGGCTATCTGACCCTGCTGCTGCTCGCGGACGCGCTGCTGGCGGCGGTGGGCTACTGGGACATGATCCCCTCGCTGGTGCTGTGCATCGCCGCGATGGCACTGCTGATCCTGGCCCGGCGGGAGTTCTACGCGGCCTCGCGGCGCGGCGCGTTCCTGCGCGCCCTGCTCGTCCTCGCGGCCGGGCTCGCCGTGGCCGTGCTCCTCGGCTGGGGCCTGGTCTCGCTCTTCCCGGGCACGCTGGAGCCGGGCGGCGGGAACCGGCTGCTGTTCGTCGTCAACAGGGTGTTCGGCGGCCTGGTCAGCGGCCGTCACTTCGCCGGTCACCCGCCGCACTGGGTGTATTTCCTCCTGGGGCTGTTCGGGGCGCTCGCGCTGCTGAACGCGGCCATGGCGCTCTTCCGCTCGCAGCGCCTGGAGGCGGCCCTGCACGACGACGAGGAGCCGCGCATCCGCGCCCTCCTCACCCGTTACGGCGGCCGGGACTCGCTCGGCTACTTCGCGACGCGCCGTGACAAGGCCGTCGTCTTCTCCCCCAGCGGCAAGGCCGCCGTCACCTACCGCGTGGAGGCGGGGGTCTGCCTGGCCTCCGGCGACCCGCTGGGCGACCCCGAGGCGTGGACCCCGGCCATCGACGCCTGGCTGGAGCTCGCGGGCCGCTACGGCTGGCAGCCCGCCGTCATGGGCGCCGGAGAGGAGGGCGCGCGGGCCTACGCCCGTTCGGGACTGGGCGCCCTGCAGCTGGGCGACGAGGCCGTCCTGCAGGTGGCCTCCTTCGACCTCGAGGGCCGGGAGATGCGGGTGACCCGGCAGGCGGTCAACCGGGTGGAGCGTACGGGCGCCACCGTCCGCGTCCGGCGTCACTCGGCGCTGTCCGAGGAGGAGATGGGCGAGGTCATCCGGCGCGCCGACACCTGGCGGGACACCGAGACCGAGCGCGGCTTCTCCATGGCGCTGGGGCGGCTGGGCGACCCGGCCGACGGCGACTGCCTGCTGGTGGAGGCGTTCGACCGCGAGGGCACGATGATCGCGCTGCTGTCGTTCGTGCCCTGGGGGTCCGACGGCGTGTCGCTGGACGTGATGCGCCGCGACCGGTCGGCACCCAACGGCGTGATGGAGTTCATGGTCACGCGCCTGTGCGCGCAGGCGGGGCGGTTCGGCGTCAAGCGGATCTCGCTGAACTTCGCCGTCTTCCGCTCGGCCTTCGAGGAGGGGGCGCGGATCGGGGCCGGACCGGTGCTGCGGCTGTGGCGGAAGTTGCTGCTGTTCTTCTCCCGGTGGTGGCAGCTGGAGGCGCTGTACCGCTCCAACGTGAAGTACAACCCCGAGTGGCATCCCCGCTTCCTGTGCTACGCCGACGCGGGCGCGCTCGCCCGGATCGGGCTGGCGGCCGGCATCGCGGAGGGGTTCGTCGCGGTGCCGAGCCTGGGCAAGCTGTGGAGCCGTGGGCGCCGCGGGGGCGGGGCGCGGCCGGCCTCCACAGCTGGCCTGCCGTCCCTGTCCGAACTCGGCTTCACCGGCGGCGCCGAGGCCGGCGGACCCGGCGCGGACGAGCTCGCCGGCCTGCCGGAGCAGGTGCGGGTACGGCGGCGCAAGCTCGAGCGGCTGCTCGAGGCCGGCGTCGACCCCTATCCCGTGGACGCCCGGCGCACCCACACCCTCGCCGCGATCCGGGCGGCGCACGCCGGGCCGGGGGCGTCGGCCCGTACCGGCGAACGGGTCGTGGTGGCCGGCCGTGTGCTGCTGATCCGCAACCACGGCGGGATCGCCTTCGCCGTCCTGCGCGACTGGTCCGGCGACCTCCAGCTCGTCTTCAGCCGCGACGGCTCCGGCGAGGAACTGCTGCGGCGCTTCACCACCCACATCGACCTCGGCGACCACATCGAGGCGGAGGGCGAGGTCGCCACCACCGACCGCGGCGAGCTGTCGGTGTTCGTCACCGCCGCCCGGATGACCGCGAAGTGCCTGCGGCCGCTGCCCGACAAGCGGCGCGGGCTGAGCGACCCCGAGGCGCGGGTGCGGATGCGCTACGTCGACCTGGCGATCTCGCCGCGGGCCCGGCAGACCGTGCGGGAGCGCAGCGCGGCCGTGCAGGCGCTGCGCCGGGGCCTGCTCGACCGGGGCTTCCTCGAGGTCGAGACGCCGATGCTCCAGCAGGTCCACGGCGGCGCGAACGCCCGCCCCTTCACCACCCACATCAACGCCTACGACCTCGACCTGTACCTGCGCATCGCCCCGGAGCTGTACCTGAAGCGGCTGTGCGTGGGCGGCATGGAGAAGGTCTTCGAGATGGGCCGCACCTTCCGCAACGAAGGCGTGTCCTACAAGCACAACCCCGAGTTCACGATGCTGGAGGCCTACCAGGCCTTCGCCGACTACCACGTGATGCTGGACCTGACCCGCGAGCTGATCCAGCAGGCCGCCGTCGCCGCCCACGGCGCGCCGGTGGCGGTGCGGGCGGACGCGGACGGCAAGCGGGTCGAGCACGACATCTCGGGGACGTGGCCGGTGAAGACGGTCCACGGCGCGATCTCCGAGGCGCTCGGCCAGGAGGTCGGCCCTGACACCACCGTCGCCGCGCTGCGCGCGCACTGCGACGCGGCGGGCGTGCCGCACCGGCCGGAGGACGGGCGCGGCGACATCGTGCTGGAGCTGTACGAACGCCTGGTGGAGGAGCGGACCACGCTGCCGGTCTTCTACAAGGACTTCCCCACCGACGTCTCGCCCCTCACCCGCCCCCACCGCCACGATCCGCGCCTGGCCGAGCGCTGGGACCTGGTGGCCTTCGGCACGGAGCTGGGCACGGCCTACTCCGAGCTGATCGACCCCGTCGAGCAGCGCCGCCGGCTGACCGCCCAGTCGCTGCTGGCGGCGGGCGGCGACCCGGAGGCGATGGAGCTGGACGAGGACTTCCTGCGGGCTCTGGAGTACGCGATGCCGCCGACGGGCGGGCTGGGGATCGGCGTGGACCGGGTGGTCATGTTCCTTACGGGGCTGTCGATCCGCGAGACGCTGCCGTTTCCGCTGGTGCGGCACCGCTGAGGTACGGCGCCTCCAGAGACAGGCCTAAGGCCGGTAGATGCACGCGGCCAGTGGCGAGTGCGTCTTCCAGCCCAGCGTCTCGTACAGCGCGCGCCCGTCGTCCGTCGCGCCGAGCACGCCGAGGGCCGCGCCGCGGTCCACGGCCAGGTCGGCGAGGGTGCGCATCACGAAGCCGCCCAGGCCGCGCCGGCGGTGGGCCTCCTCGGTGACGACGCGGTCGACGACGGTGGCCTCCCCGAGGACGGCCATCTGGCCCTTGGCGGCGAGTTCGCCCGCCGCGTCGTGCACGCGGACGTAGGTGACGCCCTCGAGGGTCTCCACGGTCGCGGCGTACCCCTCGGGTGCCACCGGGTCCGTGGCGCACAGGTCCACGGCCATCAGGTGGCCGGTCTCCTCCTTGTCCACGACCCAGCCCCCGGGGAGCCACGCCCCGGCCTCGTCGGGGTCCATGGGCACCTTGAGCCAGGTGTGCGGCACGGTCACCGAGGTCGCGGCTCCCCGTACCGCGAACTCACTTGCCTCGGGCAGGACATGGCGCCCCACCTGGTCCGGGAGGCCCACCTCGAGGTAGAGCCCCCAGGGCGTCACGGCCGGTGGGGGCGTTCCCCGCGACACGGCCCAGCCCGCGACCCACGTGCTGACGAGATGCGAAACCATCAAGCCCTCCCGAAGTAATGGTCAACTTCCGGGAGCAGACATTACGTTGCCTTGCGCGGCGAGGCATCTTCTTTATTCGGTACGAGGGTTGACCAGCGGACCGTGCGGTCGCACCAGCGGTCCAGCAGCGCCGCGTCGTGGCCGACGACCAGCAGCCCGGCGCCGCTCTCGCGCCGGTAGTCCTCGACGACGGCGACCAGCGCGGCCGTCGTCGACGCGTCCAGCATCGCGGTCATCTCGTCGCAGATCAGCCAGCGCGGGCGCGGCACGAGCGCCCGCGCCAGGCAGGCGCGCTGCAGCTGGCCGTCGCTGACCTCGTGCGGGCGGCGGGCCAGCAGTTCCTCCGACAGGCCGACGGCGGCTGCCAGCTCGCCCACGCGCGCCGCCGCCTCGGCGCGGGACCGCCCCGACGCGCGCAGCGGCTCGGCGATCAGGTCGCGCAGCCGCAGCCGGGGGTCGGCGGACTGGCGGGGCTGCTGGAAGACCACGCCGAACGCCGTGCGCTGTTCGCGCGGGGCGCGGTGGCGCCAGCCGCGGGCGGGCTCGCCGTCGATGACGACGGTTCCGGCCGTCGGCCGGTGCAGCAACGCGGCGACGCGGGCGAGGGTGGACTTGCCGCAGCCGCTGGGCCCGAGCAGCCCCACGGCCTCGCCGTCGGCGACGGTCAGGTACACGTCCCGCACGACGGGGTCGCGCGGGTCGTAGCCGGCGGTGATGCCGCGCAGCTCAAGCACGGGAGGCCTCCTCGGCGGCCGGGTGGGGGTGATGGCAGGCGACCCCGTCGGCGAGGTCGGGAACAGCCCGGCAGCCGGCCGCCGCCCGGGGGCAGCGGGCGGCGAAGGCGCAGCCCTCGGGCAGGTCGCCCAGTTCGGGGGGCATGCCCGGGATGGGGGTGAAGGCCCGCTCCGGCAGGGCGTCCAGCAGTCCGCGCGCGTAGGGGTGGCGGGGGCCGGGAGCGCCGAAGAAGGCGGTGGCGTCGGCGACTTCCACGATGCGGCCCGCGTACATCACGGCCACGCGGTCGGCGATCCGCTGCGCCGCCGCCAGGTCGTGGGTGATCATCAGCAGGGCGCGGCCCGCGTCCGCGTGCCGGCGCAGCTCGTCGACCGTACGGTCGACGAGGTCGCGGTCCAGGCCCGTGGTGGGTTCGTCGGCGAGCAGCAGGGGCGCGTCGCCGACGAGCGCGAGCGCGGTGGCCGCGCGCTGGGCGAGGCCGCCGGAGAGCTGGTGGGGGTAGCGGTCCAGGTGCCCGGCGGGGAAGGCCGCCCGCTCGGCGGCGGCCTCGGCGGCCGTCCGCAGCACGCGCCCGCGGACGCCGGTGAGCTCGCGCACGGTCTCCTCGAGCTGCGACCGCACGGTGCGGACGGGCGTGAGGTGGGCGGCGGGGCTCTGGGGGACGAGTCCGACGCGGCGGCCCCGTACGGTGCGGGCGAGCGTGCGCTCGTCGGCGGCGAGCAGGTCGAGGTCGCCGAGCAGGGCGCTGCCCTCGGTGCGCGCGTTGCCGGGCAGCAGCCCCAGCAGGGCGGAGGCCAGCACGGACTTGCCGCAGCCGCTCTCGCCGACGAGGGCGAGGCACTCCCCCGGGCCGAGCCGGAAGGACGCCTCGGTGACGGCGGCGATCTCCCGGCCGCCGCGCATGCGGAACCGTACGGACAGATCGCGTACGTCCAGGACGGTCACAGCGTCAGCTCCGATCGGCGGCGCGGGTCGAGCCGTTCGCGCCAGGCGCCGGCCAGGCCCGCCACGGCCAGGGTGGGGACGATGATGAACAGGCCGGGGAAGAGGGTCGGCCACCAGTCGCCCGCCAGGAGGGAGCCGCGGGCGCTGTTGACCATGTTGCCGAGGCTGGCCTGGTGGGTGGGCAGGCCCAGGCCCAGGAAGGACAGCGCCGACTCGTGCCAGATGGCGTGCGGGATCATCAGGACCGCCGCGAGCCCGGCCTGGGGAAGCACCCCGGGCAGCAGGTGCCGCACGGCGACGCGCCACCGCGACGCGCCGCCCGAGACGGCCGCGTCGATGTACGGCCGGGTGCGCAGCGACAGCACCTCGGCCCGTACGATCCGCGCGGTCGACAGCCAGTGGGTGACCGCGACCGACGCGATGACGGGCCAGACTCCGGGCCGGAACAGGGCGACGACGAAGATGCCGAGCAGCAGGTGCGGCACGGAGGAGAAGAGGTCGACGAGCCGCATCAGCGCCCGGTCCGCCCAGCCGCCGAGCGCCCCCGCCAGCGCGCCGACCGCCGTGCCGACGACGGTCGCGACGAGGGCCGCGACGACGCCGACGAGCAGCGAGACGCGCAGTCCGTAGACGCAGCGCAGCAGCAGGTCGCGGCCCACCTCGTCGGTGCCGAAGGGGTGGGAGAGGCCGGGCTGCCGCAGCTTCGCGGCGAGGTCGACGGCCTGTTCGTCCAGGGGGAAGGCGAGCGGCACGACGAGGACGGCGAGGACGACGGCGGCCACGACGAGGCCCGAGGCGCGCAGGCGCGTGATCCGGTTACCCATCGCGGTCACATTCCTTCATGGGCGACCCTCGGGTCCGCCAGTCCGTACAGCAGGTCGGAGAGGAGGTTGCCGAGCAGGACGGCAGCCGTGGCGAGCACGGTCAGGGCCGCGAGCAGCGGGAAGTCGACCTTGGTGGCCGCCTCGACCGTCGCCGAGGCGATGCCGGGCCAGCTGAACACCGTCTCGACCAGCAGCGCACCGGTGATCAGTTCGGGCACGCGGGAGCCGATGAGGGTGAGGACGGGCAGCAGTCCGGACCGCAGGGCGTGACCGAGCAGGACGGTGCGCTCGCTCAGGCCGCGGGCGCGGGCGCCGCGCACGGGGTCCTCGGCCAGGGCGTCGCCGACGCCCTGGCGTACGTACAGCACGAACCACGGCAGCTGCGTGACCGCGAGCACGCCGGCGGGCAGGACGAGGTGGGAGGCGACCTGGCCGGCGGTGGCGACGTCGGTGCCGGTGTCGGTGAGCCCGCCGGCGGGCAGCGCGCCGAGGTGGATCGCGAAGAACCAGATGGCGAGCAGGCCCAGCCAGAAGGGCGGCGCCGCCTCGAGGGTGTACGACAGCGAGGTGACGGCCCGGTCGAGGAGGCCGCCGCGGCGGCGGGCGGCGAGCACGCCGAGCGCCGTGCCCACGACGACGGCGAGCACGAAGGCGACGCCGCACAGCAGGACGGACCAGCCGATGCGCTCGCCGATGACCTGGCTCACCGGCTGGCGCAGGGAGAGGGAGTCGCCCAGGTCGCCGGTCAGGGCGGCGCTCAGCCACTCCCACCAGCGGGCGACGAAGGGCCGGTCGGCGCCGAGGTTCTCGCGCAGCTGGTCCAGTACGTCCTGGCGGGCGCCGAGCCCGGCGGAGCCGGCGTGGGCCCGGGCGGGGTCGAAGGGCGAGGCGGCGGCGAGGGCGAAGACCCCGAAGGTCACCGCGCCCAGCAGGGGGACGGCGGCCAGCAGCCGCCGCCCCGCCATGCGCGCCATGGGCCCCCACGGGAGCCCGGTCGTGCCGCGGCTCACTTCTTCGGCTGCCAGTCCTCGACGTTCCACCACGGGCCGGCGCCGAGGCCGTGGTCATGCGGCTCGACCTGGGTGGAGAGGTCCTTCCAGGCGTCGTTCATGACGTAGAGGTGGTCGACGTGGGTGAGGAAGACGTAGCCGGGGTTGTCGGCGAGGCCGCGCTGGACCGTGTCGTACGCGGCCTTGCGGGCGGCCTTGTCGCCGCTGCGCCGGCCCTCCTCCAGGGCCTTGTCGACGTCGGGGTTGGCGTAGGCGGCCATGTTGTTGAAGCCGTCGAGGGCGAGGGAGGAGTGCAGGAGGTTGTAGAGGTCGAAGTCGGGGTCGGCCGGGTTGCCGCCGCCGGCGAGGACCGCGTCGTCCTTCATGCGCGGCTCGATGACCTCCCAGGTGCCGCTGCGTACCTCGGCCTTGATGCCGGCTTTCTTGGCGTCGGAGGCGAAGGCGAGTGCGTGCTCCTCGCGGAGCTTGTCGCCCGCGGGGAACCAGAGGGTGAAGGCGGCGCGCTGTCCGTCCTTCTCCCGGATGCCGTCGCCGCCGGGCTTCCAGCCCGCGTCGTCCAGCAGCTTCTTCGCCTTCTCCAGGTCGTGGGGGCGCTCGGTGCCCTTGGTGAACCACTCGCTGCCGGTGGGGACGGGCCCGTACCCGGCGCGGCCGGCGCCCTCCAGCAGCTTGTCGACCATGGCCTCGCGGTCGACGGCGAGGTCGAGGGCGCGGCGGACGGCGGTGTCGCCGGTGACCTTGTTCGCGGTCGGCAGGGTCACGCCGCGGAAGTCGGTGGTCTTGGCCGTGATGGTCCGCTTGGTCTTGTCGCCCTTGAAGCCCTTGGCGAGGTTGGGCGGCAGGATGGCGCCGTCGAGGTCGCCGGAGCGCAGCCGGGTGGCGCGCACGTCGTCGTCCTTGATGATCGCCATCGTGAGCTTCTTGACCTCGGGCTCGCCGCCCCAGTAGCCGGGGTTGGCCTTGAAGGTCAGCTTCTCGCCCTTGCTCCAGCCGGTCAGGACGTAGGGGCCGGTACCGACGGGGGCGGTGTTGAACGAGCCGGTGTTGACGTCCTGCCCCTTGGCCACGTGCTCCGGCACGATGGGCAGGACGGTGCGCTCGGCGAAGGGGGCGTAGGGGTACTTGAGCGCGAAGACGACGGTGTCGTCGCCCTCGGCGGTGACCTTGTCGATCGCGTCGAGCTCGCCCTTGGCGGCGTTGTTCGTCTTCTCGTCGAGGATGGTCCGGTAGGTGAAGACCACGTCCTTGGCGGTGAACGGCTCGCCGTCGCTGAACTTCACGCCGCGGCGGAGTGTGAAGGTGTACGTCCGCCCGTCGTCGGTGACCTTGGGCAGCTCGGCGGCGAGGGCGGGCCGCAGCTTCATGGCGGCGTCCCGGCGCAGCAGCCCGTCGAAGACCTTGGAGTTCCCGTCCTTGCCGTAGCCGAGCAGCGGGCTGAGGGTCTCGGGCTCATTGGCGAGCCCGACGACGAGCGAGTCCTTCCCACCCGCGCCGCCATCGCCCCCGGCGCCGGGCGTCGAGCAGGCCACCGCCCCCGCCGCGAGAACGCCTGCCATGGCCGTGGCGGCCACTCCCCGTATGGACCGGGCCGTCATGCCCTACACCTCTGCTCAAGATCTATTGCTATTGCGAACGAATCGCAATTAAACAGCAGGCAAAGGCGGGGGCGGGCGGCGGGGTGGTGACGGTGCAGGTCAGGGGCCATGGGGTGCATCCGGGAGTCATCCGGGGAGCTGAGGCAGCAGTGGGTACAAGCAGGAGGAAGGTGACCGACGGCTACCCCGGGCAGCGAGCGTCTCTCCGCTGTTCGACATTTCGGGTGCGGCTAGATTCAGACGTTTGCTTGCACGCAAGTAGTCGCAGGTCATCCATCATGACCGCAGCAGGCAGGTGACTCGGTCACGACAGCTTGCAGTAGAGGTAGCCACGTGGGCTTCGAACCCCCATGGACAGGCCACAGTCGCCTGCGTGGCGCTGGCGGCTGCGGGGGGGCCGGTAGCACAACCCCGCAGCAAACGCGGAGAACGGCCACGGCGGCCATCGGCGGCCAACACGGGCCACTTCCGAGGCGCGCCGGCCACAACAGCGACGCCGGCGCCCGCCGCGGTGAATCGCCGACACGGGCCCTGGACGCCGCTTCGGCGCCACGGGCCGCTTCGAGTCTCCCCATGTGCCTGCGATTCAAGCGCTTTGACGTGGCAATGTCAGAATGCCGATCATGAGTGACCGTCCACCCGAGCAGCCCCCGCCACCTCAGGAAGCCCCGCCGCCCGAGCCCGTCGACGCCCCGGAGCCGGTGAAGGCGGCGGATACGGACTCCGGTACGGGCGCGGCCGAAGCGCCGGAACTCACGGGTGCGCGCGCCGCGGACACCGAGCAGGCGGACGACGCTCCGGATCCGACGGCTGCGGAGGACTCACAGGAAACGGGTGCCGAGCAAGCGGACAACACCCCGGAACCGGAGCCTGCACAGGAAACCGACAGCGCACCCGAGGAAACCGACACCCTGAAGCCGGAAGCCGAGCAGTGGGACGCTGAGGCTCCGGAACCGGCGAATGCTGAGGACGCAAACTCCGAAACCGGCCCGGTAGACGCACGCGAGGCGGAAGCCGACCAGGCAGACGACGCCCCGGAACCAACGGACGCAAACGAAGCCGACATTCCGGAGACGAAGGCTGAGCAGGCCGACGCTGACGCGCCGGAATCCGTGGACGCGGCGGACGCAGACTCCGAATCAGGCCCCGCAGATACGCACGACGCAGGCGCAGAGCAGGCAGACGACGCTCCGGAACCGGCGGACGCAGAGGAAGTCGACAGCACACCGGAGAAGACCGGCACCCCGGAACCGGGGTCCGAGCCGTCCGACGCCGAGGTCCTGGATCCGACGGCTGCAGAGAACTCACAGGAAACGGGTGCCGAGCAAGCGGACGACGCCCCGAAGCCGGAGCCCGCAGAGGAAACCGACACCCCGGAGCCGGAAGCCGAGCAGCCGGACGCTGACGCCGCTGAACCCACAGACGCGGCAGACGCAGACCCGGAAACAGGCCCGGCGGACACACGCGAGGCGGAAGCCGAGCAGACAGACGACGCCCCGGAACCAACGGACGCAAGCGAGGCCGGCACGGCGGACGCAGATTCCGAGTCAGGCCCCGTGGAAGCGCATGACATGGGCGCCGAGCAGTCGGACGATGCTCCGGAACCGGCGGCTGCGGAGGACTCTGGTGCTAGGGAGGTGGAGGGGGCCGGTGCCTCTGCAGAGTCCTCGGCGGCAGGGGAGCGGGCTGAGGCGCCGGACACCGACTCCTCGGAGCGGGCGGAAGGTCTGTCCGGCACTCGGGAGTCTGGTGATGGGTCCGCTAGTGACGGTTCGGGTGATGAGGCTCCCGAACCGTGGGAGGCATTGGACGGTGCGCCGGAGCGGTGGCACCCGGAAAGTGACGTCGAGGCTCCGGATGAGGCGGGCGACCCCGAGGGCAACAAGCGTGTCATCGTCGATGACGGGTACATCAGGGACGAGCACGGCAACGTCGTGCCCGACACGTATTCCATGGGCCCCCAGGAGGTCAAGGATCGGATCAAGGAACTGGACGACCGCCAAGGGGGTGAGGGCCATGCCCCGGGTCGACACCTGCGTCCCTCCAATGGCGATCTGACGAACCGGTTGGGTGAAACTCTCCCCGACTCGAACGGAAACCCAAAGTTGTACGGGCCCAACTCGGAGTACCACGGACTGCTGAAATCGCAAAACAATATTGACCCGCTCACGGGAACGACTACGGACGGCGTAACAGGGGGAGTGCACCGAGTAGGGGCATTTTCCACACGTTTCGATCACCCAGAAGACCTGATCGCGGCTGATGCGAGGTTCCGGGAATACATAACGGACAACGGAAGTCCACCTCCAGGCAACACCTTGCCGATCTCCGACGTCCTAGGCCCAAGCGGGCATCACAGGCTCACTGGTTTCTACAGAAGTCCAGCGAACCCCAACGAATTCCTCCCCGCAAACTTCGAGAACGGAAACATCAAGGCCATCTATCGCCTCGACGCCAACAACGAGTGGAATCTTCATACCATGTACCCTAACCCCATGCAGGGCAGACACCCTTAAAAGAAGGAAAGAATGAATCAAGAACTACGCACGTTCATTACCGGCTATCTTGACGAAGAACAAGGTTACGACGTAACCGGAAATCTTCGCAGGACACTGCACGGGTTCAATGAAAATTTCTCAGGCTCAGTTCGAGACGGATTTGCGGAATTGCTAAAGTCTCGGGAACTGTCAGTCGAGGAATATGACGGCCTCACCGGAATCGAATTCGACAGCGAAGAGGATCTCTACGAATACTTGAGGAAGATGTACGACTACCTCTTCGGTAGCCTGCCCGAGCAGCCGCTGCCGCCGGGGTAGCACGGGCCATTTACCCCACACGAGGCGGTCATGAATGACAAGCTGGTGGACCGGTGCGATGTGGGACCGGATCACGCCGCTGACGCCAGCCGATCCGGTCCGTGACCGGCGGTGATCCGGCCACCGCCGCACGCTCGAAGCCATCGCGTGGAAGTACCGCACCTGCTCGCCCTGGCGGGATCCACCCGCTGAACTCGGCCCATTCCAGACCGCTCACGAACGCCTGATCATCACGCGGCTGACGGCCTGGCCACAGCCGTTGCACGTATGGAGCAAACCCCGTGAGCTACGTAGGTCAGAAGTCAGAGCGCAGCCGCACGTGACGAGGTCTAGAGTCGTGAGCCACTCCGGCAGGCAGCTGTGGGCCTGCCGGAGGAGAGGCCATCCTTCCGGCTTGGTCGAACACCGCAAGACGGCCCCGTGGTTCACCCGCTGCCGACTGGACTGCACTGTTCCTGTTCTGCGAAGGCCTGGTGTCGAGTACGAGCTATGGCAAGCAAGCTCGTGCGCAGTCCCTGACGGTTAGTCCCTCGCGTTTTCAGAGCATGACAATTAGGGCAGAGAGCAATCATGCTTTCTGGCACGTCTTCACCACCACGCCCGAGGTCGTTTATGTGATCCACCTCAAGTATCGGGGCACCGGTGTCCGTAAGCTCAGTCGGGTGACCAGCACATGATGAGTTTTCGCACCGGCCACCGCTACGAAGTATCACGGCTTCACGCGCAGCTGGTGAACGGAAGTAGCGATCGACCTGCACACTGCGCGATCGCTGAGTACGGCCAGCTCTCGTACGCCGAGCAGCGGCGACGAGCCGGCGGTACCGCTCACGATCGCTCACTGGCGTTTCGCCCACCTCTCGAGGAGCCATGTCGAGCGTGTTGTCATGCATGCTGCCGTCGTCCTCGTTCAGCGCGTCAATAACCTCCTGAGGCCAGTTTTCACGCAGCGGGGACGCGACGGGTGCAAGCACCCATACATACTCCCGACGATTCTTCCCGTCTTCTCCACGGCCCCAGCGACTGTGGCATTCGACGATCACTACCCAGGTCTCAAAGCTCCACTGGCCGCCGTAAGGCTTGTGCCAGTAGCGCAGCGCTCGCTGTTCTGCCTGATAACGGGCCATAGAGCGATTGCCGTTGCGAATCTGTTGATCACCCGAAAGGCCGTCACCGGTATAAGCGATCCAGTTCGTACCCGCGATGCGCGTATCCGCGTGCGGACCCTTCTCATCCGAGTAGACCGTCAAGATGCCATCAGCCAACGGAGTGATGCCAAGGACGCGGTTCCCGCCGTAAGCGTCAGCCACCTCCGACGCGCGGACGCAGGGACGCATCGATACGCCCGGCCAGCAAGTCGGTGAGGCTCAGGGCATCCAACAGGCCAGCTGGTAGCGGCTCGAAGAACCTCAACAACAAGCTGCCCGCTATCCGGGCTGCAAGCTCCGGATCTCTCGACACAAGGTTGAAGTCCTCCTTCGGGAGCCCAGCGAGAGGGTCAGCGGCATCCAGTGCTGCCAGGGGCGGCCGCCGCCCACCACTGGTGAGCTCCAATCGGTCGGCGCCGTCCACCTCCCACAAGCGGTTCCTCCGCAAGGCCCAGAACGATTAATGAGCCCCCCTGGAGGCTCCGAGGTATGCATCCATCAACGGGGTGAGGGCGTCACGAACCGTGGACCAATGATGCTCACGTCGGCCATGCACTGCTTGACCTATAGCCCACAGCAGCAGCAACGGCCGGTGGGTCGCCTGACCGGACCCTCGTACAGCCGGCGCAAGGTCGCCCACCCGCTTGATCAAATTTGCTTCAACATCCGGCATTCGACCCTCCTGACAGACCACTTGCGAACCATCAAACGAAGTATCCGGTACTGACAGCTGGCAGCAGCGCCAGATTGGCCTCAGCGGAACTCCCGGGGCAGGTCTAGTCGCGGCGACGCTGAGGTCGCGTACGAGGTGCTCGGGCAGTCGTCGGAACGAGAGCCGTGCCCTCAGCCCGCGCGTGGGTATTAAGTGGGTTCCCGCCAGCGCAACTTTCACCAAGAGGTCACAGGTCAGGGGCTGTGTCCGCCTCGAAGAGGAGGGCACCCACCGGCGGCGTGTGCCCTTGTTGTGCGGCTGCTTCACCGGCGTGCGCCCTGGCTGCCGGGTGCGTGGCAGGAGGAGAGTTGGGTCTGCGTTCCGGGGTCGGGGCGGCTTGGGATCGGGTGGGAGGCGGATGAGGGTGGCAAAGGTGCCGCAGCGGTGTGGCGCGCGGACCGGGGCCGGTAAGCCGTGCAGGCTGCCGGTCAGGCGGGGGACTTCGCGCTGTTGGAGGCATCAGGGGGAGTGGACGGCGGGCGGGCGGCTTCTGCTTCTTCAGAAGGAGTTGAAGGAGGCCAAGGAGAAGCTGATCAAGTCGCGGAAGAAGTGAAGGGGCGGTCACGGGACGCGGGCGCGAGACCAGGCGGCGAGTATGAGGCGGCGTTCGAGGAGGGGGGCTCGGACGGCTACTGCCGAGCCGGGTGGGCTCTGGCAGAGGAGGACCTTGCCGGTGGGCATCACCACGCCGCCCTGGAGGTCGCCCAGGAAGATCAGCTGCCGGTCGTGGAGCATCCTGCGGTCTCCGGGGTGCATGAGCCTGATCGCGCAGTTCAGTGCGGTGAGGGCGGCCGTGAAGGAGGCGGTGACCCCATGGGCCTGGTCCTTGTCGACCAGCATCCGGATGCGGGTGCCGCAGGTCGCCCGCACGGCTTCGACGAACCGCAGCAGCGTCGGCGGGTCGACGGCCAGATAGCGGTCCACCCATACCGTCTCCGGCACTCCGGCGAGGAGCCCGCAGAACGCGGCGACGGACTCGTCCCAACGCTCGGGCCAGGTGGGGGCCCGGCCGTCCAGCGCGGTGCGGGCCGCTTCCGACCGTAGCGCGCCGACCACGTCGTACCGCCCGTCGCCCGCGGGAAAGACCAGGGGCGCGAGGGCCTCGGCCGCGAAGTCGTCCGCCGGGAGGGCGGCGGGTCCGGCGCGCACCACCTCCTTGATCCATCCGACGGCTGCCCAGGGCACGTCCTGGACCCACTGGGGGGCCAGCGCCTCGGCGGTCTCGTGCACCTGGTGGAGGGCCGGCCGGTCCAGGACCCGGGTCACCTTCGCCAGCAGCGCCGCGTTGCCTCCCACGGCCTCGACGGCGCTCACCGGCCAGGGGCGGCACACGGCGTCGAAGTCGTCCTCGGCCGCGACGGGCAGCGGCACCACCCGCGCCCGCACCACCAGCGGGGAGCCGCTGCTGACCAGGTGCATGCTGCGGGCCCAGCGTCCGGTCAGCAGGGCGCCGATGTCCGGGGCGTGCTCTCCGTCGACCAGCAGCCGCAGCAGCGTCCGCTGGAGGCGCAGGCCGTGCGACCTCCGCAGGGCGTGCGGGTAGTCGTCGAAGAGGAGATGGGCCGTTCCGTGCTTGTCGAGGGCGGCCGCGACCTGGCGCCGGAAGTCCTCGCTCCGCGCGTCCTGGTTCTGCTCGGTCCAGCTGCGCCCGCATGTGGTCACGCCGGTGTCGCCCAGTTCCCTGGCCACCGCGCCGAGCAGGGTGCTCTTGCCCGAGCCCGGCACGCCCCGCACGATGACGGTCTCCCCGTCGATCAGGTGCTCGCAGACGGTCTGCACCCACCGGCGCTGGGCCGGCAGCAGCCTCACCTCAGCACCAGGGCCCGCATGGCGTGGATCCGCGGGGCCCAGTTCTCGTCGGTGATGCCGTACGACACCAGGTGCGCGGCCATGTCCGGCTCGCTGCGCGCCCAGTCCCTGGCCTCCTCGCACTCCCTGTGGTCCTCGGACCACAGGAGCGGGAGCATGGCCGCCTCGTCCCCGAACCACTCGGTGAACGATTCCAGCACGTCCGCGACCTCGGACTGCGGGCTGTTGGGTCCGTGCAGGACGGACGCCTCCCGCAGCGCGGACAGCGGGACGTGCCAGGGGATCTCCTTGTCCGGGCGTTTGCCGGCCGCCGCCGAGCAGGCCTTGCGGGTGAGTAATGGGTGACCGCCGAACTCCCGGTAGAGGAAGTCGATCGTCGTGGCGTCCCGGTAGCGCAGCCCCATGCGCCTGCCGAGGCTGCGCACCATCTCCTGCATCTCGTCCCGTTTCATCGGGGAGAGGAAGGACAGCCGCGCGAACTTGTACAGGAGGTTGTCGCGACCGTTGAGGAGGGGCCGCTCGAAGATGGCGGGGTCCACCCCGGCGCAGACGATGGCGATGCTGTTCTCGCCCTCGGCGTCCCGGCTCTGGATCACGCCGCGCAGCTGGATGAGGCACTTCAGGACGGCGGTCGCCTCCTGCGCGCCGACGTTGGAGCGGCCGCCGGGCCAGGCCTGGTCGATCTCGTCGATGAACAGCTCCAGCCGGCCCGGCAGCGCGTCCAGGAGGCTGCGGAGATCGCGAATCCAGTAGGTTTCGAGCGGAATCGCCGGATTCGGATTGCCGTCCCGGGTGAGCGTCATCAGCCGGGGAACCGCCCTGCCGGTCTGCCGGACCATCCGGTGGCAGTTCTCCAGGAGGGCCAGCTGGAACTGCTCGGCCGTCAGTCCGCTGATCTCCAGGCGCACCACCGGTTTGCCGAGGCCCTCGCGGTGCTGGGAGACGAAGTTGAGCAGCGAGGTCTTGCCCGCCTTGCGGAGCCCGAACACCCCGACGTGCTGCCCCCGGTCCAGCGCGAAGTCGAGCTTCGCCACCTCGGCCCGCCGTCCGTAGAACGCCACGGGTTCGGTGATGGGAGTGGTCAGGTCGTAGTGGTCGTGCGTGACCATGATCCTGGCGATGCGCTCCCGGAGGCCGACCTGAGGCCCGCGGCGCAGCTCGTTCGCGTCGACGGTGAGGATGGCGAGTTGCCCGCGACGGCGCTTGACGAGGTCGGCCGCCGAGCGGTCCGGGGTCAGCAGGATGGCGAAGTCGGGGTCGAGCCGGGCCTCACCGGCGTGCAGGCGCTCCGCGATGGTGTTGAGGGTGCGCGGCTCCACCCTCTCGTACGAGGCGGACAGGCACAGGACCTCGAGGTGCAGGTCGAAGGTCTCCCGGACGTTCTCGGGCAGGGTGATGTAGATCCACCAGCGTCGGCCGTCCCGGGGGTCCTCCACGAACTTGTTGGGCTCCGCGCCCATTTCGAGCAGGAGCTTGTTGAACTCGCGGCCGCCCTCGACCTTCCGTTCGAACTTCGCCTTGTGGTCCGCCAGGACCTGCTGGTTATGGGTGCTGGCCACGTACGCCTCTCGTCATGGACGATTTTTTTCGGCAGCGTAGTACGGGCCACTGACATCGACCGGCGGTTCTCGCAAGATCGGACGGTTCGTCAAGATCCTTTCAGCTGTGTGCTGTTCACCCGTTCGTGGTCACCGTCCCCGTGCTGCCCCGTCGGGTCAGGCGCGGCATCGCGTCCTGGACGCTGAGCGGGGGGCCGCCGTCGAGGAGGGTGATGAGGTGGTGGGCGGCGTGGCGGCCGAAGGCGGCGGTGTCCCGGGTCAGGGCGGTGAGGGCGGGGTGGGTGTTGCGGCAGAGGACCGAGTCGTCCCAGGCGACGATGGACAGGTCGGCGGGGACGCGCATTCCGCGCTCGGCGGCCACCGCCAGGCCGGCCACGGCCATGACGTCGTTGTCGTAGACGATCGCGGTGGGCGGCCGGCGGGCGGACAGGACGCGGCGGGTGGCCTCGGCGCCCTGGGCGTCGGAGTAGTCGGTGGTCACCGAGACCGCGCCGGTCAGGCCGCGGCGGGCGGCCTCGGCGCGCAGGGAGTCGATGCGGCGGCGGGTGTGGGCGAGCTCCGGCAGGCCCGCGATGTGCGCGATGCGGCGGTGGCCCAGGCGGTGGAGGCAGTCGACGACCGAGGCCATGGCGCCGGTGTCGTCGGCCCAGACGGTGGAGATCGCCGCGCCGGGCGGGGCGGCGACGGCCGGGGCGCCGACGATCACGGCGGGCAGGCCCAGCTCCGCCAGGAGCGCGGGCCGGGGGTCGCCGTCGCGGGGGTCGACGACGAGCAGGCCGTCCACGCGGTGTTCGGCCCACCAGCGGCGGTGGACGGCGCATTCGGCGGCCAGGTCCTCCACGACCTGGAAGAGCAGGCCGAGGCCACGGGCGGCGAGGGCCTCCTGGACGCCGGAGACGAGCTGGAGGAAGAAGGAATCGACGCCGAGGGTGCGGGCCGGGCGGGCCAGGACGAGGCCGACGGTCGCCGCGCCCTCGCCGGACAGCGCCCGGGCGGCGGCGCTGGGGTGCCAGCCGAGCTGCTCGGCGACGCGGCGGACGCGCTCGCGCGTCGCGTCCGAGACGCCGGGCCTGCCGTTGAGCGCGAAGGACACCGCGCTCTCCGAGACGCCGGCGCGGCGCGCGACGTCCTTCATCGTCGGCCTGCGGGCCGGCCTGCGGCGCATGGCTGTCCTTCCCGCCGGGACGCTTCGGGGAGACCTGCCCCACCACACTAAAGCGCATTAGCACGCGACGGCAGTATTGACGAACTCCCGTACCGGGTGCAGGTTTTGACCTGCCTCCTGCCGACCCGATCGAAGGAGCTCCTCCCGCCATGCCCATACGCCGGTCCAGACCCGTCGCCGTACCGCTTCTCGCCGCAGCGCTGCTGCTCACCGCCTGTGGCCCGGGGGACGACGGCGGCGGGGGCTCGAGCGCGGACGGAAAGCCGGAGGGCCGCATCACCTTCCAGACCTGGAATCTGCGCGCGAACTTCAAGGACTACTTCGACGGCGTGGTGCGGGATTTCGAGCAGAAGTACCCGGACGTGAAGGTCAAATGGGTCGACCAGCCCGCCGAGCACTACGCCGAGAAGCTCAGCGCCGATGCCGGCGGCGGCACGCTGCCGGACGTCGTCAACGTCTCCCCCGACCTCTCCCATCCCCTGGCGAGGGCCGGGTTGCTGATGAATCTCGACAAGGAGAAGGCGGCGGCGCGGTTCAAGGACGAGTACACCCCGGAGGCGTGGCAGGGCAATGTGCTGCCGGGGCTGTCGGGCGCGTACGCCTTCCCCTGGTATCTGAACACCGGGCCGCTCTTCTACAACAAGGCGCTCTTCCGCAAGGCCGGCCTCGATCCCGAGAAGCCGCCGAGGACGTACGACGAGTTGTTCGCCGCCGCCGGCCGGTTGGCGGGCGCGCCGGGCGGAAGGGCCGCCACCCTGGCGAGCGCCCCCGCCATCGAGGACTTCGGGCGCTACGGCGTGCGGCTGATGAACGACGACGCCACGAAGTTCACCTACAACGAGCCGAAGGGCGTGGAACTCCTCGGCAGGTACAAGGAGCTCTACGACCGCGGCGGCCTCGATGCGCAGGCGCTGACCAACACGCCGGAGAAGGCGGGGCAGAAATTCCTGGAACAGAAGGTCGCCATGAATCCGGGCAGCGCCCATGACCTGGAGACCTTCAGGAAGAACGCGCCCGGCCTCTACCGCGACCTCGGCATCACCGACGCCCCCAACAACACCGGAAAGCCCAACATGTACGTGATGGGCCTGGCGGTGAGCGAGAAGAGCCGGCACAAGGCCGCCGCGGTCGCCTTCGCCCATTTCGTCACCGGCCGCGAGAGGCAGGAGGAGTTCGCGCACAAGGTCGCCGTCTTCCCCAGCACGAGGGGTTCGCTCCAGGACCCGTACTGGACGAAGGACGACGGCACCGACGCGGGCCGGGTCCGGGTGGCGTCGGCGAGGATGCTCAAGGGTGCGGTGAATTACACGCCCGTCGTGATGAGCGACGAGATGAAGACGGTGCTCAGGAACGAGGTCGCCAAGGCCCTCCAGGGAAAGAAGTCACCCCGCCGGGCGCTCGACGACGCGGCCGCGCAGAGCAACGCGCTCCTCGAGCGGGGCTGACCCCGCGGTGTCCCGACGTACGCACCGGGCCCTCAGTCCCTGGCTGCTCCTGCTGCCCGGCCTCGCCGTGGTCGCCGCCTTCAGCCTCTACCCCTTCCTCAGCACCGTGCACAAGGCGTTCACCGATGCCCGCACGCTCACGCCCGGCCGCTGGGTGGGGCTGGAGAACTTCCGCGCCCTGCTGGAGGACGAACAGTTCTGGGTCGCCCTGCGCAACAGCGGTCTGTACGTACTCCTCGTGGTGCCGTTCACGGTGCTGCTGCCGTTGCTGCTGGCGCTGCTGGTGCAGAAGCGGCTGCCGGGCGTCGCCTTCTTCCGCTCCGCCTTCTACACGCCCGTGGTCGCGTCCGTCGTCGTGGCGGCCCTGATCTGGGTGTGGATGCTGGACGACCGGGGCCTGGTCAACGGCATCCTGGGCGTCCTGGGGGCCGGACCGGTGCACTTCCTGGGTGACGCGTGGCTGCTGCTGCTCAGCGCCATGGCGCTCACGGTCTGGAAGGGGCTGGGCTACTACATGGTCATCTACCTCGCGGCGCTGGGGAACGTCCCCCGCGAGCTGCACGAGGCGGCCGCCGTCGACGGGGCGGGCGCGCTGCGCCGCTTCGTGAGCGTGACCGTGCCGGCCGTGCGCTCCACCATGGTGCTGGTCGGCGCGCTGTCGTCGGTGGCGGCGTTCAAGGTCTTCTCCGAGGTCTATCTGATGGCCGGGCCGACCGGCGGGCCGGCCGGGCAGGACACCACGCTGGTCATGCTCGTCCAGCGCACCGGCACCGGGCTCAACGGCCGGGTGGGCTACGCCTCGGCCATCTCGCTGGTCGTCTTCGTCATCACGCTGCTGCTGATGCTGCTGGTGCTGCGCGCCGGCCGCGAGGAGGACGCCTGATGCGGCGCACGCCCGGCTGGGAGAAGGCGCTGCGCCACCTCCTGATGCTCCTCGTCCTGGCCGTCACCGTCGGCCCGTTCCTGTGGCAGCTGTCCACCTCGCTCAAGGGGACGACGGAGGACGTCTACACCTCGCCGCCGCGCTTCCTGCCCGCGCACCCGACGACGGGCAACTACGCCGAGGTCGCGGACATCATCCCCGTCTGGGACTACGCGCTGAACTCCCTGCGGGTCGCCGTGGCGAGCGTGCTCACCAATCTCGCCGGCGCCTCGATGGCGGGCTACGCGCTGGCGCGGCTGCGCTTCCGGGGGCGGGCGGTCGCCGGTCTCGCGTTCGTGCTGGCGCTGCTGGTGCCCCTGGAGTCCGTGATCATCGCGCAGTTCACCATGGTCCGCGACCTCCACCTGAACAACACCCTCACCGCCGTCGTCCTGCCCGGATCCGTCGGCGCCCTGAACGTCCTGCTCATGCGGAACGCCTTCGCCGCCGTGCCCTACGAGGTCGAGGAGGCGGCCGTCATCGACGGGGCGAACGTCTGGCAGCGGTTCACCCGGATCGCGCTGCCGTCGGTGCGGGGCACGCTGGCGGTCGTCGCGATCTTCTCGTTCATGGGCGCGTGGGACGACTTCCTCTGGCCGCTGATCGTGCTCTCCGACTCGGAGAACTTCACGCTGACCGTCGGCCTGAACTTCCTCCACGGCACGTTCGCCCAGAACCCCCGGCTGGTCGCCGCCGGCACGGTCATCGCGGTCGCCCCGCTCGTCGTGATGTTCGCCTGCCTCCAGCGGTACTTCTTCCGCGGCGTCGGCGAGGGCGCCGTCAAAGGCTGAAGGGACGGAACGCCTGATGCGCTTCGGCGTCAACTACACCCCCACCCGGGGCTGGTTCCACCACTGGCTCGACTTCGACCTGGACGGCGTCCGCGCCGACCTGGACTCCGTCGCCGCCCTCGGCGTCGACCACATCCGCGTCTTCCCCCTTTGGCCCCTCTTCCAGCCCAACCGCACCCTCATCCGCCCGCGCGCCGTCGAGCAGCTCGCGCAGCTGGTGGACGCGGCCGGTGAGCGCGGGCTCGACGTCGCCGTCGACGGGCTGCAGGGCCACCTCTCCAGCTTCGACTTCGTCCCCTCCTGGACCACCACCTGGCACCGCCGCAACCTCTTCACCGATCCCGACGTCGTCGGGGCCCAGGCCGCGTACCTGACCGCCCTGGCCGGGGCGCTCGCGGACCGGCCCCACTTCCTCGGGATGACCGTCGGCAACGAGGTCAACCAGTTCTCCGGCCCCCCGCACCCCGACCCCGACCGGATCGGCCCCGAACAGGCCGGCCGCTGGCTGCGCGGGATGCTCGACGCGTGCGAGAAGGGCGCGCCGGGCCGCATCCACCTGCACGCGTCGTACGACGCCGCGTTCCACGACGGCACGCATCCCTTCACCCCCGCCCACTCCGCGCGTCTGGGGGCCATGACGGCGGTCCACTCCTGGGTGTTCAACGGCACCGCACAGCGCCACGGGCACAGCGGCGCCGCCACCGTCCGGCACGCCGCGTACCTCGTCGAGCTGTCCAAGGCCTGGGCCACCGATCCCGGCCGCCCCGTCTGGCTGCAGGAGGTCGGGGCGCCGGCCCCGCACGTCCCGCCGGAGCGGGCGGCGGAGTTCACCGAGGCGACGATCGCCGCCGCGTCCGACTGCCCGGACCTGTGGGGGATCACCTGGTGGTGCTCCCATGACGTCGACCGCGCGCTGGCGGACTTTCCGGAGCTCGAGTACGGGCTCGGCCTGTTCACCAACGACCGGCGGATCAAACCCGCCGGGGAGGTGGTCTCACGGCTGGTACGACGGTGGCGGGAGGAGGATCCTCCGGCTCCGGCCGTCCGGCGGACGGCGCTCGCGGTGGACGCGGGCGACGAGGAAACAGCACCGTCGCGGGCGGTGTGCGCGCCCGGCGGGGCGTTCTTCGAGGCGTGGATGCGGCTGGCCGCCGACGGGGTCCGCCCGGCGGTCGTCCTGGCCCAGCGGGCGGACGACGCCGGGCACCTGGCGGCGCGGGGCATCACCGAGGTGCTGACGGTGGAGCAGGTGGGGTCATGAGCGTGACGCGCCGCGAGGTCCTCGCCGCCGGCGCCGCGAGCGCCGCGGCCGCCCTCGCGCCCACCACGGCGGGGGCCGCTGCAAGGCCCACCGCTACGACCGGCGGAAGACCCCCCGCGCAGGCCGGGGACCTCCAGCCGTACGCCTCGTACTGGTACCCCGACAGCCTCCCCGACGGCTCGCCCGGCCCGGGGATCGTCTGGCGGAGCCTCGCCTCCTGGACGCCCGGGCGGGATCCCGACCTGACCTTCAACAGGGCCACCGTCCCCCTCGCCCCGCGCTTCACTCCCCTGCCCGCCAACCCCACCGCCCGCGCCGGCCAGGCCCGCATCAGCGCCCTCGCCGCCTTCGCCACCACCTCCGGCAACCCCTCGCAGGGCTCGGCGACGGCCGACTCCTACGCCCTCACCCACTGGGCCTACCTCGACGAGCTGGTCTTCTGGGGCGGCTCCTCCGGCGAGGGGCTGATCCTGGCGCCCAACGCGCCCGTCGTGGACGCCGCCCACCGCAACGGCGTGCCCGTCCTGGGCACGGTCTTCCTGCCGCCCGCGGCCTACGGCGGCCGGCTGCTGTGGACGCGCGAGCTGGTCCGGCGCGGCGCGGACGGCGGCTTCCCGCTGGCCGACAAGCTGATCGAGGTGGCACGGGCGTACGGCTTCGACGGCTGGTTCGTCAACGCCGAGACCGGCGGCGGGGACGCCCGGCTGGGCGCGGACATGCGGGACTTCGTGGCGTACCTGCGGACGCGCGGCACCGGGCTCCGCGTCACCTGGTACGACGCCATGGCCGTCTCCGGCGACGTCGCCTGGCAGAACGAGCTCAACGACGCCAACGCCCCCTTCTTCCGCGCCGCCGACACCATGTTCCTCAACTTCGGCTGGGACCGCTCCCGCCTCGTCGCCTCCGGCGAGCGCGCGCGGGGCATGGGGCGCGGCCCGTACGAACTGTGGGCCGGGATCGACGTCGAGGCGGCCGGCTGGGACACCCGCGTCGACTGGGACGCGCTCGTGCCGGCCGGCGCCCCGCACACCGCCTCGTTCGGCTTCTACCGCCCCGAGTGGACCTGGAAGAGCGCGCCCTCCGGCGAGCGCTCCCCCGGCGCCTTCCACGCGCGCGACGACCGCTTCTGGTCCGGGCACGCGCTGGACCCGGCCCGCCCGGGCGACGCGGGGCCGTGGCGGGCCCCGGCCGCGTCCGTCGCCGACCGCTCCACGCTCACCGCGCTGCCGTTCGCGACGACCTTCAACACCGGTCACGGCCTGGGCTGGTACGAGGAGGGCCGGCGCACCGGCGAGGCGGCCTGGAACCACCTGGGGCTGCAGGACCGGCTGCCCGGCCGCCGCTGGGTGATCCACACGGCGGGCGCCCGGCCGGCCGTCGGCTTCGACTTCGCCGACGCCTGGCGGGGCGGCAGCAGCCTCCTCGTCGAGGGCACGCTCGGCGATCCGGCGACGATCGAGCTGTTCACGGCGCGGCTGCCGCTGCCCCGGACGGCCGTCGTGCGGCTGGCGCACCGGGCCGGCCCCGGCTCGGCGGCCGTCCGGGTGGAGCTGGCGGTCGCGCTCGAGGAGGAGCGCCCGTACCGCTTCTCCTACGTGCCGGCCGGCACCCTGCGCGGGGACGGGAGCGGCTGGAGCACCGCCACGCTGCGCCTGGGCGCGCTGCCGGCCGGCCGGGACGGCCGGACCGTGCGGGCCCTCGGCGTACGGCTCACGGCCCCGGACGGCGGGGCGGTGCGCTGGCGGCTGGGCGGCCTGGCGGTGCGGGACGCCCCGTCGGCGGCACCCGGCCGGCCGGGCGGGACCGCCGTGACCGCGGCCGCGCGCACCGCCGACGGCGGCGCCGCGCTGCGCGTCGCCTGGACTCCGCCGCCGTCCCGGCCGGGCGCCCCGCCCGTGCGCCACTACGAGCTGCACCAGGTGCTGCCCGGCGGGGCGCGCCGCTTCCTGGGCGGCACGTGTGGGCATGCCTACTACGTTCCGGCGCTGCGCCGTACGGCCGACGAGGCGGCCACCCGCGTCGAGGTGCGCGCCGTGGACGAGCTGTACACCGCGTCGGCCCCCGCCCGCGTCACGTACCGCTGGTAGTCCCCGGCCGGGGGCACGGGCAGCGGCACGGACGGCGTCGCGCACGAGGACACGGACAAGGAGAGGCATGCACAACGACCGCGCCATCACCGAAGCCCGGCTCACGAGGGTGCTCGAGGAGCGCATCCGCCCGGCCGTGTACCCCGAGTCCGTGCCGCTGGACGTCGGCGTGTGGCACGCGCCCGGCGAGCCCGTGCCCGTCGAGCAGGGGCTGACGGCCCCGCGCGTGCCCATCGCGGTGGGCGAGCGGTGGGGGCCGGCGTGGGGCACCAGCTGGTTCACTGTGTCGGGGACGGTGCCGCAGCGGTGGGCGGGCCGTACGGTCGAGGCCCTGCTGGACCTGGGGTTCGACGAGAACATGCCGGGCTTCCAGTGCGAGGGCCTGGTCCACGGCCCGGACGGCTCGCCGGTGAAGGGCCTCAACCCGCGCAACCAGTGGGTGCGCATCGGGGAGCGCGTGGCGGGCGGCGAGCGGGTGCTGCTGCACGTCGAGGCCGCGTCCAACCCCGTGATCCTGGACTACCACCCCTTCGTACCGACCGAGCTGGGCGACCGGGAGACGGCCGACGACGGCCCGCGCTACCGCCTGGCGCGGATGGACCTGGCGGTGTTCGACCGGACCGTGTGGGAGCTGGTGCAGGACCTGGAGGTGCTGGGCCAGCTGATGACCGAGCTGCCGGTGGATTCGCCGCGCCGCTGGGAGATCCTGCGGGCCGTCGAGCGGGCGCTGGACGCGGTGGACCTGCAGGACGTCGGCGGCACGGCGGACCGGGCGCGCGCGGAGCTCACCGAGGTGCTCTCCGCGCCCGCGCACGCCTCCGCGCACCGGCTCAGCGCCGTGGGGCACTCCCACATCGACTCGGCGTGGCTGTGGCCGCTGCGCGAGACGGTGCGCAAGGTCGCCCGTACCGCCTCCAACATGACCGCGCTGCTGGAGGACGAGCCGGACTTCGTCTACGCCATGTCGCAGGCGCAGCAGTTCGCGTGGATCAAGGAGCACCGGCCGGAGGTGTACGCGCGGGTGAAGAAGGCGGTCGCGGAGGGCCGCTTCGTTCCCGTGGGCGGCATGTGGGTGGAGTCCGACACGAACATGCCCGGCGGTGAGGCGCTGGCGCGGCAGTTCACGCACGGCAAGCGCTTCTTCCTGGAGGAGTTCGGGATCGAGACGGAGGAGGTGTGGCTGCCGGACAGCTTCGGCTACTCCGCCGCGCTGCCGCAGCTGGTGCGGCTCGCGGGGGCGAAGTGGTTCCTGACGCAGAAGATCTCCTGGAGTCAGACGAATACGTTCCCGCACCACACGTTCTGGTGGGAGGGCCTGGACGGCACGCGGGTCTTCACCCACTTCCCGCCCATCGACACCTACAACTCCCAGCTCTCGGGGCAGGAGGTCGCGCACGCGGCCCGCAACTTCCGGGAGAAGGGCGGGGCGCGGCGCTCCCTCGCGCCGACCGGGTGGGGCGACGGCGGGGGCGGCACGACGCGGGAGATGCTGGCGCGGGCGAAGCGGCTGGCGGATCTGGAGGGTTCGGCGAGGGTCGCCTTCGAGAAGCCGGCGGCGTTCTTCGAGAAGGCCCACGCCGAGTACCCGCACGCGCCGGTGTGGGTGGGCGAGCTGTACCTGGAGCTGCACCGGGCGACGCTCACCAGCCAGGCGCGCACCAAGCAGGGCAACCGCCGCAGCGAGCACCTGCTGCGCGAGGCCGAGCTGTGGGCGGCGACGGCGGCGGTGCGGGCCGGGTTCCCGTATCCGTACGAGCGACTGGACCTGCTGTGGAAGACGGTGCTGCTGCACCAGTTCCACGACATCCTGCCCGGCACGTCGATCGCGTGGGTGCACCGGGAGGCGGCGCGGACGTACGCGGAGGTGGCCGCCGAGCTGGAGGAGGTCGTCGCGGACGCGCTGGCTGCGCTGACGGGTGGCGGCGGGGGCGCGGGGACGGTCGTCGTCAACGCCGCGCCGCACGTGCGCGACGGGGTGCCGGCGCTCGGCGGCGTCACGGAGCGGGCTCCCGCCGGCGGGGGGAGCCTCGCGGCCGCCCGGCCGCGCGAGGGCGGCGGGTTCGAGCTCGACAACGGCCTGCTGCGGGTCGGGATCGACGGGCGGGGGCTGGTCGTCTCCGTGGTGGACCTCGCGGCCGGGCGAGAGACCGTCGCGCCGGGCGCGGCGGCCAACCTGCTGCAGTTGCACCAGGACTTCCCGAACATGTGGGACGCCTGGGACGTGGACCCGTTCTACCGCAACACCGTGACCGACCTGACGGACGCCGAGCTGGTGGAGGCCACCGCCGACGGGTGCGGGGTGCGCGTCGTGCGGGCCTTCGGGGCCTCGCGGGTCGAGCAGCGGATCTCGCTGCCCGCCGGGGTGCGGCGGGTGGACTTCGGCACGGAGGTCGACTGGCACGAGACGGAGAAGTTCCTCAAGGTGGCCTTCCCCCTGGACGTGCACGCCGACCGGGTGGCGGCCGAGACCCAGTTCGGCCACCTCTACCGCCCCACCCACGCCAACACCAGCTGGGACGCGGCGAAGTTCGAGGCCTGCGCGCACCGCTTCGTGCACCTGGCGGAGCCGGGGTGGGGGGTGGCGCTGGTCAACGACTCGACGTACGGCTACGACGTGTCGCGGACGGTCCGCGAGGGCGCGGACGCGGGGACCACGACGACGGTGCGGCTCTCCCTGCTGCGCGCTCCCCGCTTCCCCGACCCGCGCACCGACCAGGGGACGCACAGCTTCCGCTACGCCCTGGTGCCGGGCGCGTCCGTGGTGGACGCGGTGCGGGAGGGCCACCGGATCAATCTGCCGGAGCGACGGGTTCCGGGGTCGTCCGGCGTGGAGCCGCTGGTGACGGTGGGGAACGAGGCGGTGGTCGTCTCGGCCGTGAAGCTCGCCGACGACGGCAGCGGGGACGTCGTGGTGCGGCTGTACGAGTCGCTCGGCGGGCGGGCCGCCACTCGGCTGACCGCCGCGTTCGCGGTGGCGGCGGTCTCGGTCTGCGACCTGCTGGAGCGGCCGGTGAGCGCGCTGTCGGCCGAGGACGGCGGGGTGGCGCTGTCGTTGCGGCCGTTCGAGATCGTCACCCTGCGGCTGCGACGGGCATGAGCGCTACCGAGGGGGAAGCCGAAGGGGAAGACAGCTCCGCTTAGCATTCGAACATGAAGCTGCGTCTCCCTCGCCCGCGCGGGCGGCGGCTGGTGGCCGCCCTGGCCGCCGGCGCCGTGCTCGCCGGTGCCGGTACCTGGACCGTGGCCTCGGCCACCGGTGACGATCCGCCCGTGCGCCGCGAGGACCGGGTGATCGCCGTGGACGAGGAGCCCGGAGACGGCAAGGGCGGCGTCCGGATCGACACCTCGTTCTTCACCTCCGGCAACCCGGGCCGTCGGCCCGCCGTCCTGCTCGCGCACGGCTTCGGCGGCAGCAAGAACGACCTGCGGGCCCAGGCGGAGGACCTGGCCCGCGAGGGCTACGCGGTGCTGACGTGGTCCGCGCGGGGCTTCGGCCGGTCCTCCGGCCGCATCGGCCTCAACGACCCCGGCCACGAGGTGGCCGACGTCAGCCGGCTCGTCGACTGGCTCGCCCGCCGGCCGGAGGTGCGCCTGGACCGGGCGGGCGACCCCCGCGTGGGCATCGCGGGCGCCTCCTACGGCGGCGCGGTCGCCCTCCTCGCCGCCGGGCACGACCGGCGCGTCGACGCCATCGCCCCGCAGATCACCTACTGGAACCTCGCCGACTCGCTCTTCCCCGGCGAGGTGTTCAAGCGGCTGTGGGCCGGCATCTTCTTCACCACCGGCTCCACCGTCACCGGCTCCCCGGGCGGCGGCTCCCCGGGAGCCGCCGGCAAGGCGGCGGCCGGCCCGGCCGCCTCCGGCTGCGGGCGGTTCGAGAAGAGCCTGTGCGAGATGTACGAGCGGGTGGCCGTGGCCGGCCGGCCCGACGCCGCCGCCCGCGAACTGCTCGAGCGCCGCAGCCCCTCCGCCGTGGCGGACCGCATCAAGGTCCCCACTCTGCTCGTGCAGGGGCAGAGCGACTCCCTCTTCCCCCTCGACCAGGCCGACGCGGCGGCCCGGGCCATCCGCCGCAACGGCGCGCCCGTCGCCGTCGACTGGGTCTCGGGCGGCCACGACGCGGGCATGGCGAGCGAGGAGCAGCGCGTCGAGCGACGCACGCGCGCGTGGTTCGACCGGTACCTCAAGGACGACGAAGGGGCGGACACCGGCCCCGCGTTCCGGGTCAGCCGGACCGGCGGCATCGACACCACCGACGGCGCGGTGCGACTGCGCACCGCGACCGGCGCCCGCTACCCCGGGCTGCGCGACGGGACCCGTACGGTCGCGCTGACCGGCGGCCGGCAGTCCTTCGGCAACCCGGCCGGCGCCAACCCGGCCGCCGTCTCCGCCGTACCGGGCATCGGCGGGGCCGCCTCCCAGCTGTCGGGGCTGGGCATCGGGGTGTCCCTCGACTTCCCCGGCCAGTACGCCCGCTTCGACTCCGGCCGGCTCGCCGAGGGCGTCCACGTCACCGGCTCGCCCACCGCCACCGTGAAGGTGGCCTCGGACACGGGCGATGCGGTGCTGTTCGCCAAGGTCTACGACGTGGGTCCGAACGGGCAGCAGCAGTTGCCCGGACAGCTCGTCACCCCCGTGCGCGTCACCGGCGCCGAGAAGGGCCGCACGGTCGAGCTGCGGCTGCCGGCCGTCGACCACACCTTCGAGGCCGGCCACCGGATGCGGCTGGTGCTCGCCGCCACCGACCTCGGCTACGCCTCGCCGGTGCGGCCGGCCACGTACACCGTCTCCCTCGCGGGCGGCGGCCTGAGCGTGCCGACGGCTCCCGGCGTGCGGGCGGCCGCGGCCGGGCTGCCGTGGTGGACGTGGGGGCTGCCGCTCGGCGGCGTGGCCGTCGCGGCGGCCGTGCTGCTGACGGGCCGCCGGCGCTCCGCCACGCCGGCCCCGGACCCGGCGCTGGCCGACGTCCCGCTGCAGATCACCGGCCTGGGCAAGCGTTACGCCAAGTCCGCCGACCGGTACGCCGTGCGGGACCTGTCGTTCCGGGTCGAGCGCGGCCAGGTGCTGGGCCTGCTCGGGCCGAACGGCGCGGGCAAGACGACCACGCTGCGCATGCTCATGGGACTCATCCGCCCCGACGCGGGCGAGATCCGCGTCTTCGGGCACGCCATCCGGCCGGGCGCGCCCGTGCTGTCGCGGGTGGGGGCCTTCGTGGAGGGCGCCGGGTTCCTGCCGCACCTGTCGGGCCGGGCCAACCTGGATCTGTACTGGCGGGCGACCGGCCGGCCGGCCGAGGACGCGCACGTCGAGGAGGCGCTGGAGATCGCGGGCCTGGGCTCGGCGCTGGAGCGGGCCGTGCGCACGTACTCCCAGGGCATGCGGCAGCGCCTGGCGATCGCGCAGGCCATGCTCGGCCTGCCGGACCTGCTGATCCTCGACGAGCCGGCCAACGGTCTGGACCCGCCGCAGATCCGGGAGATGCGGGAGGTGATGATCCGTTACGCGGCCGCCGGCCGTACCGTCATCGTCTCCAGCCACCTGCTGGCGGAGGTCGAGCAGTCCTGCACCCACCTGGTCGTCATGGACCGCGGGCGCCTGGTGAGCGCCGGGCCGGTGGCGGACATCGTCGGTTCGGGCGACACGCTGCTGGTGGGCGTCGCGGGCCGGCTGTCGGAGGTGATGGCCGACAAGGTGGCCGCCCTGCCGGGCGTGGCCTCGGCGGTGCGGACCGACGAGGGCCTGCTCGTACGGCTCGACGGCGCGAGCGCGCCGGAACTGCTCGCGGAACTGGTCCGGCTGGAGATCCCGGTGGCGAGCGTGGGCCCGCACCGGCGGCTGGAGGACGCGTTCCTGACCCTGATCGGAGGCTCGGCATGAGCTCGGCGACCACGCGGGACGCGGCGGACGCGGCGCCCGCACCGGAGTCCGCGCCCGGCTACCGCGCGCGGCGCACCCTGCCGCTGCGGGTGGAGGCGGCGCGGCAGCTGCGCCGGCGCCGCACCCTGGTGATGGGGGCGGTGCTGGCCGTGCTGCCGTTCGTCCTGATCGCGGCCTTCGCGATCGGAGGGGATCCGGGCGGCCGCAACAGCCGGGTGACGCTGATGGACACGGCCACGGCCTCGGGAGTGAACTTCGCGGCCACCGCGCTGTTCGTCTCGGCGGGCTTCCTGCTCGTGGTGCCGGTGGCGCTGTTCTGCGGCGACGCCGTGGCGTCGGAGGCGAGCTGGTCGTCGCTGCGCTATCTGCTGGCGGCTCCGGTGCCGCGTTCCCGGCTGCTGCTGAGCAAGCTGACGGTGGCGCTGGGCTTCAGTGCGGCCGCGATGGTGCTGCTTCCGCTGGTGGCGCTGGCGGCGGGCACGGCGGCCTACGGCTGGGGGCCGCTGCGCATCCCGACCGGCGGCTCGCTGGAGGCGGGGACGGCGACGGGCCGGCTGGCGGTCGTCGTGGCCTACGTCTTCGTCGGCCAGCTGGTGACGGCCGCGCTGGCGTTCTGGCTGTCGACGGTCACCGACGCGCCGCTGGGCGCGGTGGGCGGGGCGATGGGGCTGACCATCGTCGGCAACGTCCTGGACGCGGTCACGGCGCTGGGGCACTGGCGCGATCTGCTCCCCGCCCACTGGCAGTACGCGTGGGCCGACGCCCTCCAGCCGCACCCGGAGTGGGGCGGGATGGTGAAGGGGACGGCGGTGTCGGTGGCGTACGCGGTGGTGCTGTTCGCCTTCGCGTTCCGGCACTTCCGGGGCAAGGACGTGGTGTCCTGACGCTCCCGGGGCCGCGCGGTGCGCCCCAGGACACGCCCTACGCCCCGTAGACGGGCCGGGCCCGGCGGGCTCCCGCCAGGAGTTCCCGTATCGCCTCTCCCACCTCGGCCGGCGCCCAGCGGTCGCCCTTGTCGGCCGTCGGCCCGGGGTGCCAGCCCTCCATGACCGTGATGCGCCCGGCTTCGGCCTCGAAGACCTGGCCGGTGACCCCGGTGGAACCGGCCGAGGCGAGCCATACGACGAGCGGCGAGACGTTGGCCGGTGCCATGGCGTCGAAGGTCCCGTCCGGCGGCGCGGCCATGGCCTCGGGGAAGGCGCTCTCCGTCATACGGGTCCGGGCGGCGGGAGCGACGGCGTTGACCTGGACGCCGTAGCGCCCCAGTTCGGCGGCGGCGACGAGCGTCAGGCCGACGATCCCCGCCTTGGCCGCCGCGTAGTTCCCCTGGCCCACGCTCCCCAGCAGCCCGGCGCCCGAGGTGGTGTTGACCACCCGGGCGTCCGGCTCGCGACCGGCCTTGGCCTCCGCCCGCCAGTGCGCGGCGGCGTGGCGCAGGGGCAGGAAGTGACCCTTGAGATGGACGCGGACGACCGCGTCCCAGTCGTCCTCGTCCAGGTTGACGAGCATGCGGTCGCGCACGAACCCGGCGTTGTTGACCAGCGCGTCGAGCCGGCCGAACCTCTCCAGCGCGGCGGTGACGAGGGATGCGGCCCCCTCGCCGGTGGCGATGTCTCCGCAGTGGGCGACGGCTTCGCCGCCGCGCGCCCGTATCTCGTCGGCCACCCGCTGCGCGGGGTTCGCGGACGCGCCCTGCCCGTCGGGCCCGGCGCCCAGGTCGTTGACGACGACGCGCGCGCCCTCGGCGGCGAGCGCCAGCGCGTGCGCTCGGCCCAGGCCCCGCCCGGCCCCGGTGACGACGGCGACGCGCCCGGCGCAGATTCCGGTCATTCCACACTCCTCGATGCGTCCAGGAAGGCCGGGCGTTCGCCGCCGCCGTGGACGAGCAGCCCGGCTCCGGTGATGTACGCGGCGCGGTCGGAGGCGAGGAACACGGCGGCCTCGCCGACCTCGTCGGGCTCGGCGAGGCGCCCGGCCGGCACGGTGCGGGCGACGGCGGCCACACCGTGCTCGTCGCCGTAGTGCAGGTGGGCGGACTCGGTGCGCACCATGCCCAGGACGAGGGTGTTGACGCGTACGGCCGGGGCCCACTCCACGGCCATGGTGCGCGCGAGGTTCTCCAGGCCCGCCTTGGCCGCGCCGTAGGCGGCGGTGCCGGGCGAGGGGCGGGTGCCGCTCACGCTGCCGACCATCAGGATGCAGCCGCCCCCGCGCTGGGCGCACATGAGGCGGTGGGCGGCGAGCGAGGCCGTCAGCGCCGCGCCGAGGTTGAGGGCGATGACGCGCAGGTGACGCTCGGGCTCCGCCTCGTCGAGCCGCCGGTGGGGCGTGCCGCCGGCGTTGTTCACCAGCACGTCGAGCCGTCCGTGATCGCCGGCGACCCGGTCGAAGAAGGCGTCGACGGCGGCGGGTTCACGCAGGTCCACCGGCAGGAAGCGGGCCGTGCGGCCGTCCGCCGCGACGGGATGCTCGGGCGGCCTGCGGGCGCAGACGACGACGTCCGTGCCCGCGCGCAGGAACGCGCGGGCGATGCCCGCGCCGACGCCGCGGGTGCCGCCGGTGACGACGGCGACGCGGCCGTCCGGGCGTGGAGCGCTGGCCACTTCGGGCACCTCCCGAGGCCGGGGATCCGCTGCTACCGTCGCACCTAACAAACGTTTGGTGGAAAGGTAGCCGATGAGCGTCTCCACCGCACGCCCCGAACCGGGCATCGCCGTCGTCACCGTCGACTTCCCGCCGGTCAACGCCCTTCCCGTCCGCGGCTGGTACGAACTGGCCGAGGCCGTCCGCGCGGCGGGCGGCGACGCGGGCACCCGCTGCGTGGTCCTCACCGCCGCCGGGCGCGGCTTCAACGCCGGCGTGGACATCAAGGAGTTGCAGCGCGTACCCGGCCACCGGGCGCTGGTCGGCGCCAACCACGGCTGCTCCGCCGCCTTCTCCGCCGTCTACGACTGCGAGGTCCCGGTCGTGGCCGCCGTGCAGGGCTTCTGCCTCGGCGGCGGCGTGGGCCTGGCCGGCAACGCCGACGCGGTGGTCGCCTCCGACGACGCCACGTTCGGCCTGCCCGAGCTGGACCGGGGCGCCCTGGGCGCCGCCACCCACCTGGCCCGGCTCGTCCCCCAGCACCTGATGCGCACGCTCTACTACACCTCCCGCACGGTCACCGCGCACGAGCTGCACCGGCACGGCTCGGTGTGGCGGGTGGTGCCGCGCGGGGAGCTGATGGCGGCGGCCCTGGGGCTGGCGCGGGAGATCGCGGCCAAGGACGGGTCGTTGCTGCGGCTGGCCAAGGCGGCGCTCAACGGCATCGATCCCGTCGACGTCCGCCGCAGCTACCGCTACGAGCAGGGCTTCACCTTCGAGGCGAGCCTGACCGGCGTCGCCGACCGCCACCGCGACGCGTTCGTCTCCGGCGGCGCGGGAACGGCGGGCAGCGAGCCGAGGAGCGCGGGAAGGGAGCGGTCGTGACCGCGGACAAGACGATGACCGCCGACGAGGCCGTCGGCCGCCTGGAGAGCGGCATGACCATAGGCATCGGCGGCTGGGGCTCGCGCCGCAAGCCGATGGCGCTCGTACGGGCCCTGCTCCGCTCGGACCTCACCGACCTGACCGTGGTCTCCTACGGCGGCCCGGACGTGGGCCTGCTGGCGGCGGCCGGGCGGATCCGCAAGCTGGTCGCCTCCTTCGCCACGCTCGACTCGATCCCCCTCGAACCGCACTTCCGCGCGGCCCGGCAGCGCGGCGAGCTGGAGCTGATGGAGCTGGACGAGGCCATGTTCATGTGGGGGCTGACGGCCGCCGCCCACCGGCTGCCGTTCCTGCCGGTGCGCGCCGGGCTGGGCTCGGACGTGATGCGGGTCAACCCCACGCTGCGGACGGTCACCTCGCCGTACGCGGACGGCGAGGAGCTGGTGGCCGTCCCCGCGCTCACCCTCGACGCGGCCCTCGTCCACCTCAACCGCGCCGACGCGCACGGCAACGCCCAGTACCTGGGCCCCGACCCGTACTTCGACGACCTCTTCTGCGAGGCCGCGCGCGAGGCGTACGTCTCCTGCGAACGCATCGTGGACAGCGAGGAGTTCGCGACGGCCGGCGGACCGCAGACGCTGCTCGTGCAGCGCCACTGCGTCACGGGCGTCGTCGAGGCGCCGGGCGGCGCGCACTTCACCTCCTGCGCGCCGGACTACGGGCGGGACGAGGCCTTCCAGGCGGCGTACGCCCGGGCCGCCGCCGACCCGGCCGCCTGGCGGGAGTTCGCGCGGCGCTTCCTGTCCGGGGACGAGGAGGACTACCGCGCCGCGGTCGCGGAGTGCGTGCGGGAGGCGTCGTGAGCGCCGCCGTCGCGACCAGGGCCGAGGTGTGCGTGGTGGCCTGCGCGGAGGCCTGGCGCGGCGCCGGCGAGATCCTGGCGAGCCCGATGGGCGGCGTGGTGCCCACGGTCGGCGCCCGGCTGGCCAAGCTCACCTTCGCGCCGGAGCTGCTGCTGACGGACGGCGAGGCGATGCTCGCCGCCGACGTCCCGGCGCTGGGGGCGAGGCCGAGGGTGATCGAGGGCTGGCTGCCCTACCGCCGCCACTTGGCGCTGGCCGCCGGCGGGAAGCGGCACGTGATGATGGGCGCGAGCCAGCTGGACCGGCACGGCAACCAGAACATCAGCTGCGTCGGCGACTGGCACCGCCCCGCCCGTCAGCTGATCGGGGTGCGCGGCGCGCCCGCCAACACCGTCAACCACCCGACCAGTTACTGGATCCCCCGGCACTCCCCCCGCGTCCTGGTCGAGCGCGTCGACATGGTCAGCGGCGTCGGCTACGACCGCGCGGCGGCCGCCGGCCCCTCCGCCACCCGCTTCCACCGCATTCCGCGCGTCGTCACCGACCTCGCCGTGCTCGACTTCGAGACCCCCGGCCACACGATGCGCGTGCGCTCCCTGCACCCCGGCGTCACCGCCGAGGAGGTGCGGGCGGCCACGGGCTTCCCGCTGGACGTCCCCCCGGACGCCCCGCGCACCCGCACCCCCACGGCCGCGGAACTCCGCCTGATCCGCGAGGTCATCGACCCGGCCGCCCGGCGCGAGCGCGAGGTGCCGGCGTGAGGACCGCCCTGACCGACCTGGTGGGCGTCCGGCACCCGCTCGTACAGACCGGCATGGGCTGGGTGGCCGGGCCCCGCCTGGTGACCGCGGCGGCCGAGGCGGGCGCGCTCGGCATCCTGGGGTCCGCGACCATGACCCCCGACCGGCTGCGGGCGGCCGTCCGCGAGGTGCGCTCCCGCACGGACCGCCCGTTCGGGGTCAACCTGCGGGCGGACGCGGGGGACGCCGCCGAGCGGGTGCGGATCCTGATCGACGAGGGGGTGCGGGTCGCCTCCTTCGCGCTGGCGCCCTCCCGGGAGCTGATCGCCCGGCTCAAGGACGCCGGCGTCGTCGTCATCCCCTCGGTCGGGGCCCGGCGGCACGCCGAGAAGGTCGCGGCCTGGGGCGCGGACGCGCTCGTCGTGCAGGGCGGCGAGGGCGGCGGGCACACCGGGCGGGTGGCGACCTCGGTGCTGGTCCCCCAGGTGGTCGACGCGGTGGCGATCCCCGTCGTCGCCGCCGGCGGCTTCCGCGACGGGCGCGGCCTGGTCGCGGCCCTCGCCTACGGCGCCTGCGGCATCGCCATGGGCACCCGCTTCCTGCTCACCTCCGACAGCACCGTCCCGGCGGCGGTGAAGGCCGCCTACCTCGCCGCGTCCGTCACGGACGTCACCGTCACCACCAAGGTCGACGGCCTCCCGCACCGCGTGCTGCGCACGCCCTTCGTCACCGCGCTCGAGCGCGCGGGCCGCACGAGAACGCTGGTCCGGGCGCTGCGGCACGCCGTCGCCTACCGCGAGCTGTCGGGCACGGGCGCCCGGCGGATGCTGCGCGACGGCCTGGCCATGAAGCGCGGCACGGACCTGACCTGGGGCCAGGTCCTGCTGGCCGCGAACACGCCGGTGCTGCTGCGGGCCGCGATGGTGGACGGCCGTACGGACCTCGGCGTGATGTCCGCCGGGCAGGTGGCGGGGGTGATCGAGGACCTGCCCTCGTGCGCCGCGCTGGTCGAGTCGGTCATGGCGGAGGCGCAGGCGACGCTGCGCCGCCTGGCCTCCGGGTAGGGCTCGCCCCGCTTCAGAGCCGTTCGATGATCGTGACGTTGGCCTGGCCGCCGCCCTCGCACATCACCTGCAGCCCGTAGCGGCCGCCGGTGCGCTCGAGTTCGTACAGGAGCGTGGTCATCAGCCGGGCGCCGCTCGCGCCCAGCGGGTGACCGAGGGAGATCGCGCCGCCGTTGACGTTGACGCGCCCGGGGTCGGCGCCGGTCTCCCGGGCCCAGGCCAGGACCACGGACGCGAACGCCTCGTTGATCTCGACGAGGTCGATGTCGCCGATCGTCATGCCGGCCTTCTTCAGCGCGTACGCCGTGGCGGGGATCGGCGCGGTCAGCATGCGGATGGGGTCCTCGCCGCGCACGGAGAGGTGGTGGATCCGGGCGCGCGGGGTCAGGCCGTGGTCCCGCACGGCGCGTTCGCCCGCCAGCAGCAGGACGGCGGCGCCGTCGGATATCTGGGAGCAGAGGGCGGCCGTCAGCCGTCCGCCCGGCGCGAGCGGCTCGAGCGCGGCCATCTTCTCCGGCGTGGTGTCCCGGCGCGGGCCCTCGTCGGCGGTCATCGTCCCGTAGGGGACGATCTCGCGCTCGAAGCGGCCCTCGTCGACGGCGCGCACCGCCCTGCGGTGCGAGTCGAGGGCGAACTCCTCCATCCGCTGCCGGGTGATCCCCCACTTGTGGGCGATGAGTTCGGCGCCGTGGAACTGGTCGACGGGCCGGTCGCCGTAGCGTTCCCGCCAGCCGCGGGAGCCCGCGAAGGGGCCCTCGGCCAGGCCCAGCGGCTCGGTGGCCCGGCGGGCGGCGTAGGCGATGGGGATCTGCGACATGTTCTGGACGCCACCCGCGACGACGAGGTCCTGGGTGCCGGAGAGCACGGCCTGGGCGGCGAAGTGGACGGCCTGCTGGCCCGAGCCGCACTGCCGGTCGACGGTGACGCCGGGCACCTCCTCCGGCAGGCCCGCCGCCAGCCAGCTCGTGCGGGCGATGTCCCCGGCCTGCGGCCCGACCGCGTCGAGGCAGCCGAGGACGACGTCCTCCACGGCGGCGGGGTCCACGCCCGCGCGGTCCACCAGCGCCTTCAGCACGTGCGCGCCGAGGTCGGCCGGGTGAACGGCGCTCAGGCCGCCGCCCCGCCTGCCGACGGGCGTGCGTACCGCTTCGACGATGTATGCCTCGGCCATGGCCTGCTCCCAGCTTCTCGTCGGGGTTCTAGGTGCGTACGGCGATTCCGTCCAGGACCATCGACAGGTACTGCCGGGCGATCTCCTCGGGGCTGTGCGCGCCGCCCGGCCGGTACCACGACGCCGCCACCCACACCGTGTCGCGCACGAAGCGGTAGGCGAGGCGGACGTCGAGGTCGGCGCGGAACACCCCGTCGGCGACGCCGCGTTCGAGCGTGCCCAGCCACGCACGCTCGAACCTGCGCTGCGAGTCGGCGAGGTAGGCGAAGCGTGGCCTGCCGGCGAGGTCCTTGGCCTCCCGCTGGTAGATGGCGACGGCCGCGCGGTGCCGGTCGATCTCGCGGAAGGACTCGGTGACCAGCGCCTCGAGGGTCTCGCGGGGCCCGAGCCGGGCGGCGAGCACGGAGTCGTAGCCGGCCCAGAGTTCGTCGAGGAAGGTGGAGAGGATCTCGTCCAGCATCGACTCCTTGGAGTCGAAGTGGTAATAGAGGCTGCCCGCGAGCAGGCCGGCGGCGTCGGCGATGCGGCGGACGGTGGTGGCGGTGTAGCCCTGCTCGGCGAACACCTCGGCCGCCGTCGCGAGCAGTTCCCCGCGCCGCCCGGGGGCCGGCTTCTCGGTGGTGGTCTTCTTGCTGATCGGCACGCTCTCATTGTCGGTCACGTTCTTTCGCGATCACGCGCGCTGGCTGCTGACGGCCACGGTCTCGCCGGTCATGTACGAGGAGTAGCCGCTGGCCAGGAAGACGATGACGTTGGCGACCTCCCAGGGCTCGGCCGCCCGCCCGAACGCCTCGCGCCGGGCCAGCTCGGCGAGCAGCCCGGGGTCGGCGACCCGGTCCAGGTGGGGATGGGCGGCGAGGCTGGGCGAGACGGCGTTGACGCGCACGCCGTAGGCGGCGGCCTCCACAGCGGCGCAGCGGGTGAGCGCCATGACCCCGGCCTTGGCGGCGGCGTAGTGGGCCTGGCCGCGCTGGGCGCGCCAGCCCACGACCGAGGCGTTGTTGACGACGACCCCGCCCGCGCCGCTCGCCCGCATGCGGCGCAGGGCGGCGCGGGTGCAGCGGAAGGTGCCGTTCAGTGTGGTGTCGAGGACCCTGTCCCACTGCTCGTCGGTCATGTCCACGAGCTCGGCGGTGCCGCCCAGGCCGGCGTTGTTGACGAGGATGTCGAGGGGGCCGTGCCGCTGCTCGGCGAGGTCGAGGAGGGCGGCGACCTGCGCCTCGTCGGTGACGTCGCAGGAGGTGCCGGCGACGCGGGCGTCCCCGAACTCCCCGGCCAGCGCGGTGACGGTGCGCGCGAGGCGGCGGGCGTGGACGTCGCCGAGGACCACACCGGCGCCCTCCTCGAGGAAGCGGCGGGCCGTGGCCCCTCCGATGCCGGTGCCGGCGGCGGCGGTGATGACCGCGGTGCGGCCGGACAGCAGCTCGTGGGCGGGGAGATAGGGCGGCGGGCCGGAGCTCTCGACGCTGCTCATGACCGTACGTTAACCTACCAAACACTTGTTAGGGAAGGATGGTTGATGACCACTGACCCTGTGACCACTGACCCTGTGGTGCGCTACGCACGCCTCGGCCCCGTCGCGACGGTCACGATGAACCGGCCCCGGTACCGCAACGCCCAGAACTCCCGCATGACCTACGCCCTGGACGACGCCTTCGGCGAGGCCGCGGCCGACGACGGGGTCAGGGTGGTCGTCCTCGCCGGGGAGGGCGAGCACTTCTCGGCGGGACACGACATCGGCACGCCGGAGCGGGACGCCCACCTGCCCTTCGCGCGCCGGGCGGGGCTGTGGTGGGACCACACGGCCGCGGCGGGCGCCGAGGGGCGCTTCGCCCGGGAGTCCGAGGTGTATCTGGGCATGTGCCGCCGCTGGCGCGAGCTGCCCAAGCCGGTGATCGCCCAGGTCCAGGGCGCCTGTGTGGCGGGCGGGCTGATGCTGGCGTGGGTGTGCGACCTGATCGTGGCGAGCGAGGACGCCTTCTTCGCCGACCCGGTGGTGCGGATGGGCATCCCCGGCGTCGAGTACTTCGCCCACCCGTGGGTGATGCCCCCGCGCGTGGCGAAGGAGTTCCTCTTCACCGGCGAGCGGATGAGCGCGCGGCGGGCGTACGAGATCGGCATGGTCAACCGCCTGGTGCCGCGCGGCGAACTCGCGGCGCAGACGGCCGCGTTGGCCCAGCGGGTGGCCCGCATGCCGCGCATGGGGCTGGCGCTGGCGAAGCGGGCGGTGAACCAGGCCGAGGACCTGCAGGGGCTGCACGCCGGGCTGGACTCGGCGTTCGCCCTGCACCACCTGGCGCACGCGCACAACGCGGAGACGGCCGCCGATCCGCTCGGCGGGATGGACGTGCGCGCGATGAAGGACGCGTGATGGATCCCGGCCTCCCGCCGGGTACGGAGGCCTTCCGTGCCGAGGCCCGCGCCTGGCTGGCGGAGCACGTCCCCCGTACGCCGCTCGCGTCGCTGGAGACGGAGCGTGGCTTCGCCCAGCGCCGGGCGTGGGAGCGGACGCTGCACGCGGGCGGCTGGTCGGTCCTCTCCTGGCCCCGGCGCTTCGGCGGCCGGGACCGCTCGCTGCTGGAGTGGCTGGTCTTCGAGGAGGAGTACTGGGCGGCGGGCGCCCCGGCCCGCGTCTCGCAGAACGGCGTCTGTCTGCTCGCCCCCACGCTCTTCGAGCACGGCACGGAGGAGCAGCGGGCCCGGATCCTGCCCCCGATGGCGAGCGGGGAGACCGTCTGGGCACAGGCGTGGTCCGAGCCCGGGGCGGGATCGGACCTCGCCGCGCTGCGGTCGGCGGCCCGGCGCGTCGCGGGCGGCTGGCGCCTGAGGGGGCACAAGACGTGGTCGTCGCGGGCGGCCTTCGCGGACCGGGCGTTCGGGCTGTTCCGCAGCCACCCCGCCGGCCCGCGGCCGCACGACGGGCTGACGTACGCGATGTTCCCGCTGGACGCCGAGGGCGTGACCGTGCGGCCGGTCGGCCGCCTCGACGGCAAGCCGGCCTTCGCGGAGATCTTCCTCGACGACGTCTTCGTGCCGGACGCCGACGTCATCGGCGAGCCGGGACGGGGCTGGCGCGTGGCCATGAGCACGGCGGGCAGCGAGCGCGGCCTGGCCCTGCGCAGCCCCGGGCGGTACGTCGCCGCCGCCCGGCGGCTCGTGGAGCTGTGGCGCGCGGCCGCCGACCCCTCGGACACGGCCCTGCGCGACCGCGTCGCGGACGCGGTGATCCGCGCGCGGGCCTACCGGTTGTACGGCTACGCGCGGGCCTCCCGGCCGGCGGCCGGGGCGGCCGGGGCGGAGGCGAGCCTGACCAAGGTCTTCTGGTCCGAGCTGGACCTCGCGCTCCACGAGACGGCCCTGGACCTGCTGGGCCCCCGGGGTGAGCTCGCGGACACCGCGGACGAGGCCCCGTGGGGCGGCGGCTGGGCGGAGGGCTGGACGTTCGCCCTCGCCGGTCCGGTGTACGCCGGCACGAACGAGATCCAGCGCGACATCATCGCGGAACGGCTGCTGGGGTTGCCGAAGGGACGCCGGGCCGGCGGCGGCCCGGAAGAAGCCCCCCGCTCCCCCGGCCGAAAGCGGCACCCGGGCGGCTTCCGGACTCCCGGCGGGTTCCCGCTGGACGCCGGGCAGGCGGAGTTCGCGCGCACGCTGGACCGGATGTTCGCGGCGGCCGGAACGGCGGACGCGGTACGGGCGTGGGCGCGCGGCGAGCGGGAGCCGGGGCTCGCGCTGTGGGAACGGGCGGCCGGGGCCGGGGTGTTCGCCCTGGCCGCGCCGGAGGCGTACGGCGGTCTCGGGCCGCTGCCGGTGGAACTGGGCGCGGCCTTCGTGGAGCTGGGCCGCCACTGCGTGCCGGGGCCGCTGGTGGAGACGGTCGCGGCCGCCGCCCTGCTGGGCGGGCTCGCGGAGTCGGGCGAGGCGGCGCCGGCGAAGCGGTGGCTGCCCGGCCTGTGCGCGGGGAGCGCGATCGCCACGCTGACGCCGCCGGCCGGACCGTACGCGCTGGACCCGGACGCCGCGCGCCCGGTGTTCGCCGTCACCGGGGACACGCTCCGCCTCGCCGCCGGCCATGGCCCCGTGCAGCCCTCGCTCGACCCCGCCCGGCGGCTGGCACGGCCGCACGGGGGCGGGGAGTTGGTGGCCGTGGGGCCGGCCGTGCGCGAGGCGGCGGCGCGCGCCGCCGTCTGGGCGGCGTACGCGACGGCCGCGCAGGCCCTCGGGGTGGGGCTGGCGTTGCTGGAGCGGGCGGTGGCCCACGCCGGGGAGCGCCGGCAGTTCGGGGCGGCGATCGGGTCGTTCCAGGCGGTCAAGCACCGGCTGGCGGACACGCTCATCGGCCTGGAGTTCGCCGGGCCGCTGCTGCACGGCGCGGCGACGGCCCTCGCGGCGGGCGCCCCGCACGAGGCGGCGGCCCATGTGGCGGCCGCCAAGGCCGCCGCCTGCGATGCCGCGTACGCGGCCGCGCGCACCGCGCTGCAGGTGCACGGCGCGATCGGCTACACCAGCGAGCTCGATCTGTCGCTGTGGATCGGCAAGGCCAGGGCGCTGCGGACGGCGTGGGGGACGCCGGCGGAGTGCCGGAGCAAAGTGTTTCACTTGTAAAACACCTGCTAACGTTTTGAGCATGCCGAAGCCCTTTCCTGCCCGGCCCCTGCCCTTGCCCCTGCGCGGCCTGGTGCGCCTGAGGCCGGCCGCCGACATCTGGCACAAGGCGGCCTTCAGCGCGGCCGCCACGATGGCGGTCTGCGACCTCGTCCTGCTCTCGCTCGGCCGCCTCGACCTGGTGCTCTACACCGCCGCCGGCGCGCTGTGCGCCCTGTACGGGCACGACCGGCCGTACGCCGTGCGCGCCCGCACCCTCGCCTGGGTGGTGCTGGCGACCGTCGCGGGCGTGGGCATCGCCCTGACCTGCGCCGCGCTCGTCCCCTCCGCCCCGCTGCTCGTCCTGGGCGCCTCGCTGCTGGCCGCCGCGCACAAGATGGTGTGCGACGCGACCCGGATCGGGCCGCCCGGCAACGTCGTGCTCACCTTCGTCACGTCGAGCGCCTTCTTCGTGCCCCAGCGCATCGGCGAGGTGCCCGGCCACCTCGGCCTCGTCCTGGCGGGCGGGGCGCTCGCCTGGCTGGTCTGCATGGCTCCCGCGCTGGTGCGGCCGTACGGGCCGGAGCGGATCGCCGCCGCCCGCGCGCTGGAGGCGGCGGCCGGCCTGCTGCGCGCGGAGGCCGCCGACGCGGCGCGGGCCCGGCACGCCACGGCCGCCGCGGTGAGCGCGGCACGGCGGGCGCTCGGTCACGAGGCCGCGCCGCGCGACGCGCTGCGGCGGGCGGTGGCACAGGCGGACGCCGCACTGACCGCCGGCCCGGCCGACCCGGCCGGGGCCGAGCGGCTGCTGGCCCACGCGCGCCTGCTGCGCCGCGAGGGCGCCCCGGCCGCCCGGCTGCGCGCCCACGCCCACCTGGTCCCCGTCGGCGTTCGCGTGGCCGTGGGCGCGACCCTCGCCGGGTGGGTCTCGCTCGCGCTCGGCAGCGCCCACCCGTACTGGGCCGTGGTGACCGCGGCCGCGGTGTTCCAGGCGAACACCACCTCGACCTGGCAGCGCGCGGTGCAGCGCGCGCTCGGCAACCTGCTCGGCCTGCTGCTCTTCACGGCGCTGCTGCCCCTCGCCCGGTCGGGCGAGGTCGCGCTGGTGCTCCTGACCCTCCTGCTGCAGATCGGCGCCGAGGCGTTCATCGCCCGGAACTACTGGCTGGGCAGCGTGTGCGTCACACCGATGGCCCTGCTGCTGGGCGAGTTCGGCGGCAGGCACCCGGCCGGGGCGCTGGTCGCCGACCGCTGGACGGACACCCTGGTGGGGGTGGTGGTGGGGCTGACGGTGTGCGCGCTGGTCACCAACCGGCGAGCGGCCGGCCGGGTCCACGAGGCCCTCGAGCGGGCGGCGGCCGCGCGGGAGGCGGCCCGGGCCGCGGCCGGCGGGCCCGCCGACGGGGTCCGGGCGGCGCGGGAGCGGCTGGGCGCCGCGCTGCTCGAGCTGCGGGAGGCGGTGGACGTCGCGGCGGGCGAGTGGTGGCAGGCCGCGTGGCCGCGGCGGCGGGCGGCCGAGGAGGAGCGGGAGGGCTACCGGGTGCTGGCCGCGCTCGGCGCCGGGGCCGGGGCGGGCGGTGCGGCCGGTGATGACATCGCGCCCCGGCACGGGCGGGGGCCCCGGACGCCCGTTCCCGCCGCGGACGGCAGAATCTGACACGGACCGTCATGCGAACCCGAGAGGACCGACACCGTGGCCGAGGACATCGTCGCGCGCGTGCTGCGCCAGTGGCAGCAGGTCCACCCCGGACTGGACACCGCGCCGATGGCCGTGATCGGCAGGCTCAACCGCTGCGCCGCACTGCTGCAGCAGGCGGCCGACGCGCCACTGGTGCGGGAGGGGCTGACCCGTGCGGAGTTCGACATCCTGGGGACGCTGCGCCGCACGGGCCGCGAGCTGACGCCCGGCCAGATCGCGCGGGAGACCTTCGCCTCGGGGGCCGCGGTCACCAAGCGGCTGCGGGTCCTGGAGGAGCGGGAGCTCGTCACCCGCCGCCCCGACGACCGCGACCGCCGGATGGCCCACCTCTCGCTCACGGACGCCGGCCGGGAGATGATCGACCGGCTCATCCCCGACCAGCTCGCCTATGAGCAGGCGCTGCTCGCGGGCCTCGGCAAGGACCGCCAGGACGAGCTCGCGGGCACCCTCGCCGAGCTGCTGGTCCTCCTGGAGGGCAGGCTCGGCGGCCTCCAGCCCTGAGCGACGCGTCCGCGACCGGGCGCAAGCCACCCAAGGAGCCGCATACCCCCACTGGGTATGCGGCTTCTTGTGTTCCACCCCTTGCCGCGCATACACCCCGGGGGTATAACGTGAGGAGTAGATACCCCCTGGGGGTATGATCAGGGGCCCGACCGGCCCTCCCCGCTCGAGGAGCACTGATGACCATCACGACACCCAGCACCGCAGGCGCGGCCCGCGTCGAGCTCGCCATCGGCGGGATGACCTGTGCCTCGTGCGCGGCCCGTGTCGAGAAGAAGCTCAACCGGATGGACGGCGTCGAGGCGACGGTCAACTACGCGACCGAGAAGGCCGAGATCGTCTACGGGGCCGGCATAGCCGTGGCCGACCTGATCGCCACGGTCGAGGCGACGGGCTACACCGCCACGCCCCCGGCCCCCGCGCGCGTCGCCGACGACGCGGACGCACAGACCGCCGGGGCCGGCGACGCCGGGGACGAGCTGCGGCCCCTGCGCGAGCGGCTGATCACCTCGGTCGTGCTGGCCGTGCCCGTGATCGCGCTGGCGATGGTGCCCGCCCTGCAGTTCGAGTACTGGCAGTGGCTGTCGCTGACCCTGGCCGCGCCCGTGGTCGTCCACGGCGCCTGGCCCTTCCACCGGGCCGCATGGAAGAACGCCCGCCACGGCGCGGCCACGATGGACACGCTGATCTCGCTGGGCACGTCGGCGGCGTTCCTGTGGTCGCTGTGGGCGCTGTTCTTCGGCACCGCCGGCATGCCCGGCATGCGGCACGGCTTCGAGCTGACCGTCGCCCGCGGGGACGGCGCGGGGAACATCTACCTCGAGGCGGCCGCCGGAGTCACCGCGTTCATCCTGGCCGGGCGCTACTTCGAGGCCCGCTCCAAGCGCCGGGCCGGCGCCGCCCTCAAGGCCCTCCTCGAGCTGGGGGCCAAGGAGGTCACCGTGCTGCGCGCCGGCCGCGAGACGCTGATCCGCACCGAGGACCTGGCCGTCGGCGACCGCTTCGTGGTCCGGCCCGGCGAGAAGATCGCCACCGACGGCACCGTCGTCGAGGGCACCTCGGCCGTCGACGCCTCGATGCTGACCGGCGAGTCCGTGCCCCTCGAGGTCGGCCCCGGCGACGCCGTCACGGGGGCCACGATCAACGCGGGCGGGCGGCTGGTCGTCGAGGCCGGCCGCGTCGGCGCCGACACCCAGCTGGCGCGGATGGCCAGACTGGTGGAGGACGCGCAGAACGGCAAGGCCGCCGCCCAGCGCCTGGCCGACCGGGTCTCGGCCGTCTTCGTCCCCGTCGTCATCGCCCTCGCGCTCGGCACGCTCGGCGCCTGGCTGGCCGCCGGCGCCGGCTGGACGGCCGCGTTCACCGCCGCCGTGGCCGTACTGATCATCGCCTGCCCGTGCGCCCTGGGCCTGGCCACCCCCACCGCCCTGCTGGTCGGCACGGGACGCGGCGCCCAGCTCGGCATCCTCATCAAGGGGCCCGAGGTCCTGGAGACCACCCGCGGCGTCGACACGATCGTGCTGGACAAGACGGGCACCGTGACCACCGGCCGGATGACCCTGCTCGCGGTGCACACGGCCGACGGCGAGGACGAGCACGAGGTGCTGCGCCTGGCCGGTGCGCTCGAGCACGCCTCCGAGCACCCCATCGCCCGGGCCGTCGCCACCGGCGCCGCCACGGCGGTGGGCGCCCTGCCCGTCCCCCGGGACTTCGCGGGCGTCCCCGGTCTGGGCGTCCGGGGCGTCGTCGACGGCCACGCCGTCCTCGTCGGCCGCCGGAAGCTGCTCGCGGAGCAGGCCATCGGCCTTCCCGCCGCGCTCGAGAGCGCCCTCGCCGAGGCCGAGGCCCTCGGCCGCACCGCCGTCACCGTCGCCTGGGACGGTGCGGCCCGGGCCGTCCTCGAGGTCGCCGACGCCGTCAAGCCCACCAGCGCCGAGGCCGTCCGGCGCCTGCGCGCCCTGGGCCTGACGCCCATCCTCCTCACCGGCGACAACGAGACGGTCGCCCGGGCGGTGGCGGCCGAGGTCGGCATCGACGAGGTCATCGCCGAGGTCATGCCCGAGGACAAGGTCGACGTGGTCAAGCGCCTGCAGGCCGAGGGCCGTTCGGTCGCCATGGTCGGCGACGGCGTCAACGACGCGGCCGCCCTGGCCCAGGCCGACCTCGGCCTCGCCATGGGCACCGGCACCGACGCCGCCATCGAGGCCGGCGACCTCACCCTCGTCCGCGGCGACCTGCGCACGGCCGCCGACGCCATCCGGCTCTCCCGCAAGACGCTCGCCACGATCAAGTCGAACCTCTTCTGGGCCTTCGCCTACAACGTCGCCGCCCTCCCCCTCGCCGCCGCCGGACTGCTCAACCCGATGATCGCCGGAGCCGCCATGGCGTTCTCCTCCGTCTTCGTGGTCGGCAACAGCCTCCGCCTGCGCCGCTACACCCCCGCGCACTGAACCCGCGCGTCCCCGGCCCGGCAGGGGCCGGGCGTCGTGTGAAGGGCCGTAGGTGGCACATTTCTGCCACCGACGGCCCTTGAGCAACGGCTTCCGCCGCATGAGGCTGGAACCATGAATGATCTTCTTCGGACCCTGCTCCCCGCCCCGGACCGCCGCCCGCCCCAGAGCGTGCTGGTGATCGGCGCCCACCCCGCGGACCTGGCCTTACACGCCGGCGGCACGGTCGCGCGGTGGGTCGAGCGCGGCACCCGCGCGACCTACTGCGTCCTCGTCGACGGGGACGGGGACGGCATGCACGCGGGGCAGCGCCTGGCCGCGAAGCTCTGCGGCGTCACGGACGTGCGCTTCCTCGGCCGCGAGGAGCTGCCCGCGCTGATCCGGGACGTACGCCCCCAGCGCGTGCTCGCGCCGGGAGGGGATCCGCTCGAGGCGTGGGCGGAGCTCGACGGCGTCCCCGAGCTGTGGCTGGCGAACGCCCCCGAACCCAATCAGTACGTGGACGTCACGGCCGTCCTCGAGCGCAAGCTGGACGCGCTGCGGGCGCAGGACACGCGGGAGTCCCGCGACGCGGACCTGGAGGAACGGCTGCGCGGACGGCTCGCCGGGCACGCCAGGGCGGGCGGGCTGCCGCAGGGGCGCCTCGCCGAGGCGTTCCGGGTCCTGCGCCCCGCACGGCCCAGGCCCTGATCCCGCGCGCTCAGGGCGCGGAACTCGGCATGGCCGGTGCCACGGCGGGTGCGTTGTACTTCTTGTCGCACAGCAGGCCCGGGATCTTCTTCCCGGCGCCGACGAGGTCCACCCGGACCTCCTCCGGCCGCAGACCGCCCGGCACGCTGTTGTGGGCGGCCGTGCACACCAGCTGGACGCGGGCGACGGGCGAGAGCCGGGTGACGTCCAGGGGCAGGGTGACGGTGACCCTGCCCGGGGCGGAGAGGATCTCGAAGCGGCCGCTGATCCGGGGCAGTTCGGAGTAGAGGCCGCGCATCTTCTCGGCCTCGTTGGGGCCGGCCAGCAGCAGCGGCACCGCCTCCTCGGCGCTGACCTCCGCGTCGGCCGGGCGGTTGACCATCTGCACGCCGCCGGGGAAGCCGAAGTAGAGCCGGACCTCCGGCGTCTTGACGCCCGGGCGCCGGACGCCCTGGGCCGGCCGGCCCACCTCGACGACCTCGGTCGGCTCGATGCCGCAGGCGGCCAGCGGCGCGGCGAGCGACCCCAGCAGCAGCGCGGCGGCCGCCGCGCGTCGTGCCCTCACTTCTCGTCGCCTCCTCGCCTCAGCGGGAGGTCGACGGTGAACACCGCTCCGCCCCCGGTCACGTTGGCCGCCCGCACGGTGCCGTCGTGCAGGCGTACGTTCTCCATGGTGATGGCGAGGCCGAGGCCGCTGCCCTCGGAGCGGACCCGGGCGGCGTCCGCCTTGAAGAACCGCTCGAAGACGTGCGGCAGCACCTCGGGGTCGATGCCCTCGCCCCGGTCCGCGATCTCGATCAGCAGCCGCTCGCCCTCGCCGTGCGGCCTGACCCGGACCGCCACGCTCACCGGCTCCCCGCCGTGGCGCAGCGCGTTGCCGACGAGGTTGGCGACCACGACGTCGATGCGGCGCGGGTCCAGCCGGGCCCGTACGTCCTCGGGCAGGTCGGCCCGCACCTTGTCCTGCCAGCCGCGGGCCTGGAGGGTCTTGCGGATCGTCTCGGCGACGTCGACCTCGTCGAGGTGCAGGGCGGCGGCGCCCGCGTCGAAGCGGGAGATCTCCATCAGGTCCTCGACCATGCGGGCGAGCTTCCCGGTCTCCTGGCTGATGAGGCGGACCGCGTCGGCGGTGTCGGGGTCGAGGGTGGCGGCGTCCTCGTCGAGGACGTCGACGACGGCGGTCATGGCGGCGAGCGGGGTGCGCAGTTCGTGGGAGACGTCGGCGGCGAAGCGCCGGGAGTTGGCCTCCATGCGGCGCAGTTCGGCCACGTTCTCCTCGAGGGCCGCCGCCATGTCGTTGAAGGTGCGCGAGAGGTCGGCGAGTTCGTCGCCCCCGGACACCTTCAGCCGGGTGTCGAGCCGGCCGTCGGTGATCTGCTGGGTGGCGCGGCGCAGTTCGCGCACGGGCCGCAGCACCCCGCGCGCGGCGATCAGGGCGGGCACGACGGCCAGCGCGATGGCGGGCAGCGCCCCGCGCTGGGCGGCCTTCACCAGCGCCGAGACGTTGACCTCGTCCTCGCGCAGCGGCACGTGGGCGTAGACCTCGAGGCCGGACATCTGCCCGCCGTCCCCGCTGAAGGCCACGGGCAGGCCGATGGCGAGCCACGGCCTGCCGTCGCTCTCCACCCGCTGGAAGGCCGCGATGCCGTCGCGCACCTTCTCCTGCACTCCGGCGGGAACGGTCCTGCCCACCGCCCTGGCGCCGGGGACGAGGGGCTCGTCGCGGTAGCGCGCCTGGACGATCCAGTGCTGCGCCTGGCCGGCCCGGTCCAGGCTCTGGGTGAACCGGGCGAGTCCGCCCGCGTCCGGCGGGAAGCGCAGTTCGGGCGCCTGGGAGTTGACCTGGGCGCGCAGCTGCTGCACGGCCGTGTCCTGGGTGCGCTTGAGGATCGCGGTGCGGGCCTCGCGGAAGGTCAGGGCCGCGGTGGTGAGCGCGCTGAGCGCGGCGACCAGCAGGAACGCCACGACGAGCCGGGCGCGCAGCCCGCGGGCGAGGGTCCGCAGGGCGGGCCGGCGCAGCGCGGGGCGCCGGATCGCGGGTCGGCGGATCGCGGGCCGGCGCGGGAAGGGTCGTCCCACCGTCGTCCCGCTAGCCCTGGACCGGGCCGAAGCGGTAGCCGAAGCCGCGCACGGTCTGGATGTACTTCGGGGAGCGGGTGGACTCCTCGACCTTGGTGCGCAGCCGCATCACGCAGGCGTCGACCAGGCGGGCGTCGCCGTGGTAGCTGTGCTCCCAGACGTGCTCGAGGAGCTGCTGGCGGCTGAAGACCCGGCCGGGGGTGGCGGACAGGTACAGCAGCAGCTTCATCTCGGACGGGGCGAGGGCGAGGTCCTGGCCGTGCTTGGAGACGAGCAGGCCGGCGCGGTCGATGGTGAGGTCGCCGTGGGACTCGGCCGCGGCGGGGGCGAGCGCCGGGTCGGGGCCGCCGTCGACGGGCGCGGCGCGGCGCAGGACGGCGCGGATGCGGGCCTCGAGGACCTCACCGCGGGCGGGCTTGACGATGTAGTCGTCGGCCCCGGCCTCCAGGCCGAGGACGACGTCGATGTCGTCGCCGCGGGCGGTGAGCATGATGATCGGGATCTGCTGGGTGGCCCGGATGCGGCGGCAGACCTCGAAGCCGCTCATGTCGGGCAGCATCAGGTCGAGCAGCACCAGGTCGGGCCGGAAGGTCTCCAGGGCCGCCAGCCCGGCTCCGCCGGTGGGCGCGGCCTCGACCTCGTGGCCGCGGCGGCGCAGGGTGAGGGTGACCCCTTCCCGTACGGCCCGGTCGTCCTCGATCAGAAGCACGCGTGACATGCGGACAGTATCGGTCGTTCGAACACACGAATGCGCACCGGAGCGGTCGGACCGGGGGAACTGTCACCGACTTCTCATATTTCCCACCCGCTCCGCCAGCCCCTCATAACCCTCAGACCCTTCAGAGCCCTCAGATCCCGATGTGCCGCAGGAGCAGGGACCGGAAGTCCCGGTCGAAGGCCTCGTAGTGCCGGCGCAGCCGGTCGCCGGGCCAGTCGGCGGGCAGCAGGGCGGCGGGCAGGACGGGGTCGGACAGGAGGTGGCGCAGCACGGCGGCGGAGACGGTGAAGCGCCCGGCCAGGCCGCCGGGCCGGTCCGGCGGCGCCTGGAGCGCCGCCTCCAGGGCCCGGGCCCGGCGGGCCCAGCCGTCGAGGTCCCACAGGGCGGCGGCGAGGGCGGCGGGGTCGCCCTCGGGGGCGCCGGTGAGCAGGGTGCACTGCCCGGTGACGACCGCGGGCCGCCCGTCGCGCACCAGGTTCGCGGGCCGCAGCCAGCAGCCCTCGCGCAGCTCGGCCAGGCGCAGGGCCGCCATGGCCTGGCGCAGAGCGGCGCGGTCGGGGGCGGCGCGCCGCTCGGGGGTGACGACGGCGATCTCCCAGGAGCCGTCCCAGGGGCGGGTGCGCGGCGCACGGCTGTCGTCCTGGCGGGCCTGGCGGGCCAGGAGCCGGTCGGTGAGCCGGTACGCGCCGTCGGTCTGCTCCAGGTCACCGGCGGCGACCATGCGGGTCAGGGCGGTGCGGACGGCGCCCTCGGCGGTACCGAACAACTCGCCGACGCGCACGAGCGCGCTGGCGGGGAGCGCGGGCGGGTGGTGGCCGAGGAGGGTGGACAGCACGACGGAGCGCGCGGTCAGCGGCCGCAGGGAAAGCGTTTCGTCCATGACCGGCCACACCCTATCCATTACAGCCTCGCATCACGCATCATGAAAGTGTAATGCCGCCGAGTACCCGCACTCCGGAGGTCGCCGTGAGCGCCACGCACGAAGTGTTCAACCAGGCCCCGCCCCTGACCGGCTTCTCCACCGCCGACGACCCCGCCCTGCTGGAGGCCCTGCGGCGCGACGGCGCGGGCTGGGGCGAGGAGGAGGTCCGTGCCCTGGGCGCCCGGGCCGGGTCGGAGGAGGTGCAGGAGTGGGCACGGCTGGCCGAGGCGTACCCGCCGGTGCTGCGCACCCACGACCGCTACGGCCACCGGGTGGACGAGGTCGACTTCCACCCCGCCTGGCACCACCTGATGGCCGAGGCCGTCGGCAGCGGCCAGCACGCCGCACCGTGGGCCGGGGCCCGCCCCGGCGGACACCTGGTGCGGGCGGCGAAGTTCTACGTCTGGGCGCAGGCGGAGCCCGGCCACGGCTGCCCGGTCTCCATGACCTACGCCGCCGTCCCGGCCCTGCGCGCCCAGCCGGAGCTCGCCGCCGCCTACGAGCCGCTGCTGGCCTCCCGCACGTACGACTACGGACTGCGCCCGCCGCTCGGCAAGCGGGGCCTGATCGCGGGCATGTCGATGACCGAGAAGCAGGGCGGCTCGGACGTGCGGGCGAACACCACGACGGCCGTGCCGGCGGGCGACGGCTCGTACGTGATCACCGGGCACAAGTGGTTCACCTCCGCGCCGATGAGCGACGTCTTCCTGGTCCTGGCCCAGACCGAACAGGGGCTGACCTGCTTCCTGATGCCGCGGGTGCTGCCCGACGGCACCCGCAACGCCATCCGGCTGCAGCGGCTGAAGGACAAGCTCGGCAACCGCTCCAACGCCTCCTCGGAGGTCGAGTACGAGCAGGCCGTGGCCTGGCCGGTCGGCGAGGTGGGCCGCGGGGTGCGCACGATCGTCGAGATGGTCAACATGACCCGGCTCGACTGCGTCATCGGCTCCGCCGCGGGCATGCGCGCCGGGCTGCGGCAGACGCTGCACCACACCGCGCACCGCCGGGCGTTCGGCGCCGAGCTGATCGACCAGCCGCTGATGCGCAACGTCCTGGCGGACCTGGCCGTCGAGTCGGAGGCCGCGACAGTGCTGGCGATGCGGCTCGCCGCCGCGCTGGACCGCTCGGAGGCGGGGGACGCCCAGGAGGCGGCGCTGCGCCGGCTCGGCCTGGCCGCGGGCAAGTACTGGGTGTGCAAGCGCGGCAGCGCGCACGCCGCCGAGGCCCTCGAGTGCCTGGGCGGCAACGGCTACGTGGAGGACTCGGGCATGCCCCGGCTCTACCGGGAGGCGCCGCTGCTGTCGATCTGGGAGGGCTCGGGCAACGTCGCCGCGCTGGACGTGCTGCGGGTGCTGGCCAAGGAGCCGGCCGCCCTGGAGGCCTACTTCGCCGAGGTCGGCCTGGCCGCCGGGGCGGACCCCCGCCTCGACGCCGCGGCCGCGCGGCTGCGCGACCTGCTCGGCACGCTCGCCGACCCCCACCACGCCCAGCTCGCGGCCCGCCGCGTCGCCGAGCAGCTCACGCTCGTGCTCCAGGGCAGCCTGCTCGTGCGCCACGGCACCCCGGCGGTGGCGGACGCGTTCTGTGCCTCGCGGCTCGGCGGGGACTGGGGACACGCGTTCGGCACGCTGCCCGGCGGCACGGACCTGGGCGCGGTGCTGGACCGGGCGCGGACGAAGAACGCCAAGGCCGGGGCGTGAGACGGCGCATCCCGACACGGCGCGTCAACACATGACACACCTTCACCCCATCGGAGGAATTGGGCCGGATGGGTGAGTGAGGCGGCCGCGAGGATCGCAAGATCCCCGTCGTGACGGGATGGCTTCGGGCGGCAGGCACCGGCTTCGCGGCCTTGGCCGCCGTACTGGCGACGGCGGGCTCGGCGCACGCCGCCCCGGTGCCGCCGCTCCCCCTGCCGGGCGGCGGCGTCAGCGCCTCGGCCGGAGCGGTGGTGCGGCTGAACCCCCTGTACCTGTGCGTGACCGCCGACGCGCGGGCGATCGGCGTGGTGACCGCGCACGCGCGGCTCTTCTGCCCGCCCGCCGGAGCTCCCCAGCCACCCGCCCCGGCCCCGCCCGCGCCCGCCCCTCCGGCTCCGGCCCCACCCGCACCGGCCCCACCCGCACCGGCGCCTCCTGCGCCCGCGCCGCCCGCACCGGCACCACCCGCGCCCGGGACACCACCGGCGCCTCCCGCCCCACCTGCCCCGGCACCGCCGGCACCCCCGGCTCCCGCACCTCCCGCGCCCGGGACGCCTCCGGCCCCGGCGCCCCCCGCGCCGGCACCACCGGCACCGCCCGCCCCCGCGCCACCGCCTGCCCCTGCCCCTGCCCCTCCCGCGCCCGCACCACCGGCGCCTCCCGCACCTCCCGCACCTCCCGCACCTCCCGCGCCCCAGCCCGTACCGCCGCCCGGCGGCCCCGCCCCGGCGCCCCCGGCTCCCGCGCCACCCGCGCCGGCCCAGCCCGCCCCTCCGGCCGCTCCCCCGCGGGCACGCCCCGCGCCACCGGAGGAACCACCGGCGTCGGCCCCCGCTCCCGCTCCCGCCCCCGCGCCGGGTGAGCGTGCCGCGCCCCCGGCGCCCTCGCCGGCCCCGCCCCGGGCCTCGTCACCGCCCGTGCGCGTGCGGGCGCTGCCGCGCACGTACCGCCAGTCGGTGTCCGAACCCATCGGCCACGGCACGTCCGTGGTCACGTTCACGCTCGTGCTCACCGCGCCCGCCGTGCTGGCGGCCGCGTTGCTGCGGCCGCGCGGCGGCGGCCGACGCGGCCGCTGACGTCCCGCCGTCACCTCGTCCCCCTGCCACCTCGCCCCGCGCCCGACCCCGGAGGTTCTCTTGTCCGAGTGGCTGGTTCTGGCCATCGCCATGGCCGCAGCCTGTGCCGTCGTCCTGACCATCACCGTGCTCAGGGAACGCAGGCTCGGCGATGACGACGACCCGAGCGAGACGCCCGACGTCATCGAGTACATGACGATGATGGTCGGCGTGGTCTATGCCATCGTGCTGGGCCTGGCCATCGCCGGCGTGTGGGAGTCCCGCAACGCCGCGCAGGACACCGTGCGCGCCGAGGCGCAGGCGCTGCACGAGGTGAGCGCGCGGGTGCGCGTCTACGCCCCCGAGGCCCGCGACCGCACGCGCAAGGACGTCGAGGCCTATGTGAGCCACGTGGTCGAGAAGGAGTGGCCGGTGATGCTCGAGGAGGGGGAGCTCACCGGCGAGGGCACCGAGCTGCTGGAGAAGGTGCGGGAGGACGTCAGCTCGTACAAGCCGCGCGACGACTTCGAGAGCCAGTCCTACCAGCCGCTGGTGGACCAGGTGGGCGCGGCGGACGCGGCGCGCAACGCGCGCGGCCAGGCGGCCGGGCCGACGATGCCGGGCGTGGTGTGGTTCGGGCTGATCGGCGGGGCGCTGGTGTGCGTGGGGCTGATCTTCACGCTGCAGATCAGGCGGTCGCCGCGCGAGCTGATGCTGGCGGGCGTCTACAGCGCTCTGATCGCCTTCCTCCTGTTCCTCATCTGGGACTTCAATTCGCCGTTCGGGCACTCCGTGGGGGACGCCACGGGCCCGTTCACCGATCTGTTCTCCACCTGACGGGCAGGTGGGTGAGCCCGTTCTGGAAGTTGGACGTCAGCCGGACCGGCTCGCCCGCCCGTTCCAGGCCGGGCAGCCGGTCCACGGCCGCGCGGAGCATGGCGCGCGTCTGGGTGCGCGCGAGATGGGCGCCCGGGCAGAAGTGCGGCCCGGAGCCGAAGCCGACGTGGTCGTTGGGGGTGCGGGTGATGTCGAAGCGGTCGGGGTCGGCGAAGACGCGCTCGTCGCGGTTGGCCGAGGCGTGGTAGACGACGACCTTCTCGCCCCGCCGGACGAGCCGGCCGCCGAGCTCGGTGTCGCGGGTGGCGGTGCGCCGGAAGTGGATGACGGGCGGCCAGTAGCGCAGGGTCTCCTCCACCGCCGAAGCGGTCAGCTCCGGCCGCCGGCGCAGCGCCTCGTACTGCCCGGGGTGCTCGAGGAGCGTGAGCAGGGCGCCGGGGATGCCGTTGCGCAGCGTCTCGTTCCCGGCCACCGCGAAGAGGAAGAACATGTTCTCGAACTCGTCGCGGCTCAGGCCGCCTTCGCGCATGCGGGCCATGACGCTGCCGGGGCGGGGCCGGTCCGCCAGGGCGTGGGCGTAGGCGAACATGTCGGCCAGCGCCTCGCGTGAGCGCGGGTTGACGGGCGTCCCGTCGGCCCTGAGGAGCGAGGCGGGCCGCTCGGCGAGGGCCGCGCGGCCCATAGGGGTGAGCTCCGCCGGGTCGGCGGTGTGCGACGCGGCGTGCTCGGCGTCCTGGTAGCCGATGACGCGGTTCGACCAGTCCAGGAGCAGCCGCCGGTCCCGTTCCGGCACGCCCAGCACGTGGGCGAGGGTCCATACGGGCAGGTCGGCGGCGAGTTCCACGAAGTCGGTGGCGCCGCGGGGGGCGACGGCGGCGACGAGGGCGTGGGCGCGGGCCTCGATCACCGCTTCCAGCTCGCGCACGGCGCGCGGGGTGAGGGCGGCGGCCACGATGCGGCGCAGCCGGGCGTGGGCGGGTGGGTCCTGGTTGAGCATCATCGCCCGCACGAAGGCCAGGTCACCGGGGGTGTCCGGGTCGCGGAGCTGGGTGGCGCCCAGGTGGGAGGAGAAGACCTCGGGGGTGCGCAGGACGTGTTTGACGTCGGCGTGCCGGAAGACGGCCCAGTAGCCGGGGCCGGCGGCCCAGGGGCCGACCGCCGGTTCCGGTACGCGGCACACGGGGCTGTTCTCGCGCAGCTCGCGGAAGAGGGCGTGGGGGACGCCCCGGGCGTAGGTGGCGGGGTCGAACACGGCGGCGGGGTCGTGTGCGGTCACGGGCCGGACCGTACGTCTTCCTCTGGCGGGTGCGTCAAGGGCTGGCCACAATGTGTCCGTGACCAGGAGACCGGTCCGTCCCGGGCACGGGGGCGCATTCCGGTCGGGTCCGTGCAGGCTCCGGAATGACTGGTTCCAGACCTGGCTCCGCAATGCTCCGACTGGGCGCCGTGTTTTGGGGGTACGGAGCAACGGACAGGAGGTAGCAAGCGTGACCGAATGCTTTGCTGACAAGGAAGGCCTCACCAGGCCGGTCGGCGAGTCGGAAGCCGACGCGTACGTGCGGGGCATCTGCTTCAAGACCGGGCCGCCCCGCCTTCTGGGTGCCGAGCTGGAATGGCTCGTCCACGACGCGCACGACCCCGCTCGTCCCGTGGCCCCGCACCGTCTGGCGGCCGCCGCCGATCGGGTGGGAGCGCTCCCGCTGCGGTCGGTGTTCACGGTCGAGCCCGGCGGCCAGCTGGAGTTCAGCTCCCAGCCCGCGGAGTCCCTCACCGCGTGCGTCGACGACCTCTCCGCCGACCTCGCCCTGGCCCGCCCGGTCCTGCGCGAGCTGGACCTCGTCCTCGCGGGGTACGGCAAGGAGCCGTGGTACGAACCCCCGCGCGTGCGGAGCAACTCCCGCTACAACGCCATGGAGATCTACTACGACCGGATCAACGGCGCCGGGCGCAACGTCATGTGCCGTACCGCGTCCGTGCAGGTCTGCGTGGACGCCGGGCAGGAGGAGCCCGGGCCGCAGTGGTACCGGCGGCGCTGGCGGCTGGCCCACCAGCTGGGCGCGGTGCTCTCCGCAGCCTTCGCCAACTCCCCGCTGCACCTGGGCCGTCCCAGCGGCTGGCGATCCAGCCGGCAGGCCTGCTACGCGCGCATGGACCCCGGCCGCACCCTGGCCCCGGTCGACGACCTCGACCCGCGGGCGGCCTGGGCGGAGTACGCACTCGACGCCAATGTGATGTTCATACGGTCCGAGAGCGAGCCCTGGGCCGTACAGCGGGGGCTGGCCCTGCGCCAGTGGACCCGCACGGGCCTGCCGCGGCCGGCCACCACCGACGACGTGGCCTACCACCTGACCACGCTGTTCCCACCGATAAGGCCCCGGGGCCACCTGGAGCTGCGCATGATCGACGCGCAGCCCGGGGACGACGGCTGGATCGTGCCGCTCGCTGTGACCGCCGCGCTCTTCGACGACCCCTCGGCGGCGGAGACCGCCCTGCTGGCCGTCAAGGGCCTGGGGGACGCGCCGAGCTCGCAGCCGCCGCCGCGCAACGCCCTGTGGCGCAGGGCGGCCCGGCACGGCATGGCCGACCCCGAGCTGCACGCCGCGGCCACGGTCTGCTTCGCGGCCGCCCGCGAGGCACTGCCCCGGCTCGGCGCACGGACGGCGGTGCTCGACGCCGTCGACGAGTTCGCCGCCCGGTACGTCGAACGCGGCCGGTGTCCCGCGGACGACCTGCTCGACAAGGTCGCGGGCGGGGAGGTCCGCCCATGACCGCCGCCCCGATGCCGGACCCCGGCGGGCTTCGGGAGCGCGCCGCGAGCGCCCTGATCGGCGCTCGCGAGCGCACCCGCCTGCTGACCGGCTGTGTCGACGAGCGCGAGCTGACCGCCCAGCACTCGCCGCTGATGTCCCCCCTGGTGTGGGACCTCGGGCACATCGGCAACCAGGAGGAGCAGTGGCTGCTGCGCGCGGTGGCCGGGCAGGAGCCGCTGCGCCCCGCGATCGACTCCGTGTACGACGCCTTCGAGCACCCCCGCGCCGAACGGCCCTCGCTGCCGCTGCTGACGCCGAAGGAGGCGCGGGCCTACGTCGCGGACGTCCGCAGCAGGGTCCTGGACGTGCTGGACGCCACGCCGGCGCACGGCGGCGGCCCGCTGGTGGAGTCGAGCTTCGCGTTCGGCATGATCGCCCAGCACGAACAGCAGCACGACGAGACCATGCTGATCACCCATCAGCTGCGCCGGGGCCCGGCCGCCCTCACCGCCCCCGAGCCGCCGCCCGCCGCGCCGGACACCGCCCTGTTGCCGGCGGAGGTCCTCGTCGAGGGCGGACCCTTCACGATGGGCACGTCCGCCGAGCCCTGGGCGCTGGACAACGAACGCCCCGCCCACCCGCGCTTCGTACCGGCCTTCTTCATCGACACGCTGCCGGTCAGCAACGGCGCCTACCTGCGCTTCATCCAGGACGGCGGCTACGACAACCCCCGCTGGTGGCACCCGGAGGGCTGGGAGCAGGTGCGCCGGCACTCCCTCGCCGCACCGCTGTTCTGGCGGCGCGAGGGCACCGCGTGGGTGCGCCGGCGGTTCGGCGTCGTGGAGCCCGTGCCCGAGGCCGAGCCGGTGCTGCACGTCAGCTGGTACGAGGCCGAAGCGTACGCGGCATGGGCGGGGCGGCGGCTGCCCACGGAGGCGGAGTGGGAGAAGGCCGCCCGCCACGACCCGGTCTCCGGCCGCTCCCTGCGCTATCCGTGGGGCGACGAGGACCCCACCCCCGAGCACGCCAACCTCGGCCAGCGGCACCTGCGCCCGGCGCCCGTCGGCGCCTATGCGCGCGGCGCCTCGCGGCGGGGGGTGCGGCAGCTGATCGGGGACGTGTGGGAGTGGACGTCCAGCGACTTCCTTCCGTATCCCGGCTTCCGCGCCTTCCCCTACCGCGAGTACTCCGAGGTCTTCTTCGGCGACCGGCACAAGGTCCTGCGCGGCGGGTCCTTCGCCGTGGACCCGGTGGCCTGCCGGGGGACGTTCCGCAACTGGGACCTGCCGGTCCGGCGGCAGATCTTCTCCGGCTTCCGCACCGCACGCGACGCGGAACCCTCCTGATGTGCCGTCACATCGCGGTCCTGGGGCCGGACGCCCCGCTCGCCGAAACACTGGTGGAGCCCCCGCACTCCCTCGTCCACCAGTCCTGGGCGCCGCGCAGCATGGCGAGCGGCACGGTCAACGCGGACGGCTTCGGCGTCGGCTGGTACGCGCCGGGGGACCCGCGGCCCGCGCGCTACCGCCGGGCCGGTCCCATCTGGGGCGACGAGTCGTTCGCCGACATCGCCCGGGTCGTCAGGACCCGGGCGCTGCTCGCGGCGGTCCGCGACGCGACCCTCCGCAGCGCGGACCAGGAGGCCGCGACGGCCCCCTTCGCCGGCGGGCCCTGGCTGTTCAGCCACAACGGCGCGCTGAAGGGCTGGCCGGGCTCGGCGGCACCGCTGATCACCCTGCTGCCGCCCGAGGCGCTGCTGCGGCTGACGGCGCGCAGCGACTCCGCATTCGTCTGGGCGCTGGTCGAGCAGCGGCTGCTGGGCGGCGAGGGCCTCGGCCCGGCGCTGGCCGGGACGGTGACGACGCTGATCCAGGCCGCGCCGGGCTCGACCCTCAACCTGCTGCTGACCGACGGAGCCGCCGTCGCCGCCACCGCGTGGGGCGACTCCCTGTGGTACCTCGCGGGCGGCGGCCGGGAGCGCACGGTCGTGGCGTCCGAGCCGTACGACGACGACCCCCGCTGGAGACGGGTCCCCGACCGCAGCCTCCTGACCGCCGACCGCTCGGGCGTCGGCGTCTCCCCGCTGGTGCCGCCGCACTCCCCGCGACCGCCGCGCCGTCCCCCGCATCCCCCGGAATTCCCGCGCAAGGAGCCCGTTCAGTGAGCCCGTTCGTCCTCACCCGCACCCTTCCCCTCGACGCGACGGCCGCCGCGCTGCGCGCGGACGTCTCCGAGGGCCTGACCCGCTCGCCCAAGGTGCTCCCGCCGAAGTGGTTCTACGACGCCCGGGGCAGCGAGCTGTTCGACGAGATCACCCTGCTGCCGGAGTACTACCCCACCCGTGCCGAGCGCGAGATCCTCATCGCGCGCGCCGGCGACATCGCCGCCGCCACCCGCGCCCGCACGCTGGTGGAACTGGGCTCGGGCTCCTCGGACAAGACCCGTCACCTGATCGAGGCCCTGTCCGGCCTGGAGGCCTACGTCCCGGTCGACGTCAGCGAGAGCGCCCTGCGGGGCGCCGCCGCGACGCTGCTGGCCGAGCACCCGGCGCTGACCGTGCACGCCCTCGTCGCCGACTTCCAGTACGGCCTCGCCCTGCCGAAGGACCTGCCGGGGCCGCGCCTGGTCGCCTTCCTCGGCGGCACGATCGGCAACCTCCTCCCGCCCGAGCGGGCCACCTTCCTGGCCGGCCTGCGCTCCCGCCTCTCCCCCGGCGACGCGCTCCTGCTGGGCACCGACCTGGTCAAGGACGCGGGCGTGCTCGTACCCGCCTACGACGACGCCGCGGGCGTGACCGCCGCCTTCAACAAGAACGTCCTGTCCGTCATCAACCGCGAGCTGGGCGCCGACTTCGACCCGGACGACTTCGACCACGTGGCCCTGTGGGACGCCCGGCGGGAGTGGATCGAGATGCGGCTGCGGGCCCGCAGGCCCGTGGTGGCGAAGATCCCCGCGCTGGACCTCGCGGCGCACTTCGAGGAGGGCGAGGAGCTGCGCACGGAGGTCTCCGCGAAGTTCCGCCAGGAGGGCGTGCGGCGGGAGCTCGCGGCCGCCGGCCTGGAGCTCACCCACTGGTGGACCGACGAACAGGGCCGCTTCGCGCTGTCCCTGGCGGTGCCGGCGCCGCACCCCTTCCACGCCGGTTAGCCTCCCCGTGTGAACGAGGACACCCACAACGGCAGCCTGCCGACCGGCTTCGAGCGCGGCACCGACGGCCCCAAGGTCATCGTCGTCGGTGTCGACGGCTCGGACACCTCCTGGCGGGCCGCCGCCTACGCCGCGGGCCTGGCCCGCCGCCAGAACGCCCTGCTCGCGATCGTCTACGTCCAGCCGGTCCTCGCCGGCAGCGCCGCCCTGGGCGCGCCCGTCGCGGAGATGACCGAAGAGGTCGCCGGGGAACTGCTGGCCGAGATCCGCGAGACCGCCGAACAGCTGCGCGGCGTCTTCGAGATGCGCTGGCGCTTCCACACCTTCCGGGGCGACCCGTACGCGGGCCTGGTCCGCGCGGCCGACGAGCTGAAGGCCGACGCGGTGATCGTCGGCGCCTCCGAACAGGCGGGGCACCGCATCATCGGCTCGGTGGCGGTACGCCTGGTGAAGGCGGGGCGCTGGCCGGTGACGGTGGTGCCGTAGCCCCCGCCCGGCCCACCCGCCTCGCGCACCCGCCCGCGGTGGGGCACGGTGGGCTCATGTCCAACCACACCTACCGTGTGACCGAGATCGTCGGCTCGTCCCCGAACGGCGTGGACGAGGCCATTCGCAACGGGATCGAGCGCGCGTCCCAGACGCTGCGCGAGCTCGACTGGTTCGAGGTCACCCAGATCAGAGGACACCTCGTCGACGGGCGGATCGGCCACTACCAAGTGGGCCTGAAGGTCGGCTTCCGGCTGGAGGACGGCGATTAGGAGCCGTCCCCGCGCGGCCTTCGGGCGACCGGTCCGTGCCCGCGGTGCGCGGCGGCCACGGGGCCGCCGCGCACCGCCGCCTCACAGCGCCGTCCGCTCCACGGGGATCCACAGTTCCGCGTCCGCCTGTGCCGCGTCCTGCGACAGCCTGGTCCGCAGGATCTCGGGGCCCGGCCGGCTGCGGTAGGGGTTGGACGGGAACCACTGGGTGAAGACGTCCCGCCACATGTACTGCAGCGCCTGCGGGAACGGCCCGGAGCTCTCGAAGACGGCCCACATCCCGGCCGGGACGGTGAGCGCCTCCATGTCCTCGGGCACGGCGGCGCGCGTCACCGCGCCGTGGTAGTAGTCGAGTTCGGTGCCCTCGGCGCGGCTGTCGTCCAGCCGGTCGCTCACCGAGACGATCCCCTCCGGCTCCTGGTCGGACAGGCTGTGTATGCGCTCCAGGGTTTCCTGTCCGAGGCTTCGGATGAAGTCGGCGATCGCCGGGTTCACCCCCTCGTGCACGAGGGGGACGCGTGCCTTCCTTCCGACCACACGGAACTCCTCCTTCTCCACGATCCGGTATCGCATGCTGCTGCTCCCTTCTACGGTGAGACGGAAGGACAGCCGTGGCTGGGAGCGCAGACTCGCACCGGACCGCCTGGCCTCGCCGGGGCCGACGCCGTGCATCCCGCGGAACGCCCGCGCGAACGCCTCCCCCGAGGTGTAGCCGTACCGCACCGCGACCTCCAGCAGCGTCCGCTCCCCGGCCAGCACCTCGGCACCGGCGACCGTGAGCCGCCTGCGCCGGATGTACTCCGACAGCGGAATCCCGGCCAGCGCGGAGAACAGCCGCCGGAAGTGGTACTCCGACGTCATCGCGATCCGCGCCAGGTCGGCCGTCTCGATCCGCTGATCGAGCCGGGCCTCGATGTGCTCCATGGCCTGGTTGAGCCGCTCCAGCACCGCGGCCTCCTTCCCTTTCGATCACCACATTAGGAAGGGCCCACCCTGCCGCACCCGACATCCTGTGCCCGGTCCTGTCGGGTGCGGCGGGACGCGGCCGGCTGCCCCGTCCGCCGGGAGACGCAGGTCACATTCGCCCATGTCACAGGGGGTCGGGCCACCTCGTCTCAGGGGGTGTAGCCACTGACGACCACACAGGAGCACACCATGGACGCGCGACTGGACTTCCTCGCCACCCCGACCGCCGGCAAGGCCCTCAGGCACTTCATGTCGGCGGTCAAGGCGCTCAAGGACTCGCCGCTGCCGGCCGCGACGCAGGAGCTGGTGGCGCTGCGCGTGAGCCAGATCAACGGCTGCGCCTTCTGCATCGACATGCACACCAAGGAGGCCGCCGCCGCGGGCGAGACCCCGGTGCGGCTGAACCTGGTCGCGGCGTGGCGGGAGGCCACGGTCTTCACCGAGGCCGAGCGTGCCGCGCTGGAGCTGGCGGAGGAGGGGACCCGGGTCGCGGACGCGGCCGGCGGGGTCGGTGACGAGGTGTGGGCGCGTGCCGCCGGGCACTACGACGAGGACCAGCTCGGCGCCCTGACGCTCCTCATATCCTTCATGAACATGGCGAACCGGCTGAACATCATCACCCGGCAGCCGGCCGGCGACTACGAGCCCGGGCAGCTCCACTGAGCGACACCGGCAACCGGCTTTCGAGGAAAGGGAATTCGACGTGAGCAAGGTCGAGGAGTTCGAGGAGCTGCGGCCGCTGCTGTTTTCGATCGCCTACCGGATTCTGGGCAGTGTGGGTGAGGCTGAGGACGCGGTGCAGGAGACATGGCTGCGCTTCGACGGCTCGTCGACCCGGCCCACGTCGACCAAGGCCTTCCTGTCGGCCGCGGTGACGCGGATCTCGATCGATGTGCTGCGCTCCGCGCGGGTGCGGCGGGAGGAGTACGTGGGCCCGTGGTTCCCCGAGCCGCTGCTCGCCGACCCCTATGAGGATCCGGCGCGGTCGGTGGAGCTGGCCGACTCGGTGTCGATGGCGGCGCTGCTGTTGCTGGAGCGGCTCAGCCCGCTGGAGCGGGCGGTGTTCGTGCTGCGGGAGGTGTTCGGCTTCGGGTTCGACGAGATCGCCACGGCGGTGGGGCGGTCGGAGGCGGCGTGCCGGCAGCTGCTGGTGCGGGCGCGGCGGCACATGGAGGCCGGGCGGCCGCGCTTCGCGGCGGACCGTCAGGAGCGGCAGGAACTGGCGTCGCGGTTCTTCGACGCCCTCCGCGAGGGCGACGTCGGCGGCCTGCGGGAACTGCTCGCCGCCGACGTGTCGATGGTCGGCGACGGCGGCGGCAAGACCCCGCAGTGGGCCAGGGCCATCATGGGCGTGGAGAACGTGGCCCGGCTGCTCGCCTCCGTCTTCCCCTGGCTGATCCGGATCGACGTGACCTTCGAGCCGCACGAGGTCAACGGCCAGCCGGGCGCGATCTTCCGCGACCGGGACGGCAAGGTGCTCCACGCCATGGTCCTCGATGTGCTCGACGGGCGGATCCAGACGATCCGATCGGTGATCAACCCCGACAAGCTCGGGCACGTGGGCCCCGTGGCGGACGCCTGGGCGATCCACCGCGAGCTGAGGCAGGCACGCCGGCCCACGGCCTAGCGGCGACGGCTCCGACGGCACTCAGACGGCAAAAAGAAAAAGGAAAGGGGCTACTCGCTCCTTTCCACTCTCAACATATAGCGCACTGGGGGCCTTGCGGCAAGGCCCCCGTCGTGCTGCAGAATCACCGGCCTAAGCAAGATCCTTTGGAGATGGTGATTTGATGATCGACGTGATCGTTGCCGGCGGCGGACCGACCGGGTTGATGCTCGCTTGCGAGCTGCGGCTCGCCGGGGTGCGAACGGTCGTGCTGGAGAAGCTCGCGGAGCCGACCAGGCAGTCCCGCGGGCAGGGCCTGCACGCCCGCAGCGTCGAGATGATGGACCAGCGCGGCATGCTGGACCGGTTCCTCGCGGTCAGTGAGAAGTTCCAGGTCGGCGGCCTCTTCGGCGGCATCATGAAGCCGTGGCCGGACCGGCTGGACACGGCTCACGCGTACGGCCTCGCCACCCCGCAGCCGGTCAGCGAGCGGCTGCTCAACGAGCGTGCGCTCGAACTCGGCACCGAGATCCGGCGCGGCTGCGAAGTGGTCGGGCTGAAGCAGGACGAGGACGGGGTGACCGTCGAGCTGGCGGACGGCACGGAGCTGCGCTCGCGCTACCTCGTCGGGGCCGACGGCGGCCGCAGCACGGTGCGCAAACTGCTCGGCGTCGGTTTCCCCGGCGAGCCCGCCACGGTCGAGACGCTGCTGGGCGAGATGGAGGTGACCGAGGACCCGGAGAAGGTCGCCGCCATCGTCACGGAAGTCAACAAGACCCAGAAGCGGTTCGGCCTCGTCCCCCAGAAGGACGGGGTGTACCGCGTCATCGTGCCCGCCGACGGCGTGTCCGAGGACCGTAGGGCCGAGCCGACCCTCGAGGACTTCAAGAAGCAGCTGCGGGCGTTCGCCGGCACCGACTTCGGCGTGCACTCGCCGCGCTGGCTGTCCCGGTTCGGCGACGCCACCCGGCAGGCCGAGCGCTACCGGGTCGGCCGGGTGCTGCTGGCCGGCGACGCGGCGCACATCCACCCGCCGACCGGCGGACAGGGGATGAACCTCGGCGTGCAGGACGCCTTCAACCTCGGCTGGAAGCTGGCCGCCGCGGTCAACGGCTGGGCGCCGGAGGGGCTGCTGGACAGCTACCACGCCGAACGGCACCCGGTGGGCGCCGCCGTGCTGGAGAACACCCGCGCGCAGATCACGCTGATGGGAACCGATCCGGGTGCGACCGCGCTGCGGGAGCTGTTCTCGAAGCTGATGGACTTCGAGGAGGTGAACGCGTACGTGACCGGGATGGTCACCGCGGTCGGGGTCCGCTACGACTTCGGCGAGGGCCACGACCTGCTCGGCCGGCGGATGCGGGACCTGGAGCTGAAGCAGGGCCGTCTCTACGAGCTGATGCGCGGCGGCCGCGGGCTGCTGCTCGACCGGACCGGCCGGCTCTCGGTGGCGGGCTGGGAGGACCGGGTCGACCACGTCGTCGACGGCAGCGAGGAACTGGACGTGCCGGCGGTGCTGCTGCGGCCGGACGGCCACGTGGCGTGGGCCGGTGAGGACCAGCAGGATCTGCTCGGCAGCCTGCCCCAGTGGTTCGGCGCCGCCGCCGGCCGAGCGGCTGAGTAGAGTCGGGGCACTACGCCACCCGGATGAAGGAACCGCCCGGCCATGCGCCTACGTGAACTCGCCGCCGTCGGGCCGTTCTTCGACCTGCGCGTCGGCGACTCGCCCGACGACGTCCCCGCCGGCGCGGAGGACTACCTTCCGCTCGGCGCGGAGGCCATGCGGCTCCGCGTGGCGGTCGTGGCCGAACGGCTGGGGACGGCGGACCGGCGCGTGGCGGCGTCCGTCGCCTTCCAGGGCGTCGCCGGGCGGCTGCTGTCCATCGGCCTCGGCTCGGCGGTGCTCACCGGGCGGGTGCCCGACCTGACGGGCGGGGGCCTGCGCTGGCACCCCGCCCGCAGCGCGCCGGACGACCTGTGGCTGCCCGCGGCGACGGCCCTGCCCGCCGCCGCGGCGGAGCCGGCCGGACCGGCGCCGCAGGCCGCGCCGATCGCGGCCGGCGTCCTGCACGGGCTGCTCGTGCCGCTGCATGGGGCCACTCGCGCCGCCACTCCGGTCTCCGCCCGGCTGCTGTGGGGCAACGCCGGCTCCTCCCTCGCGGGCTCCCTGCGCGTCCTGCACACCTGGTGCCGGGAGCGGGGCCGGCCCCAGGACGCCGCCCGCGCGCTCGCCCTGGCCCGGGCCCTGTTCGAGGACCCGCTGCTGCGCGACACCGGGACGCTGACGTGCGGCCCGGGTGGCGTCTCCTTCGAGCGCGGCACCTGCTGCCTGTACTACCGGGTGCCCGGCGGCGGCCTGTGCGGCGACTGCGTGCTGCGTCACCCGCCGCGCGACCGCTGACCGCCCGCGAACTCAGGCGGCCACGCGCCGGGGACCAGCACCCCCAGCACGTACGCCTTCGCCACCAGCGCCGTACGGTTCGGCACCCGCCAGCGGCGCGTGAGCCGCGTGAGGTGGTAGTTGACGCCGTCCACGGTCAGCCCGACCGCCTTGCCGATGGCCGCCGTCTTCGACCCCGCCGCCGCCAGCGCCAGGATCCTGCCCTCCACCTCGCTGACCTCCGCCGCCGGCTCCGGGGGCGGCGCCTCGGCCCGTACCCGCAGCACGGCCAGCAGCAAGGGATAGGCCAGCGACGCCTCGCCCACCGGGTCGACCAGCAGCTCGCCCGCGCGCTCGGCCCCGCCCGCGCCCGCCTGCCAGCGGACGTCGATGGTGTACCGGGACCGCCGGCCCAGGCGCAGGGCCTCGGTGAGCCGGCCGAGCTGGGCGGCGGCGCTGTGGCTGGGGCGGAAGAGGTCCAGCAGATTGCGGCCGCGCACCTGCCCCGGCACGGTTCCCCACTCGGCCGCCATGGCGGGATTGGCCACCGTCACCTCACCGTTCGCCGTGCAGACCGCGACGGGGATGGGGAGACGGTCGAGCAGCACCAGGAAGTAGTTGCGCCACGCGAAGTACTCCTCCCTGTTCACGGTGCCCGCCCCCTCGCTCGTACGGTGCCCGGCACGGGCGCAAGAGCGCCGCGCCGCGCGTCACTGCACAATCATGCAGTGATCGCACCGGGCGGCCCGGCGCGGGGCGGCCAGGCTGGACGCATGAACCATGCGACTTCGGAACAGGTGGCGGCCGTCCCCCTCGTGGACGTCTCGGCCGTCGGCGCCACCGACACCCCCCTGCAGCAGGCGATGCGGCTGGCCCGGCGGCACGGGCCCGTCTTCCGGCGCCGGCTGCACGGCACGGACCGGCTCTTCGTCACCTCGCTCGACCTCGTCACCGAACTCGCCGACGAGGAACGCTTCACCAAGCACGTCGGCCCGGCCCTGGAGAACGTCCGCGAGTTCACCGCCGACGGGCTCTTCACCGCCTACAACCACGAACCCAACTGGGCCAAGGCGCACGACATCCTGCTGCCCGCCTTCGCCCTCGGCTCGATGCGCGCCTACCACCCGGCCATGTTCACGGTCGCCCGCCGCCTCATCGACGCGTGGGACGCCCGCCTGGCCCGGGGCTCGGCCGTCGACGTCGCCGAGGACATGACGCGCATGACGCTCGACACCATCGGCCTCGCCGGCTTCGGCTACGACTTCGAGTCGTTCGCCCGGGGCGAGGAGCACCACCCCTTCGTCGCCGCCATGGTCCGCTGCCTGGACTGGAGCATGAACCGGCTGGGCCGCGACCCCGACGGCGACCACTTGGCCGAGGACGAGGCCTTCCGCGCCGACGCCGCCTTCCTCGCCACCGTCGTGGACGACGTGGTGGGCGCCCGGACCGCGTCCGGCGACACCCGGACCGACGACCTGCTCGGCCTCATGCTCGGCGCCCCGCACCCGGCCGACGGCACCACGCTCGACGCCGCCAACATCCGCAACCAGGTCATCACCTTCCTCATCGCCGGGCACGAGACCACCTCCGGCGCCCTGTCCTTCGCCCTCCACCACCTGCTCAAGGACCCCGTCGCCCTCCGCCTCGCCCAGCGCGAGACCGACGAGCTGTGGGGCGACGACGCCGACCCCGAGCCGACGTTCGAGGACGTCGGGCGGCTGCGCTGGATCCGGCAGGTCCTCAATGAGGCGCTGCGGCTGTGGCCCACGGCGGCGGCCTTCGCCCGCGAGGCCCGCGAGGACACCCTGCTCGGCGGCCGCTACCCGCTGCGCGCCGGCGAGGGCGTCACCGTCCTCACCCCGATGCTCCACCGCGACCCGGCCTGGGGCGACAACCCCGAGCTGTTCGACCCCACGCGCTTCGCCCCCGAGGCCGAGGCGGCCCGCTCCCCGCACGCCTACAAGCCCTTCGGCACCGGCGAGCGCGCCTGCATAGGACGGCAGTTCGCCCTGCACGAGGCCACCATGCTGCTCGGCCTGCTGGTGCACCGCTACCGCTTCATCGACAGCGCCGGCTACACGCTGCGCGTCAAGGAGACCCTCACCCTCAAGCCCGACGGCTTCACGCTCACGCTGGCCCGCCGCACCTCCGCCGACCGGCTCGCCCTGCGCGCGGCGCTGCCGGGGGCCTCGCCCGCGCGCGCCGAGGCCGCCGCCGAGACCGCGCTGCCCGCCCGCGCCCGCCAGGGCACCGGCCTGCTGATCCTGCACGGCTCCAACTACGGCACCTGCCGCGACCTGGCCCACGGCCTCGCCGGCGAGGCCGCCCGGCTCGGCTTCGACGCCACGGTCGCGCCGCTGGACGAGCGCGCCGGGGCGCTGCCCGCCGACGGACCGGTCGTCGTGGTCGCCGCCTCCTACAACGGCCGCCCCACGGACGACGCCGCCGGCTTCGCCCGCTGGGCCGAGCACACCGCCGCGCCCGGCGCGGCCGACGGCGTCCACTACGCCGTGCTCGGCATCGGCGACCGCAACTGGGCGGCCACCTACCAGCGCGTCCCAACCCTCCTCGACGAGCGCCTCGAGGCCCTAGGCGGCACCCGGCTGCTGCCCCGCGCCGAGGCCGACGCCTCGGGCGACCTGACGGGCACGGTCGAGGAGTTCACCCGGGCGCTGCGCCGGGCGCTGATGGAGCGCTACGGCGACCCGGCGACCGTGGGCGCGGCCGGCACCGGCGACGCCCCCGACGACGGCCCGGCGTACACCGTCACCGAGGTCACCGGCGGCGGCCCGCTCGCCGCCCTGGCCGCGCGCCACGACCTGACGGCCATGACGGTCACCGAGGCGTACGACCTCACGGCCCCGGACCACCCGCGCGTCAAGCGCTTCCTGCGCCTCGCGCTGCCCGAGGGGACGGACTACCGCACCGCCGACCACCTGACGGTGCTGCCCGTCAACGACCCCGCCCTCATGGACCGCGCGGCCCGGCTCTTCGGGACGGACCCCGGCACGGTCCTCGCCATCGCACCGCGCCGCGCCGGAGGCGACGTGCTGCCGGTGGACGGCCCGCTGACCGTCCGCGAACTCCTCGCCCACCACCTGGAGCTGAGCCGCCGTCCCACCGCCCGTCAGCTGCGGGCCCTGGCCGACCGCAACCCCTGCCCGCCCGAGCAGGCCGCCCTGCGGGCCGTGGGCGCCGACGACCCGCGCACGACGCTGGACCTCATCGAGGACCACCCCGCCCTGCGCGGCGTCCTCGGCCCGGCGGACCTGCTCGAGCTGCTGCCGCCGATGCGCCCCCGGCACTACTCCATCTCCTCCTCGCCGGCCGCCGGTCCGGGCCAGGTGGACCTGATGGTCTCCGTCCTGGACGCCCCCGCCCGCTCCGGCCGCGGCCGCTTCCTGGGCACCGCCTCGAACCACCTCGCCGGACTGCGCCCGGGCGACACCGTCCTCGCCCGCGTCCAGCCGTGCCGCGAGGCGTTCCGGGTCACCGGCCACGAGCGGACCCCGGTCGTCATGGTCGCCGCCGGCACGGGCCTCGCCCCCTTCCGCGGCACGGTCGCCGACCGCGTCGCGCTCGCCGCGGCGGGCACCGCCCTCGCACCGGCCCTGCTGTACTTCGGCTGCGACGCGCCCGACGCCGACTTCCTGCACTCCGCCGAACTGCACGCGGCCCAGGAGGCGGGCGCGGTCTCGCTGCGCCCGGCGTTCAGCACCGCCGACGGTCCGGGCGGCCCGTTCGTCCAGCACCGGATGGCGGCCGAGGGGGACGAGCTGTGGTCGCTGCTGGAGTCGGGGGCGCGGGTGTACGTGTGTGGTGACGGCGCCCGCATGGCTCCGGGCGTACGGGCCGCCCTGCGCGATCTGTACGCCCGCCGGACCGGCGCCGACGCCCGCGCGGCCGACGCCTGGCTGCGCGAGCTCACCGACGCGGGCCGCTACGTCGAGGACGTGTACGCGGCCGGCTGAGCCCGTTGCCGCCCCGAGCCCCTGCCGCTCCGTCAACTCCCGTACCCTGCTCATCGTTCGTAACAGCAGTGACAGGGGAGCGGTGGGGGCCATGCGTACGGCCATACGGAGAACGATGACAGCGGTCGTGGCGGCGGCCGCCGCCCTGGCCGTACCGGCGGCCCCGGCGGGCGCCGAGCCCTCGCCGTCGTACGGCGCCACGACCTCGGTCGGCGTCCACAACGCCTACGACCGGGCCAAGTACCCCTACTTCGCCGACGCCCTCGACTCCGGCGCGGGCCTGCTCGAACTGGACGTGTGGACCAACGGCTTCGGCGGCCGGGCGTTCCGCGTCTCGCACGCCAAGCCGCTGAGCAACGACAACAACTGCGAGGGCGCGACCTCGGCGGCCCGGCTGCGGACCGGGACGCGCAACCAGCCGCTGTCCGGCTGCCTCGCCGACATCCGCGCCTGGCACGACGCCAACCCCGGCCACCGGCCGGTCCTGCTCAAGGTCGAGATGAAGGACGGCTTCAACGCCGACAGCGGGCGCGGCCCCGCCGAGCTGGACGCCCTGCTCACGGCCAGGCTCGGCGACGCCCTCTACCGCCCCGCCGACCTCATGGGCAAGCACGCCTCCCTGGACGAGGCGGTACGGGCCGGCGGCTGGCCCGGCCGGTCCGCGCTGGCGGGCAAGTTCGTGGTCGAGCTCATCCCCGGCACGGTGGAGGAGGGCAACCCCGCGGACAGGCTGTGGACCGACCGCGAGTACGCCACCCACCTGCGCGACCTCGCCGCCGCCGGCCGCCTCCGCCAGGCCGCCGCCTTCCCGGCCGTCCACGGCGCCGCCCCCGGCGACCCCCGCACGCGCTACGCCGACACCACCATCCGCCCCTGGTTCGTCCTCTTCGACGGCGACGCGGCCACGTACGCCAAGGGCGGCATCGACACCGGCTGGTACGACAGCCGCCACTACCTCGTCGTCATGACGGACGCCCACAAGGTGCCGCCGGCCATCGACGTCACCCGCCCGACGGAGGGCCAGGCCCGCGACCGCGTCTCCCTCATGGCCCGCACCCACGCGAGCTTCGCCACCGCCGACTGGTACCCGCTGCCGCGGGTGCTGTCCATGGTGGTCCCGCGCGGCTGACGGCCGCCGGGCCGGGCGGGGGCGTGTCCCCCGAACGGGCGCCCCCGCCTGTCCGGAACACCACGCCCACCATCCGCCGCATCCTTGACTCCCCCCACGCCCCGGGCGAGCCTCTGCGCTGACAGGACGTCAGCCGAGGGGCGTGGCCGCATGAGACGACGGACCGTACACCCACTGCCGCGCCGCACCGGCGCGGCCGCACTCGCCCTCCTGGCGGTGCTGGGCTCCACCGCGCTCGCGCCGCCGGCGGCGCCCGCCGCCCCCGCGGCACCGGACGCGGCCGCCGGCGGGCTCACCCGCCTGGTCAACCCCTTCATCGGCACCCAGAACGAGGGCAACACCTTCCCCGGGGCCGCCGTGCCCTTCGGCATGGTGCAGTTCTCCCCCGACACCGGGCACAACACCGGCTACGACTACAAGGACGACCGCATCCGCGGCTTCAGCACCGTGCACCTGTCCGGCGTGGGCTGCCGCATCGGCGGCGACCTGCCCGTGCTGCCCACCACGGGTGAGGTGGAGAGCACGGACAACGCCCGGTACGCCGCGGCCTTCAGCCACCGCGACGAGACCGCCCGGCCCGGCTACTACCGGGTGCGGCTGGGCTCGTACGGCGGGATCACCGCCGAGCTGAGCGCGACCGCCCGCACCGGGCGGCAGCGCTACACCTTCCCCGCCACCGAGAAGGCCAACGTCCTCTTCAACACCGGTCAGTCGCTGCACCGGACGGTCTCCAGCAGCGTCCAGATCGTCGACGACCGCACCATCCGCACCACCATCACCGGCCGTGGCTTCTGCCAGGACACCCGCCCGTACACCCTGCACACCCTCACCCGCTTCGACCGGCCGTTCTCCTCCTTCGGCACCTGGAACGGCGACGGGCTGAACCGGGGCTCGCGGGCCTCCACCTCGCTCACCCGCAACGGCGCCTGGGTGCGCTTCGACACCACCGACGACCGGGTCGTGGAGGCCAGCACCGCCATCAGCTACGTCGACGCGGCGGGCGCGGCAGCCAACCTGCGGGCGGAGGAGGCCGGCTTCGACCGTACGGTCGAGGCGGCGCGCGATGCGTGGGAGCGGCGGCTGGGCGACGTGGCGGTCCGCGGCGGCGGCCGGACGCTGCGCCGGACCTTCTACTCGTCCCTCTACCGCTCCTTCCTCGCCCCCAACGTCGGCAGTGACGTCGACGGCCGCTACACCGGCTGGGACCAGCGGATCCACCGCGCCAAGGGCTTCACGTACTACCAGAACTGGTCGCTGTGGGACACCTACCGCACCCAGGCGCAGCTGCTGGCCCTGCTGGCGCCGCGCGAGTCGCGGGACATGGCGCTGTCGGTGCTGCGGATCGACGCGGACGCCGGCTGGCTGCCCAAGTGGGGCTACGGCCCGGTCGAGACCAACATCATGACCGGTGACCCGGTGACGCCGTACCTCACCAACGCCTTCCACCACGGGCTGCTCACGGGCCACGAGGAGGAGGCCTACCGCGTGCTGAAGAAGAACGCGGACGGGGTGCCGCCGTCCATCTCGCCGTTCGTCGGCCGGGAGGGCAACGAGCAGTACGTGCGCGACGGCTACGTCCCGTACCTGCCCGACCGGGCCCGGCCCAAGCCCGGCGACTCCGACTTCCACGAGGGCGCCTCCGCCACCCTGGAGTACGCGCTGGCCGACGGGGTGCTCGCCCGGATGGCCCGGGAGCTGGGCCACCACGCCGACGCCCGGCGCTACGCCGCCCGCTCCCGCAACTACCGCGTGCTCTTCGACCGCAAGACGGGCTTCTTCCGGCCCCGGGGCGCCGACGGCGCCTTCACCGGGCCGGCCGACCCGGCACGCAGCCCCGGCTTCCACGAGGGCACGGCCTGGCAGTACCAGTGGCTGGTGCCCCAGGACCTGCCGGGCCTGGTGGGGCTGCTGGGCGGGCGGGAGGCGACGGAGAAGCGGCTGGACTCCTTCTTCGCCTACGACAGGCTGCTCGCCGACCCGGAGCGCACCGCGCGCCAGGTGTGGGTCAACGGCCCGTACGACTACTACAACGCGGACAAGTACAACCCGCAGAACGAGCCGGACCTCATCGCCCCGTACACCTACCTCTCCACCGGCAGGCCGTGGAAGACCACGGACGTGGTGCACGCCGCGCTCACGCTCTTCACGGACTCGCCGACCGGGATGACCGGCAACGACGACCTGGGCACGATGTCGGCGTGGATGGTGCTGTCGGCCATCGGCGTGTACCCGGTGCAGCCGGGGGCGGACGTGTGGGGCCTGAGCACGCCCGTCTTCGACCGGGTCGACCTGCGGCTGGACCGGCGGTGGTACCCCAAGGGCCGGTTCGCGGTCAGCGCCCCGGGCACCTCGGACCGGGAGCGGTACGTGCGCTCGGTGCGCCTCGACGGCGCGGCGCACGAGCGCACGTACCTGACGACGGACGACATCCGGCGCGGCGAGCGGCTGGAGTTCACGGTCGGGCCGAAGCCGTCCGGGTGGGGAACGGGCGCCCGGTCGGTGCCGCCCGCCATCGGCTGATCCGCGCGGCGGGTGCGGGGCGGCGCCTTCCGTCGTCGCCCCGGCTCGGCCATGATGGGCGGGATTCGCGGCTATTTGTCCAGGGGCGAGCCGCCCTCAGAGCCGACGAGAGGACAGGCCATGGCAGAGCTCGGGACGGGGCAGGGCGTATGGCGCCGCAAACCGATCGAGACGATCGAGGAGGCGGAGGAGACCGAGGCGCACGGCGAGCATCTGACCCGCACCCTGGGTCTGTGGCAGCTGACCGCCATCGGTGTCGGCGGCATCATCGGCGCGGGCATCTTCAGCCTCGCGGGCACCATCGCCAACGGCGTGGCGGGCCCGGCCGTGCTGGTGTCCTTCCTCATCGCGGGCGTGGCGAGCGCGGCGGCCGCCTTCTCCTACGCGGAGTTCGCGGGCCTCATCCCGCGCGCCGGGTCCGCGTACACCTACGGCTACGCGGTGCTCGGCGAGATCGGCGGCTGGTTCATCGGCTGGGACCTGCTGCTGGAGTACACGGCGATCGTCGCGGTCGTGGCCATCGGCATCTCGGGCTACATCAACTTCCTGCTCGGGGAGATGAACGCCGAGCTGCCCTCCTGGATGCTGGGCGCGCCCGGGACGGGCGAGGGGCACCGGGTGGACCTCTTCGCCGCGGTGCTGTGCCTGCTGATCGCCTATCTGCTGACCATGGGCATCAAGAACGCGGCCCGGTTCGAGACCGTGGTCGTGGTGCTGAAGATCCTGGTGGTGGCCCTGGTGGTCATCGTGGGCTTCTTCCACGTCAAGAGCTCCAACTACTCCCCCTTCTTCCCCTTCGGCCTCAGCGGCGCCTTCACGGGGGCCGCGACGGTCTTCTTCGCGGTGTTCGGCTACGACGCGATGTCGACGGCGGCCGAGGAGTCCAAGGACGCCCAGCGGCACATGCCCCGCGCGATCATGTACTCGCTCGCCATCTCGATGGTGCTCTACGTCCTGGCCTGCCTGGTGCTGACGGGCATGCAGCCCTACACGGAGATCGACAAGGAGAGCGGCTTCTCCACCGCCTTCAAGGCGGTGGGGCTGAGCGGCATCGCGGACATCATCGCGGTCGGCGCCATCATCGGCATCCTCACCGTGATGTTCACGTTCATGCTGGGCGTGACCCGGGTGTGGTTCGCGATGAGCCGCGACGGGCTGCTGCCCAAGTGGTTCGCCCACACCCACCCCACGCGGCACGTGCCGACCCGGGTGACCTGGATCGTCGGCGTGGCGTCGGCGCTGATCGCGGGCTTCGTGCCGATCGGCGAGGCGGCCGAGCTGACCAACATCGGCATTCTGCTGGCCTTCGCCGTGGTGTGCAGCGCCGTGATCGTGCTGCGCTACCGGAGGCCGGACCTGCCGCGCTCGTTCCGCTGCCCGGGCGTGCCCGTCGTCCCCGGCATCGGGGTCGCCGCGTCGATCTGGCTGATCACGTATCTGGCGTGGCAGACGTGGGTGCGGTTCGCCATCTGGTTCGCGATCGGGCTGGTGGTGTACTTCGCCTACTCCTACAAGCACTCGGAGCTGGCCCACGCCGACGCCCGGGGCATCCCGAGGGACTGACCGGCGGGGATTCCCGCCACCACGGCCCCTGCTTCGGCTACTTCAGCAGGCGGGACAGCCGCCGGTCGGCCAGCGGCTTCCCGCCCGTCTGGCAGGTGGGGCAGTACTGCAGCGAGGAGTCGCTGAAGGACACCTCGCGGATGGTGTCCCCGCACACCGGACAGGGCTGCCCGGTGCGGCCGTGCACCCTGAGCCCGGTCTTCTTCTCCCCCTTCAGCTCGGCCGCCGCGTGCCCGCGCGAGCGCTCGACGGCCTCGTGCAGCGTCGTCTCCAGCGCCTCGTAGAGGCCGGCGGCCTCGGCGTCCGTGAGGGTCGCCGCGAGCTTGAAGGGGGACATGCGGGCCGCGTGCAGGATCTCGTCGGAGTAGGCGTTGCCGATCCCGGCGATCACGCCCTGGTCGCGCAGCACTCCCTTGACCTGACGTCGTTCGCCGCGCAGCAGGCCGGTGAAGGCCTCGAGGGTGAAGCCGGGCGCGAGCGGGTCGGGGCCCAGCCGGGCGATGCCGGGCACGTCGGAGGGCTCGCGCACGCAGTACACGGCCAGCCGCTTGCGCGTGCCGGCCTCGGTGAGGTCGAAGCCCTCTCCCCCCGCCAGCCGCACCCGCAGCGCCAGCGGGCCCTTGCCGGGGCTCGGGGGCGCCTCGGGCAGGTTCTCGCGCCAGCGCAGCCAGCCGGCCCGGGCGAGGTGGAAGACCAGGTGCGGGCCGTCGTCGCCGGTGGCCAGGTCCAGGAACTTGCCGTGCCGGCGCACCGCCGTCACCGTGCGCCCCTCGAGGGCGTCCGGCGGCGGGTCGTACGTCTTGAGGACGCTCACGGCCGCGGGCAGGACGCGTTCGACCCTGCGGCCCACCAGGTGCTCGGTCAGGAACCCGGCGAGGGCCTCGACCTCCGGCAGCTCCGGCATGGCTCCAGTCTGCCGCAGCGGCGCGGGGCGGCAACTCAGTGGACGCGGGCGTCCCAGTCGATGCGGTAGCCGGTGAGCCAGTCCGTGCTGCCTGCGGTGTCCCGCGCCATGCCGCGCTCGACGTCGGCGTCGCGCTCGCGCCGCTCCCCGGCGCTCCGGGCGACGCGTCCGGCCATGGCGGCGCTCAGGGCGACGACCCGTTCGACGCGCTCGCGCCGCAGTCGCTCGTACGCGGCGAAGGCCCGCCCGGCGTCGGGCAGGTCGCGCAGGCAGCGGGCGAGCACGACGCCGTCCTCGATGGCCATGGAGGCGCCCTGGGCGGCGTTGGGCGCGGTGGCGTGGGCGGCGTCGCCCACGAGCACGGTGTGGTGGTCGTGCCAGACGGGCGTGGAGGGGATGTCGTAGACGTTCAAGCCGACGATGTCGTCGCCGGTGGCGGCGGCGATGGCGGCGGCGGGCGTGCCGTCGTCGGCGAACGCCTCGACGACGTGGCGGCGCCACCGGCCGGGGGTGCGGGAGGCGAGCGCGGCCGCGGACAGCTCCCCGCCGGGGACGTTGGCGAACCAGTACGTGGTGCCGTCGGGTCCGGTGGTGCAGCCGAAGAAGCCCCGCCGCCCGTACATCATCCGGTAGGTGCCGGGCGGGACGCGGTGGCCGGTGTCGCGGGTGCGGCCGCAGACGGTGAGCTGGCCGGTGTGGCGGGGACCGGGCGCGGCGGGGTCCAGCAGGGCGCGGGTGCGGGAGTGGATGCCGTCGGCGCCGACGATCAGGTCGCCCTCGGCCCGGGTGCCGTCCGCGAAGAACGCCGTGACCGTCCCGTGCGGGCCGGCGGCGGTCCCGACGAGGCGCTTGCCGTACGCGACGGGGATGCCGCGCCGCACGGCCTCCTCGCGCAGGGCGCGGTGGAGGGCGGCGCGCGGGAGGGTGCGCGGGCTCGGCCCGTCGCCGGGGCCGGCGATGGGCCGCGTGCCGAGCGTCGCGCCCGTGTCGCCGAGGAACTCGACGGTCCGGGAGGGGAAGGAGCACGCGCGCACCGGCCCGTCGGCGTCGACGGCCGCCAGCGCCGCCAGCCCGTTGGCGAACAGGACCAGGAACGCGCCGGCGTCGTCGGCGCCGCGGGGGTAGGCCTCGAAGACCGTGGCGTCGAGGCCGGCCCGCCGCAGGGCCATCGCGGTGACGGGTCCGGCGATGCCACCGCCGATGATCAGGGCATGGACCATGGCGCTCCGCTCCGTCCCGGCGCGTGGGAGGCGATCGCCCGGCCGCCCGGTCGCCGAGCCGTTCGATCGCACATCTGCCCATGACGTAACCAGAAGGAGTACGGCGCGTCCAGAGTCCTGGTCCGGCCCTCCCCGGCTACCGGTCGTCGCGCAGCTCCCGTGCCAGGTAGGGCGCCGTGGCGCTCCCGGCGGCCGCCGCCACCTCGTGGGGGGAGCCGGCCGCCACCACGCGCCCGCCCCCGGCTCCCCCGCCCGGCCCGAGGTCGACGACGTGGTCCGCGCCCGCCACCACGGCCATGTCGTGCTCGACGACCACCACGGAGTTGCCCGCCTCGACCAGGCCGTGCAGCTGGCGCAGCAGCACCTCGGTGTCGGCCGGGTGCAGTCCGGTCGTGGGCTCGTCCAGGACGTAGAGGGTGTGGCCGCGGTGGGTGCGCTGGAGTTCGGTCGCGAGCTTGATGCGCTGCGCCTCGCCCCCGGACAGCTCGGTGGCGGGCTGGCCCAGGCGCAGATAGCCCAGGCCCACGTCCCGCAGGGTGCGCAGGCCGCGCGCGGCGGCGGGCACGTCGGCGAGGAATCCGGCGGCCGCGTCCACGGTCAGGTCCAGGACGTCGGCGATGCTCGCTCCCCGGTAGGTCACCTCCAGCGTCTCGGGGTTGTAGCGGGCGCCCCGGCAGGCCGTGCACGGCGCGTACGTCCCGGGCAGGAAGAGCAGCTCGACCGCGACGAAACCCTCGCCCTGGCAGACCTCGCACCGCCCGGCCGGCACGTTGAAGGAGAAGCGGCCGGCGCCGTAGCCGCGGGCGCGCGCCTCGTCCGTGGCCGCGAAGACCTTGCGCACGGCGTCGAACAGGCCGGTGTAGGTGGCGAGGTTGGAGCGCGGCGTCCGGCCGATGGGCTTCTGGTCGACGCGCACGAGCCGGTCGAGGGCCTCGAGGCCCTCCGCGTGCCACAGCGCCCCGCCGCCGTCCAGGTGTGTCGCGACGGTGTCCGCGAGCACCTCGCCGACCAGCGTCGACTTGCCCGAGCCCGACACTCCCGTCACGGCGGTGAAGACCCCCAGGGGCACCTCCACGTCGAGGTCGCGCAGGTTGTGCCGGCTGACGCCGCGCAGCCGCAGCACGCCGGAGGGCTTACGGGGCGTACGGGCGCGGGGGGCCGCGTCGCCGGGGAAGACGAACCGGCGGGTCGCGGAGTCCGCGACCTGTTCCAGTCCGTCGACGGGGCCGCTGTAGAGCACCCGCCCGCCGTGCTCGCCGGCCGCGGGCCCGACGTCGACGATCCAGTCGGCGCGGCGGACGACGTCCATGTGGTGCTCGACCACGAACAGCGAGTTGCCGGCCGCCTTGAGCCGGTCGAGGACGGTCAGCAGGGCGGCGCTGTCGGCCGGGTGCAGTCCGGCGGACGGCTCGTCCAGGACGTAGACCACGCCGAACAGCCCGGAGCGCAGCTGGGTGGCGAGCCGCAGCCGCTGCAGCTCGCCGGTGGACAGGGTGGGGGTGGGGCGGTCCACGCCGAGGTAGCCCAGGCCGAGTTCGGTGAGCACCTCGATGCGGGCGAGCAGGTCGTGCGCGAGCGGGGCGGCCACGCCCTCGCCGCCGGCCTCCCGCAGCGTCGCGGCCAGCGCGGTCAGCGGCAGGGCGGTCAGCTCGGCGATGTTCCGCCCGGCGAACGTGACGGCCAGCGCCTCGGCCCGCAGCCTCCGCCCGCCGCAGCGCGGGCAGGGCCCGCTGACCAGATGCCGCTCGGCCTTCGCCCGCAGCGCGGCGCTCTTGGAGTCGGCGAAGGTGTGCAGGACGTAGCGGCGGGCGCTCATGTACGTGCCCTTGTACGGCCGCTGGATGCGCTCCGCCTCCCGCACCGGGTGCACGGTGACGACGGGCTGCTCGTCGGTGAACAGGATCCAGTCGCGCTCCTCCTGGGGCAGCTCGCGCCAGGGCCGGTCGACGTCGTGGCCGAGCGCGTCGAGGATGTCGCGGAGATTCTTGCCCTGCCAGGCGCCCGGCCAGGCGGCGATCGCGCCCTCCCGGATGGACAGCGAGGGGTCGGGAACGAGCGATTCCTCCGTGACCCGGTGCACCTGCCCCAGGCCGTGGCACTCCGGGCAGGCCCCGGCGGCGGTGTTGGGCGAGAAGGCGTCCGAGTCCAGCCGCCGCGCGCCCTCGGGATAGGTGCCGGCGCGGGAGAAGAGCATGCGCAGGGAGTTGGAGAGGGTGGTGACCGTGCCGACGGAGGAACGGGACGTCGGCGCCGACCGCCGCTGCTCGAGCGCGACGGCGGGCGGCAGTCCGGAGATCTCCTCGACCTCGGGCGCACCGGCCTGGTGGATGAGCCGGCGCGCGTAGGGGGCGACGGACTCGAAGTACCGCCGCTGTGCCTCGGCGTAGACGGTGCCGAAGGCGAGCGAGCTCTTGCCGGAGCCGGACACGCCGGTGAAGACGACGAGCGCGTCGCGGGGAATGTCGACGTCGACGGCCTGGAGGTTGTGCGTCCGTGCTCCGCGCACGCGGACATAGGGGTCGTGCATGTGCACGATCCTAGGGATGCCCGTCCCCCGGGCCGCGCTCCGCGCCGGGGCCCGGGGCCGCCGTGGCCGCCACGGACGGGTGATCACGACCCAACACGCTGACGCGATCAGGGCGTGTGCGCCACGATGCACCCTCTGGCAGAGCGAGAAACCGTGGAAGTGGACGGGATGCCCCATGTCCGACACCGACACCGGCGCCGACCCCCTCCTGCGGATCGCCGCCGCGATCGACCGCGAGCGCGACCCGGCCTCCCGGGCCTGTCTGACCTGCGGCGGCCCCACCCGGGTGGTGGTCAGGGAGCAGCCGGCCCGCGCCAGCACGCCCGTCATCAGCGTGGGCAAGGAGTGCGCGGTGCGGGGCTGCGAGCGGCCGTGAGGTCCCACGCGATCGCTTGAGTGGCCGTCAGCTCGCGGCCTGCTCCGCCTTTTTCGTTCCGTGCACGGATCTTGACTGCCCGTCGGCCGGGGGACGAGAGTCTGGCGACACCCCGCGGGTGATGGACGCGTCAGGCAAGGCGGTGCTACGAGTGCAGTGGGCGACGAGAAGGGGCTGACCGCCATGGGAGATCCGGCAGCAGACGCACAGCACGGCCCCCAGGAGCCGGAACCGGTGGTGCCGGGCCAACGGGTGGCGTTCGTACGCCGCATCGGCCTGTTCCAGGCCACGGCCATCAACATGAGCCAGATGTGCGGCATCGGCCCCTTCGTCACCATCCCGCTGATGGTCGCGGCCTTCGGCGGGCCGCAGGCGGTCATCGGCTTCGTCGCGGGCGCGGTCCTGGCGCTGGCGGACGGGCTGATCTGGGCCGAGCTCGGGGCCTCGCTGCCGGGCGCGGGCGGCAGCTACGTCTATCTGCGGCAGGCCTTCCAGTACCGTACCGGCAAGCTGATGCCGTTCCTGTTCGTGTGGACGGCGATGCTGTTCATTCCGCTCGCGATGGCCACCGGCGTGATCGGCTTCGTGCAGTACCTCGGCTACCTCTGGCCGGACATGACGCAGACGCAAGGGGACCTGGTCGGGCTGGGCCTCATCGCGGTCGTCGTCGCGCTGCTGTGGCGCGGGGTCGAGAACATCGCGCGGATCACCGCCGTGCTGTGGTGCGTGATGATCGCCTCCGTGGCGCTCGTCATCATCGCCGCCTTCACCCACTTCAGCCCCGACCGTGCCTTCACCTACCCCGAGCACGCCTTCGACCTGACGTCACATCACTTCTGGACCGGCTTCGCGGCGGGGCTGACCATCGGCATCTACGACTACGGCGGCTACAACACCGCCGCCTACATGGGCGCCGAGATCCGCAATCCCGGCCGCACCCTTCCGCGCGCGATCGTGTACTCCATCCTCGGCATCATGACCATCTACCTGCTGCTGCAGATCGGCACCCTGGGCGTCGTCGACTGGCGGGAGATGCTCGACCCCGGCTCCGCGGCCGCGACCTCCGTCGCCTCCGCCGTGCTGGAGAAGACCTGGGGCGTGGGGGCCGCGAACGTCGTCACCGTACTGATCCTCGTCACCGCCTTCGCCTCGGTCTTCACCGGCCTCCTCGGCGGCTCCCGCGTCCCCTACGACGCCGCCCGGGAGAGGGTCTTCTTCCGCCCCTTCGGCACCCTGCACCCCCGCTACCGCTTCCCGGTGCTCCCCCTGGTCACCATGGGGCTCATCGGCGCCGTCGGCTACCTGATCGGCCGCCACACGGACCTGGCGACGCTCATCCAGCTGCTGCTCACCGTGATGGTGATCGTGCAGGCGCTCGCCCAGATCGTGGCCGTGACCGTGCTGCGCCGCCGTCAGCCGGGGCTGCGGCGCCCGTACCGCATGTGGCTGTATCCGCTGCCCAGCCTGGTGGCGCTCGTGGGCTGGCTCGTCATCTACGGGTACGCGGACGAGAACTCTCCGGGCCGGCACCCCATCGAGTGGTCGCTGGCCTGGGTGGGGGCCGGCTGTGTGGCCTTCGTGCTGTGGGCGGCGTACGAGAAGCAATGGCCGTTCGGGCCGCGTGAGATCAGCGAGGAGTACCTGCGCGACGCCGGGCCCGGTGCCGCCACCGGAGCCGGCCCGGGCACCGGCACCGACGGCGAGGCGGACCCGGGGACCCGGGAGACCACGCCCGCCTGACGGGGCGTCGGCCCGAACGGTGCCCCCGGCCCGGGCTCCGCGGGCGGGTCCGAACGGTGATAAAACGGCACCCATGCCCTTGACCAGTGCCTCTCCGCCGTCCACCCCCGCCGCCAAGCCGCGCAAGCTGCTGTGGCACCGCCTGATATTCGGGCTCTGGTACCGGCCCGTCGAGGTGCTCGACGAGGCCCGGGACCGGGGCGTGTGGGGCGCCGCCGCGTTCCTGTCCCTGCTGTGCGGGGCGCTGGGGACGCTGGCGAAGGACTCCTTCTGGGGGCAGTGGGACGTCAGTCCCGTGCTCGCGCTGGAGGCGATGGCGATCTGGTCGGTGGTGATGCTGCTCGCCAGTCTGATGCTGGGGGCCGTCACCCACGCCATCGCGCGCCGGCTGGGGGGCAATGGTCGGTTCGCGCCGACCGCGAGCCTGTTCGTCGTCCTGTTCTGGGCGAGCGACCTGCCCCGGCTGGCCCTCGACACCTGGCTGCCGGCCGGGTCGGTGCCGGTACGGGCGGCGGCGTCGGTCACGGCGGCCTTCGGGTGCGCGCTCGCGGTCCTGCTGATACGCGGTCAGCACCACCTGCCGACCCACAGGGCCGTGGCGGCGGTGAGCATCCAGATGCTGGCGGCGGTCGCCCTGCTGAAGTTCCCGCCCGGCAGCGGCTGAGCCGGCGGACGCGGCGCCCCGGATGGCGAAGGCCCGCCCGGTGCGACGGGGGATGCACACCGGGCGGGCTCGAGGACAGTTCTACCTCATCAACGGTGGGTTATGCACCAAAAACCTGTTCGGGCCCGCGATTACCACCGGACGGGGAGCGAAATCAGGCCACGTGCACGAATCGCCGGACGCCACCTCAGCGCCTCCCTCGGAACGTCGAGTTCCAGATTTTTGAAGCGCTCGAGCAGCGCCGCGAGGGCGGTCTCCGTCTCCATCCGGGCCAGCGGAGCGCCCAGGCAGTAGTGGATGCCGTGGCCCAGCGCCAGGTGCCCCGAACGGTCCCGCCGCAGGTCGAGGCGGTCGGGATCGGGAAAGTGCCCGGGATCGCGGTTGGCCGAGGCGATCGACAGCAGCACCGTCTCCCCCGCCGGGACCGTCACGCCGCCGATCTCGACGTCCTCCAGCGGAAAGCGGCGGATCGCCAGCGGACTCGGCCCGTCCCACCGGCCGATCTCCTCCACGGCCGCTCCGAGACCGTCCGGATTCGCTCGCAGCTCACTCAGGAGCGCGGGGTGGTCCAGCAGGGCGAGCACCGCGTTGACGATGAGGTGGACGGTGTTCTCGTAGCCGGCGAACAGGATGAGGAACGCCAGCGACGTCAGCTCGTCCTCGGAGAGCGCGTCCTCGCCGTCCCGCACCGCGATCAGGTCGGAGAGCAGGTCGTCGGCGGGCTCGGCGCGCTTGTCGCGGATCAGGCCGGTGAAGTAGCCCATCAGCCCGGCGACCGCCTCCTTCATCAGGTGCGGCCGCTCGCGGTCGGGGGTGATCATCGCGTCGGTCCAGGCCCGGAAGTCCTGCCGGGCGTGCGGCGGGATGCCCAGGAGATCGCAGATGACGATGATCGGCAGCGGTCCCGCGTAGCTCTCGAGCAGGTCCGTACGCCGCTCGTCCCCCGCCTCGAGGGCGTCCAGCAGCTCGTCGGCGACCTGGCGCACCGGCGCCCGGAGCCTGTCGACGCGGCCGGGGGTGAACGCCTTCACCACCAGCCGGCGCACCCGGGTGTGGTCGGGCGGGTCCATGTTCAGCAGGTTGGCGTCCAGCGCGGGGGGCAGCGAGAAGCCGCTGTAGTTGCCGGGCAGCGCGTGGCTCCGGTCCAGCGAGAGCCGGGGGTCGGCCAGCGCCCGGCGCACGTCGTCGTAGCGGGTCACCAGCCAGGCGGGCCGGCCGTCGGAGCCGGTGATGCGGTGCACCGGGCCGGCCTCGCGGAGCGCGGCGTAGGTGCCGTACGGGTCTTCTATCAGCGCTGTGACGTCGATGGGCTGCATGGCATCCGACTCTAGAGGGCGGGCGGCTGACGGGGCGTTCGCACCGGCGTTCGTCCGCGCGGGAGGTTCGCACTGGCGGCGCCGGAGCCGGGCAGATCGTCGATCTGTCCGGCTCCGGCGCCGGCCGGTGTCGCAGGCGGCCTTGACCCCCGTCCAGGGCCGCCTCGTCCGGTCCGCGCGCCGTCAGGGACGGCGCGCCGCGGTGATCTCGCGCAGTTCTTCGAGCACGGCGTCGACCAGCGGGTCGTGGTAGACGTCCGCGACGCGGGCCAGGTGCTCGTGTTCCTCGGCCGGGTCGGCGCTGACGGTCATGACCACGCTGTCGGCGTGCGGTGCGGCCAGGTGCCCGGTCCGCTGGTTGGCCAGGCCCCGGCGCAGGGCGGCGGCCTCGACCACGGCGGCCGTCCGGCGCTCGTCGAGCGCGGCGGCGGCCGCCTTCTCGCGGGCGATGTCCAGGGCGGCGGCCTCGACGTGGCGCCGGACGCCGCGCTGGATGTCGCGGATCTCGGCCATCTGCCGGTTGGCCCGCCACTCCAGGTCGGCGAGCGGCCAGCGCGACGTCCAGCGGGACTGCTCGATGGTGACCTCGGGGGCGTGGGCGGTGACCTCCTGCCACAGCGGGTCGAGGCGGCGCAGCCGGCGCCAGGCGGCCGCCCGGGGGCCGACGGCGGGCAGCGAGAACCCGAGCAGGACCAGCAGCGCGGCCACCGAGGCGCTCATCGGCGCCACGCCGTTGGAGAGCCAGTACGCCTCGTGCCCGGCCCAGCTCAGGACGAAGCCCGTCAGCTTGCAGGCGCAGTACAGCAGGCCCAGCCAGCAGCCCGCGGCGAGCGTGCGCAGGCCCTTGGCGAGCCAGGAGCGGCCCAGCTGGGCGGCGTAGCGCGGGCAGAGGTAGCCCAGGCCCGCGAGGCTGGTGCCGAAGATGGCCAGGTACAGCACCAGGAAGGCGACGACGCCGGGCGCGTGGGCGTAGGCGGTGCTGAAGTCGCGGGGGTGCTCCACGGAGTCGGGGCGGCCGACGGCGAAGCACACGATCGCGCCGGCCCAGGCGACCGCCACGGCGGCCATCGCGTACCGCGAGCGCGCGGCCGCCCGGGCGCGGGCCGTCTCGTCGCCGTGGCTGGTCCAGCGCAGCAGCAGGACGGTCGCGCCGGAGGCGAACAGCACCACGGCGGAGTACAGGAGGACCATGGCGAGGTTCGCCACGCCCGTCAGCCGGTCGAACGCACGGTAGACGCTGGGCGCGGAGAAGAGGAAGACGACCGGGACGCCGGCGGTCATCAGGGCGGTCAGCCCCAGGTCGACGTTGCCGCGGTCGCGGAACCAGGCGCGGGCCTTGTAGCCCACGATGGCCCAGGTGACGGCGGAGAAGGTCAGGTAGAGGGCGTCAAACACCGGTGGCGCCCCCTTCCCTCAGCCGCTGCCGCACGTGCTGCAGCGCGGGACCGAGGGAGGCCGCGAGCTCCGCGGCCTGGCCCTCGAGTTCGGCCTCCTGGCCGGGCGGCGGCGGGACGACCTTCGCCATCAGCAGGGTGCCGAGGATCTCGGTCTCGCGCTCGGTGAGGTTGTCGTAGCAGTGGTGACGGGCCAGTCCCATGGTCAGGCCCATGCGGCGCATGGCGGTCGCCACGTCGACCGAGGGCGTCCACACCTTGAGGGCGTCCTCGGTCACGGTGGGGTCCTGGTCGTGGCCCAGCAGCAGGTGACCGATCTCGTGCAGCACGATGTGCACCTGGTGCCAGGGGGAGGTCTTCTGCTCGTAGACGACCCAGAAGGCGTCGTCGGTGGTGGCCGTCATGCCGGAGACGACGCCGTCCAGGCTCATCGGCACGAGGTGGATGGGCCGGCCCACGCGGAGCGCCACGGCGTCGCACATGCCCTGCAGATCGGTGGACGCGGGCAGTGCGAGCTCGTTGATGAGCTGCTTGCACCGCCGCCGTATCCGCCCCACCCGCATGCTTGCACCGTCCTCGTCCTCGGTACGCCGCCAGTAAGTGAAGAGCCGGTCCTCCGCCGCGACGGTCACGGGCGCTCCTCACCTCCCGCACCGGGCGGGTCGGACGGAAGGTTCATCTGCTGCCGGAACTGCGAAATGATCGTGGTGAGGCTGTCCTGCACCTCCGGCGGGAGTCCCACCGAGCGCAGGGCGATGGCCCGCACGCGCTGGTCCCGCATGGCGACGAGGAAACGGACCTCCTCCTCCACCCGTTCCGCCTGCGAGTCGGACAGGTCGCCCATCAGGTAGCCGACGGGCACGGCGAAGAACTTCGCCAGCGCCCGCAGCACGTCCGGGCTGGGGTTGGCGCGCTTGCCGTTGCGGAGCATGGACAGGTACTGCTCGGTGAGGCTGACCTCGCCGTACTCCGGGCCGCGGCTGATCTCCTCGGCCACGTGCCCGTTGGTGTACGGCGCGCCCGGCGGGTGCATGTTCGCGAACAGGTAGTTGAGCCGTTGGGCGAGCGGGCTGCCCGCGTCGCCTGCCGAACCCGGCCTGTCCCCCCCGACTGCCATCTGCCCCGTCCTTCGAGCGCGCCCCGTGGTGTCACACGGCTTAACGGACTTTCACGGCCAGTTAAGCCCGAGTCCAGCCGCGAAGGCATCCTGTCATGGGAAGAAGGTCCAGCACTAGTCGGTTGCTGGTAACAAGCACATGAAGGACTTAACCACGGGTTGAGGCGCTGAAGTCTACTGAGGGTGCACGGTGATGTCCCGGCCCTGGTAGAGGGTCCGCACCCGGGCCTCGCCCGAGACGTTGTTGACGACCGTGCTGTTGTCGACGGTCGTGTGCACGGCCCGCGCCGACTCCTCCCACCGGCGGTACTCCGCCGCGAACGCCGCGTCCTGGAAGGCCCGCCCGAACAGCAGCGCGGCCAGCGCCTGGTTCTGCTGCCCGCTGTCCGGGTCGAGCGGCAGCGCGGCGGCAGCCGCGCCGTCCTCCTCGCGGCCCCGCCCGAACGCGCGCCGCGCGAGGTCGGCGAGCGACCCCCACGCCTGCCGTCCCGCTTCCGTACCCACCGACCCGGCGGCCGCCGTGACCGCCGTCGTGATCGCCTCGAGAGACAACGGATCGACCATCTGCCAACTCCCCACCCATGGACCGCACGGCCCGGACGTCGACGCCGTGCTGGCGCACTGCCGCCTCAGGCTATGGCACGCTCACCTCGTACGTCCCTGTCATGTCGTCCGCGCACCAGGGAGGAACCGTTCATGTGGTTCAAGAGGCTCAAGTGGTTCGCGCACAGACCCACCGCCCTGCGCGGCGGTGCCCTCGTCCTTCTCGCCGGGCTCCTCACGGCGACGACCGCGGTCCCGGCCGCCTCGGCGGTGCCGGCCGCGGTGTCCGCCGACGCGTACTGGACCGCCGAGCGCATGCGGGCCGCGCTGCCCGCCGAAGGAACGACGCGGCAGACGCCGCCCGCGCCGTCGTCCGGACCGGTGCCGCCCAGTCACCCCTTCGACGGCCTGCCCCAAGTGGGCACGTTCTTCTGGACCGACGGCCAGAACACCGGCCGCTTCTGCGGCGGCACGGTGGTGCGCAGCCCGCACCGCGACCTCGTCGTCAGCGCCGCGCACTGCCTGCGCTCGCCCGACCCGAGGAAGCACCTGTCGTTCGTGCCGCAGTACCACGACGGCCTCAAGCCCCACGGCGTCTTCCCCGTCGAGCGCATCCACATCGACCAGCGCTACTACGACCTGGGCACCGACGGCGGCGCGCGCTGGGACTTCACCGTGGTCCGGCTCGGCGACCGCGCCGACGGAACGCCCGTGCAGCGCGCGGTCGGCGGCTTCGACCTGGCCTTCCGCCCGGGCTACGACCACAGGGACGTACGCCTGATCGGCTACCCGGGCAGCAGCGACACCACGTACCCCAAGCCGCTCGACTGCCGCTCCTCCACGCACCGTTACACCAGCACCGACCCCAAGGCGCCCGGCGACTTCCTGGAGATCGCCTGCGCGGGCTACGTCGGGGGCACCTCGGGCGGGCCGTTCCTGGTGCGCGGCCTGACCGGCCATCTGGTGATCGGCGTCATCGGCGGCTACCACACCGGCGGTGACACCCCGGACATCTCCTACAGCTCGTACTTCAACGAGGACCTGCTCGAGCTGTATCTGCAGGCCGTCCACGACGACGAGCCGGCCGGCCGCTGACACCTGAGTCACCGGCACCCGGTCACCGACACCCGGTCACCGACACGGCGAAGGCCGCATCCCGGGCACGGGATGCGGCCTTCTCGTCCTGTCGCGGTCGCTAGCGGCGGCGCGGATGCCGGGTCAGGGTGTAGCCGCCGACCGCCGCGAGCGCGCAGAGCACCGCGCCGCCCACGGTCCAGCCCCAGCGGCCCGACCACCAGCTGCCGTTCCAGCCGTCCTCCGGCTCGGCGACGGCCGCCGCGTGCAGCGGCGCGCCCAGCGCGCCGCCCTCGGCACGGGCCCCGCCCGCGTCCTCCGCGGTGGCCTCGACCTCCGCCTTCACCGGCAGCCCGAGGTCCCGGTCGGGGACGTCGACGACGGTGAGGCGGATGTAGTACGCGCCGGGCAGCGGGTCGTTGGCCCAGCGCTCGGACCACGGCCGCACGGTCCGCAGCGTGCAGCTCAGGGCCACCGTGGTGTCCTGCCCGGACGCCCGCACGGTCCGGTCCCCGGACGTGCACGCCTGGCGGCGGCGCAGCCCGTCGAAGACGTCGAGCTGCCAGGTGGCGGCGCCGTGCCGCGCGGAGGCCTCGGGCAGGTTCACCGTCGCCTTCACGGTCGCCCGCTGCCCGGCGCCGGCCGGGAACTGCCAGTAGAGGTAGTCACCCGTGGACGCGTCGGCCGTGGCCTTCTCGCCCTGCTCGATCGCCACCGCGGTGCGGAAGGCGGTGCCGGCCTCGGTGGGCGCCTCGTCGTCGGCCGTGGCACCCGTGGCCGAGCCCAGCAGGGCGGCGGCCGCCAGCGCGACGGCGGTCAGCACACGTGTCGTGCGTCGCATCAGTTCTCCCTCCACACCGCGAACCGCCAGCGGGCCAGCCAGCCCCACAGCAGTCCCACGAGCAGCCCGGTCACACCCAGCACGGCCAGCAGCGCCCAGCCCCGGCCGAGGCCGAACGCGGCGAGGTCGGACGGGTTGTCGGGGGCCTTCACCACATCGACGGCGAGCTCGAGGGGAAGCCCCGGGTCGCGCTTGACGGAGGCCGGCGCGGAGAAGGAGTGGGAGACCTCCAGACAGACGGTCCGGGGCTCCTTGTCGTCCTCCTTCGCCTTCCACACCGGAAGGCGGAGCCCGGACGCCATCACGTCGGTACGCCCGCTCCCGGCGTCCGAGCCGCGCACCAGCTCCTGCCCGCTCTCACCCACCGCGCGCACCAGGACCCCGTAGTCCCGGTCGACCGCGCGGTCGGCACCCACGCTCACGGAAGCGCGCAGCTCCTGGCCCGGCTTCACCGTGACGCGGTACCAGCGGTGCTCGCCGAACGTCGCCCGGTCGGTCCAGATCCCGCCGCCCACCTCGGGCGCGGTCGAGCACGCGTCGGCGCCCTTGACCGGCTTGGGCGTCTCGACGGGCGTGTCCGCCCGGCGCACGAGCTGCTTGATGCGGCCGGAGAGCTCCTTGGTGTGCCGCACGGTGGTGTACGTGCCGCCGGTGGCCTCGGCGATGCAGCTGAGCTGCTCACGGGTCTTGTCGTCCTGGGTGAGGCCGAGGGTGTCGACCGTCAGGTGCGTGCCCTTGGCGGCCAGTTCCCGCGCCACGTCGCACGGGTCGGGCATCCCGCAGGAGTCCTCGCCGTCGGTGATGAGAACGATCCGGCGCGTACCGCCGTCCGTCCCCAGGTCCTGGTCGGCGCCGCGCAGGGCGTACCCGATGGGCGTCCATCCGGTCGGCCGCAGCGTCGCCACGGCCGTCTTGGCCTCGGTCCGGTCGACCTTGCCGACGGGATAGAGCTGCTTGCTGTCCCGGCAGCCGGTCTCCTTGTCGTCGCCGGCGTAGTTGGCACCGAGGGTACGGATGCCGAGCCGGACGTTGTCCGGCACCGCGTCGATGACCTCGTTGAACGCCTGCTGAGCGGCCGCCATCCGCGACTGCCCGTCGACGTCGCGGGCCCGCATCGACCCGCTGACGTCCAGCACCAGCTCGACTTTCGGGGATTCCTTCGCTGGCCCGTCGGCGGCACCCGCCGGCGCGACGCCCCCGGCCAGGGCGGCGAGCAGGGCCAGGGCGCCCACCGCCAGCCGTTTTGTGATGATCATCCGAGGATCCTAGTGATCAGCACGTGGCGGGCCCAAATGGCCCGGTGGCGGCCGTACGATGCGGCCGCCACCGGCCGGCGACGGGCGTGGCCCGGCTTACTCCCCGCCCTCCAGGTCGCCCTCCGTCTCGAGGAAGACCTGCCGCAGGGCCTCGAGCGTCTCGGCGTCGGGCTTGGCCCACATGCCGCGGCTCTCGGCCTCCAGGAGGCGTTCGGCGATGCCGTGCAGGGCCCAGGGGTTGGCCTCCTGGAGGAAGGCGCGGTTCTCCGGGTCCAGGGCGTAGGTCTGGGCGAGCTTGTCGTACATCCAGTCGGGGACGACGCCGGTGGTGGCGTCGTAGCCGAACAAGTAGTCCACGGTCGCGGCGAGTTCGAAGGCGCCCTTGTAGCCGTGGCGGCGCATGGCCTCGATCCAGCGGGGGTTGACCACGCGGGCGCGGAAGACGCGGGAGGTCTCCTCGACCAGGGTGCGGGTGCGGATCGTCTCGGGGCGGGTGGAGTCGCCGATGTACGCGGCGGGGGCGGTGCCCTTGAGGGCCTTGACCGTGGCGACCATGCCGCCGTGGTACTGGAAGTAGTCGTCGGAGTCGGCGATGTCGTGCTCGCGGGTGTCGGTGTTCTTGGCCGCCACCGCGATGCGCTTGTAGGCCGTCTCCATGTCCTCGCGGGCCGGGCGGCCCTCGAGGCCGCGGCCGTAGGCGTAGCCGCCCCAGACGGTGTAGACCTCGGCGAGGTCGGCGTCGGTGCGCCAGTCGCGGCTGTCGATGAGCTGGAGCAGGCCCGCGCCGTACGTGCCCGGGCGGGAGCCGAAGATGCGGGTGGTGGCGCGGCGTTCGTCGCCGTGGGCGGCGAGGTCGGCCTGCGCGTGGGCACGGACGTAGTTCTGCTCGGCGGGCTCGTCGAGCGAGGCCACCAGGCGCACGGCGTCGTCGAGGAGGCCGATGACGTGCGGGAAGGCGTCACGGAAGAAGCCGCTGATGCGCAGGGTGACGTCGATGCGGGGACGGCCGAGCTCCTCGAGGGCGACGGGCTCGAGTCCCGTCACGCGCCGCGACGCCTCGTCCCACACCGGGCGGACGCCCAGCAGCGCCAGCGCCTCCGCCACGTCGTCGCCGGCCGTGCGCATGGCGCTGGTGCCCCACAGGGACAGGCCCACCGACTCGGGCCAGCCGCCCTCGTCGGTGCGGTAGCGCTCCAGCAGGGAGTCGGCGAGGGCCTGGCCGGTCTCCCAGGCGAGGCGGCTGGGGACGGCCTTGGGGTCGACGGAGTAGAAGTTGCGGCCCGTCGGCAGGACGTTGACCAGGCCGCGCAGCGGGGAGCCGGACGGGCCCGCCGGGACGAAGCCGCCCGCCAGTGCCTTGACGGCGTGGTCGAGCTCGGCCGTGGTGCCTGCCAGGCGGGGTACGACCTCGCGGGCGGCGAAGTCGAGGATCGCGGCGACCTGGTCGCCGTGTTCGGCCGGGACCGCCGACGGGTCCCAGTCCGCGTCCTCCATGGCCTGGACCAGGGCGCGGGCCTCGGCCTCGGCCTCGTCCGCGGTGGTGCGGGTGGCGGCGGACTCGTCGAGGCCGAGGGCCTCGCGCAGGCCCGGCAGGGCGGACTTGCCGCCCCAGATCTGGCGGGCGCGCAGGATCGACAGGACGAGGTTGACCCGCGCCTCGCCGGTGGGCGCGCCGCCCAGGACGTGGAGGCCGTCGCGGATCTGGGCGTCCTTGACCTCGCACAGCCAGCCGTCGACGTGCAGGAGGAAGTCGTCGAAGCCGTCGTCGTCCGGGCGCTCCTCCAGGCCCAGGTCGTGGTCGAGCCGGGCGGCCTGGATCAGGGTCCAGATCTGGGCGCGGATCGCCGGCAGCTTGGCCGGGTCCATGGCGGAGATCTGCGCGTACTCGTCGAGGTGCTGCTCCAGGCGCGTGATGTCGCCGTAGGACTCGGCGCGGGCCATCGGCGGCACGAGGTGGTCGACGAGGGTGGCGTGGGCGCGGCGCTTGGCCTGGGTGCCCTCGCCGGGGTCGTTGACGAGGAAGGGGTAGACCAGCGGCAGGTCGCCGAGGGCGGCGTCGGGGCCGCAGGCGGCGGACAGGCCGGCGTTCTTGCCGGGCAGCCACTCGAGGTTGCCGTGCTTGCCGAGGTGGACCATCGCGTCGGCGCCGAAGCCGCCGTCCTCGCGGGAGGCGGCGATCCAGCGGTAGGCGGCGAGGTAGTGGTGCGAGGGCGGCAGGTCGGGGTCGTGGTAGATGGCGATGGGGTTCTCGCCGAAGCCGCGCGGCGGCTGGATGAGGATGAGGAGGTTGCCGCGACGCAGGGCCGCGAGGACGATGTCGCCCTCGGGATTGCGGCTGCGGTCGAGGAACATCTCGCCGGGCGCCGGGCCCCAGTGCTGCTCGACGGACTCGCGCAGCTCCTGCGGCAGCTGCCCGTACCAGCGCTTGTAGTCGGCGGCCGGGATGCGGACGGGGTTGCGGGCGAGCTGCTCCTCGGTGAGCCAGTCCTGGTCGTGGCCGCCGGCCTCGATGAGGGCGTAGATGAGCTCGTCGCCGTCGCCGGACTCGAGGCCGGGCACGGCCTCGTCGCCGAAGTCGTAGCCCTCCTCGCGCAGTCGGCGCAGCAGGGCGACGGCACTGGCGGGGGTGTCGAGGCCGACGGCGTTGCCGATGCGGGAGTGCTTGGTGGGGTAGGCGGACAGGACGAGGGCGATCCGCTTGTCGGCGGCCGGGATGTGGCGCAGCCGGGCGTGGCGCACGGCGATGCCGGCGACGCGGGCGGCGCGCTCCATGTCGGCGACGTAGGCGGGCAGGCCGTCCTCGTCGACCTCCTTGAAGGAGAACGGGACGGTGATGATGCGGCCGTCGAACTCGGGCACGGCGACCTGGGTGGCGGCGTCGAGCGGCGAGAGGCCCTCGTCGTTCTCCTCCCACGCGCTGCGCGGCCCGGTCAGGCACAGCGCCTGCAGGATCGGCACGTCGAGCGCGGCGAGGGCGCCGGCGTCCCAGGACTCGTCGTCGCCGCCGGCGGAGGCCTCGGCGGGGCGGGTGCCGCCGGCGGCGAGGACGGTGGTGACGATGGCGTCGGCGCCGCGGAGCGCGTCGATCAGCTCGGCCTCGGGGGCGCGCAGCGAGGCGACGTACAGCGGCAGGGCGCGGCCTCCGGCGTCCTCGATCGCGCCGCAGAGGGCCTCGACGAAGGCGGTGTTGCCGCTCATGTGGTGCGCGCGGTAGTAGAGCACCGCGACGAGCGGGCCGCTCGCGCCGGGCTTGGGGGTGCGCTCCAGCTCGCCCCAGGCGGGGGCGGCGGCCGGCGGCTCGAAGCCGTGACCGGTGAGGAGCACGGTGTCGGAGAGGAAGCGCGCGAGCTGCTCGAGGTTGGCCGGCCCGCCGTGGGCGAGGTAGGCGTGCGCCTCGGCGGCGATGCCGACGGGGACGGTGGAGGCCTCCATCAGCTGGGCGTCCGGAGCCTGTTCGCCGGTGAGGACGACGACGGGCCGGGGGCCGGCGAGCAGCAGGTCCAGGCCCTCCTGCCAGGCGCGGAGGCCGCCGAGGAGGCGTACGACGACGAGGTCGGTGCCCTCCAGGAGCGCCGGGAGCTCGTCGAGCGCGAGCCGGGCGGGGTTGGCGAGCCGGTAGGACACCGGACCGCCGGCCGCGCGGGCGCTGAGCAGGTCGGTGTCGGAGGTCGACAGGAGAAGGATCACGCGGCGCTCCCGAGTGCGAGTGCTTCGAGGGTCGCCCGGGGTGCGCGGCACCGGAACGTGCGCATGCTGCGGCTGGCCTTCCTCGGGGTCCGCGCCCCGGGCGGTGGGAAGACGGCGGGAGTTCCTGACTCGCCCGGCATCGCTGCCGTGCTCACAGTGGCGGGACCGTGCCGGAGTCTCACCGGCTTCCTCCCCTGTCGCCGTCTCTGGCGTCCGGCGGACCCATGGCTCCGCCGATGAGCCATAGTAGCGAGCGGAACCCCGATGACCAGCGCGTGTTCCGTTCCGCGCCCCCCGCCCGCGGGCCACGTCCCGGGCCCGGGGACCGGGACGGGCGGGACCGGGGAGGGGAGCCCCTCGGTATGCTCGCCGCCATGTCCGCCTCCCCCACGCCCGGCCGCGAGAGCGGTGACCGCTGCCCCGGCGCGCTGCGGCTGCACGCCGCGGACGACGGGGCGCTGGCGCGCGTACGGCTGCCCGGCGGTTTGCTGACGTCGCATCAGGCCGAGGTGCTGGCCGGCCTCGCCGAGGAGCTGGGCGACGGCCGTCTCGACCTCACCTCGCGCGGCAACGTCCAGCTGCGCGGCCTGCCGGACGGCTGCGGAGCGGCCCTGGGCGGGCGGCTGCGCGCGGCCGGACTGCTGCCGTCGGACCGTCACGAGCGGATCCGCAACGTGGTGGCGTCGCCGCTGTGCGGGCTGGACGGGCCGGCGGGGCCGCGCGACGCGCGCGCGGATGTGGCGGATGTGGACGTGGACGTGGCTGTGGATGTGCAGGCCTGGGCGCGCGCCCTGGACGCACTCCTGTGCGCCGACCGGGCCGAGCAACAAACAGAAGCGGAAGCAGAAACAAGCGACTTGTCGGGTTTGTCGGGCCGTTTCCTCTTCGGGCTCGACGACGGCCGCGGCGACATCGCGGCCCTGGCGCCCGATGTGACGTTGATCGCAGAACGCGACGGCCGGCACGCCCTGCTGTGCTTCGGCACCACCGGCCCCGCCCTGCGCCTCGCCGTCGGCGACGCCCCGCGCGCGGCCGTCCTCGCGGCGCGCGCCTTCCTCGCGGCCGTACGTGCCGGCGGTGTCAAGGCCTGGCGCGTACGCGAACTCACCCCCGAACAACGCCCGTCCCCCGAGCGGTTGGCCGAGCGGCTCGCCGCCGCCGGGATCGCCTGCTCGCTCGTACCGCACGTCTCGCTCGTACCGCGCGTCACGCTCCCGCACGGCCCGGCGCCCCAGCTGGGCCTCGTGGAGGGCCGGGACGGGCGGTGGGCGCTGTCGCTGGCGGCGCCCCTGGGGCGGCTGACCGCCGGCCAGTGGCGCCTCCTCGCCCGTGCCGCCGGCCGGGACGGCGACGGCGAACTGCGTGTGACACCCTGGCGCGGCATCGTCGTGCCGGGTCTCACGGCCCGGGCGGCCGCCGCCCACCGCGCGGCCTTCGCCGACGCGGGCCTGGTCGTCTCCTCCGGCTCCCCCTGGCACGGGGCCGGCGCCTGCGCGGGCCGCCCCGGGTGCGCGAAGTCGCTCGCGGACGTACGGGCCGACGCGGCCGCCTGTCTCACCGGGACGCTGCCCGGCGGGGCCGGGGCCCTGCCGGTGTACTGGTCCGGGTGCGAGCGGCGCTGCGGACACCCCGGCGGCCGGTGGGTCGACGTGCTCGCCACGGACGAGGGCTACCGGCTCGCCGTGCGGGACGATGCGGCGCGACCGGCGCCGACGAGGACGGTGCCGGCGAGGCCGGTGCCGGCGCGAGAACTGGCCGACGCGGTGGCGGCGGCACGTACCACGACATGAACGAGGGCCAAGTGTTCGACTACGACAAGGACGGCGCGTCCATCTACCGCCAGTCCTTCGCCACCATCCGGGCCGAGGCCGACCTCGGCGGGCTGCCACCGGACGTCAGCAGGGTCGCCGTGCGCATGATCCACGCCTGCGGGATGACCGACCTGGTCAAGGACCTCGCGTACTCCCCCGGCGTGGTGGCCAAGGCGCGCGCGGCGCTGCTCGCCGGTGCGCCCATTCTGTGCGACGCCAACATGGTCGCCAGCGGCGTGACCCGCAAGCGGCTGCCCGCGGACAACGAGGTGCTGTGCACCCTCGCCGACCCGGCGGTGCCGGAGCTGGCGCGGCGCATGGGGACGACCCGCAGCGCCGCCGCCCTGGAGCTGTGGCGCGAGAAGCTGGACGGCGCGGTGGTCGCGGTGGGCAACGCGCCGACCGCGCTGTTCCGCCTGCTGGAGATGGTGGCGGAGGGCGCGCCCCGCCCGGCGGCCGTGCTCGGCATCCCGGTCGGCTTCATCGGCGCCGCCGAGTCCAAGGACGCGCTGGCCGACAGCCCGCTGGGGCTGGAGTACCTGGTGGTGCGGGGGCGGCGGGGCGGCAGCGCCATGGCCGCGGCCGCGATCAACGCGATAGCGAGCGAGGAAGAGTGAGCGAGCAGCATCCGCAGACGACGGGCCGGCTGTACGGGGTGGGGCTCGGGCCCGGCGATCCGTCGCTGATGACCCTGCGGGCCGTCGAGGTCATCGCCGCGGCCGACGTCGTCGCCTACCACAGCGCCCGGCACGGCCGCAGCATCGCGCGCTCGATCGCCGAACGCCACCTGCGCCCGGACCACATCGAGGAGCGGCTGGTCTACCCGGTCACCACCGAGACCACCGACCACCCCGGCGGCTACCGCGCCGCGATGGAGGAGTTCTACGAGGAGGCCGCGGCCCGGCTGGCCGCGCACCTGGACGCCGGGCGGACGGTGGCCGTCCTCGCCGAGGGCGATCCGCTCTTCTACAGCTCGTACATGCACATGCACAAGCGGCTCTCCCACCGCTACCCCACGGAGGTCGTGCCCGGGGTCACCTCGGTGAGCGCCGCGGCCGCCCGCCTCGGCGAACCGCTGGTGGAGGCCGAGGAGGTGCTGACGATCCTGCCGGGCACCCTGCCCGAAGAGGAGCTGGCCGCACGTCTGGCCTCGACCGACTCGGCGGTCGTGATGAAGCTCGGCCGCACGTTCCCGGCGGTGCGGGGCGCGCTGGAGCGGGCGGGCCGGCTGCAGGAGGCGCGGTACGTCGAGCGCGCCACGATGAGCGGGGAGCGCACGGGCCGGCTGGCGGACGTCGACCCGGAGTCGGTGCCGTACTTCTCGGTGGCGGTGCTGCCGAGCCGCATCGGCACCGAGCCGGCGCCGGCGGCCTCCGGCGAGGTCGTGGTCGTCGGGCTCGGCCCGGCGGGGCCGCTGTGGCTGACCCCGGAGGCGCGCGGCGCGCTGGCGGCGGCGCAGGACGTCGTCGGCTACAGCACGTACGTGGACCGGGTGCCCGTGCGCCCCGGCCAGCGCCGCCACGCCTCCGACAACAAGGTGGAGTCCGAGCGCGCCGAGTTCGCCCTCGACCTCGCCCGCCAGGGCCGCCGGGTCGCTGTGGTCTCCTCGGGCGACCCGGGCGTCTTCGCCATGGCCACGGCCGTCCTGGAGGTCGCCTCCGAGGACCCCTACCGCGAGATCCCGGTGCGCGTGGTCCCCGGCATGACGGCCGCCCACGCGGCCGCCGCCCGGGCGGGCGCCCCGCTGGGCCACGACTACGCCGTCGTCTCCCTCTCCGACCGCCTCAAGCCCTGGGAGGTCATCGCCGAGCGGCTGCGCGCGGCGGCGGCCGCGGACCTGGTGCTCGCCCTCTACAACCCCGGCTCCCGCTCCCGCATCTGGCAGGTCGGCAAGGCCCGCGACCTCCTCCTCGAGCACCGCGCCCCGGACACCCCCGTGGTCCTGGCCCGCGACGTGGGCGGCCCCGAGGAGTCCGTACGCATCGTCCGCCTCGGCGAACTCGACCCCGAGCAGGTCGACATGCGCACGCTGCTGATCATCGGCTCCACGCAGACGCGGGCGGTACGACGGGGTGCGGACGGCGCCGAGGAGATCGCCTGGACGCCCCGGCGGTACCCGGAGCGCTGACGCGCGGTGTCCTCGTTCGCCGGGCGGGCCGGTGTCGGCCCGCCCGGCGAACCGGGGGCTGCGATTGGCGGTTCGGGTTCCGGATCGGGGCCCCGGTTACGGGAGGGGCGGGGCCGGGGTCAGAGGCTCTTCAGCCACGCCACGGCTTCCTCCGGGCCCGGGACCACCGGCACGCCGTCGGGGGCCGGGGGCCGGCGGACCACCACCACCGGGATTCCCGCCTCCCGCGCGGCCGCCAGCTTGGCCGACGTCGCCGCCGCGCCGCTGTCCTTCGTGACGAGGACGTCGATCCGGTGATCGCGCAGCAGGTCGCGCTCGCCCTCGACCGTGAACGGGCCGCGGTCCAGCAGTACCTCCATGCGCGGTGGCACCGGGGGTTCCGGCGCGTCCACGGAGCGGGTCAGGAACCACATATCCTCGAGGTGCGCGAAGGCCGCCAGGCCCATCCGGCCCGTGGTCAGGAAGACGCGCTCCCCCAGCGCGGGCAGCGCGTCGGCCGCCTCGGCCAGCGAGCCCACCGGGTGCCAGTCGTCGCCCGGGCCCGCGACCCAGCCGGGCCTGCGGACGGCCAGCAGGGGAACATGAGCGGCGGCGGCAGCACGTGCCGCGTTGAAACTGATCGTGCCGGCGAAAGGATGGGTGGCGTCGATGAGCGCGTCCACCTGCTGCTCGCGCAGCCACCGGGCGAGGCCCTCAGGGCCCCCGAACCCCCCGATGCGCACCTCGCCCGCCGGGAGCCGCGGCCGGGCGACCCGGCCGGCGAGGGAGCTGGTGACCCGCAGTGCGGGATCGGCCGCCAGCCCGGCCGCGAGGTGCCGTGCCTCGGTCGTGCCGCCCAGGATGAGGACGTGGCGCTCGGCGCCGCTCACGATGTGCTGCCTTTCTGCCGGTGGCCGGTCGGCCAAGCCTACGGGCGGGGGCCGCCGTGGCTGACGCCGAGGCCGCCGGCGGGCGCACCGCCCAGCTGCGGCACACCGGGATGCGGCACGGCTGGACCACGGGCGCCTGCGCGACCGCCGCCACCACGGCCGCCTACACCGCGCTGCTGACCGGCGAGTTCCCCGACCCCGTGACGATCACGCTGCCCAAGGGGCAGACGCCGGCCTTCGCGCTGGCCGCGGAGGAGAAGAGTGCCGGGCGGGCCATGGCCGCCATCGTCAAGGACGCCGGCGACGACCCGGACGTCACGCACGGCGCGCTGATCCGCGCCACGGTACGGATCCTTCCCTCCGGCTCCGGCGTGGTCTTCCGGGCCGGCCCCGGGGTGGGCACCGTCACGCGGCCGGGGCTGCCGCTGGACGTCGGCGAGCCCGCGATCAACCCGGTGCCGCGCCAGATGATGCGCGACCACGTGGCCGAGGTCGCCGCCCGGCACGGCGGCACCGGCGACGTCGAGATCGAGGTGTCGGTCGACCACGGCGAGGAGATCGCCCGCTCCACCTGGAACCCGCGCCTGGGCATCCTCGGCGGCATCTCCATCCTGGGCACGACCGGCATCGTGGTTCCCTACTCCTGCTCGGCGTGGATCGACAGCATCCGGCGCGGCGTGGACGTCGCCCGGGCGGCCGGCCGCCGCCACGTCGCGGGCTGTACGGGCTCGACGTCCGAGAAGGTCGCGGTCGCCGTGCACGGGCTGCCCGAGGACGCGCTGCTGGACATGGGGGACTTCGCGGGGGCCGTGCTCAAGTACATCCGCCGGCACCCGGTGGACCGGCTCACCATCGCCGGCGGTTTCGCCAAGCTCTCCAAGCTGGCGGCCGGCCACCTCGACCTGCACTCGGCCCGCTCCCAGGTGGACAAGGCGTTCCTCGCCTCCCTGGCCCGCCGGGGCGGGGGCGACGACGGCCTGGCCGCCGCCGTCACCGACGCCAACACGGGCCTGGAGGCCCTGCGCCTGTGCGAGGCGGCGGGCGTCCCGCTCGGCGATCTCGTCGCCGCCACCGCCCGGGACGAGGCCCTGGCGGTGCTGCGCGGGGCGCCCGTCGCGGTCGACGTCATCTGCATCGACCGCGCGGGCGTGATCGTGGGCCGCGCGGACCCTCGGGGGCGGTGACGGCCCCTGCCGGTACCGGTGAGCCGTAGGGGGCGCCCCCTACGGCTCACCGGTCGGTGGTCCTTACCGGCTCACCGGGCCGAGAGAGGCCCGGGCCGCCGTCGGCGCCGTCGTGCCGCAGAACGCCCCCTCGAAGACCTTCTCGAACGGCGCGCTCTGCTGGAGCCAGTCACCGTTGATGTTGAAGGAGAGCGCGGTGCCGCCGTCGCGGGTCGTGGCGGCCCCTGACAGGGACCCCCAGACGACGCCGTCGTGGCCCCATACGGTCGTCCCGCAGGACAGGTTGCGCGACATGATGCCCAGGCCGTAGCCGAAGTGCTGGCCGGTCTCCACGGTCGTGAGCATCTCGTTCAACTGCCCGGCCGGAAGGACCCGGCCCTGCATCAGGGCGGCGTAGAAACGGTTGAGATCGGCGGAGGTGCTGACGATCTCGCCCGTGGCGCCGGACCAGGACGGGCGGTAGTAGGTGGCGTCGTAGATCTCCTTCACGGGGGTGGAGAAGAAGAGCTTCGAGTAGCCGACCGGGTGCGCGCCCGGAAGCGCCGGGTCGGTGCCGGGGAAACGGGTCTCCGTCAGGCCCAGCGGCTTGACGATGCGGCGGTCGATCTCGCTCGCGTAGGAGTTCCCGGTGACCTTCTCGATGACCATGCCGGCCAGGACGAAGCCGGTGTTCGAGTAGCTCCAGCCCTTGCCGGGCTCGAAGTCGGGCCCCTGGGCGAGCCCGATGGCCACGATGTCCCGCGGCGTCATGACGTCGTAACGGTGCCGGTAGAAACCGGAGCCGTTCATCGTCGTGTCCCACTCCTCGGTCGACACCATGTCGTGAATGCCGCTGGTGTGGTTGAGGAGCTGACGGACCGTGATCTTGTTTCCGTCGTAACCGTTGCCCTGGACGACACCGGGAAGCCAGCGCTCGACCGAGTCGTCGAGGCGCAGCCTGCCCTCGGACTCCAGCTGCAGCAGCGTGGTGGCGACGAAGGTCTTCGTGATGCTGCCGGCCCGGAAGTGGTCGGCAGAGGTGCGCCGTTGCTTGGTATAGGTGTCCGCGTACCCGGACTTGCCGAACCAACTTCCGGCCGGCGTACGGATCTCGGCACCCACACCCGGCATCCCGGCGGCGACGAGGCCGTCGAGGGCCTGCTGCGTCGCGGTACGGGAAGCCGTTTCCCCCGCCGGCGTCGCGGCCGAGGCCGAACCCGCAGCGAGGACACCGCCGGCGACGGCCAACGCCGCCGTTAACGCGACAATCCTGCCACGCATCCGCGATGTGTACTTCGACATGAACATCCCCTTAGGAAATGTGCGGCCCTGGCCCTGCCACGGCTACATGATCTTCCGAGGAAACCCTCACGACAAGAGGTCGGCGGCATGACCAGGCACACACCCAAAGGCTGTTTGCCGCCCTAATTCCGCACTGTGCGCCCGCAGTTGTCCCGGTCTCGCGTCGTCGAGTACAGGAAGCTGTCGGGGAACTGCCCGGCGGCCAGCGTGCGGCCGACGAGGATCACCGCGGTGCGGACGACGCCCGCCGCCCGCACCTGATCCGCGATATCGGCGAGGGTGCCGCGCAGGACGATCTCGTCGGGACGGCTGGCCATCGCGACGACGGCGGCCGGGCAGTCGGGGCCGTAGTGCGGGAGGAGTTCGGCGACGACGCGGTCGGCGTGGCGGGCGGCCAGGTGGAGCACGATCAGGGCGCCGCTGCGGCCGAGGGTGGCCAGGTCCTCGCCGGGGGGCATGGGGGTGGCCCGCTGGGCGACGCGGGTGAGGATGACGGTCTGGCCGACGGTCGGCACGGTCAGCTCGCGGCCGAGGGCGGCGGCCGCGGCGGCGAAGGCGGGGACGCCGGGCACGATCTCGTACGGGATGCCGTGCGCGTCCAGGCGGCGCATCTGCTCGGCCACGGCGCTGTAGACGGAGGGATCGCCGGAGTGCAGGCGGGCGACGTCCTGGCCGGCTTCGTGGGCCCGGACGAACTCGGCGGTGATCTCGTCGAGGTTCAGGTGGGCGGTGTCGACGAGGCGGGCGTCCGGCGGGCACTCGGCGAGGAGTTCGTCCGGTACGAGGCTGCCGGCGTACAGGCAGACGCCGCAGCGGGCGAGGGTGCGGGCGCCGCGGACCGTGATGAGGTCGGCGGCGCCGGGGCCGGCGCCGATGAAGTACACGGTCATGCGGTCTCCTTGGGATCGGTGCGTTTCGTGGGGCGGGGCCGGGGCGGGACGGGCCCTTCTGGGGACTGGAATATTTACGGCCCCTGTCAGCCGGTTCGGTTACCCGGCAGGCAGCCGCAAATATCCCTTACGTCCCCTGCCAGGGCCCATCCCACCCCGGCCCCTCCCGTCGTTTGTCGGCAATCGCCCCTCCCCCCAGTTTGTGGGCAATCGTCCCGCAGGGCTGGGGGCACCTCCCAGCGGTAGCTGGGGGAGGGTGGGCACAAACCCGCCCACCGGGCCGCACCGTCACGGCTTGATCACCGACCACTGCGTCACCGGCATGGCCTGCCGCCACCCCGTGAAGCCCCCTACGGGCACGGCGTGCGCGACCGCAAGGCGGGTCAGGTCGCCCCCGTGGCGGCGGTACCAGTCCGTCAGCAACGCCTCGGATTCGAGGGTGACGGTGTTGGCGACCAGCCGGCCGCCCGCCGGCAGCGCATCCCAGCAAGCGGCCAGCAGGCCCGGCGCCGTCAGGCCGCCCCCGATGAAGACGGCGTCAGGAGTGGGCAGGCCCGCCAGGGCCTCCGGCGCCCGGCCGGTGACCACCCGCAGCCCCGGCGCCCCCAGGGCACCCGCGTTGCGCGTGATGCGCTCAGAACGCACCGCGTCGCGTTCGACGGCCACGGCCCGGCACGAGCGGTGGGCGCGCATCCATTCGATGCCGATGGAGCCGGAGCCGCCGCCCACGTCCCACAGCAGTTCGCCGGGGGCGGGGGCGAGGGCGGCGAGGGTCGCCGCACGTACGTGGCGCTTCGTCAGCTGGCCGTCGTGTTCGAAGGCGTCGTCGGGCAGGCCGGGGGTGAGGGGGATGCGGAGTGCGTCCGGGGCGCGGTGGCAGGTGACCGCGATGACGTTGAGGGCGTCGCCCGGCGGGTGCGGCCAGTCGTCGGCGGTGCCGTCGAGGCGGCGTTCGCGGTCGCCGCCCAGCTGTTCCAGCACGGTCATCCGGCTCGGCCCGTAGCCGAGCCGGCGCAGCAGGCCGGCGACCTCGGCGGGCGTTTCCGCTCCGGCGCTGAGCACGAGGAGGCGGCGGCCGTCGTGCGCCGCGGCCGTGAGCGTCGCCAGGGGGCGGCCGACGAGGCTGATCACGTCGGTGTCGTGCAGGGGCCAGCCCAGGCGGGCGCAGGCGTACGAGACGGCGGAGGGGTGCGGCAGGACGCGCAGCCGGTCGGCGCCGAGGACGTCGGCGAGGGTGCGGCCGATGCCGTAGAACATGGGGTCGCCGCTGGCCAGGACGCACACGCGGCGGCCCGCGTGCGCGGCGAGCAGGCCAGGGACGGCGGGGCGCAGCGGGGACGGCCAGGCGACGCGCTCGGCCGGGCAGTCGGGGGGCAGCAGGTCGAGCTGGCGCGGGCCGCCGATGATCACCTCGGCGTGGCGCAGCGCCTCCCGGGAGCCGGGGGCGAGACCGGGCCAGCCGTCGGCGCCGATGCCTACGACCGTCACGGGGGCAGGGCTCACGGGGCGTACCTCGGAATTCGCGGCGTACTGGGGGCACCGGAACTCTACTGACCTGCGGAGACGGCACCACTCCGGGGACCTTGTTGCATATGCTGTGCAATTACTAGAGGAAGGCAGGAGGCGCGCTCGTGAGGCGTTCACCGGTGGTGCTGGGTATCGAGTCGTCCTGCGACGAGACCGGCGCGGGGCTGGTCCGGGACGGGAAACTGCTGGGCCACGCGGTGGCGTCGAGCATGGACGAGCACGCGCGGTACGGCGGTGTCGTGCCGGAGATCGCGGCGCGGGCCCATGTGCACGCCGCCGCCCCCGTCGTCCGGGCAGCGCTCGCGGACGCGGGGCTGGAGATGGGTGACATCGGCGCGGTGGCGGTGACCACCGGTCCTGGTCTGTCCGGTGCGCTGCAGGTGGGGGTCGCGGCGGCGAAGGGGGTCGCGTACGCGCTGGGCGTGCCTCTTTATGGCGTGCACCATCTGGCCGGGCACGTGGCCGCCGACACCCTCGAGCACGGGCCGCTGCCGAATCCCTGCATGGTGCTGATCGTCTCCGGCGGGCACACCTCGCTGCTGCTCGTGCGGGACCTCGCCCGTGATCCGATCCTCCATCTCGGGGACACCCTCGACGACGCGGCCGGTGAGTGCTTCGACAAGGTGGCGCGGGTCTTCGGCCTCCCCTATCCCGGTGGTCCGGCGGTCGACCGGGCGGCGCGGGAGGGGGATGCGAGGGCGGTGGCCTTTCCCCGGCCGCTGACCGGGCCGCGCGACGACCCCTACGCGTTCTCGTTCTCGGGGCTGAAGACGGCCGCCGCGCGCTGGGCCGAGGGCCATCGCGCCGCCGGGCGGCCCCTGCCCGTCGCGGACGGGGCCGCCTCGCTGCAGGAGGCCGTGGCCGATGTGCTGACCCGCAAGGCCGTCGGCGCGTGCGTGGAGCACGGCGTGGGCACCCTGGTCGTGGTCGGTGGCGTGGCCGCGAACTCGCGGGTGCGGGCGCTGGCGCGGGAGCGCTGCGATGCTGCGGGCATCGAGCTGCGCGTCCCGCCGCTGCGGCTGTGCACCGACAACGGCGCGATGATCGCCGCCGTCGGCGACCTGCTGGTGCGCGCGGGCGCCGAGCCCGCGCCGCTCGATGTGTCCATCGACCCGTCAGCTCCCCTGGAGTACGCGGCCCTGCACCCCGTGACCCGCGTCGTCCGCGCCGCCTGATTCGATCCGGAGCCCCTTGTGCGTACCGCCGACATCCGCAGCCGCTTCCTCGACTTCTTCGCCGCGCGCGGCCACACCGTGGTGCCCAGCGCGCCGCTGCCGACACCCGACCCGACGCTGCTGTTCGTCAACGCGGGCATGGTCCCCTTCAAGCCGTACCTGACGGGCGAGGCGTCCCCGCCGTGGCCGCGGGCGACGAGCGTGCAGAAGTGCGTGCGGACCCTGGACATCGAGGAGGTCGGCCGTACGACGCGGCACGGCTCGTTCTTCCAGATGAACGGCAATTTCTCGTTCGGGGACTACTTCAAGGAGGAGGCCATCGCCTTCGCCTGGGAGTTGTCCGTCTCCGCTGTCGAGGACGGTGGGTACGGGCTCGATCCCGACCGGATCTGGGCCACCGTCCATCACTCCGACGACGAGGCCGCCGAACTGTGGCGGCGCATCGCCGGGCTGCCCGAGGAGCGGATCGTGCGCCGGGGCGACGAGGACAACTTCTGGTCGATGGGCGTTCCGGGACCCTGCGGCCCGTGCTCGGAGCTGTACTACGACCGGGGGCCCGCGCTCGGCCGCGCGGGCGGCCCGGCCGTGGACGAGGACCGGTACATGGAGTTCTGGAACCTGGTCTTCATGCAGTACGAGCGGGGCGAGGGCGCCGGGAAGTCCGGCTATCCGATCCTCGGGGAGCTGCCCCGGCGCAACATCGACACCGGCATGGGCCTGGAGCGCATGGCCACGCTGCTGCAAGGTGTCGACAACCTCTACGAGATCGACGAGACCCGGCCCGTGCTGGACCGGGCCGCCGAGCTGACCGGCGTGCGGTACGGCGCCGACCACCAGGCGGACGTGCGGCTGCGGGTGGTGGCCGACCACGTGCGGACCGCCCTGATGCTGCTCGCCGACGGCACCGCGCCCGGCAACGAGGGCCGTGGGTACGTGCTGCGCCGCATCCTGCGCAGGGCCGTGCGCTCGGTGCGGCTGCTGGGGTACCAGGACCCGGCCCTGCCGGAGCTGCTGCCGGCCGCCCGGGACTGCATGCGGCACAGCTACGCGGCGGTGGCCGAGGAGTTCGGCCGCATCTCCCAGCAGGCGTACGCCGAGGAGGACGCCTTCCGCTCCACGCTGCGGCAGGGGACGACCGTGCTGGACACGGCGGTCGCGGACGTCAAGGCGCGCGGCGGTCACCTGCTGCCGGGCAAGCAGGCGTTCCTGCTGCACGACACCTACGGCTTCCCCATCGACCTGACGCTGGAGATGGCCGAGGAGCAGGGCGTCGAGGTCGACCGCGAGGGCTTCACCGCGCTGATGACCGAGCAGCGGGAGCGGGCCCGCGCGGACGCCCGGGCCCGTAAGTCGGGCGCGCTGGACACCTCCGCGCTGCGGGAGGTGCTCGGCGCCCACGGGCCGACGGACTGGCGGGCGTACGACGCGCTGGAGACGGAATCGCGGGTGCTGGCCCTGCTGGGCCCGGCCGGCCCGGTGACGTCCGTACGCACCGGCGAGATCGCCACCGCCGTGCTGGACCGCACGCCCTTCTACGCCGAGTCGGGCGGCCAGGACAGCGACGCGGGCGCGCTGACCGGCGCGTCGGTGGAGGCCGAGGTGCTGGACGTGCAGCGGCCCCTGCCCGGGCTGGTGATCCATCAGGTGCGGGTGACGGCTGGCGAGTTGGGTGTGGGGGATGCCGTACGGGCGGCCGTCGACCCGGAGTGGCGGCTGGGCGCCCGGCAGGCGCACTCGGGCACCCATGTGCTGCACGCCGCGCTGCGGCAGGTGCTCGGCCCGACGGCCCTGCAGGCCGGTTCGTACAACCGGCCCGGCTATCTGCGGCTGGACTTCCCCTGGCGGGGCGCGCTCGGCCCGGCCGCGCGCGGCGAGGTCGAGGAGGCGGCGAACCGGGCGCTGCGGCGGGACCTGCCGGTGGAGGTGCGGTGGATGTCACTGCCCGAGGCCAGGGAGCTGGGCGCGCTGGCGCTGTTCGGCGAGACGTACGGCGAGCGGGTGCGGGTGGTCGAGATCGGCGGGGCGTGGTCGCGCGAGCTGTGCGGCGGCACGCACGTCGAGCACGCGGCGCAGGTGGGCGTGGTGGCGCTGACGGCGGAGTCGTCGGTGGGGGCCGGGATGCGGCGGCTGGAGGCCGCGACCGGCTTCGAGGGCTTCGGCTACCTGGCCCGCGAGCGCGACCTGGTCTCGCGGCTGGCGGAGCAGCTGCAGGCGCCGCGCGCGGGGCTGCCGGAGCGGGTGGCCGGCCTGCTGGAGCGGCTGAAGGCCGCCGACCAGCTGGCGGAGGAGCTGCGCGGGCGGGCGGCGCTGGCCCGGGCCGCGGAGCTGGCCGCCGCGGCGACGGACGTGGGCGGCACGCGGGTGGTGACGGCGACCACGGACGCGGACGCGCGCGCCCTGGCGCTGGCCGTGCGTGACCGTCTGCCGGATTCCCGGCCGGGCGTGGCGGCGATCGGGGCGCCGTCCGGCGACAAGGCGGTCGTGACGGTCGCCCTGAACGGGGCCGCCGTCGCGGCGGGCCTTTCGGCCGCCGCGCTGGTGAAGTCCCTGCTGGGCGGCCGAGGCGGCGGCACGGCCGAGGTGGCCCAGGGCGGCGGGCTCGCGGCGGAGGCGCTTCCGGCGACGCTGGACGCCGTGCGGGGGCTCCTCCCCTGACCGCTGATCCCGGACGGGCCGGTTCCGGCCCGTCCGGGGCGGGTGCCTACCAGTTCGACTTGCGGTAGTCCTTCAGGAAGCAGCCGAAGAGGTCCTCGCCCTGCTCGCCACGGACGATCGGGTCGTAGACCCGTGCCGCGCCGTCCACCAGGTCGAGCGGGGCGTGGAAGCCCTCGGCGGCCAGGCGGACCTTGTCCGGGTGCGGGCGCTCGTCGGTGATCCAGCCGGTGTCGACCGCCGTCATCAGAATGCCGTCGCTCTCCAGCATCTCCTGGGCGCTGGTGCGGGTGAGCATGTTCAGGGCGGCCTTGGCCATGTTGGTGTGCGGGTGGCCGGCGCCCTTGTAGCCGCGGCTGAAGACGCCCTCCATGGCGGAGACGTTCACCACGTACGTGCGGCGGGCGGCGGCCGCCGCCATGGCCGGGCGGAGCCGGCTGATCAGGATGAACGGCGCCGTGGAGTTGCACAGCTGGACCTCGAGGAGCTCGACCGGGTCGACCTCGGAGACGGTCTGGATCCAGCTGTTGGTGGAGTCCAGGTCCGGGACGAGGCCGCCCGCGTCGATCGCGGTGCCCGCCTCGATGCGGGCCAGGGAGGCCGAGCCTCCGACGAGCGCCAGGTCGGTGACGTCCTGCGCCGTCAGACCGTCGCCCTCGCGGCGGGGGGCCGGCAGCGCGGCGACGGAGTCCACCGCACCGCTGCCGAAGGTGCCGATCACCTGGGCTGCGGGCAGCTCGCCGGCGGGCAGCGGCGCGGACTCGGCCGCGACGAGCTCGCTGTAGGCGCGCGGGGAGCGGCGCACCGTCTGGGCGGCGTTGTTGATCAGGATGTCCAGCGGGCCCTCGGCGGCGACGGAGTCGGCGAGGGCGACCACCTGCGCCGGGTCGCGCAGGTCGATGCCGACGACCTTGAGGCGGTGGATCCACTCGTCGCTGTCCGGCATCGCCTTGAAGCGGCGGATGGCGTCGTTGGGGAACCGCGTGGTGATGGTGGTGTGGGCGCCGTCACGCAGCAGTCGCAGGGCGATGTACATGCCGATCTTGGCCCGGCCGCCGGTGAGCAGCGCGCGCCGCCCGGTGAGGTCAGTGCGGGCGTCGCGGCGGGCCCGGTTCTCGGCCGCGCAGTCCTGGCACAGCTGGTGGTAGAAGGCGTCGACCTCGACGTAGCGGGTCTTGCAGATGTAGCAGGACCGGGGGCGCTGCAGGATGCCCGCGATCTCGCCGGCGACCGAGGAGCTGGGCAGGATGCCCTGCGTCTCGTCGTCGATGCGCTCGGCGGAGCCGGTGGCGGTGGCCTCGGTGACCTGCTTGTCGTGGGCGGTCTTGGCCGCGCGGCGCTCCTGGCGGCGGCGCTGCTTCACCGTCCGGTAGATCCCGGCGGTGGCGCGCCGGACCGCGATCGCGTCGGGGTGGTCGACCGGGAGCCGGTCGAGTTCCTCGAGGACGCTCAGGCAGATCGCCATGCGTTCCGGGGCTATGCCCGGGGTGTCCGTGTCCGACGGGTGGCCTGCACCGTCGCGGTTCTCTTCAGTGACGGTCATGACCGCTGTCGTTTCCCAGTCCGCTTGTTCGACAAGTGTTCCAGGAAACTGTACGTAGGCGAACGCGGCAGCGCCAAACCCATGATCGACCCGGGCCGGGGGCGGGCGGGCGGACCGTGCGCCGGGCGGCCTGCGGGGGCGCTCCCCGGGCCGGCCCGGGCGCCCTCCGTCGCGGTCGGCCGGAATCGCGTGAGGCGGTGCGGAAGTGCCGGAATCCGATTTTTCAACCACCGTACATTACATCCGACTTATTGGCCTTTCCGGGTTAATTACGTGGCATGGGGCCCATATTGGTCCATCTCCTCCTGAAACGCCGGTCACAATTGCCTCTCAACACCCCTTAGAAAGGTTTGGCCATGTCGCGTATCGCCAAGGCAGCCGTCCTGACCGCCGCCGTCGGCACGACCCTCACCGGTGCCGCCGGTCTCGCTGTCGCCGACTCCGGCGCGCAGGGTGTGGCTGCGGGCTCCCCCGGTGTCATCTCCGGGAACGTCATTCAGGTCCCGATCCACATCCCGATCAACCTCTGCGGGAACACGATCAACATCATCGCCCTGCTGAACCCGACGTTCGGCAACACCTGCGTCAACAACTGACCTTTGCCCCACCCCTGAGCGCGCGCGTCACAGCCGGACCGCGCGCCGCGCGGGACAGGGTCACAGTCAGCCGCCGGATCCCTCTCCCGTGCGTTCGTGGCGCCCACCGACCTCCTGGTGGGCGCCACTGCCGTGTCCGGACCCGGCCGCCGGGTCGGGCTCGCCGCCCTCGTTCCCGGACCGCTGGTCGTGCTGGGCGCCCGGCAGGTCGGGGATCTCGACGATCGGCGGCAGGTCGGGGGTCAGGTGCGAGTGGTTGGACTCCATGGTGCGGTCCTGCCCTTGCTGTGGGAGGTGGCGCGGGGGCCGTCGGCCGCCCGCGGGGGGGGGATCAGGCGGCCGCGAGCAGCTGCCGGCGCAGCCGGGCGCAGGTGCGGCTGAGGATGCGGGAGATCTGCATCTGGGAGACGCCGAGGCGGGCGCCGATCTGCTGCTGGGTGAGGTTGCCGAAGAAACGCCAGTACAGGACGTACTTCTCCCGCTCGGGCAGCGCGTCCAGGAGCGGCTTGAGGGACTGCCGGTCGATCACCAGCTCCAGCGCCCGGTCACAGCGGCCGAGGGTGTCGGCGAGCGGGAGCTCGTCCGAGCCGGCCACCGTGTGGTCGAGGGAGAGCGTGTGATGGACCCCGTCGGCGTCCAGCCCGCGCCGCACCTCCTCCTCCGACAGCCCCGTCTCCGCGGCCAGCTCGGCCACGGTGACGTCCGCGCCCGCGCCGCGCTGCTCCAGGTGGGCCGCCGCGGCGCGCACGGCGGCCCGCAGCTCCTGGTCCCGGCGCGGGATGTGCAGGGACCACACATGATCCCGGACGTGCCGTTTGAGCTCGCCGTTGATGGTCGGGATGGCGAACGACTCGAAGGCGTGGCCGAGCCGGGGGTCATAGCGGTCCACGGCGTGCACCAGGGCCAGCGCGGCCACCTGTCGCAGGTCCGCCGGGCTCTCCCCGCATTTGCGGTAGCGCATGCTGACCCGCTCGGCCATCGGCAGCCAGGCGGCGATCACGTCCTGCCGCAGCCGGTCGCGCTCCGGCCCGGCGGGGAGGGCGGCCAGGCGGGTGAAGACTTCCGCGGTGTCGGCCGTCTCGCCGTCGTGGCCACGGGTGTCACGGGCGGGTGGGCGGGGCGTCGGCTCAGCCATGGTCACGGTTGTCCCCTCGCTCGTGCGTCAAGGAGTTGCCTGCCGGCCGGAGGACCTTCCGGGCGTGCGGGGTGCCCTCGCGTCCCGTCCGCGAACGGGGAACGGGCGCCGCTGGGCCGGGGCCGGCCGGTGTCGGCCACGGTGGTCTCAGCATGACCCCGGCCCCCGCTTCCCGCGACTCGGAGCGTGGGTTCGGTGACGTGGCGTGACGCCCGGCGGAACGCCTCATGACGGGCGTCACACTCCCGGCGCCCGGGGTGAGAGGCTGCCGGAGCGGGGGAAGGTGCCGGTGGTCCTGGTGATCCGGGACGACGCGGCGACGTGCGAAGGGTGAGGGGCACATGTACGACGTACTGGTGGTGGGCTCGGCCAACGCCGATCTGACGGTCCGGGTGGACCGGCGGCCCGGGGCGGGCGAGACCGTGCTCGGCACGGACCTGGTGGAGTCGGCCGGCGGCAAGGGCGCCAACCAGGCCGCCGCGGCGGCCCGCCTCGGGGCCCGGACGGCCCTGCTGGCCCGGGTCGGTGACGACGCGTTCGGCCGGCTGCTGCTGGACGCCCAGCGGGACGCGGGCACCGAGCTGCGGCACGTCCTGGTGGAGAAGGGGGCCCGCACGGGCACCGCGATGATCGTGGTCGGCCCGGACGGCGACAACTCCATCGTCGTCTCCCCCGGCGCCAACGCCGCCCTCTCCCCCGCGGACGTCACGGCCGCCCGCGAGGTCATCGCCGCCTCGGCCGTCCTCTCGCTCCAGCTCGAGGTGCCGCCGGAGACCGTACGGGCGGCGGTCGCCGTCGCCGCGGAGACCGGCACCCGGGTCGTGCTCAACCCCTCGCCGGCGCCCGGGACGCTCGACCCGGCCCTGCTGGCCGCCGCCGATCCCCTCGTCGTCAACGAGCACGAGGCCCGGCGGCTCTCGGCCCTGCCGGACGGCGACCCGGCCCGGTGGGCCGCCGCGCTGCGGGACCGCGGCGCCCGGTCGGTCGTGGTCACCCTCGGCGGAGCGGGCGCGCTGGCCCTGGACGCGGACGCCGCCGAGCCGGTCGCGGTGCCCGGGGTCGAGGTCGAGGTGGTGGACACCACCGGCGCCGGGGACGCCTTCACGGGCGCGCTGGCCGCACGGCTGGCCGACGGCGCCCCTCTGACGGAGGCGGCCCGCTTCGCGGTGCGGGTGGGAGCGGCGTCGGTGACCCGGGAGGGCGCGCAGCCGTCGTACCCGACGGCCGCGGAGCTGTGACCGGCGGCCGCGCCCTGGGCTGAGGGGCGGTGGCGGAGCGCCCCTCAGCGCACCGCCTGCCGCGGCACGAGCTCCAGCGCCTCCCCGGCGCCGGACCCCCGCTCGGCGAGCGCCGCGAGCTCGCCGACGGCCCGCTCCTCGCCCAGGGCCGCCGCGGCCCGCAGATGGTGCCGGCCCTGTCCGAGGCGGTACAGCGTCACGAGGAGGCGGCCCAGGGCCAGATGGGCCTCGGCCGCCGGTCCCGCCGCGCCCGGCTCCTCGGCCGCGCGCAGCACGTCCCGCAGCGCCTGCTCCGCCTCGTCGAAGAAGCCGTCGTCCGCCAGGTCGCGGCCCACGGTCAGCAGGGCCTCGCACACCGCCCGTCGCCGGGCCTCGAGGCGGGCCGCCGCGCTCTCGGTCAGCCGTCCGCCCACGCCCTCCAGGGCGGGCCCGCTCCACAGGTCCAGCGCGCCGCGGTAGAGGAGGCCGGCCCGCAGTGCCTCGCCGTGCGCGGCGGCGCGGTCCGCGGCGGCGACCAGGTCGTCGAACTCGCGGACGTCGAACCCGGCCCGCTCGGTGCTCAGGCGGTATCCCGACCGCGTGCCGACGATGACCGTGCCGCTGTGCCCGGCGGCCCGGAAGGCCTTGCGCAGGGCGATGACGCCGAGCGCGACCCTCGCCCGCGCGGAGAGCGGGGGCCGCTCGCCCCAGACGGCGTCGACCAGGGTGGCGACGGGCACCACGCGGCCCCGGGCCAGGACGAGCAGCGAGAGGATGACGCGCTGTCTGCGGCCGCTGACGGTGACCCGCTCGCCGCCGACGGTCGCCGAGACCGGTCCGAGGAGGCTGAAGGAGACCGCTCCGGGGCGGACACCCATGACGGTCACGGCATTCCCCCGGACCGGCGGTCGAGTTCACTGGCGAAGCGCAGCCAGGCCTCGGCGCTGTGCCGGGCCGCCTGGGCCACGGCCGCGCGGCGGTGGGCGGGCACGGCGTCGACGAGCCGGCGCCACCGCTCGGTGCCCATGCCGTGGGCGCTGAGCAGGTTGAGCAGGGCCCGGCCGCCTTCGGTGAAGCGGAGCGAGGGGTCGGAGCGCAGCGTCCGCAGGAGCGGTTCGGTGCTGACCGCGGCGGCAGCGGCCGCCGCGACGGGCCCGGGGCCGCCGGCCCGCTGGGTGGTGTTCGCGGCCTTGGCCGCCGCGGCGACGGCCCGCGCCGGGGGCTCGGCGTCGGTGCCCCGGCTCTCGGCGTCCCGCAGCTTCTTCGGCACCGGGTCGAGTCCCTGGAGCAGCCGCAGGCGTACGTCGCGGGCGGTGCCGACCGCGATGCCGGCCATGCCCGCGATCTCGCGGAGGCTGGCCTGGGGCCGGGCGGCGATGAGCGCGCCGGCGCGGCGGCGGCCCTCGGCGGCGTTGAGCGGGCGCACGCGGCCGTCGCGGCCGGTGCGGGCGGGCGGCTGCCGGCCGGTGTCGGCCGACCGCCGGCGCACGGCGGCCACCGTGCTGGCGGCGAGGCCCGTCGCCGAGGCGATCAGGCGGTCCGACCAGTGTGGATGGCTGCGGATGATGCGCTCGGCGGCGGCCGACCGGTCGGCCTGCGTCAAGGGCAGGCCGTGCAGGATGTTCGCCCTGACGGCGTAGACGAACGCGTCGTCGGGGCTGCCGTCGAAGAACCGGACCGCGATCCGCTCATCCCCCCGTAGACGAGCGGCTCGCAGCCGGTGCATGCCATCGACGACCCGCAGGGTGGTGCGGTGCACGACGATGGCCGGCAGGGGTACGTCCAGCGCGGCGAGCTTCTGGACGTGCCGGAGGTCCTCGCCCGCCACCCGTGGGGAGTCCGCGGGTAACAGCGCGTCGGGAGAAAGCAAGGCGATCTGCTGCTGTTCCGGTTCCGGAACCGTCACGGCACCCCCTCCAGATGGACCTCCGGCCACGACGGATCGCGCACTCGGGGGAGGCGGGCGTCTGGAACCCTCCTCCTCCAACTGGTGATTGACTGCCCTCCCGGGCCTTCCAACACCAGTCGATCCGCCGACAGAGAGGAAGCTAGATACCGAGCCCGGTCGCTGTCAACCGCATTGGACGCGCGGGCACATGGACCCGTAGGGGGGCCCTTACGCTAGATTGACCGCGGGAGGGAGGTGCGATCATGAACGACCCCGACGCTTCGGCGGAGCCCACACTGGCGGACAAGCTCAACCACCTGTTCCGGACGGTGGTTCCGGCCGGCCGGGAGCCGTACAGCACGGAAGAAGTGGCCCGCGCGATCACCGCGGGAGGCGTCCCGATCTCCGGCAGCTACATCTGGCTGCTGCGCAAGGGGCAGCGGAACAACCCGACACTGCGGCACGTCGAGGCGCTGGCGAAGTTCTTCGGCGTGCCTCCGGCCTATTTCTTCGACGACCAGGTGACGGCGGCGGTCAATGCCGACCTGCGTCTCCTGGTGGCTCTGCGGGACACCCAGGTGCAGCGCGTCGCACTCCGCGCGGCCGGGCTGTCCCCCGAGAGCCTGCACTCGATCAACGAAGTGATCGAGCGGGTCCGCGAATTGGAAGGACTTCCCACGAACCGGACCCGGCCGCCCGACAGAAACCCCTAGCTACTACGGGGGGACCCGTGAAATTCAAGAGGTTGCACCAGCGAAGTCTGGAGCTGGTTCGCGGCCTGGACATTCCATCGCCGTTCGACGTCTGGGAACTGTCCCGGAGGGTGGCCGAACGGCATGGCCGACCGATTCACCTGGAGCCCGTCCGACTTCCCGTCGACGGGCCCTGCGGGCTGTGGATCTCCGCGCCGGATGTAGATTACATCTTTTACGAACACGACACCAGTCCGCTGCATCAGGAACACATCATCGCCCACGAGTTGGGGCACGTCATCTGCGGCCACAAGGAAAACGCGGTCCTGGGTGAGGAAACGTCACGCCTCCTGCTGCCCACGCTCGATCCGGCCATGGTCCAGGGCGTGTTGCAGCGCACGTACTACACCTCGGCCGAAGAACAGGAGGCCGAGATGGTCGCATCGCTGATTCTCCAGGAGGCCAACCGGCAGCCGCTCGAACGCAACTGGTCCGTGCCCCGTGAGGCGGCGGAGACGGTTGAACGGCTGGACCGGTCCCTGCGCGGCTTCACTACGGACGAGATGTGATCACTTTCCTGCATTCCCTCGGGGCCGTCGCCGCCTGGTCGGGCCTCTTCTACAAACTGCGCGCGCTGCGGAAGAATCCCAGGGATCCCGCCCTGGCCGCGCTGTGCGCCGTCCTCGCGCTCTCGGGGATGAGCTTCTTCGTCTCCCTGCCCCCGGTGTGGGCGCGCCTGGACGACATCACCGGCGTGCCGAACATCGCGGCGGTCCTCGCGCAGAGCTGTGTGCTGTCGCTGGTCGTCGGGCAGCAGGTGGTCCTGACGTACTGGGCGCGCCCGCCCGAGCGGGCGCGCCGGCTGGTGCGCTGGCAGCTGAGTTTCTGCGCGCTGTCGCTGGCCGCGCTCGTCACGCTCTTCTGCCTGCTCACCCCGACCGTGCAGCGGGTGAAGGGATTCACCCTCTACTACGTCCACGACCCCTATTACATCGCCTATCTGTCGCTGTACATCGGCGTCTATCTCATCGGCGAGGCCAATGTCTTCCGCGTCTGCTGGGGCTATTCCCGGGTGGCGGGGCGGACGTGGCTCCGCCGGGGCCTGCGGGTCATCGCCGTCGGCGCGTTCGTGACCCTCGGCTACGGCACGATCAGGGCCGGCAACATCCTCGGCACCGTCTTCGACTTCGACCTGCGCGCCTGGGAGGACGTGGCCTGGCTGTGCGGCGACATCGGCTCCGCGCTCACCCTGGTGGGCTGGACGCTGCCGGGCTGGGGGCCGCGCGTGGCCGCCGTCGGCCACTGGGCGACGGCCTACCGCCGCCACCGCCGGCTGTATCCGCTGTGGGCCGCCCTGCACGCGGCGGTGCCCACGATCGCCCTGGCCCCGGCCCGCGGCGCCCTCGCCGACCGGCTGACCGTGCGGCAGATGGAATTCCGCCTCTACCGCCGGGTCATCGAGATCCGGGACGGGCAGCTCGCCCTGCGCGCCCATCACGACCCGGTGGCGGCGGAGCGGGCCCGGCACGAGGCGCTCGCCGCCGGGATGCCGGAGGACGACGCGCGCGCCCACGTCGAGGCGGTCCGCATCAAGTCGGCCCTGGCGGCCAAGGCCGAGGGCCGGGCGGCGGCCGCCGACGGCACGGCCCCGGCCGGCCGTCCCGACGCCCGCACCGACCTGTCCGACGAGACGGTGTGGCTGGTGCGCGTCGCCACCGCCTTCGCCGCCCTGCCCGGGTCCGCGGCGCACGGCGGCGACGTCCGGGACGGCGACGACGACGTTCAAGTGGAGGCGATGCGGCGTCAGTCGGCCGGCAGCGGTTGATAGCGTCCTGCGGTAAGCAGGAGACGATACGGAAGGGCCACCGTGCCAGTACCAGTTGATGTGCACCACGAGCTCGCCACCGCGCCCAACGGCAAGTTCATCGATGTCTACCGGCCCGGCACGCACCCGTCGCCGGCGGCGACGGTGCTGCTCTGGCACGGCATCGGCCCCGACGAGCGGGACGTCCTGGAGCCGCTGGCGCGGGCCGTCGCCGGTCTGGGGGCGCTCGTCTTCGTCCCCGACTGGCGCTCCGACGCCCCCGACGGCGGCCGGGCGCACCTGCTGGCCTCGCTGGAGTACGCCCGTACGCACGCGGCCGCGCTGGGCGGCGACGCCGAGCGCATGGTGCTCGCCGGCTGGTCGGCGGGGGCCCCGGCGGCGATGGGCGTGGCGCTCAACCCGGCGGTGGCGGACGGCTGGCGGCCCGCGGCGGTCGTGGGCATCGCCTCGCGCTACGACCGTCCGGCGCGCACCACGGGCACTCCCCCGCTGGCCGACCTGGCGGTCGGGGGCCCGGCCGACCCGCTGCCGGTCCCGGTCAGCCTGGTGCACGGCACGGCGGACGAGCTGATGGACACCGCGTGCTCACGTGAGTTGCTGGACGCCCTCATCGCGCACCGCTGGCCGGCGCGGCTGGAGGAGGTGCGGGCGAACCACGCGGGCGCCATCGGCGTGGAGTACGACCCGGCGCTGGACCGCTGCCGGCCGAGCGAGGACGAGCTGGTCCGGGCGGCCGTGGAACTGACGGCCCGTACGATCGCCGAGGCCGCCGGGATTCCGGCGGCCTGACGCGGACGTCCGGGACGTGGCGTGGCGGGCGTCAGCCCGCCACGCGGTCCCCGCGCGAGAGGCCGGAGCCCTCGGGGACGTCGGCCGGGTCGGCGCCGAGGTGCGCCACGGCGTTGTGCTCGTCGACGAAGACGACGCGGGGTTCGAAGGTGCGGGCCTCGGCGTCGTCCATCGAGCCGTAGGCGATGATGATGACCAGGTCGCCGGGGCTGATCAGGCGGGCCGCGGCGCCGTTGATGCCGATCACGCCGGTGCCCCGGGGGCCCTCGATGACGTAGGTCGACAGCCGGGCGCCGTTGTTGATGTCGACGATGTCGACCTTCTCGCCGGGCAGCAGGTCGGCGGCTTCCATCAGGTCCGCGTCGACGGTCAGCGATCCCACGTAGTGCAGGTCGGCCTGGGTCACGGTGGCGCGATGGATCTTGGACTTCATCATGGTGCGATACATGGTGTGGTCATTTTATGTGCCCGGCAGGGGTGAGCCCAGGGCCGCCCCCGGTGAGGTCGGGCACTACCGCCTGCCGGGCCGCACGTGCGCGATGAGCAGCGCGACGTCGTCCTGGTCGTTGTCCGCGCGCAGTTCGCTCAGCAACAGGTCGCAGGTGGCCTCCAGGTCCAGGTCCCGCCCGTCGAGCAGGCCCAGGAGCACCTCGAGCCGGGTGTCGATGGCCTCGTCGCGGGTCTCCACCAGGCCGTCGGTGTAGAGGACGAGCCGGTCGCCCGGGGTGAGCGGCACCGCGACGCTCTCGAAGGGGACGCCCCCGACCCCGAGCGGGGCGCCGGTGGGCAGGTCGACCAGCACCGGGCGCCGGCCGGGGCGCACCAGGACGGGCGGGAGGTGGCCGGCGTTGGCGAAGCAGCAGCGGTCGAGGCCGGGGTCGTAGACGGCGTAGAGGCAGGTGGCGATCGTCTGGTCCAGACCACTGGCGGTGCGGTCGAGGTGGCGCAGCACCTGGGCGGGGTCGAGGTCCAGCCCGGAGAGCGTACGGGCGGCGGTGCGCAGCTGGCCCATGGCCGCGGCGGCGTTGATGCCGCTGCCCATGACGTCCCCGACGACCAGGGCGCTGGTGTCGCCCGCCTGGGGGATGACGTCGAACCAGTCGCCGCCGACCTGGACGGCGGCGCCGGCGGGCTGGTAGCGGTAGGCGACCTCGAGGCCCACCAGGTTCTGGGGCGGCTTGGGCAGCAGGTCGCGCTGGAGGGTGAGGGCGGTGGCGCGCTCGCGCTGGTACCAGCGGGCGTTGTCGATGCAGACGGCGGCGCGGGCGGCGAGCTCCCCGGCGAGGACGACGTCGTCCTCGCCGAAGGGCTCGGGGTTGCTGGTGCGCTTGAGGTCCAGGGCGCCCAGCACCTCTCCCCTGGCGATCAGCGGCACGGCCATGTAGGAGTGCAGGCCGGCCCGGCCCAGGAGCCCGGCGGCCTGCGCGTCGCGGGCGATGCGCGGCAGGTCCTCGGGCCCGACGCGGGGCAGCAGGACGGGACGGCCGGTGGTCACGCACCGGGCGACGAGCCGGTCGGCGTCGTACTTGGCGATCTCCCCCGGCGGGTCGGCGGCGCGCACGGCGTCGCCGGCGTCGCCGGCGTCGGCCGAGGCGACGGCCAGCGCCCGGAAGACGGCGGCCTGCTCGCCGGGCGGGGCGGAGTTGCCGTGCAGGGCGGTGTCGAGGACGTCGACGGCGGCCACGTCGGCGAGGGCCGGAACGACGACCTCGGCCAGCTCCCGGGCGGTCTGGTCGAGGTCGAGGGTGGTGCCGATCAGTACGGAGGCGTCGGCGATCAGGGCCAGTCTGCGGCGGGCCTCGGTGGCGGTGCGGTGCCGGTCGGTGACGTCGACGTCCGAGGTGGCCAGGCCCATGGGGCGGCCGGCGGGGTCCTCCAGCCGGTAGAAGGAGACCAGGCGGGCGCGCTCGCCGGCGGCCGGGTCGGCCGTGGGGCCGACGATGAACTGGTCCACCAGCGGGGTGCCGGTGGCCATGACCTCCCGCATGGAGGCCTCGATGGCACCTGCGTCGCGGTCGTCCAGGAACGACAGCGCCTCCCGGACGTGGCGGCCGACGTAGGCCCGGGCGGGCCGGCCGTGGATGCGCTCGAGCGCGGGGTTGACCATGACGTAGCGCAGCCCGGTGTCGAGGACGGCCAGCCCGATCGGGGACTGGGCCACCAGGCGGAGCGAGAGGGCCAGGTCGCGCTCGACGTCGCGCAGGATCTGCTGGTCGGTGGCCATGCCGAGGGCGTAGACGTCGCCGTCCTTGTCCTCCAGGCGCATGTTGCGGAACTCCAGGGGCCGCAGGCTGCCGTCCTTGTGCCGGGCGGGGAAGACCCCGGCCCACATGCCGCCGCCGCCCATGACCTTGGCGAAGAGCTCGAGGACCTCCTGCCGGTTCTCCTCGGCCACCAGCAGCTGGGCGGCGTAATGGCCCAGCGCCTCGGGGGCCTTCCAGCCGAACAGCTCCTCCGCCTGCGGGCTCCAGAGCACGATCCGGCCGTCCCGGTCCAGCACCACGGCGGCCACGCTGAGCACGTCGAGCAGGCCGCCGGCCTCGTACGGGGCCGCCCTGACCCGGCCCGGGTCCGGCCGGAATGCGTCCGTGGTGCCCATTCGAGGTCCTCCCGCTCGGGGTGGTGCGGCGGCCTCGCGCCGGAACATGCCGGTCCGGTCCCTCAGTGCCCTTCTCGCCCGTTACGCCGCAGCGTCTTCCATGTTCTCTCCGAACCCGCCCGGTGCGCAGCCCGCGGCGGCGGTCCGGACGGCATTGGTGGTGTGATGCGGCCCGGCGCGCGCCCCCGACGTGCGGGTCACTCGACGGGCGTGGCGGCAGGGAGGCACAGGGCGAACCAGACGGTCTTGCCGGTGCCGCTTCCCGTGGCGTGGTGGCCCCACCGGGCGGCGATCTGCTCGACGAGCCACATGCCGCGGCCGTTCTCGCTGTCCGGGCCGGCCTCGGCGCACTCCGGCAGACAGCCGCCGGCGTCGCTGACCTGGGCGACGAGGTGTTCCGCCGTCCGGCGCAGGACCAGCTTCACCTCCCCGGCGCCCTCCGGGACGTGCACCACGGCGTTGGTGACCAGTTCGGACAGCAGGAGGACGGCGTCGCCCACCAGGTCCTGGAGCCCCCATTCGGCCAGCAGGGCGCCGGCGAACCTGCGGGCGGCCGCCACGGAACGGGTCGAGGACGGCAGCGTCACCGTGCCGGACGGGTGGGCGCCCGGCGTCCGGGCCGGCCAGGGGCCGGGGGCGCTGTGCGAGCAGGAGACGAGCCCCTGGCCCCACGGGCCGAGGAGCCGCTGTGGACCGAAGGCCCGGTCCGCGAGGGCATCGGGGGCGCTGGTGATGGCGTCGGCCGTATGCGTTGGACTCACGATGTCGCGACTGAATGCAGGCATGTGGCTCTGGTGCGATCGAGGGGGGTCGCGAAGGGTTCCGGCCGATCTCTCGTCCGGTCCGCCGGTGCGGTCCGCTCTCGTGCTGCCCGGTCCGCCGGTCTTCGCGATGAATTCCCCCCACATTCGCTCGGTTTCCGCCAGAGGTCTATACCCTATGAGTGACCTTTTCTGTGCGCAGTGCGATATCCGCAGGTGATCGAGGGTGTCCCGGGCGTAAAGTCGCTGTGAGCGACGCCACGATCCGGCCACGTCGCGGTGCGCGGGAGCGGCCCGCCGGCCGCCCCCGCTCCCGGCCCGGCCCGTCAGGGCTTGGGGCACTCCTTCCACGCCAGGTGGTAGACGGTGTTGATGCTGCCGTCCGTGGAGTCCATGGTCATGAAGCTGGTGGTCTTGCTGGGGTCGGAGGAGCCGGCGTTGACCCGCAGCTCGGTGTTGATGTTGAAGTTCCGCAGCTCGCCACAGGGGTGCCAGACCAGTGCGGCGATCGGAACGCTGTCGGTGGCCTGCCAGTTGTCGTCGTAGTTGCCTCTGAAGGTGTGGCTGCTGGGGGTGGTGACGGGTGAGCCCTGGAAGTAGTACGAGGCCTTCTGGGTGCCGGAGGCGCCGGCCTCGAGCTTGGCGTAGCCGCGGTAGTCGGCCGCGGCGATCGCGTAGGTGAAGCCCTGCGGGACGTGCACGTTCAGGTTCAGCTGGCAGTTCTTGCGGAAGTCGGTGGGCTTGGAGCCGATGCCCACCTGGGCGAGGTATTGGCTGTAGGTGACGGTGAAGGCCGTGTTGTCGGGCGAGACCGCGACGGCGGCGGTCCCGGCCGGACAACCCGAGCCGTTGACGGTGGCGACCTCGATGACGATCTTGTCCGGCGGCGGGTTGGTGATGACCGACGGGTTGTGCGTGGACAGCGGCGCGGCGAGTAACGCGGCGATCGCGCCTGCGGTGAGGAGTCCGGCGGGCATGGTGCTCCAATCGGTGTCTACGGGCCGGCGGCCCGCGGGGACAGACAAGGACACGTGGTCCCGCGCCCGTTGGCGACGGCTGTTCCCCCGAGCGGAAGGGGCGGGCGAGCGGAACCGGAAGTGCCGGGCGAGCCGGGAGGGGTCCGGGGGCGGCGGCCACGGCCGCTGACGACATGGTCATAGACGGTCATGCCCATGCCAACCCAGGGGTTCCAAGCAGCCCGTGGGACTGGGAGCGTTCGCATGGTAGGGGGCCGGACAGGGGTTGGCCAGACTTCGCGCCACGGCCGCCCGGGGGGACGCCCGCGGGCCTGGCCGGAATCCACTCCCGGCGCCGTGCCGGAGCGGACGGTTCAGTCGCGGCCCAGCAGGGTGTCGAGCACCGAGTCCAGATAGGCCGCCCGCTCCTCGGCGGTGGGAAGCGCCTGGGGCACCGCGTGGCCCAGCTGCGCATGGCCGAGGTAGGCGGTGTAGCCGAGCAGCCCCCGGCGGCGGGCCTCGTCGGGCGCGAAGCCGAGTTCGGTGAAGAGCTCGGCGAGGTAGCCCACCCGCCGCTCGGTGACGCGCCGCAGCACCGCGGCGACCTGGGGGTGGCCGGAGGTGGCCAGGAGGGAGAGCTCGAGCGGGTCGCGGGCGGCCGCGGCGGTCGTCTCGGCGAACAGCCTGCGCAGCCGGACGAGCGGGTCGGGCTCGGCCCGCAGCGCGGTGATGATGTCCTCGGTGCAGACCTCCGCCCACCGCTCGAGGGCCGCCTCGATCAGCGCCTCGCGGTTGGTGAAGTGCCAGTAGAAGCTGCCCTTGGTGGCGCCCAGGCGCGCGGCGAGGGGCTCGACCGCGACGGCGGCGAGGCCCCCTTCCCCGATGGCCGTGAGGGCCGCGTCCGCCCAGTCCCGGGCGCTCAGCCGCTGCCGGCCGCCGCCGGACCGGGGGCTTCGATCTCGCCGTTGCACCATGACCGTACGCTACCGTACGGTTCACCATACGCAAGCGTACGGTAGGGCCCTCCCGAGGAGATGGGTGTCGTATGACGACCGATCAGAGTGCCGCGTCACTGTTCGCCGCCGCCCTGCGGCTGGCCCGGACCAACCCGAACGGCTTCCTCACCACCCATGACGGCCGGCGCCCCAGGACCCGGCTCGTCGAACACGTCGCCGTCGACGACGACGGCACGGTCTGGATCGGCACGAGCCCGCGCTCGCGCAAGGCGGCCGACGTCGCGGCGCACCCCGAGGTGACGTACGCCGTCGAGGACCGCGCCGCCCAGGCGTACGTCGTCCTCCAGGGGGAGGCCGTCCTCGAGGACGGCCTCCCCCTGCGGCTCGCCCACTGGAAGGACGACTTCGAGGCGTTCTTCCCGGGCGGCCCGGAGGGCGACGACTACGTCCTGCTGCGGCTGCGCCCGCACCGCGTCGAGCTGATGGACTTCACCCGGCGGATCCACCCCGCGCCCTTCGGGCTGGTGCCGGCGGTCGTCGAACGGGACGGAGCGGGCTGGAGGGCGGTCCCCGCCGAGCGCCGGCCGTAGGCCGCGTCCCTCAACGGGCCTTGCGGACCGCCTTGTCGCGGAAGGCGCAGTAGGCGGCCGCCGGGTCGTTGTAGTACCGCCAGGGCAGGGCCTCCACGTAGCCGTCGACCATGCGGAACTGCTCGAGCGCCTGCGCGTGGCGCTTCTGCCGCACCAGGAAGTACGCCAGCAGGTGGCGGACCTCCGCCAGCCGCGGGTGCGTGGGCGGTGCCATCGCGATGTCGGCGAGCACCGCGTCGACGTAGGCCGTCAGCCCCGCCTCGCGGTAGTCCGCCTCCGACGCGTCGCTGTCGTGGTGCTCGTACCACAGCACCAGCCGCAGCGCGGGCAGCAGCGTCCCGTGCGGGGCGGCGGCGATCGCGGGCTCCACGAACTCCCACGCCAGCGCCTCCGAGCCGCGCCACTTCTCGCTCCAGTACTGCAGGGCGCTGTAGTGGGCCGCGTAGTGGTGGGGCGCGCGAGCGGTGATCTCGGCCCACAGCTCACGCATCGTCTCGTGCGGGTAGCCGAGGCCGAGCCCGGTCCAGACCTCGGTGATGTAGGGAGTGGGGTCCTCGGGGTTGAGGGCCTTGGCGCGCTCGATGTCCCCGCGGGAGCGCATGAGCACGCGGTGGAAGCCGTCGAACTGCTCCTGGCTGGTGCTGTCGGCCCGGGCGCTGCCGCGCATTTCCCAGGCGAGGAAGACGGTGGACTTCGCGCGCACGACCGCGGCGTCGGGGTCGTCGGGGCGCGCGGCCTCCCAGGCCGTCAGCCAGGCGTCGTCGTTGGCCGCCGCGTCCGCGACCTCGCCGACGATCTGGGAGCGGCGCTCCCAGTTCTTCCCCGCGGCCGCGAGGGCCCGTGCGGTGGGTTCCCACTCGCCGGCCCGCACCGAGGCGCCCAGGGCGTCCAGTTCGGCGTCGGGCCGGGCGCGCTCGGTGTTCTGACCGCTCGCCGGCAGGAAGCCGAGGGCGAGGGAGCCCTCCGTCAGCGCGGAGGGCGAGGCCGAGCGGGGCCCGGCGGACGCGCCGTGGCGGGATCTGTACCAGAGGTACACGCCGACGGCGATGACGAGGAGGGGCAGCAGTCGTGCCACGGGTGTTCCGCTCGTTTCTTCAGAAGGTCGTGGGGTGGAGCGCCCGGGGCAGCAGTTCCCGCAGGGGCCGTGTGTCCGGCGTGTCGGCGACGGCGGCCTCCAGGGCCTGGCTCAGCCGGTCCCCGTAGTCGTCCGACAGGTCGAGCCGGGTGCCGTCGGACCAGGACATCTCCCAGCGGGCCAGTCCGGCGTCGACGAGCTCCAGGATCACCAGCCTGGAGAGGCCGTACCGCAGCCCGGGGCGGGCGAACTCGCGTGCCGCCCGGCCGCTCGCCCGCCCCGCCTCCTCGGACTTGGGCAGCGCGTCGGCGACGCGCCACAGCGCCCCGGCGTCGGCCGCGTCCAGCAGCGTGCGCAGGCCGGCGTCGCCGCCGAGGGCCTGCCGCATGGCCTCCCGCAGCGGTTCGGCGTCGGCGTCGCAGCCGGCCCGCAGCCCCAGGTGGAGCAGTTCCGGCCAGTCCACGCGCCGCATGGCCAGCGCCTCCGCGGTGAGCGTGACGTCCTCCAGCTCGCCGAGCACGCGCCCGGCCTCACGCAGCAGCGCCATCGCGGGCCCGGAGGGCTCGAGGTGGCCGCGTCCGTCGTCGGGCAGCTCCTCGATCAGGCGGATGCGCTCGGCGGTCGGCGGGTGGGCGTCGTAGGGGGAGGTCTCCTCCTCGGGCAGCCCGGTGCGCAGCCCGGCCAGTTCCTCCTGCCGCTCCGGCTCGGCGAGCAGCCGCGCCAGTCCTCCGTAGAACTGCCCGTGCGGCGGCATCAGTCCGGCCGGTATGCCCACCGTCGCGTAGGTGCGCAGGTAGAAGCCGTGGGCGGCGTCCAGGGCGGTGGTCTGGCGGAGGGCGGAGGCCGCGGCGTCGCGGCCGGCGATCCGCACGGCCACGCGGTCGGCGGCCAGTTCCTGCCGCCGGGCGACGCTCTGTGTGGCGCGCAGGTAGAACTTCGCGTACGCGACGAAGAGCTTGGCCATCTGGCGGTGGCCGAACCCCGCGCCGGTGGTGTCCACGGCCTTGGGCTTCTTCCCCTTGGCCCTGGCCCTGCCGGCCTTCTTCTCCTGCCGGGCGCGCTCCTTCTCCACCCGCTGGTCGGCCCGCTCGTGGTAAGCACTCACGGTGCGGGTGACGGCGTGCCGGCCGCGCAGGGTGATGGCGGACAGCCGGGTGTCGGCGTTGCTGTAGTGGCCGAACTCGTGGCCGAGAACCGCCATCAGCTGGGCCTGGGTGAGGCCGGTCAGGAGCGGGGCGCCGAGGTGGAGCCGGCGGCGGCCCGGCATCAGGCCGAGCATCCGGGTGTTCTCGGCGACGGCGGCGTTGACGCTGCCGGTGAGCCGGATCTCGTCCGGGGCCCTCGTCCCGGCCTCCTCGGCGGCCTGCCGCACGACGGCCCACAGCTCCGGCTGCGCCGCCTTGCTGAGGCGCAGTCCGTCCTCGCCGTCGTCCTCGGGGGGACGGATGAAGAACGACGCCCTGACGACCGGGAGCGCCAGCAGCAGGAGGATGACGTCGACCTTCAGTGCGGCGAGGGTGGGCGCCCAGTGGTGGACGGCGACCGCGATCCCGGCGAACACGCCGAGCACGACGAGGCACAGCAGGTAGAAGCCGGCGAGCAGAAAAAGAGCGCGCAACGCGCGCAGGAAAACGCCCATGGGGCAGGGGCCCTCACACAGGGAAGAGACGGGCAAACAGGCAGTGAGCCGGGCAATCATGCAGCACGCGCGTTCGAGCCAGCAAGCCGATTACCCATCGGGCCGACCGTCCGTCACCTTCGGCCACTCTTGACGCGCCCCTGTCAATATGCCGGGTCCCGTGGGACCCTGCTGGGCGCACGCCCGCATCCGCTCCACTCGTCTGCCCGGACCGCCGCCACCGCGCGGTCCGGCCCCCCACACGGCCGCGTGCGGTCCGCGCGTGGCCTCGGCAGAAGGAGTACGCGTGAGACGAACCCGCCGTACGTTCGCCGGCATCCTGCTGGCCGCCGGCGCCCTGGTCGCCGCGGGCACCCAGGCCGCACCGGCCGGCGCGACCCCGGCCCCCTCCTCCCCCTCCCTGAACACGGTCCACGCCGCCGCCGGCTCGGCGACGGCGCAGCAGCGGGTCAGGGACTTCTGGACGCCCGAGCGGATGCGCTCGGCCACCCCGCTGGACCTCGTCAGCGTCTCCGCCGGCGAGCTGTCCGCCCCCCGGCCGGGCGGCCGGGCGACGACCGTGGCGCCCACCGCGCCGGGCAACGCGCACGTGAAGTCCTTCCCGCAGGCGGGCGGGCCGTGGACGGGCGGCGGCGCGGTGGTCAAGACCTCGGGCCGGGTGTTCTTCAGCTTCCAGGGCCGTACCGCCTCCTGCTCGGCCGACGCGGTCACCAGCCGCAACGCGAGCACCGTCGTCACCGCCGGACACTGCGTCAAATACCAGGGCAGCTGGCACACGAACTGGACGTTCGCCCCCGGCTACCACGACGGCCAGACGCCCTACGGCACCTGGTCCGCGGCCAAGACCATGTCCACCCCCCAGTGGGTGGCGAGCGAGGACATCAACTACGACGTCGGCTTCGCCGTCGTCGGCCGGCTGGACGGCAAGAGCCTCACCGAGGTGGTCGGGGCGCAGGGCCTGTCCTTCAACGGCGGCTACAACAAGGCCATGTACGCCTTCGGCTTCCCGGCCGCCGCGCCGTACGACGGCACCAAACTCATCCACTGCAGCGGGAACTCCTCGAAGGACTTCCTGCTCTCCAAGGACCACGGCCTGGGCTGCAACATGACCGGCGGTTCCAGCGGCGGTCCGTGGTTCACCTCGTTCGACGAGGCCACGGGCACCGGCCTGCAGGCCTCGGTGAACAGCTTCGGCTACACCTTCCTGCCCAACAGGATGTTCGGCCCGTACTTCGGCGACGAGGTCAAGACCCTCTACGACCAGGCACAGGCCGCCTGACGGCGTCCCTCAGGCCCTGCGGTCCGTCAGGTCCTGACGGACCGCAGGATGACGAACTTCGGGTCGGAGGCGACCACTTCGCAGTTGCCGAACAGCCGGCGCAGCTTGACGTGGTAGCCGAGGTGGCGGTTGCCGATGACCCACAGCTCGCCGCCCGCGCGCAGCGCCCTGCGCGAGCCGGTGAACATGCGCCAGGCCGTGGCGTCCGTGGTGGCCTGGTGGGAGTGGAAGGGCGGGTTGTTCAGCACCAGGTCGACGCTGCCGGGCTCCACGGCCGACAGGGCGTCGCCCACCAGGAACTCGGCCTTCCGCTCCGGTCCGGCGTTCGCCCGGAACGTGGCCTCCGCGGAGGCCACCGCCTGGAAGGACTCGTCGATGAACACCGGCACGGCGGCGGGGTTTGCCAGTGCCGCGGCCGTGCCGACGACGCCGTTGCCGCAGCCCAGGTCGACGATCCGCTCGGCGCCCCGGCTGCGCGGAAGGTTGCGCAGGAGGAAGCGGGTGCCGATGTCGAGGCGCTCGGCGCAGAAGATGCCGGCGTGGTTGGTGGCGGTCAGGCCCGAGCCGGCCCCGGCGTCGTCGGGCAGCCGGTAGGTGCGCGGCCAGGGGCTCGCCTCCCGCGCCAGGTGCGGGTCGGGCGTGCAGAAGATGAGCCGGGCCTTCTTCTTCGCCAGCGAGGTGCGGGTCGGGCCGAGGAGGCGCTCGAAGAGCCGCAGCGTCGAGGTGTGGATCTCGGTGACCCTGCCGGTGCCGATGACGACGGTGCCGGCGTGCACGGAGGGCGCCAGGCGGTGCAGCTGGTCCTCGAGGAGGGCCAGGCTCTTGGGCACGTGGACCAGCAGCACGTCGATGCGGGGCGGCGGGGTGTCGCGGGTCGACAGCAGCCGCACCGCCTCCGGGTCCGCGCCGTTGCGGGCCAGGTTGGCGCGGGTCGCCTCCTGGGCGAGGTAGGAGTCAGTGATCTGCGTGGGCCGGTGCGCGGCGAGCGCGGTGACGAGCGCCCCCCACCGGTCGCCCAGCACGACCACGGTGCCCGACAGGTCCACCGGCTCGCCGTCGGTCCCGGCGAGGTGCGCCAGCAGGTATTCGTCGGCGGCGTCCCAGGCGCGCAGGGGGTCGCGGGGGTCCTCGGGGAAGCGGGTGAGGGCGATCTCGCCCCAGGGCGTCGTCAGGCAGTTCATCGTGCCCTCAGGCTAACCGAGGCACCCGCGCCCCCCGCACATCGCCGGGCGTCGCGGCGCTCAGGCCGCGGCCCGGACCGCCCGGCGCACCGATGCCTTCACGGTCGCGACGAAGGCGTCACGGACGGCGGGGGCGAGGGCGTCCAGCGACAGGTACGGGTTGAGGTCCTCGAGCTCGACGAGCAGCAGGTCGCCCTCCGGGGTGCGGCAGGCGTCGACGCGCTGGATGCCGTGTGCGATGTCGTTCCAGTCGACGAACCGCTGGGCGAAGGCCAGGTCCGCGGCGGTGGGCTCGTACGCCTCCAGGGCCCAGCGCCGGTCCGGGTGGGGGGCGTGGAGCGCGTACTGGAACGCGTGGTCGACGAAGTAGAACGACACCTCGTACCGGAAGTCGATGCGCGGCTGCACGAGGACGTCGCCGTACGCCAGGTCCGCCAGCCGCTCCCGGGGGACGAATTCCAGGCCGATGGAGTCCGCGCCGAGCCGGGGCTTGACGACGTACTCGGCCGCCTCCGGCAGCCTCTGGGCGTCCTGCGGGCGGCCGGCGGTCGGGATGACGGGGAAGCCCGCGGCGGTCAGGTCGAGGAGGTACTGCTTGCCGGCCATGTCGGCCTTGCCGGACAGCTGGTTGTACACCAGCACGCCGCGCTCGGCGGCGCGCTCGCGGAAGGAGTCGTAGGCGGCCTGGTAGTGCAGCACCGGGCCGCTGTTGCGGACCACGACGACGTCGAAGTCCTCCATCAGGGCGGCGGCGTCCAGGGGGTGACAGAGCGCCACGTCGAAGTCCTCGCGGAGCCGGGAGCTCAGGTATATGTCCTCGTCGCAGTACCGGCGCCCCTTGGCCTCGAAGGCCAGGTCGGTGACGTACAGGACACGGGACGGGGCGGACTTCATGGTGCTCTCCGGTGGATCGGTGGTCCCCAGAAACTACCCGTGTCCGTCACGCACCGTGTCGTCGGGGCGCCCGGCGTCGTTGACCGCTGCGGGGCCTGTCGGCCCCGTCCGCTTCGCCGTCGAGATCAAGGATCCGTGATGCGACTGTTCCGCAACGCCGTTGTCGCCGTCCTCGGGGGGCTCCTCCTCGCCGCGTCGCTGCCCACGGGCAGCGCGGCCGCCCAGGACGGTGGATTCGCCTGGCTGGGCCCCAAGGGGAAGCCCTACTTCGTCCAGCAGCTGCCGCCGAACAAGTGCATGTCCATGGAGCAGGAGGCGCGCGGCGCACGCAATTACCTGAGCAAGCCGCTCGTCGTCTACTCGGAGAAGAACTGCAAGGGCAAGGCGCTCCGCCTCGGCCCCCACAAGGAGGCCCCGCAGACGGCCCCCTTCAAGAGCCTGAAGTACGACCCGCGCTGACGCGGGAGCACGAACGGCCCCGGCCCGGCGCGGCGAGAACGCGCCGGGCCGGACGCCGTCCGGGCCCGTGCGGGCCGGGCGGGTCGCGGCGGCCGGGTCAGGAGGCCGTGAGGGCGGCCAGGCGCTGATCGACCTGGTCGGCGGTGGCGTGGCCGACGGCCAGGACGGCCGCCCCGCGCCGCCCGTCGACGGCGAGCAGGGTGGGGAAGCCCTCGACCCCCAGCCCGCGGGAGTGGCGGAAGTCCGCCTCGGCGGCGGCACGGGAGGCCGGGGCCGCGAAGGCGGTGACGACGGCGTCGGCGTCCAGCCCGGCCCGCTCGGCGATCACGCGGTACGTGCCGGGGTCCGACAGGCTCAGCCCGTCGCGGTAGAACGCCGTCTGCAGCGCCTCGGCCAGTTCCGCGGCCCGGGCGGGGGCGGCCTGCCGCAGGGCGGCCGTGCCGCGGGCGGCGGCCTCGGAGTCCATGACGAAGGAGCCGTCCGCGATCAGCCGGTCGTAGGCCGCGCCGAACTCCACGCCCGTCAGCTCGCTGATCTTGGCGTTGGCGCCCTGGACGTAGCCGAACTCGCGGATCGGCACGCGGCGCGCCCCGGTGAACAGGCCCCCGGAGACGACCTCCACCGCAAGGTCCGGGTGGCGGCGGGCGATCTCGGCCAGCGTGGGGGCGAACCCGTACGACCAGCCGCAGTAGGCATCGAAGACGTAGACGAGCTTCATGGGGGGCGTCTCCTCCGGGAGCGGGGCGGTGCCCGCGGGTGGGTCGCGAGCTGTTCACCTGCCACAACAGTATCTGCTGTGTCAGATATTTCCGCGGCACGAAGATTTTTTCCCGGCCGCCTTGACCTCAAGATCGGTTGAGGTTCTACGGTCCCAGTCATGCACAAGATCCTGGTGACCGGCGCGACCGGCAATGTGGGCAAGCACCTCGTTTCCTCCCTGGCCGCGGCGGGGTTCGCGGTACGGGCGCTGGTGCGCGACCCGGCCGGGGCCACGCTGCCCGACGGGGTCGAGGCCGTCCGCGGTGACCTCTCGGACCCCTCGACGCTCGGGCCGGCGCTGCGCGGCGTGGAGAGCGTGTATCTGATGTGGCCCGGCATTCCCGTGGAGCCGCGCACGGTGGAGGCGGTAGCCGGCGCCGCCCGGCACGTGGTCTATCTGTCGACCGACGTGACCGACCTCGCGGAGGGCGAGCAGGCCACGTGGTACCACCAGGAGATCGAGCGGCTGCTCAGGAAGTCCGGGACGGACTGGACGTTCCTGCGGGCCATCGACTTCGCCACGAACGCCCTCGCGTGGGCCGGCCAGATCCGGGAGGGCGTCGTCAGCTGGCCGTACGGGCAGGCCGCGAGGTCGCTGATCCACGAGCGCGACATCGCGGACGTGGCCGCGCACGTCCTGACCACGCCGGGGCACCACGGGGCCCGGTACCTGATCACGGGGCCCGAGGCGGTCACCCACGCCGAGCAGGTGCGGATCATCGGCGAGGAGACCGGGCGCGAGGTGCGGTGGGAGGAGCTGCCGCCGGAGACGGCGCGCGAGCGGCTCACGGCGGCGTGGGGGAACGCGGAGTTCGTGGACGGCAGGCTGAGGGCCTGGGCGTCCTTCGCCGAAACGCCCGAGCGGGTGACCGACACCGTGGAGCAGCTGCTCGGGCGGCCCGCGCGGACGTTCCGCTCGTGGGCGCGGGACCACGCGGACGACTTCCGTCAGTGACGGATCGTCCGGGACGGAAACGGATCGCCGGGGCCGCCCACGGGGGTGTGGCCCCGGCATCCGCCGCCGCTGCGGCTACTTCAGCGTGTACTCGCAGGGCTTCGGCAGCTTTCCGTCCTGGTTGTCCGCGACCTTCTTCCCGTCGACGGTGATGACGCAGGACGCGGCCTTGAGCATGCCGTCGGCGCCCTTCACGGAGCCGGGGACCACGGACACCAGGCTCCCGACCTGCACCTCGGCGCCCTTCAGGGTGACCTTGGCGGTCTTCTTCCACGGCAGGGACACCTGCTCGCCGCCGTTGTGGTCGCCCAGGTTGTAGTAGACCTGCGTCGAGCCCTCGCCCGTCACCTCGATGGTGACCTCGCGCGTCGGGCCCACGGCCAGGCCGCCCGGCTTCCCGTCGCCCTTCGGCTTCGCGGACGGCCGGTCGGCGGCGGCGCCCTTCGCGTTCCCGTCCTTGCCGCCGTCCCCGCTCTTGTCGCCCCCGCCGCAGCCGGTCAACAGGACGGCGGTCACGGCCAGGGCTACGGCGGTGGCTGACTTGCGCATGCTTCCCCTCACGAACGGAACCGGCCCGGATGATCACCCGGGCCGACCGGGATCATAACGAGCCCACGACTCGTCCTCCCCACCCGCCGCCCTGACCCCGCCCATGTCCCTTGTGTGCCGGGCGCGTTCGGTTTCCGTCTCGAAAAGGCAACAGGCTGAGCCGCCGAACGATCGGACCCGTACTCCGAGGCGACCGTTCCGGACGACCGACGACCGGAACCAGACATCAGGGGGATCCATGTTCCACCAGCGCGCAGCCGCCATCGCCGCCCTCGCCGCCGCCGGCGCCCTCGCCCTGACCGCATGCGGCTCCGGCTCCGGCCCGGGCGACGCCGGCGGGGACAAGGCCACCTCATCGGCCGCCGCGCCCGGCCCCGACGCCCGCAACGCCGCCGCCGGGGAGGGCGGCCGCTCCGGAGTGGGCGACCTGACCTTCCTCAGCGGCACGGCCGAACGGAACGGCGCCCGGCCCGGGACGGGCGACTGGGCCGCCAAGGCGGGCGGCGCCGCGAAGCCCGAGGCCCGCTCCTGGGTCCAGCTCACCGCCGGCAAGGCCGGGGCGCTGAACCCCGTCGTCGTCAACGGCGCCGGACTGACCCTCTACCGCTTCGACAAGGACTCCGCCAACCCCTCGAAGTCCACCTGCAACGGCGAGTGCGCCACCACCTGGCCGCCGGTGCTCATCGCGCCGGGCGGCAAGATCTTCGCCGACGGGGTGAAGAAGTCCGCCCTCGGCGTCATCAAGCGCGACGACGGCACCCACCAGGTCACGATCAACGGCTGGCCCGTCTACCGCTTCGCCAAGGACGCCAGGCCCGGCGACACCAAGGGCCAGGGCGTGGGCGGCACGTGGTTCGGCGTGACGCCGGACGGCGGGAAGGCGGGCCGGGGCGGCGGGTCCGGGAAGCCGGCCGACGGCGGGTCCGGGAAGCCGGGCGGCGGCACGAAGGCCCCGGCCACCAGCGTCGTCCTCTTCGACGACAAGGACTTCGCCGACAACGGCGCCCAGGGCCTGGCGGGCAAGGGGTGCCAGAACGTCTTCCGCGACAACGTCGCCTCCTCGCTGACGACGAACGGCACCCTCAAGATCTGGAGCGAGGCCGACTGCAAGGGCCGGTCCAAGGTCGTCGACGGGGACGTGGCGGACCTCGCGGCCATCGGCTTCGGCGACACCGTCTCGTCCGTGTTCTTCGGCTGACCGCTTCGGGGGCCGGAAACGGCAAGGGGTCGCGGCTCGTACGAGCCGCGACCCCTTTGTATAAACCCCGATATGCGTCCGGCGGTCAGGAGGCGGCCGCTCCGGCGGTCTCGGCGCTACGCGGCGCGGGCACCGGACGGCCGGCGGCGCCGGGCACGGGGTCCGCGTCCGGCAGCCCGTCCCGGTGGGCCCGGACACCGGCGCGTACCGCCCAGAAGTAGAAGCCCACGGCCGACACGGCGACCAGGGCGATGTCCGCACCGCCCGGGATCACGCCGTGGCCGCCGAACTCGGTGCTGCCGAGCGCGGACAGCAGCGCCAGCCACAGCAGGAAGGCGGGCATCCACCAGGCCGGGGCGAACTGCCGGCGCAGGCTCCCCGCGCCCCGGCGGCGCAGCACGAGCGCGGCGATGGGCACGGAGACGAGGGTGAGCAGGGCGACCTTGCCGGTGTTGGGCCACTTCGACCAGTACAGGGCGCAGGCCGCGAAGGCGAAGGTCACGGGGCAGAGCACCGTGGCGGCGGGCAGCCGGAACGGACGGGGCAGGTCCGGCTTGGTCCGCCGGAAGACGCCGACCGCGATCGGGCCCATGAGGTAGGAGACGACCATCGCGGCGGAGACGACGCTCGCCAGGGCCTCCCAGCTGTGGCCGACGGTCAGGAGCAGCAGGACGGAGAAGCCCAGGTTGAGCCACATGGCGGGGCGGGCGACGCCGTAGCGGGGGTGCACCTCGGCGATCTTCTTGGGGAAGAAGCCGGTCTCGGCGAGGTTCTGGGCCAGGTACGCGGCCGAGGCGACGTTGCCGATGTTGGCGCCGTTCGGCGAGATGAAGGCGCCGAACTGGAGCATGGTGACGACCCAGTGCAGCATCAGCAGCTTGGCGAGGTCGGCGAAGGGGGAGGCGAAGTTCACGCCGCTCCACCCGCCGGCCTCGGCGAGCCGCTCCGGCGGTACGGCGCCGAGGAAGGCGACCTGCAGGGCGAGGTAGATCACCAGGCCGAGGGAGAGCGCGCCGACGAGGGCGAGCGGGATGGCGCGGCCGGGGTTCTTGGCGGCGCCGCCGAGGTTGACGACGGCCTGGAAGCCGTTGAAGGCGAAGACGACGCCCGAGGCGCTGACGGCGGTGAGCACGGCGGACCAGCCGTTGGGGGCGAAGCCGCCGTGGGCGGTGAAGTTGCCGGTGTGGAAGCCGGAGGCGATGAGCGCGCCGACCGCGAGGACCGGGATGGCGAACTTCACGAGCGTCAGCAGGTTGTTGGCCCGGGCCAGCAGCTCGACCGACCAGTAGCAGGCCAGCCACAGGGCGACGGTCAGGAACAGGGCCATGCCCATGCCGGTGCCGGTCAGCCGGCCGTCGGCGACGAGGCCGCGGGCCCAGCCGAAGCTCCAGGAGGACATGTACTGCGTGCCGGCGATGGCCTCGATGGGGATCAGCGAGGCGGTCGCGATCCACACCGCCCATCCGGTGATGAAGCCCAGCACCGGGCCGTGCGAGATGGAGCCGAAGCGGGCCATGGCCCCGGGCAGCGGGTAGGCGGCGCCGACCTCCGCGTACGACATGGCGATCATGCCGATGAAGACGGCGCCGATCACCCAGGCGACCAGCGCGGCGGGGCCGGCGACCTGGGCGGCCTGTCCCGCGCCGAACAGCCAGCCGGAGCCGAATATGGACCCCAGGCCGATCATGATCAAGGCGAAGAGGCTGAGGCCCTTCCGAGGGGCCGCGCTCAGATCCACGAGGTGTTTTCCGTTCTGCCTGGAGACCAAGACGGGAAGCCGTCGCCTGCCGGGCCGGGCAGAGGGTCACCGCCCGCACTGCGCACCGGCACCGGACGCGAACGCGTCGGTCTCGCCGGAAACGGCCGCCGGGAACGGACACCGGGCACGGCCGAGGACACAGGAGCGACGCCCGACATACTACGACAACCGCTGGTAACCCCCTCAACGGAGCCCGCCGCGACCGGCCGCCGCGCCCCTCGGCCCCGCACCCTCCGGTATCAGCCACGGGTCAGAGCGGTGTCAGAAGGGGCTGGCAAGTTATCCCGTGTCAACGGCATGGGAGACCGAGCCGATGCCTCGGTCCACCATCGAGGCAGGGAGTTCCACTTGCGCACCGATTACAAGATCGTGATCATAGGCGCCGGAATGGCGGGGCTCGCCATGGCGGCGCGCCTGAAGCTGGCCGGGGAGACCTCGTTCGTCGTCCTGGAGAAGGCTGACTCCATCGGCGGTACCTGGCGCGACAACACCTATCCCGGAGCCGCGTGCGACGTTCAGTCGCACCTGTACTGGTTCTCCTTCGGCGAGCAGCCGGACTGGAGCCGCGTCTACGCCACGCAGCCGGAGATCCTCCGCAACATCGAGCTGTTCGCCGAGCACCACCAGCTGCACGAGCACATCCGCTTCGGTACGGAGGTCACCACCGCCTCCTGGAGGGAGGAGGACCGCACCTGGCTGGTGCGCACCGGCACGGGTGACGAGATCCGGACGGAGGTCGTGGTGACCGCCTGGGGGCAGCTCAACCAGCCCTCGTACGGCGGCCTGGAGGGGCGCGAGACCTTCGCGGGCCTGTCCGTGCACACCGCCCGCTGGCCCGAGGACCTCGACCTGACGGGCAAGCGCGTCGCCTGCGTGGGCAGCGGCGCCAGCGCCGTGCAGCTCGTCCCCGCGATCGCCGGACAGGCCGGGCACCTGACCGTCTTCCAGCGGTCCCCCAACTACCTGCTGCCCCGGATGGACCGCGCCCTCGGCGACGAGGAGCGGCAGGCCCTGCGGGACGACCCGGCCGGCTACACGTCGCTGCGCGACTCGCTCTACCACGAGCGTGACCGGTGGGCGGCCGGGCTGTCCCTGGAGAGCAACCCGGTCCGCGAGGAGTTCCAGCAGATCTCCCTGGACCACCTGGCGCAGCAGGTCCCCGACCCGGAGCTGCGCGAACGCCTGCGGCCCGACTACGAGTTCGGCTGCAAGCGGGTCCTCATCGCGGACGACTACTACCCCGCCCTGTTGCGCGACAACGTCGACCTGGTCGACACGGCCGTCGAGCGGATCGAGCCGGAGGGCGTGCGGACCACGGACGGGCGCCTGCACGAGGTCGACGTGATCGCCTATGCCACCGGCTTCAAGTCGCTGCTGGTGGCCGGCGGAGTGGAGATCGCCGGGCGCGGCGGCCGATCGCTGCGCGACGCCTGGCGGGAAGGGCCGGAGGCGTACCTCGGCACGACCATCAGTGGATTCCCCAACCTGTTCATGCTCTACGGGCCCAACACCAACCTCGGGCACCACTCCATCCTCTTCATGGTCGAGTCGCAGATCGACTACGCGGTCCGGGCGATCGAGGCGCTGGCGGAGCACTCCGCCGCCGCCTTCGACGTCCGCCCCGAGGTGATGGCGGAGCACAACGACAGGCTGCAGGAGCAGCTCACGCGGACGGCGTTCGCGGGCAGCTGCACCAGCTGGTACAAGACGGCCACGGGCAAGGTGGTCAACAACTGGCCGGGCAGCATCGAGGACTACCGGCAGGCGACCAAGGACTTCACCCTGGCCGACTACGAGATCCTGCGCACCCCGTAGCGCGTACGGCGCCGGAACTCCCGCCCGGCGCACACGCAGAAGGCCCGGCCGCACCTCCTCGGTGCGGCCGGGCCTTCGTCGTGCGCGCCGGGCCGGTCAGCCGGTCGCGGCCGCCCCGGCGAGGAGCTCCTCCCGTACGCCGCGCCGCAGGATCTTGCCGCTGGGGTTGCGCGGCAGGTGCTCGGCGAAGTCGTAGGTCGTCGGGATCTTGAAGTCCGCGATCTGGCCCTTGAGGAAGACCAGCAGTTCCCTGACGGTCACCCGGGACTCGGGTGCGAGCACCAGGCGGGCGTGCACCGACTCGCCCCAGCGCTCGTGGGGCAGGCCGATCACCGCCGCCTCGGCCACGGCCGGGTGCCGGGTGAGGGCGTTCTCGATCTCGGTCGGGTAGACGTTCTCGCCGGCCACGATGATCATGTCGTTGACGCGGTCGTTGACGTAGAGGTAGCCGTCCTCGTCGAGGTAACCGGCGTCGCCCATGTGGATCCAGCCGTCCACCACGGTCTTGGCGGTGGCCTCCGGCAGGCCCCAGTAGTCCACCATCCGGGCGGGCGTGCTGACGCAGATCTCCCCGGTCTCGCCGGGCGGCAGCTCCTGCCCCTGCCGGTCGACGATCTTCACCTTGATGCCCGGGTACGGCTTGCCCGCGGCCCTCAGCCGGGGGCTGCCGGGGACGTGGTCGGCGGGCGGCAGGCAGACCGCGAAGTTGCCGGTCTCGCTGCTGCCGTAGATCTGCAGGAAGTCGCAGTTCATCCGCTCCAGGCAGCGCGCCAGGAGGGTCTCGGTGATCGGCGAGCCGCCGTAGACCACCTTGCGCAGGGAGTTCAGGGCGCCGCGGGCCGCGGACGGCTCGGCGAGCATCATCTGCAGCATGGCCGGCGCCACGATGGCGGTGGTGATGCCCAGGCCCTCGATCAGGCGGACCGCGTCCGAGCTGATGAACATGGGCATGGAGACGACGGTGACGCCGGCGTTGAAGCCCTGCATGGCGTACGAGAGCCCGCCGATGTGGAACCCGGGCAGGCCGAGGAGGCTCTTGTCGCCCTCCTTCCAGTCGAGCCAGTCGAGGCCGTGGGAGTCCATGGCCTCGGCCACGTTGAAGAAGCTGCGGTGCGGCAGCACCACGCCCTTGGGCAGGCCGCTGGTGCCGCTGGTGTAGATCTGCGCGACGGGGATCCCGTCGTCGCCCGAGGGGGCGAGGTCGTCGTCGGGACACTCCGCCTTGCGGGCGGCCAGCCCGCCGGGGGCGGCCCCCGCCGGGCCGAACGGCACCACGGCCTTGAGCCCGGGCAGCCGGTCCCGGACCTTCTCGGCGACCGGCAGGTGCTCCTCGTCGACCAGGAGCAGCTCGGTGCCCGAGTCGCGCAGGATGTGGTCGACCTCCTCGGCGGTCAGCCGCCAGTTGACGGGGACGAGCACGGCGCCGGTCTTGGCGCAGGCGAAGGCCGCCTCCCAGTACTCCTCCGACTCCTTGCCGAGGTAGGCCACGCGGGAGCCGGGGCCGACCCCGGCGGCGCGGAAGGCGTGGGCCGCGCGGTTGCTCTCCTTGTGCAGCTGTGCGTAGGTGACGACGCGGCCCTCGCAGAGGACGGCCGGCTGGTCGGGCCGCACTCCGGCCTGGTGCGCGATGACGCCGTCCAGGGTCCGCGGACGGGCTGGGTCCATGGGCATGTCCTTGTCCGTTCCGTTCGGTGGGGTGGCAGGGCCGGTGCCGCTCACGCCGCCTGCTCGAGGCCGGGACCGAGCAGCCGGTCGATGTAGTCGGCCAGCAGGTTCACGCTGGGCTGGTCGAACGCGATCGACACGGGCAGGGTGACGCGGAAGGTGGACTCCAGCGCGTTCTTGAGCTCGACCGCGTTGAGGGAGTCCAGGCCGAGGTCGGCGAGCTCGGCGTCGGGCTCCACGTCCTCTGCGGCGAACTGCAGGACGTCGGAGATCCGGGCGCGCACCATCGCGTTGATGGCGTTCAGCCGCTCCTGCTCCGGGACGGTCAGCAGGGCTGCCAGGTCGAGGACCGGCGAACCGCCGTCGGCTCCGGGGCGGTTCGTCCTGAGCTCGGTGTACAGGGCGTTCTCCGGCCGGCGGGCGATGAAGCGCTCCCAGTCGCAGGCGCCGACCATGATGTGGGAGCCCTCGCGCTCGAGGAGGCCGGGCAGCGCGTCCATGGCCTCGGCGGGCTCGAGGAACTTGATGCCCTGCCCCTCCCAGCTCCTGATCAGTGAGCTGCTGAGCTTCCGCTGGGGGTCCACGGCGGCCCAGGGGCCCCAGTTGACGCTCAGCGAGGGCAGGCCCCGGCTGTCGCGCCAGGCCATCAGGTCGTCGAGGAAGGCGTTGCCGGCGCAGGAGTTGGTCTGCGCGGTGGCGCCCAGGAGCGACGCGGCGGTGGAGTAGCCGACGAAGAAGTCCAGCTCGGGCATCGAGGCGGTGGCCTCGTGCAGCAGCCAGGCGCCGAAGACCTTGGTCCGGAAGACCACGTCGAGGCTCTCCCAGGTCTGGTCCGCGACCGGGATGTCGGCGACCGTGCCGGCCGCGTGGACGATGCCGCCCACCGGGTGGCCGCCCTCGGCCAGTGCGGCGGTGACCCGTACGACGTCCTCGGCCGAGCCGATGTCGCAGCGCGGTGCCACGACGCGGACGTCCTCACCCAGTTCCAGGGCGGCCAGTTCCCCGGCCGTGGCCCCGGTGCGGGTGAGGAAGGCCAGGTGGCGGGCGCCGAGGCCGACGAGCCGCCGGGCCGTGGTCAGGCCCAGGGCGCCGAGGCCGCCGACGATGACGTAGGTGCGGTCGGCGCGGATCGAGACGGGCGTCTCGCGTCGCGGCCGTTCGCCCGGTGCGCAGCGGCGCAGCCGCCGCACCCAGCGCTCCTGGTCGCGGTGGGCGAGCTGGGCCTCGGAGTCGGCGGCCGCCAGCCACTCGCCGACGAGCGCCTCGTGGCCGGTGCCGCCGGCCGGGAGGTCGACCAGGGTCACCTGGTATCCCGGGCACTCGACCGCGAGCGCCCGTCCGAACCCCCAGAGGGTGGACGCGGCGGGCACCCGGTCGCCGGGCACGTCGCCGGGCAGCTGCTGGGCGCCCTCGGTGATCAGCCACAGCCGCTGGTTGCGGCCGAAGCGCGCCTCGCCGAGCGTGCCCAGGACGTCGAGCAGGTCCCGGTAGTTGGCCTCGCACTCGGCGCGCAGCCGCTCGGTCTCCCCGGCCGTGCCTCCGGCGTTGCCGGGGGCGCCGAGGTCACCGCGCCAGAACCAGCACAGGTCGGTGGGCGGTTCGTCGCGCAGCAGGGCGGACAGGTCGCCGGACGACTCCGCGAAGGTCAGGCGTACGCCGGCGTCGGCGGCGCTCCCGGCCAGGTGCGGGTACCGCTCGGCCGTACCGCCCAGCACCAGCACGTGGCGCGGTCCGCGGCGGGTGTCCGGCAGCGGCTGCCGGTCCCAGTGCGCCTCGTAGAAGAGGTGGCGGTCCTTCTCCCGCTCGGCCTCCGGAACGCTTTCGGCCCGCCATGCCTCCTCGGCCTGCCGGCGCTGCGGCGTCGGCAGCCAGTACGGCTTGCGGTCGAAGGCGTACGCGGGCAGGCCGGCCTTCCGGCCCGGGCGGCCCTGGTGGTAGCCGGTCCAGGAGACGGGCAGGCCCGCGGAGTACAGCTGGGCCAGCGAGCGGCGGATGCGCTCCGCGTCCTGGTCGCCCCGGTAGGTGCTGCTCAGCCACAGGTGGCCGGGGTCGGCCGCGCAGTTGCGGGCGAGGGACGTCAGGGCGCTCGAGGGCCCGACCTCCACGAAGGCGTGCCGGCCGCGCTTCTCCACGGCCGCGATGCCGGCCTCGAAGTCGACGGGGGCGACCAGGTGGTTGACCCAGTAGTCGGGAGTGGCGATCTCCGCCGCCTTGGCGACCTGGCCTGTGACGTTGGAGACCAGCGTCATGTTCGGGGTGCGGAAGCGGATGGTCTCCAGGACCGCCCGGAAGTCGTCGAGGATCCCGGACAGCAGCGGAGAGTGGTACGGCACGGCCGACGGCAGCACCGTGAACTTGACGCCCTTCTCCGTGAGCACCCGGCCGACCGCCTCGAGCGAGTCCCGGCCGCCGGACACCAGGCACTGGGTGGGGCCGTTGATCGCGCCGATGCCCAGGTCCGGGTACGGCTCGAGGAGCGGCGCGATGTCACGGGCCGGCGCTCCCACGGCCGCCATTCCACCGGGGGCGGACACCGACTGGCTCAGCCGTCCCCGCTCGGCCACCAGCCTGGCGGCGTCCTCGAGCGAGAACAGGCCGGCGACGGCGGCCGCGGCCACCTCGCCGAGGCTGTGGCCGATCAGCACGGAGGGCCGCAGTCCCCAGGAGAGCCACAGCTGGGCCAGGGCGTACTCCAGGCTGAACACGGCGGGCTGGGCGTAGCGGGCCTGGTCGATCAGGCCGGGCGCCGCGCCCTCCCCGGTCTCCTTGGTCTCCTTGTCGGTGCCGGCGCTCTCGCCCTCGCCGAACATCAGGTCCTTGAGCGAAAGGCCGAGGAGCGGTGCGAAGAGCCGGTCGCACTCGTCCAGGGCGTCGCGGAAGACCGGGTACTGGCGGTAGAGGGCGGCGCCCATACCGGTGTACTGCGAGCCCATGCCGGTGAACAGCAGCGCCACCTTGGGGACGCCGGTGGTGGCCTGGGCGTCCGCCTGTTCCAGGTGCTTGTCGAGCAGGCGGGTGATGTCGCGGTGCTCGCGGACGGGCGCCGCGATCCGGTACTTGAAGTGGGCGCGCCCGGTGTTGGCCGTGCGGCACAGCTCGGCGACCGGCCGGTCCTGGTTCAGCTCCAGGTACTCCTTGTAGCGCTCCGCCTGCGCCCGCAGCGACTTGCGGTTCTTGGCCGAGAGGGTGAAGACGCCGCCCTCGGGCTGCGCCGCGTCGGTCCCGGTGACGGCCGGGGCCTCGGCAACGGCCGGGGCCTCGGCAACGGCCGGGGTCTCGGCAACGGCCGGGGCTTCCTCCACGACGACGCTCGCGAGCGTTCCCGTGACGCCGAAGCCGTTGACGAGCGCGCGCCGGGTCGCGGCGGCGGGCCAGGGGCGGGCCTCGGTGGGGATGGTGACCGGGGCGGTGGCCCAGGCGATGCGCCGCGAGGGGTTGACGAAGTTGAGGTGCGGGAAGATCGTGCCCTCGCGCAGCTGGAGGGCCGCCTTGATGATCCCGCCGACGCCGGCGGCGCCTTCCATGTGGCCGATGTTCGTCTTGAGCGAGCCGACCACCACGGGGTCGGACGGGCTGTGCGACTCGGCGAAGACGTCGCTGATGGCGCCCATCTCGGTCGGGTCGCCCAGGGCCGTGCCGGTGCCGTGGGCCTCGACGTACTGGATGTCGGCCGGCTCCAGGCGGGCGCTGGTGAGCGCGGCCCGCAGCACGGCCTCCTGGGCGGCGCCGTTGGGCGCGGCCAGTCCGGCGCTCTCGCCGTCCTGACCCACCGCCGAACCGCTGATCACGGCGTGCACGGTGTCGCCGTCCCGCCGGGCGTCGGAGAGCCGCTTGAGCACCAGCACGCCGCAGCCCTCGGCACGGCCGTAGCCGTCCGCGCTGTCGTCGAACGACTTGCACTGCCCGTCCGGGGCCAGCATGTTGCCCGCCTGGAGGACGCTGTTGCCCAGCGCGTTGTGGATGACGTTCACCCCGCCGCACAGGGCGAGGCCGCACTCCCCGTTGCGCAGCGCCTGTACGGCCAGGTGGGCGGCCGCCAGCGACGAGGAGCAGGTGGTGTCGACGGTGAGGCAGGGGCCGCGCAGGCCGAGGAAGTACGACAGCCGGCCGGAGACGCCGCTGTGGCTCAGGCCCGGCGCGAGGTAGCCGTCCACGTCGGCGGAGTCGAGGTCGGTGGCCTCGAAGATGTAGTCCAGGGTGGTCACGCCCATGAACACGCCGCTGGTGCTGTGCCGCAGGGCGGCCGGGTCGACGCAGGCGTGTTCCAGGGCCTCCCAGGCCGTCTCCAGGACCAGGCGCTGGTGGGGGTCGATGTAGACGGCCTCTTTGGGGGATATGTTGAAGAAGGCGGCGTCGAACCGGTCGATGCCGTCGAGGAAGCCGCCGACCGGCCGGTCGCGGTCCTGGCCCGAGGCGGCGCCGGGGTCCGGGTCGAGGTGCCTGCGGTCTTCGGGCAACGGCCGGATGCCGGATTTCCCGGCCCGCAGGAATTCGGTGAACCCCGGGACATCGGTGTTGCCTCCGGGAAAGCGCAAGCCCATCCCCACAATGGCGATGGGCTCGTACTTCTCACGCATCAGCTCACCGATGAGCTCGTCTTTCCTGTGAATCTCCTCGAGGGCTTTCCGAAGCTCTTCCCGGGTCGACTCGTTGATGCTTGACACTATTGTTCTCCAGTCCTGGGACGTCCGCCGCAGGCGGCCCTTCCGGCTCGACGATGCCGCATCGTCAGGAGGTCTCGGCGAGATAGTCGATCAACTGCCCGACCGTGGGCCTGCGGAAGAGGACCGCGATGTCGATCTCCTGCCCGACCCTCGTCTCCAAGGTCTGCTTGATATCGCTGAGGCGCAGTGAGGTGAGGCCGAGGTCGAAGAACCCCACGTCCAGCGGCAGGTCCTCGTCCTCCGCCATGTACAGCGCCGACTTGAACTCCTCGGTCACCAGGACCTCAAGGGCCTTCCTGAATTCATGCGGAGGCAATTCGCGCAACTCCTCGAGAGATACACCCTGATACTCCATGGAAACTCCTCCACATCGTCAGATGAAGCACTCGCCGATAAATTCAATCACCTGCTGCTGACGCCTGCCTGACGCCCTGCTGACGCGAACTCACAGCCCCTTCATCCCATTTCGCGGACTAGATTCGGGTGCTACCGTTGCAGCATGAAAGAAGATGGCTTCGACACACTCGAAGAACTTGACAACGTGCTTAAATTACTGGGGATTTCCCGTGATCCCGCGGTAAGCGAGTTGACGATCACCGGCAGCGATCCGGTGCTTCCGTCCACGATCCGAATGGGATCGGCGATAGGAATTTCCCTGCTTTCCGTCTCCGTCGCGGCGGCACAGATCTGGCACGAGCGGACCGGCCGTGCGCAGCGCCTCGACATCGATCTTCCCCAGGCACTGCACCAGATCACGCCCTACCTCGGCGGCGGGAACCGGCTGGGCGGCTACGGCTCCAACATGGGCTCGATCCTGGGCGGCGACGGGCAGACCGGTCCCCTCGTCTGGGACTTCTACCGGACGGCGGACGACCGCTGGGTCATCATCATCGCCTGTTACCCCCGGACCCGCGACGAGATGCTGGACCTCCTCGGCACCCCGCACACCCGGGAGCGCATCGCCGCGGCCGTGGCGACCTGGAACTCCTGGGAACTGGAAGAGGCCGCGGCCGCCCGGGGCGTACCGCTCGCCGTGGTGCGCACCCGCGAGGAGTTCCTCGCCCACCCGCAGGGCAAGGCGATCCTGTCCGAGCCCGTGGTGTCCATCGAACGGGTCGGCGATGCCCCGCCGCGGCCGCTGCCGTCCGGCCCCCGGCCGCTGTCCGGGCTGCGCTGCCTGCAGTTCACCCACATCTTCGCGGGCACCGCGGCGGGCCGGGCGCTCGCCGAGCACGGCGCCGACGCCCTGCACGTGTGCGAACCCAACGCCTTCGACCACGACCTGTGCTGGAACGAGTGCGGCGTCGGCCTGCGCTCGGCCCGCCTCGACCTCAAGGACAAGGACGGTGGCCGGCGGATCTTCGACGACCTGCTGCGCACCGCCGACGTCTTCCTGCACAACCACAGGGCGTCGAAGATGGCCCGGCTCGGCCTCACTCCGGAGGAGTGCATCGAGATGGCGCCGGGCCTCATCCACCTGTCCGTCAGCGCGTACGGGGAGAACGGGCCCTGGCGCGACCGGGGCGGGTTCGACCACCAGGGCCAGGCGCTGGTGGGCATCAACTGGAACGAGCGCGAGGGCGACGAGCCGAGGATGCCGCCCGGGCGGATGCTCAACGACTACCTCGCCGCCAACTTCGCCGCGGCGGGCGTCATGGCCGCGGCCGTCCGCCGGGCCCGCGAGGGCGGCAGCTACCGGGTGCACGTCTCGCTGGCCGGCGTCGCCAACTGGGCGTGGGAACTGGGCGTCCTGTCCCGGGAGTCCATCGCGCACCTGGGCGCCGACGCCCTCCCGCCCGAGCCCGAGTGGCTCGTCCACGACACCCCGATGGGCGAGTTCCGGCACGTCGCCCCGGCCGTACGGCTGAGCGAGACCCCCGCCGGCTGGGACGACACGGTCCTGGTGCCGCGCGGCTCGTCGAAGCCCGCGTGGCGGGACGCCGCGGCCGCCTGAACCGCACGTCCTCCCCGAACACCCCACCCCTCCCAAGGAGTCACGATGCCTCGCATGCCGTACAAGGACGCCGACGCCCTGCCCGAGTCGATGCGGTCCCTGGCTCAAGGCAAGATCATCAACGTCTACCGGATGCTGCTGCACTCCCAGCAGACCGTGGAGCAGGTGGCCCGGCTCGGTTCCTCGCTGTTCGCCGGTGCCTCGCTGGACGCGGTCGACCGCGAGCTGCTCATCCTGAACTTCGGCCTGCACTACGAGGCCGAGTACGAATGGGCCCAGCACGTGTCCATCTCGGCGGCGGTCGGCGTCACCGACGCCCAGCGGGTGGCACTGCGGCGGGGCGAGACCGACGCCAACGTCTTCACCCCGGCCCAGCGGGCCCTGCTCGCCTTCGCCGGCGCCGTCGCCGACGGGCCGACCGTCAAGGACGAGGTCTTCGCGGCGGTCCGTGAGCACTACAGCGAGGAGCAGGTCGTCGAGACGCTGGTGCTGGCGGGCTTCTACTTCCTCCTCGGCCGCGTCTGCACGGTGCTGGACGTCGACATCGACGCCTCCGACGGCGACGAGGTCGTCAAGCAGGCGCTGCGCCTCCAGGGGCAGTAGCGCCCGCCCGTTTTCCGGGCACGACCGGCGGCCCGGGGGCCGGGAGGCCGACCGCCTCCCGGCCCCCGGGCCGTACCGTCTGACCGCTCAGGCCCTGGCGGCCAGCCGCCGGCGCAGATGGCGGTCCAGGCTGTTCTGGACGGCGAGGGCGTGCTCGAAGAGATAGAAGTGGTCCCCCGGGAACTCGGTGGCACCGAGGAACTCCGGGGTCAGGCCGGCCCAGGCCTCCAGGCCGCCGGCCCCGAGGGTGGGGTCGGACGTCCCTCCGTAGGCCGCGATGGGACAGGAGACGGCGGCGCCGTCCTCGACGTAGTCCGCCGCGACGGTGAAGTCCCCGCGCAGGGAGGGCATCACCGTGGCCAGCATGTCCCGGCTGCCCGGGACGTCGTCCGGGATGAGCCCGAACTCGGCGACGCGGTCGAGGATCTGCTGGTCCGTCATGTCGGCCACGCCCTCGAGCTCCTTGGACGCGACGAGGCCGGGGGCCCAGCCGGAGACTCCCAGGAGCTCCGGGCCCTGCCCGCCGCTCTGTTCGATCTCCACCGTCAGCCGGTAGGCGAGCAGCGCGCCGAAGCTGTGGCCGAAGAGGACGTACGGCCTGCCGTCGAGCTCCGCCTCCAGCGCCTCCTGGAGTTCGGCGAGGAGCGGCCCCATCCGTGTGAACACCGGTTCGTCCAGCCGTTCCTGCCGGCCGGGCAGCTGCAGGGACCGGCATTCGATCCCCGAGGAGACGGTGGCCGCCCACATCCGGTAGGTCAGCGCGGTGCCGCCCGCGTGGGGGAAGAGGAACAACTGCGCCTCGGCGTCCAGCGAGGGGTCGGGTGACGAGAACCAAGGGGCCCGCCGCGGCCCCGTGCCCGTGGTCATGTGATCTCCGTTCAGTCGATGGCACGCGTCGCGGGCAGCGGCACCTCGGGGATCCCGGCGGCCGCGGCTCCGGGCCGGCCGTCCCCGGGCACGCTCTCGCGAGCGCCCGCCTCCGGCCGATTCAACCAGCCACCGCTGACGTGCCGCTGATCGCGCGGTACGCCCGGGCGCCGGCCGGCGCCCGGGTCAGCGGTACCGGCGGAGGCTGGGGAGGATCTTCGTCAGGGACACGGCGGCCATGGTCAGCGTGGTGACGGCCACGACGGTCGCGAGGACTCCGAACGCGGAGTCGGGAACGACGAACGCCGATGCTCCGCCGAAGCCGGCGGTGGCGGGGGTGGACAATTTCGTGTACACGGGCCTTCGTTCCTGGTCGGGTGGTGTGTTCCGGCGTCGGGGTGACCGGCCGGGCGTCAGGTGGTCCGCCAGCGTTCCTCGCGGCGGTGCAGCATGTCCCACAGGGAGCGCAGGTAGACGGCGTGCTGGAACATGTCGTAGAGCAGTTCGATGCCGAGCGTCGCGGCGAGCAACTGTGAACGCCAGCCGGCGGACCGGGCCGTGACCACCTTCTCCACCACGAACAGCATGCCTATCGCGATCCAGAAGTGGGACCATTCCGGACGCCCGCGGGCGAACATCCAGATCGTGAAGACGACATAGAGGAAGAGGAAGAGGACGGACAGCCCCATGAAGCCCTGGCGGATGATGTACGGGGCCGTCACCGGCGTCCAGCCGTAGTCGCGCAGGTTCTCCAGGGCCCCCCGCTGCCACCGCATGCGCTGGTGCCACAGCTTGGGCACGGACGTCATGACCTCGGTGACCACATCGCAGCCCGGGGGCGAGACCGTGCGGTATCCCAGCGTGCGGACCGCTTTGGTGATCTCGTCGTCCTCGGTCAGCGAGGCCAGCGAATAGTACGAGTCCCCACCGCCGAGCCGTCCGTCGGCCCGCGCCCGCTTGATCTGACGGAGGGTGGCGACGCGGAACATCGTCGCGGTGCCGGTGAGGACGTCGGCCCGGTACCCGCGCCGCGCGATCTCCCGGGCGTACCGCTGGAACTCGATGCGCTGCAGCGCCCCCAGCAGACCCCCGCCCGGCTCCCCGTGGAAGATGCCGCCGACCGCTCCGACGCCGCCGGCCATCGACCGCATCGCGCTGGTGACGAACGTGGGCGACAGGGCCGTGTCGGCGTCCTGGACCAGGATCAGGTCCTCGTCGTCGAGGTCCGGCACGATGCGGTCCAGCGCCTGGTTGAGGGCGCCGGCCTTCTTGTGGCGGTTGTTCTCCGAGGCCAGCACCTCGGCGCCGTGCAGCGCCGCGATGGCGGCGGTCTCGTCCGAGCAGTTGTCGGCCACGACGTGGACGACGTCGGGGACCTTCTCCTGCCGGCCGAGGGCTTCCAGGGCTCCCGCGATCCGCTCGGCCTCGTTGTGCGCGGGTATCAACGCCACGACGTGCGGCACCGTCGCGTCCTTTCGTCAGGTCCATGAGGATGTGCTGTGAGGAAGTGCTGTGAGGGGGAGGGGCTGCCGCCGGCGGCGGCCGGGCGGCAGCCCCCTGCCCGTGACGGGCGGCCGGGGCAGCGCGTCAGCGCTTGACGGTCACCTTGGACTTGCCCTGGGCGAAGACCGGGCTGCCGAGCTTGAAGGTGACGTAGGTGTCACCGGGGCCGGCGTTGGGCTTGACGGACATGGCCGGGTACAGGACGGCCCACTTGCGGCCCGGCTCCAGGTTCAGGTCGACGCCGGGGCAGGTCAGCGTCCGCTTGGTGGCGGAGGGGACGCACTGGACGTGGATCTCCCTGCTCTCGTCTTCGTAGCGTGTGAACGTCAGCTCGCTGTCCATGAACAGCATCTCCGGGGGCGCCTCCACCAGGACGCGCTCGGTGCCGATCCGCCGGCTTCCGGTGTTCTCCACGACGACGGACGGGTACAGCCACTCCTGCCCCGGCCGGCCCTCGACCGCCTTGCGCTGCACGATGTTCGCCTTGGGCGGGGCGTCGGCCTTGCCGGCCGCGTCGGCGAACGCCGGGGTGGTGACGGACGGTCCGCCGACCGCCAGAACGGCGAGAGCCGCGACGGTGACGGAACGGACCGGGTTCCTGCGCATGCGAGTGCTCCATTTCTCTGAGGATTCCGTGGCTTCCCGGCCCGGGAGCGAAACGCCTTCCCGTGGCCGGGCAGCAAAAAGTATTGACCGGCCACCGTCAGCCGGACCGAATTTTGAGTCGTCCGGCCGGCAACGACGGATGCGTTTGTTTCGCGTCGTTCAGCGCCCGGCGGCCGAAAAGGAACTGTTGACGCCACCCGGCTCGCGACGCCCTCCGGGGAAACCCCACCTCAGCACGGAGGACACGGAGCACACGGGTTGGACCGCGTGGCTGGAACCACCGGCCTCACCCGTCAGGGACGCCCCGGCCTCCACACCCGGCACGGCTCGAACGCCCCCGAATCCGCTGTCTTGATCCCTGCGTGAACACCGCCACAGGCGGGAGCGACAGGCCGGTCGATTCTCCCGGTATCGCCCCCACCACGACCTTGGACTCGATTCCTTTCCGAGGGGGCGAGAACCTTTGCGCCGCCCCGAGGATCGGCTGAAACGCTCTCCGGCCTTCTTGAAGCCGGGGCCGTTTATTAAATGTTGACCGTGGATTCGATTCGAGCGAAGTGCGGGACAGAACCTCATATTCGACGGCGATTTCTCGCGGAACCGGGGCCTCGCCGCCCCCGGCCCCGCCCCGGCCCCCGCTCCGCGTGACGTCCACGCGCCGGGCCTCCCGGAAGGCGGCGGAAGGTGGCGGAAGGCTCTTGCCGCCACCTCCACTTGTTCTATCCTCAGTAGAACAAGTGGAGGTGTTGTCGTCATGCCGCAGACCCGGCGCCCGTCCGTCACCGCACGCCGCACCCTCGTCGCCGTCGCGCCGCCCGTTCTGGCCGCCGGCGTCGTCCTGTCGGTGTTCCTCTCCCTGCGCGACCGCCTGCCCGGCCGGATGGCCACCCACATCGGTCCCGGTGGGCATGCGGACGGCTTCTCGGGGCAAGGGTCGTTCCTCGCCGTCACGTTGGGCGCGCTGCTCGGCTACGCGGTGCTCTTCGGCGGGCTCACCCTCTGGATACGGACCGACCCCGGCGTCCAGCGGGTGACCGCCGCGACCGGCGGCGCCGTCGCCGCGCTGACCGGGTGGCTGGTCGTCGCCGTGCTGCGGGCCAACGCCGGCGCCGACGACGCCGCTTCCGTCACCCTGCCCGGCCTCCAGGCCGTGCTCGCGTTCGCCGCCGCGGCCGTCTGCGCGGCACTGGGGTGGGCGGCCTGCGGCCGGGCCGAGGAGGGCGACACCGCCTCCGGGCCTTCGGCCGCCGCCGTACGCCTGCCCCTCCGCGATTCCGAGGCCGCCTCCTGGTCCCGCGTCTCGCGGTCCCGGGCGCTGCCCGTCACCGGTGTCCTGATCCTGGCCGGCGCCCTCGTCGTGGCGATCACCGCCGGCTGGGCGTCCGCCCTGCCCCTGCTGGCCACCGGCGCCCTCCTCGTCCTGCTGACCGGAGCCCGCGTCACCGCCGACCGGCGCGGCATCACCGTCACGCCCGCCCTCACCTCCTGGCCCCGCCTGAACATCCCGCTGGAGCGCATCGCCGAGGCCGGCCACCGCCCCGTCGACGCCTTCCGCGACTTCGGCGGCTGGGGCTACCGGGCGCGGCCCGGAGCCAGCGGCATCGTGCTGCGCTCCGGCGACGCCCTCTCCGCGCGGCTGACCACCGGCAGCGAGTTCGTCGTCACCGTCGACGACGCCGCCACCGCGGCCGCCCTGCTCAACACCCTCGCCGACCGCGAACGCCGGACTCCCACCGGAGGCTGAACCGTGCTCTTCCGCGTCGACCACTCCTCGCCCGTCACCCTCGGCGACCAGATCGCCGCCGCCGTCCGCGGCGCCATCGCCGACGGCTCCGTACGTTCCGGTGAACGCCTCCCGCCCGCCCGTGAGGTCGCCGGGTCGCTGGGCATCAACCTCCACACCGTCCTGCGCGGCTACCAGCGGCTACGGGAGGAGGGGCTGATCGAACTGCGCCGGGGCCGGGGAGCGGTCGTCACCGCGGGCCCCTCCCCCGCGCGCGCCCGGCTCACCGTCCAGGCCCGCCAACTGGTCGCCGACGCCCGCGCGATCGGACTGAGCGACGACGAGCTGCTCGCCCTCGTCAGGACGTCCCTCACCGACGGAACCTGAACCCGGCCGGGAGCCGGCGGGACGGGCGCGCGGCACGCCGGTGCGCACGAGCCCCGCTCACGCGGGGATGCGAGGATCAGCCCGTGGACCCTACGCACACGCACGACGCGCCGGGCCGGGCACCTGGCGCCCCCGTCCGGGCCGGCATTCCCGAGCACGGGCGGATCCCCAAGTACTACGCGGTCAAGGCGCAGGTGGCCGCTCTCCTCGACGAGCTGGGCGAGGGCGGCCTGCTGCCCACCGAGCGCGAGCTGGCCGCGCGCTTCGAGGTGGCGCGCGAGACCGTGCGCCAGGCCCTTCGTGAGCTGCTGCTCGAGGGGCGGCTGCGTCGCATGGGGCGCGGTACGGTCGTCGCGGGGCCAAAGCTGGAGCAGCCGCTCGCCCTGGCCAGTTACACCGAGGGCGTACGCCGCCAGGGCCGCCGCCCCGGGCGCGCCCTCATCGGCCTGGACCGCCTCGCCTGCCCCACCGCGCTGGCGCCCGACGTCGGCGTGCGGCCGGGCGAGCCCGTCTGGCACCTGGAGCGGGTGCTGCTCGCCGACGACGAGCGGGTGGGGCTGGAGAGCACGTACGTGGCGGTGGAGCGCGCGCCGCGCCTGGACTCGGAGTTCGAGCCGGACTCCTCCTTCTACGGCTATCTGCGCGACCGCCTGGGCATCGGCTTCGGGGACGCGGACGAGCGGCTGGAGACCGTTCTGGCGACCCCGCGCGAGGCGCTGCTGATCGGCACGCCGCCCGCGCTGCCCATGCTGCTGATCCACCGCGTCTCCCGCGACACCGACGGCAGACCACTGGAGCGGGTGCGCTCGCTCTACCGGGGCGACCGGTTCTCGTTCACCACGCATCTGCGCGGCGGGGACTGAGCCGGAGAAGTCCCCCGGATACCCCTCATCGATTATCACGGACAGATAACGGGTCTAGTCCAAGTTTGGCGGCTCGTTTCCCCCCGCTTCGCCGGCCGGCCGCCCGTACGTCACCCCACCCGACGACCGTTCACCTCATGCGAGTCATCGTCATCGGAGCCGGCGTGCTGGGAACCATGCACGCCTGGCAGGCAGTCCGGCGCGGCCACGAGGTCGTGCACATCGAGCGGGAGGCGGAGGCCCGTGGTGCTTCCGTCCGCAACTTCGGCCTGATCTGGGTCAGCGGCCGGGCGTCCGGCGAGGAGCTGGAGACCGCCCTGCGGGCCCGGGAACTGTGGGAGGAGATCGGCGCGAGCGTCCCGGGCCTCGGCTTCCGCGCCAACGGTTCGCTGACGGTCGTCACCGACGAGGCCGAACTGGCCGTCGCGCACGCCGCCCTGGACCGGCCGGACGCCGCCGCACGCGGCTTCCGCCTCCTCACGCCCGACGAGGTCCGGGAGGTCAACCCCGCCCTGCGCGGGACGTTCCTCGGCGCCCTGGCCTGCGACCGCGACGCCGTCGTCGAGCCGCGTACGGCCCAACGCGCCCTGAAGGAGGCCATGCTGGCCTCCGGCCGCTACACCTTCCTCGGCGGGCGCGAGGCCCGCGAGGTCGTCGGGGCGTCCGCGGTCCGCGACGACCACGGCCGGCTGCACGAAGGCGACGCGGTCGTGCTGTGCACCGGCGCCTGGCTGGGCGGCCTCGTCCGCGAACTCGCGCCCGCGCTGCCGGTGCGGCGCGTGCGCCTGCAGATGATGCAGACCGCCCCGCTGGGCGAGGAGCTCACGACGTCCGTCGCCGACGCCGACAGCTTCCGCTACTACCCCGCCTACGGCGGCCCGGCCCTCGAGGCGATGGCGGCGGCCCGGCCTCAGCCCCCGGTCGCGGCGGCGCACAGGATGCAGCTGCTGATGGTCCAGCGCGCGGACGGCGGGCTGACGATCGGCGACACCCACGAGTACGCCGAGCCGTTCGGCTTCGACGTCGACGAGGACCCGTACGAACACCTGACGTCCGTCGCCGGGGCCCTGCTCGGCCGCCCGCTGCCGAAGGTTCGCCGGCGCTGGGCCGGGGTGTACGCGCAGTGCGTGGACACCACCCGCGTGGTGCACCGCGAGCGGGTGGGCGACGGCGCCTGGCTCGTCACCGGGCCCGGCGGGCGCGGCATGACGTGCTCCCCCGCGATCGCCGAGACGACCGCGAACGAACTGGGCTGGTGAGGGACATGACCGAGAGGACGAACCTGGTCGTCCTGGACATGGCCGGGACCACCGTCACCGACGACGGCCTGGTCGAGCGGGCCTTCGGCGCCGCCGCGCAGGCCCTCGGGGTGGCCCCGGGCACCGCCCGGTACGCCGCGCAGCTCGCCCACGTCCGCGCCACGATGGGCGAGTCGAAGATCTCCGTCTTCCGTCACCTCTTCGCCGGCGACGAGGACGCGGCCCGCCGCGCCAACGCGGAGTTCGAGGCCGCGTACGGCGATCTGGTGACCGCCGGCCACTGCGAGCCCGTGCCCGGCGCCCGTGAAGCCGTCGAAAGGCTCCGCGCCGAAGGCCGCACCGTGGTCCTCACCACCGGCTTCGCCCGCGTCACCCAGGACGCGATCCTCACCGCCCTCGGCTGGACGGACCTGGCCGACCTCACCCTGTGCCCCGCCGACGCGGGCGGGCGCGGCCGCCCGTACCCCGACATGGTGCTCACCGCCCTGCTGCGCACCCGCGCGGTGGACGACGTACGACGGATCGCGGTCGCCGGCGACACGTCCCACGACATGCGGTCCGGCAGCGCCGCGGGGGCCGGGGTGGTGGCCGGGGTCCTGACCGGCGCCCACGACGAGGCCGCGCTCCGCACCGCGGGAGCCACCCACGTCCTCGGGTCCGTGACGGACCTGCCGGACCTCCTGGCACGGGCGGAGGCCGGCCGTTGAGCACCGGCATCCGCTTCGACGGCGTCACGGTCACCTACGGCCGCACCACCGTGCTGGACTCGTTCGACCTCACCGTCGAACCGGGCGAGGTCATGGCCCTCCTCGGCCCGTCCGGCTCCGGCAAGACGACCGCCCTGCGCGCGCTCGCGGGCTTCGTCGAACCCGCGGCGGGGCGCGTGCACATCGGCGACCGCGACGTCACCGCGCTGCCGCCGCACCGGCGCGGCGTCGGCATGGTGGTGCAGCAGTACGCGCTCTTCCCCCACATGAAGGTCGACGCCAACGTCGCCTTCGGCCTCAAGGCGCGCAAGGCGCCCCGGGCCGAGATCACCGCGCGCGTCGCGGAGGCGCTGGAGATGACCGGCATGGCCGCGTACGCCAAGCGCTACCCGCGAGAGCTGTCCGGCGGGCAGCAGCAGCGCGTCGCCATCGCGCGGGCGCTGGCGATCCGGCCCGGCGTGCTCCTCCTCGACGAGCCGCTCTCCGCCCTGGACGCGCGGCTGCGTTCGGGCATGCTGGCCGAACTGGCCCGGCTGCACCGCGAACTGCCGGACATCACCATGCTCTACGTCACCCACGACCAGGTCGAGGCGCTGACCCTGGCCGACCGGATCGCCGTCATGGACAGCGCCCGGCTCCAGGACTGCGGCACCCCGCGGGACCTCTACCGGCGGCCGCGCACCGAATTCACGGCCTCCTTCATCGGCACCGCGAACCTCCTGCCGGTGACGGTCACCGCCGACGGCGTACGTCTCGCCGGCACCGCCCTGGACGTGCCGGCGGGCGGCGCCGCGGTGGGCGCGCCGGCCACGCTGTGCGTCCGCCCGCACCTGGTCGGGCTCGGGGAGGGGCCCAACGCCCTGCGCGGGACGGTCGCGGAGGTCCAGTGGCGCGGCGCCACCCACCGCCTGTGCGTCGACGTCGAAGGCCACCGGGTGACCGCCGACCTCCCCGAGCTCCCCGCGCCGCCGCCGGCCGGCGCCGAGGTCACCCTGCACTTCGCCGCGCACGACGCGGTACTCCTCCCGGCGGGGACCCATGGCTGAGCCCGTAGCCGTGCCCGATGCCGTCCGGCGGAGGAGGTTCCCGGCCCGGTTCCTGCTCCTCCCGCCGGTCGCCGCCCTCGGCCTGGTCTTCCTCCACCCCCTCGCGCTCGTGCTGTGGCAGTCCGTGTCACCGAACGGCGGCGGGCACTCCTTCGCCGCCTACACCGACGTGTTCGCCCAGGCCGCCTTCCGCGACGCCCTGCGCAACACCGTGCTGATCGCCGTCGGCGCCACTGCCGGCGCGCTCGTCCTCGGCTTCTTCCTCGCCCTGGTCATCGCGTTCGTGCCGTTCCCCGGCGGCAAGGCGATCGGCCGGTTCATCGACATCTTCCTGTCCTTCCCCTCCTTCCTCATCACCCTCGCCCTCCTCTTCGTCTACGGGTCCACCGGCATGGCCAACGGCCTGTGGACCGGCGCGACCGGCGCCGCGCGGGGACCGTTCGACTTCCTGCACACGCCCTGGGGCGTGCTGCTCGCGGAGATCACCTACTTCACGCCGTTCGTCATGCGGCCGCTGCTCGGCGCGTTCTCGCAGCTCGAGACCGCGCAGCTGGACGTCGCGGCCTCGCTCGGCGCCCGGGCGCCGCGGATCGTCCGGCAGGTCGTCCTGCCCGAGGCGCTGCCCTCCCTCGCGGCCGGCGGCTCGCTCGTGCTGGTGATGTGCCTCAACGAGTTCGGCATCGTCCTGTTCACCGGCGCGAAGGGCGTGACGACCCTGCCCGTGCTCGTCCACAGCAAGGCCATCCTCGACGGCGACTACACCGGCGCCTGCGTGGTGGCCGTCGTCAACATCGCCCTGTCCCTTGCGCTGTACGGGCTGTACCGGACGCTCACCACCCGCATGGAGGGAGACCGCCGTGCTCGTGCATAGCCGTCGTACCCGCCGGGCGCTCCAGGCCGCCTTCCTCGCCCTCTTCCTCCCCGTCTTCGCGCTGCCGTTCCTCGTCGTCGTGACCGCCTCCCTGGCCACCCGGTGGAGCGGCGTGCTCCCTTCCGGCGCGACCCTGGACCACTACCGGGCCGTCGCGCACGCGGACGCCCTCGATGCGCTCACCACCAGCGTGCTGACCGCCGTGACGGCGAGCGTGCTCGCCCTGGTCACGGGCACCTGGGCGGCCCTGGCGGCCAGGGGCTCGCGCCTGCGCCGCGCGATCGAGGTGCTGTTCGTGCTGCCGGTCGCCGTGCCGTCCGTGGTCGTCGGGCTGTCGCTCCTGGTGGCCTTCTCCAAGCCGCCGTTCCTGCTCAACGGCACGTCCACGATCGTCGTCCTGGCGCACGCCGTCCTGGTGACCGCCTTCGCCCACCAGTCCGTGACGGCGGCACTGGACCGCCTGGACCCCGCTTACGAACAGGCCGCCGCGAGCCTCGGCGCGAGCCCCCTGCGCGTCCTGGTGCGGGTCAAGGTGCCCCTGCTCCTGCCGTCCCTCTCGGCGGCCGCGGGGCTGTGCTTCGCCCTGTCCATGGGCGAGCTGAGCGCCACGATGATGCTCTACCCCCCGGACTGGGTGCCCCTGCCCGTCAAGGTCTTCGCCGCCACCGACCGGGGCGCGCTCTTCCCCGGTGCCGCGCTCGCCGTCCTGCTCATGGCCACCACCCTGCTGGTGCTGCTCGCGGTCTCCCGGATCCGTACGAAGGCCGCCCACCGCTGAGCCCCCTCGCCCCGCCGCACGTTCTTCCCACGAAGGAGTCCCACCCGCCATGCCCCGCTCCCGCGTGCTGCTCCCGCTCGTCCCCCTCCTCCTCGCCCCGCTCACCGCGTGCGGAGGCACGGCCGACGCCCGGCCGGACGAGATCACCGTGTACAGCGCCGACGGCCTGAGGGCCGAGGACGGCTCCGGCTTCTACGACAAGGTCTTCAAGGACTTCGAGAAGGAGACCGGCGTCAAGGTCCGCTACGTCGAGGGCGGCTCCGGCGAGGTCGTACAACGCCTGGCCCGGGAGAGGTCCAACACCAAGGCGGACGTCGTCGTCACCCTGCCGCCCTTCATCCAGCAGGCCGACGGCAAGGGCCTGCTCGCCGCGTACCGGCCCCAGGGCTCGGACAAGGTCGCCGACGGCGACAAGGATCCCTCCGGCAAGTGGACCGCGATCGCCAACAACTACTTCTGCTTCATCTACAACTCCAAGGAGATGAAGGGCCGGCCGCCCAAGAGCTGGAAGGACCTCCTCGACCCGCGGTTCAAGGACAGGCTGCAGTACTCCACCCCCGGCGTGGCGGGCGACGGCACGGCCGTGCTGATCAAGGCCATGCACGACTTCGGCGGCAAGGAGCCGGCGATGGCCTACCTCAAGGACCTGCAGAAGAACAACGTGGGCCCCTCCCGCTCGACCGGCCAGCTCGCCCCGAAGGTCGACAAGGGCGAGCTCCTGGTGGCCAACGGCGACGTGCAGATGAACTTCGCGAACATGAAGTCGATGCCGAACCAGGGCATCTTCTTCCCGGCCGGCGACGACGGCCGGCCCACCACGTTCGCCCTCCCCTACACGGCCGGCCTGGTGCACGGAGCCCCGCACACCGAGAACGCCAAGAAGTTCCTCGATCACCTCCTCACCGACCGCGTGCAGCGCGAAGTCTCCGCCGTGGGCGGCGGCTTCACCGCCCGTACGGACATCAAGGCGACCGACCCCAACGCCACCGCGCTCGCCGGCGTCATGCGGGGCGTCGAGGTCTTCCGCCCCGACTGGGCCGGCATCGACAAGAACCTCCCCGCCTACATCGACGCCTGGAAGTCGGCCACCGGCGGCTGACGGCCATCGCGAGAGCCCGGCCGAAAAACACTCTTTGGCTGATTCACCCCTCTTCTCCTTGAATGCGTGGATGAGTTCCACGAAGGGAAGAATCCCGGACAGGCGTCTTCCAGGGGCAGTCGCCTGTTTTGTGGGAATTCAGGGGGGACATATGAGTACCGATGTGACCGTCCTCGGTCTCGGGCCGATGGGGTCGGCGCTGGCCGGCGCCTTCGTCGCCGCGGGCCATCGGACGACCGTGTGGAACCGCACGCCCGGCAAGGCGGAAGCCCTCGTGCGGCGGGGCGCGGTGGAGGCGGAGTCGGCCGGTGAGGCCCTGGGGGCGAGCCCGTTGACCGTGGTGAGCCTGTCGACGTACGAGGCCGTGCGGGACGTGCTGCGTCCCGTGGCCGGTGAACTCGCGGGCCGGGCGCTGGTCAACCTCACCTCGGGGCCGCCGGTGTGCGCGCGGGAGATGGACGCCTGGGCCGGGCAGGCCGGCGCCCACTATCTCGACGGCGTGGTCATGACGACTCCGTCCGGCATCGGCAGCCGGGACTTCCTGCAGCTCTACGCCGGTTCGGCGACGGCCTTCGAACGGCATCGCGAGACGCTCGCCGCCCTGGGCGACGCGACGTACGTGGGCACCGACACGGCCCTGTCCTCCGTGTACGACACCACGCTGCTGTGCCAGATGTGGTCCACGCTCACCGGCTGGCTGCACAGTGTGGTGCTCATCGGCGCCGAGGGTCCCGGCGGCAATGTCACGGCGGCGGAATACACCGAGGTGGCCAACCGCTGGATGGACACCGTGCGCTTCTTCATGAGCACCTACGCGGCCCAGGTGGACTCGGGCGAGTATCCCAGCGGGGACTTCCCGCTGGATCTCCACCGCTCGACGATGGAGATCCTCACCCACGCCAGCGAGCTCCGCGGTGCCGACACCGGCATGCCGAAGCTCTTCCGGGCCCTGACCGAGCGGGCGATCGCGGCCGGCCACGGCAATGACAGCTACGCGCGTCTGGTGGAGTTCGTACGGCGGGAGGGCCGGCCGGGAGCGACACTGCCCTGACGCGCCGGCCGCCCCGGACGGACGGGAGGGCGCGGGCTCACTTGCGGGCGACCACCATCGACTCGGGCCCGGCCAGGTGGCGCACCCGGCTCTCGCGGAAACCGGCGTCCGCCAGCCAGGCCCGGCAGTCGGCGCCGGTGTACTCGAAGCCGCCGGGCGTCTCCAGGAGCATCGTGAGGCTCATGAGCAGCCCGGGGACGTTCTCCCGGCGTTCGTCGTCGATGAGCGTTTCGTAGACGATGAGGAAGCCGCCCTCCGGCAGTGCTTCGTACGCCTTCGTCAGCAGCGTCTTCGCCCTGTCCAGCGTCCAGTTGCTCAGGATGTGCCCGAGGATCAGCACGTCGGCCCGGGGCAGCGGTTCGGCGAAGAAGTCGCCGGCGAGGAACGAGAGCCGGCCGGTGAGCCCGGCGTCCTCCAGCCGGCGCCGGAAGCCGGGGCCCACGGCGGCCAGGTCGAAGCCCGTGCCCCGCAGATGGGGATGGCGCCGGAGCAGGTGGGTCAGTACGGTGCCGTCCGCGCAGCCGATGTCGGCGACGGTGCGGTGGGGGGACCAGTCGAAGGCCTCGGCGAGGGCGTGGGCCGAGCGCAGGGACAGGCCGGTCATGGCCTGCTGGAAGGCGTCGAGGCGGTCGGCGTCGTCGTAGAGGTCGGCGTAGATGCCCTCCTCGCCGGCCGTGATCTCGTTCTGCGGCGCTCCCGTGCGCAGGCCCGCGTCGAGCCTCCCCCAGAGGTCGTACATGCGGGCGTCGCTCAGCTCCAGGAGGCCGCCCAGGTAGGCGGGCTCGCCGCGGACGAGATGGCGGGCCGCGACGGGGGCGTTGGCGTAGACGCCGTCGGTGCGTTCCAGGACGCCGAGAGCGACGAGGGCGTCGAAGTAGTCACGGGCGGAGCGGGGGTGCAGCCGCAGGCGGGCGCGGAGTTCCTCGCCGCCGAGCGGGCCCCGGGCCAGCTCGGTGAAGAGGCCGAGACGGGCGGCGACGAGCAGGACCTTCGACGCCATGAAGCCGGTGGCGGTCTCCAGGAGACGGTCGATCTCCGAGGCTTGGTCCGGGCCGTTCTCCGGACCGGGAGGCGTGTCGCTCATGGGTCCCTCGCAGGGCACTCGCAGAGATATGGCTGGACATTTCTGAACTACCCACCGCCTGCCCGGTTCAGGCCCTTTCGCCGGTACCGCCGGGGCCCGTCCGGCCGGTCGCCGCATCACGGTCAGTGGGCGCCGCCCATCTCCAGCGCCATCACCCCTCCCGCCACCAGGACCAGGCCGCCGATCTGCACCCGCGTCAGCCCGTCGCCGAAGATCACCGCTCCGGCCAGCGCCACCAGCGCCACCCCGACGGCCGCCCAGATCCCGTAGGCGATCCCGATCGGCATGCCCCGCTTGAGCACCAGCGACAGCAGTACGAACGCCGACACGTACCCCACCGCCACCACCACCGTCGGCACGATCCGCGAGAACCCCTCCGACATCCGCAGGCACACCGTCCCCGTCACCTCCGCCAGGATCGCTCCCGCCAGCAGCATCCACGTCATGGCCGCGCCTCCTCCATCCACCGGGACGGGCGTCCCCTCCCGCCAGTGTGGCCGTGCGGAACCACGCCCCCGGCCCGTAGCGCGACCGGTCAGCCCGAAGGGATGAGAGGGAACGCGCGGCCCCGGCCTTCGCCTTCACGACGCGCCTCCCGCCGTCGTGGCGGGCCAGCCGTGCGTGGACAGCAGGGCGCCGGAGGAGAACCGGTCCAGGACGGCGGCGGTGTAGGGCACGCAGTCCGACGGCGGCCGGGCGGGGTTCGCCCACACCAGCGCCGAGCACTTCTCCGGTTCCCGGTTGCGCGGCTCCCCGGCCCACCGCTGCGCGGTGAAGACCACCCCGAGCCGCCCCTCGCCCTCCGGGGAGCGGTGGTGGACGAGGTGGCAGAACTCCAGGTCGGCCGGGGCGATGCCGACGCCCACTTCCTCGCCGACTTCGCGCAGGGCGCCCTCGACGAGGGTCTCGCCGTCCTCGAGGTGCCCGCCGGGAGGGGCGAGGAGACCGCTGGCGTACACCTCCCCGGCCCGGCGCAGCAGCAGCACGCGGCCGTCGGTCCGGTGGAGCAGGACCATGACGTCGACCACGGTCCGGTAGCGGGTCGTGGGGCTCATGCCGGCCTCCCCGCGCAGGTCCGGACGGGGCCCGTGAGCGGCCGGTATTCGAACAGCAAGGGCATCCTCGTATCGCTCGTACGGCAGATGCGGCGGTGACGCACTACGCCTCCTCGTTGACGCGTGGATCGGACGAGTGATCGGAAAAACGACCCCCGATCGGGGCCGTCACGGCCACCAGGGGGCGTTTCGTCGCGCGTAAGTTCGAGTCGGTGTCAAAGGGCCCGTGATCACGGGGAGAGGGCCGCGACGGAGCTTGTGCGATTCACCCGGCCGTGGCCTCTCACCCGTTCCGGGGGTTGCGTTGCACACGGAAACGGTGGGCGGCCGGGCGACGGGGCCCGCGGCCGCCCCGGCGTGCCGGCGCACGCCCGCTCCGCGGAAATAGTGCGTTTTGGGCGAACCAATATCTGTGGTCGCGAAGTGAGTTATCAGCGCAACGCGCGACAAGGGTTTCTGCCCCGGCAGTTGGAGCAGAATTATTTCACCGCGCCCGGCCGATCGCCCCGTGCTACTGTCGGCATCAGTTGCAGTTGTGGTTCCCAAAAAATTTCGAAATTTTCCGACGGGGTAATCATCACGGCGACGCGGAGGCCGCAGAGTGCGGATTCCGGAAACTGCCCCGAAGGAGATTCGGCATGGCTGCAGGCACCGTGAAGTGGTTCAACGCGGAAAAGGGTTTCGGCTTCATCGAGCAGGACGGCGGCGGCGCGGACGTGTTCGCCCACTACTCGAACATCGCCGCCCAGGGCTTCCGCGAGCTGCAGGAGGGCCAGAAGGTGACCTTCGACATCGCGCAGGGCCAGAAGGGCCCGACGGCCGAGAACATCGTTCCCGCCTGACGCCGGCGCGCGCACCGTACAGCCGGACCCGCACCGTGGGGGTGCGGGCCCCGGCTCTTCGCATTTCAGGGCTCGGTCGCCCGTTCCGGCCACCCGCCCCGTGAGCATTCTCCACCGCTCGGATTCGCTTCGCGTTTCACTTGGCTCGTTCCTGCGATTCTCTGTGCTGCCCGGCGCTGTGGGGAATTCCTTGATACGTGCCGCATCGAGGAAGGTTCCGCATTGAACCGCACACGTAGGAATGACCGTTCCGCCCGTACGCATACCGCTCGCACCCGCGGCGGCGGCTCCGGCTCGGCGGCGCCCGGCGGCCGTTCCGGCGCTCCGGGCCGCTCGGGCGGTCGCCCTCGCCGCTCCGCCGCACCTCAGGGCGAGTTCGCCGTACCGGTGACGAACACCCCCGCGCTTCCCGCAGTGGAGGCGTTCGCCGATCTCGGCATGCCCGCGGAGTTGCTGGCCGCGCTCGCCTCCGAGGGCGTGACCGTACCGTTCCCGATCCAGGCGGCGACCCTGCCGAACTCCCTGGCGGGGCGTGACGTGCTCGGCCGCGGGCGTACCGGTTCCGGCAAGACCCTCGCCTTCGGTCTCGCGCTGCTGGCCCGTACGGCCGGCCGGCGCGCCGAGCCCCGGCAGCCGCTGGCCCTGGTGCTCGTTCCCACCCGTGAACTGGCGCAGCAGGTCACCGCGGCGCTCACTCCGTACGCCCGCGCCGTGAAGCTGCGGCTGGCCACGGTGGTCGGCGGGATGCCGATCGGCAGGCAGGCCAGTGCGCTGCGGGCCGGGGCGGAGGTCGTCGTCGCGACTCCGGGCCGGCTCAAGGACCTCATCGACCGTGGCGACTGCCGCCTGGACCAGGTCGGCGTCACGGTGCTGGACGAGGCGGACCAGATGACCGACATGGGCTTCATGCCGCAGGTCACGGCGCTGCTGGACCAGGTGCGTCCCGAAGGGCAGCGGATGCTGTTCTCGGCCACCTTGGACCGCAACGTCGATCAGCTGGTGCGCCGCTACCTGAGCGACCCGGTGGTCCACTCCGTCGACCCGTCCGCGGGCGCGGTCACCACGATGGAGCACCACGTGCTCCACGTGCACGGCGCGGACAAGCAGCGGACCACGACCGAGATCGCGGCGCGCGAGGGCCGGGTGATCATGTTCCTGGACACCAAGCACGCCGTCGACCGGCTGACCGAGCACCTGCTGAACAGCGGCGTCCGCGCCGCCGCCCTGCACGGCGGCAAGTCCCAGCCGCAGCGCACCCGCACCCTGGCCCAGTTCAAGACGGGGCACGTGACGGTGCTGGTGGCGACCAATGTCGCGGCGCGCGGCATCCACGTCGACAACCTCGACCTGGTCGTGAACGTGGACCCGCCCTCCGACCACAAGGATTACCTCCACCGTGGCGGCCGCACGGCCCGCGCCGGGGAGTCCGGCAGCGTGGTCACCCTGGTCACGCCCGCCCAGCGGCGCGGCATGGTCCGACTGATGGCGGATGCCGGGATCCGGCCGCGGACCACTCAGGTCCGCTCGGGCGAGGCCGAACTGAGCCGCATCACCGGCGCCCAGGCCCCGTCCGGCGTTCCGGTCGTCATCACGGCGCCGGCGGCCGAACGCCCCGGGCGCGGCGCCTCCGCTTCGCGCGGCCGGCGCGGCCGTGGCGCTCAGGAGCGCCGCGACCGCCGCGGCGGTCAGGCCGTACGCGGCACCCGTACGGCGCAACGGCGGTCCGCCTTCGGTACGGCGGCATAGCGACACGGCGACGTGGAACCGTCGCGATCAGACCGTTCTCCCACTCCCTGTGAGGCATCATGCGCTGCGTCATCGCCCGCTTCCCGTTCGACCTGTCCAGGAACGGGGTCCTGGAATCGATGAAGGGCGTCAGGCCCGAGCCGGTCACCGGCGAGTCCGTGATCATCGGCCGCCGCCACTACCCCGTCAAGCAAGTGGGCGAAGTCATCACCCGACAGGACCGCCGTGACTTCACCGCCGGCGAAGTGATCCGGGCCATGACCCGCCTCGGCTTCACCTGCCGCGGCCTCCCCGAGGCCGCACCCGCACGCGCCGTCACTCCGTACCAGAACGCGTCGGAACTGCTCGGCAACCCCACTCCCGCGTAACCCGCGGGACGGAGGGGAAACCGGGACCACGAACTGATGAGGGCCCTGCAGGCGCGCGCCTGCAGGGCCCTCATCGCATGCCGTCGTACGCATGCCGTCGTACGGGCGGGTCGTTCAGTGGTCGGAGTAGCTGAAGTCGCCCACGGTCCAGGCGCTGACGTCCTCGATCGCGACGCGGTACATCCCGCCCGTCTCGGGGATCCCGATGCTGCCTTGCAGGATGCGGGCGACGTGGAAGTGCAGATGCGTGGGCGGCTTGCCGCGGGCGGGCCGGTCCTGCGCCCGGCCGGCGGTGAAGACGCCGGAGAACGGACCGAGGCGGGCGGAATCCGTCAGGACCTCCGACACGCGTTCCTTCCACACGGCCTCGGGGGCCAGCCGCCCGGTGATGACAGCGCCACCGGTTACCACGGTCAGGGACATCTGATTGCTCTGCTCGGACTCCACCATGGTGGCCAGGTCAACGAGCAGCTCGTCAGGGCTCGACATGAGAGCCGATTCTATTCGCCGGTCCGGCCGGTCCAGGAGCCGGTGGGTGGGGAACGGGACGCACCTGTCGTCGCGGAGAGTAATTCCCTCCCCTTCGAATGGGCGGAAATCTAGGCTCGTCACGGTAGACATTCGAATACCACAGGAATAGCGTTTCTCTTGCGGACACCGGGTGACCCGCACGCGGCGGCAGGGCCCGGCAGATGGTGTTGAATTTCCCTCGGGGCCCTGGTGCCGTACGGCACCAGGGCCCCTCGACGCGTTGTACAACGAGGTGAGAATGACAGCAGACACTCCGCTCAGTGGCCGTCTTGATGACGACGACTACCCCGCGTACACCATGGGACGGGCCGCCGAGATGCTCGGCACCACCCCCGGATTCCTCCGGGCCATCGGCGAGGCCCGCCTCATCACCCCGCTCCGCTCCGAGGGCGGGCACCGCCGGTACTCCCGCTACCAGCTGCGGATCGCCGCCCGCGCCCGGGAACTCGTCGACCAGGGCACCCCCGTCGAGGCCGCCTGCCGCATCGTCATCCTCGAGGACCAGCTCGAGGAGGCACAGCGCCTCAACGCGGAGTACCGCCGCGCAGCAGCCGAACAGCGCGACGGCTCGTCCTGAGACCGGCCGGCGGAGCACCGCCGCGCACCGGCAGGGTGACACCCGAAGGGCCCGGCCGATGGAGGCCGGGCCTTCGTCGTCCCTGGACAGGACGGTCCCCAACCACAACGGGCCATACATCCATATTGTGCCGATATGATATGCATCATGGCCAAGCCTGGACAATCGCGACTCCGCCGCCCCCACGGCCGGTGGTCCCTCGTCCAGCTGTCCCCGGTGATCCTGACCGTGGTCATCGCCGGCCTGGCGTACTCCACTCCCCCGGACATGGCCTTCAGCCGCATCCTGCCCGCGGCCCCCGCCCTCGCGGCCGCCATGTGGCCCGTACTCCCCACCGTGCTGCTGGGGACCGTCTGCTTCCTGCTCATGATCGGCCTCAGCCTCGTCTTCCCCGGCCTGGGGGCGTGGTACACGGTGGCGGGCATCGTCGCGGTCACCGTGGCGGCCGCGTACGGAAGTCATGTCCGGCTCCAGCGGGAGCAGTCCCTCTTCCAGGTCCGGCTCGTCGCCGAGGCGGCGCAGCAGGTGGTCCTGAGCCCGATGCCGCGCCGCTTCGGGGGCATCGAGATCGAGTCGCTGTACCTCGCGGCCGCCGCGGAGGCCCGTATCGGCGGCGACTTCTACGAGGTGGCCGACACCCGGTTCGGGGTCCGGCTGCTCATCGGCGACGTGCGGGGCAAGGGCCTGCCGGCGGTGGGGACGGCCGCGGCGGTGGTCAACTCCTTCCGCGAGGCGGCCTACGACGAACCCGACCTGGGCGGCATCGCGCGCCGCCTGGAGGCCAGCAGCTCCCGCTACAACGCCGCGTTCTCCCCCGAGGATCTGGCGGAGCGCTTCTCCACCGCCGTTCTCGTCGAGATCCCGCACGAGGACAGCCGCATCAAAATCCTCAACTGCGGGCACCCCCCGCCCCTGCTCCTGAGCCGCGACGGGCTCCGCGTCCTGCACCCCACCGACCCCTCACCGCTGCTCAACCTCGCCGGGCTGATCGGCGATTGCTACAGCACCGACACCTTCGACTACGCCGTCGACGACCAACTGCTCCTCTACACCGACGGCGTCACCGAGGCCCGCGACCGCAACGGCGAGTTCTTCCCCCTGACGGACTGGATGCGGCGGCAGGCCCCGGTGCGGCCCCGCGAGCTGCTCGACGGGCTCCACCGCGACCTCCTCCGCTACAGCAGCAGAGGCCTCGACGACGACCTCGCCGCTCTCGCCGTGCGCCTGCGCGACAGCCCGGACCCGCCGCCCGACGACCGGAAGGATCCGCACGGCGACCGGAAGGACCCGCCCGCCGACCAGAGGGACCGGTCCGCGTAGCCGGCGACCGCCGGCGGCGACCGCGTGCTCCCGTCACCAGTCGAGGAGCACCAGTTCACTGGTGAGCCCCGGGCCGAGGGCGAGGAGCAGGCCACGGGATCCCGGGGCCGGCGGGACGGCCATGGTCCTGTCGAGGACGTCGAGCACGGAGGCGGAGGAGATGTTGCCGCGCTCGGCCAGGGAGGCCCGGCTCCGGGCGAGCGCGCCGGGCGGCAGGTCGAGGGAGTGCTCCAGGGCCTCGATGACCTTCGGCCCGCCGGGATGGCAGACCCAGGCGGCGATGTCCTCCACGGCCAGCCCGCGGCCGGCGAGGAAGCCGTGGATCTCGTCGGGGAGGTGCTTCTCGACGAAGTCGGAGACCTGCGGGGACAGGAACACGACGAAGCCGTCGGTCCCCACCCGCATGCCCATCAGGTGCCCGGTCTCCGGGTGCAGGCGGCTACGGGTCGCCACCAGCGCGGGACCGGCGGCCTCCCGGGCCCGGTCGGCGCCGAAGACCACGACGGCGGCCCCGGCGTCGCCGAACAGGCTGGTCGCGACGAGGTTGGCGACCGATGTGTCCGCGCGCTGGAAGTTCAGCGAGCACAGCTCGACCGAGACCAGGACGGCCACTTGGTCCGGGTGGCCCCTCAGATAGTCGCGCACCCGCGACAGCCCGGCGGCGCCTCCCGCGCAGCCGAGGCCGAGCAACGGCATGCGCGCCACGTGCTGCGGCAGGCCGACGCGCCGGATGAGTTCGGCGTCGAACGACGGGACGCCGGCCCCGGTGGTGGTCGTCGTGACGATGGCCCCGACCTCGTCGGGCCGTACGTCCGCCGCCCCGAGGGCACGGACGAGCGCCTCCTGCCCGACCTGGACGGCGGTGACGGTCCAGATCTCGTTGTACTCGGTGAAGGTGCGCGGGCGGGGGTACTCGGCCAGGGGCAGGGAGAGGTTGCGGTACTCGATGCCCGTGTGCGCGGCGATGCCGGTGAACTGCCGGCGCACGACGGCGTCGGCGGAGAGGAACGCCCCGGCGAACACGGCGGCGATGTCCCGCTGACGGTGCCGGTACGGCGGTGCGGACAGCGCGACGGAGGCCACCCGGGGAGCCGCGGGGCTCGTATCGCTCATGGGCCTCCCTCCTACGGTCCCTCCCGGGCACCCCACGGTGACGCGCGCGCTGCCCGGTCCGGCAGGGCGTGAAGCCGGGCGCGGGAGCGCTCACCGCGGCGCGGAAGGTGCGGCGATGCTTTCGGTTGCCCGTGGAAAGCGGTGGAACCGGAGATGCGCGGGGGTAGCCAAGGTGCCGTCGACCGCGCCGAAGCCGGCGCGCGCACGGAAAACGAAGCGCACGGTAAACGAAAGGGGTACCCATGATCGGCAAGCGCGGCGCCGGGATCGCTCTGTCCTCCCTCACCCTGCTCGCGGCGGGCATCGGCTGGGCGCCGACGGCGCAGGCCCACACCGCCCTGGACTGCACGGGCCGGGAGAGCATCACCTACGGTCCCGGGCTCCGGCTCTCCTCCGAGGCCTCGACCGTCACCGTCGACGGCACCTACCGCTGCGCGGACGCCTCCGGCCGCACCGTCACGGCCACGTACCACACCGAGGGCAGCACAGCGGGAACGTGCCTGCTCCTCGCGTGGAACAGATCAGAGGAAACCCTGCGGTACGCGGACGGTGGCAAAACGGTCATCGCCTACCACTCCGGCCCCTCCGTACGGGCGTTGGGGCTCAACACCGCGAGGCTCGAGGGCGTGGTCGTCGCCGGGCGCGGCAAGGGATCGGTCGCCGAGAAGGTCATCCAGACGGTGCCGGGCAGCCTGCCGACCGACTGCGTGCTCGCCGACGGCATCCGGCACACCACCGCCTTCACGCACCTGACCATTCACCTCTGGCCGATCACCCTGCCCTAGGGCGTGTCCGGCAGCCGGCGGACCCCGCCCGTGCCCAGCGTGATCACGGCCCGGGGCCGCATGGGCTCCTCGCCGCGCCGGGAGAGCAGGACCACCTCCTCGACCACGGCCGGCAGTGCGCCGAGCCGGGCGGCGCACTCGGCGACCAGACGTCGCGGTTCCCGCGTGCGGCCGAGGGACAGATGCGGGGTGAAACCGCCGCCGCGCCCGCGGCAGAGCGGGAACCGCAGCCCCAGCGCCTGCTGAAGGCGGGCCCACGGCGCCGGGCCCGCCGCGGCCGGATCGAGCCACACCGTCGCGTCGTTCCGGTGCCGGAAGTACCGCACGCCGGCCAGACGCGCCGTGAACGCCGGGCTCTCCGCCGCCCCGGCGGCGAGCAGCGGCACAGCCCGCGCGAACGCCTCCTCCGGGACGAAGCCGAACAGCAGGTTCACATGCGGCGGCCACCGCCGTACCTGCGGATCGTGCTCCCAGCGGATGTCCTGGATCGCCGGCCAGAGCTCTTGCGGCGGCAGCCATGCCACCGCCGTACGGGCCGTAGGCGCCACCTCGAGCACGTCCACCGGCTCGGCCCCACCGAAATCCGGGTTCCCGTCCACACTCCCATGATCCGTACCGCATCCGCATCGCACGAGTCGGCGGACAAGGCCACGCCCTCAGACGCGTGCCGAGGGCTGGAGGGCGGGGAGGCGGAGCGGAGCGATGAACGTGCCGCGTTCGGGTCCCGAGCCGACGACGGAGAAGCAGGCCATGTCGTCGTGGGCGAGGTTGCCCTCGATGTGGTCGGTGTGCAGCAGGGCCAGGGTGGAGGGAGTGACGGTGTTGCCGAGGCGTCGTACGTTGCTGGGCACCTTCTCCGCCGGCAGCCCGGTGCTGCGAGCGAACTCCTCGACCAGGGCCGGGTTGGCCTGGTGGGTGTAGAGGCGGACCACCTGGCCGAGGTAGCCGGGCCGGGCGGCCTCCATCGCCCGGTGGTTCAGCGCCATGCCGTGGCTGTAGTAGCGGGTGATCTCGGGCGCGTTCATGCCGTAGCAGGACATCTCCGCGGCGCCGGGCAGCGCGGCGGGGTGGTCGGCGCCGCCGCCCGGGAAGTGGATCAGCGGGTCGCTCACCCCGGGGCCACCGTCGAAGGACTGGCTGTCGCGGGAGTACAGCAGCAGGCCGTCGACGTCCTCGTCGCGTTCCAGGATCACGGCGGCCGCGGCGTCGGAGAACAGCGCGGGACTGGCCCACACGCTCTTGCCGTACGGGTGGACGGAATTGCCCCGGTAGTTCGCCGGCAGGGCGCCGTCCTCGTCGAGGCCGACCACACGGCTGGGAACGTTGTACGAGACGATCAGCGCCCGCTCGGTCCGCAGTTGCGCGACGAGGGCCGCCGCGCGCGCCAGCCCCGCGCAGCCCGCGCCCAGTTGCAGGGGCACGGTGTGGTCGGGAATGCCGAGCGTACGCATCAGGGTGAAGGCGTCCTGGTCGAGCATGACCTGGTACGGAGTGCAGGTGACGGTGACGACGGAGGTGACGTCCGCGGGTTCGAGGCCGGCGCTCGCCAGCGCCGCGCGGGCCGCGTCGGCTGCGGTGTCGAGGGAGGCGAACCGCTCGGGGCCCCAGCTCTTGCTCTCGACACCGAGGAGACGGGTGATGCCGGTGCCGTCCAGGTACCTGTCCGGGTCGCGGCGGTGGGGGATGCGGGCGCGCTTGGCCCAGGTGTCCATGGTGATGACCGGGCCGAGGGTGGTGTGGGCCCCGGTGATGGCGTAGGGGAACGGGACGGGGGCGGGGGACGGCGTCATCAGGGCGTGCACGGAGGGTTCCTTCGACGTGGCGATGACCGGACGGATGTACGGAGAAGGCGAGGTCAGCGGGCGGGCAGCCGCAGGGCCGCGTCCAGGCGGACGGTCTCCCCGTTGAGCATGGGGTTGGCGATGATGTGCTCGACGAGCGCGGCGAATTCGCTCGGCCGGCCGAAGCGCCGCGGGTGCGGGACATGCGCCTGGAACTGCTCGCGCAGCTCTGCGGGGGCCGCCAGAGTGAGCGGGGTCTCGAACAGGCCGGGCGCGACGGTCACCACCCGGATCCGCAGACCCGCCAGGTCACGGGCCAGCGGCAGGGTCATGCCGACCACCCCGGCCTTGGCGGCGGCGTAGGCGACCTGCCCGACCTGGCCTTCGTACGCGGCGACCGAAGCGCAGTTGACGACCACGCCGCGCTGGCCGTCCACGGGGTCCAGGCGGGCCATTCGTTCCGCCGCCAGCCGCGTCACGTTGAAGGTGCCGACCAGGTCGGTGGCCATGACGGCCTGGAAGTCCCGGAGGGGCATGGGGCCGTCGCGTCCGACCGTGCGGGCCGCGTGCGCGGTGCCGGCGCAGTTGACCACCACGCGCAGGGGGCCGTGCCGTTCGGCCACGTCGAGTGCGGCGTTGACGCCCTGTTCGTCCGCCACGTCCGCCGGGACGAAGGCGCCCCTTCCGTCGAGGTGTTCCAGCGCGAGCTTCCCGCGTTCGGGCGAGCGGCCCAGGAGTACGGGGAAGACGCCGCCGTCCGCGAGCCGCTTCGCGGTCGCCAGGCCGAGTCCCGACGTACCGCCGGGGATCAGAGCCACCGAACCCGCCTCCGCGAGGCTCCCGTCCAGCACGCGCCGCTGCCCGGTCATCGGGACCTCACCGGCCGCCGGGCCAGGTCCACGACGACATCGCCCGCGGGAAGCGGGGTGGGGTCGAGGTCCCGCTCGACGGTGAGCGGCTGTGTCTGCCAGGACGTCTGCCAGGACACGCTGATGCCCCCGTCGACGACCAGCGTCTGACCGGTGATGTAGTCGGCCGCCGGAGACAGCAGGAAGGCGGCCGCGGAGGCCATGTCCCCCGGCGTCCCGGCCCGCTGCCGCGGCACCCTTCGCACCGCCTCGTCCAGGTCGAATCCGGCCGCCCGCGCGTAAAGCGCCAGCGTCCCGGTGTCGATCAGACCGCCGCTGACGGCGTTCGCGGTGATCCCCAGCGGCGCCAGCTCGCACGCCAAGTACCGCACCCACGCCTCCAACGCGGCCTTCTCCGCCCCCATCGCCGCGTACCCCGGCAGGGCGAACCCGGCACCGAGCGAGGACATCGCCACGATCCGACCACCCCGGTCCATCAACCGGGCCGCCCTCTGGGCACCCAGGACGAACGCCCGCGCGTTCATGGCATGGCACCGGTCGAGGTGATGCAGCTTCAGGTCGAGTACGGGCTTGAAGGGGCCGGCGGCCGCATTGGACACGAAGTGGTCCAGCCGCCCGAAGTTCTCCTCCACGAACGTGAACAGCTTCTCGATCCCCGCGGGACTCTCCACGTCCGCCCGGCAGCACACGGCGCGCCCGCCGGCGCTGCTGACCGCTGCGACCGTCTCGGCAGCCGCATCGTCGTCGTGCTGATAGTTGACGACCACGGTCGCCCCCTGCCGAGCCAGGGTCAGAGCCAGCTCCCGCCCGATCCCCCGGGAGGCACCGGTGATGACGGAGACGGTGCCCTCGATGGCATCGCGTACTTCCACTCCTGAACACTCCTGAACACGTGAGGGACGAAGGCCGGTGGACCGCTTGAGCCAGGCCGGGGAGACGCTGCGTCCGCGCAGGGAGCCTCGCACCGCACACGCGGCTCCGGCCGACTCTGCCCGGCCGACTCCGCCCACGGGAAATGGTGATCACTCCATAGAGCGCCTCAGCAGGCCAATTCATCCATTCGGGGGCTCGTACGCAAGCCGGCGGGCCCTGTCCTGCCCGCCTGTCCTGCCCGCCGCCGCCCCGGGCAGCCGGCCCATGGCGTCGGCGAGCGGGACGATGAGGAGCGCGGCGCCGCCGGCCGGCGCCGCGCCCACCATCACGGCACGCTTGCGGTGCCGGTCCGCGAGCGTGAACGTCAGTGGCCCTGGGTGCCGTTCTGGTCGACGGGGTACAGGCCGAGCTTGCTCTCGGGGTCGGCCGGGTTGGCGCCCTTGACGTCGCCGACGTAGAGGCTGATGCGGGCCTTGTAGCGGTCGAGGGCGGCGCGGTCGCTCATGAACGTGCCGAGGCCGAGCGGGTTCATGTTGTCGTAGTCGAAGATGCCCTTGCGGCCGGCCGGAGCGGGGACGTCGGTACGGGCGCTCCAGCCGTATGAGGTCTGCTGGTACTGCTTGGACAGGACCCAGCTCATGTACAGCTTGGCGGCGGCCTTGTGCGGGGCGTCCTTGAGGATGGCGCCGGTCTGCGGCCACGCGACCCAAGGCGACTTCTCGGGGATGCTGGTCTTCGACAGGCCACTGGAGCTGCCCGAGCTGCCGAAGTTCGCCACGTAGCCGTCCTTGCCGACCTGGGCGGAGGCGTCGGCGGTGCCACGGACGAACTTGGGGTTCTGGGCGCGCAGCTTCTTCAGGTAGTCGAAGCCGTACGTGTCGGTGAGCTGCTTGAAGTAGTACAGGACGGCGTCGTCGTCGTTCGGGTAGGTGAAGACGAGCTTGTCCTTGTACTCGGGCTTGAGGAAGTCCTGGGCCTCGACGGGGGCGTTGTCGCCGAGCGTGGTGGCGGTGACGTTGGCGAAGCCGATGAAGAACAGGCCGGTGTAGTAGCCGTCCTTGTCCTTGACCTTGTCGTAGACCTTGTTCCAGCCGACCGGCTTGTACTTCTCCAGGGCCCCTTCCTTCTTCCAGCGCGGGAAGTCGTCGAGGGTCTGGAGGTGGACGACGTCGGCCACGACCTTGTGCTCGGCGATCTGGTTGTCGAGGCGCGCGTCGTGGTTCTTGCTGAAGTCGACGACGGTGTCGACCTTCATCTTGGGGAACTGCTCGACGAACGCGTTCTTGAGGTAGTCGGCCTGGCCCGGCTTGTCGCCGCCGGCGTAGACGACCAGACGGCCGCCTTCGGCCACGGCTTCCTTGTAAAGCTTCTGCAGCTGCTCGTCCTCACTCGCGCTCTGCGACGCGGTGCGGGCGGAGGGGGTGGCGGCAGCGACGGTGGCGCCGCTCGCGGCGATCATGCCGACGGCCACGGCTACCGCCCATGCCTTGCGGGTGGACTTCACAACAACTCCTTAGGAGGATCGCGAGCTCTTGAAATTTCAAGCAGCTTGTCATCCACATCCTAGATCTTTGAATGTTCAATAAATATAAAGTGGCGTGGGTCACAGGGGGAGCCGACGGGCCCCCTCCCAGCCGAGTCCGCCCAAGCCAGAGCACCGTTCACCGCGGCCCGTCACACTCCCGGCGCTGGATGGGTCATCCCGGTCAACGCGCCCAGTCAGCGCTCCAGAGGGAGTTGATCGCCGGTGGCGCCCACTTCCAGGCGGGCGTAGTCGGGGTGGTCGAGGCGGTGGTGGGCGTAGATCTGGTCGGCCCACGGTGGGTCGAAGGGCGTGAACGCGCGCAGGCCCAGGACGCGGCCGATGGGCCGGTCGGGATGGGCGGCGTTGAAATCGGCGAGGCAGGCGCCAAGACCGTGAACGTCGAGCCCGGCACGGCCATCCGGATCGTCGCGCAGAAATAGACCGCCTCCGAATCCCGCGCCCGGGGTGTGCCCACGACGTGATGTCCGTGCCATCGTGTGGTGCACCCCGGCGTATTCATCGTCACGGTCGTCCTGGCCTCGGGAGAAGCCCGTGTCACCGGTTCCTCACTCCCGCCGTGTGCGTCTTGAGCAGCTGCGAGCACAGTTGCAGGGCGGGCTCCTGACTGGGCGTGGTGAGCAGAGGGCGCCTTCGGCACGTGGCGTGTGGCTGCTGTACGGGGTGATGTTGCGTGGTGCGGCTCGACTGGACGCGGGTCTGAAGCCGTCGGATCTGGAGACGCGGCTGGTGCAGCCCCTGCGGTCGAGGATGCCGGAGCAGGAGGTCTGCGAGATCGGGCGGGTGTTCACCGAGGAGCTGTCGGCACAGAACGCGCCCCGCCTGTTTCCGGATGCCCTGGCCTCCCGCGATCTCAGCGAGTGTTACTCGGTTGCGGACCTGTTCGCGGACCTGCCCGGGCTGCGGTCGGAGAGCTTGGGACAGCCGAACATCGGCCTCGTGGACCTCGATGCCCCCACGGGTGGTCTCCCCGGCAGCGAGGAGGTCACCGCAGCCGTCGATGCCTATGGGTACGGGTACGGGGCGACGATGGTGACCGCTTCCAGGCGGCAACCCGAGGCGGTCGCGGACCTCGCCCCGGTCCACGCCCGGGTGACGCCGGCGAGCTTCACTTCTGTGAGGAGGTTCGACGGGGAGGACGACGCCGGGCTGTTCTGGGCATTGAGCGCGTCGGGGGACGTCGATCGTACGGAGCGGGCCAGCTTCACGCGGACGTTCGGCGGCATGCGGGCCGGCCGTGGAGCCGACTTCGATCCGGAGATCGTGCTCTTCGACGGCCCGGTCGTCCATGGGCTCATGTGCCACATCGAGGTGTGGGAGGCCGACCGCAGCAGCCCTGTGGGACACGACCAGTTGCTCAGGGACCTGTGGGGGATATCCGGCTTCCTGTCACAGGCTTCCCACTGCATCGGGCTCTGCCCGGACGGCCCGTCGCCGAGCGCCTCCGACGCCCTGGAAATCCTGGCGCTCACCGCCGCGCTCATCGCCGCGACGATGCGCTTCTGGCGCAGCGAGGACGACTTGGTCGCGCAGCGGACCATCGGCTTCGACCGCAGCGCGATCCGGAGCATGGGTGGACAGTCCGGCCGGGCCGGCACCTGGCGGTTCGGCGGGGGCTCCGGCGGCACGTACGAGCTGAGCCTGAAGTGGACCGGCCCCGGTGATACCCGTCTGCTCACCACCGCCACCGCCAGCACCTGGAGCACTGGCACACCCGTCCCCTCGGTCACCGCCCTCGGCACACCGGCCCTGGCCGTCCACGACGGCAAGCTCTACTGCATGATCCGCGGCGCCGGCTCCGACGAATCCCTGTCCTGGACCACCCTGAACGGCAACACGTGGAACCCGTTCACCGACATCACCGCCACCAGCTACGCGGCACCGGCCCTGGCCGCCTTCGACAACAGGCTGTACGCCGTCCACCGCAGCGGTACGAGCTGACGGCAAGGTCGGCGCGACGGACGATGCCGCCCCGGGGACGCCGGCTTCCACCTCGGACCGCCTCGGACCGCCTCAGCCGGCGAAGCCCGGCACCACCAGACCGGACTCGTACGCGATCACCACCGCGTGGGTCCGGTTCTGCGCGCCGAGCTTGGTCAGCACGTTCCCGACGTGTGTCTTCACCGTCTCCAGGCTCACCGTGAGCGACTCCGCGATCTCCGGGTTGGACATGCCGGTGGCCATCAGCCGCAGCACCTCCTCCTCCCGCCCCGTCAGCGCCGCCTTCGGCAGCGCCTCGGCGGAGTCCAGCGGGCGGGCGGCGACCATCCGGCGCAGCGCCGCCGGGAAGAGGATCCCCTCCCCCGCCGCCACCACCCGCACCGCCTCCGCGATCTGCCGGACCGGAAGCCGTTTGAGCACGAAACCGCTGGCCCCCGCGCCGAGCGCGGCGGTGACGTAGCCGTCGTTCTCGAAGGTGGTGATCACCACGACCTTCGGCGGTTCGGGCGACTCGGCCAGCAGCTGCCGGGTGGCCTCGATCCCGTTGCACCGCGGCATCCGCACGTCCATCAGGACCACGTCCGGCCGCAGCCGCCGCGCCTGCTCCAGTGCCTCGACGCCGTCGGCGGCCTCCCCGACCACCGCGATCCCCGGCTGTGCGGCGAGCAGCGTACGCAGACCGCTGCGGGTCACCTCGTCGTCGTCCGCGATCAGGAGTGTGGCGTGCGTGCCGGCGCTGGTCATGACAGCCGCGCTCGCGTCAGGGCTGGTCATGCCGACACCCGTACGGGCAGCCGGACGGCCAGGCGCCAGTGCTGCGGCCCGTCCGGGCCGGCCTCGATCTCACCGTGCAGCAGCCGCACGCGTTCGGCCAGCCCGGGCAGGCCGTGCCCGGACGTCGGGAAGGCACCCCGGCCCGGCCCCGGTCCCCTGCCCGTGCCCGCCCCCGCCCCCGCCCCGGTCCGGTTGACCACACTGAGCTCCAGCATGTCCGGCGCGGCCGCCACGCGGACCTCGACCGGACCGCCCGACCCGTGCCGCAACGCGTTCGTCAGCCCCTCCTGCAGGATCCGGTACGCCGCCCGGGAGAGCGTGCCCTGCACCTGCGTCAACCCGCCCGACAGCTCCGGCTCCACCACCGCGCCCGCATGCCGCAACCGGTCGAGCAGTTCGGGCAGGTCGGCCAGCGTGCGGGTGGGCGCCGTCCCGGTCTCCTGCTCGCGCAGCACGCCCAGCACGTAGTCCAGGTCCTCCAGCGCGGCCCGGGCCGACTCCTCGATGCTGCGCAGGGTGGCCCGCGCCGCCACCGGGTCGGCGGCGAGCACCTCGCCCGCCACCGCCGCCTGGATCGTGGTCGCCGTCAGTGTGTGCCCGATCGAGTCGTGCAACTCGTGGGCCAGCCGGTTGCGTTCGGCCAGCGCCAGCTCCCGCTCGGCCGCCAGCGCGAGCCGCTCGGCCGACGACGGCCCCAGCAGCCGTGGCGCCAGCCACCGCAGGGCGCCCGTCACCGCCGCGCACCCGGCAGCCGCCGGCAGCACGCAGCCGAGCGCCAGCACCCAGCTCTGCCAGCCACCCACCACCCGCACCGACCAGCCGTACAGACTCAGCCCCGCCTCGGCGCCGAGCGGGAGGGTCAGTCCCGCGAGGAGCAGCACACCGCTCACCAGTGCCCCCGTCCACCCCAGTGCCGCGTGCAGCAGCAGCCAGAGAGGGGTCCGCCAACGGCCGGCGGCGGGGGCCTGCACGGTAGGACCCGGCCCGGTCCCGAGGGAGCTCGCGGGCCGGCGTGCGGCCGCAGGATCCGGCAACGGCACCCTCAGCAGCCGACGGGCGCACGCGATCAGCACCCGCCGCGTGGTGCGGGCCAGGCCGACCACGCCGGTCAGTGCCGCCCACACCAGCAGGGTCAGGGCAGCCTGCACTCCATAGGGGGCGGATCGCCACGCCAGTGCCGGCAGCATCGCGAAGGGCAGCAGAGGGAGGCTCACCAACGCGCCGCAATAGGCGAACAGCGCACCTGAATATGTGGAGCCGCGCAGCAGCGACCGAATTCCCCTGATCATGATCGGCCAGTATGCCCGGATCGCTCACCGGGGACCTCCCCCGATCGAGGGAGTACGTTCTCCCGCCTTCCCGCGATGTGCACCAGGGGCCCCGCGGGCCAGGATCTTTCCCGACCAGGTGGTACGGGAGGACGACCGATGGCCGTGGCTGCCTCTTTTCCCTCTCCCCAATACGTTCCCCAGTAAGGACGCGCATCACCGTGCGAAACAGAAGAACAGCGCCTCTTGTCACTGTCGGCATCGCGGCGGCGTCCCTTTCGACGCTGATACCCGCAACGGCCTCTGCCGCATCCGGAGCCCCGGCGGCCAAGGACCCCCTGCGGCAGTACGCGCAGCAGAATCCGAAGTGGGAGCGCTGCGACGCGGGGAGCCCCGCCGCCTTGCAGTGCGCGACTCTCGAAGTGCCGCTGGATTACGGCGATCCCGGCGGCAAGAAGATCGACCTCGCGATATCCCGGGTGAAGGCAAGCAGCGCGAAGGAACGCCGCGGCGTTCTGCTGCTCAACCCCGGCGGCCCTGGCGGTCCGGGCCTGAACATGCCCGTCGAGCTGGAAGCGAGCCTCCCCGGAAAAGTGAAGAGCCAGTACGACCTCATCGGGTTCGACCCGAGGGGCATCGGGCGGAGCTCTCCCCTCACCTGTGGCCTCGCTCCCGACGAACTCGGCATTGAACGCCCGTACCACGCCGGGACATTCGCGAAGGACGTGAAGTGGGCACGCACGGTGGCCGACAAGTGCCGGGCCAAGGACGGTGACAAGCTGCCGCACCTCACCACCCGCAACACCGCTCGCGACATGGATGTCATCCGTGCCGTGCTGGGCGAGGAGAAGCTCTCCTACCTGGGGTTCTCCTACGGCACGTACCTCGGCGCCGTCTATATGCAGATGTTCCCCGGGCAAGCCGACCGGTTCGTGCTGGACAGCGCGGTCGACCCCGCGCGGTACGGGCGAGGCACCTTCCAGCAAATGGCGGAAGGAACCGAGCCCGCATTCGCGAGGTGGAGCCGGTGGACTGCCGAGCGCCACACGACGTACAAGCTGGGCGATACCCCGGCCGAGGTCCGCAAGACCTTCTGGGACCTGATCGCCCGGGCCGACCGCGAGGCCATCGTCCACAAGGAGCAATCCCTCACCGGTGACGACATCCGCGCCATGCGCCACGTGTTCTTCCGCGCGGAGAAGGCTGCCGCATGGGTCGCCGACCTGAAGAAGGCCGCTGAGGACAAGAAGCCGGCTCCGTCCGCGTCCGCCACCGATCTTCCCCCGGAGAACGAAATCGCCGGCCTCTGGGCAGTCATGTGCGCCGACACCTCCCCTTCGTGGCCGCACGACCCCGAGCAGTACCGGCGCGACGCGATCCGCGACAAGGCCCGGTACCCGCTCTACGGCGACCTCGCGTCCAACATCAAGCCGTGTGCCTTCTGGAAGCCTGGCAGCGAGCTCCCGACCACGGTGAACAACGAGGTCAAGGCACTGATAGTGCAGAACGAGTGGGACTCTCAGGCGCCCCTGGCCGCCGCCCAGGGCATGCACCGGGTCCTGCGCGGCTCCCGGATGGTCACCGTCGCGGGCGGAGAGGGGCACGGCGTCAACGGCACCAACGCCTGTGCGGACAAGATCGCCGCGGCCTACCTGACCACGGGCGAGCTCCCGGCCAAGGACCTGACCTGCACCGCGGAAACGCAGGACCGCTCCTGACCGCCGGCCGACCTCCCGGCTCGGCCCGGCCCGGCCCGGCCATCAGACGCGCCCGTCCCAGGCCCGGGTCACGTCACAGCCCCGCGGTACCGGCCCCGTTGTAGGCCGCGAGCCAGTCGGCGGCGAGCCGGTCACCGCGGGTGAAGACCGCTGCTCCCCGGCGGCCCGCTGAGGGGTCGTCGGGGCCCGCAAACGGGTAGTCCAGGCGGGCCGGAGTGCCGTCCGCCGCGTACCGGACCGTCGTCGCACCGTCCCACAGGCAGATCACCGCACCGTGCGGGGCCTCGACGCGCACGGAGCCGGAGTCCAGGGTGAATGCGGCGCCGGTGGCCCGCTGTTTCAGCAGTGCCCGGTAACGGTCCGGTGAGAGCGCGCTGTCGCGTGGTGGGGTGGTGCCCGTCCAGTCCGGGGCACCGATGCCCCGGTCCCGTGCCGCACGCCACATGCGTGGGACGAGGCGGGTGGCGAGCTGCGGCGTGGCCATCCGCCCGCACATCCACAGCAGCCGTCCGGCGCCGCGGCCGGGCCCGAGTGCCCGCCAGCGGATGCGCTCGGCGAGGTCCGCGGCCACGACGGCCGCCCAGGGGTGGACGGTGCCCAGCTCGCCCTGGGCACCCAGCCAGGCCAGGTAGCGCTGGGCCTCGTCCAGGATGCCGGTCAGGCTGTCGGCCGGGATGCCGAGCACGTACCCGCCGCGTGCGGCGAACACGTGCGGGCTTCTGGCGACCAACAGCAGTACGGCGTGAGCCAGTTCGCCCGGCAGCAGCCCCTTGTCCTTGTCCGGCAGCCCCTGGTCGTGCTCCAGCCCCTCGGCGCGGCCCCGGTGGTGCAGCACCCGCCGCAGCGTGGCGCGCGGCCGGTCGCTGAAGACCGCCTCCGCCAGTTCGGGGAGCTGCGTGCTCAGCAGCCCGGTCAGGAGGAGCTCCGCCCGGTCGGGGTCCTCCGGCACCTGCAGCCTGCGCACCCCTTCGGCCAGTTCGTGCGCGAGATCGGCGTCGACCATGAAGCGACTGGTCAGCGTGCCCAGTTCGGTCGCTTCCAAGAACTCCGCGCCCTGGGGTCCGGGGGCGATGCGCAGGAATCCCGCCTCTGCCAGGTGGAGCGCGGCATCATGGAGCGGCTCGACGCTGTCGTGTCCCTGATGGAAGGCGAACGTGTCGGTCCACCAGTCCTCGCCCTCCTTCATCGAGCCCACGCGGCCCTGCACCACTTCGGCGAGGAGGTGGTTGGCGAGCCGGTCGCCGATGCGGGAGCGCACGGTGTAGCCGGCGGTCAGCCGGGCCTGCCATTCCGGGCGCTCCGTCTCGTCCGCCAACAGGAACGCCCAGCCCTCCCGTTCTCCCGCACCGACCCGCCCGGCGCGGCCGAACATCTGCTGCACCATGGACACTTCGATGCGGTTCCGGCCCAGCCGGACGTCGCGCACGACGACGGCGCGGGCGGGGAGGTTCACTCCGGCGGCCACGGTGGAGGTCGCGACCAGCACATCGAGCTCGCGGGCCCGGAAGGCCCGTTCGGCCTCGCGCTTGAACGGCCAGTCGCGGTAGTGCAGCCCTACGCCGGCGCTGGTGCACAGCCTCTCGACGAGCTCCGTGTCGTCCGCGTCGACGCCGCGCGTCGGCACGCCCCGGTCCGCGGCGAGGGCGAGTGCCGTCGCACGCACTCCCCGCTTGCTGCTGCAGAAGACGAGCACGCTGCCGTCCTCGTCGGTGAAGGTCCGGGCCAGCCGCACGGCCGCGTCCGTGCGGGCGGTGACGGCCTGCGTGTGCCGTTCGCCGTCCCGCGGCGCGGGAAGCATGGGGATCTGCCAGGTCAGCCGGGTGGGCCGCCACGAGGTCCGGATCAGGCGGGCCCCCAGCCATGCGGCGACCTGGTCGGCGTTGGCCACGGTCGCCGAGAGTCCGACGATGCGGGTCTGGGCGCTGTCCTCGCGCACCCGCGTGAGAACGGCTTCCAGCACGGCGCCGCGCCCCGGGTCGCCGAGCAGGTGGATCTCGTCGACGACCAGACACCCGACCTCGGCCAGGGCGTCGCCGAGCGATCCGTTCCGGCAGATCGCCTCGAACTTCTCGGTGGTGGCGACCCAGACGTCGGCCTCCCGGATGAGTTCGGTGTCGACGGCGTACTCACCCGTGAGCCGGACGACCTCCAGCCCGTGCCGCCGCCATTTCTCCAATTCGCGCTCGAGTTCATCGGTCAGCGACCGCTGGGGGACGAGCCAGGCCGCCTTACGGCCCTGGGCATGCGCCCGCAGTGCGGCGACCATGCCGATCGGCGTCTTGCCCGCTCCGGTCGGGGCGACGACGATCAGGTGGGCGTCGCTCTCCATCACCGCGGGAACGGCGTCGGCCTGGGCGGGGTTGAAGGCGGGGTACGGCAGCAGGCGGGCCCAGTCCTCGGGAACGAGGTCGGTCACCGGTATGTACGGGATGTCGTCGGCGGCCGGAAGGTCCTCCAGGGCGTCCCACTGGGCCTCGTACGCGTCCCGGGCCGCGTACGCCCCGGGGCCCGCGACAGGCGCGGGCGGCATCGGGGAATTGTCGGCGGGGAACGCGCGGACCGGGTGGGCCACCAGCCCCGTGGCGCCGCCTAAGTCGGATACGGTGCCGACCTGTTCGCCCTCCATCCAGTGCCGGGCGCTGCGGAACGGTATGCCCCGCCCGGCGAGGTACGCGCGCAGGTCGTCGAACGCCGGGCTCTCGGGGAGGATGACCCGGACGTCGTCGGCCGCCGACACCGCCCCCTCGGGCGGTCGCCAGGCCGGGTCGGTCACCTTGCACCACATCAGGCGGCGCCGCTCGGGCTCCCTCGGGACCGGGAGATCCGCGGGCCAGGCCGGCCCCGGGGAAGCAGCGATGAGCGTGAGTGGAGTGACGCGGGTGATGGTGACACCGGGCTCCACGGGACAGGGGCCGAGGAGCGCGTCCGTGACACTCGCCGCCGGCGTCGGGCCCGTCACCTTGAGCCGCGGGGCCGCCGCTCTCCGCTCTCTCGCCGTGCTCGTCGTCCTCGTCGTCCTCGACGAGCGTGCCGACTCGGCCGCCGTGGGCCGCGGCCACAGCCTGTCGTACGTCTTCACGCCGAGGTCGGCGAGCGTGTACGCCGCGGGGCAGACCGGGCAGACAACGGCCACGTAGCGGTAGACCCGCCCGCCCGATTCGTACGGTCTGCGCAGTGCGTACATGCGCCCATCGCACTCCGGGCAGGCGCGGGGCACCTCCTCCTCGTACTTCCACCCCGGTTCGGTGAAGCGGTCGATGAGCTGGTCGCCGTCCAGGACGACGCCCCAGCGTTCCCGCACGGCTTCCACGACCGTCTGGTCGAACCCGGCTGTCTCCCCCACGAGTTTCCCCCTTGTACGCCCGGCCGACCACGTGTGTCCGTCGACGATGATGCCCGGGTAGCAATGCCCATGATTCCACCCGGGCCGGTTCGCGCGGCCGCGGTAGCAGGGCCCGGACCGGGCGGGCCGGCGTCTGCGCATGGTGCCCACGCTGGGGCATCTCCCCGTGCAGCTTCTGATCGATGGGGCGGTCGACCGCGGCGTACACGCCTGGATCTCCGACGGATGCAGCCGCTCGACGGTCAAGGTCAACATTGCGCCCCTGGTGCGCAGCACGGAACAAGCCGTCCGGGACGGAATCACCGACCGGTCCCCGCCCCCGCGCCGGGACGTCAGCTGCGGTTGGTCCATTCGATCAACGACAAAGCCCGCTGAGCTGGAATTTCTTCCTGCTCAGCGGGCTGTTGCACCGTGTCGGGACGGCGGGATTCGAACCCACGACCCCTTTCCCCCAGTCAAGGTATTCGCCGCGCTTCGCGAAACCACGAGGCTGACGAGCCGTCATCCTCTTTACCGTTCGGGTGCCACTCCTGCCCGCGCATCCCCCCGTCTCCCGGCGTGAGCGTGCTCGGCCGCGCTGTTCTCCCTCGCCGGCTCAGCGCGGACCAGTCGGCGGCTGACGAAGAAGTCCCAGACCTGCTGGGCGACGGAGGGCGGCATGGCGGAGACGGCGAGCTCCGCCTCCGGTAGGGCACGCGGCACGGTGAACAGCTGGAGCAGGGCCACCAGGCCGTCCGGGATGAAGTACAGCCGGCCGTCGACCCGCCGGAAGGCGAACCGGCCCGGCTGGTCGGAGTCGCCGCGACCGGTCCAGTAGTAGTACGTGTACTCCTGCACCACCTCGCGCTCCGGGCGGCGGATCACCGTGCCGTTGATGACGTAGCGCGCTTCGCGATCCGGCTGGGCCGAGCCCACCACCTTCATGATGTCCGCTCCGTACCGCTCCTGGTAGAAGTACGTGTGCGCGCAATCGGTGCCGCCCACCCACGGGCGCCCGAGGTGGTTGCCCGTCAGGGTCGCCTTGGCCTCCTCCACCGCGACCAGCTCGCGCTCGCTCAACCCGCCGTCGACCTCGTCGTAGTCCAACGCCCGGGCGATGTCGTGATCGGGGTACGGCATCACGTCACGCAGCCCGAACCGTTCCGGCTGCTTGGCCACGATCGCCCCGGCGGTGAGCATGAACGTGCCCAGACCGCCGAACGTCCACTTGTCGCGGTGCTCACGCAGGAAGTTGATCGACTCCATGGCTTCGTCGGCGGTCTCCGTCGGGAAGCCGGTGAACCCCATCATCTGCACACCGATCCCCGCCTGCGTCATGGCGTCGATCGTCTGCGACACCTGGGCGAGCGTGGTGCCCTTGTTGATCAGATCGAGGATGCGCTGGTTCGCGGATTCGAAGCCCACCGAGACCGAGACGCAACCACTGCGCCGTAAGGTACGGCATCGCTCGGTCGACCAGTACTTCTCCAGGCGAATCTCCGCTCCCCACCGGAAGTCCACATCCGACTCGATCACCCGCTCCGCGAATTTCAGAATGGTCGCCGGTGCCAGTACGTCCACCGAGAAATAGATGAACTTGGCGAACTTGGATATCTCCGTGACGTCGGCGACCATCTTGTCGACCGGGTCCTGCCGCCACGGGCTGGTCGGACTGTCCCCGTTGAGGCCGTAGTCGCAGAACGTGCACTTGTTCCAGTAACAGCCTCGGGTGGGCGAGTAGTACACGAACGGCTCGGGGCTCAGGTATTTGTCCCACGGCAGCGTCGAGTAGTCCGGGGTCGGCAGACCGGCGAGCTGTTCGTATGTGAACACCGGCAGTGCCCTGCCGATCCCGTGCCTGGGGTGCAGGCGGATGTTGGGGTGGCCGCTCGGCAGGCGGCCGGCGTCGAGGGAGTCGAGGATCTCCACGTACGCGCTCTCGCCCTCACCCACCACGAGCGCGTCGAACACGTCGAAGATCTGGAACACGCTGTTCTTGTCCACCGCGTACTTGTTGACGTCGGCGACCTCGGTGCCGCCCGCCATCAGGAACACGTCCGGCAGCGCCCGGCGGATGAGCCGCGCCAGCCACAACGCGAACGGCAGTTGGGAGACGAAGGTGATGTTGATGCCGATGACATCGTGGCGGCCCGCGACCAGGCGGGGCACCAGGACGTCGGAGTAGTACGGGGTGAACGCGTTGCTCAGCCGGGCGAGCATCGCCTCGTCCGTGAGATCCCGGACCGAGGAAACGTTGAACCTGTCGTATGGCTGGAATTCGAATCCGTTGTGGAACTGTCCGGGCAGCCCTGCCGAGCCCACGGTGTTCATCCAGCCGGTAACGGTCTCCACCGCGTGCTGGTACTGGGAGTAGTCATAGAACCGCTCGGGATCCTGAAGCACCCGGACGGCCTCGGCGGTCTGCTCGGGTGACACCTGCCCGGCACGCAGCCGCATCGCGGCAACCGCCGTGGGCGACATCCGGTCGTCGAACACGGAGGCGGCTGATGCCTGCTGGACCAGCCAGTCGTGGGGCAGGTCTGTGTATGAGTGATGGAACGCCTCGATGTTGGCGTCAATGATCGCGGCCGCGGCCTGCCCGTGCGCCCGGGCGTAGGAGTCCAGGTAGCACAGCGAGTGGTAACCGCAGGTCGGATCGGTCAGCGGTGGGTAGATCAGGACCGGGCGCATGTGTTCTCCTGGGCGATATCCCTGCCGTCAAGCCGCCGGCGACGGCATCCTCGTCAAAGCGACCGGGCTTCCACCCGCTCCTTGATGGTGCGGATGGCCGATTCCAGCTCGTCCGCGTCGAACCGGAGCGCACGGGCGAGCACCGTCCCACGGCCCTGCACCCGGACCGGAGTCTCCGGTCCCAGGGCCACCGCCAACACGGTTCCGCTCATTCCTGGCACGGCAACGACGCCATCCTTGACGGAAACCATCCCCTTGGCCTTCTCCCCCTGGTAGGAGTCGTGGGTCTCGCGCCGTACGGATCGCACGGCTCCGACATCGACGGAGACCGCCGCCAGATGGCCGGTGCGGATCATCAGGCGTTCGCCATCGATGTAGTGGGGGCGGGTGTGCACGCCCGCGTAGACGCCGAACAGCCACAGGACGCCGTAGATCCCGAGGATGAGCAGCACGGTGCGCAGCCAGGGCCAGGGCACGAGCAGCTCGGCAAGGAAGATCTCCAACGGCCCCGTGAACATCATCACCAGAAGGAATATCTTCTGGTTCGCCCCGTAGCGGATCACGGTGGCGTCCGCCGGGACGTCCTTGCGTCCGCGCACGAGCAGGGCGATCGACATGACTCCGCCCAGCTCGTGGCGGATCAGCGTGAGCATGGGACGGGGCAGTACCGTGCCTGCCGCCTCGAGGAACGCGTCCCACCGGGGCACACCACTCCGGCGCAGTCGCCGGTAGACCACCCGGGCGGCCACGGCGAGGCCGAGCGCCAGCACTCCGGTCAGGATCTCGACCCCGGTCGCGATGAGCACGGCGTCAGCCAGATCGAGCACTCCGGTCGCCACCAAGGTCAATTGGACGGCGATCACGGTGAACGCCACCCACTTGAGGACGCGCACCATTCGGCCGCGCTCGGAGTTGGTCGATGCCTTTAACCGCCGTCGATCAGATCTCATACGTTCCCTACCGATACGCGAATGATGGTCTGCTACTCACCATTCATATTTTCCTCGGTCGATACGATCCAGTCCCGCTCCACGACCAGCCAACTGTCCCCCGCCAGACTCCGTTCGAAATAGGCATAGGGCAGTGCGCCGTAACCCCGCTCGCCCCATTCCTCGCCCCAGCTGTTGCGGACCCGGAAGTGACGTCCGGTGTCGTCGAATCCCACCAGCAGGGTGATGTGCATGCCCAGCGAGCGCTCCCCTGTCCCGGGCAGCGGGATGGCACCGGTCCGGAAGGAGGAGAACTGTGAGGTGTACAAGGGGAACTCACACGCCACCGGGAGTCCCGCACGCATCGCGGCACGCAGCGTGCCAAGGTACCGCTCCGGCGTGAGCTCCTCCTTGCGGATCCGCCAGGAGACCACGTCCGAGGTGCAGTGCGCTGCCGGACGGAGGCCGGTCTCCGGGTCGGTGTCCACGGTCGCGGCGGTCCACGGCCATGACGTCTCATCCGGCATTCCGAACCGCCGCCAGGCGGCGATGCTGGAGTCGATGTGCGCGCCACGCCGATCGGGTTGCCCCATCAGACGGCGTGCCATCCGGTAGTTGAACAGGATCGAGGGCTCGATTTCCGCCTGCCGGGCCCGCCGGGCGAAGTAGGCGGCGAGCGCCGTGACCACGGCCGCGGTGCAGAGCGGCACCATTCCCTGGTTGATCACTGGTGGGAACCACTCGTCCAGGACCACACGGCCGGCGGGGCCGTCCCGCTCCCGGGGCCATGGTGGTGTGATGCCGGTGCCCTGCCAGTGGAACGTGGCGGGGTCGCGGTCCAGGTCCCCCAGCCGCTCAGCCGCCGCTGACACGCTCGGCCGCCCGTTCGGCGTGGATCACTCGCATGACCGCGGCCAGCCGCTGATCGCGCATGAGGACCGCCTCCCGGAAGGCGCGGAGGGCGTCCGGGGCGAAGTCCGCTTCCGGGCGTCGCTCCGGCAGGAAGTGGCGGTACCGGTCCTCGCCCCGGACGAGCAGCGCGCTGTCCGGCCCGTGCACCGGGCGGACCGACGGGGCCAGGTAGTCCACCGCGAAGCAGATCCGCTCCTCGGCCACGGCGCTCGGGCCGCTGCTGTGCACCGTCGTCGGCTGGTGGAGCGACGCCTGGCCCGCCTCGATCTCCACCGCGACCACGTCGTCCTCGTGCACGTCGTAGTCCGCCTGCTCACCCTGCATGAGGCCCGCGAGTGTGCGGTCGGCGAAGTCGTGCCGGAGGAGACCGGCCTTGTGTGACCGGCGGCAGTACAGCATCGTGCCGTTGTCCCGGCCGGCCCTTGTCAGCGCGAGCCAGACGCGCACCGCGTTGCCCTCGGCTCCCTCCCAGCCGAAGTACGGCGCGTCCTGGTGCCAGGCCAGCCTGCTGCCGCTGTGCCCCTCGCGTACGAACAGGTTCGTCGACCAGACCAGGAGATCCGGCCCGATGAGGCTGGACGCTAAGTCCAGCAGTCCCGGGTGGTGGACGAGCCCGTCCGCCCAGCGCGCGACCAAGTGGATCTTGGGGTAGTTCCACCGGCGCTTCAGCAGGCCACCTGCCTGGTCGGTGACCGTGCGGTAGGTCCGGTAGCCGGCCACGGCCTCCGCGACCTGGGAGGGCGTCAGCACGTCGACGGGCATCAGATAGCCCTGCCGGTGAAAGAAGCTGATCTGCTCCGGACTAAGCGGGCAGGGCGACTCCGCCACGGTGCACCCCCACGGCTCGCTCGATGGTCTGCTGCCGGTTGCCCGTCAGGTAGTCCCGCATGGCGCGGAGGAGCAACCGGGCGTCATCGGCCTTGGTGTCGGGTGCGGTGGTGGCGAAGTAGCGGGCCAGGGCCGCGTGCTCGTCTTCGGGCACGGCACCTCGGATGGCGTGCAGGGCCGCACGTGCGGACCGCTGCGGGAAGTAGAGGCTCGTCGCCGCGTGCAGGAATGCCTCGGCGGTTGCCGGGCCCACGACGGCGGACTCCAGCGCGGAGGCGACGGCGAAGCGCAGGTTGACCATCGGCTCGGAGAGGGGCGCCCCGGTCTCCTCGTCAAAGGCGATGGCGACCTCGTCGTCGGCGTCCACCTCTCCCGTGCGGTAGGCCTCGAAGATCTTGCCGACGCCCACCATGCCCCAGTGGTGGCATTCGGCCGCCCGCAGCGCGCCCATGCTGGAGGAGCCGAAGACCTTGACGCCCCGGTCGACGACTTCGAGCACCTCCTTCGGCGAGACGCACAGCGTCGAGAGGAACTTGCCGTCGACGATGCCGATGGCCTTCGGCAGTTCGGGCCTCTTCAGCAATTCCGCCAGGTCGCCCCGGGCGATCGGAGGCAGGAACTCCGCGTCCAGTTCCTCGGCGGCGGCCGCGAGGGGAAGGCTCGGCCCCAGGTACACAACAGCGTTCATCGGTGGTCTCCTCATCCCGCGTTCGTCGTGGCGAGGGCACGGTGCCGCGCCGAGATGTCCTGCACGGCCCGCTTCCAGGCCGCCCTCGCGCGGTCACCCAGCTTGCAGTGGTCCACCGCCCACGACTCGAGGCCGGGAACGATCATCCGCACGACGCTGACGGGGATGTGGGGTGGTGAGAAGTCGACCACGATCGCCCGCTTGATCCCGGCACGGCTCAACCGGGCCAGCATCAGCCGGACGTCGTCCATCACGTCGTCGTGCTGGTACGTGGTGAGGTCCGCGGCGTCGAGCACCTTGTCCATCGGATTCCAGATCCAGGCGCCCTTGTCGAAGGTCGACGAGCGTCGCACGTGGTACATGTGCTTCGGCACGTCGGTGCCCGGCAGGGATATGTCCTCCCGCATCGCCTGGATGTCGACCACCCGGCCCTGTGCGCATTCGGTGATGGCGCGGATGATCGCCACCTCGGCGTCCGGGTGGGTGCCGAACCCGCCGTGGCCCTGCGACACCGTGGGGCCCATGTCCTCGGCCGTGGCGGCCATGAAGCTCGGGATGCCGAGGTCGCTGTTGAGCTGGATCACCCGCATCTCCAGACGAGCGGCGTGGATCTTTTCGATGAGCGACTGAGCCCGCTCCGGCAGAGAACTGACGGAGACGTGCGGGTTGAGCTCCCGCAGGAAGCCTGTGATCTCACGCGACTGCGCGGGCACCGAGGACAGCCCCTTCTCCAGCACCTGACAGAGCTGGCTGCTGAGCACCTCGCTGATGGTGATCGCGTCCCTCTCGATCACCTCGCACAGCGCGTGGCAGATCGCCTCCTCGAGCGTGTTGCCCGAGGCCAGGCCGTTCGTCGTGGTGATCTTGTAGCAGGGCGCCTCGTGGAACTTCGGTGAGTAACAGGCGCCGTCCTGCGGGACGAGCACCTCCTCCTCGTTCAGCAGGTCGTACCCGAGGGTCCACGAGATCGGCAGGTCGTCGGCGTAGTAGGGGGCCAGCTCGAAGACGTACTCGCCGGGGTGCATCACGGACCTGCCCTGCGCGATCAGCTCGTCGTACGTCGCGATCGCGTCGGGGCGCCTCGGCAGCCAGGCGGAGAACCGCTCGATGCCCTCCATCACCGCCGAGGTCTTGGCGTCGATCGCGGTCAGGCCCTTGCCGTTGTAGACCGAGATGATGTCGTTGGAGCGCGGCGAGATGGCGTTGTACACGGGGATCCCGATCCGGTCCAGCCCGGTGATGTCGGCGACCCGTGTGATGCCGGCGCGCAGCAGGTGCGGCGTGACCCGAGCGTAGGTCTGCGCGCTCGTCACCTCCCGGTGGACGCCCACGCCGTTCGCCTTGGGTGCACTGGTACGAAGCTTCACCGCGTCTCCTCCCCGTCCAGCACGATGCTGGCGCGGCCATCGCCCTCGTAGTGGTAGGTCAGTGTCAGTTGGTCTCCCGGCTTCACCGTGCGCCCGCTCGCGAAGGCCCATCCCGCGGTGAACCAGTGGCTCCGGTCGCCGCCGTCCCACGGCGCGGTGGACAGGTAGGTGGTGGGGCCGATCCGGCCCTTGAAGAAGACGATGGCGGCGTTCACCACCCCGGGCCGCGAAACGGGCACGGTCACGGTGCTCGCGAACTTCCGGACGTCGGTGTGCAGGTCGAGGTTGTACAGCGGTACGGGCTCGGACAGCCGTTGCCAGTGCTGCACCTTCTCCGGGCGCTCGTAGAAACCCGCGACCCGCTTGTTGTCCTCCTCCAGCATCGGGGAGAAGTCCATCCCGAACCTGTCCTGCCAGCGTTCGATGTGCTCGGGGAGGACCCGGTGGCGCGCCCGCATGTCCTCCGGCATGCACGCGAGGTAGACATAGCTCTCGAAGGACTCGGGGATGAGCCTGGCATCCGGCGTCAGGAGCCGCCGGCGGGCGTCCTGGAGGTTCTCCCAGATCACCATGTCGAGGCAGTCGTTTCCGACGATGTCGGTGGTCAGCACGGTGGCCCGTTCCGGCAGTTCCGTCGTCGTCGACCAACCGCGGATCATCGTCACTTTGTCGGCGTAGCCGTTGTGCGCGATGACCTTGGCGGCGAGGTCACCGGAGCGGGCGGGTTCGAGGGCGTAGACGTGCCGGGCACCGGCGCGGGCGGCGGCGAGCGCGAGGATCCCGGAGCCGGTACCGAGGTCGAGGACGACGTCGTCAGGGGTGACGGTCTCCTCGATCGCCTTGATGAAGAGCCCCTTGCGCAGCGGGTCCTCCAGGATGGCGATGTTCAGGTAGGCCAGGCCGTATCCCCCGATGGGGAACATCAGGTCGGTGTAACCCTCCGGGGCCTCCGTGGTGAGGACGCCCGCGTTCACCATCGCGGTCAGCGTGCCGATCAGTTCCTCGACGGCGCGGTGGCCGGTGAGTCTCGGCCGCAGTCGCTGAACCCCCTCGGCCAGCGTGCGGGGCTCGTAGAACACGTCGAGCAGCGATATCGCGTGATGACCGAACTCGAAGATCCGCCGATCGTGGTGGATGCGCACCTGATGGGCACTGTCCACCTCGATGAGGAGTTCGGGAGCGCGACGGAGCACGGTACTGGCACCTACGGTCACATCAATCCCCCATGTTCTCTGCGTTGTTGCCTGATCGGCCCTGTGGTGTGCCCTCCGCGGCACGCACCAGTGCTCGCAGCAAAGCGGGCCGGTAGTCCCCCATGGAGCCCAGTTCCGTCGTCTCACCCGCGACCGCCAGGCCCTCTTCGGGTTCCACGACGGTGAACCCGTCCTCGCGCAGCTGCCGGACGTTTCGGCGCACAGCCGGTTTCGCCCATGTGGTGGCGTTGGTCGACGGAACCACGATCACCGGGCAGGACAGCGCCGTGATCGTCGACGTCGCGAGGTTGTCCGCGATGCCGTTGGCCAGCTTGCCGACGAGGCCGGCCGTGGCGGGCAACACGATGGCGACCTGGGCCCAGTCCGCCAGTGACACATGTGAACGCGCTTGCGCGGGCAGGTCGTCCCAGTCGACGTAGACCTCGCACCCGGCGACCCGCTTGATCGAGTCAACGGTGACCAGCCGGGTGGCCATCGGGGTCAGGACGACCCGGATCCGCCGCAGCCGGAGCCGGTCCTTGAGCCACAGCAGGATGTGCGGCAGGCCCAGCACCGCGACGGAGCAGGAGCCGAACACCATGAGCTGGACCCCGCTGAGGTCCTGTCGCGTCTCGCTCATCAGCCTCCGTCCTCGATGAGGTCCACCAGCTCCCGCCACCGCCCGGTGACCCTGGCCACCACCTGTTCGAGCTGGTCCGCCGAGCCGGTCCGGACGGCGGCCTGCGCGTAGTGCTCCAGCAGCCGGTCCGCGACCAGGGCAGGGAGCCGGTCCGGTCCGGGGCCCTCCCCGGCACTGGCGTAGCCGGTGAGGAAGGCGCGGACGAGCGCCGGGAACCGGCCGCCACCGGTGCCCACGGCGGCCGACTCGACGAGTTCGGCGAGGAAGAAGGCGACATCCCGGTCGGGATCGCCCACCCCGGCCTCCCGCCAGCCCTGCACCACGGGACGGGCCAGCGGCACCACCAGACCGGAGGAGAACCGGCCGTGCACCACGCTGTCCGGGCGGGGCCGTACACCTGCCGAGGCGGCGGCCGACGCGAGCACCCCGTCGCCGAACCCGGCCAGACCGGCACGCGCGGCATCCACCCTGTCCGTGCAGGCGGAGCCCGGGGGCAGCCAGGCCGCTTGGCCGCGGCCGGGCAGGAATTCCGCCTCGGCGGCGGGTACGGAGTGCATGCGGCCCAGGAAGGTCCCGAGGTCTTCACATGCGCTCGCCCAGTGGCCGGCGCCCGCATGGGGAGGGGCGCCGAAGAGGGCGTCGCACAGCAGGGAGGGCGTGGGCGTCACGGGCCAGGCCGCCAGGTCCGGCCGGACCAGTTCGGGCAGCGCCGCCACTGCCCCGCCAGAGGTGGGAACCAGGCCGGCCAGCTGCCGCATCTGGGTGGCGTCCAGGTAGTCGCCCGGCGCCACCGCCTGCTCGAACCACCGGTACCCGGCCCCGGAGCGCACGCAGCGACGCGCCACGAACGGGCCGTCCATCGACCGCACGGTGACCGCCGTCGCGGCACCGGCCGTCATCGCGGGACCCCGAGCGATGGCCGGGGTGCCTCGTAAGGCCGCTCGACCGACAGGCCCTCCTGGCGGAACCGGTCGGCGATCGCCTCGACCCGGCCGTCGAGGTCGGTGACCCCTCGGGCGTGGGCGTCGACGAGACCTTCCGCCACCAGGGCGCATCGGTTCTCCCCGAAGCTCACCGTGCGTCCGCGCAGCTGCGGTTCCACCGCGAAGGAGATGCCGGGCAGCAACGGTTTGACGAAGCAGGGCCGGTCATCGCGTAGCCCGTCCGCGAGTTGGGCGTGCATCTCCGGTACCAGGGTCTGGTGTCCGAGCCAGTCGCACTCGCGCAGGTACAACACACCGGCATCGCGCCGGACGTAGGCGGTCGGGTCGTTGGCCATCTTGAAGCTGAAGGGGATCCGCCGGCGGTTCACGGCCGTCGTCACGACGCGCATGACCTCCGGGGCCGCCTCCGGCCCGGCCGGCGTGAAGTAGATCCGGACCATCGTGGACTCGTCGGACTTGTGCGGCGGTCCCTCGTCCCCCACGGCCATGTACCAGCCGAGCACCGCGTACCGTCGGCACGGCGGAAGGACCACCGAGACCGCGGCGCCGACCTCGACCGGATCGTCGTGAACCAGTTCCTCGGCAGCCGCGAGCACCGAGATGCCGTCCTTCTCGACCAGCCAGCCACCGTCCCTGGCCTCGCGGACACGCCACCCCGGCACGCGGTAGCCGGTGCCGGTGTTCGCCGCGTGGAGAAGCTCGGTGAACGCGTAGTCCTCGTGGTCCACCAGCGCCGCGACCGCCCGGCCACCGCCGACCAGTAGACGGGCGGCGGCGTCGTCTCCCGCGTAGTAGGTCAGGTAGATCAGGCGGGAGAGATAGGAGACCACCGGGTAGTCGGGTCTCGCCTCCATGTCCCTCGGCGGGGTGAGCCTGCCGAACCGGGGGTGCCAGAACGTGCGCTCGTCGAGGATGACCACCTCGTCGGCGATCCGCCGGACGACGTCGAGGTACTCCGTCATTTCATGATCACCTTCAGCGTCGGGTCGGCGATGAGCCGCTTGCCGTACAGCAGGCAGAGGTGGCCGACCTGGGTGAGCATGCCCAGTTGTTGCAGGCGCATCGCGGCCTGGAGCAGCAGGGAGACTCCGGCGTACCGCAGGACGCGCAGTTCCATGTCCCCGGTGATCCCCGAGAGCGTGCGATAGGCGCTCAGGAATGTGCGGGCGTTGCGTCGCGCCGTGCCGAGGGCCTCGATGTCACCGTGCCTGCGGACCGATTCGACCAGGAACTGGCCGACCAGATAGCCGACGTCGTAGCACGGATCCCCGAACCCGGCGAGCTCCCAGTCGATCAGACGCACCGCACAGTCCGCGCCGGGCTCGCGGGGGAACAGGATGTTGTCGTCCCTGAGGTCGTAGTGGACGATCGTGTCCGGCCGCCACTGCTCGTGGAGCTCACGGAAGTGCGCTTCCAGCTCCTGCATGACCCGCAGGTAGATGTCGAAGTCCAGCCCCGCTCCGTGGGCGTACTCATAGGGCGTCAGCTGGGTGGACATGGGCACGGGGGGATGGAGCAGCCACTCCGGAAACTTGCGGTAGGCGTCCTGGACCGGCGCCTGGTGCAGGTCCACCAAGGCGGCGGCCAGGTTCACCAGGTGGCGGACATCGACTTCCGGGTCGCGCTGCGTCAGTTCACGCAGGCTGTCGCAGTCCTTGATCACGTCCAGAGCGATCGCACGCGTACCGCTGTCGCAAGCGACCAGTCGCGGTACCGCCTGCCTGGCCCTCGGCGAAAGCTCCAGGTCCTCGAGCATGCCCAGCACGACGCGCTCGTAGTCGTTGTCCAGTTCCGTGTCGGTGTCGGGGAACTTCACCAGGCAGGCCGATCCGTCGGCGAGCTCCACCATGAGAACGACCCGCCGTGAGGCGCACCGCTCCACCTGGACCACCCGGTCCTCCGTGAGCCCCAGCAGGGCCAGCGCCGTGCGGTCGGGCCGGAACTCCTCCACGAGGTTTCCGGCCTGACGTGGCGCGGGGCGCCGACCCGGGCGCGGGGTGAAAAACCCCAGCGCCCGGGCGCGCAGAAGCTCGAGTGCCCCTGTATTTTCCGTCATGACCGCTGATATCAGCAGTGAGTCGCAGGCGTGACGACGACGGAGACGAAGGTGCCCTGGACACCCTCGTCCGGGTTCATCCCCACCTGCTCCTCGAGGAACTTCTGAAGCTCCTCGGAGGAAACCCCGGCCAGCTCGCTGAACGACGCGTCGATCGAGTCGACCGTAGCCGCCGAGTTCGCTTCATCAGCCTTGATCTGATCGATGAGTTCTTCAATATTCGGGGTTGACGCAGCCATTCGGTTCCTCCCCTTCAGCATTGCAACCCAGGGTGGGCTGCCGAAAAACATCGTTGCACGGCCACGCATGGCGAACGCATCGCCTACGAATGAGCAACAGAACCATGAAGCCGCGTTCACTGTTCAGAAAAGACAGGCACCCGCCGTGGATCACCCTATTCGCGCTGCGCGAAAACTGGGCAAAGAAGATCGCTTCGAACCTCAGACAGAATCGTCGTCGCGATGCAGGACAGCCCTGTGCAGCTGTTGCAACACAGCACCCGGTCGCACCCCGAGATTGCTGTCGAGTAGCCGCCAGCACTCCTGATAGGCGTTCAGGGCCGAGCCGATGTCACCAGTTCGGTAGTACGCGCGCATCAAATGGGCCCAGAGCCCTTCCCTCATCGGGTGCTCGGCGAGCAGGGCTCGGATCTCCGGAATCAGGAGCCGGTGCTCCCCGAGGCGGAACTGGAGCGACAGCAGATCCTCCTGCGCCACCAGCCGGAAGGCGTTGAGGGCGTCGAGCTGCCTTCGCAGGACGTCCGCGACCGCGAGATCCGTGTGGCCGGCGTCGCCCCGCCACAGGCTCAGTGCGAGTCTCAGCGTCGCCACGGCGTTGGTCAGCGCACCCGCCCTGGTTTCCTCACTCGCGCGCCGCACCAGGCGCACGAAGACGTCGGCGTCCAGCTCCATGGGATCCACGCGCAGGCGATAGGACCCGCCGTCCGCCGGTCCGCCGCGCTTGACCGTCGACAGCCGCACCACCCCTGGGTCGGCGAAGTTGAGCGCTTTGCGCACTCGGGCGACGTAGGACCGGATGTTCGGCCGCGCGGATTCGGGAGGGACCTCCCACAGCAGGTTCCCCAACTGCGCCTGGGTCACGAACAGGTTGGCCCTCAGCAGCAAAGCGGCGAGTGCGCCCCGGGCCTTGTTCTCCGAGAGCAGCTGCTCAACAGCCTCGTCGCGGTTCGGATCAAAACTCCAGACAACTACCGGACCAAGGAGGCCGAACTTCAGCGCCGACGGCTGACCTGACCGCGCCCCCGGGCGCTTGGTCAGGTCGCCTACTGCTTCGCGCGTCCGTGCTGAGGGCAGGGTTATGCCCGGTTGACTCACGTGACTTCCCCCGTCGTCATGGTCATCATGCCGACGGGCTCCGCAGCGGAAACGGAGCACCGTCGAAAAGCACAGCCGTCCGGCCACCCCAGGGTGGCCGGACAATGTTGGCTCGCCTCAGCCGGACCACTGTTGTCCCGCTGAAGCTACAGCCCACAACATTCAGACCATGTAACACCGGCCACTCCGTGATCGCCACCCATGGAATCGGACAAAATGCGTTGGCCATGCGCCGAAATCCGATGCGATGAACGCATTGACACCGTTCATCGTGCATGTTTACCGACTTCGGCGTATTGACCTCGATCGTTCATGAGGGTTCGTCAGCTTGCTGACTGGCGCTTTGTGACTGGAGGCGGTGGGGAATTTCGCAGTCCGGGCAGGCTGGTGGCCCGGCTGTCGCGTCGGGTGGGCGCCGGATTCCACGGCTCCGGCAGGTGGATCAGGTTGCCGGGACGGGTGAAGCCGTTGCTCAGCCGGGGCTGAGCAGCACGTCGAGCCGGTTGATCGCTGCTGTGATCACGTCGGTCCAGGGGCCAGGCATGGTGGAAGCCGAGGTAGCGGCGGCGTGCGATGGTGACGAGCTGGACGGCAGCGGAGAAGAGGCGAAGCCGCAGACGGTGGGGCTCCCACAGGCGGGCGGTGCCGGTCAGGGCGAGGAGGGGCGCCCAGGGCGGCAGGTCGAGCGCTATCTGCACGATCCCCAGCCAGATCTGGTTCAGCGCTGCGTCAGGCGCATGCCGTCGACGTCGGTGAAGCACAGGTGGGCGAGCGGGTGCGGACGTCCCTTCCGTACGATCAGCCACATCCCCGCGAGCCGGCCGTCCAGCACGTCCGCAGACACCCCATTGCTGCTCGGACTCGGCGCGATCGGACTGGTCGCGATGAGCAGCTCCGTGATCGCCAACAGCGCCGCCGCTGGGTCACCGACAAGATCGGCATTGAAGGCGGTGCGGAGCGGGTGCCGCTCTTCCTCGCCGCCCTGGCCATCGCCCTGGTCGTCGACTTCCTGCTGCTCGCCTACGTCCTCACGGGACTGCCGCAGGTGCATCCGGGCCGGCGGGGGGCCGGGGTCGCCGCTGCGATCGGCGCGGTCGGCTTCGAGCTGCTCAAGCTGCTGCTGACCGGCTACCTGCAAGGGGTCGCGGCGAAGAGCATGTGCGGTGCCTTCGCCGTACCGGTCGCCCTCCTGCTGTGGATCAACCGGTTCGGCCTTGCCGCTTGCCGGCTGCCGCCGCGGCATCGAGGCCGGCCAGTCCGCGGTCTGTGGGCGTGGCGGCGCCCGGCTGGTCAGGTGCTGAGCAGGCGGTTGAAGAACGAGCGGTATCGCTGGAGTGCGACGCGCAGGTCCTCGGTCGCCACCTCCTCGCCGCGATGCCATTGGCCTTCGAGACCTCGCTTGTGATCGGAGAAGGTCGTGGCCAGCGCCTGCATCGTCTCGGCGACGAGCCGGTCAGCCGCGTTGACGGCGTCCTGGGGGTCGTCGACGAAGTTGCTCTGGATCTTCTGCCACCGGGTGCGGAATTCCTCCTGCTCGTCTCCGAGCAGGGGTTCGTTCTCGTCGGCCAGTGCCGCTCCCCGGCGTTCGCCGGCGGATGTCCGGCCGGCATCTTCCTCCCGGGCCTCCCGGTCGATGGTGGTGGCCTCTCCGGGGAACTCCGGTGGGGCGCCCGGCGAGCCCGGCGCCTCGCCTCCGGTGCCCTGCCGGGTGGCGGCCAGGTCGTCCGTGGACAGAGTGCCCTCGTCCGGCTGGGGTGTCTCTTGGTTACGCATCTCTTCACTTCCGTCCGTCACGTGTTCCGGCCGGGCGCCGGCTGGGCCCGCTCGTCGCGCTCAAGTCGCCGGTGGCGGGCTCATGCCTGGCTCTCGCGCGGCCGGTCACCGTTGTGGAGCAGTTCCTCGAACAGCGCGCGGTAGTGCACCATCGCGCCCCGCAGCTCTTCCGTGGTCGCCTGACGACTGCTGCTGCGGTCGTTGATCTCGTGGGCGGCGCGGTAGTCCTCCAGGGTGCGCCCGTGTTCGACCGACAGGTCTTTCAGCTGTTGTTCGTACCCTTCGATCGGATACCCGCGCTCGCTCATGAGGGTGGTCACGAGCCGGTCCGCCTCGTGGACCGCGTCGTCGGGCCGGTCGACGAACCGCTCCTGCACCCGGGTCCAGTCCTGGGTGTAGCGGTCCCGGACCGGTGCCGGCAGCGGTTTTACGTCCAGCGCGTCATGGCGTTCCTGGCGCTCGCGCAGCTCACGCTCAGCCGCCCGGCGGCTGTCCTTGCCTTCCACGGTCCGCTCGTACTCCGGGCCGAATCGCTCCCGCAGCTTCCGGCGGCGCGCCGTGACCCTCCACGCTGCTACCGCGCACACGAGCAGCACCAGCACGACGGCAATGATGGTGACGATAAGGAACATTGGGTCCTCCGCTCGTAGCCGAGTGAGCCCCGTGCACTACGGCTGCCCCTGCCCACAGGCCCGAAACCGGGCGCACCAGGCAAGCCGGCACTGGCAGCAGCCCCTCCCCCGTCCCCGGCTGCATCGGATAACACCGCCCCGCCACGAGAGCGACACCGAGACCGGGCCGCCCGCCGCCGACGCAGGCGGCCCAGCCAGGGGGAACCTTCCGGCCACTGGTTGCCGTCACCTCATCTCGGGGTCCTTGGCGTCCGCTCCACGGGGCGGCTCGGTGTCCGCGTTGTGCACCGGGCCGTCCGGCTTCGCCGCGCTCCGTTCTCCCAGGGGAAGGACCAGTACCCGCAGCACGGTTGGACCGGGCGGCCAGCGGAACTCTCCGATGTCCTGCCACCCCCAGGACCGGAAGGCAGCACGGGACACACGGTCGGCCTGATCCACCAAGGTGGCACCGAGCGATGCCTGATGGCTGGTGAGCAGCCGCTCCTGAAGATGACCGGCGAGACCACGGTCGCGCTCATGCGGGTGGACCACGATCTCGCTGATGGCGAAGACACGCCCGGACGCGGTGAGCTGCTCGACGTCCTGCGGGAGCGCCCCGGAGAACCCCTGCCACCAGAAACCGTCACGCCGCACGGGAAACCCGAAGGCACACCCCACCAAGGCCGGCGCCTGCCCTGCCTGCGTGGCTTCCGCGATCATCATGTCGAACCCGGGCCGACGGACGTCATCGGCAAGGCGCCGCAGGAAGCTCACGCGGCTCCGGTACTCCTCACCGGGCTGCGTGTCGGCGGACTCCACGTACAGATCCGCCAGGTCCTCACGCTGGCCCTCGGCCTGCCAGCGGCTCAGCCCACGCAAGTACACCCCGCCCCCCGCCGACGGTGCGTAACCCTCCAGCCTCTGGGCCTGCCCCGGCCCGGAGCGGGCCGTCACAGCACACCACCTGATACAGCAGGCACCAGAACACCCCGTCGTCCGATGGCCCCGTACACGGGCAGGAGAGACTCCACAGGGGCGGCCGGGGGGCCGATGAGCAGGGGGCCGGTGCCAGTGAGGGTGAGGATCCGGACCAGCATGGGAGGCGGGTAGTGCAGACGCAGGGACCCTCCGGCCGCGACGGTGTGGTGCGAGGCGCGGAGGAAGGCATTGAGGCCGCTGCAGTCGCAGAAGGTGACAGGAGTGAGATCGACGTCGATGGTGCGGATGCCCTCACGCAGGCACCGCTCCAGCGTCTCGCTCACCAAGGGCGCCGAGACCTGGTCGATCTCACCGGCCAGGGTGATCAGCGCCCGGATCTTGTTGTCGTGCCGGTAGACGTTCAGCATCTGAAGGGCGGGCATGGCGCCTCGGTTCAAGAGACCGGCCGGGGCAGTGCCAGGTGAGGGCGCCGGGCTTCGGCACTTCCTGCTCCTGCTCCCGGGTCATGACTTTCGGGCCGGCAAGCGAACCGCTGGTCCAGCAGCCCATGTTCCAGGGCCGAGGGCCCAGCTGGTTCCCCGCGGGGATGCCCTGGGCGAAGGGACGAACAATCCGCTCCCCACAGGCACCGCGTACCGAGCAACAGCGTGCCGCCGGGGTCTGGGGCGTCCACTCAGCAGCATAGACCCCGGTACGGCCCCAGGAGCCGGCCGCAAGCCGACAAGTTTCCCACCGTCAGTCGGTCCTCAAGTCCACAGCGGCTGCGCTGCTATGACGTTGGTCCCCTGGCCGGCACACGCGGGTTCGAGCCGGCCTGAGGTGATCAGGCCGGCCCCGAGTCCCGAGGTGTGATTTCGTGTTCCACCGGCCCGACGGCCGACCGCTCCACCGGAGTACGTCCTCAGTCGTCTCGTTCGTCCAACGCATCGGGCGCACAGGACGGCGGGACGGAAGCACACGGAACTGCCTCTTCCTCGCAACTCACAAGGACATCCTGCTGCAAGCAGCCGGCCTGCTCCTGCTCTGTGGGCAAGGCTGGGTCGAACCAGTGCCGTCTGGCAGTGGCAACCGTCGGAGCCCGCCTCGCCGACTTCTACGGGGCACGCGTGGTTCTGAAGGAACCGGTGCGTTTCCACATCGGAGACTCAATCTGACCGACCGCCTCCCGCGTCCGATCACACTGACCGTAGTTCGACCGGCTCGTATCGGAGCTGATAGGCACGGACGCCCTCGCCGTTCATGCGGTAGATGGTGATCGCACTCAGGAACTGTTTCTTGATCTCCGATGTGCGTTGCCGTTCCTTCTCCTCGACCCCACTGATCCACTGCTCGACATGCTCAGGCAGCTTAAAAGTGAGCCGATAGGCATCCTCGTCAGCGCCCCAGGGCGACAGGATCCACTCAGCAGCCTCACCATGCCCAGTCCGCCGGAGCCGCACCGAGTGGTCCGGGCTGGCGTCGGCGTACTTCAGGAACTGCTGCTTGTCATCGGCAGCCAGCGGGAGGATGAACGGAGCAGCGGGGAAACCCAACAGCAACTCGGCCTCACTGTGCTCCTCGAGCACAGTGACGAGGTCCGCGAGGAGCTGGCTGGCCACGCCCTGGAACTGCGTCGCACTGGTGCTCACCTCAGATAGAAGGCCGACTGGTCCCATGCCCAGGGCCTTCCTCAGCTCGTTCCGCATCCAGGACACGGGGAAGGACGTCAGGTGGTACGTCGTCTGGGCGTCGAACAATGCGCCCGCCGTTGCGTAGAGCGCGTTGCGGAGCCATTCGAAGGTTTCGCCCGACAGGTCCACGAGCGATATCTGGTGAGCCAGGGCATACTTCTGGGCGTCGGCAGTGAAGCCGTTGGCTGAGAACAGGGCGTACGAATACTGGTAGCGCTGGCGAGGGCGGGTACTCGGCAGAGTCATGAAGTTCTCGTTGACGTCGTGAAGCACTCCGTGGGCATTGCGCACGACCTCCAGCCGACACGGCGTGCGGTAGAACTTGGCCTCCAGGAACAGCCGGACCGGCAGCGAAAAGGCCGGCGTGAAGGCGAACTCTCCCAGTACATCTACCTGATGCAGAGCACCACGCCCCCGGACCCGGAGTGTGTTCCCTTCCGAAACGAGCTCTACCGGGTCCTGCCGAGCGTCGACCAACAGCCGGTAGCCGCTGTGCCGAAGCAACCACGCCAGCGACTCTTCCAATAGATAGCCCCTCAACGTGGCACGCGTGGCCATGTCGCCCTCCTCCAGTCGGTCTGCCAAGCTCGGGGGATCAGTCCGTGATCATCTCATCCAGACGCCCGCCCTCTACCAGACCACTGACGCCACAAGACTCCCTCCGGCCGGCGGAAGTGGTCACGCTGCCGCCATCGGAACCCTTCGCGTGGGCGACCTCTGCAAGAAGAGCTGCACCGGATCCACTCCGCTGTATGCAGAGGAATACGCCGGACCTCCCGAGCCACAACATGTGCCCTTCACCGCACAATTGGCCTGAACCATCGGGCGGTGAAGATCGTTGATCACCATCCTGGTTGCCCCGGTGCATCTGGTCAGCGGCTCAGCGCCGGACTTGAATCAGTGCATGCGTGCCGCTTGTACGCCACGGCTGTCCGCTCTGCTCAAGCCCGCTCACGGTTGCAGCGGCGAGGCCGCGATGCCGATGGACGCCTACCGCGAGGGCGACGAGTACGTGGTGGCCTTCGACCTGCCGGGCGTCACCTCGGACGCGATCGACATCGACGTCGAGCGGAACATGCTCACCGTCAAGGCCGAGCGGCGGCCGGTGACGAAGGCCGACGACGTGCAGATGGAGCTGTCCGAGCGGCCGCTGGGCGTCTTCTCCCGCCAGATCGTGCTCGCCGACACCCTCGACACCGAGCACATCCAGGCCGACTACGACGCGGGCGTACTCACCCTGCGCATCCCGATCGCCGAGCGCGCCAAGCCCCGCAAGATCTCCATCGGCGTCGGGACCGGCCGCAAGGAGATCTCCGGCTGACACCGGCCGGACAGGTGCGGAGGACGGGCACCTGATCTCCCCCTCACCCCGCCCTCCGCACCCCTGTGGGCAGTCCGAAGAAGTAAGAAGTAAGGGGTGGCGGTTGAGATGACTCTGCGACGCGAAGCGTTCCTCGACCACGTGAAGGAACGCGGCGAGTACGGCACCGTGGAGGAAGCCGAGCGCGCGGCCCGCGTGGTGCTCGCCCTGCTTGGCGCGCACCTGGTCGGCGAAGTCCGCGCCCAGCTGGCAGCCCGCCTGCCGGAGGGCTTCGCCCTGATCCTGCTCAACCCGCTGCAGAGCGCCGAACCGCTGCCCCCGGAGCGGTTCGTCCGGGCGACCGCAGCCTGGATCGAGGGCGCCACCGAGCAGACCGCGACCTGGGACGTCAGTGCCGTCCTGTCCACGGTCGCCGACACCGCCGGCGACGACCTGCTGGGGCAGATCCTGCTCCAGCTCCCCGCCGGCTACGACCTCCTCTTCGGCCGCCCCCAGCCCACCTGACACCGGTGCCGCACACGCACAGGTTGTCGAGGTCCTCTGCCCCGAGCACAAGCGGGGTGCAGTAGGCCAGGCAGCGGGTCTCCGGGCCCTGCGGACTGTGCTCGATGAGGATCTCGACCAGCCGGTTCCAGTCGGCACGATCCAGGCTGCCCTCGGACGGAGCCGCGATGCCGACCGGCCAACTGCCCGACATCCTGGTCCTGAGCGAAGGGAAGGAGTTGCGGCAGGGCAGTCGGCCCTCGGCGGCCACAGGATCGCCGGTCCGCCGTGTGCGCCTATCGGCCCGATCCTCGCCCGAGCCTGCTCGGCTGACCAGCGAACAGATCGGCGAACTGGGTGCTCGGATCCGGGGGTTCCTTGCCCAGACCGCGATGGCTGGATCGACCATCACCTGGTCCACGATCCGGCACCGGCTCGGTGACGCACTGCCATGGCTGTCCCCCGAAGGCCAAGGAGAGTTGCTGGTACGGGCCGACGAAGACACCAGCAAACGTCGAAGTTCGTCCGAAGCTACCGGGACGCCCGTCGGCCGTTGCTGCTCGTGGGGTGGCGGTCCGGCCTTCGCAGTGCGTGTGGGTGCCGCTGGGGCTTCGGGCTTCCGGCTACGTGTCTGCCTCTTCTGCTCCAGAGAACGCTCGACCGCCTGTATGGCGCGATAGAGGGCCTCTTCGGCGCGGTTTGCCAACGGGGCAGCACCGCCATTGAGACGCTCTTGGCGTGTGACACGTCGTGAGTTGCGAAGGCGCAGCCACTTTTGCGCATCCTTGATCGCGTATTCCAGCCGACCGCGTTGTTTCCCCTGGGCATCGGGCAGCAGCCGTTCCCCCAAGGTTGATCAGCGTCAACGACGGCGCACCAGCACCGCCCCGCGCGCCGCCTCCAGCGCACGGCCCGTGATGCCGAGCGCGGTAGCGGGCCAGTACAGCCAGCTGATGTGTTCGACTTGACCTCACCTGCCCCGCTTCAGCGCATGTGACAGGCGCGCAGCAGCTCCTCGTGCAGAACGCGGTCGTGGTCCGCAGCGCCTGGACGGGTCGGGTGAACAGCTGCTCCACCTGTCCTCTGGAGGCCGCCGACACGCCGAGCCCTTCGCCGAGCCATTGCGCAAACCCACGCCCGTGCCCGGGATCGGCCGAGGAGACAATGATCAGCAGCGGCACCAGCGTGAGGAATCCCAGCGCGGCGAAGCCCAGAGAACGCTGGCCCAACTGGAGCTCGCGCTCCGCCTCCAGACTCGTCCGACAGGTGAACGGCTGATCACGAGGCATAGCCGCCCGGACAGAGTCGGAGGACCTGCGGCGCTGGAAGGCTTCATCGGCATGCCCGTCGACTACCACGGTAGATACCGTCACCGCGCGAGGGCGCGGCGCGGAGGTTCCCCGATAGCCTGGAAGAGCAAGAGGCCACCGGCCCCAGCGGGCGGTGACTGCCCGTGGAAAGTCCTCGCACCGGCCCGGGTGAACGGCTCAGGAGGGCAAAACCATGATCCGTGCAGCCGATATCCGCGAGTGGCGCAACCGTAGCGTCGTCGACCCGAAGGACCACAAGATCGGCGTGCTCGAAGCGATCTACGTGGACACCACCACCGATGAGCCGGCCATGGCCACGGTCCGGATCGGACTTCCCACCCGTCACCAGCTGGCCTTCGTCCCCCTCGACAACGTGATCCTCGGCCCGGACTACGTCAAGGTCTCCTACGCCAAGACGCTGGTGAAGAAGGCACCCTCAATCGGCATGGACGACATCCTGCCCGCTGAGGCAGAGGAAGCGATCTTCCAGCACTACGACATGACCTACCAGCCGGGCACAGGCGGCGAACGCCAACTCGCCCGCCGCTGACCGACCGCGCTCAGCCCGAAAGAGGTGTTCGCGCCATGGCCTTCTTCCTCTTCCTCGTCCTTGTGGCCGTCTTGCTGGGAATCATCGGCGTGGTAGCGGAGGGGCTGTTCTACCTGCTGATCATCGGCATCGTGCTTTTTGTGGTCACTGTGGCCTTCTACGGCGTCCACTGGTCCCGGCGCTCGGCCCAGCGCCCTCTGCGCTGACGGAGGACTGTGGCCTGCGCAGACCGTCCAGGACCTCTGGGAGAACCGGGACCAGGCCGTTGCCATCCTGGAGACGGGTGGGATGAGCGCGGCCTCCGTCCCGACCATCGGCGCCGTCGCCTACAGGGTGCTGACCCGCGAGCGCCGGGAGCTGACGCGCGAGTGGGTCATCCCGCTGCACGAAGGGATCGCGTGTGCGACGTCCTCACCAAGGACGCGGCAGTTCGAGAGCACGGCGCACCGAGCGGTGGAGCCGAACTCGCTGCTCGCCGCCATCTCCCTCGGCAGCGGATCCCGCACCCCTTCGGGCCGCTCCTGCCAGATCCGCGGCGTAGCTGTCAGACAAGGCCCTCGGTACGCCGGGATGACTGTCTGTGATGTGCCGGTTTGGCGTATCGCCGGGCGCGGAGTGGACGCCACCGCCGTCGACGTGAGCGGCCCCTGCCTGTCAGGCGCGTTACGGAGTTCGTTGGAGCCCCGCCTGGGCACGGCCCGCGTCATTGTGCGGGAGTGGCTTGTGCGATGAGGATCGCGACGTCGTCGTGGTCGTCGGTGTGGCGCAGCGTGCGCAGGAGCCACTGGCAGGTGTCGTCCAGGGGCCGGCGCGGTCCGTCGAGAGTGTGCAGCAGGGTGTTCAGGCGTTCGTCGATGGGGTCCTGCCGGGTCTCGACGAGGCCGTCGGTGTAGAGGACGAGCCGGTCGCCGGGGTTGAGGTCGAAGGCGGTGGTGTGGAAGGGGACGCCGCCGACGCCCAGGGGCGCGCCGGTGGGCAGCTCGAGCAGCCGGGGCTGCCGGCCGGCGGGGGCGAGGACGGGCGGGAGGTGTCCGGCGTTTGCGATGCGGCAGCAGTGGTCGTGGGGGTCGTAGATGACGTAGACGCAGGTGGCGATGTAGTGCTCGAGACCGCGGGTGATCTTGTCGAGGTGCTGGAGAACTTCGTCGGGGGCGAGGTCGAGGTCGGCGAAGGCGCAGGTGGCGGTCCGTAGGCGGCCCATGGTGGCGGCGGCGTCGATGCCGTTGCCCATGACGTCGCCGACGACCAGGGCGGTCTTGTCGCCGTCGAGGGGGATGACGTCGTACCAGTCGCCGCCGATCTCCCTGGATGCCTGGGCGGGCTGGTAGAGGGAGGCGACGTTCAGGCCCGCGAGCCGGGGCGGGTCGCTGGGCAGGAGAGTGCGCTGGAGGGTCTCGGCGGTGTTGCGGAGGCTCTGGTGCCAGCGGGCGTTGTCGATGGCGACCGCGGCGCGGGCGGCCAGCTCCCCGGCGAGGAGGACGTCGTCCTCGTCGAACGGGGATGGGTTGCGGGCGCGCAGCAGATCAAGAGCCCCGAGGACCTCGTTGCGGGCGATCAGTGGCACGGCGAGGTAGGAGTGCACGCCGGCCTGGGCCAGGGCGGCCGCGGCCTCGGCATCGCGGGTGATGCGCCGCAGATCGTTGCCGCTTGTGTGGGCGACGACGATGGGCTGTCCCGTGTGGACGCAGCGGGTGATCAGGCGGTCCGCGGTGTAAGCGGCGAGATCGCCGACCTTCAGGGCATAGGTGGCGTCGGTGGGGTACGCGGTGGCCACGGCGAGGGCACGGAACAGCTCCGGGCCCGGCTCGTGGGGGGTGGTGCGGCGGAAGGCCAGGACGTCGTCGAGGACGTCGACCGCGGCGACGTCGGCCAGGTCGGGCACGGCGACCTCCACCAGCTCCTGAGCGGTGTGCTCCACCTCCAAGGTGGTGCCGACGCGGGCGGAGGCGTCAGCGATCACCGCCAGGCGGCGCCGGGCCCGGTCCGCCTCGGTGGCGGCCCGGTGGCGTTCGCTGACGTCGACCACCGAATTCGCCACTCCGATCACCCGGCTGCCGGCGCTTTCGATCCGGTAGAACGACACCGACCAGGCATGGTCGTGATCCGGGTCCGCGGGGGTCCGGCCGACGGTGTACTGGTCGATCAGCGGAGTGCCGGTGAGCAGCACCTGGCGCAGCGCGGACTCGATGGTCTCCACGTCGAGGAAGGTGAGAATCTCGTGGGGGCGCCGGCCGATGTGGTCGGCGGCCGGGATGCCGTTGATGCGCTCGAGAGCCGGGTTGACCAGCAGGTAGCGCAGGTCCGGATCCAGCAGGGCGATGCCGATGGGAGCCTGCGAGACCAGCCGCTGGGACAGCGCCAGATCGGTCTCCACCTGCTGCAGCGTGCTCTGGTCGGCGGCGATGCCCAGGGCGTAGACGTCGCCGAGGTCGTCCAGCAGCCGCATGTTGCGGAACTCCACCAGGCGCGTGCTGCCGTCCTTGTGCCGGATCGGGAACGCCCCGGCCCAGCTCGCCCCGGTGCTCATCACCTCGGCGAACAGCTTGACCACCAGGTCCTTGTGCTCCTCGTGGACCAGCATGGTCGCGTACTGGCCCAGTGCCTCCTCGGCGGTGTACCCGAAGACCTGATCGGCCTGCGGGCTCCAGAACACGATCCGCCCCCGGGCATTCAGCACGACCGCCGCCACGCTGAGCAGATCCAGCAGCCCTCCCGGCGGCAACGGCCCCGGCCGGCGGCCCCGCTCACCCTCACGAAACGGCTCGTGTGCACCCATCCTGGAAGGCTCCCTCCTCGGCGGAGCACGCCAGCCCGCGAATGCGCGCCGGTCGAGGGCTTCCCTTCCATGCTGCGCCCCGGACCCGGCACCGCACGATCCGAAGCGGACACCCGTGGGCTACCGCAGCCTGAAGGAAAACCAGCGGGTCGCCTACGAGATCGCCCGAGGCTGCACAGGCCCCGGGCCTCCGGGGGCCGGGGAGCCCGCAGGCCCGGCGGGCAGTGCCCCGGCCTCATCCCTCGTCAGCGCTGCGGGCTGCCCGGCCTTGCCGCAGCACCCTTCGCTCATTGCGCGTTCAACAACATTGGCCATCGCCTTTGCCGCCCGTGCCCGTGCCCGTGCCCGTGCCCACAGTGTCCCGCTCACCAACCCGACGCCATGGCTCGGTGTGGGGCGCCCGCCTGGCCCGCGCGGTCCACCGCGCCGTTCACGCGTCTTGCCGGTTCAGTAGCGAGTCCGTGGCCTGACGCGTGGAAGGTACGCCGGTCCGGCCCCGCCGGAGGCGGTGTCCGATCGGGCCAGAGGGCTGCGGGACGGCCGCCTGGATCCCGCGCCGGCGGAGATGGCCGCAGAGAGCGCGGAAGGAGTACGCACAGTCCGCGAGTACGGCCTCCGGCCGGACGGCCGGATTCCGGGTCTGCCGAGTCCGCTTCGCGGAACTCGGATCCTGGCCATGACCGCCTCGGCTTGCCGGCCGCGCCGCCGCGGTAGCCGGCCTCCTGGCAGCCAAGGGCCGGGGCCGCCACATGCCCTCACCCGTCCTGGTCGGCTCCCCGGACGCCCTGCCTGATCTCGTGGCTGACCTGCCCGAGCAGGCGTGGAAGCTGATCGACGCCTTCTGGCCCGGCGCCCTGACCCTCGTCGCCCGGCACCAGCCGTCGCTGCGATGGGACCTCGGCGAGACCCACGGCACCGTGGCCGTCCGGATGCCCCACCACCCTCTCGCCCTGGACCTGCTCGCCGACACCGGCCCCCTGGCCGTCTCCAGCGCCAACCTCACCGGGCGCCCCTCCCCGCAGGACTGCGCCGGCGCCCAGCACATGCTCGGCGACACGGTGGCCGTCTACCTCGACGCAGGCCCCACCCCCGGCTCCGTGCCGTCCACGATCGTCGACATCACCGGCCCCCGCCCAGTCCTGCGCAGGGCGGGCGCACTGACCGCCGGCCAGCTCCGCACGGTCGTACCCGAGCTGGAAGAGCCCATCTGACGGCAACCACCTGCTCGCTCACCAGGGCTGGAATCGGTGGCCTTACTCACCGGGGTCGGCATGGGCGGCCTGCTCGTCCACCGTCAGCACCTTGCAGGCACCGGTGAGCGACAAGACCCGCGGCACCCTCGGCGGCACGCCGGTCAGGACCGGCATTCCCCCTCGTTCGGACAGCTGCCGGTTCAGCCACCACCACCCGGACGAATCGAAGATCGGAACGCTCACGCAGTCCATCACGCCACCACGCCACTGACGCGGCACGCACACAACCGCCTCTTCTGCCCGGTTTCCGGGCATCCCGGCGTCTGCAGCGTCGGAGCGTCAATGGTGCCGTTCCCGCCGCGCCAGGCGTGTGGTGATCCGCCGCGCGGCGAAGCCCGTTCCCGCGACGAAGCGAAGCATCGGCCCGAACACCGGTGCGGCCATCGAGCCCGTGAAATACAGGCCCGGCACGCTGGACTCGAAGGCACCGGACAGGCGCGGGGCCCTCGAGCCGGGCACCCGGGCCACCGCCCGGCGCACCGGCGCCAAGAAGTCCACCGCGTCCACGTCGAGCCGGTACCCGGTCGCTGCCAGCACGTGATCGACCACCAGCTCGGCCGCCTTGTCGTGCGCCCCCTGCAGCCGCAGCCGCACCTCGGTTCCGTCCAGGTGCGCCTGCCGGATGCGGCAGGACGTGCGGACGGGCACGATGCCCTCGACGCGGTCGCGCAGCCACCACCCGCCCGCCGGGCCCAGCGCACGGCGGAACAGCAGCATCCGTGCCGGTGCCGGGAGGTGCCGCACGGCCCCCGGAGCGCGGCATACCGCGGCCGGCATCCAGCCGGTCCCCAGTGCCGAGGCCGGTGCGGCCAGCCGCCGGCGGACCGGCCGGGACAGCTGCGGGCGCTCCCCCCAGCGCACCCCGGTGGCGCGCACCAGGACCTGGACGTCGGCGCCGCCCTCGTGCAGCAGAGCGGAGCTCTCCAACGCCGACTGGCCGCCGCCGACGACCGCGACACGGCGCCCGGCGTACCGGGACAGGTCGGTGTGCTGGCTCGTGTGGGACAGCGGCGCCTGCGGGCCCGGACCCGCCGGGGCCAGATGGCGCAGCCGGCGCGGGATGTGCGCGAGTGCGCCGAGCCCGGTGGCCACGACCACAGCCGCGGCCTCGAACTCCTCGCCGCCTCCCAGCCGGATGATGAAGCCACTCCCGGCCCGCTCCACCTCGTCCACGCGGGCCGGATCAACAGAGCCGACGTACCGCTGGGCGAACCACATCCCGTAGTTCACGAATGTCGCGCACGGGATGGGCGTCAGTTCGGTCAGCTCCTCCACTCCCGCCGCACGGCAGAAGTCCGCCAGCCGGCCACCCAGGCCAGGGGCGGACAGATCCGTCGCCGCAGGCGTCGACTTCAGGAACATCCCGGTGGCCATCGCGTGCCGCCAGCTGCCCATGATCTCGCCGAAGACCCGCACCGGCACTCCGGCCGCCCGCAGATGAGCGGCCACTGACAGACCGTACGGACCGGCCCCGATCACCACCACCGGGCCGCCCCCGGCCCCACGCCCTCTCACGGCACGGCGCTGCCCGGAATACGACTGCGTCACCCATCCCCCCGACGGCCACGGCTGGCGCCCACCCCAGCACACGCGGTCCCTCGCGGTACGCAGACCCCCGGCCGCGCGCACCGCCTCCCCACCTCACGTCAGTGTGCCCTCCACCGTGCAACCGGCGCACGACATTGGGGTAAATCGGGAGGCCACGGGGAACCCGGCCTTCAGCTCCGCTGGACAGCCCGCGTGGCGGACGGCCACCATCGACCTTGGGTCCCTAGTACAGATTTCCGATGCTGGAGACCGACAGAGAAGGCGTATCAGGCATGTAGAAAATCTATCGTGGCGAGAGTAGACATGGACCGTGTGAGGGGTTACGGTTTTGTCAGAAGCCACGAGATCGAGTAAGGCGCGGCAGAGGACGAACTACCGCGCATGCACGTCCCAGCAGGAGCGGCACGGCGGCGGAGCGGTGGGGCCGGAAGGTGGACGGGGTCCCGTCACTGGCCGCCGGGCCGGGCGGCCCACGGGGCCGTGAGCAGTACCGCAGTTCCAGCAGCACGAAGCAGAAGAAGAAAGAAGGAGGAGGCAGACGCCATCAGGATCGCCCGGGCGAGGAAGCTGCACGGCCCGGGTACCGCAAGACCCCGGATTGGAAGGTGGTCCCCGGTCACGCAACTGCGATCCCTGTATGCCCGGCCTTTCAGGCCCGGCTGCGGAACAAGAAGGCCGGCACAGTAGCAGGCCGGCAGATGGTGTTGAAATCCCTCGGGGCCCTGGTTGCCGCACGGCAACCAGGGCCCCTCGACCGCGTTCCCACAAGCGAAGGTGCAGATGACCGCACAAGACCCTCTCGACCGTCTCGATGACGACGACTACCCCGCCTACACCATGGGCCGGGCCGCCGAACTCCTCGGCACCACCCCCGCCTTCCTGCGCGCCATCGGCGAAGCCCGCCTGATCACCCCGCTCCGCTCCGAAGGCGGACACCGCCGCTACTCCCGCTACCAGCTGCGCATCGCCGCCCGCGCCCGCGAACTCGTCGACCAGGGCACCCCCATCGAGGCCGCCTGCCGCATCGTCATCCTCGAAGACCAACTCGAAGAAGCCCAGCGCATCAACGAACAGTTGCGCCACGGCGCGCCCCAGCAGTCCCACCACACCACCGACGCCTGAAGTCCACGGCCTGCCGGCAAACCCGGCGGCAGCACCGGGCAGCCGCGAGCCCGCCCGCCTTGGACGCCTTAGCGGGCGCCTCCTGCTCCAGCGCCGGCGACACGACGCCGATCTCCTGCAGGAACCGTCGCCGCGTTTCGGCAACGCGCGAAAATCGTGGCCCTGTCTCACATTCCGTGCCAGAGCCACGGCTGCCGCCAGACCACCCCCGGAGCGGGCGGGCTGATCGACAAGGGCACCAAGGGCAAGCGGCGCCGGCGCAGCCTTCAGCCACTACCTCACCGAAGGCCGCCAAGAGCCCGTTGGTCCCGAACCGGTCCCGGAGATCGCACCCGTGCGGCACCTGCGACTCGTCGAGTGAACAACGCAAAGAAGCCTCCGACCTGCGATTTCTCGCAAATCAGAGGCTTCTTTCATACCGTCGGGACGGCGGGATTTGAACCCACGACCCCTTGACCCCCAGTCAAGTGCGCTACCAAACTGCGCCACGTCCCGGTGCTTGTCCGACCTGGGCTTTTGTGCCCTCGTCGACCGCGCATGAGAACAATACCGTACTTCGCGCGGTGGTCGTGCACCGCTGCCAGGGACCCCGCCGCCACCCCGCTGCCACCGCCGCCGGCGGCACCCGCGCCCCCGCCCCCCGCCGAAGATCGGCCGGCCCCTCCGCCCCGGGGGCGGTGTTGACCCGGCACCCGCGCGGCGTGCGACCATCGGGCCTCGGTCGTAGCTGCCGCCTCTCACAACTCCCCTGGCTCAGGAGGACAGTTGGACACGAGCAACTCCCGGAGCGCACCCCGGAGCGCACCCCACAGCGCACCCAGGAACGTCTCCCGGCGCGGGTTCCTGCAGACGGCGGCCGGGACCGCCGCCGTCGTGGGGGTGGGCGTCACGCTGCCCGTGGGCGGCGAGGCAGTGGCGGCCCCGGGGGCGGGGCGGCGGGGGGTGCTGTCGTTCAGTGGGGCCACCAATGGCGCCGGGACGCTCTCGCCCGCCGGTGACCGGCTGATCGCCGAGGTGCAGAACGTGCTGTGGTCCGTCCCCCGCAAGGGCGGCGAGGCGGTCGCGATCACGCCGGCCGATCTGGAGCCGACGCGGCCCGTCCACTCCCCCGACGGCAGGCGGCTCGCCGTCTGCGCCTACCGGGGCGGCGGCTTCCACATCTGGGTCCTCAATCCGGACGGCTCGGGGCTGCGGCAGCTGACCGACGGCCCCTGGGACGACCGGGGGCCGTCGTGGTCGCCGGACGGCAGGAAAATCGCCTTCGCCTCCGAGCGCGGAGGCGACCCGGTGGCGGGCAGTCCGTACCGCGTGTGGGTGATGGACGTGCGTACGGGTTCGCTCTCCCGGGTGACGGGGGTGGCCGGGCAGGAGGGGCCCGGGCAGGACGGGGCGTGGGAGGACTTCGACCCCGTCTGGTCCCCGGACGGCAGGCGGCTGCTGTTCGTGCGGGGGCGGGTCGTGGAGGGCGCGCTGCAGGCCCGCGCGATCATGTCGGCGCCGGCCGACGGGCGCGGGGCAGTGCGCGCCGAGCACACCGAGTCCGCCGCCGCGCAGGTGATGACGCCGGCCGTCTCGCCCGGCGGGCGGCTGGCCTATCTGCGCGTCACTGCCGCGCCCGCCGCCTCCTGCACGCTCGTCGTGGACGGGGCCGCCGTGCCCGTCGAGGGGGACGTGGCGCCCGTACCGCCGCGGTGGGTCTCCCACGACGAGCTGTTGCTGACCGTGAGCGGGCAGTTCCGCATCGTCCGGCCGGGGGCGGCCCAGGGGGCGCAGGCGGGGCCGCGCACGCCCGCCGACTCGCTCCCGCACCCCTCGGCCGCGCCCGCCCCTACGCCGCCGACGGTCACCATCCCCTTCACCGCGAAGCTGCCCGTCGACCGGCCCCGCTACGACGTCAAGCGGTACGACTTCGCGGGCGAGGGCGTGCGGCCCGTGCGTGCGCTGCACCTGCCGGCCCTGTCGCCCGATGCCCGGCGGGTGGCGTTCGCCGCGCTCGACGCGGTGTGGATCGCGGACGTGGCCGGCGGCCGGGCGCCCCGCCGGGTGGTCAGGTCGGCCCCCGGCCGGTACGTGCTGGCGCCCTCCTGGTCCCCCGACGGGCGGGCCCTGGTCTACGCCGACGACCGCGACGGGCTGCTCGCCGTGCGCCGCCACGACCTCGCCTCGGGCGAGGAGGAGGTGCTGGCCGGCGGCGGGCGGGTGTTCCCCGTCCTGTCGCCGGACGGGGGCCGCCTCGCCTGCCTGGACCTCTCGGGGAACCTCGTCGTGCGCGATCTGGCGTCCGGCGGCGAGAAGGTGCTGGTGGCGCCGCTCGGCGCGGGCGGTCTGCCGGGGAGACCGAGCTGGTCGCCGGACGGCCGGTTCCTCGCCCTGTGCGACCGCAACCGGCTGAATCAACGGTTCCGGGAGGGCTACAACCTCATCCGCGTCGTCGACGCGGCCACCGGAGCCGCCCGGCTGCACACGATCGCCCCGCACGCCTCGGTCTCCGACCGCTACGACTCCGGGCCCGTCTGGTCCCCGGACGGCCGCACGATGGCGGTCATCAGCGAGTCCGCGCTGTGGCTGCTGCCCGTGCGGGCCGACGGGACGCCCGACGGCGAGCCGCGCCGGCTGACGGACGAGGCCGCCGACCACCCCTCCTGGTCGGCCGACGGGCGCCGGATCCTCTACCTCTCCGCCGGTCGCCTGCGGCTGCTGGACACCGCCGACGGCTCCGCGCGCACGGTCCCCGTCGCGCTGGACTACCGGCGTCCCGCCCCCGCCGACACCGTCGTCCACGCCGGCCGGCTCTGGGACGGCACGGGCACGGCGGTGCGCGAGGACGTCGACCTCGTGGTGCGCGGCGGCCGCATCGCCGCCGTGGAGCCGCACCGGGCCCGGCGGGCCGCGAAGAAGACGGTCGACGCCTCGCGGCAGACCGTGATCCCCGGGCTGTGGGACGCCCACATCCACCCCTGGCAGAGCACCTACGGCGGCCGGCAGACGGCCTCGTTCCTGGCCTACGGGATCACCACCACCGTCTCCCTCGGCGGGTTCGCCTACGAGCAGGCCCGCATCCGCGAGGCCGTGGCGGCCGGCGTCATGGCCGGGCCGCGGCTGCTGACCTCCGGGGAGCTGCTGGACGGCGCGCGCGTCGCGTACAGCATGGGCCGCGCCCACCGCACCCGCGAGGGGCTGCGCCGGTCACTGACCCGGGCCGCCGCCCTGGACTGGGACTTCGTGAAGACCTACGTCCGTGCGCCCGGCTGGGTGATGGAGGAGGCGGCCCGATTCGCGCACGAGCGGCTCGGGGTGCGGGCCGGCAGCCACCTGTGCTCCCCCGGCGTCCAGCTGGGCCAGGACCTGACGACCCATCTGCAGGCCACCCAGCGGCTGGAGTTCGGCCACGCCACGACGGCCACGGGCCGCGCCTACCAGGACCTGGCGGAGATCTACACCGCCACGGACTTCCGCCTCGTGGCCACGCTCTTCACCTCCACGCCCCTGCTCGGCGCCGACCCGGCGCTGGCGAAGGACCCCCGCGTCACCGAGCTGATGCCGCCGTGGGACGTGGCGGTCGTCCAGCAGACGGCCGCCAAGCCGCCCACCGAGGAGCAGCTGGCCACGCTGCGCCGCGAGGCCGACGTCTGTCGCCGGGTGCTGGCCGGCGGCGGGATCGTCGCCCTCGGCACGGACGCCCCGCTGGTGCCGGTCGGCCTCTCCCTGCACATGGGCCTGCGAGCCCTGCACCGGTACGGGGGGCTGTCGCCGGCACAGGCGCTGAGCACCGCGACGGTGCTGGCGGCGCGGGCGTACGGCGCGGACCGTGACCTGGGCACGCTGGAGGCGGGCAAGCTCGCCGACGCCACGGTGATCGACGGCGATCCGTTCAGCGACTTCGACGCGCTCGTACGGACGACGTCGGTGCTGCGCGGCGGGGTCCCGTACGGGCAGCGGGAGCTCGTGGGCGCGTACGAGCGGGCCGGCGACGAGGCGCCGCGCCGGGGCGGCCGGCCCGGCGACTGGCTGGAGGTCGGGCGGCAGCTGCGGCGGGACTCCTGCTGCGACATGGAGCACCTGCTGGATCAGCTGGGCCACTGAGTGTGCGCTCCCCCGGGAGCGCACACTCCCGCGGCGCCTACTCGTCGATCCGGTAGGAGTCGCCGTAGACCTTCCACTTCAGCGGCGGCACGAGGTCGAGGTTGCCGTTGTCGAGGAAGACGCGCTGCGCGGTGTCGACGCGGCTGGTGTCGCTGTGCGCCGCCTCGCCCTGCATGGCCTTCTTGCGGGCGTCGAGGAAGGCGTTCAGGTAGGTCTTCTCGTCGCCGCCCTGCGCCGGGGGCTTGGCCTTCGCCAGGGCGGCCTTGCGGATGCCGCCGAAGCTGTTCTTTCCGCTGCCGGGGCCGTGCATGACGGTCGCGTCGTAGTAGGCGAACTGGCCGAGCGCGCGCAGCCCGTCGGACTTCGCCTGCTTGACGGCCGGGTCGAAGTAGACCCGGTCGCGCTCGGACTCCTGGGCGTCCTGGAAGGCCTTGTCCTGGGCGGCCTTGTGCCAGGCGTCCTCGAAGGGCTTGCCGAGGCCGGCGTGCGAGTCGGTGCCGTTGGCCTTGCGCAGGGCGGGCAGGAACGCGGCCAGCGGGTTGCCGGGCTTCCGCTTGGTGTAGAGCTCGACGAGCTCGAGCATGTCGCCGGTGCCCGAACAGAAGCCGATGATGCCGGCGGTGTAGCCGCGGCCGTCCTTGATGTCCTCGATGTAGGTGAACTGGGCCCGCCAGTCGAGCGAGGAGTTCTCCGCGCTCGACACCAGCCGCATGGCGATGTCCTTCTTGTGCGGGTCGTCCAGCCCGGGCGCCGCCGCGTCCGCGTGCCGTATTCCCGCCGCCGGCGTCGGCGCGGAGGATGCGGGTGCGGCCCGGCCGGTCCCCGCAAGGACGAGGGAGGCGGGGAGGGCGACGGCCAGGCCCAGGAGGGCAGCGCGCGTGGACTTCTTCGAGGGGCGTGCGGACATGCGAGACTCCGTTCGTTCCCGATGGTCGTCCGACCCGAGGGTCGGCCGAATGTTAGGAAACCTTCCTAACCGGCATCGGCATTGAATCGACACGTCCGCTTACCTGACAAGGGGTCATCTCACCCCGTGTGTAAACAGGCCAACCGCCGCTCGGGAGGACCGCGCTACGCCTGGAGGAGCACCTCGGCCGTCTCGGGCTCCTCGGCCGGAGGCTCGCCGCCGCCCGCCGCCGGCGCCGCGACCGCCCGCCACCACGGCTCGAGCGGCAGCCCCACGGCCGGCTCGAACGGCTGGCCGGGCCGGGGTGCGACGACGCGTGCGCCCGTGTGCTGGGCGGCGGTGAGCGTTCGCTCGGCCGGCTCCTCCTCCACCAGTTCAAGCGCCTCGCCGTCCGATGGGAACGGCGCCTGGACCTGCACGACGCCCTCGTCCCGCTCGCCTGCGGACTCATCTGCTGGCGACGCCTGAAGAACCGCACACCATGATCGTGTTACGAGCTCTTAGGTCGTTCGTACTGTGCGGCTGCCGTGTGACCACGCGTGTGGTCATTCGCCGCCGAAGTCCTCGGCCGTTTCACGATTTCCTCATCGATGCTGCCGAGCGCCCGGACGCACAGGTCGCGGAGAGCAGCGTCCAGGCCGAGGTAGTCGAGCAGTTCGGCCATGCGCCGGTAGTCATCCTCCTCCGTCGCAGCGGGAACGCAGGCCGGTGAACTCGGTGTCGCTGAAGTCGCCGGCACGCGAAAGCACAGCCGCCGCTGCGCCGGGTCGGACGCCGCGGTGACGACCCTCATGGCCAGTGCCCGGGCGGAGCAGCGTGCATGGCTGCGGGCCCGGCAGTGGCATCCGCGCCGACGGCGGGGTCAGGCCGTCGCCGCGGGTGCCTCGTCCTCCAGGTGGCGGTAGAACTCCCGCCACTCCTCGAAGGCCGCCTCGAACCATGGGACTCCCGCGGCGAGGGGTACCAGGTGGCGGCACGTCTCGCGGTAGTAGGAACGTCGCTTCTCGGCCCTCGGGTGCGTGTCGAGTCGCTGCACGTTGCTGAACCGGTCCGCCAGCTTGAGAAGCAGGACCTCCGGCGGGGCGGCACGCAGGCTCAGGAGGTAGCGGTCACGCACCTCCGCAGGATCCTCGTGGGCCTCGGGCTGCGGCTTCGTCACCCAGCCCACCAGTTCCTCGACCCGGGGGCCGAACCGCTCACTGACCTCCCCGGCCGTGCGGTCGGTGTCCTCCACGACGTCGTGGAGTATGGCCGCGACCAGCAGGTCCTCGTCGCGGAAACCCGCGCCCGAGACGAGGATCTCCACCACCTCCAGGAGGTGCTCCACGTACGGCTCGCCGGCGGGCCTCTTCTGATCCCCATGAGCCTCTTCGGCGAACGCGACGGCCTCCCCGAGGCGCTGCGCCGAAACCTCCGGAGCGAGCACCGCCAACTGCCGGCGGGCGGTGGCCCAGTCGTGCCACGCGCCGAACACCCGATGGGTCAAGACGACTCCTGATCCGCAGCTTCCAGCTGCCTCTTGTATTCCGCCCACCGAGGCAGGGTCGAGGGCAGCTCGCCGGCCTTCGCCCTGCGGGTCTCGAACTCTCCGACGATGCGTCGGCGCTGGATCTCGGTGAGAGCTTCGTTCCTGATCGACTTCATTTCCGCAGGAGAGTCGCACTCCCTCTCGTCGATGACGAAAGCCGCGAGCATGAATCCGTCCGCAGTCCTTCTGCGGAACGTCGAGATCATGACGAACTTCGGGCCTGCCTCATCTGTCACGGGTACCTCCTGCGAGACCTTGGCCTGCTCGACGTAAGCGTTCTTGCGGAACGCCCCGTCGGGAGCGTGGTTCACCTCATGCTCCACGGGCTCGAACAGGAGGCCGCGCCCGGGGTTCTCGGACCTGTACTCCTCCAAGAAGCGTCCCTCCAGGGTCTCCCCCACGGCGAGTCCTGAATGATCTCCAGGGTCCGTTCGCCCCCGGCCTCAGGGTCCTTCAGGCTCTCGATCACGTTCAGCCTGTTCGCATCGTCCGCACCGAGCTTGGTGATCACCGAAGCCACCTCGGGATGCCGCTCGCCGAGGGCCTCCGCCACGTCGGCCAGCGGGTTCTCCGAGTGATCCCCCGGCTTCGGATCTCCGGCCTCGCCGTCCTCCTCCGACGATGCGTCAGGCTCGTTCGCATCCTCTGCCTCGCCGTCGTCCTTCTGGCCACCGGAATGATCGCCGGCGGGACGTTGAGCAGCCGGTGCGCCTCCTCGATCACTGTGACATGACGCAGCCCGCCGCCTCCGGTGGTGTCGGTGCGGTGGACTCGCAGGTGTTCGTAGATGCGGATCAGTACGGCTCCGATGAAGAACGCTTTGTCCTGGTCGTTGCCGATGTCTTCGATCTCCAGTACCACGTTTCGGTCCAGGAGGCTGCCCATGTCGATGGGGTGATGGGCTTCGAAGAACCATCCGGGGGTGCCCATCCTGAGCGATCCGAGTCGTACGTCGATGAAGCCGCGTACGTTGTCTGCGACCTCCTTGCCGTATCCGATGTTGTCCACGACCTCCAAGGCGGCTTTCTGCACGTCCGCCAGACCGGGATAGCGTGGTGCCCGTGGCACGCCTCGGCGGGTGCCCAACGCCAGGTTCCAGCCCATCTCCTGGTAGCACCTGGTCAGTGCCTGGCTGAGGACCTGGGGAAACGGGTCCGTGGCCTCGAAAGCGGCCAGGAAGAGGGCTCGGACGAGGTCGAGGTGGGTCTGCAGCGGGAACCCGGGCTCCGGTTCGAGTGGATTCAGGCCCACGGGGACATCATCGGGGGCGCCGGGGCGGATCACTGTGACTTCTGCGCGGTCGGCCAGTCGGCCTGCCATGTTCGCGTATTCGGCCTTGGCCGGCTCGATGACCAGCCAAGGGACCTCGATGTCGTGCAGGGACTCCAACAGGTGCCGTACGGTCTGTGATTTTCCGGAGCCGGTAGCGCCTGTGACGAAGGCATGCCGGTTGAGGGTGTCCGTGGTGATTCCCAGGGCACTGATCGGCTGGTCGGCTTCGTCAAGAACCGAGCCGAGCACAATGTCTCCGGTTGATTCGGGGGTGACATCGAAGTCGGCGCGCTCGACGTGACGGACGCCGGGGAGTTCCTTGCGCGGTGGACGAGCCAGCGCGGCCAGCAGCTCGGTGCTCGCAGGGAAGGGGGAGGCTGGTTCGCCGGCCGGGGTTGTTGCTGCGTGCCATGCCTGTGCCAGATCTCCGACCGGCGGTCCGGGTATGAGGGTGCAGGGGTGCTCGTCCAGGTCGGCGGAGCTGCACAGGAGTGCGGCCGCTCGGCGGGTGGTGGGCGCGTCGGGTGAGCCGACCAGGACGTGGATGTTCCACATCCCGCTGGGGCGGGCCCTGGACAGCTCCCGGTACCGGGCCTGGGCGCGTTCGAGGGCGACACGGTCCGGTTCGGAGTTCTCCCGCTGCCTGAGCCCCGGGATTCTCCCGGTCAGGGCCACGCGCTCCTTCTCCAGCGCCTCATCGCTGAGCGGTTCCGCGAGCACCATCCAGGCGAACGGGTCACGCATGTGGCCGACGTGGTCATCGAAGCCGCCGCGCATGACTTTCGGCGGACATCGAGCTGCTGGCTGCCGGGGCCCGATGCCACACCACTGCCAGTGCCGCCCCTGGACGATCGTTGAACTCGGCCCGTGCGGCGGCGAGTGCGGCGAACAACTCCGCCGGCGTACGGTCCGGCCCTTGGTCTTCGGGAGCCTGCCGGGGGATGTCCAGCAGCCGGTGAAACCGGAAGCCCTCTAAGATCATCGATGCCTTGCTGGAAGAGGCGCCGGGCTCACCGCAGTCTGTCACAGCGATCGCCTCCCTACTCGGGTAGCCGTGGGGCGTCGGCCACGTGCGGTAGGAGGGTGATGGCAGGGTTGCAGTCGCCGAACACGACGCGGCGGCTTTGCGGACTCGTCTCGATCAAAATGAGTCCGGTGGGCGGCAGCGATTGGATTTGTGTCGGCTCCACCGTGAATTCATAGACCCGGGACACTGTCTCGCCGCGCGTCACGGAATTATCGATCGAACTGTTGACGGAATTTTGCCAACCAGTCGACCATCCCCCCGTCTCGCTATTACCTCCGCCGTAGCTGTGGGATCGCCCCGTGGAGTGTGATTCGCCTACCTGCCGCGTCAGCTGACTCATCACGAATTTGTGTCCCTGGCCGATGAATTCGGCGGCGGCTTTCGCTTCCTCGGCGTTCCCCAGCCTCATGAGGACCGTCGCGCTGTCCTGACCTCCGAGAAGCGGCCGGATGTCCTCACGCACATGTGACATCAGAAGCACGAGCCGGACGCCGGCGACGCGCGCCTGGCGAGCCATGGATTCCAGAGCGGAGCGTCCCAGGTGCTCCGCGCCGGCGATGACCAAGGTGCCGGCGTCCGCCGGGACGCGGCCACGGCGAAGCTGATGCAGGATGAGGAAGAAGACGACACGGTCGATGACATCCTTGCGGCGCTCGGTCACATCGTGCGTGGAGAGGATGGTCAACTGCCCCGGAGCCAGCCACTGGTCCGGGGCGGGGAGGGTGAGGGGGTTCTGCTGGGCGCGGGCCAGCAGACGCGTCATGTCATATACGAAGCGCAGCTCGTTCTGAATCCGCTCGCTTTTCCCGACGACATCGATGGCCGCGGTGAGACTGTCCAGCTCCCTGGCCGACAGCGGTTCCGGTGCGCGGTCGGGTTCGTGGACGCGCAGGAGGACCTCCAGTCCGGAAGCGATCCGGCCGAAGGTAACCGCCCCGTCCAGTCGCTCGAGGACGGAGTGCAGGATGCTGGCGTCCGTCGCGCGCAAGTCAACGTCGGCCCCGTCCGGCCGCAATGTGGAAAGGGCCTCCGCCAGCACCTCGGCCAGCTCCTCCGCGGACAGTCCCCACGACAGGTCGGGAGGCGCGGAGGCCGACGGCAGCTCCACGCGCACCACCGGCACCCCTCGTGCATCGGCCAGGGTCGCCAGCTCCCGCCCCACCGTCTGATGACTGAGATCGAGGAGCCACAGTCCCTTTCCATTGGCGAGGAGGGACGCCCCCAGAGTCACCAGAAGAGCCGCCCACCCATCCGCCGTGCCGCCATAGACATCAACCCGACGCGGGCGGGATACGAGATGAACAGGAAACCACCGCAACGCCTCGTCGACGCGCCGCCGCTCCGAGGCATCGTGCGCGAGGACATCCGTCTTCCAACGCTCGAACGCGGCCTCGTGAGCCGCTCTGAGTTCTTCCCGCTTCTGCTTCGCAACCGACGCTTTCCACTTATATCCAATATAGGGAGCGACGCGTATAACGAGGATTATCCCGGCAGGGATCCACGCCACGGCGGCAACAACAAAGCTTCCCAATATCGCAAATAGAGCGCCCGCAACAAGCATCCCACTGAAGACACATCCCAGAAGTGGGGGGAGTGCGCCTCCTCGATAAATGGGCATGGAAGGGTCACGCCATACCGGCGGATTGTTATGACTTGAGTGGGGGTGAACAACCGGATGAATGTACTCCCATCCCAGCTTTTCCACGCCATCAAACACGCGCGTTGAAAATTCGACGTGTGCGTCGGACTTTCTCTCCACCGCTCCCTCTCATCGTCTCCGCATTACTGTCACGCCACCAAACCGCGACAGGACGACGCACGTTGAAGCGGGAGGCCACCGCCCCTGGCGGCTCGCCCATTGAACAACACCAGACGCCTCGTCAACAGGCCCACCAACCGTCGTGAATCCCGACTTGGCGCCAGACCGGAGACCCACACGACTCAGCCGCACAGGCACTTGACACGTCAAAATACCCCACCCGCTTACGACCTCGTGCGTGGGCAGCCCCCACGACATCCGGCCCGGGGTGGCGGTATCGAGCGCTCTGAGTGCTCTACGCGGGGAGTGGGTCAGCTACCAGTCGGAGGGGGCGTCGAGGCGCCGCTCGGACCGTGATCGCGTTACGAGCTCCAACTGCGAGACCTGCGGGCAGGAGATCGAGCAACGGTACATCGTGTGCGGGTGCGCGGCGGCGAGCTGATGCAGGCTGACGGCGATCTGCCAGGCCGATTCGCGCTCCATGCCGGTGAGACCGCGGCTTACGGGCCGCGGTGTCGGCCGACTGCGGTCATCTCACCCCGCGTGTAAACAGGCCAACGCCGCGCGGGAGGACCGCGCTACGCCTGGAGGAGCACCTCGGCCGTCTCGGGCTCCCCGGCCGGAGGCTCGCCGCCGCCCGCCGCCGGCGCCGCGACCGCCCGCCACCACGGCTCGAGCGGCAGCCCCACGGCCGGCTCGAACGGCTGGCCGGGCCGGGGCGCGACGACCCGGGCGCCCACGCGGCGGGCGGCGGTGAGCGTTCCCTCGGCCGGCTCCTCCCACGGGTGCGGGGCGAGGTTGAAGGTGCCCCAGTGGATCGGCAGCATGACGCCCTTCGTCGCGTCGCCGCCCTGCAGGTCGGTGTGCGCCCGCATGCCCTCCTCGGGGGTCATGTGAATGTCCGGCCAAAATTCGCTATAAGCGCCGATCTGCACCATCGTGGCGTCGAACGGTCCGTACTGCGCGCCGATGTCCGCGAAGCCGGGGAAGTAACCGGTGTCACCGCTGTGGAAGACGCGGTGCTCGGGACCGGCGACCACCCAGGAGGCCCACAGCGTGTGCTGGGTGTTGCGCAGCGCCCGGCCGCAGAAGTGGCGGGCGGGGGTGGCGGTGAGGGTGAGGCCGGCCACCTCGGTGGACTCGTGCCAGTCGAGCTCGGTGATGCGGTCCGCCGGCACGCCCCAGTGCTCGAGGTGGGCGCCGACGCCCAGCGGGACGACGAAGGCCGTGCCGGTGCGGGCCAGCGCCCGGACCGTCGGCATGTCGAGGTGGTCGTAGTGGTCGTGGGAGATGACCACGGCGTCCAGCGGGCCGGTCTCGGCCAGCGGCACGGGCACCGGGTGCAGTCGGCGGGGCCCCAGGTGGGCGAAGGGCGAGCAGCGCTCGGACCACACCGGGTCGAAGAGCACCCGCGCGCCGTCGATCTCGGCCAGCACGCTGGAGTGGCCCATCCAGGTCAGGCGCAGCCCCGAGGCCGCGGGCACGGCCAGGTCGGCGACCGTGGTGGGGTGGACGGGCACGGCGTGGGCCGGGGCCCTGCGCAGGCGCTCCTCCTTGCGGAAGTACGTGGGCAGGAATCTCAGCATGGAGCCGGACGGGGTCCGCCGGGTGCCCTCCGGGTTGACGAACACCCCGCCCGCGAAGTTCGGCGACCGCCTGATGCGCGCCATCCGCTCCCCTGCCGGGTCCGCGCCGAACGCGTCCGGCCGCAGCGAGTCGAGTGGTGAGCGGGTCGGACGGGAGCCGGTCACGGCGCCTCCAGGGTGAAGTCGGCAGGTCACCCCATTATCTGTCCGGGATGGATCAGCGTGAGCGGGGCCCTGCGCCAGGCGGCCCGCGCCCCGTCACCCGTGGGCGCGACGCGTACGGCCGGCCGGGCCCACCCCCGTCGACCGGGGCCCGGACGGCCTCGTACGCACGGCCGGGGGCCAACTCTGCAGGCTTCGCCGCGCGGCCGCATCCGATTTTTCCGGCGGCGGGATCACGCCGGGCGGCCGGCGTCACAGCCCGCTCACCCGCAGCGTGACGTTCAGCCGCCCCGTCAGCCCCAGGGCGGGCGGCGCGGTCCCCGCCAGGACGCGCGGCACGCCGTGGTAGGCCCGGCGCGACGGGCCGCCGAAGACGAACGCGTCGCCGCTGCGCAGCTCGACGTCCGTCCAGGGGCGGGTGCGTCCGCCGGTGTTGCCCAGGCGGAAGACGCAGGCGTCGCCGAGGCTGAGCGAGACGACCGGGGCGTCGGACTTCTCGTCGGCGTCGCGGTGCATGCCCATCCTCGCGGCGTGGTCGTAGAAGTTGACGAGCGCGATGTCGTACGCCTCCGGGCCGGCCGGCCGCCCGTACGCCCGCGCCACCGCGTCCCGGGCGAGCGCGTCCAGCCAGGGCGGGAACGGCTTGACGGGGGCGCCGTCGCCGTCGACGACGGTGCGGGCGTAGCCGTAGGGGAACCAGTGCCAGCCGAGGCAGACCGTCCGCACCGACATCGCGCCGCCGCTCGGCATCCGGACGGTGCGCAGGCCTGCGGGCGGCTTCGCCCATGCGCGGCAGGCCGCGAGGAGGCGGAGCTGGGCGTCCGCGTCCAGCCATCCGGGGAGGTGCACCGCGCCGTGGGCGATCTCCGCCGGAGGCCGGGGGAAGAGCTCACCGTCCATGCGACCACCCTAGGACGGGCCACTGACACCGGCCCTGACCTGCGGTTTCATCCCTTGCGGCCCACGCCGCCGTAGAAGATGGTGTTGCTGAGCTCCTCGGGGCCGGGCACCGGCCCGTCCGGCCGCCACAGCGGCACCCGGACCAGGCCGGGCTCGAGGAGCGCGAAGTCGCCGAAGAGCGGTTCGATGGCGGCCCGCCCGCGCAGGTTGAGGGCGGCGGTGGCGTTCTTGTAGACGTCCAGCACGCCGTCCCTGGCCACGGTGTCCGTCCGGCCGGCCGCGTACCCCTCGTACGGCTCCTCGGTGGCGTGGGAGAGGACGAGCATGCTGCCGGCGGGGAGGGCGTCGCCCAGGGTGGCGACGATGCCCGCCGGGTCCTCCTCGTCCTTGACGAAGTGCAGGACGGCGACGAGCAGCAGGGCCACGGGCTCGTCGAAGTCGATGAGCCCGCGGACGACCGGGTCGTCCAGGATCGCCTCGGGCCGCCGTACGTCCGCGAGCGCGAACCCCGCGCCGCCCGCGTCGGTGAGCTTCGCCCCGGCGTGGGTGGCGACGATGGGGTCGTTGTCGATGTAGGCGACGCGCACCCCGGGGTCGATCTCCCGGGCCACCTCGTGGGTGTTGGGGGAGGTGGGGATGCCGGTGCCGATGTCGATGATCTGGCGGATGCCGCCGCGCACCGCCTCGCGCACGGCCCGGCGCAGGAAGGCGCGGTTGGCGCGGGCGGACAGGCGGACCTGCGGGTGGACCTCGATGACGCGCTCGGCGGCCGCCCGGTCGACCTCGTAGTTGTCCCAGCCGTCGAGGTAGTAGTCGTACATGCGGGCCGGGTGCGGCCTGCTGGTGTCGATCTCCTCGGCCGGGAAGCCCTGCTCGCCCGTGCCTATGCCGGGCATGCTCTGCTCGATCACGCCGTGTTCCCTTCGGTGCGCATGCAGATCGGTACGCATGCAGATGTCGCCGGCCGGCCGGTCCGTCGCGGCCGGGCGGGGGCTAGTCCGCGCTCGCGCGCGGGCCCGCCAGCAGGAAGTCCGCCTCGCCGGCCTTCGCGCCCCGGATGAAGGTCTCCATCTCGTGACGCGTGTAGATCAGCGCGGGGCCCTCGGGGTCGGTGGACTGTCTCAGGGCCACCCGGCCGTCGCACAGCCGCATGACCTCCACGCAGCTGCCGCCGTTGCCGCCGCTCCACGGCTTGCTCCAGCCCTCGGTGCCGAGGTCGGTCGCGGGCATGCCGTTGTAGACGCGATCCAGATCCATGGTTCAGATCTCCTTACGAATGCCACCCAGGATTGCCTTGGTGGTGTGTGCCGGCGCGGCCTGCGCGCACATCCGGTCCAGCGCTTCCAGGAAGGAGGACACGTCGTCGCGCTGGTCGAAGTACGAGGCTCCGACGAGGTTCTCGGCGTACGCGATGTCCGGCAGCTCCTGGATGGGGAACCGGAAGATATGGAAGGGGCCGTACATCGCCGGGTGCGGCCCGGCGGCGAACGGCATGAACTGCAGCCGCACGTTCGGCATGTCGGTGGCCTCGATGAGCCGGTCGAGCTGGGCGCGCATGACGTCCGGCCCGCCGATGGGCCGGCGCAGCACGGTCTCGTCCATCACCACCCACAGCAGGGGCGCCTTCTCCCGCGTGAGCAGGCCCTGGCGTTCCCGGCGGACGGTGACGGCGCGCTCGACGTCGGCCTCGCGGGCGTGCGGCATCCCGGCGCGGAGCACCGCGCGGGCGTAGTCCTCGGTCTGCAACAGGCCGGGGATGTAGTGCGGTTCGTAGGCGCGGATGAGATTGGCCTCACCCTCCAGGCTGACGAACGCGCTGAACCACTCGGGCAGGACGTCGCGGAAGCGGTGCCACCAGCCGGGGCGGTTGGCCTCGCGGGTGAGGGCGAGGAAGCCCTCGACCTCCTCGGCGTCGAGGACCCCGTAGACGCGGAGGAGCTTCTCCACGTAGGGGATCTTCAGCCCGACCTCGGCCTTCTCCATCCTCCGGACGGTGGCGTGGGTGACGTCCAGGGCGCGGCCCGCCTCCTCGTAGGAGAGCCCCGCCTTCTCCCTCAGGTCGTGCAGGCGCTTGCCGAGCACGACCCTCAGGACGGTCGGGGCACCCGCCGGCCGCGAGTCCGCCACTGTCCACCCCCTCCAACTGCCGTCATATGCCTGCAGTGTGCCACGCAGCCTGTCGGCCCGACAGACTGTCCTTGCGATTCTGCAATTTGCAGATTGAACCTTGCCACAGACGATCGACATCGCACATAGTTGCGGAGTGCTCCCCTCCCATGACGCACCCTCGCTAGCGTTCCGCGGCGGCTCCTTCGCGGCCCGGCTGCAGGACGCCTTTCACTTCCCGGCCCTCAACACCTCGGTGGCGGAGGCGCGACAACGAGTGCTCGCGCGGCTGCGGGAGTGGGGAATCGACGAAGTGGCCTGCGACGACGCCCAGTTGGTGGTGTCCGAGCTGGTCACCAACGCGGTGCGGCACACCGACAGCGACAAGGTCAGCTGTCAGCTGCGGGTCGGCGGCGCGGCGCTGCGCATAGAGGTCGCCGACCAGGGGCACGCCCCGACCCAGCCCGTCGCCCGGTGCAGCGGGACGGACGAGGAGAGCGGGCGGGGCCTGCTGCTGGTCGGAGCGCTGTCCCAGGCCTGGGGGGTACGGCCCGACGACACCGGCAGAGGCCGGGTCGTCTGGGCCGACGTGCCCCACCGGCGGCTCGCCCGCTGACGTCCCGGGGCCCTCGCGGGCCCCCGGGCGTCACAGCGGCAGCAGGTCCGGGCGCTTGGGCTCGACGTTGTCGCCCGAGGACTCGCCGCGCAGCCGGCGGCCGATCCACGGCACCAGGTACTCGCGGGCCCAGTGGATGTTGTCCCGGCGCACCTCGGCGGCCGAGCGCTGCTCCTCCGTCGGCCACTCCTGGTCGGGGTCGGCCGGCACCTCCAGGCCGAGGACCTGGGCGGCGCGCAGGGCGACGCGGGTGTGACCGTCCGCCGACAGGTGCAGGCGGTCGTCGCTCCAGGCCCGCCGGTCCTGCACCGAGCGCAGCGACCACAGGTCGAGGACCGGGCAGTCGTGGCGGTCGGCGATGGCCCGCACATGGGCGGTGTAGGTCGCGATCTTGCCGCGCAGGTGGCGCAGGACCGGAACGCCACGGGTGTCGAAGCCGGTGCACAGCAGGACCGTTCCGACCGAGCCGGCGAGGCGGGCGACGGCCGCCTCGTAGCGCTCGGCCACGTCGTCCGGGTCGCTGCCCGGCCGCAGGATGTCGTTGCCGCCGGCGCAGAAGGTGACGAGGTCCGGCCCGAGCTCCTGGGCCCTGGGGACCTGCTCCTCGACGATCTGGTCCAGGAGGCGGCCGCGGACGGCGAGGTTGGCGTACGTGAACGAGTGCTCGGGCTGCTGATCGGAGAGGAGTACGGCCAGTCGGTCGGCCCAGCCGACGAAGGCGCCGTCGGGTCCTGGGTCCCCGACGCCCTCGGTGAAGCTGTCCCCGACGGCTGCGTACGACCCGATTGCGCCGATCGCGCGCTTGCTGAAGGAATTCGAATCGTCTGCCACGTCAGTGCATCTTTCACCTTCAGGAGTGACCTACGCCACCGTAACCAGGGGTTGACGTGCCGTGATGTATCCCACCCCGGCAAAATCACCGCTGCCGGAATACGATTTGGCGTCACCACACCGGCCCGTCGACACCTGACCCCGAGGAGCGCCCGTGACGCAGACGCCGCACGTCCCGTCCACCGAGCCCGAGCTAGCGGGAGTGCGCAACTTCCGTGATCTGGGCGGCCTGCCGGCCGCCGGCGGGCGGCGCGTACGGCCCGGCGTCCTCTTCCGCAGCGGCCATCTCGCCCACGCCACCGAGTCCGACGCCGTCTTCCTCGCCTCGCTGGGCCTGCACACCGTCTTCGACTTCCGCAACGCCGCGGACATCGGGCTCGAGGGCCCGGACGTCACGCTCCCCGGGGTGCGCAACGTCAACATCCCGCTGTCCGACCCGGCGGACGGCAGCGAGTTCTGGCGGATGGTCCGTGACGGCGACCTGGACACCCTGCGGTCCGTGCTGGGCGAGGGCCGGGCGGCGGGCCGGATGGCCGCGTCGTACCGCGTGATGATCACCACCCGCACCGCCGAGCACAGCCGGGTCCTGCACACCCTGGCCGACGAGAGCGTCCCGGCGCTGATGCACTGTGCCGCCGGCAAGGACCGCGCGGGGCTGTCGATCGCGGTGACGCTGCTGGCCCTCGGGGTCGGACGCGAGGTCATCGAGGCGGACTACCTGGAGTCGAACGCGCCGCACCGGCGGTACCGGGTGCGGCGCGGTGACGGCACGGACGGTGCGACGTCGCCGGAGGTGATGGAGCTGCTGTCGCCGCTGTTCGAGGCGCGGAGCACGTACCTGGGCGCGGCGTTCGCGGCGATCGACGAGACCTGGGGAGGCACCGAGCGGTACCTCTCCGAGGGGCTCGGGCTGGCCCCCCACACCCGGGACCGGCTCCGGGAGCGGCTGCTCGGCGACTGAGAGCCGGGGTGGGGGGCCGGGGAGCCGGCCTCAGCGGCTCCCCACCGCCTGCTTCACCAGCGTCCTGCCGAAGTCCCACATCAGGCCGCCGCCGTTGTGGGCCTCGTCCATGACGGCCGTGAAGGCCCGGACGAACCGGTCCACCTCGGGCTCGCCGATGATCAGGGGCGGGATCAGCTTGATGACCTCGAGGTGGTCGCCCGAGACCTGGGTGAGGATGCGGTGCTTCTGCAGCAGCGGCACCACGACCATCTGCGCGAACAGCCCCTTGCGGGCCGCCTGCAGCATCGTCCAGCGGCTGCGCAGCCCCAGTGACCTCGGCCTGCCGAACTCGATGCCGATCATCAGGCCCCGGCCGCGGACCTCGTGCAGCAGCTCGTAGCTGTCGACCAGCGCCGCCAGCCGGGAGCGCAGCAGCTCTCCCGTGGTCCGGGCGGACTCGACCAGGTGCTCCTCCTCCATGACGGCGAGCACTGCCAACCCGGCCGCCATGGCCTGGGCGTTGGAGCCGAAGCTGGCCGAGTGGACCAGCACCCGGTCCATGGAGGAGTAGACCTTCTTGAAGATCCAGTCCTTGCCGAGCGTGGCGCCGACGGGGACGTAGCCGCCGGACAGCGCCTTGGCCACGCACACCAGGTCCGGCTCGACGCCGTCCTCGTGCTGGTAGGCGAAGAAGTCGCCCGTCCGCCCGATGCCGGTCTGCACCTCGTCCGCGATCAGCAGCGCCTTGTGCCGGTGCAGGAGGTCCTGTGCCGCGCGCAGGAATCCGGGCGGCGCCTCGTGCACGCCCTTGCCCTGGATGGGCTCCACCACGAAGCCCGCCACGTCCCCGCGCGCGAGCTCCCGCTCCAGCCGCTCCAGGTCGCCGAGCGGGATCGCGGTGTCCGGCAGCAGGGGCGCGAAGCCGTCCCGGAAGCCCTCCTCGCCGTTGACCGAGAGGGAGCCCGCGGTCAGGCCGTGGAAGGCGTGCTCGCAGTACAGGATCCTCGGTCTGCCGGTGGCGTACCGGGCGAACTTCAGCGCCGTCTCCACGGCCTCGGTGCCGCTGTTGCCGAAGAACACCCGGTCCAGGTGCGGCGCGTGGGCCAGCAGCTTCTCGGCGAGCAGGCCGGGCAGCGGGGGGCAGTCGAAGCGGGTGAGGTCGGCCAGCGAGGCGTCGAGGACGTCGTGCAGCGCCTTGCGGACGACCGGGTGGTGCCGGCCCACCCCCATCACCCCGAAGCCGGCGAGCATGTCGAGGTAGTCCTGGCCGTCGGTGTCCCAGAAGTAGGCGCCCTCGGCGCGCTCGTAGACCTTGTCGAAGCCGATGGTGCGCAGCATGCGCGGCAGCTGGTGGTTGAGGTGCCGGGCATGGAGGTCGTACCGCTCGCCGCCGCGCTCGGCCAGCAGCCGGGCCAGGTCGAAGCTCTTGGGGTGGTCGGCGGTCATGCGGTGCTCTCCTCCTTGACGGCCGTCTCCCCGGCGCGGACCAGGGCCGCGCTGATCCGCCCGGCGATCTCGGCGGGGGTCAGGCCGAGGTCGGCGAGCACCTCGGCCCGCTTGGCGTGCGCCAGGAACTGCTCGGGGATGCCGAAGGTGCGTACGGGCAGGTCGACGCCCGCGTCGCGCAGCGCCTGGGCCACGGCCCAGCCGACGCCGCCGGTACGGCTGTTGTCCTCGGCCACGGCGACCAGGCGGTGGCGGGCGGCGAGGCCGGGCAGGGCCTCGTCGACCGGCTTGACCCAGCGCGGGTCGACGACCGTGCAGGTGGTGCCGCGCGCCCGCAGCAGCTCGGCGACGTCCAGTCCCACCTCCGCCATGGTGCCGACGGCGACGAGCAGCACGTCCGCGCCGTCGTCCTCGCCGTCCGGCCGGGCCAGGACGTCCATGCCGCCGATCCGTGCGACGGCCGGGATGTCCGGGCCCGCGTTCTCCTTCGGGAAGCGCACGACGGTCGGGGCGTCCTCGACGGCCACGGCCTCGCGCAGCTGGGCGCGCAGCTGGCCGGCGTCGCGCGGGGCGGCGATGCGCAGGCCGGGGACGACCTGGAGGATGGACATGTCCCACATGCCGTTGTGGCTGGGCCCGTCGGTGCCGGTGACGCCGGCCCGGTCCAGGACGAAGGTCACCCCGCACTTGTGCAGGGCGACGTCCATGAGCACCTGGTCGAAGGCGCGGTTGAGGAAGGTGGCGTAGACGGCGAAGACCGGGTGCAGGCCACCGGTGGCCAGCCCGGCCGCCGACACCGCGCCGTGCTGCTCGGCGATGCCGACGTCCCAGACCCGGTCGGGGTAGGCCTCGGCGAACTTCGTCAGCCCCACGGGGTGCAGCATCGCCGCCGTGATCGCGACGACGTCCGGCCGCTCGGCTCCGATCCTGAGCATCTCGTCGCCGAAGACGGACGTCCACGACGTGCCGGCGGCGGGGGCCAGCGGTTCGCAGGTCAGCGGGTTCATCACCCCGACCGTGTGGAAGCGGTCCGCCTCGTCCTCCAGCGCCGGCTGGTAGCCGCGCCCCTTCTGGGTGCGGCAGTGCACGAGGACCGGGCCGTGGAAGCGCTTGGCCCGGCGCAGCGCCGACTCGACGGCGGCGATGTCGTGGCCGTCTATCGGGCCGAGGTACTTCAGGCCCAGGTCCTCGAACATGCCCTGGGGTGCGAAGGCGTCCTTGAAGCCCTTCTTCGCGCCGTGCAGCGACTCGTAGAGCGGCCGGCCGATCAGCGGTACGCGCAGGGCCGCGTCCTTGCCCCACGACAGGGCGCGTTCGTAGCCGTCGGTGGTGCGCAGCGTGGCGAGGTGGTCGGCAAGGCCGCCGATGGTGGGGGCGTAGCTGCGTGCGTTGTCGTTGACGACGATGATCAGCTGCCGGTCCTTGGCGGCGGCGATGTTGTTCAGCGCCTCCCAGGCCATGCCACCGGTGAGCGCGCCGTCGCCGATGACGGCGACGACGTGGCGGTTCCAGCGGCCGAGGACCTGGTTGGCCTTGGCGAGGCCGTCGGCCCAGCCCAGGACGGTGGAGGCGTGGCTGTTCTCGATGACGTCGTGCTCGGACTCCTCGCGGGAGGGATAGCCCGACAGGCCTCCCTTGCCGCGCAGCTTGGAGAAGTCCTGACGCCCGGTCAGCAGCTTGTGGACGTAGCTCTGATGGCCGGTGTCCCACAGGATGCGGTCGGCGGGCGAGTCGAACGCGCGGTGCAGGGCGATGGTCAGCTCCACCACGCCGAGGTTCGGCCCGAGGTGGCCGCCGGTCCTGGCCACCGCGTGGACCAGGAAGTGGCGGATCTCCTCGGCGAGGTCGGTCAGGTCCTCTCCGTCCAGTGCCTTCACGTCGCGCGGACCGCGGATGTTCTCCAGCAACGACACGCCGGCCCCCTCCTCTTCTGTCGGCCTGGTGCGCCAGGCTCGTTCGGACCCCGCCGGTCAGACAACGGTGACGGCGGGGCTCCCCGACAGGGCGCCGTCCTTCTCCATCTGCCCGGCGAGCTTCAACGCCTCGTCGATGAGGGTCTCGACGATCTTCGACTCGGGGACGGTCTTGATGACCTCGCCCTTGACGAAGATCTGGCCCTTGCCGTTGCCGGAGGCCACGCCCAGGTCGGCCTCGCGGGCCTCGCCCGGGCCGTTGACGACACAGCCCATCACCGCCACCCTCAGCGGCACCTCCATCCCCTCCAGGCCGGCGGTCACCTGGTCCGCGAGTTTGTAGACGTCCACCTGCGCCCGGCCGCAGGAGGGACACGAGACGATCTCCAGCCGGCGCCGGCGGAGGTTGAGCGACTCCAGGATCTGGATGCCGACCTTGATCTCCTCGGCCGGCGGGGCCGACAGCGAGACCCGGATGGTGTCGCCGATGCCCTCCGAGAGCAGCGCGCCGAAGGCGACGGCGGACTTGATGGTGCCCTGGAAGGCCGGGCCCGCCTCGGTGACGCCGAGGTGCAGCGGGTAGTCGCACTGGGCGGCGAGCAGGCGGTAGGCGTTCACCATCACGACCGGGTCGTTGTGCTTGACCGAGATCTTGATGTCGCGGAAGCCGTGCTCCTCGAAGAGGGACGCCTCCCACAGGGCGGACTCCACCAGGGCCTCGGGCGTGGCCTTGCCGTACTTCTGCAGCAGGCGGCGGTCCAGCGAGCCGGCGTTCACACCGATGCGGATCGGGACACCCGCCGCCGAAGCGGCGCGCGCGATCTCCTTGACCTTGTCGTCGAACTGGCGGATGTTGCCCGGGTTCACGCGCACCGCCGCGCAGCCGGCGTCGATGGCCGCGAAGACGTACTTCGGCTGGAAGTGGATGTCCGCGATCACCGGGATCCGGGACTTCTTCGCGATGACCGGCAGCGCGTCCGCGTCGTCCTGCGAAGGGCAGGCGACGCGCACGATCTGGCAGCCGGCCGCCGTGAGCTCGGCGATCTGCTGCAGCGTCGCGCCGACGTCCGCGGTGACGGTCGTGGTCATCGACTGCACCGACACCGGCGCGTCGCCGCCGACCGGGACCGGCCCGACCTGGATGCGCCGCGAGGGGCGGCGCACCGCGAGCGGCCGGGCCGGGGCCGTGGGCAGCCCGAGGGAGACGGGCTCCGTCGTGGCCACGACGGTCAGCCCCGGTTCCCGGAGACGGTCTCCCGGGCCGCGCGCAGCGATTCCTTGAGCGAGCCCATGGTGGCCAGCACGGCCGTGGGTTCGTAGCCGCAGTGGGCCATGCAGTTGGCGCACCGGGGGTCCTTGCCCCGCCCGTACTTCTCCCAGTCGGTCTCCTCGATCAGCTGCCGGTACGTGGGCACGTAGCCGTCGCTCATCAGGTAGCAGGGGCGCTGCCAGCCGAAGAGGGAGTAGTTGGGGATGGCCCACGCGGTGCACGGGAAGTCGGCCTTGCCCTCGAGGAAGTCGAGGAAGAGCGGGCTGTGGTTGAGCCGCCAGCGCCGCCGGTTGCCGCCGGCGAAGGCCTTCGTGAACAGCTCGCGGGTCTGCTCGACGCCCAGGAAGTGCTCCTGGTCCGGTGCCTTCTCGTAGGCATAGGCGGGCGAGATCATCATCTCGTCCACCTGCAGGTCGTCGTTGAGGTAGTTCAGCACCTCGATGACGGTCTGCGCGGTGTCGGTGTTGAAGAACGTCGAGTTCGTGGTGACCCGGAAGCCGCGCCGCTTGGCCTCCTTGATGGCCTCCACCGCCTCGTCGAAGACGCCTTCCTTGGCGACCGACTCGTCGTGCCGCTCGCGCAGCCCGTCGATGTGCACGGCGAACGCGAAATAGGGAGAAGGCGTGAACTTCTCCATCTTCTTCCGCATCAGCAGGGCGTTGGTGCAGAGGAAGACGTATTTCTTCCGGGCCACCAGCTGCCGCACGATTTCATCGATCTGCGGGTGCATCAAAGGCTCGCCGCCGGCGATGGAGACCATGGGCGCGCCGGATTCCAGCACCGCGCCGACCGCCTGGGCAACGGGCATGCGCTGCTTCAGCACACCGGCCGGGTGCTGGATCTTTCCGCAGCCCTCGCACTTGAGGTTGCAGGCGAAAAGCGGCTCGAGCTCCACGATCAACGGGAACTTCTCCCGCTTGCGCAGCTTCTGTTCAAAAAGATAGGTCCCGACCCTGATGGTCTGGCGGAGCGGCATGGCCATCTGGCTCACCTCCTGGGGAGCAGCAAAGAACGGTGCCATTCGAAAAAAGCCGGCAGGACGGTGCGGAGTACGCGGAAAGCCGATATTCCACCCCGCAAGGTCCCGATTCGTACGAGTTCATGTTCTGGAGCGTCCACGACCACTCTTACGGCCGCAACCGGGCGCGAACCCGCCCCGACGGCGCTTCGGAGTGTGGCGGCGGACTCCATGTCCACGGCGAGCGCGCCCGCGGCGTGCAACGCCCGCCGTTCCGCGCCGCGCACGACGTGGTCCGAGCCCACCAGCGGCCCGCTGTGGATGACGCGCCGGGGCGCGAGGCGGGCGAGCTCCTTGGCGAGCAGTTCGGCGCCGACGCACTCGGTGCGGCCCGTGCCGTCGCGCGTCTCGTCGGCGACGACCAGGTCGCCGGGGTGCATCCCCGGGGCGAGGCCGGCGCAGAAGCCCGTGGCGATCACGGCCGCGTCGCGCAGGGCCTCGTCCTCGGCCAGGGCCCGGGTCACGGCCCGTTCCGCGGCCTGCGGGCCCATCCCGGTGCGCAGGACGGTCACGGGCCCGGCCGCGCCGCCGAGGCCGCCGCGCAGGGCGAGGCGCTCGATGCCGAGCGCGCAGGCGATCAGCAGCGGGGCGGGGGCCGGCGTGACCGTACCGGGCTTCATCAGCCCTCCAGCCGTTCGGGTGCGAAGGGCTCGCCGTGCAGGTACCGGCCGAGCGCGGTGAGCGGGAAGACGTGGCGGTAGAGGTGGTAGTTGATGGAGAAGTCCCACGGGAAGCCGGTGCCGGTGAAGTACGGCTCGTCCCAGGAGCCGTCCTCGGCCTGCGTGTCGGCCAGGTGGGCCACGCCCCGGACCACGGCCTCGCTGTCGCGCTCCCCGGCGGCGAGCAGGGCCAGCAGGGCCCACGCCGTCTGCGAGGGGGTGGACGCGCCGCGCCCGATCCATTCGGGGTCGCGGTACGAGCGCAGGTCCTCGCCCCAGCCGCCGTCCGGGTTCTGCACCTCGCGCAGCCAGGTCACGGCCCGGCGCACGGCCGGATGCGAGGCGGGGATCCCGGCGGCCACCAGGGCGGGGAGAACCGATCCGGTGCCGTAGACGTAGTTGACGCCCCAGCGGCCGAACCAGGCGCCGGACTCCTCCTGCTCGCCCAGCAGCCACTCGATGCCGCGCCGGGTGCGCGGGTCGTGCTGCTTGCCGAGGACGGCCAGCATCTCGACGACGTGCGCGGTGACGTCGGCGGAGGGCGGGTCGACGACCTCGCCGAAGTCGCAGAACGGCAGCCGGTTGGGGAAGGGGCTGGTGTTGTCGGCGTCGAAGGCGCCCCAGGCGCCGTTCCTCGACTGCATGCCCAGCGTCCAGCGGGCGGCGCGGGCGAGGGCCGTCTCCACCCGGCCGGGCTCGGGGTGGGCGACGCGCTTGAGGGCGAGGACGACCTCGGCGGTGTCGTCGATGTCGGGGTAGTTGTCGTTGTGGAACTCGAAGGCCCAGCCGCCCGGGGGCAGTTCCGGCCGGCGCACGGCCCAGTCGCCGGAGCGCAGGATCTGCTCGTCGAGCATCCAGCCGGCGGCCCTCACCAGCGCCGGGTGGTCGGCGGGCACGCCCGCGTCGGCGAGCGCGATGGTGGCCAGGCAGGTGTCCCACACCGGCGACTGGCAGGCCTCGATCATCCGCACGGGCTCGCCGTCCGGCCCCTCGCTCCAGACGGCGAAACGGTCCAGCGACTCGAGCCCGGCGCGCAGCACCGGGTGGGCGAGGTCGTAGCCGAGGAGGTGGAGGGCGATGACCGAGTACACGGCCGGGGGCTGGATGCCGCCCCAGCAGCCGTCGTTCTCCTGGCGCTCGATGATCCAGCGGGCCGCGGCGTTCAGCGCCGCGCGGCGCAGCGGGGCCACCGGGAAGCGGTGGTAGAGGTGCAGCGCCTTGTCCAGGCGCTGGAAGAGGCCGTCCCAGGTGGTGGGCGGGGCGAGCGGGCGCGGCGGGTTGGGGCGGCGCGGGTCGGTGTGCAGCTCGTCGAGGCCGAAGGGGGCGGGCCGTACGGGCCGCAGGGCCGAGACGATGGTCAGCGGCACGATGGTCTGCCGGGCCCACTGGCCGAAGTCGTAGAGGTTGAGGGGGAACCGCTTCGGCAGGTACATGATCTCCGGCGGCAGGTCGGGGAGATCCTCCCACCGCCACCAGCCGAAGAGGGCCAGCCAGATGCGGGTGAAGACGCGGCAGGCGGCGATGCCGCCCTGCTCGCGGACCCAGGCGGAGGCGGCGGCCATGTGGGCGGCGTCGGGGGCGTCCCCGGCGAGCCGCAGCGCGACGTAGGCCTCGACGGTGGCGGAGAGTTCGGGGGGCCCGTTGTGGAAGGTGGCCCACGTGCCGTCCGGGCGCTGCCGGGAGCGGATGAAGCGGGCGGCCGCCCGGGTGGTCTCCTCGTCGCGCACGCCGAGGAACTGACGGAGCAGCAGGTCTTCGGCGTCCATGGTGACGTTGGTCTCCAGGTCGCCCTTCCACCAGCCCTGCGGGTCCTGGCGGGCGAGGAGGTGCTCGACGGCGCGGGCGGTGGCCCGCTCCACGGCTTCGCGCCCCTTGGGCGGCTCGGTGTCCGTCGCCGCACCGGGTGGCGCGATGGTGCTCTGGCCGGCCTCGGCCGCACGGGGCGGTAGCGCCCCGGGGCCGTCGGTCGTCGCTGTCATGGCTTCCCCTAATGCAGTGAGTTTCTTCTCTGCCGTACTGCTTGTTACTGCCGTACTTGGGGGGTTCCGTCGGCCGGTGCCGAGCAGGGCACCGGCCGGCGACCGCGAGGGTGGCTAGTTCGGGTGAATGGTGATCAGCTCTTTCGTCCTCAGCTCTTTCGTACGACGACGAAGTCCGCGAGCGCGGTCAGCTGCGCCCGGACCTCGGCCGGCATGTCGACCGCGCCCAGGGCCTGGATGGCCGTGGCGTGCTGGCGGCGGGCCTCCTCGGAGGTCCACTCCCGGCCGCCCGCCTCCTCGATCAACGCCGCGCGGCTGGCGAATTCTTCCTCGGTGAAGTGGGCGAGCTGAGCGTCGCTCAGCTTGGCGTCGGCCGCGAGGATCTGGGCGAGCCGCTCGGAGGCCGCGCCGCCCGCCGCGAGGGCGGCGACGACCGGGAGGGACTTCTTGCGCTGCCGCAGGTCGCTCCAGGTCTGCTTGCCGGTGGTCTCCGGGTCGCCCCAGATGCCCAGCAGGTCGTCGACGGCCTGGAAGGCGAGGCCGAGGTGGTAGCCGTAGGCCTCCAGGGTGTCGGCCGTGCGGTCGTCGGCGCCGCCGAGGACCGCGCCGATGGAGACCGCGCAGGCCAGCAGGGCGCCGGTCTTGTTGCCCTCCATCTCCAGGCATTCCTCGACGGTGACGCGCTCGCGGTGCTCGTAGGAGATGTCCTGCGCCTGGCCGTCGATCAGCTTGCGGGTGGCGGTGGTCAGCCGCCGGGTGGCCCGGCCCGCCTCGACGGTGCCGAGCTCGAGGAGCACCTCGTTGGCGAGGGCGAAGAGCGCGTCGCCGACGAGGATGGCCTGGGCCGGGCTGTACGCCTTCCAGACGGTGTCGCGGTGGCGGCGCTGCTCGTCGCCGTCCATCAGGTCGTCGTGCAGCAGCGAGAAGTTGTGCACGAGCTCGACGGCGACGGCGCCGGGGATGCCCACCTCGGGCGCGGCGCCCGCCGCCTCGGCCGAGAGCAGCGCGAGGGCGGGCCGGATGGCCTTGCCGCTGTCGCCGTGCGCCGGCCGGCCTTCGGCGTCGATCCAGCCGAAGTGGTAGGCGGCGACGGTGTCCATGGGTGCCGCGAGCCGGTTGACGGCGGCACGCAGCACCGGCGTGGCAAGCGTCCGTCCGCGCTCCAGCAGGGCGCGAACGCCCGCGGTGTCGACAGCTGGGATCGCCGATGTCACGGTCTCTCCTCTGGTGATCGTGCTCACGCGCGTCCCGCCTGCGGGAACGCGCGCCTTGATGGCTCGCTGGTTCATACCGCCGCCTCCCGAAGGGGGCTCCGGTGAGGTCGGCCGAGCTCGGAGAGTGCCGCGCCGGCGGCGTTCAGACCGCTCCGCACCGCGCTCTCCATGGTCGCGGGCCAGCCGGTGGCGGTCCACGCACCGGCCAGGTAGAGGCCGGGCGCGTTCGTGGGGGCGTCCGGCCGCAGCCGGCCGACGCCGGGGTCGGGGGCGAACGTCGCCGTGCGCTCCCGGGTGACGAAGAAGTCCCGCACGACCGCGCCCCGGGCCGCCGGCAGCAGCCGCTCGAGCTCGGGGAGGTAGCGCTCGCGCAGCTCGGCGACGGGCCGGTCGATGTCGTCCTGGGCGGCCGACTGGGAGACGGCAAGGTACTGGGCGCCGGGGTCGCGCTCGGCGAGCCCGGAGGAGTCGGTGCGGTCGAAGACCCACTGCACGGGGCTGCCGAGCGCCGCGAAGAAGGGCTGCCGCAGCACCGTGCGGTCGTAGACGACGTGGAGGTTGAGGATGGGGGCGGTGCCGATGCCGAGCAGCCGGTCGGCGTCGTCGAGGGCGCCCTCGGGCAGCAGGGCGTGGGTCTCGCGCTGGGGCACGGCGAGCACCACGACGTCGGCCTCGAGCAGCTCGGCGGCGCCGGGGCCGGACTCGGTGCGCACCTGCCAGCCGCCGCTGCCGACGCGCTCGACGTGGGTGGCGCGGGTGCGCAGGGCGCAGCGCACGCCCGCCCGGTCCAGGGCGGCGCGGGCCCGGGTGTCGTGCAGCTCGCCCAGCGGTACGTGCGCCCAGCCGATGTCGGCGGCCCCGGGCTCGGAGAGCAGGCCGGTCTTGAAGACCATGGCGGCCAGCCCCAGCGAGGACCGGTCGGCGGTGGCGTTGAGGGTGGCCACGCCCACCAGGTCCCACAGCGCCTCGACGGCACGGTCCGACTGGCCGTGGCGGTGCAGCCAGGCGGCGAAGTCCTCGCCGTCCAGCGCGGGGTCCATCGGGTCGAGTCTGCCCAGGGCCAGCGCGGCCCGGCCGACCTTGGCCCGCTCGGCGAGCGAGAGGTGCGGGTAGGTGGCCAGGCTGGCCGCCAGGTGCAGCGGCACGGGCAGGGCGGCACGGCGCAGCCGGCCCAGGCGGGGCCGTCCCGAGGGGTGGCCGACGTCGAGGACGGGCACGTCGAGGCGGTCCTGCAGGGGGGCCAGGTGCAGCGCGTCGACGCGGTCGAGGAACCACTGGTAGGCGGTGCAGCAGCGCAGGTAGACGTGCTGGCCGTTGTCGATGGTGAGGTCGCCGCGGCGGAAGGAGAAGGCCAGTCCGCCGAGGCGGGGCCGGCCCTCGAGGAGCGTGACGGACAGGCCTGCGTCGGCGAGCTCGAGGGCGGCGGTGATGCCGGCGAGTCCGCCCCCGATCACTACCGCGGCCGCCCCGTCGGGGCGGCCTGCCTCGTCTGTGCGGAGCCGGTCGGGCCGGGTCGTCGTCTCATGTGTCATGCGCCCACCCCCTCGGCTGATGTCAGGGACGCGCCGGTCGGGTGGAGGGTTGCGCACCGCTTGCCGGTGCCGGGACGGAGCATCAGGCGCGCCCCCTGGCGGTCTGCCGGTGGACGCTGCGCGCGTCGTAGCCGGACAGCCCGCGCACGGCCACGAAGGCCTTCTCCCGGCCGGGCAGGGAGACCCTGCCGCGCAGCACGGCGGCGGGCTCCTCGGCGATACGATCCAGCAGCCTGCGGTAGATGCCGGACATGGCGGCGACGCAGGCGCCGCTGCGCCGGTCGAGCATGGGCAGCAGCTTCATGCCCTCGGCGAACAGCGCGCGGGCCCGCCGGACCTCGAAGTGCACCAGCCCGGCGAAGTCGGCGCCGGCCGGGGGCCTGACGGAGTGGAAGCCCGCCGAGCAGCCGAACTTGGCGAGGTCGTCGGAGGGCAGGTACGTGCGGCCGTTGGCGGCGTCCTCGCGCAGGTCGCGCAGGATGTTGGTGAGCTGCAGCGCCAGGCCGAGGGTGTCGGCGTACTCGGGAGCACGCGCCGCGTCCCGGGCGCCGGGCACGGTGCCGAACACGCCGAGCGAGAGCCGGCCGATGGCGCCCGCGACGCAGCGGCAGTACCGGGCGAGGTCGTCCCAGGTCTCGTAGGTCTCGCCGCGCACGTCCATCTGGACCCCGTCGATGAGCTCGTCGAGCCCGCCGATGGGGATGGGGAAGCGGCGCACGGCGTGCGCGAGCGCGACGGCCACCGGGTCGGTGTCGTCCTCGTCGACGTCGCCCGCGCGGATCCGCTCGAGCGTGGTGCGGGCCTCCTCCAGGCGCAGCCGCTTGGTCTCGGGGTCCAGCGGCCCGTCGCCGATGTCGTCGACGCGCCGCGAGAAGGCGTACAGCGCCGACATGGCCCGCCGCTTGGCGGTCGGCAGCAGTCTGATGCCGTAGCTGAAGTTGCCGGCCTGCTGTCCGGTGACGGCCTCGCAGTAGCTGTACGCGGCGAGTACCGGTGCGGACGCGTGTGGCGTTCCGTTCACGGTCCCGCTCACCCCTCTCTTCGCAGTGTCGCCCCGGCCTCGCGCAGCACACTGAGCCTGGTGGCCTTGGGCGGTCCGGGGAGAACGTCGTATCCGGCGGCGGCGACCGCCCGGAGTGCGGCCCTCCCCCCGCCCACGAATCCCGCGAGCAACAGCTTCAGCCTGCCGTGGACGCTACCCACCAGGGGGGTGCCTTCATTCAGCAGGTGCCCGGCGCGTTCCGCCTCGTACGCGACCAGCGCGCGCACCGATGCGCCGCTGGTGGGGAGCGCCAGGTCGGCCTCGGTGACGCGGAAGCGCTCCATGTCGTCGGCGGGCAGGTAGACGCGGTCGCGCCGGAGGTCCTCGGCGACGTCCTGCAGGTGTTCGACGATCTGCAGGGCGGTGCAGACCGCGTCCGAGCGGCGGATCCGCTCGGGGCTCGCCGTGCCGGTGATGCCCAGGACGAGCCGGCCGACGGGGTTGGCTGACAGCTCGCAGTAGGCGAGCAGGTCCTCGTACGTGGCGTAGCGGCGCACCCGCTGGTCCTGGCGGTTGGCCTCGATGAGCCCGAGGAAGGGCTCCGGGGTCAGGCCGCACCGGCGGACGGTGGGCCGCAGGCGGAGCAGCAGCGGGTGGCGGGGGCCCGTGCCGGTGGTGTCGAAGACGCGGCGCAGGTCGGCCTCGAAGGCGTCGAGCATGGCGGTGCGGTCGTCCGTCTGCTCGCGGTCCAGGCCCAGCAGCTCCGCGTCCCGGCCGCCGGGGGCCAGGTCTCCGTCGCCGATGTCGTCGACGAGGCGGGCGTAGCCGTAGACGGCCATGAGGTCCCCGCGCCAGGCGCGCGGCACGAAGAAGGGCGCCACGGGGAAGTTCTCGTGCGCGGCCTTGTCGAGCACGGCGCGCGCGTGCGCGTCCGTCCCCGCGGTCATCGCGGGCTGCCAGGACCGGGGACGGCGTACGCGTCTCGCTTCTGGAGAGGCCCCGCAGCCGATACAGCCATTGCCGTCACATCTCCCGTTCTACACTGCCGACCCAGAACATCCTATTTCGGACACGCCGCAGGCCTGTCCCGCCATGGGGCTCCCCCTCGAGCCTCCCTCCGCGGCGCCCCCGCCGGCGGGCCGGCGCGGTTTTCGCCACGCCCCGCCACAAACGGCCGCAAATGAGCACGCTACAGCGTACGCCGTACAGGTGCCCGACGTCCGCCGGGGTACGTGCTTGATCCATACAATGCCACGCAGGACGTGAATCAACCCTGCCAATAAGGCAGTTGATCGACAAGGATGGGTCAAGGCCCCCGAGGGCGCGAGCCGACGGGGGCCGTGGACCACGGCGCGTCCGCGAACGGCTAGCGCGCCGTCTCCTTCTCGTAGGCCCGGACCACCTCGTCGGTCGGCCCGTCCATCAGCAGCTCCCCGCGCTCCAGCCACAGCACCCGGTCGCAGGTGTCCCGGATGGACCTGTTGTTGTGGCTGACCAGGAAGACCGTGCCGGCCTCCTTGCGCAGCTCGCGGATGCGGGCCTCGGAGCGCTTCTGGAACGAGCGGTCGCCGGTGGCCAGCGCCTCGTCGATCATCAGCACGTCGTGGTCCTTGGCCGCCGCGATCGAGAACCGCAGCCGGGCCGCCATGCCGGAGGAGTACGTGCGCATGGGCAGCGTGATGAAGTCGCCCTTCTCGTTGATGCCCGAGAAGTCGACGATCCCCTGGTAGCGCTCGCGGATCTGCTCGCGCGACATGCCCATGGCCAGGCCGCCGAGCATCACGTTCTTCTCGCCCGTGAGGTCGTTCATCATGGCCGCGTTCACGCCCAGCAGCGAGGGCTGGCCGTCGGTGTAGATCTTCCCGCGCTCGGTGGGCAGCAGTCCGGCGACGGCCTTGAGCAGGGTCGACTTGCCGGAGCCGTTGGAGCCGATCAGGCCGATGGCCTGGCCGCGGTACGCGGTGAAGCTCACGCCCCTGACGGCGTGCACCTCGCGCACCCCCGCTCCGGGCGTGCGCTTGATGATGCGGTTCAGGGCGGCGGTGGCGCTGCCGCGGCCTGTGTTGCCGCCGTAGACGCGGTAGACGATGTGGACGTCGTCCGCGATCACGGTGGGCACGGGTGCGGACGCCTGGGCGCCGGTTTTCGGATCAGCCACGGCCGTACTGCTCCTCAGCCTTCCAGAAGTACACGAAGCCCCCGAGCCCGACGAGCAGGGCCCAGCCGACCGCCAGCGCCCACACGTGCGGCGGCAGGTGGATCCGGCTGTGGTCGTCGATCAGCGACCAGCGCATGAGGTCGATGTAGACGGCGGCCGGGTTGGCGCTCAGCACGTCGATCACCCACTCCGGGGCGTGGTTGCTCTTCAGCGCGTCGGTCAGGCTGTACATCACACCGGACGCGTACATCCAGGTGCGCGTGATGAACGGCAGCAGCTGCGCCAGGTCGGGGGTCTTGCTGCCCGCGCGGGCGAGGGCCATCGCCAGCCCGGTGTTGAAGAGGAACTGCAGCACCAGGACCGGGACGACCAGGACCCAGGACAGCGCCGGCATGTGCCCGAACCCGATGAGGAAGACGAAGAGCACGCCCATCGACAGCAGCAGCTGCTGGAGCTGCTGCAGCGCGAACGAGATCGGCAGGGCCGCCCGGGGGAAGTGCAGGGCCCGCACCAGCCCCAGGTTGCCCGCGATGGAGCGCACGCCCGCCATGGCCGAGCTCTGGGTGAAGGTGAAGACGAAGACGCCCGTGATCAGGAAGGGGACGTAGGTACGGATCCCCATGCCCTTGCTCTGCTGCATCAGCAGACCGAAGATCAGGAAGTACACCGACGCGTTCAGCAGGGGCGTGGCCACCTGCCAGACCTGGCCCAGCTTCGCCTGGCTGTACTGGGCCGTCATCTTCGCCCGGGAGAAGGCGATGATGAAGTGCCGCCGGTCCCACAGCTGCCGGGCGTACTCCGGCAGGCTAGGCCGGGCCCCGCTCACCGCGAGGCCGTACTTCCTCGCCAGCTCGCCGGCGGAGAGACCGTCGTCGGGTGACGGCGGGGCACTCAGGGCGACCGCACTGTCGTGCGTTGTCTCGCTCACAGTTGACACTTTCGTCCTCAAGGTGCGCTGCCGGGGCGGGGCCCCGGACCGCGCCCGATGCTCTTAAGACACGAGCTTGTCAGATCACGGGCGGGCGACCCAGTCGGGTCAGGCGCCACACGGTACGCCACTTCATCGGCCGGCGCGGACCGCACGGAGCCGTCCAGCCCTCCTTGAAGCCGCCCATCCAGGCGCGCAGCGCGGCCGGGGACGGCCGGCGGGCCAGGGTCAGCAGCAGCCACACCCCGAGGTAGACGGGGACCAGCGGGGCGGGGAGGTTGCGCCGGGCCAGCCACACCCGGTTGCGGGCCACCATGCGGTGGTAGACGGCGTGCCGGCTGGGGGCGGTGGTCGGGTGGTGCAGGACCATGTCCGACCGGTAGTCGATCATCCAGCCCGCGTCGAGGGCCCGCCAGGCGAGGTCGGTCTCCTCGTGCGCGTAGAAGAACTCGTCCGGCAGGCCGCCGACCTCGGCGATGACCCGGGTGCGCACCGCGTTGGCGCCGCCGAGGAAGGTGGTCACCCGCGAGGAGCGCATCGGGTCCGAGGCGCGCAGCCGGGGCACGTGGCGGCGCTGGGTGACGCCGGTGTCGGGGTCGGCGATGCGGAAGCTGATGATGCCCAGCTTCGGATCGGCGGCGAATGCCTCCCGGCACAGCTGGGCCGTGTCCTGGTTCGGCAGCAGCCCGTCGTCGTCGAGGAAGAGCAGGATGTCGACGTCGCGGCCGGCCGGGCCGAACGCCTCGATGCCGACGTTGCGGCCGGCCGGGATGCCCACGTTCTCGGGCAGCTCGACGGTCCGTACGGCCAGGCCCGGGACGTTCAGCTCGGGCAGCGGGGAGCCGTTGCCGACGACGGCGACCTCGATGGGGTCGCCGGTCTGCTTGGCGACCGACTCCAGCAGCGCGCGCAGCTCGTCGGGGCGGTTGCCCATGGTCAGGACGACCGCGCCGACCTTCGCGGGGGCGCTCATCGCAGCCTGCTCGAGGCGAGGACGGACACCAGGTGCAGCAGCGTCTGGAGGACCGCGATGCCGGCGAGGACGGCGGTGCCCAGGCGGGTGAAGAACAGGTCCCCCCTGCTCGCGTCCACGATCGCGAGGAGCAGGATCAGCAGGGACGCCTCGATGCCGAGGATCAGCCGGTGGAACTTCAGCGCCGCGGCGGCCTTGCGGGCCAGCGCCATGCCGGAGGAGCGCGGCTCGGACGCCGCCTCCTTGACCGGCGGCAGCCCGGCCTGGTGGCGGGCGACGCCGACGAGGTCGGTCTCGGCCTTGATCAGGACGGCACCGAGCGCGGCGAGCGTGCCGAGGAAGGCCCACAGCCAGTCGATCCGGCCGCCGCCCCACAGGTCGGCGGCGCGCAGGCCCAGGCCGAGGAGGACCGCGGCGTCGCACAGGTAGGCGCCGACCCGGTCCAGGTACACCCCGGAGTTCGAGTACTGCTTCTTCCAGCGCGCGATCTCGCCGTCGACGCAGTCCAGCAGCAGGTAGAGCTGGACCATGACGACGCCGAGCACGGCGCCCGGGATCCCCGGCACCAGCAGGGCCGGGGCCGCGAGGACGCCCGCGACGGTCATCAGGTAGGTGAGCTGGTTGGGCGTGACCCTGGTGTTCACCAGGTGACGGTCGACCCGCAGCGAGATCTCCCGCATGTACAGGCGGCCCATCCAGTGCTCGCCACTGCGCCGGTCCTTCACCCCTTCGGGGTGGACGACCGGGCGGAGTTCAGCGACTGATGGTTTGTGCATAGTCGGCGTATGCGTCCCTGATCTGGTCGGTGGAGAGGTCGAGGTGCTCCAGGATGGTGTACCGCCCGGGGCGGGTCTGCGGCGCGAACTCGACGGCCCTGACGAACTCGTCGTCACTGAAGCCGATCTCGCCCGGCAGCACGGGCAGGCCGTGCCGGCGCAGGACCTCGACCATCAGCGCGGACTCCTCGTGGGCCCCGCGCAGGTGCATCGCGAAGGCGGCGCCGAGGCCGCACTGCTCGCCGTGGCTGGCGGCTCGCTTGGGGTAGAGCAGGTCGAAGGCGTGGTTGATCTCGTGGCAGGCGCCGGACGCCGGGCGGCTGTCGCCGGCCACCGACATCGAGATGCCGGTGAGCACCAGGCCCTCGGCGAGCACCTGCAGGAGGCCGTCGTCGCCCACGCCGCCGGGGTGGCGCAGCACGGCCTCGCCGGCCTGCCGGGCGATGGCGGCGGCCAGGCCGTCGATGTCCTCGCCGCGCTCGCGGTGGGCGAGCTCCCAGTCCGCGACGGCGGAGATGTTGGAGATCGCGTCACCGATGCCGGAGCGGACGAAGCGGACCGGGGCCTCACGGATGACGTCCAGGTCGATCACGACGGCGATGGGGTTGGGCACGCCGTACGAGCCGCGCCCGGCGTCGTTGTCGAGGGTGGCGACCGGCGAGCACAGACCGTCGTGCGAGAGGTTCGTGGCCACGGCCACCAGCGGCAGGCCGATGCGCGCCGCCGCGAACTTCGCGCAGTCGATGATCTTGCCGCCGCCGAGGCCCACGACCGCGTCGTAGTGCCCGGACTTCATCGCGTCGGCGAGCTTGATCGCGTCGTCCAGCGTGCCGCCGCCGACCTCGTACCACGAGGCGCCGGGCAGCGCCGGGGCGAGCCGCTCGCGCAGCTTCGCCCCGGAGCCGCCGCTGATGGCGACGGCCAGCTTGCCGGAGCTGGAGATCCGCTGGTCGGCGAGCACGCTCGCCAGATCGTCCAGGGCTCCGGCACGGATGTCGACGACGACCGGCGAGGGGATGAGCCTCGTCAGTACTGGCACGCGATCTCCCGGCCCTTGGCGAGGTCGTCGTGGTTGTCGATCTCGACCCACTTCACATCGCCGATGGGGGCCACGTCGACCTTGAAGCCGCGGTTGACCAGCTCCTGGTAGCCGTCCTCGTAGTAGAGGTCGGGGTCGCGCTCGAAGGTGACCTTGAGGGCGTCGGCCAGGTCGGCGGCGGCCTCGCCCTCGATCAGGGTGACACCGATGTACTCACCGGTGGCCTCGGCCGGGTCCATCAGCTTGGTGATCTTCTGGACGCCCTTGTCGGGGTCCACGACGACCTTCATCTCCTCGTCGGCGAGCTGCTTCACCGTGTCGAGGGCGAGGATGATCTTCTGGCCGTTGCCGCGGGCGGCGAGCAGGGTCTTCTCGACGGAGACCGGGTGCACGGTGTCGCCGTTGGCGAGGATCACGCCGTCCTTGAGGGCGTCCCGGCCGCACCACAGGGAGTAGGCGTTGTTCCACTCCTCGGCCTTGTCGTTGTCGATCAGGGTGAGGCTCAGGCCGTACTTGGCCTCCAGGGCCTCCTTGCGGGCGTACACGGCCTCCTTGCGGTAGCCCACGATGATCGCGACCTCGGTCAGACCGATCTCGGCGAAGTTGGCCAGGGTGAGGTCGAGGATGGTGGTGTCACCGTCCACCGGCACCAGGGCCTTGGGCAGAGTGTCGGTGTAGGGACGCAGACGCCGTCCGGCGCCGGCGGCCAGCACGAGGCCGATCATGCGGGTTCTCCTGTTTCGTCGTGTACTGCGGGTGCCCCGGAGGACACCCAGAAGCGGATGCTCTCGCTGAGCACCACGAGGGCGATGGCGGCCGCGAGGACCGTCAGCGCGATGGTGAAGCCTTGACCGTGCCACAGGGCGGCCGCGATGGTGACCGCCAGGACCCGTCCCTCGTGTCCGCCGATCGCCCGCACCAGCCAGTGGGGGGGCGCGCCGGTGCCACCGCGGATGCGGTACACCGTGTCGTAGTGATGGTAGGCGACCGCGGCCACCAGGCCGAAAGCCGCAGGGAGGGCCCCGTCCGCCCCGGATTTCGCCGCGAGCACGAGGATCATGCCGTACTCGGCGGCCCTCAGGACGGGCGGTACGAGCCAGTCGAGGGGGCCCTTGAGGGGGTGCGCCACGGCGACGCCCGCGAAGACGGCGTAGACCACGGCCTGCAGGACGGCCCGCCAGGTGCCGGCGTTGCCGGCGAAGAGCGGACCGACGAGGAGGGAGGCCGCCGCCAGCAGCGCCCAGAAGGGCGCGCTGTAGGCCGTGGCGGGCACCGTGCGGCCGACGCTGCCGGCCGCGAGCTCGGCCAGCGGGCCGGAGTCGGCCAGGTCCGCCAGTGCCTGCGCGGCGCGGTCGGTCCGCTTCGCCTTACGGGTCAGGGAGCGCAGGACGCGGCCCGCGGTGGTGTAGCAGGCGGCGAAGGCGCAGCCGATCAGCAGCACGTAGAAGACGGTGCGGGGGGTGGTGAGCGCGGTGAGGACCGCGATCAGCGCCCAGCGCTCGCCGATGGGCAGCACGATCATGCGGCGGACCCAGACGGTCCAGCCGACGCTGTCGAGGCGCCCGGAGAGGGCGGCCGTCGGGCTCGTGTTGGCCGTGGCGTCGTGGTTCGCCTCGTTGAAGGCGAAGTCGACGACGTGCCGGCAGGTCATGAGGACCATCGCGCCCAGCGCCAGCGCCCACACGTCGTCGCCGCCGCGGGCGGCGCCGAGCGCCAGGCCCGCGTAGTAGGCGTACTCCTTGGCGCGGTCGAACGTCGCGTCGAGCCAGGCGCCGAGCGTGGAGTACTGCAGGGAGTAGCGGGCGAGCTGGCCGTCGGTGCAGTCCAGCACGAAGGAGGCGATCAGCAGCACGCCGGCCGCGACGTACCCGCCCCGGCTGCCGGTGGCCGCGCAGCCGGCCGCGATCAGCGCGGTGAGCAGCGAGGCCGTGGTGACCTGGTTGGGGGTGAGGCCCCGGCGGGCGCACCAGCGGGCGATGTAGCGGGAGTACGGGCTGATGAAGAAGGTGGTGAAGAACCCGTCGCGGGACTTCACGGCGGCCCGCAGCCGGACGGCCTCGTCGTCGACGGCCCCGACCTCGCCCAGCGTCTTGGCCCGGGCCTCCTCGCCCTCGGGCACGGCGGCGACGAGGACGCCCAGCTCGGGGCGGTGGACGGCGATGCCGTCGGCCTCCATCCGGGCGGCGAGCTCGCCGGGGCCGGCGGCGCGGGAGGCGGCGGAGGCGAGCGCGGCGCGCGCCTCCGGCTGGGCGCCGAGGGCGCCCTCGACGGCGGACGCCGGGAAGCGGGGGTCGGTCAGGGCGAGCCGCAGGGCGTGCACGTGGCCCACGAAGCGGGGGTCGACCACGGCGACCCGCTCTCCGGCCGGGACCGCGGCCAGCTCACCGGCGATGCCGGCGGCGGACGCGAGCGTACGGACGTCGAAGCCCAGCGACCGCAGGTCGTCCTCGAGGGAGGAGCCGGCGGGCGGCGGACCGGTGAGGATGGCGGTCGACAGACGAACTCACTCCTTGCGGCTGGCGTGGCCGCCTCGGGGCCGCGGTTGACGGCGGGCAGCGGGCGTGGCGCGCCAGGGCCCCGGCGACGGGGCGGGGTGCGGCACGTCGGCAGAGGCTATCGGATCAACGGAAGCCGCCGTTCACCGCACGTGCACCCGTGCGTCCCGCCACTGACAGGACGCACGGGAGGCGCCCGTGGTTCCCGGAAGGCGTCCGTCCGGGCGGGCCCGCCCGGAGGAAACGTTTCCGGTCGTCCGGCTCGATTAGGGTGCCGTGCATGACGTGGCTGATCACAGGCGGAGCGGGGTACATCGGGGCGCACGTGGCGCGGGCGATGACGGAGGCCGGGGAGCGGGTGGCCGTCCTGGACGACCTGTCCTCGGGCGTCGCCGGCCGGCTGCCGCGGGAGGTCCCGCTGGTGCGGGGCTCGGTGCTGGACCGCGCGGTGCTCGACCGGGCCTTCGCGGAGCTGGGCGTGACGGGCGTGGTGCACCTGGCGGCCAAGAAGCAGGTCGGGGAGTCGGTGGAGAAGCCGCTGCTCTACTACCGGGAGAACGTGCACGGGCTGACCGTGCTGCTGGAGGCGGTCGTCGACGCGGGCGTCGGCAGCTTCGTCTTCTCCTCCTCGGCGGCCGTCTACGGCATGCCCGACGTCGACCTCGTCACCGAGGAGACGCCCTGCCTGCCGATCAACCCGTACGGCGAGACCAAGCTGGCCGGCGAGTGGCTCGTGCGGGCGACCGGCGCCGCGCACGGCATCTCCACCGCCTGCCTGCGCTACTTCAACGTCGCGGGCGCGGCCCGCCCGGAGCTGGCGGACACCGGCGTCTTCAACATCATCCCGATGATGTTCGACCGGATCACCCGGGGCGAGCGGCCGCGGATCTTCGGCACCGACTACGACACCCCCGACGGCAGCTGTGTCCGTGACTACATCCACATCGAGGACCTGGCCACCGCGCACCTGGCCGCCGCCCGCCGGCTGGCCGAGCGGCCCGGCGCGGGCGATCTGACGCTGAACGTCGGCACCGGGCACGGGGTGTCCGTCCGCGAGATGGCGGACCTGATCGGCGCGGTCACCGGCCGCACGGACCTGACGGCCGAGACCGGGCCACGCCGTCCGGGTGATCCGGCGCGTGTCGTCGCCTCCGGCGAGCGCATCGCCAAGGAGCTCGGCTGGCGGGCGCGGCACGACGTGCGGAGCATGGTCACTTCGGCGTGGGAGGGCTGGTGCCTCCACCACCCCGAGGCGCGCCGCGGCTGACCGCACGGAACCGGCCGGCAGGACATCGCCGCAGGTCAGGGCAATGACAACGGTGTTCAGTGCCGCGTTGCCCGATACCCCCCACCCGTAGTTCACTGGGCCTCGGCCGGCACCCCGCCGGCCGCTTCGAGGCACACGTTTCGGGAGGCGGCATTCATGGGAGCGGGGCACGACCACGGCCACTCGCACGGGGGACCCCCCGCCGGCATGAGCGGCACCGCGGCCGCCGCGTACAAGGGACGGCTGCGGATCGCGCTGGGCATCACGCTGACGATCCTCGTCGCGGAGATCGTCGGCAGCGTGCTGACCGGTTCACTGGCGCTGCTCGCGGACGCCGGGCACATGGCGACGGACGCGGTCGGCGTCTCGATGGCGCTGGTGGCGATCCACTTCGCCAACCGGCCCCCCAGCGAGCGGCGCACCTACGGCTACGCCCGCGCCGAGATCCTGGCGGCGCTGCTGAACTGCCTGCTGCTGCTCGGCGTCGGCGGCTTCATCCTCGTCGAGGCGATCGACCGGCTCATCACCCCGGCCCCGGTGCCGGGCGGCACGACCGTGATCTTCGGCCTCGTCGGCCTGTTCGCCAACCTCGTCTCGCTGGCGGTGCTGATGCGCGGCCAGAAGGAGAGCCTCAATGTGCGGGGGGCGTTCCTCGAGGTCCTCTCGGACGCGCTGGGCTCCCTCGCGGTGGTCGTCTCCGCCCTTGTGATCATGCTCACAGGGTGGAGCCAGGCGGACCCGGTCGCCTCGCTGCTGATCGGCCTGATGATCGTGCCGCGCACGCTGAAGCTGCTGCGCGAGGCGCTGGACGTCCTGCTGGAGGCCGCGCCGAAGGACGTGGACATGGCGGAGGTGCGGGCGCACATCATGGCGCTGCCGGGCGTGGAGGACCTGCACGACCTCCATGTGTGGACCATCACATCGGGCATGCCGGTGCTCTCGGCGCACGTGGTGGTCGACCCGGCGCGGCTGGACTCCGCCGGGCAGGAGAAGATGCTGCACGACCTGCAGGGCTGCCTGGGCGAGCACTTCGCCGTGGAGCACTGCACCTTCCAGCTCGAGCCGAGCGGGCACGCCGCGCACGAGGCGAGGCTCTGTCACTGAGCTCCCGCCCGCCCGGCACTGGCCGGGCGGGCCGCCCAGGCGTCATCTGTCGCTGTTGTGGGCATTCCGTACGGCAGACTTGAGGGTCGAAGACCGACAACGAGGATGGTCAATGCCGATCACATCAGCCACGGGCCGCTCCGCCGGCTCCGCCCCGGTCCCCGCCGACGACACCGCTGAACCGATCATGCTGGAGCTGGTCGACGAGAACGGCAGAACCATCGGGACCGCCGAGAAGGTCTCCGCCCATCTCGCGCCCGGCCGGCTGCACCGTGCCTTCTCGGTCTTCCTCTTCGACGACGCCGGCCGGCTGCTGCTGCAGCGCCGGGCCCTGGGGAAGTACCACTCCCCCGGCGTGTGGTCGAACACCTGCTGCGGCCACCCCTACCCGGACGAGCCGCCCTTCGTCGCCGCCGCCCGCCGCACCGGCGAGGAGCTGGGACTGGCGCCCGCGCTGATGCGCGAGGCCGGGACCGTGCGCTACAACCACCCCGACCCTGCCTCGGGCCTGGTCGAGCAGGAGTACAACCACCTCTTCGTGGGGACGGTGCGGGCCGAGCCCAGCCCGGACCCGGAGGAGATCGCGGAGACGGCGTTCGTGACGCCCGGGGAGCTGGCCGGGCTGCTGGAGAAGCATCCGTTCTCGGCGTGGTTCACCACGGTGCTGGACGCCGCCCGGCCGGCGATCCGGGAGCTCACCGGGGACGCAGCGGGCTGGTAGGCGAGGGGCGCAGCGGCAGGGCGGCCCAGACCACCTTGCCGCCCGTCGCCGTGTGCTCGACGTCGCAGCGGCCGCCGGCCTCCTCGACGGTGGCCTGGACCAGCAGCAGGCCGCGGCCGCCCGTGCGCGGCTCGTCGTCGGGGTACGCCTCCAGCGGCCTGGGCCGGTAGGGGTGGCTGTCCTCGACGGCCACGCGCACCCACTCGGGGCCGAGGGAGACCTCCAGGCCCACCTCCGGGGAGAGCAGCGCCGCGTGCTGGACGGCGTTGGTGACCAGCTCGGAGACGATGAGCAGCAGTCCCTGCAGCAGGTCCTCGCGCAGCGGTACGCGCTGGCGGCGCATCAGGTCGCGGACGGCGTGCCGGGCGCGGGGGACGGTGCTGTCGAGCGCGGGGGCGGTGTACCGCCAGGTCCCGTCGTACTCGGCGGACTTCCGGGGCCCGGGCGCGTGCCCCGGCTCGGGCGGGACGCTCCCGAGTGTCTCCATGTCCGATACCAACCCCTCGCCGTGGCTCGACCGCACGGATCGAGTGTTGGGAACCCTGGGCTCCGCACCGGCGAGCTGACAGGAAGTCGATGTCTATCGACGGGATTTGATCGTGCGCGTATGCCGCGGTCACGCTCACGACAGTTCCTGGCCTGCCGGTTCACCCTTCAATGAGCGATCCGGATGCGCGTACGGCCCGGATAGCATCCGGCGCATGGAGCCCGCACTGCGTCTGGACGTCGACGGCGCCACCGCCACCGTCCGCATCGCCCACCCCGCCAAGCGCAACGCCATGACCACGGACATGTGGCGGCTGCTGCCGAAGCTGCTGCGGGACTGCGCGGCCGATCCGGCCGTACGGGTGCTGGTGCTGACCGGCGAGGGCGACACCTTCTGCGCGGGGGCGGACATCTCCTCGCTGACCGCCGACGGCGGCCGGGAGTCGAGGGACCTGGCGGTCGCGGCCGAGGAGGCCCTGGCGGCCTTCCCCAAGCCCACGATCGCGGCGGTGCGCGGCCATTGCGTGGGCGGCGGCTGCCAGCTCGCGGTCGCCTGCGACCTGCGGTTCGCGGCGGAGGGGGCGTCGTTCGGCATCACCCCGGCACGGCTGGGCATCGTCTACGCCGCCTCCTCCACCCGCCGCCTGGTGGATCTGGTGGGCCCGGCCACGGCCAAGTACCTGCTGTTCTCGGCCGAACTGATCGACGCCGGACGGGCGCTGCGCACGGGCCTGGTGGACGAGGTGTGGCCGCGCGAGGAGCTGGACGGGCGGGTGGCGGAGTTCGCCCGCACGCTGGCCTCGCGCTCGCAGCTGACCCAGGCGGCGGCCAAGGAGTTCGCGGCCGGCCCGGTGGACGAGGGCCGCCTCGCGTACTGGGCCGCGCAGGCGAGCGGCAGCGGCGACCCCGCCGAGGGGGTCGCCGCGTTCCTGGAGCGCAGGACCCCGCGCTTCGGATGGACGCTCTGACGCGGCCGGGTCCGGCACCGTCCGGCCGGCGGGTTCAGACCCCGCGGACCGAGCGCCACTCGGCGACGAGGTCGGCGGGGGCCGTCCGGGGGGAGCCCGCGTCGTAGGGCGGCCGCGGGTCGTACTCGATCAGCAGCTGGACCGACTGGGCGACCCGGTCGCCGGCGATCCGGCCCGCGAGCGCGAGCCCCATGTCGATGCCGGCGGAGACCCCGGCGGCGGTGACGTACTTGCCGTCGGTGACGACCCGCTCCCCGGCCGGCTCGGCACCGTACTCGGCGAGCCGCTCGAGGTACAGCCAGTGCGAGGTGGCGCGGCGGCCCTCGAGCAGCCCGGCGGCCGCCAGGATCAGCGAGCCGGTGCACACCGACGTCGTCCAGGTGGTCCCCGGGTCGGTCGCCCTGAGCCATTCGGTGACGGGGCCGGGCTCCAGGGGCAGGTTCGCCGGCGGGCCGCCGGGCACGACGACGACGTCCGGGTCGGTCAGGTCCTCCAGCGCGGCGGAAGCCACGAGCGCGGTGTGCCCGCTGTCGTTGCGTACGGGGCCGGGCCGCTCGGCGACGAAGTACGGCTCGGCGCCGGGCAGGCGGCCGAGGGTCTCGTACGGGCCGATGGCGTCGAGGGCGGTGAAGCCCGGGTAGAGCAGGATGGCGATCTTCATGGTGATGCCCTTCTGTCGGACGGTCAGGCGGATGGGTGCACGGCGGGCTCCGGGGGCGGGAACCCGCGCCGGTAGGCGGCGGGACCGGCGCCCAGGGCGCGGACGAAGGCGCGGCGCATGGCCTCGGGCGTGCCGTAGCCGCAGGCCCGGGAGACCTCCTCGACGCCCCGGCCGGTGTCCTCCAGCAGCCGCCGGGCGGCCTCCAGCCGCACCTGGCCGACGTAGCGACCCGGCGTGATGCCCACCTCGGCGCGGAAGGCGCGGGCGAAGTGGCGGGGCGAGAGGCCGGCCCGGGCGGCGAGGGCCTCGACGGTGAGGTCGGCGCCCGGGTGTTCCACGATCCAGTGCTGGATCTCGCGCAGCGGCGGACGGCCGGCGATCTGGACGGCGAGCGGGGCGCTGAACTGCCGCTGGTTTCCCGGGCGGCGCAGGAAGACCACGAGATGGCGGGCGACACGGAGCGCGACCCGGCGGCCGAGGTCCTCCTCGATCAGGGCGAGCGCCAGGTCGATGCCCGCGGTCACCCCGGCCGACGTGGCCAGCCGGCCGTCGCGCACGAAGACCGGCTCGCGCTCCAGCCGTACCGCGGGGAACCGCTCGGCGAAGTCGTCGCAGAAGGCCCAGTGCGTGGTGGCGCGGCGACCGTCGAGCAGCCCGGCGGCGGCGAGCAGGAACGCCCCGGTGCACACGGAGACGAGGCGGCCGGCCGACGGTCCGTTCTCCCGCAGCCAGGCGACGAGCCGCGGGTCCGGCGCGGCGACGGCGTCGCCCCCGGGGACGAGCAGGATGTCGGCGGCGGGCCGGCCCTCGAGCGTGCCGTCGGGGACCAGGCGCAGCCCGCTGTGCGTCCGCACGGGCCCGCCGTCGACGGTCGCGGTGCGCACCCGGTAGGCGCCCCGGTCGCCGGCCTCGGCGGACGCACAGGTGAACGCCTCGAGCGGACCGGTCACATCCAGGCTCTGGAGTCCGTCGAAGAGGACGATCAGCACGGTGCGGCGGGTGGTCATGCCGCTCATGTTCGGTCCGTGGCGCCGATGGCCGCAATGACGAGCTCCCCTCCTTTCCTGCCATCGCTCCGGACCTTCCGGCACGTACTAAGCGGTCGCTAATGTGGGCCCATGGACTCTCTGCCCGCACGCGCCGTCCGGCGCTGTTCCGCCCACGTCAACGCCCTCCACTCGACCGTCTACTTCTCGCCCGACATCCAGCGGGAACTGGGCGCGCTGGGCCTGGAGCACCACCGGGCCGTCTACTTCGCCTCGCGCGCGGCCGCGCTCGGCCGGGTCGGCGCGGGCACCGTGACGGCCGTCTTCCACAGCTTCAAGCACGAGCTCGTGGCCGAACACATCCCCCACGCCTGGGACGTCGTCACCCCGGAGGAGGTCCTCGCCGCCCGGCTGCGGGCCGCCGACAGCACGCTGCGGCGGGTGCTCGGCGAAGAGCTCGCCGGCTCCCCCGGGACGGCCGAGGCCGCGGAGCTGGCGCTGCGCGCCGCCGAGGCCTGCCAACGCGCCGCCCGGCCGCTGTACTCCGCGAACGCCGACCTGCCCGTGCCCGACGCCCCGCTCCTCGCCCTGTGGCACGCCACCACGCTGCTGCGCGAACACCGCGGCGACGGACACCTGATGGCCCTCACCCGCGCCGGACTCGACCCCGTGGAGGCGCTCGTCAGCCACACCGCCACCGGGCGCGGCATGTCCCTGCAGTGGCTGGCGCGCACGCGCGGCTGGAGCGAGGCGGAGCTGACGGCGGGACAGGACCGGCTGCGGGCGCGCGGCCTGCTCGACGCCGACGGAGGGCTCACCGAGGCCGGCGCCGCGCTGCGCGAGGAGCTGGAGGCGGAGACGGACGTTCTGGACACGGCCCCCTACGAGCACCTGGGCGCGGACGACGTCGCACGCCTGACCGAGCTGATGAAGACCTTCACCTCCGCCGCCATGAAAGCGGGCGCCTTCCCCGCCGACCTGCGCGGCTAGTCGCGGTCCTGCCTTCCCGGCGGTACCTGCCACAATGCAGGTTCGCGGCCCATCGCGGCCCGGGAGACAAAGCGGAGCGTGATCGTGACGACGTCGACGTCGATCGAAGGCAGGATCGCCGAGGAACTCGGCGTACGGGAACGGCAGGTGCGGGCGGCCGTCGAATTGCTCGACGGCGGGTCGACCGTGCCCTTCGTCGCCCGCTACCGCAAGGAGGCCACCGGCGCCCTCGACGACGCACAGCTGCGCACGCTCGAGGAGCGGCTGCGGTATCTGCGGGAGCTCGAGGAGCGGCGGACGGCGGTCCTGGAGTCCGTACGGTCGCAGGGCAAGCTGGACGAGGCGCTGGAGGCGCGGATCCGCGAGGCCGACTCCAAGGCCCGGCTCGAGGACATCTACCTGCCCTTCAAGCCCAAGCGGCGCACCAAGGCGCAGATCGCCCGGGAGGCCGGGCTCGAGCCGCTGGCCGACGGGCTGCTCGCCGACCCCGGCGTCGAGCCGCTCGCGGCCGCGGCCGCCTTCGTCGACCCGGACAAGGGCGTCGCCGACGCCGCCGCCGCGCTCGAGGGCGCCCGGGCCGTGCTGACCGAGCGCTTCGGCGAGGACGCCGACCTCATCGGCGAGCTGCGCGAGCGCATGTGGACGCGCGGGCGCGTGGCCGCGAAGGTGCGCGAGGGCAAGGAGGAGGCGGGCGCGAAGTTCGCCGACTACTTCGACTTCGCCGAGCCCTTCACCGCGCTGCCCTCGCACCGCGTCCTGGCCATGCTGCGCGGCGAGAAGGAGGAGGTCCTCGACCTCTCCCTGGAGCCGGAGCCCGCCGGCGAGGCCGTGGCGGGCCCCAGCTCGTACGAGCAGATGATCGCGCGCCGCTTCGGGATCGCCGACCGGGGCCGGCCCGCCGACAAGTGGCTGGGCGACACGGTCCGCTGGGCCTGGCGCACCCGCGTCCTGGTCCACCTCGGCATCGACCTGCGGCTGCGGCTGCGCCAGGCCGCCGAGGACGAGGCGGTCCGCGTCTTCGCCGCCAACCTGCGCGACCTGCTGCTGGCCGCCCCCGCCGGCACCCGCGCCACCATGGGCCTCGACCCCGGCTTCCGCACGGGCGTGAAGGTGGCCGTCGTGGACGCCACCGGCAAGGTGTGCGCCACCGAGACGATCTACCCGCACGTCCCGCAGAACAAGTGGGACGCCTCCCTGGCCACGCTGGCGCGGCTGGCCCGCGAGCACGGCGTGGAGCTCGTGGCCATCGGCAACGGCACGGCCTCCCGCGAGACGGACCGGCTGGCCACCGACCTGATCTCCCGCCACCCCGAGCTGAAGCTCACCAAGGTGATGGTCTCCGAGGCGGGCGCCTCGGTGTACTCCGCCTCGGCCTTCGCCTCCCAGGAGCTGCCGGACCTCGACGTCTCGCTGCGGGGCGCGGTGTCCATCGCCCGGCGCCTGCAGGACCCGCTCGCCGAGCTGGTCAAGATCGACCCCAAGTCGATCGGCGTCGGCCAGTACCAGCACGACCTCTCCGAGGTGAAGCTCTCCCGCTCGCTCGACGCCGTCGTGGAGGACTGCGTCAACGGCGTCGGCGTCGACGTCAACACCGCCTCCGCCCCGCTGCTCTCCCGCGTCTCCGGCATCGGCTCGGGCCTCGCCGAGAACATCGTCGCCCACCGCGACGCCAACGGCCCCTTCCGCTCCCGCAAGGGCCTCAAGGACGTGGCCCGGCTCGGCCCCAAGGCCTACGAGCAGTGCGCCGGCTTCCTGCGCATCCGCGGCGGCGACGACCCGCTGGACGCCTCCAGCGTCCACCCCGAGTCGTACCCCGTCGTCCGCGCCATGGCGAAGACGACCGGCGGCGACGTCGCCGCCCTCATCGGCAGCACGGCGGTGCTGCGCTCGCTGCGGCCCGAGCAGTTCGTCACCGACTCCGTCGGTCTGCCGACCGTCACCGACATCCTGCGCGAGCTGGAGAAGCCGGGCCGCGACCCGCGACCCGCGTTCCGGACGGCGACCTTCAAGGACGGCGTCGAGAAGATCGGCGACCTGGCGCCGGGGATGCTGCTCGAGGGCGTCGTCACCAACGTCGCCGCCTTCGGGGCCTTCGTGGACGTCGGCGTCCACCAGGACGGCCTGGTGCACGTCTCGGCGATGTCGAAGACGTTCGTGAAGGACCCGCGGGATGTGGTCAAGCCGGGCGACATCGTGCGGGTGAAGGTGCTGGACGTCGACATTCCGCGCAAGCGGATTTCGCTGACGCTCAGGCTGGAGGACGAGGCGTCGGGTGGCGGGGGCAAGGCCGCTGCGGGCGAGCCCCGGAAGCGTACGGAGCGCCCGGAGCGCTCCGGTGCGCCCCGGCCCCGCCGCGGGGACGCTCGTGCGGCGGCTCCCGCCGACGGGGCGATGGCGGACGCGCTGCGGCGGGCTGGTCTGCTGCGGGGCTGAGCGTTTCCCGGGGCTCCGCCCCGGACCCCGGTCCTCAAACGCCGGACGGGCTGAAATCAGTCCGTCCGGCGTTTGGCACTCACTGCTCCGTAACGCGTCCCTCGGCCACCTCGAGGCGCCTGGTCACAGCGACAGCGTCCAGCATGCGCCGGTCGTGCGTCACCAGCAGCAGCGTCCCGTTGTACGACTCGAGCGCCGATTCGAGCTGCTCGATCGCCGGGAGGTCGAGGTGGTTGGTGGGCTCGTCCAGGACGAGGAGATTGACGCCCCGGGCCTGCAGGAGGGCCAGCGCGGCCCGGGTGCGCTCGCCCGGGGAGAGGGTGACGGCGGGGCGCAGTACGTGCGCGGCCTTGAGGCCGAATTTGGCCAGCAGGGTGCGCACGTCGGCCGGTGCCAGTTCGGGGACCGCGGCGCCGAAGGCGTCGAGCAGGGCCTCGCCGCCGAAGAACAGGGCCCGGGCCTGGTCCACCTCGCCCACGACGACGCCCGGCCCCAGCGCGGCGCTGCCCTCGTCCAGCGGCAGCCGGCCGAGCAGGGCGGCGAGGAGGGTGGACTTGCCGGAGCCGTTGGCGCCCGTGACGGCGACCCGGTCCGCCCAGTCGATCTGCAGGTCGACGGGGCCGAAGGTGAAGGAACCGCGCCGCACCACCGCGCCGCGCAGGGTCGCCACGACCGCGCCGGAGCGCGGCGCCGCGGCGATCTCCATCCGCAGCTCCCACTCCTTGCGGGGCTCCTCGACGACGTCGAGCCGCTCGATGAGGCGCTCGGTCTGGCGGGCCTTGGCGGCCTGCTTCTCGGTCGACTCGGTGCGGAACTTCCGGCCGATCTTGTCGTTGTCGGAGGCCTTGCGGCGGGCGTTCTTGACGCCCTTCTCCATCCAGTTGCGCTGGGTGCGGGCGCGGGCCTCGAGCGAGGCGCGGGTGTCGGCGTACTCGTCGTAGGCCTCGCGGGCGTGCCGGCGGGCGGTCTCGCGCTCTTCCAGGTAGGCGGCGTAGCCGCCGCCGTAGAGGTTGACCTGCTGCTGGGCGAGGTCGAGCTCGAGGACCTTGTCGACGGTGCGGGCGAGGAACTCGCGGTCGTGGCTGACGAGGACCGTGCCGGCGCGCAGGCCGGTGACGAATTCCTCCAGCCGGGCCAGGCCGTCCAGGTCGAGGTCGTTGGTCGGCTCGTCCAGCAGGAAGACGTCGTAGCGGCTGAGCAGCAGCGAGGCCAGCCCGGCGCGGGCGGCCTGGCCGCCGGAGAGGGCGGTCATGGGCCGGTCCAGGCCGACGGTCAGGCCCAGCGAGCCGACGACCTCGTCGGCCCGCTCGTCCAGGTCGGCGCCGCCGAGGTCCAGCCAGCGCTCGAGGGCGGTGGCGTAGGCGTCGTCGGCGCCCGGGGCGCCGACGACGAGGGCCTGGGTGGCGGTGTCGAGGGCGGTCTGGGCGGCGGCGACGCCGGTGCGGCGGGCGAGGAAGGCGCGGACCGTCTCGCCCTCGCGCCGCTCGGGCTCCTGGGGCAGGTGGCCGACGGTCGCGGCCGGCGGGCTGAGCCGCAGCGTGCCCTCCTCGGGCCGGTCGAGGCCGGCGAGGAGGCGGAGCAGGGTGGACTTGCCCGCGCCGTTGGCTCCGACGAGACCGATGACCTCACCGGGCGCGACGACGAGGTCGAGTCCGGAGAAGAGGGTGCGGTCGCCGTGCCCGGCGGCGAGATCCTTGGCGACGAGGGTGGCACTCATGAGGCCACCGACTCTATCCGGTGGCCTCCCGGGCGCCGAACCGGTTTTCGTCGTGCGCCCGGCCGTGCGCCCCGGCGCCCACCCGCGTGACCAGGACGTCGCCGTACGTGCGCGCCACGACGAAGGCCACCCGCGGCCCGAGCGGCACCCGGTGGCAGCCGGGCTCGAGCAGGCCGTCGAACACCTCGAGCATCCGGGCGCCGCGCAGCCGCCCGGGCCGGTAGGCCGTCACCCGCACCCGGCAGGCCTCGGCCGTCTCCACGCGCGCCTCCCCCGCCACCGCGCTCAGCCCGGTCAGCCGGCGCTCGCCGCCGGGGACGCTCCGCAGCGCCTGCTCCAGCTGCGCGACCAGCAGCTCCGCGGCCGGCGCCGGCGTCTCGAGGAAGGTCACGTCGCCGCCCGCCGCCGCGAACGCGGCCCGCACTGCGGCGCGTTCCGCCTCATCGACCGTACGGTCGAACGCCACCGCCCCGTACGTCCGTAGCTCGTCCGCGTGAGCTCCGGCCGCGTCGTGGGTGATCTCCGCGCCGATGCCGCCGGCCCGCAGCCCGGCCGCGGCGCGGGCGAAGAGGGCGACGCGGGGGCCGACCAGCAGGGCGCGCCGGGCGGGCGGGGCGGTCCCGTCGGCCGTCAGCGCGGCGAGCGCGGCGCGGTACTCGTCGGCGCGGAAGCGGAAGGGCCCGACGCCGGGGTAGCCGTCGCGCGCGGGGTCGGTGCTCTCGCCGGTCTGCCAGGCGAAGTCCCGCCAGACGACGTCCGCGCCCTCGCGCTCGACGACGGCGGTGACGACCCCGCATTCCAGCCGTGCGCACTCGGGGCAGGCGTAGAGGACGTATCGCCCGCTCTCCAGCGGCGGATCGGCGCACGGCCCGTCCTGCGGCAGCAGGGCGCGTGCGTGCGGGGTGAGCGGGGAGGGGGCCACGTCGGAGGCGAGCGGCGAGACGGCCCCGGCCGCGGCGAGGAGCGCGAGCAGGGGTCTGCCGTCGACGACGAAGTCGGTTGATTCCCGGCGCACTTGACCGGCGCCGGCGGTCGGCTCCGCGCCGGCGCGGGGCACCGCTTCCAGCGCGAGGGACGCGTACTCCACTGCCATGCACGGTCTATTCCCCCGCGTGCGCCGCTTCGAGCCCGGCGGCGGCGTTTTCGCCTGTACCGTCACCCCCATGGCAAGCGATGTGATCGTGGTCGGCGCCGGCGTCATCGGCCTGACCAGCGCGGTCGTGCTGGCGGAACGCGGGCGCGGCGTCAAGGTGTTGACGCGCTCGCCGTCCTCGGAGACCACGTCGGCGATGGCCGGCGGGCTGTGGTGGCCCTACCGGATACAGCCCCAGGAGGCGGCCGGGCGCTGGGCGCTGCGTTCGCTGCCGGTCATGGCGGGGCTGGCCGGGCAGCCGGAGACCGGGGTGCGGATGGCCTCCGGTACGCACGCGGGCCTGACACCGGCGGAGTTGGGGCCGTGGTCGGCGCGGGTTCCGGGGCTGCGGGCGGCCCGGGAGGCGGAGCTGCCGCGCGGGTACGACCGGGGGGTGCGCACCCGGCTGCCGTTGCTCGACATGGCCGCCCATCTCGCCTACCTGCAGCGCCGGCTGGCGGCGGCGGGCGGCACGGTCACGGTGCGCGCGGTGCGTTCGCTCGCGGAGGCGGGCGAGGGGGCCGCGGCGGTGGTGAACTGCACGGGCCTGGGCGCCCGCGACCTCGTCCCCGATCCGTCGGTCCACCCGGTGCGGGGCCAGCTGGTCGTGGTGGAGAACCCGGGCGTCGAGGAGTGGTTCACCGCCGTCGACGACCACAAGGGCGACACCCTGTACGTCTTCCCCCAGCCGTACGGCGTGGTGCTGGGCGGCACGGCCTGCGAGCACGTGTGGGACCGCACGCCCTCGCCGTGCACCGCGCAGGCGATCATCAGCCGCTGCTCGCGGGTGTTCCCCCGGCTGGCCCAGGCCCGGATCCTCGGGCACCGCGTGGGGCTGCGGCCGGGGCGCCCGCGCGTGCGGCTGGAGGCCGAGCGGCTGCCGTCGGGTGCCCGTCTGGTGCACAACTACGGCCACGGCGGCGCCGGCATCACGGTGTCCTGGGGGTGCGCGGTGGAGGCGGCGGACCTGGTGGAGGGCTGACGCGGGGCGGCTCCCGGCCGGGGGCCGCCCCGCGTCGGAGGGCCGGGTCAGCGCAGGGGTGCGGGCGCGGGCGCGCGCAGGCCGTTCAGGGGTGCGCGGGGACGCTCGTACGCCGGGTCGCTGTGGCGCGTGGCACGGGCGAAGGCCCGCCGGCCGCCGACGAACGGCAGGCTCGCCTCGCTGCGGGCGAGGTCCACGGTCAGCCGGGGCGTGGTGGAGGCCGGCTCCAGCAGGCGGGCGTCCGTGCCGGCGACGATCAGGGCCAGGCGGTGGCCGGCGGGGACGACGTGGTCGGTGGCGGCCAGGTCGAGGGTGATGGTGTAGGGCCGGCCGGGGGTCAGCGGGCCGCCGTGGGAGAGGTCGGCGTGGTGGCCGAGGTCGGCCCAGCCGCGGCTGAAGACCGTGTGGGCGACGTTCGCGGTGTCCGCCTCGGTGCGCTTGAAGCAGCCGCTGTCGCCGGTGGTGCCGCTGCCCCAGCAGGTGCGGTCGGCCAGGGTGCGGATGCCCTCGCCGCCCGCGGCGTAGTCGCGGATCTCTGCGGCCCCGAGGTCGACGAGGACGGCCGACAGGTGGGCGGAGGCGGTGGACGGGGTGACCGTGAGCCGGACCGTCGAGGAGCCGGACAGCCGCAGGCCGGCGGTGAGCGGCGGGGTGGTGAAGCCGGCCTTGGCCGGCGTCGTCTCGTCGACGCGGGAGGCCCAGTCGCTCTCGCTCAGCCGCGGGTCGTCGGTGAAGGCCCCCACGGCCCCGGCGGGCGCGGGCCGGGTGCCCAGGGTGCCGACGCCGGGGGCCGGGCCGGGGGCGGGGCGCAGGGTGGTGGGGGCGGTGGCGCCGGGCGGCCAGACGCGGTCGGTGGTCCACTGGCCGGGCGCACGCTCGATGTCGGCCATCGGCTCGCGCTCGACGCCGTTGTCGTAGCCCATCAGGTAGTGGTCGAACCAGCGGTGCAGCGCGGGGACCCAGCTCTCGCGGCGGAAGTCGAAGGGGTCGACGTGCCCGGCCTGGGAGAGCCACACCTTGCGCTCCACGCCCTGCTCCGCGAGGGCGTCCCACCACTGGCCGAAGTGCTTGGTGCGGACGTTGAGGTCCTGCATGCCGTGGATCGCGAAGACGCTGGCGCGCACCTTGCGGGCGTCCGGCAGGTAGTCGCGCTCGCTCCACAGCGGCGTCCAGTCGCCGTTGCGCGGCGCGCCCTGGACGAGCGCGCGCTGCACGGCCTGGCAGCGGCCGCGCGCGGCGGGGCTCTCGACGCGGTCGGCGAGGGCGTCGGGGCCGCTGCCGAAGAGGGCAGCGCCCCGGGCGAAGTAGTAGTCGTACCAGGAGCTGATGGCGCCGATGGGGACGATGGTCCTCAGGCCCGGTACGCCGGTGGCTGCGACGCCGTTGGCGATGGTGCCGTCGTAGCTCTTGCCGATCATCCCGACGGCCCCGGTGGACCAGTCGGCCCGGGCGGCCGCCCGGCCGGTGCGGGAGGCGTAGCCGCGGGCGCGGCCGTTCAGCCAGTCGACGACGGCCTTGGCGGACTGGATGTCGGAGCGGCCGCCGACGTCGACGCAGCCGTCGGAACGGTTGGTTCCGGCGAGGTCGACCAGGGCGACGGCATAGCCGCGCGGTACGAAGAAGTTGTCGTAGTACAGGGGAAATTGGACCGGCTTCCCCTGCGCGTCATAGGTCTTCTTCTGACTCTCGTTGCCTCGGCCGCAGCAGGAGTAGTACGGGCTGGCGTCCATGACCACCGGTACCCTGCGGCCCTGTTCGGCGGGCTCGCGGGGGCGGATGACGTCGACGGCGACCCGGTCGGTGCGGCCGTCGCCGTCACCGTCGATCCCGGTGTCCACCCAGACGGATTCGCGTACGGCCCGGTCGTAGGAGTAGACGGGTCTGCTCTCGTCCGCCGCGCCCGGGACGGCGGCCGCCGCGGAGGCGGCGAGCGGGGCCGGCAGGAGAAGGGCGGCCAGGGCTGTCAGGGCCGCCACCAAGGGAGTTGTCCACGCTGTGCGGTGGTTCCGCGTGTGTATCGGCACGGGCGGACGGTAGCGCGGGGGGCGAGCGGACAGAAGGGGTCGGGGGTGTTCAGGAGGTGGCCGGGAGCGTTCTCATGACACCCACATGTCGATCACATGTCGGAACGCACCATGGACATGGCCCTTCCCTCAATGAGTACATAGGCTCCGAGTGATCTTTCGCCCCCCTACGAGTTGGAGTGACTCGTGCGTCACAGACTCATCGTTCCGAGCGCGGCCGCCGCCTTCATGCTGCTGGCGGTCCCGGCTTCGGCCGCCGACGCCACGCCCGGCGCGCCGGGAGCCGGAGACGCGTACTACCCGGCGTCGGGCAACGGCGGCTACGACGTCTCCCACTACGACCTGCGGCTGAAGTACGAGCCGAAGTCCGACAAGCTGGACGGCACGGCGACGCTGACCGCCACCACCACCCAGGCGCTCTCCCGCTTCAACCTCGACTTCGCCCTGAAGGTGAGCGAGGTGCTGGTCAACGGCAAGCCCACCGCGTTCACCAGGACCGGTGACCACGAACTGGAGATCACGCCCGCCTCCCCGCTGGAGCAGGGCAAGGAGATCACGGTCGTCGTCCGCTACAGCGACACCCCGTCGCAGGTGAAGATCGGCGGCTACTCGGCCTGGCAGCGCACCCCGGACGGGGCCGTCGTGGCCAACGAGCCGGAGTCGGCCGTCTGGTGGTTCCCGAGCAACGACCACCCGCGCGACAAGGCCACGTACGACATCTCGGTCTCGGTGCCGGACGGCCTGCAGACGGTCAGCAACGGCGAGCTGAAGTCGCAGACCTCCAAGCTGGGATGGACGCGCTACAACTGGCGCGCCACCAAGCCGCAGGCCAGCTACCTGACCACGCTGGCCGTCGGCAAGTTCGACATCACCACCGACAAGACGGCCGACGGACTGCCGGTCCTCAACGCCTACAGCAAGGACCTGGGCGACAACCTCGCCTCGGCCAAGGCCAGCGTCGGGCGCACCACCGAGATCATCGACTGGGAGAGCAAGGTCTTCGGGCCGTATCCCTTCAACGCCATCGGCGGCTACGTGCCGAACGTCAAGACCGGCTACGCGCTGGAGACCCAGACCCGGCCGTACTACAGCCCCTCGGGCTTCGCGAACGGCGCCAACACCTCCCTGGTCGTGCACGAGCTCGCGCACCAGTGGTTCGGCGACAGCGTCTCGGTGAAGAACTGGCGTGACATCTGGGTCAACGAGGGCTTCGCCACCTACGCGCAGTGGCTGTGGTCGGAGAAGGAGGGCGAGGGCACGGCCCAGCAGCTCGCCGACTACATCTACAACGGCATTCCGGCGGACAACGAGTTCTGGAAGGTCAAGCCGTCCGACCCGGGCGCGGACAAGCAGTTCCACTCCGCCGTCTACAACCGCGGCGCCATCGCCCTGCAGGCGCTGCGCAACAAGGTCGGCGACAAGACGTTCTTCGCGCTGATCAAGGACTGGACGGAGCAGAACCGCTTCGGCAACGGCTCGGTCGAGGACTTCGTGAAGTTCGCCGAGAAGGCCTCCGGCAAGCCGCTGCAGAAGCTGTTCGACACCTGGCTGAACACCGCCTCGAAGCCGAGCGCGGCCGCCGCCGCCAAGGACGGCATCGGCAAGGCCACGGCGGGCGCGTCCGGCAAGTCGCTCAAGGCCGCCGAGCCCAAGTCCTGGAAGAAGATCCAGGAGGCCCAGCGGGCCCACCGGCACTGACCCGGACCCGCTCCGGTCGCACGCGAGGGCCCGTCGCCACCGGCGACGGGCCCTTCGCCGCATCCGGCCACGAGGTTTCACAGCGGTGGTGGCACAGCAATACTGTTGAGCCGGAAGGGCGCGAGCAGGAAAGGCGGGCACCGCACATGGCCACCGAAGCCGAGGACGCGGCGGAAACGCACCTCACCGTCGACGAGTTGGCGGCCCGCGCCGGGGTGACCGTGCGCACGGTGCGCTTCTACGGCGCGCGGGGCCTGCTGCCCCCGCCCGAGATCGGCCCGCGCCGGGTCGGCCGCTACGGCCAGGGCCACCTCTCGCGGCTGGCGCTGATCGAGGAGCTGCAGCACCAGGGGCTGACGCTGGCCGCCATCGAGCGCTACCTGCGGCGCCTCCCGGACGACCTCAGCGCCCACGACCTGGCCATCCACCGTGCCCTCGTGGCCTCCTGGACCCCGGACAAGGCGGAGGAGACCCCCCGTGCGCACCTGGAGCGGCGGGCCGGACGGTCGCTGACCGAGGAGGACGTCGAGCGGCTCGTCGCCATGCACGTGGTGGAGCGGACGGACGGCGACGACGACACCTTCCGGGTGGACCCGGCCCTGCTGGGGCTGGGCGTCCAGCTGCTGGACGTGCCCCTGCGGCTGGAGACCATACGCGCGGCCCGGGCCGTGCTCCTCGAGCACGCCCGCGCCACGGCCCGCGAGCTGACCCGGCTCTTCCACGACGAGGTGTGGGGGCCCTACAGCGCCCGGGAGAGCGACCCGGAGGAGGTCGAGGCCATGAAGTCGCTGTCGGCCCACATGCAGCCGCTGGTGGTGCAGGCGCTGGTGACGGCCTTCCAGCGGTCGCTCAAGCAGGAGCTGCGGGCCACGTACGGGGGCTGAGGCACCGCCCGGGCCCCCGTACGCCGCGCCGCTGCGGATCAGTCCGTGAAGGTCTCCCCCTTCTCCGCCTTCTCCACCAGCAGCGCCGGCGGCGCGAACCGCTCGCCGTACGCCGCCTCGAGCTCGCGCGCCCGGGCCAGGAAGCCGGGCAGGCCGCCCTCGTAGCCGTTGACGTACTGCAGCGCGCCGCCCGTCCAGCCGGGGAAGCCGATGCCCAGGATCGAGCCGATGTTGGCGTCGGCCACGGAGGTCAGCACGCCCTCCTCGAGGCAGCGGACGGTGTCCAGCGCCTCGGAGAAGAGCATGCGCTCCTTCATGTCGGTGAACGGGATCCGGACGTCGTCCCGGCCGAAGTGCTCCGCCAGCCCCGGCCAGAGGCCGGTCCGCTTGCCGTCCGCGTAGTCGTAGAACCCGGCGCCGCCGCCGCGGCCGGTGCGGCCGAACTCCTCGACCATCCGGTCGATGACCGCGTCGGCCGGGTGCGGGGTCCAGGTGCCGCCGGCCTCCTCGACCGCGCGCCGGCTCTCCTCGCGGATCTTCCGGGGCAGGGTGAGGGTCAGCTCGTCCATCAGGGAGAGGACCTTCGCGGGGTAGCCGGCCTGGGCGGCGGCCTGCTCGACGGAGGCGGCGGGGACGCCCTCGCCGAGCATGGCGACGCCCTCGTTGATGAACCGCCCGATGACGCGCGAGGTGAAGAAGCCCCGCGAGTCGTTGACCACGATCGGCGTCTTGCGGATCTGCCGGACCAGGTCGAACGCGCGGGCGAGGGCCTCGTCGCCGGTCCGCTCGCCCTTGATGATCTCCACCAGCGGCATCTTGTCGACGGGCGAGAAGAAGTGCAGGCCGACGAAGTCGGACTGCCGCTCGACGCCCTCGGCCAGCAGGGTGATGGGCAGGGTGGAGGTGTTGGAGCACAGCAGCGCGTCCGGCGCCACGACGTGCTGGATCTCCTGGAAGACCTTGTGCTTGAGCGCGGGGTCCTCGAAGACGGCCTCGATGACGGCGTCGCAGCCCGCGAGGTCGGCGACGTCGGCGGTCGGGGTGATCCGGGCCAGCAGCTCGTCGCGCTTGCGCTCCGTCGTACGGCCCTTGGCCAGCGCCTTGGCGAGCAGGCCCTCGGAGTAGGCCTTGCCCTTGCGGGCGTTGTCGGCCGAGACGTCCTTGAGGACGACCTCGATGCCGGCCCGGGCACAGGCGTAGGCGATGCCCGCGCCCATCATGCCGGCGCCGAGGACGGCGACCTTGCGCACCGCGCGCGGCTCGGTCCCCTGGGGGCGGTTGGCGCCGGAGTTGACGGCCTGCATGTCGAAGAAGAACGCCTGGATCATGTTCTTGGCGGTCTGCCCGGTGACCAGCTCGGTGAAGTAGCGGGCCTCGATGACCTGCGCGGTCTCGAAGTCGACCTGGGAGCCCTCGACGGCGGCGGCCAGGATGGCGCGCGGCGCCGGGTAGGGGGCGCCGCCGGTCTGCTTCTTGAGGGTGGCGGGGAAGGCGGGCAGGTTCGCGGCGAAGCGGGGGCTGGCCGGGGTGCCGCCGGGGATCTTGTACCCCTTGACGTCCCACGGCTGCCGGGCCTCGGGGTTGGCGTCGATGAAGGCGCGGGCCCTGGCCAGCATCTCGTCGGCGTCGGAGGCCACCTCGTGCACCAGCCCGGCCTCGAGGGCGCGCCGGGGGTCGTACTGCGTGCCCTGCAGCAGCAGCTTCAGCAGCGCGTCGGTGATGCCGAGGAGGCGTACGGTGCGGGTGACGCCGCCGCCCCCGGGCAGCAGGCCGAGCGTGACCTCGGGCAGGCCGATCTTCGAGCCGGGGGCGTCGAGGGCCACGCGGTGGTGGCAGGCGAGGGCGATCTCGTACCCGCCGCCGAGGGCCGCGCCGTTGACGGCGGCGACGACCGGGACGCCCAGGGTCTCGATGCGCCGCAGGTCGCGCTTGACGGCAAGGCCCGCCTCGAACACGCGCCGGGCGTCGGCGGGCGTCGCGGCGATCAGGTCGCGCAGGTCGCCGCCGGCGAAGAAGGTCTTCTTGGCGGAGGTGATGATCACGCCCCGCACGGACTCCTTCTCGCTCTCCAGGCGGTCGGCGACCGCCGCGAGGGAGGCCGCGAAGGCGTCGTTCATGGTGTTGGCGGACTGCCGGGGGTCGTCGAGGACGAGGGTGACGACGCCGTCGCCGTCCTGCTCCCAGCGGATGGTGGTGGGCTCGCTCATTGTTCTCGAAGTCTCCAGAGGTAGGGGGGAGCGGCTAGACGCGCTCGACGACCGTGGCGATACCCATGCCGCCGCCCACGCACAGCGTGACCAGCCCGTACCGCTTGTCCTGGCGTTCCAGCTCGTCGACGACCGTGCCGAGCAGCATCGCGCCGGTGGCGCCCAGCGGGTGCCCCATGGCGATGGCGCCGCCGTTGACGTTGATCCGGTCCAGGCCGATGCCCATGTCCTTGGCGAAGCGCAGCACCACGGCCGCGAAGGCCTCGTTGATCTCGATGAGGTCGATGTCGCCGATGCTCAGCCCGGCCTTGGCCAGGGCCTTTCGGGCAGCGGGGGCGGGGCCGGTGAGCATGATGGTGGGCTCGGAACCGGAGACGGCGGCGGAGACGATCCGGGCCCTCGGGCGCATGCCGTAGCGCTCGCCGACCTCGCGGCTGCCGATGGCGACGAGGGCGGCGCCGTCGACGATGCCGGAGGAGTTGCCCGCGTGGTGGACGTGGTCGATCTTCTCGACCCAGTGGTACTGCTGCAGCGCCACGGCGTCGAAGCCGCCCTGCTCGCCGATGGCCGCGAAGGAGGGCTTGAGCGCGGCGAGCGACTCCGCGGTGGTCCCGGGCCGCAGGTGCTCGTCGCGGTCGAGGACGACGAGGCCGTTGCGGTCGCGCACCGGCACCACCGAGCGGTCGAAGCGGCCGTCCTTCCAGGCCGCCGCGGCCAGCTCCTGGGAGCGGGCGGCGAAGGTGTCGACGCCGAACCGGGAGAACCCCTCCAGCGTGGCGATCAGGTCGGCGCCGATGCCCTGGGGCGCGAAGTTGACCTCGGAGTTGGTCATCGGGTCGGCGAACCAGGCGCCGCCGTCGGAGGCCATGGGCACCCGGGACATCGACTCCACGCCGCCCGCGAGGACGAGGTCCTCCCAGCCCGAGCGGACCTTGGCGGCGGCGAGGTTGACAGCCTCCAGGCCGGAGGCGCAGAAGCGGTTCTCCTGGACACCGGCCACGGTGTCGGGCAGCCCGGCGGCGATCGCGGCGATGCGGGCGATGTCGGAGCCCTGGTCGCCGACGGGGCTGACGACGCCGAGCACGATGTCGTCGATCGCGGCGGGGTCCAGGTCCGGGAAGCGCCGCCGCAGCTCGTGGATGAGGCCGACGACGAGGTCGATGGGCTTGGTGCCGTGCAGCGCGCCATTGGCCTTGCCGCGCCCGCGCGGGGTGCGGATCGCCTCGTATACGTACGCTTCGGTGCTCAAGGTCGTAAGCCTTTCGGGGGCCGGAGGGGAGCGGGGAGTTCCCCCGCCGGGGGCAGGGGGAGGGTCAGGAGAGCAGGGAACGGCCGATGATCTCCTTCATGATCTCGGTCGTGCCGCCGTAGATCGTCTGGATCCGGCCGTCGGTGAAGGCCTTCGCCACCGGGAACTCGGTCATGTAGCCGTAGCCGCCGTGCAGCTGCAGACAGCGGTCGGCGACGCGCTTCTGCAGCTCGGTGGCCCACCACTTGGCCATCGAGGCGTGCACCGCGTCGAGCTCGCCGCGGTCGTGGTCGGTGACGCAGCGGTCGAGGAAGGCGCGGGTGACGGCGCATTCGGTGGCCATCTCGGCGATCTCGAAGCGGATGTGCTGGAGCTTCGCCAGCGGCCGGCCGAAGGCCTCGCGCTCCTTGACGTAGCGCGTGGTGGCCTCCAGCAGGTGCTCGGCCGCCGCGATCGCGGACACGGCGATGCTCAGCCGCTCCTGCGGGAGGTTGGCCATCAGGTGGAGGAACGCGCCGTTGAGCTCGCCCAGGAGGTTCTCCCTGGGCACCCGGACGTCGTGGAAGAACAGCTCGGCGGTGTCCTGTGCCTTCTGGCCTATCTTGTCGAGGTTGCGACCGCGCTCGAAGCCCGGCATGCCCCGCTCGACGACGAACAGGCTCAGCCCCTTGGCCCCGCCCTCCGGCGTCGTCCTCGCCACGACGACGACCAGGTCGGCGAGGATGCCGTTGGAGATGAAGGTCTTCGAGCCGTTGAGCAGCCAGTGGTCGCCGCGGTCCTCGGCGGCCGTGCGGATGCCCTGCAGGTCCGATCCCGCGCCCGGCTCGGTCATGGCGATCGCGCTGATCGTCTCCCCCGAGCAGAAGCCGGGCAGCCAGCGGCGCTTCTGCTCCTCGGTGGAGAGCTTCGCCAGGTACGGACCGACCATGTCGTTGTGCAGCGCGACCGCGAGGCCGGCCGCTCCGGCCCGGGTGAACTCCTCGGCGAGCACGACGCCGTAGCGGAAGTCGGGGTTGCCCCCACCGCCGTACTCCTCGGGCACGGCGAGCCCCAGCAGCCCCTGCCGTCCGGCGGCCAGCCAGGCGTCGCGGGAGACGATGCCGTCCTCCTCCCAGCGTGCGTAGTGCGGGGCGACCTCCTTGGCGAGGAAGGCGCGCACGGTCTCCCGGAAGGCCTCGTGGCCGGGGGTGAAGATCTGACGCTTCATCTGTTCGGGCTGCCTTTCTGCCGGTCGGTCTCCTCGAGGCCGGGCACGCCCCAGTCACGGGCCACCTCGGCGGTGTGGGCGCCCGGCCTTGCCGGCGGCCGGCGCAGGGAGCCGGGGGTGGCGGAGAAGCGCGGGGCGGGGGCCGGCTGGGTGATGCCGGCGTGCTCGGCGAACGTGCCGCGGGCGGCCAGGTGCGGGTGGCCGGGGGCCTCGCGCAGGGACAGCACGGGCGCCACGCACGCGTCGGTGCCCTCGAAGACCTCGGTCCACTCGGCGCGGGTGCGCTGCCGGAAGCGCGCGGCGACGGCCGCCCGCAGCTCCTCCCAGCGGCCGGCGTCGGCGCGCGCGGCGGCCTCGGCGTCGTCGAGGCCCAGCAGGCGGGCGAACTCGGCGTAGAAGCGGGGTTCCAGCGCGCCGACGGCCATGTGGCCGCCGTCGGCGGTCTCGTACGTGCCGTAGAAGGGCGCGCCTCCGTCGAGGAGGTTGGCGCCGCGCCGGTCCTGCCAGCCGCCGGCCGCCAGCATGGCGTGGATCATCGCGGTGAGGTGGGCGGTGCCGTCGACGATGGCGGCGTCGACGACCTGTCCGGTGCCGGTGGCGCGGGCGTGCTGGAGGGCGGCGAGGACGCCGACGACGAGGTAGAGGGAGCCGCCGGCGTAGTCGCCCAGGAGGTTGGCGGCGGGGTAGGGCGGGCCGTCGGCGGGGCCGGTCATGCCGAGGGCGCCGGTGACGGCGATGTAGCCGATGTCGTGCCCGGCGGCGTGGGCGAGGGGTCCCTGCTGGCCCCAGCCGGTCATCCGTCCGTAGACCAGCGCGGGGTTGCGGGCGAGCGCGGCGTCGGGGCCGACGCCGAGGCGTTCGGCGACGCCGGGGCGGTAGCCCTCGAGGAGGATGTCGGCCCGGCCGGCCAGGTCGAGCACGGCGGCGGGGCCGCCGGGGCTCTTGAGGTCGACGAGCACCGAGCGTTTGTTGCGGTTGGTGATGTCGTACGCCGGGTCGATGTGCAGCCCCGGCCCGCCGGGCCGGTCGACGCGGACGACGTCGGCGCCGAGGTCGGCGAGCAGCATCGCGGCGAAGGGCCCGGGCCCGATGCCGGCGAGCTCGAGCACGCGCACTCCGGTGAGCGGACCGCTCGCCATCGTCTCCGTCATGCGGCCGCCCCCACGCTCGATGCCTTATGACACAACTGCTGTCACAGTCATGCTGTCAGTGATGTTAAGAACGTGTTCCACCGTCCACAAGCCCCCTCCGCCCCTCATCGCGCGTCGAGTTGGGCGATGAGCCGCTTGGGTGCGATGACGCGGTAGCTCTCCTCGACCCAGTCGCAGAGCAGGCCGGCGGGCGCGCCGGCGAGCGGGACGCTCACCCAGCCGTGTCTGCCCAGCCCGTACGCCGTGGGCGCGGCGCCGGGGACGGCCAGGGCGTGGCCGTGGGCCTCCTCGTCCTTGAGCTTGACGGAGATGCCGGGGGATTCGCTCTCCCCCTCGGCGCCGAGGAACACGAAGATCTTCTTGTTGACCTTGACGACCGCGTCGTCGCCCCAGGGGAACTCCTCGACGGCGCCGGGGAGGGAGAGGGCGAATTCACGGACCTTGGTGCGCTGGGCGGCGGACACGGGGGCCTCCACATGGGCCGGTCGGGGCGTTCTCTGGTGACCTCGATGGTGCCCCATGCCACTGACATCGCGGCCCGTGCGGCGCGCGGACGCCGGGCCCGCAACCGGCAGCCCGGCGGCCCGGCGGTTACAGCAGCCCGGCCTCGGCCAGCAGCCGCCGCACCCGCGCCACCGCCTCGGCCGGCAGGGGCCGCAGCGGCGCTGCGGTGGCCGCGGACTCGATGACCCCGAGCGCCCGCAGCGCCTCCTTGAAGCCGCCCAGCGCCGCCGCGCTGCCGCTCATCTCCGCCGTGGCCCCGGCGTCCACCAGCGCGAACAGCGCCGCCAGCCGGTCCTGTTCGGCGGCCGCCTCCGCCCAGCGCCCGGCGCGGGCGTGCTCGTACAGGCGTACGTAGCCGGCCGGGTCCACGTTGCCCAGCCCCGGCACGACGCCGTCCGCGCCCGCCAGCAGCGCGCCGTCGACCGTCAGCTCGGAGCCGGTCAGGACCGCGAAGTCGTGGGCGCGCCCCCGCTCGCGCAGGGCGACCAGCAGCCGCCGCAGGGCGCCGAGGTCCCCGCTGCTGTCCTTGAGCCCGGCGAGGGTGCCGTCCCCGGCGAGCTCGAGCAGCGTCGGGGTCGTGAGCTTGGTGTGCACGGTGGACGGGATGTCGTAGGCGAGGAGCGGCAGCCCGGCACCGGCCCGGACGCGCCGGAAGTGGTCGGCGACCTCGGCCGGATGGGTGCCGGTGTAGAACGGCGCGGTGGCGACGAGCGCGTCGGCGCCCAGCGCGGCGGCCGCGCGGGCGTGCTCCAGGACGCGGGCGGTGGTCATGTCGATGACCCCGGCCAGCACGGGCACCCGGCCGGCGACGGCCTCGAGGGCGGCCGCCAGCGCGGCCGAGCGCTGGGCGTCGGTCAGATGGGCGCTCTCACCGCTGGTCCCCAGGACGAAGACGGCATGAACGCCGGCCCCCAGGACGTGCTCGACCAGGGCGCCGAGGGAACGGGTGTCGACCTCGCCGTCGGCGGTGAGCGGCGTGCAGAGCGGGGGGACGACCCCGGAGACGACCACGCGCCGACTCTGGCCGACGGCCGCGGTGACGTCAAGGGCGCCCCTGGCCGGCCAGCGCCCGCCGGCAGAGCGCGTCGGCGGCACGGGTGGTCTCCGGCAGCCGGAAGCGCGGTGCCAGCCGCAGGACGTGCTCGCACGCCTGGTCGAGGCCGACCCGGTGGCCGACGGAGACGAAGACCGGCTTGACGCCGGGCTGGGTGCGCAGCGCGCGCCCCACCTCCTCCTCGCCGTCCAGCAGCGGCGAGGCGTCGCCGCGGAGCGGCCCCGGCGGCTCGAAGCGGAAGGTGAAGGGGTTCTTCGCGACGCCGACGACCGGCAGGCCCGTCAGCACCCCGAGGTGGCTGGCCAGGCCGAAGCGGCGGGGGTGGGCGAGGCCGTAGCCGTCGCAGACGACGAGGCCGGGCGTGAGGTCCAGCCGGGCGAGGGCGTCGAGGACGGTGGGGATCTCACGGAACGCCAGCAGGCCCGGCACGTACGGGAAGGAGACCCGGCCGACCGCCGTGGCCTCGGCGACGACGTCGAGCGTGGTGGCGTCCAGCGCGACGGCGGCCGCCGCGACGACGTCGTGCTCGTCGTCGTACGCGACGTCCACGCCGACCGCCACCAGGGGCGCGCCGGGCGGCGGCCCGGGCTCGTCCAGCACCACCCGCCCCCGCAACTCCTCCTGCACGGCGGTCGCTTCCGCCTCGGTGGTGGGCCAGTCGGGGGGCAGGGCGTGCGGTGCGTCAGTCATGGTGCCCCCCACGCTAAGGGACACGCGCGCCACGCCCGTCGGCGGGCACCGTCCCGCCGCCGGGCCGCGGCGTAGCCTGTCGATCATGTTTGTACTGGAACTGACCTACATCGCCCCCATCGAGCGCATCGACGCGGCCCTGGCGGAGCACGTCGCCTGGCTGGACGCCCACTACGCGTCCGGCGTCTTCATCGCCTCCGGCCGCAAGGTGCCGCGCGACGGCGGGATCATCCTGGCCCTCGGCGACGACCGGTCGAAGATCGAGGAGATCACCCAGAGCGACCCGTTCACGGTGGCGGGCGTGTGCGAGTACACGATCACGGAGTTCATCCCGACGAAGACCTCGGAGGCGATGGCGCCCTACCGCCAGGAACTGCCGTCCTGAGCGAGCCGGCCCTACCGCCCCGTGCCCAGGCGCGCGGCGCGGCCCTTCTCCCCGGCCGCCCAGCAGGCGCCGTCGGGGGCGCAGTCGACCGTGTCGTACGAGCCGGTGTCGAAGCCCTGCCAGCGGCGGCCGCCGTCCGTGCTGACCTCGCTGCCGGTGGGGCCGACGGCCAGGGCCGTGGCGCGGTCGCGGGGCAGCCAGGCGACGCCGGAGCGGTAGGCGGCCGGCGGCCGGGGCGCGGACGTCCAGCGCCCGCCACCGTCGCCGCTGAGGGCCGCGGCGGCCGGCGACGGCTGCCCGGTGCGGTAGTCGCCGCCGACGGCCAGTCCGTGCGTACGGTCGCGGAAGGCGAGCGCGAACACCCCGCGCGCCGGGTCGCCGGCCGGCACCGGGGTCGCGGTGGCCGTCCAGGTGCGGCCCCGGTCGGCGGAGTGCAGGACGCGGGAGGTGGCCGCGCCGCCGGTGGCGATCCACGCGTCGCGGCCGCCGGAGCTCACCACGCACTGGCCGCTCGCGGCGAAGGCCGCCTCGCCGGGCAGGGCGGCGGGCATTCCCTCGGAGGGCGTCGGGCGCCAGCTGCGCCCGCCGTCGCCGGTGGCCAGGACGCGGAACCTGCCGTCGACGGGGTCGCCCAGCACGATGCCGTGCCGGCGGTCGAAGAACGTCACGCAGTCGTAGAAGGCCCTCGGGTCGGTGTTGCGGAACGTCTCGGTCCAGCTGGCTCCGCCGTCGTCGGTGCGCAGGATCCTCGAGGCCTCGCCCTCGCCGATGGCCAGGACCACCGCGTGCCGCGCGTCGAACGCCTCGACGTCGCGGAACTCCAGGGCTCCCGCGCCCGGCGGCGAGACGTCGCGCCAGCGGCGACCGCCGTCCCGGGTGAGCAGGACCGTCCCCTTGGTGCCGGCCAGCCACGCCGTGGACCGGCCGACGGCCGCCAGCCCCCGGAAGCGGGCGTCGGAGCCGGTGTCCTTGGCCTCCCAGGACAGGCGGGGCGGGTGCGGGGCGGCGTGCGCCGAGGGCGCCGTCCCCGCCAGGGCGAGGGCGGCCCCGCAGGCCCCCGCCAGTACTGCGCGCAACGTCTTCCCCATCCGCTTCATGAAGGGGGAAGCTAGCGGAGCGGCGGCGACGCGTCCACGACAAGAGCCGGGCGGCCCCGGACGCGCAACGGGCGGTGCTGCCGGTGCCGGAGGGGCCCGGTTGACGCGTGACACCGCCACCCTTGGGACTATTCCTTCAAGTTCATTGACGTAGAAGGCAAATGTCTTCTTTTGAAAGGGCAGTGATACAGCTCACGCTCGAATCATGTGCACTACGACGATCGTTCGCTCGTCTCACCAGACGAGGACGTCGTAACGGCACGGAAGAGCACCACCGGAAAACAACCGCAAGGGAGCTGGCGTTGTCCACTGTCATCGAACAGGCTGTCCAGGCACGGATCATCGCGTCGGCCCCGCCGTCCCGGACGGTTCCCGCGCGTCTGCTCTACCGGCGCTCCGACCCCTTCGCCGTGCGCGTGGCCTTCCCTCCGGCGGCCTCCCTCGACGGGGCGGACGTCGAATGGGCCTTCGCCCGCGAGCTGCTGGCGCGGGGCCTGCTGCGCTCGGCGGGCGGCGGCGACGTACGGGTGTGGCCGTGCGGCCCGCACCGCACGGTGCTGGAGTTCCACGCGCCGGAGGGCGTGGCCATGGTGCAGATCGACACCCCTGAGCTACGGGCGTTCCTGGCCCGCACGTACACGCTGGTCCCGGTGGGCGGCGAGGGCGGCCACCTCGACGTGGACAGCGACCTGGCGGCCCTGCTGCGCCAGGCCTGACGGCGCGACCCGCCCGGACCGCGGCCGGTGCGGCCCGGGCGGACCCCTCACCAGCGCGCGCTCTCCCCCGCCCGCTCGGCCCGCACGCGCGAGGCGACGATCTCGGTCTCGGCGGCGTCCCGGCCCGCCCAGCGGGCGGCTTCCACCGACTTGCCGGGTTCGAGCTCCTTGTAGACCTCGAAGAAGTGCTGGATCTCCAGCCGGTCGAACTCCGGCAGGTGCCGCAGGTCCCTCAGGTGCTCGTGGCGCGGGTCCCCCGACGGCACGCACAACACCTTGTCGTCCTTGCCCCGTTCGTCGCGCATCCGGAAGAGCCCGATCGCCCGGCACCGGATGACGATGCCGGGGAAGGTGGGATCACCCGCCAGCACGAGCGCGTCCAGCGGCTCCCCGTCGGCGCCGAGGGTCTTGTCGATGTAGCCGTAGTCGGCCGGGTAGCGGGTCGAGGTGAACAGCATCCGGTCCAGCCGGATGCGCCCCGACGCGTGGTCCATCTCGTACTTGTTGCGGCTGCCTTGCGGGATCTCCACGACGACGTCGAAGTCCATGGGGGCTCCTCCGGAAAGAGGCGGCGGATCACCATGGTGGCGTGAACCGGCCTACGAGCGCCATGGCGCCTCCGGCGCACCGGGCGCCTCCGGTCGCCGTCCCGCATCCGGTGCCGGCCTACGACTTACGGCCCGTCAGCTCTGCCCCGCGCCGGAGCGGCTGGGCACCGGGCGCCGGCCGTGCGCCCGTGCGCCGGGCACGGGCACGGCCACGGATCCCGCCGCCGCGGGCCCGGCCGCGCGCGCCGGTCCGGCCGCCACGACGACCTCTCGTGCCCCGCCCGCGGGGCCCTGCAGCGTCAGTGACACCACGCCGGCCGCCGCCAGCAGCCCGGCCGCGCCCGCGAGCAGGCCGCCGGCCGCGCCGAAGCGGAAGCCCTCGCCGAGCGCCAGGACGCCGACCGCCGCGGCGACCACGGGGTTGACGACGGTCACCGTGGCCAGGGGAGCGGCGAGGCCGGCGCCGCGGTAGGAGGCCTGTGACAGCAGCATGCCCGCCGAGGCGAGCAGGGCGATGACGCCGAGGGGCGGCAGCAGGGCGGCCACGGCCTGGTGCGCGGCCCAGTCCTCGGCGACGGCCTTGGTGAAGACCGAGGCCATCCCGAAGGCGGCGCCGGCGGCCGTCGCCAGCGCCACGCCGCGGACGACCGGCCGGCGCAGCCGGCGCGCGCCGAGCGCCACCACGACGACGAACGCGAGCACCACGGCGGCCAGGACCGGCCGTTCCGTGGCGGCGAGGGATTCCGTGCGCGGCGGCCCGGTCAGGCTGAGCAGTCCGGCCAGCCCCACGGTGGCCAGCAGGGCGCCGCGCCAGCCGGCGCGGCCGACGGGCCGGCGTGCGAACAGGGCGGCCATCGGCAGGGCGAAGACGATCGTCAGGGCGCCCAGCGGCTGCACCAGGCTCAGCGGCCCCCAGGCCAGCGCCACGACGTGAAGTGCGGACCCCAGCCCGGTGAGCACGACCGCGCCCCACCAGCCGGGGCGGCGCAGCGGCGCGTACGCCGCGTACGCGCGGCCGGTGGCGGCGACGCGCTCCTGCGCGATGGCCGCGCCGGCGTAGCAGACGGCGGACACCAGGCACAGCAACACCGCCTGGGCGAGCGTGCTCACGTCCGTCCCCCCTCGCCCGGGCCGTCCGCGCGATGCGGCCCGTCTCTTCGATCCGTCCCCTGGTGATCCATGCCCTCCACGATGCCGTCCGCCGGTGGCCGGGGCGTCGTACTTGAGTACGGGCTTTTCCGTACTCCTGAAGGAGTACGCGGGAGAGGCACAAGCGCGTCACGCGCACCATGAGACGACCGGCGTGTGTTGTCGGAGCACACCGGCGCATTTCCGTCCGGTATTTCCGGAGGATCTTCGGCCGTTTTTCTGCGTATGCCGTCTCATCCTTTGTCGACGCCTGCCGGAAAATCCCCCGCCGGAATGCCGTCGGCCTGAATTACCCTTGTCCCGAGCCCGCACACATGAAATATCTGGGCGGGCTCGAACGGGGAATTGAGCAGGTCACGGGGGGAAACACCGATGGACGCCGCTTCGCGAGTTTGGCATGCCCACACATTCGATAAATTCGAACAGCCCGGCCGCCGGGTGGCCGTCGTCGGAGCCGGAATCTCCGGTCTCGTCGCGGCCCACGAACTGGAGTGCCGGGGGTACCGCGTGAAGGTCCTGGAAGGCACCACGCGCATCGGAGGACGCATCCACACCCACCGGTTCGGCCGGGGCCCCGGCGCACCGTCCGTGGAGCTCGGCGCCATGCGCATTCCGGCCCATCACCACACCACGCTCGAATACATTCGACGAATGGGGCTGGACGAAAAACTCCGCACCTTCACCACACTCCTGTCCGACGAAAACGCATTCCTGCGCACCGGGGACGGCTTCCTGCGCATCCGGGACGCGGCCGCCCCGCTGCGCGAGAACTTCCTGCGCGAGCTGGAGCGACACCGCCCGTGGCAGCGCCCCGACGACGGCATCGTCGCCTTCGGCGCCTGGCTGACGGCCATCGTCGACGCCATCGCCCCGCCCGACCTGCGGGAGGCACTGCGCATGGACCTGCGCCGCCAACTGCTGGACCTGGTCGCCCTCGTCGACCTCGGCCCGCACCTGCGCGGCCCGGCCCGCGACCGCGTCGACCTCCACTCGCTGTTCTCCGCCCATCCCGGCATCCGGGCGGGCTGCAGCGCCCGGCTCAACAGCTTCCTCGACGACATCCTCGCCGAGACCAGCCCCGACCTGCTGCGCCTGCACGGCGGCATGGACGCGCTGCCGCGCGCCGTGGCCGGCCGGCTGCGCGGGCCGGTGCTCCTCGGCCACCGGGTCACCGGGATCGAGGTGTGCGACGACGGCGTCCGGCTCACGGTCCGCGCCGGCGCCCGCACGTTCGAGGAGCACGCGGACCTCGTCGTGTGCACCGCGCCCTTCCCCGCCGTCCGCCGGATGCGGCTGCGGGGGCTGGACGCCGACAAGCTGGACGTGCTGCGGGAGGTGGAGTACTGCCCGGCCACCAAGGTGGCCGTCCACTGCCGCGAGGCGTTCTGGCGCGAGGGCGGCATACAGGGCGGGGCCTCGTTCACCGGAGGGCGCGTCCGCCAGACGTACTATCCGGCCGCCGACGGCGAGCCCGGGCGGGGCGCGGCGCTGCTCGCCAGCTACACCATCGGCGACGAGGCCGCCCGGTTCGGCCGGATGTCCGTGCGGCGGCGCCACCGCCTCGTCCTCGACGAGCTCAGCGCGGTCCACCCCGAGCTGATGACCCCCGGCATGGTGCTGGACGTCGTGAGCGTGGCCTGGGGGAACGTCCCCTGGAGCGGCGGCGGCTGCGCCTACCGCTGGGGCAAGAGCGACGAGAGGTGCGCGCAGGAACTGCGCCGCGCCTTCCGCCCCGTGGGCAGGCTGTTCTTCGCCGGCGAACACTGCTCCACTGCCTCCGCGTGGATCGAGGGAGGGATCGAATCCGCGCTGCGGGCCGTCGAAGCGGTGGAACGCCACGAGCCGGCCCACCGCACCGCGACCGCCGCCGACCGCCACGACCCCGCGGGAGCCCTGTGATGAGCGTGTTCGACCTGCCCAGGCTGCACTTCGCCGGCACCGCCACGACGAAGCTGCCGACCGGACCGCGCAGCGGGCTGACCGACCTGGCGGCCCACCGCGCGCTGACGGACGACGGGCCGTTCCCCGCCGAGCGGCCCGCCGCCGAGTACCACGACTACCTGCGGCGGCGCGGACCGCGCTTCGACGCGGCCGGACGGCCGTCGCCCGACGGGGAGTTCAGCGCCGCGACGGGCTGGAACTTCGACGGCAACGGCCACTTCTGGATCACCGCCGAGGTCGTGTCGGTCCAGGGCCCGGACGCCGCCCCCGGGGATCCGCCCGACACCGCCGATCCCGTCGTGGGCCGGAGCGTGGACGTCTGGGGGCACTACAACGAATACCTGCGCACCACCGTCAACCGGGCCCGCGTCTTCGACCTCGACCCGGCCTCGGGGTGGACCATGGCGCTGATGGCCGGCCGGTTCGGGTTCGGCCGGCTGGGGCGCTCGCACGACGACGGCTACATGCTCACCGGCCCCGTCAGCGGCCTCCAGCCGCCGCGCTGGGTCGACTTCGGCCGCGTCCTCGACGTGGGGGAGCACGTCCTGGCCCGGCAGCTGCGCTACTGCGCCGTGCACCAGTTCGTGCTCACCCCGCCCGGCGGCCCGGCGCACGGGCTGGGGTGGCTGCCGGACAGCGGCCTCTCCCCCGCCGTCGGCGCGCTGCGCCGGGCGGTGGAGCACGGCGCGGACGGGCTGGTGGTGCAGTTCGCCCTGGACGACATGTCCTCGCCCACGGTCCCCGACGCCCCCAGCCACTGGCGGGTGCGCGGCACGATCGCCCCGTGGCGCGCCGAGGAGATGCGCAGCTACCCCGCCGGACGGCTGCTGGTCCCCCTCGCGGGGGCCGGCCGGACGCTGCACCACATGACGGTGGAGGTGGCCCGCGGCCGGGCCGCCTTCAACATGGTCTCCGCCGTGCCGGTCACCCACCGGGCGCGGGAGGCGGGCCCCGGCCCGCTGCACCGGCTCGGGCCGCCCCTGGACGCCGGTGACCTGGAGCTGCGTACGGCCGGTTCCGGACGGCTGATCGCCCGGGTGCCGGCGGGGGCGTACCCCTGCGACGCGACCTCGGGCATCGTCACGGTGCCCGCCGAGCCGGGGTGGGGGGCCGCGGCGGACGAGGGGCTGTGCCTGACCGGCACCCCACCCGGCGCCCGGCGGCCGACGACGCTGCTGGCCGAGCGCGAGGCCAACGTCCAGACCGACGACGCCCTCCTCGCCCTGCACCACCGCGACCGTGCCCGCGGCCGCGACCACGCGGTCGGCGTGCCGCTGCGGTCGTTCGTGCGCGGCCGTCCGGCGAGCGTGGGACGGGTGTCGGTGCGGCAGTACTTCAACCCCCGTGCCCTGCCCGCCGATCCGGTCGCGGGCGCGCCCGGGGCCCGCTGCGGCGACGCGGTCGTCCTCGGGATGCGTGACGAGGGGCCGTACGCCGGGGAGTGCGCGGTGGCGACCGACGAGCACGGGCGCGGCCTGCTGACCCTGCGCGGCGAACGGGCCGGCACGTGCCGCGTGCTGCTGTCCGCCGAGCCGGCCGGCCCGCCGCCCGTCGGGACGGACGCGCCGGGCTCGGCGTGGGCCGCGTACGACGACGAGGACGCGCTGGGCTTCTGGGCGGGCGCCGGCTGGCTGGCGGTGCGCGTTCTGCCCGACGACTGGCACCTGGACGACGTGCCCAGGGCGGAGGTGGACTTCGCGCTCCTGCACCGGGAGGTCTTCGCCTACTACGAGCACCTCTCCTCCTTCATGCGCTCGGAGGTCTTCAGCCTCGCCGACCGCTGCAAGGTGGAGACGTACGCGGAGCTGGTGTGGCAGATGTGCGACCCGCGCAACAAGGAGAAGACCTATTACATGCCGCCCACGCGCGATCTCACCGATCCCAAGGCGCGGCTGCTGCTGGCGTACCTGCGCAACCAGCAGGCGCGGACGCGCCCGCCGCTGAGGACCCCGGCGGTCCTCGGCGGGGAGCCGTCGATCACCACCCGGGGCGAGCTGCTGACCGCGCTGCGGCAGGCGGCCGCCCTGGAGCTGGCCGTGATGCTGCAGTACCTCTACGCGGCGTTCTCGGTGCCGGCCCACGGCGCGGGCCGGGAGTACGTGCGGCGGGGGCAGTGGACCGCCGGGCAGCTGGAGATCGCGTGCGGGCAGGGCGGGGCGACGACGGACGACGGGATCCGCGGGGTCCTGCTGAACGTGGCGCGCGAGGAGATGATCCACTTCCTGCTGGTCAACAACATCATCACGGCGACGGGCGAGCCCTTCCACATCCCCCTCGTCGACTTCGCCACGATCGGCGCCGAGCTGCCGGTGCCGCTGGACTTCGCGCTCGAGGGGCTGAGCGTCGGCAGCGTGCAGCGCTACATCGCCATCGAGCAGCCCGCGGGGCTCGTCCCCGGGATCCGCGCCGCGGGCGGGCCGCGCGGCCGGGCCGTCCGGCCGCTCGGCTTCACCTGGGGCTCGGTGAGCGAGCTGTACGCGGGGATCAGGGAGGGGCTGCGGCGCGTCCCCGACCTGTTCCTGGTGGAGAAGGGGCGCGGCGGCGGCGAGCACCACCTGTTCATGCGCGAATCGGTCAACGCCGTGCACCCGGACTACCAGTTGGAGGTCGACGACCTCTCCAGCGCCCTGTTCGCGGTGGACTTCATCGCCGAGCAGGGCGAGGGCGGCGTGCTGGGCGGCTCCGCGCCCTCGGACACCTCGCACTTCCGCAGCTTCCTGCGGATCGCCGAGACGCTCACCACCGAACGCGTCCCGGGCCCGTACGGGCACCTGGTGCCGTGGAACCCGGCCTACCCGGTGCTGCGCAACCCCACCCTCGGGGCGGGCGGCGGGGCGAAGGACGCGATCACCGACCCGGAGGCGCGGGCGGTGGGGCGGCTGTTCAACCGCTCGTACCACCTGGCCCTGCAGCTGATGGCGCAGCACTTCGGCGAGAGCCCGGACGGGAGCCTGCGCCGATCGAGGCTGATGAACGCCTCGATCGACGTGATGACGGGCCTGATGCGCCCGCTGGCCGAGGTGCTGGTGACGATGGAGTCGGGGCGGCGCGGCCGCACGGCGGGCCCCACCTTCGAGCTCGACGCCCCGCCCGCCTGCACGCCCCGCCCCGACGTGGCCCGCCGCTCGCTCGCGCTGCGCTTCGACCACCTGTCGGCGGCGGCGCGCAAATGCGAGCCGGTGCCGGGGCAGGTCGCCGACATGGCGGCCTTCTACGCCGACTTCTTCCGCCGGAGTGAGGAACGGGCATGAGGAACACGGGCACGACGCACTACGACACCGACGTCCTGATCGTGGGGGCGGGACCGGTCGGAATGGCACTGGCCCTGGATCTGGCCTACCGGGGCGTCGACTTCATGGTGATGGAGGCCTCCGACGGAAGCGTGGCGCACCCCAAGGTGGGCACGGTCGGCCCGCGGTCGATGGAGCTGTTCCGGCGCTGGGGCGTCGCGGACGCGATCCGCGCGGCGGGCTGGCCCGAGGACCACTCGCTGGACGTCGCCTGGGTGACCGCGCTGGGCGGCCACGAGATCCACCGCCTGGACTTCGGTACGGCCCGGGGCCGGCCGGAACCGCCCTGGACGCCCGAGCCCGAGCAGGTGTGCCCGCAGCACTGGCTCTCCCCGCTGCTGGCCCGCGCGGTGGGCCTCCACCCGGACGGCCCGCTGCGGCGCCGCTGCCGCGTGGAGCACGTCGCCCAGGACGCGGACGCGGTGACCGCCACCGTGCGCGACCTGAACGACGGCGGCGGGCGACTGACCGTCCGGGCGCGCTATCTGGCCGCCTGCGACGGCGCGTCCTCGCCCGTGCGCAAGGCGGCGGGCATCGCGGCGCCGGCCCGTCACGCCACCCGGGTCTTCCGCAACATCCTCTTCCGGGCGCCCGGGCTGCGCGAGCGGCTGGCCGGGCGGACCGCCCTGGTGCACTTCCTGGTCCGGCCCGGCGGGCTGCGCTTCCCGCTGCGGACGATGGACGGCCGCGAGCTGTACCGGCTCACGGCCGGGGCGGGGCTGACCCTCGAGGGGGACGCGCTGTCGGTGGTCCGCTCGGCCATCGCCTTCGACACCCCGCTGGAGATCGTCTCCGAGAACGTCTGGTACCTGACCCACCGCGTCGCCGAGCGCTACCGCGCCGGCCGCGTGCTGCTCGCAGGCGACGCCGCCCACACCCTGTCGCCCTCCGGGGGCTTCGGGATGAACACCGGCATAGCCGACGCCGCCGACCTCGGCTGGAAGCTCGCCGGCGAGCTGGCGGGCTGGGCCGGGCCCGGGCTGCTCGACGCGTACGACACCGAGCGCCGCCCGGTCGCGGCGCACAGCCTCGAGGAGGCCAACGTCCATCTGGCGCGGACGGTGCGCCGCGAGGTCCCCGAGGCGGTCCTGCTGGACACCCCGGAGGGCGCAAAGGCCCGGGCGGCGCTGGCGGAGGGGCTCCGGTGCGGCGGGGTGCGGCGCGAATTCGAGGCGCCCGACGTGCACTTCGGCTACCGCTACGACTCGCCGCTGGTCGTGGGCGGCGGCGAGCGGGACGGGGGCTGGGAACACACGCCCCTGCCCGGCGGCCGGGCGCCGCACGCGCGGCTGGGCGCGGGGCGCTCCACGCTCGACCTCTTCGGGCGGTCCTTCCGGCTGCTGTGCGCGGCGGAGGCGGACGAGCCGCGGCTGAAGGGGTTCGAGGACGCCTTCGCGCGGCGGCGCGTGCCGCTGGACGTCACGTGCTGGGACGCGGAGGCGGCGCCGGGGCCGTACCGGGGCCGGCACGTCCTCGTCCGCCCGGACGGCCACGTCGCCTGGCGGGGCACCGCCCTCCCGGCGGAGCCCGGGGCGCTGGCGGACACGGTGCGGGGTGCGCGATGAGCGGCGCGCCCCTTCCCCCGTTCCGCGCGGCGGACGTCCACGTTCCCGACCCGTACCCCCTCTACCGACGCTACCGCGAGCTGGACCCCGTGCACCGGGCCGACGACGGCTGGCTGCTCTTCCGCCACGACGACGTGGCCCGGGTGCTGACCGGCCGGGGCTACGGGCGGGGCGGGGCGCCGTCCCGGCTGCCGCGCGAGTGCCCCCACCTGCGGCGGACGACCGCCAACTGGATGGTCTTCATGGACCCTCCCCAGCACACGCGGGTGCGCGCGCTGGTGGCCAAGAGCTTCACGCCGCGCATCGTGGAGGCCTTGCGGCCCCGCATCCGGCAGCTCGCGGCCGGGCTGGCCGAGGAGCTGCGCGCGGCGGGCACCGCCGACCTGGTGGACCGCTTCGCCGCGCCCTTCCCCATCCTCGTCATCAGCGAACTGCTGGGCGTGAGCGCGGCGGACCGGCCGTGGTTCCGCGCCCGGGCGGTGGACCTGCAGCAGGCCACCAGCGCGCGGGTGGCGCGCCGGGCCGACGGCTTCGCGGTGGCCGACGCGGCGGCGCGGGAACTCGACGCGTACTTCCGGGCCGAGCTGGCCCGCCGCCGGGCGGCGCAGCACCGCTACGAGGCCGACCTGATCGGCGGGATGCTGCGCGCCCAGGAGGCGCTGCCCCTGGAGGACGACGTCCTCGTCGGCACCTGCGTCCACCTGCTGACGGCGGGTCATGAGACGACCACCAACCTGGTGACCAAGGGCCTGCTCGCGCTGCTCGCCCACCCGGACCAGCTCGCGCTGCTGCGCGCGCGGCCGGAGCTGATGCCGGGCGCGGTGGAGGAACTGGTCCGCTACGACTCGCCGGTGCAGATGATCAGCCGGCGGGCCGTCGCGGACGACGAGATCGGGGGGCGGACGATCGCCGCGGGCAGCAAGGTGACCCTGGTGCTGGGCTCGGCCAACCGTGACCCGGCGGGCTTCCCGTCCCCCGACCGGCTCGACATCCGCCGCGACGCCCGCCGGCACTGCGGCTTCGGCATGGGCCGGCACTACTGCGTGGGCGCCCCGCTGGCCCGCGTCGAGGCGGAGACCGGCCTGCTGGAGCTGCTGCGCGGCCTGCCCCGGCTCGCCCTGGCGGACGAGCCGGTGGCGTACGCCGACGACCTGGTCTTCCACGGGCCGTCGCGGATGGTGGTGCGGACCGGCTGAGTTTCAGCTCCGGGGGAGGAACCACCGCCGGAGGTAGTCCTCCAGGGCCTTGCGGTCGCCGAGCCGGGCCCGCAGCCCGATGTGCCCGTCGGGCCGTACGAGCAGCATCGTGTCCCCGGGCAGCGCGCCGTCGTCGAGCTGCCCGGGGCGCAGGACGCAGACCTCGGCCGGAATCGCGTACCGGCCGATCAGCCGGCTCAGCGGGGCGAACTGCTGGTCGTTGCCGATCGCGTCGCCGGCCCCGACGATCAGCAGCGTCCACCGGTCGTAGGACAGCAGGTCGTGCACCCCGCCCCGCTTGCCGTGCTCGCCGACCGGCAGGTCGGGCAGCCGGTCGCCGGCGCGCAGGGCGCCCCGGCCGCCCTTGTCGGTGGACAGCTCGCTCGCGCGGTGGTGCCGGGGGAGTTCGCTGAGCAGCATCCTCCCCCGCCGGCTGAACCGCTCGCTGCCCATCAGCGCCGGCCCCAGGAGCCGCATGGCGGCCAGCGTGAGCGGGGCCGGCGGCAGCTCCAGCAGATTGCGCCGCATCTGCCGCATGATCTCCTGGGCCGTGCGCCGCTGTTCGGCGGAGTAGGTGTCGAGCAGCGCGTCGACGGCCCAGCCGCGGTGCACGGCCGCCAGCTTCCAGGCGAGGTTGTGCGCGCCCCGGAAGCCGGTGTTGAGCCCGCGGCCGCCCACCGGAGCCCACATGTGGGCGCTGTCGCCGGCGAGCAGGGCCGGGCCCTCGCGCAGCGAGGCGGCGAGGCGGTCGTGGAAGCGGGCCCGGTTCAGCCATCGCGGGTCGGTGGCCGTCAGTCGGGTGTCCGGGTCGTGCGCGGCCCGGGCGATCAGGTCCCGCATCTCGGCGGCGTCCGGCGCCTCCACGCGGCGGGGGTCGGGGTCCTGGCAGAAGCTGAAGAAGCGGTAGCCCCCGCCGGGGCGCGGCGAGGCGATGAGGCACACGCGGCGCTCGAGGAAGAAGTAGGTGACGTCCGGGGCGACGGGGTACTTCCATTCGGGCACGGCGTTGATCTGCAGGGCCTGCAGGTCGGCGCGGCGCTCGCCCTCGAAGGCGATGCCCAGCGTCTTGCGGACGAGGCTGTGCGCGCCCTCGCAGCCCACGACCCAGCGGCAGCCGATCGTGCGCAGCCGGCCGTCGGGGCCGCGCACGTCCACCTCGGCGCCGACGGTGCCCGGCCGCACGGCCACCGCCTCGGTCTCCCAGCGCACCTCGGTGCCCAGCGCGGCCAGCCGCTCGGCCAGCAGGCTCTCCATGGCGACTTGTTCGATGCCCAGCGGCCGGGGGAAGGCCGTGTGCTCCACGGCCGTCTCGTGGCCGCCGACACGGCGGCCCTGGACGTACATCTCGGCCCGGCGCAGGGGCAGTCCGCTGTCCACGAACCGGTCGGCGCAGCCGAGGTCGCGCAGGATCTCCAGCGCCCGCTGCCAGATGACGCTGGCCCGCACCTCGCGCTGGGTGCCGGGTTTCTTGTCGACGACGGCCACGTCCAGCCCGTGCTGCCGCAGTGCGACGGCGAGGGCGAGCCCGGTGGGCCCGCCGCCGATGATCAGGACATCCGGGCAGATGTCATCCCTCATGCCGTCCCCCCGTTTCCGCTTCATCCCCCTTTATGGTCCGGGATGAAGCGGTAGGGGTTCAATAGGCGGCTATTCTCCGATATTAGCTATTTAGTACGAACCACCGGCGCATGTACGCCTCCAGCTCCTCGAGGCGGTCGGTGCTGAGCGCGATGTGGCGGTCGGGGCGTACGAGCACCAGCGCCGTCCCGGGCAGCCGCCGCTCCATCCCCGGGTCCAGCCGCGGCCGGACGAGCGCCACGGGTGTGGCGTGACGTTCCGTCACGGCCCGCAGATCGTCCTCGCGCAGCGGCGCCCCGGGGGCGGCCAGCAGCGTCCAGCGCCCGTACGACAGCAGCTCGTGCAGCCGGCGCCGGCGCCCCGCCACCATGACCGGCGGGTCGGCCAGCCGGTCCCCAGCGCCGCCCTCGGACAGGGCGCTCTCGCGGTGGTGCATGGCCAGGTCGCTGAGCATCGTCCGGATCCGCTCGGCGAACCGCTCACTGCCCATCAGCCGCGGCCCCGCCAGCCGCATGCCCCGGAGCGTCAGGGCGGTCGGCGGCAGCTCCAGCAGGTTGTGCCGCATCTCCCGCATCACCTTGCCGGCGGTGAGCCGCTGTTCGGTGTCGTAGGTGTCGAGCAGCTCGCCGGGCGCCCACCCGCGGAGCACGGCGGCGAGCTTCCAGGCGAGGTTGTGCGCGCCGCGCAGGCCCGTGTTGAGCCCGTGCCCGCCGATGGGCGCCCACAGATGGGCGCTGTCCCCGGCCAGCAGCGCGCGCCCGGACCGCAGCGAGGCGGCGACGCGGTCCTGGAAGCGGGCCCGGTTGGCCCACGGCGGGTCCGTGGGCACCAGCCGCACGCCCGGGTCGTGCGCGGTCCGGGCGACCAGCTCCCGCATCTCCTCCACGCCGGGCGGCCCCTGGAGAGCCGGGTCCGGGTCGGTGGTGAAGCAGAAGAAGCGGTATCCGCCGCCGGGCCGGGGAGAGACCCCGAGCGAGGCCCCGCGCTCCAGGAAGAAGTAGCTCCGGTCGCGGTGGTACGGATGCTTCCAGTCGGCCTCGGCGTTGAGCTGCACGCACTGCAGGTCGGGCCGCCGCTCCCCCTCGAACGCGATGCCGAGCTGTTTGCGCACCACACTGTGCGCCCCCTCGCAGCCGACGACCCAGGCGCAGCGGACGGTGGAGATCCGCCCGTCCGCGTGCCGCAGGTCGACCTCGGCCCCCGCGTCGCCGGTCCTGACCGCCAGCGCCTCGGTGGACCACGCCACCTCGCCGCCCACGGCCGCCAGCCGCTCCCCCAGCAACCGCTCGACGGCGTCCTGCTCGATGGACAGCGGATACGGGAACGCCGTCCCCCCGCACCCCACGCCCATTCCGCCGACCCGCCGCCCCTCGGCGAACACCTCCACCCGCCGCAGCCGCACCCCCTGTGCCACCATCTCCTCGGCGCAGCCCAGGTCCGCCAGCACCTCCAGGGCCCGCTGCCACACCACCCCCGCCCGTGCCTCCCGCTTCCCCCGCGCCTCCTTCTCCACGACGGCCACGTCCACCCCGTACTGCCGTAACCCGATCGCGAGCGCGAGCCCGGTCGGACCCGCCCCTATGACCACGACATCCCGGAAGTCCGTCATCGCGCTCTCCCCCCGCCGGACGGCTGACGCCATTCCTTCCACCTTGCCGTGGAACGCGGCCGAGGGGTACCGGAAAACGGGAGAACCCCGGCCGGAGCCGGGGTTCTCGTCGTATCGGTCGCCTCAGGGGCTGTCCGGTCGCCGCTGTCGTCGCCGTCAGTCCTGCGCCTCGGCCGCGACCGGCTTCGGGATCAGGAAGGACGTCGCCAGGGCGGCGGCCATGATGACCACGCCCGCGATCATGCCGGCGGTGTAGCCGGTGGACGAGGCGGGGTCGGAGGGCTGGGTGGCCGTCTTGACCGCGTAGAGGAGGGCGAAGCTCAGGCCCGCGCCGAGGTTGAAGGCGCCGGCGTTGAGGCCGGGCAGGAAGCCCGGGTTCTCCTTGGGGGACAGCACGATGCCCAGGCCGTTGAGGACGATGTTCGCCACGCCCGCGTAGGTGATGCCGACCAGCAGGGAGGCCACCAGGAGCAGCGCCCGCGAGTGGGCGGGGATCGTGAGGATCATCAGGACGACGGACGCCGCGGAGCCCACGAGCCCCAGCCGCAGCACGCGGCCGTAGCCGAAGGTGGCGGCGAGGCGGCCGGCGACCGGGCCCATGGCCAGGCCCGCGAGGGCGTACGGGGTGAGGGTCCACCACGCGGAGGCCTCGGCGGACAGCCCCAGGCCCGCCTGGACGTCCTGGGCGAGGGAGGGGATGAGGCCGTTCATGACGGCGAAGACGCCCGTCATGGTGAGCACGGTGGTCAGCAGGGTGGCCCAGGTCGCCCGCTGCTTGAGGTGGCGGGTGGCGACCAGCGGGTGCGGGGTGCGGTCCTCGGTGCGCCAGAACAGGGCGAAGGCGGCCGCCGAGACGGCCACCAGGAAGGCGACCATCGACCAACGGGCGTCGCCCAGCTTGCCGGCCTCGTTGAGCGCGATGAGCAGCGCGCCGACGGAGACCACGAGCAGGCCCACGCCCGGCCAGTCCATCCGGTGCGCGCCCGCGACCTTGGACTCGGGCGTCAGGGTGGCGACGAGGAGGGTGGCGACGACGGCCACGACGGCCATCGCCCAGAAGACGGCCTGGAAGCCGTGGTGGTCCGCGAGGAAGCCGCCCGCGAGGGAGTCCACGCCGGCGACGCCGCCGTTGACCGCGGTGATCACGCCGAGCAGGGTGCCGTACCGCTTCGGCTCGGTGACCTCGATCCGCAGCATGATCAGGCACAGCGGCACGGTGGGCCCGGAGGCGCCCTGCAGGACGCGGCCGGCGAACAGCATGGGCACGCTCTCCGCCAGCGCCGCGACGACGCAGCCGACGGCCATCAGGGCCAGCATGCCGACCAGCACCTTGCGCCGGCCGATGACGTCGCCGAGGCGGGGCAGGAAGAGCGAGAAGAGCGCCGCCGAGGTGAAGAAGGCGGTCTGGGTGAGCCCGATCTCGGCCGAGCTGGCGCCCAGGCTGTCCTCGATGCTCTTCAGCGCGGGGCTGAGCATGCTGGCGTTGAGCTGGAAGGCCACACAGGCCGTGAGCAGCGCGGCGACGAGCACGCCCACCCGGACGGGTCGGCCGCCCGTCACATCGGCGGCGGGCAGGTCACCGGTGACGCGGCCGGCGCGGTCGGTGGTGGAAACGTTCATGCTTGGTGGATCTCCGCTTGGTTCTGCACACACAGAAAAACCCCAGCTCAGCTGGGGTTTTTCGTTGTGTCCGAGGGGGGACTTGAACCCCCACGCCCGATAAAGGGCACTAGCACCTCAAGCTAGCGCGTCTGCCATTCCGCCACCCGGACCAGGTGTTTGTCTCGGCGGGGTGTTCCCCGCGGCGACATGGATAACTCTACCAAGGTTTCGGAGTGCCTCTCACCAGGCTGCCGGGAGGGGGCCGTGGGGCGTACGGTGCGCGGGCCGGCCGTCGGCGGGGCGCCGGGCGGTCAGGGCATCAGGTGGTGGTCCGGGAAGTTGCCCGGCACCGGCTCGTCGGCCGACGGGCCCTGGGTCACCGCCCTGACCAGCAGCTCGCCGCCCACGAAGGCGCCGCGCCAGGACGCCCCGAAGCCGCCGAAGAGCTCCTGCCGGTCACCGCGCGAGCGCGGCGTGCCGTGGCCGGTCTTGAACGCGCGGATCTGCGGGGCCAGCCGCTCGTAGGTCGCCGGGTCGTCGCAGGAGAGGGTCGCCACGAGAGCGCCGTTGCTGGCGTTCATGGCGGCCAGCAGTTCGGCCTCGGTGTCCACGAGCACGATCGTGTCGACGGGCCCGAAGGGCTCGGCGTGGTGCAGGGGCGAGGAGGGCGGAGGGTTGAGGAGGGCCACGGGCGCCATGTACGCGCCGGTGTCCTGGCCCGGCAGGAAGCGGCCGGGGTCGAGCGCGCCCCGGTGCAGCGGGATCGCGCCGCGGTCGACGGCCTCGGCCACCTGGCCGGTCAGCTCCTTGGCCTTCGCCGCGTTGATCAGGGGCCCGAAGTCGAGCTCGGGCAGCGGCCCGGCCGGGTCCTCGACCGCCAGCGGATGGCCCAGGGTCACGGAGCGCACGGCGGGCAGGTAGTGCTCGAGGAAGTCGGCGAAGGCCGTGCGCTGGACGACGAAGCGCGGGTAGGCCGTGCAGCGCTGCTTGGCGTAGTCGAAGGTCTTGCGCAGCTGCGGGGCCAGCGCGTCCCAGCCGGTGAAGTTCCAGATGCCCCAGGTGTTGAGGCCCTCCTGAGGTGTTGAGGCCCTCCTGCTCGAGGATGTGCCGCTTGCCGAGGTCGGCGACGGCCGTGGCGACCCGCGCGCCGGTGTCCCGGCCGCCCACGAAGGACACGCAGCCGATCTCCGGGGCGCGCACCAGCGCCTCCGACAGCTCGCCGCCGCTGCCGCTCACCAGCGTCACCGGCACGCCCTCCCGGGCGGCCAGGGCGCTCGCCACGGTCAGACAGGCGAGGCCGCCGTCCGTCGGGGTCTTGGCGATGACCGCGTTGCCGGCCAGCGCCTGCACCAGCATCGCGTGGACGAGGACGCTCATGGGGTAGTTCCAGCTGGCGATGTTGCTGACCGGGCCGGGCAGCGGGACGCGGTCCGTCAGCATGCGGTCGATCCCGGCCGCGTACCACCGCACGCCGTCGATGGCCCGGTCCACGTCCGCCCGGGCGAGCCGCCAGGGCTTGCCGATCTCCCAGACCAGCAGCAGGGCCAGCAGGTCGCGGTGTTCGGCGAGCGCGTCGAGGGCGGCGCCGACGCGGGCGGTGCGGTCGGCGAGCGGCACCTCGCGCCAGGCGCGGTGCTGGTCGAGGGAGGCCCGTACGGCCCGGTGGGCGGCGGCCGCGTCGAGGCGGGGCGGCCCGGCGACCGGGGTGCCGTCGACGGGGGTGGTGGCGGGGAGCGGGTCGCCGTCGGCGTGCCAGGCGCCGTTCCAGAGGTTGAGGACGCGGTCGTCGCGGAAGGCCTCGGGGGCGACGGCCCGGCAGCGTCGCCAGGCGGTCGCCCAGTCCGTGCCGGGCTTGAGGGTGAGGGTGGGTGTCATGGTCGATCTCCGCTCTCGGTGCACGGTCGGGGCGGGGAATTGACGCTTCCTACCGAACGGTAGCCACCGGCGGCGGCCCGGGAAGGGCACCCGCCGCCGATGAGGCCCACGTCACGTGAGAGCGTTCGTTGCGACACTGCCCACCTCACTCGACTAGGTCGACTTCACTCCGGGACTGATCGCCATGGGACGGGTCACCCAGCGCCGCCGCGTCATCCGCATCCGGGACGGGGCCGTCGGCACCCGGCCGGACACTCTCGTCGCCGAGGAGCCGCTGGAGATCCGGCTCAACGGCAAGCCGCTGGCCATCACCATGCGCACCCCGGGCGACGACTTCGCCCTCGCGGCGGGCTTCCTGGTCAGCGAGGGCGTGCTGGGCGCGGCCGGGGAACTGGCGAACATCGTCTACTGCGCGGGCGCCACGGACGACGGCTCGAACACCTACAACGTCGTCGACGTCCGCCTCACCCCCGGCGTGCCCGTCCCCGAGACCGGCCTGGAGCGCAACGTCTACACCACCTCCTCCTGCGGCCTGTGCGGCAAGGCGAGTCTGGAGGCGGTACGGACCACCGCCCGCTGGCCCGTCGCCGACGGGCCGTCACCCCTGCGGCTCGAGCCCGCCCTGCTCGCGGAGCTCCCCGGCCGGCTGCGCGAGGCGCAGCGGGTCTTCGACCGCACCGGCGGCCTGCACGGCGCCGCGCTGTTCACCGCCGACGGCGAACTCCTGGACGTCATGGAGGACGTGGGCCGGCACAACGCCGTCGACAAGCTCGTCGGGCGGGCGCTCCAGGAGGGACTGCTGCCGCTGTCCGGCACGATCCTGCTGGTGTCGGGGCGCGCCTCCTTCGAACTCGCCCAGAAGGCGGCCATGGCCGGGATTCCCGTGCTCGCGGCGGTCTCGGCGCCGTCGTCGCTGGCGGTGGACCTGGCCGTGGAGACGGGGATGACGCTGATCGGCTTCCTGCGGGGCGCGTCGATGAACGTGTACGCGGGCGAGGAGCGCGTCGTCCTGGGCTGAGGGCCGCCGGGCCCACCGCTCGGGAAGCCGCCGCTCAGCCCGGGCGGCCGAAGCCCCGCCAGCGGCCGCCGAGCCTGCCGAGAACCCCGAACCGGTCCCACTCGTGGAACACCTCCGCCCACTGCCCGCCGATCTGGCGGAGGCAGTGCCGGATCTCCTCGAGGTCCTCGGCGGACATCCGGCGCACCTCGGGGCGCAGCACCGAGGACAGCAGGTCGGCGCGGATGCCGTCCCACACCTCGCTCGCGCCGGGCGCGGTGTGCCAGGCGACGAAGCACACGGCGGCGTAGGTGGGCGTGCGCAGCAGCTCGGCCACGGCCTCGCCGCGGGCCTCCTCGGCGTAGGCGCGCAGGAGGTGCTCGTCCCCGGCGTGGACGAGGTCGGGCAGCTCGCCGGGGTCGGGCGGCGGGTCCATGGACAGCAGGCACCGGGCGACGGCGTCGGTCAGCCGCTCGTCGACGCCGGCCTCGAGCGGGGCGGCCTGCCGGCGCAGGGCGACGACCCGTGCGACGCAGCCGGGCAGGGCCTCGCCCGACACGAGGTCGCCGGCCAGCTCGAGGAGCATCAGCGCGGCCCGCCGTCTGGCGGGCAGCTCCACGCCTCCGGCCAGGAGGCACTCGAGGAGGTTCTTCGCCAACCGGGGCGCCACCGGCTCCTCGGGGGCGCTGTCGAGGGCGGCGCGGACAAACGCCTCGGGCAGGCCGTCCGCGTGGTACCAGCCGTCGGGGAGCGCGCCGAGCAGCGCGTCGGCCTCGGTGGCGGTGAGCGGCGCGTCGCCCCAGATGAGGCGGAAGGCCGTGCGCAGCACGGACGGCGTCTGCTGGTGGTCGGGTCCCGCGGTCTTGACGAGGGTGTGCAGGAGCGGCGGGCGGTCGTAGCCCTCGGGGGCGGGGCGGCCGTCCATGGCGGCGGCCATCCGCAGGTGGGGCCGGCCGGTGAGGTCGGCGCCGGGCAGTTCGGCGGCCAGCAGGCGGGTGATGGGCCGGGGGTCGCCGGTCGCGGCGGTGTGGTCGAGCCCGTCGAGGACGGCGGTGCGCAGCTCGTGGTGGGCGTCGATGGCCGCGCGTACGACCTTGCGGTCCGGGGCCGTGTCGTCGAGGAGGACGGCCGTCAGGCGCGCGGTCAGCACGGGCAGCACGGGGGTGTGGTCGACGCGGAGCGCCTTGGCGAGGCGGAGCAGGGTGAGGAAGCGCACGAGGGGCGTGTCGGGCGTCTCGGCCGCGCGGGTGAGCTCCGCGCGCAGGTCGCGCCGGAGGGGGGCGGCGGCCGTGCGGGAGGCGGCCCGGGAGAACTCCTCGGCGAGCGCGGCGAGCACCGTCCACTCCTCGGGGGTGCGGTCCGTGCCGCCCGAGGCGAGGGTGGCCAGGAGCCGGGAGCGCAGCTCCGGGTCGAGGTCGCCGCGCAGGGCCTGGTCGCGGGTCCACCGGGCGGCCGCCGTGCGGCCCTTCGAGTCGAGGGGGATGCCCTCGCGGGCGGCGAGGGCCGCGAGGCGGTCGGCCTCGTCGGCGGTCTCCGGCCCCACTCCGGTGCGCCGCGCGGCCTCGGCGAACAGCGCGGGGCGGCCGGCCAGCCAGACGCGGGCGGCCACGGCGGCCCACAGGTCGCGCTCCGCGCGGGCGGGGCTGCAGGGCCCGCCGGTGCAGTCGTGGACGCGGTAGCGGTGCTGGGCGGCGGCGGAGACGTAGTCGAAGTCGGCGTCGGGGAAGGCGCCGACGATCTGGTGCCGGGCGAGCATGGGGCGGCGGGTGTAGGTGGTGAAGGTGAGCCGGTCGGCGAGCTCGCGGGGCAGGACGGCGCTGGCGATGGCGACCCAGTGGGCGATGTGGGCGCTGTCGTGCTCGATCACGAGGATCTGCTGGGCGTCGGGGGTGCGGAAGAGGGTCCGTACGTCCGTGAGGAACGGCTCGAGGCGTTCCGCCCGGGCGTGGACGAACTCGAACAGCCCCGCCTTGTCGATCCGCCGGGCGGGCACGAGCCCGTCCAGGGGCTGCGGAATGCCGCCGTCCGGGGTGCGGTCCGCCCAGGAGGGGGACTCCCACGCCTCGATGGGCAGCAGGCCGCCGGGCAGTCCGCCGCCCTCGGGCAGCCGCACGGCGTGGGCGTGGAAGTTGCCGTGCCGGCCGACACGGCCGGGGCCCGTGCGCACGGTGCGGCACAGGAGCCGGCTGCCGTCGGAGAGCCGGTTGTGGCTGAACGCCACGGGAAAGACGGCGAGTTCCTCGGCGGAGGGGCATCCGGGGGCGTCGCTCGGCGGCTCGTAGGCGATCAGCTGCTCGGCTTCCCCCAGCAGGGTGATGGGCAGTTCGGGGCTGGCGGCGGTGAAGCGGAATCCCGAGCCGTTGGGGCCCGGGGCGACGGCGGTGGAGGTGTAGTGCAGCTGCTGCAGGATCACGCGGGCACCCCTCTCGCCTCTCGCTGTCTCGTCTCGCCGTCTCGCGTCCGGCGCGGCCGCCTGCCGGCCGGGCCGCCCGTGCTGTTTTCTCTCTTCGCTCCTGTCCTTCCCCTCTCTTACCTCCTCTTCCTTACATCGAGTGACATCCCACCAGATCCGGTGGGCCGCCGCCGGGGATTTGGCGGGAAGTTCAGTCGTCGTCCTCGACCACGCGGGTGAGATATCACGGGGATCGCCAACGTTGGGATTCCCAGCGAACTCGTCCGGGGCGGTGGCGCCGCGACCCGTGGGGACCGCCGGGCGCACGGTCCTTGTGGGAGGAAGGCCCGCCCCGTACTTTTGCCCACCGGACACGTGGGGCCCAGGCGGCCTTGACGCGAAAGGGACGGGCCATGGCGGCGCATCCTGCTGGCAGTGACCGGAACCCCGCACCCGCCGCCCCGCCCGGGCGGCACGATCCCCAGGCCGGACGTACCGTCAGATGCGCGGGACGCCACCGCATCAGACGCCTCGTCGGCCGCCGGCCGGCCTCGCTCGCGCTGGCCGGCGCCCTGCTCGCCCTCCTCCCCCCGCCGGCCCCGGCGGCGGCGGTCACGGAGCCGGGCGGCCCGCCGGCCGGGGGATTCGAGGAGCGCGTCCTGTTCCGGGGCGACCAGGACCCGGACCTCGGCTACGCCTGCTACCGCATCCCGGCCCTCGTCACCACCACCCGCGGCACCGTCCTCGCCTTCGCCGAGGGCAGGAGGCACAACTGCGGTGACGCCACCGACATCGACGTCGTCGTCAGGCGCTCCACCGACGGCGGCCGCACCTGGTCCCGGCCGCGGGTCGTCGACCCCGGGCGCGGCGACACCCACGGCAACCCCGCCCCCGTCGTGGACCGCCGCACGGGCCGGATCGTGCTCCTCACCACCTACAACGACGGCCGCGGCGACGACGGCAACTGCGACGTGCCCTGCGACCGCACACCGCACACGCAAGTCAGCGACGACGACGGCGTCAGCTGGTCGCGCCCGCGCGACGTGTCGGCGGCGATCCGGCCCGCCGGCTGGAACTCCTGGTACGCCACCGGGCCCGGCCACGGCATCCAGCTCGCCCACGGGCCGCACCGGGGCCGCCTGGTCGTGGGCCTCAACGCCGAGAGCCACGACGGCACCCGCATGACCGCCAACCACGCGGCGCTGGCCCTCAGCGACGACGGCGGGGCCCACTGGCGGCTCGGCGCGGTGGACACCCATCGCTACCTGAGCGACGGCACCTACCGCCAGAAGCCCTCCGAGCTGACGCTCGCCGAGCGCGACGACGGGTCGGTGTACGTCAACGGGCGCGAGCAGGACGGCACGGACCTCGGCCACCGCGACGAGGCCGTCGCCCGCGCCGGCGGGGAGCGCTTCACCACGCCGTTCAGGGCCCTGCCCGGCCTGTACTCCCCCATGGTGCAGGGAGCCGTGGCGGCGTTGCGGCCGGGGCGCTGGCTGTTCTCGGCGCCCGCGGACCCCGACCGCCGCCGGACGATGACCATCCGGTCCTCCTACGACCAGGGGCGCACCTGGGAGGGCGCCGAGCGGGGCCGGCGGGTGACCTCGGACTGGTCCGGCTACTCCGACATGGCCCTCGTCGGGCGGGGCACGACCGGGCTGCTCTACGAGGCGGGCAGGAGCGACGCCCGCCAGGAGATCCGGTTCGCGCGGTTCACCGAGGACTGGCTGGGGCCGCGGCGCGGGCCGGACCCGACGACGCCGGACCTGGCGCCCGGGGCGCGGGGGTCGCATGTGCTGGGCGGTGCGCGCCCGGTGCGGGGACGGTTCGGCGCGGGGCTCGGCTTCGACGGCGTGGACGACGCGGTGCGCCTGCCCCACCGGGACTCGCTGCCGCTGGGGACGCGGGACGTCACGGCGGTGCTGTGGTTCCGCCTCGGGTCCGCGACCGGCCGGGGCGAGCAGCCGTTGCTGTGGATGGGCGGGGTGGGCGGGGCCCCGCAGGTGGCGCTGGCCGGGGAGCCGGGGACGGGGCGCGTGACCGGCCGGCTGACCGCGCGGCCCGGGGGCCTGGCGCCGGCCCGGACGGCGACGGTCCGGTCGGCGGGCGCGTACGACGACGGGCGGTGGCACCAGCTGGCGCTGCGCCGCACGGGAGGGCGGCTGACGCTGACCGTCGACGGCGTCTCCACGTCCGTGCGCGACGTCCCGGGGACGGTGAGCCGGAATTCGACGTTCGGGGTGCATCTGGGGCAGAAGCCGGACGGGCGGTCGTACCTGAAGGGCGACCTGGACGAGGTGCGGGTGTACGCCAGGGCGCTGACGGACCGTGAGCTGACGGCGCTGCGGGAGTCCGGCACGCCGCCGTCCGGGCGCGGGGCGGTGCTGCTGCTGCCGCTGGACCGGCTGTCCGGCGGGTGACCGCGGGGGGTTCGGTCCGGGACGGGATCGGGTACGGTCACGGCGCTGTGCGGAGCGTCGCGAGGAGCGAGAGTTGCGCGAGTTCACCGTCCCTTCCCTGGTCACGGCGCCCCCTGTCGGAGGGCTGGCGGACGTCGTGTTCGACCATGCGGAGGAGGACCCCGACAGAGTGGCGCTCGGCCGCAGGACCGGCGGCGGGCAGTGGCAGGACGTGACCGCGGCGGCCTTCCGCGACGAGGTGCTGGCCCTGGCCAAGGGGCTGCTGGCGGAGGGCGTACGGTTCGGCGACCGGGTCGCCATCATGTCCCGTACGCGCTACGAGTGGACCCTGTTCGACTTCGCCCTGTGGTGCGTCGGCGCCCAGCCCGTGCCGCTGTCCCCCGCCTCCTCCCCCGAGCAGGTCTTCCTGATGCTGCACGAGGCGGAGGTCACCGCCTGCGTCGTCGAGCACGAGGACCACGCGATGACCATCGGCTCGGTCATCGACCGGCTGCCCCGCCTCGCCCGCCTGTGGCAGCTGGACGCCGGGGCGCTCGCCGACCTGATGGCGGCAGGGTCGCCCCTCGACGACGACGTCGTGCACCGCCACCGGCTGGCCCTCACCCCCGAGTCGCCGGCGACGGTCATCTACACGTCGGGCACCACGGGCCGCCCCCGGGGCTGTGTGCTCACGCACGCCAACTTCATGGCCGAGGCCGACAACGTCGTCCGCCGCTACGAGCAGGTCTTCCGCTCCCGCCCCGGCGAGCAGGCGGCCACGCTGCTCTTCCTCCCCCTCGCCCACGTCTTCGGCCGCATGGTGCAGGTCGCGGCCGTGCGCGGCCGGGTCAAGCTGGGCCACCAGTCCCAGCCGTCCGCCCCGGCCCTGCGCGAGGACCTCGGCGCGTTCCGGCCGACGTTCGTGCTCGCCGTCCCCCGCGTCTTCGAGGCCGTCTTCGACTCGGCCCGGCGCGCGGCGGAGCTGGAGGGCAGGGGCAGACCGTTCGAGAAGGCGGTGGACGTGGCGGTGCGCTACGCCCGGGCGACGGAGGACCGGGCCTTCGGCCGGGGCCCCGGCCCCGGCACCGCCCTGCGGGTCCAGCACCAGGTCTTCGACCGGCTCGTCTACTCACGGCTCCGCGAGGCGCTCGGCGGGCGGGTGCGGTACGCGATGTCGGGCGGCTCGGCGATGGAGCGCCGGCTGGGGCTGTTCTTCGCGGGCGCGGGCGTCACCATATTCGAGGGGTACGGGCTGACGGAGACCACCGGCGCCGCCGTCGCCAACCCTCCCGAGCGCACCCGCTTCGGCACGGTGGGCCTGCCCGTACCCGGCACGAGCGTGCGCGTGGCCGACGACGGCGAGGTCTGGCTGCGCGGCGGCCAGGTCTTCGCCGGCTATCTGGGCGACCGGCGGACCACCGACGCCGTGCTGCGGGACGGCTGGCTGGCCACCGGCGACCTGGGTCGGCTGGACGACGACGGCTATCTGACGATCACCGGCCGGAAGGGGGAGACGCTGGTGACCGCGGGCGGCGCGAGCGTCTCGCCGACGGTCCTGGAGGAACACGTGCGCACCCACCCGCTGGTCGAGCGGTGCCTGGTCGTCGGCGATGCCCGCCCGTACGTCGCCGCGCTCGTCACCCTCGACCCCCAGGCCGTGGCGCACTGGCTGGCGATGCGCGGCGGGCCCCGCACGACCATTCCCGAACTGGTGAACGATCCGGATCTGGAGGCCGAGATCGGGCAGGCCGTGCTCGCGGCGAACGCGCTCGTGCCGCAGGAGGCCTCGATCCGCACCTTCCGCATCCTGGCCGGCCGGTTCACCGAGGAGCTGGGCCTGCTGACGGCCACCCACAAGCTCAAGCGGAAGGCGATCGAGAAGGCGTACGCGCGGGAGGTCGAGGCACTGTACGGCAAATAAACGGCAATGATGGATGTACCGGGAATGCAAAGCGGAGGATGCGGGTTGTTCCCGGCAGCAAGTACACCCCGAGGAAGTAAGGATCGATTGCTCGTGAGCAACGTCCCGTCCATCACCCTCAACAACGGCGTCGTGATGCCGCAGCTCGGCTTCGGCGTGTGGCAGGTGCCCGACGACGAGGCGACCGCCGCGGTCACGACCGCCCTCGAAGCGGGGTACCGCAGCATCGACACGGCCACCGTCTACGAGAACGAGGTGGGCACGGGCAAGGCGCTCGCCTCCACCGACATCGCGCGGGAAGAGCTGTTCGTCACGACGAAGCTCTGGAACAGCGCCTCCGAGACGTGGACGCGCGAGGCCGTCCTGCGCGAGTTCGACGCCTCGCTGGAGCGCCTGGGCCTGGACTACGTGGACCTCTACCTCATCCACTGGCCCCGGGCCATGCGCGAGGACTACGTCACCATCTACCGCACCCTCGTCGAGATCGCCGGCAGCGGCCGTGCCAAGGCCATCGGCGTCTCCAACTTCAAGCAGCCGCAGCTCGAGCGCGTCATCGCCGACACCTCCTTCGTCCCGGCGGTCAACCAGATCGAGCTGCACCCGAACTTCCCGCAGGCCGAGCTGCGCGCCTTCCACGCCGAGCACGGCATCGCCACCGAGGCGTGGTCCCCGCTCGGCCAGGGCCGCGGCCTGCTCGAGGACCCGACGCTCGCCCGCGTCGCGGCCAAGCACGGCAAGTCGCCCGCCCAGATCGTGCTGCGCTGGCACCTGCAGCTGGGCAACGTGGCCATCCCCAAGTCGGTGACGCCCTCCCGCATCAAGGAGAACATCGACGTGACCGGCTTCGAGCTGGACGCCGACGACCTCGCGGCGATCGCGGGCCTGGACACCGGCACCCGGCTCGGCCCGGACCCGGACGAGTTCGACTGGAGCTGAGCCGGCACGCCGGCCGGCGGACGGAACAGGGCCCCGGGGCGCCGCCCCGGGGCCTCGCCCTCAGTGTGCCCCGTGTCCGGAGGCGACCGCCTCGACGCGGCGGGCCAGTTCCACGTCCAGGCCCGTGATCTTGCCGCCCACGCTGTGGGTGTTCACGGCGAGGCTGACGGTGTTGTAGCCCAGGGTCAGATCCGAGTGGTGGTTCAACTCCTCCTGGATCTGCGCGACATGGATCACCATGGCCGCCGCCTGGAAGTGCCCGTCGAAGGAGTAGCGGCGGGTGATCCGCTCGCCGTCGGTGCTCCAGCCGGGCAGTTCCCTCAGGCGGTCCTCCACGTCCTGCTGCGAGAGCGGTTCGACTGCCATCACGCATCCCTTCGTCTTGTCACGGCCGGCCGATGACGCCCGATGAGGCCTGCTGACGCCCGATGAACGCCCGTGGACGCCTGTTGACGCAAGCGTCCCATGAGGCGGGGGCGGTTTCGCGCCAATGTGCGGCCGGTGGCGCGGGCGGGTCGGCGGCGGCCTTCCGGGGTACGGGTGACGCTCTTATGCTCCTGCGCCGAGCATGACACGTTACCGGCAGTAAGGGGCTGTGGTCATGGCGGACGGCACGGGCAGCAGCACACGCAGACGGTTCATCGGCGGCGCCACGGCCGTCGCGGCGGCGACCGCGCTCGGCACCGGAGAGGCCCAGGCGGCGTCACGGCCCGCCCGGCGCTCCGGCGCACGCTCCGGCGGGCGCGAGGTCGCGGTCCTCGGCGGCGGCGTCGCCGGCCTCACGGCCGCGCACGAACTCGCCGAGCGGGGCTTCAGGGTGACGGTGTACGAGCGCAAGTCCGCCCTCGGCGGCAAGGCGCGCAGCATGGACGTACCGGGCAGCGCCAGGGGCGGCCGCAGACCGCTCCCCGGCGAACACGGCTTCCGCTTCATTCCCGGTTTCTACCGGAACTTACCGGACACCCTCCGCCGCATCCCCTTCCCCGGCAACCCCAACGGCTGCCACGACAACCTCGTGCCGTCCACCGAGGTGATGCTGGCCCGCACGGGCGGCCTCGAGGACATCCGCATCCCCTTCGCCAGCATCGGCAAGCCGCCGCCCGTCCTCACCCCGGACGTCTTCCTGCGCATGCTCACGGCCTTCTTCGAGACCTTCGCGAAGCTGCCCGCCCACGAGATCGCCTACTTCGCCGGCCGGCTGCTGGTGTGGTTCACCAGCGGAGAGCGGCGCCGCACGCGGGAGTGGGAGCGCGTGCCCTGGTTCGAGTTCACCAGGGCGGCGCGGATGTCGGCGAACTACCGGCAGCTGCTGGCCGTCGGCATCACCCGCAACATCGTCGCCACCAAGGCCGAGGTGGCCAGCACCAAGACCGTCGCCACGTGCATCGAGGCGTTCCTCTTCAACGCGCTGGGCCGGGGCGCCGACGGCGAGCCCGACCGCGTGCTCAACGCCCCCACCAACGAGGCGTGGATCGATCCGTGGGTGGCCCATCTGCGGTCCCTGGGCGTGGAGTTCCGCACCGGCTGGGGCGTGCGCGACCTCCAGCTCGGCGACGGCCGGATCGCCGGGGCCGTGCTCGAGGACGCCGGCGGCGCCCGGCGGACGGTCGGCGCCGACCACTTCGTCTCGGCCATGCCGGTCGAGCACGCCCGTACGACCTGGAACGCCCGCGTCCGGGCGGCGGACCCCGGCCTGGCACGCTGCGACCGGCTGGAGACCGACTGGATGACGGGCATCCAGTTCTATCTCACCGAGCCCACCCCCATCCTCCACGGCCACATCAACCACATCGACTCCCCCTGGTCGATCACCTCCGTGAGCCAGGCCCAGTACTGGTCCGGCCGCGACTTCCGCCGCGACTACGGCGACGGCGCGGTGGCGGACTGCCTGTCGGTGGACGTCTCCGAGTGGGACCGACCCGGCATCCTCTACGGGAAGACGGCCAAGCGGTGCACGCGCGAGGAGGTCGCCCGCGAGGTGTGGGCGCAGATGAAGGCGGGCCTCAACGACACCGGCCGGACGGTCCTGAAGGACTCCGCGCTGCACTCGTGGTTCCTGGACCCGGCGGTGGAACTCGGCGGCTCCCACGCCACCAACGACGAGCAGCTCCTCATCCACCCCACGGGCACCTGGTTCAACCGCCCCGAGGCGCGCACCGCCATCCCCAACCTCTTCCTCGCCGGGGACTACGTGGCCGTGGACATCGACCTGGCCACCATGGAGGGCGCCAACGCCTCCGCCCGCGCGGCGGTCAACGCCCTGCTGGACGCCACCGGTTCGCCGGCCGGGCGCTGCGCGATCACTCCCCTGTACCGCGCCCCGGAGTTCGAGCCCCTGCGGCACCAGGACGACATCCGTCACCGCCTCGGCCTGCGCAACGCCTTCGACCTGGGATAGCGGCCTGCCGGTCACACGTTCTTGATCAATCTTTCTTGACCGGTCGTTCTCGATAGGGCTAGGGTCACCATGTGGCCAGGACCAAGGAATTCGACCCGGACGCCGCGCTGCAGGCAGCCATGGAGCTGTTCTGGCAGCGCGGCTTCGAGGCGACCTCGATGGCGGACCTCGTCGACCACCTCGGCATCGCGCGGGCGAGCCTGTACGCCACGTTCGGCGGCAAGCGCGAGCTGTACCTCAAGGCCCTGCAGCGCTACGGCGAGCAGCACGGGCCGGCGATGACCGAGGAGCTCTCGCAGCCGGGACCGGTGCTGCCGGCCGTGCGGGAGCTGGTGCGGCGGTTCGCGGACGAGGCGGGCGGTGACGCGCTGCGGCGCGGCTGCTTCGTCACCAACACGGCGGTGGAGCTCGGCCCGCACGACGCGGAGTGCGCCCGCAGGGTCGAGGAGAGCTGGCACTCCGTGGAGACGCTGCTGACCTCGGCGCTCACCCGGGCCCGCGCGCAGGGGGAGATCGCCGCCGACCGCGACGTGGTGGCGCTCGCCCGGACGCTGCTGGTGTTCCTGCAGGGCCTGCGGGTGGTCGGCAAGGCCACCCCGGACCCGGCCCGGCTGCGGGACGCGGCCGAGCAGGCGCTGACCCTGCTGGACTGACCGCACCGCCCCGGCGGCCCGACGGCCCGGTTTTCACCGTGCCCGCATTCAAGACCGATCGTTCTTATATATCCAGGACCCCGCGTCCGGATCCCAGAGGAGTCGTTCACCATGACCGCACGCTTCACCGGCAAGACCGTCCTCGTCACCGGCGGGGGCACCGGCATCGGGCGGGGCATAGCGCTCGCCTTCGCCCGCGAGGGCGCCTCCGTCGTCGTGGCGGGCCGCCGCGAGGCGGCGCTGCGGGAGACCGTGGACCTCGTCGTGGCCGAGGGCGGCCGGGCCACCGCCGTCACCGCCGACGTCACCCGCGGCGAGGACGTGCGCGCCCTGGTCGAGGCGACGGTCGCCCGGTACGGCGGCCTCGACGTGGCCGTCAACAACGTCGGCGTGCTCACCACGCCCACGAAGGTCGCGGACATCACGGAGGAGGACTGGCACACCACCCTGGCGACCAACCTCACCGGCGCGTGGCTGTCGATGAAGCACGAGATCGCCCACATGCGCGAGCACGGCGGCGGCGCGATCGTGAACGTCTCGTCCAACCTCGGCAGCCACAAGCGCCTGGCGAACCTCGGCGCGTACGCCACCAGCAAGGCCGCCGTCTCCACGCTGACGCGCAGCGCCGCCCTGGACCACATCGGCGAGGGCGTCCGCATCAACGCCGTCAGCCCCGGTCCCGTCGAGACCCCGATGTCGAGCCGTCCCGGCGAGTCCGGGACGGACAAGGCCGAGCGCATGCGCCGCGAGATTCCCGCAGGACGCGCGGGCACGACCGCGGAGATCGCCGCGGCCGTGCTCTACCTCGCGTCCGACGAGGCCGGGTACGCCGTCGGCACCGAGCTGGTGCTCGACGGCGGCGTCACGGCCTGACGGCTCCCTTCAGCCCGCTCAGCCCACGAGCTCCGGCTCGCGCTCGGTCTCGCTCCCGGTGGCCTGCCCGTCCCGCTCCTTCGCGGGGCGGCGGGCCACCATCCACACGTAGACGATGATCCCGGCGAACAGGAAGAGCACGCCCTGGTAGACCGCCGCGTAGCCGGCGCCCGCCACCAGCCAGAAGGAGAAGGCGAACCCGCCGAGCGCGAGCACCAGGTCGCGGGTCATCCGGCCCGCGTGGATCTTGTCGCGCTGCCCGTTGAGCAGGAAGTACACCTGCGCGGCGGTGGCCAGCAGGTAGGGCACGGTCGCGGAGAAGGTGGTGATCAGGACGAGGATCTCGAAGACCCCGCCGACGCCCGCCGTGTAGTTGATGATCGTCAGCGCCGAGGCCAGCACCGCGGCGGCGATGACGCCGGCCGTGGGCACGCCGCGCCGCTTCTTGCCGAAGACGGCGGGGAACAGTCCGTCCTGGGCCGCCGCGTAGGGCATCTGGGCGCTCATCAGGGTCCAGCCGTTGAGCGCTCCGGTAATGGAGATCACGGCGGCGAGCGCGATCAGGGTGCCGCCCCAGTGACCGCCGAACATCGCGTCGACGGCGTCGGAGAACGGCGCGGTGGAGTCCACCAGCTTGTCGTGCGCGACGGTGCCGAAGACCGCGAGCGTGCCCAGCAGGTAGACCACGGCCGCACCGATCGTGCCGATGACGCTCGCGCGCCCGACGTTGCGCTCGGGGTCGCGCACCTCGCCCGCGCTGATCGCGGCCGACTCCACGCCGACGTAGCTGTAGAGCAGGATCGCGGCGGAGGCGGTCAGACCGCCCGTCCAGTTGCCGGAGCCGTCGGCGGTGAACGGGCCGAGGTTGTCCGGGTCGAAGAAGAAGAGCCCGACGACCGCCACGAACAGCATCGGCAGGAACTTCAGCACCGTGGAGACCAGCTGCACGACGCCCACCCAGCGGGTGCCGGCGAGGTTCGCCAGCGCGGGGAGCCACAGCAGGGCCAGGGCCAGGACGAGGTCCAGTTCCTTGGACTCGGTGCCACCGGTGAGCACGTGGAGGTAGCCGACGCCGGCGACCGCGAGGGCGGCGTTGCTCACCCAGGTCATCGTCCAGTACGACCACGCCGACAGGAACCCGGCGAAGTCGCCGAAGGCCTCCCGTGCATAGACATACGGACCACCGGTGCGCGGGAAGCGCCCGGCGAGCCGGCCGAAGACGAGAGCGAGGGCGATCGCGCCGACCGTCAGCACACCGAAGGCGAGCAGGCTCACCGTGCCGTACGGGGCGACCGAGGCGGGCAGCATGAAGATGCCGCCGCCGATGATGTTCCCCATGACCAGGGTGATGGCGGTGGGGAGGCCGAAACGGCGTGAGGGTGTGCCGTCGGTGTCGTGCATGGGGTGGTTGCACCTCTCGTGCTGGGCAGGTCGCCGATTCTGGGGCGACGGCGCACACCTCTGCAAGAGCACAGGTATGTGCGACAGCACATATTGACCGGCGCCCTCCGCACCGCCAAATTAGATTTTTTTGTCCCGCGCAGCCCGCCCGCCGACCGCAAAAGGTGCTGCGATCAGGGCTCCGGGCCGTGATTCGTCCACCCCGGCCCGATCAAGCGGAACCGTGAGGACCGGAAGCCGCACAGCCGGATTTGCGGACGCCGACGCGCTGCGCGCATGCCCGGAGGGCTTCGGAGGGCTTCAGAGGGTGGGGTCGAGGTCGGAGTCGTACGTGCCCGAGCCCCGGCAGTGCCTGCACTGGGCGGCGCGGTGGACGGTCTCCGCCGGGCCCGCGAAGGGGTCCGTGCCGGGGCTGTAGGCCAGCGCCCGCGTCACGTATCCGGAGCCGTGGCACCACTGACAGGTCCTGCCGTGCGGTTCCGGCTCGGGCGGGTACTTGTGTTCACTCACCGGGTCACTCACCGGCTCCCAGCGTAGACCCCGGCGGCGCCCGTGCCAGGCCCATGGCCGATGTCACCCGATCGGGGGATGGCGGGCCGGCGCCCCGCCCTCTCCACCGCTCCCCGGCGCCGGTCGGAGAATTCACACCCCCGGGAATTCCCGTGCATTCCGCTTGCCGGTCGCGGCGGCCCGGGAGTTTACCGCGACGGGCGGCGCCGCGCGCGCTCTGCCATCATGAGAGCAGGCCCGCACGAAAGGGGCCCCGCACATGACGGCAGGCTTCGGGCAGGCCCTGAGGAGCCGGCCCTTTCAGCGAATAGGTCTCGCCGCCGAGCACCTTTCCCCGGAGAATCCCGACGGCTCGGAGGTCAGGGTCGCGCTGACCCCGTCCGCCGTGTCTGCGCTGGTCAGGAACGGATGCGCGGTGGCCGTCGAGCGGGGCGCGGGAGAGGCGCTGGGGCTGTCCGACGCCTTGTACACGGCGGCCGGGGCCGCCGTAGAAACGCGCGACGCCCTTTACCGCGACAAGGACCTGGTCATCAAGCTCAAAGGGCCGGCCCATCACGACCTCTCCCGTATGGACCCGGGCTCCACACTGCTCTGCATGGCGCATCCGCTGTCGATACCGGAAAGGGTCGAGGTGGCGAATGCGCGCGGCGTCAATGTCGTCGCGATGGAGCTGATCCGGGAAAGCCCGGAGGTTCTCACGGACTCCTACGTCCGCAGCCGGCTGGCGATGCACGACATCCTCTCGGCCGTGCGGGGGCAGGCCGCCGAGGACCTCTCCGTCGCCCTGATCGGGTTCTCCCACGACGCCTTCGGGGGCCTGCAGTACGCCGCGCGCCGCCGGCCCCGGTCCCTGCGCGTGCTGCAGTCCCGGCCCGCCGCCCCCGCCACGGTCACGGTGGGCTTCGGCGAGCTGGAGGAGGCCGCCGCCCGGATCGGCGCCGCGCGCGTGGCCGCGTACCGCGCGGAGCGGCCGCCGCGCCCGTACGGCCGGCGGCGCATCCACTGCCTGCACGAGACCGGCCGCGCCGGCGCCCGCTTCGGGATCGAGCTGGCGCTCCGGCACGGACCGTGCGCGCCCGCCGGCCTCAGGGTCTGCCTCCTCGGCTACGGCAACGTCGCCTTCGGCGCCCTCGACGAGTGCGTCCGGCACGGCGTGCGGGAGATCGACGTCCTCACCAAGCGGGCCACCCGCCGGCCGCACGTCGTCCGGTACCTGCGCTCCAGCGACCTCGTCATCAACGGGGCCGAGCTCCCGCCCCCCTTCCGCGGCACCCACTACCTCGTCACCGAGGACGACCTGCGGTCCGTCCTGCGGCCCGGCACGGTCGTCGTCGACCTCGTCGGGGGCTGCGCCACCAACCGGACGGCCGTCGAGCCCATCGTCGAGTCCACCCATCCGTCCCGCCCCTGCCTCGTCCGGCACGGCGTGTACCTGGCCTCCGTCTGGGGCTGGCCGCTGCTGGGGTTCGCCAAGGAGTCGGCCGAGCGCTACAGCCGCCAGATCACCGACGTGCTGCTGGCCCGCGAGCGGCTGATCGACGGCCTGGCGAGCGCTCCCGAGAACATCCTGCGGGCGCTGGTGGCGGGGCCCGCGCTGGGCCTGCGGCCCTCTTCCCAGCCCGTGACACTCAGTGCCACACTCCGAGGATGATCAAGCGATCGACCGGTGCGACGGAGCACGCCCGGGCGGCGGACGCCCCGGAACGGAAGCGGTAAGAGGCATTCCATAACTCCCGCGCGGCCGTTCACGCGCCGACGGCGCGGGGAAGCATTCGTTGACCACGCACACAGGCCAGTCATGAGGGGGGCGCCGGGCGCACGGCGGCCCGTACGAGGAGCTGAGTCGCCATGGCCACCACCATCCGCCGCACCGTCCTGACCCTGCCCGCCGCGCCCCTGGGGCCGGAGAACCCGCTGCCGCCGCTGGCCGTCCTCGCCGACGTCCATCGCCCCGGGCCGGGCGGGCTCGAGGGCCTCCCCGCCGAGATGGCCCGGCAGATGCGCTACGCGCCGCTGCGCTCCCTGCTGCCCGTGCGCCGCCGCGACGACTACTCCCGCACGCGCGTCCCCACCGACCTCGACGCGATCGTCATCGAGAACGGCCTCCTGCGCGCCACCGTCCTGCCCTCGCTCGGCGGCCGGGTGTACTCCCTCGAGGACAAGGCGTCCGGCCGCTCCCTCCTCTACAGCAACCCCGTTCTCCAGCCCGCCGGCTTCGCGCTCAACGGCGCCTGGTTCTCCGGCGGCATCGAGTGGAACACCGGCGCCACCGGCCACGGCCCGCTCTCCGCCGCCCCGCTGCACGCCGCCCGCGTGCCGGCGCCCGACGGCGGCGAGATGCTGCGGCTGTGGGAGTGGGAGCGGCTGCGCGACCTGCCCTTCCAGGTCGACCTCTGGCTGCCCGACGGCTCCGCCTTCCTCTACGCGGGCGTGCGCGTGCGCAACCCCCACGACCGTCCCGCCCCGGTGTACTGGTGGTCCAACACGGCCGTCCGCGAGGAGCCGGGCACCCGTGTCCTGGTCCCGGCGGAGTCCGCCTGGCACTTCGGCTACGAGCGCTCCCTGCGCCGGGTCGCGGTGCCCGTGCGGGACGGCGCCGACCGCTCGTACCCGCCGGCCGGCGACCGGCCCGCCGACTACTTCTACGACCTCCCCGACGGCGAGCGCCGCTGGATCGCCGCGCTCGGCGGGGACGGCCGCGGGCTCGTCCAGACCTCGACCGACCCGCTGCGCGGCCGCAAGCTGTTCGTGTGGGGCGCCGGTCCCGCGAGCCGCCGGCGGCAGGAGTGGCTCACCGAGCCGGGCACCGGCGGCTACGCCGAGATCCAGGCGGGGCTGGCGCGCACACAGCTCGAGCACGTACCGCTGGAGGCGGGCGGGGAGTTCGCCTGGCTGGAGGCGTACGGGCCGCTGGCCGCCGACCCCGCCCGGACGCACGGCGCGAACTGGCCGGCGGCGTGCGCCGAGGTCGCGGGCCGGCTGGAGGCGGCGCTGCCGCGTGCCGGGGTGGACGCGGCGTACGCCGCGTGGCGGCCGTACGCCGACCACGAGCCCAAGGAGATCCTGGCCGCCGGGTCGGGCTGGGGCGCGCTCGAGGCGGAGCGCGGCGGCCTCGAGCTGCCGGGGACGCCGTTCCCGGCGGCGACGCTGGGCGAGGAACAGCGGCCGTGGCAGGAGCTGTTGCACACCGGGTCGCTCACCGAGCACGGCCCGGAGCCGGGCCCCTCGCTGGTCTCCCCGCGCTGGCGCGAGCTGCTGGAGGCGGCCGAGCCCGGCCCGCACACGGCCTACCACCTGGGCGTCGCCCAGTGGCACGCCGGTGACCGCTCGCAGGCCGTCCGCAGCTGGGAGCGGGCCCTGCGGGACGGGCCGGCGTGGCCCGCGCTGCGCTGCCTGGCCGCGGCCGACCGCGCGGGCGGCCATCCGCAGCGCGCGGCCGACCGCTACGCGGACGCGGTCGGCCAGGCGCGCGCGGCGCGGGCGTCCCGCCCCGCGCTGGCCGCGCTGGCGCACGAGGCGGTCACGGCGCTGCTGGCCGCCGGGCGGCCGGACGCGGCGGCCGGCGTCCTGGCGGGGGTCCATCCGGCCGACCGTGCGCGCGGCCGCTTCCGGCTGCTGGGCGCGCGGGTTCTGCTCGCGCGGGGGGACGCGGCCGCCGCGCGGGCGGTGTTCGACGAGGGCTTCGAGGTCGACGACCTGCGGGAGGGCGAGGCGTCGCTCGCCGAGGTGTGGTGGGCGATCGCCGAGCGGCTCGTCGCCGGGGACGGCCCCGTGACGGAGGCAGTCCGGGCGCGGGCCCGCCGGCTGCATCCGCTGCCGGAGCACTACGACTTCGGGGTGCCGGCCTGACGTAGGCCCAGCCGGGCGCCGTACGGACCGCGCGGGCGGCCCGTCCGGCGCCCGCCGGCTCACGCCGCCTTGCGGTCCACGTACTCGAACACCGATCCGTCCGGGTGCCGGGCCACCAGATTCCGGCCGATGGGCGTCGGCACCGGCCCGGCGATGATGTCGGCGCCCACCGCCTGGAGGTCGACGAGCGCCTCGTCGACGTCCGTGACCGCGATGGTTGCCGTGATCTTCCGCAGCACCGACACCTCCGACTCCGGCCCGCTCATGAGGAAGAAGCAGCCGACCGCCGCGACGGAGACCCCGCCCCGCCGGAAGCGCAGCGCCTCGGCCCCCGTCAGCCGTTCGTACACCGCGATGGACGCTTCCAGATCACTGACGCACACCCGTAGCGAAGTCCCCAGAATGTTCATGAAAACCAGGCTAGTTGACCCGGCAGAGCAGTTCGCCGTTGAGCACCGAGAACCACGCGTCCTCGTGACGGCCCCATTCCCGCCAGGCCCGCGCGATCGCCTCCAGGCCCGCCCGGTCGGTGTGCCCTCCCCCGACCGCGAGGCCGGCGAACGCCGAGGAGAGCGTGCGGTCGGCCCATACGCCGCTCCACCAGGCGCGTTGTTCCTCCCCCGTGTAGCACCACGCGCCGGCCGTGGCGGTGACGTCGCCCAGCCCCGCCCGCCGGGCCCAGGACACCAGCCGGCTCCCGGCGTCCGGCTCGCCGCCGCCGGCCCGGGCGACGCGCACGTAGAGGCGCTGCCAGTCCTCGAGGCCGGGCACGCGCGGGTACCAGGTCATGGCCGTGAAGACCACGTCGCGCACGGCCACGACGCCGCCCGGGCGGCACACGCGGCGCATCTCGCGCAGGGCGGCGACCGGGTCGCCGAGGTACTGGAGCACCTGGTGGGCGTGGACGACGTCGAACGAGCCGTCGGGGAAGTCGAGGGCGGCCACGTCGCCGGTGGTGAAGTCGACGTTGTCCACGCCGCGTTCGCGGGCCGCGTCACGGGCCCGGGCGAGGATCCCCTCGGCCGCGTCGAGGCCGGTCACACGGCCTTGGGGCACCAGGGCCGCCAGGTCGGCGGTGATGCTGCCCGGGCCGCAGCCGATGTCCAGGATCCGGTGGTGGGGCCTGAGCTCGGGCAGCAGGTAGCCGGCCGAGTCGGCGGCCCGGCGCCTGCCGTGGGAGCGCAGCACGGACTCGTGGTGACCGTGGATGTACACCTGCTCTTTCCGTTCGTTCCCCGCTTCGGGCATGGTGGTCCCTTCGCTCCGTCGTGACGTGAGGCGCCTTTCACCGTACGCGCGTCGTCTCGTATCGCGAGAGCCCCGTCTTGCCATCCGGGACGGCTCCTCACCCGCCCGCCCGTGTCGGCCCGGCCCCGCGCGCCGTGATCTGCGAAGGTGGGCGCAAGACCCCGGGTGAGGTACGGAGGTACGTGCGGATGCAGCGGGATACTGCGGCGCTCTCCGCCCTCCCGGCCCCCGAGCGCGGACTGCCCGTGCTGCCGGAACTCGCCGGACGGCTGGCGGAGGCGGCCGCGGACTCCGCCCCCGAGCCGGTCGGCGGCGGGCCCGCGCTGCGCGCGGCCGCGTGCGGCTACTGGACCCGGCGCGGCCTGCCGTGCGAGCCCGGCCTGGTCGTCGCCTCCCCCGGCGCGCAGCCCCTGCTGCTGGCCCTGTTCGCCTCGGCGGGCGGCGAGGTGCTGCTGACCCGGCCCTGCGCCGCCTCCTACAGCCCGCTCGCCCGCCTGGCCGGGCGGCTGGCCTACCACGTGGGCGTGCCGGCCGAGTGCGGCGGCGTGCCCGACCCGTTCGCGCTGCTGGAGACCGTGCGGCGGATCCGCGCGGAGGGCGGGCGGCCGCGCTTCCTGGTGCTGTCCGTCGCCGACGACACCACCGGCACCGTCGCGCCGCCCGAGATCCTGCACGAGGTCTGCGAGGCGGCGGCCGCCGAGGAGCTGACGGTCGTCAGCGACGAGACCTGGCGCGACACCCTCCACGACCCGCACGAGACGGTCTTCGTCAGCCCCGCCGAGATGTACCCCGACCGGGTCGTCGTCCTCACCGACCTCGCGGGCCCCTTCACCCCCGCGGCCTGGCCGGCCGCCGTGGCCCGCTTCCCCTCCGGCGGCACCGGCCCCGCCCTGCTCGCCCGCGCCACCTCGCTCCTGACGGCCCTGCGGGCGGAACTGGCGCCGCCCGTCGCCGCCGCCGCGCGCTACGCGCTGGCCGAGCCCGGCCCCGTCCGCGCGCGCACCGCCGCCACCGCCCGGCTGTACGGGCTCCTGGGCGCAGCCGCCCGCGAGCGGCTGGACGCGGCCGGGGTGCTGTGCCGGCCGCCGCAAACCGGCCCCCACCTCTACGCCGACCTCGGTGAGCAGCGCGACGCCCTGGCCGCCCGCGGCATCACCGACTCCGTCGAGCTGGAGGCCCACCTGAGCGCGGCGCTCGGCCACCTGGTCCCGGGCGGCCACCGCTTCGGCGACGCCCCCGACGCGCTGCGGGTGCGGCTGTCCACGCCACCGCTGCTCGGCGCCGCCGAGGAGGGGCGCCGGCGCGCCCTCGACGCGCCGGACCCCCTCGCGCGGCCGGACGTCGCGGAGGCGTTGTCCACTTTTGGAACGGTGTTCAGTGAACTGGCCGTTTCCTGATCTACCGTCGGTCGGGGAGCGCGCGGCCGCGCCCGCCGCGCCGCGCCCTGAAGGTTCCGGTTCCCCACGAATGGAGCCCCAGATGACCGAACAGACCGAGCGCCCCCTCGCGGAGCCCCGTCCGCTCGGCGAGGTCCGCACCTGGCCCCGGTCGTTCACCGACCGCCTCACCGCTCCGCTGCCGGGCGTCAGAACCCTGGCCCGGCTCGCGCGCGAGGGGCGGCTGCGGCCCAGCGCCGAGTCGCTGCGGGACCTGGCCGGCCTGCCGGTCGAGCCGGGCCCGCTGCCCCGCGTCGACGCCGACGCCACGGCCGTGACCTGGGCGGGCCACGCGAGCTGGGTCGTCGCCACGGGGGGCCTGACGGTCCTGACCGACCCCGTCTGGTCGCGCCGGATCCTGGGCACCCCGCCCCGGGTGACCCCGGTCGGCGTGCCGTGGGAGAACCTGCCCCGCGTCGACGCGGTCGTCATCAGCCACAACCACTACGACCACCTCGACGCCCCCACCCTCAAGCGGCTGCCCCGCGACACCCACCTGCTGCTCCCGGCGGGCCTGGCCGCCTGGGCCCGCCGCCGGGGCTTCACCCGCGTCACCGAGCTGGACTGGTGGGAGGCCGTGGAGCTGCCCGGCCCGGCCGGGCCGGTCCGCTTCGACTTCGTGCCGGCCCACCACTGGAGCAAGCGCACCCTGACCGACACCTGCCGCTCGCTGTGGGGCGGCTGGGTGATCACCGCGCCGGACGGGCGGCGGGTGTACTTCGCGGGCGACACCGGCTACGGCCACTGGTTCGAGCGCATCGGCGAGCGCTACCCCGGCATCGACCTGGCCCTGCTGCCCATCGGCGCGTACGACCCGCGCTGGATGCTGGGGCCGGTGCACACGGACCCGGAGGAGGCCGTGCGGGCCTGCGCGGACCTCGGCGCCCGGGCGATGGCCCCCATGCACTGGGCGACGTTCCTGCTGTCCGCCGAGCCGCCGCTGGAGCCGCTGCGCCGGGTGCGGGCGGCCTGGGAGGCGACCGGGCGGCCCCGGGGGGACCTGTGGGACCTGCCGGTGGGGGCGTCGCGGGTGCTCACTTGTGCCACGTGAACGTGAACCGGTTCGCCCCGTGCGAGGTGCACGTCAGGTGCGAGGGGAAGCGGCTGGCCCGGGTGTCGACGCCGACCACGCCGGTGGCCTCGTCGTAGGTGAAGTACAGCGCCCCCTCCCCCAGCACCCGCTCCCGCTCCTCCACCACCATCCGTACCGCCGCGCCCTCCCTGACCCGGAACTCCTGGGCCGCCCCGCCGAGCTCGAGGGTCACGTCGACGAGGCCGTCGAGGCCCTCGTGCCCGGGCACCAGGCGCAGTGAGCACCCCCCGTCCGGGCCCGCCGCCCGGCGGAAGTCGGCGCCGACCGTGCGCCCCCTCGGCCCGTCGGGGGACACCACGGCCAGGCTGTGGAAGCCGCCCGCCGCGACCAGCGTGACGTGCCGGTCCGCGACCGCCGCCAGGATGCCCGAGACCTGGGTGTCCCCGTCCTTCCCGGCGGCCAGCAGCTCTCCGTCCAGGGTCACCGCCAGGCTGTGCAGGCTGCCGGCCGCCACGGCGCCGATCCGGCGGCCCTGGGCCTCCCTCAGCAGCCCCGAGACCTGGTTGTTGCCGTCCCGGCCCGCCGCCAGCAGCTGCCCGTCGTCGGTCAGCGCCAGGCTCTGCAGGGCGGCGGCCGAGACGGCGACGACCTTCTTGTCGCGGGCGGCGGCCAGGATCCCCGACACCTGGCCGTCCTCGTCCCGTCCGGCCGCGATCAGCCGGCCGTCCTGGGTCACGGCCAGCGTGTGGAAGTCCCCGGCGGCCACGGCGGCGATCCGCCGCCCCCGGGCGGCCGCCAGGATTCCCGACACCTGGCCGTCCCCGTCGTGCCCCGCCGCGAGCAGCTCGCCCTCGTCGGTCGCCGCCACCGAGTGCACGGTGCCGCCGTCGGCCGCCGTGACCCGCCGGTCCCTGGCCGCCGCGAGGATCCCGGAGACCTGGTCGTTGTGGTCCTTGCCGGCGGCGAGGAGCCGGCCGTCCCGGGCGACGGCCAGGCTGTGGAAGCTGCCGGCGGCCACCAGGGCGACGGGCTTGCCGCTCGCCGCGGCCACGATGCCCGTCACCTGCCCGTCCTCGTCCAGCCCGGCGGCCAGGAGCCGGCCGCCGTCGGTCGCCGCCAGGCTGTGGTAGTCGCCGGCGGCGATCGCCCGGACGGCCTCGTCCCGCGCCGCCTCGAGGATGCCGGGGACCTGCCCGTGGGTGCCGAGCCCGGCGGCGGCCAGCGGCCCGGCGGTGCGCGGCGACGCCGGATCGCCGGACGGGTCGCCCGCCGGGTCGCCCGACTCCCGCTCGGCAAAGTGCACGGACATGGGCCCTCCTGAATCGCGGCGCGCTGCCCTCCACGCTGGTGGCCGCCCCGGCCCCCGGCACCTGCGCTGCGGCCGAACGGGTGAGTCCGCCTGCCGCGGGCGCCCGGCGGGGCGCCCCGGTCACGCGCGGCGCGCCCCGGTCATGAGCAGCGCGTCTCGATGACGTGCACGCACAGGGGCAGCCCGTACGCCGGGTGCGTCGTCTCGCGCTCGGGCCGCATGCCCAGCTTGCGCATGATCGCCGCGGAGGCGGCGTTGCCCACCGCGTGCACGCCGACCACTCTGGCCAGCCCGCGGTCGCGCAGCGCGAAGTCCAGCACGGCGCGCGCCGCCTCGGTGGCCAGTCCCCGCCCCCAGTACGGCCGCCCGAACCGCCAGCCGATCTCCACGGCGGGCAGGATCTCCGGCAGGAAGGCGGGCACGGACAGGCCCGCCATGCCGGCCAGCCGGCCGGATCCGCGGTCCTCGACGGCGAACGGCCCCACGCCGCGTTCCTCCCACTCCCGCTCCCACGCGGCGATCCCGGCCTCGGTCCGGGCCCGGTCGTGCACGGACCCGTCGCCGACCCAGCGCATCACCTCGGGGTCGGCGTTGATGGCCGCCATGGGGGCGACGTCGTCCTCGCGCCAACGGCGCAGCGTCAGTCGGGGCGTTCGCAGGGTGGTCACCATGCCGGCATCCTGCCCCCTCCCCCACGGCCGCATCCCCTGCCGCTCGTACCCCCTACCGGTGATACCCAGGTAGCACGCGCAAGTGAGCTCTTCGGTGCGACGCGGTCCGGGGCGTGCGCGACGCACGATCCGGCCATGCGTGAACTCATCCGGCGGATCGACTCCGCGACGCCGCCCGGCCGCGACCGGGCCGTGGACGCCCTGCGCGCCTCCGCCATCCTGGGCGTGGTGCTCGGTCACTGGCTGGTGACGGCCCTGGTCGCCGACGGCGGCACGCTGCGCGGCGCCAGCCCGCTCCGGCACCTGCCGGAACTCACCCCCGTGTCCTGGCTCTTCCAGACGCTGGCCGTCTTCTTCCTGGTCGGCGGTCAGGTGGGGGCGGGCAGTTACCACTCGGCCCGTGCGCGGGGCACGACGTACGGGCGGTGGCTCGGCGCCCGGCTGACCCGGCTGTTCCGGCCGGTGGCCGCGGTGCTGGCGGTGTGGGCCGTGGTGACGGGCGCGCTGCTGGCGTCGGGCGTCGGAGCGGACACGGTGCACACGCTGGTCAAGCTGGTGCTCTCGCCGCTGTGGTTCCTGCTGGTGTTCTCCGCGCTGACGGCGGCGACGCCCCTGGTCGCCCGGCTGCACCCGCTGTGGCCGCTCGCCGTGGTCCTGCACGTCGACCTCGCCCGGTTCGCGCTGGGCGGGCCGGGGTGGCTGGGGTGGATCAACGTGGCGGCCGGCTGGCTGGTGCCGTACTGCCTGGGCGCGGCCTGGTCGCGCGGCCGCCTGTCGGGCCGTACGACGGGCTGGGCGCTGCTGGCCGGCGGCGCGGCCGCCACCGCCGCGCTCGTCCTGTGGGCCGGCTACCCGGCGTCCATGGTCGGGGTGCCCGGCGCCCGGATCTCCAACCTCAACCCGCCCACCCTCGCGGCCGTCGCCTTCGGCCTCGCCCAGTGCGGGGCGGCCCTGCTGCTGCTCGGCCCGCTGCGGCGGGTGCTGCGGCGCCCGGCGGCCTGGGCGGCCGTGGCCCTGGTGAACCTGTCGGCGATGACGGTCTTCCTCTGGCACCAGACGGCCATGATGGGCGTCACCGCGCTCGCTCTGGCGGCGGGCGGTGACCTGCCCGGCCTGCACACCGTCCCGGACGGCTTCGGCTGGGCGCTCGCCCGGCTGGCCTGGCTGCCGGCGTTCGCGGTGGCACTGCTGGGGTGCTGGGCGGTGTTCCGCCGGTTCGAGCAGGGGCGGAGGCGGGGCGGCAGCACGGTGGTGCGCGAGGGACGCCCCGCCCCGGTGGCGACGGCACGGCGTGCCTAGGGCGCGTCGGGCTTCCTGCTGAAGGACGCCTCGGCGGAGGAACTCGCCGAGGCGGTCCGGGTGGTGGCGGCCGGTGACGCCCTGCCGGCCCCGAACATCACCAAGCGGCTGATCGCCGAGTTCTCCCGCATGACGGGCTCCACCCCGCGCGCCCCGCTCAAGGACCGCGTGGGTGCCCTGACGGAGCGGGAGACCGAGGTGCTGTCCCTGATCGCCCAGGGCCTGTCGAACGGCGAGATGGCCGAGGGTCTGGTGCTGGCCGAGCAGACGGTGAAGACCCATGTGGGGCGGATCCTCATGAAGCTGGGGCTGCGCGACCGTACGCAGGCGGCGGTGTTCGCGTACGAGACGGGTCTGGTCAGGCCCGCGGGCTACTGAAACGCCCGGGCGGGGACGGGCGGTTCAGGCGGGACCGGGCGGTCTGGGTGTCCAGGGCGGCGTGGAGCCAGTCGTGACAGGCCCCGGGGGTCGGTCGCGAGGGGCCGGTCAGCTCGGCGGTGAGCTGCCAGTAGCGGTCGATGCGGGGCTCCGTGGCGAGCTGCTCGCCGAGCCGGCGGCGGAAGGCGGGGGTGTCCTTGGCGCCGCTAGCGCGGGCATGGGCGTCGACGAAGCAGTCGAGCGCCTCGCCCTGCCCCGGTGACCGCTGTGCCAGCAGGTGCGGCGAGGCCAGCGCGAACGCCTCGACGAGCCCGTCGTAGAGCACGGCCGGACGGTATCCGCTGTCGGGTTGGTGCACCACGGGCCGGCAGTGGTCGCCTCCGCCGCAGTCGCCGGTGACGAGGGCGTGCAGGTGGGCGAAGGCCAGCACCTGGGCCGGGCTGGGATCGTCGGGAGGCTGCGGAACCGACCGTTCGAGGACGGCGGAGACCACCCGGGCCGGGAGCCTGGGGGGCAGCCAGCGCCGCCAGAAGCGTGCCAGCGCGGCCGTGCTGGGCGGGGAGGTCACCGCGCCGATCAGGCGCAGCCGTTCGGCGCGCTCGGCCGGGGTGCAGTCCTGGAGCAGCCGGAGGGCGGCCTCCCGCCAGCGCAGGGCGGACAGGTGCGAGCCGAGCTCGCGCAGCCGGTCCGCGACGACGTCCTCCAGCGCGTCCTCCCGGTCGAGGATCAGGCTCACGTCCGCCACCGGCAGGTCCAGGGTGCGCAGGGAGCGGATCAGGCGCAGCCGGTCCAGGGCCTCGGGGCCGTACCGGCGGTGGCCGCCGCCGCTGCGGCGCGCCTCGGGCAGCAGGCCTCGATCGGAGTAGAAGCGGACGGTCTTGACGGTGACGCCCGCGTGTTCGGCGAGCTCTCCGATGCTCCACATTCCGTCAGGTGACACGACTTGAACCTCCCCCAGCAGGAGTTCTTACCGTACCGGCGAGCGCGGACGGCCGGTTCGGCAGTCCCGCGGACGTGAGGCGAGCGAGGAGAGGTTCATGACGGCATTCATTCTGGTGGCGGGCGCCCACACCGGCGGCTGGGTCTGGGACGACGTGGCCGCGCGGCTGCGGGAGTCGGGGGCCGAGGCGCATCCGGTGACGCTCACCGGCATGGGCGAGCGCCGCCACCTGGCGGGGCCCGGCACGGACCTCGGGACGCACATCGAGGACGTGGTGCGGCTGATCGACGAGGTGGACGCGCCCGAGGTGGTGCTGGTGGGGCACTGCTACGGCGTCCACCCGGTGCTCGGCGCCGTCGGCCGGCGCCCGGAGCGGGTCTCCCGCATCGTCTACCTGGACACGGTCATGCCCCAGGACGGCGCCCCGGCCCTCCAGCAACTCCCGGCGGTCGCCGGCCGGCTGCCGGCCCCGGCCGGGCAGGGCGGACAGGGCGACTGGCGGATCCTCCCGCCGGCCGCGCAGGAGTGGCAGCGCTGGGGCAGCACCACCGGCGTCCCCGCCGACGCGCTGGCACGGCTGACCGAGCTGGCCGCACCGCAGCCGGCGGGCACGCTCACCCAGCCGCTCCGGCTGCCGGAGGCGCTCTCCCAGCTGCCGACGACCGGCATCCTGTGCACGGGCAACGGCTCCAGCATCGAGACGGTCGAGTCGCTGGTGAGGCTCGGGGACCCCCGCCTGCAGGCGCTCGCCGACCCCCGGGTGGGCTTCTTCGAACTCCACACCGGGCACTGGCCGATGCTCTCCACCCCCGGCGAGCTGGCCGGCGTCCTGCTCCGGGCCGCCGAAGGAGAGGGATACCGGCTGGCCGCGACGGCGTGCGAGCCGGCCGCCCACCAGCGGCCGTTCCTCATCGACGTACCCGAGCGGCCGCGTGAGCGGACGGGGCACGTCGACCTCTACCTGCCCGACGCCGACGGCCCCCGTCCGGCGGTGGTGTTCGTCCACGGCGGCCCGGTCCCGGCCGGCGTGGAGCCGGCACCGCGCGACTGGCCGGCCTTCGTCGGCTACGGCCGGTACACGGCGAGCCTGGGAGCGGTCGGCGTGACCCTGGACCACCGGCTGCACGACATCACCGACTATGGGCGCGCCGCCGAGGACGTCGCCGCGGCGGTCGAGCTCGTACGGGCCGATCCGCGCGTCGACGCGGACCGCGTCGCGGTGTGGTTCTTCTCCGGCGGCGGGCTGCTGTCGGCGGACTGGCTCTCCGCGCCCCCGCCGTGGCTGCGCTGCGTGGCGGCGACCTACCCGATCCTCGCGCCGCTGCCGAATTGGGGCATGGGCGCGTCGCGCTTCCGTCCGGCGGCGGCGCTGCCCGCCGCGGGCCGCCTGCCGTTCGTGCTGACCCGGGTGGAGCTGGAGCGCCCGGAGATCGCGGCCACGATCGAGGAGTTCCTGACCGCGGCCGCCGGCTGCGAGGCCGCCGTCGAGGTGGTCGACGTGCCGCTCGGCCACCACGGCTTCGAGACGCTCGACCACACCGACGCGGCGCGCGACGCCGTGGACCGGGCGGTCCGCTCCGTGCTGGGGCACCTGGAGGGCTAGGTCCCGTCGGCCACCGCTATCGCGGCCGCGTAGCCCGGGCCCGCGTCGATGTCGGTCAGGGTCCAGCCGGGCGGTGCGGCCGGGGCCGGGCCGGCGCCGACGTAGGTGGCCGCGGGGCTTTCGGCGAGGCCGGTGCCCGTGCCCTTGAGGTAGGCCTCCTTGCGGGTCCAGCACCGGGCGAAGGCGGCCGGGCGGGCGTGTTCGGGCAGGACGTCCAGTTCGGCGGTCTCCGTCGGGTGCAGCATCCGCGCCACCTCGGCGACGACGGACGGCGGCTGGACCTGCTCGACGTCCGCGCCCACCGGCGCGTCCGCGAAGGCGAAGAGGGCGAGTTCGCCCGCGTGCGAGAGGTTGAAGTGCACCGGGGAGCCGGCGACCGCCGGCCGGCCGTGGGGCTCGCCGCAGCCCGGGCAGGGCTCGCGGGTCAGCTCCACCGCGCCCGGCGGCGTGGCCAGGTAGGCGCCGAGGAGCCGGCGGAGCCCGGCGTGGGAGGCGACGTAGCGGTCGCGGTGCAGGGGGCGTACGAAGCCGGCCGCCCGCGCCCGCTCCCCGGCGTCCAGGTCGTCCTGGGGCCAGGGCGCGCCGCCGTCGGGTATGCGCAGCAGCCAGACGTGCGGGGCCGTGCCGCCCGGGCGCCACGGCCCGGGCAGCGCGTCGCGGCCCAGCAGCCGCACGTCCGCGTGTGTCAGCATCTCTCCCCCAGGTACCGGGCCACCGTCTCCGCGATCGCGTCGACGGGGCCGGGCCGGGTCATCGCCGCGTGCGGGCAGTCCAGGTCACGGTTGATCAGGTCGCCGCCGACGTACGGGCGCCACGCGTCCCGCGACGGCCGGTCCTCGCCCCCGGACGAGGCGGCCGTGAAGAACAGGACGTCGCCGTCGAAGACGCCCGGCCGGTGCCGCCGGGTCAGCGCCGCGTGGTGGACGGCGGCGCGGGCCATCGCGGCGACGGTCTCCTCCCGCAGTGCGGCGGCCGGCGTGCCGATCTCCTTGCGCAGGGCCGCCACGATCTGTCGCCGGGTCACCGGGGTGTCCCCGGCGGGCTCCTCGCCCGCCATGCGCAGCAGTTCCGCGAACGCGTCGGCCTCGGCCGGCGCGGGCCTGCCCCGCCATACGTCGCCGGGGTAGGAGTCCAGCAGCGCGAGCAGTTCCACCTTCTCGCCGGCGTCCCGCAGCAGCACGGCGACGGCGTGGGCGAGGTTGCCGCCGAAGGACCAGCCCAGCAGCCGGTAGGGGCCGTGCGGCCGGACCTCGCGGATGCGGGCCAGGCAGTCGGCGGCCATCTCCTCGAGGCCGGCGGCGGGCGGCGCGTCGCCGGCGAGGCCGCGCGCCTGGAGGGCGTACACCGGCTGTTCGGCGCCGAGCCGGGCCGTGAGGCCCGCGTAGCACCAGCCGAGGCCCACCGCGGGCGGCAGGACGAACAGCGGTGTGCGCGTGCCGGTGCGGCGCAGCGGCAGCAGGGGGCCGAGCGCGTCGTCCGTCCTCCCGGCGGCGACCCGGGCGGCGAGGGCGGCCGGGGTGGGGGCCCTGAAGAGCGTGCCCAGGTCGAGGTCCGCGCCGAGCGCGTCCCGTACGCGGGCGACGAGGCGCGCGGCGAGGAGCGAGTCGCCGCCCAGGTCGAAGAAGCCGTCGTCCACGCCGGGCGGCCGCTCGAGGCCGAGCACGTCCGCGAAGAGCCGGGCCAGGGTCTCCTCCCGGGCGTCGCCGGGGCGGCGGTCGCCGAGGACCGGGGCGGGCGCGGGCAGCGCCGCGCGGTCGAGCTTGCCGTTGGGGCCCAGCGGGAAGGCGTCGAGCACCACGACGGCGCTGGGCACCATGGCCTCGGGCAGGCGGGCCGCGAGGGCGGCCCGCAGGGCCCGGGGATCGAGCGGACCGGCCTCGGCGGCGGCATCCACCGAGGCCGGAGTCACATGGGCGACCAGGCGGCGGTCGCCGGGGCGGTCCTCGCGGACCGTGACGCACGCGGCGGCGACGCGCGGATCCCCCGTCAGGGCCGCCTCGACCTCGCCGGGTTCGATGCGCTGGCCGCGCAGCTTGACCTGCCGGTCGGCGCGGCCGGCGTACTCGAGGACGCCGTCCTCGCGCCGGCGGGCCAGGTCGCCGGTGCGGTACATGCGCTCGCCGGGCGCCCCGAAGGGGTCGCGCACGAAGCGGGCGGCGGTCAGGTCCGGCCGCCCCAGGTAGCCGGTGGCCAGCTGGGCGCCGGCGATGTACAGCTCGCCGGTGACGCCGGGCGGGCACGGCTGCAGGGCGGCGTCGAGGACGTGGAGCCGGGTGTTCCAGACGGGCCGGCCGATGGGCACGGGGCCCGTCCCGCCCGGCTCGCACCGGTGGTGGGAGACGTCGACGGCCGCCTCGGTGGGCCCGTAGAGGTTGTGCAGCGCGGTGCCGGGCAGCGTGGCGTGGAAGCGGTCGGCGAGCGCGCGCGGCAGCGTCTCGCCGCTGGCGAAGACGTCGCGCAGCGGGAGTTCCCCGTCCGCCTCGTCCAGGAACAGTGCGAGCGCGGAGGGCACGAAGTGGGCGATGGTGATGCCGTGTTCGCGGACGGTACGGGCCAGGGCCGCCGGGTCGCGGTGCTCGCCGGGCCCGGCGAGCACGAGGGTGGCGCCCTCGCGCAGCGGCCAGAACAGCTCCCACACCGAGACGTCGAAGCCGGTGGGCGTCTTGTGCAGGACCCGGTCGCCGGCGGTCAGGCCGTACTGGCCCTGCATCCAGCGCAGCCGGTTGTCGATCGCGGAGTGCGGGACGACGACGCCCTTGGGGCGGCCGGTGGAGCCGGAGGTGTGGATGACGTAGGCGGGGTGGTGCGGGGTGAGGGCGCGGCCGGGGTCCGTGGGCAGCTGCCGGTCCAGCGCGGCGGCGAGCGCCGGGTCGTCCAGGAGGACGGCCGGGACGTCCGTCTCCGGCAGGGCCGCGGCGCGGGTGGCGGTGTCCGTCAGGAGGCACGCCGGGGCGGTGTCCTCCAGGACGAGCGCGAGGCGGGCCGGGGGGTGTTCGACGTCCAGCGGCACATAGGCGCCGCCCGCCTTGAGGACGGCCAGCAGCGCCACGACGAGGTCGGCGGAGCGCGGCAGGGCGACGGCCGCGAGGACTCCGGGGCGCACGCCGAGGCCGATGAGGTGGCGGGCGAGCCGGTTGGCCCGGGTGTTCAGTTCGGCGTACGTCCAGCTCCGCCCGTCGGCGATGAGCGCGGTCGCGTGCGGGGTGCGGGCGGCGCGGGCCTCGATGGGGCCGATCAGCGTGGTCGGGGGCAGATCGGTCGCCGTGTCGTTGAACTCGGTGAGTTCCCGCTCGCGCTCCTCGTCGGTGGCGAGGCAGAGCTCGGACAGCGGCCGGTGCGGGTCGCCGGCGGCGATGCGGGTGAGCAGGTCGAGGAAGCGGTGCTGGTGGGCGGCGACCTCGCCGTCCTCGTACGACGCCGGGTTGGCGTCGTAGTCGATGCGCAGGCCGGAGCCGTCGGCGCGGTCGTAGATGTTGACGGTCAGGTCGTCGACCGGTCCGCCGGAGAGGTTGTGGGCGTCGCAGCGGGCGCCGGCGAAGGTCAGGCCGTAGTCGAAGGGCATGACGTTGACCAGCGGCCCGACGAGGGCCGTGCCCTCGCCGAGGAGGCCGAGGTCGCGGCGCAGGTCGGCGTAGCGGTAGCGCTGGTGGCGCCGGGCGTCGCGGATGCCGAGGTCGGCCTGGCGGGTGAGCTCGGCGAAGGTGGCGTCGGGGGTGACGGTCAGGCGCAGCGGCAGGACGTTCATCACCATGCCGGGGACGCGCAGGGCGACGGAGCCCATGCGGCCCATCATGGGCAGGCCGAGGACGACGTCCTGCCGGCCGGTGGCGCGGGAGAGGTAGAGGGCCTGGGCGGCGAAGAGCACGTCGGGCCAGGTGGCGCGGACGGACGCGGCGAGTTCCCGCAGCCGGGCGGCGGCCTCGGGGCCGAGGTGCGCGGTGTGACGCACGGTGGTGCGGGAGGGCAGGGCGGCGCGGCCGGAGAGGGTGGGGACGGCGGGGCGGCCGGCCATGTGCCGGCGCCAGTGGTCGCGGTCGCGCTCGCAGGTGGCGGAGTCGCGGTAGGCGGCGTCCTCCTCGACGAGCGCGGCGAGCCGGCCGAAGGGGCTGGGGCCCGCGTCGCCGCCGGTGGCGAGGGCGGTGTAGACCTCGGCGACGCGGCGGGCGACGAGGGCGTAGCCGTAGCCGTCGAGGACGGCGTGGTGGACGCGCTGGTACCACAGCCAGCGCCGGTCGCCGACGCGGAAGAGGGCGTGGGCGAAGAGGGGGCCGCCCGCCAGGTCGAAGGGGACGGCGAGGTCGGCGCGCATCCAGGCCGTCGCCGCGGCGACGGCCCGTCCGGCGTCTCCCCGCTCCCGCAGGTCGGCGGTGTGCAGGGGGAAGCCGCTGCCGGGTGCCGGGACGGCGACGGGGAGTTGCCGGGGCCCGGCGGGGGTGTCCACCAGGCGCACGCGCAGGGCCTCCGCCTCGCCGACCGTGCGGTGCAGGGCCTCGGCGAAGAGCACCGGGTCGATGTCGCCGTGGATGTCGAGGTACTCGGCGGTGTTGAGGGCGGGGCTGCCCGGGTCGAGGGCCTGGGCGTACCACATGCCCGACTGGGCGCCCGTCAGCGGCAGCCCCGCCCCGGAGGACCGGGTGGGGGTGCCGCCGACGGGCCGGCCCAGTACGGAGACCGTCATGTCCGTGCCCCCAGCAGGGGCGCCCACTGCTCGATGGCCGGCTTCTCGGCGAGGTCGACGAAGGTGACCTCGGTGCCGTGGTCCCGGCGCCAGCGTTCGACGAGGGTCATGATGCGCACGGAGTCGAGGCCGTAGTCCACGAGGTTCTCGTCGTCGGGGATGTCGGCGGGGTCCTCGCCGAGCACGTCGGCGACGTCGGCGCGGATCTGTTCCAGGGTGAGGGCCATGGGGGTTACTTCCCTTCGAGGACGCGGTCGGTGGTGGTGACGACCGCGCACTTGGCGGCCGCCCAGCGCAGCGCCGTCGCGTGGTCCTCGGGCGAGAAGTCGGCTACGGCGTCGGCGACGAGGAAGGGCTGGATGTCCCGCATCCACGCGTCGCAGGCGCTCATCATGACACCGATGTGGGCGTAGACCCCGACAATGATCAGCTGGTCGCGGCCCTGTGCGGCCATCCGCTCGGCGAGGTCGGTGCGCACGAAGGCGCTGTACTTCCACTTCGTCAGGACCGTGTCCCCCTCGGTGGGGGCGACGGCGTCCGCGACGGCCTTGGCGCGCGGGTCGTCGGGCAGGCCCGGGCCCCAGAAGTCCTGCTGCAGGCCGCGCTCGGCGGGGCTCTGGCCGCCGGGCTGGGCGGAGTAGACGACGGGCACGCCCAGGCGCCCGCAGTCCTTCTTCAGCCTCACGACGTTGGCCAGCAGCTCGGTGACGGGGGAGGCGCCGGCCTCGAAGGCGTCGAGGAAGTAGTTCTGCAGGTCGTGGACGAGCAGCACGGCCCGGTCGGGGTCGACGGTCCAGCTCACCTTGTTGGCGGGCAGGTCGGCCTCGGTGGGCATGGCGTAGGGGGCGATGGCGGGGAGCGCCATGGTGGTGTGGGGCCTTTCTCTACAGCTGTGGGGCGGTGGCGCGGAGCTCGGCGGCGATGGCCGCACGGAGGTCCTTCTTGGAGACCTTGCCGATGCCGGTCTGCGGGAACGCGGCGACGAACTCGACCCGGTCGGGCACCTTGAAGGCGGCCAGGCCGCGCTCGCGCACGAACTTCTTGACGGCGACGGACTTCACCGGTTCGGCGCCCTCGCGCAGCACGACGTAGGCGCAGGTGCGCTCGCCCAGGTAGGCGTCGGGCATGGAGACGACGGCGACGTCGTGGACGGCGGGGTGGGCGAGGATGTGGTTCTCGATCTCCTCGGCCGCGACCTTCTCGCCGCCCCGGTTGATCTGGTCCTTGGCCCGGCCCTCCACCACGATGTGGCCGCTGTCGGTGAGCCGTACGACGTCGCCGGTGCGGTAGAAGCCGTCCGCGGTGAAGGAGGCGGCGTTGTGCTCGGGCGCCCGCCAGTAGCCGCGGATGGTGTACGGGCCGCGGGTCAGCAGGTGGCCGGTCGCGCCGGTGGGGAGGTCGTTGTCCTCGTCGTCCACGACACGGATCTCGTCGTCGGGCGAGATCGGGCGGCCCTGGGTGGTGACGATCGTTTCCTCGGGGTCGTCGAGCCGGGTGTAGTTCACCAGGCCCTCCGCCATGCCGAAGACCTGCTGGAGGGTGCAGCCCAGCGCGGGCCGTACCCGGCGTGCCGCCTCCTCGCTGAACTTGGCGCCGCCCACCAGCAGGACCTCGAGGCTGGAGAGGTCGTGGTCGCCGGCCGCCGCGGCCTCGGTCCACACCAGGGCGAGCGGCGGCACGAGGCCGGTGAGGGTCACGCCCTCGCGCTCGATGAGGGGGAAGGCGACGTCGGGGCTGGGGCGCGGGGCCAGCACCACGCGGGCGCCGGCGTAGAGGGCGCCGAGGGTGCCGGGGGAACTGAGCGGGAAGTTGTGGGCGGCGGGCAGGGCGCAGAGGTAGACGCTGTTCTCGTCGACGCCGCAGATCTCGTTCGAGCCCCAGAGCGAATAGATGTAGTCGTCGTGGGTGCGCGGGATGAGCTTGGGCACGCCGGTGGAGCCGCCGGAGAGCTGCAGGAAGGCCAGCTCGTGCGGGAGGGGCGGGTCGGCGATCGCGACGGGCTCGGTGGGCACGTCGGCCAGGGCGGTGTGCTCCTCGCCCGGCTCGCCCACGACGAACACGTGCTTGAGGCCGGGCACGTCGGCGCGGACCTTGTCGGCCAGCACGCGGTAGTCGTAGCCCTCGGCGACGTCGGCGACGACGTAGGCGGCGGCCTCGGTGAAGGAGCAGAAGTGGCGTATCTCGGTCTCGCGGTGCGCGGGCAGCGCGAAGACGGGGAGGGCGCCGATGCGGAAGAGGGCGAAGATCACCTCGAAGAACTCGGCGACGTTCGGCAGCTGGACGACCACGCGGTCGCCCTTGCCGATGCCCCGGGCGAGGAAACCGGCGGCCAGCCGGTCGGCCCGGGCGTCGAGCTCGCCGTACGTCCAGCGCCGCCCGCCGCCCGCGGGGTCGACGATCGCGACCCTCTCCGGGTGCTCGGCGGCCCGGTCGCGCAGCATCTGCCCGAACGTTTCTCCGCGCCACCAGCCGGCCGCGCGGTAGCGCTCGGCGAACTCCGCCGGATATCCCGGCGCGTCGACGGTCGGCTCTGTCACTGGTCTACCCCCACTGCCTGCAGGAACGTCTGGAACTTGGCGCCGGTCTCGGCGGTCTCGGCCTCCGGCGTGGACTGTTCGACCACGCCCGCGCCGGCGAAGAGGCTCAGCGTGCGCTCCTCGGCCTCGGCGCAGCGGATGGTGACGACCCATTCGCCGTCGCCGCTCGCGTCGCCCCAGCCCACCATCCCGGTGTAGGCGCCCCGGTCGAAGGGCTCGAGCTCCCCGATGACGTCGCGGGCGGTCGTGGTCGGGGTGCCGCACACGGCCGGGGTGGGGTGCAGGGCGCAGGCCAGTTCCAGGGCGGAGACGGCCGGTTCGGCGAGCTCGCCGGTGACGGTCGTCGACAGGTGCCACATGGCGGCGGTGCGCACGAGCGTGGGGCGGGCGGGCACCTCGAGGGTGCGGCAGTACGGGGCGAGGGCCTCGCGGACGGCGTCCACGACGACGGCGTGCTCGTGCAGGTCCTTGGCGGACTCCAGCAGGGCGGCCGCCCGGCGCACGTCCTCGGCGAGGTCGGCGCTGCGGGGCGTGGAGCCGGCGAGCGGGTTGGCGACGAGGCGGCCGCCGCTTCTGGAGACCAGCAGTTCGGGGCTGGCGCCGAGCAGGGTGCGGCCGGGGCCGGAGGGCAGGGCGAAGGTGTAGCCGGAGGGGTCGCGGCGGGCCAGGCGCTGGAGCAGCCCGGGCAGGTCGAGGTCGCGGTCGGAGGTGAGCCGCAGGCTGCGGGCGAGGACGACCTTGCTGAACTCGCCGCGCCGCATGCGGCGTACGGCCTCGGCGACGGCCGCGCCGTACACGCCGGGCTCCGGGACGGGCCGGACGTCCCAGTTCGCCGCGGCGGGGGCGGCGGCCGGGAGGGCGATGAGCGGGTCCTGGGCGAGCGGCGGCGCCCAGCGGAGGGTCTCGGGCACGGCGAGCGCGGCGGGGGCGGTGTGGTCGAAGGGCACGGCGCCGACGACGACGGGGGCCGGGTTGCCCGCGAGCAGCTCGGCGTCGAGGGTGCGGGTGACGCGCTCGGCCAGCGGCGCGTCGCCGTGCGGCACCTCGGCGCGGACGCCGTGGGCCAGCAGGGTGCGGGTGGGCGAGGCGAAGAAGCGGGCGCGGCCCGGCTCGTACGCGTCGAGCAGCGCCGTCGCCGCGCCGACGGCGGCCCGGGCGTCGGACGGCCTGACGTCCTGTGCCGAGCGCGCGCCGGGCTCGCTCGGCCGGTCGGCGACGTGGTGAGCGGTGGTCACCTGCTGCTCCGTTCCCCCGGCGGTTCGCACCGGGTGTGGGGTGAAGTTCTTCTCGGCGGCCCCGCCCCGGTCGGGGGCGCGGCCGCGCGTGCCGCCTCGCGGCGGCCGGATGGCCGGGTGGGCTGTGGTCTTACGGCCCGCCCCCTTGGGAGGCGGTGGGTTCGTCCGGCGGGACCGGCGGGCGGCGCCGCGAGCCGCGGACGGCGTTCCGGCACCGTCGTGGCGCGGACCGGCCGGCGCCTGATCCGCCGTCAGGCGCCGGGCGTCCGGGCGTCAGGCGCGCAGGGTCGCGCCCCCGTCGACGTACAGGTCGTGCATGGTGATGTGCCGGGCCCGGTCGGAGACCAGGAAGAGGACGGCGTCGGCGACGTCGGAGGGGTCGGCGATGCGGCCGAGCGGGATGCCGACGCGGTACGCGGCCGGGTCGCCGTCGATGACGCGCTCGGGGACCTCGTCGCCGGCCCACAGCGCGCGCTGCATCGCGGTGTCGGTGGAGCCGGGCGAGACGACGTTGCAGCGGACTCCGTTGCGCGCGAGCTCGAGCCCGAGGCACTTGGTGAACATGGTGGCGGCGGCCTTGGAGGCCGCGTACGCCGCCATGCTGGTGCGCGGCACGCCGGCGGCGTTGGAGCCGACGGTGACGATGGCTCCGGAGCGGCGCTCGCCCATGCGGCGGGCGGCGGCGCGGGAGGTGTTGAAGACGCCGGTGGAGTTGACGGCGAAGGTGCGCTGCCAGTCCTCGTCGCTGATCTCGACGACGGGCGAAGTGCGCAGCACCCCGGCGACGTTGACGAGGATGTCGAGCGGTCCGACGTTCTTCTCGACGTCGTCGACGACGGCCTCGACGGCGCGGCTGTCGGAGACGTCGGCGGTGTAGTGGCGCACCGCACCGGCGGCGAATTCCGCTTCGAGCTTCTTGATGCCGTCCGGCGTCGCGTCGAGGGCCGCGACGCGCGCCCCTCGTGCGACAAGGGCGCGGGTCACGGCCTCGCCTATGCCTTGTCCGGCCCCGGTGACCAGCGCGACACGTCCGGCGAGTTCGGACTGCTCCACGACGGTTCCCCCCATTCCACTTGAATTAAGGTAAGCCTTACCTTACACAACAGACCGCCCCGAAGGGAATTGACGTGCGAGCAAACGTTTGACCGAAGCGTCAATTGCCAAAGAGGCGCGGGGAAAACCGCACGGGAAACGGAAGCGCAGCATTAGGTTAGGCTAACCTCATGCGACTCGTCGTCGAACAGCTCACCGCCGGCTACCCCGGCCACCCGGTCGTGCACGGCGTGGACCTGACCGTCCCCGAGGGACAGGTCGTCGCCGTCGTCGGCCCCAACGGCTGCGGCAAGTCCACCCTGTTGCGGTCCATCGCCCGGCTGCACCGGCCCGACTCCGGGACGGTCAGGATCGGCGACGCCGACATCTGGGAGCTGGCCCCCCGCCGGGCCGCGCACCGCATCGCCCTCCTCCCCCAGTCGCCGCAGGCGCCCGAGGCCGTGACCGTCGCCGGGCTCGTCCGCTACGGACGCCACCCGCACCAGGGCCTCTTCCGCCAGTGGTCGCGCGACGACGAGCGCGCGGTACGGGCGGCCCTCGAGGCCACCGGCACCGCCGCCCTGGCCTCGCGCCGCCTCGACCAGCTCTCCGGCGGCCAGCGCCAGCGCTGCTGGCTGGCCATGGTCCTCGCCCAGGAGACGCCGATCGTGCTGCTGGACGAGCCGACGAGCGCCCTCGACCTCGGGCACGCCGTCGACGTCCTCGAACTCGTCCGCGAGGTCGCGGCCGCGGGGCGCACGGTGATGATGGTGCTGCACGACCTGGCCAGCGCCGCCCGCTACGCCGACGTCGTCGTCGCCATGCGCGACGGGCGGATCGTCGCCCACGGCCCCTCCCGCGAGATCGTGGACGCCGACCTGGTCCGCGAGCTCTACGGCATCGAGGCCGACGTCCTCGCCGCCCCCGGCGACGGCTCCCCGGTCGTCGTCCCCGCCGCCCGTGCCGGGGCCGCGGCCGGCGCGCCCGCGGCCCGCGCGGGCGCGGCCGCCTGACGCCAGGTCAGGCGGCCGCGGCCGCCGCGCCGGTCACTTGGCCAGGTCGAGGGCGGCCACCTGCGGCACGTCGATGCCGAAGGTCTGCGCGTACAGCGACAGCTCCGCCTCCAGCGACCGGACCACGGAGCCGGCGCGCCGGAAGCCGTGGCCCTCGCCCTCGAAGGTGAGGTAGGCGTGCGGCACCCCGCGCCCGGCCACCGCCTCCACCAGGCGCTCGCTCTGCCGGGGCGGGCAGACCGGGTCCTCGAGCCCCTGCAGCAGCAGGAAGGGCACCGCGATCCGGTCCGCGCGGCTCAGCGGCGAGCGGTCGCGGTAGCGCTCGGGGACCTCGGCGAGGGGGCCGACCAGGTAGTCCAGGTAGTGCGACTCCAGGTCGTGCGTGCCTCCGTCGGCCCAGACCGTCAGGTCCAGCACGGGATAGGCGATGGTCCCGCACGCGTACAGGTCCGTCGAGACGAGGGACGCGGCCGTGGTCCAGCCGCCCGCGCTGCCGCCCCGGATCGCCAGCCGGGCCCGGTCGGCCGTCCCCTCGTCCGCCAGCGCCTCGGCCACCGCCGCGCAGTCCTCGACGTCGACGATCCCCCAGCGCCCCCGCAGCCGGTCGCGGTACGCCCGCCCGTAGCCCGCCGAACCGCCGTAGTTGACCTGGGCCACGCCTATGCCCCGGGAGGTGAAGTAGGCGATCTCCAGGTCCAGCACCTGCGGCGACCGGCCGGTGGGCCCGCCGTGCGCCCACACCACGAAGGGCGGCAGCTCGTCGGCCGGCGCCAGGTGGTCCGGGCTGTGCGGCGGGTAGACGTGGGCGTGGACCTCCCGGCCGTCCTGGCCGGTGAACGTGCGGATCAGCGGCTCGGGGTAGTACGCGGGGTCCACCGGGTCCACGTGCCGGGAGCCGATCACCCGCGCCCTGCCCGTGCCGGTGTCCAGCTCCACCACCTCGTACCCGGTGCGCGGGCTGGCCGCGACCCCCACCACCCGGCTGCCGCTCGCCGAAACGGTGGCCGACCACTCCGTCCACGGCCCGGCCGCGTCGACCAGCTCCCCGGTCTCGGGGTCGAGTATGCCCAGCACCATGGCGCCCCGGCCGTGGACGACGGCGACCAGGCCGCTGTCCAGCGGGGCGAACCACCGCGTCCCCGGCCGCCACAGCGGTCCCGCGAACTCCTCCTCGCGCCGGCACAGGTTGACGCAGGCTCCGGTGGCCACGTCGACGCGGTGCAGGTTCCACCATCCCGTGCGGTCGGTCACGGCCAGCAGCGAGCCGTCCGCCGCCCACTCCACCTGGGCGACCGCCTCGTCGGGGCCGCCCAGCACCGTGCGTATCCCGGCGAAGGGGCCGTCCTCGCCGACCTCGGCCACCTTCAGCTCGGTGCCCTCCCAGGACATCCGCGGGTGGTCCCACGCGATCCACGCCGCCCGCCGGCCGTCCGGGGAGAGCCGGGGACCGGTGAGGAAGCGGTGCCGGTCGTCCGTCAGCTCCCGCACGGCGGACCGGTCGTCGGCCGCGGAGCCGTCCAGCGGCACGGCGGCGAGCACCCGCCGCAGGTCGGTCGGGCCCTCGCCGGTGAACTCCTCCAGCACGCACCACACCTCCCCGCGCCCGGGCGGCAGCACGGGGTCGGCCCAGCGCAGCCCGCCGCCCACCGCCGAGGGCGGGGTCAGCGGGCGCGGCGGCGCGCCCGCCGGGTCGTCCGGCTCCCAGACGTACAGCCGCTGGTCGGCGAAGTGGGTGAAGACCACCAGCGGTCCCCCGCTCCCGCGGGGCGCCGCCGCCCAGGGCAGCCCGCCGTACTCGATCAGGCGCGAACGCACGTTCCACGGCGCGGCCAGCGTGGACTCCTCCACGCCGTCGGCGCGCCGGCGCACCAGGGTCATCCGGCCGCCCTCCAGGGGGCGGGAGGCCACCCACCAGACCTCGTCGCCCACCGTGCCCACGAACTCCGGCCTGCTGTCGTGCGATGCGGCGAGCTCTGCGTCGATCGGGGACCGCCAGGCTCCGTAGGGCGTCGTGGACACCATGGTTGTTACGCCTCCTTTGGGCAGGGGTGGTGCTGGTCGTCGTTCATGAAGAAGTGGTCGAGCACCCGGACGCCGAAGTGCAGCGCGTCGACGGGCACCCGCTCGTCGACCCCGTGGAAGAGGGCCTGGTAGTCGAAGCCCGGGGGCAGCCTGAGCGGCGAGAAGCCGTAGCCGACGATGCCCAGGCGGGAGAACTGCTTGGCGTCCGTCCCGCCGGACATGCAGAACGGCACCACCCGCCCCTCCGGGTCGAAGTGCTCGAGGGCGGCGCGCATCCGGCCGAACACCGGCCCGTCGACCGGCGCCTGCAGGGCGGGCTCCGCGTGGTAGAACTCCCATTCCACCCCGGGACCGGTCAGCTGGTCCATGGTGCTGCGGAACTCCTCGTCGCCGCCCGGCACCGTCCGGCCGTCGACGAAGGCCACGGCGTGCCCGGGAATCACATTGATCTTGTACCCGGCGTCCAGCATCGTCGGGTTGGCGCTGTTGCGCAGGGTCGCCGCCACCAGCGCCGCGGCCTTGCCCAGCTTGGCCAGCAGCTCGTCCAGGTCGAGGCCGGGGTCGTCGAGGTCCGCCTCGATCCCCTGCGCGGCGGCGATCCGGCTCAGGGCGGCCCGGACGGTCGGAGTGAGCCGGAGCGGCCACCGGTGGTCGCCGATGCGGGCGACGGCGGCGGCGAGACGGGTCACGGCGTTGTCCGGGTTGACCTTCGAGCCGTGCCCGGTGGTGCCGCGCGCGGTCAGCCGGAGCCAGGCGGAGCCGCGCTCCCCCGCCCCCACCGGATACAGCCGCAGTCCTCCGTCGGCGTGGAAGGTGTAGGCCCCGGACTCGCCGATGCCCACCGTGCACCCCTCGAAGAGCGCGGCGTGCTCGTCGGCGAGGAAGCCCGCGCCGGTGACGGCCTGGTCCTCCTCGTCCGCGGTGAAGGCGAGCACGACGTCCTGCGGCGGCCGCACTCCGGCGCGCGCCCACGCCCGTACGGTCGCCAGGACCATCGCGTCCATGTTCTTCATGTCGATCGCGCCCCGGCCCCAGACCACGCCGTCGCGGACCTCGCCCGAGAACGGGTGCACGCTCCAGTCGCGCGCCTCGGCGGGCACCACGTCCAGGTGCCCGTGGACCAGCACGGCGTCAGCCGCCGGGTCCGCGCCGGGAATCCGGGCGACGACGTTGGTCCGCCCGCTCTCCTTCTCCAGCAGGACCGGCTCGATGCCGGCCTCCGCGAGCCGTTCGGCGACGTATTCGGCGGCGGACCGCTCCCGGCAGTCCCCGCCGCCGCGGTTGGTGGTGTCGATCCGGATCAGGCCGGAGGTGAACGACACCACCTCCTCGAGCGCCTTCTCGTCGATCCTGTTATCCATACTGGTCCTCCACCGCCGCCGACACGACGGTCGTGACCGCCTTGAAACAGCGGATCGCTTCGTACATGGTCGGCATGGTGTAGGCGACCCGGCGCTCGCCGCTCTGCTCGACCCCCGGCACGGCCGTCGCGGCCCCGGCCAGGTGCTCGGCGTCGAACTCCAGCTCCATGGCGAACGGCCCGCTCCGCACCGGCTCGTGCCGCACCGCCAGCGCCGTGGCGTCCTTCGCCGCGGCCCGGATGTCGGCGGCCGTCCGCGCGGGTGTGCGGCACACGGCCGCGTACCGCGACACGTAGTCCTTCACCGCCACCGAACGCGCGTGGGGCGCATACCCCTTGGCGTCCTCGCACGTCCGGTCGTCCCCGGTCACCAGCACCACCGGCACACCGTATTCGGCGACCACCAGGGAATTGAGCAACCCCTCGCTGGCGCGCCTGCCGCTCACCCAGACGCCCGTGAGGGAGTTGGCCAGATACGTGTGCGCCAGCACCCCCTCGGCACCCGCCGCCGCGTGGTAGCCCACGAAGGCGATGCCGTCCACGTCCCCGTGCTGTACGCCCTCGACCATGCTCAGCGTCTTGTGCTTGCCGGTGAGCATCTCGGCCCGCTCGTCCAGCTTCTCCAGCAGGAGATTGCGCATGCTCCAGTGCGCCTCGTTGACGAGCACGGCATCGGCGCCCCCGTCGAAGAATCCGGTGATGGCGGCGTTCACGTCCGAGGTGAACAGGTGGCGGCAGCGCTCCCACTGCGGCGCGCCGGGCAGCACATCGCCGGGCCAGGTGACGCCGGTGGCGCCCTCCATGTCAGCGGAGATCAGGATCTTCACCATCCACCCGTTCTATCGCAGGGGGGATGCCGCCCGCACCGGTGGCGACGTCAGTTGCCGACATCGGTCACGGGAACGGTCAAAAGGTCGCTCGCCCGGTCCTGAACCCGCCGCCGCGCCAGTACCGTTCCGGCCGATGTCCTGTCAAGCCTGTACAACCAGCCGGGGGCGGGCCGGAAGCGAGGCATCCTCGCGGGCCCGCGCTGTGACATGCTCGTGCTCGTGACGAGCGAGTCTGTCGAGTCCGAGAAGGCCGCCGCCGTGCCCGAGGTCGTCGCACTGGCCAAGGTGGTCGCCAAACTGCGGACGGAGAACGAGCGCCTGGAGCGCCTGCTGTCCACCACCGGGGTACTGGAACGCGCCAAAGGCGTCGTGATGGCCCAGTCCGGCTGTTCGGCGACGGCCGCCTACGACACCCTGACGCACCGGGCGAACCTGGCGGGCCGCACGCTGATGGAGGAGTGCTGGACGGTCCTCGGGCGGCTCCCCTCACGTCCGCCCGCCCCGGCGGAGCGGGACGGGCAGTCCGCGGCGTCCGCCGGCTCCCCCGATTCACTCGATTCCCTTGATTCGCTTGATTCGCTTGATTCGCTCGATTCCCTTGACCGCCTTCCGCGCCAGGCGGGGGAATCGGTCCTCGATTCCCCGCCCACGTCCCTGGAGCACGCGGCGGCGCTCAGCGCGCTGGGCGAAGCCCTGACGCGGGTCGCGAACCGTCAGGAACTGGCCCACTGCCTGCGGGAGCACCTGGCCGGCGCGGCCGCGGCCGACGCGGTGATGATCTATGCCGGGCCGGTCGACGGAGGCCTGGACCTCGTCGGCCACTCGGGGCTGCCGGCGTCCGTGGCCGCGCAGTGGCGACGGGTGCCGCCGCTGGCCGGTGTCGCGGCCATGGAGGCCATCCGCAGCCAGGAGGCCGTCTGGCTCGAGGACGCCGCCCGGGACAAGGAGCGGTATCTGCTGATCGGCGAACCGCCCGGGCAATGGCCCACGCGCGCCTGGGTTCCCGTGGACACCGGTGGGGTGGTCGGCGCGGCGATCGGCGTCCTGCGCACCGTGGACGCCCCCTTCCCCGCCGCGACACGCAGCCTGCTGCGCGCGGTGGCCCGGCTGTGCGCGGGACGGCTGAGGGCGTTCGACACGCCCCGCCGGCGCGCGGCCGGCCGCGCCACGGAACTCGTCCAGGCCACTTTCGACGTCCTGTCGGGGCCGGCGGTCCTGCTCACGCCGTTGTACGCGCCGTCGGGGGAGGTCGAGGACTTCCGCATCGACGCGGCCGCGCCCGAGTCGGTGGACGTCGCCGGCCGTCGCGGCCGGCAGCTCGTGGGCCTGCGGATCCTCGAGTGCTATCCCACCATCGTCGGGTCACCGCTGTGGCAGGGGTACCTCGACACGCTCGCCACGGGACGGCCCTTCAGCGGCGGGCCGTTCGACTACGAGGAGGTCGTCGCCGGGGTCCCGCGCACGTCCTGCTTCTCGGCACGCGTCGCCCGGCTGGGTGACGGCCTGCTCACCTCCTGGGTCCGGCACGACGTGACGGAGCGGCGGCGGCAGCGGCTCGAGGACGTGCAGCGGCTGGGCAACCTGGGCTGGGCGGAGTGGAACCTGGTCACCGACACCGTCACCTGGTCGCCCCAGGTCTACACCATCTTCGACCGCGACCCCGCCCTCGGCCCGATGACCCGCGAGGAGCTCCCCGACCACCTCCTGGCCGAGGACGTGCCGGTCCTCTCCCAGGTGGCGCGGCGGCTGCTCGACGAGGGACGGCCCGTCGACCGGCCGTTCCGCATCACGACGGCGTCCGGCGTGCGGCACCTGCGCGTCGTGGCCGAGGCCGTCCTCGACGCGAACGGCTCCCCGGTGGAGGTCCACGGCTTCTTCCAGGACCTCACCGCGCAGCGGCGCGCGGAGCTGGCCCTGGTCGAGAGCGAACGGGCGGTCGTCTCGCAGCGCGGCGTCCTGGAGACCGAGCGGACGGTCGCCGACCGCCTGCAGCACGCACTGCTGCCGCTGCCCGAGCAGTCGCTCAAGCTCGCCGACCTGCGCGTCGACGTCGCCTACCTGCCGTCCGACGACGGCGTGAACGTGGGCGGCGACTGGTACAGCGCGCTCGAAATGCCCGACGGCACCGTACTGTTCGCCGTCGGCGACGTGGCCGGGCACGGCATCGACGCCGTGGCCACCATGGCCCAGCTGCGCTTCACCGCCAAGGGCATGGTCATCACCGGCTCGTCCCTGACCGGCGCGCTGGACCGGCTCAACACGCTGCTCCTGCACACCTCGCAGGCGCACAGCACCACGGCCACGATGGTCCTCGCCGTCTACGACCCGAAGGACCGGAGCCTGACCTGGGCCCATGCGGGGCACCCGCCGCCCCTGCTGCTGCGCGGGGGCCGGGCGGAGTACCTGCGCCACCCCAAGGGCATGCTGCTCGGGGCGGACCCGAAGCCCTCGTACAGCGAGGCCGTGTGCCGGCTCGAGCCGGGCGATCACCTGCTGCTCTACACCGACGGCCTGATCGAGCGGCCCCGCGAGCACATCGACGAGGGCTTCACCCGGCTGGCGGACGCGGCACTCAGGGAGCTCGGCGCCGACGGCGGCGGGTCGCTCGGCGCGCTGCTGGACCCGTTGCGCCGCTCCGAGCGGCGGGACGACGTCTGCTTCCTCGACGTGCACATGCCCTCCGACACCGCCCGGGCGGACTCGTGAGGCGCGGCGGACCGTGCCCGGATGGACCCGTGAGGCGCGGCCCGGCGGTCAGACCCGGCTGAGGCGCAGGACGGGACAGCCGCGTTCGAGGACCTGGGCGACGATGCGTCCGCTCGTGGCCGCTCCCATGCCGGGCAGCACGTCGGGCAGCCGCCCGGCGAGCTCCCGGGCGCCGGGGAGGCCGCCGTGCGGGGCGAAGGCCGGCACGGCCCGCTCCCGGGCGCCGTCCGGCAGCCGTGCGGCGTCCGTGGCCAGCACGAGCATCCGCTCCGGTCCGGGGCCCGACAGCGGGTAGGCCCACCACAGCACCTCGACCCGGCCGCCGGCGCCGCCGCGGTCGGCCCGCGCACGGCCCGACCGGGCGAAGCCGGGCGGCGGCGGGGCGTCGTGGGCCACCGTGCCCGTCAGGCCGCCGACCGCCCCGCCCACCGGCATGAGGTCGGCGGCGGCCCTGCCCACCGCCTCCTCGCCGCGCCGGCCGAAGAGTTCGCCCGCGCCCCCGCTCCAGTGCGTCACCACTCCCCCGGCGTCCACCACGACCACCGCGAGGGCGACCCGGCCGGGCGGCGGTGCGCCCCGCTGCCCGGGTGCCGCGGGATCGGACGTGCCACGGTCCATGGATGTCGCTCCTTCGCCCGCCGACGCGAGTTCTACCGACCAGTACCACCGTAGGGCCCCCTCCGGCGCGCCCACGCGGCAATCGCCGAACTGCCACGGCGCGCCGGGGCCGGACTACTGGTCGGCGTGGCCCAGTTGGAGGTCCCGCTCGGTGCGTCCGCCACCCGCCACCTGCAGCACCGTCGCCACCGGCGGGTAGCCGGCCGCCACGACCGTGTACTCGCCCGCCGACAGGTCGACGAAGCGGAAGGTCCCGTCCGCGCCGGTGATCGTGGAGTCCACCACGTTCCCGGCGGCGTCGAGCAGGGTGACCCGCGCGTCCTCGACCGGCCGTCCGCCGCCCGCCCGTACGGTACCCCGCAGCACGGCACCGCCCGCGAGTTCGATGTCCTGGCGGGTCTCGCGGGCCGACTGGACGGTCACCGGCAGCGCGGCGGGCCGGAAGGCGGGGGCGCTGGAGGCGAGGGTGTACTCGCCGGCGATGAGCTCGCCGATGACGTAGCCGCCGTCGTGCCCGGTGCGGGTGGAGGCGACGACCTCGCCGTGCACATTGGTCAGGGTGACCAGCGCCTCGCGCACCGGGGTGCCGTCGGCGGTGCGCACGGTCCCGGCCAGGCGGCCGGCGCCGCCGAGGATGACGTCGAGCTCGACGGGCCGCTCGCCGACGGTGACGGTGACGGCCTGCGGCTGGTGGCCGCCCGCGGCGGCGATCAGGACGTACGAGCCGGTGCCGGGGGTGCTCAGCGCGTACCGGCCGTCCTCGCCACTGGCGCCCCGGCCGATCTGGCGGCCCTGGATGTCGATGAGGGTCAGGGCGGCGCGCGGGACGGTGGTGCCGTCGTGGTGCTGGACGGCGCCGGTGACGGGGATGCCGGCGACGAAGAGCGGGGCGGCTGCGGGCGCGGGTTCGGCCGGTGGCGGGGCGGTGCGCGCGGACGGGATGGCGGCGGCCTCGGGGGCGTTGTGGGACACCAGTGGTTTCTCTTTCAGCAGGAAGGCGAGCACAAAGCCCACGATGAGCACCGGTACGAGGTAGAGGAAGATCCGCGGCATGGCCTCGGCGTAGGCCCGGACGTAGCCGTCGCGCAGCCCCGGGGGCAGGGCGTGCACCAGCTGCGGGGTGAGGGAGTCCGGGGCCGGCAGCCCGGCGCGGGGCGGGAGTTCGGCGGCCAGGGCGGCGGAGAGGCGGTGGGCGAAGAGGGTGCCGAAGACCGCCGCGCCGACCGAACCGCCGATCTGCCGGAAGTAGTTGTGGGCGCTGGTCGCCGTGCCGAGGTCGGCCGGGCGCACGGAGTTCTGCACGGCGAGGACCAGCACGGGCAGCGCGAGGCCGATGCCCACGCCCAGGATGGCCATCCAGAGGCTGTAGACGAGGCGGCCGGTCTGCGCGTCGAGGTGGGAGAGGAGGTACATGCCCTCGGCGGAGAGCGCGCCGCCGAGGATGGGCAGGAGTTTGTAGTGGCCCGTCCGGCTGATGAGGTGGCCCGCGACGAGCGAGGCGACGACGATGCCGCCCATCATGGGCAGCATCAGCAGCCCGGACGCGGTGGCGTCCACGCCGTCGACCATCTGCAGGAAGGTGGGCAGGTAGCTGGCGGCGCCGAAGAGGGCGACGCCGACGACGGCGCCGACGAGGGCGGTGACGGTGAAGACGGAGTCGCGGAAGAGGTGGGGAGGGATGATCGGTTCTGCGGCGAAGTGCTCGACGACGACGAACAGCAGCGCCGTGCCGATCGCTCCGGCGCCGAGCCCGAGGACCGTCCGGGACGTCCAGCCGTACTCCGTGCCGCCCCAGGTGGTCAGCAGCACCACGCAGGTGGAGGAGGCCGTCAGCAGCAGCGCGCCCAGGACGTCGAAGCGGGCGCGGCGGGGCGGCCTGGGCAGCTTGAGGCCGGCGGCGACGACGGCGAGCGTGAGGAGGCCGAAGGGGACGTTGACGTAGAAGCACCAGCGCCAGGTGGCGTGGTCGGTGCAGTAGCCGCCGAGCAACGGCCCTGCCACGGAGGCGAGTCCGTAGGCGGCGCTGATGACGCCCATGTAGCGGCCGCGTTCGCGGGCCGGGACGATGTCGGCGATGATCGCCTGGACGCCGATGAGCAGTCCGCCGGCGCCGGCGCCCTGGACGGCGCGGAAGATGACGAGCTGGTCCATCGTGCGGGACCAGCCGGCGAGTCCGGAGCCGGCGACGAAGACGACGATGGCGAAGACGAAGACCGTCTTGCGGCCCCAGAGGTCGCCGAGCTTGCCGTAGATCGGCAGGACGACGGTGGAGGTCAGCAGGTAGGCGGTGACCGCCCACGACATCCGCTCCAGGCCGTGCAGTTCGCCCACGATCTTCGGCAGGGCGGTGGCCACGACGGTCTGGTCGAGCGCCGCGAGCAGCAGGGTGAGCATGAGGCCGGCGAAGACCAGCCGCACTCTGGCGGGGGTGGGGGCCGGGATCCGGTCGGCCGGGGCGGGCGGTGAAGGCGGCAGGGCGAGCGTCCTGTCGCTCTTCTCCATGGTCTCGACGGTGGACCCGCCCACGTACAACTCCCCTCGTCGCGCCTGCGTTGCCGCCCATTTCTCGCATTACGCGACAACGGCCAGCAAGCGCGACGATTTGTGAGGGAGAGCCGAACGAGGCACTTTCTGCCGGTCGGAGGCGGTTTAGGCGCAGCGGTGCGGCGCCGGGAAAACCACTCGAACCGGTGAGCCCGGACCGGGGCGGTCCGGGCGGCCCCGACGGGTCAGGCGGCGCTCGGCTTCCCCTCGACCTCGGCGGCGAGGCGGGTCAGCACGGCGTCGTAGATGCGGCCGAGGCCCTTGGGGGCGAAGGTCCGCTCGAAGAAGCCGCCGATGCCGGTCGCGCCGGTCCAGGTGGTGGTGACGACGACCTTGGAGCTGCCCTCGCCGGCGGGGGTGACGGTCCAGGTGGTGACCATGGTGGAGTTGCGGTCCTTCTCGACCAGCTGCCCGGTGGAGGGCTCGGAGACCTCGAGCAGGCAGTCGCGGACGCGCTTGCTCGTGGCCTGCAGCTTCCAGTGCACCACGGTGCCCTCGCCGTCCCCGCCCTCGCGCACCTCGTACTCGCTGAAGTGCTCGGGCAGCAGCTTGGCCCGGGTGCCGCTGTAGTCGGCGAGCGCGTCGAAGACGTCCTCCGCTCCCGCCGCGATGATCCGCTCCGTGGTGGCCTCGACCTGGCCCATGGCTTGTTCCTCCGGGACGATGAAGAAAATCGGTGCTTGCCGTACCTGCGTGTGCCGGCCAAGCCAACCACCAACGCCACACCCGCCCAAATCCGGGGTCGCACCTTTTACGTACATACATACGTTCTTCTTTCGGTCGGACCGCACGCGCCGGCCGCGGGGTCGGGCGAGCTGTACGCCGTCCACGTCCGCCCGGACCTCATCGGCACCGGCGTCGGCCGCGCCCCGTGGCGGGCGGCGCTCGGGGGCGCGCGGCAGCGCGGGTACGCGCGCATGGCGCTGTGGGTACTGAAGGACAACGCGCACGCCCGTGCCGGAGGTGCGCTACGCGCTGGACCCGCTTCCCGCGCCCTGACGGCCGCCGCCCCGGCCGCCGAGCCTGGTCAGGGCCACGAGGGCGGCGGGGCGCAGGCGTTCGTGCTCGCGGGCTGCCACCAGTGCGGCCTCGGCGCGGCGGTCGCCGAGGACGCCCAGGCCCTCGACGCAGGCGCGGGCGACCGGCCAGCAGTGGTCGCGGGCCGCGAGCAGCCGCTCCAGGGTGGACAGCAGCGCCGGCACGGACTCGGGCGCGCGGAGCTCGGTGAGCAGGCGGACGGGGTACAGGGCGTAGGCGGTGCGCAGGGGGTTGGTGGCCAGCGCGGCGGCGGCGCGCGCCGTGCGCGGGTCGCGCAGGCGGGCCAGGGCGTGGGCGGCGGTGGCGCACCGCACGGGCTCGCGGTAGTTGAGGAGGAGGACGAGGGTCTCGAAGGCCCGCCGGTCGCCCTTGCCGCCGAGGACGAAGGCGGCGATCTCCCGGGCCCACAGGGGCTGTTCGGGGGCGGTCAGGACGCCGGCCAGTTCGTCGCGGGCGGCGCGGGTGTCGGTGCGCACGAGGGCGAGCAGTTTTTCGTACGCCGAGAACTCGGCCGGGGAGACCAGTTCGGCCCGTACCCGCTTCAGCAGCGCGCGGAATTCCTCTTCCATTTCCCGCTCTCCTCCCCGAGTGGCCTGCGCCACATGGTAAGTCGCCCGGCCGCCCCCTGGCGCTCTTGGTTACCGGTGGGTTAATCTCCCCGGCAAGAGCGGTACCACCGCTCCGACGGCCGGTGACGCGGCCGTGGAAGCGCCGGCCCCATGCGCCGGTTCGTCGGTTCGGCACCGAGTACGGCACGGCCCCGGGACAGGGCCCCGCCGGTCGCTCGACTCCCTCTCCGTGGACGCCACTTACCCGTCCGCGACAGCTCTCACGTCGCCGCCCCCTGCCCGGGGCCGCCAACCGCCGACTCCCCCGCGCGCTCCTCGCCCGGGGGACATTCCCTGGAGTTACGCGATGGACCGCACCTCCGCCTCTGAGCCGTCCCCTCCCCGCTCCGCCTCGTCCATCGGGACCGTCGCCGTGATCGGCCTCGGCACCATGGGCACCGGCATCGCCGAAGTGCTCACCCTCTCCGGCCGCGACGTCGTCGGCATCGACGTCAGTGACGCCGCCGCGCTGCGGGCCGGCGCGGCGCTGGAGGCCGCCACCGCCCGCGCGGTCGAGCGCGGCCGGATCACCGAGGCCGACCGCCGGGCCGCCCTGGGCCGCTTCCGCACCGCCCGCGAGCTGAGCGCGGCCGCCGGCGCCGACCTGGTGATCGAGGTCGTCCCCGAGGACTACGACCTCAAGCACGAGGTGTTCACCGCCCTCGACGCCGTCGTCCGCCCCGGCACCATCCTGGCGACCGGCACCAACGCGCTGTCGGTGACCCGGCTGGCCGCCGACTCCGCCCACCCCGAGCGCGTCCTGGGCCTGCACTTCTTCAACCCGGCGCCCGCGATGAAGCTCGTCGAGATCGTCTCCTCCGTGCTCACGGCGCCGGACGCGGTCGGGGCCGTCACCGAGCTCGCGCAGGAGCTGGGCAAGGAACCGGTCGCGGTCGGCGACCGCCCGGGGTTCGTGGCCGACGGGCTGCTGTTCGGCTATCTGAACCAGGCGGCCGCCATGTACGAGGCGCGCTACGCCACCCGGGAGGACATCGACGCGGCGATGCGGCTGGGCTGCGGGCTGCCGATGGGACCGCTGGCACTGCTGGACCTGATCGGCATCGACACCGCGCGCACGGTGCTGGAGGCGATGTACGCCGCCTCGCACGACCGGCTGCACGCGCCCGCGCCGGTGCTCGGCCAGCTCGCGGCCGCCGGCCTGACCGGCCGTAAGGCGGGCCGCGGTTTCTACACCTACGACGCCCCGGGCTCCGCCACCGTGGTGGCGGACGCGGACACCCCGCGCCCCGACGCCGGCGGGGCCGCGGTCCGCGAGGTGCGGTCGGTCGGGGTCGCGGGCTCGGGGACGATGGCGAGCGGGATCGCCGAGGTGTTCGCCAAGGCCGGGTATCCGGTGGTGCTCGCGGCGCGCTCGGTGGAGAAGGCGGAGGCGGCCAGGGCGCGCGTCGAGAAGTCCCTGGCGCGCTCGGTGGAGAAGGGCCGGCTGACGGCCGCCGAACGGGACACCGCGCTCGCCCTCCTCACCCCGGCGGGCTCGCTCGACGCGCTGGCGGAGGTGGACCTGGCCGTCGAGGCGGTGGCGGAGGACCTGGAGGTCAAGCGGCAGCTGTTCGCCACCCTCGACAAGGTCTGCAGGCCGGGCGCGGTGCTGGCCACCACCACCTCCTCGCTGCCCGTGGTCGCCATCGCCCGCGCCACCTCGCGGCCGCAGGACGTCATCGGCATGCACTTCTTCAACCCGGCGCCCGCGATGAAGCTCGTCGAGGTGGTCCGTACGGTCCTGACGGCCGACGACGCGCACGCCACCGTCCGCGCGGTGTGCGCGCGGGTCCGCAAGCACGCGGTGGACTGCGGTGACCGGGCGGGGTTCATCGTCAACGCCCTGCTGTTCCCGTACCTCAACAACGCCGTGAAGATGGTGGAGGAGCACTACGCGTCGCTGGACGAGATCGACGCGGCGATGAAGCTGGGCGGCGGCTATCCCATGGGCCCCTTCGAGCTGCTGGACGTCGTGGGCCTGGACGTCTCGCTGGCCATCGAGAAGGTGCTGCACCGCGAGTTCCGCGAGCCGGGACTCGCCCCCGCTCCGCTGCTGGAGCACCTGGTGGCGGCGGGGTGCCTGGGCCGCAAGACCGGGCGCGGCTTCCGCGAGTACGCGAAGGCCTGACCGGGCCGTGCCCGCAGATCAGGCGGGCTGGGGCGGACTGCTCGAACCGGCCGGCAGTCCGCCCCGGCACGCCCATACCACCGCGTGTTACGTTCCCCACATGTCCCAGCCCGCCAAGTCCGCCCGCGCGTCGCGCGGGGCCGCCACCACCGAGTCCGGGAGGGCCGAGGGCCCGAAGGCACCGAACGCCCCGAAGGGGGCCGGACCCGAGAGCGCCGGTTCCCGCCGCGCCGCCGCCCAACGGCTCACCATGCGGCGCAAACTCGCCGCGGCCGCCATGGAGTTGTTCGCGACCAAGGGCTACGAGGCGACCACCGTCGACGAGATCGCCGCCGCGGCCGGGGTCGCCCGCCGGACGTTCTTCCGCCACTTCCGCTCCAAGGAAGAGGCCATCTTCCCCGACCACGACGACACGCTCGTGCGTGCGGCGGGCGTGCTGGACGCCGCGCCGCCGCACGAGAACCCGCTGGACACCGTCTGCCGGGGCATCAAGGAGGTCATGCGGATGTACGCGGCCTCCCCGGCCGTCTCCGTCGAGCGCTACCGCCTGACCCGCGAGGTGCCCGCGCTGCGCGAGCGCGAGATCGCCTCGGTCGCCCGCTACGAGCGGCTGTTCACCCGCTATCTGCTGGGGCACTTCGACGAGAGCGCCCATCACGTGGGCGACGACGACCCGCTGCTCGCCGAGGTCGCCGCCTCGGCGGTGGTCACCGCGCACAACCACGTGCTGCGGCGCTGGCTGCGCAGCGGGGGCGAGGGCGATGTGGAGACGCAGCTGGACCACGCCTTCGCGATCGTGCGGGAGACGTTCGGCGCGGGCATCGGCTCGGGCCGCCCGGGCGCGGAGGAGGCGCAGCCGGCCTCGGCGCGGACCGAGGGCGAGGTGCTGGTGGCGGTGGCCCGTACGGACGCACCGCTGGACGAGGTCATGCGGGTGATCGAGAAGGCCCTCAAGAAGAAGTAGGGCAAAACCTCTTATATCTGGACAACGGCCGCCCCCTTGGGGCGGCCGTTGTTGCTCATACGTGCCCTCGAGATGACATCTGAGAGAAATTGTTGGCACCCAGTGTCTTGTCGAGTGGCACGCGGTGCCATACCTTGTGGGTGTCCGGGCGGCCGGCACGCAGACATACCAACGTCGTGTGCCGGCTGTCCCCACAAGCGATTTGTGCGCCCGGATGCCTGCGTCACCAGGCCCCTCGAGCGCTCACCCGCGCCGCCGAGCACCACCCGCGCACCACCCGCCGAACCGACGGCACCACCGCTTCACCATCCCCCGACGTTCCCTCAAGCCCGTTCCCCGACGTGCTTCGCCGGAGGCAATCCGTGAACCAGATACTCGACGCCATCCTCGCGTCGGACACCAGCCCCCAGGACTTCGCCGCCCTGCCGGTCCCCGAGTCGTACCGCGCGGTCACCGTGCACAAGGACGAGGCGGAGATGTTCGCAGGGCTCACCACCCGCGAGAAGGACCCCCGCAAGTCGCTGCACGTGGAGGAGGTGCCGGTGCCCGAACTGGGCCCCGGCGAGGCACTCGTGGCCGTCATGGCCAGCTCCGTGAACTACAACTCGGTCTGGACCTCGATCTTCGAGCCGGTCTCGACCTTCGCCTTCCTCGAGCGCTACGGCAAGCTCTCCCCGCTCGGCAAGCGGCACGACCTGCCGTACCACGTCATCGGCTCCGACCTGGCGGGCGTGGTGCTGCGCACCGGCCCCGGCGTCAACGCCTGGCGGCCCGGCGACGAGGTCGTCGCCCACTGCCTGTCGGTGGAACTGGAGTCCGCCGACGGGCACAACGACACCATGCTGGACCCGGAGCAGCGGATCTGGGGCTTCGAGACCAACTTCGGCGGCCTGGCGGAGATCGCGCTGGTGAAGTCCAACCAGCTGATGCCCAAGCCCCGCCACCTGAGCTGGGAGGAGGCCGCGGCCCCCGGCCTGGTCAACTCCACCGCCTACCGCCAGCTGGTCTCCCGCAACGGCGCCGGGATGAAGCAGGGCGACAACGTCCTGATCTGGGGCGCGAGCGGCGGACTCGGTTCGTACGCCACGCAGTTCGCGCTCGCCGGCGGGGCGAACCCCATCTGCGTGGTCTCCAGCGAGCAGAAGGCGGAGATCTGCCGGCGGATGGGCGCCGAGGCGATCATCGACCGCAGCGCGGAGGGCTACAAGTTCTGGAAGGACGAGCACCACCAGGACCAGCGCGAGTGGAAGCGGTTCGGCAAGCGCATCCGCGAGCTGACCGGCGGCGAGGACGTGGACATCGTCTTCGAGCACCCGGGCCGCGAGACCTTCGGTGCCTCGGTGTACGTCACCCGCAAGGGCGGCACGATCGTCACCTGCGCCTCGACCTCCGGCTACAACCACGAGTACGACAACCGCTACCTGTGGATGTCCCTCAAGCGCATCGTGGGCTCGCACTTCGCCAACTACCGCGAGGCGTGGGAGGCCAACCGCCTCGTCGCCAAGGGGAAGATCCACCCCACCCTGTCGAAGACCTACGCCCTCGCCGACACCGGCCAGGCCGCGTACGACGTCCACCGCAACCTCCACCAGGGCAAGGTCGGCGTGCTCTGCCTGGCGCCGGAGGAGGGCATGGGGGTGCGCGACGAGGAGATGCGGGCCGAGCACATCGACGCCATCAACCGCTTCCGGAATGTGTGAGCATCGTCTATGACTGAGCGTCAGAAGGATCGTCCGTGGCTGATGCGGACGTACGCCGGGCACTCCACGGCCGAGGCGTCCAACGAGCTGTACCGGCGCAACCTCGCCAAGGGGCAGACCGGCCTCTCGGTCGCGTTCGACCTCCCGACGCAGACCGGATACGACCCCGACCACGTCCTCGCCCGCGGCGAGGTCGGGCGGGTCGGGGTCCCGGTCGCCCATCTCGGCGACATGCGGCGGCTGTTCCAGGACATCCCGCTGGAGCGGATGAACACCTCCATGACCATCAACGCCACGGCCATGTGGCTGCTGGCGATGTACCAGGTGGTCGCCGAGGAGCAGGGCGCGGACGTGGCCGCGCTGCAGGGGACGACGCAGAACGACATCGTCAAGGAGTACCTCTCGCGCGGGACGCACGTCTTCCCGCCGGGCCCCAGCCTGCGGCTGACCACGGACATGATCACCTACACGGTGAACCACATCCCCAAGTGGAACCCCATCAACATCTGCAGCTACCACCTGCAGGAGGCGGGGGCCACCCCGGTCCAGGAGATCTCCTACGCGATGTCCACCGCGATCGCCGTGCTCGACGCGGTGTTCGCCTCCGGACAGGTGCCCGAGGAGCGCAGGGGCGACGTCGTCGCCCGCATCTCGTTCTTCGTCAACGCCGGCGTCCGGTTCATCGAGGAGATGTGCAAGATGCGCGCCTTCGGCCGCATCTGGGACCGCATCACCCGTGAGCGCTACGGCATCGAGAACCCCAAGCAGCGCCGCTTCCGCTACGGCGTCCAGGTCAACTCCCTCGGCCTGACCGAGGCCCAGCCGGAGAACAACGTCCAGCGCATCGTCCTGGAGATGCTGGCCGTCACCCTCTCCAAGGACGCCCGCGCCCGCGCCGTGCAGCTGCCCGCCTGGAACGAGGCGCTGGGCCTGCCCCGCCCCTGGGACCAGCAGTGGTCGCTGCGCATCCAGCAGGTCCTCGCGCACGAGAGCGACCTGCTGGAGTACGAGGACATCTTCGAGGGCTCGCACGTCGTCGAGGCCAAGGTCGCCGCCCTGGTCGAGGAGTGCCTCGCCGAGATCGCCCGGATCCAGGAGATGGGCGGGGCGATGGCGGCCGTGGAGTCCGGCTACCTCAAGTCGCAGCTGGTCTCCTCGCACGCCGAGCGGCGGGCCCGCATCGAGGCCGGCGAGGAGAGGATCGTCGGCGTCAACTGCTACGAGTCCACCGAGCCCAACCCGCTCACCGCCGACCTCGACACCGCCATCATGACCGTCGACCCGGCGGGCGAGGCCCGGGTCGTCGCCGCCCTGCACTCCTGGCGCGACGAGCGCGACGAGACCCGCGCCCAGGAGGCGCTGTCGGACCTGAAGAAGGCCGCGGCGGGCTCGGACAACCTGATGGCCCCCACCCTGGAGTGCGTACGCGCCGGCGTGACGACCGGCGAGTGGTCCTGGGCGCTGCGGGACGTCTTCGGCGAGTTCCGCGCCCCCACGGGCGTCAGCGGCGCCCCGCTGGCCGTGACCGCCGAGGCGGGCACGCCGCTGGCGGCCGTACGGACCAAGGTCGCCCGCACCGCCGAGGAGCTGGGCACCGGCAGGCTGCGGCTGCTGGTGGGCAAGCCCGGCCTGGACGGGCACTCCAACGGCGCCGAGCAGATCGCCGTACGGGCCCGCGACGCCGGGTTCGAGGTGGTCTACCAGGGCATCCGGCTCACCCCCGAACAGATCGTCTCGGCGGCCGTCGCCGAGGACGTGCACTGCGTGGGCCTGTCCATCCTCTCCGGCTCGCACGCCGAGCTCGTCCCCGACGTGCTGGCCCGGCTGCGCGCGGCGGGGGCGCGGGACGTGCCCGTCATCGTCGGTGGCATCATCCCGTCGGCCGACGCGACCGCCCTGCGGGCGGCCGGAGTGGCCGCGGTCTTCACCCCGAAGGACTTCGGCATCACGGAGATCATCGGCCGTATCGTCGACGAGATCCGCACAGCGAACCAGCTCGACCCCCTGGAGGTCACCGCATGACCGGCACCACCCCCGTCGTCAACCGGCTGCGCCCGCGTCGCTCCTGCCTCGCCGTCCCCGGCAGCAACCCGCGCTTCCTGGAGAAGGCCCAGGGCCTCCCCGCCGACCAGGTCTTCCTGGACCTGGAGGACGCGTGCGCGCCGCTGGCCAAGGAGGGCGCCCGGCACACGATCGTCGACGCGCTCAACAACGGCGACTGGACGGGCAAGACCAGGGTCGTCCGGGTCAACGACTGGACCACGCACTGGACGTACCGCGACGTGATCACGGTCGTCGAGGGCGCCGGCCCCAACCTCGACTGCATCATGCTGCCCAAGGTGCAGGACGCCCAGCAGGTGATCGCGCTGGACCTGCTGCTGACGCAGATCGAGAAGACGATGGGCTTCGAGGTCGGCCGCATCGGCATCGAGGCGCAGATCGAGAACGCCAAGGGCCTGGTCAACGTCGACGAGATCGCCGCCGCGTCGCCGCGCCTGGAGACGATCATCTTCGGCCCGGCCGACTTCATGGCCTCGATCAACATGAAGTCGCTGGTCGTCGGCGAGCAGCCGCCCGGCTACCCGGCGGACGCCTACCACTACATCCTCATGCGGATCCTGATGGCCGCCCGCGCCCACGACCTGCAGGCCATCGACGGCCCGTACCTGCAGATCAAGAACGTGGACGGCTACAAGGAGGTCGCTGGCCGGGCCGCGGCGCTGGGCTTCGACGGCAAGTGGGTGCTGCACCCGGGCCAGGTGGAGGCCGCCAACGAGGTCTTCTCGCCCTCGCAGGACGACTACGACCACGCCGAGCTGATCCTGGACGCGTACGACTGGTGCACCTCCGAGGCGGGCGGCAAGAAGGGCTCGGCCATGCTCGGCGACGAGATGATCGACGAGGCGAGCCGCAAGATGGCGCTGGTCATCGCCGGCAAGGGGCGGGCGGCCGGGATGACCCGTACGTCCAAGTTCGAGATCCCGGAGGCGTGAGCGCGATGCGATTCGGCCGCACCTTCGAAGAGTTCACCGTGGGCGACGTCTACAAGCACTGGCCCGGGAAGACGGTCACGGAATACGACGACCACCTCTTCTGCCTGCTCACGATGAACCACCACCCGCTGCACATGGACAGCAATTACGCCGAGAAGACGACGGACTTCGGCAAGAACGTGGTAGTGGGCAACTACATCTACTCCCTGCTGCTGGGCATGTCCGTGCCCGACGTCTCGGGCAAGGCGATCGCCAATCTCGAGGTCGAGTCGCTGAAGCACATCGCGCCGACCTTCCACGGCGACACGATCTACGGCGAGACGAAGGTGCTCGACAAGACGCCCTCGAAGTCGAAGAGCGACCGCGGGATCGTGTACGTCGAGACCATCGGCTACAAGCAGGACGGCACCGTCGTCTGCGTCTTCCGGCGCAAGGTGATGGTCCCCACCGCCACATACGTCAAGGAGCGCGGCGGGGAGCAGCCCGGCCGCCCCGAGCCGATCATCCGGGAGAAGTGAGCATGGGCCGCCTGGCGCAGACCGAAGGGCTGACGGACGTCCAGCGGGAAATCCTCGCGACCGTCCGTGAATTCGTCGACAAGGAGATCATCCCGGTCGCCACCGAGCTGGAGCACCGCGACGAATACCCCACCCGGATAGTTGAGGGACTGAAAGAACTCGGCCTGTTCGGCCTGATGATCCCCGAGGAGTACGGCGGGCTGGGTGAGTCTCTTCTCACATACGCGCTGTGCGTCGAGGAGATCGCCCGCGGCTGGATGAGTGTGTCGGGAATCATCAATACGCATTTCATCGTGGCCTACATGCTCAAGCAGCACGGCACCCAGGAGCAGAAGGACCACTTCCTGCCGCGGATGGCGGCCGGCGAGGTCCGGGGCGCGTTCTCGATGTCGGAGCCGGGGCTCGGCTCGGATGTGTCGGCCATCACCTCCAAGGGCGTGCGGGACGGCGAGCACTTCCTGCTGACCGGCCAGAAGATGTGGCTGACCAACGGCGGCTCCTCGACGCTGGTGGCGGTGCTGTGCCGGACGGAGGAGGGGCACCCCGCGGGCACCGCGCCGCACAAGTCCATGACCACCTTCCTGATCGAGAAGGAGCCCGGGTTCGGGCAGGTCAAGCCGGGTCTGACCATCCCCGGCAAGATCGAGAAGATGGGCTACAAGGGCGTCGACACCACCGAACTGATCATGGACGGCCTGCGCGTTCCGGCCGACCGGGTCCTGGGCGGGGCCACCGGCCGCGGCTTCTACCAGATGATGGACGGCGTCGAGGTGGGCCGGGTGAACGTCGCCGCGCGTGGTTGCGGCGTCGCGCAGCGTGCCTTCGAACTGGGTGTTTCCTACGCCCAGCAGCGTCATACCTTCGGAAAAGCCATCGCCCAGCATCAGGCCATTCAGTTCAAACTGGCAGAAATGGCCACAAAGGTCGAAGCGGCCCATGCGATGATGGTGAACGCGGCACGCAAGAAGGACTCGGGTCAGCGCAACGACCTCGAGGCCGGAATGGCCAAGTACCTGGCCTCCGAGTACTGCAAGGAGGTCGTCGAGGATGCCTTCCGCATCCACGGCGGCTACGGCTTCTCGAAGGAGTACGAGATCGAGCGTCTCTACCGGGAGGCGCCGATGCTCCTGATCGGTGAAGGTACGGCCGAGATCCAGAAAATGATCATCGGGCGCCGCTTGCTCGAGGAGTACCGAATCCCCGGGTAATTGTCCGGCTTAGGGAGATTTGGCGGCTTTACAACAGAGAAGAAGATCACACACTGTCATCACTGTTCGGCCATCGACTGGCCCTGGCGCTTAGCCAGTTGCCACCCGCAACCGATACCATCCCGGAAAGCCGCCGTCCCCCGATCGTTCGCGGCCCCCTCCGCTACGAAGGTCACCCATGCCCCACAGCTCTTCCTCTGCACCTCGCGTCAGCCTCCGCGGCGTACGCCTCGCGCGCGGAGCATCGCCGTGGCTCCTGCCGACCGTCGCCACCGCAGCGGTCAGCCTCACCCAGGCCCGCCGTTCCGGCCGCTGGGCGGCGCTGGCCGTGCCCACCACCGCGCTGGCGGCGGGCATGCTGTGGTTCTTCCGCGACCCCGATCGTGAGATCGCCCAGGGCCGGGTCATCTCCCCGGCCGACGGCGTGGTGCAGAGCATCATGCCGTGGAAGGACGGACGAACCCGCGTCGCGATCTTCATGAGCCCGCTCAACGTCCACGTCAACCGCGCTCCGATGTCCGGCACGGTCACGTCCGTCGAGCACATCGCGGGCGGGTTCGTTCCGGCCTTCAACAAGGAGAGCGAGAACAACGAGCGCGTCGTCTGGCACTTCGACACCGAGCTCGGTGACATCGAGATGGTCCAGATCGCCGGCGCCGTCGCCCGCCGCATCGTGCCGTACATCGGCGCGGACACCAAGGTGGAGCAGGGCGACCGGATCGGCCTGATCCGGTTCGGCTCGCGCGTCGACATCTACCTCCCCGAGGGCGTCGAGGTCGCGGTCGAGGTCGGCCAGGCCACCACGGCAGGGGTGACCCGCCTTGACCGTGATTGAGCCGGACACCCAGGCCGCCTGGGTTCCCGAGGCGGACGCCGACGACACGGACGACATGCCCCTGTCCACCCGGCTGTCGATAGCGGACACCCTCACCCTGGGTAACGCGATCTGCGGGTTCATGGCGGTGTACTTCACCACCACCGGCGTCCTCATCCCCCACCTCACGGGGAACGAGGACGGCGGCATGGCCCGCCACAGCGCGGCCACGGCCGTGATACTGATGCTGCTCGCGTCGGTCTTCGACCTCTTCGACGGGCTCGTGGCGCGCAAGCTGCGCAGCTCGGCGATGGGCGCGGAGCTGGACAACCTCTCGGACCTGATCAGCTTCGGCCTGGCCCCGGCGTACTTCGTGGTCGTCTGGGGCATGGTCGCCGACGACGCCCACCAGCGGGTGTCGGCGGTCGCCGCGATCGTGGTGCTGCTGGCGGTCGTCCTGCGGCTGGCGCGCTTCTCGTGCGTACCGATGCGGGACGGCATCTTCCAGGGCATGCCGAGCCCCTTCGGGGCGCTCACGGTCGTCTCGATCGTGCTGCTCGAGCTGCCCTTCGTGCCGACGCTGCTCGCGATCATGGGCGTGGCGTGGCTGATGGTCAGCCGGGTCGAGTACCCCAAGCCGCGCGGGCCGCTAGCGGTGGCCATGCTCAGCTGGATCGTGCTCAGCATGGGCCTGCTGGCCGCCTGGGCCTTCGACGCGCCCGGCGGTGAGCTCCTGCTCCAGACGGGCTGCGCCCTGCAGGTCGTCCTGGGCGCGGTGATCCCGCTCTTCGCCACGGCGCGCCGGGTGAACACCTTCCGCGACAACCGCCGCGAGGCGCGGGCCGCGCAGCTGCCGTAGCGCTGCGCGCGGCTTCGAGTGAACGGCGTGGGGCCCGGGCGAATCGCCCGGGCCCCACGCCGTTGGCGTGTGGGATCAGCCGAGGTAGTCGTGCGCGATCCGCTCGGCCGTCAGCTCCAGCAGCGGCCCGGCCGCGGCCACGCATCGCGCCACGTCCGGCTCCAGGTCCGTCAGGGCGTACGCGCGCTCGATGCCCGCGCCCGCCAGCGCGGGCGCGTCGAGGGCCAGCCGGCCGCAGACGGCCACCACCGGCGTGCCGGAGGCGGCGCGGGCGACGCCCACCGGCGCCTTGCCGTGCAGCGTCTGCTCGTCGAGCGAGCCCTCGCCGGTGATGACCAGGCCGGCGTCCCGCAGCGCGGCCTCGAAGCCCAGGACCTCGAGCATCACCTCGATGCCCGGCCGGAAGGCCGCCCCCAGCCCGGCCAGGGCGCCGTAGCCCAGGCCGCCCGCCGCCCCGGCGCCGGGCGCCCCGGCGAGCCTGCCGCCGTCCAGCACGCGGGCGTAGTGGGCGAGCGCGGCGTCCAGGACCGTGACGTCCCCGGGTGAGGCGCCCTTCTGCGGCCCGTACACCGCCGCGGCCCCACGCCTGCCCGTGAGCGGGTTGTCGACGTCGCTCGCGAGCACGAGGGACGTACGGGCCAGCCGGGCGTCGAGCGTGGACAGGTCGGCGCTGTGCAGCGCCGTGAGGGCCCCGCCGCCCGGCGCCAGGGGATGCCCCTCCGCGTCGAGCAGCCGTGCGCCGAGCGCCGCGAGCATTCCCGCCCCGCCGTCGGTGGTGGCGCTGCCGCCCACGCCCAGCACGATCGTGCGCGCCCCGGCGTCCAGCGCGGCCCGCAGCAGCTCCCCCGTGCCGTACGTCGTGGCCGTGAGCGGTGCGAGGGCGCCGCCCGGCAGGAGGCGCAGCCCCGAGGCCTCGGCCATCTCCACGACGGCCGTGCCGTCGGCCGCCCGCAGCGCGTACGCCGCGTCCACGGGCTCGCCCACCGGGCCGGTCACCCGCGCCGCGCGCCGTTCGAACCCGGCGGCCAGCGCGGCGGCGACCGTGCCGTCCCCGCCGTCCGCGACGGGCAGCGCGGTCACGGCCGCGTCCGGCACGACGCGCCGCAGCCCGGCGCTCACGTGCCGGGCGACCTCGAGTGCCGTCAGGGACCCCTTGAACTTGTCCGGGGCCACCAGTACGCGTCGTCCGCGTGCCGTCTCCGCCATGTGCGTCCCCTCACCTCTTCATCGGGCACTGCCCCGTCGCGCCGCCGTGACCCTACCCGGGGGACGCAGACGCCGCCCATGCCCCGGAGGCGGCGTGCCACCCCGGTCGAACCGGTCGTTCCCGGCCATAGTGGGGCGTCATGAGCACCGAGAGCACTGATGTGCGCACGCCGGGGGACGAGCCGCCTGACATGCCGCTGGTCGCCATCGGCGGGGCCGCGGTCCTGGCGGTGGTCGCGTGGGCGGCGCTGGGCAAGCACTCGTTCGACCGGGTGTCGACGACGGCCCTGAGCTGGGTGCTGTCCAATTTCGCCTGGCTCTTCGTGATCGCGGCGGATGTCTTCCTGGTGCTGTGCGTGGTGATCGCCGTCAGCCGCTACGGGCGGATCAGGCTCGGTGCGGACGACTCCTCGCCCGAGTTCGGCAATCTCGCGTGGATCGCGATGATGTTCAGCGCCGGCATGGGCATCGGCCTGATGTTCTACGGGGTCGGGGAGCCGCTGCAGCACTTCGTCGTCCCGCCGCCGGGCAGCGGCGTGCCTCCCGGCACCCCCGCGGCCGCCCGTACGGCCCTGGAGTACTCCTTCTTCCACTGGACCCTGCACCCCTGGGCGATCTACGGCATGGCGGGCCTGGCGCTGGCCTACGCGGGCTTCCGCAAGGGCCGCGGCAACCGCCTCAGCTCCGCCTTCGTCCCGCTGCTCGGCGAGGAGCGGGCGGCCGGCTGGCCCGGGCGGGTCATCGACCTGCTGGCCGTCTTCGCCACGGTCTTCGGCACCGCGACCAGCCTGGGCCTGGGCGCGCTGCAGGTCTCCAAGGGACTGAACATCACCACCGGCGTCGAGGACTCCACCGCGCTGGAGCTGATCATCATCGCGTCGCTGTCGGCGGCGTTCGTGCTCTCGGCCTTCTCGGGGCTGCACAAGGGCGTGAAGTGGCTGAGCACCCTCAACATCGCGCTGGCCGCCTGCCTGATGCTCTTCGTCTTCCTCCTGGGCCCCACCGTCTTCGTCCTCAACACCATCCCGGCGGCCACCGGCGGCTACCTCCACGACCTCATGGTCATGGCCACCCGCACCGGAGCGTTCACCGACTCGGCGTGGCTGGGCGCGTGGACGATCTTCTACTGGGCGTGGTGGCTGTCCTGGGCCCCGTTCGTCGGCACGTTCATCGCCCGCATCTCCCACGGCCGGACGATCCGCGAGTTCCTCATCGGCGTCCTGCTGGTGCCCAGCGGGGCGACGGTGGTGTGGTTCTGCGTGATGGGCGGCAGCGCGCTGCGGCTGGAGATGACCGGGACCGCCGACATGGCCGGGACCGTCCGGCAGGGCGCGGAGGCGTCGCTGTTCGCGCTGCTGGACACCCTGCCGCTGGCCACGCTCGCCTCGTGGATCGCGATGGCGCTGGTGATGACGTACTTCATCACCAGCGCGGACTCCGCGTCGCTGGTGATGGGATCGCTCTCCAGCCGCGGCGCGCTGCACCCGCGCACCTGGCTGGTGGTGACGTGGGGCGTGCTGATGGCGGCGGTGGCGGCCGTGCTGCTGGTGGCGGGCGGCCTGAAGTCGCTGCAGTCGGCGACGATCCTGGTGGCGCTGCCGTTCGTGCTGGTGATGCTGGCCCTGTGCTGGTCGCTGCTGACGGAGCTGCGCACCGACCCGGGTGCCGGCCCCGCCCGGCACCACGCCCTGCACGGGCTGGGGGACGCGCTGCGCACGATGGTCGGCGAGGCGCTGACCGAGCACGGTCCGGTGCGCCATCCCCGGCTGCGCCGGGTGGCGGAGAGCGCGCGGGAGCGGGGCGAGGACACCGACGAGGGCGGCGGAGGGGGCACCCGCGGCTGACGGCCGGCGGGACCCGACCCCGCCGGCCGTAGGAACGGCCCGCTAGAACAGGCGCCCGTCGTCGGCCGGCACGCCGCCGCCTTCGAAGGCCAGCAGCTGCCGCTTGCGGTCCAGGCCACCGCCGTAGCCGGTGAGGCTGCCGTTGGAGCCGATGACGCGGTGACAGGGCACGATGATGCTGATGGGGTTCTTGCCGTTCGCCAGGCCGACCGCGCGGGAGGCGCTCGGGGAGCCGATGCGGGCGGCGAGCTCGCCGTAGCTGATCGTCTCGCCGTAGGGGATCCGCCGCAGCTCGTCCCAGACCCGCTGCTGGAACGGCGTGCCCGCCAGGCGGAGCGGGAGGTCGAAGTCGGTCGCCTCGCCCGCGAAGTAGGCGGTCAGCTGCCGGACCGCCTCCGGGAACGGCCCGTCGTCGTCCCGCTCCCCGAAGGTCTCCTCGGGCGGCAGGTGGCGATGGCCGACCATGTACAGGCCGCACAGGACGCCGTCGGCGGCGACGAGGGTCAGCGGCCCGTAGGGACTGTCGACGACGGTGTGAACACGGGTGGAGTCGGTGCGCATGGTTCCAGGATGATGCCTGGGGGCGGCGGGCGGCTGGCGGATTTCGGACATCGTCCCTGCCGTCACTCCTCCCCCGTCCCGCCCCGGCACTTCACGGCCGTCTCACGCCTCGCGCAGCCGTCGCCACACCGCCTTCGCGGCGTGGTACCCGGACATCCCGTGCACCCCCGGCCCGGGCGGCGTGGCGGAGGAGCACAGGAACACGGCGGGATGCGCCGTGGCGTACGGCACGCGCGCCAGCTTGGGACGGATGAGCAGCCGCAGCCCCGCCACCGAGCCGGTCGCGATGTCACCGCCGACGTAGTTGGGGTTGCGCGCGGCGAGCTCCGGCGGCCCCGCCGTGGCCCGCGCCAGGACCCGGTCGCGGAAGCCCGGCGCGAAGCGCTCGATCTGCCGCTCGACGACCTCGGTGGCGTCGCCCTCCCACGCGCTCGGCACGTGTCCGTACACCCAGAAGGTGTGCTTGCCCTCCGGGGCCCGGCTGGGGTCCACGACGCTGGGCTGGGAGGTGATGAGGAAGGGCACGGACGGGTCGTGGCCGGCGATGGCGGCGTCCAGGGCGGCGCCGATCTCCTCGTAGGTGGGGCCGATGTGGATCGTGCCGGCCCGGCGCGCGGGCTCGGCGGTCCAGGGCACCGGGCCGTCCAGCGCGTAGTCGATCTTGAAGACGCTGGGGCCGTAGCGGAAGTGCGCGTAGGCGTTGCCGAGGCCCGCGATGCGGGCGAGCGCGGTCGGCGAGGTGTCGAAGACGAAGGCGCGGGCGGGCGGCAGGTCGTCGAGGTGCTTGACCTCGAAGCCGGTGTGGATCGTGCCGCCGAGCTCGCGCAGGTACGAGGCGAGGGCGTCGGCGATCGCCTGCGAGCCGCCCCTGGGGACGGGCCAGCCGCACTCGTGGGCGGCGAGGGCGAACATCAGCGCCATGCCGCCGATCCCGAAGCCGCCGAGCGGCGCGATGCCGTGGGCGGCCAGCCCCGCGAAGAGGCCCCGGGCCTTGGCGTCCCGGAACCGGGTCTTGGTCAGCAGGGTCGCCGACTGGGCGGCGACCAGGCCGAAGCGCGCGTACGTGACCGGGTCGGCCGGCAGCCCGTCCCACTGGGTGCGCAGGAAGTCCGCGGCGAGGGTGTCCCACTTGCCGTGGAAGGGCGCCACGAGCCGGCGGTAGGCGCCCGCGTCGCGCGGGCCCAGCGAGGCGGCCGTCTCGCCGACGTGCCGGGAGAGGACCGCGGCCGTGCCGTCGGGGAAGGGGTGGGCCATCGGCAGGCCGGGGTGGAGCCACTCGAGGCCGTGCCGGTCCAGCGGCATGGCGCTGAGGGCGGGTGAGCGCACGGCGAGGGGGTGCACGGCGGAGCACGGGTCGTGCCGGAAGCCGGGGAGGGTCAGCTCCTCGGTGCGGGCGCCGCCGCCGACGGCGTCGGCGGCCTCGTACACCTCGACGGACAGGCCTCGGCGGGCCAGTTCCACTGCGGCGGTCAGCCCGTTGGGCCCCGCTCCCACGACGACCGCGTCGAGCATGGTGGCCACCGGACGGACTCCCCTCGTCGTCTCACGACCCGCCGGACGCTCCGTCAGATCGGCCGGCGGATGCCAGCAGGCCCAGGATATGCCGCAGGGTCGGCTCGTCCCGCGCCGCGCTGAACGGCAGGGTGTTGCCGCCCGCGATGCGGAAGGGCTCGCCGGCGACGGTCCCGCTCGCGCCGCCCGCCTCGGCGACCAGCAGCAGCCCGGCGGCGTGGTCCCAGGCGTTCTCCCAGGAGAAGGCCAGGGCGTCGAGCCGGCCCTGGGCCACGTGCAGGTACTCCAGGCCCGCCGAGCCGCAGGGGCGCGGGGCGATGCCCTCCGTCAGCAGCGCCGCCAGGACGCGCTTCTCCTCGTCGGTGGTGAAGTCGTAGTGCGATATGGCCACTTCCAGGTCGCGGCCCGGCTCGGGCGAACCGCAGCGCAGCGCCTCGCCGTTGAGCGTCGCCCCGCCGCCGCGGCGGGCGATCGCCATCTGGTCCAGGGCGGGGGCGTACGTCCACGAGGCGAGCAGCTCGCCGTGGTGGGCGAGGCAGACCAGGGTGGCGAAGCCGGCGTCGCCGTTCACGAACTGCCGGGTGCCGTCGACCGGGTCGACGATCCAGACCGGGGCGTCGCCGCGCAGCGCGCGCAGCACGCCCGGGTCCGCGTAGACGCCCTCCTCGCCGACGACGACCGAGCCGGGCAGCAGGGCGGTGAGCGCGGCCGTCAGGTGCTCCTCGGCGCGCCGGTCGGCGACGGTCACCAGGTCGTAGGGGCCGTTCTTCTCGACGATCTCGTCCGTCGCGAGCTGCCGGAAGCGCGGCATGATCTCGGCGGCGGCCGCCTTGCGGACCGCCTCCTCGACCTCGGCCAGCTGCCCGGCGAGGAACGCGTCGACCGTGGGAACCATGTGAGCCATATGGACATCGAACCACGTCACACCGACATGCGGTGGTGCGGTGGTGGCCTCCCGGCGACATCGCGGTGAACGCCTGGGCGCGCAGCGCGCCGGCCCGGCCTCACCGCCCGGCCGCGTACCCCTGCATGCCGCGCGGATTGGCGGCCGCCGACAGCAGCCCGCTCTCCGGGTCGCGCGCCACCGCGCACAGCCGGCCCTCGGACCACGGGCCGCCGACCGTGACGTCGTGCCCGCGGCGGCGCAGCCCGGCGATCACGCGCTCCCCGATCCGGGACTCGACGGTGACGCTGCCCGGGTGGGCCGCGCGGGGGTGGAAGGAGGAGGGGAAGCCGCTCTGGTGCCAGTTCGGGGCGTCGATCGCGCCCTGCAGGTCAAGGCCGCCGCGGACCGGCGGGCGCAGGGCGACGGCGAGGAGGAAGTGCAGCTGCCACTGGTCCTGCTGGTCCCCGCCCGGGGTGCCGAAGGCCATGACCGGCTCGCCGCCGCGCAGGGCCAGCGAGGGGCTGAGCGTGGTGCGCGGCCGGCGGCCGGGGGTGAGGGAGCCGGGCAGGCCGGGCTCCAGCCAGGTCATCTGCAGGCGGGTGCCGAGGGGGAAGCCGAGGCCGGGGACGACGGGGTTGGACTGCAGCCAGCCGCCGCTGGGCGTCGCGGAGATCATGTTTCCCCAGCGGTCGACGACGTCGAGGTGGCAGGTGTCCCCGTGGGTCGCGCCGTTCGCGGCGACGGTCGGTTCGCCGGAGCCGGGCACGGCCGGGGCGGGCGCGGCGGCGTCGCCCAGGGCGTGGCGGGCGAGGCGCGGGGTGCGGCCGTCCGGGCTGCCGGGGCGCAGGGCGTACGAGGCGGTGTCGCCGATCAGCTCGCGCCGGGCGGCGTTGTAGCCGTCCGAGAGCAGGGCGCGCAGCGGTACGTCGCCGGTGGCGTCGCCGTACCAGGCCTCGCGGTCGGCCATGGCGAGCTTGCCGCCCTCGACGAGCGTGTGGACGTACTCGGACGTCCCGTACTCCGGCAGGCTGCCGGGCAGCAGGGCGAGTTGCTGGGCCAGGACCGGGCCCTGCGACCAGGGGCCCGGCTTGCAGACGGTCCAGCCGTTCCAGTCGTGGGTGACGGGGTCCTCGTAGTGGGCGCGGTGGCGGGCGAGGTCGTCGCCGGTGAGGGTGCCGGCGTGGCGCTCGCCGGAGGTGTCCAGGGTGGGGCGGGCGGCGGCCCGGGCGAGCGCCTCGGCGATGAAGCCCTCGCGCCAGACGCGGCGCGCGGCGTCGATGACGGCCTCGCGGCCGCGGCCGGCCGCCGACGCCTCGGACAGCAGCCGGCGCCAGGTGGCGGCGAGGGCCGGGTTGCGGTGCGGCCGGCCGGGGGCCGGCGGGCGGCCGCCGGGCAGGTACAGGGCGGCGGAGGCCGCCCACTCCGGCTCGGTGGCGAACAGCCCGCGCACGGCCTCCACGGTGCGGGCGAGCTGCTCGACGGGCGGGTGGCCGTGTTCCGCGTAGCCGATGGCGGGGGCCAGGACGTCGGCGAGCGGCCTGGTGCCGTGATCGCGCAGGAGCAGCATCCAGGCGTCGAACGCGCCGGGGACCGCGGCGGCCAGCGGGCCGGTGCCGGGGACGAGGTCGAGGCCGAGCGAGGTGTAGTGCGCGATGTCCGCCCCGGCGGGCGCGGGGCCCTGCCCGCACAGCACCCGCACGGGACCGCCGGCCGGGGCGATCAGGGCGGGCACTTCGCCGGCCGGCCCGTTCAGATGGGGCTCGACCACGTGCAGGACGAAGCCGGCGGCCACGGCCGCGTCGAAGGCGTTGCCCCCGCCCTCCAGCAGGGCCATCGCGGACTGCGAGGCCAGCCAGTGGGTGGAGGACACCATGCCGAAGGTGCCCTGGAGCGTGGGGCGTGTGGTGAACATGCCGTCCAGCGAGGCGGATCCCCGGCCGTCGCGCAAGGCCGCGCGGCGATCGCCGCGGAGTTACGGTGGATTCCGCCGTCGGCCGGGTGAGCCGACGGGAGAAACGAAGCTGGAGGGTGCGCCGTGCACGGTGAATACAAGGTGCCGGGCGGCACCGGGCCCTGAAGGGCGCCCCGGCCGACACCCCGGCCCCGCAGCTCGCGGCCCGGATCGACGCGGCGCTGCCCGAGGGGGCGGTGCTGTTCGGCTTCGCCTCGGAGGCCGTGGGAATCGCGGTGCGCCGGGCCCTGGCGAACGCGGCCGACTGGACCGACTACGACTGGGAGCTCATCCACGACGGTCCGCAGTCGCCCGCCCTGCACATGGCCCTCGACGAGGTCCTGACGGCCGAGGTCGCGGCCGGGCGGCGGGCGCCGGCGCTGCGCAGCCCCTCCACGACGGCGTGCCAGTGTGACTAGCTTTCGGAACCCCGTCGGTCCAAGACCCGAGAACTTCTTGACGCACTTCGGGTCACCTGCTGAGACCACCCCACACATGCCCTGACCAACAGCATCACGCACCAGGCGTTACGGGACAGCCTTTAGTTGTGACCGAAACGGCGCTCCCCACGCTTACGGGCAACATTCTCCGGATCGGCCTCGGCCGCTTGCTTCGCCTGGGCTTCCATCGCCGACTGCTGTTTCTGCTGCTGATCACGCTCGGCCTGTACGGCAGCCTTCTGCTGCTGGTCGCGGTTCCCCTTCTCGGCCATGGTGCCTCCTGGAGGCTAGGGGCTAGGGCCGTTGTCAGGCTCACACACTCCAGCAGAGACCGCATCTCGGATCAATGCCGTGCGCAACCTCACGCCACCACTGGACAAATCATGGAACGGCCATAGTCAATCCTCGACCTCCTCCATGCGGCAAATTCACAAAATTGGTGAGGGGGTTGAGCTATGCGTGCCCTTGCAGAGCTGAATTCCCCATCGGCAGTTGTCGCCTTTGCTGGAGGGGGGAGAGCGGGTCTGCGGTCGGGGGACCGGAGGACATGCCGCCCCGGGTCACACTGTGCCAACCGCAGGCCCGGCGCGCACAGTGGAGACGTGGACCTACGGGTCGGCGCTTTCACAACCGTGATAGCGCCCCTGCCAACTTCGCTGGATATACCGGGCTCGGTCATCCGATTGGGTCAGTCAACGCCGCGTTCCACGTGCCCCACAGCCCGCCGTAAGCATGATGAAGGCAGGGCTCCTTCGTGGCCCCACTGCCGGCACCCAAAAAGGGAATCCTGTGGCGCCGCAACACAGCTAGGGGAAGTAGGAGCGATGGCACAGGGCACGGTGAAGTGGTTCAACGCTGACAAGGGCTTCGGTTTCATCACCCAGGACGACGGGGGCCCGGATGTGTACGTGCACTTCAGCGCCATCCAGACCAGTGGCTACAAGTCACTGGAGGAGAACCAGCGGGTCGAGTACTCGATCACCCAAGGCTCGAAGGGGCCCCAGGCGGAGAACGTGATGCCCCAACGCTGAGGCGTGCTCTAGCTCCTCCTCTTGTTCATCACCCCACTAGGTGCTGTCCGGTGGGCCATGTGACCTGGCCAGTACGGCTCTGCCCTTCCTTGTCACCCAAGGAAGGGCAGAGGCTGCGTCGGTGGCTTCCGCGCCGTAGCCACCCGATTCGACAAGAGGGCGTACATCTTCCACGGCACCATGGCCGTCGCCGCCATTCGCCTCCGGCTCCGCCCGTGACCCGCCGGACAGTCCATAGTGCCAGTGTCTACCGGGCGAACAGGAACGTGTGTGGGGTCACCAGGTGATGGTCACCGCTCCGTCACCGCCGCCGCTGGCGCCGGTCGTGCCCGCAGTGCCGGCGACTCCGGATCCGGCGTTCTGCCCGAGGCGGTATTTGCGGTCTACGCCCTGGGCGTCGGAGCCGCCCCGCCCGCCGTTGCCGCCCGAGCTGCCGACGTTACCGCCGGCTCCGCCTGCGCCGCCCGCGCCGTGGGCCGAGCCCGGCGATCCCGGTGCGCCGCCGGCGCTTGCGAGCCCGCCGGCACCGCCCTCACCACCCGGGCTGCCCCCGAGGTGCAGCTCCCCGTTCGTTCCGTTCTGGCCGGGCCCGCCGTCGCCGCCCTTCGCGCCGGCGCTGCCGGGCGTGATGACGGCGCCTGTGCCTGCGCAGGTGTTGGAGGTGGCGCCGCCCACACCTCCGGCGCCGCCCGCCACCTGCGTGTGCGCGCCTTCCCCGCCGACACCGGGCGTACCGCCGCCCGAGGTGCCGTTGTTCCCGCCCTTGCCGGGCTTGCCCGGATGACCGGCAAGGCCCCGGGCTCCGCTCTTGCCGCCCGAGACGGTCGCCACGGTCGACGGGCGGCCACTGCCGCCGATGCGCCGGTAGATGATGCCGCCGTCGCCGTTTGCTCCGCTGGTTCCGGCGTGGCCCGCTCGGCCCTGCCCCCCGTCGCTGCCGCCGCCGAATGCGGTGGCGCCGCCCTTGCCGCCCTTGCCGCCCTCGCCGCCGGCACCGCCACGGCCGCCCGCTCCGCCGCCGCCCACGTACATCTCCAGTTGGTCGCCCGGCCGCACGGTCAGCACACAGGTCACATGGCCGCCGCTGCCCCCGCCGCCGCCGCTGCCGCCGACCGAGGCGCCCCCGCCCCCGCCCCCTCCCCCGCCGTTGCTGCCGCCGAGGGGGTTGCTCTTGTTGCCGTTACCGCCGCCGCCTCCGCCCCCGCCTCCTCCGCCGCCTCCCGCGCCTCCGCCCCCGCCCCCGCCGCCCCACATGGAGACGGTGATCGAGGTGACGCCGGCGGGAACGGTCCACAGCCAGCGCCCGGGCCCCCACTCCTGCTGGCCGGCGGCGTGGGCGGGAGCTGCCGTGGCCATCGGCAGCAGGCTCCCTGTCAGGAACAGGATCCCGGCCACCGCACGGACGGATCTGCCGCGACGGGACAAGGACGGCGGCCCCGACCGTGAACGGTCATATGCGCGGGACGAAAACGGCAACAGGCTCATGACACTCCTTCGGCGTGAGGTGACGCGTCCCGGCCGAAGCTAGCCACCGGCACGGTCCCGGATACCGGCATGGGCCCACCGGTCAGCTCATCGGGTGAAATGCGCATTGTCCACGCATGGCCTCCGCCCGACCGGTCCTCCGCGCAGGGCCGTCACTGCTTCAGAAAAGCTGCTGCCGACCCGGCATCGGCGGCCCGTCCTGAAGTGCTCTCCCGGTGTTTTACCGGTGACCACAGTCCATCTGCTCCTAGGCCGGCCATTGCCGCGCGGATCGTGGCCGCGCCCGGGGCGCTCCGGCCAACAGTGCCCCGTCAGCCCAGCACGTACGGTGACTGTATCCGCCGCTGAGACCGGCTCAGAGGCACGTTTCTGGAGGACGCACGGTGCACGGGGAGTACAAGGTTCCGGGGGGCAAGCTGGTCGTCGTGGACGTCGAGGTCCGCGACGGGGCCCTTCGTGACGTGCGGGTGGCCGGGGACTTCTTCCTGGAGCCCGACGAGGCGCTGTTCGACATCAACCGGGCGCTGGAAGGGGCCAACGCCGACCTGCCGGCGCAGGAGCTCGCCGCCCGCATCGACGCGGCCCTCCCCGAGGGCACCGTCATGTTCGGTCTCACCTCCGAGGCCGTGGGCGTCGCCGTGCGCCGGGCACTGGCCAATGCCACCGACTGGCACGACTACGACTGGCAGCTCATCCACGAGGGCCCCCAGTCCCCCGCCCTGCACATGGCGCTGGACGAGGTCCTCACCGCGGAGGTCGCTGCGGGGCGCCGGCCGCCGACGCTGCGCGTGTGGGAATGGGAATCGCCGGCCGTGATCATCGGTAGTTTCCAGTCGTTGCGCAACGAAGTGGATATGGAATCCGCCGCGCGTCATGACATGACGGTCGTCCGGCGTATCAGCGGTGGCGGGGCTATGTTCGTAGAACCCCAAAGCACGATCACCTACTCGCTCTACGTACCGGACTCCCTCGTGCAAGGCCTGTCCTTCGCCGACAGCTATGCCTACCTCGACGACTGGGTGCTCGCCGCCCTCGGGGACATGGGCATCAAAGCCTGGTACCAGCCGCTGAACGACATCGCCACCGAGTCCGGGAAGATCGCCGGGGCCGCGCAGAAGCGAATGATGGGCGAGAACGGTGCGGTCCTGCACCACGTGACGATGGCCTACGACATCGACGCCGACAAGATGCTCGAGGTGCTGCGCATCGGCAAGGAGAAGCTGTCCGACAAGGGCACGAAGAGCGCGAAGAAGAGGGTGGATCCGCTGCGCCGGCAGACCGGCCTCCCGCGGCCGGCCGTCATCGAGAGGATGATCGAGTCGTTCCGCGGGCGGTACGGGCTGAAGGAGGGCTCGGTCACGGCGGAGGAGATGGCGCGGGCCGAGGAGCTCGCCGCCACGAAGTTCTCCTCGCGGGAGTGGACGGCGCGCGTTCCGTAGCGTCCCCGGCCGGCGTCGTCATCCGCCCAGCACCGGGATGATGTGCTTCCCGTAGGCCTCGATCGTCGCCTCCTTCGCGTCGTGCATGGCGTAGACGGCGAACTGGTCCACGCCCAGCTCCCGCAGCCGCTCCAGCCGTTCGCGGTGTGCCTCCACCGGTCCCAGCAGGCAGAAGCGGTCGACGATCCCGTCCGGCACGAAGTCCGTGGAGGGGTTGCCCGCGCGGCCGTGGTGGCTGTAGTCGTAGCCGTGGCGCTGCTTGATGTAATCCGTGAGCGCCTCGGGGACCAGGCCGGAGTGCTCGCCGTAGCGGGTGACGAGGTCGGCGACGTGGTTGCCGACCATGCCGCCGAACCAGCGGCACTGGTCGCGGGCGTGGCCGAGGTCGTCGCCGACGTAGGCGGGCGCGGCCACGCAGATGGTGACGGAGGCGGGGTCGCGGCCCGCCTCGGCGGCCGCGTCGCGGACGGCCTTGATCATCCACTCCGTCAGATACGGGTCGGCGAGCTGGAGGATGAAGCCGTCGGCCTCCCGGCCGGCGAGGGCCAGGGCCTTGGGCCCGTAGGCCGCCATCCACACGGGCAGCCGGCCGTCGCGCACCCAGGGCAGTCGCAGCGCCGTACCGTCTATGACAGTTTCCCGGCCCTCCGCCAGGTCGCGGATGACCCGCATGGCCTCGCTGAGCGTGGCCAGGGTGTTGGGCTTGCGGCCCGCCACCCGCATCGCGGAGTCACCCCGGCCGATGCCGCACACCGTGCGGTTGCCGTACATGTCGTTGAGCGTGGCGAAGGTGGAGGCGGTGACCTCCGGGCTGCGGGTGGAGGGGTTGGTGACCATGGGGCCGACGACGAGGCGTTCGGTGTGTTCCAGGATGCGGCTGTAGATGACGAAGGGCTCCTGCCACAGCACGGCGGAGTCGAAGGTCCAGCCGTAGCGGAAGCCGGACCGCTCGGCCGTGCGCATGAGTTCGACGACGGTGGAGGCGGGCGGGTCGGTCTGGAGGACGAGGCCGAAGTCCACGGTGCGGTGCACTCCTTACGAACGGGCTAGTTGAGGTACTGGCAGGTGGCGCGCGGCACGAAGCGCCCGTGTCCCGCCCGGCCGGTGAAGCGCCTGCGGTCGATGACGACCTCGCCGCGCGAGAGGACGGTCTCGACCTGCCCGGTGACGCGCCGGCCCTCGTACGCCGAGTAGTCGACGTTCATGTGGTGGGTCTCGGCGGAGATCGTCTGGGTCGCGTGCGGGTCGTAGACGACGATGTCGGCGTCGGCGCCCGGGGTGATGGTGCCCTTGTGCGGGGCGAGGCCGAACATGCGGGCGGGCGCGGCGCAGGCGATCTCGATCCAGCGGCGGCGGGAGATGTGGCCGTCCACGACGGCCTGGTGGAGCAGGTCCATCCTGTTCTCCACGCCCGGCAGGCCGTTGGGGATCTTCGAGAAGTCGCCGCGGCCCAGCTCCTTCTGGCCGGAGAAGCAGAACGGGCAGTGGTCGGTGGAGACCACCTGCAGGTCGTCGGAGCGCAGCCCGCGCCAGAGCGCAGCCTGGTGCTCGCGGGGGCGCAGCGGCGTGGAGCAGACGTACTTCGCGCCCTCGAAGCCCGGCTCGGCGAGGTTGTCGGTGGACAGGAAGAGGTACTGCGGGCAGGTCTCGCCGAAGACCGGCAGGCCCTTGTCGCGCGCCTGGACCAGCTCGGCGACGGCCTCCTCGGCGGAGACGTGGACGACGTAGAGCGGGCTGCCCGCGACGCGGGCGAGCTGCACGGCCCGGTGGGTGGCCTCGGCCTCCAGCAGCGCCCTGCGGACCTCGCCGTGGTAGCGGGGGTCGGTCCTGCCGGCGGCGAGGGCCTGTTCGACCAGGACGTCGATGGCGATGCCGTTCTCGGCGTGCATCATGATCAGCCCGCCGTTGCCGGCGGACCTCTGCATGGCCCGCAGGATCTGCCCGTCGTCGCTGTAGAACACCCCGGGGTAGGCCATGAACAGCTTGAACGACGTCACCCCCTCCCCCACCAGGAGGTCCATCTCCTTCAGGGATCCGTCGTTCACATCGGAGAGGATCATGTGGAAGGCGTAGTCGATCGCGCACTTCCCCTCGGCCTTGGCGTGCCAGGCGTCCAGGCCCTCGCGCAGCGCCCGTCCGCGCGACTGGACCGCGAAGTCGACGACGGTGGTGGTGCCGCCCCAGGCGGCGGCCCGCGTGCCCGTCTCGAAGGTGTCGGAGGAGGAGGTGCCGCCGAAGGGGAGCTCGAAGTGGGTGTGGGCGTCGACGCCGCCGGGGATCACGTACTTCCCCGTGGCGTCGATGGTGCGGTCGGCGCTCCAGCCGCGGGCGTACGCGCTGCCGGGCGAGGCCAGGGCCGCGACCTTGCCGTCCTCGACGAGGACGTCGGCGCGCGTCTCGTCGGCCGCGGTGATGACCAGGCCACCGCTGATGATCGTCGTGGTCACGGTCGTTCCTCCTCGGAGATGGTGCCCCCCGTGCGGCGCAGTGCCCCCTCGAGTGCGGCGGCGCCCTCCTCCGCCTCGGCGACGGTCAGCGTCAGCGGCGGGGCGATGCGCAGGACGTTGCCCTCGCGGCCGCCCTTGCCGAGCAGCAGGCCGGCCTCCCGGGCGTGTTCGAGGGCGAGGGCGGCGGCGCGCGGCGAGGGCGCGCCGTCGGGTCCGACGAGCTCGACGCCGATCATCAGCCCGCGGCCGCGGACCTCGCGGACGAGCGGCAGCCCGGCGGCGATGGCGCGCAGCCGCTCGATGAGCAGGCCGCCGACGCGGCGGGCGTTGCCCTGCAGGTCGTGCTCGAGGAGGTAGGTGAGGTTGGCGAGGCCGGCGGCCATGGTGACGGGGCTGCCGCCGAAGGTGGAGATGGAGTTGGCCTCGAGGCAGTTCATGATCTCCGCGCGGGCGACGACCCCGCCGACGGACATGCCGTTGCCGATGCCCTTGGCGAAGGTCAGCAGGTCCGGCGGGCCGGCCGCGGCGTGCGCCTGCCAGCCCCAGAAGTGGTCGCCGGTGCGGCCCCAGCCGGTCTGCACCTCGTCGCTGATCCACAGGATGCCGCGCGGTGCGAGGACTTCACGGAAGGCGGCGTAGAGCCCGTCGGGCGGCGCGGTGAACCCGCCGACGCCCTGCACCGGTTCGGCGATGAGCGCGGCCACGTTGCCGTGCGCCTGGCCGAGGACGTCCTCGAGGTCCCGGGCGCAGGCCTCGATGAACTCGCCGTCGGACAGGTGGGCGTACGGGCCGCGGGTGCGGACCGCGCCGTGGACGTAGAGCGTCTGCAGCGGCGAGAGGCTCGTGGGCGACCAGGCGGAGTTGCCGGTGACGGCGACGGCGGAGAAGGAGCGGCCGTGGTAGCTGTTGCGCATGGCCAGGATCTGGTTGGAGCGCCGGTGGGTGGTGGCCAGCAGCAGGGCGGCGTCGGTGGCCTCGGTGCCCGAGGCGGTGAAGAAGACCCGGGCGTCGGGGATGCCGGACAGGGCCGCGACGCGCTCGGCGAGCTCGACCATGTGCCGGTCGAGGTAGAGGGTGGAGGTGTGCAGGATGCGTCCGGCCTGCTCGGCGACGGCCTTGGTGACCTCGGGCAGGGCGTGGGCGGTCATGGTGGTGAGGATGCCGCCGAAGAAGTCGAGGTAGCGCCGGCCGCCGGCGTCCCACACGTACCGGCCCTCGCCGTGGGTGAGCTCGAGCGGCTCGCGGTAGTAGAGGGAGAGCCACTCGGGCATCACGGCCCGGTGCCGGGCGTGGAGGGAGGGCTGGAGCGGGCTCATGGACGCACCAGCCCGTCGTAGGCGTCGGGCCGGCGGTCCCGGTAGAACGCCCACTGCCGGCGGACCTCCTCGATGAGGCCGAAGTCCAGGTCGCGGACGAGCAGTTCCTCCTTGGTGTCGCTGGCGACGTCCCCCACGAACTGCCCGCGCGGGTCGACGAAGTAGGAGGTGCCGTAGAAGTCGTTGTCGCCGTACTCCTCCTGGCCGACGCGGTTGATCGCGGCGATGAAGTACTCGTTGGCGACGGCGGCGGCCGGCTGCTCGAGCCGCCACAGGTACCCGGACAGGCCGCGGGAGGTGGCGGAGGGGTTGTAGACGAGCTGGGCGCCCTCGAGGCCGAGCGAGCGCCAGCCCTCGGGGAAGTGGCGGTCGTAGCAGATGTAGACCCCCACCTTTCCGACGGCGGTGTCGAAGACGGGCCAGCCGAGGTTGCCGGGCTTGAAGTAGTACTTCTCCCAGAAGCCTCTGACCTGCGGGATGTGGTGCTTGCGGTACTTGCCCAGGTAGGTGCCGTCGGCGTCGATGACGGCGGCGGTGTTGTAGTAGAAGCCGGAGGACTCGACCTCGAAGACCGGGACGACGATCACCATGCCGGTCTCCCGGGCGAGGTCGCGCATCCGGCGGACGGTCGGGCCGTCGGGGACGGGCTCGGCCCAGCGGAAGTGCTCGTCCTCCTGCACCTGGCAGAAGTAGGGGGCGTTGAACACCTCCTGAAAGCCGATCACCTTCGCGCCCTGCGCGGCGGCCGCGCGGGCGTGCTCCTCATGCTTGGCGATCATCGACTCGGTGTCACCGGTCCAGGTCGCCTGGACCAGTGCGGCACGGACAACGTTGGCCATGAGCTGCTCCTCTGCCGGGGCGTGAGCAAGGCTGCCACGCGAAGATCCGCGTGTGCATGCGACCGTAGGTCCCGTCACTCCCCGTGGCAAGACCATCGCAGTTCCTGTGGAAAACCCGCCCGCCCAACCCATGCGGGCGGCCTATCCCAGGCGCCCCGGCAGGAGCGACGAGCGGCTCGCGCCGCCCGTGCGCACCACGCGTCAGCGCACCGGCGGCTTCCCGGACGGCCGTACGACCATGGCCGAGCCGCCCCCGCGCCGGGTCTTCTCGGCGGCGGCCACCCATCGCCCGTCGGGCAGCCGCTGGACGCCCGTCGCCGCGCCGATCTCGGGGTTCGGCTTGAAGACGTGGCCCTTGTCCTCGAGCCGCCCGCGCACCGGGCTGTCCCACAGCCCCGGCTCCAGCTCCGTCGCCGCCGCGTTGCGCTGGCTGGCGCGCGGCGCGGCGATCGCCTCGACGAGCGGCATCTTCCGGTCGACGTGGTTGAGCAGCGTCTGCAGCACGGTGGTGATGATCGTCGCGCCGCCGGGCGAGCCCAGCGCGAAGGCGGGCCTGCCGTGGTCGAGGACGATCGTCGGCGACAGCGAGGAGCGCGGGCGCTTGCCCGGCCCGGGGAGGTTGGGGTCGTGGACGCCGGGGCTGACGGGAGTGAAGGAGAAGTCGGTCAGCTCGTTGTTGAGCAGGAATCCGCGGCCGGGCACGGTGATGCCGCTGCCGCCGGTCTGCTCGATGGTCAGGGTGTAGGCGACGACGTTGCCCCACTTGTCGGCGACCGTCAGGTGCGTGGTGTGCTCGCCCTCGTACGGGGTGGGCGCGGGCGTGCCCCGCCGCGTGCACGACCCCGGCCGGGCGGGGTCGCCGGGCGGCAGCGGGCTGGTGAGGACCGCGTCGTCCTTGATGAGGCAGGCGCGGGAGTCGGCGAAGCGCTGCGAGGTGAGCCCCTCGACGGGCACCTTCTCGAACGCCGGGTCGCCCACCCAGCGGTTGCGGTCCGCGAAGGCGATGCGGCTGGCCTCGATGTAGCGGTGCAGGTAGGCCGTGCGGTCCAGGCCGCCCAGCCGGGAGTTCTCCAGGATGTTCAGCGCCTCGCCGACCGTGGTCCCGCCGGACGAGGAGGGGGCGATGCCGTAGACGTCCAGGCCGCGGTAGGAGACCCGGGTGGGGGCCTGGGCGCGCACCGCGTAGGACCGCAGGTCCTTCTCCGTCAGGTCGCCGGGCCGGGCGACGCGCCGGGAGGCGGGGTCGACGGGGGGCTTGCGGACGGTGCGGACGATGTCGCGCCCGACCGCGCCCCGGTAGACGGCGTCCACGCCCTGACGGGCCAGCAGCCCGTAGGTGCGGGCGAGGTCGGGGTTCTTCAGCTTCGAGCCCACGGCGGGCGGCCGGCCGCCGGGCAGGAACAGCTCGGCGCTGGCGGGGAAGTCCTTGAAGCGCGCCTGGTTGTCGGCGGTCTGCTTGCGGAAGGTCTCGTCGACGGTGAAGCCGTCCCGGGCGAGCTTCTGCGCCGGCCGCAGGACGTCGCCCAGCGGGCGGCTGCCCCAGGTGCGCAGCGCCGTGTCCCAGGTGGCGGGGGTGCCGGGGGTGCCGACGCTCAGGCCGCTGGTGACGGCGTCGGCGAAGGGGAGGGGCCGGCCGTTCTCGAGGAAGAGGTCCTTGGTGGCGCTGAGCGGGGCCTTCTCGCGGCCGTCGAGGGTGGAGACCTTGCCCGACTTCGCGTCGTAGTGGACGAAGTAGCCGCCTCCGCCGATGCCGGCGGAGTAGGGCTCGGTGACGCCGAGGGCGGCGGCCGTGGCGACCGCGGCGTCCACGGCGTTGCCGCCCTTGCGCAGCACCTCGATGCCGGCCGCCGAGGCGTCGGCGTCGACGCTGGCCACCGCCCCGCCGTAGCCGACCGCCACGGGCGACTTGCCGGGCGCGGGGGCCGTCGCGGGGCCGGGCCCCGCGGCGGCGGGCGCGGCCGGCGCACCGGTGAGGAGCGCTGCCGTCGCCGCCAGGACGGACAGGCTCCGGCGGGTGTTCGGTCTGGCGAGGGCCATGTGTGCCTCCGTGTCGGACGAACGGGCCCCGGAGCCTACTCGCGGAGCCCGCCCTCCGACAGGCGTTTGCCCAGGACCGCCGCCCCGGCCCGTCCGGCGGATCGTCACCTGGGCCGCGGCGCGGTCCGGCACCGCCGGGCCGTATCCGTGGGCCGGTCGCCGTCACGGCGGAGAGGTGCCGGGGGCGAGCCCCGGGGCCCCTCCGCCGGACAGGGCCTAGCGCAGTCGCGCGAGCACGGCGCCGGCCATGGCCTGCTCACCCTTGGCGTTGGGGTGGAAGGGGGCGGCGGGGTTCTCGGGGCTCGCGCCCTCGACCCAGCGGTCCGCGGCGGGCACGCACACGTCGTGGCCGGTGGTCGGGCCGTAGGTGTCGGCGAAGCGGACGTGCGCCACGCGGGCCTGCTCCTTGAGCATCGCGTTCAGCCGCTTCTCGGTGTCCCGCAGGTAGGCGGCGTCGCCGGCGGCGATCGGCACGGCCGGGAAGCAGCTCGCGCCGCTGTCCGGCATGATCGTCGGGTAGCCCACCAGCACGACCTTGGCGTAGGGGGCGCGCTCGTGCACGGCCTTCAGCACGCGGGCGATCTTGGGGGCCGCCTCGTTGACGCGCGTGGTGAGCTGGTCGGTGCCGTCGGGCGCCGTGTACTGCTTCTTGCAGGGGGCGCCGGCCGGGTCGGTGACCGACAGCTGGGCGCAGGTGCCGATGATGGAGCCGAAGCCGATGTCGTTGCCGCCGATGCCGACGGTGACCAGCTTGGTCCGCTTGCCGAGGGCGTCCAGCTGCGGCTGGTTCTCGCCCTGCGCGCGCCACATGTCGTCGGTGGTGGCGCCGCTGCAGCTGACGTCCTTGAAGGACGTCTGGCCCAGGGCCTTCGCGGTCAGCGCGGGGTAGTTGACGCTGGACCGGGCGCAGTCGCCGCCGGTCTGCTCGGGAATGCCGGGACCGGAGGTGTACGAGTCGCCCAGGGCGACGTAGCGGGCGCCGCCGGCCGCTTCGTCCGCCGGGGTGGCCGCCCCGGCGGCACCCGCCGCTCCCGCCGTCAGGGCCGAAGCCGCGCCGAGCGCCGCCAGCGCCTTTCCGTATCGCGCACCGCGTTCGCGAAGTCGTGCCACAAGTGCTCCAAAAAGTCCGGAAAAAGTCTTCACAAATGCCGGTCGTTACTGACTGGTCAACCAGCGGGGGCCAGACTTCCGGTGTGATCACTCCCTGTCAATCCGGCCGCTCGCCGGTCGTACACGGAAAAATTGGCATCTCAGAATCCAATTAGCTACGGTGCAGCCGTGCGACTGACCAAGAGCACCGACATCGGCCTGCGCATCGCCATGCGCCTGGCGGTGACGGGCGACACCGAGGACGCCGCGCCGACCACGCGCGAGGTGGCCGACGCCGTCGGCGTGCCGTACACCCACGCCGCCAAGGTGGTCAGCCGCCTGCAGCACCTGGGGGTCGTGGAGGCCCGCCGGGGCCGGGGCGGCGGACTGACCCTCACCCCCGCCGGGCGCACGGGCTCGGTCGGCCGGCTGGTGCGCGAACTCGAGGGTGCGGGCGACGTCGTGGGCTGCGAGGACGAGCCGCCGTGCCCGCTGCGCGGCGCCTGCCGGCTGCGCGGGGCGCTGCGCGCCGCCCAGGAGGCGTTCTTCGCCGCGCTCGACCCGATCACGGTCGAGGAGCTGACCGGCTCACCGACGGGCCCGGTGCTGCTGAGCCTCGGAGCGCGCCCCGGCAGCTGACCCTCCCCCGCCGTCCGTCCGTTCGTACGCCCGAGAATTCGTACACCCAAAAATACGAATCTCAGATACCAATTAGCCCCACAGGCACATGCGAGGAGCCCCGATGCTGTCCCCGAAGTCGACCGAGATCGTCCGCGCCACCCTGCCCGCCGTCGCCGGCGCGATCGACGAGATCACCCCGCTCTTCTACGACAAGCTCTTCGCCGCCCACCCGGAACTGCTGCGCGACCTGTTCAGCCGCGGCAACCAGGCCGACGGCAGCCAGCAGCGGGCCCTCGCCGGGGCCATCGCCTCCTTCGCCTCCGCCCTGATCGAGCACCCCGGGGTCCGCCCCGACGCGATGCTCTCCCGCATCGCCCACAAGCACGCCTCGCTCGGCGTCACCCGCGAGCAGTACACGGTCGTCCACCGGCACCTCTTCGCCGCCATCGCCGAGGTGCTGGGCGAGGCGGTCACTCCCGAGGTCGCGGCCGCCTGGGACGAGGTCTACTGGCTGATGGCCGGCGCCCTCACCGCCCTCGAGGCCCGGCTCTACGCCCGGGCCGGCGTGCTGCTCGGCGACACCTGGCGGCCCTACCGCGTCGTCGCCCGCCGCCGGGAGACGGCGGAGGTCACCACCTTCCTCGTCCGCCCCGACGACGGGCGTCCGCTGCCCGCCGCCCGCCCGGGCCAGTACGTCTCCGTCCAGGTCACCCTCGCCGACGGCGCCCGGCAGATCCGCCAGTACAGCCTCTCCGGCCACCCCGACGACGCCCTGCAGTTCTCCGTCAAGCGCGTGGGCGGCGACGTGGCGGGCGAGGTCTCGAACCACCTCCACGACCACGTCGCCGTGGGCGACGTCCTGCGCGTGAGCCACCCCTTCGGCGACGTCGCCCTCGACGACGGCGACTCGCCGCTCCTGCTCGTCTCCGCCGGCATCGGCTGCACCCCGATGACCGGCATGCTCTCCCACCTCGCCGCCACCGGCGCCGGCCGCCGCGTCGTCGTCGTGCACGCCGACCGCGGCGAGAGCACCCACGCCTTCCGCGCCGACCTCGAGCAGCTCACCGCCAAGCTCCCCGACGCCACCGCCCACGTCTGGTACGAGCACCCCGAGGCCCCCCGCCCGGCCGACCGCACGGGCCGGGCCGACCTGTCCCTCCTCGACATCCCGGCCGGCGCCACCGCCTACCTCTGCGGCCCCCTCCCCTTCATGAAGGCCGCCCGCACCCAGCTCCTGGCGGCGGGCGTGCCGGCCGCGCGCATCCACTACGAGGTCTTCGGCCCCGACCTGTGGCAGGGCGGCGACGACGCCTGAGGCCTTCAGGGGTGCGGCCCCGCCCCGGGCATCAGCGTGCCCGGCTCGGGCGGGGCGACCTCCACGGCCTCGGTCTTCGGGCTGTGGCGCTGCCGCTTGGCGACCCAGTTGGCGAACCAGGACAGGAGCATGCACATCCCGATGTAGACCGGGGAGATGATCATGACGACGGGGATGAACGGCAGGTCGTAGTCGAGGTTGCCGGCGATCAGCTTGCCCGCGTGGAGGAACTCCTCGTAGGTGATGAGGAAGCCGAGCGAGGTGTCCTTCAGGGCGACGACCAGCTGGCTGATGATGGTGGGCAGCATCGCCCGCAGGGCCTGCGGGACCAGCACGTACGTCATCACCTGGGTCTTGTGCATGCCCAGGGAGTACGCCGCCTCGCGCTGGCCGCGCTCGACGGAGTTCACGCCGGTGCGGAACACCTCGGCCAGCACCGAGCCGTTGTAGAGGGTCAGTCCGGTGACCAGCGCGGGCAGCGGCTGGACCTTGAGGGCGACGAAGACGAAGAAGATCATCACCAGCACCGGCATGGCGCGGAAGAACTCCACCACGATCGTGGCGGCCCAGCGCAGCGGCCGGTGGACGGACAGCCGGCCGCACGCCAGGACCCCGCCGAGGGCGAGGGAGAGCACGGCGGCGTAGGCGAAGGCCTTGAGGGTGTTGCCCAGGCCCCGCAGCAGCATCTCCTGGATGCCCTCGTACGCGAAGGGGGTCCACTTCGCGGCCGTGAACTGCCCGGTGTCGAAGAGGAGGTAGAGCACCCACGCGACGACGGCGAGGATCACGATCGTGGCGAGGACGCCGTAGAGGCGGTGGCGGCGCCGGGCGAGCGGGCCGGGGATGTCGTAGAGGGCGGTGCTGGTGGTCATCGGGCCACTCCGTAGCGCTTCTCCAGCAGGTTGAAGATCGCGCTGATGCTCAGGGTCACGATCAGGTAGCCGACGGCGATCCAGATGAAGGACCAGATGATGCTGTAGCCCAGCTCGTTGAGCGTCTTGTACGTGCCCAGCAGCTCGGTGACGCTGAACGCCCCGGCGATCGCCGAGTTCTTCGCGAGCGCGATCAGAGTGGAGCCGATCGGCGGGATGACCGAGCGGAAGGCCTGCGGCAGGACGACGTCGCCGAGGGTCTGGACGAAGGTCATGCCCAGGCTGCGGGCGGCCTCGCCCTGGCCGGTGGGGACGGTGTTGATGCCCGCGCGCAGCGCCTCGCAGATGAACGCGGAGGTGTAGCAGCCGAGGGCGAGGATCGCGAAGAGCTGGAAGGGCAGGACGATCCCGAAGCGCGGCAGTCCCAGCATCACCGCGAAGAACAGCAGGGTGAGCGGGGTGTTGCGGAGCACCGTCACCCACACGGTGCCGAAGGCGCGCAGCGAGCCGACGGGCGCCACCCGGAAGGAGGCCATGACGAAGCCGAGGGCGAGCGCGAGCAGCGAGCCGTAGACGGTGAGCTCGACGGTGCCGAGCAGGCCCTCGCCGTAGAGGGCGAGGTTGTCGATGAGGACGTTCAAGGGTCGATCCTCCTCAGCCCGCCGGGTAGCGGTCGACGGGGGGCGGCTGTGGGGCGGGCACGCCGGACAGGCCGAGGGTGGCGTCGTACGCCTTCTTCCAGTCGCCGTTCTTCTCGTGGGCCGTGAGGGCGTCGTCGAGGGCGAAGCGCAGGGCGGTGTCGCCGCGGGGCACTCCGATGCCGTACGGCTCCTTGGAGAAGGGCTGCCCCACCACCTTCAGCTCGTCGGGGGCCTTGGCGGCGTACCCCATGAGGATGGTGTTGTCGGTGGTGACGGCGTCCACCTGGAGGCTGATGAGGTTGTCCACGCAGATCGAGTACGTGTCGTAGGCGACCGCGACCGCCTTGGGGTACTCGCGCTGGATGCGCTGCAGCGGGGTGGAGCCGGCCGCCGAGCAGACCCGCTTGCCGGCCAGGTCCTGGGGCCCGTTGATGTCCTTCTCGTCGGTCCGCACGAGCAACGACTGCCCGGCGATGTAGTACGGGCCGGCGAAGCCGACCTGCTTCTTGCGCAGGTCGTTGATGGTGTAGGTGCCGACGTAGTAGTCGATCTGGCCGTTCTGCAGGGCGGTTTCGCGGTTGGCGGAGGCGATGGTGCGGAAGGCGACGGTCTTGGGGTCGAAGCCGAGGGAGGCGGACATCATCTTGGCGATCTCGATGTCGAAGCCGGAGTAGGTGCCGGTGGCCGGGTCCTTCTCGCCCAGGTAGGGCTGGTCCTCCTTGGCGCCGACGACGAGGTGGCCGCGGCGCTTGGCGGCGCGCCAGGTGGGCGAGTCGGGCAGCTGGAAGCCGGTGTCGACCCGGTAGGAGGGCAGCTGCTCGGGCTTGGGGCCCTTGACCGGTGGGCTGCCCTCCTTCCCGCACGCGGCGGCGAGCAGGGCGGTGGCGGCCAGGGCGATGGCGGCGGCGAGGCGTCTCATGGCGGTCACCCCCGCTCAGTGCTTGAGGATCTTGGAGAGGAAGTCCCTGGCCCGCTCGCTCTCGGGAGCGGTGAAGAATCCCTCGGGCGTGCGGTCCTCGACGATGCGGCCGTCCGCCATGAACACCACGCGGTTGGCGGCGGAGCGGGCGAAGCCCATCTCGTGGGTGACGACGACCATCGTCATGCCGTCCCGGGCGAGCTGCTGCATGACCTCCAGCACCTCATTGATCATCTCCGGGTCCAGCGCCGAGGTCGGCTCGTCGAAGAGCATCACCTTCGGGTCCATCGCCAGCGCGCGGGCGATCGCCACCCGCTGCTGCTGACCGCCGGACAGCTGCGCCGGATACTTCTCGGCGTGGGCGAGCAGCCCGACGCGCTCGAGGAGTTCCCGCGAGCGCCGGTCGGCCTCCTCCTTGCCGCGCTTGCGGACCTTGACCTGGGCGAGGGAGACGTTGGCGAGCACGGTCTTGTGCGCGAAGAGGTTGAACGACTGGAAGACCATGCCGACCTCGGCGCGCAGCCGGGCCAGCTCGCGGCCCTCGTCGGGCAGCGGGTGGCCGTCGAGCAGGATGGTGCCGGACTCCACGGGCTCGAGGCGGTTGATGGCCCGGCACAGCGTGGACTTGCCGGAGCCGGACGGGCCGATGACCACCACCACCTCCCCGCGGCCGACGGTGAGGTTGATGTCCTGCAGCACGTGCAGCTGTCCGTAGTGCTTGTTGACATCACGCAGCTCGATCAACGGATCGACGGCCATACCAGCCCCTGCCACTCTCGGCCCTCTCGCGGTCGCCGCAAACTATCCGCATCCCCACGGGACTTCTCCGCTGACACGCGTACAAAAGGTGATCGACCCGGATCGGGGACCACAAGAGCCGCCATTTGCCCTAGGTACACAGACCGAGCCTGGGTACCTAGCCTGTGGTGGCCGGATGGGGGAAGCAGTGGGGGAAGGGAGCCCGGCGTGGGCGACAGCAGGCCCGTATACCTGCGCATCGCGGACGACCTGCGGCAGCGGATCGACGAGGGCGGGCTGGCGGTGGGCGACCGCATCCCCTCCCGCTCCGAGCTCAAACGCGCGTACGAGGCCAGCGATCAGACCGTGGACCGCGCGGTCCGGGTGCTGAAGGCCGCCGGCTACGCACAGGGCCAGTTCGGCCGGGGCGTGTTCGTCACCGACCGGGCGCCGCTGGGGACCCTGCTGCGGTCGACCGGAGCCGTCGACTCCCCCTTCGCGGCGAAGATCAGGGAGTACGACAGCAGGCCGGCGGCCGAGACCGGGCCGGCCCGGGACGGCCGGGACACCGCGCTCACCTGGGAGGCCTCCTCCAGCGAGACCACCGCCCCGGCGCCCATCGCCGAGCGCCTGGGCATCGCGGCGGGCGAGCCGGTGCTGTGCACCCAGTACGAGTACCTGGCCAACCGCCACCCCGTGCAGCTCGCCACCAGCTGGGAGCCGCTGACCATCACCGAGGGCACGGACGTCGCCCTGCCCGAGCGCGGGCCCTACGCGCGACGCGGCGTGCGCGGCCGGCTGGCCGCCATCGGCATCCGGGTCGTACGGGCCCGGGAACTGGTGGGCTCCCGGCCGGCCACCACGCCCGAGGCAGAAGCCCTGGGCTGCGCGGCCGGACAGTGCGTCACCGTCGTCGAGCGCACCCACTTCGACGGCGACGACCGGGCCGTGGAGACCTCCGACATCGTGGTCCGCGCGGACCGCTGGCGGCTGGAGTACACCATCCCCTTCACCAGCTGACCGGGCGCGGGCCCCCGCGCCCGCGCCCCCGGCGGGTGGACGCGCCCCGGCACCGCGCCTCGCACGCCGGGGTCAGCGCGCCGGGGGCAGCGCTCGCTCCGGGGTCAGCGCTCCGCGATCTCCCCGTAGAGCCGGGACAGTTCCGGCGCTCCGTCCTCCGCCCACGCCTGGCCCGCCTCGACCACGTCGATCTGACGGCCGTTGCGCAGCCGCACGACCGGCTGGCCGTCCGGCCGGATCCACCAGCCCGCCTCCCCGACCGTCCGCACGATGACCGTGCCCAGGTACAGGCCCGCGTCGTTACCGAGCCAGGGCACCAGTTCCGGGTCCTCCCGCCAGCGCGGCTGCAGCTGGTCCAGCGCCTCCAGGGACGACGGCGAGTCGTCGAGCACGGCACCGGCCGACTGCGCGTGCGCGCGCAGCAGTTCGCACTCCGACAACAGCTCGGCCAGACCCTCCGGATCCCGGTCGGACGCGCCGGGCAGCGCCACACCGTGAGTCGGGCCGAGCCGCTTGCGCCAGCTGTCCAAGAAGGGAATGTTCATACTGGCCAGGATCTCACTCGCACGGATGGCCCCACCACAGGCGCGCTGCGCCCGACGTGGCCGATTGGCCTCCTTGACGTTCCCCACACGTCTCCTTAGCTTCATCCCGCCACTTTCAGAGCGGGCAACGCTGGGAGGCATGACACGCATGCTCCGGACACCGAGTCTCAGGACGGTCGGCGCACGACGGCACAGACGGACGACGGCCCTGGCCGGGGCCGTGGCGGCGGGGGCGGTGTGCGCCGTCGCCCTCGCGAACACCCCGGCCCTGGCCGTGAACACCGCCGGACCGGCCACGAACGCCGCCGCCCCCAAAGAGCCGCTCCCCTTGGAGCGGCTCTTCGACAATCGGGCGGTCAGCGACGACGCCCGGCCGGCGGCCGCCGACTTCGACGGCTCCGGCGGCTCCTTCTCCGCCCAGGACCTCGCCGCCGCCGGCTGGACCCCGGGGCGCGCCCTGGACATCGACGCCTCCCGGCTGACCTGGCCCCGCCCGGCGCCCGGCCGGCCCGACAACGTACGGGCCGCCGGGCAGTCGGTACGGCTGACGGGGCGCGGCGAGGCCCTGACGTTCCTGGTGGCGGGCAGCACGAAGGGGGCGGCCGGCAACGCGGTCGGCGGGAAGGGCACCGTCCGCTACCGCGACGGCTCCTCCACCACGTACACCCTCACCGCGCCCGACTGGCGGCGCGGCCCCCTCACCACCAAGGCCGTCGGCCTTCCCCACCGCAACACCCGTGACGGGCAGCGCACCGAGACCACCCGCCTCTACACCGTGACCGTGCCCGTCGCACGGGGCCGGGAGATCGGCTCCGTGGTCCTGCCGAAGGATCCCGGCGCGGCGGTGGACCTGCACGTCTTCTCCCTGGCCCTGCGCGCTCCCACGAAGGAGTGGACCGGCAGCTGGGCGGCGTCCACGTCCGGGTACGCGGCCGTGGGCCCGTGGACGGACCGGACCCTGCGCCTCATCGTGCACAGCAGCGCGGGCGGACCGCACACCCGCGTCCGGCTGGAGAACACCTTCGCCCAGCGCCCGGTGCGCATCGGGCACGCCACCGTGGCGCTGCAGGACAAGGGCGCCGGGGCGGCCGGCCGGCCCGTGCCGCTCACCTTCGGCGGCCGGGACGGCGCCGACATCCCGGCGGGGGCCCAGCAGTTCAGCGACCCCGTGCGATTCACCGTGCCGCCGGACGCCAACCTGCTGGTGAGCATCCATCTGCCGGGCACGGTACGGGCGGTGCCCGTGCACAGCTACAGCAGCCAGGTCTCGTACCTCAGCGCCGACGGCGTCGGCGACCGCACCGGCGACCGGGGCCCGGGCGGGTTCACCGAGAAGCTCGAGGGCTGGCCGCTGCTGACCGGTGTCGACGTCAGCGGCGGCCCCGGCTCGCTGGTGACGCTCGGCGACTCCATCACCGACGGCGAGGCGGCCACTCCCGGGGCGAACGGCCGCTGGCCGGACCTGCTGGCCAGGCGGCTGCGCGCCCAGCACGCCGTCCCGGCGCTCGGCGTCCTCAACCACGGCATCTCCGGCAACCGCGTGGTCAGCGACCGCTATCCCGGCGACGGCACCAGCAGCGTCAAGAGCGGGGTGAGCGCGGGCAACAGGTTCGAGCGCGACGTCCTCGCGCAGACCTCGGCCCGTACGGTCATCGTCTTCGAGGGCGTCAACGACATCCGCGCCGGCACCAAGGCCGACGCGGTCATCGCCGCGCTCAAGTCGATCGCCGCCCGCGCCCACGAGCGGGGACTGCGCGTCGCGGCCGCCACGATCGCCCCGTGCGGGGGCTTCCACGACTGCACCCCGGAGGCCGACGCCCAGCGCACGGCCATCAACCGGCACATCCGTACCGCGCGGATCTACGACGCCGTGTTCGACTTCGACGCGGCGATCCGTGATCCCCAGCACCCGGAACGCATGCTGCCGCGCTTCGACGCCGGCGATCACCTGCACCCCAACGACGCGGGGATGAAGGTCTTCAGCGACTCCGTCGACCTGCGCAAGCTGGTCTGACGGCTGAGGGCTGAGGGCTGACGGCTGAAAAGGGCGCCCGGCGACGGGCGCCCTCCACGTCAGACGTCCAGGTCAGACGTCCGGATCAGACGTCCAGATCGACGACGACCGGGGCGTGGTCCGAGGCGCCCTTGCCCTTGCGCTCCTCGCGGTCGACGAAGGCGTCCTTGTGGGCGCCCGCGAAGGGGGCGTTGCCGTAGACCAGGTCGATGCGCATGCCCCGGTTCTTGGGGAAGCACAGCTGGCGGTAGTCCCAGTAGGTGTACGGCCGGTCGTACTTCAGGGGGCGCGGGACGACGTCCGAGAGGCCCGCGTCGCGCAGGGCGGCGAGGGCCGCGCGCTCGGCGGGGGTGACGTGCGTGGCGCCCTCGAAGACGGCCGGGTCGAAGACGTCCTCGTCGGTCGGGGCGATGTTGAAGTCGCCCAGGACGGCGAAGGGCCGCTCCCCCGTCGCGTCGGCCGAGACGGCGTCGCGCAGCGCCTCCAGCCAGTGCAGCTTGTAGGTGTAGTGATCGTGACCGACCTCGCGGCCGTTGGGCACGTACACCGACCACAGGCGCACGCCCCCGCACGTCGCCGAGATCGCGCGGGGCTCCTGCACGCCGTCGTAGTCGGGGCCGCCCGGCAGGCCCATGACCACGTCGTCCAGGCCGACGCGGGAGATCAGCGCCACGCCGTTCCACCGGCCGTTGGCGTTCACCGCGGACTCGTAGCCGAGCTCGCGCAGCTCGTCGGCCGGGAACTGCTCGGCGGTGCACTTGGTCTCCTGGACGCACAGCACGTCCGTGCCGCTGCTCTCCAGCCAGGCCAGCAGCCTCGGGAGACGGGCGGTGATCGAGTTCACGTTCCAGGTGGCGATGCGCATGGAGCCAGCCTAACGGCCACCTCTGACAGTCCCGGTCCCGCGGAACGGGGGCCGGTTCCGGAGCCCGTCCCGGAGCCGGTCCCGGGGGCCCGGTGTCACAGGTCGATGCTCTGGCCCGCCGCCATGCGGGAGTGGTCGGTCCCGCCCACGCCCGGACCGTCCGGGCCCAGCATCCGGTCGTAGACGGGCCGGGCGAGATCGGTCAGCAGCGCGTCGTGGATGTCGATGGCCCGGCGGGGCTTGACCTCCCTGACGTAGTCGATGACCTCCGAGACCTTGTTCCAGGGGGCCATCACCGGGACCATCAGCGTCTCGACCGGCTGCCCCGGCAGCGTCAGCGCGTCGCCGGGGTGGAAGACCGAACCGTCCACGAGGTAGCCGACGTTGGTGATCCGCGGGATGTCCGGGTGGATCACGGCGTGCAACTGGCCGTGCACCTGCACGTCGAAGCCGGCCGCCGTGAAGGCGTCGCCCTCCCCGACCGTGTGCACGCGGCCGGCGAAGGCCGCCGAGACCCGCTCCGCGACGCTGCGCAGCGTCCACAGTTCGGCGGCCGGGTTGGCCTCCAGGGCGGCCCGCAGCCGGTTCTCGTCGAAATGATCGGCGTGCTCGTGCGTGATGAGCACCGCGTCCGCCCCGACGGCCGCGTCCGCCTCGCTGAACGCTCCGGGATCGATGACGAGCGTACGGCCGTCCTTCTCCAGCCGGACACAGGCATGGCTCTGCTTGATCAGTTTCATGAGCCCATACTGCTACGGCCGTACGCGTCGGGGGCGCGTCGTGCCCGCCGGGGGTCGAAAACGCGTCACACTCCGGCGGTCTCCTCCGCCACGACGCGGCGCGCCACCGCGAAGGCCGCCCTGGCGGCGGGCAGGCCGCAGTACGGCGCGGTCTGCACCAGCACCTCCTCGATCTCCGCCGGGGTCACGCCGTTGCGCAGGGCGGCGCGGGTGTGCGGGGCGAGCTCGTCGAGGTGACCGCCGGCGGTGAGGACGGCCAGGGTGACCAGGCACCGGGTGCGCCGGTCGAGTCCGGGGCGCGCCCAGGTCCCGCCCCACTCGACGCGGGCCGCGAAGGCCTCGAAGCCGGCGGCGAAGGCGTCGGTGCCGGCCTCGGCGGTGACGGCCGGGGCGTCGTCTCCCAGCACCTCGGCGCGGAGGCGCAGCGCCTGGGCGTCGGCATCGGCAGCTTCGGAAGCCGCGGGGGTGCCGTCCGTCGTGCCGGGGCCCTGGGGAGCCGGCGCCGGGGCGGCGGCCGCGTACGGGTTGTCGCCCAGCGGCGCCGGGGCCGGGCCGAAGCCGATGTGGGGGACGGCGGCGGCGCCGGATGCCGCGTCGCCGGCCGGCGCGGCCGGGCCGAAGGCTCCGGCGAGGCCGGGCAGCACCGCACCCGAAGCGGCCGGGGCCGTTGCACCGCCGTCCCATGCGGGCTGCGCCGCGGCGGCTTCCGCGGCCGGAGCCTCGTCCGGGTCCGTGGGCGGCCCGAAGCCCGCCGGTGCGGGCGAGGTGGCCTGATCCACCGGGGCCGGGGCCGGCTCCGGAGCGGCCGCCGGGCGGTCGGCGGCGTCCTGGGCAACGGGCTCGCCGGGTGCGGGCGTCAGGGGCGGCGACGTCTGCCAGGCCGTGGTGAAGTGGCGTACCAGCAGGTCCGTCAGTGCCGCCGGCTGTTCCACCGGGGCGAGGTGGCGTGCCGCCGGGACGACGGCGAGCCTGGCGTCGGGGATGCCCGCCACCAGCACGCGGGCCTCGGCCGGCGGTGTGAGCGGGTCCTCGGCGCCGACGACGACCAGCATCGGCACGCCGATCCGGCCCAGCTCGGCCCGTACGTCGAAGGCGGCGAGCGCGTCGCAGGCGGCGGCGTAGGAGGGGATGTCGGTCGTGCGGACCATCTGGACGGCCCAGTCGACGATCGCGGGCTGCGCGCCCGCGAAAGCGGGGGTGAACCAGCGCTCGGGTGCGGAGCGTGCGACCGGCTCGAGGCCGTTCGCGCGGATCTCCGCGCCTCCGCTCCAGTTCTCCGCGCCGTCGAACCGCGCGGCCGAACCGACCACGGCGAGCGAGGCGAGCCGATCGGGGTGGCGCAGGGCGAGGTCGGTGCCCATCGCTCCCGAGACGCAGCAGCCCGCGTAGCCGAAGCGTTCGACGCCCAGCGCGTCCAGCGTGGCGAGCAGCCGGTCGGTGAGCTCGCCGACCGTCGTCGCGGGCTCGGCGGGGGCGCCGCCGTGGCCCGGGAGGTCGAAGCGCACCACGCGCCAGTGGCGGGTGAACTCCGGGACCTGGCGGTCCCACATGTGCCAGGTCGCGCCCAGCGCGGGGCCGAGGACGAGTACGGGGCCCTCCTCGGGGCCGTCGGTCCGGTACTGGAGGGTGGGGGTCTGCTTCTCGCTCACCGCGCCACGCTATCCGCCGCGGCCGGACGCCCGTTCGAGGGGGTGGCGGCGGACGGGGTCAGGGCGTGGTCGTCGAGACGACGTAGACCTGGGGGAAGTCGGGGTTGTCCAGGTTCGCCGTGATCTCGAGGTTCGGCTTGGGCCGCTCCTGCTCACGGACCGTGCCCGCCCAGTGGTGGCCGTCGGCGAACTTCCAGCCCACCACGTCCGCCTCGTCCTCGTCGATCGTGACCTCGCCGTCCTTCAGCTCGGCGTCGGAGCCGGCGTAGTCGTCGAGCCACGCGTCGAACTTCTCGCGCGTGGTGGTGAACTGCAGGTACAGCGAGCTCGCCTTCCACGCGTTGGTCTCGAAGTGGGCCACGTGCTCCGCGTAGGGCGGGACCGACACCTCGTACAGGCGTCGCTGGAGGCGGGTGGGCCAGCCTTCCTCGAGGCCGGTGGCGGCCGCCTGCTCCTTCTTGCTCTCGCCGCCGCCGCGGCTCTGCATCGCGGAGATGTAGAGGTATCCGGCGGGGATGGCGATGAGCAGGAAGACGATCAGCGGCTTGAGCCAGCGGCGGCGGGCCGGGCCGGCGCCCGCGTCCGTGGTCGCGCCGTCGGTCTCGGGGTGCTCGGGCGGCTCGTTCGCCGCCATGTGTCCGGGCTGGTCCATGACGGTCACCCGCGGCCTGCCCGGGCGTAGCGCTCGTAGCGCTCCACCCTGCGCCGGTTGGCCCTGCGGAAGCGGCGGGCGACCAGGCGGGCCAGGTCGGCGGCGCCGACCATGCCCGCCTCCGGGCCCAGCTGCGCCTTGACGATGCGGGCCTCGGGGCGGTAGCCGCGGCCGGTGAGGTGGCGGCGGAAGGCGTCCCGGGCCGGGCCGATCAGCAGGTCGTCGGCCGCGCTGACGCCGCCGCCGATGACGAAGCAGGAGGGGTCGAGGGCGGCGGCCAGGTTGGCGATGCCCACGCCCAGCCACTGGCCGATGTCCTGGAGCAGCTCCACGCACATGGCGTCGCCGGAGCGGGCCAGCTCGGTGATCAGGGGGCCGGTGATCTCGGAGACGTTGCCGCCGACGCGGTCGATGATCCCGTACGCGACCGGCGACTCGGCGGCCGCCAGCTCACGGGCCTCGCGGACCAGCGCGTTGCCGGAGCTGTACTGCTCCCAGCAGCCGCGGTTGCCGCACGGGCAGCGGTGGCCGCCGGGCACGACCTGCATGTGGCCGAACTCGCCGGCGACGCCGAACTTGCCGCGCTTGACCTGGCCGTCCTCGAGGATCGCACCGCCGATGCCGGTACCGAGGGTGATCATGACGAGGTGGTCCTCGCCGCGGCCGGCGCCGAAGCGCCACTCGGCCCAGGCGGCGGTGTTGGCGTCGTTGTCCACCATGACCGGGACGGCGAGGCGGCCGGCGAGGCGGTCGCGCAGCGGTTCGTTGCGCCAGGACAGGTGCGGGGCGAAGAGGACGCGGTTGCGGTCGGCGTCGACCCAGCCGGCGGCGCCGATGCCCACGGCGTGGACGTCGTGGCGGTCGGAGAGGTCGAGGACGAGCTCGACGATGGTGTCCTCGACGACCTTGGGGCTCTTGGACTTGTCCGGCGTCTCCGTGCGGAGCTTCTCCAGGATGTTGCCGTCGGCGTCGACGACGCCCGCCATGACCTTGGTGCCGCCGATGTCGATGCCGACGGTGGGGACGCGCGGGGCGGTGAGGTGCGAGCGGCGCTCGCGCGTGCCGACCGTGCGGAGCACGGTGGCTTTGGCGGTGCCTCGGTGTACCCGCTCGCGGTACATGCTCATCGCGGTCGTGCCCCTGCGGTGGTGGTGGATGTGGACTCGGCCGATTGTGCCTCACCGGCCCGGTGCGCCGCGAAACGGTGCCGGGGGGTGGGGGCCGGCCCCCACCCCCGGTGCACGCGCCGCGGGCGCGTCAGGCGTCGCCGGCGGAGTCGACCGGCTTGCCGCCGATCACGTCCGGGACCGGGGCCCGCTCCAGCTCGTGGCTGAGCTGGTCGAGCTCCGAGCCGCCCGCCATCTGGCGGGTGAGCTCGTCCAGGGCGATCTGCGACTTCGTGTGGCTGCCCGCCATCGATCCCCGCTTGAGGAGGACGAAGCGGTCACCGACCAGATACGCGTGGTGCGGGTTGTGCGTGATGAGGACCACGCCGAGGCCCGCGTCACGGGCGGCCGCGACGTACTTCAGGACCACGCCGGACTGCTTCACGCCCAGCGCGGCGGTGGGCTCGTCCAGGACCAGCACCTTCGCGCCGAAGTACACGGCCCGGGCGATCGCCACGCACTGGCGCTCGCCGCCGGAGAGCGTGCCGATCGGCTGGTCGACGTCGCGCAGGTCGATGCCCATGCGCAGCAGCTCCGCGCGGGTCGTCTCGCGCATCGCCTCGACGTCCAGGCGCTTGAAGGGGCCGGTTCCCTTCGTCGGCTCGGAGCCGAGGAAGAAGTTCCGCCACACCGGCATCAGGGGGACGACCGCCAGGTCCTGGTAGACCGTGGCGATGCCCCGGTCCAGGGCCTCGCGGGGAGAGCTCAGCCGCGTCTCCTCGCCCTCGATCTCGAAGCTTCCCGCGTCGTGCTGGTGCAGGCCCGCGATGATCTTGATCAGGGTCGACTTGCCGGCGCCGTTGTCGCCCAGCACGCAGGTGATCTCACCGGGGTGCACCTCCAGGGAGACGCCCTCGAGCGCGCGGATGTTGCCGTAGAACTTGCTCACGTCCGTGAGCTTGACCAGGGCGGTCATTTCGTCGCCTCCGCGCGCTTACGGACCCATGCGTTCAGCAGGGTCGCCAGGAGCAGCATCGCGCCGAGGAAGAACTTGAACCAGTCCGGGTCCCACTGCGCGTACACGATGCCCTTGCTGGTCATGCCGAAGATGAACGCGCCGACCGCGGAGCCGATGGCCGAGCCGTAGCCGCCGGTCATCAGGCAGCCGCCGATCACAGCCGCGATGATGTAGAGGAACTCGTTGCCGACGCCCTCGCCCGACTGGACGACGTCGTACGACATCAGCAGGTGCTGGCCCGAGATCCAGGCGCAGAAGGCCACGGCCATGTAGAGGCCGATCTTGGTCTTGTTGACCGGGACGCCGACCGCGCGGGCCGCGTCGGCGCCGCCGCCGACCGCGAAGATCCAGTTGCCCACGCGTGTGCGCAGCAGGACCCAGGTGGCGAGGGCGACCAGGCCGAGCCACCAGAGGATGGTGACCTGCAGGTCCACGCCGCCGATCGTCAGGTGGGAGGCGAACAGGGCCCGGGCGGACTCGAAGCCTTCCATGTCGCCGATCGTCTTGGTGGAGACGGTGCCGCTGATGAGCTTGGTGAAGCCCAGGTTCAGGCCGGTGAGCATGAGGAACGTACCGAGCGTGATGATGAAGCTCGGCAGCTTGGTGCGGGTCAGCATGAAGCCGTTGAAGAAGCCGATCGCCAGGGTGGCGAGGAGGGAGACCCCCACGCCCACCCAGACGTTCGCCGTCATCTGGTAGCTGAACATCGACGAGACCAGGGCGGACGTCGTGACCATCACGCCCGTCGACAGGTCGAACTCGCCGCCGATCATCAGCAGCGCCACGGGCACGGCCATGATGCCGATCGTGGAGGACGCGTAGAGGACCGTGGACAGGCTCGAGGCCTGGAGGAAGCTGTCGGCGACGAACGAGAAGAAGACGAAGACCGCGGCGGCGCCCACGACCGCGCCCAGCTCGGGGCGGCCCAGTACGCGGCGGAGGTAGCTCCGGGTCAGCAGCCGTTCGTCGGCCGGCACGGCTGTACTCATCGTGTGCCCCGCTTCGTGTACTCCGCCAGGGTCTTCGCGTCGTCCTTGGTGACGATCTGCGGGCCGGTCAGCACCGGGCGGCCGCCGCCGAGCATGTCGCGGTTGTAGCGGTAGAGCCACAGGAGGTCGACGGCCTCGTAGCCCTGGAGGTACGGGTCCTGGTCGACGGCGAAGCCGAGGGTGCCCTTCTGGAGGGCGTCGGCGACCTTGGCATTGAGGTCGAAGGTGTCGACCTCGGCCTTGCTGCCGGCCTGCTCGGCCGCCTTGACGGCGGTGGTGGCGAAGGGGGCGCCGAGGGTGACGACGGCGTCGATGTCCTTGTCGGACTGCAGCTTCGCCTCGATGGACGACTGCACGTTGGGCATGTTGGTGCCCTCGACGTACAGGTTCTGCAGCTCGCCCTTGAAGGACTTCTTCACGCCCTCGCAGCGCTGCTCGTGGCCGACGTTGCCCTGCTCGTGCAGGACGCAGACGGCCTTCTTCCTCCCGCGCTGGTTGAGCTGCTCGCCGACGGCCTCGCCGGCGATGACCTCGTCCTGGCCGATGTGGGTCAGCGCGCCGAAGTCCTTGGACTTGTCGGAGCCCGAGTTCACCGTGATCACCGGGATGCCGGCCTTGCGCGCCTTGGCGACGACGTCCTTCATGGCGTCGGGCTTGGCGAGGGTGACGATCAGGCCGTCGACCTTCTGGTCGATCATGGCCTGCACGTTCTGGGCCTGCTTGTTTCCCTCGACGTCGTGCGCGTAGAGGAACTTGATGTTGTCCTTGACCGCCGCCTGCTTCGCACCGTTCTGGACGATGTCCCAGAAGGTGTCGCCGTCGCCCGAGTGGGTGACCATCGCGAAGGTCCACCGGGGGGTGTCGACCGCGGAGCGGCCCTGAGCGGCCTTGGCTGCCCGCTCCTCGGCCCGCTTCCCGCCCGTACTGCTGCACCCAGCCAGTGTGGCGCCGAGCACCGCTGCCAGCACGGCGCTCACCGCACGTACGCCTGTCCGAACCCTTGCCACGAGGACTTGCCCTTCTCACTGTCTGTCACGGTGCGGCCGGGCCCCTCTGCCACGGACCCAACCGCCCAAGTATCCGTCACCATCCGTCACCGCTGTCGGCCGGGGCTTCGGCGGTGCCGCGGGGCTTCTTCCCGTGCGTGGAGTTGTAGTGGCGGACGACACACTGCGTCAAGGACTTTGTCAGAACATTCTTATGGCATGACAGGTCAGGACCGGGCCAGGAGCTGGAAGTCGAACGCGTAGCGCGAGGCCCGGTACAAGTGGGAGCCGAACTCCACCGCACGGCCGGTGTCGTCGAAGGTCGTCCGCTCCATTGTCAGCAGGGGGGCGCCTTCCGGTTCGGCCAGCAGCTCGCCCTCCTCGGCGGTGGCGGCGCGGGCGCCGATCGTCTGGCGGGCGCTGTGCAGGGTGATGCCGGCCTGCCGCAGCAGGCGGTAGAGGCCGGTGCGCCCGAGCGTCTCGGCGTCGAGGTCCAGCAGGCCGAGCGGCAGGTGGTTGCGCAGGTGGGCCACCGGCTCGCCGTGGGCGAGGCGCAGCCGCTCGAGGCGCAGCACGTCGGCGCCCTCGGCGATGCCCAGGGCGGCGGCGACCGGCGCGGGGGCGGGCTCGACGGCGTGCCGCAGGACGCGGGTGGCGGGCTGCTGGCCGGCCGACTCCAGGTCGTCGTAGAGGCTGCTGAGCTCCAGCGGGCGCTTGACCTGGCTGTGCACCACCTGGGTGCCCACGCCGCGGCGGCGCACCAGGAGGCCCTTGTCGACCAGCGACTGGATGGCCTGGCGGACCGTGGGGCGGGACAGGCCCAGCCGTCCGGCGAGCTCGATCTCGTTGCCCAGGAGGCTGCCGGGGGCGAGCTCACCCCGTTCGATGGCGGCTTCGAGCTGCTGGGACAGCTGGAAGTAGAGCGGGACCGGGCTGCCGCGGTCGAGGGAGAACTGAAGGGGTTGCTGCTTCGCCACGGAGGGAGCGTAGCCGGACGACCTGATGACGGGAAGTCCGGAGGTCCGGTTGTCCGGACATGAGCCCTGCCCCGGCGGGCGGGGCAGGGCGGGCGGCCGGAAGCGGCTAGAAGCGGACCGGCAGCCGGTGGGGGCCGCGCATCAGCATGCCCTCGCGCCAGATCAGCGCGTCCGGGTGGCAGTCCAGCTCGAGGTCCGGGCAGCGCTCGAGCAGCGAGCGGATGGCGATCCGGCCCTCGAGCCGGGCCAGCGGCGCGCCCAGGCAGTAGTGGATGCCGTGCCCGAAGGCGACGTGGCCGCGGGCGTCGCGGTGGATGTCGAAGCGGTGGGGGCCGGGGAAGCGGTCCGGGTCGCGGTCGGCGTCGGCCAGGGCGACGACCACGAGCTCCCCGCCGCCGGGGATGCGGGTGCCGGCGATCTCCATCGGCTCGGTGGTGAAGCGGTACGTGGAGGTCTCCACGGGACCGTCGTAGCGCAGCATCTCCTCGACGGCGTTGTCCAGCAGCCCGAAGTCGGCGCGCAGGTCGGCGAGCTGTCCGGGGTGGCGCAGCAGGGCGAGCACGCCGTTGCCGATGAGGTTGACGGTCGTCTCGTGCCCGGCGACCAGCAGGAGCCAGGCCATCCCGATGAGCTCGTCGGGCGAGAGCCGGTCGCCGTCCTCGTCGGTGGCCCGGATCAGGTCGCTCAGCAGGTCCTCGCCCGGCTGCCGCCGCTTGGCGGCGACCAGGCCGGCGAGGTAGCCGGCGACCTCCTGGGCGTTGCGGGTCTTCTCGTCCGGCGGGGCGGTGCCGATGGCGACGTCCGACCACTGGTGGAACGCCTCGCGGTCGAGGTCGGGCACGCCCAGCAGCTCACAGATGACGCCCATGGGCAGCGGGAAGGACAGGACCTGGACGAGGTCGGCGCGCCGGTCCGGCGCCCGGAGCATCCGGTCGAGGAGGCCGTCGGTGATCTGCTGGACGCGCGGGGCGAGCGCCTCGACGCGCTTGGCGGTGAACTCCCTGGCCACCAGCCGGCGCAGCCGGGTGTGGTGCGGGGGGTCGGCGCTGAGCATGTGCGGGCCGGCGGCTATGACGGGCAGGCCCAGCGCCCCGGAGGCGTTGTCCCAGTTCTTCGACAGCCGGGGGTCGTTGAGGGTGTTCCGTATCTCGTCGTGGCCGACGACGAGCCAGCACTCGGGCCCCTCCGGCGTGCGCACCCGGTGCACGGGGCCCCGCGCGCGCAGTTCGGCGTACACCCGGTAGGGATCGCGGGTGAACTCCTCGCCCATCGCCGCCAGATCGACCGTCCGGCCCGTGGCTCCCGTTCCGTCCTTCAGTACTGTCACAGCATTGCCCCCTGGTCGTCGGGTACGTGCGCGGCCGGGTCCACCGTACGGGGGCGTACGGTGTCGCGACATCAGCCCCGAGGACGACGCGAACTCCCTGCCTCCCCCTCGCGGTTGAACGCCTGGCCGCCTACCAGTGCCGTCCGGCCGGGATGCGGGAGAGGCCGGGCGTGGACAGGTGGAGCACTTCGTAGCGCTCGGCGTCCGGGCCCTCGGACTCCGGGACGGCGTCGGCCCACAGCACGAAGCGCAGCAGCTGCCAGTGGTGGGGGTCGAAGGCCAGGGCCGCCGTGTGCACCGCCGCGGAGCGCGCGGTCGCGCGCAGCCCGGCGAGCGCCCCGGCCACGGCGGCGGCCGGGTCCGCCGTGGCCGGTACGGGCGTCAGCAGCCGGGACGCCGCCCGGGGGGCCTCCGGCCGGGCGGGGCCCGCCTCGCACGCGATGCCCGCCCAGTGCTGCACGACCGGGCGGCCGAAGTCCGCGACGATGCCCTGGAAGCCGCCCCCGCCGACCAGGAACTCGCCCATCGCCCCGGCGTGCTCCCACAGGTAGAACGGGGCGTACTGATTGACCGGGGAGCCGTCGACCCCGCGCTCGCGGATGGCATAGGCCTTCAGGCCCAGCCCCTCGCGCTCATCGAGGGCATGGCCGCGGGTGGCCACGCGCTCCCGGATGATCTTCATGTCGTAGTCGGCGGGCAACGTGATGTCGTACTGCATGGCGTGCACGGGCGTCCTCCCCCTACGGGCGGTCGGTGGCGTGTGCGGCGAGCAGGGCCAGTACCCCCTCGACGGCCTGGCGGAACGGTGCGCTGTCGCCCGCGGCGCGGGCCAGGACGTAGCCGCCCTGCAGGACGGCGACGACGGCCGACGCGGTCGTCGCCGCATCGAGCCCGGGAGACAACTCGCCGCGCTCGCGCCCCTCGGCCAGAACGCCGGCGATCCGCCCGCGCAGCCAGTCGAAGGTCTCCTCGACCGGGCGGCGCAGCGCCGGGTCGGCCATGACGTCGGGGTCCTGGGCGAGGCGGCCGATGGGGCAGCCGCGCAGGACGTCGCGCTCGCGCAGCAGGTAGGCCGAGATCCGCTCGAGGGACGTGCCGGGTCCGGCGAGGAGGACCTCGGCCGTGGCCCGCAGCTCCTCGGCGGTGCGGCGGACGGCCGCGAGGGCGAGGTCCGGCTTGCCGGCGAAGTGGTGGTACATGCTGCCCTGGCCCACTCCGGCGCGCTGCTGGATGGCGCGGGGGCTGGTGCCGACGTAGCCGCGCTCCCACAGCAGCTCACGGGTGCTCTCGATGAGGCGTTCCGGGGTGCTCACGCGGTCAGTGTACATACTAGTAGGTACAACGGGTCCGGCACTGAGCCCGGAAAGGCGGCGATGGGCCCGGGAAGACGAAGGGGCCCCGCCACCCGGAGGGGTGGCGGGGCCCGCGTCGTCGGTCGTCCGTCAGCAGCTGAAGTCGACCAGGTCGAACGTCCGGTAGTGGTCGCCGGTGTAGTAGTCCTCGTGCGCCTTCTTGCCCGCCACGACCCGTCGGGCGCCGCGGTCCGGCGAGCCCGGGGTGATCACCGTGTACTCGTGGTAGTAGCCGCTCGACTGCTTGGGCAGCACGCCCTCGCGGTTGGTGAAGACGGTCCCGTCCTTGGGGTACGGGAAGGGGCCGCCCTGGTCGATCAGGCGGATGGTGTCGTGGGCCTGCGAGGGCAGGTCGGAGTAACAGATGTCGCCGACGACCTTCATGGCCGGAGCCGAGGCCGCGGCGGGGGCGGCGACCGAGTGTGTGGCGGCGACGGCCGGGGTACCGAGGAGCAGCGTCGAGGTGAGGGCGATGAGCGCGGCGAAGCGCACCGGGCGCTGGGGGGTTGTCATGAACACAAGCATGACGCGCGTAGCACATGTCATGTCAATGCCAATCGGCTGATGTTTTCCCTGACGTTCATCACAGGCAGTTTGCCTCGCGGGCAATTTTTTTGCCTCACAGGCACGCCCGCGTCTATACCGGAAGCATGAGCCCATCGCCCGAACAGCGGCCCGCTCCCCCCGGGGGCGCCGCGGAAGAGATACCCGTCGTGGCCCCGCAGTTGCGGGCCCTGCGCCGGCGCAGCGGGCTGACGCTGGAGGCCGCCGCCGCGCTGGCCGGACTGTCGCCCGCCCATCTGTCCCGGCTGGAGACCGGCCGGCGGACCCCGTCGCTGCCGATGCTGCTCGCGCTGGCGCGGGCGTACGGCACGACCGTGTCCGACCTGCTGGGCGAGGTGCCCGAGGGCCGCGACCCCATCGTACGGGCCGACCGCATGGAGGCGCAGGAGGCCGGCGGCTGGACGTACTGGCGGGCCGGCGGCTCCGGGCGGGCCATGCAGGCCCTGCGGCTGCACGTCCGTCAGGGCGGCGGCCAGGAGGAGCTGGTGCGGGTGCACCCGGGCGAGGAGTGGCTCTACGTCACCAGCGGGCAGCTGCGTCTGACGCTGGGCGAGAGCACCCACCTGCTCGGCGTCGGGGACGCCGCCCACTTCGACTCCCTCACCCCGCACCGCATCGCGGCGGCGTCGCCGGGCGGAGTGGACCTGCTGTTCATGCACACGCTGATGCAGAGCGGCGTCTCCGAGCTGTGCCTCGGCGCCGCACCGACCAGGAGGGGAATGCCATGAGCGACAAGGCGATCGGCGACGGGGCCAGGGACTTCGTGGAGGAGGACCGGGCCCCCATGGGCATGACGGTCCGGGTCTTCATCTATCTCGTCGCCGTCCACTTCATCGTCGCCTTCTTCTTCCTCCTCTTCTATCTGGGCGGGGCGCGCGAATAACCCGGCGCGCAACCCGGCGCGGCGGCACGGCCGGAGCGGCCGCCGCGGCCCGTCGCCCGCCGATACGCTGGCGCCATGACCCGTACAGCCCGGGAAGTCGTCGACGACGCGCTCCGCACGCTCGCACCGGGCAGCGGCACGGTCCGCCTCGTCCCCGAGATCGCGGCGGGCCGCGCACCCCGCGCGGCCGTCGGGGCGTTCGCCCTCGAACAGCACCACGTCATCACGAGCGACCGCCGCAGCTTCGCGCACCTGGCCGAACGGGCCGCCGCCGGGCGGCAGCCGCTCGTCGCCGACTTCTTCGACCACCTCGCGCGCGGCGAGGACGTCGCCCTCGAACGGCTCGGCCCGCTCGCGACCGCCTGCGGGCTCGACGGGGCGGCGGTGCGCGCCCATGAACCGCGGGCCGGCTGCCAGGCGTATCCGGCGTACGCGGCCTGGCTGGCGCTGTGCGCCGAGCCCGTGGACGTCGTCGTCGCGCTGAGCGCCAACTTCGCGGCATGGGGCCAGTACTGCGCCACCGTCGGCCTGGCGCTGCGCGAGCACTACGGCTTCGACGACACCGCGTGCGGCTTCTTCGACTTCTTCGCGGCACCGGACCCCGAGGGCGCGCAGCGGGCCCTGGCCGCCGCGGGAAGCGGGCTGGCCGGCGGGCGGCTCTCGGAGCCGCTGGCCCACCGGTACGGACGGCTGTTGCAGGACTACGAGGCGATGTTCTGGGAGACGCTCGCTCGGACGCCCGACCCGTAGAGTGGCCGCATGGTGATCTACCGTCCGGCGCGCCCCGACGAACTGAGGGCCGCCCGCGAGCTGGACAACTCCTTCACCACGAGCACCGTCCTGCGGGTGACCGCCTCCGACGACGGTTTCGTACTGCACCAGGTGCCGGTGGAGCCCGAGTTGCGCAAGGTGTACCCGGACGACGAGGACGAGGAGGGCGAGGACCAGGAGGTCCTCGTCGCCGACGCCGGCGGCGAGCTGTGCGGCGCGGTCTCCTTCGCGTACGAGGAGTGGAACCGCCGCCTGGTCGTCGCCGACATCAGGGTCTCCCCCGGCCGGCGCGGCCGGGGCATCGGCGCGGGCCTGATGGACCGTGCCCTCGCGCGCGGGCGTGAACTGGGCGCACGGACCGCCCCGGCCGTACGGGCCTACCGCCGGATGGGGTTCGTCCTGTGCGGCCTGGACACCTCGCTCTACACCGGCACGTCCTCCGAGGGCGAGACGGCCCTGTTCATGAGCCGCCCCCTGGCCCCCGCTACGGCCGGGCGGCCCTGAGCTCCAGGCTGCGGGCGGCCTCCTCGGTGAGCGAGCCGTGCACGCGCAGCCGGGCGACGCCGCCGTCGGGGTGGATCTCCAGGCGTACGTGCGTGGCGGTGGGGGCGCCGGCGAGCGGGAAGCGGTGCACGGTGTCGGGCTGCAGCCGGGTGCGGGGCAGCAGTTCGCGCCAGCCGGCGGCGCCGGCGGGGTCGGCTCCCGTGGTGGCGTCGAGGACGGACACCGTGGCCCAGCCCGGGGCGTTGCCCTTGTAGCAGCCGGTGTCGATCTCGACCGCCCGCAGGACCGCCTGTCCCGTGAGGCGGTGGCGCACCCAGTCGTGGCCGCCGTCGCGGCGGCGGCGGGTCTCCCAGCCCTCGCCCATCGAGCGGGACCTGCCGGGGTGGATGCTGTGGAACGGTGAGGAGTAGAAGCTGTCGGAGGCGTCCTCGACGTGGCCGCCGTTCTCCAGCGCCGCGAGGTCGAAGACGCCCAGGGCGGCGAGCCAGGCGGCGTCCGGGACGGCCTCGCCGTGGACGCGCAGCCGGGCGATGCCGCCGTCGGGGTACTGCTTGAGCCGCAGGTGGGTGAAGCGCCGGCCGGCGTCGACGCCGAAGCCGTTGGCGGCGTGGCCGCCGACAGGGTTGCGCGGTACGAGGACGGCCCACCGCACGTCGTCGGCGAGGAGTTCCCCGGGCGAGGGGGTGCCGGGCAGCGAGGTGCCCTCGAGGCTGACGGCCAGGGGGTGGTTGCCCCGGAAGTGGGCGGTGTCGACGACGACCCCCCGGACGGTCCCCGGGACGCCGAGCCGTATCAGGGCCCAGTCGTGGTCGTCGTCCGCCGGGTGCGGGGCGTCGGCCGAGGCGCCGCGCCGGCGGCGGGTCTCCCAGCCGTCCATGATCTTGCCCTTGTGGCCGAAGAGTTCGGGGTCGAAGCGGGCGGGGCCGGGCGTCAGGAGGTTCTCGCGCTCGGCGAAGAACTCGTCGCCGGCGGCGACGACCGAGGCGCCCAGGCGGCGGTCGGCGAGGTCGGGCAGGCCGGTGAACGGGTAGTCGGCGGTGCGGTAGTCGGCGTAGGGGTCTCCGCCCGCGTAGGGGTTCGCGTCGCCGGTGAACGGAGAGGTGCCGGTGAACGGGGAGGTGCCGCTGACGCTCGTGCTCATGCGCGCTCCAGGAGTCGGCCGGTGGGCTCGGTCAGGGGGGTGCCGTGGTCGGCGATCCGGCGGCCGCGCAGCCAGGTGGACCGGACGACGCCGTACAGCGTCCGGCCCGCGTAGGCGGTGACGGGGTTGCGGTGGTGGAGGGCGGCCGGGTCGACCGTGAAGGTCTCGTCGGGGGCGAGGACGGCGAAGTCGGCGTCGCGGCCCGGTGCGATGGCGCCCTTGCGGGACAGGCCGGCGAGGGCCGCGGGGCCGGCGGACATCCAGCGGGCCACGTCGTGGAGGGTGTGCCCGCGCCGCCGCGCCTCGGTCCACACGGCGGGCAGGCCGAGCTGGAGCGAGGAGATGCCGCCCCAGGCGGTGGCGAAGTCGGGGACCTTGAGGTCGGTCGTGCACGGCGAGTGGTCGGAGACGACGCAGCCGACGGTCCCGTCGGCCAGCGCCGCCCACAGGGCGTCCCGGTCGGCGGCCTCGCGGATGGGCGGGCAGCACTTGAACTCCGTGGCGCCGTCGGGCACGTCCTCGGCGGTGAGGGTGAGGAAATGCGGGCAGGTTTCCCCCGTGACGGGCAGGCCGCCGGCCCGGGCGGCGGCGATCAGGGGCAGCGTGCCGGAGGAGGACAGGTGCAGCACGTGGACGCGCGTACCGGCCCGGCGTACGACGTCCACGAGCGCGGCGACGGCCTCGTTCTCGGCGGCGCGCGGGCGGGAGGCGAGGAAGTCGGCGTAGCGGGCGCCGCCGCGCTGCGGCGCGGCCGCCAGCTCCCCCGGGTCCTCGGCGTGCACGATCAGCAGCCCGCCCAGGCGGGCGATCTCGCCGGCCACGGCCTCGAGGTCGGCGCGCCCCAGGTGCGGGAACTCCTCGACGCCAGACGGGGAGAGGAAGGCCTTGAAGCCGAACACCCCGGCCTCGTGCAGGGGTCGCAGGTCGGCGAGGTTGCCGGGCAGTGCCCCGCCCCAGAAGCCCACGTCGACGTGCGCCCGGTCGCGGGCCACGGCCTGTTTGGCCCGCAGGTTCGCCACGGTGGTGGTGGGCGGGAGGCTGTTGAGCGGCATGTCGAGGAGCGTGGTGACGCCGCCGGCCGCCGCCGCCCGGGTGGCGCTCGGGAAGCCCTCCCACGCCGTGCGGCCGGGGTCGTTCACGTGCACGTGGGTGTCGACGAGGCCGGGCAGCAGGACGTCGTCCCCGAGGTCCTCGACGACGGCGGCCGCGGTCCCGTCCTCGTACGGCAGGACCGCCGCGATCCGGCCGTCGGTGACGGCGACGCGGGCGGCGCGGACGCCGCCCGGTGTCACGACCCGCGTCGAGCGCAGTATCAGGTCCACTCCACGGCCTCCCGCCGGCCCGAACCGACCCGTCGCTTCAACGTTCTGTTGAAGCCTGGCGACGACGGGCAGTCTTCAACCGGGACCGGCTTCGGTCAATACCTTTCACATATCGGAATATGGATTTCACACATCAGAAACGCGCACGTGGCATCCGCCGTGGCCGGTAGGCTGCTGCCACCCCCCACCCCGGAAGGAGCGCCGTGCCCTCGTCCGCCGAGCCCCGAACCGCCACCAGCAGTGGCGGCGTCCAGTCCCTCGAGCGTGCCTTCGACCTGCTCGAGCGGATGGCCGACGCGGGCGGTGAAGTCGGACTCAGCGAGCTGTCCGCGAGCAGCGGTCTGCCGCTGCCCACCATTCACCGCCTGATGCGCACGCTGGTGGCCTGCGGATACGTACGGCAGCAGCCCAACCGCCGGTACGCCCTCGGCCCCCGGCTGATCCGGCTCGGCGAGAGCTCGGCCCGGCTGCTGGGCACCTGGGCCCGGCCGCACCTGGCCCGCCTGGTCGAGGAGACCGGCGAGACCGCGAACATGGCGCTGCTCGACGGCGACGAGGTCGTGTACGTGGCGCAGGTGCCCTCGCGCCACTCGGTGCGGATGTTCACCGAGGTCGGGCGGCGTGTGCTGCCCCACACCACGGGGGTCGGCAAGGCGCTGCTCGCCCAGTCCGCCGACGACGAGGTCCGCGCGCTGCTGGCGCGCACGGGCATGCCGGCCGCGACCGAGAAGACGATCACCACGCCCGACGGCTTCCTGGCGGAGCTGGCGCGGGTGCGCGAGTCGGGCTTCGCGATGGACGACAACGAGCAGGAGATCGGCGTCCGCTGCCTCGCGGTGCCGGTGCCCGACTCTCCGACGTCGGCGGCCATCTCGATCTCGGGCCCGGCGGGCCGGGTCACGGAGGCCGCCACGGAACGCATCGTCCCGCTGCTGCAGGTCGTGGCCGCGGAGCTCTCGCAGGCGCTCGCCGCCACCACCGTCACCGCCTGATCACCGCCCCGGCGGGGGCTCAGGAGCCCTCGCGGGGGCGCGGCACCTCCGCCGCGTCCGCCTCCGCCCCGCCCGCCGGCCTCCCGGCCGCCGGGGCGCCCGGGAGCTCGCCGAAGCGGTCGACGGCGGCGCGGACGGCACCGAGCGCGGGGGCCAGGGCGCTGACGGAGCCCACGGCGCCCGCCACCAGCAGCAGGGAGCGGCGCAGCCGGGAGACGTCGGGGGCGCCGGCGCGGGCCATGGCGTCCAGGGCGGCCAGCTCGTCCTCGGCGGCGTCCCGGTCCGGTAAGGGGGCGGGGTGCCCGGCCAGCTCCCGGCGCAGCCGGGACACGGCGGCGCCCAGCTCGTCGACTCTCGGGTCCGTCTCCTCGCCGAAACGACCCGCTCGCTCCTCTTCCACCACTACGGCGCCTTCCGCCACGACTTGTCCCCCTCCCGCACTCGCTCGCGCGGATCAGTTAACGCCAATTTCCGTGCGACGCGCCACACGCACAGCGAAATTCAGGCCGAGCGTTCACGTACGAGTGACGAACTGACGTCCGGCGCACATCCGCCCAGGTATGCGGTATGCAGGGGCTATGGCGCGAACGGCGGACACGGGTGCGAAACAGGCGTGCGTGGCGGGGCTGTTGCTGGCGGCCGGGGGCGGGCGGCGGCTCGGCGGGCGCCCCAAGGCGCTCCTGGCGCACCGGGGCGGCCTGCTGGTGGAGCACGCGATGCGACAGCTGTACGAGGGCGGCTGCGGGCCGGTGCACGTGGTGCTGGGCGCGGGCGCGGCCGAGGTGCGGGCCCGGCTGGGGCCGCCGGCGCCGGACCGGGTCCTCGTGGACAACCCGCGCTGGGAGCGGGGCATGGGGTCCTCGCTGCGGGCCGGGCTCGCCTCACTGACGGCGGTCCCGGGCGTCTCGGCGGCGGTGGTCGTGCTGGTCGACCAGCCGCGCGTGGGTGCGGCGGCCGTCGCGCGGGTGCTGGCCGCGCACCGGGCCGGGGCGCATCTGGCGGCGGCGGCCTACGAGGGCGGCCAGGGGCATCCGGTACTGCTGGGGCGCGAGCACTGGGCGGGCGTGGCGCGGGCGGCCGAGGGCGACCTGGGGGCCCGCGCGTATCTGCGCCGGCACGCGGCGGACCTGCGGCTCGTGGAGTGCTCGGACGTGGCGGCGCCCGACGACGTCGACACCCCGGACGACCTCGCGCTGCTGGAATGACACGCCATTGAACTTCCACGATAAGAAAACTATTCTCCACAAGGCCAGTTGAGCATGCGCCGTCCTCATGCCCCGCCCGCTGAAGAGGAGTGACCGCCCATGTCCGCACCCGCGCCGTCCTCGCCGGCCGTCGTCCGCGCCCGGCCCGTGGAACGGCAGGAAGAGGTGCTGACCGAGGAGGCGCTCGCCTTCCTCGCCGCCCTGCACCGCCGGTTCACCCCGCGCCGCGACGAGTTGCTCGCCCTGCGCGCCGCCCGCCGCGCGGAGATCGCCCGGACCGGCACCCTGGACTTCCCCGCCCGGACCGCCGCCGTCCGCGAGGACCCCGGCTGGCGGGTGGCGCCCGCGCCCGCCGCGCTCGAGGACCGGCGCGTGGAGATCACCGGCCCCGCCGACGACCGCAAGATGACCGTCAACGCCCTCAACTCCGGCGCCCGCGTCTGGCTCGCCGACTTCGAGGACGCCTCCGCGCCCACCTGGCACAACGTCGTCCACGGCCAGCTCAATCTGATCGACGCCTACGAGCGCCGCATCGACTTCACCACCCCGGAGGGGAAGGCGTACGCGCTCCGGCCGGCCGAGGAGCTCGCCACCGTCGTGATGCGGCCGCGCGGCTGGCACCTCGACGAGCGCCACCTCACCGTCGACGGCCGCCCCGTCCCCGGCGCCCTGGCCGACTTCGGCCTCTACTTCCTCCACAACGCCCGGCGGCTGCTCGACCTCGGCAAGGGCCCCTACTTCTACCTCCCCAAGACCGAGTCGCACCTCGAGGCCCGGCTGTGGAACGACGTGTTCGTCTTCGCCCAGGACTACGTCGGCATCCCCCGGGGCACCGTCCGCGCCACGGTCCTCATCGAGACCATCACCGCCGCGTACGAGATGGAGGAGATCCTCCACGAGCTGCGCGAGCACGCCTCCGGGCTCAACGCCGGCCGCTGGGACTACCTCTTCTCCATCGTCAAGAACTTCCGTGACGGCGGCGAGAAGTTCGTCCTCCCCGACCGCAACGCCATCACCATGACCGCGCCGTTCATGCGCGCGTACACCGAACTGCTCGTGCGCACCTGCCACAAGCGCGGGGCGCACGCGATCGGCGGGATGGCGGCGTTCATCCCCTCCCGCAGGGACCCCGGGGCCAACGAGGCCGCGCTGGCGAAGGTCCGGGCCGACAAGGACCGCGAGGCGGCCGACGGCTTCGACGGCTCCTGGGTCGCCCACCCCGACCTGGTGCCGGTCGCCCGGGCCTGCTTCGACGCGGTGCTCGGCGACCGGCCGCACCAGAAGCACCGGCTGCGCGAGGACGTGCGGGTGACGGCGGACCAGCTCGTCGCCGTGGACACCCTCGGGGCGAAGCCCACGCACGAGGGGCTGCGCAACGCCGTCCAGGTCGCCCTGCGCTACATCGAGGCGTGGTTGCGGGGGGTGGGCGCGGTGGCCATCTTCGGCCTCATGGAGGACGCGGCCACGGCGGAGATCTCCCGCTCGCAGCTGTGGCAGTGGGTCGACGCGGGCGTCGTCCTCGAGGGCGGCGAGCGGGTCACGGCGGCGCTGGTGCGCGAGGTGGCGGCCGAGGAGCTCGCCGCCGTCCGCGCGGAGCCGGGCGCCTGGCAGGAGGCCCACGACCTGCTGCTGAGGGTGGCGCTCGACGAGGACTACGCGGACTTCCTGACGCTGCCGGCGTACGAACTCCTCGACCGGGAGAGCGACTAGGAGGGTGCGCCGGACAGGACCTCCACCTGGCCGGTGTCGAGTGAGTAGTAGGCGCTGACCACGGCAAGGGAATGCTTCTTCACCAGCGGGGCGAGGTCCTTGTTGGAGCGCAGGTCGCCCGCGGTCAGCCGGGCCTGGGCGCGGGCCATGGTGTCGACCGGGTCCGCGCCGGGACGCTTGACGGTCTGCTCGTACGCCGGCCGCAGCGCCTCGGCGATGGCCTGCAGGTTGCCGGGCAGCGTCGCCCCCTCGCGCAGCGCCTTGTACGACGCCTCCACGGCCCCGCAGCGCTGGTGGCCGAGGACGACGATCAGCGGGGTGCCGGTCGTCATGGGCCCGTACTCGACGGAGCCGGTGACCACCGGGCCGACGGCCTGTGCTCCGGTGCGCAGCACGTAGAGGTCACCGAGGCCGGTGTCGAAGAGGAGCTCGGGGGGCACGCGGGAGTCGATGCACGAGAGGATCACCCCGTACGGTTCCTGCGTCTGTGCCACGAGCTCGCGCCGGGTGGGGTCGCGGTCGGGGTGCTGGAGGTTTCCGCTCACCCAGCGCTTGTTGCCCTCCATCAGCCGCGCGAAGGCCTCCTTGGCCGTGGTGGGACGCGGATCGGGCGCCGCCGTTTTCGTCGCCTTCCTGGGGGCGGCGTCCGCCGTCTTCGGGGTGCTCTTCGAGGAACACCCGGAGAGCGCGGCCGCGGCGGCCAGGAGACCGCCGGTGAGCATCGCCCTGCGGTGCGGATGTCCTGTTGCGTCCATCGTCGTTCCCCTCGGCATCGCTGCGACACGCTCGCACGTCGGCCGCGGGTGTCGGGCCGCCGCGGCGATCGCGATTGTTCACCGCGGTGCGGGCGGTCCGGTGGGAGGCGCGGAGGAGCACCGGCTCATTTACCCCTGACGGCCCACAGGGGATCCCGGGGTGGCCGGGAACGGTCGCGGCGCGGTGCCGGCCCCGTCATGCCAGGGCCGCGCCCAGCGCCAGGAAGCCGCAGATGAGCACGGCCAGGAGGGCCAGCAGCGGCCAGACGAAGCGCAGGTAGCGGTCGTAGCCGACCTTCGCCAGGGACACCCCGCCGACCACGACGGCGGTCGTCGGCACCCACAGGTTCATCCAGCCGCTCGCCGACTGCCAGGCGGTCACCGCCACCGCCCGGGACACGCCCGCGAAGTCGGCGAGCGGGGCGAGGATCGGCATCGCCAGCGTCGCGTGGCCGGAGGTGGAGGGGATCAGGAAGGCCAGCGGCAGGTTCACGACGTAGACCAGGACGGCGAACGCCACCGGCGGCGTGCCCGAGACCGCGCCCTCGACGGCGTGCAGCACGGTGTCGATGACCTTCGCGTTCGTCATGATGACCGTGACGCCCCGGGCGAGGACGATCACCAGCGCGGGGGCGATGAAGTCGGCGGCGCCCTGGACGATCGTGGCGCTCAGCTTCTGCTCGCCCAGCCGGGCGACGAGCCCGACCAGCACGGCCGCGACGATGAACAGCGCGGCCAGCTGCGCGAAGGACCAGCCCAGTTCCCAGTCGTACGGCGTGGCGTCGGACCGGCCCGAGAGCGCGCCCGCCCAGGGGATCACCGAGAAGATCATGAAGGTGAAGACGAGGGCGACGAGGACGAGCACCCCCTTCTGCAGGCCCGTGAGTTCCGGTGGTTCGGCCGCCTGCGCGGCGAGCTCGCGGTCGCCCTCGCGGAAGCCCACCAGCGAGCGCTCCGGGTCGGCGCGCACCCGGTGGGCGTACCGGACGACGTAGCCGATGGTGACGGCGGTCAGCACCACCCACATCGCGAAGCGCAGGGCGATGCCGTCGCCGAGCGAGATGCCGGCGGCGGAGGAGGCGACGCCGGTGGCGAAGGGGTTGACGGTGGAGGCGAGCACGCCGATGCCCGCGCCGAGGATGATGGTGCCGGTGGCGACCATGCGGTCGTAGCCGAGCGCCAGCATCAGCGGGACCAGCAGTCCGTAGAATCCCAGCGTCTCCTCGGCGAACCCCTCCACGGTGCCCAGCAGCGAGAAGACCGTCATGACGCCGGCGATGAGCAGGGCCCCGCGCTCGCGCAGCCGGTGGGCCAGCCGTTCGATGCCCCGGTCCAGGGCGCCGGTGGCGAAGACCACGGTGATGAACGCGCCGATGGCCAGCACGAAGAGGAAGACCCCGGCGCTGCCGTACAGCGTGCCGACGGCGTCCGGTGCCACCTCGCCGGTCTTCAGGTCCCGCACGCCGTAGAGGCCGTTGACGGGGGCGAGGAAGAGGTCGCCGAGGCGGTGGAGGAAGCCGCCGGGGGCGGCTTCGCGGTGGTAGGTGCCCTGGATCGGGTCGCCGTCGGGGGTGCGGCGGTAGGCGCCGGCGGGGATGACGAAGGCGAGGATCCACACGACGACGGTCACCGCCGCGAGGACCGTCAGCGCGCTGGGGAAGACGAAGGCGCGCTTGCCGGACGGCTCCTCGCGGGCCGGCTCCTCCTCGGGTTGCTGGTCCACGGTGGCGGCCCTCTCTCACACCTTCGAGTGATCCCGGATTCGATTCGAGTGACATTCGATTCGAGGGAGTTTCGGTGGAGATTGTCGCGCAATGCGGCATTCGCCCCTAGTCGCCACGCTCGGACCGGCCGCCGCCGCCCAGGTGGTTGAAGGCGAGGTTGAGCAGGACCGCCGTCAGACAGCCGGCGCTGACGCCCGAGTCCAGGACGACCTTCAGCGTCCCGGGGATCCCGGCGCCGTCGTAGAAGGTCCTGGAGACCACCGGGATCATGCCCACGCCCAGCGCGGTCGCCGCGATCAGCAGATTGTCGCCGCGGTCGAGCCCGGCCGTGCGCAGCACGCCGATCCCGCTCGCCGCGACCGTCCCGAACAGCACGATGCCCGCGCCCCCGAGGACCGGCATCGGCACCAGCGCGATCAGCGAGGCGAAGGCCGGGCTCAGGCCCAGCAGGACGAACATCAGCCCGCAGGCGGCGACGGTGAAGCGGCTGCGCACCCCGGTGACGGCGACGAGGCCGATGTTCTGGGCGAAGGCGCTGTTGGCGAAGCCGTTGAAGAGCGGGCTGACGGCCGTGCCGAGGGTGTCGGCGCGCAGCCCGGCCGCGATGACCTTCTCGTCGGCCTCGCGCCCCACGATCGTGCCCAGCGCCAGCATGTCGGCGGTGCTCTCGGTCATGCACACCAGCATCAGCACGCACATGGAGACGATCGGCGCCGCCTCGAACCGCGGTTCGCCGAAGTGGAAGGGGACGGGGAAGCCGGCGAGGGCGGCGTGGCGGGTGGCGGTGGTGTCGACGGCCCCGGCCGGGAGGGCGAGCAGGGTGCCGGCGACGAGGCCGAGCAGGATGGCGATCTGCCGCAGGAAGCCCCGCAGCAGCCTGCGCAGGACCAGCACGATCGCCAGGGTCGCCGCCGCCAGGGCGAGGTTCCCCGGGGAGGCGGGCCGTTCGGGGTGGCCGCCCTGGATCCAGCCGAAGGAGACGGGCAGGAGGGTGATGCCGATCAGCGTGATGACGGTCCCGCTGACGACGGGCGGGAAGAAGCGGACGAGCCGGCAGAAGGCGGGGGCGAGCAGGAAGCCCAGCACGCCCGCGACGAGGACGGCTCCGTAGATGACGGGCAGGGCGTCGCGCCGGTCGCCCTGGGCGTCGGCGACGGCGAGCATCGGCGCGACGCCCGCGAAGGAGACGCCGTTGACGAACGGCATCCTGGCCCCGACCCGCCAGAAGCCGATCGTCTGCAGCAGTGTGGCGATGCCCGCGGTGAACAGGCTCGCGCCCACGAGGAAGGTGAGCCCGGCCGGGGAGAGTCCCACGTACGCGCCGACGACGAGGGGCGGCGCGACCACGCCGGCGTAGGCGGCGACCACGTGCTGGAAGCCGCCGGCGAGCAGCTTGCCGGGGCCGGGCAGCCGGTCCACGGGGTGCCTGTCGCCCCCCGCCGGTTCCGGCTCGTCGGCGGGGCGCCGGGCGGCCCCGGGCACTACGGCCACAGCGGTTCCTCCTGATCGGTGGGTGGCGCGGGGCAGGGCGGGGCGTGGGGCCGGGACACGGGCGGTGCCGTGCCCCGGCCCGGCCCCGGCCGGGAGCCGTCCCTCCCGGCGGGTCCGCGGCGGCCGGGCGCGGCCGTCAGCCGGCGTCGGCCGCGATCCGCGCGAGGCGGCGGGCCTCGGCGCGGGCCTCGCGGGCGATGGCGTCCTCGTCGGCGGTGACGAGCCGGCCGTTCTCGACGACGGGCCTGCCGCCGACGAGGGAGAGCGTGACGGGCGCGGGCGCGCCGAGGACGAGGGCGGCGACGGGGTCGGCGATGGTGGAGTGGCCGAGCCCGTCCAGCTTCCACAGCACCAGGTCGGCGAGCTTGCCGGCCTCGAGCGAGCCGGTCTCGGCGGCCCGGCCCAGGACCTGGGCGCCGCCGTACGTGCCCAGGCGCAGCGCCTGCCGGACGTCGAGGGCGCCCGGGCCGCCGGCGAGCCGGTGGACGAGGAGGGCGTTGCGCAGCTCGGTGTGGAGTTCGCCGGACTCGTTGGAGGCGGTGCCGTCGACGCCGAGCCCGACGGGGACGCCGGCGCTCAGCAGGGCGGGGACACGGGCGGTGCCCGCGCCGAGGCGGGCGTTGGAGGAGGGGCAGTGCGCCACGCCCGTACCGGTGCGGGCGAAGGCGTCGATGTCGGCGTCGCTCATGTGGACGCAGTGGGCCATCCACACGTCGTCGCCGAGCCAGCCGGTGGACTCGAAGTAGTCCGTCGGCCCCATCCCGAACAGTTCCTTGCAGAAGTTCTCCTCCTCGACGGTCTCCGAGCCGTGCGTGTGCAGCCGCACGCCCTTGCGGCGGGCGAGCGCGGCGGACTCGCGCAGCAGCTCGGTGGAGACGGAGAACGGGGAGCAGGGGGCGACGCCGATGCGCAGCATCGAGGCGAAGGAGGGGTCGTGGTGGGTGTCGATGGCCTCCTCGGTGGCGAGGAGCGCGGCCTCGGTGGTCTCGACGGCGAAGTCCGGGGGCAGTCCGCCCGCCGACTCGCCGCGGTCCATGGACCCGCGGGTGGGGCTGAACCGCACGCCGATCTCGCGGGCGGCGCGGATCTCCGCGCCGAGGAGGTCGCCCGCTCCCCGGGGGAAGACGTAGTGGTGGTCCATGGCGGTGGTGACGCCCCCGCGGACCATCATGGCCAGGGAGCCGCGCGCGGCCGCGTACACCATCGCCTCGTCGATGCGGGCCCAGGTGGGGTAGAGGGCCACGAGCCAGTCGAAGAGGTTGCTGTCGCGGGCGAGTCCCCGGGTGAGCCATTGGTAGAAGTGGTGATGGGTGTTGACGAGCCCTGGGGTGGCCAGGTGGCCGGTGGCGTCGACGCGGCGGGTGACGCCGGCCAGGTGCGCGGGGGCGGGCCCGGGGCCGACGGACTCGATGAGGTGGCCGCTGACGACGACGTGGCCCGAGGCGTGTTCGGTGCCGGTGGCGTCGACGGTCGCGACGGCGCAGTTCTCGATGACGGTGCGGGCCGGTGCGGGGGGTTCTGCCATGGTCGCCGGGTCCTTAGGGGTGGCGGTCGGTCACGAGAGGTTGGTCATGTCCGCCGGGATGCGGGCCTCGGCGCCCTCGCGCAGGATGGTCGCCTCGATCAGTCCGTACGGGCGGTCGGCCGCGTGGTAGACCTCGTTGTCGTTGGTGAGGCCGAAGGGTGCGAGGTCCACGAGGAAGTGGTGCTGGTTGGGCAGGGAGAGGCGGATCTCCTCGATGCCGGGGCAGTTCTCGATGACCCGCGTGCCCATCCGGTAGAGGGTCTGCTGCAGGGAGAGGGAGTAGGTGTCGGCGAAGGCGCCCAGGAGGTGTTCGCGGGCCCGCCGGTAGGAGCGGTCCCAGTCCGCCGCGTCGGCGCCCGAGTGCCGCCAGCACGCCTGGACCCGGGTGGCGAGGATGCGGTCGCGCGTCTCGGGGAGGGTGGTGTAGCGGTCCTTGACGTAGCCCGTGAACTCCGAGTCGGTGGAGTTCAGCACCACCAGGTCCTTGATCCCGGAGACGATCTCCCAGGCGGTGCCGTCGAAGGTGACCTGCGCGGTGCGGGTCTCCTGGTTCTCGCGGACGAAGGAGTGCCGCTTGGGGCCGGGCGTCTCGATGCGTCCCCAGGCGTACTCCTCGATGCGGATCCTGGCCGTACGGATCGACGCCTGGCTGGTGACGAAGTGGCGGGCGAGCGCGACGCCGAACTCCTCGGCCGACGCCATGCCGTGCTCCTTGGCGAAGGCGAAGACGGTGTTCTTGGTGGTGTCGGTGGTCAGGACGGCGGCGTTGGAGCCGGAGAGGTGCACGTCCTCCATGGCGCCGGAGAGGGCGACGCTGACGTTGAGGTCCTTGATGTGGTGGGTGGTGCCGTCGCGGGTGATCCTCACGACGCGGTTCTCTGCCTTGCCGTACTGGTTCTGACCCAGGATCACGTACTAACTCCCTCGGTATACGGAGTAGCCGAACGGGCTGAGCAGCAGCGGGACGTGGTGGTGCTCGCCGGGCGCGACGGCGAACGTCACCGCCACTTCCGGGAAGAAGGCAGGGCCGGCCCCCTCGCCGTCGGCCACCGGGCCGGAGCGGTAGGCCGCCACGTCGAAGCGCAGGCGCACCCGGTCGGTGCGGGGCGACAGCGGGGGGAAGGCGGCGCAGCGCCCGTCCGCGTCGGTCCGGCCCGCCGCGAGCACGGACCACCGCCCCACCGCGCCGTCGTGCACGGACAGCTCCACGTCCACGCCGCCGGCCGGGTGGCCCGTGCCGGTGTCGAGGACGTGCGTGGAGACCGTGGCGGCGTCGGTCATGGCGGGGTGGCCCCTTCGGTCGCGCCGGTCGCGGGTGCTACGGCGAGCCGTGCCAGCCTGATGCGGTTGATGCGGCCCAGTTCCCCGCGAACGATCTCGCGTTCGTGTTCCGGGGAGTTGTCGATGCGGTGACGAACGGCGTCCCGCATCTGTTCGGCCGTCAGGCCGGTGGCGCAGATGAGGAAGACGTGCCCGAACCTCTCCTGGTAGGCCAGGGTGAGCTCGAGCATCTCGGCCCGGAGCCCGGCGGGGGCGTCCGCCATGCCGCGCTGCTCGCGGGACGAGACGGGGTCGCCGGGCGTGGGCCGTCCGATGGGCGGGTGGGCGGCCATGGCCTCGGCGAGGTCGGCCGGGCCGAGCCGGGCGACGGCGGCGTCGCTGGCGGTCAGCAGTTCCTCGGCGTCGCGGTAGGGGCGGCGGGCGAGGATCTCCCGCACCCACGCGGCGCTCGCGCAGATGTCGTGCAGCGCGGCCCGCGCCGTGCCGTCCTCGGCCGCGTTGAACCGGGTGAGTCCCGGCGTCGAACTCGAAGTCACGGGAACCTCCGTGGCGCGTCGCCGACGCGCTCGGAAACGAGATGCGCATAGCTAACGCCCTGCGGAACACCGCGTCAACAGTTTGTTGAAAAAGCTAGTCGCGGTTCAGGTAGTTGTAGATGGTGAAGCGGCTGACCCCGAGCGCGGCGGCCACGGTCTCGACGCCGTGCCGCAGCGCGAACGCGCCGCGCGCCTCCAGGTTCCGTACGGCCGACTGCTTGGCCTTGCGGTCCAGTTGGGCGAGCGGCATGCCGTGGCGGCGTTCCAGGTCGGCCAGGATGTGTTCGAGCGAGTCGGCCAGGTGCGGCAGACGTACGGCCACGACCTCGCGGCCCTCCCAGGACAGGACGACGTCGTCCGCCCCGGCCTGCTCCGGCTCGAGCAGCTCTCCGCCCAGGGCGTCGACGAGCGGCCGGACGGCGACGCGGAACGGGTGCTCGCTCACGCGTCGTTCCCCTTCGCCGCGCGCGCCGTGCCATCGGCCGCGTCGAGCACGTTGACCTGCAGCGACACCCGTGTGGCGCCGGCCGCGACGGCCGCGCGCAGCAGCTCGTCCACCGCGCCGAGCACGGCCTCGGCGCGCCCTTCGGCGCTCGTGCCGAACGGCCCGACGTCGACGGCGTCCAGGCCGGCGTCGCGCACGGCCTCCCGGGCCGCCACCGCGTGGGGCGGGGGCTCGTCGAGGTCGAAGGGCTCGGTCGTGAACTCCAGCTTCAATCGCACGCGGTCAACGTACCGGGCCTTGACAGGGATGTCCGGACGGGAGCAGCCTTCCTCGTAATGGAATTGATTTTCCGTCATACGGAAGAGAAAGGGGGTGGGAGGGGGTTGCGCCGCTTCGCCGTGAACCTCTCGATCCTCTTCACCGAACTGCCGCTGGCCCGCCGCCCCGCGGCCGCCGCGGCGGCCGGCTTCACGGCGGTGGAGCTGTGGTGGCCGTGGCCGGATGCGCCGGTGCCGCCCGAGGCCGAACTGGCCGGGCTGCGGCAGGCGTTGCGGGACGCCGGAACGCGTCTGGTCGCCCTCAACTTCTACGCCGGCCGCCTGCCCGGCCCGGACCGGGGCGCGCTGTCCGTCCCGGGCGAGGAGTCGGAGCGCTTCCGCGCCAACGTGGACGTCGCCGTCGGCTTCGCCCGGTCCACCGGATGCCGGGCGCTCAACGCGCTGTACGGCAACCGCGTGGACGGGATCGCACCCGGCGTCCAGGACGCGCTCGCCCTGGAGAACCTCGCGTACGCGGCGCGGGCCGCGGACCGGGCGGGAGCGGTCGTGCTCGTCGAGGCGCTCAACGCGGTGGAGTCGCCGCGCTGTCCGCTCACGCGCGCGGCGGACGCCGTCGCCGTGGCCGAGAAGGTCAACGCGGCCACGGGGCTGGGCAACACCCGCTTCCTGATGGACCTGTACCACCTGGCGGTGGGCGGGGAGGACCTGCCGGCGGTCATCGACCGCCACGGCGGCCGGGCGGGCCACGTCCAGATCGCCGACGCGCCGGGGCGCGGAGCCCCGGGGACCGGCCGGCTCGACGTCCCCGGCCTGCTCGGACGGCTCCGCCGGACGGGCTACGACGGCTGGGTCGGCCTCGAGTACCGGCCCGGCGCCGGCGGCAGCGACGAGAGCTTCGGCTGGCTCGCCGGCCACTGACCCCCACCCGGCACCTCACCCACGCACCCACGGGAAGGACACCCCATGCCACTCCCCCACGTCGCCTGGATCGGGCTCGGCATCATGGGCGCGCCCATGGCCGAGAACCTCCTCAAGGCCGGGTACACCGTCACCGGCCACACCCTCGAGGCGGACAGGCTGGACCGGCTCGCCGCCGCGGGCGGCAGGCCCGCCGGCTCGGTGCGCGAGGCCGTCGCCGGCGCGGACGTCGTCGTCACCATGCTCCCGGCCGACCCCCAGGTCACCGCCGTCGTCCTCGGCGACGACGGCGTGCTGGCCCACGCCGGGCCCGGCACCCTGCTCATCGACATGTCGACGGTCGCCCCCGCCACGTCCACGGCCCTCGCCGCGGCCGGAGCCCGGCGGCACGTGCGCGTCCTCGACGCGCCCGTCTCCGGGGGCGAGGCGGGGGCCGTCGAGGGCACCCTCTCGATCATGGTCGGCGGGGAGCGGGCCGACGCCGAGGAGGCCCGGCCGCTGCTCGGGGCGCTGGGCACGACGATCGTGCGCTGCGGCCCGCACGGCGCCGGGCAGACGGTCAAGGCGGCCAACCAGCTGATCGTCGCCGCAGGCCTGCAGGCCTGCGCCGAGGCGGTCGTCTTCCTGGAGAAGTCGGGCGTGGACCTCACCGCCGCGCTCGACGTGCTCTCCGGCGGGCTCGCCGGCTCGGCCGTCCTCACCCGCAAGCGGCACAACTTCCTCGCCCGCGACTTCACCCCCGGCTTCCGCCTCGAGCTGCACCACAAGGACATGGGCATCGTCACCGACGCCGCCCGCGCGGTGGGCGCCGTACTGCCGCTGGGGGCGCTCGTGGCGACGCTGGTCGCCTCGGCCCGCGCGCGCGGCGACGGCGGACTCGACCACTCCGCCCTGCTGCGCGGGGTCGAGCGGCTCTCGGGGACGGTGACGCCATGACCGTCGCCACCATGCCGGCCATGGAGGCGGCGGTGCGCGTGATGAAGGACGAGGGCGTCGACATCGCCTTCGGCTGCCCCGGCGCCGCGATCCTCCCGCTGTACAAGGCGATGGAGGTCGTCGGCGGCATCGAGCACCTGATCGTGCGGCACGAGGAGGGCGCCGCCCACATGGCCGACGCCTGGGCGCGCACCAACGGCCGCGTCGGCGTGGCCGTCGCCACCTCGGGGCCCGGCGCCACCAACCTCGTCACCGGGCTGTACACGGCCTTCGCCGACTCGATACCGATGGTGTGCGTCACCGGCCAGGCCGTCTCCGGCAAGCTGCACCAGGAGGCGTTCCAGGCGGTCGACATCGTGGGCGTCGCGCGGCCCGTCACCAAGTGGGCCGTGCAGGTGAAGGAGGCGGCGCAGATCCCCTGGGTGTTCCGGGAGGCGTTCCGCACCGCGCGGGAGGGACGCCCCGGGCCCGTGCTGATCGACATTCCCCTCGACGTCGCCCGGCGCGAGATCCGCTACGACGCGGCGACCGACGCGCCCCTGCCCGTACGGACGGTGGCGCCGCACCCGCCCCGCGTGACGGCGGCCCTGGACCTGCTGCTGGCGGCCGAGCGGCCGCTGGTGCTGGCGGGGGGCGGGGTGATCCTGGCCGAGGGGGCCGGGGAGCTGCGGGCGCTGGTGGAGTACCTGCGGGTGCCGTTCCAGGTCACCCTCATGGGCAAGGGCGTCATCGAGGACGACCACGAGCTGCACATGGGCACCACCGGCATCCAGACCTCGCAGCGGTACGCCAACGCCTCCTTCCTCGAGGCGGACTTCGTCCTCGCCGTGGGCGCCCGCTTCGGCGACCGGCACACCGGCGCGGACACCGGCGTCTACCGGGGCGGGCGGACGTTCGTGCACGTCGACATCGAGCCCACCCAGCTGGGCCGGGTGATCGAGCCCGACCTCGGCGTCGTCTCCGACGCGCGGCTGTTCCTCGCCGCCCTGCTGGAGCAGGCCCGCGCCCGGGCCGCCCGGCCCGGGACGGAACCCTGGCTCGAGCGCTGCCGCCACCTCAAGCGCACCCTCACCCGTCGCGAGGACTTCGACACCGTCCCGGTCAAGGCCCCGCGCGTCTACAAGGAGATCAACGAGGCGTTCGGCGAGGACACCCACTTCGTCACCGCCATCGGCCTCTACCAGATCTGGGGCGGCCAGCATCAGAAGGCCCACCGGCCCCGGCACTACCAGGTGTGCGGCCAGGCCGGGCCGCTCGGCTGGGAGGTCCCGGCTGCGATCGGGGTGAAGAAGGCCCTCCAGGGCATGGGCCGGGGCGAGGCCGAGGTGGTCGGGATCGTCGGCGACTACGGCTTCCAGTACCTGGTCGAGGAGCTGGCCGTGGCGGCGCAGTACGCCGTGCCGTACGTCCTGATCCTGCTGAACAACCAGTACCTGGGCCTGATCCGGCAGGCCTCGGCCGGGTACGGCATGAACTACCAGGTCGACATCCACTACGACGAGACGGGCACGGACAACGTCGCGATCGCCCGCGCCTACGGCTGCTCCGGCCGGCGCGTGGTCGATCCGGCGGACATCCGGCCGGCCATCGAGTGGGCCCGTAAAGAGGCCGTCGCGACGTCCCGGCCGGCGCTGGTCGAGATCATGATCGAACGGGAGGCGAACACGCCGCACGGCCAGGACATCGACTCCGTACGGGAGTTCGAGCCACTGCCCTGAGGCGGCACGCCCGGCGACCTCCGGGCGGCGGCGCCGGCACCACTGCCGGTCGCGCCCCGGCGCCGCCGCCCGGAACCTCTCCCTTCGCGCTGTGGCGATTCGCTCCCGGGCCGCGCCCGCATCGTGGACGATGGGGTACCCCACACCCCTACGGACCACTCGCTGGAGCCGAATATGGCCAAGAGCGTGCCGGTGCACTGCCCCACGTGTCACCGGGAGCACTCCTTCACCCCGCCCACCTTCCCCTGCGCCTGCGGCGCCCCGCTCACCGTGCCCGTACTGCCCGAGGCCGAGGCCGAGTTACTGGCCCACCGCACCTGGCGGGACTCCTGGGTGGCCGTGCGCTGCCCGTCCTGCGACCGCCAGGGCCAGTGGCCCCGGCCCGAGTTCGGCTGCTCGTGCGGGACGGTGGTGCGCCTGCCCGTCGAGCCGGTGCGCGAGCCGGAGCAGGAGCCGGCGGACGAGCCCGCGCCGCGCCGCCGGGCCGCCTCCCGCGCGGCCTTCCGCCCGGTCGCCATCCGCACCGAGCGCGACGCCGTGATGGCGGCCGAGCGCTATGTGCGCTGGCTCGGCTTCACCGACGTGCGCCGCCCCGGCACCTGCCCGGCCCCCGCCGCGACCGGCGTGGACCTGCGGGCCACCGGCCTGGTGGCCCGCGTCGACCCGACCACCCTGCCCACCACGCTGCGCGACATCGAATGCCTGTGGCTGCACGGCCTGCTGGACTCCGCCGACGCCGCCTGCTTCTCCCTGGCCGGCTACGCCCCCGACGCCCGGTGCCGGGCCGACGACCTGCGGCTTCCGCTGTTCGTGATGGACCTCACCGGCACGCCCCGGGCCCTGAACGAATGGGCCGACGCACTGGCCGGGCGGGCCCGCGGCTGAGCCCGCGTGCCGCGCCAAGCTCAAGTCTTGCTCTGAACCCGCCCGCGCCTATGGCGAGTTGGGCCGGGACGGACCCAGACTTGAGCCCAGGGCCCGCGGACCACGGGGGAACGCGGGCCCGTCCACGGGGGAACAGCACGGGGGTACGGGGGCGCGACGGGGGATGCGGGGCGGGCCACGGCACGGGGCCCGCCCCGCACGCGTGCCGTGGCCCGCCCGCCCCGGCTACGCCCGCGGCACGACCGTCGTGGGGCTCAGCCGCTCCGCCGCCTCCTGGCGCAGCTCCACCTTCCGCACCTTGCCGCTGACGGTCATCGGGAAGGACTCCATCAGCCGCAGGTGGCGCGGCACCTTGTAGTGCGCGAGCCGGCCCCGGCAGTAGCGGGCGAGCTCGTCCCGGGTGAGGGTGTCGGCCGGGTCGCGCAGGATGACGCAGGCCATGATCTCCTCGCCGTACTTCTCGTCGGGGACGCCGACGACCTGGACGTCGGAGATCTTGGGGTGGGTGTGGAGGAACTCCTCGATCTCGCGCGGATAGACGTTCTCCCCACCCCTGATGATCATGTCCTTGATGCGGCCGACGATCCGTACGTAGCCGTCCTCGTCCATCACCGCGAGGTCACCGGTGTGCATCCAGCCCTCGGCGTCGACGGCCTCGGCGGTGCGCCCGGGATCGTCCCAGTAGCCGAGCATCACCGAATAGCCGCGGGTGCACAGCTCCCCCACCTCGCCGCGCCCGGCGGGCTCGCCCGTGCCGGGGTCGGCGACCTTGACCTCGATGTGCGGCAGCACCCGGCCGACGGTGCCGGTGCGGCGGTCGAGGTCGTCGTCGCGGCGGGTCTGGGTGGAGACCGGGGAGGTCTCGGTCATCCCGTAGCAGATCGCGACCTCGGACATGTGCATCTCCGCGACGACCCGCTTCATCACCTCCGACGGGCAGGGCGAGCCGGCCATGATGCCGGTGCGCAGCGAGGAGAGGTCGTAGGTGGCGAAGTCGGGCAGGCCGAGCTCGGCGATGAACATGGTGGGGACGCCGTAGAGCGAGGTGCAGCGCTCGCGTTCGACGGCGTGCAGGGTGGCGGTGGGGTCGAAGACGGGGGCCGGGATGACCACGCAGGCGCCGTGGGAGGTGGCGGCGAGGTTGCCCATCACCATGCCGAAGCAGTGGTAGAAGGGCACCGGCAGGGCGATGCGGTCCTCCTCGGTGTAGCCGAGCAGCTCCCCCACGAAGTAGCCGTTGTTGAGGATGTTGCGGTGGGAGAGGGTGGCGCCCTTGGCGAAGCCCGTGGTGCCCGAGGTGTACTGGATGTTGACCGGGTCGTCGCAGCCGAGCGTCGCCTCGCGTGCGGCGAGCAGCGCGGGGTCGGTGCGGGCGCCGAGGGCGGTGAGGCCGTCCCAGGTGGGGTCGTCGATGTAGACGACGTCGCGCAGTCCGGGGCAGTCGGCGCGCACCTGCTCGACCATGCGGCGGTAGTCGCTGGTGCGGAACTCGGTGGAGGAGATCAGGACGCCGATCCCGGCCTGGCGCAGGACGTAGGCCAGTTCGTGGACGCGGTAGGCGGGGTTGACGTTGACCATGATCGCGCCGATGCGGGCGGTGGCGTACTGCACCATGACCCACTCGGGGCAGTTGACGGCCCAGATGCCCACCCGGTCCCCCTTGCGCACGCCCTTGGCGAGCAGCCCGAGGGCGACGTCCGCCACGGCGGCGCCGAACTCGGCGTACGTCCAGCGGCGGCCGCCCTGGACGTCGACGAGGGCCTCGCGGCCGGCGAAGCGCTCGACGGCGCGGGCCAGGTCCGCGCCGATGGTGTGCTCGAGCAGCGGGGTGTCGGTGGGGCCCGCCGTACAGGAGGGGGAGAGTGCGCTCACCGGTGGTCTTCCTCTCGGTATTCGTCGCCGCTGCCGAGAGCGGTGCGCTCGCGCAGCTCGATGCGGCGGATCTTGCCGGAGACGGTCTTGGGCAGTTCGGCGAACTCCAGGCGGCGGACGCGCTTGTAGGGGGCGAGCACGGCGCGCGAGTGGGCGAAGAGGGCCTTGGCGGTGTCCGGGCCCGGCTCCCAGCCCTCGGCGAGGACGACGTAGGCCTTGGGCACGGACAGCCGCAGCGGGTCGGGGGCGGGCACGACGGCGGCCTCGGCGACGGCCTCGTGCTCGAGGAGGGCGCTCTCGAGCTCGAAGGGCGAGATCTTGTAGTCGCTGGACTTGAAGACGTCGTCCGCCCGCCCGATGTAGGTGATGTATCCGTCCGCGTCGCGGGCGCCGATGTCGCCGGTGCGGTAGTAGCCGCCGGCCATGGCCTCGGCGGTGCGCTCGGGGTCGCCGGCGTAGCCCGTCATCAGGCCGACGGGCCGCTCGGCCAGGTCGAGGGCGATCTCCCCCTCGTCGGCGGGCTCGCCGGTGTGCGGGTCGAGGAGGACGACGGAGAAGCCGGGGCTGGGGCGGCCCATGGAGCCGGTCTTGAGGGGCTGGCCGGGCGGGTTGGCGACCTGGACGGAGGTCTCGGTCTGCCCGAAGCCGTCGCGGATGGTGACGCCCCAGGCCCGCCGGACGGCCTCGATGACCTCGGGGTTGAGGGGCTCGCCGGCGGCCACCACCTCGCGCGGCGGGGTGCGCAGTGCGGTGAGGTCGGCCTGGATGAGCATCCGCCAGACGGTGGGCGGGGCGCAGAAGCTGGTGACGCCGCAGCGGTCCATCTCGGCCATGAGGCGGGCGGGGTCGAAGCGCGTGTAGTTGTGGACGAAGACGGTGGCCTCGGCGTTCCAGGGGGCGAAGAGGTTGGACCAGGCGTGCTTGGCCCAGCCCGGGGAGGAGATGTTGAGGTGGACGTCCCCCGGGCGCAGCCCGATCCAGTACATGGTCGTCAAGTGACCGATGGGGTACGAGGTGTGGGTGTGCTCGACGAGCTTGGGCCGTGCGGTGGTGCCGGAGGTGAAGTAGAGGAGCAGGGGGTCGTCGGCCCGGGTCGGCCCGTCGGGGGTGAAGTTCTCCTCGGCGCCGGCCGACTCCTCGTAGGCCAGCCAGCCCGGCTCGCCGGTGCCGCCGACCGCGATGCGGGTGTAGTCGCCGGGCACGCCGGCGAACTTGCCGGTGTCCTCCGCCCGTACGATCACATGGGCGGCGCGGCCGCGTTCGATGCGGTCGGTGAGGTCGGCGGCGCCCAGCAGCGGGGTCGCCGGGATGACGACGGCGCGCAGCTTCATCGCCGCGAGCGCGGTCTCCCACAGTTCGGTCTGGTTGCCGAGCATGACGACGAGGCGGTCCCCGGCCCGTACGCCCTTCCCGCGCAGCCAGTTGGCGACGCGGCCGGAGCGGCGGCGCAGGGCGTCGAAGGACAGCCGGGCCTCGGTTCCGTCCTCCTCCACGATCCACAGGGCGGTGCGTTCGTTGTCGCGGGCGATCGCGTCGAACCAGTCGAGCGCCCAGTTGAACTCCTCGGGCCGCGGCCAGGTGAAGCCCTCGCGGGCCGTCTCGTAGTCCTCGCGGTGGGCGAGCAGGAAGTCCCGCGCCGCCCGGAATCCGCTCGCCGGACCGGTCGTGCCGGTCGGGTTCGTTGCCCTCACGTCTCCTCCAGACTGCCGGGCCGCCGCCGACCCGCTTCGGTAAGCATCGTGCGACGGTGATCCCGCCGTGGACCAGCCCCAAAGAGGGACGGTCCGGCTCCGCCCGGTCGTACGCGATCCGGGCAGGTTCCTCATGCCGGCGGCGGCGGTGACCGTGCGGTGGCCGGAACCACCGTCCTGACCAGGGCTTTCGCGGCCTGTTGGGGGGCCGTTGGCGGGGGCGTGGCCGTCAACGGGCCGTCAAGGGTCCGACGACCGGGGTCAATGTGCTGTCAAAGAGCCACTCGGGAGGACGCCGGGCGGGCATAGCGTGACCGACGCATCTCCCGACTCCTCACGAGGACCGTCATGCATGTGAGCCGTACCCCCGCGCAAGCCGCCGCCGTCGCCGCCGTGACCGGCGCCTGGGGCCGCGAGACCCTCCCCGCCGACGACGGCGAACCCTCCCATCCAGGCCGGGCGGACGCGCTGTACGTCCCCGTGCGGCCCTGCACCTGCGGCTTCGCCCTGCGCGTCTTCCGCACCCCGCTCGGCGGCCGCACGGCCGTCGCCTTCACCTCGCGACGGCTGCTGACCGACTGCCTGGGCCGCGACGTGCCCTCCGTCCGCCTCGCCCTGCCCGCCGTACGGGCCCTGGCCGCGCCGCTGGGGGTCGGCCTGGTCCAGGTCGACCCCCAGCTGACCGCCCCGGCCGCGCGGCCCTCCGACGAGGACGCCCCGCCGGTGCTGCCGGCCTTCCCCGGCTGACTCCTCGCGCCCCGCCGATCCCCCGAAGGAGATCACCCGTGTCCCTTCCCGCCGTCCCCGCGGCTCCCCTCGTCCCCGCCGCCCGTCCGCCGCTGCCCGGGGAGAGCTCCCCGGGCCCGGTGTGGCCCGCCTCCGCCCGCGTCCTGCCCGCGGGCGGACTGGCCGTGGGCGGGGTCGCCCTCGCCGAACTCGCCGACCGCTTCGGCACCCCCTGCTACGTCGTCGACGAGGACGAGGTCCGGGCGCGGGCCCGGGCCTGGCGCGCCGCCCTGCCGGACGGCCGCGTCGCCTACGCCGGCAAGGCGTTCCTCACCCGGGCGATGATCCGCTGGGTCCGGGAGGAGGGGCTCTGGCTCGACGTCTGCTCGGCCGGGGAGCTCGAACTCGCCGCCCACGCGGGCTTCCCCGTCGAGCACGTCATCCTGCACGGCAACGCCAAGAGCCCCGACGACCTGCGCACCGCGCTGCGGCTGGGCGTGGGCCGCGTGGTCATCGACGGCACCGGCGAGGTCGCCCGGCTCGCGGCGCTGGTGCCGCCCGGCACCCGGCAGAAGGTGCTGGTGCGGGTGGTGCCCGGCGTCGAGGCCGGGGCGCACCGGGCGGTGCGGACCGGGGTCGAGGGCCAGAAGTTCGGGCTGTCCCTGGAGGGCGGCGAGGCGGCGGACGCGGTGGCCCGCGTCCTGGGCCAGCCCCGTCTCGAACTCATGGGCCTGCACTGCCACCTCGGCTCCCAGATCGCCTCGGTCGAGCCCTACGCGGCCGCCGTGCGCCGCCTGGTGCCCTTCCTGTCCGCCCTGCGCGACAGGCACGGGCTGACCTTCCCCGAGCTGAACACGGGCGGCGGCTTCGCCATCGCCTACCGCGACGGCGAGGCGGCGCTCGACCCGGGCGCGTACGCGCGTCGCGTGGGCGCCGAGCTGGCGCTGCGGTGCGCCCACGCGGACCTTCCGGTGCCGCGGCTGACCGTCGAGCCGGGCCGCTGGATCGCGGGGCCGGCCGGGGTGGCGCTGTACCGCGTGCTGTCGGTGAAGTCCTCGGGCGGGCGGACGTTCGTCGCCGTGGACGGCGGCATGAGCGACAACCCCCGCCCGGCGCTGTACGGGGTGCGCTACACCGTGCGCCTGGCGGGGCGCGCCTCGGCGGTGCCGGCCCGGCCGGTGACGGTGGTGGGGCGCCACTGCGAGGCGGGCGACGTGCTGGCGGAGGACGTGGAGCTGCCGGGCGACATCCGCCCGGGGGACGTTCTCGCGGTGCCCGCGTCGGGCGCGTACCACCTGTCGATGGCCTCGGCGTACAACCTCGTCGGGCGTCCTCCGGTGGCCGCCGTCTCGGACGGCCGGGCGCGGCTGCTGGTGCGCCGGGAGACCTCGGCGGACCTGTGGAGCCGGGAGGTCACGGTCTGACGGTACGGGCGGAACCGGGCCGGGCCTCCTCCCCGGGGCCCGGCCGGTTCCGTCGCCGGCTAGCGCTTGCGTTCCGGCGCGAAGGGGACGCCGCTGCCCAGGCCCCGTGCACCGACCGCGAGCGCCTCGCCCAGGAAGCCGACGCCGATCGAGAGCTGGACCGGGCGGGCCTGCGGGTGCATGCCCATCCGGCTCGCGAGCGCCGCGAAGCCGATCGAGATCAGCGCCGACACCACGAGCACGGCGAACGTGCGGCCGGTGTAGCGCTGCCACAGCACGCCCTCCTTCTCGAAGACGTGGACGGTCAGCCCGCGCGCCGCGCCGAGGGCGACGCCCAGCACGGAGCCCGCGGCCACCCAGGCGTAGTCCGCGCCCCCGAGCCCGTGGGCGCCCTTCACCAGCGCCCAGACGCCGATCCCGGTGAGCACCAGCGGCGCCGCGAACAGGTCGCGGGCGTTGAGCGGTTCACCGGCCAGCCTCTTGACGACGACAACGACGGCGACCACGGCGACGAGGCCGGCCAGCAGCCAGGGGTTCACTCCGCACTCCTTGAATTAGCTCGGTTGTGCCAAAAAGAATTTAGCCCGCCCGTGCTATAACGGCAACATGCCAAAGATCGTCGACCCCGAGGCCCGCCGCAGGGCGGTGGCCGACGCCGTGTTCCGGGTGGCCCGGCGCGACGGCCTGGAGAACGCCTCGCTGCGCAACGTCGCCGAGGAGGCCGGGCTGGCCGTCGGCTCGGTCCGGCACTACTTCGCGGGCCACTCCGAGCTGATGCTCTTCGCCATGCGGGAACTGGCCCGCCGCGTCGAATCCCGCGTCCGGGGCCGCGCCGAGCGGCTGCTCGCCTCCCCCTCCGGCCCGGACCGCGCCGCCCTCGTCGAGGAGCTGCTCGCCGAGTTCCTGCCCCTGGACGCCGCACGCCACGACGAGGCGGTGCTGTGGCTGGCCTTCACCACGGCGGCCCGCGTACGCCCCGAACTGCGGCCCCGCGCGGACGAGCTGCACGCGGGCATGCGCGAACTGCTCGACCGGGTCCTCGGCGAGGGGCGGCGCGCCGGCGGCTTCCCCGAGGACCTCGACGTGCCCGTCGAGACCCTGCGGCTGCTCGCGCTGCTCGACGGGCTGACCCTCACCGCCGTGCTCCAGCCCGGTCACGTCACCGCCGACGACATGCGGCGGGTCCTGCGCCTGCACCTGCGGTCGCTGAAGGGCGTCTGACACCACCCGGCCCGACCTCCTCACACCTCCCTTACGGTGACGGAGGGCGCAGGCAACGCCTCCCGCCCCGGCCCGGGGGTTTCATTTGGGGCCGTATATCCTGTTTCCGCGAGCCAGCGACGAGCGAGAGGGACACAGAACCATGCCCGAGCGCCCTCCGCGCCACCGGTCGTCCTCGCCCAGGAAGCACTCCTGGCTGCGCCCCGCGAACGGCCGTCCCGCCACCGACGAGACCCCCGAGCCCGGTCCCGCCGCCGGCCAGGCGCCCGACCAGGGCAGCGTCGTCCAGGCCGCCGTCTACCGCGACGGCCACCGCGTGGCCACGCCCGGCTCACTGGCCGACACCTACCGCCAGCTGCGCGAGCAGCCCGACAGCATGGCCTGGATCGGGCTGTACCGCCCCACCGAGAACGAACTCGTCTCGCTCGCCGAGGAATTCGACCTCCACCAGCTCGCCGTCGAGGACGCCCTCGAGGCCCACCAGCGCCCCAAGCTGGAGCGCTACGGCGACACCCTCTTCGTCGTCCTGCGGGCCGCCCGCTACCTCGACGCCCCCGAGGAGGTCGACTTCGGCGAGCTCCACGTCTTCGTCGGCCCCGACTTCGTGATCACGGTCCGGCACGGCGCGGCCCCCGACCTCTCGGCCGTCCGCCGCCGCATGGAGGCCACCCCCGAGCTGCTGGCGCTCGGCCCGGAGGCCGTGCTCTACGCGATCCTCGACGCCGTCGTCGACGGCTACGCCCCGGTCGTGGCGGGCGTGCAGAACGACATCGACGAGATCGAGACCGAGGTCTTCGGCGGCGACCCGGCCGTCTCCCGCCGCATCTACGAACTCGCCCGCGAGATGGTGGAGTTCCAGCGCGCCACCCGCCCCCTCGTCGGCATGCTGCACGGTCTGATGGCGGGCTTCGCGAAATACGGCACCGACGACGAACTCCAGCGCTACCTCCGCGACGTCGCCGACCACGTCACCCACACCAGCGAGCGCGTGGACGGCTTCCGCTCGGCCCTGACCGACATCCTCCAGGTCAACGCCACCCTGGTGACCCAGCAGCAGAACGCCGAGATGCGGGCCCTGGCCGAGGCGGGCTTCGAGCAGAACGAGGAGATCAAGAAGATCTCCTCCTGGGCCGCCATCCTCTTCGCCCCGACGCTGGTCGGCACCATCTACGGCATGAACTTCGACCACATGCCGGAGCTCACCTGGAAGTTCGGCTACCCCTTCGCCATCGGCCTGATGGCCCTGGTGTGCGTCAGCCTCTACTTCATCTTCAAGCGCCGCGACTGGCTGTAGACAGCGGACCGGCACTTTTGATCGACTCGGCGCTCACCGACGCTTACGAACACCGGCAAGAAGAGTGACCTCTTTTAACTGACGTCTAACAAATCGGCCAAACAATTGATACCTATAGCATCGCGGGTGTTTTCGCGAATAAACCGCAGAATTGATTTCGCCGCGTGGCGTCGGCCACGGACGATGCTGTGGGCCACGGTGGGTGTGGTGGCCCTCGGATTCCTCATCGCGCTGGAGATCGCCGCACGTCACTACACCGGCCAACCGGGGCCGGTGACCAACCAGGTGCGAGAGGTGATATTCGCCCCCAAACCGGGACCGCTGTACGGCGGTCTGGCGTTGATGATGGTGGCGCTCACCTGGCGGCAACGGTTCATCGCGGCCGGTGCCGCGATCGGCATCGACGTCGTCTTCGTGCTGGTGCGGTGGGCGGCCGGTGCGAAGACGCCCGACGGCCACTTCTTCGGCAACGGCGCGCTGTGGGTGATGCTGGGCTGTGCCGTCTTCGCCGTCACGCGCCGCACCGGCCGAGAACGCGTCCTGCTGCTGAAGGCCGTCGGCCTGGGCCTGCTGCTGGTGGCCGGCCGCAAGACCGGCGACACCTGGCTGCTCATCACGGCGAAGACCCGCCCGGAGGTGCTCGACCCGTACCTGGCGACCGCCGATCACGCACTGGGCAACCCGTCGTGGCTGGCAGGCCGGCTCCTCAAGGCCTCCGGCCCGGTCACCACCCATCTCCTCGACCTGGTCTACGCGCAGCTCGCGGTGGCCGCGATCGTCGTCGCGCTGTACCAGCTGCGCAACGTGGTGGCCGAGCGCCGCTTCCCGCGCCACCATCTGGTGCGCACCTTCCTGGTGATCGGCCTCCTCGGACCGGCCGTCTACATGATCTTCCCGGTGGTCGGACCGATCTTCGCCTACGGCCCGGGCACCTCCGGCACCGGCGGCCTGCAGTGGGCGGTGGCCGACCTGTGGCCGCACACGCCGTCACCGATCGGCACCCCGCACCCGGTGCCGTACGACGGGATCACCCCGCGCAACTGCATGCCCAGCCTGCACACGGCGTGGGCCACCGCGATCTTCATCCATTCCCGCAAGGGCCCGCGCATTCTGCGTTTCGCGGGCGCGTTCTGGCTGATCGCCACGCTCAGCGCCACGCTGGGATTCGGCTACCACTACGGCGTGGACCTCGTCGCCGGCGTGGTGTTCGCCCTCACGGTCGAGGCAGGCCTGCGCTCGCACGAACGCGGCTGGGACCGGCCGGGAATCCAGCTGGTCGCCCACGGCGCGACGGTATTCGCCGCGCTCCTGGTGTCCTATCGCTGTCTCCCGGTGGAGATGGCCAGGCATCCGTGGGTGTCCGGACCGCTGCTCATCCTGGCGATGGCCTCGGTGATCCACGGCTACGTACGGACCACCACACGGTGGGAACCGAAAGCCGTGCCGGCGCTGCGACCGGAGCCGCAGCCCGAACTGGTCTGAGCCGCCGCGCACCACGCGCGGCGGCGGTTCCGCCCCCGGCCTCGCCCGTCAGGCGCCGCGACCGGCCCTGGCGCGCGGGCCGGCGACCCGGCCCGCCTTCCCGGCCTGCTCGTTCTTCGCCCACAGGGAGCGCACGTGGCCCAGGTGGCGGGCCATGCACTTCTCGGCGCCCTTGGCGTCGCCGGCCAGCATCAGGTCCAGGAGCTCGAGGTGTTCCTCGGCCGAGGGGATGAGTTCGCCGCGCTCGTCCAGGGTGGTGAGGCCGTAGAGGCGGGAGCGCTTGCGCAGGTCGCTGACGGTCTCCACGAGGCGCTCGTTGCCGGAGAGGGCCAGCAGGGTGAGGTGGAACTGCCGGTCCGCCTCCAGGTAGCCGATGAGGTCGTGGTCGCGGGCGGCGCGCACGATCTCCTCGGCGACCGGGCGGAGGGCCTCGAGGTCCTCGCGGGTGGCGGTGCGGGTGATCCGGCCCGTCATGGGGACCTCGATCAGGGTGCGGATCTCGGTGTACTGGTCGAGGTCGCGCTCGTTGACCTCGGTCACCCGGAAGCCCTTGTTGCGGACGGGCTCGACCAGGCCCTCGCGGGCCAGGTCGAGCATCGCCTCGCGCACGGGGGTCGCGGAGATGCCGAAGTCCTCGGCGAGCCCCGGCGCGGAGTAGACCTCGCCGGGGCGGAGTTCGCCGGAGATGAGCGCGGCCCGCAGGGCGTGGGCCACCTGGTCGCGCAGCCGCTCGCTGGCAGTGACGAGGTTGCGCTGCTTGAGGTGCCCCATGGTGTCCCTTTCGTGCCCCGCTGGACTGGACCACCAGCGTACAATGTCACATTGCGATTCAGGGCATCAGCGTGTAGGTACGGCTGGAAGTGTAGAACTCCAGAGCGGCGCGGCCCTGTTCGCGCGGCCCGTGGGCGGAGGCCTTGGCGCCGCCGAAGGGCAGGTGGAAGTCGACGCCCGTGGACGGGGCGTTGACGCGGATCATGCCGGTGTCGAGGTGGTCCAGGCCGTGCAGCGCCGTGCCGAGGCCGGCGGTGTGCACCGAGGTGACCAGCCCGTACGGGACCGCGTTCGCCAGGCGTACGGCGTGCGCCAGGTCGTCGGCCGGCAGCAGGGCCGCCAGCGGGCCGAACACCTCCTCGCGCAGCAGGGCGTGGTCCGCCGGCACCTTCTCCACGAGCACCGGGGGCGCGTACCAGCCGGGGCCGTCGGGGGCGGTGCCGGCGGCGACCACGGACAGGCCCTCCCGGGCCGGCGCCAGCCGGTCGCGCGCCGGGCCGGAAATGAGCGGCCCGCACACCGTCGCGGGGTCGGCCGGATCGCCCACCGGCACCTCGCGCAGGGCGCCGGCCAGCGCCTCGCGCAGCGGGTCGAGGGCGGCACCGACCGCGATCACCCTGCTGGTGGCGGTGCACTTCTGGCCCGCGTACCCGGCGATCGCGGCGGCGATGTGGGCGGCGGCCCGTTCGACATCGGCGTCGGGCAGGACGATCGCCGCGTTGAGCCCGCCCATCTCGGCCTGCACCGGAATGCCCCGGGCGGTGGCGACGCGGACGACCGCGGTGCCGACGCCGGTGGAGCCGGTGAAGGACAGGACGTCGGCCGACTCCACGACCGCACCGCCCTCGGCGGCGCCGCCGGGAACGACCGTGAACACCCCCTCGGGCACGGCCTCCCGCACGACCTGGGCCAGCCGCAGGGCGCACGCGGTGGCCTCGGGGGCGGGCTTGAGGACGACCGCGTTGCCGGCCGCGAGCGCCGGTGCGGCCTTCCAGCTCGGGATGGCGAAGGGGAAGTTCCACGGCGTGATCAGGCCCGCGACGCCGTGCGGGCGGCGGCGGGTGAGCAGCAGCCCGGGGCCGGCGGCGGGTTCGTGGACGGCGCCGGCCGCCTCGTAGGGGGCCTGGGCGTAGTAGCGCCAGATGGCGACGGTGCGGGCCGCCTCGGCCCGGGCCTCGGCCAGGGGCTTGCCCACCTCGCGCACGGCGAGGGCGGCGAGTTCCTCCGCCGCGGCCTCCAGCGCCCCGGCGACCGCCGAGAGGGCGGCGGACCGGGCGGCCGCGCCGCCGGCGAGCCAGCCCGCCTGGGCGGCGCGGGCCCGCTCGACGGCCGCGGCCGCGGCCGGGGCTCCGGCGGCGGCGACCTCGGCGACGACGTCGGCCGGATCGGCGGGGTTGCGCGAGACGATCGGTGTCGGGGCGGCGGTCACAGCAGGAAACCTCCGGGGAAGGGGTCGTCCGGGTCGAGGAAGTACTGCGCGGTGCCGGTGATCCAGGCGCGTCCCGTGATGGCCGGGACGACCGCCGGGAGCCCGCCGACCCGCGTCTCCCCCACCAGGCGGCCGGTGAACTCGGTGCCGATGAAGGACTCGTTGACGAAGTCCCGGTCGAGCGGCAGCGCCCCGCGGGCGTGCAGCTGGGCCATGCGGGCGGAGGTTCCCGTGCCGCACGGCGACCGGTCGAACCAGCCCGGGTGGATGGCCATGGCGTGCCGGGAGCGGTACGCGTCCGAGCCGGGGGCGGCGAGGTAGACGTGCTTGAGGCCGGCTATCTCGGGGCGTTCGGGGTGGACGGGCCTGTCCGGCGAGGCGTTGACCGCCTCCATGAGGGCGAGCCCGGCGGCCAGCAGGTCGTCCTTGCGGGACCGCTCGAACGGCAGCCCCAGCGCGTCGAGTTCCACGAAGGCGTAGAAGTTGCCGCCGAAGGCGAGGTCGTACGTCACGGTCCCGTACCCGGGCACGTCGATCTTGCGGTCCAGGCCGACGCAGAAGGCGGGCACGTTGGTGAAGGTGACGGCCTCGGCCGCCCCGTCCTCGACCCGCACGTCGACGGTGACGAGGCCGGCCGGGGTGTCCAGGCGCACGGTCGTGACGGGCTCGGTGACCGGCACCATGCCCGTCTCGACGAGGACGGTGGCGACCCCGATGGTGCCGTGCCCGCACATCGGCAGCACTCCGGAGACCTCGATGTAGAGGACCCCGTAGTCGGCGTCGGGGCGGGTGGGGGGCTGGAGGATCGCGCCGCTCATGGAGGCGTGGCCGCGCGGCTCGTACATCAGGAGCGTACGGATGTGGTCCATGTGCTCGATGAAGTGCAGCCGGCGCTCGGCCATGGTGGCGCCGGGGATCACGCCGACGCCACCGGTGATGACGCGCGTGGGCATGCCCTCGGTGTGCGAGTCGACGGCATGGAAGACATGGCGGGTACGCACGGAAGGTCCTTTCCGCGGTCGGCGGCGGGTCAGCGGTGGCCGTCGGCGACGGCCTTCTCGGTGGCGGCGCGCACCGCGGCCTCGGTCTCCCCGCCGAGCGGGAGGCGCGGGGGCCGGGTGGGGCCGCCGTGCCGGCCGGCGATGTCCATGGAGAGCTTGATGGCCTGCACGAACTCGGTCTTGGAGTCCCAGCGCAGCAGCGGGTGCAGCGAGCGGTAGAGGGGCAGGGCCGTCTCGAGGTCGCCGGCGACGGCCGCGTGGTAGAGCTCGGCGCAGGTGGTGGGGAAGGCGTTGGGGTAGCCGGCTATCCAGCCGACGGCCCCGGCGAGGGCGAGTTCGAGCAGGACGTCGTCGGCGCCGACGAGCAGGTCGAGGTCCGGGGCCAGTTCGGCGATCTCGTAGGCGCGCCGGACGTCGCCGCTGAACTCCTTGACCGCGACGATCGCGCCGTCGGCGTGCAGCCGGGCCAGGAGGGCGGGGGTCAGGTCGGTCTTGGTGTCGATGGGGTTGTTGTACGCCACGACCGGCACCCCGGCCGCGGCGACCTCGGCGTAGTGCTCGCGCACGGCCCGCTCGTCGGCGCGGTAGGCGTTGGGCGGCAGCAGCAGGACGGAGCCGCAGCCGGCCTCGGCGGCCTGGTCGGCCCAGCGGCGTGCCTCGGAGCTGCCGTAGGCGGCGACGCCGGGCATCACGCGGGCGCCGTCGCCGGCCGCCTCGACGGCGGTGCGCACCACGCGGGCGCGCTCGTCGGCGGTGAGGGTCTGGTACTCGCCGAGGGAGCCGTTGGGGACGACGCCGTCGCAGCCGTTGTCCAGGAGGTGGCGGACGTGTTCGGCGTAGGCGTCGTAGTCGACGGAGAGGTCCTCGCGCAGGGGGAGCGCGGTGGCGACCATGATGCCCCGCCAGGGTCGGTCGCCGTGCCAGGTGGTGGTGGTCATGCCGGTGGCCCTTCTTCGGTGGGTGGAGTGGACGGTGTGCGTGGGGTGCGTGGGGGTGTCATTCGGGTTCGGAGGCGAGGACGCCGAGCGGTACGGGCACGGCGAGCGGTCTGCGCTCGGCGGACGGCGGTACGGTCCCCTCCGCCGTACCGGCCGCCGCGAGGCAGGCCACGGCCGCCGCGCACATCCGGCCCTGGCACCAGCCCATGCCGGCGCGGGTGAGGAGCTTGACGGTGCGCGCGTCGCGGGCACCGAGGTCGCCGGCCGCCTCGCGGACGCGGCCGGCGGTCACCTCCTCGCAGCGGCAGACGTCGGTGTCGTCGGTGAGCCAGCCGGTCCAGCCGGGGCCGGGCGCGTGGGCGGCGGCCATGGCGTCGGCGAAGGCCCGCAGGCGGTCCCGGCGCCGGCGCAGTTCCCGGGCGCGCCCGCCGGGGGCGGGCCGGCCGCGCAGGTGGGCGGCCACCGCGAGGCCGGCGAGTTCGCCCTCGACGCGGGCGAGTCGCCAGCCGCCGACGCCGCCGGTCTCGCCCGCGGCCCACAGGCCGGGCACGGAGGTGCGCTGGAGGTCGTCCAGGGCGAGGGCGGCCGTCCCGTCGGGGGTGCGCCGCGTCGCGCAGCCCAGGGTGGTGGCGAGTTCGGTCTGCGGGATCAGCCCGTGTCCCACGGCCAGCGCGTCGCAGGCGATGCGGCGGCCCGTGCCCGGGACCGGACGCCAGTCGCGGTCGAGGCGGGTGACGGTGACGGCCTCCACGCGGTCGGTGCCGTGGGCCTCGGTGACGGCGTGGCGGGTGAGCGTCCGGACCCGGTGGCGCAGCAGCGCCGAGCCGTGGACGGCGGCTTCGAGGAGCTTGTGCGGGTTGGTGGCGAGGGCGCGCGGGTGGCGGGCGTAGCCGAGGTAGCCGGAGGCCTCGACGACGGCGGGGACGTCGGCGCCGGCGGCGGCCAGCGAGGAGGCGACGGCGAGCAGGAGCGGTCCGCTGCCCGCGACGACGATCCGCCTGCCCGGCAGGACGAGGCCGGACTTGAGCATCGCCTGGGCGCCGCCGGCGGCCACGACGCCGGGCAGGGTCCAGCCGGGGAAGGGCAGGTGCCGTTCGGAGGAGCCCGTGGCGAGCAGGACGGCCCGGGCCGGTATCCGGACCGGGCGTTCGCCGTCGCCGTCGGCGCCGGTGAGGGCGTGCACGGTCCAGGCGTCGTCGCCCTCGCGCGTCACGGTCCACACGTGGTGGGCGCCGAAGTGGTCGGTGGTGCCCGCCTCCAGGCGGCGGCGCAGGCGGGCGAAGGCGGGCCAGTCGTGGTGCAGGGCGTGCGGCCGGCGGGCGCGCAGGGCGGGGGCGGGGTGGCGGAAGTACTGGCCGCCGGTCTGCCCGGAGGAGTCCAGCAGGGCGACGGACAGGCCGGCCTCGGACGCGGCGACGGCGCCCGCGAGCCCGGCGGGGCCCGCGCCCAGCACGGCGAGGTCGTAGGGCTCAGACGCCGAGCGGGGCATGGCCGTGTCCTTCCTGGGTGGTGACGGCGTCGCCGGGGCGGGCGGGCACGAGGCAGGCCCGCCGGTTGGGCGTGCCGTTGACGGTGGCGAGGCAGTCGTAGCACTGCCCGATGCCGCAGAAGGCGCCGCGCGGGCGGCCGCCGGCGCGGGTGGTGCGCCAGGCGAGGATGCCCGCGCCCCACAGGGCGGCGGCCAGGGTCTGGCCGGGCAGGGCGGTGACCGTACGGCCGTCGAAGGTGATCTCGAACGGCGGGTCCGGCTCCGCCCCGGCGAGCTCGGCGGGGGTACGGGCCACTGCGGGCCTCCTCTCGGGGTGTGTCAGGGCTTCGGGGCGGGGGCGTTGTGCCCCGTCAGGCGGCGGCGGTGAAGCGGCCGGGGTCGAAGGGCTTGACGTCCAGCGGGGGTTCGCCGCCGGTCAGCAGCCGGGCGATGACGAGCCCGGTGGCCGGGGCGAGGCCGATGCCGGCGCCCTCGTGCCCGCAGGCGTGCAGCAGGCCGGGCACGCGGGGGTCGGCGCCGATCGCGGGCAGGTGGTCGGGCAGGTACGGGCGGAAGCCCGCGTACGTGCGCGTCGCCCGCACCCCGGCCAGCACCGGGAAGAGCGCGGTGGCCCCGCGCGCGAGGCGGCGCAGCGCCTCGACGGACAGCGTGCGGTCGAAGCCGACGCGTTCGCGGCTGGCGCCGATGAGGACCGGGCCGGCCGGGGTGCCCTCGACCACGGCCGAGGTCTGCAGGGCGGCCGAGTCGCTGGCCACGTCGGCGACGTAGTCGGCCGCGTAGACCTTGTGCCGCACCACGCGCGGCAGCGGTTCGGTGACCAGGACGAAGCCGCGGCGGGGCAGGACGGGCAGGTCCGTGCCGGCGAGGCGGGCCAGCTCGCCGCCCCAGGTGCCGGCGGCGTTGACCACGTACGGGGCGTGGAGGTCGCCGCCGGGTGTCCGCACGCCCCGCACCTCGCCCGCCGGGCCGGTGAGGACCGCGGTGACCTCGCTGCCGGTGCGGACGCGGGCGCCGGACGCGCGCAGCAGGCGGGCGGCGGCGAGGGCGGGCTGGACCTGGGCGTCCTGGGGGTAGTGGAAGCCGCCGGCGAGGTCCGGGGCGAGGTGCGGCTCCCTCTCGCGCAGCCCGTCCGCCGGGATCTCGTGGGCCGTGACGCCCGCCGTGGCCTGGGCGGCGGCGAAGGTCCGCAGCGCGTCCATGGCCGCGCCGGAGGAGGCGACGACCAGGCCGCCCTTGGGCTCGTACTCGCTCGCCGCGGGGATTCCGTCCTCCATCTCCCGCCACAGGCGGGTGGAGAGCAGGGCCAGTTCGAGTTCGGGGCCGGGTCCCTTGTCGGAGACGAGGAGGTTGCCCTCGCCCGCGCCCGTGGTCCCGCCGGCGACGGGGCCACGGTCGACCACGGTGACGGACAGGCCGGAGCGTGCGGCGTAGTGGGCGCAGGCGGCGCCGACGACGCCCGCTCCGACGACGATGACGTCGGCGACGTCCGAGGAGTTGCTCTTGGGCACGTCAGTAATATTTCACATTGCACTGAGCGTGCCAAGAGTCGTTCCGTTGCGACTTCTACTTCCCCGCCGGTTCCTACCTCTCCGTCAGCTCGCCCATCCACGCCTCGATCGCGTCCGGAGTCCTCGGCAGCGCACCGGACATCAGCCGGGCCCCCTCCGCCGTGATGACCAGGTCGTCCTCGATCCGCACGCCGATGCCGCGCAGTTCGGGCGGCAGCGTCTCGTCGTCGGGCTGGAGGTAGAGCCCGGGCTCGACGGTGAGGACCTGACCCTCCTCCAGGACGCCGTCGAGGTAGGCCTCGGCCCGTGCCTGGGCGCAGTCGTGGACGTCCAGGCCGAGCATGTGCCCGCTGCTGCAGAGGGTGTAGCGGCGGTGGTCGTCGCCCTCGGGGCTCTTGAGGATCCCCCACTCCGCGAGGCCCTCGGCGATGACCCGCATCCCGGCCCGGTGGAAGTCGCGGAAGCTCGCGCCGGGCTTCAGCGCGGCGATGCCCGCCTCCTGGGCGGCGAGGACGAGTTCGTAGACCTGGCGCTGGACGCTGGAGAAGCGGCCGGAGAGCGGCAGGGTGCGGGTGATGTCGGAGGTGTAGAGGGTGTCGGTCTCCACGCCGGCGTCCAGCAGGAGCAGCTCCCGGGGGTCCAGGGGGCCGTCGTTGCGTATCCAGTGCAGGACGCAGGCGTGCGCGCCGGAGGCGGCGATGGTCTCGTAGCCGGTGCCGTTGCCCTCGGCGCGGGCGCGCAGGGCGAAGACGCCCTCGATCCAGCGCTCGCCGCGCGGGTGATCCAGGGCGCGGGGCAGCGCGCGGACCACGTCCTCGAACCCGGCGGCGGTGTGGTCCACGGCCAGCTGCAGCTGGCCGACCTCCCACGCGTCCTTGACCAGGCGCAGTTCACTCAGCACGGAGGCCAGGTCCGCGTCCTGGGAGGCGTCGCGTCCCGGCGGCAGCACGCCGAGGTCGTCGAGGTGGACGCAGCGGATGCCGGTCATGCGCTCGGCCTCGGCGAGGTCGGGGCGGCGGCCGACCCAGAACTCGCCGTAGCGGCGGTCGCGGTAGAACTCCGTGCCGGTGCGCAACGAGCGGGGGCGTACGTACAGCACCGCCTCGTGGCCGTGCGGGCCGTCGGGCTCCAGCACGAGGACGTGGCCGGTCTGGTCCTCGCCGGTGAGGCCGGTCAGCCAGGCGTACGCGCTGTGCGGGCGGAAGCGGTGGTCGCAGTCGTTGGAGCGCACCCTCAGCTCCCCCGCCGGGACGATCAGCCGCTCGCCGGGGAAGCGGGCGGACAGCCTTGCGCGGCGGGCGGCGGCGAGGCCGGCCACGGGCAGCCGGATGTCGCCGGGCAGCGGGGTGGCCGCCCAGCCGCCCGCCATGAAGGTCTCGAACTCCGGTGACACGGGCAGATCATGACTTACCGTCCGGATTCCGGCGGCAGTGGATTCGTTCACGGGGACTCCTCCTCGGACACAGGTGGGTAACGGAGCAGCTGGCACCTTGTCAGTGCAATTTCACATTACTATGTTACGGGTCACATTTCAGCCAGCGTTCCTGGCTCCCACAGGCTCCCTTGGCTGCCGGACTGTTCACGGAGTGACCACTGATGAACAAGCGCACGTGCACCGCCCTAGCCGCCGCCCTGGCGGCCACCCTCGCGCTCGGCGCGGCCGGCTGCTCCGGCGAACGGAGGGCGGGCGGCGGCAAGGAGGGCGGCCGCAATCCCGCCGCCGCCAACGCCGGTGCCGTGGTGGGCGGCGCCCCCCAGCGGGGCGGCACCCTGACGGTGCTGTCCAACCAGGACTTCACCCACCTCGACCCGGCCCGCAACTGGGTGATGAGCGACATGGACTTCGGGACCCGGCTGCTCTACCGCACGCTGGTCACCTACCGGGCCGCCCCCGGGACGAAGGGCGGCGAGATCGTGCCGGACCTGGCCACCGACCTCGGCACCGCCTCCAACGGCGCCCGCACCTGGACGTTCCACCTCAAGCCGGGGCTGACGTACGAGGACGGCTCGCCCATCACCGCGCAGGACGTCAAGTACAACGTGGAACGGTCCTTCTCCCCCGACCTGCCCGGCGGCGCCGACTACGCGGCCCGCTACCTCGCCGGCGCCGACGGCTACCAGGGCCCCGCCCAGGGCAAGCACCTGGACTCGGTCAGGACGCCGGACGACCGCACCATCGTCTTCGAACTGCGCAAGCCCTTCGCCGAGTTCCCCTACGCCACGGTCATGCCCACCTTCGCGCCCGTGCCGCAGGCGCGGGACAAGGGCCCGCAGTACGACAACCGGCCCTTCTCCTCCGGGCCCTACAAGGTCGACTCGTACGACCGGGGCAAGAAGCTGGTGCTGGTCCGCAACGACAAGTGGGACCCCAAGACGGACGAGGTCCGCAAGGCCTACCCGGACAAGCTGGTCGTCGTCATGGGGCTGAAGCAGAACCAGGTCGACGACCGGATGATCGCCAGCCAGGGCGCCGACGCCTCCGCCGTCCCCTGGTACGCCCTGCGGCCGGAGAGCGCGGCCAAGGTGCTGCCGAGCGCCGCGGTGCGCAAGCGGCTGCTCGCCGAGTCCCAGAACTGCACGGACATGGTCCAGATGCACACCGGCCGGGCGCCGTTCGACGACGCCAGGGTGCGCCGGGCCGTGCAGTACGCCCTCGACCGGGACGCCGTCCTGACCGCCTCCGGCGGCCCCGCCTTCAACGACCCGTCGACCGCCTACATGCCGGCCACGCTCTTCGGCGGCAAGCAGCCCGACATCCTGAAGGTCCCCGCCACCGGCGACACCGAGAAGGCCAGGCAGCTGCTGAAGGAGGCCGGCAAGCCGGACGGCTTCTCCACCAAGCTCACGGTCTCCTCCGGCGACAAGGGCCGGGCCGAGGCGATACAGCAGTCCCTCGCCAAGGCCGGCATCAAGGTCACCATCGAGACCGTGGACCCGTCCGCGTTCTACGCCACCATCGGCGACACCAAGAACCGCACCGACATGGTCTACACCGGCTGGTGCCCGGACTACCCCTCCGGCTCCACCTTCCTGCCCTTCGTCTTCGACGGCCGCTTCATCAAGGACAAGGGCAACTCCGGCAACCACTCGCTCTTCCGCGACGAGGCGACCATGAAGCGGATGGACGAGATCGCCGCCATGACCGACACCGAGCAGGCCGCCCGGGCGTGGCAGCAGCTGGACGGTGAGATCCTCGCCAAGGCCCCGACCGTGCCGGTCCTGGTCCGCCGGTGGCCGCTGGTCATGGGCACCAACATCGCCGGCGCCTACGGACACACCTCCTTCGGCGGCCAGCTCGACTACGCCACCGTCGGGCTCAAGGACCCGGCCAAGGGCCAGGGCTGAGGGCCGCTCGCCATGACCACCACCACACCGCCCGCCCCGTCCGCCCCGTCCGCCGCCCCCGCCGCCGGTCCCTGGCGCCTGGCCCGCGCGGAACTGCTCCGCCGCACGTCCGTACGGATCTCCCTGGTCGTCGTCGCCCTCTTCCTGCTGATGGCGGCGGGCGCTCCGCTGCTGAGCGCGCTCGGCGGCTGGTCCCCCGAGGAGTTCGACAAGACCGCCGTCGACCCCTACCTCGGCGGCAGCCCCATCGGCCCGCTCGGCGGCGTCTCCGCCGACCACTGGCTCGGCGTGGAGCCCGTCACCGGCCGCGACCTCATCGCCCGCGTCGTCCACGGCGCACAGGTCTCGCTGTTCATCGCGCTCACCGCCACCGCGATCGTCGTCGTCGCCGGGACGGCGGCCGGCGTCGCCGCCGGCTACTTCGGCGGCCGGACCGACGCCGTGCTCTCCCGCCTGATGGACCTCACCATGTCCTTCCCCTCCCTCATCTTCATGATCGCGATGATGTCGGTGGCCAGGGACGTCAACCGCATCGCGCTGATGACCGCCGTCATCGGCCTGTTCGGCTGGCCCGGCATCGCCCGCGTCGTGCGCGGCCAGACCCTCTCGCTCAAGCACCGCGAGTACGTCGACGCGGCCCGCGTCGGCGGCGCCGGGCCCTGGCGGATCCTCACCCGCGACATCCTCCCCGGCGTCGCGGGGCCCGTCATCGCCTACACCACCCTCATCGTCCCCGGCATGATCGCCACCGAGGCGGCCCTGAGCTACCTGGGCGTCGGCGTCCGCCCGCCCACCCCCTCCTGGGGCCAGATGATCGCCGAGAGCGTCGCCTTCTACGACACGGACCCCATGTACTTCGTCATCCCGAGCACCTGTCTGTTCCTGACCGTGCTCGCCTTCACCCTGCTCGGCGACGCGCTGCGCGACGTCCTCGACCCGAGGAGCGGCCGCGCATGATCCTCTACACCGCCCGCCGGCTCCTGGGCGTGGCCGGAGTGCTCCTGGCCATCGCCGCCGTCACCTTCACCGTCTTCTACGTCCTGCCCTCCGACCCCGCGGCCGCCGCCTGCGGCAAGTCCTGCAGCGCCGACCGGCTGGAGGCGATACGCGCCCAGATGGGCCTGGACCAGCCGCTGTGGCGGCAGTTCGCGGACTTCGTCACCGGCGTCTTCACCGGCCGCACCATGGGCAGCGGGCAGTACGCCCTGCACTGCGACTTCCCGTGCCTGGGCTACTCCTACGAGAACTCCGAGGCCGTCTGGGACCTGCTGATGGACCGCCTGCCGGTCTCGGCCTCGCTGGCGCTGGGCGCGGCCGTGCTGTGGCTGCTGCTCGGCCTGAGCGCGGGCGTCACCGCGGCCCTGCGCAAGGACACCCTCACCGACCGGGCCCTGATGGTCGGCGCCGTCGCCGCCGCGTCGATGCCGGTCTACTTCACCTCCATGATGCTGATCTACGGCCTGATCCGGGTGGCCGGCCTGCTGCCCTACCCGCAGTACGTGCCCTTCGCCGAGGACCCCGGGCACTGGGCGTCGAACCTGCTCCTGCCGTGGCTCGCCCTGGCCGTCCTGTACGCCGCCATGTACGCGCGCCAGAGCCGCAGTTCGATGATCGAGACGCTGGCGGAGCCGTACATCCGCACCGCCCGCGCCAAGGGCCTGCCGCGCCGGACCGTCGTGGTCAAGCACGCCCTGCGCGCGGGCATGACCCCCGTCCTGACCATCTTCGGCATGGACCTGGGCGGACTGCTCGCGGGCGCGGTCATCACCGAGTCCATCTTCGGACTGCCGGGCATCGGGCGGCTGTTCTACGGCGCGCTGTCCACCGGCGACCAGCCGGTCATCCTCGGCGTCACCCTGCTGGCCGCCACCTTCATCGTCGTCGCCAACCTGGCCGTCGACCTGCTCTACGCCGTCGTCGACCCGAGGGTGAGGTTCTGATGGCCGACGAGGCCCCCCTGCTGTCGGTCAGGGACCTGACCGTCACCTTCCGCACCGGCCGCGGGCCGGTGCGGGCCGTGGACTCGCTCGACTTCTCGGTACGCCGCGGGCAGACGCTCGGCATCGTCGGCGAATCCGGTTCGGGCAAGTCCGTCACCTCCATGGCCGTGATGGGCCTGCACACCGGCGCCGAGGTCACCGGCTCCATCACGCTGGCCGGCCAGGAGCTGACCGGGCTCGCCGAGGGCGAGCTGAACCGGCTGCGCGGCCGCCGGATGGCGATGATCTTCCAGGACCCGCTGTCCAGCCTCCACCCCTACTACACCGTCGGCGAGCAGATAGCCGAGCACCACCGCGTCCACTTCGGCTCCCGCCGGGCCGCCGCCCGCAGGCGGGCCGTCGAGATGCTCGGCGAGGTCGGCATCCCGGAGCCCGCGCGGCGCGCGGGCGAGTACCCGCACCAGTTCTCCGGCGGCATGCGCCAGCGCGTGATGATCGCCATGGCGCTGGCCTGCGAACCCGACCTGCTCATCGCCGACGAGCCGACCACCGCCCTCGACGTCACCGTCCAGGCGCAGATCCTGGAGCTGATCGCCCGCCTGCAGCAGGACCGGGGACTGGCCGTCGTCATGATCACGCACGACCTCGGCGTCATTGCCCGCGTCGCCCAGGAGGTACTGGTGATGTACGGCGGGCGGGCCGCCGAACAGGCCCCGGTGGACGCCCTGTTCGCCACCCCCGCCCATCCCTACACCCGTGGCCTGCTGGACTCCCTGCCCCGCCTCGACGACGCCGACGACGCGCCCCTGCGGGCGATCCCCGGCAGCCCGCCCTCGCTGCTGACCCCGGCCCCGGGGTGCGCCTTCGCGCCCCGCTGCCCCCGTGCGGCGGCCGCGGCACCGGCCGAGCGCGAGCGCTGCGCGCGGGAGCGGCCCGGGCCCACCACGGCCGGCGGGCGCCTGGTCGCCTGCCACCTCCCCCTGCACACCCCCGCCGAGGCCCGGAAAGGCACCCCATGACCCCGACCGCCGCTCCCCTGCTGTCCGTACGGGACGCCACGATGACCTTCCCCGGCCGCCGCGGCCGCGCGGCGCCCGTACGCGCCGTCGACGGCGTCAGCTTCGACATCGCCCCGGGCGAGACCCTGGGCCTGGTCGGGGAGTCCGGCTGCGGCAAGTCCACCACCGGCCGCATGATCGTGCGGCTGCTGGAGCCGACGGCCGGATCGATCACCTACGACGGCCGCGACATCAGCCGGCTCGGCCGGCGCGCGCTCAAGCCGCTGCGCCGGGAACTGCAGATGGTCTTCCAGGACCCCCACTCCTCCCTCAACCCCCGCCAGACGGTGGCCCGGATCATCGCCGACCCACTGCTGGTGCAGGGAAGTTCACAGGCCGAGGCGCGCCGGCGGGCGGTGGAGCTGATGGAGCTGGTCGGGCTCATCCCCGAGCACATCGACCGCTATCCGCACGAGTTCTCCGGCGGCCAGGCGCAGCGCATCGGCATCGCCCGCGCGCTCGCCACCGGCCCCCGCCTGGTCGTCGCCGACGAACCGGTCTCCGCCCTCGACGTCTCCGTCCAGGCCCAGATCGTCAACCTGATGGAACGGCTGCGGCGGGAGCTGGGCCTGGCCTACCTCTTCATCGCCCACGACCTGTCGGTGGTCAAGCGGGTGTGCGACCGGGTGGCGGTGATGTACCTGGGGCGGATCGTGGAGATCGGCGCCAAGGAGCGGGTGTACGCCGCCCCCGCCCATCCCTACACCCGGGCCCTGCTCTCCGCCGTGCCGCTGCCGGACCCGGCCGCCGAACGGGCCCGCGAGCGGATCACGCTGGCGGGCGACCCGCCGAGCCCGGCGGCTCCCCCGCCGGGCTGTACGTTCCATCCGCGCTGCCCCAGGGCCCAGGCGGTGTGCCGGACCGAGGCACCGCTGCTGCGGATCACGGCGCCGGGCGAGGCGCGCGAAGTGGCCTGCCACTTCCCCGGGACGGCGGCCTGAGGCCGCCCTTGCGGTGGTGCCCTGATTCCTATGGGGGGATTCAGGGCACCACCCGTGTACGGGGCTTCCCGAACGTGCTCCCGTACGTGCTCTAGGACTTGGTGACGCGGACCGTGTCGCCGAGGCTGTCGGAGCTCAGCACGTCGATGCGGACGCCGGCCGCCGAGTCGGTGAAGGACTCGCCCGCCCGGTAGGGGGCGTCGTCCAGCGGGCGGCAGCCGCCCGGCGGGGTGGCATCGGGCCTGGAGTCCATCACCCGGACCGGGCCCTTGCCGGTCGGCACGGACGAGTCGACCTTGTAGACCAGCGCGCCGGTCGCACAGGCCCGTCCGTCCGCCCGGACCGCCCGGCGCGACTCGACGACGTAGGCGGTCGTGGGACCGGTGCGCACCACGGCCATCGCGGTGCCGCTCGCGTACTCGACGGCGGTCAGGCGGACGGTGTCGGTGCCGCTGGACGCCCGGCAGGAGACCTGGCCGTCGTCGGTCCAGCCGAGCTTCCACGCGTGCCAGGCGAAGTACTGCGGGCCGGCGCCGCTGATCAGACCCATCACGTCCCAGCCGCCGACGAAACGGTGGGCGTCGCTTGCCGCGTCGAAGGCGTACAGGTCGGGCAGGCCGAAGGTGTGGGCGGTCTCGTGACCCACCAGCCGCTCGTCCCAGTGCCACATGTCCTGGCCGAAGGTCACGGCCCACCGGAGGCGGTTGCCGTCGGCGACGACGCCCGGCGTGCCGGGTTCGTGGATGTAGGTGGGGGTGAAGGAGATGGCAGCGGCGTTGCGGGTGGGGACGACGTAGAGCATGTCGTAGCGCGAGAAGTCGGTGTACGGGTCGGCGGCGCGCACGGCGTCCTCGATGTAGGCCTCGTGGGTCTCGTGGGTGAGGCCGCGGGCGAAGCCGTAGTCGGTGGAGCGGTGCGGCATCCGCACCCAGCGCCGGTGCTCGCTGATGGACAGCCACGCCTTGCCGTGGGAGGCGTACCACAGCCAGTCGGCGCCGGGGGTGATCCGGGCACTGTCGGTGGCGGGGGACTCGGTGGCGGGCGCGTCGGGGAAGTCCACGAAGATCATGCCGACGCTGACGGTCCCCAGGGGTCGCTGGAAGACGGAGTCGTCGGTGTCGTGGCCTTCGTCGGTCCAGCCGGTGGCGCCGGGCAGGGCGCACCGGGAGGCACTGTCCCGTACCGCGGCGGCGGCCCCGCCGGCCGCCTCGGCGGGTGGCGGGGTGCACAGCAGAAGCAGGACGGCGGCGAGCAGCGCAGCCAGCGACGACGGTATTCCCCGCCCTGAAATAACGTTTTTTTGCCTGGTGTTCATCAAACCCCCGTTGACCTGCACCGATGGCCTTCCCCTTGATGCCGGACAAAATCCAAAACATCTAAGGGGTTGTCAGTAACATTTCACATTACTACGTTACGCATCACATGGCGCCGCAGCGACCCCTCACGCACCGCCCTCCAGGCGGCAGTTGGGGACCCCGCAGCGCCGCCGTGGACCCGCACGCCCGCACCCCCCAATTCGCGTGCATACAACACACACCTCCCACACACAGGAGTCATCGGTGGACCACTCCAGAACCCTGCGCAGATCCCTGCTCACCGCCGCGATAGCGGCGACCCTGTGCGCCACGGTCGTACAGCCCGGCCTCGCGGACTCCCCCGCGTCGGCGCCCTCGTCCGCCACGTCCGCCCCGGCGGCCGCGCGGGCGGACACCCCCACCCCCAACCCCTTCGACGAGGTCACCCGCCTGGCCAAGGCCCCCCAGCCGGCCGACCTGTCCAAGGCGGGGCCGGGCGACCTGACGCGGGCCCGCGTCCCGGGCCCGGCCACGCCGCAGGGCAAGGAGGGCAAGGGCAAGGCGAAGTCCCTCGCCCCGAGCGCCAAGGTGCGCGGCACCAGCGTTCCCTGCACGCTCGACGGCGTCAGCCGGCTCGGGCCCGAGCAGTTCGCCGAATTCCTCGCCGACCCGGCCGTCACCGCGGACGGCTGTCTGCGCGACATCCTGTGGACCTGGGACCAGCGGCTGGCCCGCGTCATGACGAAGGAGCACGTGCGGGCCGTCGCGCAGCGCGCCGAGCGGTACGGCTACTCCCACGACGGGAAGAACAGCACCCACGTGCTGGAGATGTTCACCTACCTCCACGCCGCCGCCTACCACGACTTCTCGCACGACGAGATCGACCACACGGACCCGCAGACCGTGGAGGCCGTCCGTCGCGCGGTGTACTACTTCGGCATCGCGTCCCGCACCTTCGATGCCACCCGCACCAACGCCGAGACCCTGCGCGAGGCCCTCTACGCCGCCAGCTCCCCCGGCCTGCGCCACCACCAGCTGCCGCTGCTCAAGCGGGTCCTGGGCACGATGGACGCCTCCCACCCCGACACCGCGAAGGACCGCTCCTGGGGCGGCGCCGCGCTGGGCGCGCTGTCCGTGGGCTACCTGGGCGTCTACAACGACGACCCCGCCTTCGACGCGGCCGTGGCCGCCGACCCCGCCTACCGCGCCGCCCTCAAGGCCTTCGCCGGCCACACCCACCTCAAGGGCGCCGAGAACGAGTGGGTGGTGCGCGACGCGCTCAACGAGTACGGCCGGCTCAGCCAGGTCGCCGCGGTCAAGAGCGAGATCAGCTCCTCGCTGGGCGGCGTGCTGGACACCGTCTCCCGCAACTTCGGCCAGGGCAGCGCCCCCTGGGGCAAGATCGTCACCTGGCTGAACGAGCTGGAGATGTGCAAGCAGTACGGGGTGTGCAAGGCGGACATCGAGCGCCGCATCTTCCCGTACACCTACACGTACGACAACGGCGGCATCAAGGTCCGCACCGCCCTGCCGCGCGCCACCGTCGACCGCCTCTACTACGCGAGCAAGCAGGTCAAGGCGCAGTACCACCGCGTCCTGGGCACCGACCAGCCGCTGGCGGGCGACACCAACACCTCGCTGAACATCGTGCTGTACGCCTCGCGCGCCGACTACGAGATCTACCACCCGCTGCTGACGGGCATGGCCACCAACAACGGCGGCATCTACATCGAGAAGGGCGCCACCTTCTACACGTACGAGCGCCGGGTGCCGCAGGACTCCACGCTCACGCTGGAGGAGCTGTTCCGCCACGAGTACACCCACTACCTCAACGGCCGCTGGGCGGTGCCCGGCAGCTTCGGCGAGGGCCCCTGGTACCAGAACGACCGCACCACCGCCATGGACGAGGGCACGGCGGAGTTCTTCGACGGCGCCACCCGCGACGACGGCATCAAGGTCCGCAAGTCGCTGGTCCAGAGCGTCATCGACGACACGGCGGGCGGCAAGCCGCGGATGACCGTCGACCAGCTGCTGCACGCCGAGTACGACCGCGACGGCTTCCGGTTCTACTCGTACGCCGGGACGTTCTTCGAGTACCTGTGGACCGAACGGCCCTCGCTGCTGCGGGAGATGTACGGCTACCTCCGGGCGAACGACGTGTCCGGCTACGACGCCTGGCGCAACCGCATGGGCCGCGACTGGTACGTGCAGCGGGACTACAACGCCTTCCTCGACAAGCAGATCGCCAAGGTCAAGGACCTGTACGTGCCGAACACCACGTACACCCCCGTCAACCGCCTGCAGTACTCCTCGGCCGCCGAGGTCCGCTCGTCGCTCACCGCCACCACCGGCCAGACCCCCGAGTGCGGCGCCGCCCCCGCCGGCGACCGCCCCCGCTTCGTGTGCACGGGCCGCATCACCGCGAACCTCAGCAGCCCCGGCAACACCGACCTGGTCTTCAAGGACATGTCCGAGACGGTCGACTACTTCATACTCGACCGCTCGAAGACGGGCGCGAACAACCTCGCCGACATGAACTGCTCCTTCGGCAAGGTCGACGTCTGGTCCGACCGGCCGGCCGGCACGGCGGACTTCCGCTGCGAGGGCCCGCTGCGCGGCTGACGCGCGAAAACGGCGGCCCACTCCGCTGGACAGCCCCGGCGGGCCGCCGGAGAATTCGAAGTGTATGAGGAGGCGCCATGAGCATTCGTATCGCCACCTTCAACGCCGAGAATCTCTTCCGGCGGCCCGTCGTCTTCGGCATCGAGGACGATGCGAAACGCAACAAGGTACTCGACGACTTCAGGAAGCTCGTGGAAATCCTCGAAAAGGACGAGTACTCGGACAAGAACAAGGCGGACATCATCGAGATCCTCCTGGCGCACAGCGTCGACGTCTCCCAGGAGATCTCCACCCAGACGATCCTGGTGAACGAGCCCAAGGGCATGGCCAGGCTTCTCAAGGGGGAGGGCCGCAACATCCAGGTCAGGGCCGAGGTCACCGGGCGGCCGTCCTGGGTCGGCTGGGCCGAGCTGGACCGGAAGGACCTCACCCTGGACGCCCTCCAGAACACCGCCAAGGTGATCGCCGAGGTGAACGCCGACATACTGCTCACGGTCGAGGTCGAGGACCGGCTCACCCTGCACCGCTTCAACCAGCAGGTGCTGCACGGCCAGATCGGCGCTCCGGCCTATCCGTTCAACCTGCTGATCGACGGCAACGACATCCGCGGCATCGATGTGGGGATCCTCAGCCGGCACCCGATCACCTCGATACGCTCGCACATCTTCGACAAGGAGAATGTCCAGGACCTCTTCCCCATCTTCAGCCGGGACTGCCCGGAATTCGAGATCGACATCGACGGCGAGCCGCTGTGGCTGCTGGGGAACCACTTCAAGAGCAAGCGCGGCGGCGGTGGTGCGGAAAAGCGCAAGCAGCAGGGCAAGCGCGCCGCCAAGATCTACCAGGAGGCGCTCGGGCGCTCGGACCGTGTCGTGGTCGCCGGGGACCTCAACGACACCCCGGACAGCGAGGCTCTCAAGCCCCTGCTGAACGCCGGCCTTCAGGACGCGATGACCCACGGCGGCTACCAGGGGCCGCCCGGCACCCACGGCGAGTGCAAGGCGGCCGACAAGATCGACTACCTGATGTTCTCACCGGAGCTGTTCGGCAAGGTGACCAGGGCGCGGGTGGAGACGCGCGGGATCGCCGAGTCCGCCGTCACGTTCGACAGCGTCCACGGACCACAGGACCAGGCCTCCGACCACGCCGCGCTCTTCGCCGACCTCGACCTGTGAGCCGACGCCGGGACTACCGCCCCGTGAACAGGTTCCGTACGCGCCGCCGGGCCCGCCGCCCGGCGTCGTAGTCCTCGTCCTCCTCGCCGTTGTCGTCGTCGGGCGGCAGCACGGTCCAGCTGACGGCCGAGACGGCGGGCTCCAGGGAGAGGCGGCTGACGGCCTCCTCGAGGAGGCTGTCGTCCCGCCGCTCGGTGGTGAGCTCGGCGGAGACGGTCACCTTGCCCGCGGTCTCGGCGTCGCGGCTGTGCACGGACCGCAGCCGGAAGCCGGGCCGGGTGACGGCCTGCACCACGAGGGTGCGCACATGGGCCTCCTCGGGTTCGGTGCACACCACCTCGAAGTGGTAGTCGGTGACCACCTCGGCCCCGCCGTGCGAGCCCCGGTCCAGGCCCCGGGCCAGCGGCCGCAGGAGCGTGTTGGCGCCGACCACGCCCACCGTGCCGAGCGCGGCGAGCACGTAGAGACCGGTGCCGGCGAGCGCGCCGACGGCGGCCGAACACCACAGCGTGGCGGCGGTGTTCAGGCCGCGCACGCTCAGCCCGTCGCGCATGATGACGCCCGCGCCCAGGAAGCCGATGCCGGAGACGATCTGCGCGGCGACGCGCGAGCCGTCGTAGCCGGTGGTGCTGGTCGCGCTGGAGAAGCCGTAGATCGACAGCAGCACGAAGAGCGCGGACCCGGCGGCGACCAGGGCGTTCGTCCGCAGGCCCGCCATCCGGGCGCGCCACTGGCGCTCCAGTCCGATGATCGCGCCGAAGCCCAGGCCCGCCCCGATGTTGGCCGCCATGTGCCATTCGTTCACGATGGCCATCTTCCGCCCTCCTTCGTCACTGCCGTCGCTCCCGCACCGACCCTGCCACAGGCACCCGGAAGGGCCACCATAGGAGGGTAAAAGGACGCAAAAAGCCCCGGGTGCCGGGCGGGCCGCGTGGGCCCGCCCGGCACCCGGGACAGGGGGTGCTGCGGTGCTACGGCTGGACGAGCGCCGTCCAGGTGCCCAGGGCGTCGCTCCGGGTCCCGTCGTACAGCGAGGTCTCGCCGTTGGACCAGCGCACGACGAGGTCGTCGGGGCGGCCGCCGCCGTTGAAGTCGCCGGCGACCATGACGGTGGGCGACCAGGAGGCGTTGGGCGCCTGGAGCCGGGTGCCGGACAGGCCGCCGCCGGAGGTGAGGGCGAAGCTGCCCAGCGAGCCGTCGGTCCAGCGCACGACCACGTTCGAGGCGTCCTTGCCAGCCGGGCGCAGGCTGGTCAGCGCGCCGGCGTTCTTCCAGAACGAGCCGGAGGCCGCCAGCTGCCGCTGGGTGCCGAGGCCGGAGGAGCTCACCGAGGAGTTCAGGGTGACCTTGCCGTCGGCCCAGCGCACGACGAGGTCGTTCGCCTTGGTGGTGGAGTTGAAGCGGCCCGCGGTGATCTGCGCGGCGTCCTTCCACGGGGAACCGGCGGCGGCGAGCGTGTACTCCTTGCCGAAGCCGGAGGGCTTGACGTCCTCGTAGTAGCTGAGCTTGCCGTTGTCCCAGCGCACCATGAGGTCCGGGAGCGCGGAGCCGCTGAAGTCGCCGGCGGTGACCGCCTTGGCCCGCTGCCAGTAGGTCGCCTTGGAGAGCTGCTTCTCCGCGCTGAAGCCGCCCGCGCCGTCGCCCGTGTAGAGGGTGACCTCGCCGTCGCTCCAGATCGTCAGCATGTCGTCGCGGCCGTCGCCGGTGAAGTCGCCCGAGGCGAGGTGGTTCGCATGCGTCCAGGTCGAGGCGGCGCCGGCCAGGCGGGCCTTGTCCGACGGCGGCGCGTAGGCGCCGGAGCGCTGCGGCGTGCGGTCGGCGACGGCGTCCTGGTACAGCGCCCGGATCTCGCGGTCGTAGACCGGGGAGTAGCTGATCCAGTCGTCGTTGTCGGTGTTGCCGCCGCCGTTGTAGCCGCCGATGTTGCCGATGATGTCGCCGGTGCGGGTCTTGGCGTCGTAGTTGGTGATCCACGGGCCGCCGGAGACGCCGCCGTAGTAGCCGCCGCACTTCATCTGCATCTGGCGGAAGCCCGGCAGCCGCGAGGACGGCACGGTGCAGCCGATGGCACGCTGGTCGGGGTTGTACGCACCGGGGTAGCCGATGACGTTGACCGTGCTGGTCCAGCGGGGGGTGTCCGTCAGCCGCAGGCCGCCCGTCCGGTCCTCCACCTCGGCGCCCTGCGCGTTGGGCGAGAGCCGCGCGAAGCCGAAGTCGAGGTCGGAGTCGGCGCCCTTGCTGTTGCGGGTGTAGCGCGGGTCGGTGAAGACCTTGTCCACGGGGAAGACGCCGTAGGGCTGGTGGGCCGCGTCCAGTCCCTTGCGGTACTGCGGGACGAAGATGCGCTGGCCGCCGCCGGCCAGGGACTTGGCGCAGTGACCGGCCGTCAGGACCAGGTTGCGCCCGGCGCTCTGGACCACGCTGGCGGTGCAGTAGGTGGCGCCGGTCGGGCCGGAGCTGCTGAAGAACGTGCCGACGGCCGGTATGCCGTCGCCGTAGGAGCCCTTGGGCGTTCCGGAGGGCGCGGTGACGCCCGGGGAGCCGGTGATCCCGGAGCGCGGCTTCGCGGGCTGTGCGGTGTGGCCCGCCTCGAGCGGCTTGGCGCCGGCCATGCGCTCGGCCGTCCAGTACGTCTCGGCGGTGCGGGTGTCGCCCGTCGGCTGTGGTGCTGCGACGGCCACCGTGGCGGTGGCCGTCCCGCCGCACGCGGCCATGGCCAGGGCCACGGCGAGGGTGCGGGTCCAACCGGATCTGGAAGGAGACAAGGTGACTCTCTGAACTAGGGGAACAAGAGTGCGACGAATATTTACACAGCGCACCCCACGGCCGTCCCCCGGGCCCCGGCGGGCCGCTCGTCGTGGTGCAGCGGCGTCCGCCCGCCGGTGAGCGGGCCGCCCGGGCCGCCGCGCCGGACCGCGACGATCTCGGCGGCGATCGACAGGGCCGTCTCCTCGGGCGTACGGGCCCCCAGGTCGAGCCCGATCGGCGAGCGCAGCCTCGCCAGTTCCGCCTCGCCCAGGCCCGCCTCGCGCAGCCGCTCCAGCCGCTCCTCGTGCGTACGGCGCGAGCCCATGGCGCCCACGTAGCCGACGGGGAGCCGCAGCGCCCGTTCCAGCAGCGGCACGTCGAACTTCACGTCGTGGGTGAGGACGCAGACCGCCGTGCGGGCGTCGAGGTCCTGGCCGTCGAGGTAGCGGTGCGGCCAGTCCACGACGACCTCGTCGGCCTCCGGGAAGCGGGCGGCGGTCGCGAAGACCGGGCGGGCGTCGCAGACGGTGACGCGGTAGCCGAGGAACTTCCCCGCCCGGACCAGCGCCGCCGCGAAGTCGATCGCACCGAAGACGAGCATGCGGGGCGGCGGCACGCTGCACTCGACCAGCAGCCGCAGCCCCGTCCCGGCGAGGCCGACCGTGCCCGTGCGGCCCGCGCGCAGCAGGGCGCGGGCCTCGGCGGCCGCGGCGCGGTCCAGGGCGGCCTCCCCGCCCAGGGTGCCGTGCGCGGTGCCGTCGGGGCGCACGAGCAGGGCGCGCCCCAGCGTGCCGGGCGGGCCCTGCGTCACGCGGGCCAGCGCCACCGTCTCGCCGTGCGCCGCCGCCCGCAGCGCCGCGGCCGGTACGGCGTCCAGCGGCGCCACGAGGACGTCGATCTCGCCCCCGCACGTCAGGCCGGCCGCGAACGCGTCCCTGTCCGAGTAGCCGAACCGCTCCAGCACCGGCCGCCGGGTGCGCAGCGCCTCGCGGCACAGTTCGTAGACCGCGCCCTCCACGCAGCCGCCGGAGACGGAGCCGGCCGCCGTGCCGCCGGCGTCGACGGCGAGGGCGGCGCCGGGCTGCCGGGGCGCGCTGCCCCGCACGGCCACGACCGTGGCGACGGCGACGTCGCGCCCCTCCTCGCACCAGCGGTGCAGTTCCTCGGCGATGTCCAGCACAGCGTCGCTCTCCTTTGCGTCCCTCTTTGCGTCACGTCACTTCACGCCGAGCCAGTGCTCGATGGGGTGCAGGGCGAAGTAGCCGGCGAAGACGACGGTCAGGGCCCACAGGAAGGCGCCGGGCTCCCGCCACCGGCCCTGGCCGGCCTTGATGACCGTGTAGGCGATCACGCCGCCGCCGACGCCGGCCGTGATGGAGTAGGTGAACGGCATCAGCACCACGGTCAGGAAGACCGGGACGGACACCGCCCGGTCCGTCCAGTCGATGTGCCGGGCCTGGCCGGCCATCATGGCGCCGATGACCACCAGTGCCGCCGCCGCGATCTCGCCGGGCACGATCCGGGTGAGCGGGGTGAAGAACAGGCAGGCGGTGAAGAGCAGGCCGGTGACGACGGACGCCAGGCCGGTCCGCGCGCCCTCGCCCACCCCGGTCGCCGACTCCACGAAGACGGTCTGGCCCGAGGCGCCCGCCGCCCCGCCGATCGCGCCGCCGGCGCCGTCGACGAGCAGCGCCCGGCTCAGGCCCGGCATCCGGCCCCGCTCGTCGGCCAGGCCCGCCTCGGTGCCCACGCCGATGATCGTGGCCATGGCGTCGAAGAAGCCGGCCAGGACCAGAGTGAAGACGATCATCGCGACGGTAACCCCGCCGACCGCGCCCCAGCCGCCGAACTGAACCTGGCCGAAGAGGGAGAAGTCCGGCATGGACACCGCGCCTGACTCGAGCGCGGGCCGGCCGTTCTGCCAGGTCTTCGGGCCGGGGTCGGCCACCGCGTCGACGATGACGGCGAGGATCGTGCCGGCCACGATGCCGATGAGGATCGCGCCGGGGACCTCGCGCGCCTGCAGCATGAAGATCAGCAGCAGGGTGACGCAGAACAGCAGCACCGGCCAGCCCGCCAGTTCGCCGGCCGGCCCCAGGGTGACCGGGCCGCCGGACGTCGCGGCGTGCACGAAGCCCGCCTTCACCAGCCCGATCAGGGCGATGAACATGCCGATGCCCATGGTGATGGCGTGCTTGAGCGCCTGCGGGATGGCGTTCATGACGCGCTCGCGCAGCCCGGTGAGGACCAGCAGCATGATGACGACGCCGTACAGGACGCACAGGCCCATCGCCTGCGGCCAGGTCAGCTGGGTGACGACCTGGGTGGAGATCACACCGGAGACCCCGAGCCCCGCCGCGAGCGCGAGCGGCACCCGGCCGATCAGGCCCATCAGCAGCGTGGAGAGCGCCGCCGCGAAGGCGGTGGCGGTGATCAGGGCGGCCCGGCCGAGCGTGTGCCCGGCCGCGTCCGGGCCGGACAGGATCAGGGGGTTGAGCAGCAGGATGTAGCTCATGGCCATGAAGGTCGTGATGCCGCCGCGCACCTCGCGGGCGACGGTCGACCCCCGGTCGGTGAGGTGGAAGTACCGGTCCGGCCAGGACTGCCTGGCGGGCGGGGGCGAACCCGGGTCCGGTGCCGTCCGGTGGCTCACGGGTGCATGGGTCATGGTGCCTGCTCCAGGGTCCGGTGGGGGCTGCACGACCCGGGGGACGGCCCGAGACGAAACGGAGGTGACGCTGTGGGGGTCAGGTGCCCGTGAGGTGTTCCGGCCGCACCGGCACCCGCGTCAGGGCCAGGCCCGTGGCCTGGCGGACGGCCGCCACGACGGCGGGCGTCGAGGAGAGCGTGGGGGCCTCGCCGACCCCGCGCAGCCCGTAGGGGGCGTGGGTGTCGGCGAGTTCGAGGATGTCGACGGGGATGGCGGGGGTGTCGAGGATGGTGGGGATCAGGTAGTCGGTGAACGAGGGGTTGCGGACCTTGGCGGTCACCGGGTCCACGACGATCTCCTCCATGACCGCCAGGCCCAGGCCCTGGGTGGTGCCGCCCTGGATCTGCCCGGCGACGGACAGCGGGTTCAGCGCCTTGCCGACGTCCTGGGCGCAGGCCAGCTCGACGACCTTGACCAGGCCGAGCTCGGTGTCGACCTCGACGACGGCGCGGTGCGCGGCGAAGGAGTACTGCACGTGGCCGAAGCCCTGGCCGGTGTGCGGGTCGAAGGGCTCGGTGGGGCGGTGCCGCCATTCCACCTCGGCCTCGACGGCCTCGTCCCCGAGCACGTCGGCGAGGTCGGCGAGGACCTCGCCGCCGTCGGTGACCACCTTGCCGCCCTCCAGCAGGAGCTCGGCCGTCGCCCAGGCCGGGTGGTACGTGCCGAACCGCGCCCGGCCCCGCTCGAAGACCTCCTCCCGCGCCTTCTCGCACGCGCGGCGGACCGCGCCGCCGGTGACGTAGGTCTGCCGGGACGCGGACGTGGAGCCTGCGGAGCCGACGCGGGTGTCGGCGGGGTGGAGGACCACCCGGGCGACGCCGAGCTCGGTGCGGGCTATCTGGGTGTGGACGGTGACGCCGCCCTGGCCCACCTCGGCCATCGCGGTGTGCACGGTGGCCACGACCTCGCTGCCGGCGGCCTCCAGCCGCACCCGGGCGGTGGAGTAGTCGTCGAAGCCCTCGGAGAAGCCCACGTTCTTGATGCCGACCGCGTAGCCGATGCCGCGCACGACGCCCTCGCCGTGGGTGGTGTTGGACAGGCCGCCCGGCAGCGCCCGTACGTCCGGGGCGCCGCCGGCGCTCTCCCACTGGCGCTCCGGCGGCAGGGGCATCGCCTTGACGCGGCGCAGGAGTTCGGCGACGGGCGCGGGGGCGTCCACGACCTGCCCGGTGGGCATCACCGACCCCTGCGACATGGCGTTGCGGCGGCGGAACTCGACCGGGTCCATCTCCAGCGCGGCCGCGAGCCGGTCCATCTGGGCCTCGTAGGCGAAGCAGGCCTGGACCGCGCCGAAGCCGCGCATGGCGCCGCAGGGCGGGTTGTTGGTGTAGAGGGCGAGGGCCTCGATGTCCACGCTGGGGATCTCGTACGGGCCGGCGGAGAGGGAGGCGGCATTGCCGACGACCGCCGGGGAGGAGGAGGCGTACGCGCCGCCGTCGAGCACGATGCGGCACGTCATGTAGAGCAGGCGGCCGTCGCGGGTGGCCCCGTGCTCGTAGGCCAGCTTCGCGGGGTGGCGGTGGACGTGGCCGAAGAAGGACTCGAAGCGGTTGTAGACGATCTTCACGGGCCGGCCGGTGCGCAGCGCCAGCAGGCAGGCGTGGGCCTGCATCGACAGGTCCTCGCGGCCGCCGAAGGCGCCGCCGACGCCGGAGAGGGTCATGCGGACCTTGTCCTCGGGCAGGCCGAGGACGGGGGCGATCTGGCGCAGGTCGGCGTGCAGCCACTGGGTGGCGATGAAGAGGTCGACGCCGCCGTCCTCTGCGGGCACGGCGAGGCCCGACTCGGGGCCGAGGAACGCCTGGTCCTGCATGCCCATCTCGTACTCGCCGGTGACGACGACGTCGGCCCGGGCCTTCGCGGCGGCCACGTCGCCGCGGACGACGGGCTGGCGGTGGACGATGTTGGGGTGCGCGACGTGGGGCGCGTGGTCGTCGGTGCGGCCGGGGTGGAGGACGGGGGCGCCGGGGGCGGTGGCGGTCTTCTCGTCGGTGACGACGGGCAGTTGTTCGTAGTCGACGACGATCCTCGCGGCGGCGCGGCGGGCGGTCTCGGGGTGGTCGGCGGCGACGAGGGCGACGGGTTCGCCGTGGTGGCGCACCACGCCGTCGGCGAGGACGGGGGTGTCCTGGATCTCCAGCCCGTAGCGGGTGGCGGCGGGCAGGTCGTCGTGCGTCATCACGGCGTGCACGCCGGGCGTGGCGAGGGCGCCGGAGACGTCGACCGAGCGGATGCGGGCGTGGGCGTGCGGGCTGCGGAGGGTGAAGCCCCACAGCATGTCCTCGTGCCACAGGTCGGAGGCGTAGGCGAACTCGCCGGTGACCTTCGGGATGCCGTCGGGGCGGAGGGTGGACTCGCCGATGCCGCCGGTGGTGCGGCGGGCCTGGGCCGGTACGGCGGGAGTGGTGTCGCGCACGGTTCAGCCCGCCTCTCCGGTACGGGCGGCGGCCAGCCGCACGGCGTCGAGGATCTTCTCGTAGCCGGTGCAGCGGCACAGGTTGCCCGAGAGGGCCTCGCGGATGTCGGCGTCGGAGGGCTGGGGCACGCGCTCGAGCAGGTCGTCGGCGGCGACGAGCAGGCCGGGCGTGCAGAAGCCGCACTGGACGGCACCGGCGTCGACGAACGCCCGCTGGACGACGGAGAGTTCCCCCTCCGCCGCCCCCGAGCGGCCGGCCAGGCCCTCGACGGTGACCACCTCGCGGCCCTCGGCCTGGCCCGCCGCCACCAGGCAGGCGCACACCGGCACGCCGTCGAGGCGGACCGTACAGGAGCCGCATTCGCCCTGCTCGCAGGCGTTCTTGGAGCCGGGCAGGCCCAGCCGCTCGCGCAGCACGTACAGCAGGCTCTCGCCCTCCCAGACGTCGTCGGCCTCCTGCGGACGGCCGTTGACGGTGAAGTTCACGCGCACCGGGCTCCCCTCCCCTGGTCGTGGCGGTATGCGTCCCAGACCCAGCCCAGCGTGCGGCGGGCCATGACGGCGACGGCGCGTCTGCGGTAGGCGGCGCTGCCGCGCACGTCGTCGATGGGGTTGCAGGCGCCGGCGGCGAGCTCGGCGAAGTGGGCCGCCACCGACGGCGGTACGGCCGCCCCGGACTCCCACAGCCCGCCCTCCTCCAGCGCCGCGGCCAGGAACTCCTCGGCGACGCGGGCGCGCACGGGCGTGGGCGCGGCCGAGCCGATGCCGGTGCGCACCGTGCGGTTCTCCGGGTGCAGGGCGATGCCGAAGGCGCACACGGCGATGACCATGGCGTTGCGGGTGCCGACCTTGGAGAACTGCTGCGGGCCGGTGGCCCTGCGGATGCGCACGGCCCTGATCAGCTCGTCCGGCGCGAGGGCGTTGCGCTTGACCCCGGTGTAGAACTCCTCGACGGGGATCAGCCGGGTGCCGCGCACGGACTGCACCTCGACGTCGGCGCCGGCGGCCAGCAGCGCGGGGTGGCTGTCCCCGGCCGGGGAGGCGGCGCCCAGGTTGCCGCCGACGCTGCCGCGGTTGCGGATCTGCGGGGAGCCGACGGTGTGCGCGGCGAGCGCGAGGCCGGGCAGCTCGGGCCGCAGGTGGTCCAGGATGCGGGTGTAGGGGACGGCGGCGCCGAGGCGGACGTCGGGGCCGTCGGTCTGCCATTCGTGCAGTTCGCCGACGCGGTTCAGGTCGAGGAGGTACTCCGGCCGGCGGTGATCGAAGTTGATCTCGACCATCACGTCCGTGCCGCCCGCGATGGGCACTGCCGAGGGGTGCGCGGCCTTGGCGGCCAGCGCTTCCTCCCAGTCGGCGGGGCGCAGGAAGTCCATGGAGGGTCTCTTCTCGAGAGGGGGGTTTCATGTCCTGTTCACGCGGCGCACGGCCAGTACAGCGAGGCCTCACCCGGCCGGTGCAGTCACCGAAAACATGAAGCGGTTGGCTGGCCAGGGCCCCCGTCTTGTAGATTCGAACGAAAGACGGGGTTCAGAAACCTCACTGCATTCCACTGGTGACAAGAAGACAGATCGGCGGCGACCCACGATGCGGCTGCGCGCACTGCTGGAGACCGATGCGCTGGGCCTTCGGCTGCTCGGCGGCGAGGACGAGCTGGACCGTACGGTGCGCGGCGTGATGACCACCGACCTGCGCGACCCCAGCCGCTACCTCTCCGGCGGGGAGCTGGTCCTGACCGGCCTCGCCTGGCGGCGGGAGCCGGCCGACTCCGAGCGGTTCGTGCGCATCCTCACGGCGGCCGGCGTGGCCGGGCTGGCCGCGGGCGAGGCGGAGATCGCCTCCACCCCCGACGACCTGATCGAGGCCTGCGCCCGGCACCGGCTGCCGCTGTTCTCGGTGCACGAGACGGTCTCCTTCGCGTCCATCACCGAGCACGTCGTGCGGCAGGTCTCCAGCGAGCGCGCCGGGGACCTGGCCGCCGTGGTCGACCGGCACCGCCGGCTGATGACGGGCGGCCCGGCGGGCGGCGGCCCCGAGGTCGTCCTGGACCTGCTGGGCTCCGACCTGGACCTGCGCGCCTGGGTGCTGTCCCCCACCGGCCGGCAGATCGCCGGCTCGTCCCTGGCCGGGGCGGGCCCCGACCTGCCCGCCGCCGTCGGTGCCGCGCTCGCCGGCGAGCACCTGGCCGCCTCCCGCGGCGGCCGGCGCGGCCCGCACCGGGTGAGCCTGGCGGGCAGCACGTACTCCCTCTTCCCCATCCGCAGCAGCGGCCGCGCCGCCTCCGCGCGGGACGTGCGCGAGACGGTGCTCTCCGACTGGCTGCTGGCCGTCGAGGCGGACGCCGGCGAGTGGCCGGAGGAGCGGCTCGACCTGCTGCACGGCGTCACCCAGCTGATCGCCGTCGAGCGCGACCGGCGCGACGCCGCCCGCACGGTGCGGCGCCGGCTGGCCCAGGAGGTCCTGGAGCTGGTCCAGGCGGGCGCCGCGCCCGCCGAGATCGCGGCGCGGCTGCGGGTGGCGGCCCCGGTGCTGCTGCCGGGCCTGGGCACGGCCCCTCACTGGCAGGTCGTGGTGGCCCGGGTGGAGTGGGAGGACGGCGACATCCCCGGCGGCCCGGTGGCCCAGGCGCTGCTGGAGGAGGTGCTGGTCGACCCGGAGGCGTCCGGTCCGGAGCCCTCCGACCGCATCGCCGTCGCCCACACCGGCGACGAGGCCGTCGCGCTGGTGCCGCTGCCGGCCGAGCTGACCGGGACCGAGGAATCGGTGCCGGCGGGCCTGCACGCCGACGCCCTGCTGGCGGCCGTGCGCGAGCCGCTCACCGCGGGCCTGGCCGACGACGGGCGGCTGACCTTCGGCGTCAGCGCCTCGGTCCACTCGGCGGAGGGGCTGCGCGGCGCCCTGGAGGAGGCCCGGCACGCCCGCCGCGTCGCCGCCGCCCGGCCGGGCCGGGTGTGCGCCGCCGGCCACCAGGAGCTGGCCTCCCACGTCCTGCTGCTGCCCTTCGTGCCGGACGACGTCCGCCGCGCCTTCACCGCCCGGCTGCTGGACCCGCTGCGGGACTACGACCGCCGCCACCGCGCCGAGCTCATCCCGACGCTGGAGGCGTTCCTGGACTGCGACGGCTCCTGGACGCGCTGCGCCACGCGGCTGCACCTGCACGTCAACACGCTGCGGTACCGGGTGGGGCGCATCGAGCAGCTGACGGGCCGCGACCTGTCGCGCCTGGAGGACAAGCTGGACTTCTTCCTGGCCCTGCGCATGAGCTGAGGGGCCCGCCACGGCCCGACGGAGGGGCCCGCCGGGGCGGCCCGCAAAGGCGGCCCACCCTCCTATCACATGAGCAGACTCCCGCTCATGGAGCCGGCGTTCTTCGGTAATCTTCGCGGCGGGAGTCGCGGGCGGCGCGACCGGTGCCCGAGTTTGTGAACTGGTTCACACCTGACCCTATGCCGGGCCCGGGTCTTCGTGCTGAGATCGGAGCAGGCTTCCAGCTCGACGGCGCGCTTGGGGAGGGCACTGTGGCGGACACCGCCATGCGGAATTCTGGGTTGTCGGAGCCACACACCGAGGGGGGCGACCCCCTCGAACGCGCCGTCTGGCGGCTGCGCTCGCGGGCCTGCTGGGACGACGCCGCCGCGCTGCTCGCCCCGCGGGCGGCCACGGAGGCGGGCCCGGCACTGCGGCGCACGGGGGTCCTGGCCGAGCGGTGCATGTTCACGGGCGAGGGCTGGGGGGCGGCGGAGGACTCGCTGCGCGCGGCGGAGGCCCTGGCCACCGACGACGAGGAACGCGGGGCGGCGGCCTGCGAGCGTGGCCACCTCGCGTACGCCTCCACTCTTCTGGGTGTACGCGACCGGGCCGACGAGGCCCGTTCGGCGCTGGGGCGGGCGGCCGCGCTGCTGGCGCCGAAGTCCCCGACGCGGCCGCTGCTGGACTTCCGGCGCGGCCTGATCGCCCAGCACCTGTCGGACAACCCCTCCGACGCCACCGCCGCCTTCCAGCGCGCCCACGCGGGCGCGACCGCGCACGGCCACCGGCTGCTGCTGTCGTCCACCTGGCGGCACGTGGCGGCCATGGCCGAACACGACGGCCGGCTGCCGGAGGCCCGGCACGGCTTCGCCGAGTCGCTGCGCATCCGGGAGGAGCTGGGCTACCTCGTGGGCATCGCCCCGGCCCTGGCCTCCCTGGCGGCGGTGCTGCCGGACCAGGCGGAGGCGGCGCGCCTGCGCGCGGAGGCCGGGCGGCTGGTCCGGCTGCTCGGCGGGGTCCCGGCGTGGCTGGCGGAGCGGCTGGGCCGGCCGGCCCCGGCGACCTAGGGGTTCCCTACGGGGCCAGGCCGCAGTGGCGCGTGGCCACCGCCTCGACCGCGGCGAGGTCGCCCGCCGCGAGGGCGTCCAGCAGGATGAGGTGCTCGGCGGCGTCGGTCACCGGATCGGCCGCTCCCGACCACTGCGCCCGGCGGTGCAGCTCGCCGGCGACGATCGCGAGCTGGCGGTTGCCCGACAGCTCCAGCAGCGCCCCGTGGAAGGCCCGGTCCGCCTCCGCGTACGCCGCCCGGTCGCCGCCGGCGGCGACGGCGGCCGTCGTCGCGGCGAGCGGCCGCAGCTCGTGCCACCGCCCCGCGGGCACGGTGCGGGCCAGCCGCAGCAGGGCCGGGACCTCGAGCAGGGCCCGGACCTCCGCCAGCTCGGCGAGGTCGCGCGGGGTGCGGCTGGCCACGCGGAAGCCGCGGTTGGGGACGACCTCGACGGCGCCCTCGAGCGCCAGCTGCTGCATGGCCTCGCGCACGGGCGTCGCGGACACCCCGAAGCGCTCGCCGAGCGCGGGGCCGGAGTAGACCTCGCCCGGCACGAGCTCGCCGCTGACGAGGGCCTTGCGGAGCGCGTCGAGCACCTGGCCCCGTACGGAGTACCGCTGCGGCGCCCGGCGGATGAACTGGCTCTCGTCGTGGGTGTGCTCCCCCCGCGCGCCCGGCGTGGCCTGCCGCGGCACACCGGCGGCGGCCCGCGGCACCGCGGTGTGGGGTCTGCCCTGCTCCATTGGGGTTCCTCCTGGTCTCCGGTGGAACGATAGGCGGCATGTGCGCCAGTTCAAACCCCGGTCGCCGCGGGTAAGGTAAGCCTTACCTGTCAACCGATCGGGATTCGGTGGTCCCCTCCATGTCTGCTGCCTCGGCCGCATCTCCCGTCGCGGACGCCTACGCCCGGATGACGGAGCTCCTCCCGGCGGTGACCGTCATGACCGGCCCCCCGGGCCGCGGCGACGGCTGGGTGACGGCGGCCGGCCTCGCGGCGGGCGGCGTCGAGCTGGACGCCTACCTCGCCTGGGACGAGGCGCAGGTGCTGCGCGAGTACGGACTGCGGGCCCGCCCGGACGTGGTGGCGAGCTTCGGCCTGCACCGCTACGCCTGGCACGTCTGCCTCCTGTTCACCCTCCCCTGGTTCCTCGAGCGCCGCGTGCCCCGGCTGCCGGTGCGGGCGGTCTCCCTGCACCGGGCCACCGGCCGGATCACGGCGGACGCCGGGGAGTTCAGCTGCCTGCCCGGCGACCCGGCCGCGGAGCACCCGCGCGCCACGACCGTGGCGGACGACGAGGCGCTGCGCCGGGAGCTGCGGTCGGCGGTGGCCGCGCACCTCGCCCCGGTGCTGGACGCCTTCGGACCGCGCATGCGGCGCGGCCCCCGGGCGCTGTGGGGCATGGCGACCGACGAGACCGCCGAGGGGCTGTGGCACCTGGGGCGGCTGCTCGGCGAGGAGGAGCGCGCCCGGCGGGAGCTGGAGCTGCTGCTGCCGGGGGCCACGGCCCCGTACGTCGGGGGCGCGGCCTTCCGCGAACTGACCGGGCCCGGCGGGCGGACGTTCCCCACCCGGGACCGCGCCAGCTGCTGCTTCTTCTACACACTGCGGCCCGAGGACACCTGCATCACCTGTCCGCGCACCGCCGACGCCGACCGCGTCGCACGGCTGTCAGCCGGCTGAAGCGTTCACGCCACTCCATCCAGTGGATTGAATAGAACCCAATTCCCTTTCCCTTGAGGGGTGTTCGAATTCATTCGTAGCTCTCCGTATATCCTTGCCGTCCATTCGCGGCGAGTTGCCGTGAAACCCCTTGGCATGCGGCCGGGTTCCGTAAGGATGGCGCGCGAAACCCCGTACTGCATGCAAGGGACGCAAGATGAGAGTGACCGACATACCGCTGAATTGGGTGCTTCCCAGTGCCGTGGCGCTCATCGGGGCAGTGGTGGCGGTGACGGTGTACGCGCGCGGCCGGCGGACCGGCCCCGAGGACACGGCGGCCGGCGCGGACTCCTGGGAGCGCAATGAGGAGCGCAGACGCCGCAAGGAAGCCATCTACGGCAGCGCCTCGTACGTACTTCTCTTCTGCTGCGCCGCCGTCGCCGCGGCCCTCTCCTTCCACGGGCTGGTCGGCTTCGGCCAGCAGAACCTGGGGCTGACCGACGGCTGGGAGTACCTCGTGCCGTTCGGCCTCGACGGGGCCGCGATGTTCTGCTCGGTCCTGGCCGTGCGCGAGGCGAGCCACGGTGACGCGGCGCTCGGCTCCCGCATGCTGGTGTGGACCTTCGCGGGCGCCGCGGCCTGGTTCAACTGGGTGCACGCGCCCCGGGGGCTGGACCACGCGGGGGCCCCGCAGTTCTTCGCCGGCATGTCGCTGTCGGCGGCCGTGCTCTTCGACCGGGCGCTGAAGCAGACCCGCCGGGCCGCGCTGCGCGAGCAGGGCCTGGTGCCCCGCCCGCTGCCGCAGATCCGGATAGTGCGATGGCTGCGGGCGCCGCGCGAGACCTTCGGCGCCTGGTCGCTGATGCTCCTGGAGGGGGTGCGGTCGCTGGACGAGGCCGTGGAGGAGGTCCGCGAGGACAAGCGCCAGCGCGCCCAGCACCGGGAGCGCCGCCGGGAGGCGGGCAAGCTGGAGCGGGCCCGCATCAAGGCGTACAACCGTCAGCACCGCGTGTGGGGGCGTCCCCGCGCCGGCCGGCAGGTCGAGGTGACCGGCCCCGCGATGCCCCCCGCCGCCCAGATCGGGTCGCAAGCCGGGCCGGAGCCTTCCATAGTCGAGCCGGGGCAGCTTCCGGTACGCTCCCGGCCGCTCCAGGCGGTGGGCAGGCCCGACCCCATCGACCTCACCGCCGAGGACGACACCCAGGCCATTCCGCGGCTCGACTCGCTGGAGGCCAAACTCGCCCAGATCGAGCGCCAGTTCGGCTGATGCTCGCCCGCCCTGAGTCGTCGCGCGACGTCGGCTCAGGGCTCCTGGGCGTCCAGCTCGAACCAGACGGCCTTGCCCACGCCGTGGGCCCGGACGCCCCACCCGTCGGCGAGGGCGTGGACGAGTAGGAGGCCGCGTCCGGAGGTGGCGGCCTCACCGCCGGCCGGGGGCCCGGTGCCGTTCTCGGCCCGGGCCCCCGGCGTGGGCGCACGCGGGTGCCGGGCGAGGAAGTCCCGCACCTCCACCCTCAGGCGCCCCTCGGCCGGGGCCTCCGGGCCGCCGTCGAACCGGGCCGTGACCACGGCGCCGCCGTCGGTGTGCACCAGCGCGTTGGTGACCAGCTCGCTCGCCAGGAGCTCCGCGGTCTCCGCCCGCCCGGGGCCGCCCCACCCGGCCAGCAGCGCGCGCAGCTCCGCCCGCACCTGAGCCACGGCCGTCAACTCCTTGCGCCGGAGCCGTCTTTCCCAGTGCGGCCCCGCCGCCGGGGGATCGCTCTCCCCCGCCTCCTCCCGGACCGCGCCGTCGGCCGATCCCGCCCCGTCCTCACGCCGCTCCGCGCCCGCCCAGTGTGCAGTCCGCCGCTTCATCCCTCGCCGACCCGACCCCTCCCCGGCGCCCCGGCATCGAACACGCTCACGGCAAATGCATGCCCCACACCCGGCGGAACGACGCCTGTTGACGCATCAACATGGTGATACGAGCGGGATGCGAGCACCTCTTGTGCGGCGCGCGGAAAACTGCCAGGGGCCGCGGTACCGGGGATCGGCGACATCGCCGGGGAGAGGCCGCGCTACACCTCCCAGACCGCGCACGCGGAACGGTCGTCGGCGTATCCCTTCACGCGCAGCTGGGCGTCCGCGAGGAACTCCGCCAGCCCCGGCGGCTCCTCCCGGGCCCACCGCTCGGCCAGGCGTACGCCCAGTTCCGGCTCACCCCGCAGGGGGTCGGCCAGGCCCGCCGTGCACAGCAGCAGGGTGTCGCCGGGGCGGCCGACCGAGGCCCGGAAGCGGAAGGGCTCGCTGGGCACGTCGTCGGGGTCTATGACCGGCGTGGTCCCGGGCGTGGGGATGCCGAGGTCCACGGTGATCCGGTCGGCGGGGGCGTACGCGTCCCCGGCCTCCGCCCCGCCGCCCGCCCCGAGCTCGCCCGCGGCCTCCGCCGCGCGCGGCTCGGGGTCCATGTCCTGCCAGGCCCCGTCGCGCAGCCGGAAGAGCCCGCCCGCGCCGACGCCGAAGAAGACGCGCGTGCGGCAGCGGACGTCGGCGGGCAGCAGCAGACAGCGCAGCCCCGCGGTGTACTCCGAGGGCCTGTGGCCCAGTTCGGCCGCGCGGACGCGCAGGCGGCCGTACGTGCGGTCGGTGAGCCGGTGCAGCCCCGACTTCAGCTCGTCCCGGCGGCCGGCGTGGATGTCCTCGGCGAGCCGGGCGTGGCTGCGCCCCACGGCGCCGCCGATCCACTCGCAGACCTCCCGCGCCGCGCGGTGGGCGCCCTCGGCGGCGCGGGCGCCGCTCGCCATGGCGACGAGCAGCAGCGCGTCCTCGCCGGCCCCGAACCGCGCGGTGAGCAGGGCGTCCCGGCGGGGCTCGCCGCGGAAGCGGGCCGAGTCGCCGCGCAGCGAGGCGGCCCGCAGGGTCATCGCGCCGTAGCGGGCGCCGTCCAGCACCGTGTCCGGCACGAGGTCCTCCAGCCCGCCGGGGTCGGCCGGGGGCCAGGCGGTCGGCTCGGCCTCGTAGGTGGGCGGGCGCCGGCCCACGAACTCGGCGGCCCGCAGGCGCGTGCCGTTGCGGCGCGCGGGCCGGCGGTCGGCCGGGGGCGGCAGCTCGGAGGCCTCGGCGGTCCCGGGCGCGCGGGCGGCCTCCGAGGCGTCGGCGACTCCGGGGAGCCCGGACGCGAGGGCCAGGTCGGCGATGCCCCGGGTGCCGGTGATGCCCTTGACGCTCGCGATGCCCGGCGTCCCGGCGGGGTCCGTCGCCTCGGCGGTGCCCGTCACCGGGGAGCCGCCGGTGGTCTCGGCGACGCCCGTGACCTCGGCGATGTCCATGATCCCCGCGTCGTCCGCGGCGCCCGCGCCGTCCGCCGCGGGGGCCGGCCCGGGCGCCTCGGCGCCGTCGCGGGGCTCGCGCGCGTCGCGGGGCACGGGAAGGGACGAGGGGGGCGGCGGGGAGACCCGGGTCCTGGGGTCGGGGGGCGGCGGCCCCTCGGGCCGGGGCACCGGGCCCGCGGGCGGGCGGAGTTCGGGCCCGCCGTCGAAGCCGGGCGGCTGGTGGGCCGGGACGGGCAGGGAGCCGTTGCCGGCGGCCGGCCAGCGCTTGGTCTGGCGGGGCACGCCGCGCGAGAGGGCGGGCGAGAGCCCCGTCGGGGACGCGGACGGCGGCCCCGGCAGGAGGGGCCCGCCGGGCGGCTCGGCCACCCTCGGCCGCCGCGGCTCGGACCGCGGACGGGCTGATTCCGGGCCCACCACCGCCGAGGCGGAGGAGAATCTCTCGTCGAGGCTGTCGCCCGTGGCGGCGCCCGCGGTGTCGGGCTCACTCCTGCCGTACAACTCGCGCCACCAGGCGTCCTCTTGTTCGGCGTAATGGTCCCCCTGCTGACTCATGCCCTTATTGTCCACACTGCGGGGCATACGGGAAGAGTGCACGGCGAACACCACCCCAGGGATGATGTCCGAAGCCGCGAAGACGGCTGAGGAAATGGGGAGGGATGAGGCGTGCTCGGTGCCATGGGTCTGAACGCCATCCGGCAGACGGCGCAGGGGGAATGGCCGTCGGAGCGGGATGCGGTGGAGGTGGTGACGGGAGGCGAGGCGGTCGCCCGGCGGCTGTCACGGCTGCGGCTCGGCGCGGTGGAAGAAGTGTGCGCCATGTTGACGGGCAGACCATGGGGGTTGACGGACAGACCCTGGACCGGCGTCGCGGACGACGCGGGCACGGTGCCGCACCGCACGGTCGTCGAACACGCGACGGCGGAGCTCCGGGCGGGCGCCGGCGGGGTGCGGGTGGTCGACCGGATACCCGCCGAGCTGGTCATCGCCGACCGCAGCACGGCCCTGCTGCCGCTCGCGTCCGGCACCGCCGAGTCCGCGGCGCTCCTCGTCCGCTCCGGCCCGCTGCTGGACGCGCTGGTCGACCTCTTCGAGGACGTCTGGCACGAGGGCCGGCCTCCGCTGCCCGCCGGCCCCGGCACGACCCGCGCCCCGGCCGGCCCCGACGCCGCCGACCTGCGGATCCTCGCGCTCCTGCTGGAGGGCCTGACGGACGCCAGCGTGGCCAAGCAGCTGGGGCTGGGCCTGCGGACCGTGCAGCGCAGGGTCAAGGGCCTGATGGAGCTGGCCGGGGTGACCACCCGGCTGCAGCTGGGCCGGCACGCCGCCGAGCACGGCTGGACCGGG
>NZ_BNBL01000001.1:283289-350219 GCF_014655595.1 Streptomyces griseocarneus | reverse complement strand
GTGCCGGACGGCGAGGGGCACCTGCGGGTGGGGGCGGCGCCCGACGCCGCCCCGGCGCAGGGCGCGCCGGGCGCCCCGCACCCCGGCCCGGCCCAGGCGGCCGCGGCCTCGTCCACCAGCAGCAGCCGCTTGCGCTCCAGGCCGCCCGCGTAGCCGGTGAGCGAGCCGTCCGCGCCGATCACCCGGTGGCAGGGCCGCAGCACCAGCAGCGGATTGGCGCCGATCGCCCCGCCCACCGCGCGGACCGCGACGCGCGAGGCGCCGATGCCGGCGGCCAGCTGCCCGTAGCTCGTGGTGGCGCCGTACGGCACGGAGTCGAGCGCGTCCCACACGGCGCGGCGGAATTCCGTGCCCCGGACGTCGAATTCGAGGGCGAAGTCCTTCCGCCGCCCGGCGAAGTAGTCCTCCAGCTGCCGCGCGGCCTCGGCGAAGGCGGCGGGCTCGCGGCACCAGCCGGGCCCGACGGCGGGCGCGTTCTTCTGGTCCGGTAGGGACAGGGACGCGATGGCCGTGCCGCCCGGGGCGGTGGCGGAGGGCCGGCCGGTGAGCAGCAGCGGGCCCAGCGGGCTGTCGATCTCGGTGTACAGCATGTCAGTCGTCCTTCGCTGCGTTTCGGTCGGCGGTGGCGGTGGCGGCGGTCCACAGGTGGTGCACGGCGTAGGAGCGCCAGGGCCGCCAGGCCTCGGCGTCGCCGGGCGCGGCGCCCAGCGCGGCGAGCCCGTGGCGCACGCCCGCGTCGCCCTGCAGGAACACGTCCGGGTCGCCCAGCGCCCGCATCCGGATGTAGCAGGCCGTCCACGGCCCGATGCCCGCCAGGCCCAGCAGGGCCCGCTCGGCGGCCTCCCGGTCGGCGCCCGCGTCGAGGTGGACCGTGCCGTCCGCCAGGGCCTTGCCGATGGTACGCAGGGTGCGCCTGCGGGCGTCGGGCATGCCCAGTTCGTCCAGGGCGGCGTCCGCCAGTGTCGCGGGCTCGGGGAAGACGTGGGTGAGCGTGCCGTCGGGGGCGGCGAGCGGCTTGCCGTACGCGGCCACGAGCGTGGCGCCCAGCTTCGCCGCCGCCGGCAGGGAGACCTGCTGGCCCAGCACGGCCCGTACGGCCTGCTCCTCCGCGTCGGCCGCGCCCGGCGAGCGCAGCCCGGGCCGGGCGGCCACCAGCGCGCGCAGGTGGGGGTCGGCGCCCAGGCGCTCGGCGACGGCGTAGGGGTCGGCGTCCAGGTCGAAGAGCCGGCGCACCCGCTGGACGGCGGTGGACAGGTCGCGGGGGTCGGTCAGGTGCAGCCGGCAGTCGAGCCAGTCGCCGTGGGCCGCTCCGGCGGGCTCCCGGACCTCGGCCACGCCCGTGCCGTAGGGCAGTCGCAGGGTGCGGCGGTAGAGGCGGCCGCCGGGGGCGCCGGTCATCTCCTCGATGCCGGCGACGGCCCGCCGCTGAAGGAAGTCGAAGACCTGGCGGGCGGCGTACGGGCCCCGGTGGGCCAGCCGCAGCGGTACGCCGGCGCTCGCGTGACCGGCGGGGGCGCCGGAGCGGCCGCGCAGTTCGCTGGGCGTACGGGCGTAGACGGCCCGGATCGTGTCGTTGAACTGCCGCACGCTCGCGAATCCCGCCGCGAAGGCGATCTCCGTGACCGGCAGCGCGGTGGTCTGCAGCAGGATCCGTGCGGTGTGGGCGCGCTGGGTCCGGGCCAGGGCCACGGGACCGGCGCCCAGCTCCTCGGTGAGCTGGCGGTTCACCTGGCGGGCGCTGTAGCCGAGCCGGGCGGCGAGCCCGGCGACGCCCTCGCGGTCGACGACGCCGTCGCCGATCAGCCGCATCGCGCGGCCGACGAGGTCGGCGCGGACGTTCCACTCGGCCGAGCCGGGGGCCGTGTCCGGACGGCACCGGCGGCAGGCGCGGAACCCGGCCCGCTGGGCGGCGGCGGAGGAGGGGTAGAAGCGCACGTTCTCCCGCTTGGGGGTCACCGCCGGACAGCTGGGCCGGCAGTAGATGCCGGTGGTCCGCACGGCGGTGAAGAAGTCGCCGTCGAAGCGGGCGTCCCTGCTGCTCACCGCCTGGTAGCGGAAGTCGTCGAGTCGGCTTGCGGTGTCCGTCATGTGTCCCAGTCTGCGCCTGCGGGAGGGGTGTGACTGGCGGGAATCGGACATGGCCCTCGCCCGGGGGCGAGGGCCATGTGCGGTGTGCCCCTAGCGGGCGCCGCCCCGCTTCAGCTCGTACCAGCGCCGGCCGTCCGCCTGCTTCCGCTTCCAGTCACGGAGCCTCTCCGTGCGGAGGCGGGCGTCCGTGCGCGAGGCGATCCATTCGTTCTCGCGGATCAGCTTGCGGTAGCTGTCGAGCCGGCGCGCGGGCAGCTCCCCGCTGTCGACCGAGGCCAGCACCGCGCAGCCCGGCTCGCTCTCGTGCGCGCAGTCGTGGAAGCGGCAGTCCGTGGCGAGGGCCTCGATCTCGGCGAACGTCCGCGCGACGCCGGCCTCGGCGTCCCACAGACCCACCCCGCGCAGGCCCGGGGTGTCGATCAGCACGCCCCCGCCGGGCAGGGGGAGCATGTTGCGCGTGGTGGTGGTGTGCCGGCCCTTGCCGTCCCGGTCGCGGGTCGCCCGGACGACCTGCGCCTCCTCGCCCACGAGGGCGTTGGCGAGGGTGGACTTGCCGGCCCCGGACTGGCCGAGGAGCACCGACGTGCCGCCGGCCAGCACGGCGGCGAGGACGTCGACGCCCTCGCCGGTCTCCGCGCTGACGGCCAGCACCTGGGCCCCCGGCGCCGCGGCCTCGGTGTCGGCCAGCAGGTGGTCGAGCACGACCGGGTCGGGGACGAGGTCGGCCTTGGTGAGCACGACGAGCGGGGTGGCACCGCTCTCCCAGGCCAGGGTGAGGAACCGCTCGATCCGGCCGAGGTCGAGCTCGACGGCCAGCGAGACGGCGATGACGGCGTGGTCGACGTTGGCCGCGAGGATCTGGCCCTCGGACCGCTGGGAGGACGTGGACCGGACGAAGGCCGTGCGGCGGGGCAGCAGGGCCCGGACGTACCCGGCGGTCAGGTCGACGGCGGCCCAGTCGCCGGTGCACATGATGGCCAGCGGGTCGCCTGTGGTGACGAGGGCGGTGTCGGCCATGACGTGCCGGGTGCCGTCGCCGTCGGCGACGACGAGGTCGCAACGGCCGCGGTCGACCCGGACGATCCGCCCGGGCACGAACCCCTCGGCGGTGTGCGGGGCGAAGCTGTCAGCGAGGTCCGCGTTCCAGCCGTAGGCGGTCAGCGGGCGTGCGGAAGTGAGCTCGGACAAGACGGTGGTCCTTCAGGAGGGAGGTGGGATGGATCTGCTTCCGAGTGCGGGCACGGCCCGTCGCAACGACAGTCATCGCGATACTCACCTCCTGTGGAGCGCTTCGTTCTTGCCCGGCGATCGTAGGCGCTCCCGGCCCGGCGTCACCACCGGTTTTCCCCGGCGCTATTCGCGCCGGTGCTTGGCGTGCTTCGGCCCCTGCCGGGGCTGCTGTTCGGGCTTGGTCAGCCGGGAGCGCACGTCCTCGGGGGGCAGGAACTGGGCCCAGCGCTCGGGGAACTCCGAGGGCGGCTCGCGGTCCTGGCCCATCACGCCGTCCTCCGGGTCGTAGGGGTCGTCCTCCATCTCGTGGACCAGGGCCATCGCGGCCCGTTCGTAGGCGGCCCGCGCGGCGGCGGCCTCGCGCAGCCGCTCGACCTCGGCGCGGGCGGCGGCCGTGGTGACCGACGGCCACACCCGGTCCAGTGCGGCGTTGACCGCGGCGCCGACGAGCACCGCGAAGGCGGAGACTCCGATCCACAGCAGCACGGCGACGGGGGCCGCCAGCGATCCGTAGATCGTCACGCCCTCGACGGTGTGTGTGAGGTAGATGCGCAGCAGGAGGCTGCCGAGCACCCACATGGCCAGGGCGACGAGCGCCCCGGGGATGTCCTCCGCCCAGGGCGAGCGGACCGGGACGGACACGTGGTAGAGCGTGGTGAGGAAGGCGATGGACAGCACGATGACGACGGGCCAGTACAGGAAGCGGACGACGTCCGCGCTCCAGGGCACGATGTCCACCACCGCCTCCGGTCCCGCCACCATCAGCGGCAGGGCCACCGCCCCGACGACGAGGGCGACGATGTAGAGGAGGAAGGCCAGCAGCCGGGTGCGCACGATGCCACGCTTGCCCTCCAGCCCGTACATGATCGTGATGGTCTCGACGAAGACGTTCACGGCCCGGGAGCCGGACCACAGGGCGATGGCGAAGCCGATGGAGATGACGTCGGGACGCCCGATCCTGATGACGTCCTCGACCAGCGGCTCGGCGATGTCCTTGGTGCCCTTGTCCGACAGCACGGTCGAGGAGGCGGCGAGGATGTTCTGCTGGATGGCGCCGATGGTGTCGGTGCCCGTCCAGTCGTCGAGGTAGCGCAGCAGGCCGAGGAGGCCCAGCAGCAGCGGCGGCAGCGACAGGAGGGTGAAGAACGCGGCCTCCGCGGCGAGCCCCGTGACGCGGTACTCCACGCAGGAGTTGACCGTGTCCTTCAGGAGCAGCCAAGCCATCCTGCGTTTGGAGACATTGCGATACAGGGCCCTCGCCCTGTGGAGCCGGCCGACCTGCCGGTCCGAATGTTCTTTTGCTGCCTGCACGCCCTAACCGTATCCGCCGCGGACGGGTCGCTCGTTCCGCTCGCCCCGGCGGCCGGGGGCGCGGACGGGGGCCGACGGGAGGCCGTGGAGGGTGGTGCTGCGCCGACTCGGCACCACCCTCCGGCCGCTCACCGTCACCCTCCGCCCGGGGCGGGGTGGTTCGCAATGGTTGCATGGCGTTGCAATATCGCGGATGACCCCGCACGCACCGCCTCCTGCCGGGCACCATTGCAGCGTGAAGCGCATACCCATGGAGACGGCTCTGCTTCCCGCGGTCCGCGAGGCCACGCTCTCCGGCTCGCGGCCCCCCTCGCTGCCGCGGACCGTGATCGGTCAGTCGTGGCACCGTGCGCGCCGGCACGGGGTGGACCCGGACTCGGGCCGGTCCGTGCCGCTGATCCCGGTCGACGAGGTGGAGCACCTGCGCCACACCTCGCCGCTGGGGGTGCTGCTGCCGCAGCTGCGCGAGGGCCTGCTCGAGGCCGCCGACGCCGTGCGCCACCTGATCGTCGTCACCGACGCCGAGGGCAGGCTGCTGTGGCGGGAGGGAAGCGCGGGAGTGCGCCGGAGCGCCGACCGGCTGGGCTTCGAGGTGGGGGCGTCCTGGACGGAGGAGGTGGTGGGGACGAACGGGATCGGTCTGGCGCTGGTGGAGCGCCGCCCGGTGCAGGTGCACTCCGCCGAGCACTTCGTCCGCACCCACCACGCGTGGACGTGCGCGGCGGCCCCGCTGCACGACCCGCGCGACGGGCGGCTGCTGGGCGTGCTGAACGTCAGCGGTCCGGCGGCCGCCTTCAACCCCACCACGCTCGCCCTGGTGACCGCCGTGGCCAAGGTGTCCGAGGCGGAGCTGCGGGCCCGGCACTGGGAGTCGGTCGACCGGCTGCGCGCGGTCGCGGCGCCCATGCTGGCCCGGGTCGGCGGCCGGGCGCTGGCGGTGGACCGCGACGGCTGGACGGCGGCGGTGACCGGGATGGCCCCGGTGAGCCGGGTGGTGCTGCCCCGGCAGGTGCGGCCGGGCCGGGCCTGGCTTCCCTCGCTCGGGCCGTGCTCGATCGAGCCGCTGCCGGACGGCTGGCTGGTGCGCGTCCACGAGGCGGACGGCGAGGACGCGCCGCCCGGCCGGCTGGTGCTGGACCTGCGCCTTCCCCACAGCTGGACGGTCACGGTCTCCGGGGGCGCGGGCCACTGGTCGCACGAGCTCAGCCCGCGGCACGCCGAGTTGCTCTACGTCCTGGCCCGGCACCGCGCCGGGCGGACGGCCGCCGAGCTGGCCGCGGACCTCTTCGGCGACGCCACCCGCACGGTGACGGTCCGGGCGGAGATGTCGCGGATGCGGCGCACGCTGGCGGGGGTGCTCAGCCACCGCCCGTACCGCTTCGCGGACGGCCTGGACGTCCGGCTGCTGGCGCCGCACCGGGCCGCGGACCTGCTGCCCGCCTCGACGGCGCCGGTGGTGCTGGCCGCGCGCCGGGACCTGGAGGAGGATTAGCCGAGGGGGTGTGATGGGGTTCGGTGCATGAGCGACAGCACGACGACCGTGACCACCTGGTCCATGGAGCAGACCTCGCCGGCCGACCTGCGCCCCGCCCGCGTCCCGGACCCCTCGTCCGGGGTCCGGATCGAGCGGGCGGAGGTGCCCTCGCCGGAGTTCAGCCGCTTCCTGTACACGGCCGTGGGCGGCGACGTCACCTGGACGGACCGGCTGCCGTGGACCTACGCGCAGTGGCTCGCCCACCTCCAGCGGCCGGGGGTGGAGACCTGGGTGGCGTACGAGCACGGGACGCCCGCGGGGTACATAGAGCTGGACCCGCAGCCGGAGGGGACGGTGGAGATCGTCTACTTCGGGCTGATGGAGCGGTTCCAGGGCCGCCGCATCGGCGGGCACCTGCTGTCGTTCGGCACCGCGCGGGCCTGGGACCTGGCCGAGCGGTGGCCGGAGCGGGAGCCGACGAAGCGGGTGTGGCTGCACACCTGCAGCAAGGACGGGCCGCACGCGCTCGCCAACTACGAGCGGCGCGGCTTTCGGGTGTTCGAGACGAAGACCGAGGACGAACCGGACACTCCACCGCCCGGTCCCTGGCCCGGTGCGCGCCGCGGTGAGGGCGCGCAGCCGTAGTCCCCTCCGTAGCCGTCAGAACAGGCCGTCTCGTATCACGAGACGGCCTTTCTCAATATACGGACAACAGTGGACTGGCCGAAGACCGCCGTGCCACGCTTCCGCCATGTCCCGCACTGGAATTGCCCTGGTGAGTCGACGTCACGTCGACCTCGGTCGCATGTCCAGCGCCATCTGTCCGGCGGGCTGACAGTCACAGCACCACCGCCCTTCCCTCGCCGCCCCTTCCGTCGCGCGGCCGGGACGCCTTTTCCTCCTCCCTCTGCGCCTGTTGTCGCGGACGTATGTGGACTTTAAGGACATTTCGCCATGGCTGACACCCCGCCGAACTCCCCTGCCGCCGCCCCGCCCCGGCGCAAGACCGGCCGCCACCGCGGCGAGGGCCAGTGGGCCGTCGGCCACTTCACGCCGCTCAACGGCAACGAGCAGTTCAAGAAGGATGACGACGGTCTCAATGTGCGGACACGCATTGAGACGATCTACTCCAAGGCCGGCTTCCACTCCATCGACCCCAGCGACCTGCGCGGCCGGATGCGCTGGTGGGGGCTGTACACCCAGCGCAAGCCCGGCATCGACGGCGGCAAGACCGCGGTGCTGGAGCCGGAGGAGCTGGACGACGAGTACTTCATGCTCCGGGTGCGCATCGACGGCGGCCGGCTGACCACCGCCCAGCTGCGCGTCATCGGCGAGGTCTCCCAGGAGTTCGCGCGCGGCACCGCCGACATCACCGACCGGCAGAACATCCAGTACCACTGGATCCGCATCGAGGACGTCCCGGAGATCTGGCGGCGGCTGGAGGCCGTGGGCCTGTCGACCACCGAGGCCTGCGGCGACACCCCCCGCGTGATCCTGGGCTCGCCGGTCGCCGGCATCGCCGAGGACGAGATCGTCGACGGCACGCCCGCCATCGAGGAGATCCAGCGCCGCTTCATCGGCAACAAGGACTTCTCCAACCTCCCCCGCAAGTTCAAGTCCGCCGTCTCCGGCTCGCCGCTGCTGGACGTGGCCCACGAGATCAACGACGTCGCGTTCGTCGGCGTGCGCCACCCCGAGCACGGCCCGGGCTTCGACCTGTGGGTGGGCGGCGGCCTGTCCACCAACCCCAGAATCGGCGTACGGCTGGGCGCCTGGGTGCCGCTGGAGGAGGTCGCCGACGTCTACGGCGGGGTCATCGGCATCTTCCGCGACTACGGCTACCGCCGGCTGCGCAACCGCGCCCGGCTGAAGTTCCTCGTCGCCGACTGGGGGGCGGAGAGGTTCCGGCGGGTGCTCGAGGACGAGTACCTGCGCCGCCCGCTGCTCGACGGGCCCGCGCCCGAACAGCCGGTGGAGCGGTGGCGGGACCACGTGGGCGTCCACCGGCAGAAGGACGGCCGCTTCTACGTCGGCTTCGCGCCACGCGTCGGCCGCGTCGACGGCGCCGGCCTGACGAAGATCGCGGCGCTCGCCGAGGAGCACGGCTCGGGCCGGCTGCGCACCACCGCCGAACAGAAGATGATCGTGCTCGACGTGCCGGGCGAGCGGGTCGAGTCGCTGGTGGCGGGCCTGGAGGCGCTGGACCTGCGGGTCTCCCCCTCGCCCTTCCGGCGCGGCACGATGGCCTGCACGGGCATCGAGTTCTGCAAGCTGGCCATCGTGGAGACCAAGGCGCGCGGCTCCTGGGTCATCGACGAACTCGAGCGCCGGCTGCCGGACTTCGACGAACCCGTCACCATCAACATCAACGGCTGCCCGAACGCCTGCGCCCGCATCCAGGTCGCGGACATCGGTCTCAAGGGCCAGCTGGTCCTGGACGACGAGGGCCGGCAGGTCGAGGGCTTCCAGGTCCACCTGGGCGGCGCGCTCGGCCTCGAGGCGGGATTCGGCCGCAAGGTGCGCGGCCTGAAGGTCACCTCGGACCAGCTGCCCGACTACATCGAGCGGGTGCTGACCCGCTACAGCGAACAGCGCGAGGACGGCGAGCGGTTCGCCGCGTGGGCCGCGCGCGCGGCGGAGGCAGACCTCTCATGAGCGAACGAGCGGCTCCCTTCTACTGCCCCTACTGCGGCGACGAGGACCTGCGGCCCTCCGAGCAGGGTCACGGGGCCTGGGAATGCGGCGCGTGCAACCGCGCGTTCCGGCTGTCGTTCCTCGGGCTCCTCGCCCGGGGCGTGGCCAAGGGGGCACCGAATGAACGGACTTGACGAGACCGGGGCACCCGACCGGCTCCGGCGGCTCGCCGAGCGGGCGGGCCGCGAGCTGGAGGACGCCCCGGCGCTGGAGATCCTGCGCTGGGCGGCCGACACCTTCGGCAAGCGCTTGTGCGTGACCTCCTCCATGGAGGACGCCGTGGTCGCGCACCTCGCCTCACGCGCCTTCCCCGGCATCGACGTGGTCTTCCTGGACACCGGCTACCACTTCCCGGAGACCCTCGGCACCCGCGACGCGGTCGACGCCGTGATGGACGTCCGCGTCATCACGCTCACCCCGCGCCTGAGCGTCGCCGAGCAGGACGCCGCGCACGGACCGGAGCTGCACGACCGCGACCCCGACCTGTGCTGCGCACTGCGCAAGGTCGAGCCGCTCACCAGGGGCCTGGCCGGATACGACGCCTGGGCCACCGGGCTGCGCCGCGACGAGTCCCCCACCCGGGCCGGCACCCCCGTGGTGGGCTGGGACGCCCGGAGGCGGAAGGTCAAGGTCGCGCCGATAGCCCGCTGGACCCAGGACGACGTCGACGCCTACGTCGACGAGCACGGCGTCCTCACCAACCCGCTGCTGATGGACGGCTACACGTCCGTCGGATGCGCCCCCTGTACCCGCAAGGTACGCGCGGGTCAGGATGCGCGCGCCGGTCGCTGGGCGGGCCGGGGCAAGACGGAATGCGGGCTGCACGAATGACAGGGAGAACGACATGAGCGTGGGCGCCACGGTGTGGCTCACCGGCCTCCCCAGCGCGGGCAAGACGACGATCGCCCGGGCGCTGGCGGAACGGCTGCGCGATGAGGGCCGGCGGGTGGAGGTGCTGGACGGGGACGAGATCCGCGAGTTCCTCTCGGCCGGGCTGGGCTTCTCGCGCGAGGACCGGCACACCAACGTGCGACGGATCGGGTTCGTGGCCCAGCTGCTGGCCGCGCACGGGGTGACCGTGCTCGTACCGGTCATCGCCCCCTACGCCGACTCCCGCGAGGCGGTGCGCAAGCACCACCGGGCGCGCGGCACCGGCTATGTGGAGGTGCACGTGGCGACACCGGTGGAGGTGTGCTCCGTACGCGATGTGAAGGGCCTGTACGCCAGACAGGCGGCGGGCGAGATATCCGGCCTGACGGGCGTCGACGACCCGTACGAGGCGCCGGCCGATCCCGACCTGCGGATCGCCGCGCACGAACAGGGCGTCGGGGAGTCGGCGGCGGCTCTGTATGGCCTGCTGGGCGAGAGGGGTTTGCTGTGAATACGAGTACGGACAGTCCGTACGCCCTCTCGCACCTGGACGTGCTGGAGTCGGAGGCGGTGCACATCTTCCGCGAGGTGGCGGGGGAGTTCGAGCGGCCGGTGATCCTGTTCTCCGGCGGCAAGGACTCGGTGGTCATGCTGCACCTGGCGCTGAAGGCCTTCGCGCCGGCGCCCGTGCCCTTCGCGCTGCTGCACGTGGACACCGGGCACAACTTCCCCGAGGTCCTCGCCTACCGGGACCGCACGGTCGCCGCGCACGGCCTGCGCCTGCACGTGGCCTCCGTACAGGAGTTCATCGACCGCGGCGAGCTGCGGGAGCGCCCCGACGGCACCCGCAACCCGCTGCAGACCGTGCCGCTGCTGGACGCCATCGCCCGCCACCGCTTCGACGCCGTCTTCGGCGGCGGGCGCCGCGACGAGGAGAAGGCGCGGGCCAAGGAGCGGGTGTTCTCGCTGCGCGACGAGTTCGGCGGCTGGGACCCCCGCCGCCAGCGCCCCGAGCTGTGGCAGCTCTACAACGGCCGCCACGCGCCCGGCGAGCACGTGCGGGTCTTCCCCCTGTCGAACTTCACCGAGCTCGACGTGTGGCAGTACATCGCCCGCGAGAAGATCGAACTGCCGTCGATCTACTACGCGCACGAGCGCGAGGTCTTCGCCCGCGACGGCATGTGGCTCACCCCCGGCGACTGGGGCGGCCCCAAGGAGGGCGAACCGGTGGAGAGGCGCCTGGTGCGCTACCGCACCGTCGGCGACATGTCCTGCACCGGCGCCGTCGACTCCGTCGCCCTGACGACCGAGGACGTCATCACCGAGATCACCGCCTCCCGCCTCACCGAGCGCGGGGCGAGCAGGGCCGACGACCGGCTGTCCGAGGCCGCGATGGAAGACCGCAAGCGCGAGGGGTACTTCTGACATGACCGACCGCACCCTTCCGGCGGGCGCGACGTCGCTGCTGCGCTTCGCCACCGCCGGCTCCGTCGACGACGGCAAGTCCACGCTCGTCGGCCGCCTCCTCCACGACTCCAAGGCCGTCCTGGCCGACCAGCTCGAGGCCGTCGAGCACGCCTCGCGCAGCCGCGGCCACGACGCCCCGGACCTGGCGCTGCTGACCGACGGGCTGCGGGCGGAGCGCGAGCAGGGCATCACCATCGACGTCGCCTACCGCTACTTCGCCACCCCCCGCCGCCGGTTCATCCTCGCCGACACCCCCGGCCACGTGCAGTACACCCGCAACATGGTCACCGGCGCCTCCACCGCCGAGCTCGCCGTCGTCCTGGTCGACGCCCGCAACGGCGTGGTCGAGCAGACCCGCCGCCACGCCGCCGTCGCCGCCCTCCTGCGCGTGCCGCACGTGGTCCTGGCCGTCAACAAGATGGACCTCGCCGGGTACGCCGAGTCCGTCTTCGCCCCGATCGCCGAGGAGTTCGCCGCCTACGCCGCCTCCCTCGGCATCCCCGAGGTCACCGCCGTCCCCATCTCCGCCCTGGCCGGCGACAACGTCGTGACCCCGTCCGCGCACATGGACTGGTACGGCGGCCCCACCGTCCTCGAGCACCTCGAGACGGTGCCCGTGGTCACCGACCCGACCGCCGACCCGGCCCGCTTCCCGGTCCAGTACGTCATCCGCCCGCAGAGCGCCGCCCACCCCGACTACCGCGGCTACGCCGGCCGGCTCGCCTCCGGCGTGCTGCGCGTCGGCGACCCGGTGACGGTGCTGCCCTCGGGGCGCACCAGCACCGTCGCCGCCATCGACGCCCTCGGCGAGAGCGTCGACGTCGCCTGGGCGCCGCAGTCCGTGACCGTGCGGCTGGCCGACGACCTGGACGTCTCGCGCGGCGACCTCATCGCCCCCACCGCCGGCCCGCCGCCCACCACCCGGGACGTCGAGGCGACGGTGTGCCACGTCGCCGACCGGCCCCTGCGCGTCGGGGACCGCGTCCTGCTCAAGCACACCACCCGCACCGTCAAGGCCCTGGTGAAGGTGCTGCCCTCCCGGCTGACCCTCGACGACCTCTCCCAGCACCCCTCCCCCGGCGAGCTGGCCGCCAACGACATCGGGCGGGTGGTGCTGCGCACGGCCGAGCCGCTGGCGCTCGACGCCTACGCCGACTCCCGGAGCACCGGCTCGTTCCTGCTGATCGACCCGGCCGACGGGACGACGCTGACGGCGGGCATGGCGGGCACGGCCTTCGCGGCCCGGGCCGCGCGGCCGGCGGCCGACGACGACGAGGGCTGGGACTTCTGACCATGGCCGGAATCGTGCGGGACGTCTTCGCGACCTTCGACAAGGAGGGCGGCCGTGTCGGCAGCGGCGCCCTCGGCAGCGGCCAGGGCGGCGTCGGGCGATGTGCGCGCTGATGTCCGTACCGCAGCCCCTGCCCCGTCCCCGACGTCCCAGTGAACCGCCGGGCGTGCCCTAGCCGTACGCACCGGCCCGCGGAGAGGAACCCCCCTCATGTCTGCCGCCGCTCACCCACCCCGCCGCCGCGTCCTCGCGGCCGCGGCCGCCCTCCCCCTGCTGCTCGGCGCCCTGGGCGCCTGCGGCTACGGCTCGGAGAAGAAGGACGACGGCGCGAACGCCGCGGCCCAGGGCCGCAAGCTGTCGGCCGACACCGTCCGGATCGGCTACTTCCCCAACATCACCCACGCCACGCCGCTGGTCGGCGAGCAGGAGGGGATCCTGCAGAAGGCGCTGGGCGGCACGAAGCTCCGTTCGACCACCTTCAACGCGGGACCGTCGGAGATCGAGGCGCTCAACGCGGACTCCATCGACATCGGCTGGATCGGCCCGTCGCCGGCCGTCAACGGCTATGTGAAGTCCAAGGGCAAGAGCCTGCGGATCATCTCGGGCTCGGCGTCGGGCGGGGTGAAGCTCGTCGTCGACCCGAAGAAGATCACCTCGCTGGACGACGTCAAGGGCAAGCGGATCGCCACCCCGCAGAAGGGCAACACGCAGGACGTGGCGTTCCTGAACTGGATCGCCGAGCAGGGCTGGAAGGTCGATCCGCAGAGCGGCAAGGGCGACGTCTCGGTCGTCCGCACGGACAACAAGGTGACGCCCGACGCCTTCAAGTCCGGTTCGGTGGACGGCGCCTGGGTGCCCGAGCCGACGGCCTCCAAGCTGGTCTCGCAGGGCGGCAAGGTGCTGCTGGACGAGAGCACGCTGTGGCAGGACAAGAAGTTCGTGATCACCAATGTGATCGTGTCGCAGAAGTTCCTCGACGCGCACCCCGACGTGGTCGAGGCCGTGCTGCGCGGTTCGGTGCGCACCAACGCCTGGATCGCGGCGAACCCGGACCGGGCCAAGGCCTCGGTGAACGCGGCCCTCAAGCGGCTGGGCGGCAAGGAGCTGCCGGCCGAGGTGCTCGACCCGGCGTGGCAGTCCATCACGACGACGGACGACCCGCTGGCCACGACGCTGGGGGCACAGGCGGACCACGCCGTCAAGGCGGGGCTGCTGGAGAAGCCGGATCTGTCCGGCATCTACGACCTGCGCCCGCTCAACAAGGTCCTGACGGCCGAGGGCAGGCCCTCGGTCGACGCGGCGAAGCTCGGCAGGCAGTGACGTGTACGCGGCAGTCGGGGCCCGTAGGCCCGCTCCCCGATCAGGAGGTGGCCGGATGGCACCGGCACTGAGCACTGACACTCCCGGTCCCTTCCACACGACCGGCGATCCGTCCGCCACGGCCGTCCTCGACGACGGCATACGGACGGCGGTCCGCATCGACCACGTCCACAAGAGCTACGGCCGTCCCGGCGCCGAGCGGCCCGTGCTCGAGGACATCACCCTCGACGTGCGCCCCGGCGAGTTCGTGTGCCTCCTGGGCGCCTCGGGCTGCGGGAAGTCGACGCTGCTGAACCTGGTGGCCGGCCTGGACCGGCCGTCCGCCGGCACGATCGAGGTGCCCGGCGGGCGCCCGGCGCTGATGTTCCAGGAGCACGCGCTGTTCCCGTGGCTGACGGCGGGCCGCAACATCGAGCTGGCGCTGCGGCTGCGCGGGGTGCCGCGGGCCGAACGGCGGGAGGAGGCCGAACGGCTGCTGGAGCTGGTGCGGCTGGGCGGCTCGTACGGCAAACGCGTGCACGAACTGTCGGGCGGCATGCGGCAGCGCGTCGCGCTGGCCCGGGCGCTGGCCCAGGACAGCCGGGTGCTGCTGATGGACGAGCCGTTCGCGGCGCTGGACGCCATCACCCGCGACGTGCTGCACCACGAGCTGACCCGCATCTGGTCGCAGACGCGGCTGTCGGTCCTCTTCGTCACGCACAACGTCCGCGAGGCGGTGCGGCTCGGCGAGCGCGTGGTGCTGCTGTCGTCCCGGCCGGGCCGGGTCGTGCGCGAGTGGGAGGTCGGCATTCCGCAGCCGCGCCGGATCGAGGACGCGGCGGTGGCCGACCTGTCGGTGGAGATCACCGAGGAACTGCGGGGGGAGATCCGCCGACATGGCCGGAACTGAGACCGCCCCGGCCGGTGGCCGGCGCGCCGAGGGCGACCTCGCGGGACTGGAGGCCGGCCTCGATGCCCTGGACTCCGTCCAGGTCAGGCGCACGCCCCTGCGGCAGGTGCTGCTGCACAAGGTGCTGCCGCCCGTCACGGCGGCCCTGCTGGTGCTGGCCGTCTGGAAGCTGCTGGTGCTGGCCGGGGTCACCGACGACTACAAGCTGCCGGACCCGTCGGCGGTGTGGGGCGGCCTGCGCGAGCTGTGGCTGAACGGGACGCTGCTCGACATCGTCTGGACCAGCGTCTCGCGCGGCCTGCTGGGCTTCGTGGCCGCGCTGGCCATCGGCACGCCGCTGGGCCTGCTGGTGGCGCGGGTGCCGCTCGTCCGGGCGGCGCTGGGGCCGATCCTGTCGGGGCTGCAGTCGCTGCCGTCGGTGGCCTGGGTGCCGGCCGCGGTGATCTGGCTGGGCATCACGGACGCCGCGATGTACGCCGTGATCCTGCTGGGCGCGGTGCCGTCCATCGCCAACGGCCTGGTGTCGGGCATCGACCAGGTGCCGCCGCTGTACCTGCGGGCCGGGCGCACGATGGGTGCGACCGGGGCGCGCGGTGCCCGGCACGTGCTGCTGCCGGCCGCGCTGCCGGGCTACATCGCGGGCCTGAAGCAGGGCTGGGCGTTCTCCTGGCGCTCGCTGATGGCGGCGGAGCTCATCGCCTCCTCGCCCGATCTGGGCCTGGGGCTGGGCCAGTACCTGGAGAACGCCCGCACCGACTCGGACATGCCGGGGGTGCTGCTCGGCATCCTCCTCATCCTGTTCGTGGGCATCGCCATCGACCTGATCGTCTTCAGCCCGCTCGAGCGCCGGGTGCTGCGCACGCGCGGGCTGGCGGTGCGGTAGCCGGGGCGCGTCGTGACGGTTCTGCTCCTCGTGGCCCACGGCAGCCGCGACCCGCGGCACGCGGCGACGGTCGCCGCCCTGCGCGAGCGGGTGGCGGCCCGCCGGCCGGGCCTGCGCGTGGAGACCGGCTTCCTGGACTTCTGCGCGCCGAGCGTGCCCCGGGTGCTGGAGCGGCTGGCGGCGGAGGGCGCGAGCGATGTGGTCGCGCTCCCCCTGCTGCTGACGCGCGCCTTCCACGCCAAGGCGGACCTCCCCGCCGTCCTCGCCCGGGCGACGTCCACCCTGCCCGCCCTGACCGTGCGCCGGGCGGACGTTCTCGGCCCTTCCGCACTGCTGACGGCCGCGCTGGAACGGCGGCTGCGCCAGGCCGGGGTGCGCCCCGGCGACCGGGCCTCGACCGGGGTCGTCCTGGCCTCGGCGGGCTCTTCCGACCCGGAGGCGATCGCGGTGATCGCAGAAATCGCGCGGGAGTGGCGGCACACCGGCTGGTGCGCCGTGCGGCCCGCGTTCGCCTCCGCCTCTTCCCCGCGCACGGAGGACGCCGTGCGCGCCCTGCGCTCCGAGGGCGTACGGCACGTCGCCGTGGCGCCGTACGTCCTCGCCCCCGGCCGCCTCCCGGACCGCATCGCCGCCGGCGCCCGGGCGGCGCGGGCCGACGTCCTGGCGGACGTCCTGGGCCCGGCGCCGGAGGTGGTCTCGCTGATCCTGCGCCGGTACGACGAGGCGCGGGCAGCCGCACCGGCACTCCTGACGGCTACCGCCTGAGCAGGGTGTGGGCCAGGGTGAGGACGTTCGCTAGGGCGATCAGGACGGCGGCCCGGTCCGCTGTGGTCCCGTCCGGCCGGGTCAGGATCGCGTGGATTCCGGTGAACAGGAGGAGGAGAACGATCAGTTCGAGGTTCATGCGCCGAACTTCCCTGATTCCGCATTCGCCGGCGTTCACGCACACGAAGATGAACGCATGGGTGATGTTCCACGGGCGTCCGATGCACTGGCCGAACTGGCGGCCTCTCTACGCCTGTTGCGGATGGAGCGGAGACTGACGTACAAGGCGCTGGAGCGACGGGCGGGGCTGGGGCACACCACGGTGAGCCTGACCCTCAACGCGCGGAAGGTACCGACGGAGGACACGGTGGTGGCCCTCGCCAAGGCCCTGGGCGCCGACCCGGCCCGGCTGCTGGCGCTGCGCGACATCGCGGCCGGGGAGACGGCACCGACTGCCCCGCGCATCAGCGCCGAGGACGCGGCGTTCGAGGAGCGCTATCGGGGGTACGTCGTCAAGCAGCACGGCCGGCTCACCGTCGTCGGCCTGGACCTGCGGGGCGCGGGGGCGGCGTGCTGGCCGCTGGACACGGCCTACCTCAGCCTGGAGCTGGCGAGCGACCGCGACAATTCCTTCAGGGATCGCGACGCCTCCGCCGTCGTGGAGCGGGCCGAGCTGGCCCTCGCGGAGAAACGGCGGGGCCTGATCCGCGGGCTCGCGGGCAGCGGCAAGACCACGCTGCTGCAGTGGCTCGCCGTCACCTCCGCCCGGCAGACCTCGTCCGACGCGCTCCCCCATCTGCGCGGGACCATCCCGTTCCTCCTGCCCCTGCGCAGACTCGACCGCGGCAGCGCCCTGCCCGGCCCGGCCCACTTCCTGGAAGCCGCCGGGTGCCTGCTGGCCCCGCAGCAGCCCCCGGGCTGGGCGGACCGCGTGCTCGACAGCGGAAGAGGGCTCCTCCTCATCGACGGCATCGACGAGGTGCCCGCTCAGCGGCGCCGACAGACGGAGGAGTGGCTCCGCGCCCTGATCGCGGCCTACCCCCACTCGTGCTTCTTCGTCACCACGCGGCCCACGGCCGTGCCCGAGGGGTGGCTCGGGGGCGCCGGGTTCGCGCAACTGACCGTACGCCCCATGAACCGCAAGGACGTCCACGTCTTCGCCACGCGCTGGCACAAGGCGGCGGGTGCGGGCCCTGAGCTCGAGGAGCGCTTCAAGGACGCGGTCCGGGCCCAGCGTCCGCTGGGCCAGCTGGCCACCAACCCGCTGATGTGCGCCCTGATGTGCGCGCTCCACCGCGATCGCCGGGGACATCTCCCGCGCAGCCGCATGGAGTTGTACGAGGCGGCGCTGTCCATGCTGCTGTTCCGCCGGGACGACGAGCGGGGCATCGAGGCACCGGAAGGGATCCGTCTCACACAGCACGAGGCGGTGCAGCTGCTGCAGCGGCTGGCGTACTGGCTCATCCGCAACGGCCAGGCGGAGATGGCGGAGAAGACCGCCCTGGCCGTCGTCGAGGACGCTCTTCCGGCGATGCCGGCCGTCGCCGGGCAGGGCGACGCGGCGCGGGTCCTCGCGCACCTGGTCTCCCGCAGCGGGCTGCTGCGCAGGCCGACGGCAGACACCGTCGACTTCGTCCACCGCACCTTCCAGGACTTCCTGGGCGCGAAGGCAGCCGTGGAAGGGCAGGATCTCGGCCTGCTGGTGAGGAACGCGCACGACGACCAGTGGGAGGACGTCGTACGGATGGCCGTGGCCCATGCCCGGCCCGACGAGCGGGCGACGCTGTTGCGCCGGCTCGTGGCGCAGGGCGACCAGGCGACCGGTCACTACAAGCGGCTGCTGCACCTGCTCGCCATGGCCTGCCTGGAGCAGGCCACCGAGCTGGACCCGGAGATCCGGGCGGCAGTGGAGAAGCGGGGGGCGGCGTTGCTGCCGCCACGTACCTACGCGGAGGCGAAGGCGCTCGCCATGGTGGGGCCGGTGATCCTCGACCTGCTGCCGGGACCGGAAGGCCTGACGAAGCAGGAGGCGGAGGCTGTCGTCAAGACCGCGACGGTCGTGGGCGGAGACGCGGCACTGGCCCTGCTCAAGCGGTACCGTGCGAGCTCCAGCCGACGTGTCTGCCTGGCACTGTCCGGGAGCTGGAGTTCGTTCGACCCCGAGGAGTACGCGGAAGAGGTCATCCGTCACCTGCCCGCCGAATGCGCCATCCCCGTCCGGAACCGTGCCGCCCTGGAGCTCCTGCCGAGCCTGCCACAGAAGTCGAACCTCTCCTTCGTCGGCGACTTCTCCACGGCCGACATCATGGCGGCAGTCGATGCGGGCCAGTTGGTGAGGCTCAACCTGTCCAATAACCACCAGGTCACCGACGTGGGCTTTCTCCGGAGTCTGCCGAGGCTGCACACACTCCAGTTGTCCAGGTGCTCCGAGATCACCGATTTGTCGCCGCTCGACGGGCTGCCCCTGACCGATCTACTGGTGTGGGACACCCGGCCTCACGATCTGCGCCGTGTGTCCGAGCTCCCCCAGCTCGAGGTACTGAACATCGACCTTCCCGTGCACCGGTCGCACACGTCGTCATTGCCCGTGATGCCCCGCCTGCGTGAGCTGTACGTATGGCAACGGAACGCGTCCCGGTCGCTGACGGGACTGGACGCGTTCAGCGCGCTGGAGTTCCTCAGCCTTCATGCCCCCGCCTTCCCCGAGGAAGAGCGCGAGGACCTCACGAACCTGCCCAAGCTGACACACCTGCGGCTCGTCGAGCAGGACATGTCCCGGCTCTTCAAGAACCCACGGCTCCCGCAGGTGAGAACCCTCTCGCTCTCCAACCCCACATCACCCGTCGGCCTAACGCCCGTGGAGGAGGTCTTTCCGAACCTGCTATCGCTGAGGATCTATTCCACCGCGGCCTCGCCCGTCTCCGTCGACCTCACCCCGCTCGCCGGCCTCGGGCTCCTCGACATCCACGTCAGCGAGGCCCAGAAGGTCCTCGGCCTCGACCTCTTCCCGCCCGGCACCGTCACCGTCTTCCCCGAGCCCCGCGCCTGACCCACCCGACCGCTCAGACCGACTCCGCAGCCGTCCCGACCCCCATCGCCACCAGCACGCCGCCCGTGGTGCGTTCGAGGTTGCGGTGGACGCGGGGGCGGCGGAGCCAGGTGAGCATGCGGGTGGCGCCGAGGGTGACCAGGAACATCCAGGCGGCGGCCACGACCGCGTCGATGGCGCCGAAGAGCAGCGTCGTGCCCAGCGGGGAGCCGCCCTCCGGGAGGAACTGGGGGACGACGGCGACGAAGAAGACGCCGACCTTGGGGTTGAGCAGGCAGCTCAGCAGGCCCTGGCGGAACGCCTCCGCGACGCCCGGGGCTCCGTCCCCGGCCGGCGTATCGACAGCCGAAGCAGGAGTCGGCGCGCCGCGGCGCTGGGCCCAGAGGGCCTGGGCGCCCAGGAGGACGAGGTAGGCGGCGCCCGCGAGGCGCACCACGGTGAACGCCGCGTCCCAGCGCTGGAGTGCCGCCGCGAGGCCGAAGGCCGCGGCCACGCCCCAGGCGAGGGAGCCGACGGCCGCGCCGAGGGCCGTGGCGCTGCCGGTGCGGCGGCCGCCGCGCAGGCAGTTGCGCAGGACCAGGAGGGTGTCGGGGCCCGGGGCCATGGCCACCAGGAGGGAGAAGAGGGCGAAGCCGAGTATCGCGGCGGTCATGGGGGCGGGGCTCCTCTCGCGGAATGGCGTTGGCCGGAGCTTAACCGCGAGTGGCTGTCGCGCCCCGTGGGGGTTGGGCGCGACAGCCGTTGGGACGGGACCGTACCAGGGGTTACCTGGAAGGCCGTAGTTCCGCCTCGATCAGGTCGGCCGCGTACGGAGTGCCGCGCTCCGCCGCGAGCTCGGCCTTCAGGGCCGCCGAGCGTTCGGCCACGGCGGGGTCGGCGACGAGGGAGAGGACGGCTTCGCGCAGGGCCTCGGCGGTGGCCTCCTCGCTCGGCAGGTGCCGGGCCACGCCCAGTTCCGCGAGGGCGTCGGCGTTGGCGAACTGGTCGGCGGCCTGGGGCACGGCGACCATCGGCACTCCGCAGGCCAGCCCTTCCTTGGAGCCGCCCATGCCGGCGTGGGTGACGAAGGCGTCGGCCTGCTGGAGGATGGCGAGCTGCGGCACCCAGGAGCTGACCTCGACATTGGCGGGAATCGGTCCCAGGTCGGCCGCGTCGACGTGCTTGCCGATCTGCAGGACGACGTGCCAGCCCGGCAGGTCGCCGAAGGCGGCGAGGCACTCGCGGTAGAAGTCGGGGCGCTTGGTGAAGACGGAGCCGAGGGAGATCAGCAGGACCTTCTCCGCGTCCTCGGGGCGCTCCCAGCCGCCCTGGTCGGCGCGGTCGCCTTGGCAGGAGCCGGCGAAGGTGTTGAGCGTCATGTCGACCCGGTCGAGGTTCGGCTGCATGGCCCGCGGGATGAGGACGACGCGGCGGCCGGGCCGCATGATGAAGCGGTCGGGGGCATCGTCGATGCCGTTCTCCTTGAGCCAGCCCGTGAAGCGCTCGCCGTAGGCCCGGCCCTGCGCGGTCTCCATCATCGGGCCGAAGGTGGCCATCATCTCTTCCTCGTAGCCCTCCCAGGGCACCAGGTGCGGGCACAGCTGCACGGTCGGCACGTTCAAACGGTGGCCCAGCACCCGGGCGGCGTAGGTGAGGCTGTCGAAGAGGACGAGGTCCGGCACGTCGTCCTCGTACAGGGCGGCGAGGGAGGGCAGTGAGTGGATGGCGTTGTCGAGAAAGAGTTCCATGTGGTCGATCGGTTCGGCTCCCCAGTTGTCCGGGTCCGCTTCCGTCGGCAGGCTCGAGTCGTAGATCTTCGGCTCGGCGCCGGTGGAGGCGACGAGGTCCGCGTAGGACTCGGGTATCGCATAGGTCACGCGGTGGCCGCGGTCGACGAGCTCCCGGATGACGTCGAGGCTGGGGCGGACGTGTCCGGCGGCCGCGATGTTGAACATCGCGATGTGGGCGGGGCGTTGGCCGGTGGGCATAGTCATGTCGCGACACTATGCGAGACGATACGTATCGTTCAATGAGGTTTTGCGCCAAACCCGTGCGCCGCCCTCCCCCGCCCCGGGAGACACTTGCGTGGTGGACACAGCATTTACGGAACACCGGGCGCGCGAGCTCCTCGCGGCGGCCGGCACCGCCCTGCCGGCGGCGGACGCGACCTTGATCTCGCTCGGCGAGAACGCCGTCTTCGCGGCCGGCGACCTCGTCGCCAAGGTCGGCCGCGACGCCTCCCTCCTCGACCGCGCCCGCCGGGAGCTGCGGGTCGCCGCCTGGCTCGCCGAGGCCGAGGTGCCCGCCGTGCGCGCCGCCGACCCCGAGGCGCTGGTGGCCGACGGCCATCCGGTCACCCTCTGGCACCGGCTCCCCGCCGCGACGCGCCCCGCGGCCCCCGCCGATCTGGCGGAGCTGCTGCGCCGGATCCACGCGCTGCCCGCACCGGACTTCGCGCTGCCGCACCGCGACCTGCTCGGCGGCGTCGAGCGCTGGCTGCGGCTGGCCGGGGACGCGATCGACCCGGCCGACGCCGACTACCTGCGCGAGCGCCGGGACGGCTTCGCCGCCGCGGCCGCCGCGCTCACCCCCCGCCTGACGCCGGGTCCCATCCACGGCGACGCCCTCCCCCGCAACGTGCACATCGGGCCCGGCGGCCCGGTGCTGGTGGACCTGGAGACCTTCGCCCTGGACCTGCGGGAGCACGACCTGGTGGTACTGGCCCTCAGCCGCGACCGGTACGGGCTGGACCCGGATGCGTACCACTCCTTCGTGCACACCTACGGATGGGACGTGCGCGAATGGGAGGGCTGTGCCGTGCTGCGCGGCGCCCGGGAGACGGCGAGCTGCGCGTGGGTGGCGCAGCACGCGCCCGGCAACCCGGCGGCGCTCGCGGAGTTCGGGCGCCGGGTCGCCTCCCTGCGGGACGGCGACCCGGCGGTGCGCTGGTACCCCTTCTGAGGCCCGGCCCTCAGCAGGGGCCGGTGGGGAAGGTGGAGCGGGGACCGTCGAGGGTGGCGTTCACGCGCCTGGCCTGGCCGGTCGTGAACATGAACATGGCCGCGTCGTCGACGTAGTCCATGTAGTTCATGAACATGTCGCCGTGGGGGCCGTTGCGGCAGGAGACGTGCGGGAAGACCGGGCTGCCGAAGTTGGGGCCGCCCTGGTTGGGGGTGTCGGCGACGAAGTCGCTGCCGCTGCAGCCGGTGCCGTCGTCGCCCCAGATGTGGTGGAGGTTCAGCCAGTGGCCCACCTCGTGGGTGGCGGTGCGCCCGAGGTCGAACGGCGCCGTGGCGGTGCCGTTCGTACCGAAGGCGGAGTGCCGGACGACCACCCCGTCGGTGGCCGCCGGGCCGCCGGGGAACTGGGCGTACCCCAGCAGGCCGCCCTCGAGCAGGCAGACCCATACGTTCAGGTAGCGGTCGGCGGGCCAGGCGTCCCGGCCGCCCTGAGCCGTGAACTTCACCGCGTCGTCGGTGCCGAAGCCGGCCACGTGCGTACGGGTGCGGGTGATGCCCGTGGTGGGCTGCCCGTCCGGGTCGACGGTGGCGAGGCGGAAGTCGACCCGGCTGTCGGCGACGAGTTCCCGCCAGACCTCCGGCACCCCGGCGACGTCCGGATTGCGCTTGCGGAAGTCCTGGTTCAGGACGTCGAGCTGGCTGAGGACCTGGGCGTCGTCGACGTTCTCCTCGTCGGTGGCGTGGACGACGTGGACGACGACCGGGACGCAGGTCACGCCCGTACGGGCCGTGCGCGCGTCGCCTCGTTCGTAGGCGAACGCGTGGTTCTCGATGGCCGTACGGGCGGTGGCGTAGGCGGCGTTCTCGGTGAGCAGCCTGCGGTGGACCTCCATGGTCCCGCAGAGCAGCCCTTCCGGCGGCCGGGCAGGGGGCTCCTCGTTCTGGGGCACGGTGCGCCTCCTCGGATCGCCGCGTGACGCGGCGGTGATGGGGGGTAGCGCGGGCCCGGTACGGAATACCGTAGACCCGGACAGCCCTGACATCCAGGGACATCACAGAATCCGGAACAAGTGCCAAGGCACCTTCCGCATCTGTCCCGTATCCGGCCCCTGTCCGGCCCGCATCCGCCCCTCAGTGAGGCGCCCCGCCCGCCCCGCTAGCCCCGCAGCGGCCAGGACGCGTCGACCACGGCCTGCGGATCCCCCTGCCGTCGCAGCCACTTCTGATATCCGGCCGCCCACTCGCCGTACCACCGGACCTGGTCGCGGTGCAGCTCCCACAGCCCGGCGTCGGCTATGCGGGGATACCGCAGGGCCGTCGCCCGGGCGACGCGGACCGCCGCCAGGGCGTCCGCCTCCGCCTCGTGGGCGCCGTCCAGCACCACGCCGTACTCCCGGCACACCGCCTCCAGCGTCCGCCGGCCCTTGCGGTAGCGGTCGACGTGCCGGTCGATGGTGTACGGATCGACGACGGGCCCGATCCCGGCCCCGCCCAGCCGCTCGCCGAGCGAGCGCAGCCCGTGCCGCCGCAGCTCCGCCTCCAGCAGGCTGAGGTCGAACGAGGCGTTGTACGCCACGACGGGCACGCCCAGCACCCAGTGACCGGCGAGGACGGCGGCTATCTCCTCCACGACCTCGGCCGCGGGCCGCCCCTCGGCGGCGGCCCGCTCGCTCGTGATGCCGTGAATGGCCGCCGCCTCGGCCGGGATCGGCACGCCCGGGTCGGCCAGCCACAGCCGGCCGGCGACCACGTCCCCGCCCTTGGTCTCGACGACCGCCGCGGTGACGATCCGCGCCCGCGCCGGGTCCGTGCCGGTCGTCTCCAGGTCGAAGCCGATCAGCGGCTCCTCGTGCCAGGCCATGGCGGTTTCCCCCTTCGGTGGTGCTTCCCCCGTCTGGTGTCCCAGCGTCGCACAGCCCACTGACAACCAGTCGGGAGCGAGCACCTGGGCGGACACCGGTCGGGCACCGAACCGGCACCGGACGCGGAGCACCCTCAGGAGACCGAGCGCGAGTCCGCCCAGACCCCCTCGAACTCCTCGCGGTACGTCTCGAAGAGCCCGCCGTCCTCGTCCGCGCCCCGGCCCTGGCGCAGCACGTCGCGGCCGCCGCCGCGCAGCACCAGCACCGGGGACTCCATGCCGCGGGCCTTGCGCAGGTAGGACTGGACCACGGCCAGGCCGTCCGAGCCGTCGCCGTTGACGAGGTAGGCGGTGAAGCGCGGGGTCTCGTCGAAGACCCGGATCTCGAAGGCGGCGGTGTCGCGCAGCCGGTCGCGCACCCGCCGCATGTGCATGATGTTCATCTCCACGGACCGGCTCATCTCGCCCTTCTTGATCCCCAGTTCCCGCTCGCGGCGGCGCACCGCGCTGCTGGCGGGGTTGAGGAAGAGCAGCCGGGCCCGGCAGCCGGACTCGGCCAGCCGCACCAGGCGCCGCCCGGAGTAGTTCTGGACGAGCAGGTTCAGGCCTATGCCGACCGCGTCGAGGCGGCGGGCGCTGCCGAAGAGGTCCTCCACGGGCAGCTGGCGCTGCAGCCGCACCCGGTCCGGGTGGACGCCCACGACGTCGGCGAAGCGGTCGCCCACGAGGTCCTCGACGGCGTCCACGGGCAGCCGGTCGGCGGACCGGGCATGGGTGCCGGTGCCGCCGCCGAGGATGTCCAGCAGCCGGGCCGAGGCCCGTTCGGCCTGGGCGAGGACGTTCTCGGAGAGCGCGCGGTTGCGGGAGACGACGTTGCGGGCCACCTCCAGCTCGTCCAGGGCCAGCTCCAGTTCGCGCCGGTCGTCCAGGTAGGGCTCGAAGCACGGCCAGTGCTGGACGAGCAGCTCGCGCAGCTGGGGCAGGGTGAGGAAGCTGAGGACGTTGTCGTCCGCCGGGTCGAGCAGGTAGCCCTTGCGGCGGCTCACCTCCCGCACGGCCACGGCCCGCTGGACCCACTCCTGGCCTGCGGGCCCGGCGGCGGCGACGACCCATTCCTCGTCGCCGTGCACCGGCTCGTAGACCGGGCGCAGCACGGCGGCGACGACCGCCCGCAGCCGTTGTTCGACCAGGTTCAGCCAGATGTAGGCGCGCCCGGCCCGGCGGGCGCGCGTGCGCACCTCGTCCCAGGCCTCCGCGCCCCAGTCCAGTTCCGCCCCGATCTCCCGCGGGCGGGTCAGGGACATCACGCCCGGTGGCGTGTCGGTCGAGCCGTCTCCCTCGGGACTTCCGTCTCCAGGGGGCAGCTCCAGCCCGCCCGAGCTCACCAGTGCACCGCCTTCCGCCCCCGTCCAACGATCAAGGCAGGTTACTGTGCGGGCGGGAGGCGGTGCACCCGCGCCCGCCGGGGTCCCGGAACAACTCGGCCGCCTAACGTGGGGGTTGTCCGACGGCGGGGCGCCGGACGTGATCTGATTCATAGCCAGAAGGGTGGACGGGGTGCCGGCCTCACCCGGTCGGCCGAGCCGGGAGGACCGGTGGCGGCTTCCTTCCGGGGTTTTGGGGAAGATCTGCGGAAAGAGCCGCTCGGAGTGGAACACTTTCGCTCATGCAGGTCTGGCCGGGACAGGCGTACCCACTCGGCGCCACGTACGACGGCGCCGGGACCAACTTCGCGGTCTTCTCCGAGGCCGCCGAGCGCATCGAGTTGTGCCTCCTGCACGAGGACGGCTCGGAGACGGCGGTGGAGCTCCGCGAGAGCGACGCCTTCGTGTGGCATGCGTATCTACCGGGAGTGATGCCCGGTCAGCGCTACGGCTTCCGGGCGCACGGCCCGTACGAGCCGGAGCGCGGGCTGCGCTGCAACTCCGCCAAGCTGCTGCTCGACCCGTACGCGAAGGCGGTCAGCGGCGCGGTCGACTGGGGGGAGGCGGTCTACGGCTATCACTTCGGCCGGCCGGAGAAGCGCAACGACATGGACTCCGCGCCGCACATGATGACTTCGGTGGTGGTCAATCCGTACTTCGACTGGGGCGACGACCGCCCGCCGCGGACGGACTATCACCGTACGGTCATCTATGAGGCCCATGTGAAGGGCCTGACGATGCTGCATCCGGCCCTGCCGGAGGAGGTGCGCGGGACGTACGCGGCGCTCGCGCATCCGGCGGTGATCGAGCACCTGACGGAGCTGGGGGTGACCGCCATCGAGCTGATGCCGGTCCATCAGTTCGTCAACGACCACCGGCTGGTGGACGCGGGGCTGGCCAACTACTGGGGCTACAACACCATCGGCTTCTTCGCCCCGCACAACGCCTATGCGTCGTGGGGCGACAGGGGCCAGCAGGTGCTGGAGTTCAAGTCGGCGGTGCGGGCGCTGCACGCGGCGGGCATCGAGGTCATTCTCGATGTGGTCTACAACCACACGGCCGAGGGCAACCACCTGGGTCCCACGCTGTCCTTCCGGGGCCTGGACAACTGCTCGTACTACCGGCTGACGGACGACCCGCAGTACTACATGGACACCACCGGCACCGGGAACTCGCTGCTGATGCGCAGCCCGCACGTGCTCCAGCTCATCATGGACTCGCTGCGCTACTGGGTGACCGAGATGCGGGTGGACGGCTTCCGCTTCGATCTGGCGGCGACGCTGGCCCGGCAGTTCCACGAGGTGGACCGGCTGTCGTCGTTCTTCGACCTGGTGCAGCAGGACCCGGTGGTCAGCCAGGTGAAGCTGATCGCCGAGCCGTGGGACGTCGGGGAGGGCGGCTATCAGGTCGGCAACTTCCCGCCCCTGTGGACCGAGTGGAATGGGAAATTCCGCGACACCTGCCGGGACCTGTGGCGCGGCGAGCCGGCCACCCTGGCGGAGTTCGCCTCCCGGCTGACCGGCTCCTCCGACCTCTACCAGGGCGACGGCAGGCGGCCGCTGGCCTCCATCAACTTCGTCACCTGTCACGACGGCTTCACCCTGCACGACCTGGTCTCGTACAACGACAAGCACAACGCGGCCAACGGCGAGAACAACCAGGACGGCGAGGGTCACAACCGCTCGTGGAACTGCGGGGCCGAGGGCGAGAGCGACGACCCGGCGGTGCTCGCCCTGCGCGAGCGGCAGATGCGCAACTTCATCGCCACGCTGATGGTCTCCCAGGGCGTGCCGATGCTCAGCCACGGCGACGAGTTCGCCCGCACCCAGTGGGGCAACAACAACGCCTACTGCCAGGACAGCGAGATCTCCTGGGTGCGCTGGCCGCAGCCGGAGGACGGCGACGAGGCCGCGGCCCGGGCCCGCCGGCTGCTGCGCTTCACCCGCTCGCTGGTGTGGCTGCGGCGCGACCACCCGGTCTTCCGGCGCCGCCGCTTCTTCCACGGCCGGCCCGTGCAGGGCACCCACGACGATCTGTCCGACATCGCGTGGTTCACCCCTGAAGGGGAGGAAATGCGGGACGGGGACTGGCAGGCCGCGCACGCCCGGTCGCTGACCGTCTTCCTCAACGGCAGCGCCATCTCCGAACCGGGCCCGCGCGGCGAGCCGATCACCGACGACTCCTTCCTGCTGATGTTCAACGCGCACGACCGGCCGCTGGAGTTCGTCGTCCCCGTCGACCACGGCCGGCAGTGGCAGGTCGTGGTCGACACCGCCCGCCCCGACGGCGCCGCGGCCGGCGGCCCCAAGGTCAAGGCCGGGGAGCGGCTGACGCTCGCCGACCGCAGCCTGGCGGTGCTCCAGCGGCCCGCCTGAGGCGGGGATGCGGCATGACGCCCGGGGGTGGGTACGTATGTTCCCGTGAAGCGCGACACCTCCGCCCCGCCGACCGCCACCTACCGGCTCCAGCTGCAGCCCGGCTTCCCCTTCCGGGAGGCCGGGCGGGCCGTGCCCCACCTCGCCGACCTCGGCGTGTCGCACCTGCACCTCTCCCCCGTCCTGGAGGCCGTCCCGGGCTCCGCCCACGGCTACGACGTCGTCGGCCACGACGCCGTACGGGCCGAGCTGGGCGGCGAGGAGGGGCTGCGGGCGCTCGCCCGCACCGCCCACGCGCACGGGCTGGGGCTGATCCTCGACATCGTGCCGAACCACATGGCCCTGCCCGCCCCCGAGCACCTCAACGGCCCGCTGTGGCACATGCTGCGCGACGGCCCGGCCTCCCCCTACGCCCGCTGGTTCGACGTCGACTGGGCCGAGCACGGCGGCAGGCTGCTGCTGCCGGTGCTGGGCGGGCCGCTCGGTGACGAGCTGGCGCACTTCACGGTGGACGGCGACGTCCTGCGCTACCACGACCACGCGTTCCCGCTGCGGCCCGGCACCGAGCGGCTGCCGCTGCCCGAGCTGCTGGACGCCCAGTGGTACCGCCCCGCCTGGTGGCGGCTGGCCCGCACCGAGCTGAACTACCGCCGCTTCTTCACCATTTCCGATCTGATCGCGGTGCGGGTGGAGGACCCGGAGGTCTTCGCCGCCACCCACGCCACGGTGCTCGCCCTGCTGGACGAGGGAGTGATCGACGGACTGCGCGTGGACCACCCCGACGGCCTCGCCGACCCGGCCGGCTACCTGCGCCGGCTCGCCGCCGCCACGGGCGGCCGGTGGACGGTGGTGGAGAAGATCCTCAGCGGCGACGAACGGCTGCCCGCCGACTGGCCCGTCGCCGGCACCACCGGCTACGACGCCCTGCGCCACCTCGACGGCCTGTTCACCGACCCCGACGGCGCGGGGGAACTGGCCGCCGCCTACCGCGCCTTCGCCGGCCCGCCCCCCGACCGCGGCGGCGACTGGCACGCGACCGTACGCCGCGCCGCCTACCGCGTCATCGGCCACGAGCTCGCCGCCGAGGTCGAACGCCTGGTCCGCGCCGCCGGGCGGCTGTGCGAGTCCTCGCACCGGCTGCGCGACCACGCCCCCTGGGCCCTGCGCACCGCGCTGTGCGAGACCCTCGTCCGGCTGCCCGTCTACCGCCCCTACGCCGTGCCCGGCCTGCCCGTCACACCGGTGGACGCCGCGCTGCTCGACGAGGCCGCCCAGGGGGCCCGTACGGCCTTCGCGGTGCCGGAGGAGGCGCGGGCCGTCGAGTTCGTCCGGGACGCGGCCCTGGGAAGGCTCGGCGAGGGGCCGGACCAGCGGGACTTCTGCGCCCGCTTCGCCCAGACCGCCTCCGCCCTGCGCGCCAAGTCGGTCGAGGACACCGCCTTCTACCGCTACGCGCCCCTGCTGTCCGCCACGGAGGTCGGCGGCGTGCCGGACCGCCCGGCCGTCACCCCGGCCGAGTTCCACGCCTTCTGCGCCCGCCTCCAGCGCGACTGGCCCGCGACCGGGACCGTGCTGTCCACCCACGACACCAAGCGCAGCGCGGACGCGCGGGCGCGGATCGCCGCGCTGAGCGAGCACCCCGGGCGCTGGGCCGCGCTGATGGACCGGCTGTGGGCCCACAGCACGGCCCCCGACCCGCACGTGGCGTGGGTGGCGTGGCAGAGCGCCTTCGGGCTCGGGGACGCCGACGCCGGCCGGCTGGTGCCGGCGGTGCTCAAGAGCGTGCGGGAGGCCGCGCTGCTGACCACGTGGACCGAGCCGGACGCCGCGTACGAGGCCGCGGTCGAGGAGTTCGTGACCGCCGGCCCCGGCGGGCCGGAGGCAGCGGCCGCCCTGGCCCCGCTCGAGCGGGAGGCCGCGCCGACCGTGCGGGCCAACACCCTGGGGGCGGCGCTGCTGCATCTGACGATGCCGGGGGTGCCCGACGTCTACATGGGGACGGAAGGGGTGTACCGGGCGCTGGTCGACCCCGACAACCGGCGGGTGCCGCGCTTCCCCCGGGGGCCGGAGGAAGGCCCGCGGGAGGAGGCGGAGGAGGACGGGCTCCCGGCGGAGAAGCTGCGCCTGACGCGCACGGCGCTGCGGCTGCGGCGCGAGCACCCTCGGTGGTTCGGGGCACTCGCCTCGTACGAACCGCTCGGCGCGGCCGGGCCGGCGGCGGACCACTGCGTGGCCTTCGGGCGCTCGGGGGAGGTGGTCGCCGTGGCGACGCGGCTGCCCCGGCGGCTGGCGGAGGGCGGGGGGTGGCGGGGGACGGTGCTGGAGCTGCCGGGCGGCGGCACGTGGCGGGAGCTGCTGACGGGAGGCGTGTGGCAGGGGCGTGTGGAGATGGCGGAGCTGCTGAACGCGAGCCCCGTGGCCCTGCTGGTGCGGGCGGCCGACGGGGCGTGAGCGCGGCCCGCGCCGGCGGTGGCCGCGCCGGCCGGTGCCCGGCGCCTCGCGTCGGTCAGTGCCCGGCGACGAGGTCCGAGACGCGGACGAACTCGTAGCCCTTGGCCCGCAGCTCCGGCACGATGCGCCGGACCGCCTCCTCGGTCGTCGGGGCGGCGCTGCGCGTGCAGTGCATCACCACGACCGAACCGGGCTTGACCTGCGAGATCACCTGCGAGGCCACCGGCCCGGCCTGCTTGGCGAAGGCGTCGCCGCTGACCACGTCCCACTGCACGGCCGTCACCTTCGCCGGCCCGAGCTCCTTGAGCACGCCGTCGTCGTGGCAGCCGCCGGGGAAGCGGAAGTACGGCACGATGTGCTCCACCCCGGCGCGCCGGAAGGCGGTGAAGGCCCGCTCGACGTCGGCGCGGGCCTCGGCGCGCGGCACGGTCGGCAGTCCGTAGCAGGGCGTGGTGAAGGCGTGGTGGCTGTAGGAGTGGCTGGCGACCTCGAAGAGGGGGTCGCCGCCGATGGACTTCGCCTGTCCGGGGTACTGCTCCGCCCACCGGCCGGTCATGAAGACCGTGGCGGGCACCTTCAGGCGGCGCAGGGTCTCGATGAGCGCGGGGTTGTCGAAGTGCTCGCCGCGCGCCGCGCGCGGGCCCTGGTCGGACGTCATGTCGGCGTCGAAGGTCAGGGCCACGCGCTTTCCGCCGTCGCGCCTGCCGTGCGAGAAGACGGGGGTGGCGCCGCCGGGGCCGGGGGGAAGGGTGGGGGCGGCGGAGGCCCGCACCGAGGGCGAGGGGGCAGGGGCCTGGGGCGTGGCGGCCTTCCGGCCGCCCGCCGTCCCGGGGCCGTCCGCGCCCTTGCCGCCGCCGCTGCCGCCGCAGGCGGTCAGCGCGCAGCACAGCAGCGCGACGAGGGCCGCGCCGGCGCGCGGGAAGTTGATCTCGGGGAACACCGGGGAACCGTACCGCCCCGGCGACCCGGGCCCGTCACCCCTCGGCGAGGCCCTTGCCGTCGCGCGCGAGCGCGGTCAGGCGGGAGATGGCCCGGAAGTACTTCTTGCGGTAGCCGCCGTTCAGCATCTCCTCGCTGAACAGCTCGTCGAAGGGCCGCCCCGACGCCAGCACCGGCACCTCGCGGTCGTAGAGCCGGTCGGCGAGGACCACCAGGCGCAGCGCCGTCGACTGGTCCGGCACCGGCGCGACGCCGGTCAGGCACACCGCGCGGATGCCGTCGCACATGGCGCCGTAGCGGCTCGGGTGGACCTTGGAGAGGTGGTCGAGGAGGTCGGGGAAGGCGTCGTAGGAGGCGCCGTCCGTGTCGTGGGCCACCCGCTTGACGGTGTCGTCGTCGTACGGGGCGGGGGCCTGCGGCAGGCCGCGGTGGCGGTAGTCCTCGCCGTCGATGCGCAGCGGGTGGAAGTGCGCGGACAGCCCCTGGATCTCGCGCAGGAAGTCGGCGGCGGCGAACCGGCCCTCGCCGAGCTTGCCGGGCAGGGTGTTGGAGGTGGCGGCGAGCGCCACGCCGGCGTCGACGAGCTTGCCGAGCAGGGTGGAGACCAGGACGGTGTCGCCGGGGTCGTCGAGCTCGAACTCGTCGATGCACAGGAGCTTGTGGCCGCTGAGGGTCTGCACGGTCTGCTGGAAGCCCAGGGCGCCGACCAGGTTGGTCAGCTCCACGAACGTGCCGAACGCCTTCCGTTCGGGGGCGGCCGCGGTGGCGTGCCAGAGGGAGGCCAGCAGGTGGGTCTTGCCGACGCCGTAGCCGCCGTCCAGGTAGACGCCGCGGGGGCCGGTGGGGGCGGCGGGGCGGGCCTCGCGCCGGAACCACCGCTTGCGGCCCGTGCCGGCCGCGGCCTCGCCGCCCAGCCCTGCGGCGAAGGCGCCGAGGGTGGTGACGGCCTGGGCCTGGCTGGGCTGGTTCGGGTCGGGGATGTAGTTGTCGAACCGCACCGAGCCGAAGCGCGGCGGGGGCACCATCTCGGCGACCAGGCGGTCGGCGGGTACGTGCGGGGCGCGCGAGGTGAGCGCGACGGGCCCGTCGGCGGTCCCCCCGGCTATGGGGCCGGGGGTGGCGGGGCCTGTGGCGCTGGAGGGGACTGCGGTGGAGGACGACACAGCCATCCAGCGTAGCCCCGGAACCGGGCGGGGGCCGTCGCGCACGGGGCGAGCCATGTCACACTGCCGCCTATGCGACGCCTGTTCCCCTCCCCGCTCAGCCCCGCCGACCTCGAGGACCGCGAATGGGGGCTGGACGAGCTGGCCGGGCTCTACGCCTACCCGGACGACGTCCCCGCCGGGAGCGCGTGGCTGCGGGCCAACATGGTCTCCTCCCTGGACGGCGCGGCCCACCACGAGGGCCGCTCCCAGCCGCTGTCCTCGGCGGCCGACATGCGGATCTTCGGCACGCTGCGGGGGCTGGCCGACGCGGTGGTGGTCGGGGCCGAGACCGTGCGGCAGGAGGGCTACCGGCCCGCGCGGGCCCGCGAGGCCTTCGCGGCGCGGCGGGCGGCGCTCGGCCAGGGGCCCGCGCCCGTCATAGCCGTGGTGAGCGCCGGGCTCGACCTGGACTTCTCGCTCCCCCTGTTCACCTCGCCGCTCGTGCCGACCGTCGTGCTGACGGGCGCGGCCGCCCCGGCGGAGCGGATGGAGGCGGCGCGCACGGCGGGTGCCGAGGTGATCGTGGCGGGCGAGGGGCGCGGGGTGGATCCCGCGCGCGTCCCCGGCCTGCTGGCGGAGCGGGGGCTGACGCGGCTGCTCACGGAGGGCGGCCCCCGGTTGCTGGGGCAGTTCGCCTCGGCCCGGGTGCTGGACGAGATGTGCCTGTCGCTGGCGCCCGTGGTGGCCACGGGCACGGCGCCGAGGATCATGGCGGGGCCGCCGCTGGCGGTGCCCGAGCGGTTCGCGCTGGGATCGGTGCTGGAGGAGGGCGGTTTTCTCTTCACCAGCTACCGGAGGATCTGAACGGGCGATCCGGCGGGCCGTCCGGCGATCAGCCGTCCGACAATCACCGGAATTCCCTGTTCCGCTTCCCTTCCGGTGGGCAGAATTGAGTCAAGACGCTTTCCCGAGGGCAGTGGACCACAACAGGCGGGCTCACGGGAGCACGCGCAGGATGGTTTCTGTTGGGCCCGGTGGCCCAAGGAGAAGAAGGGCGCGCCCACCGTGTTCACGAGCGTATTGATGATCGAACAGCCGCTGTCCGCCGCGGATGTCGACTTCGTGACGACCCTGCACGACGACGCCATGTCCTTCGTCGTCCTCATGCGGCCCAGAGGCAACGAGGACCGGCTGCTGCGCGCCATCGACGACGTGGCCCTCGGCGAGCTGGAGCAGGCCGTCCACGAGGCGGACGAACCCGAGGGCGAGGAGGCGCTGCGGCCCGCCGCCCTCGCCCTGGAGCACTCCCTGCGGAGCCTGCGGGAGGCGGGCTGCGAGGCCGTGGGACAGATCATCGACAACCACCCGCTGGACCTGCTGCGGTCCGTCGTCGAGCAGACCCACGCCGACGAGGTGATCGTGCTGACCGCCCCGCACCTGGTCGAGGAGTTCTTCCACCGCGACTGGGCCTCCCGCGCCCGGCACAAGGTCGGCGTGCCGGTCCTCAAGCTCTACGCGCACAACGACGAGGACGAGGAGCCCGCCGTCGGCGCCGAGGAGTGAGCCGGGCCGTCCGACAGCCGGCCGTCGCTCATCGTCAGCACCCGGTCCGCCCGGCCGAGCAGCGCCCGGTCGTGCGTGACCAGCACCGTGGCGGTGCGGTGCCGCCGGGTGACCTCGGCCAGCAGCCCCACGACGCGCTCCCCGCGCTCGTGGTCGAGCGCGGACGTCGGCTCGTCGACCAGCAGCACCGCCGGCTCGCCCCACAGCGCGCGGGCGATGTTCACGCGCTGCCGCTCGCCGCCGGACAACCGGTGCGGGCGGCGGCGCCGCTTCGCCCCGTCCAGCCCCACCGACTCCAGCAGCTCCGCCGCCCGGGTCCGGGCGGCCCGCACCTTCTCGCCCCGCAGGTGCGCCACGGCCAGCAGCTGCTCCTCGGCCGTGAGCGAGGGCAGCAGGTTCGACTGCTGGAAGACGACGCCGATCCGCTCGCGCCGCAGCCTCGTCCGCTCCCCGGCGCTCATCCCGGCGGTGTCCCGCCCCGCGACGACCACGCGTCCCGCGTCCGGGCGCAGCAGCGTCGCCGCCACCGCCAGCAGGCTCGACTTGCCCGAGCCGGACGGTCCGGCGACGGCCACGAGCTCGCCCGGGGCGACGGCCAGGGTCACCCCGTCCAGGGCGGTGAGCCGGCGGTCGCCGTCCGGGTAGGTCAGGGCGACCGACTCCAGCCACAGGGCGGCCCCGGTGGCGGGGGCGGGGGTGGTGGGCACGGTGGTCATCGGTTGGCTCCCAGCGCGGTCAGCGGGTCGACGGAGGTGATGCGGCGTACGGCGAGCGCGGCCCCGGCCAGCCCCAGCAGCACCATCGCCGCCACCGGGACGGCCACCGTGGCCGCGCCCAGCTCGAAGGGCACCGCCGCCGAGGCCAGGGCGCCGCCCGCGGCCCCGGCGCCCGCGCCGAGGGCCGCTCCGGCGAGGAGGACCGCGGCGGCCTGCCCCAGGGCGTCCCGCAGCAGGTAGCCGCCGCTCGCGCCCACCGCCTTGAGCACCGCGACGTCCGGGCGCCGCTGCACCGTCCACACGGTGAAGAAGGCCCCCACCACCAGCGCGCTCACCACGAACAGGAAGCCCTGCACGAGGCGGAGGGTGCCGTGCTCGGCCGCGTAGCCGTCGATGCCCTCGAGCGCGTCGTCGAGCCCGGCGGCCCGGGTGGTGCGCGCCGCGTCCCCCGAGGGGCTGCCGCCGCCGGTCACCGCCAGCGCGGTCGGCCCGGCCTGGTGGCTCACCCGGCGCCAGTCGGCGAGCGTCGTCCAGACGGCCGGCGCGTGCCCGTGGCTGCGGTCGGGGGTGATGCCCGAGACGGTCAGCTCCCGGGTGCCGAGCGTGATCCGGTCCCCCGGGCGCAGTCCGTGCTCGCGCGCGACGCGCTCGCTCACGGCCGCCTGGCCCTCCCCGGGCTCCGTGCCGCGCACCGGCTCCGGGCGCAGCCGCCCGGAGCTGCCGAAGACGCTCACCGACGACGCCGAGCCGGCGGCCGTCAGCCGCGTCATCGCCACCCCCAGCGGTTCGGCGGACCGCACGCCCGGTGCCCGGCGCCAGGCGGCCAGCTGCCGCTCGTCCAGGGTGCTGTTGGAGAACGACACCTCGGGTTCGGCGCCGGCCGGGGCGCCGAAGACGATCCGGTCCGCCGGCAGGGAGGCCACGGCGGACGTCGCCTCGCGGGCGAGCCCGTCGGTCAGGCCGTAGAGGAAGACCACCAGGGTGGTGATCAGCGCGACGACGGTGCCCATCAGGGCGAACCGTCCTCGGGCGAAGCGGATGTCACGGAGCGCGACGAACAACGAGAGCCTCCCGGGGCCTGGTGCGGGACGCCGTCCAGCCTTCCGGGGCGGGCGCCCGCCGGCATCGGGGCAAGGAGTGGTCCCCTGCTCGTCCGTCCGGTGCACCCGAAAATCAATCGAACGGTTGACGGCCGGGCGGCCGGAGGCCCCCGCGCGGGCCCGTACGCTCGACGGGATGAGACCGACCAGCCCCTTCGCCCGCGCCACGGCCGCCGGGCACGCGCGCGTGGCGCCGCGTCCGCCGTCCGGGGTGCTCGCGGCCGGCGCCGGCGACGTGCCCTCGCTGCGGCTGGTGCGCCTCGCCCTGCACGCGGCGTTCTACGCCCTGCTCGGCGTGGCCCTGGCCCCGGCCCTCCTCGGCCGGGCGCCGGCGGCCGTCCTTCCGGTGGGCGCGGTGCTCGCCGCCGCGTACGGGGCCGGAATCGTCCGGCGCGCCGGCCGGCCCGGGGCCTGGCTCGCCGCCGTCACGGGCCTGTGGCTGCTCCTGCTGGCCATGGACCGGGGCTTCAGCTACGTCGCCTTCCCGCTGTTCTTCCTGTTCCTGCACGCCCTGCCGGTGCGCTGGGCGCACCCGGCCGTCGTCGCCGCCACCGCCGCGGTCGTGGCCGCCCAGGCCGGCGCGCCGGGCGGCCTGACCGCGGCCAAGGTGATCGGCCCGGTCGCGGGCGCCTGCGTGGCGATCCTGACCGCCTACGGCTACGCGGCGCTCTACCGGGAGAGCCGCAAGCGCCAGCTGCTGATCGACGACCTCGTGCGCACCCGGGACGAGCTCGCCGCGGCGCAGCGGGAGGCGGGCCGGCTCGCCGAGCGGCAGCGGCTCGCCCGCGAGATCCACGACACGCTCGCCCAGGGCCTGTCGAGCATCGTGCTGCTCGCCCGGGCCGCCGAGACGGCGGGAGGCGACGCGGCACGCGCGCGTGTCCGCGAGATCGGGCGCACCGCCTCCGACAACCTCGCCGAGGCCCGCCGCTTCGTCCAGGAGCTCACCCCGCCCGCCCTCGAGGACGCCCCGCTGCCCGAGGCGCTGCGCCGGGTCACCGCCCGCACGCTCCCCACGGCCGCCTTCCGCCTCGACGGCGAGCCCTGCCCGCTGCCGGTGGAGACCGAGGTCGCCCTGCTGCGCCTGACCCAGGAGGCGCTCGCCAACGTCGCCCGGCACGCGCGGGCCGACCACGCCGCCGTGACCCTCGCCTACCTCGACGGCCAGGTCACCCTCGACGTCTACGACGACGGCGTCGGCTTCGTGCCCGGCAACGGCCCGGCGGACGGGCGGCGCACCTTCGGCCTGCACGGCATGCGCGAACGCATCGCCGAGCTCGGTGGCACCCTCGTCGTCGAGTCCGCCCCCGGCGAGGGCACGGCGATCGCCGCGACCCTGCCGACGGGCCCGGAGCCGCTGGGGGCGGCGGCGTGAGCGGGCTCATCAGGGTGCTCCTGGTCGACGACCACCCCGTCGTACGGCGCGGCCTGCGCGCCCTGGTCGACGAGCTGCCGGACGTGGAGGCGGCCGGGGAGGCCGCCGACGGCGCCGAGGCGCTGCGCTTGCTGGCGGACGGCGTCCGGCCGGACGTGGTGCTGATGGACCTCCAGATGGGCGACGGCATGCACGGCGTCGAGGCCACCCGGCGCATCACGGCGCTGCCCCGCCCGCCCGCCGTGCTGATCCTGACCACCTACAGCACCGACGCGGACATCCTGGCCGCCGTCGAGGCCGGGGCCACCGGCTACCTCCTCAAGGACGCCCCGCCCGAGGAGCTCGCCGCCGCCGTGCACGCCGCCGCCCGCGGCGAGACGGTCCTCGCCCCGCCGGTCGCCGCCCGCCTCCTGGGCCGCGTACGGTCCGGGGGGCGGCCCGCCCTGTCGCCGCGCGAGACCGAGATCCTCGGCCTGCTGGCCGAGGGCCTGGCCAACCGGCAGATCTCCCGCCGCCTCTTCATCAGCGAGGCCACCGTCAAGACCCACCTCGTGCACATCTACGGCAAGCTCGGCGTCGACAGCCGCACCGCCGCCGTGGCGGCGGGCCTGGCGGCCGGGCTGGTCCGGCCTCTGTGACGGGCGTGGACCGCGCTGTCGGCGGCGGGTGCAACAATCGGTGCCTGTAGCTGCACCACGACCCTCCAGGGAGCACCGCATATGGCACCGGCCGTCCCCACGACGATGGACCGACCGCACTTCATCGGCATCGGCGGCGCCGGGATGTCGGGCATCGCGAAGATCCTCGCGCAGCGCGGCGCGGCCGTCGCGGGCAGCGACGCGAAGGAGTCCGAGACCGCCGGCGCGCTGCGCGAGCTCGGGGCGACGGTCCACATCGGGCACGCGGCCGGCCACCTCGCCGAGGACGCCAGCTGCGTCGTCGTCTCCAGCGCCATCCGCGCCGACAACCCCGAGCTGGCCGCCGCCGCCGAGCGCGGCATCCCGGTCGTCCACCGCTCGGACGCGCTCGCCCGCCTGATGGACGGCCTGCGCCCGATCGCCGTGGCCGGCACGCACGGCAAGACGACGACCACGTCGATGCTCGCCGTCTCCCTCGACGCCCTGGGCCTCGACCCGTCGTACGCCATCGGCGGCGACCTCGACGGCCCCGGCTCCAACGCCCGCCACGGCGGCGGCGACATCTTCGTGGCCGAGGCGGACGAGAGCGACCGCAGCTTCCACAAGTACGCGCCCGAGGTCGCGATCGTCCTCAACGTGGAGCTGGACCACCACGCCAACTACGCGTCGATGGAGGAGATCTACGAATCCTTCGAGACCTTCGTCGGCCGGATTCGTCCCGGCGGCACGCTCGTGGTCTCCGCCGACCAGGCGGGCGCCCGCGAGCTCACCGAGCGCATCTCCGGGCGTCACGACATCGAGGTCGTCACCTACGGTGCGGCCGAGGACGCCGACGTCCGCGTCCTGAAGGTCACCCCGCGCGGCCTGGCCAGCGAGGTCACGGTGCTGCTGAACGGCAAGATGCTGACCTTCGCCGTCTCCGTCCCCGGCAGCCACTACGCGCACAACGCCGTCGCCGCCCTCGCCGCGGGCGTCGCCCTCGGCATCCCGGCGCACAACCTGGCCTCCGCACTCGGCAAGTACACCGGCGTCAAGCGCCGCCTGCAGCTCAAGGGCGAGGCGGCCGGGGTCCAGGTCATCGACTCCTACGCCCACCACCCCACCGAGATGACGGCCGACCTCGAGGCCATCCGCGGCGCCGCCGCCGGCTCCCGGGTGCTCGTGGTCTTCCAGCCGCACCTCTTCAGCCGCACCCAGGAGCTCGGCACCGAGATGGGCCAGGCCCTGGCCCTGGCCGACGCCTCCGTGGTCCTGGACATCTACCCGGCCCGCGAGGACCCGGTCCCCGGCATCACCAGCGCCCTGATCATCGACGCGGCGGTGGCCGCCGGCGCCGACGTGCGCGCCGAGCACGACATGGCGGCCATCCCGGACGTGATCGCGGGAATGGCCCGCCCGGGTGATCTCGTTCTCACCATGGGCGCGGGCGACGTCACGGACCTCGGTCCGAAGATCCTGGCCCGCCTGGAGAGCTGACCGACACACCGCGGAGGGCGTGCGACATGGCATACGAGGTCGAGAAGACGGACGAGCAGTGGCGCGCCGAGCTGAGTCCGGCGGAGTACGAGGTGCTCCGCCGGGCCGGCACCGAGCCCGCCTTCCGCGGTGAGTACACCGACACCAAGGCGGCGGGCGTCTACGCCTGCCGGGCGTGCGGCGCGGAGCTGTTCCGCTCGACGGAGAAGTTCGAGAGCCACTGCGGCTGGCCGAGCTTCTTCGACCCCAAGGACTCCTCCGCCGTCGAGCTCATCGAGGACCGCTCCCACGGCATGGTCCGCACCGAGGTGCGCTGCGCGCGCTGCGGCTCCCACCTGGGCCACGTCTTCGAGGGCGAGGGCTACCCCACCCCCACGGACCAGCGGTACTGCATCAACTCCATCTCGCTGCGCCTGCGGCCGGACGAGGGCTGACCGCGAAGGCCGAAGAGCCGGAGAGCCGGAAGGGTCAGCGCAGGGCGGCGAGGCCCTTCTTCAGGTCGTCCGCGTTCATGACGGGGTGCAGTTCGACCTCGGCCTCCATCTCCGTGAAGAGCTTCTCGCAGATGGCGGGCATCTGCGAGGCGTCCTCCATGTCGAAGACGAGGAGGCAGGAGCGGCCCCCGTCCAGCGCGGTGAAGTAGGCGGCTTCGGGGTGGAGACGCTCGATCAGCTCCTCGACGACCTTCGACATGGTGCCGTTGCGGAGCGCCTCGTTCCCCGCACGGGTGTCCATCCGGGCCCTGAGCAGTGTGCGCATGGCTCCTCACTCCTTCGCTGCGGCGGCGCGCCGCGCCCGGCGCCGTGGACCCGCGCTCGCGAAGGAGCGGTCACGCCCCTTCCAGCGTCTCTCCGGCCCCAGTGGGCCGCAACCGCCCCTCGCATCGCAGGACCACGGCGGACTCCGCCGGCAGCGTCGTGCCGCCGTCCCCGTCCGGCGGGTCGAGCGGCCGCCACGCGGCCAGGACCTCCGCGCGGGCGCCGCCCGGTACGAGTGGCAGGCGCACGGGCCGGTCCGTGAGGTTGACGGCGACGACCAGCGGGCCGCGCCGGAAGGACACCGTGCCCCGGGGGGTCACCGACAGGGCGTCGTAGTCCCACTGCGGATCCGTCAGCGCGGGCTCGGCGTGCCGCAGGGCGATCAGATCGCGGTACCAGGCGAGCAGCCGGTCGTGCGGGGCGTGCCCGGGCTCGGTCCAGTCCAGGCAGGAGCGGTCGCGGGTGGCCGGGTCCTGGGGGTCGGGGATCTCGGCGGCGGGCCAGCCGTGGGCGGCGAACTCGCGGCGGCGGCCGGTGCGTACGGCCTCGGCCAGGCCGGGGTCGGTGTGGTCGGTGAAGTACTGCCAGGGGGTCCGCGCGCCCCATTCCTCGCCCATGAACAGCATCGGGGTGAAGGGCGCGCACAGCACGAGGGCCGCCGCGCACGCCAGCCGGCCCGGCGTCAGGTGCGCGGACAGGCGGTCGCCCAGGGCGCGGTTGCCGACCTGGTCGTGGGTCTGGGAGTAGGCCAGGAGCCGGTGGGCGGGGGTGGTGGCCGGGTCGAGCGGGTGGCCGTGGGGGCGGCCGCGGAAGGCGGAGTGGGTGCCGTCGTGGAAGAAGCCGCTGCGCAGCGTCTTGGCCAGGGCGTGGGTGGGGTCGGTGGCGAAGTCGGCGTAGTAGCCCTGGGACTCGCCGGTCAGGGCGGTGTGCAGGGCATGGTGGAAGTCGTCGTTCCACTGGGCGTGCAGGCCCAGGCCGCCGGCCTCGCGCGGGGTGGTGGTGGCCGGGTCGTTGAGGTCGGACTCGGCGATGAGGAACAGCGGCCGCCCCAGCCGGGCGGCGAGGGCGTCGACCGCGGCGGACAGTTCGGCCAGGAAGTGCTTCGGCCCGGTGTCGGCCAGCGCGTGCACCGCGTCCAGCCGCAGCCCGTCGAGGCGGTAGTCGCGCAGCCAGGCCAGCGCGCTGCCGGTCAGGTACGCCCGTACCTCCGCCGAGCCGGGGGCGTCGAGGTTGACGGCGGCGCCCCAGGGCGTGTGGTGGGTGTCGGTGAAGTACGGCCCGAACGCGGGGAGATGGTTGCCCGAGGGGCCCAGGTGGTTGTGCACCACGTCGAGGACGACGCCCAGGCCCAGCCCGTGCGCCGCGTCCACGAACCGGCGCAGGCCGTCGGGGCCGCCGTAGGGCTCGTGCACGGCCCAGGGGGCCACGCCGTCGTAACCCCAGCCGTGGGTGCCCGGGAAGGGGCAGACCGGCATCAGTTCCACGTGGGTGACGCCCAGGTCCGCCAGGTGCGGCAGCCGGGCGGCGGCCGCGTCGAAGGTGCCCTCGCGGGTGAAGGTGCCGGTGTGCAGCTCGTAGAGCACCGCCCCCGGCAGCGGGCGGCCGGGCCAGGGGTGACGCCAGGTGAAGCGGGTGAAGTCGACGACCGCGCCCGGCCCTTCGGGGCCGTCCGGCAGCCGGCGCGCGCGGGGGTCGGGCAGGACCGGTCCCCCGTCGAGGGCGAAGCCGTAGCGGGTGCCGTCGGCGGCGGGCGCCTCGCGGCACCACCGGCCCGCGCGGGCCGGGTCGCGTTCCATGGCGTACGTGCGGCCGTCCGCCCACAGGGCGACGCGCGCGGCGTCCGGCGCCCACACCTCGAACAGCACAGGCAGCTCCTCTCACGAAGGACCCGGGGTTCGTGCTGTCCATGGTGCCGTCCGGCGGCCGCCGGCGGGATGGGGCCCTGCGGCCCGCCGCCCGCTACTCCCGGCGCCGGCTCACCGCGCAGGCCACCGCCGTGGCGCCCGCCGCCAGCACGGCCGCGAAGGCCAGGGGCGGCAACGGCACGGGCACGGACCCGCTGATCGAGCCGGCCGTCAGCCTGCTCAGGGCGGCCCTGGCGGGAGATCCCCAGACGAACAGCGCCAGGCACGCCACGAGCATCGTGCCCGGAACCGCCCATGCCGTGCTGCGCAGCAGGGGCCGGTTGCACAGCGCTCCCACCGCGACGCCGAGCAGCGCGCAGACCAGGGCGGCCACGAGGCCGGCCAGGGTCGCGGGCAGCAGGGGGACGGCCACCCGGTGGTCGGTGCTGCGCGGGGCGCCGACCGCGGCGACGACGGCGGCGCAGGCCGTGCCGAGGGCGGCCGAGGCGAGCAGCGCGGTCAGCAGCGCGGCGAGGTGGGCGCGGACGGGGCCGACGGCCGCGGCGGCGCAGGCGCGCGCGGCGGGGGGTTCGTTGGTGACGCAGACCCGCACCAGCCAGGCGGTGGTGGGCAGCAGGACGGCTGCGGCGTACGCGAAGGAGTCCAGCACCGGCTCCCCGGGGCGCACCCCGATGCACAGGAGGATGCCGTGGAACAGCAGCGGCGCGAGCCACCGGTGCGAGCGGATCAGCAGCGTGGCCTGGTAGCGCAGCAGTGCGGTCATCGGTTCGCCTCCCGTGGGGTCACGGCGTGGATGTGCCAGGCCGGCCGGGCCGCCAGGAGCGTGCGCAGCAGTTCGTCGGAGTGCGCGGCGCCGACGGTGAGCCGCACGGCGCCGGGCCGCCCGCCGGGGACGGGTTCGCACGCGGGATCGCCGGGCAGGGCGGGCGGGAGTTCGGCGCCGGCCGGGCCTTCGGCCTCTATCCGCACGCGGTCCTCCGCGACGGGAACGGCTTCCCGCTCCCGCCGCACCCGCCCGGCCTCCACGCGGAAGAACGCGTCCGCTCGCCCGGCCAGGCGCCCGGGGTCGTGGTCGACGAAGACGACGGTGCCGCCGTCGGCGACGCGGTCGGCGACCGCCCGGTCGAGGACGGTCCGGGACGCCGGGTCCAGGCCGGTCCAGGCCTCGTCCAGCACGAGCAGGCCGGGCGCGGCGAGCAGTCCCTGGGCCACGGCGACCTTCTGGCTGGTGCCCTTGGAGAGTTGGGACAGGCGGGTACGGGCGTGGTGGCCGGCGCCGAACCGCTCCAGCCACTCCCCGGCGGCCCGGGCGGCGGCGGCCCGGCCCAGGCCGTGCACGCGGCCCATCGTGGTGAGGTAGCCGGTCGCCGTGAAGGGCAGGGCGGCGGGGAAGCGTTCGGGGACGTAGGCGGTGCGCGGCCGGCCCTCGACGCGTCCCGCGTCGGGGGCGTCGATGCCCGCGATCACCCGCAGCAGCGTGGACTTGCCGCTGCCGTTGGCCCCCTGGACGCGCAGCAGCGCGCCCGCGGGGAGCTCCATGCCGACGTCGCGTAACACCCATGGGCCGCCGATTCCATAGCGGCGCCCGACCCCCGTCAGTCTCATGGGCCCCACGGTAGCGTGGGGGTGTGACCAGCTCAGACACCTCCCCCGCCCTCCCCCAGGACCCCCGCGACGACGCACCGCAGTTCGTCCTCCCGCTCGTCGTACGGGTGGAGAAGGCCGCCCCGCCCGCCCGTACCGACGCCCTGGAGACGGCGGCGCGGGCGGTGCTCACGCTGCTGTCGGACGAGCGGGCGACCGCCGACGAGGGGGAGTGGGCGCAGGCCGTACGGGACTGGCAGGACGCGCGGATCCGCAAGGTGGTGCGGCGGGCGCGGGGCGCGGAGTGGCGCAAGGCCTGCGCGCTGCCGGGGATCACGGTGCCCGGCGAGGCCGCGGAGGTGCGGGTCTTCCCGCCGGTCCCGCTGGACGGCTGGCCCAAGGAGCTGATCAAGCTGCAGGTGTCGGGCACGGACCTGGACGACCCCGCACCGCCGGCCGCGCCGGAGGCCGGGCGGCCGGTGCTGTGGCTGAACCCGGCGCTGGAGATGTCGGCGGGCAAGGCCATGGCGCAGGCCGGGCACGGGGCCCAGCTGGCGTGGTGGGCACTGGACGACGCGGCGCGCGAGGTCTGGCGGAAGGACGGCTTCGCGCTGTCGGTGCGGACCGCGGATCCGGCGCGCTGGGCGGAAGTGACGGGCAGCGGGCTACCGGTGGTACGCGACGCGGGGTTCACCGAGATCGCGCCCGGCTCGTGCACGGTGGTCGCGGACCATCCCGCCCTGCGGAACCGTCACACGGGCCTGTGATACTGGCGCTGAAACACATGTACCGGCGCACAGGAGCACGAAGTTGTCGAAGAGGTCTCTGTACGGGGGGACGGCTCTGGGCGCCGTGTGCGTGGCCGTGGCCCTCGTGGCCGCGCTGACGCACGCCGACGACGGCGGGGACGGCCGCAAGGGCGCCGCCTCCGCCGCCTCCTCGCCCGAGCCGGAGGGCGGGGCGAAGAACGAGGCCAACGGCGGCAAGAAGCCGGAAGAGGTCTGGGACGGCAAGGTCAGGGTCCTCGGGGACGGCTCGACGTCCTACACCGGGCCGCAGCCGAAGGTGGCCAAGCCCGAGAAGCTGAAGCCGGGCGAGAAGCCGCCGCAGTTCGTCGTCTTCTCCTGGGACGGCGCGCTGGAGAACGACGACAAGCTCTTCTCCCACTTCCGCTCGGTCGCCCGGCAGAACAACGCGCAGATGACCTACTTCCTGACCGGCATCTACCTGCTGCCGAAGGCGGACCGGCAGAAGTACCTGCCGCCCCGGCACAAGCCGGGCGAGGCGGCCATCGACTTCACCTCGGACGCCCACATCAAGGACACCCTGGAGCAGCTGCGCGGCGCGTGGCTGGAGGGCAACGAGATAGGCACGCACTTCAACGGTCACTTCTGCGGCAAGAACGGCGGCGGGGACTGGACCTCGCAGGAGTGGAAGAAGGAGATAGAGCAGTCCTACTCCTTCGTCCAGAACTGGAAGACGAACACCGGCTTCAAGAACGTCGACCCGCTGCCCTTCGACTACGAGAAGGAGCTCGTCGGCGGCCGCGCCCCCTGCCTGGAGGGGCAGAAGACGCTGATACCGGCGGCGAAGACCTTCGGCTGGCGCTACGACGCCAGCTCGCCCGGCGACTTCCAGCTGTGGCCGACGAAGAACGACGGCATCTGGAACTTCCCGCTGCAGCTGCTGCCCTACCCCAAGAGCGAGCGCCAGGTCCTCTCGATGGACTTCAACTTCCTCTTCAACCAGTCCGGTGACAACACCAACGGCGATCCCGCCAAGCGCGCCGAATGGCAGAAGCTGACGCGCGAGGGGTACCTCAACGGCTTCAACCGCGTCTACAACGGCAGCCGCGCCCCGCTGTTCATCGGCAACCACTTCGAGACCTGGAACGGGGGGATCTACATGAAGGCCATGGAGGACGTGATGAAGGACGTCTGTCGCCGGGACGGCGTGCGCTGCGTCTCCTTCCGGCAGGTGGCCGACTGGCTGGACGCCCAGGACCCGAAGGTGCTGGCGAAGCTGCGCGGGCTGGACCCCGCGCAGGCCCCGGACTGGAAGACCTTCACCAAGTAGCCGGCGCGGGCCGCCGGCCCCCTCTCACTTCCCGGCGTGGCTCATGTACCGGGTCCAGATGGCGAGGGGGTACGTGCTCCCGCGCACCGACGCGGCGGCGCCGCCCAGGCCGTCCAGCCGCAGCGGCTCCTGGGTCCTGGGGTCGATGCGGAAGAGCGAGACGGCGGTCGCGGTCCGGCCGCGGTAGCCGGCGAACCACGCCGACTTGTTGTCCGGGCCCGTGCCGTTCGTGCCCGCCACGCCGGGCCCGGCGGCCCCGGCCGCCGTCGCGGTGCCGCGCCGGACGGCGTCGTGCAGCGCGTCGTCCACCGCCGCGGCCACGCTCACGGGCAGGGCGCGCTCGGCGGTGGGCTTCTCCACGTCCACGGGGTCGCCGTTGCGGCTGAGCCGCTCCACGGAGTACGGCTCGCTGTTCATGCCCTTGGCGGCGAAGGTGGCGTAGGCGCCGGCCATGCGGATGGCGCTGGGCGTGCTGGTGCCGAGGGAGAAGGCGGGCACCTTGGCGCCCAGGCTCTCGGCGAGCAGGCCCGTCTGCACGGCCACCCTGCCCACCCGGTCCAGGCCCACGTCCATGCCCAGCTGCATGATCGGGGAGTTCACGGACCGCGCGACGGCGTCCTTGAGGGTGATCCGGCCGTAGGACCTGCCGCCGTCGTTGGACGCCTTGACGATCTTCCCCGAGCGGTCCCAGTAGGGGCCCTCGGGGGTGCGGATGGCCACCTTGTCGTCGCCGTTGTAGAGGGTCGCGGGCGTCACGGGGACGCGCGGGCCGCCTCGTACGCGCTGGATGCCGTCGCGCAGGGCGGCCGCGTAGACGAAGGGACCGAAGGTGGTGCCCGCCGGGACGACGGTGGAGTTGGCGTCGTTGAAGCCCTGCTTGAGGTAGTCGGGGCCGCCGTAGAGGGCGAGGATGCGCCCGTCGGTGGTCACGGAGGCGGCGCCGACGCGTACGTTCTTGTCGCTCTCGCGCTTGTCGGGGTCCAGCCCCTTGCGGACGTCCTCGACGGCCTTGGCCAGCGCCTCGGTGTCGGGCTTCCGGAAGGTGGTGCGGATCTGGTAGCCGCCGAGGTCGAAGTCGGCGTCGGAGACCTCGGTGTGGGCGCTCACGTAGGCGCGGGCGGTGTCGACGAGGTAGCCGGTCTGGCCGCTGAGCCCGGCGGGCCTGGGCGGCGCCTTGGGCTCGGGGAAGCGGGTGTAGCCGGCCCGCTCCTGGGGCGAGAGCCTGCCGATGGCGACCATGCGGTCGAGGATCCAGTTCCAGCGCTCCACCGCCCGCTCGTGGTTCTTGGCGCTGACCGCCGGGTCGTAGAGGGCGGCGCCCTTGAGCAGGGAGGCGAGGAAGGCGCCCTCGCTGGCGTCGAGCTGCGAGACGTCCTTGCCGTAGTAGGCGTGGGCGGCGCGCTGGATGCCGTAGCTGCCGCGCCCGTACCAGCTGGTGTTGAGGTAGCCCTCGAGGATGTCCGGCTTGCTCATCTTGTTGTCGAGCTTGATCGCGATGAACATCTCGGTGAGCTTGCGGGTGAAGGTCTGCTCCTGGTTGAGGTAGGCGTTCTTCACGTACTGCTGGGTGATGGTGGAGCCGCCCTGGGTGTCACCGCCGGTGAGCATCCTGGACACGGCGCGCGTCATGCCGCTGACGGAGATGCCGCTGTCGGAGTAGAAGGTCTCGTTCTCGGCGGCGAGCGCGGCCCAGCGCACCTTCTCGGGGACCTTCTCCAGGGCCGTGTCCTGCCGGTCGACGGGGCCCGTGCGGGCCATCTCGGTGCCGTCGGCCCAGTAGTAGACGTTGTCCTGCTGGGTGGCGAAGGCGTTGAGGTCGGCGGGTATGCCGGTGCGCGCGTAGAGGATCGCGACGGTGGCCGTGAGCGCGCCGGCGAGGATGCCGAAGGAGCCCAGGACCTGGCGCCACGAGGGGATCCAGCGGCGGTAGCCCGTGCGCCCGGGGCGGGGGTAGGCGGGACGGAAACGGTTCAGCGCGACGCTGCGGGAGGTCCCCCGCTTCCCCCGGCGACCATAGGCAAATACGGAGCCTTTGTTCGCATGTGCCCCATTTTTCCGTCGCTCGCCCACCGCTTGACCCGACCCCGTCCGAACATCCGTCGCTGCGTCTACAGCTCGATTCTGGGGCGAGTCTGCCATAACCGGAATCTGAAGCTCAGTCAGATTACTCAGGGTTCTCTCAATACCTTAGGGAGCCTTTACACTCCTGTAGAGGCAAGCGGAAGACTTGCGAAGGTTTATCGAAGGATCATCGACACCCATGGCAACGCCCACCCCCACCGTCGTCGCGCGCCAGGGCAGGCGCCGCGCCAGCGGCGCCCTGGAGGGCGAGGTCCTCGCCGCACTGCAGCGGGCGGGCGCCCCGCTCACCCCGCGCGAGGTGCAGGCCACGCTCTCGGGCGAGCTGACGTACAGCACCGTGGTGACGATCCTGTCGCGGCTGCACGGCAAGGAGGTGCTCACCCGCACCCCGCGCGGCCGGGCCTACGCCTACGCGCCGCTGACCGACGAGGCGGGCCTCGCCGCCCGGCGGATGCACAAGGTCCTCGACGGCCGCCCCGACCGGGAGGTCGTGCTCACCCGCTTCGCCGACGGGCTGACCGACGAGGACGCGGCACTGCTGTGCCGGCTGCTGACCGGACCCGTCCCCGGCCCCTGGTAGACACCGGCCCGGCGGGGGCCGCGCGCCCCTACGCCCGGAGCCACACCCGCCGGTTGCGCGCCACCGTGTGGATGCGGTCCACCCGGTCCGGGTGCAGCACCCCGCCCAGCGCGCCGAGCCCCGGCACCTCCTCCTCCCGCAGCACCCGTACGTCCCGCAGCGAGTCCGCCACCTCCACGCCGTCCGCGCCGACGAGCACCAGCACCGGCAGCACCCGCACCGGGAACCCGCAGCCCCGCGAAAGCACCTGCGTGGACCGGCGCGCGCTGTGCCGCGCGCGGCGCACGTACGGCAGCGGATGGCGCTCCCCCGGCACCCGGACCGAGGCGTCGTCCACCTCGGCCCGTCCCCCGCGGATCTGCTCGGCGGCCACGCTGAAGACGCCGCCGGGCCCGATCAGCAGATGGGAGATGACGGCCTCGCCGGGCAGGACGATGGAGTGCACGACCTCCCAGCCGCCCGGCGTCAGCCCCTCCAGCTCCGCCCCGACGAGCTGCTCGGCGGCCAGCGCGCGGCGCCAGGAGTCCTCCACGGGCCGCCGCCCGAGCAGCCGGGCGATCACCAGGCGCGCCCGGCCCGCCCGGGAGGTCTCGAGCCGGGCCCGGAGGGTCTCGCCCGGCCTGTTCGGGGCGAGATCGTCGTCGGGGGGCAGAAAGAGCCTTTCGGGGTCGTACCGCTTTCCGTTCGCGCCCCTCTTCGCTTCCGGCCGTTCACGCACGCCCATCACCCCCACCCGCCATACTGCCGCAGAAGCGCGGGAACCAACCCAATCGACCACCCGTTGGGTGATGTGAGGCCCCGCGGCGTCCCCCCGACCGCGGGGCCTCACCACATCCCGGCGCCGCCCGCGCACGCCCCCGCGCCCCCCGGCGAAACCGCACAACGTACCAACCGCCCCCGCCGCCCCGGGCCGCCTTGCCCGCGCCGTGACGCAGCCCACATTCCCCTCCGGTTTTTCTCGGACGGACCGAACGCGCAGGCCGGCACGGGAATCCGGGCCCCGCCCCCGCCCACGGATCCGCCGAATCCGCTTGCCGATCAGTTCCGGGCCTCTAGCGTGCGGTCGCGCACAAGGAGGTCCCATGCGATCCCTCACCGGCACCGGCCTGATCGTCACCGCGCTCACGGCGACCCTGGCCGCTCTGCTGTTCCCCCTCTGGTCCTACGCCGACCGCACCGGCACGGCCGCGGGCGCGGCCGCCGCCGACCCGACGGCCGGTTCCGTCCCGACGCGGTTCGGCCCGCTGTCCGCGGCCGACCGCGACTTCGTCGAACGGGTCCGGCTGGCCGGGCTCTGGGAGACCCCCGCCGGCCAGCAGGCGCTGGAGCGGGGCACCACGGCCGCCGTCAAGCTGGCCGGCCGGCACCTCGTCGACGGCCACACCGCCCTCGACCAGCACGTGCGCGACGTGGGGCAGCGGCTCGGCCTCGAGCTGCCCAGCCAGCCCACGGCCGAGCAGCGTCGCTGGCTGACCCGGCTCGACGCCGCGCACGGCGGGGCGTACGACCGGGAGTTCGCCAACATCCTGCGCTTCGCCCACGGCAAGGTCTTCGCCCTCGTCGGGCAGGTGCGCGCGGGCACCCGCAACTCCGCGGTGCGCGAGCTGGCCGACGACGCCGCCACGACCGTCCTGGACCACATGAAGGTGCTCGAGGAGACCGGGCTGGTCGACTTCGACGCCCTCGCGTCCGGCCCGCCCCCGCCGGCTCCGCCCGGCCGGGGAGCCGGGCCGCCGCCCGCCCCCGCCGTGACCCCGGCCCTCCCGCCCGCCGCGTCCCACGCCCACGACGCACCCGAACCGGCCTCCCCCGGCCCGGACCCGGCCGCGACCACGCCCCCGGTCCCATCCCTCTCCCCCTCATCCCCGTCTCCCTCCGAAGAGAGCTGATCCCCATGCCGGCCAGTCACCGGCGCCGACTGGGCGCCAAGCACCTGATCGTCATCGCCTTACTGGCGCTGCTCGGCTCGGCGGGCACGTTCGCCGCCGTGACCGGCAGCGCCTCCGCCCGCCCGACCTCGTCACCCAGAGTGACACCCCCCACTGACAGTCACACCCACGCGGGCCCCTCCCCCACCGACTTCGCCGACATCCGCCGCGCCCGCCCCGACGCGCCGCCGCCCCGGAACCAGGCCTCCGCCTCCACCGGCGTCTTCACCACCCGCTGCGGCCGCAACGAGAACGGCCACCGCAACCCCGACAACTTCATCGTCACGCCGGGCGTCACCAACGGCGCCCACCACCTGCACGACTACGTCGGCAACCGCTCCACCGACGCCTTCTCCACCGACGCCTCGCTGCGCGCCGCGGGCACCACCTGCGCCCAGGGCGACAAGTCCGCCTACTTCTGGCCGGTCCTGCGTCTGACCGGCGAGAAGGGCGCCGAGAGCCGCGACGGCAACACCGGCCGCGTGCTGACCCCCGACAGCGCCTCCCTCACGTTCCGCGGCAACCCGGCGGCCAAGGTCGCCGCCATGCCGCCCGGGCTGCGGGTGATCACCGGCGACGCCAAGGCGTTCACCTCCGGCCCCGGCAACGCCCGGGCCCGCTGGGGCTGCACGGGCGTCGCCGGCCGGCACTTCACGGACGCGTACCCGCTCTGCCCGCGCGGCAGCAAGGTCGTACGGCTGCTGGACTTCCCCAGCTGCTGGGACGGCCGGAACACCGACAGCGGCGACCACCGCGCGCACATCGTCTTCCCGGACCCGCGGACCGGCCGCTGCGCCGGCGGCTTCCGGCCCGTGCCGCAGCTGCGGATGGAGCTGACCTACAGCGTGCCCCAGGGACCGGTGTTCGCCGTCGACAGCTTCCCCGAGCAGCTGCGCAAGCCCGTCACGGACCACGCCGACTTCGCCAACGTCATGCCGGAGCGGCTCATGGACACCGCCGTGCGCTGCATCAACGGCGGCCGCCGCTGCGGCTGACGGGCGGCCGGCCACGGAGGACGGCGGACAGACGGGCGGCCTTCGGCACCGGGCGCGGGCTCTCTTCGGGCGCATTCCCGTCCGACATCGCACCCAGTGCTTTACTTCGCCTTCCGCTTTCCGAATTATCCCTTTTGCCGTATTGCATATGAAGGGATATTCCCCCGTGAGATCAGCAGCCCTGTACGGAACCCTCGGATCTCTGATCCTCACCGGGCTCACCGGACTGCCCGCCGCCCCCGCCCACGCCCTGGACCCCGGCCTCGCCGAGGCCCGGGGCGTGGCCGTGGCCGCCCACCGGGCCGCCGCCAAGGGCATCGACTTCGGCGACTGCCCGGCCGTCGAGGGCCTGCCCGACCCCATCGAGTGCAGCACCGTCTCCGTCCCCCTGGACTACGCGCACCCCAACGGCAAGCACATCCGCCTCACCGTCAGCCGCGCCCGCGCGGCCGGCGACGAGGACGAGCGCCAGGGGGCCATCGTCTTCAACCCCGGCGGGCCGGGCGGCAACGGCATGTTCTACCCCCTGCTCACCCGCCTGCCGCAGTGGCGCGACATCTCCGACGCGTACGACCTGATCGGCTACGCCCCGCGCGGCGTCGGCCGCTCCGCGCCGCTGTCCTGCGTGGACCCGGCCGGCTTCGAGAAGGGCCCCACCGACGCGCCGCAGCACCCCTCCGACGCGTACAAGAAGCGGCAGCTCGCCAAGGCCCGGGCGTACGCGCGCGGCTGCGCCCGCCGGGGCGGCGCCGGCCTGCGCCACTTCACCAGCCTCAACAACGCCCGCGACCTCGACGTCCTGCGGGCCGCGCTCGGCGAGAAGAAGCTCACCTACATGGGGGCGTCGTACGGCACCTACTTCGGGGCCCTGTACGCGGAGATGTTCCCCACCCACGTACGCCGCATGGTCTTCGACAGCGTCGTCAACCCCGACCCGCGCAAGGTCTGGTACGGCAACAACCTCGACCAGTCGGCGGCCTTCGAACGGCGCTGGGCCGACTGGCGGCGCTGGGCGGCCCGCCACCACGCCGTCTACCACCTGGGACGCAACCCCCAGGAGGTGCTGGCCTCGTACGAGAAGGCGAGCAAGCGCCTGTCCAAGCGGCCCGCGGGCGGCACGGTGGGCCCGGGCCAGCTGCAGTCCGCCTTCCTGAAGTCCGGCTACGCCGACAGCCATTGGGCCCGCGACGCCCAGGCGCTCTCGGCGTACCTGCGCGGCGACGACAAGCCGCTGATCGCGCTGGCCGCGCCGCACGCCGACAGCGCGCGGGCCGCCGAGAACGAGAACGCCGTCTACACCGTCGTGGAGTGCAACGACACCCCATGGCCGCACTCCTGGCCGACGTGGGAGCGCGACAACGACCGGCTGGCCCGCAAGGCCCCGTTCGAGACGTGGAGCAACGCCTTCATGAACCTGCCGTGCGCGTTCTGGAAGGGCCCGCAGCAGAAGCCGCTCGACGTCAGGACCGACCGGAAGGCCGGGCTGCCGGGCGTGCTGCTGCTGGCCGCCGAGCGGGACGCGGCCACGCCGTACCAGGGGGCGCTCGAGCTGCAGCGCAGGCTGGGCGGCTCGGCCCTGGTCACCGAGCGCGGCGCCGGCACCCACGGCATCGGCGGCGGCCCCAACGCCTGCGTCAACCGCTACCTGGAGGAGTACCTGCTCGACGGCAAGCTCCCGGCGCGGCGCGCCTACTGCGCACCGCGCGCGGAACCGCGCGCGACGACGTAAGGAACCCCCCGGCGGGGCTCAGGAGAGCCCCGCCACCGGGTCCGCGTCAGGCGAGCCCGGCCACCAGGTCCGCCACGGCCTTGCGGCGACCGGTGTAGAACGGCACCTCTTCGCGGACGTGCATGCGTGCCTCGGAGGCGCGGAGGTGCCGCATGAGGTCGACGATGCGGTAGAGGTCGTTGGCCTCGAAGGCCAGGATCCACTCGTAGTCGCCCAGCGAGAACGAGGCGACCGTGTTGGCCCGGACGTCGGGGTAGCCGCGGGCCATCTTGCCGTGGTCGGCGAGCATGCGGCGGCGGTCCTCGTCGGGCAGCAGGTACCAGTCGTACGAGCGCACGAAGGGGTAGACGCTGACGTAGTCGCGCGGCGTCTCGTCGGCGAGGAAGGCCGGGATGTGCGACTTGTTGAACTCGGCGGGGCGGTGCAGGGCCATGTTCGACCACACCGGCTCCAGCGCGCGGCCCAGCCGGGTGCGGCGGAAGCGGTTGTACGCGTCCTGGAGGGCGTCCGAGGTCTCGGAGTGCCACCAGATCATCACGTCGGCGTCGGCCCGCAGGCCGGACAGGTCGTAGGTGCCGCGGACGGTGACGTCCTTCTCGGCGAGCTGGGCGAAGAGCTCCTCGACCTCGTCGGCCCAGCCGGCGCGGTCCTGCGGCAGCACGTCGCGCAGCTTGAACACCGACCAGAGGGTGTAGCGGATGACCTCGTTGAGGTCCTTGGCCTTCTTGCCGGCGTTCGGGGTCTTCTGCGCGTCAGTCATGTCTCCATTCTCCCCTGCCGTCCCCCGCGCCCTCGGCCAGGGTCGCGAGAAGCTCGTCGGCCGCCCGGTGCGCGCTCGAGACGCAGGCCGGGATGCCCACGCCGTCGTAGGCGGCGCCGCAGACGCGCAGCCCCGGCAGGCGCGCGACGTGCTCGCGGATGCGGGCGACCCGGTCGAGGTGGCCCACCGGGTACTGCGGCAGCCCCTGGTGCCAGCGGGTGACGCGCGTCTCCACCGGCGTGGCGCCGAGGCCCACGGCCTCGCCGAGGTCCTTGAGGGACATCGCCACCAGCTCGGCGTCCTCGCGCTCCAGGTCGCCCTCGTCGCCGAACCGCCCGATCGAGGTACGCAGGACGAAGAGGTCCGGGTCGGCGTCCGCGTTCCAGCGCCACTTGTTGCTGGAGAACGTGGAGGCCTTGATCTTCCGGCCGTCGACGGGCGGCACGAGGAAGCCGCTGCCTGCGGGCAGCCCCTCGACGTCGTCCCGGCGGAAGGCCATGGTCACCAGGGCCATGGAGGCGTACTCGACCGCCGCCAGCTCGTCGGCGGCCGCCCGGGCGTGGGGGGCGAGCAGACGGGCCGTGTGCCCGGCCGGGGCGGCGACGACGACGGCGTCGGCCGTCAGCGTCTCCCCGCCCAGGGCGACGCTCCAGCCGTCCGTGCCACGGGCGAGCCCGGTGACCTCGGCGCCGGTGCGGACGGCCCCGCCGGCCGCGCGCACCGCGTCCGCGACGGCGAGCGGCAGCGTGCCGATGCCGCCGTCGAGGCCCATGAAGACCGGGCCGTCGGCCGCCGGCCGCGCGGCGGCGCGCGCCTGGGCCTCGCGCACGCCCTCGATGAGCGAGCGGTGCGTGCGGGCGATCTCGAAGAGCTGCGGGACCGCCGCCCGCATCGAGATCCGGTACGGGTCGCCCGCGTACACGCCGCCGAGCAGGGGCTCCACCAGCCGGTCGACGACCTCGCGGCCCATCCGCGCGGCCACGTACTCACCGATGGCGACGTCGTCGCCGACCTCGGTGCGCGGCAGCTCGGCGTCCCGGGCGACCCGGGCGACGCCCTCGTCGGAGAGGACCCCGGACGCGGCCAGGGGGGCGAGGTCTCCGGGCACGCCCATCATGTGCCCCTTGGGCATGGGGCGCAGACCGCCGCGCGACCAGATGCCCGCCGTGGCGGTGGCCGGCGGTTGCAGCCGGTCGCCGAGCCCGACGGCACGGGCCAGGCCCACGGCCTCGGGCCGCCGCGCCAGCATCGACTCGGCCCCCAGGTCCACGGGCATGCCCGCGATCCCCCCGGCGTACAGCTTGCCGCCGACGCGGTCCGACGCCTCCAGGACCGTCACCCGCGCACCGCCCTCCAGCAGCCGGTGGGCCGCCGCCAGCCCCGAGATGCCGCCGCCGATGACCACCACGTGCCGCGAGGGAGAGTGCGCTGAACTCATGGCCCCACTGTCTCAGACCGCCGTCGGCCCTCTCGGGGCCACCCCATTGACACCGCCGGGCGCCCGGCCGAAGACTCGCGCGCACACGATCACCCGAACGTTGACGGAGACCCCATGAACGACCGCATCCGGGATGTGTACATCGTCGACGCCGTCCGCACCCCGGTCGGCAAGTACGGCGGCGCCCTCTCCCGCGTACGTCCCGACGACCTCGCGGCCCACGTCGTACGGGCGCTGGTCGACCGCTCGCCCGCCCTGGACCCGGCCCGCGTCGACGACGTGGTGCTCGGCAACGCCAACGGCGCCGGCGAGGAGAACCGCGACGTGGCCCGCATGGCCGTGCTGCTGGCCGGGCTGCCGGTGACCGTGCCGGGTGCGACCGTCAACCGGCTGTGCGCCTCGGGCCTGGAGGCGGTCGTCCAGGCCTACCGCGCCATCGCGGTCGGCGACGCCTCCGTGGTGATCGCGGGCGGCGTGGAGTCGATGAGCCGCGCCCCCTGGGTGATGCGCAAGCCCGACCGGGCCTTCCCCGCGGGCCCCCAGGAGATGTACTCGACCACGCTCGGCTGGCGGATGACGAACCCGCGGATGCCCCCGCGCTGGACCGTCTCCCTCGGCGAGGGCGCGGAGCGCATCGCCGACAGGCACGGCATCACCCGGGCGAGCCAGGACGCGTTCGCGCTGGCCAGCCACGAGAAGGCCGCGCGGGCCTGGAAGGAGGGGGCCTACGACGGCGAGGTCGTGCCGCTGCCCGGGGTGGACCTGACCCGCGACGAGTGCATCCGCGACAGCACCTCCCTCGAGGCGCTGTCCGCGCTGCAGCCCGCGTTCCGCATGGACGGCGGCACGGTCACCGCGGGCAATTCCTCGCCGCTGAACGACGGCGCCGCGGCCCTGCTGCTGTGCGACGAGGCGGGCCTCGCGGCCACGGGCCGGGAGCCGCTGGCCCGCGTGCGGGCGTCGGCCGTCACCGGCATCGAGCCGGACCTCTACGGGCTCGGTCCCGTGGAGGCGGCGCGGCGGGCGCTGGCCGCGGCCGGCCGCACCTTCGCCGACCTCGCGGTCCTCGAGCTCAACGAGGCCTTCGCCGCGCAGGCGCTGGGCTGCCTGGCCGAGTGGCCGGAGCTCGACCCGGACGTCGTCAACCCGCGCGGCGGGGCGATCGCGATCGGCCACCCGCTGGGCTGCTCCGGGGCCCGGCTGGCGGGCTCGGTCGCCCACCAGCTGGCGGCCGCCGGGTCGGGCACGGGGATGGCGGCGCTGTGCATCGGCGTCGGTCAGGGCCAGGCCCTCGTCCTCGAGCGCTGACCGCCCGCCCCGGCCGGCCGCGCCCCGGCGAGCCTGACCGATAACGGCCGTCCGGGCGGGGATCACGGGTGCCGGACCGGGGTAGGGCAAGGCCATGGCAGCGAACGGACCGGCACGGGAACGGCGAGAGACCCGGCGTGTGGACGGCTTCGGCGAGGCGCCGGCGTACGTCGGCGTCGTCGAGCGCAGACCCCGGCAGCCACCGGTGCCGGTCGTCCTCGCCCCCGGCGCGGTCGAGCTGGCCGGCCCGCTCTTCGGCACCCGTGACGTCGGCCCGTTCGACGCGGACCTGACGCGGCAGCACCCGGGCGAGCCGCTGGGCGAGCGCATCACCGTCAGCGGCCGGGTCCTGGACGGCAGGGGCCGTCCGGTGCGCGGCCAGCTGGTGGAGCTGTGGCAGGCCAACGCCGCCGGCCGCTACGCCCACCGCCTCGACGACCGCCGGGCCCCGCTCGACCCCAACTTCACGGGCACCGGCCGGTGCCTGACCGACGACAGCGGCCGCTACCGCTTCACCACCATCCGGCCCGGCGCCTACCCCTGGGCCTCCCACCCCCACGCCTGGCGCCCCGCCCACCTGCACTTCTCCCTGTTCGGCACGGCCTTCACCCAGCGCCTGGTGACCCAGATGTACTTCCCGAACGACCCGCTGCTGCCCTACGACGCCATCCGCAACGCCCTCCCCGACCCGGACGCCCGGCGCCGGCTGGTCGCCGTCTACGACCCCGACCTGAACGAACCGGAGCTCTCGCTCGGCTACCACTGGGACATCGTTCTGGACGGTCCGGCCGCCACCTGGACGGCCCCCGCGTCCGTCCCCGCGCAGGGGGGCCGCTGACATGCCGCTGGCCCCCACGCCCTCCCAGACCATCGGGCCCTACTTCGCCATGGCCCTGCCCTTCCCCGGCGGCGCCGACCTCGCCCCCGCCGGCCACCCCGACGCGGTCACCCTGCACGGGTACGTCCTCGACGGCCCGGGCGCGCCGGTGCCGGACGCGCTGCTGGAGTTCTGGCAGGCCGCGCCGGACGGCTCGCCGGCCGGTGCCGCCGCCGGCCCGCGCCGTGACGGGGACGCCTTCACCGGCTTCGCACGCGTGTCCACCGGCGAGGACGGCCACTACGCGCTGCGCACCCTGCTGCCGGGCGGGGCGCCCTACCTGGCGCTGTGCCTCTTCGCCCGCGGGCTGCCCCACCACCTCTTCACCCGCGTCTACGTCCGCCCGCCCGGGGACGACCCGCTGCTGGCCGCGCTGCCGGCCGAGCGGCGCGCCACGCTGCTGGCCGCCCACGACGCGGCGCGGCCGCGCTCGTACCGCTTCGACGTCCGCCTCCAGGGGGACGAGCACCACGCGGAGACGGTGTTCCTCCACTTCGGCGGGGCCCCGTAGCGTGAGCCGCACGAGAGGTGGGTCGACGGGAGGCGCGATGGCCGGGCAGCGGCGGATGGTGGTCGTCGGGGGCGACGCGGCGGGCATGTCGGCCGCGTCCCGGGCCCGCAGGCTGCGGGACCGGGAGCAGCTGGCGATCACCGCGTTCGAGCGCGGCCGCTTCACCTCGTACTCCGCCTGCGGCATCCCCTACTGGACCGGCGGCGTGGTCGACGGCCCCGAGGCGCTCGTCGCCCGGACGCCCGAGGCGCACCGCGAGCGCGGCATCGACGTGCGCATGGTCACCGAGGTGACCGAGCTCGACGTGGACGGACAGCGGGTGCGGGCCCGGGACCTGACGTCGGGCCAGGAGTCCTGGCACGGCTTCGACGACCTGGTCCTGGCCACGGGCGCCCGGCCGGTGCGCCCGCCGCTCGAGGGCATCGAGGCGCGCGGGGTGTACGGGGTGCAGAACCTCGAGGACGGGCGGGCGCTGCTGGAGGGCCTGGAACGGACGGCGGGCCGCCGCGCGGTGGTGATCGGCGCCGGGTACATCGGCGTGGAGATGGCGGAGGCCCTCGTCCGGCGGGGCTGCGCGGTGACGGTCGTGGAGCGTTCGGCGCAGCCGATGGCGACGCTGGATCCGGACATGGGCGCGCTGGTCCGCGAGGCGATGTGCGGGATGGGCATCGAGGTGGTCACGGACACGTCCGTGACGGGCATTCACACCGGAGCGGACGGCGAGGCCGTGGGGGTGGCGACGGAAGCGGGGGACGTCCCCGCCGACGTGGTCGTCCTCGGCCTGGGCGTGCGTCCCGAGACGTCGCTCGCCGCGGCGGCGGGGCTGCCGCTCGGCGAGTCGGGCGGGCTGCTGACGGACCTGGCGATGCGGGTGCGCGGGCAGGGGAACATCTGGGCGGGGGGTGACTGCGTGGAGGTCCTCGACCTGGTGTCGGGGCGCACCCGGCACATCGCGCTGGGCACCCACGCCAACAAGCACGGCCAGGTGATCGGCACCAACGTGGGCGGTGGGTACGCCACGTTCCCGGGCGTGGTGGGGACGGCCGTCAGCAAGGTGTGCGACCTGGAGATCGCCCGCACGGGGCTGCGCGAGAAGGACGCCCGCGCGGTGGGCCTGCGCTTCGTGACGGCGACGATCGAGTCGACGAGCCGGGCGGGTTACTACCCGGACGCCCGCCCGATGACGGTGAAGATGCTGGCCGAGCGGGGCACGGGCCGGCTGCTGGGCGTGCAGATCGTGGGGCGGGAGGGCGCGGCGAAGCGGGTGGACGTCGCGGCGGTCGCGCTCACCGCGCGGATGACGGTGGAGCAGATGACGGCGCTGGACCTCGGGTACGCGCCGCCGTTCTCGCCCGTGTGGGATCCGGTGCTGGTGGCCGCCCGGAAGGCGGCCACCGCGATCCGCTAGGCCCTAGCGCGCCGAGCGCTCGTGGACGTACTCGACGAGGTGGGTGAGCGCGTCCGGGTCGGTCGTCGGCATCACGCCGTGGCCGAGGTTGAAGACGTGGCCCTCGAGGCCGCTCGCCGCCGCCAGGACCTCGTCGGTCTTGGCGCGCACCGCCTCGCGCGGGGCGAACAGGACGGTCGGGTCGAGGTTGCCCTGCAGCGCCTTGCCGGGGCCGACGCGGCGGGCGGCCTCGTCCAGGGGGACGCGCCAGTCGACGCCGACGACGTCCGCGCCGGCCTCGCCCATCAGGCCGAGCAGCTCGCCGGTGCCGACGCCGAAGTGGATGCGCGGCACGCCGTAGCCCGCGACGGAGTCGAAGACCTTGCGGGAGGCCGGCATGACGTAGCGGCGGTAGTCGGCCGGGGCCAGGGCGCCGGCCCAGGAGTCGAAGAGCTGGACGGCGCTCGCGCCGGCCTCGATCTGGACGCGCAGGAACGCGGAGGTGATGCCGGCGAGGCGGTCGACGAGGTCGGCCCACAGCTCGGGGTCGCCGTACATCATGGCCTTGGTGTTCTCGTACGTCCGCGACGGGCCGCCCTCGATGAGGTAGCTGGCCAGCGTGAACGGCGCGCCGGCGAAGCCGATGAGCGGGGTGGCGCCCAGCTCGGCGGTGAGCATGCCGATGGCTTCGGTGACGTAGGGGACGTCGGTGGGGTCGAGGGGGCGCAGCCGCTCGAGGTCGGCGCGGGTGCGCACGGGCTCGGCGACGACGGGGCCGACGCCGGGCTTGATGTCGAGGTCGACGCCGATGGCCTTGAGCGGCACCACGATGTCGCTGAAGAAGATGGCGGCGTCGACGCCGTGGCGGCGCACCGGCTGCAGGGTGATCTCGGTGACGAGGTCGGGCCGCATGCAGGACTCGAGCATGGGGATGCCCTCGCGGACCTTGCGGTACTCGGGCAGCGAGCGCCCCGCCTGCCGCATGAACCAGACCGGGGTGTGCGGGACGGGTTCGCGGCGGCAGGCCCTCAGGAACGCCGAATCGTGGACCGCGTCGTGTGCCGCGGTGCGGCCCGTCTGCTGCTGGCTGCGCTCACTCATGCCCCAAATCTTCGCACGGGCCGAACGAGTGACCCGCCCGTGTGGGTGTCCCTACCCGGAACCGGGGGTGGTTCCGCCTAGTCTTCCGGGCATGGCTGCGGCGCAGGGACACCTCTCGGACGGTCCGGACGACGCGGATGGGGAGGGCACCCCGTCCGTCTTCCGGCAGGCGGTCGCGGGGCTGCAAGGGGTGCGCCTGCGGCCCGAGATCGAGCTGGACGCCACCCCGCCGCCCCAGCGGCTGGCCCCGTACTCCTACGCCCTGGAGGCGGCGGTCGTCGTGGACGACGAGGAGCTGGCGGACGGGCGGCTGATCCTGCTGCACGACCCGGCGGGGCATGACGCGTGGGGCGGTACGTTCCGCATGGTGACGCTGGTGCACGCGGAGCTGGAGCCGGAGATGGCGGCGGACCCGCTGCTGCCGGAGGTGTGCTGGTCCTGGCTCACGGGTGCGCTGGAGGCGCGCCGGGTGCCGTACGCGGCGATCAGCGGCACGGTGACGCGGGCGGGCTCCCACTACTTCGGCGGGCTGCGCGAGCGGGAGCCCTCGACGCGGATCGAGATCCGGGCGTCGTGGTCGCCGGCGGTCCCGCCCGCGGGGCCGGGGGCCACGGGCGTGCCGGACACGGCGGCCCACCTGTCGGCGTGGTGCGACCTGCTGTGCCAGATCGCGGGGCTGCCGCCGGGCGGCGCGCCCGAGGCGGGCATCGTGACGCTGCCGCAGCGTCGGGGTCCGCACAGCCGCTGAGCCGCGCCCCCGCTCCTCCCCCCTCGTACGGCGATGTACCGACGATGTACGCCGCCGCGCGCCGCTGAACTGCGGATCCGTGTCGCAACGCGAAGCAAGTTGATCGGTCAACCGTCTGAATTGCCCGAATTGTTACTCATCAATTCGTGATCATTCCCTAAAGCCGGACCGTTTCGCTGCCGAAGGACCTTGTGACCCTTCCCATACGGATCGCCCCGGCTTATCCCCAAGTCGGCACCCGTCCCCGCCACTCCCCCAACTGGAGGCCTGGTGTCCGTACTCCTCGAGCAACCCGCTAGCCTCGCCTACCGCCCGAACAAACCGACCGCCATGGTCGTCGTCGCCGACCCCCGGGTCCGCTCCACCGTCACCCGCCACCTGTGGGCGCTGGGAGTGCGCGACGTGATCGAGGCGTCGTCCATCGCGGAGGCCCGGCCGCGCATCGGCAGCCCGCGCGACATCTGCGTGGCCGACGTCCACCTTCCGGACGGATCCGGCCTGACCCTTCTCTCCGAGACCCGCGCCGCGGGCTGGCCCAACGGCCTGGCCCTCTCCGCCGCCGACGACATCGGCGCGGTGCGCAACGCCCTCGCGGGCGGCGTCAAAGGCTACGTCGTCACCGGCACCCGCACGAACCTCGGCGTCCCCGGCCGCCCCGGTGCCGCCCCCATCGGCTCCGCCGCCGCCCGGATGCAGCGGCGCCCGCCCGGCGCCCCCGGCCACCCCGGCGGCTACCGCGAACTGTCCGGACGCGAGGTCGAGGTCCTGCGGCTGGTTGCGGAGGGCCAGTCCAACAAGGCCATCGGCGTCTCCATGGGCCTGTCGGCGCTCACCGTCAAGAGCCACCTCGCCCGCATCGCGCGCAAGCTCGGCACGGGCGACCGGGCCGGGATGGTGGCGGTGGCGCTGCGCACCGGCATCATCCACTGACCGCCTCCCCGGCGCGCCGCGCCCGTCGCCGGAACGTTCCGGCGACGGGCGCTTGCCATCCACGGATACCCTTGAGCGGTGACCGACGCCCAAGAGACCGCAGAAGACACTGCACTGCGAACCACCGGGGGCGGCCCCCCGGACGACGTCGATTCGGCGCCGATCCCCCTGCTGGAGCCGCACGAGGGAATCCCCCCGGTCGTCGCCGACGCCGACGCCCTGGCCGCCGTGGTCGCGGCCTTCGCCGCGGGCACCGGCCCCGTCGCCGTCGACGCCGAGCGCGCCTCCGGCTACCGCTACGGCCAGCGCGCCTACCTCGTCCAGCTGCGCCGCGAGGGCGCCGGGACCGCGCTCGTCGACCCGGTGGGCTGCCCCGACCTGTCCACCCTCGGCAAGGCCGTCGCCGACGCCGAGTGGGTGCTGCACGCCGCCACGCAGGACCTGCCCTGCCTGCGCGAGATAGGGATGACGCCGACGCGGCTCTTCGACACGGAGCTGGCGGGACGGCTCGCGGGCTTCGCCCGCGTGGGGCTCGGCGCCATGGTCGAGAACGTCCTGGGCTACGCCCTGGAGAAGGGCCACTCCGCCGTCGACTGGTCCACCCGCCCGCTGCCGGAGCCGTGGCTGCGCTACGCCGCACTGGACGTGGAGCTGCTGGTCGACCTGCGCGACGCGCTGGAGGAGGAGCTGGACCGGCAGGGCAAGCTCGAGTGGGCCCGCCAGGAGTTCGACGCCATCGCCTCCGCGCCGCCGGCCCCGCCCCGCAAGGACCCCTGGCGCCGCACCTCCGGGATGCACAAGGTGCGCCGGCGCCGCCAGATGGCCGTGGTGCGCGAGCTGTGGACCGCGCGCGACCTCATCGCCCAGCGCCGCGACGTCTCGCCCGGCAAGGTGCTCGGCGACGGCGCGATCGTCGAGGCCGCCCTGAACATGCCGCCGAACGCCCACGCGCTCGCCGCCCTGCCCGGCTTCGGGAACCGGATGAGCCGCAAGCAGCTCGAGCAGTGGCAGTCCGCGGTCGAGCGCGCCAAGGCGCTCCCCGAGGCGGAACTGCCGCAGCCCGGCCAGCCCCTGACCGGCCCGCCCCCGCCGCGCGCCTGGGCGGACAAGGACCCGGTGGCCGCCGCCCGCCTGACCGCCGCGCGCGCGGCGGTCTCGGAGCTCGCCGAGCGGCTCACCATGCCCCAGGAGAACCTGATCACCCCGGACACGGTCCGCCGGCTGTGCTGGGAGCCGCCGAAGGTGGCGACCCCGGACACCGTCGCGGAGATCCTCTTCGCGCACGGTGCGCGGGCGTGGCAGGTGGAGCAGGTCACTCCGGTTCTGGTGAAGGCCCTCGCGGAGACCGCGGCCTGACCCGGCCCGTCGACCCCCGCGAAAGCCCCGGCCCGGCGGGCCGGGGCTTTCGCGTACCCGGCGCCGACTGCGGAGTGTGACCTTCGCCGCTCCCGCCGAAGGGTCTGGGCAGCATGGTTACCCGCAAGTAGCATGACGGTGTCAGCCCGCACCGCGGCGGAGCCGTATCTGGCATGCCCGCGCGCAGCGATCCGCACCTGGAGGAGAGCCAACGTGCCTCGTACCGCTAGGGACGTCGTTTTCGTCGACGGCGTCCGCACCCCGTTCGGCAAGGCGGGCCCGAAGGGCATCTACCACGAGACCCGCGCCGACGACATGGTCGTCAAGGTCATCCGGGAGCTGCTGCGCCGCAACCCGGACCTCGACCCGGCCCGGATCGACGAGGTCGCCATCGCCGCGACGACGCAGATCGGCGACCAGGGCCTGACCCTGGGCCGCACGGCCGGCATCCTCGCGGGCCTCCCGCAGTCGGTCCCCGGCTACTCCATCGACCGCATGTGCGCCGGCGCGATGACCGCCGTGACGTCCGTCGCGGGCGGCGTCGCCCTCGGTGCCTACGACATCGCCCTGGCCGGCGGCGTCGAGCACATGGGCCGTCACCCCATGGGCGAGGGCGTCGACCCGAACCCGCGCTTCGTCTCGGAGAAGCTGGTCGACGAGTCCGCCCTGTTCATGGGCATGACCGCGGAGAACCTCCACGACCGTCTGCCGCACATCACCAAGCAGCGCGCCGACGAGTACGCGGTCCGCAGCCAGGAGAAGGCCGCCAAGGCCTACGCCGACGGCAAGATCCAGGCCGACCTGGTGCCGATCTCGGTCCGCCGCACCTCGCCCGAGGGCGGCGAGACCGGCTGGGGCCTGGCCACCGCCGACGAGCCGATGCGCCCGGGCACCACGCTGGCGAACCTGGCCGGCCTGAAGACCCCCTTCCGTCCGCACGGCCGGGTCACCGCGGGCAACGCCGCCGGTCTCAACGACGGTGCCACCGCCTCCCTGATCGCGGCCGAGGACGTGGCGCGCGAGCTGGGCCTGCCGGTCAAGATGCGCCTGGTCTCCTACGCCTTCGCGGGCGTCGAGCCCGAGGTCATGGGCATCGGCCCGGTCCCGGCGACCGAGAAGGCCCTGGCCAAGGCCGGCCTGTCGATCGACGACATCGGTCTGTTCGAGATCAACGAGGCCTTCGCCGTCCAGGTGCTCTCTCTGCTGGACCACTACGGCATCGCGGACGACGACCCGCGCGTCAACCAGTACGGCGGCGCCATCGCCTTCGGTCACCCGCTGGCCTCCTCCGGCGTGCGTCTGATGACGCAGCTGGCCCGCCAGTTCGAGGAGCAGCCGCACGTCCGCTACGGCATCACCTCGATGTGCGTCGGCTTCGGCATGGGCGGCACGGTCATCTGGGAGAACCCGCACTTCGACGGAGGCAACAAGTGAGCACCACCGCTGAGCTCCTGAAGGGCGCGGCCGAGCTGTTCCCCGACGAGGTCGTCACCCAGGCGCACGTGCGCCACCTCGACCTCCCCGGCGCCGGGCGCTTCGCGCTCATCACGCTGGACAACGGCTTCGACCACACCAAGCCGACCACGTTCGGCCCCAAGTCCCTCGCCAACCTCAACGTCGCGATCGACCAGGTCGAGGCGGAGGCGAAGGCGGGCGAGATCACCGGCGTCGGCGTCACCGGCAAGCCGTTCATCTTCGCGGTCGGCGCCGACCTCAAGGGCGTCGAGCTGCTGAAGAAGCACGAGGACGCGCTGGCCATCGGCAAGGGCGGCCACGACGTCTTCAAGCGCCTGTCCTCCCTGGCCGTCCCGACCTTCGCGTACTACAACGGTGCCGCGATGGGCGGCGGCGTCGAGGTCGGCCTGCACTGCACCTACCGCACGGTCTCCAAGGCGATCCCCGCCTTCTCGCTGCCCGAGGTCTTCCTGGGCCTGGTCCCGGGCTGGGGCGGCTGCACCCTGCTGCCGAACCTCATCGGCGCGGACCGCGCGGTCTCGGTGATCATCGAGAACTCGCTCAACCAGAACAAGCAGCTGCGCGGCAAGCAGGTCTTCGACCTGGGCATCGCCGACGCGATCTTCGAGGGTGCCGACTTCCTCGAGCAGTCGCTGCTGTGGACGGCCTCCGTCCTCAAGGGCGAGCTCGAGGTCGCCCGCCCCGAGGTCGACCGTGGCGAGGCCTGGGACCAGGCCGTCGAGCGCGGCCGCTTCATCGCCGACTCCAAGGTGCACGGCGCCGCCCCGGCCGCCTACCGCGCGCTGGACATCATCGCCGCCGCCAAGAACGGCGACCTGCGCCAGGGCTTCGACGCCGAGGACCAGGCCCTCGCGGACCTGATCATGGGCGGCGAGCTGCGCAGCGGCATCTACGCCTTCAACCTGGTGCAGAAGCGCGGCAAGCGCCCCGCCGGCGCCCCGGACAAGTCGCTGGCCCGCCCGGTCTCCAAGGTCGGTGTCGTCGGTGCCGGCCTGATGGCCTCGCAGCTCGCGCTGCTCTTCGCCCGCCGCCTCGAGGTGCCGGTCGTGCTGACCGACATCGACCAGGAGCGCGTGGACAAGGGCGTCGGCTACGTCCACGGCGAGATCGACAAGCTGCTCGGCAAGGGCCGCATCAACCAGGACAAGGCCAACCGCCTCAAGGGCCTGGTGACCGGTGTCCTCGACAAGGCCGCCGCCTTCGGCGACGCGGACTTCGTCATCGAGGCCGTGTTCGAGGAGATGGGCGTCAAGCAGAAGGTGTTCGCCGAGGTCGAGGCGGTCGTGCCGGCGCACGCCATCCTCGCCACCAACACCTCCTCGCTGTCCGTCACCGAGATGGCCTCGAAGCTGAAGCACCCCGAGCGGGTCGTCGGCTTCCACTTCTTCAACCCGGTCGCGATCCTCCCGCTGCTGGAGATCGTGCGCGGCGAGCAGACGGACGACGCCTCGCTGGCCACCGCCTTCGGCGTCGCCAAGAAGCTGAAGAAGACCGCGGTGCTGGTCAAGGACGCCCCGGCGTTCGTCGTCAACCGCATCCTGACCCGCTTCATGGGCGAGATCCAGAACGTCATCGACGAGGGCACCCCGGTGGCCACCGCCGAGAAGGCCGTCGAGCCGCTCGGTCTGCCGATGTCCCCGCTGGTGCTGCTGGAGCTGGTCGGCCCGGCGATCGGCCTGCACGTCTCCGAGACGCTGCACGGCGCCTTCCCCGACCGCTTCACGGTCTCCCCCAACCTGGCCGCCGTGGTCAAGGCGGGCAAGCGCGGCTTCTACGTCTACGACTCCGGCAAGCCGGAGCTGGACCCGGAGGTCGCCGCCCTTCTGGTGCAGGGCGACAGCGTCCTGACCGAGGAGCAGGTCCGCGCCCGCGTCCTGGACGCGGTCGCGCAGGAGATCGGCCTGATGCTCGACGAGGGCGTCGTCGCCGAGGCCCAGGACATCGACCTGTGCCTGATCACCGGCGCCGGCTGGCCCTTCCACCTGGGCGGCATCACGCCGTACCTGGACCGTGAGGGCGTCTCCGAGCGCGTCATCGGCCGCCGCTTCCTGGCCGAGGGCGTGGCGAGCGTCCCGGCGTAAGGCACGGAACGAACGCACGAGGGGGTG
>NZ_BNBL01000001.1:0-283283 GCF_014655595.1 Streptomyces griseocarneus | reverse complement strand
CACCCCCTCGCGTCGTACCCACCGTGCGGGCGAGCGCTACGCGCGCCCCGCGCTCCACCGCCTGGTCACCTCGGCCAGGGCCCGTACGGCCTTCGCCACGAGGTCGTCGCTCAGTCGCAGCCGCCGGCTGTGCTCGACGTGCAGGAAGGGCACCCCGACCGCGTCCGCGTGGTCGCCCTCGACGTTGGTGCGGCCTTCCAGGCGGCCGCAGTAGCGCTGCCAGACCTCGCAGACGCGCAGCTGCTGCTTGCGCAGCCCGGAGGCGAGGCGGCGGGCGGCGGGCAGGCCCGCGTCGCCCTTGCCGGGCGAGACGACCACGTCGTGGTCCGGGAGGCTGCTGTCGGCGAAGCCGTGCACCTGGACGGCCGGCAGGCGGCGGTCGGCGAGCGCGTCGGCGACGGCGGCGAAGACCGAGTCGGAGCGGTGGGCGACGTCGGCGGGACCGGAGCCCTCCTCGCCCTCGCCGCCGTCGGTGCCCGCGCCGGCGGCTCGGTGGGCCCCCGCCAGGATCAGCACCCCGCCCGGGGAGCTGCGCAGCAGCCCGATGCCGAGCTGCTCGGTGCGCTGGTCGGCGCTGGGGTGCGGCACCTGGACCGACCAGTGGGCGGGGCCGTGCAGGTCCACGTACACCCGGCCCCAGCCGCGCGTGGTCTCGCCGTCCTTGGTGGCGTCGGCGATCTCGGCGAACTCACGGCCGCCGTCGCGGTCGACGAGGGTGCGTACGGTGTAGCCCGCCCTGGCCAGGGAGCGCTCGGCGGCGGCGTGGTCGCCGTCGAGGAGCAGGCGCACCCCGTCGGCGATGGCCCGGCGGTCGCCGGCGGCGGGGATCCGGTACTGCCCCGCCTGCGTGATGCGGTCGGTGAAGGACGTGATCCAGGCGGCGAGGTCGACGGAGCCCGCCGGGGCCGGCGTGGCGGTGTGCCGGGAGGAGCCGTCGGTGCCGGTCCGGCTGTGGCCACCGGGCTTCGCGCAGCCGGTCGTCCCGCCGAGCGCGGCCAGCGTCACCGCGCCGAGCAGCGCGGGGACGACGGGGGCGGCGATTACCGGCTTCAGCCTCATGTCGGTAAAACTACCCCGGTGAAGCGCTTCCCCCGCCGCCGCCTCGTCCCCGCCGTGGCCGCCGCGGCCCTCATCGGCACCGCGACGGCGGGCTGTGCCTACCTCGGCGTGGGCGACGACGCCGCCGAGGCGTCGTTCACGCTCGCGGCGGGCGGTGACGTCCTGATCCATCCGGAGATCACCGACCAGGCGAACAAGGACGCCAAGGAGGCGGGCCGGCCGGGCCCGGACTTCGGCGCCGTGATGGCCGGGATCAAGCCGGTGGTCAGCAAGGCCGACCTCGCGGTCTGCCACCTGGAGACGGTCATGGCCGAGCCCAAGGGCCCCTTCCTCGGCTACCGCAAGTTCAGCGTGCCGCCGCAGATCGCCGGCACGCTCAAGGACATCGGCTACGACACCTGCTCGACGGCCTCCAACCACACCCTCGACCACGGCCCCGAGGCCGTGAAGCGCACGCTGGACACGCTCGACCGGGCGGGGATCAAGCACACGGGCTCGGCGCGCAGCGAGAAGGAGGCGGCGACCCCGAACATCCTCGACGTCAAGGGGGTGAAGGTGGCGCAGCTGTCCTACGCGTACGGCTTCAACGACACGACCGTGCCCAAGGACAAGCCGTGGCTGGTCAACGAGATCGACGTCAAGCGGATGGCGGCGGACGAGAAGGCGGCGCGGGCGGCGGGTGCCGAGGTGGTCTTCGCCAGCGTGCACTGGGGCCGCGAGGGCCACAACGAGGCCAGCAAGGGACAGCTGCGCCTGGCCCAGCGCATCGCCAAGGAGACCGGCATCGATCTGGTCATCGGCCACCACGCCCATGTGGTGCAGCCCTTCGAAAAGGTCGGGGACACCTGGGTCGCCTACGGTCTGGGCAATCAGGTGGCGCGGCACGCGGAGCCCCTCGGCACCACCGAGGAGGGCGCGATGGGCTGGTTCGAGTTCAGCAGGAAAAAGGGCAAGTGGTCGGTGTCGGACGCCCGGTTCGTCCCGACGCTGGTGGAACTGGAACCGAAGATCCGGCTGGTGGACGTGGGTGCCGCGCTGCGCCGGGAGGGCCTCACCGAGGAGCAGCGGGCGCGCTACCGGACGGCGTACGAGCGCACGCGCGGAATCGTCCTCAATCGCGGCGCGGACGACGACGGATTGAGCCCGCTCACCATCACAGAATAGTCACGACAAAAGGAGGAATTTTGACCGTGGGCACACAAATCCTTTTGTCAACACTTTAGAAATTGCCTACAATCCGAACGATTCACGCTACATAGACGCTACAACGACGCAGTGCGGCCGACAGTTCAGGAACCTCGTGGTCCCGGCATGCCCGCGTGCCGTGACCGAGAGGAAGACTGTTGTCCGCTTCGCGCGGCACCCGCCGTCGCAAGGTCCGCCGCCGCGCCGACATGCCCCTGCTGGGTGGCGCCCGGCCGCCGATAGCCGCGCTGCTGGCGCTGCTGCTGGCCGTGGCGGGCACCACGGCGCTGGTCCTCGGCGACCGCGACCGGTCGGCGATCGACACGGCGGTCCTCACCTCGCAGCAGCACGTCGCCGAGGACGGCGCCCTGTCGCTGCGCGCCTCGCTCGACGAGAGCATCACGGACATCCAGCGGGCCGCCGCCGTCTACGCGGGCTCCGACCCCGACGCCGTCCTGGACAAGCTCGGCAAGGTCTACAACAAGTGGCGCGGCACCGCCGTCATCGACCCGGCCGGCGGCACCCTGCTCGCCGCGCGCGGCGAGAACATCCCGCTCGCCTCCGTCCTCCAGGGCAAGGGCGGCAAAGCCGGCAAGGACGGCAGGAACGACGACCCGCTCGGCCCGCGGCTGGTGAAGCTGCCCTCCGGTGACACGCGCATGCTCGTCGTGGCCGCCCTGCCCGGCGGCGCGGCGCCCCGGCTGCTCGTCGCCTCCGGCACCCTGAACGTCCCCGGCATCTCCTCCGGCGAGGACCGCTCCCTGCTGGTCGTCGACTCCGCCGGAACCGTCCTGGCCAGCGACGGCCCGTCCGTGGCCCGCAAGGCCTGGGCGAAGACCGCGCGCAAGACCGCCGCGGCCGACTCCGCCAAGACGCCCGAGCCCGGCGGCCACCCCGGGGCCAGCGGCCACCTCATGGGCGACAAGCGCGGCGACGTCCGTACGGCCGTGGGCTACGCGGCCGCCGGCCGGGCACCCGGCGAGACCAGCGCCGCCGGCACCCTCGGCCTGTCGGTGATCACCTCGGTCGACGTCACCGAGGACCCGGCCGTCGTCCGCACCCAGGCCTTCGGCCTCGTCGCCGCCGGCGTCCTGCTCGTCCTCGCCCTGCTGGTCGGCTGGGTGCTGCTGCGCACGGTCCAGCGGCCGCTGCTCCAGCTCTACCTGGAGAGCCGCCGGCTGGCGCGCGGCGAGCTGGACCGCCCGGTGGCCCGCTTCAAGGGCCGCGAGGCGGGCCGTACCGGCGCCGCCCTGGAGAGCCTGCGCCGCCAGCTGCTCGGCGGCCGCCCCACCCGCACCGGACGGGCCCGCGGCGGCGTCGGCGCGACGGCCACCGTCCTGGTGTGCGCGCTGGTCCTGCTGGCCTGGGCCGGACCGCTGCTGCTGCTCGTCAACCGCGCGGGCAGCACCGTCTCCGTGCCCCAGCAGCTCGTCGACGACCAGCGCCGGCGCACCGACACCGCCTCCGACCGCGTCCGCAAGGCGCTCAACGAGGGCTGGGCCGACGTGGCCTCCGTCGCGCAGACCCTGGCCGGCGGCAAGACCGAGGAGAGCGCGCAGAAGGCCGTCCTGGACAAGACCCTGCGCGAGCACAGCCGCTACCGCGCGGTCTACGTCATCGACGGCGAGGGCAAGGTCCTCTCCCGCGCCGGCGACTCGCCCCGCCACCCGGCCGGCAAGCCGCCCCGCCCGGACTCCGTCGCCCAGCTCAACACCTCCGGCAAGGAGCCGGCCGTCGCCGCCTACGCCGCCGTGCCCGGCGTCAAGGACCGCACGGTGGTGGGCGAGTACGACCCGCAGTTCCTGATATCCCTGGTCACCCGGCCGGGCCTGGGCCAGGTCTGGCTGATCGACAAGGGCCACCGCATCATCGCCGCCGACCGCGGCCACGGCTTCCGGGCCTTCTCCAAGCTGCCCGGCGGCCACCTCGACGACCTCGCGGTCACCGCGCGGAAGCACACCACGAAGACCTCCGGCACCGCCATCCTCCACCGCACCGCCGGCTCCTCCGACATCGCGGCCGCCGCCCCCTTCACCGGCGGCGGCGCGGTCAAGGACCTCCAGTGGCAGGTCGTCAGCTCCCAGCCGACGTCCTGGCTGGAACTGCCCGAGTACAGCGCCCAGCGGCGCACCATGCTCGCGGGCCTGCTCGGCCTGACCGCCGCCGTGGCCTGCCTGGGCTGGCTGTACATCATCGTCATCCGCCCCCTGCACGCCCTGGCCGGCCGGGCCGAGGCGCTGGCCGGCGGCGACCGCAAGACCGTGCTCTTCCCGCAGCACCACGACGAGGTCGGCGCGGTCGTACGCAACCTGGAGCTGATCCGGCAGCGGCTGCGGACGGCCGCCGAGCGGCCGACGGCCGGAAGGAACTGACCGACGTGCTCTTCCTCTACACGGTCCTCGTGATCTGCTGCGCCATCGTGCTGGTCGCCGGCGTGATCGAACAGCGCCGGCACTTCACCAACCTCGAGATGATCCCCACCCGGGTGCTGATCAACGGCATCCGCGGCAAGAGCTCCATCACCCGGCTGTGCGCGGGCGCCCTGCGCGGCGGCGACCTGGTCACGGTCGCCAAGACCACCGGCACCGCGGCCCGCTTCATCCACCCGGACGCCACCGAGGAGCCGGTCTACCGCAAGTTCGGCATCGCCAACGTCGTCGAGCAGATCGGCATCGTGCGGCGGGCCGCGGCCTACCGTCCGGACGCCCTGGTGATCGAGTGCATGGCCGTCATGCCGGCCCTGCAGGAGGTCAACCAGACCAAGCTGATCCGCTCCACCATCGGCGTGCTGTGCAACGTCCGCGAGGACCACCTGGCCGAGATGGGCCCGACGCTGGACGACGTGGCGCGCTCCCTGAGCCGCTCCATGCCGCACGGCGGCATCTGCGTGACCGCCGAGCGCGACCGGCTGCACATCCTGCGCGAGGAGGCCGCCAAGCGCGACTGCCGGCTGATCGCCGTGGACCCGGAGACGGTCACCGACGCGGAGCTGCGCGGCTTCAGCTGGTTCACGTTCAAGGAGAACGTCGCCATCGCGCTCGCCGTCGCCGAGCTGCTCGGCGTCGACCGCGCCACGGCCCTGCAGGGGATGTACGACGCGCCGCCGGACCCGGGTGTGCTCTCCGTCGAGCGCTACCTCACCCCCGAGGGCATGCCGTTCCGCTTCGCCAACATCTTCGCGGCCAACGACCCCGAGTCGACGCTGATGAACGTCGAGCAGCTGCTGAGCCTCGGCGCCATCGAGCGGCCGCTGCACGTACTGATCAACTGCCGCCCCGACCGCGTCGAGCGCAACGGCCAGATGGGCGAGATCATCCCCCGGCTCGCCCCGGACTCGGTCTTCCTCATCGGCCACCCCACCAAGAGCGCCTCCGACGCGATCCCCGCCGAGTGGCGCGACCGCGTCGTCGACCTCGGCGGGGATCGGCGCGACGCGGCCGAGCTGGAGCGGGAGATCCTGGGCCGGCTGGGCCCCGGCGCCTCGCTGGTGGCCATCGGCAACATCCACGGCCAGGGCGAGCTGCTGCTGGAGCGGCTGGCCGAGCTGCCGGCGGACGACGAGCCGGCCCCGGCACAGCAGCCGGAGCAGCCCCCGGTGTATGTCCCGACGTATATAGATCCCACAGGAGAAGTCCGTTGATCCCCGCCGTCCTCACTCCGGAGATCGCCGCCATCGGGATCGCCCTGGGCCTGCTGTTCTCCCTGGTCTGCTACCTGACGACGAACCTCTCCCCGGGCGGCATGATCACCCCGGGCTGGCTGGCCCTCACCCTGGTCGAGGACCTCCAGCGCGCGGCGATGGTCGTCGGCATCACCGTGCTGACCTACCTGGGCACCCTGCTGCTGCAGCGCTATGTGATCCTCTACGGCAAGCGGCTCTTCGCCGCGGTGGTGCTGACCGGTGTGGTGCTGCAGGCGACCCTGTACGTCATCCTCCAGCAGCAGTTCCCGCTGATGTACGCGAACCAGACCCTCGGCTTCATCGTGCCGGGCCTGATCGCCTACCAGCTGGTGCGCCAGCCCCGGGGCGCGACGCTGCTGGCCACCGGCACGGTGTCGCTGGCCAACTACGTCGTGCTGACCGCCGGGATCCTGCTCGGCTTCATGCCCACCGCCTGACCGTCCCCGACCCACGGAGCGCACATCCATGTCCCGGAAGACAGCGGAGCGGAAGCCGAACGCCCGGAAGAAGGCCAAGGGCCCGGGCCGTCGCCGCGCGATACAGACGCTGGTCGTGCTCGGCCTGCTGGGCACCAGCGCCTACCTGACGGTGGAGCTGCGCGACAAGCAGCAGGAGACGGCCCCGCCGGTCCAGTCCGTGGGCGGCTCCGGCACCGCGGCGGCGGGCAAGGCGCTCCCCTCCGGCGAGCGGCGCTTCGAGCGGCTGGCCAACCCGGCGCGCACGGTCGTCCGCTCCGGCGACGGCGCGGTCCTGGCCACCTTCACCGACAACGCCCGTACCGCCGTGCTCACCGGCCCCAGCCGCACCTTCACCGAGCCCAACTACACCTCGGCCAAGGTCACCACCGACAGCTGGGTGCGGCTCCTGCCGGAGCAGTGGAAGGAGGGCGCGGAGAAGTCGGCCTGGTTCAAGGAGTGGTTCGGCAAGTACCTGGGCAGCAAGGACCCGGACGTCTTCGCGTTCGCCATGGACTACCTCGAGGGCGCCCCGCAGAAGAAGGACGCCCAGGGCGTCCCCTACGCCGGCGACGCCCAGTTCGGCCCGCTGAACCCCAAGGGCTCCGAGGCCGGCGACATGCGCCTGGAGCAGTCCGACTTCTACGACTACCTCGGCATCCCCTACACCTTCCGCGACGGCACGGTGGAGCGCCCCGAGCCGCAGCGCCTCCGGGCCATGGACTGCTCCGGCTTCGTCCGCACCGTCTTCGGCTACCGCGCGCGCTACCCCCTGATGGGCAAGGACATCAAGGGCGACGGCCTGCCCCGCACCGCCAACGGCATGGCCCGCCTCGCCCCCGGCGTACCGGTGCTGGAGCTGACCGGCAAGCGCCCCGAGGCCATCGACAAGCTGCAGCCCGGCGACCTGGTCTTCTTCGAGATCGACAAGCGCACCGGCGACCGGCTCGACCACGTGGGCATCTACATGGGCCTCGACACGGACGGCAAGCCCCGCTTCGTCTCCAGCCGCGAGGAGGCCAACGGCCCCACCTTCGGCGACAAGGGCGGCGCCGCCCGCCTCGACGGCAACGGCTTCTACGCGACGGGGCTGCGCAGCGCGAAGCGCCTGTAGGCGGGGCCCGCGGTCACGGAACGGGCGGGGCCGCGGCCGGGGCCCCTACCCGGGGTCCTACACCCGCACCCAGGGCCCCAGCGCCAGCCCCGGCTCGTCCACGCGCTGGCGGGCGATCCGCAGGGTGCCGTCCGGGGCGATGGCGGCGACCACCACGCGGCCCTTGGCGTCCAGGGCCAGCGCCGGCGCGCCCACGCACTCCTCGCCGGTCTCGGACCAGGTGGCCTCGACGGCCTCGTCCTCCTGGCCGGCGTACGCGGTCACGGCGGGCAGGCCGGAGCCGGCGCGCTGGGCCAGGACCGTGCACTCCCGTCCGTCGAGGGCGGTGCGCAGCACGGCCACGGGGCCGCTCGCGTCGCCGCCGAGGGAGGGGACGGCCACGGGCGCGGGGGCCTCGGCGCCCTCCTGGCTGCCGGGGCCGGTGGGGGCCGCGGGGCGCTGGACGTGCAGGACGCGGTCGGCGGAGTCCCGCCAGAAGTGGGCGATGGCGCCGTCGGTGGTGGGTGCCGAGGAGGCCGAGCCCGCCAGGGGCTTGGCGGGGGTGTTCAGGACGCGCCGCAGCGGGCCGCCGGGCTCCTCCTGGCGCCAGCGCAGGACGAACTCGCTCGCCGGGGCGAGGAGTTCGACGCGCCCCTCGGCGGTGACGGCGGCGGACATCGTGTCGAGGACGTGACTGCCCTTCATGTCCGCCCACGCGCCCCAGATGCCGCGCGCGTCCTGGCGCCGGCCGCAGACGCCGCCGCCGGCGTTGCGGACGAAGACGTGCAGGCCGACGCGGTCGACGACCGCGGTGGGGGCGCCGATCTGGTCGGCGCGCTGCCAGTCCTGGCCGTAGGGGGTGCCGATCGAGCGCCAGGTGGTCAGCGCGCGGCCGGGCTGGAACTGGGTCGTGTAGACCACGTCGGTCTCGGCGCGGCCGTCGTCGTGGGCGCGGCGGCGCAGTCCGGCCAGGCTGACGTAGCCCTCGGGGCTCTGCGCTATGGACAGGTAGGGCTCCAGGCCCGGCACCTCGAAGCGCTCGGGGCCGGTCCACTCGGGGCCGCCGGGGCGCGTCTCGGTCCAGCGGACGAGCCCCCCGGTGGCGGGCGCGTAGGCCGTCAGCCGTCCGTCCTTGCCCCGCAGCAACCAGCCGGTGGTGGGGGTGGACGTCCGCACTGCCATGACTCGCTGCCAGCCTCTCTTGGAGCTTTTTGTCGACCCTCGACAATAACATTGCGCTTCCCCGTGGCTGCCGGGCCGTCGGGGGCACGCGCCGGGCCCGTCCGGCCCGTGCGAGGCTGTCGCCATGACGGTCCCCCTTCTTGTCGTGGACGCCGCCAACGTCGTGGGATCCGTGCCCGACGGCTGGTGGCGCGACCGGCCGGGCGCGGCGCGGCGGCTGCGCGACGCGCTGGTGGCGTACGCGGAGTCCGGGCTGCCTCCGGCGGCGATCGACCCTCCGCTGCCGGGGCCGCTGGAGGTCGTGCTGGTGGTGGAGGGCGCGGCGCGCGGGGTGGAGCCGGTGCCGGGGGTGCGCGTGACGGCGGCCGACGGCAGCGGCGACGACCGCGTGGTGGAGGTGGTGGCCGGCCGCGAGGCGGGCCGGCGCTGTGTGGTGGTGACCGCGGACCGCCGGTTGCGGGAGCGGGTCGGGGCGCTGGGCGCCGAGGTGACGGGGCCGCGCACGGTACGGCCGTAAGGCCGCGGGACCGTGGGGCCGTCCGCGCCCCGGGCGGGGCACGGACGGCGAGGACGGGATCAGACGGTGGGCCGCCGGTCGGGCTGGTTCACCCGGCTCCGGCGGTACCCGTAGAGGAAGTACACGACGACGCCGATGGCCATCCACACGGCGAACCGCACCCAGGTCTCGGACGGCAGGTTCAGCATCAGCCACAGCGAGGCCAGGACGGACAGCACGGGGACGAAGGGCACGAACGGGGTGCGGAAGGCGCGGGGCAGCTCGGGCCGGGTGCGGCGCAGGATGACGACGCCGATGGCGACGACGATGAAGGCGAAGAGCGTGCCGATGTTGACCAGTTCGGCCAGCACGTCGATCGAGGTGAAGCCCGCGACCACGGCGACGACGACGCCGAGGAGGATCGTCGAGCGGTAGGGCGTGCCGTAGCGGGGGTGGACGGTGGAGAAGAAGCGGGGCAGCAGGCCGTCGCGGCTCATGGCGAAGAACACCCGGCTCTGCCCCAGCAGCAGGATCATGCAGACGGAGGTGAGGCCGACGGCCGCGCCGAAGCTGATCAGCCCGGCCCAGAACGGGTGCCCGGCGGCCTTGAAGGCGTCGGCGAGCGGTGCCTTCACGGAGAGCTGGTCGTACTTCTGCATGCCGGTGACGACGATGGACACGGCCACGTAGAGCACGGTGCAGATGAGCAGGGAGCCGAGGATGCCGCGCGGGAGATCGCGCTGGGGGTTGCGGGTCTCCTCGGCGGCGGTGGCGACGATGTCGAAGCCGATGAAGGCGAAGAAGACGACCGCGGCGGCCGAGAAGATGCCCATGACGCCGAAGTTGGAGGGGGTGAAGCCGAAGATCACCTGCACCAGCGGGGCGGCGAGCCCGCCGCCGGACGGTGCGCTCTCGGAAGGCGGGACGAACGGCTCGTAGTTGCTGCCGCTGATGAAGAAGGCGCCGACGATGATGACGATGAGGACGACGGTGACCTTCACGCCGACCACGACCGCCGTCACCCGCGACGACAGCTTCATTCCGGCGACCAGAATGCCCGTCAGCACCAGGACGAGGGCGAAGGCGAGGATGTCGAAGCCGAACGTGCCGTCATGAGCCCCCGTCAGCGGCCCGGGCAGGTGCCAGCCGGCGTTGGCCATCAGCGACTGGATGTAGCCGGACCAGCCGACGGCCACCACGGCGCAGCCCAGCGCCAGCTCCAGGATGAGGTCCCAGCCGATGATCCAGGCGGGCAGTTCGCCGAGCGAGGCGTACGAGAAGGTGTACGCGGACCCGGCCACCGGGACGGTGGAGGCGAATTCGGCGTAGCACAGCGCGGCGAGCCCGCACACGATGCCGGCGAGGACGAAGGCGAGGGCCACCGAGGGCCCGGCGTTCTCCTTGGCCACCTTTCCGGTGAGGACGAAGATGCCGGTGCCGATGACGACGCCGACTCCGAACACGGTCAGGTCCAGCGAGGAGAGGTCCTTCCTGAGGGCGTGCTCCGGCTCCTCGGTGTCCTGGATGGACTGCTCCACGGTCTTGGTCCGGAAGATGCCGCTCCTGCCGCGGCCGCTCCGGTCGGAATGCGCTGTGCTCATCGGCTCACCTCCACCTGCTCGGCGTCACTCGTCCTCCCTGAACTGAGCGAGTGTCCGCGATGATCGGGGCCGTACTCGGGCGGCCACAGCCACCCCGTCCAGGATTCACCCGATGGAGGTCCGGCGCATCCATGCGGAAGGGCCGACCGGACCAGCCCCGGAAGGCGGTACGGCCGGCCCCTGCGGCACGGCGATGTGAGTGGGCGTCAGTCCCGGACGACTCCGGCGGCCTCGGCCGGGTCCTCGGGGGTGTCCTCGTAGCGTCCGTCGAGCTTGGCGACGAGGCCGGTGACCTGACGGGCGATGTCGGGGGCGGTCAGCCCGATCTCGGCCATGACCTCCTTGCGGGAGGCGTGGTCGAGGAAGCGCGGCGGGATGCCGAAGTCGCGCAGCGGCAGGTCCACGCCGGCGTCGCGCAGCGCCTGGGCGACGGCCGAACCGACGCCGCCGACGCGGCCGTTGTCCTCGACGGTGACGACGACGCGGTGCTTCTCGGCGAGGCCGGGCAGGGCCTCGTCGACGGGCTTGACCCAGCGCGGGTCGACGACGGTCGAGGAGATGCCCTGCTTGTCGAGCAGGTCGGCGATCTCCAGGCACATCGGGGCGAGGGCGCCGACGGAGACGATGAGGACGTCCGGGCGGGCCGTGTCCTCGGCGGGCTCGCGCAGGACGTCCATGCCGCCGACGCGGCGGACGGCCTCGACGGCCGGGCCGACGGTGCCCTTGGAGTAGCGCACGACGGTCGGCGCGTCCTTGACGGCGACGGCCTCGCGCAGCTGGGCGCGGACCTGGTCGGCGTCGCGCGGGGCGGCGATGCGCAGGCCGGGGACGACCTGGAGGATCGACATGTCCCACATGCCGTTGTGCGAGGCGCCGTCGTCGCCGGTGACGCCGGCCCGGTCCAGGACGAAGGTCACGCCGCACTTGTGCAGGGCGACGTCCATCAGGACCTGGTCGAAGGCGCGGTTGAGGAAGGTGGCGTAGACGGCGAAGACCGGGTGCAGGCCGCCGGTGGCCAGGCCCGCCGCGGAGGTGGCGGCGTGCTGCTCGGCGATGCCGACGTCGTAGACCCGCTCGGGGAAGGCCTTGGCGAACTTGCCCAGGCCCACGGGCTGCATCATGGCCGCCGTGATGGCGACGATGTCCTCGCGCTCCTTGCCGAGCTTCACCATCTCGTCGGCGAAGACGGAGGTCCAGCTGGCGCCGCCGGAGGCGACGGGCAGGCCGGTGTCGGGGTGGATGGCACCGATGCCGTGGAAGCGGTCGGCCTCGTTCTGCTCGGCGTGCTTGTAGCCGCGGCCCTTCTGGGTGAGGCAGTGCACGAGGACGGGGCCGCCGAAGCGCTTGGCGCGCTGCAGGGCGGACTCCAGGGCCTCGATGTCGTGGCCGTCGATCGGGCCGACGTACTTCAGGCCCAGGTCCTCGAACATGCCCTGCGGGGCGATGAAGTCCTTCAGGCCCTTCTTGGCGCCGTGCAGCGTCTCGTAGAGGGGCTTGCCGAGGACGGGAGTGCGCTCGAGGAGGTCCTTGCCGCGGGCCAGGAAGCGCTCGTAGCCGTCGGTGGTGCGCAGGGTCGCCAGGTGGTTGGCCAGGCCGCCGATGGTGGGCTCGTAGGAGCGCTCGTTGTCGTTGACGACGATCACGAGCGGGCGGTCCTTGGCCACGGCGATGTTGTTCAGCGCCTCCCAGGCCATGCCGCCGGTCAGGGCGCCGTCGCCGATGACCGCGACGACGTGGTCGTCCTTGCCCAGGACCTGGTTGGCCTTGGCGAGGCCGTCGGCCCAGCCCAGCACCGTGGAGGCGTGGCTGTTCTCGATGACGTCGTGCTCGGACTCCTCGCGCGAGGGGTAGCCGGACAGGCCGCCCTTGGCGCGCAGCTTCGAGAAGTCCTGGCGGCCGGTGAGGACCTTGTGGACGTAGGCCTGGTGGCCCGTGTCGAAGAGGATCTTGTCCTTGGGCGAGTCGAAGACGCGGTGCAGGGCGATGGTCAGCTCGACCACGCCGAGGTTCGGGCCCAGGTGACCGCCGGTCTTGGAGACGGCGTCGACGAGGAAGGTGCGGATCTCCCCGGCCAGCCGGTCGAGCTGCTCCGGGCTCAGCCGGTCCAGGTCGCGCGGTTCCCTGATGCGGGTCAGCAGGGCCACCCGTGCCTCCTTCATCGAGCTGTCGGCTTACAGAAGCTTGCAGAAGCTCCTAGAAGCTTCTAGATCCGTCGAGTCTAATGTTCCGCCCGCAGTGGCGATGAACGGGTGATGCGACCTATGTCACGCGATCGGCCCAGCGGGCCGCCAAACCGGCCGAAAATCGTGCGGAAGGCCCGGACCACAGCGGTCCGGGCCACCCGTTCGTCCGTACGAGCCCTACGCCCGTCCGGCCGCCCCTACGCCCGTCCGGCCGTCTTCTGCGTTCGGCGGGAGACGGAGTCGATCACGACGGCGGCCAGCAGCACCGCACCGGTGATCATGTACTGGACGGCCGAGGCGATGCCCAGCAGGGCCATGCCGGAGGCGATGGACTGGATCACCAGCACGCCCAGCAGCGCGGACCAGGTCTTGCCGCGGCCGCCGAAGAGGCTGGTGCCGCCGATGACGGCCGCCGCGATGGCGTTCATCAGCAGGCTGCCGGCGCCGGAGGACTGGTTGGCGGCGTTGATCTGGGAGGCGAGGAACATGCCGCCGAGGGCCGCCATGGTGCCGGAGAGCGCGAAGACGGAGATCCGGACCGCCGAGACGTTGATGCCGGCCCGGCTGGCCGCCTCGACGCTGCCGCCCAGGGCGAAGACCTTGCGCCCGTAGGAGGTGCGGCGCAGCACGAAGTCCAGCGCGACCACCACGCCGAGGAAGATCACCACGGCCAGCGGCAGGCCCTTGTACTCGTTGAACAGCCAGGCCACCACGTAGGCGGGCACCGCCAGGGCGGCGGTCCGCAGGACGATCTCGCTGACCGGGCGGCTGGGCACGCCGGCCGCCTCGCGCCGCTTGCTGTCGCGCAGGGACACCAGCAGGAACGCCACGACGCTCAGGGTGGCCAGCCCGTAGGCGGCCGCGACGTCGCTGAAGTAGTGGTTGGTCAGCCCCGCGACCAGGCCGGAGTCGTCGAGGTTGATCGTGCCGTTGGCGCCCAGCACCTGCAGCATCAGGCCGTTCCAGCCCAGCAGGCCGGCCAGGGTGACCACGAAGGCGGGCACGCCGATGCGGGCGAAGAAGAAGCCGTGCAGCGCGCCGACGAGGGTGCCGGAGAGGATCGCGAGGACCAGGGCGAGCCACTCGGGCATGCCGTGGTTGACGTTGAGGACGGCGAAGGTGGCGGACGCCAGGCCGCTGACCGAGCCCACCGACAGGTCGATCTCACCGAGGATCAGCACGAAGACGATGCCGACCGCGATCAGGCCGGTGCCGGAGGCGGTGACGAAGAGGTTGGAGAGGTTCTCGGCGCCGAGGAAGGCGGAGTCCCGCAGCTGGAAGACCAGGCCGATGACGATCAGCCCGACCACCACGGGCAGCGAGCCCAGATCGCCGCTGCGCAGCTTGCGGCGGAACTCGCTCCAGTAGCCGGCGAAGCCCTCCTGGCGGACCAGCAGGCGCGGGTCGACCGCGGTGACGGCGGCCGCGGCGGCCTGCGGGGTGTCCTGGGGCTCCTGCGGGGCGTCCTGGGGGTCCTTGGGGTCCTTGGACAGGTCGGTGGTCACTTGGTGCCCTCCGCGGTCGTGCGGGCCTTGCGGCGGGTGACGGCGTTGTCCGTGGCGCCGGTGATGGCGGAGATGATCTCTTCCTGCGAGGTCGTCGCGACGTCGAACGTGCCGTTGTTGCGGCCCAGGCGCAGCACGGCGACCCGGTCGGCGACGGCCTTGACGTCGGCCATGTTGTGGCTGATGAGGATCACGCCGAGGCCCCGCTCGCGCAGCCGCTCGACGAGGTCGAGGACCTGGGCGGTCTGCTCGACGCCGAGCGCGGCGGTGGGCTCGTCGAGGATGACGATCTTGGGCTCGCCGAGCAGCGAGCGGGCGATGGCGACGGTCTGCCGCTGCCCGCCGGAGAGCGAGGCGATGGGGATCCGGACACTGGGGATCCGGATGGAGAGGGTGGAGAGCAGCTCGCGCGAGCGGCGCTCCATCTCGACCTCGTCGAGCACCCCGGCGCGGACGATCTCGCGCCCGAGGAAGAGGTTGCCGACCACGTCGAGGTTGTCGCACAGGGCGAGGTCCTGGTAGACGGTCGCGATGCCCAGTTCCTGGGCGGCGTGCGGCCGGTCCACGGTGACGGGGCGGCCGTCCCACTCGATGACGCCGTCGTCGGCGGGGCCGACTCCGGCGATGGTCTTGACGAGGGTGGACTTGCCGGCGCCGTTGTCGCCGACCAGGGCGACCACCTCACCGGCGTGGATCTCCAGCTCTACGTCGGTGAGCGCCTGGACGGCGCCGAACCGCTTGGAGATCCCGCGCAACGCCAGCACGGGCGTAGCGGACACGTGCATCATCTCCTTCGCCGCCTCACGGGGCGGACTGCTCCGCCTGATCGGCGGGGGTGCTCCGTCCGGCGCCGGGGGGAGGGCGCCGGACGGAGTCTCGAGAGGGGGGAGCGGGGGGACTGCTTCGGCGGGCTACTTCAGCCCGGCCTTCTCGCACTGCTCCTTGTACTTGTCGGTGCAGATCTCGTCGAGGCCGAAGAAGCCCTCCTTGCCGACGTACTTCCCGATGTCGGCCTTGGTCAGCGCGAAGGGGGTGACGATGACGGCGGGGATCTTCTTCTGGGTGCCGCTGTCGACGGTCGACTTGGCGACACTCTCGGCGCCCTTGCCCTTGGCCAGGGAGACGGCCAGCTCGGCCGCCGCGTCCGCCTCGGGCTTGTAGGGCTTGTAGACGCTCATGAACTGCTCGTCGGCGAGGATGCGCTGGACGGCGGAGAGCTCGGCGTCCTGGCCGGTGACCGGCGGGAGCTTGTCGAAGCCGGCGCTCTTCATGGCGGTGATGATGCCGCCCGCCATGCCGTCGTTGGCGGAGTAGACGCCGACGATGTTCTCCTTGCCCAGCGAGGAGATGGCGCCCTTCATGTTCTCGTTGGCGTTCTCCGGCTTCCACTCCTTGGTGTCGTACTCCTTGCCGACCTTGACCTTGCCGTCGAGTACGGAGTGGGCGCCGTCCTTGTACATCTTGGCGTTCGGGTCGGTGATCGCGCCGTTCATCATCACGATCTCGCCCTTGGAGGCGTTGTCGCCGAGCTCCTTGAGCAGCGACTCGCCCTGGATCTTTCCGACGCGCTCGTTGTCGACCGAGGTGTAGGCCTTGATGGGGCCTTCGGCCAGACGGTCGTACGCCACGACCGGGATGCCCTTGTCGTTGGCCTTCTTCACCGAGGAGGCGATCGACTTCGCGTCCACCGCGTCGACGATCAGCGCGTCGACCTTCTTGGTGATCATCGTGTCGACCTGCTGCTGCTGGACCGAGGCGTCCTGCTTGGCGTTCTCGTAGAGGACGACGGTGTCCGCGCCCGCCAATTCCTTGATCTTCTTTTCGATCAGCGGCTTGTCGAACCGCTCGTAACGCGCGGTCTGGTTCTCCGGGAGCAGGAGGCCGATGGTCAGCGGGCCGTCCTTGTCCTTCTTCTTTTCCCCGCCCGCCGCTTCCTTGGCGCTGCCACAAGCGGCCAGCCCGGCGGCCATGGAAACGGCGGCAACGGCGATCGCGGCCCGACGCAGATGAGAATTCACGTGCAGATACCTCCCTGACGAGGCCGCGTCGTTGCGGCCGAGGTGGCTGGAAGTCAACTCGGCCGCCAAGTGACCGTCAAGAAGTAAATCCTTAACGAGATGGCAACGATGCCATTCGTTATCTGTTTGAACTCAAGAACGACGCAATACGGGCATGCGTCAGCGGCCGAACGCGGGGGCGTGCCCGGCCCCGGCGTCGTCCAGCAGGGTCGAGTCGCCCATCTCGCTGAGGACGAGCGCCAGCGCGCCCAGCACCTCCGACCGGCCGCCCAGCGCGCCCGGCACGACCTCCAACTGCCGTGCCGCGCTGGGAATCGCGTAGCGCGAGACGGACTCGCGGATGGTCGCGAGCACGAGATCGCCCGCCTCGGCGAGGTCCCCGCCGAGCACGACCCGGCTGGGATTGAGCAGATTGCACAGATTCGCCACGCCGCTGCCGATATACCGGCCTACGTCCGCGATCACCCGCCGGCAGCCGGGGTCACCGTCGTGCGCGAGCTGCACCATCCTGGCCATGGTCAGGTCGGCTCCATGAGCCGAATGCAGCAACGGCAGGACATACCGGGCGGCCGTAAACGTCTCCAGGCAGCCGCGGTTGCCGCAACGGCACACCGGACCCGACTCGTCCAGGGTGATGTGCCCGATTTCGCCCGCCGTGCCGCCCGGCCCCCGATAGATCTGCCCGTTGATCACCAGTCCGGCGCCCACACCGCTGGCGACCTTGATGTACGCCAGATCGGCGGCACCCCGGCCGGCACCCCAGACCAGCTCGCCCAGGGCGCCGAGGTTGGCGTCGTTGTCCACGTGCACCGGCACGCCCAGGCGGGCGGCGAGGTCGTCACGCGGGTTGGTGCCCGCCCACCCCGGCAGGATCGCGGTCGAGCCCAGCACCCCGGACTCCACGTCGATGGGCCCGGGCACACCGAGCCCCACCCCGACGATCTTGTCCGGGCTGATGCCCGCCGCCGCGATCAGGCTCTTGACCAGGTGCTCCGCCCGGGCCAGGCCCTGCGCGGCGGAGGCGTCCACGTCCAGCGGCTCGGCCTCCTCGGCCAGCACCCGGTGGGCGAGGTTGCCGATCGCCACCCGCAGGTGGGTGTGGCCGAAGTCGACGCCCACGACGATCCCGGCGTCACCGGAGAGCGAGACGCTGCGGGCCCGCCGCCCGCCGGAGGAGGTGGGCGTCACCTCGACCGTCCCGCCGTCCTTCAGCTCCCGGACGATGTTGGAGACCGTGGCCGCCGACAGCCCGGTGGCCCGGGCGATCTCCGCCTGGGTGAGCGACCCCGCCATGCGCACCGCGCGCACGACCCGCTCCAGGTTGGCCCGGTGCAGCGACGACTGCGACCCCGGAGTCTCCACGCCCATCCACTCCCACCTCGCCGGGACGGCACGACCGCCGTCCCATGGGCCGGACTGCGACACTGAAGCCCGGCCATCCATACAACATCTGAACTCTAAGCTCAGCCGCGAGGGGGACAGCCCGTCAAGGCCTGCAACCACATTGAGGCCCCATCGTAGGGCGGGGGCCCGGAGCGCCCCGGGCCCGGCCCCACCGCCGCACCGGCCGGAACGGCCGGCCCGCCTACTTCAGCGCCCCCGCCGTCAGCCCGGCCTGGACCTGGCGCTGGAAGACGATGTACGCGCCGAGGACCGGCAGCATCGCCATGACCAGTCCGGCGAAGAGCCCGGACCAGTCGCCCTTGTACCCCTGGCTGACCGCGAGCGCCACCAGCCCCTGGGGCAGCAGCTTCTTGTCGTCGTCCCCCACGTTCAGCACCGTCGGCAGCAGGTACTGGTTCCACTGCCCCAGGAAATTGAAGATCCCCACGCTGATCAGGCCGGGCCGGGCCATGGGGAGCATCACCTGGAAGAACGTACGGGTGTGCGACGCCCCGTCGATCAGTGCCGCCTCCGCGACCGAGGTGGGCAGCGTCCGGAAGAAGCCGCTGAGGAAGAAGATGGTGAACGGCAGCGAATAGGCGATGTAGACGAGGATCAGCCCGGGATAGGTGTTGAGCAGGTGCATGTTCTCCATCACGAAGAACAGCGGCACGAGCGCCAGGATGATGGGGAAGCTCATTCCGGCGACGAAGAGGTAATAGAGGAAGCGGTTGCCGGGGAATTCGAAGCGGGCCAGCACATAGGCCGCCATCGACCCCAGCAGCATGGTGCCGGCCAGCGAACCGGCCACCACGATGAGCGAGTTGAGGAAGTACTGGCTCATGTGCGCCTGGTACCAGGCCCGGCCCCAGGCGTCGACGTGCAGGCCGCTCGGGGGCGACCACGGCGAGGTGAAGATCTCCTTGTCGGTCTTGAAGGCACTCATCACCGCCCACAGCAGGGGCAGGGTGACCATCAGGGCCCACAGCAGGAGGACGCCGTGCGAGAAGACGTTGAGCAGGCCGCCCTCGCTGCCGACGCGGCTGCCGCGCGGGCCCTCCGCCCGCTTCCCGCGCTGCGCCGGAATGCCGGACGCGCCCGTGGAGCGAGCGGCGGAACGGGCGGTGGAACGGGTCGTACGTACGCGCATCAGTACTCCAGTCGCTCGCGCCGGCCGAGCTTCATGACGATGCCCGCGAAGATCAGCGTGACGATGAGCAGCGCGACCCCGAGCGTGGTCGCGTATCCGGCCTGTCCGTCACGGAACGCCTTGGTGTAGAGGTAGAAGGAGAGCACTTCGGTGGAGTAGTCCGGCCCGCCGGGCCCGATGGTCATGATCTGCACCACGGCGAACGAGTCGAGCGCCATGATGCCCATGTAGACCCAGCCCGTCTGCACGGTGTCCCACAGCAGGGGCAGGGTGATCCGGAAGAAGGTCTGCAGGCGGTTGGCGCCGTCCAGCAGGGCGGCCTCGTAGAAGTCCCGGGGAATGGAGCTCATTCCGGCCGAGAACAGCACGACGTAGAAGCCGACGTTGCTCCAGACCATCACCGCCATCACGCACCACAGCGCCAGGTCCGGGTCGCCCAGCCATTCCGGGCGTACGGAGTCCAGGCCGACGGCGCTCAGAAAGGAGTTCAGGGCGCCGCTGTTGGGGTTGTAGGCGAACTGGAACAGCAGGGCGACGATCGCGATCGAGAGCACCTGCGGGAAGAAGTAGACGACCTTGTAGATGCCGGAGCCGCGCACTCCGGCGACCGCCGCGTTCTTCCTGCGGCGGCCGCCGACGTTGAGCATGAAGGCGAAGAACAGTCCGAGTCCGATCGTCACCAGCGGCAGCACCAGCAGCAGCAGGACGTTGTGCCCGACGGAGGTCCAGAACACGTCGTCGTTCCAGAGCCGCCGGTAGTTCTCGGTACCGGTCACGCGGAAGTCCGGGCTCAGTCCGGTCCAGTCCGTGAAGGAGTAGTAGATCGCCTGGACGAACGGCGAGATGACGAAGATGCCGTAGATCGCCAGGGGGAGGACCAGGAATCCCGCGATGAAGCGGTACTTACCGTGCTGCATGGGCCGCCACCGCTCACTTGTGCCGGTACTTCTTGACCGAGTCGTCCTTGGCGGTCTCGTCGGCGAAGCGCTGGATCTTCGTGATGGCCTCGTCGGGCGTGAGGCGGCCCGCCATCATCTCGCCGATCGCCGCCACGCCGATCTTCTCCTTCTGCAGGGCGACGTACCAGTCCTGCAGCCGCGGATTGACCACGTTCTTACCGGCCTTGTCGAGCGCTTCCTGCGAGGAGGCCAGGCCCGGCGGCAGGGTCAGACCCTCGGTGCCGCCGTTGAGCGAGGTGAGCGAGGAGACGGACTTGATGAAGTTCTGGGAGGACTTCTTCCCCAGCATGACGCGCAGCAGTTCCATGCCGCCCTGCGGATTGCGGGCGTTCTTCGGCACGATGAACGGCTCGCCGCCGGAGGCCCACAGGGTGCCGAACGGCATCTTGTCGCTGTTCCTGTCGAGGCTGGACGGGGCCCCCACCGCCATCCGGAAATCCTGCGGGGTGGTCTTCTTCGCCTCGTTCTCCACCCAGGAGCCGTTGGGCAGGAACAGCGCCTTGCCCTGGTTCCAGGCGGTCTGCGAGTCGATGTGGGTCAGGCCCGGGGAGCCCTGGAGGATGTAGCCCTTCTTGTAGAGCTCGTAGTACGCCTCGAAGGCGGCCTTGACGGCCGGGTCCTTCCACGCGTTGGGCTCGAGGTTGTCGATTCTCTTCAGCACCTCGACACCGCCGATCTTGGCGATGAAGGGGTAGAGGCTGAACGGCACGTAGTACGGGTACTTGCCGGCGTACGTCCAGCCGGCGATGCCCTTCTTCTTCGCGGCCTCGCAGACCTTGAGCATCTCGTCCCAGGTCTCGGGGTACTGCGCGTCGAGCTTCTGGAGATTGGTCTTCGAATACCAGACGCCGTAGACGGTGTAGGCGTAGTAGAGGATCCAGGTCTCCTTGCCCTCGAACTGCCCCATCTCCACCACGCCGGGGCGCAGGGTGTCGCGCACCTTCCTGGCGGGGTCGTCGTAGGAGGGCGCGTCCAGCAGGGCGGTGAGGTCGGTGAGCTGGTTCTTGCCGACGAGGGTGCCCATGTCCATTTGTTTGGCACCGGAGTTGTCGATGAGGTCCGGTGGGGTGCCGCCGTTGAAGCGGGGCTGGAGCTGGGTCTGGATCTCCTGGGTGGCGGAGTGCTTGACCTGGGCGTCGGGGAAGGCCTTGCGGTATTCGGCCTCCGCATCCTTGGCGTACTGCTGGCCGAATCCGCCGTCGAAGATGACGACTTCCAGGGCCGCCTTCTCGTTGACGGCGAGCGGGTTCTTCTCGCTCTTCTTCCCCTTGTCCACCTGCTTGCCGCCGTCGCCGTCGCCGCCGCTCGCGCAGGCGCTGAGGGCGCTCATGGCCGGCACCGAGATCAGGCCGATCGCCGCCGCTCGCTTGATCAGGTCGCGCCGGCCGTATTCCGGGGTGGATCCCATGCTCAAGTCCTCGCCTTCTCCAGGACTCAGGCGGTGTGACACCTCTCCCCCAGGGCGTTCGCCGTCGACGAAGGGCCCGACACCGCGCGTCGGTTGAAGCTGGATGTGCGTGAAACCGGGTGTGCGAGATGTGCGTGAAACCGGATGTGCGGGGTGTGCGAAAAACCGGAAGTGCGTGACGTACGTGAAACCGGAAGTGCGTGACGTGCATGAAACCGGAAGTGCGGGGTGTGCGTGACGTGCGCAGTCCGCGCGGCGGCCCGAAGTCCCGCCCGGACGCCGACAGGTATAGTCCACTTCGATCAACTGGGCAAGATCGAAAGCGGCTTCGACCGTGAGTCTTTCCCGAGTTGAGACCTCGTGGCGAACCGCTCACGACCTCGCGGAGCACCACCCGCGACCCCCCGGCGCGCCGCCCGCGACCCCCGTGCGCCCGGCCGGCGACACCAGCGCCGAGACCCTTGACACCACTGGTGTCTCACGCCCTACTTAACACTGCGCGGCTTGTATGACAACGTTGTCGGCTTTGTGGAGAGGCAAGGGATGCGACACAGACTCGGGTACCTCCGATGGCGTACGCTCGCCCGCCCCACCGCTCTGTTCGCAGCCACCGTAGTGATGACGACCGCTCAGGTCACGCAAGGAGCCCTGGGCGTGGCGGCCTCACCCGAAGGGCCCAAGGGGGCCCCGACCGAGCGCTTCGCCTCCTCCTTCGAGGCGGGCGAGCCGCAGCCCGACTGGCGCAACGCCGTCGAGACCGACCGCGACGGACGGCGGCTTTCCGCCGGGGTGGACGGCGACGACACCAGCGGCATCCCCGGCAATGTGACGGACAAGGTCACCACCGTCCGCGCCAGCGGCGAGCACGCCGAGGCGGGCGAGGTGAAGGAGAACCTGATCGACGGCGAGAGCGCGACCAAGTGGCTCGACTTCGAGCGGTCCGCCTGGCTGGAGTTCGAGCTGTCCGAGCCGGTCAAGGCCGTACGGTACGCGCTGACCTCGGCGAACGACGCCCCCGGCCGCGACCCCAGGGACTGGACGCTCAAGGGTTCCGACGACGGCAAGAACTGGACGGTGCTGGACAACCGCCACGACGAGAGCTTCGAAAGCCGCCTGCAGACACGGGAGTTCGCCTTCAACGGCACCGTCCCCTACCGGCAGTTCCGGCTGGAGATAACCCGCAACAGCGGCGAGCCCATCCTCCAGCTCGCCGAGGTGCAGCTGGCCACCGCCGGCGGCGGCACCCCGCCGCCCGCCGACATGCGCAGCCACATCGACCGCGGCCCCACCGGCTCCCCCACGGCCAAGAACCGCGCGGGCTTCACCGGCACCCACGCCCTGCGCTACGGCGGCATGCACCAGGCGACCGGCCGCGGCTACTCGTACAACAAGGTCTTCGCGGTGAACACCAAGGTCACCCGGAACACCCTGCTGGCGTACAAGGTCTTCCCCGCGCTGCCCGAGGCCGACGCCCGCTACCCCGCGACCCACGTCTCGCTCGACCTGGCCTTCACGGACGGCACGTACCTGAGCCGGCTCGGCGCCGTCGACCAGCACGGCGCCGAGCTGACGCCGCAGGGGCAGGCCGCCTCCAAGACGCTCTACGTCAACCAGTGGAACAACAAGGAGGCGGACATCGGGGCCGTGGCCGCCGGCAAGACCGTCGAGCGGATCCTGATCGCCTACGACTCCCCGGTGGGCCCGGCGAAGTTCCGCGGCTGGGTGGACGACATCTCCATCGCCCCGGCCCCGGCGCAGCGGCCCCCTGCCCACCCGGCGGACTGGGCCCTGACCACGCGCGGCACCAACTCCAGCTCCAACTTCTCCCGGGGCAACACCTTCCCCGCGGCCGCCGTCCCGCACGGCTTCAACTTCTGGACCCCGGTCACCAACGCGGGCTCCACCGACTGGCTCTACCAGTACGCGGCCACCAACAACGCGGCCAACCTCCCCTCCGTCCAGGCCTTCGCCGCCAGCCACCAGCCCAGCCCCTGGATGGGCGACCGGCAGACCTTCCAGGTCATGCCCTCGGCCGCGGCCGGCACCCCCGACGCCGCGCGCGGCGCCCGCGCCCTGCCCTTCAGGCACGAGCGCGAGAGCGCGAGACCCCACTACTACGGCGTCACCTTCGAGAACGGCCTCAAGGCCGAGATCGCCCCCGCCGACCACGCGGCGATGATGCGCTTCACCTTCCCCGGCGACAACGCGTCCGTCCTCCTGGACAACGTCAAGAACCAGGGCGGGCTGACCCTCGACGCCGACCGCCGCTCCTTCACCGCCTACTCCGACGTCCGCAGCGGGCTGTCCACGGGCGCCGGCCGGCTGTTCGTCTACGGCGTCTTCGACCGGCCGGTCACCGCGAGCGGCAAGCTCAAGGGCGACGGCCCCGGCAACGGCGAGGGCGTCACCGGCTACCTGCGCTTCGACGCCGGCCGGGACCGCACGGTCACGCTGCGCCTGGCGACCTCCCTCATCGGCACCGACCAGGCCCGGGCCAACCTCGAGCAGGAGATCCCGGCGAGCGCCTCCTTCGCCCGGGTCCACGACCGCGCCCGCGCCGCGTGGGACGCCGTGCTCGGCCGCGTCGAGGTCGAGGGCGCCACCCGCGACCAGCTCACGACGCTCTACTCCAGCCTCTACCGCCTGTACCTGTATCCCAATTCCGGCTTCGAGAACACCGGCTCCAGCACCCGCCCGCGCCCCCGCTACGCCAGCCCCTTCTCCCCGCCCGCGGGCGAGAACACCCCCACCGCCACCGGCGCGAAGATCGTCGACGGCGAGGTGTACGTCAACAACGGCTTCTGGGACACCTACCGCACCACCTGGCCCGCCTACGCCCTGCTCACCCCCAAGCGGGCCGGACGGCTCGTCGACGGCTTCGTCCAGCAGTACAAGGACGGCGGCTGGATCTCCCGCTGGTCCTCCCCCGGCTACGCCGACCTGATGACCGGCACCAGCTCGGACGTCGCCTTCGCCGACGCCTACGTCAAGGGCGTCTCCTTCGACGCGGAGGCGGCGTACGAGGCCGCGCTGAAGAACGCGACCGTCGCGCCCGAGCGCCCCGGCACCGGCCGCAAGGGCATGGACACCTCGGTCTTCCTCGGCTACACGAGCACCGCCACCCGCGAGGGCGTCTCCTGGGCGCTGGAGGGCTACCTCAACGACTTCGGGCTGGCGAGGATGGGCCGGGCGCTGTACGACCGGACGCACAAGGCGCGCTACCTGGAGGAGTCGGAGTACTTCCTGGGCCGCGCCCGCAACTACGTCAGGCTCTTCGACACCCGGACCGGCTTCTTCCAGGGCCGGGACGCGAGCGGCGCCTGGCGGCTTACGCCCGGCGCCTACGACCCGCGCGTGTGGGGCCACGACTACACCGAGACCAACGGCTGGAACTTCGCCTTCACCGCCCCCCAGGACACCCGGGGCCTGGCCGCGCTGTACGGCGGCCGCACGGGCCTGGCCAAGAAGCTCGACGGCTACTTCACCACCCCCGAGACCGGGGAGGCGAAGTTCGCCGGCTCCTACGGCGGCGTCATCCACGAGATGACCGAGGCCCGGGACGTGCGCATGGGCATGTACGGGCACAGCAACCAGGTTTCGCACCACATCGCTTACCTCTACGACGCCGCCGGGCAGCCGTGGAAGACCCAGGAGAAGGTCCGCGAGGTCCTCTCGCGGCTCTACCTCGGCAGCGAGATCGGCCAGGGCTACCCGGGCGACGAGGACAACGGCGAGATGTCGGCCTGGTACGTCTTCGGTGCGCTGGGCTTCTACCCGCTGGTGATGGGCCAGGGCGAGTACGCCATCGGCTCCCCGCTCTTCACCAAGGCCACCCTCCACCTGGACAACGGCCGCGACCTCGTCGTGAAGGCCCCGGGCAACGGCGCCCGCAACGTCTACGTCCAGGACGTGCGCCTCAACGGCCGGCCCTGGACCTCCACCGCCCTCCCGCACGCCCTGCTGGCGCAGGGCGGCACGCTGGAGTTCACCATGGGCCCCCGGCCGTCGTCGTGGGGCTCGGCGGAGGACGCCGGCCCCACCTCCGTCACCCGCGACGACAAGGTGCCGGTGCCGCCGGCGGACATGACCGTGCCGGGCGGCACGGCCCTGACCGACGACAGCTCCCGCACGGAGGCGACGTTCACGACCACCCGCTTCGAGGTCGCCCCCGCGGCCCGGGTGGAGTCCTACACGCTCACCTCGGCCGACCGCGCCAAGGCGCCGCGCGGCTGGGTGCTGGCGGGCTCGGCGGACGGGCAGACCTGGCAGGAGGTCGACCGCCGCGCGGACGAGACCTTCGCCTGGGACCGGCAGACCCGCGTCTTCCGGCTCCGCTCCCCCGGCGCCTACCGCCACTACCGGCTGGAGCCGCTGGGCGGCGGCGAGGCCGTGCTCGCGGAGGTGGAACTGCTGGGGAGCAAGGGGGCCTGACGGTACGGGTCATAAAAGCTACCCAAAGCGGTTGACCTGTAAACGTAGTGTGAAAGGATCGCGCTGATCACGTGGAGCGCCCGGCTTTATCCGGGCGTACCGCGACATTTCCTTTCGAACTGATGGAGCAATACATGGCTCGATCTTCCGGCCGTTCGCGCGGGCGCGCACTGTCGCGTCTCGTCACCGCGGCGATAGCCGCAACCCTGGCCGGTACCACCGCCGGGACCGCCATGGCGGCCTCCCCGGCGGGCTCCACCGCCGCCCGCGATGCCGCGCGCGGCCTGGCCAAGGTCTCCGCCGCCCCGGCCCAGCAGAGCGGCGCCAAGGGCCTGGCGGCCCCCCGCGCGGTGGTCGCCCCCACCGCCAAGGCCCCGGTCATGCCGCTCGGCGCGGTCAACGACTCCGGCGAGCTGTACTTCTACGGCCCCGACGGCAAGGGCGGCCTGACCTCCCGCGAGCTGATCGACACCGGCTGGGACTCGATGCGCGCGGCCACCCACGTCGACCACGACGGCAACGGCGTCGCCGACGGCACGTACGTCCTGAGCAAGGCCGAGGAGGTCTGGTACTCCGACGGCGGCGCCGGAAAGCGCGTCGCCGACGACTGGGGCCAGTACGACTCGTTCTTCTCCCCCGGCAACCTGGGCGGCTCGAAGCAGTCGGACATCCTGGTCCGCGACCGCTCCGGCGTGCTGTTCCTCTACGTGGCCAACGCCGACGGCTCGCTGTCCGGCCGCAAGAAGGTCGGCCCGGGCTGGGGCCAGTTCACCGAGATCACCGGCCGCGGTGACCTGACCGGTGACGGCAAGACCGACATCGTCGCCCGCGACAAGGACGGCGCGCTGTGGCTCTACAAGGGCACCGGCGACTCCACCAAGCCGTTCGAGGCCCGCACGAAGATCGGCCCCGGCTGGAACCAGTTCAACGAGCTGGTCGCCACCGGTGACGTCGACCTCGACGGCCGCTCCGACATGATCGCCCGCAACGGCGACGGCTCGCTGTGGCTCTACAAGGGCACGGGCGACGCCTCGTCGCCCTTCAAGTCCCGCGTGAAGATCGGCAACTCCGGCTGGAACCAGTACCGCTGGATGTTCTGAGCATGACGCGAGGGCCGCACCCCCCGGTCGGGGGGTGCGGCCCTTCTCGCATCCTCGCTACGAGGGACAGGTGGCGCCCACGGCGGCCATCACCAGGTCGTTCACCGCCTTGCTCACGGCGGGCGGGCCGTCCACCTCGGACACCGACAGCGTCCAGCTGAAGCTCAGCTGACGCCGGCCGTCCGGAGAACTGAACGTCATCGTCCGGTAGCCGAACCCGTTGCCCGTGTTCCCCCACAGGTACTCCCCGGGACGCGCCGGGCACAGATCACCCCCGGGCACCACCCCCAGCGCGTACGGCGCCACCGTGAACTCCCGCATCTCCGCCCACCGCGCCGGAGAGAGCAGCGTGCCGTCGGACAGGGCCCGGAAGAACCGGTTGAGGTCCGCGTTGGTCGACACCGCGCCCGCCGCGGCGCCCCACACCGACGGGGTGTAGTCCGTGACGTCCCGCAGCGGCCGGCCCTCGACCAGGTGGTACCCGTTGACGTGCGGACCGGTGAGATACGGATTCACGACGGGGTACGAGGTGTCCTTCATGCCCGCCGGCCGGAACACCCGCTTCTCCAGTTCGGTCGCGAGCGGACGGCCGGTCGTCCTCTCCACCACCAGGCCCAGGATCAGGTAATTGGTGTTCGAGTAGTGGAATTCCTTGCCGGGCGGGGACACCAGCGGCTTTCCGGCCGCCATCTTTATCAGATCGCGCGACGGGAAATAGCGGAAGCGGTTCCGCTCCATCTCCTCGAGCTCTTTGTCGCCCGTCCCCGAATACAGCTGGTCGAAGTAATTCGGCACACCACTGGTGTGGTTGAGCAGCTGCCGCAGCGTGATCGTTTCCTTGTACGGCAGAAGGCCCGGCACGCGCTTCGCCACCGGATCGTCGAGCTTCAGCCGCCCCTCGTCGACGAGTTGCATGACGACGGTCGCAACCATCGACTTGGTCACGCTGGCGATGCGGTAGCGGTCACCGGGCCGGGCGGGACGCTTGGTACGCGTGTCCCGCACCCCACTGGCCCCCGACCATGTCTTGTCCCCCACCCGCACCTCGGCAAGCGCGGCGGGAGCGCCGGCCGCGGTCAGCTTGTCGAGCGCCGACTGCAGGGCGTGGGCGTCCAGTTCGCCGGCTGGCGCGGCCGGGGCCGCGGTCGCGGGTTGGACGGTCAGCGCGATGGCGAGCGCGGCCATTGCCGCGAAGGACCGGAGCCTCAATTTCACTTATTCCCCCAGGAGTTCGACTGTTCGCGATACTAAGCGATCCGAGGGAATTGCGTGACGGCGAGGGCTACGCTGGCACGGTGACCCAGCACAGGAACACGGACCCGTACGCCGACGCTCGAGCGTTCTACGGCTCGGAGCTACGTCGCTTGCGCGAGGAGGCCGGTCTCACACAGGAACAGCTCGGTCAGCGCGTCTTTTGCTCCGGCTCGTACATCGGTCAATTCGAGGCGGCGATCAGACGGCCCCAGCCGGAGGTGTCCGAGCTGCTCGACGACGTGCTGGGGAGCGGCAAGCACCTCCAGCGGCTGTGCCGGCTGGCTCGCACCACGAAGGTCGCCGACTACTTCGCGGACGCGGCGGAGCTCGAGCGACAGGCGAGGACGATCAGCGAGTGTTCGCCGATGTTCATCCCAGGACTGCTGCAGACAGAGGCATACGCACGGGCGCTGACCCGGGCATCGCGGCGGTTCGCCGGCCAACAGGTGGTGGAACAACTCGTCAGCGCCCGATTGGAGCGAGCACAGCTGCTCGACGGCCCTACCGCGCCCGTGGACTGGACCATCATTCACGAATCGGCGCTTCGCGTAACTGTCGGCAGTCCTGCCACCATGCGCGAACAGCTCACCTATCTCGTCGAGACGGTGCAGAACCGTCCCAACGTCGTACTGCAAGTGCTGCCATTCGCCGCCGGACCGCATCCGTTCATGAACACCATGGTTTCACTGATGGAGTTCAGCGACGCGCCACCCGTCGTCTACACCGAAAGTGCGTACAGCGGCCAACTCATCGAAGACCCGGCCCTGGTCGCCCAGTTTCAATCGGCATACGATCTGGCCAGGGCCACGGCGCTGTCGCCTGAGGCCTCCTTGGGCCTGATCGGGTCGGCGGCTGAGGAATGGACAACTCATGAATACCACAATTGACTTAAGCGCGGCCAAGTGGCGCACGTCGTCGTATACCAATGGAGACGGCGGCAACTGTGTCGAGATTGCCGACAACCTCCCCGGCATCGTCCCCGTCCGCGACACCAAGACCGCACCGCAGGGGACGACGCTCGTCTTCCCGGCCACCGCCTGGGCGGTCTTCGTCCGAACCCTCAAGCGCTAGGCGACGTACCGCGTCGCCCCGCACGGCGGATGAGGGACCGTACCGGGCGGGCGAGGGCCAGGGTCAGGCCGGCGAGCGGGAGTACGAGCAGCAGGGACTGGAGGCAGGCCGAGAGCATGCCGAGGGCCACGTTGCCGGATGTGCCGGCGTTCGCGATGAGCAGGGTGATCCGCTCCCAGTCCGCCTGGAGCAGCTGCGGCAGGTTGACGAGCAGGATGCCCAGCTGCAGGGAGAGCGCCGGGATCAGGAACAGCACCCACACCGCGACGACGATCTGCGGCCATCGTTTGAGAGCCGCAAGCCGCTCGTCGGCCGGACGGCGAAGCACGACCCGCTTCAGAATCGGGGCGATGTATTTGAAGAGGTCGGGAATGCCGATGAGGTCGGCGACGATGTAGTAGCCGTCGAATCGCAGCGTGGGAAGAAGCTGCTGAATCATTTCGAGGTGGACGGAGAGGATCGCCACCAGCAGAAGCGGGTTTCCGGTCGAGGCGTACAGGGCGAGCAGGCCCAGGACGAAGAGGGCGTTGAAGTAGACGCCGCCCAGATCGGCGCGGATGCGCCCCGCGCGGCCCAGCCGGTACGAATTGGTGATGTCGGTGTAGAAGGCGGGCCACACCAGATAGATTCCGCAGCCCATCGCGCCGGGTCGTACGCCTCCGTAGCGGCAGGCCGCGCCGTGGCCCATTTCGTGGAATACGCAGGAGGCGATGGCCAGGGCGACGACGAGCAGCACGCTGGCCGGGGAGGAGAGCACGGTCTGCAGCGCCGCTCCGGTGTCCTGGGTCGTCCACAGCCATGCCTCGCCGGCGACGAACGCGCCGAGGAGGCCCGCGACGAGCAGCGGGCTGAAGAGCCAGGCGAAGAGGCCGGAGAGGAACCAGGTGACGCGCTCCGGCAGCACCGCCAGCCGGAACCGGAAGGCGAGGAACGGGTCGCTCTTGGGCGTGGGGGGCGGGGGCGTGCCGTCGCTGTAGGTGGTGATGCCGAGGGGGGCGAGCTTCTTGTCGAGCAGGAAGGCGACGTGTTCCGAGGTGAACTCCCGGCCGGTCTCGCGGCGGAGTTCGCCGGCCACCTCCGTCATGACGGGTTCCCGTCCGGAACGGCGAGGGGCGTCCAGCGCCCGTACGACCTGGTAGAGCAGGGCGGGGAGCCGGACGATCTGGCCGTCGGGGCGGCAGACCAGCTGGGGTGGCTCCCGGTAGCCGGAGCCCTCGAACTCTCCGACCAGTTCCATGCCGGCCACCAGCGTGGGTTCCTGGGCCATGGGTGCTCTCCGTGACATCGGCGAGGTGGCGGGGAAGGGCCGGAGGGTTCCGGCTCCGGCCCTTCCCCGAGGGTGCGGGCGAGCCGCTAGGCGATCAGTGGGTGGAGATGGCCGTGGGCATACAGGTCATGCTGGTGGTCGGGTTCGTGGACGGCAGGCCGAGCGAGCCGAGCAGGCCCGGGGTGCCCTGCCGGTCGACGGCCTGGCAGGCCGCGAGCATCGTGGTGCCGTGGTGGTCGGCCGGGGGCGCGAACACGCCTCCCACGCCTCCGCCCGACGCGGCGCTGCTGCTGGAGGCACCCGCGCCCGCACCCGATCCGTTGGGGCCGGGGTCGGCGAAGGCGAGCGGCGTGGCGATGATGCCCATGACGGTCCGCTCGGGCAGCACCTCGCCCGCGATGTTGTCGAGTTCCTCGAAGCTGATGGCGTTTTCCATTTTCCGTACCCCTTCTCGAAAAAGCGGCGGTCAGCGGCTGGAGATGGCCGCAGGAATACACGTGGTGCTGTAGCCGGGAGAGCTGGGAGCGAGTCCCAGTGCGACGAGAAGGCCGGGGCTGCCCGCGTCCTGCCGGTATTGGCAGGCGTAGGCCACCGTCGTTCCGTGTTCCGTTCTCACCAGTGTCGGATACACGGGCTGGTCGGTGCCCGCGGGCAGTAACACGCTCGAAAGCGCGATCCGCGCGGGAAGCTCTTCGCCGGAAAGCCGGCCGAGTTCCCCGAAGGTGACGGCGGATCCCATCGCTTCATCCCTCCCTCAGGGACGACATCTCGCGTCATCCCGGCCGGGAGCCTAACCCGGTGCGGAATGGGCGACACATTCTCAACCCCCTGATCACCCGGTCGTGTTGGCCTATGCCCCGGGAGAGTGCAGAGGGGAACGCGCAGCCGGAACGCGAGAGGGCCGCACCCCGTCCGTGACGGGGTGCGGCCCTCAACCGCTGTGCCGGACCGCTTACTTGCGGATCAGCGAGCGCAGCACGTACTGCATGATGCCGCCGTTGCGGTAGTAGTCCGCCTCACCGGGGGTGTCGATGCGGACGACCGCGTCGAACTCCACGCCGGTGTCGGTCGTGACCTTGACCGTGCGGGGCGTGCGGCCCTCGTTGAGCTCGGTCACGCCGGTGAAGGAGAAGGTCTCCTCGCCGGTCAGGCCGAGGGACTCGGCCGAGGCGCCCTCGGGGAACTGCAGGGGCAGGACGCCCATGCCGATGAGGTTCGAGCGGTGGATGCGCTCGTAGGACTCGGCGATGACGGCCTTGACGCCGAGCAGCGCGGTGCCCTTGGCGGCCCAGTCGCGGGACGAGCCCGAGCCGTACTCCTTGCCGGCCAGGACGACCAGCGGGATGCCCTGCTCGATGTAGTTGCGCGAGGCGTCGTAGATGAAGGAGACGGGGGCGCCGTCCTTCGTGAAGTCGCGGGTGAAGCCGCCCTCGGTGCCCGGCGCGATCTGGTTGCGCAGGCGGATGTTGGCGAACGTACCGCGGATCATGACCTCGTGGTTGCCTCGGCGCGAGCCGTAGCTGTTGAAGTCACGACGCTCGACACCGTGCTCGGTGAGGTACTTGCCGGCCGGGGTGTCGGCCTTGATGGCACCGGCCGGGGAGATGTGGTCGGTGGTGACCGAGTCGCCGAGCTTCGCCAGCACGCGGGCGCCGGTGATGTCGGTGACCGGGGTGGTCTCCATCGTCATGCCCTCGAAGTACGGGGGCTTGCGGACGTAGGTGGACTCGGTGTCCCACTCGAAGGTGTTGCCGGTCGGGATCGGCAGGGCCTGCCACTGGGCGTCGCCCGCGAAGACGTCCTGGTAGGACTTGTTGAACATGTCCTCGCCGATGGCGTTCGCCACGACGTCGTTGACCTCGGCCTCGGACGGCCAGATGTCCTTGAGGAAGACCGGGTTGCCCTCGGTGTCCGTGCCCAGGGCGTCCTTGGTGATGTCCACCTTCATGGAGCCCGCGATGGCGTACGCGACGACCAGCGGCGGGGAGGCCAGGTAGTTCATCTTGACGTCGGGGTTGATCCGGCCCTCGAAGTTGCGGTTGCCGGAGAGCACCGAGGTGACGGCCAGGTCGTGGTCGTTGACGGCCTTGGAGACCTCCTCCGGCAGCGGGCCGGAGTTGCCGATGCAGGTGGTGCAGCCGTAGCCGACGAGGTTGAAGCCGACCTTGTCGAGGTAGGGGGTCAGGCCCGCCTTGTCGAAGTAGTCGGTGACGACCTTGGAGCCCGGGGCGAGGGTGGTCTTGACCCACGGCTTGCGGGTCAGGCCCTTCTCGACCGCCTTCTTGGCCACGAGCGCCGCGGCGACCATGACGTAGGGGTTCGAGGTGTTGGTGCAGGAGGTGATCGCGGCGACGGTGACGGCGCCGTGGTCGATCTCGTAGGTCGAGCCGTCGGGGGCGGTCACGGTGACCGGCTTCGACGGGGCGCCGGAGATGGCCGGGGCGTCGGAGGCCGGGAAGGACTCCTTGCCCGCCTCGTCGACCTCGTCGACGTAGTTGCGGACGTCCTGCGCGAACTGCGCGGCGGCCTCGGCCAGGATGATGCGGTCCTGCGGGCGCTTGGGGCCGGCGATCGAGGGGACGACCGTGGAGAGGTCGAGCTCGAGCTTCTCGGAGAAGTCGGGCTCGGCGGCCGGGTCGAGCCAGAGGCCCTGCTCCTTGGCGTACGCCTCGACGAGCGCGACCTGCTGCTCGGAGCGGCCGGTGAGCTTGAGGTACTTCAGCGTCTCGCCGTCGATCGGGAACATCGCGGCGGTGGAGCCGAACTCCGGCGACATGTTGCCGATGGTGGCGCGGTTGGCCAGCGAGGTGGCGGCGACGCCCTCGCCGTAGAACTCGACGAACTTGCCGACGACGCCGTGCTTGCGCAGCATCTCGGTGATCGTGAGGACGAGGTCGGTGGCGGTGGTGCCGGCCGGGAGCTCACCGGTCAGCTTGAAGCCGACGACGCGCGGGATGAGCATGGAGACCGGCTGGCCGAGCATCGCGGCCTCGGCCTCGATGCCGCCGACGCCCCAGCCCAGCACGCCGAGGCCGTTGACCATGGTGGTGTGCGAGTCGGTGCCGACGAGGGTGTCGGGGTAGGCCTGGCCGTTGCGGACCATGACCGTGCGGGCCAGGTGCTCGATGTTCACCTGGTGGACGATGCCGGTGCCCGGGGGGACGACCTTGAACTCGTCGAAGGCGGTCTGGCCCCAGCGCAGGAACTGGTAGCGCTCCTTGTTGCGGCCGTACTCCAGCTCGACGTTCTGGCCGAAGGCGTCCTTCGTGCCGAACTTGTCGGCGATGACGGAGTGGTCGATGACCAGCTCGGCCGGGGCCAGCGGGTTGATCTTCGCCGGGTCGCCGCCGAGCTCCTTGACGGCCTCACGCATGGTGGCGAGGTCGACGACACAGGGCACACCGGTGAAGTCCTGCATGATCACGCGGGCCGGCGTGAACTGGATCTCCTGGCTGGGCTGGGCCTGCGAGTCCCAGTTGCCCAGCGCGCGGATGTGGTCGGCGGTGATGTTCGCGCCGTCCTCCGTGCGGAGCAGGTTCTCCAGCAGCACCTTCAGGCTGTAGGGCAGGCGGGCGGAGCCCTCGACCTTGTCCAGCTTGAAGATCTCGTACGACTCGTCGCCCACCTGCAGCGTGCTGCGGGCGTCGAAGCTGTTCGCCGACACGACAGTCTCCTTCATGCATGAATTCGCGTACTGCGGCAATCCTGCCGCCACCCCACCGCGCGCATCCGCTAAGGTGTGCCTAAGTTAGGTACGCCTTACTGGCGCGACAGCGGTACGCCTCTCGGCAGATATCTCGATGTCGAGATAACTCTAGTACATCGAGGCCGCACGGTCATGTCCGGATGGGCCGTCCGGTGTCGACAGACCGGGACATACGACGCGTACCCCTACAGCCATGCCCTGACTGGCAGCCCCAAACCGGCCCGAGGATCCTTGAGCGTGGTGTACGGCACGGCACGGCACCGCAGGCACGGCACGCGAGAGCGGGAGCGGAGCGGGTACGTGAGGGCACCGGGCGCGGGAGGCGACGCGATCAGACGCGGATGCCTGAGCCACCTGCAGTGGCTGCCCGTCCTCCTGCTCGCCGGCGGCGCCTTCCTCGACTACTCCACCTCTCCGCACTTCAGCGCGGAGGCCTTCTACACCGCCGCGCCCATGACGGCCGCCGCGCTGCTGTCGCTGCGCGCGACGATCCTCGCGGGCATCGGCGCCTGCGCCGCCGACGCCGCGCTGCTCACCCACTTCGGCTTCATCGGCGACTCGGGCGGGCGCAGCGAGCTGGCGGCCGTCGCGACCGTCTCGGCCCTCGCCGTGGTCGTCAACCGCCTCATGTACTACAGCGACGTCCGGCTGCAGTCCGCGCGCCGGGTCGCCCTCGCCGCCCAGCGCGCCATCCTGCCGGAGCCGCCGGCCGCCGTCGGGGACCTGCGGATCGCCGTGCGCTACCAGTCGGCGGTGAAGGAGGCGCAGATCGGCGGCGACCTGTACGGCGTGCAGGACACGCCGTACGGGATGCGCTGCGTCGTGGGTGACGTGCGGGGCAAGGGCATGGAGGCGGTCAAGGCGGTGGACGTGGCGCTGGGTGCGTTCCGGGAGGCGGCCGACGAGGAGGCCACGCTCGCCGGGATCGCGGCCCGCCTGGAGCGGGCGCTGATCCGCGAGGCGGAGCGGCGGAGCGGGCCCGAGCGGACGGAGGGGTTCGTCACCGGCGTCCTGGCCGAGATCCCGCCCTCCGGCGACGAGCTGCGGCTGATCAACCGCGGCCACCCGGCGCCGCTGCTGCTCCGCGGCGGCGAGGTGCGTGCCGCGGAGCCGCCCGAGCCGGCCCTCCCCCTGGCGCTGGCGGATCCCGGCACCGGCGAGGGCCGGATCCACACGGTGCCGTTCCCGCCGGGGACGACGCTCCTGCTGTACACGGACGGCCTCACCGAGGCGCGCAACCGGGCCGGCGCCTTCTACGACCCCGTCGCCGGGCTCTCCGGCCGCGACCTGTCCGGCCCGGACGCGCTGCTCGACGCCCTGATCCACGACGTGGACCGCCACACCGGCGGCCGCATCACCGACGACATGGCCCTGCTCGCGGTGACCCGGGGCACGGGCGGGGCGTGATGCTCAGGCGCCGGCGCCCTGCTTGTCCTCGGCCTCGCGCACGAACTCCGGCACGCGCTCGTTGAACACCTTCACCGGGATGCCGTGGCCGGCACCGGGGACGACCTCGACGTGCGCGCCCGGCATGAGGTGCCGCGCCCGCTCCTCCGCCCGCCGGGCGTCGTGCACGCGGCTCTCGCCGCCGAGGAGGACGAGGGCGGGCACGGTGATGCCGGTCAGCTCCTCGTCGCTCATGGGCTGCGGCGGCAGCAGCCGTATGCGGAAGCCGCGCATCGCCTCCAGGGAGAACCGGGTCTGGGCCTCCGCCTCCTCCGCCGGCACGCCCGTGGGGCCGATCAGTTCGGTGAACCAGCGGTACCGGAAGCCCTCGGGCCCGACGAAGGAGGCGATGGCGCCGAACACGAAGCCGGCCTTGAGCGACGCGAGGGCGCGCGGCGGGTCGTACACGGCCACCGAGGCGATGCGGCCGGGGGCGCGCACGGCATGGTTGAGCGCCACCCATCCGCCGTACGAGTGCCCCACCAGATGCACCCGCTCGAGACCCAGCCCGGCGAGGACCTCCTCCAGCCAGGCGGCCATGTCGTCCGGCGTCCGTACCGGCGCGGTCTGCGTGCTGTACCCCGGCTCCCCCACCCGGTCGACGGCGAACACCCGCCGCCGCCCGTCGGCGAGCGCGGCGACGTGCGGCGCCCACTCGGTGGGCCCGGCGCTCTGCCCGTGCAACAGGACGACGGGAATGCCGTCGCCCTCCGCGCCGTAGCCGTACACCCGCGTGACGCCAAAGGCGGTCTCGACGTCCTGCTCGTCCCGCGGCTCCGGCCAGAACGCCATGGCCCGGTCGTACGCCGCGAGCACGCGCGTACGCGCCTCGCCACTGGTGAAGGAACCGATCTGCGTGGCCATCAGGCGCACCTCCCCCTACGGGCGGCCATCCGTACGGCCGCCGTTGATCCGATCCTCGCAGGACGGAATTTCCGGAGAACACGCGGGTCTGGTTCACCAGTTCGGGTGAGCGTTGGGCCGAACGGGCGGGTCGGCCATGGCGATTGCTGTAGACCAGGGACAGTCGTCACGCTGCAGTCACGATGTCCGCGGGAGGACCGATGAGCGCACAGCCCCATTCGTATGCAGCCGACGACCCCGAGAAGGCGCTGAAGTACGCGATCCAGCATGTCGAGGGTCATCGGATGCAGATCGTCGAGGGGGTCATCCAGACAACCGCGCCCACATGGGACCATGAGAACGCAGCCGAAGAGATCCGCGAACAGCTCGGACCCACCCTGCGGGAGCTCGGGTGCAGGGCGGGCTCCGGAGACCTCGACCTGCCGGGCACCTCCAACTGGTACGTACCGGACCTGGCCGTCGTGCCCCGAGAGCTGGCGAAGGGCGGTGGCGCCCTTGTGCCCGACCAGACCCTGCTCGTCGTCGAAGTCACCTCCGATTCCAACGGCGACACCGACCGCATCGTGAAGCGCCGCCGCTACGCCGAATACGGCGCCCCTCTCTACCTCCTCGTGGACCGTCAGGAGCGGACCTGCACGCTCTTCAGCGAGCCGAGCAGGCTTGGGTATACGAAGACGGACGGCCCGCACCCCTTCGGCGCCCCCCTCCACGTACCCGAGCCCTTCGACCTCGAACTCGACACTTCCGACTTCTGAGGGCCGCACAGGCGGGGAACCTGTGCAGGAGCCATGGCGCGGCGGGCGGAGATCTCATATCTGAGATACCGTCTGTCTCATGACAGACGCCTACCTCGGCCGCATCGGCAAGCTCATCCGTGACGCCCGCCAGCACCGCGGCTGGACACAGTCCCAGCTCGCGGACGCTCTCGGGACCAGCCAGAGCGCGGTCAACCGCATCGAGCGGGGAAATCAGAACATCAGTCTTGATATGATCGCCCGCATTGGGGAGGCGCTCGACAGCGAGATCGTCTCGCTCGGATACGCCGGGCCCATGCACCTGCGCGTCGTCGGCGGGCGCCGCCTGTCGGGCTCCATCGACGTCAAGACGAGCAAGAACGCGTGCGTCGCCCTGCTGTGCGCCACGCTGCTCAACGCCGGCCGCACGACGCTGCGTCGCGTCGCGCGGATCGAGGAGGTCTACCGGATCCTCGAGGTGCTCGCCAGCATCGGCGTCCGGCACCGGTGGATCAACGACGGCAACGACCTCGAGATCGTGCCGCCCACCGAGCTCGACCTGGGCGCGATGGACACCGAGGCGGCCCGCCGCACCCGCAGCGTCATCATGTTCCTGGGCCCGCTGCTGCACCGCATGGACCACTTCAAGATCCCGTACGCGGGCGGCTGCGACCTCGGCACCCGGACCGTACAGCCGCACATGACGGCCCTTCGCCACTTCGGCCTCGAGATCACGGCCACCGACGGCACGTACCACGCCCAGGTGGATCGTTCCGTCGCCCCCACGCGCGCCATCGTCCTGACCGAGCGCGGCGACACCGTGACCGAGAACGCCCTGCTGGCCGCGGCCCGCCACGACGGCGTGACCGTCATCCGCAACGCCAGCTCCAACTACATGGTCCAGGACCTCTGCTTCTTCCTCGAGGAGCTCGGCGTACGCGTCGAGGGCATCGGCACCACCACGCTCACCGTGCACGGCGTGGCCACCATCGACCGCGACGTCGACTACGCGCCGTCCGAGGACCCGGTCGAGGCCATGAGCCTGCTGGCCGCCGCCGTGGTGACGGAGTCGGAGCTGACGATCCGCCGGGTGCCGATCGAGTTCATGGAGATCGAGCTCGCCGTCCTGGAGGAGATGGGCCTCGACCACGAGCGCAGCCCCGAGTACCGCGCGGACAACGGCCGCACCCGGCTGCTCGACCTGACCGTGCGCCCCTCCAAGCTCCGCGCGCCGATCGACAAGATCCACCCGATGCCGTTCCCCGGTCTCAACATCGACAACGTGCCCTTCTTCGCGGCCATCGCCGCCTTCGCCCAGGGCCAGACCCTCATCCATGACTGGGTCTACGACAACCGCGCCATCTACCTCACCGACCTCAACCGCCTCGGCGCGGACGTCAAGCTCCTCGACCCCCACCGCGTCCTGGTCGAGGGCCCCACCCGCTGGCGCTCCGCCGAAATGATGTGCCCGCCCGCCCTGCGCCCCGCCGTGGTCGTCCTCCTGGCCATGATGGCCGCCGAGGGGACCTCCGTCCTCCGCAACGTCTACGTCATCAACCGCGGCTACGAGGACCTCGCCGAACGCCTCAACTCGGTCGGCGCCCAGATCGAAACGTTCCGGGACATCTGACCGCCGCGGCGGCCCGGGGCGGCGATTTCGTCGCCCCGGGCCGTCTGTGGGCCGCGTCCAGCCCTCGGGAGAACACCGACCGGGCCGATGGGTGGAGGGTCAGCTACGTGCTCAGGCACGGTATCGGTTGGTCCGGGGAGCCCAACCAGACCCGTTCGCCCTCGCCGTCCACGGTGAGACCGAAACGATCGAAGCCGGGGCGGCTGTTCTCCTCCCACCAGAGGCAGGCCGCTTCCGTCTCGTCCCACAGCCTGCGTGGGCCGGACTGGACCACCGTGTACTCGGTGGCCTCCGGCTCGTAGCCGGCGGACGCCCACGACCGGGTGTCGGTGCTGTACGTCCACAGCGTGTACGTGCCATCGCCGTACCGCTCGACACGCCAGAACGCCCCGGGCACATGCAGCCCGATCACGAACTGTGCGAGCCAGCCGCCGATGTCGGCGGGGGAAAGCGTCGTCGTGCTCCTGGTGCCGTCCGAGGGCCACTCCTGGCCCTTGAGGTAGGCCTCGAACGGCGGTCGCTCCGTGCGCTGCTGGCGTAGGCGCATGAAGGCACTCGAGCGGGTGAAGGGTCCGTTCGCCGTGCCGTCGTTGCCGACAACCAGGCGTGCGATGTACTCACCGCCGTACTCCGTCCCCCACGGGGCAACGATGAGCCCGCCGGGACGTGCCTGCTCGACCCACGCGCGGGGCACCTCCCCCACAGAGCACGTAGCGATGACCCGGTCGAACGGGGCACTGGCGGGATGCCCCAAGCGACCGTCGCCCACGAGGGCCAGAGGGGCCAGGCCGGCACGCCGGAGGTTCTCCACAGCGGCCATGGACACGTCCGCGTCGTATTCGACGCTGACGACGTTCGCGCCACCGAGCCGGTGCGCGAGAAGGCCCGCGTTCCAGCCCGTGCCCGTGCCGATCTCCAGCACGCGGTGTCCGTCTGCCACGTCCAGATCGGCGAGCATCGAGAAGACCATGCGCGGCATGGAGCTGGAGCTGGTCGGCATGGTGCCCAGGCCGTTGCCGGAGTGCCGGCCGTCGTCCCACTGCGTGGTGAGGGGGATGTCGGAGTACACCGCCTCGAACCACGCCTCCGGGTCCTTGGCACGGTCTACCAACCCCGTCTGCCGGGTGCCGTCCGCAATGCCCGGCCAGATACGGTCAGGCACGAACAGTTCCCGGGGGACCGCCTGGAACGACCCCAGCCAGTCAGAAGTCAGCGCGCCCGCCTTCACTTCGTAGTCAGGTTGGTTGCGTGCGAAGCCCATCGGAAACGCTAGGGACCAGCCGGTCCTACCAGCGAGGAACTTGCGACTTATTGCGCACGAGTTGCCCGAGCGCTTCGATGGCCGCGCTGATCAGCGCTCGGGCACGCGGGCCGTGGACAGCCATGCCGGACAGCGCGTTGAAGGCTTTGGCGTAGTCGGCGATCTCGCGCGGCTGCACCACGTTGATCTTGGCCGTTAGGTTCTCGACGGCGACCCGCCGGTCATCGAACAGGTAGAACGCTTCCAGTGGCCACACCTTCCGCTGCCCTGCGGAGGGGATCACGCCCAGCGACACGGACGCCAGCGGCATCAGTGAGAGAAGGTCCTGAGCTGCCCGGCCATCGTCTCGGCGTCGCCGATCTGGCTCCGGAGAACCCATTCTTCGATCAGGACGGCGAACCGGTGTCCGCCTTCGTAGAGGAGGCGGCTCCGGGCCATGCGGGCCGGTACGGCCTCGGCAACGTCGTCGGGCGTCTCGTGGAAGTCGGTCATGGACCGCATGAGGGCCGTGGCGTACTCCGGGGTCTGGAAGAACCCCGGGAGCACGTTGGAAACGTAGATCCGGAACAACGAGGTCTCTTCGTAGCCGCTGATCAGGCGCTCTTGCGCCTGGCGCAGCCCGGTCCGGTGGCGCCTTCGCCACTCGACGTACATGGAGTCGGCTGCACGGGCCGTGGCAACCAGGTCAGCGGCCTGTTCACCTGCCCCGCAGGCGGCGCACCAAGCGCGGATATCGGCATCGGTGGGCGCCACCTTGCCGCTCTGGATGCGGCTCGTCTTGGCAGGATGCCAGCCACACCGGACAGACAGCTCGTGACCGGTGATGCCCGCATCCTTACGGATCTCCACCAGCCGGTCGGCGAGAGCTCTCCTTGCCGCCGCGACGCTGGACGAAGGGGACGAAGGGGACATGTGCTTGCAGTCCGACGATGGCGAGGGGCGGCTAGACCTTGTACTCCTCGTGTGGAATGCCGCGCTCCCACACGGCTTCGAACGCAGAGGCGCACAGCCGGGCTACGGCCGGGTCCTCGGTGATCTCGAACCGGGGTTCGGCCCAGTCTCCGTCGCCAGTAAAGAGGTTGAACCGGACGAGACGATCGTCGAAGAGCCAGAAGTCGGCGGCGGGTACAGCGATGCCGAGCGCCTTCCGCCTGGGCAGCCAGCGGACCTGCTCGCCCACGGCGACGTTCACGGCGGTGGTGGTGTACTCGTACTTGATGTACTGGCTCACCGGCTCGGACACGATGCGTGCCCGCCGCATGATCACGCCCCGGGCAGTGGCCTCGCGGACCATGGACACCCAACGGGACCAGCCCTCGGACTCCGGGTCAAGGTCTACTTCGCCGGTGCGCTTCCACTGCTCGAACTCTTCGGCTTCGCCGGCGACGCCGTAGGTGTCACGCATCTCCAGATGGACTGCTGTCCTCTGCGCGCTCCGGAGCAGCGTCGGAAAGTCCGGCACGTTCTGCGGCATCGCACGCCTTCCTCAAGATCGGCACCATCCGTAGGGGCAGGGAGATCACCGACTCATGCGCAGGGATCCCCACCGCGTGGCCGGGCACCCACTCGGTGCTGCCGACCTCCTCTGTCAGAGCATCGTCGGCGGTCACACCTTGGATGATGATCCTCTGCTGCTCATGGTGAACCCAGACCGTGGCAGACCCCTCTTCCTTCGTTTCAGGGTCCATCCCCATGAAATTTAGTGCCATAACTGCCTCCGGTGTCGAGTCAGTTGCGCCTGGTTGCAAGACCATCACGCCGGTCTCACCGGCCCGTCAAGGGCGCGCGGAACCAGACCTCGCTGCCGCAACCTCAAGTGCAGGCCAGTCTCCCTCATCGCGCACGGTCCGGCGTACGTAGTAGCCGAGCTCGATCAGCTCCTCGACCGCCTTGGCCACGCCCCAGCGGCCCAGCCCCGGATTCTCACCCCAGGCCCGCATCCAAGCCGTCGGTACGACGTTTTCACGGAGTGAGCTTGAGCAGCGCTCGTCGTCTCAGCAGGCCTGCGGTGAGCGGCCGTTCCTCCAGGCCCGGCAGGGTCTGGTATGCCTCCTACGGGTCCAACATGGATCCGGGGAGGCTGCGTTATTACCTGGCCGGGGGGCGGCCGCCCGGGGCGGGGAGGGGGGTTCCCGGGAGCCGGGATCCGGCGCCTCCTCGGGAGTCGGTGCCGGTGGAGATGCCGGGGGCGTTGTACTTCGCGACCGAGTCGCCGGTGTGGGCCGGGGGCAGGGCCTTCTACGATCCGCAGGCGCCCGGGACGGTGTGGGCGTGTGCCCATCTCGTCACCGCGCAGCAGTTCGGGGACATCGCCGCTCAGGAGATGTACGAGCCGCCGGGGGCCGACCTCGATCTCGGGGTGGTTCTCCGGGAGGGGCGGCACGTGCTGGGGCCCGGGCGGTACGAGACGCTGGTGTGTCCCGGGTATCTCGAGGACGTGCCCGTGCTCACCTTCACCGCTCCCTGGTCACTGTCGGCGGTGAGCCACACCAGTCCGTCCACCGCCTACCTCCGGCACCTCACCGCAGGGCTGCGCCGGGCGGGGGCGTGGGACGACCGTGCGATCGCCTCCTACCTCTCCCGCGCGCCCGGTGCGGCGGAGAACTGGACCGTGGAGCAGATCACGGCCCTGTTCTCCGGGGAGTAGGCGTCAGATGGCGAAGGGTGCCGCGTAGCGGACGGTGCCGCTCGGCAGGGGGTGGGCCTCGTCGAGGGCCATGGCCATCATGGCCTCGTCCGGGACGTCGATGGTCAGGCCGATGCCGTGCACGGAGGCGCGGGTGAAGCCGAAGCGGGGGTAGTACGCCGGGTGTCCGAGGACGGTGACGTAGCGCTCCCCCATGTCCCTGGCCGCCTTCAGGGCGGCGCGGACGGCGGCCGAGCCGGCGCCGGTCTTCTGGTGCTCGGGCCGTACGGCGACGGGGGCCAGGCACAGGGCCGGGGTGTCGCCGATGTGGCAGCGCGTCAGCAGGGCGTGGCCGACGACCCGGCCGTCCCCGTCGGTGCTGACGACGGACAGGCCGTCGATCCAGGCGGGGTCGGCGCGCAGCGCGTCGACGAGGTCGGCCTCCAGCGGCGTCTCGAACGCCGCGAGGTTCACCTCACGGACGGCGGGGATGTCGGCACCGGTCTCGGCCCGGGTGCTCCAGGTGTGGTGGGTACGCACGCATGGCCTTTCGCCTCGAACCGGATCGCATACGAACCCCCTAGGCCTATCACGCGGCCCGTGGATCCTTCCTCCTGTTTATCCGGGTCAACCGACGCCCGGTACGTCTGCGTAGACTGCCCACCACATCGTCTGACCGATCGGTCAGACAGCTGACCAGGCGGTCAGAAACAGTGAGGGGAGCGGACGCATGGAGCGCACCACGTGCTGTGTCGTCGGGGGCGGGCCCGCCGGGTTGATGCTGGGGTTGTTGCTGGCCCGGGCCGGGGTGGAGGTGACCGTGCTGGAGAAGCACGGGGACTTCCTGCGGGACTTCCGGGGGGACACCGTGCATCCGTCCACGCTGCGGCTGCTGGACGAACTCGGGCTGGGGCAGCGGTTCGCCGAGCTCCCCGCACGCAGGCTCGACGAGGTGCGGATGCACATCGGGGACGCCGTCATCACGCTGTCCGACCTGCGGCGCATACCCGGGCGGCACAAGTACATCGCCATGGTTCCGCAGTGGGACTTCCTCGACCTGCTCGCGGGCGCCGCCCGCCAGGAGCCCTCCTTCACCCTGCGGATGCGCACCGCCGTCACCGGGCTGCGCACCGACGGCGGCCGCGTGACCGGGGTGCGGTACGCCGGGCCGGACGGGACGAGCGGGGAGATCGCCGCCGATCTCGTCGTCGCGTGCGACGGCCGGGACTCGGTGGTGCGCGCGGCGGCCGGGCTGCGGCCGGAGTACGTCGACGTGCCGATGGACGTGTGGAACGTACGGGTGCCGGCGCAGGGCGACGGCTCCCAGGACGGGCGGGTGTTCATGCGCGCCCGCGGCCGGCAGTTCGCGGTCACGATGGACCGGGGGGCGTTCTACCAGACCTCCTACCTCATCGAGAAGGGCACCGACCGCGCGCTGCGGGCCAACGACATCCAGTGGTTCCGCGACCGCGTCGGCGAGCTGTTCGACTGGGGGCCGGAGGTGACGAAGGCGATCGGCTCCTGGGACGACGTGAAGCTGCTCGAGGTGACGATGGGGCACCTGCGGCGCTGGTACCGGCCGGGGCTGCTGTGCATCGGGGACGCCGCGCACATCATGTCGCCGACGGGCGGCGTGGGCGTCAACCTCGCCGTGCAGGACGCCGTCGCGGCCGCCCGCCTGCTCGCGGAGCCGCTGCGGCGCGGCGGCGTGGGCGTCCGCGGCCTCGCCCGGGTGCAGCGGCGGCGCCGGCTGCCCGCGGCCGTCATCCAGCGGATGCAGCTGGGCGAGCACGAGACGCTGCTGCGCCCCGCCCTCGAGGGCCGGCTCGACCCGGAGCGGCTGCCCGTCCCGTTCCGGCTGCTGCGGCGCGTACCGCCGCTGCGCACCCTGGCCGGGTATCTCGGCGGTGTCGGCATACGGCCGGAGCGGGCGCCCGCCTTCGCGCGGGCGTGAGCGGGAGCGGGGGCCGAAGCCGGTAACAGGGCCGGACGGGGCTCAGTCCCGGTGCCCGATCGCGTTCATGGTGAAGGTCACCAGCTCGTCGGCCGCGGCGTCGAGGTCGAACTCCGGGTGGACGAGCCAGTAGGAGATCACGTTGTCGATGGCCCCGCCGACGGCCAGGGCCGTGGTCCGCGGGTCGAACGCGCGGAAGGCGCCCGCCTCCTGGCCCGCGGCCAGCAGGCGGGACAGGCCCTGCCAGCGGTCGTACGTGTCGTGGGAGCCCGGCGTCTTGAGCCGCGTGCCGCCCTTGTCGTCGAGCAGCATCTCGGTGATCACGCGGACGTGCCGGCGGTTGGCGTGCTGGTAGGAGATCATCGCGCGGACGTACGCGACGACGGCGGCGGCCGGGTCCGTCTCCCGCTCCACCCGCTCCGTCACATGGGCGAGGAAGCGCTCGAGCACGTGCTCCAGCGTGGCCCGCGTGAGGTTGTCCTTCGAGGAGAAGTGGTAGAGGATCGCGGCCTTGGAGATGCCCGCCTCCTCGGCGATCGCCGAGAGCGAGGTGCCGGGATAGCCGCGGCTCGAGATCAGGTCGATCGTGCACTCGACGATCTGCTGCCGCCGGGCGCGCTCGGTGAAGGTCAGGCCGCCGGGGTCGGCACTCCGACGAGACGCCATCGAAACGCCCACCTTCTCCACTCTCGCACGGCGACCATCGACCGGCGTCACACCGTACCCCGCGCGCCCGGTCACGGCAGCACGGCCACCCCGTCCAGCTCCACCAGCGCCTGTTCGTCCCAGAGCCGGGTCGTGCCGATGACCGCCATGGCGGGGTAGTCGCGCCCGGCCAGCCGGCGCCAGACGGCGCCGAGTTCCCGGGCGTGGGAGCGGTACGCGCCGACGTCCGTGGCGTAGACGGTGACCCGGGCCAGGTCCGCCGGCCCGCCTCCGGCGGCGCGCAGGGCGGCCAGGAGGTTGGCCAGGGCCTTCTCGAACTGTTCCGGAAGGCCGCCGGGGACGATCTTGCCGTCCGTGTCGAGGGCGGTCTGGCCGGCCAGGAAGACCAGGCGGGTGCCGGTGGCGGTGACGGCGTGGCTGAAGCCGGTGGGCGGGGAGAGGGCGGCCGGGTTGAGTCGGTGCAGGGTCATCGGTAGAGCTCCTTGGCGATGATGGCGCGCTGGACCTCGGTGGCGCCCTCGTAGACGCGCGGGGCGCGGACCTCGCGGTAGAGGTGTTCCAGGAGGTGGCCGCGGCGCAGGGCGCGGGCGCCGTGGATCTGGACGGCGGCGTCGACGACGTACTGCGCGGTCTCGGTGGCGAAGAGCTTGGCCATGGCGGAGCGCCGGGCGATGCCCGGCTCGCCCGCGTCGTAGGAGGCGGCCGCCGCGAGGACGAGCAGGGCGGCGGCCTCGGTGCGGGTGGCCATCTCGGCGAGCTGGTGGGAGACGGCCTGGAGGTCCTTCAACGGGCCGCCGAAGGCGTGGCGTTCGCCCGCGTGGGCCACGGCGGCGCGCAGGGCGGCGCGGGCCATGCCGACGGCGAAGGCGCCGACGCTGGGGCGGAAGAGGTCGAGGGTGCGCATGGCGACGGTGAAGCCGCCGCCGACCTCTCCGATGACGTCGTCCGGTCCGACCGGGACGCCGTCGAAGGTGAGGGTGCCGACGGGGTGGGGGCTGAGCATCTCGAGGGGGCTGCCGGTGAGGCCGGGCCGGTCGCCGGGGACCAGGAAGGCGGTGATGCCGGACGCGCCGGGGGCGGGGCCGGTGCGGGCGAAGACGGTGTAGAGGTCGGCCTCGGGGGCGTTGGAGATCCAGCACTTCTCGCCGGTGAGCCGCCAGCCGGAGCCCGGGCCTGAGCCGGGGCCAGGGCCGCCGCCGGGGCCGGGAGCGGGGGCCGGATCCGCGCGCAGGCGCAGGGACGCCGCGTCGGAGCCGGCCTCCGGCTCACTGAGCGCGAAGGCGGTGACGATCCGGCCGGCCGCGACGTCGGGCAGCCAGCGCGCTCGCTGCCCGGCCGTGCCCCACCGCAGGAGGGGGTGGGCGCCGAGGCCCTGGAGGGCGAGGGCGGTCTCGGCCTCGGTGCACTCCTGGGCGAGCGACTCGCGCAGCAGGCACAGGTCCATGGCGCTGACCGGGCCGGTGGCGGGCACCACGCGGGCCAGCAGCCCGAGTTCGCCGAGCGCGGCGACGAGCGGACGATTGACGCTGCCGGTCCCGCCGGGGGCGCCTTCGTCGGCCAGGGGGCGCAACTTCTCGGCGGCGAGCGCGCGCAGCTCGGCGCACCACGCGCGCTGCTCCCTGTCCAGTGTGAACGGTGTGGTCACCGGGTCCACCCTTTCCCTTGCATCCTGCTGCACCCGCTGTGCCAGGTGCGGGAGTTATCGCGCTCTGTTGACTGCCGTCACCAACTCGCTACGCTGACAGTGGATCCGTGTCGCTGGCAAGACCCCCGTTCACCTCCTTCTTCTTCTCGGCGCGAGGGGGCGCATCCGCGATGGAGCTCAACCCGTCGGCCCATGCCGACACGTTTGCGCGCGACCATCTCCCGCCTCCGGGGCAGTGGCCGGAGCTCCGCTTCGACCTCGCCGGACCCGGCGCGCTGTCCTATCCGGACCGCCTCAACTGCGGTGCGGAGCTCCTGGACGCGACGGTGGCGCGGCTGGGGCCGGACCGGCCGGCGGTGCGGGACGCCTCGGGGCTCGTCTGGTCCTACGGCGAACTCTCGGCACACGCCGACCGGATCGCCCACGCCCTCACCGACGACCTGGGGGTGCTCCCCGGCCACCGCGTGCTGCTGCGCGGCCCCACCACGCCCTGGCTCGCCGCCTGCTGGCTCGCGGTGATGAAGGCGGGAGCGGTGGCCGTGACCGTACTGGCGGCCCAGCGCGCCCACGAGCTGGCGACCGTCTGCCGGATCGCGCGCGTCAGCCACGCCCTGTGCGACACCCGATCGGCCGACGACCTGATCAACGCGGAGGTGCCACACTTACGGATTGCGCTGTTCGGCGGGGAGGCGCCCGGCGACCTTCTGCGGCTCGCGGCAAATAAACCCACATCCTATGTGGCGTGCGACACTTCCGCCGACGACGTCGCGCTCATCGCCTTCACCTCCGGCACCACCGGCCGTCCCAAGGGCTGCGTCCACTTCCACCGCGACGTCCTCGCCATCGCCGACACCTTCTCCGCCCACGTCCTGCGGCCAACCCCCGACGACGTCTTCGCGGGCAGCCCGCCGCTCGGCTTCACCTTCGGCCTCGGCGGCCTCGTCGTCTTCCCGCTCCGCGCGGGCGCCCAGACCCTGCTCGCCGACTGGGGCGGCCCCGAGCGGCTGCTCGCCGACGTCCAACGCCACCGCGTCTCCGTCCTGTTCACCGCCCCCACCGCCTACCGCGCGATGCTCGGCCGGCTCGGCGCGTACGACGTCTCCTCGCTGCGCAGATGCGTCTCGGCCGGCGAGCACCTGCCCGCCGCCCTCTGGCACGACTGGCACCGCGCCACCGGGCTGCGCGTCATCAACGGCATCGGCGCCACCGAGATGCTGCACATCTTCATCTCCGCCGCCGACGACCTCATACGCCCGGGCACCACCGGGCTGCCGGTCCCCGGCTACGAGGCCCGCGTCGTGGACCCGGCCGGCCGTCCCGTGCCCGACGGCGAGCCCGGGCTGCTGGCCGTGCGCGGCCCCACCGGCTGCCGCTACCTGGCGGACGAGCGCCAGAGCCAGTACGTGCGCGGCGGCTGGAACATCACGGGCGACACCTACGTCCGCGAACCGGACGGCTACTTCCGCTACGTGGCCCGCGCCGACGACATGATCATCTCGGCCGGCTACAACATCGCCGGACCCGAGGTCGAGGAGGCCCTGCTGCGCCACCCCGACGTCCTCGAAGCGGCCGTCACCGGGCGCCCCGACGAGCGGCGCGGCGAGATCGTCGTCGCCCACGTCGTGCTGCGGCCGGGCGTGCCCCGTACCCCGGAAACGGTCGCGGAGCTACGGGAGTTCACCAAAAAGGAGATCGTTCCGTACAAGTGCCCTCGCGAGATCGAGTTCCTCGACGCCCTCCCGCGCACGCCCACCGGCAAATTGCAGCGATTCCGGCTGCGCACGGGCGCTTTACAGTTTCCCCGTGACTGACCACCAGCAACCGCTCCACACCCCCCGGTCCCTCATCGTCACCTTCTACGGCGCGTACGGACGCGGTGGCGCCGACTCCCCCGCCGGCCCGGTGCCGATCGCGGCCCTGATCCGGCTGCTGGGCGCGGTGGGCGTGGACTCGCCGTCGGTGCGGTCGGCCGTCTCCCGGCTCAAGCGGCGCGGGCTGCTCGTCGCCGGCCGCACGGCGGACGGCGCGGCGGGCTACGGGCTGTCGGACGCCGCGCGGCAGCTCCTCGACGACGGCGACCGGCGCATCTACGGCCGCTCCTCGGCGCGGCCCGGCCAGGGCTGGCTGCTGGCCGTCTTCTCGGTCCCCGAACAGGAGCGGCACAAGCGGCACCTGCTGCGCTCCCGGCTGGCCCGGCTGGGCTTCGGCACGGCCGCGCCCGGCGTGTGGATCGCCCCGGCGCACGTGCACGAGGAGACGCGGCACACCCTCGAGCGGCTGGGGCTGGCCTCCTACGTCGACCTGTTCAAGGGCAGCCACCTGGGCTTCGACCCCACCGCCGAGGCCGTGGCCCGGTGGTGGGACCTCGAGGCGCTGGCCCGGCAGCACCAGGCGTTCCTCGACACCCACGAGCCCGTGCTGCACCGCTGGTCGCGTCGTCGGCCGGTCCCGCCGGAGGCCGCCTACCGCGACTACCTCCTCGCCCTGGACTCCTGGCGGCGGCTGCCGTACGCCGATCCCGGCCTGCCGGCGGCCCTGCTGCCCGAGGAGTGGCCGGGCGGCCGGGCGGCCCGGGTCTTCGCGGCCCTGCACGCGCGGCTGCGCGACGCCGGGGAGCAGTTCGTACGGCCGGTGCTGGCGTAGGGAGTGGGTCGCGTCATGCGCTCCGCCCCGTCGGCGGCTTGCGGCTGCCCGCGCGGTACGGTGCGGGCCACGGCGCGCCGGGGCCGGTGTAGCCCTGGTCGGCGGCGGCGTGCAGGGTCCAGTTCGGGTCGTACAGGTGCGGCCGCGCCAGCGCGCACAGGTCGGCGCGGCCGGCCAGGATCAGCGAGTTGACGTCGTCCCACGAGGAGATGGCCCCGACCGCGATGACCGGCACCGACGCCTCGTGCCGGATCCGGTCGGCGAACGGCACCTGGTACGAGCGCCCGAAGGCGGGCCGCTCGTCGGGGACGACCTGGCCGGTGGACACGTCGATGGCGTCGGCGCCGTGCTCGGCGAAGGCGCGCGCGACGGCGACGGCGTCCTCGGCGCTGGTGCCGCCGTCCGCCCAGTCGGTGGCGGAGATGCGCACCGTCATCGGTTTGTGGGCGGGCCAGACGGCCCGTACGGCGTCGAAGACCTCGAGGGGGTAGCGCAGGCGTCCCGCCAGGGTGCCGCCGTACGCGTCGTCACGGTGGTTGGTGAGCGGCGAGAGGAAGCCGGAGAGCAGGTAGCCGTGCGCGCAGTGCAGCTCCAGGAGATCGAAACCGGCCCGGTCGGCGGATTCGGCGGAGCGGACGAAGTCGTCGCGGACGGCTGCGAGCCCGGCGGCGGTCAGGGTCTGGGGCGTCTGGCTGACGCCGGGGTGGTACGGCAGCGGGGAGGCGGCGACCAGCGGCCAGTTGCCCTCGGGCAGGGGCTGGTCGATGCCCTCCCACATGAGCCGGGTGGAGCCCTTGCGGCCGCTGTGGCCGAGCTGGACGCCGATGGCCGTTCCCGGGGCCCGCTCGTGCACGAAGCCGGTGATCCGGCGCCAGGCCTCCTCGTGCTCCGGCGCGTACAGGCCCGTGCAGCCGGGTGTGATCCGGCCCCACGGGCTGACGCAGACCATCTCGGTCATGACCAGGCCGGCGCCGCCGAGGGCGCGGGCGCCGAGGTGCACGAGGTGGAAGTCGCCGGGGGTGCCGTCGGTGGCCGAGTACATGTCCATCGGCGAGACGACGACGCGGTTGCGCAGGGTCAGCCCGCGCAGCCGGAAGGGGGTGAACATCGGCGGCGTGCCGGGCGGAATGCCTGCCTCTGCCTCGACGGCGGCGACGAACTCCGCGTCGCGCAGACGGAGGTTGTCGTGGGTGACGCGGCGGCTGCGGGTCAGGAGGTCGAAGGCGAAGCGGTACGGCGGCCGTTCGACGTGGCCGGAGAGGTTCTCGAACCACTCCAGGCTGGCCCGGGCGGCCCGCTGCGTGGAGGCGACCGCCGGGCGCCGCTGCTCCTCGTAGGCCCGCAGGGCGTCGCCGAGGGCGGGGGCGTCGCGCAGGCCGACGGCCAGGGCCAGGGCGTCCTCGACGGCGAGCTTGGTGCCGGAGCCGATGGAGAAGTGCGCGGTGTGCGCGGCGTCGCCGATCAGCACCGTGTTGCCGTGGTACCAGCGCTCGTTGACGACGGTGCGGAAGGCGGTCCACGCCGAGTGGTTGGAGCGCAGCGGGCGGCCGCCGAGGAAGCCGGGGAAGTACGCGCCGCAGCGCTCGGCGGCGTCCTTCTCGTCGCAGCGGTCGAGGCCGGCGCGCTGCCAGACCTCTTCGCGCATCTCGACGATGACGGTGCAGGCGCCCGCCCCGAAGGGGTAGGCGTGCAGCTGCATGACGCCGTGCTCGGTCTCGGCGATCTCGAAGCGGAAGGCGTCGAGGGGGAGGTCGGCGGCGAGCCATATGTAGCGGCAGCGGTGGGTGGTGAGGGTGGGGCGGAAGGCGTCGCGGTGGGTGTCGCGGGTGCGGCTGTGGACGCCGTCGGCGGCGATGACGAGGTCGTGGGTGCGGGCCAGTTCGGCGGCGGGCGGCGCCTCGGTGCGGAAGCGGAGCCGGACGCCGAGGTCGCGGCAGCGCTCGTGGAGGAGTTCCAGGAGCCGGTGGCGGCCGAGGGCGGCGAAGCCGTGGCCGCCGGAGCGCAGCGTGGTGCCGCGGTGGACGACGTCGATGTCGTCCCAGCGGATGAGCTCGCGGCGCAGCGCGGCGAAGACCTCCGGGTCGGCGCTCTCGATGCCGCCGAGGGTCTCGTCGGAGAGGACGACGCCGAAGCCGAAGGTGTCGTCGGGGGCGTTGCGCTCCCAGAGGGTGATCTCGCGTCCGGGCTCGTGGCGCTTGAGCAGTGCGGCGGCGTAGAGGCCGCCGGGGCCGCCGCCGATGACGGCGACCCGGCCGGCCACCGCCGGCGGCGCGGTGGTCATCGTCCCCGCCACTTGGGGGGCCGCTTCTCGGTGAAGGCCGCGTGGAACTCGGCGTAGTCGGCGCTGTTCATGAGCAGGGCCTGGGTGGCGGCGTCGAGTTCGACGGAGGCCGCGAGCGGCATGTCGAGTTCGGCGGTGAGCAGGGCCTTGGTCTGGGCGTGGGCCAGGGCCGGGCCCTCGGCGAGCCGGCGGGCGAGGGCGAGGGCGGCGGCGGGTACCCCGCCTTCCTCCGTCAGTTGACTGATGAGCCCGATGCGTTCGGCCTCCGGGGCGCGCACGGGCTCGCCGAGCATCAGCAGGCGGGTGGCGTGGCCGAGGCCGACGACGCGGGGCAGGAGGTAGGCGGCGCCCATGTCGCCGCCGGAGAGGCCGACACGGGTGAAGAGGAACGCGAAGCGCGCGGTGGGGTCGGCGACGCGGAAGTCGGCGGCCAGCGCGAGGACGGCGCCGGCTCCCGCCGCGACGCCGTGGACGGCGGCGATCACGGGGAAGGGGCACTCCCGTAAGCCGCGGACGACCTGGCCGGTCATGCGGTTGAAGTCCAGCAGCCGGCCGGTGTCCATGGCCAGGGTGGCGCCGATGATGTCGTCGACGTCGCCGCCGGAGCAGAAGCCGCGCCCCTCGCCGCCGAGCACGAGGGCCCGTACGGAGCCGTCGCGGGCCAGTTCGGGCAGCAGGTCGCGCAGGTCGGCGTAGGCGCCGAAGGTGAGGGCGTTGAGCTTGTCGGGACGGGCGAGGGTGACGGTGGCGACGCCGGAGTCCAGGGTCAGGCGCAGGTGGCGCCATTCCTCGGTGCGGGACGCGGAGCCGGTGAACGGACTCATGGAGCACGGCCTCCTTCAGCCGGAGGGGCTGGTGCCTGCCTCGTGAAGTTATCACCGTCCCGTGACTGTCGTCACGAGTGCGCGATACGCCGGGGCAGGGAGGACCGTGCGAAAAAGGGGCGGCGGGCACGAAGCCCGCCGCCCCTGGGGCGGTGTCCGCCGCGGGTGCGGCTACTGCCGTCCCCACTCCGCCAGGGTCGCCACCAGCACGGCCTTGATGGTGTGCAGCCTGTTCTCCGCCTCGTCGAAGACCACGGAGTGCACCGACTCGAAGACCTCGTCGGTGACCTCCAGCGAGGTCAGGCCGTGGCGCTCGTAGATCTCCCGGCCGATCGTGGTGTCGAGGTCGTGGAAGGCCGGCAGGCAGTGCAGGAACTTCACGGCCGGGTTGCCGGTCGCGCGCAGCACGTCCATGGTCACGGCGTAGGGGGCGAGCAGGGCGATGCGGGCGTCCCAGACCTCCTTGGGCTCCCCCATCGACACCCAGACGTCGGTGGCGATGAAGTCGGCGCCGCGCACGCCCTCGGCGACGTCGTGCGTGAGGGTGATCCGGGCGCCGCTGGTCTCGGCGAGCTGCCGCGCGCGGGCGATGACCTCGGGGGCCGGCCAGAGCGCCTCCGGGGCGACGATGCGGACGTCCATGCCGAGCAGGGCGCCGGTCACGAGGTAGGAGTTGCCCATGTTGTAACGGGCGTCGCCGAGGTAGGCGTACGCCACGTGCTCCAGCGGCTTGGCCGTGTGCTCGGTCATGGTGAGCACGTCGGCGAGCATCTGGGTGGGGTGCCATTCGTCGGTCAGGCCGTTGTAGACGGGGACGTCGGCGTAGGCGGCGAGGTCCTCGACGATGTGCTGGCCATGGCCCCGGTACTGAATCGCGTCGAACATCCGGCCGAGCACCCGGGCGGTGTCCCGGACCGACTCCTTGTGGCCGATCTGCGAACCGGCGGGGTCGAGATAGGTCGTACGGGCGCCCTGGTCGGCGGCGGCGACCTCGAAGGCGCAGCGGGTGCGGGTGGAGGTCTTCTCGAAGACGAGGGCGATGTTGCGCCCCTTCAGGCGAGGCTCCTCGGCGCCCGCGCGCTTGGCGGCCTTCAGCTCCGCGGCCAGTTCGACCAGACCGCGGAACTCCTCGGCGGTGAGATCCGTCTCCTTGAGGAAGTGGCGGCCCTTGAGGTCCGTCGCCATGGGTGGCTCCTACGTCGTCAGCACTGCACGGTAAATGGAACTGTATACATCAGTCAGCATCATTATGCAGATGCGTTCTTCCGGCTAAGCACCCGGTACCGGATCCCGCTCGACCGGGCAGCTCATGCAGCGCGGCCCACCCCTGCCGCGCCCCAGCTCACTGCCCGGAATGGTGATGACCTCGATTCCGTGCTTACGGAGGAAAGTATTCGTCGTCGCGTTCCGCTCGTAGGCGACCACCACGCCCGGCTCTATGGCCAGGACGTTGCAGCCGTCGTCCCACTGCTCGCGCTCGGCCGCGTGCACGTCCTGCCGGGCGGTCAGCACCCGGATGGAGTCCAGGCCCAGCGCGGCGGCGATGGCGCGGTGCATGTGCTCCGGCGGGTGGTCGGTGACCTTCAGGTCGCGCTCGCCGACGCCGGGCTCGATGGTGTACGAGCGGAGCGTGCCCAGGCCCGCGTACTGGGTGAACGTGTCGCCGTCCACCATCGTCATCACGGTGTCCAGGTGCATGAACGCCCGCCCCTTGGGCATGTCCAGCGCCACGATCGTGCGGGCCGAGCCGGCCGCGAACAGCCCCCGGGCCAGCATCTCCACGGCCTGCGGGGTGGTGCGCTCGCTCATCCCGATCAGCACGGCGCCCTGGCCGATGACGAGCACGTCGCCGCCCTCGATCGTCGAGGGGTAGGCCGCCTGCCCGTCGCACCAGATGTGGAAGCCGCCCCCCGCGAACATGGGGTGGTGGCGGTAGAGCGCCTCGTAGTGCACCGTCTCGTGCCAACGGGCGGGCCAGCGCATCGCGTTGATGCTCACCCCGTCGTAGATCCAGGCGGAGGTGTCCCGGGTGAAGAGGTGGTTCGGCAGCGGATTGATCAGGAAGTCGTCGAGGTCCATCACGTGGAAGCGCACGGAGACCGGCTCCGGGTGGCCGGCCAGGAACTCGCGCTTGGTCATCCCCCCGACCAGCAGCGACGCCACCTCCGGCACCGGCATCGCCTCGAACGCCGCCCGCAGGTGGTCGGTGGCCAGCGGACCGTACTCCTTCTCGTCGAAGACCCGGTCCAGCACCATCGCCCGCGCGGCCGGCACCCGCAGGCTCTCCTCCAGCAGGTCCTGGAAGAGGTGCACCTCCACGCCGCGCTCGCGCAGCACGTCGGCGAAGCCGTCGTGCTCGGCCCGGGCGCGGCGCACCCACAGGACGTCGTCGAAGAGCAGAGCGTTCTTGTTCGACGGCGTGAGCCGCTTCAGCTCCAGGTCGGGGCGGTGCAGGATGACGCGGCGGAGCCGCCCGGCCTCGGAATCGACATGGAATCCCATCCCCCCATCCTCACCTGAACCGGCCGTGATCACTCGGCACGCGGGGCACGGAGTGCCCCGACCGGGCCGGGCGGCCGGAGCCGCCCGGCCCTGCCGGGGCCCGCGCTACAGGCGCGGGTCGACCGGCTCGGACTCCAGCGCGAGCACCGCGAAGACGGCCTCGTGGACGCGCCACAGCGGCTCGCCCTCCGCCAGCCGGTCCAGCGCCTCCAGGCCGAGGGCGTACTCCCGCAGGGCGAGCGAGCGCTTGTGGCCGAGGTGGCGTACGCGCAGCCGGGCGAGGTTGTCCGGGCGGGTGTACTCCGGGCCGTAGATGATGCGCAGGTACTCCCGGCCGCGGCACTTGACGCCCGGCTGGACGAGCCGCCCGTCGGGGCGGCGGGCGTAGGCCTGGAGCGGCTTGACGACCATGCCCTCGCCGCCGGCGGCGGTCAGCTCCAGCCACCACCGGGTGCCCTCGGCGACGGAGGCCTCGTCCTCGGTGTCGACGACCAGACGGCGGGTGGGAGCGAGCAGGCCCCGCGTGCCGCCTACCCCGTCTACCTCGCCTTCTGCGCCTTCCCCGCCTTCCTCGCCGCCGCCGTCCGCGGCGACGAGGCGGTCGATCAGGGCCAGCTGCTCGTCGTGCGGGAGCGCGGCGAGGCTGCGGCCCTGGACGGCCAGGAGCTGGAACGGAGCCATCCGGATGCCGGCCGCCGCGTCGGCGCCCTCTCCCCCGACCGGCCAGCAGTACCGCCCGTACGCCTCGGTGAAGGCCTCGGCGTCCTCGGCGCGCTCGCGCTGGCGGCCCAGCAGGCCGGCCACGTCCACGCCGCGCTCCGCCGCCGACTCCAGCGCCGCGAGGGCGGCCGGGAAGACCGTACGGGAGGCGGCGCCCACGGCCGCGTACTGGTGGCGCAGCAGGCCGGCCGCCTTCAGCGACCAGGGCATCAGCTCGGCGTCCAGCAGCAGCCAGTCCGTGCCGAGCTCCTCCCACAGCCCGGCCTCCCCCACGGCACGGCCCAGCCGCTCGAGTATCCGCGCGGCCAGGGCGGCGTCGTCGAAGAACGGCCGTCCCGTGCGGGTGTACACCGCGCCGGGCACGCCGCCGGCCACCGCGAAACGCTCGCGGGCGACGTCCGCGTCCCGGCAGACGAGGACCGCCGCGCGGGAGCCCATGTGCTTCTCCTCGCAGATCACCCGGCGCACGCCGTCCGCCCGGTAGCCCGCGAAGGCCTCGGCCGGGTGCTCCAGATAGCCCTCCTCCTTGGAGGTGGCGCACGGGGCCATGGTCGGCGGGAGGTAGAGGAGCTGCTGGGGGTCGACGGCGAAGCGGCTCATGACTTCCAGGGCCGCGGCGGCGTTCTCCTCCTTGACCGCCACCCGGCCCAGGTGCCGGGTCTCCACGACCCGGCGGCCGGTGACGTCGCCCAGGTCGAGCGGACGGCCGTCGGCGCCGCCGGGCGCCTCGGAGGCCAGCGGGCGGACGGGCTCGTACCAGACCTCCTCGGCCGGTACGTCCACCAGCTCGCGCTCGGGCCAGCGCAGCGCGGTCAGCTTGCCGCCGAAGACGGCGCCGGTGTCCAGGCAGATGGTGTTGTTCAGCCACGTCGCAGCCGGGGCCGGGGTGTGGCCGTAGACGACGGCGGCACGGCCGCGGTAGTCCTCAGCCCACGGGTAGCGCACGGGCAGGCCGAACTCGTCGGTCTCCCCCGTGGTGTCGCCGTAGAGGGCGTGCGCGCGGACGCGGCCGGAGGTGCGGCCGTGGTACTTCTCGGGCAGGCCGGCGTGGCAGACGACGAGCCGGCCGCCGTCGAGGACGTAGTGGCTGACGAGCGAGTCGATGAACGTCCGCGCCTTCTCCCGGAACTCCGGTTCCTCCCGCTCCAGCTGTTCGAGCGTCTCCGCGAGGCCGTGCGCGACGTTGACCTGGCGGCCGCTCAGGTGGCGGCCGAGCTTGTTCTCGTGGTTGCCGGGGACGCACAGGGCGTGCCCGGCGGCGACCATGCCCATGGCCAGGCGCAGCACGCCGGGGCTGTCGGGGCCGCGGTCGACGAGGTCGCCGACGAAGACGACCGTGCGGCCCTCGGGGTGCGCGGCGTCGACGGGCCGGCCGGCCTCGTCACGGACGAGGGCGTAGCCGAGCGCGGTGAGCAGGCTCTCCAGCTCCGAGCGGCAGCCGTGGATGTCACCGATGATGTCGAAGGGGCCCGTGAGGTGGCGCAGGTCGTTGTACCGGCGCTCGCGCACGATCTCCGCCGCGTCCGCCTCGGCGGCGCCCCGCAGGACGTGCACCGTGCGGAAGCCCTCCCGCTCCAGGTGCTTGAGGGAACGACGCAGCTCGCGGCGGTGGCGCTGGATGACGCGGAGGGCGAGGCCGGCCCGGTCGGGGCGGGCGGCGTTGCGCTCGGCGCAGACCTCCTCGGGCATGTCCAGGACGATGGCGACGGGCAGCACGTCGTGCTCGCGCGCCAGCGCCACGAGCTGCTTGCGGGCCTCGGGCTGGACGTTGGTGGCGTCGACGACCGTCAGCCGGCCGGCGGCCAGGCGCTTGCCGGCGATGTAGTGCAGGAGCTCGAAGGCGTCCTTGCTGGCGCTCTGGTCGTTCTCGTCGTCGCTGACCAGGCCCCGGCAGAAGTCGGACGAGATGGTCTCGGTGGGCTTGAAGTGCCGGGCGGCGAACGTGGACTTGCCGGAGCCGGTGGCGCCGACGAGGACCACGAGGGACAGGTCGGGCACGGCGAGGGGCGTACGGGTGCCGGGGGTGGTGCCGGTGCCGGTCATGCGGCCTTCGCCTCCTTCGTGGTCTCGGTGGTGCGGGTGGTGTCGTGCTTGCCGGTCGTGTCGTGCTTGGTTGTGGTGTCGTGCTTGCGGAAGACGGCCATCTGGGTCGGCGGGCCCACCTCGGGGTCCTCGGGGCCCACCGGCGCGAAGTCCACGTCGTAGGCGTGCCGTTCGGCGACCTCCACCGCCCAGGCGCGGAACTCCTCGCGGGTCCACTCGAAGCGGTGGTCGCCGTGGCGGACGTGCCCGGCGGGCAGGGTCTCCCAGCGCACGTTGTACTCGACGTTGGGGGTGGTCACCACGACCGTCCCGGGGCGCGCGGCGCCGAACACCGCGTACTCCAGGGCGGGCAGCCGCGGCAGGTCCAGATGCTCGATGACCTCGCTGAGCACGGCCGCGTCGTACCCGGTGAGCCGGCGGTCGGTGTAGGCGAGGGAGCCCTGCAGCAGGGCCACGCGGGCGGCCTGCCGCTCGGTCATCCGCTCCAGGCGCAGCCGCCGGGAGGCCTCCTTGAGGGCGCGTACGGACACATCGACGCCGACGACCTCGGTGAAGCGCGCGTCCTTGAGCAGCTCGCCCACGAGCTGCCCCTGGCCGCAGCCCAGGTCGAGCACGCGCGCCGCCCCGGACCGGCGCAGCACGCCGAGGATTGCCTGGCGCCGCTGCACGGCCAGCGGCACGGGCCGCTCCGCGGTGTCCTCCGCCTCGTCGACGGCGTTGTCGAGCTCCTCGGGCTCGGTGTCGTCGGACTCGGCGAGACGGGCGAGGGCGAGCCGGTCGAGCGCGTCGCGGGTCAGGCTCCAGCGGCGGCCCAGGTAGCGGTTGGTGATCAGGCGCTGCTCGGGGTGGCCCTCGAGCCAGCCCTCGCCGGCGCGCAGCAGCTTGTCGACCTCGTCGGACGAGATCCAGTAGTGCTTGGCGTCGTCGAGCACCGGCAGCAGGACGTACAGATGCCGCAGCGCGTCCGCGAGCCGCAGCTCGCCCTCCAGCACCAGCGACACGTACCGCGAGTCGCCCCACTCGGGGAACCGCTCGTCCAGCGCCACCGGCCGCGCCGTCACCTTCCAGCCCAGCGGCGCGAACAGCCGCTCCACCAGCCCGGCCCCGCCACGCGCCGGCAGCACCGGCACCTCGATCCGCAGCGGCCACACCTGCCCTGGCAGCTCCGGGCGGGCCGTGCACTGCCCCTTGACGGCACTGGAGAAGACGCTGCCGATCGCCACGGCCAGCAGCGAGGATGCTGCGTACGGCCGGTCGTTGACGTACTGCGCCAACGCCGAGTCCGGCGCACCGCCCCGCCCCCTTTCCTTCCCCTTCCGCACCAGCGCCACGGGATCGACCTCGAGCAGCAACGCCGCCGTGCACCGCTCCTCGCCCGCCTCCGGGTAGAGCACGTGGGCGGTGCCGTGAGAGGTGGAGAACCGCTGCGCCTTGTCGGGGTGTTTGTGCAGCAGAAAGCCGAGGTCGGTCGCGGGGCGCCCGGCGGCGCCGGAGGTACTGATCGTCAGGAACACATGCCCGATTATGTCCTGGTCGGCCCGGCGGGACGACCGGATTTCCAGGGTCGGGCCGCCTTCGGGGAATTGGCCGGCCGGCCCTGCGGAAAACAATTCCGCAATCGGCGGATCGGCTCCCCTCCGCCGGGCTACAGTGCTGCGCCCCAGCCCCTCCCCTCCCTGCCGGAGCCCCGCATGCCCGCCGCGCCGTACAACCCTCCGCATCCCTACGCGCCCGTGCCCGCACGGCCCAGGCGCTGGTGGCAGCACCCGGCTCTGGCCATCGCCCTGTTAGTGCTCTTTCCACCGGCCGGCATTCCGCTCGCCTGGCTGGGACGTTGGACGACTCGCAAAAAGATCATTGTCAGTGTCATCGCCGCTCTCTGGTTCCTGTTGATCCTTACGTCCGGTCCGCCGGACGCGAAAAACGACAACAAGGCGCAACCGAAGCCGGCGGCGCAACCGGCGTCTCCGACGCCGTCCAGCACCCAGGCGTCTCCCTCCTCCTCCCCCTCGCCGACCACCGATCCGAAGATGCCGGACGTGGTGCGCAGGACCTACGGCGAGGCGTCGACGAGCATCCGGAAGCTGATCCAGGGAAACGTCGAGGCCTACAGCGCTTACACGGACGTCGAGCTGCCGCGAGACCCCAGCAGCTGGACCGTCTGCTTCCAGGGCCCGGCCGCAGGGGTCCCGCTCGCGCCGGCGCACGCCGCACCGAGACTTCACCTGACCGCGCCGGGAACGACGTGCCCCACGCGCATGAACACCTCGCTCCATCCCGAGCCCACCCACGAGCCCACCCGCGAGCCCAGCCCCGCTCACGAGTCCAGCCCCGGCCCGGACCCGGACAACGGGTCGAGCGGCGACGGCTCGACGCGCGACAGCGACTCGGGCGACGGAGCCGCGTCCTCCGGAGGAGGTGGCGCCGGGGTCGTCCGCCCCGGCTCGTTCTGCGCGCCCCAGGGCGCCACCGGCGTCACCGCGAAGGGCACCTCCATGGTCTGCGGTCCGGGGTCCGACGGGCGGAACCGCTGGCGGGCGGGCTAACGCACCACCTCCACCAGCTCCGCGATCCGCTCCGGGCCGACGCGGCAGCAGCCGCCGATGAGGCGGGCGCCCTCGGTCTGCCAGGTGGCGGCGCGGGAGGGGGTGAAGGTGGGCGCGCCCTGCCAGGTGCGGGTGGGGGCGTGCCAGGTCTCTCCGCTGTTGGGGTAGACCACGACCGGTTTGCCGCTGACGCGCGCCGCCAGGCGCACGGCGTGGTCGGCGTCGTCCGGTTCGCAGCAGTTGACGCCGACGGCGACGACCTGGTCGTCGCCGGCCGCCAGAGCGAAGGCGTCGGTCAGGGGCTGACCCGCCCGGGTGCGGCCGGCGGCGGCGCTGTAGGAGAGCCACACCGGCAGCCCGCAGTCGCGCACCGCCGCGAGCAGGGCGCGGGCCTCGTCGATGTCGGGCACCGTCTCCAGGGCGAGCACGTCGGGGGCCGCCGCGGCCAGCGCCTCGATGCGGGGGCGGTGGAAGCGCTCCAGCTCGGCCACGCTCAGGCCGTAGCGGCCGCGGTACTCGCTGCCGTCCGCGAGCATCGCGCCGTACGGCCCGACGGATGCGGCGACCCACACCTCGTGCTCCCCCCGCGCCGCGGCGCCGCGCGCCAGTTCCACGCTGCGGCGAAGCAGCGCGGCGGTCTCCTCCGGGCTCAGGCCGCGGCGGGCGAAGCCCTCGAACGTGGCCTGGTAGCTGCCGGTGATGAGGACCTGGGCGCCGGCGCGGACGTAGGCGGCGTGGGCGGCCTCGATCTGCTCGGGGGCGTCGGCGAGCAGGCGGGCCGACCACAGGTCGTCGGACAGGTCACAGCCCTGAGCGGCGAGTTGGTTGGACAGCCCGCCGTCCAGGACGAGCGGGCCGCGGGCGAGCGCGGTGGCGAGGGGAACGGTGGGGGCGGACATCGCGGGGCTCCTCTTTCGGTCTCCGGCCTGCTGACCGCCTCCATCCTGCACTGTCGAACACGCGTCAACCCGCTGTGGTCCGGGCCTGCCGACTCACTCCGGCCGGGTGAAATTCCCCCGCCCGGCCGGGGCGGCGGAGTAGATGCCAGTGTCCGGCGCGCCCGGTGATCGTTGGCTCGGGCGGAGCCGGACCGCCCGGCCCGCGCACCGGTGTTCGAGGCCGGAGGCGACGATCGCATAGCCGCCCGCCCGCACCGGGAGGGCGAGGGCCGAGGAGGCCACCATGACTCAGGAAGCCGCGCCCGAAGAGGCAGTGCCCGGCCAGGCCGCTTCCCCGCAGCAGGGCGCACCCAAGGGCCTGCTGCAGCAGATGGAGGAGCTGATGGCGGCGCTCAACGCCGATCTGACACAGCTCGACGCCGACCTTCAGTCGTCGGGCCAGCAGCCCGCCGAGCGGCCTCCGGCCCAGGGCGGCGCCGGCACGGACTGACCTCTGAAGAACCCTCACGCCGCACCTCCCCGCTCCCGCAGGGCCAGCCGTCTGAGGAGCCCGCCGACCCGGTCGCTGGTCTCGTCGGCGGCGTCGATCGCTTCTATGCACATCCAGTAGACGGCGTCGTCCTCGCAGACGCAGGCGACGCCCACCAGGGCTATGCCCACCTCGCCGAGGAGCTCGCCGAGGCCCGTCAACACCACCCAGGGATCGCGCAGTTCGGTGAGCTGCGTCGCCCGTAAGCCTCCGGCGTACAGCGCGGCCTGGCGCAGCGCGCCGGAGGCACTCCCGCCGGCCTCGCTCAGACCCCGGGCCGCCGCGCGGGCCTCGTACGGCCCCTGCACCGCGAGCCGGCTGCCGACGGCCTCCGCGAGGGCCTGCGCCTGACATACCTCGGCGACGATGTCCGTCACCCCCCTGGCCCGCGCCAGGGCCTGCCTCGTGGCCTCGATCAGCCGCGCTGCGTCCATGACCGTCCCCCATGTTTCCCGCTCCGCCCACTCTCACTACCCAGAGTGATGACTAACCGCCGGAAAAGCCAGGGGAATTCAGAAATCTGTGGATACCAGATGCGGTGTGGATAACTCAATCACTCCGGAGAGTGACGATCTTTTCCTTCACCGTCCTGCGCGGCACCCTGTTCACCGCCCCGGCCCCCGGCGTGGCCGGCTCGCTCCCCCGGCACCGGAAATCTCCGCTCATTTCGGTCGATCTTCGCCGACAGCGCCGCCAGAACGTCGATCCCCAGGACGTCGCAGAACTGCAGCAGGTACGCCAGCACGTCCGCGACCTCGTCCTCGACGCGCCCCGCCGTCCCCGGTTCGTCCATCACCCGGGCCGACTGCTCGGGCGTCATCCACTGGAAGATCTCGACCAGTTCGGACGCCTCCACGCTGAGCGCGCTGGCCAGGTTCTTGGGTGTGTGGAACGGCTGCCAGTCGCGCGCCGCCGCGAACACGGCCAGCCTGCGCTGCAGGTCCCTCAGGTCATCACTCACCCCTCAAGATCTACCATCGATGCCCCCTTGACCTCTTCCGCCGCCTCACCCACCTCACCCCGCACCGTCCCCACCAGCCTGATGTGGCCCCGCTCGCACATCCGCGCCGCCAGCCCCAGCAGTTCCCGAGTCTGGCGGGCGTCGAGGCACCGGTCGAGGCCGTCCGCCAGGACCGTCAGCGCCTGCCGGGCCGGCAGCACCTCGGCCGCCGGGTCCACCGCGAGCACCCCGGGCCCCGTCAGCAGCACCAGACACAGCGCCAGATAGCGCAGCTCCCCGTCCCCCAGCCGCTCCAGCGGCGTCTGCGCACCCGGGCCGCCCGCCAGCACGGCCCGGACCAGGCCGCCCTCCAGCCCCTGCGCCGCGAGGCCCTCGACCGGACCGCGGCAGCCCGCCCGCGCCGCCGCGACCAGCAGCGCGTGCCGGGTGCCGCACTCGTCGCGGGTGCGCCCCAGCACCGCGGCAACGTTGTCACACGCGCTGCGCAGCCGGCCGTCCCGCGCGGCGACCGGGGCGCGCATCAGCTCCGGGCGCGGGTCGCAGGGGAAGACCGAGCGCAGCGCGACCACGAGTTGTTCGGCGGCGTCGAGGACCATGCGCTGCCCGGCCGTCTTGCCCGCGACCCGCAGCGGCAGCAGCGCGGTGCCCAGCCGGTCGTCGGGCAGCGGGGCGCGGGTGACGGGAACGGAGCCGGCGGTGTGCCACGCCGCCTCGACCCGGGGCAGGCCCGGGTCGCGCAGCGCCGTGGAGAGCAGGGTGCGCCCCGAGCCGGTCAGCCGCTCGCCGACGACCCGCAGCTCCGGCTCGGCCTGCACGGCGACGTCCAGCCGGACCGGGCCGGCCGGGCCGTCCACGGTGCAGCCGATCCGGAATCCGCGCCGCCCCTGGGCGTCGGGCCTGGCGGTGTGCGGTACGCACGCCCTGGCGCCGCCGGGCACGGGGGCGAGGGCCTCCTCGAGGCTGTCGCCGCCGGCGAGCCGGGCGAGCGCCTCGTACGCGTGCAGGGCGCTGGACTTGCCGCTCCCGCTCGCACCCCGGAAGAGGGTCATGGGCCCGAGCGGGAAGACGGCGTTGCGGTGCGATTTGAAGGCGGAGAGCCGCAGTTCGGTCACGGCGGGGCGCTGAAGGCTGGGGGCGGCGTCCATGCCCCGGACCGTAGGCGCCCGCCGGTCAGCCGTACCGTTTCAGCTGATCATTCTTCCTACGATCGGGGTACCCCGCGGCCACCTCCGTCCCTTCGGGCGCGAGCAGGAAGACATTGGTGTCGACCCGGTGCATACCGCTGCCCAGGCCGAACACGACACCGCTGGAGAAGTCCAGGATGCGCTTGGCGACGTCGGAGTCGGCGCTCGTCAGGTCGAGCAGCACCGGAATCCGTGCGATCAGATGCTCGGCGACCTCGCGCGCGTCCGCGAAGACCTGCACGCGCAGCACGACCATCCGCCGCCGGCTCTCCTTGGGCTCCTCCTCGGGCAGGGCCCGGTGATCGGGCCAGGACGGCCATGTCTGGTGACCGCGCAGCGGGACGACCTCGGCCAGCCCCTCCCACTGCTCGTCGGTGGCTTCGGACCTGTTCACCGGATCACCCTTCCGGGGAACGTGCTGGCTATGTACATCCCACGATTCTAGGGACAAACACCCCCCGTTAGGCCGAGTGACACGCCCCGTCCGGCCCAGCCGCCGGCGGCCGCGGGGCCTTCCGGCCGGGCCGGCCCGTCCCCTTCGGCCTCTTCAGCACTTACGAATAAATCCGGTGCTCCCTTTCCCCCTACGCTCGCCACAGACGAAGGGAGAGCGCGGATGGCGGAGGAGCGGGCCACGCGCGTCGGACTGACGACGCTGGCCGACCTGGCGACACCGATGGCGGTGCGGGTGGCGGCCACCCTGCGGGTGGCCGACCACATAGCCGCCGGGCGGCGTACCGCCGCGGAGGTCGCCGAAGCGACCGGGGCGCACGCGGACGCGCTGGACCGCCTGTTGCGGCACCTGGTCACCGTCGGCCTGTTCACCAGGGACGAGGCGGGCGGCTACGCCGTGACGGAGTACGGGCAGCAGCTGCGCGACGACCACCCGGCGGGCAAGCGCAAGTGGCTGGACCTCGGCGGCGCGGTGGGCAGGGGCGATCTCAGCTTCGTCGAGCTGGCCCACACCGTGCTGACCGGCGAGGCGGCCTACCCGGTGCGCTACGGCACGTCGTTCTGGGAGGACCTCGGCGCCGACCCCGCCCTCTCGGCGTCCTTCGACGCGCTGATGGGCCACCACATCGAGCTGGACAACGCCGGCCTCGCGGACGCCTACGACTGGGCGGCCCTCGGGCACGTCGTCGACGTCGGCGGCGGCAGCGGCGCGCTCATCGGCGCGCTGCTGACGGCGCACCCGGGCCTGCGCGGCACCGTCGTCGACCTGCCCGGCCCGGCGTCGGCCGCGCGCCGGTCGTTCCAAGAGCGCGGGCTGGACGGGCGGGCGCGGGCCGTCGCCGGCAGCTTCTTCGACCCGCTGCCGCCCGGGGCGGGCGGCTATGTGCTGTCCGCCGTCATCCACGACTGGGCCGACGAGCCGGCCGCCGCGATCCTGCGCCGGTGCGCGGAGGCGGCCGGCGAGAAGGGCGTCGTCCTGGTCGTCGAGGCGGTCGGCAGCGACGGCGAGTCGCCGAGCACCGCGATGGACCTGCGCATGCTCGCCTACAACGGCGGCCGGGAACGCGGGCTCGCCGAGATGCGCGCGCTCGCCGGGCGGGCCGGCCTGGCGGTCCGCGCGGTGCGTCCCGTCGGCTACGTCTCGCTCATCGAGATGACCGCGGCCTGACCGGCCCCCTGACCACCTCGGCCTCAACGCCCGGGCCCGGCCCTCCTTCCGGAGCGCTCCGGCCCGGCCGCCGGACAGGAGCGCGCCCGCCACGGCGGTGCGCGTCCGGTCCGGCGACGACGCTCAGCGCCCCGCCGTGGCCGGCACCGCCGGGTCCTCGGGTGCCGCCTCGGGCCCCGTCTCGCCCGTCGCCCCGGACGGGTCCCCGGACGGCTCCTCGGACGGCTCCTCGGACGGCGGGCGCAGGCTGTCGTAGACGTGGCCGGCCAGGGCGGCCACGGTCGGCTTGGCCCACAGGATCGTCGGCGGCAGGTCGAGCGCGTACCGGCGTTGCAGGCGCACCCGCAGGGCGACGGTCATCACGGAGTCGACGCCGAGTTCGACCAGCGGGCGCTTGAGTTCGACGGCCGGGGCGTCGAGGTTGAGCTCGGCGGCCACCTGCTCGCGCACGTCGGCGGTGACGAGGTCGCGGGCCTCGTCCTCGGCAAGGTCCGCGAGGTCGGCCGCGAGGAGGCCGCCCGCGCCGGCCGGGGTCTCGTCGGAGACGGTCAGCTCCCGGAACATCGGCAGCCGCGGGGTGTGCGCGGGGGTCGGGACGACGCGCAGGACGGCCTGGTAGTCGGCCTGGAAGCGGTCGCCGAACGCCCACGCCCGCAGCGCCTCGGCCGCCGAGACGGCCTCGAGCCCCCGCGAGTTGGCCTCGAACATCGTGGTGGCGATGTCCGCCGACAGGCCCAGGCCGCGCCATGCCGTCCAGCCGATGCTGATCGTCTCGGTGTGGCCGCCGGCGTTGCGGTGCGCGGCCAGCGCGTCGAGGAAGGAGTTCGCGGCCGCGTAGCCGGCCTGGCCGGAGAGCCGGGCGAACTGGCCGCACGAGGAGAACATGACGAAGAAGTCGAGCCGGCCGGGCGGGAAGAGGCGGTGCAGCACCAGCGCGCCGCCGGCCTTGGGGGCGAGCACCTCGCGCAGCCCGTCCGGCTCGACCTTGTCGACGAGGGCGTTGTTGACCACGCCGGCGGCGTGCACGACCCCGCTCACCGGCGGCAGCCCGAGCGCGTCCGGGGCCAGCGCGGCCGCCACCTGACGGGCGTCGGTGATGTCGAGCGCGAGCACCTTCACCGTCACTCCCAGCGCCTCCAGCGCGAGGACGCCGTCGATCCGGCGCCGGGTCTCCGGGTCGGTGACGGTCTGCCATTCCGTACGGTCGGGCAGAGCGCGCCGGCCGACGAGCAGGAGCCTGCGGGCACCCCGGTCGACCAGCCACCGGGCGGCCTCCAGCCCGAGCGCCCCCAGCCCGCCGGTGATCAGCACGGTGCCCGACGGCGAGCAGCGCAGGGGCGTTCCGTCGGCGCTGCGCTCGATCCGGCTCAGCCGGGCGGCTTCGGGGCCGCCCGGGGCCAGCGAGACGACGTCCTCCTGGCCGGCGGCGCCGCGCAGCACCGGCAGCAGCCGCGCGCCGGTGCCGGCGTCGGGCGCGGGGACGTCGACGGCGCCGCCCCACAGCTCGGGGTGGTCGCCGGCGATGATCCGGGAGACGCCCCACAAGGGGCCGTGCGCGACCGACCGTTCGTCACGCGCTTCACGGACACCGCTGGTCAGGCACCACACGCGCTGGGGGGCGAGGTGTCCGGTGGCGTTCGCCTGGATCTCGGCGAGGCGTTGCACGACGCGGATCAGCGTCCAGGTGATCCGCTCGGTCGCCTCGTCCAGCGGTTCGTCCTCGCGGGGCAGCGAGGGCGCGACGAGGATCGCGCCGGGCCGGGCGAACAGCTCCGGCCGCAGGTCCGCCTCCGGTCCCTCGCCCATCCGTACGCACCGCACCCCGGCGGCCTCCAGCTGCTCCGCCAGCGGAACGGTCGTGTCCGCCTCGCCGACGAGGAGCACCTGCTCCACGGCGGCCGCGCCCGCCCCGCCGCGCTCGGCGAGGGTCAGCGGCCGCCACACGACCTCGTGCACCAGGTCCCTGGGCAGCACCGCCGCGCCGAGGTGCTCGACGGCCGCGAAGCGCAGCCCGAGGACCTCGCAGACGACGTCCCCGCTCTCGTCGGCGACCCGCACGTCGACCGTGTCGAGCGGCGAGCGGGGCGAGCGCGTGCTGTGCACGACGATGCGGGCGGGCGGCTCCCCGCGCCACGTCACCTTCTCGACCGAGCGCGACATCCACAGGACGGAGGCGTCGCCGGGCGCCACCACCATGGCGCTGATCGTCAGCGCGCCGTCGATGACGTGCGCCCAGCTGCTCGCGCGCCGGGCGGGGGCGGGCTCGATCGTCAGGACGGCGAGCTGCTCGTCCTCGTCGTGCCGCAGCTCCTCCAGGTCCCACGGGAAGGCGTAGCCCTCGACGCCCATCCGCTCGAACATCTCGTCGGCCTTGGTCAGCGAGCCCTCGGCCAGGCGCGCGCGGAGCGCCGCGTGGTCGACGCGGCCGGAGGGCGGGCGGGCACCCGGGTCGAGGGTGGCCGTGGTGTGGGTGATCCATTCGTCCCCGTCGTCCGCGGCGCCGTCGTCGGCGATGCGGGTCGCCAGCGACAGCGACCGGCCTTCGCGCACGACCTGCACCACGCGGGGCGGTTCGACGGCGAGCGGCGTGCGCAGCACGATGTCGGTCAGCGCCGGCGGCCCGTCCTGGCCCGCGGCCGCGACGAAGGTGTTGATGATGGCGGCGGCCGGGGTGACCTCCACGCCGACGAGCCCGTGGCTCTGCGGGTAGGGGCGGCTGGACATGTCCAGCCGGGTCTGCCAGACCTGCCGGGACGGCGAGCCGCTGACCGTCATCCGGCCGCCGAGCAGACTGTGGCTGTCCGGGTCGTGGCCGCTGCCCAGGCCCGCGCCGCCGGTGTCCTCGGGGAAGATCCAGTACGGGCGGTGCTGCCACGCCGTCGCGGGCAGGGGCAGGGGGGCGCCGGTGCCGTGGTCCCGGGTCCAGTCGATCGCCGCGCCGTGGCAGTGCAGGTGGGCCAGGGCGCCCAGCAGCGTCGCCATTTCGTCGGTGTTCCGCCGCAGGCTGCCGGTGACGGCCGCGTCCTCGACGCCGAGGTGCAGCAGCGTCTCGCCGACCGAGTGGGCGACGACCGGGTGCGAGGAGATCTCGAGGAAGAGCCGGTGGCCGTCCTCGACGGCCGCCTGGACCGCCTGGGCGAACCGGACGGGCCGGCGCAGGTTCGCCACCCAGTAGTCGCCGTCGCGGGCGGCCGTCGACCGGGGGTCGTCCAGGGCGGTGCCGTAGAGGGGCACGGAGGGCGGGCGGGGAGTGAGCCGGCGCGCGGCGGCCCCGACCTCGCCGGCCACCTCCTCCACGTGGGCGCTGTGGAACGCCACGTCCGAGTCGACGTCCCGGATCCAGATCCCCGACTCCCGCCATTCCTCCGCGATCCGGGCGACCGCCGCCCTGTCGCCGGAGATGACCGTCGCCCCGGGGTCCGCCGCTATCGCGGCCTCCGCGCCGGGCCGCCCGGCGAGCCGCCGCCGGGCCTCCTCGAACGGCAGGCCCGCCATCGCCATGGCCCCCCGCCCCTCCAGGCGTTGCAGCGCGGCCGCCCGGCGGCAGGCGAACCGGGCGGCCTCCCGGCGGTCGAGCACGCCGGCGACCACGGCGGCGGCGATCTCGCCGACGGAGTGCCCGATGACCGCGCCCGGCTCGAGGCCGTGGCCGCGCCACACCTCGGCGAGGCCGAGCTGGACGGCGAAGGTGAGCGCCTGGACGTGGGCCGCCGTCCAGGGGCCGCCGGCCGTGAGCGCCTCGCGGGGCGTCCAGCCGAGCTCGTCGCGGAAGACGTCCGCGAGCGCGTCGATCTCCGCCGCGAACGCCGGTTCCTTCTCGAGCAGTTGCCGTCCCATGCCGGACCACTGGGCGCCGTGCCCGGAGAACACCCACACGACCTCGCCCTCGTGGCCGGGCGCGGTCCGCGCCGAGGCGATGCCGGGGCCGGTGCGGCCCGCGGCGAGGTCGCGCAGCCGCTCGGCCAGCTGCCCGGCACGGTCCGCGACGACAGCGGCCCGCTGCGCCAGGTGCGAGCGGCGCAGGGCGAGGGTGTGCCCGACCGGGCCCAGGGCGACGCCGGGGTTGTCGTCCAGCCAGTCGGCGACGGAGTCCGCCAGCGCGTGCAGCCCGGCCTCCGACGCGGCGGACAGGGGGAACACCGCGGGCGTACGGGCCGGCGCGCCGGCCTCCGCGGGCGTACGGCGCGTACGGTCGGGTGGGCTCGGTGGGCTCTCCTCCAGGATGAGGTGGGCGATCGTGCCGCCGACGCCGTAGCTGGAGACGCCGGCCCGGCGCGTCCGGCCGGCGGCCGCGGGCCAGGGCAGCGGCTCGCCGACGAGGCGCAGCCCGGAGGAGGCCCAGTCGACGTCGGGGTGGGGCTCGTCGTGGAGGCTGGGCGGCAGCTGTTCGTGCCGCAGCGCGAGGACGGTCTTGATGACGCCGGCGATCCCGGAACCGCCCTCGACGTGGCCGATGTTGGGCTTCACCGATCCGATCAGGCAGGGGCGCTCCGGTGGCCGGCCGGCGCCGAAGACCCTGGCGAGCGCGGTGACCTCCTCGCCGTCGCCGGCCGGCGTGCCCGTGCCGTGCGCCTCGACGTAGTCGACGCCGGCGGGGTCGACGCCCGCCCGGTCGTAGGCCTGCCGCAGCATGTGTTCCTGCGCGTCGCCGTTCGGCGCCATCATGCCCTCGGAGCGCCCGTCCTGGAACAGGCCGCTGCCGCGGATGACCGCCTGTACGGGGTCGCCGGCGCGGAGGGCGTCGGACAGGCGCTTGAGGACGACCACCCCGGCGCCCTCGCCGCGGCCGTACCCGTCGGCATTCTTGTCGAATGCCTTGCTCCGGCCGTCGGGGGACATCGCCCCGGCGCCGTGGAGGGCGACGTTGAGCGCGGGAGTGGACATGATGTTGACGCCGCCGACGATCGCCAGGGGCGTCTCCCCGGCCAGCAGGGCGCCGGCCGCGATGTGCAGGGCGGTCAGCGAGCCGGCGCAGGCGGTGTCGACGGCCATGCTGGGGCCGCGCAGGTCGAGGAAGTAGGAGACGCGGTTGGCGATTCCGTAGAAGGTGGTGCCATTCACTGCGTATGCGCCGGTGAGGGGGATGTCCTCGAGGAGCCGCCGGCCGTAGTCGTTGGAATTCGCGGCGACGTACACGCCCGCGTCGGTGCCGCGCAGGGAGAGCGGGGGAATGCCCGCGTCGGCCAGTGCCTCCCAGGAGAGTTCGAGCATGAACCGCTGTTGCGGGTCGAGGAAGTCGGCCTCCCGGGGGGAGATCCCGAAGAATTCCGCGTCGAAGCCTTCGATGTCGTCGAGGAAGGAGCCGCGCCGAATGGTGGTCCGCATGACGGCGGTGGCCTGCGGGCTGCTCGCCGCGTAGGGCTTCCAGCGTTTGTCCGGCATGTCGCCGACCGTGCTGCGGCCGCTCGCGAGGAACTCCCAGAACTTCTCCGGCGAGTTCAGGTCCGGGGCGAACCTGCAACTCATGCCGATGATGGCGATTGCTTCCTCGGGTGCTGCTTTCTCCGTCAAGTCCTCGCTCCTGTTCGGTTCACCGAGCGGACACGACGCAAAGGGGGGCCGGTGATCGCCTTCTCCGGCAGCCGTGTCTGCGGCGGCGTCCGGCCCTTTGCCTGTACGTCAGGAAGGGCTCACGCGAGGGCGGGCCGCCCCACTGAGCGACAGGTTCGGCCCGGCGGGGACCGTATGACAACTTCCGACGTGCGGCTTCAGGAGGGCGCCCCGATTCAGCAATCACCGAGACGACCGGAGGCGGGTGGCGTCCTTAGGCTGCCGGGAGAAACGGCGCCGGCACGCCGAATCGTGAACGCCGGGTCGTGAACATCGCGCCGTGCACGCCGCGTCCGCCAACGTCAGGAGCAGTCATGCCCGAGCAAGCGGTCACTCCCTCCCCTCCGGACGTCGTCGCGTGGCCGGCCGACGCGGCGGCCCGCTACGTGGCCAGCGGCTACTGGGAGGGGCGTTCGATGGGATCCCACCTCGCCGAGGCCGCGCGCCGGTCCCCGGATTCGGTCTGGCTCGTCGACGGCCCCACGCGCCTGAGCCGTCGCGAGCTGATGGCGCGCGCGGACGGGGCGGCGGCGCGGATGGCCGCGCTGGGGATCGGCGCCGGCGACCGGGTCGTGGTGCAGCTGCCGAACTGCTGGGAGCACGTGGTCGTCACGGTGGCCTGCTTCCGGCTGGGTGCCGTGCCGGTGTGGGCGCTGACGCAGCACCGTCACCACGAGCTGTCCGGCGTGGTGGCGCACGCGCGGGCGAAGGCGCTGGTGGTGCCCGGCACGCTCAAGGACTTCGACCACCAGGCGATGGCCCACGAGATCGTCGCGGCGGTGCCGGGCGCGGAGCACGTCTTCGTGGCGGGCGACGACGTCGCGCCGGGCGGCCTCGGGCTGCGGGAGCTGTGCGCGCCGGCGGAGGACCCCGGGGCGACGGCGGCCCTGCTCGAGGAGGCCGCGCCGGACGCCGCCGCGGTCGCGACGTTCCTGCTCTCCGGGGGGACGACGGGGCTGCCCAAGCTCGTCGCCCGGACCCACGACGACTTCGCCTACATGATCAAACGCGCGGCCGCACTGTGCCGGTTCGGGCCGGACACCGTCTACCTCGCCGTGCTGCCGCTCGGCCACGGCTTCACCAACGCCGGCCCCGGTGTGCTCGGCACGCTGCTGTCCGGGGGGCGGGTGGTGATCGCCGACTCCCCGGCGCCGGAGGTGGCGTTCGCGGCGATCGAGCGGGAGCGCGTCACCGCGACGTCCGTGGTCCCGGCGGTCGTCATGCGCTGGCTGGCGCACCGCGAGGAGAACCCGGACGCCGATCTCGCCTCGCTGCGGCTGGTCCAGGTCGGCGCCGCGCGGCTGACGCCGGAGGCGGCGAGGCGGGTGAAACCGGTGCTGGGCTGCACGCTGCAGCAGGTGTTCGGGATGGCGGAGGGGCTGTTGTGCCTGACGCGCCTCGACGACCCGGACGAGGTCGTCCACCACACCCAGGGCCGGCCGATCTCGCCGGACGACGAGATCCGGATCGTCGGCGAGGACGGCGAGCCGGTGGCGCCGGGTGAGCCGGGCGTGCTGCTCGCCCGGGGCCCGTACACCGCCCGGAGCTACTACGACTCCCCCGCGACGGACGCGCGCTCGTTCACCGAGGACGGCTGGTACCGCACGGGCGACATCGTGCGCCGGGGGCCGGGCGGCAATCTCGTCGTCACCGGGCGGGAGAAGGACGTCGTCAACCGGGGCGGCGAGAAGATCAACGCCGAGGAGGTCGAGGCCTTCGCCCTCCGGGCCCGCGGCGTCGCGCACGCGGCGGCGGTGGCGATGCCGGACGCCGAACTCGGCGAGCGGGTCTGCCTCTTCGTCGTGCCGGACGGCACGGGGAGGGTGGACCTGGCGGACGTACGGGCGGTGATGCTGGCGGCCGGGGTGGCCTCGTTCAAGCTGCCGGAGCGGCTCTTCACCCTCCCGTCCCTGCCGATGACGCCGATCGGCAAGGTCGACAAGAAGGCGCTGCGGGCGGATGCTGTGCGACGGATCGAGACAGAACGCGTGAACGGCCACGCGGACGGTGAGCAACCGTAAAGATGTGACGGGCGGTTTCCACGGCGCATCATCGTCGGACTCGGGGAGAGGGGCCACGGAATGGGCGACTCGGCGTACTGGAGGGACCTCTCGGCGCCGGTGGCCCCGCTGTCCTCGCACGCGGTGCTGGTCTTCCTCGGCGCCGTGCTGCTGCTCCTGGCCCTGGCCCGGCTGCTGGGCTCCTTGGCGCGGAGGGCGGGGCTGCCGGCCCTCAGCGGCGAGCTGGCCACCGGAGTGCTGCTGGGCCCCAGCCTGCTCGGACACCTGGCGCCGGACCTGGCCGACACCGTGTTACCCGGGCCGGCCGAGCAGATGCACCTCCTCGACGCCGTCGGCCAGATCGCGGTGCTGCTGCTGGTCGGCGTCACCGGCACCCACCTGGACGTACGGATGCTGCGCGCGCGGGCCAGGACGGCGGTGCTGGTGAGCCTGTTCGGGCTGCTGATCCCGCTGGGCATGGGGGTGGGCCTGGGCCTGCTGCTGCCCGACTCGATGGCGGGGCCGGACCGGGGGGTGTTCGCGCTGTTCATCGGGGTGGCGATGTGCGTCACGGCCATCCCGGTGATCGCCAAGACGCTCTCCGACATGCGCCTGCTGCACCGCACCATCGGGCAGCTCACGCTGGGCGCCGGCATGGTCGACGACGCGGTGGGCTGGCTGCTGCTGTCGGTGGTCTCGGCCGCGGCGACCTCCGGCATCACCGGGCGCGGCGTGGGGCTGTCGGTGGCGCTCCTCGCCGGCTTCGCGCTGTTCGCCGCCACCGCCGGCCGGGTGCTGGTGCGCGGGGCGATGGAGCGCGCCGCGCGGCACCCCGAGCCGGGCACCGCCGTGGCCACCGCCGTCGTGCTGGTGCTCGCCGGCGGCACGCTCACCCATCTGCTGGGCATGGAGCCGGTCCTGGGCGCCTTCGCGGTCGGCATCCTCATCACCGGGGCCCCGGCGGCCCAGCCGAAGCTCGCCCCGCTGCGCACGGTCGTCCTGTCGGTGCTCGCCCCGCTGTTCCTGGCCACGGCGGGCCTGCGGATGGACCTCACCGCGCTCGCGCACCCCACGACGGCGCTCGCGGCGCTCTCCCTGCTCGCCGTCGCGGTGCTGGGCAAGTTCGCGGGGGCCTATCTGGGCGCGCGGCTGAGCGGACTGACCCGCTGGGAGGGTCTGGCCCTGGGCGCAGGCATGAACTCGCGCGGGGTGGTCGAGGTGATCATCGCGATGGCCGGGCTGCGGCTGGGGGTGCTGGGCACCGCCGAGTACACGATGGTCGTCCTGGTCGCCGTCTTCACCTCGCTGATGGCCCCGCCGCTGCTGCGGCTGACGATGGGGCGCGTGGCCCGGACCGAGGAGGAGGACCTGCGCCTGCTCGACCACCGGTCGTGGCAGGCGTCCGACGGCGCGGACCGGCCCGCCACCCACCCCTCCGGCGACACCGCCTGAATCCTCGCCCTTCTCCGCCCCTGCCCGTGCCTGTGCCCGTGCCTGTCGGCATGAGCAACCTGGAGTATGGATTCCGCGGATCCGCACACGGATTATCGGCCTGACCGACGTCAATCCGTGGAGGGCGCACGCAATGGCACACATCGCAGTGGACCCCGAAAAGCCCGGCATCATCGGCCTGTTCGACTTCCGCCCGGAGACCGCGAAACCGCTCGGCGAACTGGTGGAGGTACTGCTGCGCGGCCCGAATTCGCTGAGCCGCGGTGAGCGGGAACTGATCGGCGCGGTGGTGTCGCGGAGCAATGACTGCTCCTTCTGTGCCCAGGCGCACGGCGCGTTCGCCGCCGCCCAGCTCGAGGGCGGCCCCGACCTGGTGGCGCAGGTCCAGAAGGACCCGGAGAACGCCCCGGTCCCCGAAAAGCTGCGGGCCCTGCTCCGGATCGCCCTGACCACCCGCGACAGCGGACGGTCCGTGACGCCGGAGCAGATCGCGGCCGCGAAGTCCGCCGGCGCCACCGAGACCGAGATCCACGACACCGTGCTGATCGCGGCGGTGTTCTCCCTGTTCACCCGCTACGTCGACGGACTGGGCACCGAGGCCCCCGACGCCCCCGAGTGGTACGCCGGGGCCGCGCAGCAGCTGGTCAAGGTGGGCTACCCCGGTCTCGCCGGGGCCCCCGGGGGCCGGTGAGAGGGCACCGCAACGCCGAGAAGGAGGGGACGCGGCCGCCCGGCCGCGTCCCCGCCGGCCGACCGCCGCTCGTAAAGGAGATCCGTCCGTGGCACGCCCCATCCAGAAGATCGTGATCGTCGGCGGCGGAACAGCCGGCTGGTTGTCCGCCGCATATCTGAACCGCGCGTTCGGAAGGAAAGTCGAGATAACGCTCGTCGAATCGGCCCGCATCGGGCGGATCGGGGTGGGCGAGGCCACGGTCCCCACCCTGCGGACGACATTCGCCTTTCTCGGCATGAAGGAAGAGGACTGGATGCCGCGGTGCAATGCGGCGTTCAAGTCGGCGGTCCGCTTCAACGACTGGCGGAAACCGCGTCCGGACGGCAGCCGGCACACCTATTTCCACCCCTTCTTCACCGTTCCCGAGCCGCCGGTCCCGAGCTATGAGCAGCCCTTTCACAAGCGTTTCGGCCGGGGCGTGTCCCTGGCCCATTTCTGGCTGAAGCAGCGGCTGGCGGGGGATCCCCGCGTCCGTGCCACGTTCGGCGACGCGGGCATGGCCCTGCAGCGGCTGTGCGAGCTCAACAAGGCCCCCAAGCCCCTGCCGGGCACCGACGCGCCCGACCCCGGCTACCGCTACGCGTACCACTTCGACGCCGCGCTCATCGCCGAGTACCTCAGGGACCTGGCGACGGGCCGGGGGGTGCGCCACGTGGTGGCCGACGTGAAGGGCGTCGCGGTCGACCCCCGGGGGCACATCGAGAAGGTCGTGACCGACACCGGCGCCGAACTCCACGCCGACCTCTTCCTCGACTGCTCGGGATTCCGGGGCCTGCTGATCAACCAGGCCCTGCACGAGCCGTTCGTCAGCGAGCGGGACGCGCTGCTGTGCGACTCGGCGATCGCCCTGCCGGCCGATCACCACCCCGACGGGCTGCGGCCCTACACGACGGCCAACGCCCGCGGCGACGGCTGGATCTGGGAGATCCCGCTCTACCACCGCGAGGGCACCGGCTACGTCTACTCCAGCCGGACCACGACCCCGGAGAAGGCCGAGCAGGACCTCCGCGACTTCCTGGGCCCCCGGGCCCACGACGTGCCGGCCAACCACATCCGGATGCGGGTGGGGCACAACCGCCGGTCCTGGGTGAACAACTGCGTCGCGGTGGGCCTGTCCAGCTGCTTCGTCGAACCGCTCGAGTCCACGACCATCGCGTTGATCGAGTACCAGCTGGCGCTGCTCGTCCTGCACTTCCCGGACAGCGACCTGGACGAGCGCCGGGTCACCCGCTACAACGAGCTGATGACGAGCGCGTTCGAGGACCTGCGCGACTTCATCGTCATGCACTACTGCCTGACCGACCGCGACGACACCGAGTTCTGGCGGGCGGTCCGCGAGGCGCCCGTTCCCGACAGCCTGGCGGAGAAGCTCACCGAGTACGCGCAGAGCGTGATCATCCCCGACGGCAGCCAGCTGCGCCTGTTCGAGACCCGCAGCCTGTGGGCGATCCTGTCCGGGATGGAGTTCGAGTTCACCAAGGCCCCGCCGTCGGTGGAGCTGATGAACGACGACGCCGCGTGGGAGATGTTCGAGCACATCGACAAGGAGCGCGACATCCACTCGGCCGGCCTGCCCGGCCACATGGAGTACCTCAGGGCCGTCCACGGCGCCCACGGGACCGGCGCGTGAGCGCCGGGGACGGGGCACCTGTGCACTGGTACGAGAACGACGGGCTGTGGTCGGGCTTCGCCGAGTTCATGTTCTCCCCGCGGCGGGCGGCCGAGGCGGCGGACAACGTGGCCGCCTCGCCGCTGCTGGCGTTCCCGGCCGGCTCCCGGGTGCTCGACCTGTGCTGCGGGCCCGGCCTGTACCTGGTGCCGCTCGCCCTGCGGGGGCACCGGGTGACCGGCGTCGACCTCAACGCCGCCATGCTGGAGCGGGCCAAGGAGGCCCTGGCCGCCGCCGGGGCGTCCGCCGGGCTCGTCCAGGCCGACATGGCCGGGTTCACGCGGCCCGCCGCGTTCGACGTGGTGATCAACATGTACACGTCGTTCGGGTACTTCGCCGACCCCGAGGCCAACCTCCAGGTACTGCGCAACGCGCACGCGAGCCTCGCCCCGGGCGGCCGGCTGCTGATCGACGTCCTCGGCAAGGAGGTCCTGGCCCGGCGCGTGGGCCGGCCGCAGGTCGTCGACCTGCCCGGGGCGACCGTCCTGCTGCGCGACACCGTCCTCGACGACTACACGCGGCTGCGGACCGACTGGACGCTGATCCGCGACGGCGAGTCCCGTTCCGCGTCGCTGACCTCGTACGTCTACAGTGCGGCCGAGCTGCGGGCGATGTTCGAGCGGGCCGGCTTCACCGGCGTCGAGTGCTTCGGCGACTTCGACGGCCGCGCCTACGACCCCCGCGCCCGGCGACTGATCGTCCGCGGCGTCCGGGAATGACGCTCAGGGCCGCTCCGTCCCCCGGGCCGCGGCCCGGGAGCGGGGCAGCAGCGTGAGCGCCGGCACCAGGCCGAGGGCGGCGCAGGCGGCGCAGGCGAGGAAGCCGGCGCGCAGGCCCGCCGTCAGCCCGGCCGGGCCGCCCGGCGCGGTGGTGAAGGTGGTGGCCATCGAGGTGACCACCGCGACGCCCAGCGCCCCGCCGATCTGCAGCGAGGCGACGTTGAGCCCGGAGGCCACGCCGCTGGCGTGCTCGGGTACGCGCGCCAGCGCGGCCACCGACGCGGCGGCCGTGCCGGCGCCCAGGCCGGGGCCGAACACGACCAGGCCCCACAGGATGTCGGGCACGTAGCTGCCGTCCGCCGGCACCCGGGACAGCAGCAGCGAGCCCGCGCCCAGCAGGAGCAGGCAGGCCACGACCACCGGGCGGACGCCCGCCCGGGTCACCACGCTCTGCCCGGCGTAGGCGCCCACGAAGGCCAGGGTCGGCATGACGGACTGCAGCAGGCCGAACTCCAGCGGCCCGTAGCCGAGCACGACCTGCCCGTACTGCGAGCTCGCGACCGACAGCCCGAAGGCCGCCATGCCCATCGTCACCGTGACGAGGTCGCCGCCGGCGAGGGCACCGCGCCGCAGCATGGCCGGCGGCAACAGCGGGGACGCCGACCGCCGCTCGACGGCCGCGAACACGGCGACGAGCGCCCCGGCGGCGGCGAACAGGCCGAGGGTGCGCGGGCTCGTCCAGCCGGTGACGGACGCCCGGATGACGGCGAGGACGACCGCGAAGAGCGCGGCGGTGCCGGTCAGGGCGCCGGCGACGTCGTACGTGCCCTGCCGCTCGGCGGCGCGGCTCTCCGTCAGCAGGGCGGGGGTGAGCGCCAGCACGAGCAGGCTGACGGGCACGTTGATGAAGAACACCCAGGTCCAGCCCAGCGCCTGGGTGAGCAGGCCGCCCACGAGCAGGCCGGCCGTGGCGCCGATGCCGCCGATGCCCGCCCAGCCCGCGAGCGCGGTGTTGCGGCTCCGCCCCTCCGGGAAGGTGTTCACCAGGATCGACAGGGCGGTGGGCACCATCAGCGCGGCCGCCACCCCGCCCAGCGCCCGGGCGCCGATGAGGACCGCGCCGTGCCGGGCGAGGCCGCAGGCCGTCGAGCTGACGAGGAAGAGCGCCGTGCCGGTCATGAAGACCCGGCGGCGCCCGAGGCGGTCGGCGGTCCGGCCGCCCAGCAGGAGCAGACCGCCGAAGGTCAGCAGCTTGGCGCTGAGCACCCACTGCGCGTCGCCGGCGGACAGGCCGAGGTCGGCGGTCAGCTGGGGCAGCGCCAGGATGACGCTCTGCGAGTCGAGGAGAACGGCGAAGTTGGCGACGCACAGCAGGACCAGCACGCCCCAGCGGAACGGCGCGGCGGGCACACCGCCGGCGCTCCCCCTCCCCTCGGCTCCCTTCGCGCCGGTCCGCCGGCCGGTCGGCCGGAGGCCGGTCACCGGAAGGCTGCCGGGGCGTTCGCCGGGACCTCGGAGCGGGACCGCGCGCCCGGCCCGAACAGCACGCGGCCGATCACGGACGGCTTCATGAGCCCCTGCGGCGGGTCGATCAGCGAGATCGTGCGGATGAACTTCCGTGCCACGACGGGGTCGTGGGCGGCGGCCGCCTGCACGCGGGGCATGAAGACGTTGGCCATCCGCGTCGCCACCGTCCGCCTGCCGCGCACCTGGGGGTAGCCGAGGTCGGCGGCGGCCGACATGCTCCAGGGCGCGTCGGTGGCGCGCGCGAGGTCGCGGAAGTAGGCGTCGGCCCGCGGTCCGCCGGCCGCGTCCAGGTGGCGGGCCAGCACGGACGCCCCGAGGGCGGCCACCGTCATGCCCTGGGCGTAGACGGGGTTGAAGACGCACGCCGCGTCCCCGATGACCAGGTACCCCGCCGGGAAGCGCCGCAGGCGCTCGTAGCGGCGCCGGACGCTGGCGGGGAAGCGGAAGCTGCCTGCGGGGGCCCGCTGTTCGGCGTCCCGGACCGCCGCGTGGACCTGGGGTATGGGCAGCGTCTTCGCGTAGGCGAGGAAGCCCTCGCGGTCGGTGGGCGCGCGGTCGCCGTTGATGCCGGTGAGCGTGAGGGCGTACCGGTCGGCCAGCCGCGCGAAGATCGCCCCGCGCGGGAAGGCCGGGGTGGCGGTCGGCACCAGCGCGATGTCCTCGCCGAGCGGGTCGTCGGGCAGCGGGCCGGTGAAGTCCATGGTCGTGTACGTCAGGTCCATGTGGACCTTCTCCTCGGGCGGCGGGGCGTAGCCGAGTTCCTCGAGCCAGCGCGGCGTGCGCGACGCCCGTCCCGTGGCGTCGACGACCAGGTCGGCCTCGATGGTCTCCGCCGCGCCCGCGCCGTCGCCTTCGCCGTCGCCGTGCGGCCGGACCGTGACGCCGGTGATCCGGCCGTTGCCGGCCGAGGCCCGCAGTCCGGTGATGTCGGTGCCCTCGCGCAGGACGACGCCGGGGAGGGCCGCGACGCGGGTGCGGAGGAAGTGTTCGAGCACGGGGCGGTTGGCGGCCACGCAGGCCATCCCGGTCTCGGTCTCCGCGAGCATCCGGCCGTTGAAGTAGTAGTGGCAGGTGGTTCCGTAGTCGCCCACCGGTACGTCGAGGGCGAGCATGTCGTCGACGAAGCCGGGGAACAGCTCCTCGATGATCTGCCGGCCGCGCTCGAGCAGGGCGTGGATGTGGACGGCCCAGGGGACCGAGCGGCGCACGTCGGCGCCCGCGCCCGTGAGGTCGTCGCGGTCGATGACGGTGACCCGGCCGTAGGCGTCGGAGAGCACGCGGGCGGCGAGCAGGCCGCCGATGCTGCCACCGAGCACGACGGCGTGATCGCCGATCTTGGCTGCCATGAGGTACGCCTCCCCGTGATCCGAATGAGCAAGCGGTGGGGGAAACGCTAGTGCGACGGCCGCGGACTCCTCTTCTCCCACGTTGCGGCGTACGGGCCGGGCGGCGGCCGATTTCTCCCGGACTGCTCGATCCGCCCCGGACCGTAGGCGTCCGGCGGCGGAGCTTGTACAACCGTCGGAGCCGTGAGAGTCGTGAGAGCCGTCAGAAATGAGGACCAGGTGATACGCCCGTTCCGCCTCGCCACCCCGCAGGCAGCCCTGGACGATCTCCGCGCGCGGCTGGCGTCGACGCGCTGGCCCGTGCCGGTGCCCGACACCGGCTGGAGCCGGGGAGTGCCGCAGCCCTACCTCCGGGAGCTCGCCGACTACTGGCGCGAGGAGTTCGACTGGCGCGCCACCGAGGCGCGCGTCAACGCCTTCCCGCAGTTCATCGCCACCCTCGACGGCGCCGACATCCACTTCCTGCACGTCCGCTCCCCCGAGCCCGGCGCGGTGCCGCTGCTGCTCACGCACGGCTGGCCCGGATCGTTCCTCGAGTTCCTGGACGTCCTCGGCCCGCTGACCGACCCGCGCTCCCACGGCGGCGACCCCGCGGACGCCTTCCACGTGGTCGTCCCCTCGCTGCCCGGCTTCGGCTACTCCGCCCCTCTGACGCGGCACGGCTGGTCCGTCGACCGGGTGGCGGGCGTGTGGGCCGCGCTGATGGCCTCGCTCGGGTACGACCGCTACATCCCGCAGGGCGGCGACCTCGGCGCCTTCGTCTCCCTCGTGCTCGGCGCGACCGACAGCGAGCACGTCCTGGGCACACACGTGAACTTCCTGGTGACGCCCTCGGAGGAGGACGGCCCGGAGGCGGCCGAGGGCCTGGGCTACATGGCCGTCCAGGCGACCCGGCCGCAGACCCTCGGCTACGGCCTGACCGACTCGCCCGTCGGTCAACTCGCCTGGATCACCGAGAAGTTCCTGGAGTGGACCGGCGCGGACAAGGTGCCCGAGGAGGCCGTGGACCGCGACGCGCTGCTCGCCGGCGTCACGCTGTACTGGCTGACCGGGACCGCCGGCTCGTCGGCCCACTTCTACTACGACAACGCCGCGTTCCTGCCGACGTCGGCCGCCCCGCCGCACCCGCTGCCGCCGGTCCCCGGGCCGCTCGGCGTGGCGGTGTACCCGCACGACATCGCGCGGCCCGTCCGGCATCTCGCCGAGGCCGCGTTCCCGGACGTCGCCCACTGGAACGAGCTCGGCCGGGGCGGGCACTTCGCCGCCCTCGAGCAGCCCGGGCTGTTCGCCGACGACCTGCGGGCGTTCCTGCGCGTGCTCCGCGCCCGGTAACCGGCGGCGAGCGGGCGGCCGGGGGCCGGGGGGCCGAGGGCCGTCAAGTCGGCAATCTGGAGGAAGTCACGGGCCGGTCCGGGATCTAGCGTGGTGAGCGGTCGCCACAGGACAGCCGCAGGACCGTACGACCGCGACCGTACGACCGCGACCACCCGTCCGAAGACGACCGACCGGGACCGCACGACCGCGACCGCGAGGAGAATCCCGATGGACACACCAGAGACCGCGGCCAACCTCGACAACGTCGGCTTCGGGTTACGCGGCATCGAGCTGGAGAGGGTGACCTCGGCCGACGGCACGCCGATCGCGTTCGAGCGGTCCGGCAGCGGGCCGTCCGTCGTGATCCTCGGTGGCGGCCTCAACGAGAAGGCGATGTTCGCCCGGCTCGCCGAGGCGCTCTCGGAGCGGTTCACCGTGTTCAACTACGACCGCCGCGGCCGGGGCGGCAGCGGGGACGCGCAGCCGGAACGGTGGTCCGTCGAGCGGGAGGTCGAGGACCTGGCGGCGGTGCTCGAGGCCGCGGGCGGGTCGGCCTCGGTCTTCGCCAACTGCACCGGCGGGATGATAGGCATCCGCGGTGCGGCGGACGGGCTGCCCATGGCGAAGCTGGCGATGTACGAGCCCCCGTACGGCGGTCCCAAGGTTCCCGAGGGCTATCACGACGAGCTGCGGCGGCTGATCGCGGCCGACCGCAGGGGCGACGCGGTGGCCCTGTTCCTGAAGGTGGACATCGGGTTCAGCGCGGAGTCGATCGAGAAGTTCCGTGATCACCCGGTCTGGCCGTCCTTCGAGGCGGTCGCGCCCACCGTGATCTACGACTCGGTCATCAGCGACGACAGCACCACGGTCCCCCTCGACCTCCTGCCGAAGATCGGCGTTCCCACCCTCGTGATCGGCGGCGACGACAGCGCCGAGTGGATGCTCGAGCCGTGCCGGGCCCTGGCCGCGGGGATCCCCCGGGGCCGGTTCGTGAGCATGCCGAGCGAGGGCCATCTGTTCAACCAGAAGCTGGGCGCGCCCCTGCTCGCGGAGTTCTTCACTTCCGTCTGACCCCTGGAGGAGACACCCGATGGAGAATCGCTGCCCCGTCGTCCTGGACACCACCGGCCGGGACATCCACGCGGAAGGCGCCCGCATCCGCGAGCGGGGACCGGTCGCCCGGGTCGAGCTGCCCGGCGGCGTCGAGGCCTGGTCGGTGACCGGCTACGAGATGGCCAAGCAGGTGCTGTCCGACCCCCGCTTCGTCAAGGACCCGCAGAAGTGGCCCGCGTTCGCGGCGGGCGAGATCCCCTCGAACTGGCCGCTGATCGGCTGGCTCCTGATGGACAACATGACCACCAACGACGGCGACGACCACATGCGGCTGCGCAAGCTGATCCAGCGCGGCTTCACCGCCCGGCAGGTGGAGGCGACCCGGCCGCTCATCGAGAACATCGTCCGCGACCTGCTCGACCGCCTGGCCGACACCCCGCCCGGTGAAGTCGTGGACCTCAAGGGCCGGTTCGCCACCCCGCTGCCCGCCCGGGTGATCTGCGACATGTTCGGCGTACCGGAGTCCGCCCGGGCCGCCGCCCTGCGCGGCGCCGGGGTGAACGTCAGCACCTCCATCACCGGCGACGAGGCCGAGGCCAACGTCGAGCAGTGGCACCGCGAGCTGTACGAGCTCGCCGAGCTCAAGCGGCGCACGCCCGGCGAGGACCTGACCAGCCTCCTGCTCGCGGCCCGGGAGGACGACGGCACCCGGCTCAGCGACGAGGAGATGGTCGGCACCCTGCACCTCATGCTCGGCGCCGGCTCCGAGACGCTGATGAACGCCCTCAGCCACGCCGTGCTCGCCCTGCTGACCCAGCCCGACCAGCGCGAGCTGCTCAACCGGGGGAAGGTCTCGTGGGACGACGTGATCGAGGAGACGCTACGGGTGCAGGCGCCCGTGGCCCAGCTCCCGCTGCGCTTCGCGACCGAGGACGTCGAGCTCGGGGACGTCGTGGTCCGCAAGGGCGACCCGGTGCTCATGGGCTTCGCGGCGGTGGGCCGCGATCCGGAGGTGCACGGGGCGGGCGCCGGGGAGTTCGACGCCACGCGCGCGGACAAGACGCACCTCTCGTTCGGTCACGGGGTGCACTTCTGCCTCGGCGCGCCGCTGGCCCGCCTGGAGCTGAAGATCGCCCTGCCCGCCCTGTTCGAGCGCTTCCCCGACCTCTCCCTTGCGGTGGCGCCCGAGGAGCTGGAGCCCCAGGGGACGTTCATCATGAACGGTCACAAGGCCCTTCCGGTGCGTCTGGGCGAGCCGGCGCCGGCCGGGGCGTGACGCCGGGCGACAGCTCCTCGATCCTGGCCTCGAGGTAGCGCCGCTCCGGAAGGCTCGTCGTGCGCCGGGCCGCCGTCTCGAAGGAGGCCCTGGCGCCGGCGTCGTCGCCGGCCATCGTCAGCAGGTGGGCCCGGACGGCGTGCAGCCGGTGGTGGCGCGCCATCCGGGCGTCGCCCTCGAGGGTCTCGAGCAGCCCGAGCGCGGCGTGCGGCCCGCGCACCATGGCCAGCGCCACGGCCCGGTTGAGCTTGACGACGGGGCTGGGCCAGACCGTCTCCAGCAGGTGGTAGAGCGCCAGGATCTGCTTCCAGTCGGTGTCGTCGGACGACTTCGCCTCGTCGTGCAGCGCCGCGATCGCGGCCTGCAGCTGGTACGGGCCGACCGGGCCGCGGGCGAACGTCCGGTCCAGCAGGGCGGTGCCCTCGTCGATCAGCTTCTGCTGCCACCGGCCGCGGTCCTGCTCCGCGAGGGGCACCAGGATGCCGCCGGGGCCCGTGCGGGCGGGGCGGCGGGCCTCGGTCAGCAGCATCAGGGCCAGCAGCCCGGCCACTTCGGCGTCGTCGGGCAGCCGGCCGTGCAGTTCGCGGGTGAGCCGGATGGCCTCGCGGGTGAGGTCGGGCCGGGCGATGTCGGCGCCCGAGGAGGCGGTGTAGCCCTCGTTGAAGATCAGGTACAGCACGTGCATGACGACCGGGAGGCGCTCGCGCTCCTCCTCCGCCGGCAGCGGGAAGTCGAGGCCGGCCTCCCTGATCCGCTGTTTGGCCCGGCTGATGCGCTGGCCCATCGTGGCGTCGGGCACGAAGAACGCGCGCGCCACCTGCGAGGTGGTGAGCCCGCCGACGGCGCGCAGGGTGAGCGCCATCCGGGACGCGGGCGACAGCGCCGGGTGGCAGCACAGCGACAGCAGGGTCAGCGTGTCGTCGCCCCGGGCCGTGGCCTCCTCGCCGGGGGCGGGCGCGTGCAGCGCGTCGGCGGGCGTCAGCGCGAAGACCGTGCTCTCCCGGTTCTGGCGCGCCGAGTCGCTGCGCCGGGCGTCGGTGAGCCGCCGGGTGGCGACGGTCACCAGCCAGCCCTTGGGGTTGTCCGGGACGCCGCTCTCGGGCCACTGCACGAAGGCGGCGAGCAGCGCCTCCTGAACGGCGTCCTCGCAGGCGTCGAACTCCCTGTGGCGCCGCACGAGCAGGCCGAGGACCTGCTGCGCCAGCTCGCGCAGCAGGTCCTCGACGGCGTGGGAGGCCGTCACATCTCCGAACCGGACTGGTCCATGATCGGCCGGACTTCGGCGACGCCGTCCCGGGTGTCGGGGAAGCGGGAGGCGATCTCGACCGCGCGGTCCATGCTGTCGCAGTCGACGACGAAGTAGCCCGCCATCTGCTCCTTGGAGTCGGCGAAGGGCCCGTCCGTGACCGCCAGTTCCCCGTCGCGCATGCGCACGGTCCGGCCGAGGACCGGGTCGGCCAGCGGCTGGGCGTCGACCAGTTCGCCGGACGTGGAGATCTCCTCCATCAACTTCCCGAACTCGGCCATGCGCGCGTCCTGCTCCGCCGGGGACAGCTCCTTGCCCTGGTGGAGGAACATCGGGTGCTTCCAGCTCTTGGGGTTGTTGTGCAGCAGGATCAGGTACTTCATGTCACTCTCCCTCGGGCGGCGGGCGCCGGTCGCGGCGCCTCACCAAGGAGTCGGAGCGGCGGGGCGGATTTCTACATCGGTTTTCTGCATCGGCTTTCCACATCGGCGCACGGCCGCCGGGACGTGGCGCCGGTCACGCGGCCACCCTTGCACATACGGCACACAGCGAGAAGCGGCCGGTAGGCCGGGGGACGTAGTTTCGAGACACCGATCGTGCGCCGGCGTCTCTCCCCTGGGAGCAACCATGTCTGATGCACCACTGGCCGTCGTCACCGGGGCGTCCTCCGGTATCGGCGCGGAGTTCACCCGCGTCCTGCTCGCGCGCGGCCACCGGGTCCTGGCCGTGGCCCGGCGGGCCGACCGCCTCGCGGCCCTCGAGGCCGGCTCGGACGGGCGGGCGTTCGCCGAGGTCCGCGACCTGACCGCGGACGGCGCCACCGAGGCGGTGGCCGCCCGCGCCGAGGAGCTCGGCGGTGCCGAACTGCTCGTCTGCAACGCCGGCCGGGGCATCCGCGGGAGGTTCGTCGAGACGGACCCCTCGGACACGCTCGGCATGCTGCGGCTGAACGTGATGGCGAGCGTGGACCTGACCTCCCGGGTGGTGCCGCGGATGGTCGCGCGCGGCTCGGGCGGCGTCATCGTCGTGGCGTCGACGCTCGGCTTCGTCGCCACGCCCCACCTGGCCGCGTACGGAGCCAGCAAGGCGTTCCTGCTGTCGTTCGCCGAGGCGCTGTCGTGCGAGCTGCGGGGCACCGGCGTACGGGCCATGGCGCTGTGCCCGGGGCCGACGGTCACGGAGTTCGGCGACGTCGCCGGGCTGGGCGACCGGGTGGAGAAGACCCCGGGGCACACCACGGCCGGGGAGGTGGTGGCCGGGGCGCTGCGGGCGTGGGACGCCGGCCGCGCGGTGACCGTCCCGGGCAGGATCACGCGCCTGATGACGGCGGCGCTCGACCTCGCTCCGCGGCCCGTCGGCCGCAGGGTGATGGAGCGCGTCTTCCGCTAGGCGCCCGGGCCGGTGTGTCCTTCGCGGCTCCTCGGCAGTGACCTGAGGGGCTGCAGAAACGTTGAGCTGGTGTGACGAACGGAAGGTGGACGGGCGCGCGGCGGATCCCCGCCGGCGGCCCGCTCCGCGTCGTCGCCCACGACCGCTCACGGAAGGACCACCGGCCATGACGATGACGCGGACCCTCGGCGTCCCGGGAGCGCGCCTGCGCTACGAGGTGCGCGGGGCGGGGCCGGTGCTGCTGCTCCTGGGCTCCCCGATGGGCCTCGCCGCCTTCGCGCCGCTGGCCGGCGCGCTCGCGGCCGACTACACCGTCGTCACCCACGACCCGCGCGGCATCGCGGGCAGCGCCCTCGACGACCCCGAGCAGGACTCCACCCCCGAGCTGCGGGCGGACGACGTCGCCGCCCTCCTGGACGTGGTGGGCGCCGACACGGCCGACGTGTTCGGCAGCAGCGGCGGCGCGGTGACCGGGCTCGCGCTGGTGGAGCGGCACCCCGGGCGGGTGCGCACCCTCGTCGCGCACGAGCCTCCGCTGCTGGAGCTGCTGCCCGACGCCGCCGCCCGGCGCGCCATGGTCGACGACATCGTGGAGACGTTCCACCGGGACGGGCCGGAGGCGGCCTGGCGGAAGTTCATGGCCGGATCCGGACTCGACGCCGGTGACGGCGGCGACGCCCCGGCGGCCGTGCCGGACGAGCCCTCGCCCGCGGATCTCGTGGACGGCGCCCGCTTCTTCGCCCACGAACTGCGGCACACCACGCGCTACGTGCCCACGACCGGTGCGCTCACGGCCGGTCCGGCGCGCGTCGTCGTCGGCATCGGCGCCGACTCCGGGGGCCTGGAGACGTACCGGACGTCCATGGCGCTGTGCGAGCTGCTCGGTTCGCTGCCGGTGGAGTTCCCCGGCGAGCACGTCGGCTTCCTCGAGCGGCCCGAGGAGTTCGCCGACGTGCTGCGGAAGGTGCTGGGCAGCCCGGTGGCGTAGCACCGCCCCCGACGGTGCGGCCCCGCGCGAAGGCGGGGCCACGCCGTCGGGGGCGGAGGGTGCCCGGGCCCGGTCAGCTGAAGCGCTGCTCGAGGTGCACCGTGACCTCGTCGCCCTGGTCCTTGGCGAGGACCTTCCGCAGCGCCGCCTTGAGCGGGAGCATGTGGACTCCGTTGCCGACCGGCAGCATGGTGGCCTGGAAGGCGTGCCCGTCGACGGTTCCGGCGACCTTGACGGCCCTGCCCGTGCCGAAGAACTCGCTGGATCCGGGCATGAGCACACAGGTCCAGCCGCTGTTGTTGTCCTGGGTGACGGTCGCCGTGAACTTCGTGTCGATGGTCTGGGCGTTCTTCGGTGCCTCGGGCATGGTGCGTTCTCCTTGTTCCGTCGTTCTCCGGGACGTTCCGGCGGTCTTGGTGGCGTTCCGGCGGTCTTGGTGGCGGGTCGGTGGTTCAGGGTGCGGGGGTCGCCGCCGCCCGCACGGCGGCCAGCAGGGCGGCCGCTATCCGGTCGGTCTCGTCACGGGTGACGATCAGCGGCGGGGCGACGAGGACGTTCGGTCCGGTGCGCCGGACGAGGACGCCGCCGTCCTTCATGTGCGCGCGCACCCGCGCGGCGCGCCGCGAGCCGTCCAGCTCCAGGGAGACCAGCAGCCCGCGGCCGCGTACGTCCCGGACGTACGGCAGCGGGCGCGTCTCCTCCAGGGCGGCCAGCAACTGGGCGCCGCGTGCCTCGGCGTTGGCGAGCAGGCCCTCGGACTCGAGGACGTCGAGCACCGCGAGTCCCGCCGCGCAGGCGGCGGCGTGGCCGGAGTGGGTGTGGCCGTGGACGAAGCCGGCCTTCGTCCTGTTCGCGTCGAAGACGTCGAAGACCTGCTCCGTCGTGGTGACCGCGGCGAGCGACACGTACCCGGCCGCCAGTCCCTTGCTGGTGGCCAGCAGGTCGGGGCAGATCCCGGCGTGCTGGTAGCCGAACATCCGGCCCGTCCTGCCGAATCCGGTCGTCACCTCGTCGAGGACCAGCAGCGCTCCGTGCCGGTCGCAGAGCTCCCGTACGGCGCGCAGGGACGCGTCGGACAGGACGTGGCCGCCGCGTGACTGGACCGGCTCGACGAGCACCGCCGCGGTGCGGTCGCCGTGCCGGGCGAGGAAGTCCTCCAGGGCCCCGGCCCCGTCGGCGTCCCGGCCGGGCCGAGGCAGGGTGACGAAGCCGGCGGGCGTCAGTTCCTTCGCCACGGGCGACGAGCCCGCCGAGCACGCGGCGGCGGCCATGGTCGCGCCGTGGTAGGCGTTCTCGAACGAGACGACGAGGTGGCGTTCCGGCGCTCCGAGGACCGCGTGGTAGAAGCGGGCGATCCGGATGCACGTCTCCATCGCCTCGGAGCCGCTGTTGCAGAAGAAGGTACGGGTCAGGGGCGGCCCCGTCAGCTCCGCGATGCGCCGCGCCAGCCTGATGGCCGGCACGTTGGCGCCCTCGCCCATGTCGTAGGTCATCAGGCGGGACAGCTGGGCGCCGACCGCGTCGATGACGGGGCGGCAGCCGTAGCCGAGCGTCGCGTTGAGGCCCGAGGACTTGGCGTCGAGGTAGCGGCGGCCGTCCGCGTCGCGCACTTCGCAGCCCTGCCCGGACACCGCGACGACGGTGTCCGGGCTGACGCGGCTCGGCGACCAGGGGTGCCACAGGTGGTCGGCGTCGACGGCGAGCAGCGCGGCCCGGCTGTCGGCGGCCGGGTCGGCCGGTACGGCATTCATGCCGCTCGCCCCTTCCGGCTCGGCTGGGCAGGCCGCCGAGCGGTCGCGGACCTCCCGGCGGCCCTCATCAGCGGGCGTCCGCGAGGCGCTCGGCCATCGGGTCCCGCAGCTTGGTGTCGACCTTCTCCAGCAGCGCCGCGAGGAGGATTCCGCCGACCACGATCAGCGCCCCGCCGATGCGGATGGCCAGTCCGTAGCCGTCCGTCGTCGCGACGTCGGGGCGCGTGCCGCTCCCGATGGCGTCGCCGGCGTGCCGGATCGCGAGGGCCACCAGGATGGCCACGCCGAGCGCGCTGCCGATCTGCTGCATGGTGCTCTGTACGCCCGAGGCCAGGCTGGAGTCCTGGACGGTGACCCCGTGCAGCGCGGCGTTGGTCGCGGCCGGCATGCTGGCGCCCGCGAACAGCCCGAACACCGCCATGCCCGGCAGGATCCCGCCGAGGTAGGTGCTGTCCACGTCGATCATGCTGGTGATGAAGAGGCCGACGCCGGCGCCGATGTATCCGATCGCGGCCACCGTGCGGATGCCCAGGCGCGGGATCAGCGCCGTGCCCAGGCCCATGCCGGCTCCGATGGCGACGCTCAGCGGCAGCCAGGCCAGCCCGCTGACCAGCGGGGAGTAGTCCAGCACCTGCTGTTCGAAGAGGGTCAGCATGAAGCTGTAGGAGATGAACGCGGCCATGAAGAAGAGCGTGGCGACGTTGACGACCGACCTGGTGCGGTTGGCGAAGAAGCCCAGCGGGATGAGGGGGTTCCTGGCGCGGCGCTCGATGAGGAGCATCGCCACGAGCAGCGCGACGCCGGCGACGAGCGGGACCACCACCGTCGTGGAGCCCCAGGAGTGGTCGGCCGCGTGCAGCAGGCCGTAGACGACGCCGGTCAGGCCCAGGGTGAGCGTGAGACCGCCGAGGATGTCGGGCGCCTGGTCCTTCTCCCGCACCATGCGGCTCTCGGTCACGAGCCGGGGAACCAGCACGAGGACGAGCACGGCGACGGGCAGGTTGATGAAGAAGATCCAGCGCCAGGACGCCAGGTCGGTCAGGAGGCCGGAGACGACGGAGCCCACGGTGCTGCCCAGTCCGATGATGCCGCCCCAGATGCCGAGCGCCTTGGTGCGCTCCTTCGGGTCGCTGAAGAGCAGGGCGATCAGGCCGAGGGAGGCGGGGGCGGCGAGCGCCTCGGCGGTGCCCTGGCCGACCCGGCCCACGATCATCATCCAGGGGTCGACGGCCGCTCCGGACACCGCCGAGGAGACCGCGAAGACGACCACGCCGGTCACCAGCAGCCGCCGCCGGCCGAAGACGTCGGCCAGCCGGCCGCCGAGCATCAACAGGCCGCCCGCCGCCAGCACATAGCCGTTGACGACCCAGGCCAGGCCGGCCGCGGAGAAGCCGAGTCCGGTCTGGATCTGCGGTAACGCCACGTTCACCGCGGTCATATCAAGAAGGATCATGAACTGCAGGCCCGATAAGAGGGCCAGCACCAGCCACCGTCGAGGGTCCGCCTCCGACCGGGGGACCTCGGCATCATCCGCCGCCGCACTCGAATTGACCGTGGTCACGCGATTTCTCCCTTGATCAGCGTTGTGCGCCTGCGAGATGACGCTCGGCCGGCCGCGCGATGAGGACGGGAGTTCACACTGTCCACATCAGCTGTGTTCACACCGTATATCGCATCGATGAGCGAGGCAAACACACAGACGGGAACGTCGTGGCCCCCGCACTACGGTGCGATGCGGGCCCGAACCGGAATCGAATCCCAGGCCCTCAGCGTGTTGTTGAGGCGACGTCGGGCGGGCGCGGCGGGCTCCAGCTCGGCCACCCGTTCGACGAGGGCGGTGAGCAGGCATTCGGCTTCCAGGCGCGCGAGGTTCTGGCCCACGCACTGATGGATGCCGAAGCCGAAGCCCACGTGCCCGGACGGGTCGCGGGACAGGTCGTACGCGTCGGGGTCGGCCCAGCGCCGGGGATCGCGGTTGGCGGCGCCGAGGAACAGCAGGACCTTCGCACCGTCCGGCACCACCAGGCCGTCGACCCGGGCGGTCGCGGTCGCCGTGCGGAAGAACGTCTGCACCGGCGACCCCCAGCGCACCGCCTCGTCGAACGCCACCCGCACCAGGGCCGGTTCGGCGCGCAGCCGCCGCCACTGCGCGGGATGGGTGGTGAGCGCGTACAGCACGGCGGCGAGCGCGTGCACGGTGGTGTTGACGCCGGCCGCGAACAGCGAGCGCACCACCTGGGGCGCCTGTTCGGGAGTGATCTCGCCCCGGTCGGCCGCGGCCCAGATCGCCGCCCCGAACCCGCCCTCGGCGAGCGCTTCGCGCTCGCAGTGGGCGACGACCCAGTCCGAGAGCTCCCTCGCCCGCGGCGCGTCCCTGGCGACGAGCTCGTTGCGCGGGCCGAAGGCGTTGAGCAGGAAGTCACTGAAGGGCAGCAGCTTCTCGCGGCCTTCGTCGGGAATGCCGAGCGCGTCCGGGAACACCCGCAGCGGGTACGCCTCCGCGAGCGAGGTCACGGCGTCGAACTCGACGACGGAGCCGGCCCGTCCGTCCCCGCCGCCCGTGCCCAGCAGTCTGTCGACGAGCTCATGGGCGGCCACCGTCCACTCCTCGCGCAGCCGGCGTTGCGTGCGGGGCCCGAGCAGGGCGGACAGCACCCGGCGCGGGGCGTCGTGGTGCGGCGGGTCGGCCTCCACCAGCGCGCTCAGCGGCCGCCAGGGCTTCTGCGTACGGAAGTTGTACAGGCCCACTCCGGCACCCGACTGGAAGCCCTGCCAGTCGCGCAGCGCCGCGTACACGTGCTCGTGGCGGGCCACCGCGTAGATGTCGCGCGCGCTCAGGTACACCAGCGGCCCGGCCTCGCGCAGCGCGGCGTCCAGCGGCAGCGGGTCCGTCAGCACCTCGGGGCCGAAGGGGTCGGTGTCGATGACGGGCAGGGACGATCCGGTGGCGGTCGCCCCGGTGTCGAGGGTCTCGGTCATGGTTCGCGACCTCCGTCGTCTCGGGTCCGGTACGCGTCACAGGTCCAGTACGAGCCGGTCGCCGCAGGAGCGGGAGACGCAGGGGTACATGCGGTCCCCCGCGGCGCGTTCGTCGTCGGTGAGCAGGGCGTCCCGGTGGTCCACCACACCGGCGACCACGGCGGCCTCGCAGGTGCCGCAGGTGCCCTCCCGGCATGAGGACAGCACGTCCGCGCCGGCCGAACGCACGGCGTCCAGCACGGTCGTGCCGGGGGCGACGGTCACCCGCGCCCCGGTGCGGGCCAGGACGACCTCGAACGGCGCGTCCCGCACCGGCGCCTGCTGCTCGCGGGCGGTGAACCGCTCGGTCCGCAGCGTCGCGGCGGGCCAGTGGGCGCACGCGGCCTCGGCCGCGGCGAGCAGCCCGGCCGGGCCGCAGCAGTACACCCGCAGGCCCTCGCACACCTCCCCCAGCCAGGCCCCGAGGTCGGGCCTGCCCCGCTCCTCCTCGGGCAGGACGTGGACGCGGTCGCCGTAGCCGGCCAGTTCGTCGAGGAACGCCATCGACCGGCGGCGCGGACCGCCGTAGAGGAGGTCCCATTCGGCCCCGACCAGCCGTGCCTGGTGGAGCATCGGCAGCAGCGGGGTGATGCCGATGCCTCCCGCGACGAACAGGTAGCGCTTCGCCGGCACCAGCGGGAAGTTGTTGCGCGGGCCACCCACGCCGACGCGGTCACCGGTCCGGAGCCGGTCGTGCACGTACGCCGAGCCACCCCGGCCGTCCGGCTCGCGCAGCACGGCGATCCGGTAGCGGTACGCGTCCCACCGGTCCCCGCACAGGGAGTACTGGCGGGTGACCCCGCACGGCAGGACGAGGTCGATGTGCGCGCCGGGCGTCCAGTCCGGCAGCCGGTCGCCGTCGGGGTGGGCGAGCTCGAGGACGACCACGCCGTCGGCGACGGCGTCCTTGGCCGTCACGCGCAGCGTCAGCGCCCTGGGCGACGCGCCGCCGCTCATGTCGGCGACCCCGGCGGGTCCCGCCGCTTCGCTGACTCGAGCGGCTCGAACGGCTCGCGCGACTCCAAACCCGGCTCCCTCCATCGGTGTTCGAACATTCGAAAAGCGGTGATTCCGCTCCCCTCAAACGCTTCCATGCCGACATCGGCGCCGTCTTCTCCTGACGTGCTCAAACGCCCTCCGCATCGCGCCAGGACGGCTCCCCGGACACCGCCCGTGGCCGTTGTCGGGCCGCTGACCAGCGATGTTCACCCTGTACACTGAGCCGGGGAGGAATTGCGGACCATGAGCCAAGACACGCGCTCGCGCTCGTACCACCACGGCGACCTGCGCGCCGCGCTGGTGGAGGCCGGGGTGAGACTCGCACGCGAGGGCGGGGCCGGCGCGCTGGGGCTGAGGGTGGTCACCCGCTCGGTGGGGGTCACCCCGAACGCCGCCTACCGCCACTTCGCCGACCGGCGGGCCCTCGTCCTCGCCGTCGCCGCCGAGGCCCAGGACCGGCTCGCCCACGCCATGCGCGACCGGATGGACGTCGCCGGGGACGACGCCCCGGGCGCCGACCGCGCCGCCCGCGCCGTGCGGAACCTGCGCGGAGTCGGCCTGGGCTACATCCACTTCGCGCTCCGCGAACCCGGCTGGTTCGAGGTCGCCATCCTGACCCGGGACGAGGCCGACGGCGAGGGCGACGGTCCGCCCGTCACCGTCGACGACCGCGTCGCGCCGCCCTACCAGCTGCTGCTCGACGCCCTCGACGAGATGGTCGCCGCCGGCGCGCTCACCCCCGAGCGGCGGGTCAACGCCGAATGGGTGTGCTGGTCGATGGTCCACGGCTTCGCCGACCTGGCGACCCGCGGCCCGCTCAAGGGGCAGGACCGCGCCATGGTCGACCGGCTGGCCGTGCACGTCGTCGACACCATCGTCGACGAGCTCAAGTCGTAACGGGCGGACTCACGTCGTAGCGGGAGGACGCACGTCGGGCCGACAGGCTTACGTCGTGGCCGAAAGGCCTACGCCCGCCTCGCCCGCTCCTCGTGGAAGGCGGTGGTTGCGGTGTAGCCGACGCCGCCGACTCCCGCGGCCGTCTCGCGCAGGGCCGCGTTGCCGCGTTCCATCCGCTCGAGGGTGCCGGGTTCCCCGCGCGGCGCGGTGCGCTGCAGCCCGAAGAGGACGGTGACGGCGTCGCCGCTCGCCTTCGGCACGTTGGGGGCGAGGATCCGTTCGGTGGGCACCGGATAGATCAGGACGCCGCCGCCGGGTCCGATGTCGGCGGCGGTGAGGCCGGCGAGCGTGGCGGCGATGACGTCCTCGGCGTGCCGGCCCGGCAGCAGGACGTTGCAGCGGGGATGCGGGTCGTCCTGCCACGACCCGGCCTCGCGCATCCGTGCCTCCAGCGGGGCTGCCCGTCGCAGGAAGTCGCCGTAGCCGCTGGTCCCGGTCTCCTCGGCGCCGCGGCGGTGCGCGAGGCCGGCGAGCAGCGCCCGGTCGTCGGGCTCGTGCGGCGGGTCGAAGGCGGCCATGGCCTCCAGGACGTAGACCCAGCCCGCCCCTTCCCCGTCCCCGGCGGGACGGGCCTGGCCCTCGACGTGGTCGAAGCGCCCGTCCTCGATCAGCCGCCGCTGGTCGGCGAGGAACGTGCCGAGGTCGTGGTACGGGAGCAGGTAGCGGCGGGCGGCGCCGCGGGCCCGCGTCAGCGCGAGGGTGGCGCGGGTGATGATCCCGTGCTCGCCCTGGGTGCCCCGCACCGCGTCGAAGAGCGCGGGGTCCTTCGTCGGCGAGCAGGTGACCCGTTCCCCGTCCGGAGTGACGACCTCGAGGTCGTGGACGGTGTCGGCCACGCTGCCGTGGCGGTGGCTGGTGCCGCCGAACCCGCCGGCGGACAGCGTCCCGCCGACGGTCAGCCCGAGGTGGTCCGGCACCACGGGGGGCGTGCGCCCGCCGGGCAGGACGGCGTCGGCGACCGCGTCCCACCGGGCCCCGGCGCCCACCGCGACCGCGTCCGGCCCCGCCGGGCGCACCCGGTCCAGCGAGCCGAGGTCGACGACGATCCCGTCCCGCGCCTGGGCCTGCCCGTCGACCGCGTGCCCGGCGCCCCGGGGCACCACCGTGATCCCGTGCTCGCGGCCGAACCGTACGACCGCCGCCACGTCGCCCGCGTCGGCGGGACGCAGCACGGCGAGCGGCCGCCGCCGCACCCGGTTGCCGAAGTCCCGCGCGGCGGCGTCGAGATCGGCTTCCCGGGTACTGAGGACACCACGGAGACCCGGCAGGGCCTCACTGACGATCGTCTTGACCACAACCACTCCGAAAACGTCGACCGCTCGACCGCGCGGGGCCCGATCGTCCCGGCCGGGGCGGCCGGGACGACATATCGCAGAGTGCGCACTTCGCTCGCGCGCCGGGCCGGGCTCTCGCGCGCGAGGCCCGGCGGGCACGGCGCGCTACATGTTGATCATGTGGCCGGCGAGGCCGTGCACGGCCTCCTTCACCGCTTCGCCCAGCGTGGGGTGTGCGTGGATGTTGCGGGCGACCTCGTGGACCGTCAGGTCCCACTGCTGGGCCAGGGTCAGCTCGGGGAGCAGTTCGGTGACCTCGGGGCCGATCAGGTGGGCGCCGAGCAGCTCGCCGTGGCGGCCGTCGCTGATGACCTTCACGAAGCCGGTGGGGTGACCGAGGCCGTGGGCCTTGCCGTTCGCCGAGAAGGGGAACTTGGCCACCTGTACGTCGAAGCCCTGTTCCCGCGCCTGGGCCTCGGTCCAGCCGAAGCTGGCGATCTGCGGCTGGCAGTAGGTGGCGCGCGGGATCATGGTGAAGTCGAGCTCCATGGTCTCCGCGTCCGCGATCGTCTCGGCGGCCACCATGGCCATCGCCTCGGCGGCGTGGGCCAGCATCAGCTTGGCGGTGACGTCGCCGATGGCGAAGATGTGCGGCACGCTGGTGCGGCCGCGCGCGTCCACGTCGATCGCGCCGCGCTCGGTCAGCCGCACGCCGGTGCTCTCGAGGCCGTAGCCGGTCACGCGCGGGGCGAAGCCGATGGCCTGGAGGACCTTGTCGGCCTCGAGGACCTCCTGAGCGCCGTCGCGGGTGACGGTGACGCGGACCTTGGCCGCCGGGTCGGTGTCGTCGATCGACTCCACCCGGGTCGACGTGAGGACCTTGATGCCCAGCTTGCGGTACTGCTTGGCGAGTTCCGCCGAGACGTCGGCGTCCTCCAGCGGCACGAGCCGGTCGAGGAACTCGACGATGGTGACCTGGACGCCGTAGTTGTGCAGGACGTACGCGAACTCGACGCCGATCGCGCCGGCGCCCGCGATGATGATGCTCTCCGGCAGCCGGTCCGTGAGGATCTGCTCCTCGTAGGTGACCACGCGGTCGCTGAGCGAGGTGCCGGGCAGCAGGCGCGTCGTCGCACCGGCGGCGATGACGCAGTGGTCGAACGTCACGGTCTCGGTGCCGCCGGCCGACAGCGCCACCTGGAGGGTGCGGTCGTCGGTGAAGGTGCCCCGGCCGTCGTACTCGGTGATGCCGTTCTTCTTCATCAGGTAGTGCACGCCGCTCACGCGGCCGTCCGCCACCTTGCGGCTGCGCTTGAACGCCTCGCCGTAGTCGAAGCTGATGCTGCCCTCGACCTTGATCCCGTAGGTCTTGGCCTCGCGGGTGACGGTGTGCGCGAGTTCCGCGTTGCGCAGCAGCGCCTTGGAGGGGATGCATCCGACGTTGAGGCACACCCCGCCCCAGTACTTCTCCTCGATCACCGCGACCCGCAGGCCGAGTTGGGCGGAGCGGACCGCCGCGGTGTAACCCCCCGGGCCCGCGCCCAGGACGACGACGTCGAAGTGTGTGCTCATGATCCGTGCGCTCCCATGGAAGTGATCGACAAGCCGCTACGGCGACCTTAGAACACCAGGCGGCCCGGGCCGGGGTCGGCCCGGGTGCCCGGGGCGGTGTTCAGGTGCCGCTCAGACGGTGCCGTCTCACCGTTCCGCGCAGGGGGCGGCCTTCAGGACCTGGGCACCTTCAGCTTCGTCCAGCTCGTCTCGCCCGGTATGCCGTCGGCGTCCGAGCCGGAGTAGCCGAGCTTGCGCTGCCAGGCCGCGTACGACGTGCGGTCGGCCTCCGTCCACTCCGGGCCGGGGCCCTCCTCGTAGCGGCCGCATCCCTCCTCCACGAGCCGCTTGCCCATGGCGGTGATCAGGGCGCTGCGCCGGCCCGCGCGGAAGAAGTCGCTGCCGGGGAAGGGCTCGTACTGGCCCTGCGGCGGGTTCGGCAGGGGACCGTCCGGCTTCCTCTTGAGGCGGGCGCCGATCCGGGAGCGCATCGAGGCCATCGTGAAGCCCAGCGGGTCGTTCTTGGTGTTGGTCCACTCCTTGTGGCCGATCACCGAGCGCTCGGTCCAGCCGTGGGCCCGGCAGAGGGCGGCCGACGCCTTCTCGATGGCCTCGAGCTGGGCGGCGGGCCAGGGGTCCTTGCCGTCGCCGAGGTTGACGCACTCGAAGCCGTAGAAGCGGGCGTTGCCGTCGGTGTCGTTCTCGTTGGGCTCGGGCAGCGGCCGCTCGGCGATGACCGCGTCGAGGACGTCGCCGTCCCCGAGCCCGGCGTGGTTGGATCTGCCGTTGCCCACGAGGTAGACGGTGCCGTCCTTGACGATGACGCCGTGACAGAGCGGGCCGGGCAGCTCGTCGTAGCCGTCGTAGCAGAGGTCGACCGAGCTCATGGTGCCCGAGGAGACGGTGTGGTGGACGACCACGCCGTGCATGGGGCCCCACGGGCCCTTGCCGTTGCGGTTGTGGGTGCGCCAGCTGCGGTGCTCCACGACCCTCAGGCCCTCCTCGCGGAGCGCCGCGACGAGTCGGTCGGCTGATAAGGGCTGTGCCATTGCTTTCCTCCTTGATGAAGCGGGCTGAACGAGTGAGGGCCCGTCCGGGCCCTCACTCCGCCGAGGCGGCCTCGACGGGCACGGCCAGCGGGCGGAACGTGTGCCGCAGGTCGGTCACCGCTCCCTCGGCCCCCACCCAGGCCAGCGGGGCGTAGTGGACGTCGATGCCCGCCGGGGGCTGCAGCAGCGGCCGGCGGTCGGCCGCCGCCGGCCACTCCACCGTGCCGGTGGCGGTGCGGGCGGGCGCGCTCCAGTGGTCGCCGGAGCGGTAGCGGCCGCCGGGCTCGAACCAGACCTGCAGACCGTCCTCCAGGTCCAGCCACGTGCCCTCGACGACCTTGAGGGTGCCGTCGCGGTGCTGCCGGGCGGTGCCGCGCGCGCCGGGGGCGCGGTGGTCCCAGCGGCGCAGGAAGGGGTGCAGGCCCGGCAGCCTGCCGGTGCCCGGCCCCGGTTCGGCGTTCAGCCTCACCCGGCGCCCGGGGACGTCCACTTCCTCCACCCGCAGCAGGTCGGCGGGCTCGCCGCGGCTGGTGTAGGCGGAGTCGGCGAGCTCCACCCGGTCGCCGGCGTTCAGGTCCAGCTTGTCGTCCGGACCGAGCGTGTCGAGCTCCACCCAGGTGCCGTCGAGCGCGGCGATGGGGAAGACGACGGAGCCGTTCTCCCGGGACCACTTGAAGGTGGCGGTCTCGGCCGTCCCCCCGGTGTGGATCTCCACGCGGTACAGCTGGTTCTCCGGGCCCCGGTAGCGGTACTCGGGCCGGGTCAGGCACGGCTCCTCGTCGGAGCGCTCCGGGCGCTCGGCGCGGAACGCGGCGGACGCGGCCGGGGCGCGGCGTGCGCCGGCCCAGCTGCGGAACGCCTCGCGGACCTGCGCGGCCGTCGGGTTCTGGGGCACGGTCAGGTCGGCGGCGGCCAGCGGCAGCACCTGCCAGACCGTCTTGATCCTGGCCGCCGTGTCCGGGAGGGCGGCGCCGAGGGCCACCTCCCGGATCTCGGGGTCCTCGGCCGCGGTGACCGTCCGCTCCCACACCTTGAGGTAGACCAGGTACGGGAACTGCGCCGGCAGCCGGTCGGCGGGCTTCTCGGGGTCGCGGTAGGCGTCGGGCTGGTTCCAGTACGTCCAGACGGCGGGGTCGTCGCAGGGGCCCTGGCCGCCCTCCGCCTCGCCGCCCGCCTCGCCCTCGGGCGCGGGACGGTCGGCGGACTTCGGCTCGGAGCCCTGCCCTGCGGGTGTTCCGGCGGGCGTCCCCGCCGGCGGCCGGCCGGCGTCGCACAGGATGCCGTCCACGTAGTAGCGCCCGCCGTGGACGGCGAGGTCGTCGAGCTTGTTGTCGCCCCGGCAGTAGGCGATGCGGAAGCCGGCCGCGCCGTGGGGGCCGCCGTGCTGCCCGATCAGGTCGGCGGCCAGGGTGCGCGCCTGGTGCTGCTGGATCGCGGCCTGCTCGTTGGCGTCGGCGTCGAGCTGGACCCGGCCCTGCTGGGCGAGCACGCCGGAGTAGTGCTTGGCGGGCCGGAAGGTGAGACGGGAGAGGTCTGCGTGCATGTGTGGGTTCCTCTGGGAAGGTGCCCGTCGGGCAGGGTCAGGTGACGTGGATGATCCCGGCGTCGGTGCCGGCCGGGGCGAACTCCTCCAGCCGGGCGCGCAGGCTGTCCTCGCGCTGCGGCTGGAAGAGCTCGTGGAACGCGCCGAGTTCGGACCCGTCCTCGGCGCCCCGGCCGATCTCCGGCGCGCAGCCGTCGGCCAGCTGGGCGTAGGCCGGGGTGCCGTAGCGGACGCTGGTGAACACCGGCCGCACCCGGGCCGCCTCGGCGTCCTGCAGCTCGGGGACGTCCTTCGGGTCCACCTCGCCCTTCCCGGCCCTCTCCCGCACGGCGGCGCGCACGCCGTCCGGCTGGCAGTGGTAGCGGCGGGGCGTGCGCGAGCCCGGCGGTACGTAGCTGAAGCGCACGCAGCCGATGCCGCGCCGGGCGGCGCTGACGCGTCCGGTGAAGACGCTGTCCTCGGCGATGTCGACGGCGTGGACGTGGACCTCGCCGATCACGGTGGTGCGGTGGGCGTGCAGCACGGCGTGGGCGTGCCGGCACTCGGGCCCGGACAGGGCCTCGATGTCGTCCCCGGTGGCGTCCAGGACGCTGTCGGAGATGTGGATCCGCAGCGGATCGGTGCCGGCCTCGTCGCCGACGACCTCGATGGTGCCCAGCACGCTGCGCTCGATCTCCACGCAGGCCGTGGTGCACTCCAGGACCAGGCTGGGCTCCTGCGGCGAGTGCGGCTCGCAGCGCGGCTCCAGCGACCAGCCCGGCACCAGCGTGCAGTGCCGCAGGACGACGGACCCGACGGGGCCGGTGACGTTGATGCCGCGTCCGGTGACGAGCAGCCCGTCCAGGACGACGCGCGGCCCCGGCCCGTCGCCGGGGTTGCCGTGGATGTTGAGCGCGTCGGGCCGGTTGCTGTACCAGTCGAGCAGGCGGATCACCGGCCGGGCGCCCTCGGCCGCCCGCACCTCCAGCCGTTCCCCGGGGGACAGGTCGAAGTCCAGCTGCTCCTGGTGGGCGCCGCTGTGGGTGATCTCGATGACGGCCTCGGCGCCGCCGTCGGAGCGCCACTGCTCGTAGGCGTCCATGATGCGCTCGTGGGGGCCGTCGGGCCCGACCCGGTAGACCGTCGCCCGCGGCGGGGTGTCGCGGTCGCGGGGGTACTCCCCGCCGCCGGTGTCGTCGCTGAACGCGTAGTGGTAGCTGACCCACGCCCCGTGCCGGGGGGCGGTGCGGGCGCCGAAGGCGATCCGGCCGAGCTCCGGGTCGACGACGACCTGGCCGCGCCGGGGCCGGTAGTGCCAGCCGGACAGGTCGGCCACGACGATGTCGGCGGGCGGCACCGGCTCGTCGCCGCCGTCCCGCCAGATGGTGAACGACCGGCCGGGGCCGTAGTGGTCGGTGAGCCGGTCGGCGAGCTGCCGGCGGCGGATGAAGGCGGGGACGTTGTCCATGGTCGCCAGGTGCGACGCCGAGGGCTCCGGCTCCGGCTTCACCACCAGCGGGCTGTCGTTGCCGAGGATGGAGAAGGTGTAGAGGTTGCGGGCCCGGTCGATGCAGTAGGCGGGGGCACGGGTGACCGGGTAGGCCCCCAGCCGCCAGACGAACAGGCCGACGCCGGCCGGGGTGTAGCCGCCCCTGCGGCGCGCGGAGCCGGCCCGCCGCACGTCGGCGCTGTGGGCGGCCGGGTCGAAGGCCCCGCCGAGCAGGTCCAGGGCCGCGCCGTCGCGGACGTCGAGCAGCCGCCCCCGGGCCAGGCGGGCCGCGCCCGCCGCCTCCTGGTCCGCGCCGAACAGGCGCACCGGCTGGTGGGCGGACAGCAGCCGGGAGAACTCCACCGCCCGGGCCGGCCATTCCGCCACCGACGCCGACAGCTGCTCCAGCAGCGCCAGGGTGCCCTTGCGCCGCCGGTTGGCGACGGTTTCCGCGACGTCGCGGCGGGGGGCGAGCCGGGCCGCCAGGCGCCGGCGGGAGGCGGCCGCGGTGCCGCCGGGGCCGCCCGGGGACAGGCCGGTGGTCAGCACCTCCTCGTACCCGGGCAGGATCCGGTAGCCGACGAGGTCGCCGAGGTAGGGCACAACCCAGTCGGCGCAGGTCTCGATGAACCAGTCCTCGTAGCCCTGTTCCACGCCCGAGCGCACCAGGTCGACCTGCTCGGCGATCACGGCGAGCAGGGCGCGCAGCGGCTCCCCCGCCTCGGCATCACGCAGCTGGTGCCACTGCGGCAGCAGCTCCAGCAGGCCGTCGGGCTCACGGTTCACGCCCGTGCCTCCTTAAGGATCAGTGTGTCCGGCACGTCCGGGGAGAGCAGCGCGAACTGCGCCGGGCGGATGCCGCGGAAGACGAACACCGTGCGGCCCTTCGGCAGCGGCCGGGTGTCGGTGATGCCGGGGTTGAGCCGCAGCAGTTCGGCGACGGTGATGCCGTTCTTCGCGGCCACCTCGGTGAGGGTCTCGGTGGTCTGCGGGGCCGGCGGCGAGACCGTGTAGCGGTCCTCGTGGTACGCGGCGAGCCGGGCGTCCACCACCGGCTGGGGGCGCCCGAGCCGCTCCGGCAGTTTCTCGAGCCCCTGGGGGGTGAGGCTGCCGGGGATGCCGGTGAACGCGTCCACGTCCACGTACTCCACGCCCGGCACGGACTGGGCCGTGGCCAGGACCTCCGACAGGTAGGCGGGCCGCCCGAGTTCGCGCGCCGGGTAGCCGAGCCGGACGGTCAGCGCCCGGCGCACCGCCGGTTCCACCAGGTCCCACGTGTGGTCGGGACGCACCTTGACGTTGGCCGCGACGACGAGCAGCACCAGCTCCCGTACGGCCACGGTGACCGGCACCCGGGGGTCGCCGTGGGCGGCGAGGGAGGCCCGCAGGGTGCGCACGATGTCGGAGTCGTCGCCGAGGGCGATGTCGTCGACGCCCGCGACGGTGACGTGCACGCGGCGCCGGGTGCCGTCGAAGACCTCCCGGGCGCTCGCCCGGCCGATCCCCGCCCGGGAGCGGGCGAAGTCCTCGTAGTCCCTGACGGAGACGAGGCGGTCGAGCGCGGTGACGGCCAGCGGGATGTTGCGGCGGGCGAGCCCGGGACCGTCCGGGTCGGCGCCGCCGGTGGCGGGCAGCGGGTTGACCACCGCGCTGACCCCCAGCGGCCGGGTGGTGGGCTGGGTGACGCGCCCCGCCTTGACGTTGGCGGACCTGCCGACGCCGATGCGGTAGCGGGCGCGGACGTTCTCGTGACCGGTGGGCAGGCGCGCGCCGTGGGTGCCGTCGCCGAAGGTGACGGTGACGCGGCCGGCGGTGGCGGGGTCCGCGGTGCCGGTGGTGTCGGTGGTGCCGGTGACGTAGACGCGTTCCCGCGGGCCGCGGCCCGCGAGGCTGTCCACCTCGTGCCAGAGCACGCCGTCCACCCTGATCTCCAGGGTGCTCCGGGCGCCCAGCGGGTTCTCGTCGGCGAGCCAGGTCAGCGGGGACTGCCACAGCACGAACGACTGGTTGGCCCTGCCCGCGTCGCCGCTGCCGATCGGCTCGTCGCGGGTGGCGCCGTGGGTGGCCGCGACCACGTTGCCGAAGACGCGCAGGCTCTCGCGCCGGTAGCGGTGGGCGAGGTCCGCGGTGAGGACGAGCAGGGTGTGCACGGCGTCGCCAGGACGTGCGGGGTCGACGCGCTGCTCGACGCCGGCGATCATGGCGAGCTCCGTGCCGCGCACGCCGGCGGTGCCGGGGATGTCGGTGCGCTCGCCGCTGAACACCACCCAGCGGCCGGGTGCCAGCCCGTCGTACAGCCCGGCCAGCTCGATCTCATTGCCGTGGACGTCCTCGGTCACCGTCTCCTCGGCGAGGCGCAGGACGTCGCCGCGGGCGTGCACCGTGGCGTCCCTGATGTGCGACAGATTGACGTCGAAGGCGTCGAGCCAGTCGTCCTTGAGCGTGAGTTCGGTGACCTTGCCGGAGATGCCGAAGGCGGCGCGGGAGAGCACCCGCACATCGGTGACCCGGGTGACGACCTGGGCGAACTCCTTGCCGCCGGGGATCTGTCCCGGGCTGCCCTTGCGCGGCCGCTCGATGGCGATCCAGCTGCCCGGGGCGATGCCCTCGTACACGGCGTCGAGGGCGAGCTTGTTGCGGTCGGTGACCTCCAGCTGGGTGGCGATGGTCACGCTGACGGCGGCGGGCAGATCGGCGGGCTTGCGGCGTTCGGCGGTGATCTTGAGCGTGCCGAGCGTCTGCACGGCGCCGAGCTCCTCGGGGCCGAGGAGGATCCGCACGGTGCCGGCGCCGTCGGTGACCGTCACCAGCACCTTGTTGTGGTCGTCGGGCCGGGAGACGAACACCGTGGCCCGGGGCAGCCGGGGCAGCATCTCCGCGGAGACGCCGAGCTCGTGCGGGTCCGGGGGCGGGGCGGCGCCGGGGTCCGGCTCGTCGGGCACCGGCTGGCGGGGCGGCAGCTTGGTGCGCACCCGCACGTCACCCGGCCCGACGTCGGGGACCTTCTCGTTCATCTCCCGGTCGGTGCGCAGCGTGAGGTCCCTGGGCGGCGACGCGCCCTCGGCCACCGAGTAGGTGAACCTGATGGCCGCCGGGACGCTGCCGTCCTTGTCGTAGGTGACCGTCGTGTCGAGCGACATGTTCCCCTTGAGGGGCCAGTCCTCGTAGTAGGCGATCTGGTTGTCCTTGTAGCGGGGGATCAGCGGGGCCGTCGCCCCGAAGGGGGTCGCGGTGACCCTCATGACCTGCACCGTGGACAGCGCCGACGGGGCGGTGAGGTCCACCCGCCGCCAGGCGTCGTTCAGGCCCTCGCGGAGCCTGGGGTCGAGCGCGGCCAGCAGCTGGGCGCCGATGTCCGAGCCGGGGGCGTAGAGGCGCTCGGGATCGCGGGCGAGGTGGCGGGCGTTGACCGGGGGGCGTACGGGCGTGGTGCGCAGCGCGGGCAGCAGGGCGCCCAGGCCCTTGACCGCCGCGTGGAGCGGACCGGCAGCCGGCGTGCTCTCCTGCCCGCCGTCCTCCCGCGCGCCGTCCTCGCGTGCCGGGTCGTTCCCCAGGCGCAGCCCGTCGTACAGCGGCGTCCGGATCCCGCCGGGCGGCCGCGGCGGTTCGGGCGTGGCGTCCGCCGGCTGGGGCGGCTCCAGCGCGCGGGCCCGTCCGGTCAGCGCGGTGAACGTCGCGGCCAGGGTCTCGAACCAGCGGGCGATCTCCCGGTAGGGGCGGGCGAGTTCGGCGGCCTCGTGCGCCCGCTGCACGTCGGCGGTCAGCCGGTCGGCGAACGCGCTCGCGGTCTTGAGCGTCTCGAGGTCCCGGCGCAGGGGGGCGAGGACGTCCTCGTCGAACCGGTCGACGAGGCGGCTCGCCTTGGGCCGTGGGTTGGGCGGTTCCTTCTCGGACGGCGTGATCCACTTCGCCAGTTCCTCGCGCAGGCCCTTGAGCGACGGCTGGCCGGAGACCGGCAGGCCGATCACGGTCACGTCGTTCTCGCGGTCGAGCCGGACGTGGGGAACGGTGCGCAGGAACCTTTTGTCGCGGGCGGACTCCTCGGCGCTGAACACGAACAGCAGCTGGTCGCCGGGCTTGACGTTGTTCGCGGTGCCCGCGACGAACAGCTCGGTGCGCTCCGCCAGCAGCCGCGGCGTCACCTGGTAGGGGCGGCGGCGCCGCACGGCGAGCTCGTTCCACGACCAGCGGGCCGTCAGCTCCTCCGAGGTCTCGAAGGACTGCGGGTCCTCCCCCGGCCCTGGCACGCTCTGGCTGCGGGCGCCCCGGGGGATCACCACGGGCGTCTCCTGGCCGGGACGCGGGTCCTGGTCGAGGGTGTAGGCGAGGAAGGTGCCGGCGGCCACGCCGGGGCGGGGCCGGTGTCCGACGAGCCTGCCGAGCAGGGTGAGGGAGGCGTCCTCGGTGGCGGTGCGCAGGTAGCCCTCGTTGGCGATCCGCTCGGAGTAGAAGGTGAGCAGGTCGCCCAGGACGGCCCAGGTGTCGAGCAGGGCGACGGCCGGGTCGTCGGGGGTGCGTACGGTCAGGTCGCGCAGCGCCGGGTAGGCGGGCCCGGACAGCCGGGCCAGCATGGAGGACAGGAACTCCCCGTGGGTGCCGACCCGGTAGCGGATGGCGCCGAGCCCGGGAGGATTGGTGACCTCGGCGGGGGTGGCCGTCCCGGTGCCCCGGCAGCCGCAGTCGCATCGGCCGCTCATCGGCCGCCTCCGATCTCGATGGCGAGCCGGCCGTTCTCGGGCCGGTCCGGGTCGTTGTCGCACTGGGCGATCTCCAGCGGGCCCAGTCGCAGGATTCCGGCGTCGAGTTCGCCGTCCTCCTGGTGGTGCAGGCGGCGCAGCCGGGTCGCCTGGACGCTCACCACTCCGGGGACGCCGGCGGCCGCGGCGACCAGCCGGCTGACGCGTACGGGCTCGCCGAAGGTGAGGGCGTCCGGGTGGAAGAAGCCGGCCCGGCCGTCGGGGAGGGTGCCGGTGCCCAGCACCCTGCGCAGCTCGGCGAGGACGTGCCCGCGCTGGTACCCGGGGGCGGCGCACACGGTGAGGGCGATGTCGAGCGGGACCAGGAGGGCGGGCAGGACCACCACGTCGTGGCCGATGCGCCGGTAGGCGTCGAGGACGTGGCCGACCCTCTCCAGCAGGAGGGGGCCGGGCCTGGCGGCGCCGAGCGGGTCGACGGCCACGTGGACCTCCTGGGCGGCGCCGGTCCAGCGGATGTCGGCGGCGGCGCGCTGGACCCCGGGGACGCCGGCGGCCAGCTCGGCGTAGTCCTCGGCGGTCACGGCCCGCAGCCGGGTCCGCCTCGGCGCCAGGGGCGCCAACTGGCGTACGTCCTCCAGCGACTCGGGGCCGGTGCCGCCGGCGGCGGGCAGCGGGTTGCGCACCCGGATGACGTCCGGCGAGCCGGAGCGGCACAGCAGGAGGTGGTTGATGGCCTCGGCGCCGACGTTGCCCGCCGTGCCGTCGCCGATCCGGTACGCGATCTCCATGCGGGAGCCGGACGGCGGCGCGGCGCCGTGGGTGCCGTCGCCGAACCGCAGCGCGAGCGTCCCGTCGTCTTCCAGTTCGCCGACGAAGTGCCGGTCCCGGCGCCCGCTGGAGAGCAGGTCGCGGCGGGGCCGCCAGGTCTTCCGCCCGGTCCGGGCGGTGACGGCGGGCAGGGCGGAGCGGGGGTCCTGGACGATCGCCGTGGCGGGCCCGGCGAGGCGGGGGTCGGCGGGGTCGATCCCGTCGGCGTACGCCTCGCCCCAGCTGTGCCGCACCTCCCAGGCGACGCGGCGGTCGAGGACGCCTCCGGCGCGGGCCCGGGCGACGAGCACGGACAGGCGGCGCAGCTTGCCCGCCAGCAGCCGCTCGCGGCGGGCCGACAGCTCGCGCAGGGCGTGGGCGGGCCGTTGGCCCAGGTGCAGCCGGTCGAGGGTACGGGCGCCGAAGACGACCGTCAGCTCGTCGGTCTGCTCCCGGGTCAGCTCCTCGCCGTCGCACACCTGCCGCCACAGCTCCTCCAGGCGCAGCCGCAGCCGCTCGGGCACGCCGGCGAGCAGATCGGCCTGGCCCTCGGCGACGTGCCCGGGGGCGGGGTACGGGGTGGCCTGGGTGACCGGCGCGTAGTGCAGGACGGGGCGGAACCTGCCCGGCACGAGCGGGTAGCCGGTCTGGGCGAGCAGGGTCTCCAGGGCGGCGGCCTGCGCGTCGGCGCCGGGCGGCGCGACCCGCTCGTCGCCGTCGAGGCCGGGGGCCAGGTGGAGGCCGAGGCCGGCCCGGGCCACGGCCGGCTCGCCCACGACGTGCTGCAGCTCGCGGACGTCGTCGGGCTCCAGCTGGTGCCCCGCCCGGGTGCGGTCCAGCAGGTGGTGAACGGCCGCGGCGGGCCCGGTGGGCTCCGCGCGGTCGCCGCAGCCGGACGGCGGCTCGCACCCGGGCACGACGACGGGCCCCGGCGGCACGGGGACGACCTCGGGAGCGCCGTCGCAGTGGGTGAGCGAGCGGCCGTGGTCGACCAGGACGACGTTGGCGCGGGCGAGGCTGACGTCGCCCAGCGGCGCGCAGTCGGTGCCGCCGCGGCTGGAGAGGCACACCGGGAACGTGAGCGCGTCGGCCTCCGACCAGGTCACCTCGACGACGGGCTGGTCGTACAGCTCGTCCACGAGCGGGGTGACCGAGGTGAGCCGGACGGCCTGCCGGTGGGCCGGGTCGGCGTCGGCGGGGGCGCCGGTGCGCGGGCCGAGCACCTCCTCGACGATCAGCACGTCGCCGGGGCGCAGCGCGAGGGCGCGCTCCCGCTCCTCGCCCTCCTCTCCGCTCTTGCCGTCCCCGTCGCACCACTCGTCGCGCAGGGTGGCCGAGGTCGCGCCCCTGGGCAGGGAGCACTCCTCGTCGCCCCAGGTCCACAGGCGCACGGCGTTGTGCTCCGGGCGCAGCTCGAGGTCGCACCCGCCGAGCGGTTCGAACACCTCCACCAGGGCGTTCTCGGTGAGCGCGTCGAGTTCCCCGTCGGGTATCACCGCGCCCAGGTCCGGCCGTTCCTGCGACCCGAGTCCGCTGACGTCCACGGCGGCGAACCGGAAGGTGCCGGCCTCCAGCGTCAGGGCGCTGTCCACCTCCAGGGCCACGAACGCGCGGGCGTTGCACCCGTCGTGCATCGGGTAGTCGATCAGCCGGACGTGCCGTCGTACGGAGACCCTGCGCCGGGCGGTGTCGAGGTAGGCCTCCGTGGCGACCGCGTCCTGCTGGTAGGCGATGTTGTCGGCGGTGTGGGCGAGCAGTTCGACCAGGGTCACCCCCAGGTCCGGGACGTGCCGCTCGGCCCAGTCGGGGGCGGTGAGCGTCATCCGGTCCAGGGCCAGGCGGCGCAGGCTCTCGTAGTCGCGCGCGGTGTAGTCGATGACCGGGCGGGACGCGGGCTCCGGCGGGCACGGCTCGGCGGCGCGGCAGTCGAACGTCGTGGGGCACGAGCTGTCGAAGCCGAACTCGGCCTGGTGGTAGCGCGGGTCGAAGCCCCGGTACGGCTCCTCGCCCGGCCGCCCGTACGGGTCGGCCTCGACCACGCCCAGCCGGTAGCGGGAGGTGTCCCCGGCCCGGTCGAGGGTGACGAGCATGCGGTCGTCGAGCTCGGGGTCCTCCTCCGCCTCGACGGTGACCTCGACGGCGCGGATGCCGGTGATGCGGCGGCCGCCGTCGATGCGGATGTTGTGCGGGCCGATGTGGCACGGCGAGGGCGCCTTGCCGAGGAAGGTGACGGTGAGCGTGCGTCCGTCGTCCGAGACCTCGATCCCGTCGACGCCGTTGAGATGCGCGCGCCGGACGTCGGCGCGTCTGCGCTCGGTGGCGCAGTTCCCGGTCGTTGCCCCGCCGCTCACGCCGCTCCCCGCCCTTCGAACTCCTCGACGCGGCGCGATCCGGTCCGGCGCACCACATAGACCAGGTGCACCCGCACCACGTTCTCCTCGCTCTCCACGTCGAGGGACTCCACCTCGATGACGTCGCCGAGCCAGCGCTGCAGCGCCGCCTGCACCGTCAGCTGGAGGGCGGAGGCCAGCTCGGGACTGTTGGGCGCGAAGACCAGGTCGAGCAGTCCGCAGCCGAAGTCGGGGCGCATCACGCGCTCGCCGGGGCTGGTGAACAGCAACTGCTCGATCATGTCCCGCACATGGTCGTCGTAGCCGGCCTCCGCGGTGCGGCCCCGGCTGCCGATCCGGAACGGGAAGGCGATGTCGGTCCGGCGCGGGCCGGCGCCGGGCGCCCTCGGTCCCGTGATGCCGCCTCGCCCCGTCATCGGCCCACCGCCCGCGGCTGGACCACGGAGACGTTCGGCGGCCCCTGCGGCACCTGCTCGGGGCTCTGGCACAGGCCCGTCGAGGAGCGCAGGACGGCCGGCGAGCCGTTGATCCTGATCCGGGTGGACGGCGCCACCCAGCGGATCGTCACGCACGGCTGCGGCTTGTTGGCCACCGTGAACGGGCAGCCGCTGATGGTGTACTGGTCGGCCACCGACGCGGCGTAGTTGCCGCTCACGACGACCCTGGCCTGCGCGGGCAGGACCGTGGCCCGTGCTCCGTGCGGGCAGGTCACCGTCGCGTTGACGTGCAGGAGATTCCCGGACACGGAAACCCTCCCCTCTCAGGTCACGCTCAGGGCGTCCTGGTTGATGGTCACGGTCGGGCCGATGAGCGTGATCTTCGCTCCCTGGCCGTTGTCGATGTGGATCCCGGCGTCGTTGATGACGATGGAGGCGCCGGACGCCGCCTTGAGGGTGAGCCCGGTGACCGGGTCGTCGGAGAGCACCACCGTCTGCCGGCCCAGCTGCGTCTGCAGGACCTGGTTGGGCACCCCGGGCAGGCCGGCGAGCGCCTGCGGCGGCAGTTCCCGCTCGTGCCCGTACCAGCAGCCGGACCAGATGGGGTCGCTGGGGTTGCCCTGCTCGAACTCCATCCACACCCCGGCCCCGACCGGCGGCACCGCGTAGTGCCCCATCCTCGGGCCGGCCACCGGGAAGCAGGGCATGGCCCAGTTGGACGGCTGGTCGCCGAGCACGTCGGTCACCGTCGCCGTGATGCGGCCCTTCCGCTCCGGATCGATGTTGTTCACCACGGTGCCCCGGTACTTGCCGAGGTAGCGGGTCGGTTCAGTGGCCATGCGTCTGCTCCTGTGCTCCTTGCTCTGTCGGGCTCTTGCGGCTCGTGCGGCGCCGGCCGCCGTGCGCGCCCGTGGCTACGGGCGTACGACGGGCGTGCGGGAGATCAGGCCCTCGCGGGCGAGGGTGAAGTTCTGGCTGTAGGCGCCTCGTTGGAGGTTGTGGGTGACGCTCTTGACGAAGTACAGGCCGTCGTAGGTGATCCCCGCCCCGCGTACGCCCACCAGCTCACGGGGCCGCAGCACGTGCCCGTAGCGGGCGACGTCGAGCTGGCCGGAGCCGGAGACCGCGTCGGCGGACTCCATGGCCTTGGCGAGCGTCTCGGCCAGGGCCTTGCCCGTCTCCTTCTTCGCCGCGTCGTTGACCGAGGTCTTCTTCAGCGCGGGCGCCGGCTTGAGGGCCAGCGGCGGCCGCAGGATGCTCACCTCGGGAATCGGCAGCAGCGTCGCGATCTTCGTGGCCGGGATCTGCACCCGCGCCCTCGGCTCCTCACGGGCGGTGCCGTCGAAGGCGAAGGTGAGCTGGTCGACGTTGGACAGGGCGTCCATGTTCACGTTGAGCGCGTGCTGCGGCAGGCCGAGCCGCACCTCCGGCCCCCAGTAGGCCCGGCTCATGCCGGGCAAGGGCCCCGGATCGAGGTAGAACACATAGCCGTTGGCCTTCGCCAGCTCACTGATGTAGGCGAGGTCGGTCCCGTTCTGGGCCTCGACCCGCTGCGTCGGCAACGACATCTGGGGAATCAGCTCGGGGACCACGAGCGGGGTGATGCCGTACTGGGCGTACCGGGCGAGCAGCACGTTGACCCGCGCGGAGGGCGACATCGACGGGAAGCCCGTACCGGTCCTGTCCTCCAGGTCCATCAGCACCGTCAGGTCCTCGCCGGTGACGGTGAGGGTGGACTGGCCGGGCTGGTTGCTGATCCCGACCTCCTGGCGGATGAGCACGCCGTCCATCAGGACGGTCGGGGTGCCCTGGACGGTGACCACCAGCACGACCCGGACCTGGGGGTCGAAGAACCCGCCGGGCAGCAGCGCCGTGTTGATCAGCCCGTTCTTCGACAGGTCGAACGCCAGCTGAAACCCGCTGCGCTGGCCGCTGGCCACGGTGACCTGCGCGGACAGCAACGCGTCGGCCACGGGCTGCGGCACGGGCACGGGGATCCGGGGACCCATCATCAGCGTCAGGTGGATCGGTCCGGTGGTGACCGGGGCGTCAGCCATTCGCGGCTCCGGGTATCCCCGCCGGGAGCGCGATCCTGACCTTGCGACCCGGCGTCCGGGTCAGCTCCCTGGGATCGAGCACCGGATTGGCATCAGCGATCTGCCACCACTGCTCGGCACTGCCGAGGTAGCGGTGCGCCAGCAGATCGGCCCGGTCGCCGGCACTGACGGTGTGCTCGGCCAGAACGCTCAGCCGCGCCGGATCCGGCAGCAGGCGCCTCCGGAGATACGGCGTCTGCCGCCCGTCGGCCTCGGTGTGCACAGCGACGGGAATGCCGTAGTAACGGCTGGACCGGGGATAGGCCGAGGGCGCGGGAATGGCGTCCAGAGCACCGGCGTTGTCGCCCGTCCCGTTGATCCCGCTGGTCATCAGAAACCCCCCGCGTTCCCGAGTCCGAGCGCGCCGCGACTACCGGCCGCCGCCCGCCCGATCGACTGCTCCTTCTGCGACAGGTGCGCGAGATACAACTCGGCCCCCCGGTGCCCGGTCGGCAGATCGTTGACCGTCAGCACCCGTAACCCGATCCCCACCGCGGCCCGTATCGGATTGAGCTCCACATCGAACGCCTCCTCGGTGACGGTCAGTTCGGTCAGCCGCACCGGAAGCACCCGCTTGCGCCCCCACGTGAACAACGTCAACGGCGCCTCGACCGGCGTGATCTCCAACGTCCCCAGCCCGGCGAGCGCCTGATTGCGCCGCAACGCCGCACTCGGCGGATGCAACAACATCTCCAGCGCGGCCAACTGCGGCTGTATCCCGTCCGGAGCCGGCGCCTCCAGCTGATCGGTCGCATCGATCTCCGCCGTGAACTTCCACGTCTCGGCCGCCGGCCCCTTCAACCGCAACGCCTCGGTCCGATCCCCGGCCCCCTCCGCCCCGGCGGCCTGGGGAGCGAGGGAGCGCTCCAGGGAATCGGGGTTGAACTGCAGCACGATGATGCCGCGGGGCGTGCCGCGCCGGGGGTCGATGATGACGATGCCGGAACGGATGGGCTTGGGGATGTCCTGATAAGCCATCCGCTAGCCCTCCCCAGCATCTTTGCTCAGCATCAGAGAAATCACGCTCCCTCTCGAAATACCTCTACGGGGGAGGGAATCGACGTGGCCACACACTCCCGAGGGAGAGCTCCCCCCCTCTCAAAGAACTCTGGGTCGGTCAAGTTTTTTACCACATCGAACGCCGCATTCTCCCCCGAGATGACATCGAACGCATCGACCATTTGCCCCATTCCATCGTATTCAAAAGTGAAACGCATCTCGCCCGCCCGATCGTATTCATACTTTGTTACCGACAGGATTTGACCCTGCACGCCGAAAGCGCACTCCATGAGCTCGCAGCCCCTCACATCAACGAGACTCACTCGATAATCGGAAAACCCGCCCTCTGCGGAGGAGCGCCGACGGACTTCCCAGCGGAATGGATCTGCAGCCAGCGTCCGCTTTACCGAAAACGGTACGCCGACATGCTTGCGGCGATGAGATTCCGCAATCTCGCCGGGATCCCCCTCGCAGTACTCCACTTCTTCGACAGCACCATCCCGGAAAAATTCGAGACGCTCGAGACGTCCCGCACTGTCGAAATAGGCAAGCGATGACTCCGCCAGTTCGACGAACTCCTCCGGTGAGACCTCACCGGAGGCGTCAACTCCCCAGCCCCGGTAATAGCGCGTCCGATACTCGCTCATCACGTCACCGACCCAGCTCAAGGTGCGGATACATGGCCATGACGCTCGACTCCCTCATTACCGAAATGTCAATACCTGGTATGGAAAACTTCTCGGCCAGCGTTCTCGATTCCTGAGAGAACGTGGGGGCACCCGCAGACGATGCCGCCGGCCGGTCGAACATGAACTGCGGCACGAACCCCTTGGCCGCGTTGCCCTCCAACTGTTTGGTCATCTTGGACCTCGTCTGAGGCCTTCCTATGCGCTGGTCAAGACCCGCCTTGCACCGGGCCAGGTAAGCGTCGAACTCCTTGTCGGAAACGATGATAGCGATATCGATGTCCTTGGCTTGCGGGTTACGCAGAGACGATCCTTGGACCAGCACCCGCCCCTGAGGCAGATTATGCTTGGACCGCAATTGCTCCACTTGCCCCGTGAACGCTTCGAACTTCTCACGGCTCTCAAAGTGGTACGGGTACCGGCGAGGCCTGACTTCATTTACCCAATTATTCATCTGTTCGGTCAGCTGCTGCGGAGTCAGGTGTTTCTTGGGCGGGATCTTATGCAGTTTCTCAATGGCTCCCGCCTTCACGAAGTCGGCAATCTGCTCCGGGGTCAAACCCAGCTTTCGACCGTGTTCGAGCACACCTCGTAGGTCATCCGCCGAGTAGGTATTGAGTTCCTTCTCAGACAACCCGGGGATCCGACCGTCCCGCTCGGACCCCTTTTCCTTCTTGTTCTGTTTACGAGAACTCGGAGCCGTCCTGTCGTCACCCTTGTCGGCCTTGTCTTCCTGTTGAGGCTTCTGTTCATCCTTGCCCGGGCCCTTATCTGCGGCAGAGCCCGGCGTCAGCCGAGCAACCGGGTCACCTGCGTCACCAGTCCAGACAACAGGAGTGATTTCCTCATCGGGGTTGAGTCTCGCCATCATCCTCGAAGGACTTGAACCGCGAACATCAAGACTCGTCAGCCTGTACCAGGCACGCATCGCGGCAAGCACCGACCTGAGAACCAAACCACGGATCCCCCTGCGCAGCAGCGGCGTCACTCGGGGACGAATGCGGCCAGCGATCGTATGCAGTCGACTGACCTTTGACTCTGGGGAATTCTCTCGACTGTCACGTCGCTCACGCTGCTGTCTGCGCTGCACACGCTGCTCTTGCCGAAGTCGCCTCGAACGCTCTCTCAGCTGATCGCGGCGGCGCGCGAAGGCTTCCCGGACCTTGCGAGCGTTGCCGCTCAATGCCCGTCCCAGCTTGCTCTTCGTCAATTTGCCGCCCAGCAGACGCACAGCGGCTCTGGCCTGGCTGATGGCTCCCCTGACGGCGGTCCTGGCCTGGTTCATGACACGCCCTGCGGGCGACAGCCCGGACAAGCCTGGACCGGAGGGCTTCGGCCGTTCCACCTCTCGACGGGGCCGGGATGGCACGCGTTCGGAAACTCGCTGCTCAGAGACGGTGCGACGCGCGCGCGACGCAGACTGGGCCGGTGTCCGTTCCACACCCAATCGATCGGGAGCGCTGCGGCTCGCCGGTTTGAGGGCGGGCGGCCGATGCAGAAGCCCTGGCCGCTGCCCCGGCCGCCGCGGGCCCCTGAGGGCCTGGCCCGCACGGGCCAACGCGGTCTTCGCCCGGTTCACGGCCGCTCCCGCGGCCTTCCGCGGGCCCTTCGTCGCCTTCGCCAAGCCCTGCATGATCTTCTGGGCCATGGCCTTGAGCCGGCCGCCGACCCCCTTCGCCGCCATCTTCAGGCGGCTGAGCAGGAAGTTGGTGATGAAGTCGAGGAGCGCCACGACACCCGACGCCACCGCCTGGGCGAACAGGCATGCCGCTCCGACGCCCGACTTGACCGCCTTGAGGAAGGTCATGAACTTGCCGAACGCAGCGATGATCTTGCTGATCGTGCCCCAGGCCGCCATCAGGCCCTGAATGATCGTCATGATCGCGCCGGCGGCCGGGACGATCAGCGAGACAAGCTTCTCGATGACGATCGAGATGATGATGGCGGGCAGCGACTGGACGAGCGCCTGCCAGGCCATCCGGCCGATCTGGGCCGTGGAGACGCAGCCCTTGACCAGGATGTTGATGATGGTCTTGCCGAGGCCGAGCACCGACTCGACCTTCTCGTTGAACCACGACTTCACCGCCGTCTTCACGGCGCCCCACAGGTGGTTCTGGATGCCCTCCTTGGCCGCGCCGCCCAGCTTCGCCAGCCAGCCGCCGGGGTCGGGGGCGATGTCCGCGACCAGAGCCGCGAACTGGCCTAGCATCGCGATCGCCTTCTGCGCGAAGTCGATCGCGGCGAGCACCGCGCCGCGCGCCATCTCGACCGCGGCCTTGAGGCCCTTCTCGAGCAGGTTGAGGAGCTTGTTCAGGCCGGCGGCCAGCAGGTCGAGGAGCTTGTTGACGGCGGCCTTGAGCTTGTCCGCCCACTCGTTGACCTTGGCGATCGCCTTGTCACGCCATGCCCGGATCTTGTTCCGGAACTTCTCCCGCAGCTCCGGGAACGCCGCCAGCAGCACGTCGCCGATGGCGATCAGCGCGTCCGCGAGCTTCTTGATGAGCTCGACGGCGAGCTTCCGGGCCTGCTCGATCGCCCAGTTGGCGAACTCCCGGAACTTCTCGATGATCCCGTTGACGACCTTGCGGAAGAATTCGAAGATCCCGGTGATCGCGCTCAGCAGCGCGTCGAACGCCGCCTTCACCTTCGACTTGACCCAGCCCCACCAGCCGGAGGACTCCTCCTTCTTGCGCTCCTTCTCCTTACGGGCCTTCTCCTCCGCCTCCTTCCGGTTGTCCTGGATCTTCTTGTTGTCGTCCTCCTGGCGCTTGCCGACCTCCTTGTCGGTGTCGGTGCGCTTGGTGTCGATCTCCTTGTTCTTCTCGCCGTGTTCCTTCAGGGCATCCGCGTCGGCCTTGCCGATCTTCTCGTCCTGCTCGGCCTGCCACTGCGTGCGTTCGGCCCGCACCTGCTCGGCGGCCTGGCCGCGCTCGCCCGCCTGCGCCTCGGCGTTCGAGGCGACGGCCTGATCCTGGGCCTCCTGGCTCTTGCGCCGCTCCTCGGCCTCGGCCTGCTGCTGCCGGGACCGCTCCTCGCCCATGCGGCCCTGCGCCTGGCCCACCGACGTCTGGATCTGCGGCCCGCGCTCCTGCTGGGCGACGACGGCCACGCCGGGCTTCGCCGCGCCCGCGGCCGCGCCGCCCCGGCGACGCCTGCCCGTACCGCCACCGCCCCCGCCACCGCTCCCGGGCACCTCGCCCCGGAGGGTCTCGCCGGGCACGTCCGGGTAGATCTGGTCCTCGCCCATCGGCTTGGCCGCGTCCTCGCGGCCGACGCCGAGGATCTTCTCCGAGGACTTCTTGAGGTTCTCGGCCTGCTTGTCGGTGCGCTTGGGGTCGCTCTCCCCGGTGAGCTGCACCTTGGGGGCCGTGCCCACGGTGGTGTTCAGGGACGGGTCGGTGGTGGGCACTTCACCGACCGCGGTCTGTACGTTCTGGACGTCCTGGGCGCTCACCTGGTTCGCCCCGTCGTCCGCGACGTGGGGCCGGGCGACGTCGGACCCCGGGGCCCGCCCCTCGACCTTCTCGCCCTCCGCCTTCTTCTGCTCCTTGCCGCCCTCGGCACCCTCCCGCTCGACGTGCTCGGTGACCTGCTGGGCGGGGGCGGCCTCCTCCGGAGCGCCGGAGAGCGTACGCGGCGCGCCCGAAGGGCGTTGCGCGGTGGGCGCGTTGGCCTCCAGGGCGGCGTGCTGCTCACCGACCGAGCGGTCCACCGCACCGTCCACGCCGTCGAGCGTGGCCGCCATCTGGTCGGGCGGCAGGGCGCCGGCCGTGGCGAGGGCGCTCTGCGGGTCCTGGCCGGAGACGTCGGGCGGCGCGGGCTTCTCGGCTTCCTTCTCCTTGCCGCCCGCGGCCGCGCCGCCGCCCTCGCAACCGCCCTCGCCGCCCCCCGCCTCCTCCGTGGTGGGCTGCGGGGCCCCGGCGCAGGCGCCGCCGCCCTCCTCCATCGACGCGTCCGGCCCGGGTCCGGCGCCGGGGGCGCCCAGCCCGCCGGGCGCGTCGGCCTGTTCGGCGGCGGGCCCCATGGCACCGAGCGCCGGCCCGCGCTCCCCGGCATCCGCCATGGCGCCGGGGCCGTCGGAGACGGGGCCCGCCCCGGCGAGCGGCGCCGCGTCAGGACCGGCGGACCGGCCACCGGCGGCTGACGGCTCCTCGTGCTGTCGGGCGGCCCCTTCCCCGTACGAATCCTCGGGCCGCGCCTCCGCCTGCCCGGTGCCTGGACCCGCCGCGTCCGGTTCGGGGCCGACCTCCTGCTCGACCGGCTTGTCCGGCGTGAGATCCCGGGCCGTACGGTCCTCCGACTCCCGGTCGGCCTCACGCCGGGCCGACGCCTCGGCCTCGGGCGCCGGCGCGGGCTGGGCGGCGTCGGCGGGCTGCTGGGGGGTGGCCGGTTCGGGTGCCTCCTCCGCGTCCTCCCCGGCCTCGTTCTGCCGGTCCTCCTGGATCTCGTCCGCCTTGGTCTTCGGCGGCTCGGGGAACGACGGTGCCTCCTGCGCCGCCGCGCCCCCGTCCGAGGGGTTGAGCCGGTCGGCGGTCGGCACGGACGAGACGTCGAGGTCCGTAGCGGGGACGAAGTCCTCCGGATGCAGCTCGGGCCCGGCCGGCTTGGCGGCCTCGGGTTCCGCGTCCTTCGGGGTCTCGGGCTCCTTGTCGGCTCCCGCGGCCACGCCCAGCGGCTCGTCCTCGGCTGCGCCCTTGTCGTCGTCGAGGAGTCCGTGCCGGGTCAGGGGGCTGTCCTCGGCCTCGGCGAGTCTGTCCACCCGCTCGGGCCGTACGGGGCCGGGCTGCCGCTCCGCCCGCCGGTCGACTGCGACGGGTCGCGAACCTTCGGCGGGCCCGCGACGCATGGCCTTCTGCTGCTGCTCGGGCGCGCCGGGAGCCTGCGTGGCGGCGGCCATCAGGGGCGGTTCGCCACCGGCTCCGGGTCCGGCGGCAGCGTCGGCGGCTCCGGCCGCCGCCCCACCGCCCGCCTGCGGGCGCCCGGCCCCGTCCGGGGCCTGCTGCCCGGCCTCGTCGCCGCGCTGCCCGTCCCGCTCCTTGTCCTTGCCCTTGCTCTTCTCCTTGCCCTTGTCTTCGCCTTTGTCCTTCCCTTCGTCCTTCTCCTTGTCCTTGTCCTTGTCCTGCTGCTCGTCGTCCTGTTGCCCGTCTTGCGGCTTGTCCTTGGCCGGCGGCTCTTCCTTCTCCCCCGCCTCCGGCTCCTTCTCGTCCCTTTCACCCGCTGGGCCCTTGGGCGGGGCTTCCGGCTCCTCGGCCCGTTCGGCCGGCACCTCGCGCGCCGGTTCCGTCACGGGGCCGGGCGTCAGGCCGGCGTCCGTCTCCGCCGGGCCGTGTTCGCTGAGCTCGACCAGTTCCAGCAGCCGCTCGTGGTCCGGCGACGGCAGGCGGAGGGAGAGCCGCTCCAGCACCGACGCCTTCAGCTCCGGGGCGAAGCGCGTCAGCTGCTGCCGTACGCGTCCGGCAGCGTCGGCGGGGTCGCCGCGCAGGGAGCGGAGGATGCCCGCCGTGAGCCGGTCCACGAGCGTCGCCGGGTCCAGCAGCTCGGTGCGGAACTGGTCGGCGCGCACGCGCGCGTACCGCAGCCAGCCCGGTGTGGCGCTCCGCGTCACCTCGGGACGCGGCTGGTCCGAGCGGGCGCCGGCCTCGGCCTGCCGCTCCACCGCGTCCTGCGGCAGGCTCACCGCGCCCAGATCCCGTCCGGCCGTCAACGCCCCCAGCGGGTGCGGCGCCTGGACGGTGTGCAGCAGTTCGTGGGCGACCAGCCGCCGCCCGTCCTCCGTGCCCGGGCTGAACCTGCCCTCGGCGAAGAAGATGTCCTCGCCGACGGTGACCGCGTCCGCGCCCAGCAGGTCGGTCAGGAGCGCCGCGTCGCGGTCCGTGTGTACGCGGACCCGGCTGAAGTCATGGCCTAATCGTTCCTCCAGCTCGCGCCGCAGGCCGAGGTCGAGCGGCTGACCGGCCGCTGTAATGATCTCCTTGGGCTCCGGGGTACGGGCCTTGGGCGCCCGGGCCTTGCGTCGGCGCTGCTCGGTCTCGGCCGCCTGTTGCCGGTCGGCGGACACCTGGACCCGGCTCATGCGCCCCGCCCCCAGACGCCCGTACGCCCGTAGCCCGTAGGCCCGTCACCCGTACCGACGGCCCCCACAAGCCCACCGTCCGTACGCCCACCGTCTCTGGGTCCACCGTCCGTACGACCGCCCCCCGCCAGGCCCGCGTGCACCGCCCGGGCCAGCGCCGCGCCGAGCCGGTGCGGGGTGGTGGTGGCGGGCAGCGGCGGGAGGCCGCGGAGGAGGTCGACGGACACGTCGGTGTTCGCGGCGAGGGGGACGCCGCGGTCCCGGACGAGCCGGTGGAGTTCCCGCCGGAAGGCGTCGACGACGAGGTCGTGGTCGACGTGCTCGAAGCCGCGCAATACCAGCTCGCCGATCTCGATGTCGACGCGCCGGGGATCCGTCACACCCATCCGCGCACCTCCGACGGGGTCAGCGAACGCTCGAGCTTCACGTACTCGGTACGGGCGGCGGCCAGCATGTGCCGCATCCGCAGCGGGCCGCCCTCGTCGGCGGCGAGGAACGCCGCCGCCAGCGCGATGTTCCTGATGGAGCCGCCGGCCACCGTGAGCTGGGCCAGCCGGTCGGGGTCCAGGCCCTCGCTCGGGGTCCGGCGGGGGATGACGCGGCGCCAGATCTCGGCCCGCTCCGGCACGCCGGGGAAGGGGAAGTCGACGATGAAGCGGATCCGGCGCATGAACGCCTGGTCGAGGGCCTGTTTCATGTTCGTGGTCAGGATGGCGAGCCCCCGGTACGCCTCCATCCGCATCAGCAGGTAGCTGACCTCGAGGTTGGCGTAGCGGTCGTGGCTGTCCTTGACCTCGCTGCGCTTGCCGAACAGCGCGTCGGCCTCGTCGAACAGCAGCAGCGCTCCGCCGCGTTCGGCGGCGTCGAAGACCCTCCGCAGGTTCTTCTCGGTCTCGCCGATGTACTTGCTGACGATCTGGGAGAGGTCGATGACGAACAGGTCGACGCCCAGCTCGCCCGCGACGACCTCGGCGGCGAGCGTCTTGCCCGTTCCCGAGCCGCCGGCGAACAGGGCGGTCACCCCGAGGCCGCGCCGCAGCACCGACTCGAAGCCCCATTCCTGGTAGACGGTGGCGCGCCGCCGCACGTGGGCGACCGCTTCCCGCAGGATCTCGTGCTGGCGGTCGGCGAGGACGAGGTCCTCCCAGCCGGCGCGGGGTTCGATCCGGCGGCCGAGCTCGTCGAGGGACATCCGGGCCTCGGCCAGGCCCGCCCGCCACGCCAGCCGCCTGGCGTCTCCCCCGGGGGCCCGGCGCACCGCCTCTCCTGCCGAGCGGATGACGTGCGCGGGCAGCGAGAACTGCGCGACGAGGTCGCGTACGTCCTGTTCGCGGATGCCGTCGATGCCGTCGAGCGCCCCCGTCCACAGCCGGAGTTGCTCTTCGGAGGTCAGCGGCGGGACGGTGACGCGTTCGCGCTGGGCCGTGCCGCCCGGCCGGGGCTCGTCGCTGGAGACGATCACGGGTACGGGCAGCTCGGCGAGGAACGGCTCCGCGCCGTCGCGGCGTTCGCCCGTCCGGTCGCCGGCCTCGATCAGCAGGGCGGCGGGGATGAGGATGGCCTCGCGCTGCCAGAGCCGGCCGAGCCGGTCCCGTTCGGCGGGCTCGGTGGGCAGGTCGTCCGCGGAGGCGGTGTACAGCGCCAGGCCCGCGCGCTCGGCGGCGCCGGCGGCGATGTCCCAGCGGGTGGCACGGTCCGCGCCGACGAGTTCGGCGTGCGGCGGCCCGTCGAACCCGGCGCCGGTCCACACGCGGGCGATGCTCTCGGCGGCGTGCCGGTGGCCGGGGGGCGGCGTCTCCTGCCGGGGCGTCCGGCGCCGCAGCAGTCCGTGCAGGCGTACGTCCAGGTAGGGCACGCCGACCAGGAAGTGCAGGATGCGCTCGTCCACGCGCAGCCGCGACGTCGTCGGCGACGTCTCGTCGTCGAGCTCGATCAGCCGCCAGCGGCGCAGCGGGCCGACGGGCGTCAGGGCGCTCCAGTGCGGGTCGTCGAGGGCCGCGAGGGCGAGGGCGAACGTCGGGTGGGGGCGGGCGGGGTCGCCGCAGGCGGCGGCGCACCGGGGGCCGGTTGTCGGGTCGGTCTGCTCGGCGGCGGCGAGGACGAGGACGTCGCGTTCGAAGGGGGTGAGGCCGAAGCAGGAGACGACGACCGCCAGCGCGTCCAGGGGCGCGTCGCCGTCGGGGGCGACACGGGGGTCCGGGTGCTCGCCGGGTCCATGGGCGTCGCCGGTCCGCGCGAGGCCGTCCGCCCCGGGGTGCGGCCGTGCCGACGCGTGCGCGTGGGCGTCGAGGCGCCCCAGTACCGCCTCGACGGCGGCGGCGAGGGCCTGCTGGTGTGCTCCGTACCGCTCGCTCATGCCCTCCCCCGACATCCGGCAGTCCCCCGCTTCGTCATGACCGCGCCCTCGACCTCGTCCCCGACCTTGACCCCGACCTCGACCTCGAACCCGGCTCCGACCTCGACCCCGACCTCGATCCCGGCCCCGGCCCCGACCCCGACCCCGACCCCGACCTCAGTCCCGGCCCCGGCCCCACCCCCGCCCCCGCCCCCGCTCAGCGCGGCGCGCCCAGGTCGACCACCGGGCCCTCGAACGCCCCCTCGTTCGAGAAGGTCAGGGCGCTCTGCACTCCGTCGGCCTGGACGCGCGCCAGGTAGACGGCCGGCCGCACGCCCTTGACCGCGATCCGCACCCGCTTCGGGTCGGGCCGCGGGCCCAGCGGGAACGGGGCGCGGAACTGGTATCCGTACGCGGGTCTGCCCGCCGGCGGCCGCTTCTCGTCGAGCAGGAGCAGCACCCGCTGGTCGTCGCGCAGCGGCATGTCGAGGTCGAGGACGATCACGGCCGAGACCCTCCCGTCCCCGGTCCGGTCCTCCACGCGGATGGGGCCGGTGATGCCGGGGCGGCGGGCGAAGGCCACGGCGTTGGACTCCAGTCCCCAGTGCGGCGTCGCGGGGATGCCCAGGTCGACGCCGTGCAGCAGCTGCACCCCGTGGACGCCGGGCGGCAGGTCCTGCGGCACGCGGACGACGGCCTGGTCGTCGCGCACCCGGCCGGCGTCGAGCGGCAGGTCGCGGCCGCCCAGCCGGGCCGTCACCCGGTCGGCGCGCAGCCCGGCGCCCTGCAGTACGAGCTCGTGGTCCGCCGGCACCGGGCCCTCGACCGGGTCGGTGCCGGGCGGCGAGCCGGCGGGGCGGGAGAGCACGCGGTGGATGAGGGGCTGCCGGGACGGGATGGCGCGCACGGTGCGGCGCAGGACCGGCTTGCCGGCGACGGGTTCCTCCCGGCCCTCGATGAGGACGGCGGTGCCCTGGTAGGTGAGGGACAGCGCGTAGGGGGTCTGGAAGAGCATCGACCAGAGCTTCGAGGCGTCGTCCACGTCCATCTGCGAGGGCGTGAACCGCACCTTCTGGGGCGCGGCCGCCAGGTCGCTGCCCACCAGGAACGGCGCGGCCGCGGCGTCGTCGATGAGCTCCTTGGGCAGGGTGGGCAGTTCGTGCAGGGTGCGCACGACCGAGCCGAGGAGCCGCTGGGCGACGAGCTCGCGTTCGTCGCCGTAGAAGCTGATGAGGTAGTGCAGGTCGAGGGCGGCGGTGGCCTTGGTGCGGAGGGTGCCGTCGCTCGCGCGGGTGGGGGTGTCGCTGTTGCGCAGGGACGCGTTGGGCGTGACCTGGTAGAGGAAGACGGTGATCGTGGGCTGGGCCGGCGGCTGGGCGGGCGGCTTGATGGCCGCGACGTCGACGGCGAACGGGACGTCGAGGGCGACGGAGTTCGCGACGAGCAGGCGCAGCGCCTCGGTGACGGTGGCGATGGCGAGCGAGTTGCTCATGCCTGCTGTCCCTTCTCCCGCGCCAGGTACTGGTCGAGCGACATGGCGGGCTTCGGCCGTCCGCCGTCCCCGGCCCCGGTCCCGGCCGCGGGGCGTGCGGCCGGTTGCGCCGGGCCCTGCCGCCGGCCGGCGGTGACCTCGAGGCGGCCGATGCTGACGTGGACCACCCGCTCGGGCGGCTGTCGGCGCCGGTTGCGCCGGTCGCCGCCGTTCGCGTTCTCGGCGGGCCGTCGGGCCGGCCCGGGCGGCGCGGCGGGAACGGTCGGGGCGAAAGGTTTCGCCGGCGTGTTCCGGGGGCCCGCAGCGGCGGCACGCCGGGGGGCGTCGGCCACGGAGCGGCCGGGTGCGTCCGGTCGTACGGTGCCGCCCGTCGCCCGTCGCCGCGCCCGTTCCCCGTCCGGGGAGGAGGCGGCGGCCGGCGGCAGCGGCGGGGCGACGAGCAGGGGCCGCGCGGGAACGAGCCGTACCGCCGGCACGGCCGGCCGGTCCGGTCCCGGTGCCGTCGCCGCGCGGGGTGCGAAGGGGGCGGCGGGTTGCGCCGGCCGGAGCGGAGCCGGCGCCGGAGGCGGCGTGGTGCCGCGGACGGGGCCGGGCGCGGACGGCGGCCCGTCGAGGGGGCCGGGCGCCTCGGCCCCGGCCGCATCGACGCGTTCGAACGGCCCCGGCAGGCGCGGGCGCAGCCGCACCAGGGGCGACGTGCCCCGGCGGCCCGGCGCGTGGCGCGCCAGCAGGCGGTCGAAGAAGTCAGGCATCCGCACACAGCTCCAGGTAGTAACGGCGCCGCAGCGGGCTGAGCGCCAGGATCTCCGGTTCGCTCCAGCCGTACGCGGTGGCGAGCAGGTGGACGTCCAGGAGGGTGTCGCGGGCCCAGGCGTCCAGCTCGGCCCACAGGTAGGAGGTGATGTCGAGTTCGGCCCGGGTCGCCTTCCCGCACGCCGGGCAGGCGACGTTGAGCGTCACGTCGGCCAGCGGGTCGGACTCCGCGGAGACGGCGGCGATCCGCCGCTGCACGTGACCGGGCAGCGGACGGTCCGCCACGGGCCGGCCGCCGCGCTCGGCCCGCAGGGTGCAGCGGGCGAGCAGCGCCGCACCGGCCCCGCCATCCCCACCGCCCGCATCCTCCCCGGCGGCGGCCACGGCGGCGATGTCGGCCGGGGTGGGCAGCCTGAACTCGACCGTCCACTCGTCCACTTCGACCCGCAGCGGTTCGCCCGGCGCCGTCGGTGTCGTGCTCAGCCCGTCGGCGTCGAACTCGAACTCCATCTCCTCCCCGCACGCGGCGCACTCGGCGCGCACCTCCAGCCGCGCCCCGAACAGTGCCCGCCGCACGGCGAACAGCTCGGCGTCCCGCTGTCCCAGCGGGACCGAGAGCAGTTCCCCGGCGTCGGCTCCGGGGCGGGCGAGGGAGTGCAGGAGGAGGGCGCGCCCACCGTCGTCGGACGCGAGGCCCGCCTCCCACGCGGCGAGCAGCGCCCCGGCCCCCAGGTGATCCATCCCCGGCCGGCCTAGGCCGGCTGCTGGTACGAGGGCTCTTCCGGCTCGGGGACCTCGTAGTCCCGTTCCCAGCCCTCGCATTCGAGCTTGAGGCTCTGGATCGCCACCGCGTTGGCGTTGGCGTCCAGTTCGCCGACGATCTGGTACTCGCTGATCCAGGTGCGGTAGAGCTTGTGGGAGACGGCCACCTGCCCCGCCTCGTTGAGCACCTGGATGACGATGTCCTTGCGGAAGTCGGCCAGCGAGACCTCGGACCCGCGGCCCGCGCCGACCATCCACACCTTGTTCGCCCAGCGGTCGAACTCGGCGTCGTGGGTGACGCCGCGCTCCAGCGTGACGGCCTCGAACTCGGTGCGGCCCGGGGACTTGCGCGGGGAGCTGGCGTCGCCGCCGTTGCGGTGCTTGACCACCTCGGTGGTGCGCTTGAGTGGACTGATCTTGCTGACGCCTGCGACGACGCGCCCGTCCCAGACGACCAGGAACTTGAAGTTCTTGTACGGGTCGAACCGCTGCGCGTTGACCGTGAACTCGGCCATGGAGCTCCTATACCTCGATCTGTCCGGCCATCTGCTCGATCTTGACGATCACGAACTCGGCGGGCTTGAGCGGCGCGAATCCGACCACGACGTTGACCACGCCCCGGTTGATGTCGTCCTGCGTGGTGGTGTCCCGGTCGCACTTGACGAAGTACGCCTCGCGCGCGGACGTGCCCTGGAACGCCCCCTGTTGGAAGAGGGTGTGCAGGAACGCGCCGACGTTGAGCCGGATCTGCGACCACAGACGCTCGTCGTTGGGCTCGAAGACGACCCACTTGGTGCCGCGGTACAGGCTCTCCTCGAGCATCAGCGCCAGGCGCCTGACCGGTACGTACTTCCACTGCGAGGCCAGGACGTCGGCCCCGGCCAGCGTCCGCGCGCCCCAGCTCACGGGGCCGATGACGGGGAAGGACCGGAGGCAGTTGAGCGCCAGGGGGTTGAGCAGCCCGTTCTCGCGGTCGGTCATGGGCACGGTGAGCCCCCGCACCCCGGCGAGCTTGGTCTCCGTGCCGGCCGGCGCCTTCCACACCCCGCGCTCGCTGTCGGTGCGGGCCATCACGCCCGCGACGGCGCCCGACGGCGGGAAGGCCCGCAGCCGCCCGGTGAGCGGGTCGACCATCTCCAAATGCGGGAAGTACAGGGCGGTGTGGGTGCCCGGCACGGATTCGAAGGCCGACAGTCCGGCCCGCGCGGCATCGACGCTCCGCCACGCGGCGGGGGCGTCGGCCACCAGGAACATCCGCTTCTCCTGGCACAGTGCCGCGGCGGCGGACAGGACGGTGGCGATGTCGTCGGCGTTGTTGTAGGCGGCGACCTCCGGAAGGATCAGGAGGTTGACGTCCTGCACGTCGCGCAGCGCGTTGATGCCCGTCTTCGCGGCCTCGCTGCCGATCAGATCCATCGGCCCGGGCGGACCGGCGTCGACGCCACCGCCGAACCCGAAGGCCGGCGGCCGGGCGAAGTCCTCCAGCCCGAGCGGCCCCGCCGCGTCGCCACTGAAGCGCACGACGTCGTCCTTTTCGGTGGACCCCGCCACGACCTGCAGCCGCTGCCCGAACGCGGTGACCCGCACTCCGGCGAACGCCCGCTTGCCCGGGGCGTCGGGAAGCGCCCGCAGTTTCCGCTCCAGCAGCAGGGCGAGCTGCGGCACGGTCGTCGGGGACTCGTCCCCGGCGGCCGAATCGTAGATCTTGAATTTGTGCTTGACCGAGCCGATTCTGACCTCGATCTCCGGACTCAGATCCGGAAGCCGATCCCCGAACGGCTTGGAAACCGTACCCACGGGATCAGGCCGGCCGCGCCCGACCGACGTCACCTGGACGAGAGAGGACGCCGAATCCACCAGGGCTTTGACGTAACGCGAGTGGGCCGGATTCATGGACAGACCGGTGAAGGATTCCCGCGCCCCACTGGCACTGTCGAAGACGTGCAGGTTGAACGTCTCTTTCGGCTTCGGCGTGTCGTAGTCGACGACGACGCGCAGCTTCGAACCCCACTCCCCCGGCTCCTTGGCGGCCAGCCCCAGCGCCTCGGCGGCCGCCTCGTTCTCGCTCGACACCAGCGCCACGCCGGCAGACGTACCCGTCCCCGCCGCGCCCACCCGGACGACGACCGCGATCGATCCCCCATTGAGGAAGAACTGCTGGACGGCATAGCCCACCGCACTGTCCGAGGCCAGCCCCCCGAACCGTCGCTCGTAGTCCGCGAAGCTGGTGATGGTCACCGGCCGGTTCACCGGGCCCCGGCGGGTGTGCCCGAGAAAGGCGGCCACGGACGTACTGACCGCCGTGATGGTACGGACGGTGCTGGGAAGTTCTTCGATGTAGACGCCGGGATAGGTCGGTTGCACCGGCATTGACCCTCCATTTCCTCCAGAGGTCAAGAGATATGGAGGGAAATTGATCTTCTTGAGCCGCCCAGCGCGCCACACATCATCGCGCATGCGAATGCAAAAGAGGACGTTCCCCGCCATACACCTCGCAACTCCGTGTCGCGAGGGACTCAAGCATCCGCTTGGGACTCCTGGCGCCTCTGCGCCTGACCATCATGGGAGTAGCGTGACGTCGCGTCAAGTTTCAGAAATGGATAGCCACATTCCCCAATGGGCCGCGAATAAAGATCAATTCCCGGTCTGTTTTCCGGCCACCTTGATCGATTTATCCGGAAACCCAAATTCCGATCGGGGGTGGGGGCGGGGGCACGGGGCGCCAGCGCACCGGCCCAGCAGACAGGTCTCACCTTCACTGGCCGTCGCGCCCCCGGCGGCCCGGAAGATCGAACGTCCGCCGGACTACCGCCCGATGGGCAGCTGCCCGGCCGTCGCCGCGTGTCGACACTTTTCCGAGGACGAACGCCCCCCCCGTGGCGCAACGGAGCACGCCGCATGCCGGACCACCACGGCCCGCCGACGGCTCATGGGGCCCGCGAGCACATGTCGATCTCGCTGTCAGCCCAACCCCCCACCGGGTAGGATCACTTGTGCTGCCCACCTTCCCGGAGGGTACGAAAGCCACGTTCATGCACGTGGGTTCACTCTGCTGTGAGTGAAGTTTGGTCATCCGTCGTGTGTTCGCATACGACGTGAGTGCGGATGCCCGGTAGGGCTGTCCCTGCCATTCCGAACTCACCTCATGGAGTGGCCAAACATGAACCCGGTCGAGTACGAGTCCGCGCGTCGCACCCGGATCCGTAGGATCCTGATCGACATCGCGACCAGCACTGTCTCCAATCTTCTGGCGACGGCGCTGGCGTCGGCAGCGCGCCTGCTCTTCTGAGCCAGGCGAGTGGCGGGTCCGGAGAGCCCGCCACACCACCTCGCCCCGCGTCTTCAGAACAGCGTCTGCTGCTGCCCCTTCCTGCTCCCCGACTTGCGCCGGGTACGCCGGCCCTTGCTGCGCCCTGGGCGCCCCTGATGAGGAACGCGGAGCTCCGGCGGGAGACTCTCCCAGGTGGGGCGCAGACCGTGGATCTGCACGTCACCGACCAGTTCCTTGAGGTAATCCCGTGTCTCCGGGTCCGTGGAGTAGAGAACCGTGGCACGACTCGCGCGCGTCAGTAGCACGTGATAGGCGTGGCGCACACAGCGTGCGAAGTCGTCGTCGTCCAGATTCCTCTTCCGCACTTCGCGGTCGAGTGACCCAGGGGTGGCGACCCGGTTCATGCGGGCGAGCAGTATCTCCGCGAGCGAATGCCCCTCGTCCTCGGTGAAGTGCTCCCGCAGGTCCCGCATCAGCCAGGCGCGCCTGTCCTGTGTGTAGACGCGGGAGTGGGCGCCGGTGGGCGCACCCGGACCGATGAGCGGCCACCGTGGAGCGGGCCCGCCTCGTGCCGAACGCCGCGAAACTCGCGGCCAGCTGCGAGGCAGGGTGCTTCGTGACTCCCATGCCCGGGACATGGATCATGTTGGATGCTGCCGCCTCCACCCTCGTGACACTCGACCAGCGTTTCAACTCGACGAGTTGCACGGAGAGATTCCCACTCTCCGGGTGTCGCCCGACCAGGACGACATCGATGGTGCGCCTGTCCTTGGAATCGTCCGGCTCCTCGACGGTCGCCGAGCATTCGACGATCACCTCGACGTTGCCCCTGCCCGCCGCCACCATGTCCTCGGCCAGTGCGACGAGGCTCTCGGCCCACGCGGACCGCTCCGTGAGGGACGCCTCGCTGCCGCGGAAGTACTGCCACCGTGCGGCCAGGTGGGGAACCATGCGACGCCTGGAGTTGAGCGTCAGAAGGTCGTTCGCCGACAGTTTCAGCAGGAGCATGGACACGAGGTGGTTTCCCCCAGGGCACGAGTGACTCGTGCGGGTGGGGGCGTGTCCTGAGCCGGAAGCCCGTCGGGCCGCAACCGATGCCGACGACCTTAGAGAGTCGTCGCGGATCGAGGAACTGTGGGCTCCGGCATGTCTCAGAGCGCTGCGACGGCCTCCCGCGACCCCACCAGTTCCCGAAGCTTGTCGCGCGTCTCCGGATCGGTGGAATGCACCACGGTACCCACCATTCCCCGGGTAAGCAGAACCTTGTAGGTGTTGCGAATGAGCCGGTCGACGTCTTCGTCCGGGGTGGACTTCCTGAAGACGGGATCCTTGGACGCCGTACGATCCGTGACCCACCGGTCGCCACGCCAGACGAGATCCGGGCCGATGATGACGCCCGACCAGTCGTACTCGAAGCCTTGCGCGGTGTAGACGCACCCCACCTGGCCGAAGCCGGCGGGATCAGTGGCCCAGAGTGCCGCGGGCGGGGCGCCGGCGACGCCTCGCTCACCCCGCACGTTCCAGGGCCGGGCCCAGTCGCCGATAGCCACGTCCGCGGCGAGCGGCTCGCCGGGCTTCGGTTCCTTCGACCAGGGCCAGCAGTAGCCGGCCGCGATCCGGGCTCCGTAGCCCTGAGCCCGGCGTTCCTCGAGGAAGCGCTCCATTTCCTCCGGGCTGTCGGCCACTTGAAGCCGCATGCGCCCGTCCGGAGACCATGCCAGCGGTCCTCCCGGCTCAAGGCCGAGAAGTCGTACGACCCATCGCAGGTACGCGTCGCTGCCGCCGCACCGGAACTGGCTGTCCAGCGGGACGACCTTGCAGGCGAGCCCCTTCGCCGCCGCGGCCGCCCTGATCTCGGCGACCGTGCCCATCTCACCGGGACGCACCACTTGATGTTCGTCGAGAAGGAAGACGGGAACCCGGGCCACGTCGATGAGCTCGTCGATCTGCCGTTTGCCGGTGCGGCGAGCGGCCGGGGTGTAGCGGTTGGCGGATGTCTGGCGGATTCGGTGAGCCTCGTCGCAGATCAGGACGTCGAGAGTGTTCTTCTCAGCGGTCATGAAGCTGTTGAAGTACTTGAAGAGGTCCTGCACTTCGCGCTTACGGGAGCCTGCGACCTTGCGCATGGTCGTGGTGAAGGACTGAGAACCCGTGGCATGGAGCGCGGGCACGCCCTGGCGGTACAGCTCACCGAGCATGGAGAGCGCGATGACGCTCTTACCGGTTCCCGGGCCGCCCGTGACGACCACGACCTCCTTGTGATCGGACCTCTTGGCCTCGCGTACGGCGTTGAGCACCATGCGGTAGGCGACCTGCTGCTCGTCCAGGAGCACGAACCGCTCGCGGTCCCGTACTTCCTCCGCCGCGACGGACATCAGCTGCCTGGAGGGCACCGGAGTACCGCTGAGGAACTCGTCGGCAGCGTGAGCTCCGGAATTTCCGCTGAGCTTGGCACGCAGATAGTCGAGAAACGCGCCACGCCGCTCTGCGGTGAACAGCTGGCCCTGGTCGTCGAGCTCGATGGCGCGCAGCCCGCCGACACCGAACTCGGTCGCGTTGTGGAGGTAGGCCACACCGCTGACCCGGTCCGGGTGCCCGGCGACGGCTCCGTTGAAGTTGGCGATGTACTGGCAGTACCGGCGTACCTGTTCGATGGGGTTGAGCACGGGACGGCCGTACCCGCCGACCTGGCAGAGCGTCGGATCATCCTCGTCCGGCGTGCACTGGCTCCACTGCTTGAGCTCCACCACGACATAGGACGGTTCACCGGTGACCGGGTCCGTGCCGGCGAGGACCGCGTCGGCACGCTTGCTGTTCAGCGGCAGCGCGTACTCGAGGATGACCTCGACTCCTCCCAGGCCCGCCTCGTTGAGTGCGGCGACCAGTACGGGGATGCTCCGCTCCCAGGAGCGTGCCTCGGAGGCCCCCGCACGGTGACCGTGCAGGTGGTAGAACTGCTCGTTCAGGTGGAGGAAGAGAGAGCCGTCCAGCGCCATGACGGCGACGGTCTCTGCGGACGCGCGGAACAACAAGGAAATGCCCCCCAGGCAGCACGAAAGAGACTCGTGCGGCTGGGGGCATGTCCGTACGTCACTCTCGGACGGAGCGGAAGCCCGTCGGGCCGCAATGGTGAGGTGCCCCCAAGAATACCTGTGCGAGGAGTGAAGAGCTGATGGCTGTGAGCGAATCGAGCGCCACTCAGCCCTCCTTGCCCACCGGCTTCAGGATCGCCACGCACTCCACATGGAGGGAGCCATCCAGATCATCCCCCTCGCAGAAGGCATCCCCGAGGTGGCCGAGCACGTCCGGCAGCGCCTGACCGACCGCACGGTCACGTGGTGGAACCCCCAGCGCGGCATGCACTGCCGAACGCTGACCTCGCCGTGACAGAACAGGGACGGCGGAGCCGCGGGAAAGGCTGCACGCGAGCCCTCGCAAGCGTAAGGGATTCAAGGATGACCGTGCGAGCTCAGGTTGGATGTCACCACGGCCAGATGATGCGACGTTGCCCATGCCCGCCACTCCCTACCGCCGCCTGCCTTCGGCCGCTGCCGGTGTGCACATTCATGAATCCGCGCATCACCCCATGATGTGTGCGGACCAGTTGGCGGCCAGTAAGGCGAAGAGACCAGATCGTGGCTAAGGGTGAAGAAATCATCATTCCCGGAGCGGATCCGTGGATAGACGAAGACCTGCCAGTTGTCAGTCGTCGTGTAGCGCATATTGGGGTCTGGCGTCCCGCGGCTCTGAACCGGCATACGTGGGTGGGTGACACCGAAGTCCCCGAAGTCAGGCCGCTCCCCGTCCCAGCGTCCGACAACCCGTTTCCACAGCTGGGCATCCTTCCTGGCTACGGCCGTCGTCTGCCCTCGGGGGAATCCAGTGAGGTTGAATGGGAACGCGCCGGAAGCCACACACTGATGCCGCCACGGCCAGCGCAAAAGATCGTGCGACCTCTCTATGACCCTCCCAGCCAGAACATCCGTGTCAGCGTCGGACTGCACCGATCCGGCGTCTATCAGGAGATCGACTTCCTCCGGCTCCGCCTGAAGGGCGCAGAGCAGGCGCCGTATCAGCCTTTCGTCCGGGTCAGGCTTGTCCGAGCCGGATGCCACAGAGACGCGCAGGCATACCCCCTGCCGATGTTGTTCGGCCACGTACGCCACTTCGGACAGGACATCATCAGAATCGGTCGCCCGGACGACAGGGCACATGAGTACGCCCCTCTGGCCCAACGACTCGCCCAGCCGCATCATGGGCCCGCCCGAATCGCCTTCGAGGACCCGTTCCACTGGAAGAGCACCGCAATCGACCGTAAGCACCATGCCTTTCGGCACACGTTCCATGGCATGCTTGCAGAAAGTCTCCAGCAAATCCCGAAGGCTGAGGTCCGGCACGATCTCCATAACCGGACGGATGCCGGACCGGACCTCAGGAGTCGTGTGCTCAAGCGCCAGGAACTCTCCCGCCTTGCCCTTGAGAATCGGAACGTAGGCCACCGGCTCCCCCAAGCGCCCGCCGCACTCAGCCAGTTGACTTCGCAGTCACTTCTCACAGGGTGGCCCGGCACCCGTCGGCTTGGATAGAACGCCGATTGAGCCAATGAGGCCGAGAGCGGAGGGTCTCAGGCCACGGACTCATCCAGCATTCTGTCCCGCCCCCATCCTTCGCATCCTCACCGAACGGCTGGCCGCCCGGCACCGGGAGCGGGGGCACCCCCTGGCGACCAGGTTCACCACCGTCTGCCGGTGCCTCGTCGACGCCGTGGAGGCGCCGGCGAAGACGCTGACGTCCCATCAGGACCAGCGTCAAATGAGCGCCATTCAGGCGTCCTTGCCCACCGGCTTAAGAATCGCCACGCACTCCACATGGTGCGTCATCGGGAACAAGTCGAACGCCCGGAGCTTCACCGGCTTGTAGCCCTCTTCGGCGAAGTAGGCCAGGTCGCGGGCCAGGGCTGCCGGGTCGCAGGCGACGTAGGCGATGCGGCGGGCGCCGAGGGAGGCGAGGTGGCGGACGGTCTTCTTGCCGGCGCCGGCGCGCGGGGGGTCGAGGACGATGATGTCGGCGCTGTTGATGCCGGTGCGGGGGAGGACGTCCTCGACCTTGCCGTGCTCGATGCGCACGCGGTCGAGGTCCTGGAGGTTGTGGCGGGCGTCCTCGACCGCGCGCTTGCCGGACTCGATGCCCAGGACCGCGCCCTTCTCGCCGATGCGCTCGCCGAGGGAGCCGGCGAAGAGGCCCACGCCGCAGTAGAGGTCGAGGGCCATGTCGCCCTTGCGCGGCATCAGGCCCTGCATGACGGCCTTGACGAGGGTGTCGGCGGCCTGGGGGTGGACCTGCCAGAAGCCGCCCTCGCCGACGCGGTAGGTGCGCTCGTCGGCGCGCTCGCGGACGAAGGGGCGGCCGTGGACGCGGTGGACGCGGTTGTCCTTCTCGCCGATGCGCATGACCGACACCGGCTTGTCCAGCTCCACGATCGGCAGGCGGCCGCCCGGCTTCGGGGTGAGGATCACCTGGCGGTCGGCGGAGCCGCTCGCCGCGATGGCCTCGACCGTGGCGATCTGCGGCCACTCGCGCTTCTCGATGCCGAGCTCGCTCACGCCCGGCGCGGCGATCATGCAGTGGTCGATGACCTGGACGTCGTGCGAGCGGTGCTTGCGCAGGCCCGCGTGGCCCTCGGCGTCCACGGCGTACTGCACGCGGGTGCGCCATGCGGGGACCTCGCCCGCCGGGAGCTTGTCGCCCTCGGCCGGCATCACGGTGCCGTCCCAGCCCGCGTCCTCGGGCGTGAGGCCCGCGAGGCGCTGGAGCTGTTCGGCGATGACCTCGCCCTTGAAGCGGCGCTGGGCGCCGGGCTTGGCGTGCTGCCAGTCGCAGCCGCCGCACTTGCCGGGGCCGGAGAAGGGGCAGGGCGCCTCGACGCGGTCCTTGGAGGCCGAGAGGATCTCCACGGCGTCCGCTCGCAGGAAGCGGGAGGTCGACTCGCCCTCGGTGATCCGGGCGATCACCCGCTCGCCGGGGAGGGCGTGGCGGACGAAGAGGACCCGGCCGGACTCGGTGCGGGCGACGCAGTGACCGCCGTGGGCGACCGGGCCGACCTCGACCTCGTACTCGTGACCGACCAGCGAGTCCTGCGATTCCTTGTGCATGCGGGTCGGCTCCAGATACGTCAAACGGGGTGAGGCGGGACAGCCGTCCAGTCTACGTCCCACCTCACCCCGTCGATGACCCACCGGCGACGGCGCTACTTCTTCGTCGCCGCCTTCTCCTTCTTCGGCTCGGTCACCGGGCCGCGCCGCACCGAACCCGGGGCGTTCCACTCGGCGCGCTTGCGGGCGCGCTGCTTGGCGGCCTCGGAGGAGTCCAGCTGCCAGGGCACTGAGGTGACCATCACGCCGGGCGTGAAGAGCAGGCGGCCCTTGAGCCGCAGCGCGCTCTGGTTGTGCAGCAGGTGCTCGTACCAGTGGCCGACGACGTACTCGGGGATGTAGACGCTGATCACGTCGCGCGGGCTCTCCTTGCGGAGGCGCTTGACGTAGTCGATGACCGGCCGGGTGATCTCGCGGTAGGGCGAGTCGAGGACCTTCAGCGGTACGTCGATGCCGCGCCGCGTCCACTCCTCGCGCAGGGCCTTGGTCTCGTCCGCGTCGACGCTGATGGTCAGGGCCTCGAGGGTGTCGGAGCGCATCAGCTTGGAGTAGGCCAGGGCCCGCAGCGTGGGCTTGTGGATCTTGGAGACCAGGACGATGGCGTGCACCCGGGAGGGGCGGACGGTCTCGTCGCTGGGCTCGTCGCCGGCGGCGATCTCCTCGGCGACCCGGTCGTAGTGCTTCCGGATGGCGGTCATGGTGGCGTAGAAGATCACCATGCCGAGCAGGGCCACCCAGGCGCCGTGGGTGAACTTCGTGATCAGCACGACCACGAGCACCAGCCCGGTGAAGAAGGCGCCGAAGGCGTTGATCGCCCGGGAGCGGATCATGTGGCGGCGCTTGGCCGGGTCGGTCTCGCCGGCCAGCAGGCGGTTCCAGTGCCGCACCATGCCGGTCTGGCTGAGGGTGAAGGAGACGAAGACGCCGACGATGTAGAGCTGGATCAGCTTCGTGGAGTCCGCGCCGTAGATGTAGACCAGTATCGCGGCGGCCGCGGCGAGCAGGACGATGCCGTTGGAGAACGCGAGCCGGTCGCCGCGGGTGTGCAGCTGGCGCGGCAGGTAGCGGTCCTGGGCCAGGATCGAGCCGAGCAGCGGGAAGCCGTTGTAGGCGGTGTTGGCCGCCAGGAACAGCACGAGGGCGGTGGCGGCGGCGAGCACGATGAAGAGGAACGAGCCGTTGCCGAAGACCGCCTCGGCCACCTGCGAGATGACCGGGTTCTGGGTGTAGTCCTCGCCGACCGGCGTGCCGTTCTTGAGCAGGTCGGTGGCGGGGTTCTCGGCCATCCGCACGTCGGTGGCCATGGCCAGCGCGATGATGCCGCAGAACATGGTGACGGCCAGGCCGCCCATCAGGGCCAGGGTCGTGGCGGCGTTCTTCGACTTCGGCTTGCGGAAGGCGGGGACGCCGTTGCTGATCGCCTCGACGCCCGTCAGGGCGGCACAGCCGGAGGAGAAGGCCCGCAGCAGCAGGAAGACCAGCGCGAAGCCGGCCAGGCCCTGGTGCTCGGCGTGGATGGTGAAGTCGGCGGTGGGGGCCTTCATGGTGTCGCCCGTGAAGGAGCGGTAGGCGCCCCAGGCGATCATCACGAACACGCCGCCGACGAAGACGTACGTCGGGATCGCGAAGAGCTTGCCGGACTCCTTGACGCCGCGCAGGTTCATCAGCGTCAGCAGCACGATCACGGCGACGGCCGAGATTGTCTTGTGCTCGATGACGAAGGGGACGGCGGAGCCGAGGTTCTCGATGCCGGAGGAGATCGAGACGGCGACGGTCAGGACGTAGTCGACGAGCAGGGCGCTGGCGACGGTGAGGCCGGCCTTCGGGCCCAGATTGACGTTGGCGACCTCGTAGTCACCGCCGCCGGAGGGGTAGGCGTGGACGTTCTGGCGGTAGGAGGCGACGACCGTGAACATCAGCACGACGACCGCGAGCGCGATCCACGGGCTGAAGTTGTAGGCGGACACGCCTGCCACGGACAGGACGAGCAGCACCTCGCCCGGCGCGTACGCGACGGAGGAGAGGGGGTCGGACGCGAAGACGGGAAGGGCGATGCGCTTGGAGAGAAGGGTCTCCCCCAGCTTGTTGCTGTGCAACGCCCGGCCGATGAGGATCCGTTTCGGCAGGTCGGTCAATTTGGACACGCAGAGGATCGTAAGGGTTCCGTATCGATGACGCCCACCCGGCTACCCGACGGCGCCGGAATCCGTTAAAGGGGCGTTAAGACGAACCCTTACCCGCCCCGGCCGGTGCCGGGACGGGGTAAAGGGGCCGGACGACAGCGGCAGGTCAGCGCCGTGGAAGGACCGGCAGGGGCAGCATCAGGGCCGCGACAGCAGCCCCGGCAGCGGCGGCGTCAGGACCACGGCAGGTCCGCGGCAGGACCGCGGCAGGACCGACGGCGTCAGGGCCGCAGCAGGACCGGCAGCGCCCGGTGGCCGTTGGAGATGAAGGAGTCCACCTGGACGAGCTCCTCCTGTTCCACGGCCAGGGCCATGTCCGGGAAGCGCTCGAAGAGGGCGGGCAGGGCGACCTCCGCCTCCAGCCGGGCCAGCGGGGCGCCCAGGCAGAAGTGGACGCCGTGCCCGAAGGAGAGGTGGTCCTTGGTGGTACGTGTCACATCGAAGCGGGCCCCGTCGTCGCCGTACAGCTCCCGGTCGCGGCCGGCCGCGGCGTAGGCGGCGAGGATCGCGTCGCCCCGGCGCAGGGTCACGCCGCCGTCGAGCTCGATGTCCTCGGCGGCGTAGCGCAGCGGGAGGCTGGCGACGGGCGCCTGGTGGCGCAGTGTCTCCTCGATCACATCGTGCCAGCCGGCCTTGCCCGCGCGGACGAGGGCGAGCTGCTCGGGGTGGGTGAGCAGGGCGTGGATGGCGTTGTCGAGGAGGTTGACGGTGGTCTCGTGGCCGGCGCCGATCATCAGCAGCAGGGTGTCGACGAGCTCCTGCTCGCTCAGCGGCGTCTCGGCGTCGTCGTCGCGGGCGGAGATCAGGACGCTGGTCATGTCGTCGCCGGGCTTCTCGCGCTTGGCGGCGACGATGCCGCCGAGGAGGCCGTAGAGCTCGGTGTAGGTGGCGGTGACCTCCTCCGGGTCGGCGGAGGTGTGGAAGATCGAGTCGACGCAGCGGCGCAGCCCCTCCCGGGTGGCCTCGTCCTCCACGCCGAACAGCTCGCAGATCACCTGGATCGGGATGGGGTAGGCGTAGCCCTCGCGCAGGTCGACGACCTCACCGGGCGCGGTGGCGGCGAGCCCGTCGAGGAGGGCGGTGGCCATCTCCTCGATCCGGGGGCGCAGCGCGGCGGTGCGGCGGGCGGTGAAGGCCTTGGCGACGAGGGTGCGCAGCCGCTTGTGCTCGCTTCCGTAGGCGGTGAACATGTTCGTCACCGACACCCAGGTGTACAGCGGCCACTCGGGGGAGATCTCGCCGTTGATCCAGGCGGGCCAGTGCCGGCGCGGGTCCTTGGAGACGCGGGGGTCGGTGAGCAGCCGCTTGAGCAGCGGCTGACTGGTCACCGCCCATGCCACCACGCCACCAGGGAGCTCCACGGGGACCGCCGGGCCGCGGGCGCTGATGCGGGCGGCCTCGCCGTGGATGTCGGCGCCGGCGGGGTCGATGGCGACGGGGCAGGTGGGGCGTTCCATCGTCTGGCTCCAGGGGTCGTGGCCGGCGGCTGTGCGGCCGGCCGGGGGTGGGGCCCGCCGGTGTGCGGGGGCTGGGGCGCCGGTACGGGCACGGGGACGGGCGGGAAGCGCACGGGAAGCGCGGTCAGGGCGCGGTGGAAGGGGCCCGGCCGCCACACCAGGCGCTCGGCGGGCACCGCCAGCTCCAGGTCGGGGAGCCGGTCGAGGAGCTTCTCGACGGCGACGGCCGCGATGAGCCGGGCCGGGTCCTTGGCGGGGCAGTGGTGGGGGCCCGCGCTCCAGGCGAGGTGGGCGCGGTTGCCGGTGCGGCGGTCGGAGTGCAGGGCGGGGTCGGTGTTGGCGGCGGCGAAGCTCACCACGACGGGCTCGCCGGCGCGCAGCGGCACCCCGCCGAGGTCGAGGTCGGCGGTGGGGTAGTGGACGGCGTAGTTGGCCATCGGCGGGTCGAGCCAGAGGACCTCGTCGAGGGCGTCCTCGACGGGCATGCTGCCGCCGGCCAGGTCGCCGGCGAAGCGGTCGTCGGACAGCAGCAGCCGCAGCGCGTTGGCGATGAGGTTCTGCTGGGGCTCGGTGCCGGCGCCGATGAGGACGACGAGCTGGTGGAGCATCTCCTCGTCGCTGAGCTGGACCGGGTGGGCCATCAGCCAGGAGGTCATGTCCGCGCCGGGGCGTTCGCGCTTGAGGGCGATGAGTTCCTGGAGGCTGCTGGTGATGAGCGCGTCGGCGCGCTCGGCGTCGACGCCGTCGAAGATGCCGGAGAAGCCCTCGACGAGGCGGTCGCCGAGCTCGGTGGGGCAGCCGAAGAGCTGCTGGAAGACCAGCAGCGGGAGGGTCTTGGCGTACGAGCCGAGCAGGTCGGCCTCGCCGAGCGCGGTGAAGCGGTCGATGAGGCTGTCGGCGCTGCGCTCGACGTAGCCGCGCAGGGCGTTGGGGTCGATGCGGGCGAGGCTGTCGTCGACGGCCTGCCGGTAGCGGCGGTGGTCGTCGCCGTCGGAGAACAGGCAGTTGGGCCGGTAGGCCATCATCGGTACGACGGGGTTGTCGGCCTCGACGCGGCCCTCGGTGAAGGCCCGCCAGTGGCGGGCGTCCTTGACGAACGCCTCCGGGGTGCGGAGCACGTGGAGGGCGGCCCGGTAGTCGGTGACCAGCGTGGCGCGCACGCGGGGGGCCAGTTCGACGGGGGCGGCCGGCCCGTACTCCCGCAGCCGCTCGTAGACGGCGTGCGGGTCGGCGGCGAAGTCCGGCCCGTACAGCGGGGTGCCGGGGCCCTGGTGGGCCGGGCAGACCGCCGAGGGCATGGCGGACGGCGGGGGGCCGGCGTCGGGGCGGTGGGTCACACGTGCTCCTGTGCGGCGGTGCGGGTCTGCAGGTACTCCACGAGGCTGATCAGCGCGCGGGTGGAGGAGATCCGGTCGCGGGCGTCGCAGGTGACCAGCGGGGTCTCGGGGAGCAGGTCGAGGGCCTCGCGGATCTCCTCCTCGGGGTGCGAGGGGGCGCCGTCGAAGTGGTTGACGGCCACCGCGTACGGCAGGCCGTGCTCCTCCAGCAGGCCCATGACGTCGAAGGACTGCTCGAGGCGCCGGGTGTCGGCGAGGACGAGCGCGCCGAGCGCCCCCTGGGTCATGTCCTGCCACAGCCGGGTGAAGCGCTGCTGGCCGGGGGCGCCGAACAGGTAGAGGACGAGGCTGTCGCTGAGGGTGAGCCGGCCGAAGTCCATGGCGACCGTGGTGGTGGTCTTGCCCTCGATGCCGGCGAGGTCGTCGACGAGCGCGCCGGCCTGCGTCATCGTCTCCTCCGTGCGCAGCGGCCGGATCTCCGAGAGCGAGCCGACGAAGGTGGTCTTGCCGACGGCGAAGTGCCCGACGATGAGGATCTTGGCGGCGGTCCGTACGGTCCGCCGCAGGTAGACGCCGCCGTCGGGGTGGGCACCGTACGCGCCGTGGTCAGAGGCGAGCGCGGAGTCCATCCAGCACCTCCTGCAGGATCTGGGCCTCGGGCAGCTGTGCCGAGGGGATGGGGGCCCGGGTGGAGAGGTGGCCGCTGTCGACGAGGTCGCCGAGCAGCACCTTGGTGACGCTGACGGGCAGCATCAGGTGGCCGGCGATCTCGGCCACGGACAGGGCGCCGCCCAGGCAGAGTTCCATGAGGGCGCGCTTTTCCGGGCTGAGGCCGCCCAGCGGCCGGTCGTCGTGCGCCATGACCAGGGTGACCAGGTCGAAGGTGTTGCGCGTGGGGTGGGAGCGGCCGTCGGTGACGACGTACGGGCGCACCAGCCCTCTGTCGCGTCCGGGCGCCGGCGGGGTCATGCCGGGCCCGTGCCCTGCCAGCCGTCCTGCCTCGGCGGGCTGGTCAGTTCCTTGCCGAGCCGGTCGACCGTCTTCTGCATGCGGTAGGTGACGGCCTCCATGTCGACGTTCTCGCCCGCGGAGACGGCGAGGTAGGCGCCGGGGCCGGCCGCGATGAGGAAGACGTAGCCGTGCGCGAACTCCACGAGCGTCTGCCGCCAGGGGGTGTCCTGGTGCTGGGGGTGGGTGCAGAAGTCGGAGGTGGAGCGGCTGATGGACTGCAGTCCGGACAGGGCGGCCGCCTGGCGCTCGGCCTCGTCGCGGTGGATGCCCTGCGAGTGGGCCCGCAGCATGCCGTCGGCCGAGAGCAGGATGGCGTGCCGGGCCTCCGGCATCTTGACGACCTCGTCGAGCATCCAGCCCAGCTCTTTGGTCATGTGGTCGTTCACGCGTACGGGTTCCCTTCGTCTTCTACGGGGGCATGGCCGGGGCGCCGGCCGGGCGGGGGGACGGAGCCGGGCGGCGGGGGCGGACCCTGCCGCGGGCCGGGGCCGTGACCGGGGCCGTGGCCGGAGGGCGGCACGGGCGGCGGCGGGCCCTGCGGGCCGTCTCCGGGCGGGGGCAGCGGCGGCAGTTGGTGACTGCCGGTGCGGCCGGTACGGGTGCCGCGCGCGAACGCGCCCATGCGCCGGGCGGTCTCCTCCGCCGTGCGTTCCTTGGGCATCTCGGTGGGCGCGGGCGCCGGGGGCCTGCTGCGCTGCCCGCCGCCGGGCTGCCGGCGGCGGCGCTTGGGCAGGCCACCGGCGGTGGAGCCGATGACGTGCGGGCCACCCGGGGCGTCGGTGCCGCCGGGGGCCTCGGGGGGACTGGAGGCCGCGGGGGTGTCCGGGAAGCCGAGGACCTCGGGGACGCGCGGGAAGTCAGGGACTTCGGGGACGCGCGGGAAGTCGGGGACCACGGGAGCGTCCGGGAAGCCGGGTGCTCCAGGGGTGCCGGGCGCTTCACCGGTGCCGGGGAAGCGCGGGCCCGTGTCCCCCGCCGCCGCGGGGGCGGGGGCGCCCGCCGGCCTGGCGGGCGGCTCGGGGACGTGGGGCGCCTGGGGTGCTTGGGGAGCCTGGGGCGCGTGCGTACGCTCGGCATGGCGGCCGGCGGCGCGCGGGCGCGAGGGCCTGCGCGGCCGGTCGGAGGCGTCGCGGCCGCGGCCGCCCCGCGCCGCGAGCGGCGTGGTGCCCGGGCCGTCGATGTCGAGCTGGGTCAGCAGCGCGCTGGGCAGGAACAGCACGGCCCGCACGCCCCCGAACGGGGAGCGGGTGTCGACCGAGACGCTGAAGCCGTAGCGCGCGGCGAGCACCCCGATGACGGGGTGGCCGAACTGCGGCGGGTCGCCGAGCCGGGAGACGTCCACCACCCGCCGGCCCGTCAGCATGGCCGTGGCCTGCTGGATCTCCTGCTCGTCCATGCCCACGCCCGCGTCGTCGATGACGACGCAGGCACCGTTGTGCACGGGCTGGATGCTGACCTCGACGGTGGTGTTGGGCTGGGAGTGGCGGGCGGCGTTGTCCAGGAGCTCGGCGACGGCGAGCACCACGGGCTCCACGGCCCGGCTGACGACGGCGATGTCCGCGTGGCTGTGCACCCGGACGCGGCGGTAGTCGCGGATGCGCGAGGTGGCGCCCCGGACGACGTCGGTGAGCTGGGACGCCACGCGCTGCCGGCCGGGCCAGGAGCCGCAGAGCACGGCGATGGCCTGGGCCCGGCGCCCGAACTGGGAGTTGGCGTGGTCGATCTCCAGCAGGTCCCGCAGCACATCGGGGTTGTCGTGCCGGTCCTGCATCTCGGAGATGGCCAGCTGCTGTTCGTGGGCCAGGCCCTGCAGGGCGCGCATGGACGCCTTGAGCGCGGCCTTGGCGGACTGGTCGGCCCGGCTCTGCGCCTTGTCCACGGCCTGGGTGAACAGGTCCATCACCGACTGGAGGTTCTGCGCGAAGGCGGTGCCGGCGAGCCGGTCGTCGAGCGGGCCGGGCAGCGGGACGTCCTGGCTGACGGCGTCGGATACGGCCGGCAGCCGGACGCCGACCAGGTGGGCCAGCTCCTCGTCACGCGCCTTGAGGCTGTCCTCCAGCTGGTCGACGCGTCTGCGCACTCCGGTGGTGATCGTCCGCTGGCGCGCGAGCAGGACCGATACGGCGGTCAACGCGATGGCCAGACACCAGATCACCACCTCCGGTATGTGATGTGACATCAATTCCTCTTGGACGACGGGGACATGTGGTGCGGAACCACCCAGCGACAGCTGAGCGAGGGACAGGTCGGCGTCCTGACGTCCCGTCCGGAAGCGGAATACACCGATCATCCTAACCGCGCCTGTGACCGTGTGTCCGATCTTCGTTACGAAACTCGAACAGACATGCGCGATCGATTCCCGGCCATGTGGCGGGGCGTCAGACGCCCGTGGATGCGCCGTCCTCGGGGTCGAGGACACAGGGCGTGACCGTCGCCCGCAGGTCCCAGCCCAGCGCGCCGTACAGCGCGAGGCCGTCGCGCGTGGCGACGAGCACGCCGTGCTCCGCGCCCCGCTCCAGCGCGGCCGCGGAGAGGGCGCGCATCACGAGGCTGCCCAGGCCCCGGCGACGGTGGGCGGCGTCGGTGGCGATCCGGTCGAAGACGGCCACGGCCCCGGTGCGGCCGGTGCGGCCGCTCGCGGCGACCGAGCCGTCCGGGGCGATCACCTCGGCCCCGGTGACGCCGCCCTCGGTCACGGTGCGGACCGCATACCCGTCGGGAGCGGTCACGTCCGCCGGGCGCAGCGTGGTGGACATCATGAATTCGGGGTCGCGCACCTCCCACCGGGGCGTGAGCGACGGCGTGACGCGCCCGGCGGGGGCGCAGACCTTGATCCAGGTGCCCGGCTCGGTGACGGCCGCCATCAGGTCGCGCAGGACGGCCGGGTCGGCCTCCGGAAGGACGTAGCGGCGTACGTGCCCCGGCAGCCCCACGTCGATGCGGAAGCCGCCGGGCACCTCGACGGGGGCCGGGGCGTCCCGGGAGACCGACCAGCCGGCCACCCAGGCCCGCACGGCTTCGGCGGGCGTCAGCATCCCGGCGGGCGTCGGAGTCCCGGCGGACGTCGGCATGGAAGACGGTTCGCAAGTCTTGATCATCGGCCGAGCTTATTGCGAATCGTTCGCAACAAGAAAGGGCCGTCCGGGCCCGGGCGGCCACTCGGCGGTCCGGGGGCCCGGTCCCCGGGGGGTTGCGGATACGGTGGTGCCATGCGCCTGACGCGGGCAGCGCCCGTCGAGGGCGCCTCGCGTCGGACCCACGAGCCATCCCTCGTGGGGCCGTGAGCTTGAGAAGGAAGATGTGAGCAGGGTGTTGGTGCAGGTCAGCGCGGTAATCCGGAGCATGGGGTAGGCGTTGTGCACATTGTGATCATGGGGTGCGGGCGAGTGGGCTCCGCCCTCGCGCAAACCCTTGAGCAGCAGGGCCACACGGTCGCCGTGATCGACCAGGACCCGACGGCCTTCCGCCGCCTGGGCTCCGGGTTCGGCGGCCGCCGGGTGACCGGCGTCGGCTTCGACCAGGACACCCTGCGCGAGGCCGGCATCGAGGAGGCGGGCGCCTTCGCCGCCGTCAGCAGCGGCGACAACTCCAACATCATCGCCGCCCGGGTGGCGCGCGAGATGTTCGGCGTGGAGAACGTGGCGGCCCGCATCTACGACCCCCGCCGTGCCGAGGTCTACCAGCGCCTGGGCATCCCGACCGTCGCCACCGTGCGGTGGACCGCCGACCAGATGCTGCGACGGCTGCTGCCGTCGGGCGCGGAGCCGCTGTGGCGCGACCCCAGCGGCGGCGTCCAGCTCGCCGAGGTGCCCGTCTCGGAGGGCTGGGTGGGCCAGAAGGTGAGCCTGCTGCAGGACGAGACCGGAGTGCGCGTGGCGTTCCTCACCCGACTGGGTGAGGCGATGCTGCCGACGTCCGCGACGGTGCTGCAGGAGGGCGACCTGGTGCACGTGATGATGCGCACGGACGAGGTCGAGAAGGTGGAAGCGGCGTTCGCCGCCGGCCCGGAGGAGGCGCACTGATGAGGGTCGCTATTGCCGGAGCGGGTGCCGTCGGACGGTCCATCGCGGGCGAGCTGCTGGAGAACGGGCACGAGGTGCTCCTCATCGACAAGGCCCCCTCGGCCATCTCGGTGGAGCGGGTGCCGCTGGCGGAGTGGCTGCTGGCCGACGCGTGCGAGATCACCTCGCTCGACGAGGCCGCGCTGCAGCGCTGCAACGTGGTCATCGCGGCGACCGGTGACGACAAGGTCAACCTCGTCGTCTCGCTGCTCGCCAAGACGGAGTACGGCGTGCCGCGGGTCGTGGCCCGCGTGAACAACCCCAAGAACGAGTGGCTGTTCAACGAGGCCTGGGGCGTGGACGTGGCCGTCTCCACCCCGCGCCTGATGTCGGCGCTGGTCGAGGAGGCCGTGAGCGTCGGCGACCTGGTGCGCCTGCTGCGCTTCAGCCAGGGCGACGCCAACCTCGTCGAGCTCACCCTGCCGCCGGAGTCCGCCCTGGCCGGCACCCGTGTCGGCGACGTGGACTGGCCCGAGGACACCTCGCTGGTCACCATCATCCGCGGCAACCGCGTGCTCACCCCCAACCGGGAGGACTCGCTGGAGGCCGGTGACGAGCTGCTGTTCGTCGCGGCCCCGGCGCGCGAGGAGCAGCTGGAGGACCTGCTGTCGGTGCGCCGCGAGGGCACGGCCGGCTGACCGCCGCCCGCACGGCTTCGTACGTACGAGGAGGGCCCCCGGGAATCGTCCCGGGGGCCCTCCTCGTACGTACCCACGCGGTGGTGGGCGCGGTCAGCGCGTCGCGGCCTTGGCCTCGCGCTCGGCGCGCTCCGCCTCCTCCATCTCCGCGAAGACGTCGATCGGCGGGGGCGCCTTCGACAGGAAGATCCAGGTCAGGTAGACGGAGAGCAGCATCGGCGGAATGCCGAGCGCCACCTTCACCCAGCCCAGCTGGGTGACGTCGCCCCACCAGTAGAGCGGGAAGAGGACGGCCGACTTGGCGAGCAGGATCAGGCCCCAGGCCCAGCTGGCCTTGGTGTAGGCGGTCTTGCGGCCGGGGTTGCGGGTGCGCCAGGAGAGGTTCTCCTTGAACACCGGGCCGAGGATCAGGCCCATCAGCGGATAGCCCGCGACGGCCGAGACGATGTAGGCGACGGCGAGGCCGAGGCTGTAGAGCATGCCCGGCAGGTAGAAGTTCTTGGCGTCGCCGGACATCATCGCGAAGACGGCACCGAAGGCGACCCCGAAGACGCCGCTGAAGGCGTGCTTGAGGGTGTCCTTGCGGACGAGCCGGGCGAGGCCGAGCAGCAGGGAGAGCCCCAGCGCGGCGATCGCCGCGACGTGGATGTCCCGCTTGACCGTGTAGATCGCGACGAAGACCAGGCCGGGGACGGTGGTCTCCACCATGCCCCGCACGCCGCCGAAGGCCTCGAAGAGGGCGGCCTCGGTGGCCGCTCGGGAGTCCGCGTCCCGCGCGCCGTGGGCGGCTTGCTGATCCGTCGGCTTGTCGATGGACGACAACGGCTACTCCTGTCCGAGCGGTCGGAGTTCGTATCGGGGGTTGAACAGCACTCTCCGGCCGCGGCTCATGGAGATCCGGCCGGAGGCGATCAGCTTACGGCCGGGCTCTATGCCGGCGATGGAACGGCGCCCGAGCCAGACCACGTCGAGCGCGGCCGAGCCGTCGAAGAGCTCGGCCTCCAGCGCGGGCACACCGGCGCGCGGCCGCAGCGTCACGGTCCGCAGCGTGCCGGTGACCTTGACGATGTCCCGGTCGTCACAGTCGCATATTCGCGTGCAGCCGACGGCCGCCGCGTCCTGCTGCAGCTCCGCGTGATGGAGCTCCTCCTGGGAGGTGGACAGCCGGTCCAGCATCCGGCGGAAACGGCCGGTCGGCTTATCGGGACGGGGTACGGCACTCATGTCACCAGCGTAGCGGGACGGAGAACGGCTGGGATCAGCCCTCACGCCGTGAACCCGGGCACCCCCGGCCCCCGGGCCCCCGGCCGCGGCCCCGTGCCGCCCTCACCCCTCGAACCGGTACCCCATCCCCGGCTCCGTGATGAAGTGCTTCGGGTGCGAGGGGTCCAGCTCCAGCTTGCGCCGCAGCTGGGCCATGTAGACGCGCAGGTAGTTCGTCTCGGTGCCGTACGACGGGCCCCAGACCTCCTGCAGCAGCTGCTTCTGGCTGACGAGACGGCCCGTGTTGCGGACGAGCACCTCGAGCAGGTGCCACTCCGTGGGCGTCAGGCGTACGTCCTTGCCGCCCCGGTTGACCTTCTTCGCCGCGAGGTCGACGGTGAAGACCTCCGTCTCGACGATCGCGTCGTCGCCCGCGGCCGAGGAGCCCGTGGGCTCCGCCCGCCGCACGGCGGCCCGCAGTCTGGCCAGCAGCTCGTCCATGCCGAAGGGCTTGGTCACGTAGTCGTCGGCACCCGCGTCGAGCGCCTCGACCTTCTCGTCGGAGGTCTGGCGTGCGGAGAGGACCAGGATCGGCACCCGGGTCCAGCCCCGCAGGCCCTTGATCACCTCGACGCCGTCCATGTCCGGCAGGCCGAGGTCGAGGATGACCACGTCGGGGTGGCGGGCGGCGGCGAGCTGGAGTGCCGTGGCGCCGTCGGGCGCGGCGTCGACCTCGTACTTCCGCGCCTTGAGGTTGATCACGAGAGCGCGGACGATCTGCGGCTCGTCATCCACCACGAGCACCCGGTTCATGCTGAACCACCTCTACTGTCGAGCGGGCCCCGCCCTGGGGCCCGGAATCCTGGTCCGGTTCGTTCTGCGGTCCGTGCGGCCGCGGCCGGCCTCACGTCGTGGCCTGGGCCGGCAGGTCCGGTCGTACGGGTGGCCGCCCGGGCGCGGCGCGGAGGGTGAGGACCATGGTCATGCCGCCGCCCGGGGTGTCCTCGGCGGCCAGCGTGCCGCCCATGGCCTCGGCGAAGCCCCGCGCGACCGCGAGGCCGAGGCCCACCCCTGCGCCGCGGGGCGCGTCGCCGTACCGCTGGAAGGGCTCGAAGATGCGGTCCTTGGCGCTGTCGGGCACGCCGGGCCCCCGGTCGGCCACCCGCACCTCGACGCGGTCGCCCAGCGCGCTGGCGGCCACGAGGACGGGGGCGGCGCCGGCCGGGTTGTACTTGACGCCGTTCTCGACGATGTTCGCCACACTGCGCTCGAGCAGCCCCGGGTCGACGGCGACCATCGGCAGCGTCTCGGGGATGTCGAGGGTGACGCTGCCCTCCGGGACGCCGCCCAGCGCCATCGGGACCACCTCGTCGAGGTCGATCTCCCTGATCAGCGGGGTGACGGTGCCGGTCTGCAGCCGGGACATGTCGAGCAGGTTGCCGACCAGGTGGTCGAGCCGGTCCGCGCCGTCCTCGATGCCGGCCAGCAGCTCGGCCTCGTCCTCCGCCGACCAGGCCACGTCGTCGGAGCGCAGGGAGGTCACGGAGGCCTTGATCCCGGCCAGCGGGGTGCGCAGGTCGTGGCTGACGGCGGCCAGCAGGGCGGTGCGGATGCGGTTGCCCTCGGCGAGCCGGCGGGCCTCCTCGGCCCTGTCGACCAGCCGCTGGCGGTCCAGGACGACGGCGGCCTGCGCGGCGAAGGCGGCCAGCACGCGGCGGTCCTCGGCGGGCAGCACCCGGCCGGAGAGGGCGAGGGCCATGTTGTCGCCGACCGGCATGTCCACGTCCGCGTCCTCGGGCCGCAGCAGGGGCTTGCCGTCGCTGGTCACGACGCTGCTGGCGCAGGTCCACGGGTCGACGTCGCTGACCCGCTCGAGCAGGGCCACGGACTCCATGCCGAAGGTCTCGCGGACCCGCTCCAGGAGGGCGTCCAGGCTCGTCTCGCCGCGCAGGACGCTGCCGGCGAGGAAGGAGAGGATCTCCGATTCCGCGCGCAGCCGGGCGGCCTGGTGGGTGCGGCGGGCCGCGACGTCGACGACGGACGCCACGGAGATGGCGACGAGGACGAATATCGTGATGGCGACGATGTTCTTGGTGTCGGTGATGGTCCACCGGTGGACCGGCTCGACGAAGTAGTAGTTCAGCAGGAGCGAGCCGAACGCCGCCGAGGCCAGGGACGGCAGCGCGCCGCCGAGCAGGGCCGCCCCGACCGTGGTGCACAGGAACAGCAGCATGTCGTTGGCGAGCCCGAGGTCCGGGACGACCTGCGTCAGCAGCAGGCTCAGCAGCGCGGGGCCGACGAGGCCGACCAGCCAGCCGGCCACGATCCGGCCCCGGCCGAGCCGGGCGCCGCGCGCCACGGGCAGCCCGCGGCCCTTGGCGGCCTCCTCGTGCGTGACGATGTGGACGTCGAGGTCGGGGCCCGAGTCGCGGGCCACGGTCTGGCCGACGCCGGGCCCGAAGATGTACTGCCAGTTCTTGCGGCGGCTGGAGCCCAGCACGATCTGGGTGGCGTTGACGCCGCGCGCGAACTCCAGCAGCGAGGCCGGCACGTCGTCGCCTATGACGTGGTGGAACGTGCCGCCGAGGTCCTCCACGAGCGTGCGCTGGACCGCCAGCTCCTTGGGCGAGGCGGAGGTCAGGCCGTCGCTGCGGGCGATGTAGACGGCGAGGATCTCGCTGCCCGAGCCCTTGGCGGCCATGCGGGCGGCGCGGCGGATGAGCGTACGACCCTCGGGGCCGCCGGTGAGGCCGACGACGATGCGCTCGCGCGCGTGCCAGATGGTGGAGACGCTGTGCTCGGTGCGGTACTGCCGCAGGTACTCGTCGACGCGGTCGGCGGTCCACAGCAGGGCCAGCTCGCGCAGGGCGGTGAGGTTGCCGGGGCGGAAGTAGTTGGAGAGGGCGGCGTCGACCTTGTCGGGCTTGTAGATGTTGCCGTGCGCCATGCGGCGGCGCAGGGCCTGCGGCGACATGTCGACCAGCTCGATCTGGTCCGCGCGGCGGACGACCTCGTCGGGCACGGTCTCGCGCTGCCGGACGCCCGTTATCGACTCGACGACGTCGCCGAGGGACTCCAGGTGCTGGATGTTGACGGTCGAGACGACGTCGATGCCGGCCTGCAGCAGTTCCTCGACGTCCTGCCAGCGCTTGGTGTTGCGGGAGCCGGGGACGTTGGTGTGGGCGAGCTCGTCCACGCAGACGACGGCGGGGCGGCGGGCGAGGACGGCGTCCACGTCCATCTCGGTGAAGACGGAGTCGCGGTAGGCGATCTCGCGGCGGGGCACCTCCTCGAGACCGTGCAGCATCACCTCGGTGCGCGGTCGGCCGTGGTGCTCCACGAAGCCGACCACGACGTCCGTTCCGCGCTCCACCCGGCGGTGGGCCTCCGAGAGCATGGCGTAGGTCTTGCCGACGCCCGGTGCCGCGCCGAGGTAGATCCGAAGGTTGCCGCGTCCCATGGCCCCATTGTCTTTCAGGAATCGCGACGGTGTTCGGGGCGGTTGTCCGTCCTGAGGTGCCACACCGTCGCGCACCGTCGACCTTACGGCCAAGGATTTGGACATTTCGGGCCGGAGGCGGCCGGACGGCAGGTATTGACGCAGCTCTGACGCCCGGGGGCGTAACGCACGCCGTCAGCCCCGGGGAGCACTCCTTGACACCCCTGCCGCCACGTTGCGAGGTTGATCCGCATGACGGACCTTCGCACCGCTCACACCTCCCACTTCACCGACGCCGAACTCACCGCGATCCGCTCCCTCCTGCACGACGCCTTCGAGGGCGACTTCACCGACGAGGACTGGGACCACACCGTCGGCGGCATGCACGCCGTGGTGTACGAGGACGGCGAGCCGGTCGCCCACGGCTCGCTGGTGCAGCGGCGCCTGCTGCACGGCGGCCGCGCCCTGCGCGCGGGGTACGTCGAGGGTGTGGCGGTACGGGCCGACCGGCGCCGGCGCGGTCACGGCTCGGCCGTGATGGAGGCCCTGGAGCACGTGCTGCGCCGGGGCGCGTACGAACTGGGGGCGCTCGGCGCGGCCGACGAGGCCGTACCGCTGTACACCGGCCGCGGCTGGCGGCTGTGGCGCGGCCCGTCGTCGGTGCTCGCCCCGACGGGCCTCGAGCGCACCCCGGACGAGGACGGCTGCATCTACGTCCTCCCGCTGGGGGCGAAGCTCGACCTGGACGGCGAGCTGACGTGCGACTGGCGCCCGGGCGACGTGTGGTGAGCTCCCCCGGGCACGCGGACGCCCCCGCCCCGGGACACCGGGACGGGGGCGGGGGCGACTAGCCGACGACGACGGTCGCGGCCGGCTGCGGGGTGGAGGGGGCCTTCGAGGGCTGCGGGGCCGCGGTGGGCGGCTGCGAGGGCTGGACGGTGGGCCGCGGGGTGGGCGCCGTGGTCGACGGCGCCGAGGGCTGCGGGGTGGGGGTGGCGGTGCCGGGGACCTGGACCGAGCGCCACCACTGGCCGGGGGCGCCGGCGTACGACCACTGCTGGACGCGCGCACCGGGCTTGATGGCGGAGTTCTCGACCTCGAGGACCTTGGCGCTGTTCTTGTTGAAGATCAGCCCGTTGTCGTTGGCGAACTCGAAGGCCCAGAGCTGGGTGTCGAGCTTGTCGACGCAGGTCCACTGCTGGGCGGGGGCACCGTTGTCCTTGCGGGAGTCGGCTATCTCCAGGCACTTGCCGGTGACGACGTTGACGATTCTGAAGTCCCGCGTCGTGCCGACCCGCTCGGCGCGCCACTGCGACTTCTGTCCGTTCTCGCAGTAGCCCTGCGTGGCGGGAGCGCCGTTGCCGGCGCTCGGGTCCGCGATCTGCAGGCACTGGTTGCTGTGGTTGTTGACGAAGAGCGTACGGGCGCCCGGCGTCTCGGCGGCGTGGCCGGCGGCGGGGGTCATCATGACGACGGCGGCACCGGAGGCCGCGATGGTGGCGAGCTTCATGGTGATCTTCATGTCGGCGATCGTAGCCAGCTCGAACCGTGCCGCACACGGTAATAGACGGACAATCAGCTCAAGGCTGAACAAGCGGAAGGACCTCTACCCGAACGTCGGCAGGCAGGGCGATGAGCCCCGCCTGCCGACGTTTCCCCCCAAGGCGGGCGGTCAGCCCTTCGCCGCCGCCAGCTCCTTCAGCGCCACGTTGAGCCTGAGCACGTTCACCCGCTCCTCACCCATGAAGCCCAGCACGCGGCCGTCGACATGGTCCTCGACCAGCTTCTCGACCTTCGCCGCCGGCAGGTGGTTCGCCGTGGCGACCCGCTTGGCCTGCAGGCGGGCGTACGCCGGCGAGATGTCGGGGTCGACGCCGGAGGCGGAGGCGGTGAGGGCGTCCACCGGGACCGAGGACGGGGAGACGCCGTTGAAGGCCGCGACGTCCGTGCGCCGTCGCTCGACGCCGTCCAGCAGCACCTTGCTGTCCGCGGCGAGGTTGGAGGCGCCGGAGACCAGCAGCTTGTAGCGGGTGTTCTCGGTGTTGGGGCCGGCCGCCGAGGGGCGGGGCTGGAAGAACTTCGGGTCGGGCAGCGGGTTGCCGTCCTTGTCCTTCTCCTCGAGGTCGTAGGTCTGGCCGAGCCGCTCGGAGCCGACGGACCGGCCGCCGGCCTTGATCTCCGAGCCGTTGGCCTTGTCGTGGAAGGCCGCCTGCGCGATGCCGGTGACGACCAGCGGGTAGATCACCCCGCAGACCACGGTGAGGACGAGGAGGGCGCGGAGCCCGGCGCCCAGCAGGCGGGCGGTGCCGCGTACGGAGTTGTTCATGACGTCACCCGATGCCAGGGATGAGGGAGATGAGCAGGTCGATGATCTTGATGCCGATGAACGGGGATACCAGGCCGCCCAGTCCGTAGATCAGGAGGTTGCGCCGGAGCATGGCGTCCGCGCTCATCGGGCGGTAGCGCACGCCCTTGAGGGCGAGCGGCACCAGCGCCACGATGATCAGCGCGTTGAAGATGACGGCCGACAGGATCGCGGACTCGGGCGAGGTCAGGCCCATGATGTTGAGCTTGTCCAGGCCGGGGTAGGCCACCGCGAACATCGCCGGGATGATGGCGAAGTACTTGGCGACGTCGTTGGCGATGGAGAAGGTCGTCAGGGCGCCGCGCGTGATGAGCAGCTGCTTGCCGATCTCGACGATCTCGATGAGCTTGGTGGGGTCGGAGTCCAGGTCCACCATGTTCCCGGCCTCCTTGGCGGCCGAGGTGCCGGTGTTCATGGCCACGCCCACGTCCGCCTGGGCCAGCGCGGGCGCGTCGTTCGTGCCGTCGCCCGTCATCGCGACCAGCTTGCCGCCGGCCTGCTCGCGCTTGATGAGGGCCATCTTGTCCTCGGGGGTGGCCTCGGCGAGGAAGTCGTCGACGCCGGCCTCCTCGGCGATGGCGGCGGCCGTCAGCGGGTTGTCACCCGTGATCATGACGGTCTTGATGCCCATGCGGCGCAGCTCCTCGAAGCGCTCCCGCATGCCCTCCTTGACGACGTCCTTGAGGTGGATGACACCCAGGACGCGCGCGCCCTTCTCGTCCTCCCGGGCCACCAGCAGCGGCGTGCCGCCCGCCTGGGAGATCTCGTCGGTCAGCGTCCGGGCGTCCTCCGCGACGCGGCCGCCGCGCTCCTCCACCCAGGCGATGACCGAACCGGTCGCGCCCTTGCGGACTTTCCTGCCGTCCACGTCGACGCCCGACATGCGGGTCTGGGCCGTGAAGGGCACCCACTCGGCGCCCACCAGCTCGCCCTCGTGGCGCTCGCGCAGGCCGTACTTCTCCTTGGCCAGGACGACGATCGAGCGGCCCTCGGGCGTCTCGTCGGCGAGCGAGGACAGCTGGGCGGCGTCCGCCACCTCGGCGGCCGTGGTGCCCTTGACGGGGACGAACTCGGCGGCCTGGCGGTTGCCGTAGGTGATGGTGCCGGTCTTGTCGAGCAGCAGCGTCGAGACGTCGCCCGCGGCCTCCACCGCGCGCCCGGACATCGCCAGGACGTTGCGCTGCACGAGCCGGTCCATGCCCGCGATGCCGATCGCGGAGAGCAGCGCGCCGATGGTGGTCGGGATGAGGCAGACCAGCAGGGCGGCCAGCACGATCATCGTCTGCTCGGCGCCGGCGTAGATGGCGAACGGCTGGAGGGTGAGGACGGCCAGCAGGAAGACGATGGTGAGCGAGGCCAGCAGGATGTTGAGGGCTATCTCGTTCGGCGTCTTCTGCCGGGCGGCGCCCTCGACCAGGTTGATCATGCGGTCGATGAAGGTCTCGCCGGGCTTCGTCGTGATCTTGATGACGATGCGGTCGGAGAGGACCTTGGTGCCGCCGGTGACCGCCGAGCGGTCGCCGCCCGACTCGCGGATGACCGGGGCCGATTCGCCCGTGATCGCGGACTCGTCGACGGAGGCCACGCCCTCGACGACGTCGCCGTCGCCCGGGATGACGTCGCCGGCCTCGCAGACGACGAGGTCGCCCACGCGCAGCTCGGTGCCGGGCACCGACTCCTCGGTGTCACCGTTCAGGCGGCGCGCCACCGTGTCGGTCTTGGCCTTGCGCAGGGTGTCGGCCTGGGCCTTGCCGCGGCCCTCGGCCACGGCCTCGGCGAGGTTGGCGAAGAGGACGGTCAGCCACAGCCAGACGGTGATCGCCCAGCCGAACCAGTCGCCCGGGTGCTTCAGCGCCAGCACGGTGGTGACCACCGAGCCGATCAGGACGACGAACATGACCGGGGACTTGACCATCACCCGGGGGTCGAGCTTGCGGAAGGCGTCCGGCAGCGACGTCATCAGCTGGGCCGGGTCGAAGAGGCCGCCGGAGACGCGGCCGGTCTCCTGGTGTCCGTGCTCCCGGGTGTCCTTGGGGTCCTCGGGCTCGGTACGGACAGGGGTGGTGGTGCTCATGAAAGTCCCTCCGCCATCGGGCCAAGGGCCAGGGCCGGGAAGTAGGTCAAGCCGGTGATGATGAGGATCGCGCCGACGAGCAGACCCGCGAAGAGCGGCTTCTCCGTGCGCAGGGTTCCCGCCGTCTCGGGGACGGGCTTCTGCTCGGCGAGCGAGCCGGCCAGCGCCAGGACGAAGACCATCGGCAGGAAGCGGCCGAGCAGCATGGCGAGGCCGATCGTGGTGTTGTACCAGGGCGTGTTGGCGTTCAGGCCCGCGAAGGCCGAGCCGTTGTTGTTGGCGCCGGAGGTGAACGCGTAGAGCACCTCGGAGAAGCCGTGGGCGCCGCTGCCGTCCACCGAGTTGCCGGCGGTGTTGAGGATCGACTCCGGCGGCGAGGACAGCGCCATGGACAGGGCGGTGAAGCCCAGCACCAGGGTCGGGGTGATGAGGATGTAGCAGGCGGCGAGCTTGATCTCGCGGGTGCCGATCTTCTTGCCGAGGTACTCGGGCGTCCGGCCGACCATCAGGCCCGCGATGAAGACCGCGATGATCGCCATGACGAGCATGCCGTAGAGGCCGGAGCCGACGCCGCCGGGCGCGATCTCGCCCAGCATCATGCCGAGCAGCGTGATGCCGCCGCCGAGGCCGGTGAAGGAGGAGTGGAAGGAGTCCACCGCTCCGGTGGAGGTCAGCGTCGTGGTGGTCGCGAAGATGGCGGAGGCGCCGACGCCGAAGCGCTGTTCCTTGCCCTCCATCGCGCCGCCGGCGGCCTGGAGCGCCGCGCCGTGGCCGGCGTACTCGGTCCACATCATCAGCGCGGTGAAGCCGAGCCAGATCAGGCCCATGGTGGCCAGGATCGCGTAGCCCTGCTTGACGTTGCCCACGAGCCTGCCGAAGGTCCGCGTCAGCGAGAAGGGGATGACGAGGATGAGGAACGCCTCGAAGAGGTTGGTGAAGGCGTTGGGGTTCTCGAAGGGGTGGGCGGAGTTGGCGTTGAAGTAGCCGCCGCCGTTGGTGCCCAGCTCCTTGATGACCTCCTGCGAGGCCACGGCGCCGCCGTTGACCTGCTGGGTGCCGCCGGTGAGCTGCCCGATCCCGTGGATGCCGGCGAAGTTCTGGATCGCGCCGCAGGCGACGAGGATCAGCGCGCCGACGACGGAGAGCGGGATGAGGATGCGCACCGTGCCGCGCACCAGGTCGGCCCAGAAGTTGCCCAGGTCGCCGGTGCGGGAGCGGGCGAAGCCCCGTACGAGCGCGATGGCGACGGCCATGCCGACGGCGGCGGAGACGAAGTTCTGCACCGCGAGGCCCAGCGTCTGCACGGCGTGGCCCATGGCCTGCTCGCCGGAGTACGACTGCCAGTTGGTGTTGGCGACGAACGACGCGGCGGTGTTGAACGCCTGGTCGGGGCTGATCGCGGTGAAGCCGAGCGACAGGGAGTCCGGCAGGATGCCCTGGACGCGCTGGAGCAGGTAGAGGAAGAGGACGCCGGCCACCGAGAAGGCGAGGACGCCGCGCAGATAGGCGGGCCAGCGCATCTCGGCACTCGGGTCGGCGCCGATGAGCCGGTATATCCACTTCTCGGGGCGCAGGTGCTTGTCCGAGCCGTAGACGCGGGCCATGTAGTCGCCGAGCGGGCGGTACACCAGGGCCAGCGCGGCGATCAGGGCGGTGAGCTGGAGGACTCCGGAGAGAACGGGGCTCATGTCAGTACTCAGAACCTCTCCGGGAAGACGAGGGCGAGGATCAGGTAGCCCAGCAGGGCGACGGCCACGACGAGGCCGACGATGTTCTCGGCGGTCACAGCTTCGTCACCCCCTTGGCGACGAGAGCCACCAGCGCGAAGACCGCGATCGTGGTGACGACGAAGGCCACATCGGCCATCGTGTGCTCCTAGAGAGGTTCGGATGAACGGACCTCTAGAGGAAACAGCCGCCACCGGCGCGTAGGAGGTTCGTTGACGCCTCCCTTACGGCCATTAGCGCCCCCTTGACGAGATCCATACGCACGCCGCCTCGACCTGCGAAAACGCCGCTGGGCCGGAACCCCTGCACGGGGTTCCGGCCCAGCGAAACGGCACATTCCGGCCGCCCGGCCGGCTGGTTGGCCGCCCGGTGACCGGACTGATGATCAGACGGAGGTCAGCGCACCTCGGTGGTCTCCGGGCCGCGCTGGAGGCGGTCGACGCCGCCCGCGAAGCGCGAGCCCTGCTCCTCCTGCTGCAGGCCCTCGGCCACCATCTGGGCGTCGTCGGGCAGCTTCAGCACGATCGGGTCGCGGGGCGCCATCGGCGACTCGCCGCGCACCACGACGGTGTCGCGGAAGATCTGCTCCAGCAGCCCGGCGGTCTGCGGCTGCACCGCGCCCTGGCCCGAGATCACACCGCGCAGGAACCAGCGCGGTCCGTCGCAGCCGACGAAGCGCACCAGCTGTACGCCCTGGGTGCCGTCCGGCAGCGCCACGGGCACCTGGGCCCGCAGCTCCCAGCCGAGCGGCCCCTCGACCTCGTCCACGACACCGCCCTGCTGGGTGATGCCGCCGGCGATCTCTTCCCGGACCTCGTGCCAGATGCCCTCGCGCTTGGGGGCGGCGAACGCCTGGAGCTGTACGGCGCTGTCGCGCAGCACCACGGTCGCGGCGACGATCGCGTCCCCGGCGACCTCGACCCTCAGCTCCATGCCCTCGACACCGGGCACGAACAGTCCACCGAGGTCCACGCGCCCGTCGCCGGGCTCCCTGACCTCGGAGATGTCCCACGGCCCGTCGGGGCGCGGCTCCGGCTCCAGCCGGATCCGGCTCTCGGCCGCGGTGGCATGTGCGTCCTCGTCGGCGAGGGCGTCCCCGGCCGACTCATCGGAGGTCACGTCGTCGAGGCGGTCGGCACTCTCGACAACGTCCTCGCTGCGCTTGCGGCGACGACCGAACACGTCACTGTCCTTCCCGGTCGCGGGCGACCGAAGCGAATCCATTCCCCACGGCAGCGTGGCCACCGGTGGACCCGAAGCCCCCTTCGGCCCGTGCCGAGCCGGGAAGCTCCGCCACCTCGTGGAAGCGGACCTTCTCGACCTGCTGGACTACCAACTGGGCGATGCGGTCGAACCTCTCGAACCGGACGCTCTCGCGCGGGTCCAGATTGACCACAATCACCTTGATCTCTCCACGGTACCCGGCATCGATGGTGCCCGGGGCATTGACCATGGACACCCCGCAGCGGGCGGCGAGGCCCGAGCGGGGATGGACGAACGCGGCGTACCCGTCGGGCAGCGCGATCGAGACGCCGGTGGGCAGCACCATCCGCTCGCCGGGGGCGAGCTCGGCGGCCTCCGTGGTGACCAGGTCGCACCCGGCGTCACCGGGGTGACCGTACGAGGGAAGGGGCACCTCGGGGTCGACCCGGCGGATGAGGACGTCGACGGGCGGACGCATCAGGGGTTCACCTCAAATGCTCGGGCGACCTTCACCTGGTCGGGGTCGGCGAGGACGGCCTGGATCTCCTGCTTGCGGCCGTTCTCGATGAAGTGGTCGATCTTGACCTCGATGAACACCGCGTCCGCGCGCACGGCGACCGGCCCGTCGGGGGCGCCGATGCGGCCCGTGGCGGTGCAGAAGATCTTGCGGCCCGCCACCGCGACGACCTCGGCCTCGAGGTGGAGCACCGCGCCCACCGGCACCGGGCGGACGTAGTCCGTCTCCAGCCGGCCGGTGACGGCGATGACCCTCAGCAGCCAGCCCAGGCCGCCCAGCGTCTCGTCCAGGGCCGTGGCCAGCACTCCGCCGTGCGCGAGCCCGGGCGCCCCCTGGTGGGCCTCCTTGACCCGGAACTCGGCGGTGACGCTGACGCCCTCGCCGGCCCGCGTCTGAAGGTGCAGCCCATGGGCCACTCCGCCGCCGCAGCCGAAGCAGTACTCGTAGTGCGACCCGATGGTCTCGCCGGGTGCCGGGGCTTCGGGGTGCCGCACCGGAGGCGCGGCGCCGGGCGGGGGTGTCGCTGTCGTTCGTCCACTCACAGGGGCTGACCTTACCCGCGACGGCGGCACCCGGTCCCGCCCGTGCCAAGCTTGTGCGTATGCAGCCTTACGAAGAACGCCTGACCGCGCCCCGTTCCTGGTGGTTCATCGCGGTTCTCGCCGGGATCGCCATGGGCCTGATCCTGCTGCCGCTGGGCACGCTGCCGATGCTCGGCGGCCTGATCGGCGGCGGGGCGCTCACCGCGGTCGCGGTCAGTTCGTACGGCTCGGTGCGGATCCGGGTGGTGGGCGGCACGCTCGTCGCCGGGGACGCGCGGATTCCGGTGGAGGCGCTGGGGGTGCCGGAGGTCCTGGACGCGGAGGAGGCCCGCGCCTGGCGCACGCACAAGGCCGACACCCGGGCGTTCATGCTGCTGCGGGGCTACGTGCCGACGGCGCTGCGGATCGAGGTCACGGACCCGGCGGACCCCACCCCCTACCTCTACCTCTCCACCCGCTCCCCCGAGCGCCTGGCGGCCGCTCTGGCCGCCGTACGGGCGTAGGGCGTGTCCGATGGGTCGGTGCGGGCCCTGCGGCGTCTGGTGCGGTGCATCGCAAGGCGGAGCATCTCCCGCGTACTGGGCGTACTCGGGTGATGCGACAACGCGGCGAGGTGCCGTGCCAGGCGCCGCAGGGCTCGTGCTGACCCATCGGACACGCCCTAGGGCCTAGGCCAGGCCCAGGCCCTGCTCGGAGGGGCCGGACGGCGCGGCGGGCAGCTCGTGCCAGGGCACCTGGCGGGTCCGCAGGTCCTTGCGGACCTTGTCGGCGAGGCGCTTGGTGTCCCGGCGGTTCATCACGGCGCCGACGGTGGCGCCGATCATGAAGGGCGTGAGGGTCGGCAGGTTGCGGACCGTGCGCTTGAGGATCTGCTGGCGCAGCTCTCGTTTGAGCTGGATGCCGAGCGCGGCGTTGACGCTCAGGGGGGACGTGACGTCGATGCCCCGCTCGTCGGCCCAGGCGGCGAGGTAGGCCATGGCCCGCTGGCGGGTGTTCCCGGGCGCCCGGATGCCGTAGATCTCGTGGAGCTCGGCGATGAGCTTGAACTCCACGGCGGCGACGCCGACGATCTCCGCCGCGAGCTCGGCGGGCATCGCGGGCGGCACGGGCAGCATGGCCGCCGCGCCGACGCCCGCGCCCACGGTGGAGGTGCCGTACGCGGCACCGGCCACCAGCTTGTCCGCGATCTGTTCCGGGCCGAGGCCGGGGAACTGGGCGCGGAGGGTATCGAGGTCCCGCACGGGGATGCGCGGGGCGTTGATGATGATCCGGTCGGCGACGGCGGTCAGTCCCGCCCTCGCTCCCCGGCCACCCTGCTTCACCGTCTCGACGCCACGGCCGACGACCGCGGCGGCGAGCGAGGCCGTACGGCCTCGCTCGACGTTCGCGTCGACCATGTCGCCGGGTGCGTCCGCGGCCGGCCCGGCGGTCAGCTCGGGCTGCCGGGAGCGCCGCTTCCGGAACGGGGTCGAGCCTGCCATGGCAGACCCTCGCCTCACTCGCAGTCGCGGCAGATCGGCTGGCCGTTCTTCTCACCGGCCAGCTGGCTGCGGTGGTGCACGAGGAAGCAGCTCATGCACGTGAACTCGTCGGCCTGCCGGGGCAGGACCCGGACGGACAGCTCCTCGTTCGAGAGGTCCGCGCCGGGCAGCTCCAGGCCTTCGGCGGCCTCGAAGTCGTCGACGTCGACCGTCGAGGTCGACTTGTCGTTCCGCCGGGCCTTGAGTTCCTCGATGCTGTCCTCGTTGACATCATCATCGGTCTTGCGTGGGGTGTCGTAGTCCGTTGCCATGTCGCTCTCCCCCTCTGGGTGTCTGCGGTGTCTCCAGCGCACGTAACGCGTGAGAGGCCGGACTTGTGCCCGACCCGAGGCGGAGATTTTGCCTCACATCAAGGTCTGTTACTCAATCGACACCCAACCGCACACCTGAAGAGGTGATCGGGATGGGTGGCGATGGGGACCGTACACGGTCCGAAAACCGTGTGCGGCCATGCCATCTCGTGTACTTCCCGTGATCAGGACCCCCGGAAACCCCCATTTTTCAGGCGCTCCTCGACGGATTCCGATTACGGAGAGTAGATGGCTTGAAGTCTGCGCATGTGACTGAACACACACAGCCACGGTGACGGTCGGAACGGGAAAATTCCGCCCAAAGCGAACCGTTGGCCGCCCCATTCTCGCAGACTCCGCGAGGTCGGTCAGGTGGGCAGCACCACCCGCATGACCAGGCCGCCCCCCTCACGGGGTTCCGCGGTGATCCGTCCGCCGTGCGCGCGGGCCACCGAGCGCACGATCGACAGGCCCAGTCCGACGCCCTTGTCGCTGCCCGTGCGCTCCGTGCGCAGCCTGCGGAAGGGCTCGAAGATGTTGTCCACCTCGTAGGCCGGGACGACCGGGCCGGTGTTCTCCACCACCAGCACCGCCTGCCCGGGCTGGGCCAGGGTCGTGACCTCCACCCAGCCGTCCGGGGTGTTGTAGCGCACCGCGTTCTGCACCAGGTTCAGCGCGATCCGCTCCAGCAGCACGCCGTTGCCCTGCACGACGGCGGGCTGCCGGGTGCCCCGCAGCTCCACGCCCTTGGCCTGGGCCTCCGTACGGGCCTGGTCCAGGGCCTGGGAGGCCACCTCTGCGAGGTCCACGGGCTTGCGGTCCACGATCTCGTTGTCGCTGCGGGCGAGCAGCAGCAGGCCCTCCACGAGCTGCTCGCTGCGCTCGTTGGTCGCCAGCAGCGTCTTGCCCAGCTGCTGCAGCTCCGGGGAGGCCGCGGGGTCGGAAAGGCTGACCTCCAGCAGCGTGCGGTTGATCGCCAGCGGCGTGCGCAGCTCGTGCGAGGCGTTGGCCACGAACCGCTGCTGCGCGGTGAACGCCCGCTCGAGCCGGTCCAGCATCTCGTCGAAGGTGTCCGACAGCTCCTTCAACTCGTCGTCCGGGCCGCCCAGTTCGATCCGCCGGGTCAGGTCCGTGCCGGCCACGCGGCGGGCGGTGCGGGTGATCTTGCCCAGCGGCGAGAGGACCCGGCCGGCCATGGCGTAGCCGAAGGCGAAGGCGATGACGGCGAGGCCGAGGAGGGCCAGCAGGGAGCGGCGCAGCAGGGACTCCAGCGCGACGGCGCGCTGGCGCTGCATGCAGGTCTCGAGGATGCGGTTCGCCTCGTCGGCGGTCAGGCCGGGCGACTTCAGCTGGGGGCAGGTGCTGCCGGTCACGGTGACCTTGCTGCCGTCGATCAGCCTGATCAGCGGCTCGCTGCCCACGCTCAGCGCGTTGGCGGCCAGCAGGTAGATGATCGTCAGCAACAGCACGCCGGCCATCAGGAACATCCCGCCGTAGAGCAGGGTGAGCCGTATGCGGATGGTGGGGCGCAGCCACGGGAAGGGGCGCACGACCGGCTGGCGGGGGTCCCAGGTGGGCTTGGGCGGAGCCGGCGGGGCGGGGGGCGCGGGGGTGGCGGGAGAGGACATCGCGGGGTCAGATCCGGTATCCGGAGCCCGGCACGGTGACGATCACGGGAGGCTCCCCCAGCTTGCGTCGCAGCGTCATGACGGTGACCCGGACGACGTTGGTGAACGGGTCGGTGTTCTCGTCCCAGGCCTTCTCCAGCAGCTGCTCGGCCGACACCACGGCCCCCTCGCTGCGCATGAGCACCTCGAGCACCGCGAACTCCTTGGGTGCCAGCTGCACCTCGCGTCCGTCGCGGAAGACCTCGCGCCGGTTGGGGTCGAGCTTGATGCCGGCCCGCTCCAGGACGGGCGGCAGGGCGACGGTCGTGCGCCGGCCCAGGGCCCGCACGCGGGCGGTCAGCTCGCTGAAGGCGAACGGCTTGGGGAGGTAGTCGTCGGCGCCGATCTCCAGGCCCTCCACGCGGTCGCTGACGTCGCCGGAGGCGGTCAGCATCAGGACGCGGGTGGGAATGCCCAGTTCGACGACCCTGCGGCAGACGTCGTCGCCGTGGACCAGCGGGAGGTCCCGGTCGAGCACGATGACGTCGTAGTCGTTGACGGCGATGCGCTCCAGGGCGGCCGCCCCGTCGTACACGACGTCGACGGCCATGGCCTCCCGGCGCAGTCCGGTGGCGACGGCGTCTGCGAGCAGCTGCTCGTCCTCGACGACGAGTACGCGCACGGCGTTGGTCCTTCCCTTTGAGCCCTGACGGGCAGCCTCGATGACCCCGGTGGGTCACTCCATCCTGCCTCGGATGTCGATAAACCGGCCGTAAGGGGTATCCGGAGGCCGGACAGGGAAGGGATTCCGGATTACTCCGCGATGGAAGGTTTCCGCCGGGACGAGGGTGGGGAAGACGTCTGCACACCCGCGATCACGCTTCTCCGTACGCCTTCGCGTACGCGGAACTCTCTGCGTGTGATCGTTTCGCCGTGGCACACCCCCGTGCCGCCGACCCACGACGAGGGGGCGCACCACCATGGACGCATTCACCGCCGGCATTCTGCAGCGCATAGAAGCCGCCCGGTCCGACCTCGACCACGCCCGCCGCACCGGTGACGACTTCCTCGCCGAGGTGGAGCAGGCCGAGCTGGACGACCTCCACCGCCTGGCCGCCGAACACGGCGTTCACGTCAGCGCGGCCTGATTCCCGTACCGCAGCGCCCCGGTGCCGGCTCCGGCTCCGGGGCGCTGCGCCGTCCGGGGGATGTTTCCCGCCTTCGCGGGCCGCCTCCTAGTCGTGCCAGGCGCCCAGCGCCTCCAGGCGCTCCTGCAGGGGCTCGAAGAGCCCCGGCGGGGCCGCCACCGTCAGCTCGCCCGACTCGCGCTCCCCCGGGCGGCCGCCCGTCAGGGCCCCCGCCTCGCGCGCGATCAGCGCGCCCGCGGCGAAGTCCCAGGGGTTGAGCCCCCGCTCGTAGTAGCCGTCCAGCCGGCCGCAGGCCACGTCGCACAGGTCGATCGCGGCCGAGCCCCCGCGCCGGATGTCGCGCACCTGCGGCAGCATCGAGCGCAGCACCTCGGCCTGGGCCGCCCGCCGGGTCTGGAGGTAGCCGAAGCCGGTGCCGATCAGCGCCTGGTCGAGGCCCGGTGCCGGGCGCACGCTCAGCCGCCGCTCCCCCAGGAACGCCCCCTCGCCCCGCACCGCGCGGTACGTCTCGCCGCGCACCGGCGCCGCGACGACCCCCACGACCGCCTCGCCGTCGATCTCGGCGGCCACGGACACGGCCCAGGACGGCAGGCCGTAGAGGTAGTTCACGGTGCCGTCGACGGGGTCGATGATCCAGCGCACCCCGCTGGTGCCCTCGACGCTGGCGCCCTCCTCGCCCAGGATCCCGTCCGTCGGGCGCCGCTCGGCGAGGAAGCCCGTGATCAGCTTCTCGGCGGCGATGTCCATCTCGGTGACGACGTCGATGGGGCTGGTCTTCGTCGCGGCCACGCCCAGGTCGGCGGGACGGCCGTCCCTGAGCAGGGCGCCGGCCCGGTCCGCGGCCTCGAGGGCCACGGCCAGGAGTTCGGCCTTGAGGGTGTCGGTCACAGTGAGCTCGCTCCTTGGGCGTACGGGCTGTCGGCCCCGGCGGCGGCCGGGCGGGGGGCCCGCGCCGGGCAGCAGCCGACGGGGCAGAGGTCGTGGCTGGGGCCGAGCGCGCCCAGGGCGCAGCGCTCGGGGCGCTCGCCGCGCTCGCTCGCGGCGCGCTCGAGCACCAGCTCGCGCACGGCGGCCACGAAGCGCGGGTCGGCTCCGACGGTCGCGGCGCGGGTCACCGGCAGGCCCAGTTCGGCGGCCTTGGCGGTGGCTTCGGTGTCGAGGTCGTACTTGACCTCCATGTGGTCCGAGACGAAGCCGATCGGCACCATGACGACGGCCGGCGCGCCCTCTCCGTGCACGGTCTCGAGGTGGTCGCAGATGTCGGGCTCGAGCCAGGGGATGTGCGGGGCGCCGCTGCGCGACTGGTAGACGAGGTCCCAGGGCCTGTCGGTGCCGGTCTCCTCGCGGACGGCGGCCGCGACGGTCCGGGCGACGTCGAGGTGCTCGGCGACGTACGCGCCGCCGTCGCCGTGGCCCTCGGCCGGGCCGGAGGTGTCCGCGGCGGAGGTGGGGATGGAGTGCGTGGTGAAGGCGAGCCGGGCGCCGGCCCGCACGTCGTCCGGCAGCCGGCCGAGGGCGGCGATCGTCGCGTCGACCATGGGCCGGATGAAGCCCGGGTGGTTGAAGTAGTGCCGCAGCTTGTCCACGCGCGGGGGCTCGAGGCCCTCGGCCGTCAGCGCGGCCAGGGCGTCGGCGAGGTTCTCGCGGTACTGCCGGCAGCCCGAGTACGAGGCGTACGCGCTGGTGGTCAGGGTCAGCACGCGGCGGTGCCCGGCGGCGGTCATCTCGCGCAGGGTGTCGGTGAGGTAGGGCGCCCAGTTGCGGTTGCCCCAGTAGACCGGCAGGTCCATGCCGTGGGCGGCGAAGTCCTCGCGCAGGGCGGCGAGCAGCTCGCGGTTCTGGTCGTTGATCGGGCTGACGCCGCCGAACAGGAAGTAGTGCTGCCCGACCTCCCTCAGCCGCTCCCGGGGGATGCCCCGGCCGCGGGTGACGTTCTCCAGGAACGGGACGACGTCCTCGGGGCCCTCGGGCCCGCCGAAGGAGAGCAACAGCAGGGCGTCGTAGGGGGCGTGAGCTGGCTGATCCGACATGCGTCCGATCCTGCCACCCGCCCCCGGCGGCCGGGAAATGACGATGCGCCGCACAAACGTGCGCACGTAAGCTGTATCGGCCACCTACGTCCCTTACGGCACCCTCGTCCGCGTCCCCCTCCCCCGAACCCCTTAGGGAGCCGTCTTTGTCCAGTCCCTACAGCGCCATATTCGCCGCCCCCGGCACCAAGGGCTTCTCGGCGGCGGGCTTCCTCGGCCGGCTGCCGCTGTCGATGCTGGGCATCGGCATCGTCACGATGATCTCCCAGATCACCGGCCGGTACGGACTGGCGGGCGCGCTGACCGCGACCCACGCGATCGCGGCGGCCGTGCTCGGCCCCATGGTCTCGCGGATGGTCGACCGGCACGGCCAGCGCACGGTCCTGCGCCCGGCGACGGCCCTCTCGCTCGTGTCGCTGGCGGGGCTGCTGCTGAGCGCGCACCAGCGGTGGCCGGACTGGACGCTGTACGTCTTCGCGGCGGGCGCGGGCTGCGTGCCGAGCGTGGGGTCGATGGTGCGGGCCCGGTGGGCGGCGATCTACGGCGGCTCGCCGCGCGAACTGCACACGGCCTACGCCGCCGAATCGGTCATCGACGAGGTGGTGTTCATCGTCGGGCCGATCCTGTCGATCGGCCTGTCCACCGCGTGGTTCCCGGAGGCGGGCCCGCTGCTGGCCGGCTGCTTCCTGGCGGCGGGGGTCTTCTGGCTGACCGCGCAGCGGGCCACCGAGCCCAGGCCGCACCCCCGTGAGGCGCACGCGACCGGCTCCGCCCTGCGCTCCCCGGGGCTGCAGGTGCTGGTGGCGACCTTCGTGGCCACCGGTGCGCTGTTCGGGGCGATCGAGGTGGTGACCGTGGCCTTCGCCGAGGAGCAGGGCCACAAGGCGGCGGCGAGCGTGGTGCTGGCCGTGTACGCGCTGGGGTCCTGCCTGGCGGGGGCGGTCTTCGGGCTGCTGCACCTCAAGGGCGACCCGGCCCGGCGCTGGGTTCTGGGCGTCTGTGCGATGGCCGTGAGTATGATCCCCCTCCAACTGGTCGGGAACCTGCCGTTCCTGGCCGTGGCTCTCTTTGTCGCGGGCCTGTCCATCGCGCCGACGATGGTCACCACGATGGCCCTCGTCGAGCAGTACGTACCGCGCGCGCAGCTGACCGAGGGCATGACCTGGACGAGCACCGGACTCGCGGTCGGCGTGGCGTTCGGCTCGTCGGCCGCCGGCTGGGTGGTGGACGCCGCCGGAGCCGCCGCGGGGTACCTGGTGCCCGGCACGGCGGGGATGCTCGCGGCCGCCGGCGCGTTCCTCGGGTACCGCCGGCTGCGGCCGGCGCCTGAGCAGGTGGGGGTTGGCGCTGATGACGGCGACGACGAGAGCGAGCAGGCCCTGGCGTAACTGGGCGGGGAACGTCACCGCCCACCCGGTACGGACCGTGGCCCCGGCCACGGCGCAGGAGCTGTCCGCCGCGATCGCGCGGGCGGCCGGCGAGGGACTGACGGTGAAGGCCACCGGCTCCGGCCACTCCTTCACCACCGTCGCCGCGACGGACGGCGTGCTGATACGCCCGGACCGGCTCACCGGACTGCGCGCGGTCGACCGCGCCGCCGGCACCGTGACGGTCGGCGCGGGCACCACGATCCGGGAGCTGAACCGGACGCTGTCCGCCCACGGCCTGTCGCTGGCGAACATGGGCGACATCATGGAGCAGACCGTCTCCGGCGCGGTCAGCACCGGCACCCACGGCACGGGCCGGGACTCGGGGGCGATCGCGGCCCAGATCCGGGGCCTGGAGCTGGTGACGGCCGACGGCTCGGTGCTGACCTGCTCGGCCGGGCGGAACCCGGAGGTCTTCGCGGCGGCCCGGGTGGGGCTGGGCGCGCTGGGGGTGATCGCGGCGGTCACGTTCGCGGTGGAGCCGGAGTTCCTGCTCGCGGCGCGCGAGGAGCCGATGGCCTTCGGCCGGGTGACCGAGGACTTCGACGCCCTGGTCGCGGAGAACGAGCACTTCGAGTTCTTCTGGTTCCCCCACACCGACAGCTGTGTCACCAAGCGCAACAACCGCAGCGCGGGCCCCGCGGCGCCCACCGGACGGGTGAGCGCATGGATGACCGACGAACTGTTGTCCAACGGCGTCTTCGGGGCCGCCTGCGCGCTGGGCCGTGCCGTGCCCTCCGCCGTGCCGGGGATCGCCCGGCTCTCGGGCCGGGCCCTGTCGGCCCGTACGTACACCGACATCCCGTACAAGGTCTTCACCAGCCCGCGCAGGGTGCGCTTCCTGGAGATGGAGTACGCCCTGCCGCGCGAGGCGGCGATGACGGCCCTGCGGGAGCTGAGGGCGGCGATCGAGCGGCGGCGGCTGCGGGTGAGCTTCCCGGTGGAGGTGCGGACCGCGCCCGCCGACGACATCCCGCTGTCCACGGCCTCGGGGCGGGACACCGCCTACATCGCCGTGCACATGTACCGGGGGACGCCGCACCGGGCGTACTTCACGGCGGCGGAACAGATCATGACCGCGCACGGCGGGCGGCCGCACTGGGGGAAGCTGCACAGCCGTGACGCGGCGTACCTGGCGGGCGTCTACCCGCGCTTCGGCGAGTTCGCCGCGGTGCGGGACCGGCTGGACCCGCACCGCGTGTTCGGCAACGACTACCTGCGGCGCGTCCTGGGAGAGTGAGCCGCCGGGCGGCGGGGCCTAGGAGGTCGTGCCGGGGGCCGTGGGGCCCGTGCCCGTGCCGGCCGCGGCGTTCTGGCCCGGCGCGGGCGGCGTGGACTGGCCGCCGGTGCCGCCGGCCGCGCCGCCCTTGTCGTCGGTGCCCTTGCCCGCGTCCGGCGACCCGCTCGGCCGGGGCGTGGGCGCTGGGGACGGCGTGGTGCCGCCGTCCGGGGACGGGGAGGTCTTCGGGTCCGGCGTCTTCGTGCCCGTGTCCGTGCCCGGCCGCGACACGCCCGGGGACGGCGTGCCGCCGCCTTCTTCCGTGGACCCGCCGCCGTCGCGCGAGGAGCCGGGCTCCGGCGTCCGCGCGGGGTCCGGGTCCTGCCGCCGTTCCTTCTTCTCCGGCTGGAAGAGCCGGGTGACCGTGACGCCGTCGCCGCCGTCCGCGCTGGAGCCGGAGACCAGCTCGAAGGCGGTCACCGTGCCCATGGCGAGGGCGAAGACGACACCGGCGGCCAGCGCCGGGCGCTTCCAGCCCCGCAGCCGCGTGCCGTGGGTCGTGCCCCGGGAGAATTCCTGGGAGTAGCCGTCGAAGTGCGCCCGGCCATGCGCGCCGGTGTACGCACCGGCGTGCGCCCCGGAGGGCGCCGGGTCCGCCGCGGACGGTGACACCTGGTGCAGCAGTTGTGTACGGTCCTCGGCGCCCGGCAGCACCCGCGTCGCGTCGTCCGCCGAGCGGGCCCGGTCCACGGCGCGGCCCGCGTCGCGCAGCGGCACCTGGCGGAGCCTGGGCTCCGCCTGCACGGCGGTCACCTCGCGGATCTGCTCGCCCGTACGTTTGAACACGTGGTGAAAGACCGTGCCACCGGTCGTGGCCACCACGCTGACGACACCGGCACCAATGACCGTGCCGTATACACCGAGTTTGCCCGCGAGCAGGGCGGCGACCACCGCCGCCAGCGCACTGCCGGACACCTGCGCGACGCTCAGATCGAGACGCTTGCCCTTCGTTTTTGCCTCACTTTCGCCTTTGTCGTCCATCTCCAGCCCCTGTAGGTCGGTTCAGCCCCTCTTGCAGCTAGAAGGGACATTCGAGCCTAACGAACGGTTCCGAATCGGGCGATTGTGTGAACCTCGACACCACCACCCAGCCCACGCGCAAGCCCCCCTCTCAAGGGGCGCATTCCAACTCCCTTGTCGCAGGTGAACTTCCCTGGCGCGCCGATCCACGCCCAGTGGCCCGAATGGAGTACTGTGACGAGCCCTGGCCCCAATATCCCGTCCGGCTGCCCGGAACCACGGGACGGGGGCCCGGGCGGCTCTCGCCCCGTCAACTCGGCAATGTTGTGGCAGGCTGCTACCCGGGCAGGCCACACTCGACTAGCGGAAGCAGCGACGCAGGTGACGTCGGCAGGCACCACCCGGGAGGTCCCCATGCCCGAACTGCGTGTCGTGGCAGTCTCCAACGACGGCACACGGCTGGTTCTCAAGGCTGCGGACAGCACGGAGTACACGCTGCCCATCGATGAGCGGCTCCGTGCCGCCGTGCGCAACGACCGCGCGCGTCTGGGGCAGATCGAGATCGAGGTGGAGAGTCACCTCCGCCCCAGAGACATCCAGGCCCGCATCCGGGCCGGCGCCTCCGCCGAGGAGGTCGCACAGCTCGCGGGGATCCCCGTGGAGCGGGTGCGGCGCTTCGAGGGCCCCGTGCTCGCCGAGCGCGCCTTCATGGCCGAGCGCGCCCGCAAGACGCCCGTGCGCCGCCCCGGCGAGAACACCGGCCCGCCGCTCGGCGAGTCCGTGGCCGAGCGGCTCGTGCTGCGCGGCGCCGACAAGGACAGCGCCCAGTGGGACTCCTGGCGCCGCGACGACGGCACGTGGGAGGTCCTGCTCGTCTACCGCGCCTCCGGTGAGCCGCGCGCCGCGAGCTGGACGTACGACCCGCCGCGCCGGATCGTTCAGGCGCTGGACGACGAGGCCCGCGCGCTCATCGGCGAGACCGACGACACGCCCGAGCCGAGCTTCCCCTTCGTGCCGCGGATCGCGCGCCTGCCGCGCGACCGGCCGCTGGATCGTTCCCTTGACCGGGACCGCCAGGGCTCCGGCGCTCCGACGGAGCCGGAGGCCTCCTCCGGCGACACGCCGGCGGAGGAGACGGGCAAGGAACGCGACTCGCTGACCAGCCTGCTCGAGGCGGTGCCCAGCTTCCGGGGCGACATGGTCGTCCCCGAGCCCCCCTCCGCGCCCCCGTCCGTCGCCGCCGACCCGCCCTCGGAGGAGACGGAGGCGGTGGAGCCGCCCGCTCCGGCGGCCAGCGCGGGGTCCGCGTACGCGGACGTGCTCATGCCGCGCTCGGTGGCGGGCCACCGCGACCGCCTGATCGGCACCACGGACCGCCAGGCGGAGGCGGACGGCGTCCGCCCGGGCCGCCGGGCGGCGGTCCCCAGCTGGGACGAGATCGTCTTCGGCACGCGCCGCAAGAAGCAGGAGTAGCGGGAGCGAAGCACGGTCCCTCCCCGCCGCGGCGGGGAGGGGCCTTGCCGTACGCACCTCAGCCCGGCAGGGCCCCCGTCGCCACGGGACGGCCCGGGTCGGACGACCATTCGCTCCACGAACCCACGTACAGGGCGGCCGCCGGAATGCCGGCCACCGCCAGCGCGAGCACCTCATGGGCGGCGGAGACGCCCGAGCCGCAGTAGACGCCCACCTCCGTGGCGTCGGCCGCCCCGAGCTCCCCGAACCGTTCCGCGAGGTCCTTCGCCGGCCGGAAGCGGCCGTCCTCGCCGACGTTGTCGGCCGTGGGCGCGGAGACCGCGCCGGGGATGTGGCCGGCGACGGCGTCCAGTGGCTCGACCTCGCCGCGGTAGCGCTCCCCCGCCCGCGCGTCCAGCAGCAGTCCCCGGCGTGCCAGCGCCGCCGCGCCGTCGGCGTCGAGCAGCGGCAGGGCCCCCGGCCGCGGCGTGAAGTCGCCCTCCGTCACGGCCGGCACCTCGGTCGTCAGCGCCCCGCCCGCCGCGGTCCACGCGGCGAGCCCGCCGTCCAGGACCCGTACGGACGGGTGACCGGCCCAGCGCAGCAGCCACCACGCCCGCGCGGCCGCCCATCCCAGTCCCCCGTCGTAGACCACGACCGGGTGGTCCGCCCGGACTCCCGCGCGGCGCATCGCGGCGCCGAACTCCGCGACGTCCGGCAGCGGGTGACGGCCCCTCGCCCCCGGCGCCCCGGCGAGCTCGGAGTCCAGGTCCACGTAGACGGCGCCGGCGAGGTGCCCGGCCCGGTATTCCGGCGCTCCGGGCGGTCCCCCGGGCACGTAGCGGATGTCCAGGAGCGTGGGCGGCCGCTCGCCGGCCGACTCGCTCGCCCATTCCGTTGCGCTGATGATGGCGTCCATACCCCCATCCTGGCGTACCCGGCGTTGCGCCGAACGGCCCCCTGGCCAGACGCCGCGATGCTGATCGATACTGAACGGCGACGGCGCGGACACAGAAGCGGAACGCGAATTCGGGCATCCTCCTGCGGGAACCGCGAAGCCCGCGACCGGATCGGGAGCGCGGCCACCACGACGGTCCGAGGAGCGACTGACGATGACCGAGGTATGGGGATCCTCCGAGACCAGCGAGGAGGAGACCCGGCGCCACACACCGGGCACCCCCTGCTGGACCAGTCTCCTGGTGCACGACCTGGAGGCGACCGAGGAGTTCTACGGCGGACTGTTCGGCTGGAGCTATTACAGCCCCGGCCCGCGCCAACTGGGCCCGTACGTACGGGCCACCCTGGACGGGCGGGATGTCGCCGGAATCGGTGAACTCCCGCCGGACCGTCAACTCGCGGGCGCCTGGACCACCTATCTGGCGAGCGACGACGCGGACGTGTGCGCGGAGTGGATCCACTGCTGCGGCGGCACCGTGGGCGTGGGCCCGCTGTCGGCCGAGGACGCCGGTCGGCTGGTGCTGGCCACGGACCCGGCGGGCGCGGCCTTCGGCGTCTGGCAGGGGCGCAGGCTGACGGGTTCCGGGCCGAAGGGCATGCCGGGGGCCCCGGTCTGGCACGAGCTGGTGACCTACGAGGCCGCCGTCGTACTGAAGTTCTACCGCGCGCTGTTCGGCTACGAGAGCAAGGCGGCGGGAACGGTCGACTCCGACGCGGTCACCCTGCACGTGGACGGCCGGCCGGTGGCCGCGATCCGCGGTGCGGGGCCCGAGCTGGAGCAGCCGCACTGGATGACGTACTTCGAGGTGACGGACGTCGACGACGCGGCCCGGAGGGTCACCGAGCTGGGCGGACGGGTGCTGGACGCGCCGGCGCCGGGACCGGCCGGCCGGGTGGCGAAGGTCGCCGACCCCGAGGGCGCGGTCTTCTCGCTGCTGTCTTCGGCGCCCTGACCGCGCGACCCTCGTCCGGTGCTAGCGGGATCCGTCCGGGTCCACCGGCAGCACATCGGGCGACAGGGCGGCGGCGCGCGCGGCGGCGGCCGTCAGCCGGCGGCGGTGATGGCGCCGGCACAGCACCTCGTAACCCACCACGGTCTCCGGCTGGTTGACGTCGCCGACGACGACCTGGGCGCCCTCGACGACCATCTGTCCGCCGATCGTACGGGCGTTGTGCGTGGCCCGGGCCCCGCACCAGCACAGCGCCTCGACCTGCAGCACCTCCACCCGGTCGGCCAGCTCGATCAGCCGGCGGGAGCCGGGGAAGAGCCGGGTGCGGAAGTCGGTGGTGATGCCGAAGGCGAAGACGTCGAGGTCGAGGTCGTCGACGATCCGGGCCAGCTGGTCGATCTGCTCGGGCTCGAGGAACTGCGCCTCGTCCGCGATCACGTAGTCGCACCGCCCGCCCTTGGAGAGGTGCGCGACGAGGTGGCCGTAGAAGTCGAAGCCCTCACCGGCCTCGACGGAGTCGGTCACCAGGCCGAGCCGGGAGGACAGCTTCCCCTCGCCCGCGCGGTCGTTGCGGGTGAAGATCATGCCTTGGAGGCCGCGGGCCGAACGGTTGTGCTCGATTTGCAGAGCGAGAGTGCTCTTTCCGCAGTCCATTGTTCCGGAGAAGAACACCAGCTCGGGCATGGGAAGGCCAATGCCTTTCGTTTGTCGTGGGGGGGGTGGGGAGAAGATCAGGAGCGCACTTCGAGGAGCGGCACGAGCTGTTCGACGGGCGTCATCGAGCCGTGCAGGCCGATCATCCTCGACTCGTTGGGCTCGGTCTCCGTGGCGACGATCGCGATGTCGTCGCGGGCGGCGGCGACCACGTCGCCGATCCGTGCGTACACCCGGTCGTCGACGCCCTCGCCGGGCGGGCCGAACCAGCCCGCCTCGATCGCCTCGTCGCGCCCGGCGACCCACATCTGCTCGCCGAGCACCTCGCGCCAGACCGCCAGGACGTCGTCGGCCGCACCCGGCACCGCGTAGACGTGCCGGGCCCGGGCCTCGCCGCCCAGCAGGGCCACGCCGGCGCGCAGCTCCCAGTCCTCGTCGAAGTCGATGCGCGACTCCGGGTCGAACGGGATGTCGATCATGCCGTGGTCGGCGGTGACGTACAGGGCGGAGCGCGGCGGCAGCTGCTCGGCCAGGCGCCGGGCGAGCAGGTCCACGTACATCAGCTGGCCGCGCCACTCCTCGGAGTCGACGCCGAAGCGGTGCCCCTTGCCGTCCACCTCGCTGTAGTAGGTGTAGACGAGCGAGCGGTCGGCGGCGGCGAGCCGGTCGGCCGCGAAGTCCATCCGCTCCTCGCCGGAGAGGCGGCCGTGGAAGGTGCCGCCGCTGAGCGCGACCTTGGTCAGCGGGGTGTGCTGGAAGTCGGGGGCCGAGACCTGGCAGGTGGCGATGCCGGCGGCGTCGGCGCGCTGGAAGACCGTGGGGTAGGGCTGCCAGGCGTGCGGGTCCGTCCAGGGGCGCCAGCGCAGCTGGTTCATCAGCTCGCCGGTGGCCGGGTCGGCGACGGTGTAGCCGGGCAGGCCGTGGGCGCCGGGCGGCAGGCCCGTGCCCACCGAGGCGAGCGAGGTCGCCGTGGTGGACGGGAAGCCCGCGGTCATGGGCTCGCCGGTGCCGTTCATGGACGACGGCAGCAGCGAGTGCAGGAAGGGCGCCTCGTCGGGGTGGGCGCGCAGCAGCTCCCAGCCCAGGCCGTCGATGAGGAAGACGCAGACCCGGTCGGCGGGCGCCAGCTCCATGGCGCCCGACATGCCCGGGACGCCCAGGCCGGCCGCGATCGTGGGCAGCAGGTCGGCGAGGGAGCCGGTGCCGTAGCGGGGCAGCGGGGCGTGGCGCGGGTCGAGCGGGGCCGGCTCGGACCAGGCGGAGCCGGCGAATGCGGGATGGGACATCAGCGGGCGGTCGCCGCGGTGGCCTCGGAGAGCGACTGGGCGAAGGCGAGGGCCTGGCGCACCGTGTCCGGCCCGTCGCCCGCCTCGCTGACGCGCAGGCTCAGGTCGTCGGCGGTGGAGGAGCCGGTGTAGCCGTGGTCGGCGTCGCAGTTGGGGTCGCCGCAGGCGGCGGGCTCCAGGTCGATGCGGGAGACCGCGCCCCAGCCGATGGTGAGCACGACCTCGCGGGGCAGGGTGCCGGGGGTGTAGGCCTCGGGGTTGGCCACGACGCGGCTGAGCACGACCGAGGAGATCCGGTCGATCTTGACCGACTCGGTGGAGGTGGTGGCGTAGGGCGACGGCGACGTGCCGTCGGCGGCCTGCTCGTCGGTGTGGCTGACGATGAATCGGGTGCCGGTCAGGACCAGGACCGTGACGTGGCGGCGGACCTCGTTGGAATCGAAGGTCGTCTCCTGGTGCACCAGGTACGACACGACCGGCTCCCCGCCCACGGCGGCCTCCACCGCCTCGGCCACGAGAGCCGGGTAATAGCCGCTGCGCTCGATAGCTGCGCGCAGCCCCTGGGTCGTCGTACCGGTCTTCGCCATACGCCCCATTCTACGGGGCGTACGGGGCCCTCCTGCCGGGGCCTTCCCCGGCGGGAGGGACGGATCCGGCCGGGCGGGGTCAGTACGAGGGCAGGCTGCGCGGGCCCACGTCGGTGCGGGCGGGCGGCGGCGCGAGGCGCAGGGACGCGCCGAGCACATGAACGCCGTGCGGGGCGACGATCACGGGCTCCAGGTCGGCGCCCACGACCTCGGGGTGGTCGTCGACCAGCCGCGACACGCGCAGCAGCAGCTCCTCCAGGGCCTTGGTGTCGACGGGCGTGGAGCCGCGCCAGCCGAAGAGCAGGGGCGCGGTGCGCACCGAGCGGATCAGCTCGGCGGCGTCGCGGTCGGTGGCCGGCACGAGGCGGTGGGCGGTGTCCCCGAGCAGCAGGGAGGGGGCGCCGGCCAGGCCGAAGGACAGCACGGCGCCGGCCGCGGGGTCGATGGCGGCCCGTACGACCGTGTCGACGCCGCGCGGGGCCATGGACTGCACGACCAGGCGCAGCTCCTCGGGCGTGCCGAGCAGGTCGGTCAACTCGGCGTAGGCCCGGCGCAGTTCCGCCTCGCCGCCGAGGTCGAGGCGGACGCCGCCGAGGTCGGCGCGGTGCCGCAGGTGGGGCGCGGTGGGCTTGAGGGCCACGGGGAAGCCGAGCCGGTGGGCGGCGCGGACGGCGCCGTCGGGGTCGGGTGCGGGCAGGGCGGGCAGCACGGCGATCCCGTACCGGGCGAGCAGGCGCTGGGTGTCGGCGGCGGAGAGCGTCACGGCGCGCGGGCCGGTGGCGTTGTGGGCCCGCAGCAGCACGTCGATGTCGGCGGCGGCGCCGTTCTCGTCGATGTCCTCGTACTCCGGCACGCGGCCGGGGTCGGCGGCCTGGCGCCGCCAGCGGGCGTAGCGCACGGCCTCGGCGAGGGCCCGTACGGCCCGCTCGGCGGCGGGGAAGGCGGGGATGCGGACGGCGGGCGCGGGGTCCTTCCCGGAGGCGGCGTCCGGCGGGGCGGCGAGCGCCTCGGCGAGGCCGGGGATCTCCAGGTGGACGACGGCGACGGGCTTGGGGTCCTCCGGGGAGGCCTGGGCGACCGCCTCGCGGACGGCGGCGGCGAGGTCGGCGGCCGAGGCGCCGCCGACCCAGGGGATGGCGGTGACGACGACGGCGTCGCAGGCCCGGTCGGCGAGGGCCTCGGCCAGGGCGACGCGGAAGTCGGCCGGGGCGGCGCCGGTGGTCAGGTCGCGGGGCAGCAGCGGGCGCAGCCCGTCCGTGAGGCAGGCGTCGTAGGTCAGCAGGGACAGCGACTGGGAATTGCCGAGGATGGCCACGCGGGGGCCGGCGGGCAGCGGCTGCGAGGCGAGGAGCAGCCCGGTGTCGGCCAGCTCGGTGACCGTGTCGACGCGGATGACGCCGGCCTGGCGCAGCAGGTCGGAGACGGTGGCGTCGGGGATGCGGGTGGTGCGCACGGCGTGGCCGGCGGGTGCGGCGGCGCCGTGCCGCGCGCCCTTGACGACGACCAGCGGCTTGCGGGCGGAGGTCCGCCTGGCCAGGCGGGCGAACTTGCGGGGGTTGCCGATCGACTCCAGGTACATGAGGGCGACGTCGGTGTCGGGGTCGTCGTGCCAGTACTGCAGGAAGTCGTTGCCGGAGAGGTCGGCGCGGTTGCCGGCGGAGACGAAGGTCGACAGGCCCACCAGTCCGGCGGCGCGGCGGTGGAGCCCCGAGAGGAGGGCGATGCCGATGGCCCCGGACTGGCTGAAGAGGCCGACGCGTCCGGCGGCGGGCAGCTCGGGCGACAGGGAGGCGTTGAGCCGGACGCCCTCGGCCGTGTTGATCAGGCCGAAGGAGTTGGGGCCGATGACGCGCATGCCGTAGGAGCGGGCCTGGCGGACCAGCTCGCGCTGGCGGTCGCGGCCGGCGGGGCCGCTCTCGGCGTATCCGGCGGACAGGACGACGAGCCCCTGGACGCCGTGCTCGCCGCAGTCGGCGACGACGGAGGGCACGTGCTCGGCGGGCACGGCGATGACGGCGAGGTCGACGGGCTCCTGGATGCCGAGCACGGAGCGGTGGGCGGGGACGCCCTCCGGCTCGAGCACCGAAAGGTCTTCGGGGAAGGACCGGTTGACCGCGTACGCACGCCCCGTGAAGCCACCGGCCAGCAGGTTGTTCAGGACGGTCCGGCCCATGCCGCCGGGGCGGCGCCCGGTGCCGACGACGGCGACGGAGCCGGGGGCGAGCAGGCGCTGGACGGAGCGGGCCTCGGCGAGCCGCTCGCGGGCGCGCTGGACGGCGAGCGACTTGTCGGTGGGCTCGAGGTCGAGCTCGAGGCGGACGACGCCGTCCTCGAAGCTGCGCTTCTGGGTGTAGCCCGCGTCCGTGAAGACCTTGATCATCTTGGTGTTGGCGGGCAGCACCTCGGCGGCGAAGCGCCGGATGGAGCGTTCGCGGGCGACGGCCGCGACGTGTTCGAGGAGGGCGGAGGCCACGCCCCGGCCCTGGTGGGCGTCCTGGACGAGGAAGGCGACCTCGGCCTCGTCCGCCGGGGCGGAGGAGGGCATGCCGTTCGCGTCGATGCGGTCGTAGCGGACGGTGGCGATGAACTCGCCGCCGACGGTCGCCGCCAGGCCCACCCGGTCGACGTAGTCGTGGTGGGTGAAGCGGTGCACGTCCCGGTCGGAGAGGCGGGGGTAGGGCGCGAAGAAGCGGTAGTACTTGGACTCGTCCGAGACCTGTTCGTAGAAGCTGACCAGGCGCTGGGCGTCGTCGGGCGTGATGGGGCGGATCCGTGCGGTGCCGCCGTCACGGAGGACGACATCCGCTTCCCAGTGGGCGGGGTAGGCGTGCTCGGACGGCGTGTGCATGGGGCCAGCGTAAGGCCGGGCGCCGACGGTCATCAGGCGGCGTCCGGCCCACCCGTCGGGGCCGCACGGCCCTGCCCCGGGCGCGCGCCGGGGCACCGCGCGCACCGTGCGACAATGGTCTAGACAACCTCACCCGACCTGAAGGGCAACACCATGGTTGAGCGCCGCGTAAACGTCGGCTGGGCCGAGGGCCTGCACGCCCGACCCGCGTCGATCTTCGTCCGTGCGGCGACGGCCGCCGGCGTCCCCGTGACGATCGCGAAGGCGGACGGCAACCCCGTCAACGCCGCCTCCATGCTCGCGGTGCTGGGCCTGGGCGCCCAGGGCGGCGAGGAGATCGTGCTCGCCACGGAGGCGGAGGGCGCCGAGGCCGCGCTCGACCGTCTGGCCAAGCTGGTCGGCGAGGGGCTCGAGGAGCTCCCGGAGACCGTCTGATCCATCCGGATCACCCGGCCCGCCGCCGCACGGCGGGCACACGACGGGGTCGCGGCGGCCCGGGCGGGCGCCGCGGCCCCGTCGTCGTATGCGCGGCCGGGGACCGCCACGAATTCCCGGCCGCTATTTCTCCATGAATAGCGGCGGGTTGTTAAGAACGGACACCCGCGGTGTTTACGGATTGTTTCGGCGGGCGCACCGCTTGCGCGACCTGCGCACGGCGCGGGCGGAATTCACCGGCCCTGCGGTCCGCGCGGGCCGCGGCGAGCGCCCGGGCGCGCTCGGCGTCACCACGGGCCACGGCGTCCACGAGCGCACCGCACGCCTCCCAGGCCTCCAGGGGCCGGGCCGGCGGCTCGGCCACGTAGACCCAGGCGATCTTGCGCCGCAGCTGGGTGAGCAGCGTGGCGAGGCTGGGGCTGCCGGAGGCCTGGGCCAGGGTTTCGTCGAACCAGTCGCCGAGCGGCCGCAGCTCGCCGGTGCGGCCCGCGCGGGCCCGCTCCTGGCCCAGCCGGACCAGGCCGCGCAGGACCTTCAGATGGGCCTCGGTGCGCCGCTGCGCGGCGCGCGCGGCCCCCAGCGGCTCCAGCAGGGCGCGGACGTCGAGGAGGTCCGCCGCCTCCTGCTCGGTGGGCTCGGCGACGCAGGCCCCGGCGTGCCGGCGGGTGGTGACGAAACCCTCGGAGGCCAGGGTGCGCAGCGCCTCGCGCACGGGCACCCGGGAGACGCCGTAACGGCGGGCGAGGAGTTCCTCGATGAGCCGGCTGCCGGGTGGGAAAACCCCGGAGACGATGTCGTCGCGAATCGCCGTGCACACGGCGTGCGCGGAAATACGGCGGCTCCCGTGTGCCGCTTCACCACCGCCGTTCACGTACGGCCCCGCATGGCTGTACCTCCGCCTCACGACTTAATCTCCCGCGATGCGCGGCCGATTGACATCCGTTCAGCGACTCTATGGCAATCCCCCGCGATTTCCGATGGTGCCGGGGATTCATGGATATTTTTTGGCCAACGCCGACGGCACCGGAGAACGCCAAGGCCCCGGCCGGGGGCCGGGGCCTTGTGCGAAGCGGTGCCGGGAAGGCTGCGGGGCCTTACAGGCTGACGCCGTGCGCGCTCATGTAGGCGATCGGGTCGATGTCGGAGCCGTAGCCGGCGCCGGTGCGGGCCTCGAAGTGCAGGTGCGGGCCGGTGACGTTGCCCGTGGCGCCCGACAGGCCGATCTGCTGACCCGGGGTGACCGTCTGGCCGACCGAGACGTCGAGCGACGACAGGTGGGCGTACTGGGTGTAGGTGCCGTCGTTGTGCTTGATGACGACGTTGTTGCCGTACGCGCCGCCCCAGCCGGCCTCGACGATGGTGCCGGCGGCGACCGCGTGGACCGAGGAGCCGGTCTCGGCGTGGAGGTCGATGCCGGTGTGGCTGCCGGAGGACCACAGGCCGCTGGAGGCCTTGTAGGAGGTGGAGACGTAGGAGCCGTCGAGGGGGCTCACGTACGTGCCCAGGCGCTTGCGCTCCTCGTCACGCGCGGCACGCTCCTTGGCGTCGCGCTCCTCCTTGAGCTTGCGCTCGGCCTCCGCGTGGCGCTCCTTGGCCTCGGACGCCTTCTTCTTGGCGGTCTCCTCGGCCTGGAGGCGGGCGGCGGCCTCGTCGGCGGCGCTGCGCTGGGTCTCGGCCTGGGCGTCGACGTTGTCGGCCATGACGTCACTGATGACGACGGCCTGGGTCAGCCCGGTGTCCTCGGGACCACGCGAGTCGTCGGAGGCGGCGAAGGCCGGGGCGGCGACGCCGGCGACCACACCGGCGGCGGTGAGGGTGGCTATGCCCGCGACGTTGGCGCTGACGCGCGCGGCTTTGCTCGGACGACGGTGCTTCCCCATGGCTGGGCGAATCCTTTCCTTCCCTCTCGCCTACCGGGTTAGCTGACGGGTTCGGAGCAGGAAGGTCTCCTACGGCTCCCTCGTGAAAGGGGGCCGATTCACCCCAGGGACTGTGGGTCCCCGGCTCCCCTCGCTGGTGCTTCGGGGACTCGGCGATGGCTGCCCGGGACCGCGGATGCGGCTCCGATCTGACGGACTGCCGCCCTGACGCTAATCGGCGTCAGATTCGAACGGCAAACAGATCCGGGCTTTTATGACGTACGCCACACGACCAACGTGCAACCACTGCGCGAAATCGGGCATAAAGGAGGCGCGTGGGTCTCGCTGGACCCACGCGCCTCAGTTGTCCGGCAATGTCCGGCTCAGCGGCCCTGCGGCACAGGGGGGTTGAGCCCCTGTCAGGGCGTCTGCCGGGCGGCCGGGGCCGGTTCGGGCCGGTCGGACCCGTTCCGGCTGGTTCAGCCCGGTTCTCAGGCCGGGATGACCGTCACCTCGCCGATGCCCAGCGCCTTGACGGGCTCGGTGATCTCGGAGGCGTCCCCGACGAGGACCGTGACGAGACGGCCGGCCGGGAAGGCGCTCACGACGGCGGCCGTGGCCTCCACGGTGCCGGTGTCGGCGAGGCGTTCGTACAGCCGCGCCTGGAAGTCGTCCGGCAGGTGCTGCTCGACCTGGTCGGCGAGGGTGCCGGCGACGGCGGCGGCCGTCTCGTACTTCAGCGGGGCGACGCCCACCAGGTTCTGCACGGCCACGTCCCGCTCGGCCTCGGTCAGGCCCTCGGCGGCGAGGGTGCGCAGCACCTTCCACAGGTCCTCGAGCGCCGGACCGGTGTTGGGGGTGTCCACGGAGCCGCTGATGGCCAGCAGGGCGATGCCCGTTCCGTCGGGGGCGGAGCGCATGACCTGGCCGAAGGAGCGGACGCCGTAGGTGTAGCCCTTCTCCTCGCGCAGGACGCGGTCCAGGCGGGAGGTCAGCGTGCCGCCCAGGCAGTAGGTGCCGAGCACCTGGGCGGGCCAGACGCGGTCGTGCCGGTCGGGGCCGACGCGGCCCAGCAGCAGCTGGGTCTGGACCGCGCCGGGGCGGTCCACGATCACCACGCGGCCGGTGTCGTCGGCGGTGACCGGCGGCACGGGGCGGGGCTGCGCGGCGGCGCCGGTCCAGGCGCCGAGGGACTCGGTGAGCGCCTGGTCGAGGTCGACGCCGGTGAAGTCGCCGACGACGACGGCGGTGGCCGCGGCCGGGCGGACGTGGGCCTCGTAGAAGGCGCGCACGGAGGCGGCGTCGATGCGCTCGACGGTCTCCTGGGTGCCCTGGCGGGGCCGCGACATGCGGGAGTCCGCCGGGAAGAGCTCGGCGGACAGCGCCATGGCCGCGCGGCGGGCGGGGTTGGCCAGCTCGTGCGGGATCTCGTCGAGGCGGTTGTTGACCAGGCGCTCGACCTCGTTGTCCGGGAAGGCCGGGGCGCGCAGGGCGTCGGCCAGCAGGCCCAGGGCCTTCGGCAGCCGGGAGGCCGGGACCTCCAGGGACAGGCGCACGCCCTCGTGGTCGGCGTGCGCGTCGAGGGTGGCGCCGCAGCGCTCCAGCTCGGCGGTGAAGTCCTCGGCGCTGAGCTTGTCGGTGCCCTCGGAGAAGGCCCGCGCCATGATCGTGGACACGCCGTCGAGGCCCTCGGGCTCGGCCTCCAGGGGCGCGTCCAGGCAGATCTCGACGGCGACGACCTGCTGGCCGGGGCGGTGGCAGCGCAGCACGGTCAGGCCGTTGGGCAGCTGCCCGCGCTCGGGGGCCGGGAAGGCCCAGGGAGTGGCCTGCCCGGGCTTGGGCTGGGGGTGGAACACCATCGAAGGCGCGGTCCCCGGGGTGCTCGCGGCTGCGGCGTCGCTCACTGAGCCGTCTCCTCTTCCTCGTTCTTGTCGGCGCCGGCGTCGGCCTGGGGCGCGGTCGGCTCGTAGACGAGCACCGCGCGGTTGTCGGGGTGCAGCCGGGCCTTGGCGACCTCCTGCACCTCCTCGGGGGTGATGTCCAGGACGCGCTGGACGGCGGTGAGGGCCAGCTGCGGGTCGCCGAACAGCACGGCGAAGCGGCACAGTTCGTCGGCGCGGCCGCTGACGGTGGCGAGGCGGTCCAGCCACTCGCGCTCCAGCTGGGCCTGGGCGCGCTCCATCTCCTGCGGGGTGGGCCCCTCGACGGCGAAGCGGGCCAGCTCGTCGTCGACGGCGGCCTCGATGTCGGTCACCTCGAAGCCGCCGGACGCCTTGACGTCCAGCCATCCCATGGAGGGGGCGCCGGCCAGGCGCAGCAGGCCGAAGCCGGCGGCGACGGCGGAGCGGTCGTGGCGCACGAGGCGGTTGTGCAGACGGGAGGACTCGCCGCCGCCGAGGACGGTCAGGGCGAGGTCCGCGGCGTCCGCCTCGCGCGTGCCGTCGTGCGGCAGGCGGTAGGCGGCCATCAGCGCGCGGGAGGGGACCTCCTCGCGGACGACCTCGCGCAGCTGCCCGCCGATGGTGTCCGGCAGGCTGCCGTCGCGCGGCGGCTGCTTGCCCTCGTGCGAGGGGATGGAGCCGAAGTACTTCTCGATCCAGGCGAGCGTCTGCTCCGGATCGATGTCGCCGACGACCGAGAGGACGGCGTTGCCGGGCGCGTAGTACGTGCGGAAGAAGGCGCGCGCGTCCTCGAGGGAGGCGGCGTCCAGGTCGGCCATCGAGCCGATGGGGGTGTGGTGGTAGGGGTGGCCGTCGGGGTAGGCCATGGCCGTCAGCTTCTCGAACGCGGTGCCGTAGGGCACGTTGTCGTAGCGCTGGCGGCGCTCGTTCTTGACGACGTCGCGCTGGTTCTCCATGGACTCGTCGTCGAGCGCGGTGAGCAGCGAGCCCATCCGGTCCGCCTCGAGCCACAGGGCCAGCTCCACCTGGTGGGCGGGCATGGTCTCGAAGTAGTTGGTGCGCTCGAAGCTGGTGGTGCCGTTGAGCGAGCCGCCCGCGCCCTGCACCAGCTCGAAGTGGCCGTTGCCCTTGACCTGCGCCGAGCCCTGGAACATCAGGTGCTCGAAGAGGTGGGCGAGGCCGGTACGGCCCTTGACTTCGTGGCGCGAGCCGACGTCGTACCAGAGGCAGATCGCGGCCACCGGCGTGAGGTGGTCCTCGGAGAGGACCACCCGCAGGCCGTTGGCCAGGCGGTGCTCGGTCGCTGTCAGACCGCCGGCGGCGGCCTGTTGCGTGGCCGTGTGACCCATGGGCATGTACGTCCCTTCGATCTCTTGAGATCCCGCGGTGCCTCGCGACGACTCGCGTGATGAACAGTGCTGTCACTGTATGCAAGCGCGCTGACATCCGGAGAAGTTCCCGGCCCCCGCCACCCTTCCCGGACGGGTCGCGGTCGGGGTTGTCAGTGGCGCGGTCCACAATGGTCGGCGTCAGACCCGCCTCGGCAATCGATCGAAGGAGCAGCAGCCGCGATGGCCCGCCGCAGCACGAAGACCCCGCCGCCGGAAGACTTCGAGGAGCGCATCCTCGACATCGACGTCGTCGACGAGATGCAGGGCTCCTTCCTCGAGTACGCCTACTCGGTCATCTACTCCCGCGCCCTGCCGGACGCCAGGGACGGCCTCAAGCCCGTCCACCGCCGCATCCTCTTCCAGATGAACGAGATGGGGCTGCGCCCGGAGCGGGCGTACGTCAAGTGCGCCCGGGTCGTCGGCGAGGTGATGGGCAAGCTCCACCCGCACGGCGACGCGTCGATCTACGACGCCCTGGTGCGCATGGCCCAGCCCTTCTCGATGCGGGTGCCGCTGGTCGACGGCCACGGCAACTTCGGCTCGCTCGGCAACGACGACCCGCCCGCGGCGATGCGTTACACCGAGGCCCGGATGGCGGCGGCGACGTCGCTGATGACCGAGTCGATCGACGAGGACACCGTCGATTTCTCGCCGAATTACGACGGCAGCGAGCAGGAGCCCGTCGCCCTCCCCGCCGCCTACCCGAACCTGCTGGTCAACGGCACGTCCGGCATCGCGGTCGGCATGGCGACGAACATGCCGCCGCACAATCTGGGCGAGGTCATCGCCGCCGCCCGGCACCTGATCCGGCACCCGGGCGCCGATCTCGACACGCTCATGAAGTACGTCCCCGGCCCCGACCTGCCCACGGGTGGCCGGATCGTGGGCCTGAGCGGGATCCGGGACGCGTACGAGACCGGCCGCGGCACGTTCAAGATCCGCGCCACCGTCTCCGTGGAGAACGTCTCCCCCCGCCGCAAGGGCCTCATCGTCACCGAACTGCCCTTCGCGGTGGGTCCGGAGAAGGTGATCTCCAAGATCAAGGACCTGGTCGGCTCCAAGAAGCTGCAGGGCATCGCCGACGTCAAGGACCTCACCGACCGCGCCCACGGCCTGCGCCTGGTCATCGAGATCAAGAACGGCTTCAACCCCGAGGCCGTCCTGGAGCAGCTCTACAAGCTCACGCCGATGGAGGAGTCCTTCGGCATCAACAACGTCGCGCTGGTCGACGGCCAGCCGCTGACGCTGGGCCTCAAGGAGCTGCTGGAGGTCTACGTCGACCACCGCTTCGAGGTGGTCAGACGGCGCAGCGAGTTCCGGCGCGGCAAGCGGCGGGACCGGCTGCACCTGGTCGAGGGCCTGCTGGTGGCGCTCATCGACATCGACGAGGTCATCCGAATCATTCGATCGAGTGAGAACGCCGCGGAGGCCAAGGCGTCACTCGTGGAGCGCTTCTCGCTCTCCGAGACGCAGACGCAGTACATCCTCGACACCCCGCTGCGCCGCCTGACGAAGTTCGACCGGATCGAGCTGGAGTCCGAGCGGGACCGGCTGAACTCCGAGATCGCGGACCTGACCCGGATCCTGGAGTCCGACACCGAGCTCCGCAAGCTCGTCTCCTCGGAACTGGCGGACGTGGCGAAGAAGTTCGGCACCGACCGGCGCACGGTGCTGCTGGAGTCGGCGGGCGTCCCGGCGGCGGCGATGCCGCTGCAGGTCGCGGACGACCCGTGCCGGGTGATGCTGTCCTCCACCGGCCTGCTGGCCCGTACGGCCACGGGCGAGCCGTTCGACGGGGCGGCCGACACCAAGCGGGTCAAGCACGACGTGATCGCCTCGGCGGTCCCGGCGACCGCCCTGGGCGAGGTGGGCGCGGTGACGTCGACGGGCCGGCTGCTGCGGCTGCGGGTGATCGACCTGCCCCAGCTGCCGGAGACGGCGGCCCCGCCGAACCTGTCGGGCGGCGCGCCGGTTTCGGAGTTCCTGTCCCTGGAGGACGGCGAGCGGGTGGTGTGCCTGACCACGCTCGACGAGTCCTCGCCGGGACTCGCCATCGGCACGGAGCAGGGCGTCGTCAAGCGCGTGGTCCCCGACTACCCCGCCAACAAGGACGAGCTGGAGGTCATCTCCCTCAAGGACGGCGACCGCATCGTCGGCGCGGTGGAGCTGCGCACGGGTGAGGAGGACCTGGTCTTCATCACGGACGACGCCCAGCTGCTGCGCTACCAGGCCGCGCAGGTGCGCCCGCAGGGCCGTCCCGCGGGCGGCATGGCGGGCATCAAGCTGTCGTCCGGCGCGAAGGTGATCTCGTTCACGGCCGTCGACCCCGCCGAGGACGCGGCCGTCTTCACGGTCGCCGGCGCCCGGGGCGGGCTGCCCGGTGCGACCTGGGAGGCGACGGCGAAGCTCACGCCGTTCGACCAGTACCCCCGCAAGGGGCGGGCCACGGGCGGCGTGCGCTGCCAGCGCTTCCTCAAGGGCGAGGACTGCCTGGTGCTGGCCTGGGCCGGGGCCGGCCCGGCCCGTGCCGCGACCGCCAACGGCACGCCGGCCGCCCTGCCGGAGCCCGACCCGCGCCGCGACGGCTCGGGGACGCCCCTGGTCGTTCCGGTGGCCGCGGTCGCGGGCCCGGTCTAGGCCCCGGTCGCAGGGCTCCTGGCCCGCCCCCGGTGGGGGCCGGCCAGGACCGCCCGTACGGGCCCAGGACCGCCCGTACGGGCTCAGGAGCGCGAGTACAGGCTTGGAACGCCCGTACGGGCTCAGGACTGCGCGTACCGCAGGACGCCCCACATGCTGTGGTCGTCGGTCTCCTGCGGTGCGGTGTCCCGGCAGGCCTCGATGCCGTCCCGCAGGGCCGGGGCGTCGATGCCGCTGCCGATCATGACGAGCCGGGTGGCGCGCTTCTCGGAGCGCGCCCATGGCGAGGGGTAGAAGCGCAGGAAGTCGCCGACCGCGTGCAGGGTGAACTTCTGCCGGTGGCCGGCCACCCCGAAGTGGACGAAGCCCTTGACGCGGTAGAGGCCCTCGGGCCTGCTGTCGAGGAACTCCATCAGCCGGCGCGGGTGCATGGGCTCGTCGGAGGCGAACTCCACGCTCTCGTAGCCGGCGTGCAGGTGGCCGTGGCCGTGGTGGTCCTGATCGTGGTCGTCGTCCCCGGTGCACAGGTCCTCGAACGACAGCTGCCGGATCGCTTCGTTCCGCTCCTCGCGCGGCTTGCGGTCGAAGAGGAACTCCGGGTCGACGCGGCCGTACGCGGCGGGGACGACGGGCGTGCCGGGCGCGAGCCCGGCGAGCGTGGTCAGCAGCTCCTCCCGCGCCTCGTCCCCGATCCGGTCGGCCTTGTTGAGCACCACGAGGTCGGCGATGCCCACGTGGCGGTCGAGCTCGGGGTGCCGCTCGCGCGTGGCGGTGAACTCGGCCGCGTCGACCACCTCGACCAGGCCGCCGTAGACGATGCTCTTGTTGTCGCTGGCCAGGATCATGCGGATGAGTTCCTGCGGCTCGGCCAGGCCGCTGGCCTCGATGACGATGACGTCGATGCGGGCCGCCGGGCGGGCCAGCCGGTCCAGGAAGACGTCCAGCTCGCTGGTGTCCACGGCGCAGCACAGGCAGCCGTTGCCCAGCGACACCATGGAGTCGACCTGTCCGGCGACGCTCATCGCGTCGATCTCGATGCTGCCGAAGTCGTTGACGATCGCGCCGATCCTGCTGCCGCCGCTCCTGCTCAGCAGGTGGTTGAGCAGGGTGGTCTTACCGGACCCGAGAAACCCCGCGAGCACGATGACCGGGATCTGTCGCTTGGCCAAGGGAACGCCCTCCGTCGTCGCATCCGTGCGGTGGCCGGTCCGCTCGCCCGTCCGGCCCTCGCCGTGGTCCGTCCGGGGCGACTCCTCATACGAATCGACCGGCTCAAGTGTCGCATCGGCCCGAGGTCAGGTTAGGCTCACCTATGTGAGCACGTGCGCGACCGCCTCCCGACTGCTGACCGAGCCCCTGGCCGGTACCGCCGCGCCCGCGCGGACGTGGCTACTGATCGAGCAGCCCGGCCCCTGGGGCTCGGACGCGCTCGCCTCCAGCCACCTCGACCCCGCCGTCGGCAGCGCCCTGGACCGGGCCGCGAAGGACACCGGCGTGCGCGTCCAGCTCATCCGCCGCCCCGGCCGGCACGCCGACTGCCACGAGCCGGCCCGCCAGCGGGTCTTCGTCGCCCACACGGCCCCCGGCCGCTCCTGGATCCGTACGACCCGCATCGCCGACCCCGCCGAGCTGCTCGGGCTGGACCTCGCGGCGCTCGGGGCGGGCGAGCACGGCGGCCTGTGGGACGCCTACGAGGGCGCCCCCCTGGCCTTCGTCTGCACCAACGGCAAGCGGGACCGCTGCTGCGCCCTGCTCGGCCGGCCGCTGGCCGCCGAGCTGGCCGCCTCGGGCGGCACCGAGGCCTGGGAGGTCACCCACATAGGCGGTCACCGCTTCGCGCCGACGCTGCTCGTCCTGCCGTACGGCTACGCCTACGGACGTGCCACCGCGCACGACGTCAAGGACGCGCTCGAGGCGGCACGCGACGGCCGGATCGTCACCCACAACTGCCGGGGCCGCTCGGCCTGGGACCGCCCCGGCCAGGCCGCCGAGCTCGCGGTGCGCGCGCTGACCGGCGAGGAGGGCGCGGACGCGCTCGACGTCACCGCCACCGACGGCGCGGCGCCGCGCTGGACCGTGACCGTCGCCCACCGCGACGGACGCGCCTGGCGGGTGGAGGTGGAGCAGGGCGCGGCCGAGCCGCCGCGCCCGGAGTCGTGCGGCAGGGCGCTCGGCACCCCGGCCCGGATGGACGTCGTCGCCGTCGTCCCGGTGGTCCGGGCCTGACGGCCGCCGGGGCCGCTCTCAGCCGGCGGCCTTCTCCACGAACTCGGTGGTGTAGGTCTTCTTCAGGTCCACCGAGGCGTCCTTGAGGCTGGGGTTGAAGGACTTGAGGACCTCGTGGACGGTCTTCGGCCCGTCGGCGGGCATCACGCCGTCCTTGGTGAACATCGGCAGGGTGTTCTGGATCGCCTTGACGTAGAGGTCCCTGCCGCCCTGGGCGTAGTCGGCGGGCATCTCGGCCGCGATCTCCTCCGCCGAGTGCTCGGACATCCACTTGAGGGTCTTGACCATGGCGTTGGCCAGCTTCTGGACGGTTTCCTTGTGGCTGTTGACCCAGTCGGTGTTCATGTAGAGGCTCGAGGCGGGGTAGAGGCCGCCGAGCGCGGCCCTGGCGCCCTCGGGGGTGCGCATGTCGACGAGCACCTTGCCCGAGTTCTTGGCGAGGATCTGGGCGACGGTCGGGTCGGTGGTCATGCCGCCGTCGATGGAGCCCTTCTCGAGCGCGGAGATGAAGGTCTGGCCCGCGCCGACGGCCACGGGAGTGAAGTCGCTGACCTTCACCCCGTTCTTCACCGCCAGGTACTTCGTGAGGAAGTCGGTGGAGGAGCCGAGGCCGGTCACCCCGAGCTTCTTGCCCTTGAAGTCCTTGGGCGAGGCGATGCCGGCGGCGGCCTCCTTGGAGACGACCTCCACCTCGCCCGGCGTCTGGGCCAGCTGGACCACCGATTCCACCTGCTTGCCCTTGACCTGCAGGTCGAGGGTGTGGTCGTAGAAGCCCACGACGCCCTGGACGTCGCCGGAGACCAGGGAGGTGGTGGCCTGCACGCCCGCGGGCTCGGAGAGCAGCTTGACCGTCACTCCCTCCTCCTTGAAGTAGCCGAGTCTCTGGGTGAGCACCGCCGGGAGGTAGATGACCTTGTCCAGGCCACCGACCATGATTCTCACGGTCTCGCCGGAGGACGAGTCGTTGGCCGCGGAGCTCTTGCCCTCGGTGGAGGACTCGTCGGCGCAGCCGGAGAGCGCCATGCACATCACGCCCGCGAGGGCCGTCGCGGAGACCTTGGCGAGGGTGCCGAACGTACGCATCATCGAATTCCTTGGGTGAGTGAGCGGGACATCAGCGGGATTCGCTGTGGGGGGTGTGACGTGGTCGGTGGAGGAGTCACCGCTCGCTGCCGGGCGAGCCGGGCTTCCAGCGGAAGAGCCGCTTCTCCGCGAAGGTCAGCAGCCCCTCCGCGAGGAGCGCGACGACGGCGAGGATGACCATCGCCGCGTACACGCCGGCGGCGTTGAAGGTCCCCTGCGAGGAGGCGACGAGCAGGCCGATGCCCTTGGTCGCGCCGATGTACTCGCCGACGATCGCGCCGATGAGCGCGAAGCCGAAGCTGACGTGGAGGCTGGTGAAGATCCACGAGGTGGCGGAGGGGATGACCACCTGGAGGGTCACGCGACGATTGCTCGCGCCGAGGATGCGGGCGTTGGAGACGAGGTGGCGGTCCACCTCGCGAGCGCCCTGGAAGGCGTTGAAGAAGACGGGGAAGAAGACCAGCACCACGGCCGAGGCGACCTTGGAGGCGGGGCCCAGGCCGAACCAGATGAGGAAGATCGGCGCGAGCACGATGCGCGGCAGCGCGTTGAGGACCTTGATGTACGGGCCGAGGACGTCGGCGAGGAAGCGGACGCGGCCGAGCGCGATGCCGAGGACCACGCCGCCCGCCACTCCGGTGATCCAGCCGAGCAGGGCCTCGTAGAGCGTGTACCAGATCTGCTCGCCGAGCGACCCCTGGGCGGTGCCGTGCAGCGTCCACTGCGCGATCTGGTCCCAGATCCTGGACGGCATGGAGAAGTTGAAGGGGTCGATGACCTTGGTGCGGGCCAGCACCTCCCATGCGGTGAGCAGGACGACGAGCAGCAGCACGCGGGCGCCGAGGACGAGGAGCCGGCGGTTGCGCGCCGCGCGTGCCCGCGCCTCCGTACGCCCCCGGACGCGCTTGTCCGTGATGATCGTGGCGGTGATGGACTCAGGCGCCATGGGAGGCGCCCCTCTCACGGGTGATGCGGACTTCCTCGCCCAGGCAGGACCAGATCTCGCGGTACAGCTCGATGAACTGCGGCTCCAGGCGGACCGATTCGACCTTGCGCGGCCGGGGCAGGCCGATGGGGAAGACCTGCTTGACGGTGGCCGGGCCTGCCGTCATCACGACGACCTTGTCGGCGAGGGCGATGGCCTCCTCCAGGTCGTGGGTGACGAAGACGACCGAGGCCTTCCTGCCGTCGGAGCGCGAACCGCCCCACAGCTCCAGCAGCTCGTCGGACATCAGGGCCCGGGTCTGCACGTCGAGCGCCGAGAACGGCTCGTCCATGAGGAGGATCGCCGGATCGCCCACGAAGGTCTGGGCGAGAGCCACCCGCTTGCGCTGGCCGCCGGAGAGCTGGTGCGGGTAGCGGTCCTCGAAGGCCGCGAGGCCCACCCGGCCCAGCCAGTCGCGGGCCCGCTCGCGCGCCCGCGCCTTCGGCTCGCCCCGGAAGCGCGGCCCGGCCATCACGTTGGACAGCACGGTCCGCCAGGGGAAGAGCGCGTCCTGCTGGAAGACGAAGCCGACCTCCGGCCTGATCCCCGAGACCGGCTCGCCGCCGACCAGCACCTCGCCCTCGGTGGGCTCCTCCAGGCCGCTGACCAGCGTGAGCGTGGTCGACTTGCCGCAGCCGGTCGGGCCGACCACGGCCACGAACTCGCCCTGCCCGACCGTGAGATCAAGATCGCGTACGGCCGTGTGCAGCGCACCGGAGGGCGTACGGAACGCCTTGGTCGCGCCGCGCAGCTCGATCGCCGGGGCGCCGCCCGGTGGATGGGCGTTCGCCGTGCCGTTGTTCATCCGTCCGCCTCCGCTGCCGGCCGTCGTTCGGTGGTCCTCGGCGCCGCGCTGCCGTGCGGGGCGACCGGTGGTGGACGTTAGGAGCGGCCCGGGAGGCAAGGGCAGTCTTGTGAGCGCTGTGCGACTTGAGCGCACGAAGTCTGTTCTGCTCGTTTTGCTCGCGATAGAACAACAAAAGTGACACGGGAGCGACACAAACGGCCATCCCCCGGCTACGTTCAGTGCGCGTCGATGGTTCGCGCGCCCGCCGAGCCGCACCCCTCGACGGCCCGCACCCGGAAGACGAAAGGCACCCGTATGCGCCCCCGGTGGCCCCGCCGCGTCTTCGCGCAGGTTCTCTCGGTCCAGCTCCTGATCACCACCGGCGTCACCGCGCTCACCGTCGGGCTCTTCCTGGCGCCGCTGGGCGCCCAGCTCGACCAGCAGGCCGAACGCCGGGCCCTGGCCATCGCCGAGGCGACCGCGGCGCAGCCCGGCATCGCCCGGGCCCTGCTGGCGGGCCGGCCCGACCCCGAGGGGCCGGTCCAGGCCGCCGCGGAACGCATCCGCCTGGCCACGGACGCCAGTTACGTCGTCGTGGTCGACACCCGGGGCATCCGCTTCTCCCACACCACCCCGTCCCGGATCGGCCGGCACGTCAGCACCGACCCGGGCCCGGCCCTGGCCGGCCGCGAGTGGACGGGCATCGAGAACGGCACCCTCGGCCGGTCGGCCCGCGGCAAGGTGCCGCTGCGCGACACCGAGGGCGCCATCGTCGGCGCGGTCTCCGTCGGCATCGCCTACGGCGACGTCCGCGACGTCCTGCTGCACGCCCTGCCCGGCATCCTCATGTACGCGGGAGCGGCGCTCGGAGTCGGCGCGCTGGCCGCGTTCGCCGTCTCCTGGCGGCTGCGCAAGCGCACCCACGGCATCGAGCTCTCCGAGATCTCCGCGCTCCTGCAGGAGCGCGAGGCGATCCTGCACGGCATCCGCGAGGGCGTGGTCGCCCTCGACCGGCGGGGCAGGGTGCGCCTGGTCAACGACGCGGCGCGGCGCCTGCTCGGGCTGGGCCCGGACGCCATCGGCCGGCCGCTCGACGCGGTCCTGCCGCCGGGCCGGACCGCCGACGTGCTGGCGGGGCGCGTGCGCGGCACGGACCTGCTCACCGTCCGCGACGGGCGCGTCCTGGTCGCCAACCGGATGGACACCTCCGACGGCGGCACCGTCGCGACGCTGCGCGACCGTACGGAGCTGGAACAGCTCGGCCGGGAGCTCGACGGCACCCGGGGGCTGACCGAGGCGCTGCGCGCCCAGGACCACGAGCACGCCAACCGCATGCACACCGTGCTCGGGCTGCTGGAGCTGGAGCTGTACGACGAGGCCGTCGAGTTCGTGGCGGAGGTGACCGGGGCGCACCGGGCCACCGCCGAACAGGTCACCGAGCGGGTACGCGAGCCGCTGGTCAGCGCCCTGCTGGTGGGCAAGGGGGCGGTCGCGGCGGAGCGTGGCGTGGCGCTGCGCGTCAGCCCGGCGACGCGGCTGCCGGAGCGTGTGGTGGATCCCCGGGACCTGGTCACGGTGCTGGGCAATCTCGTGGACAACGCGCTGGACGCGGTGGCCGGGCGGCGGCGTACGGAGGGTTTCGTGGAGGTGGAGTTGCGCGCGGCGGGCGGCACGGTGGTGCTCACGGTCTCGGACAACGGGCCGGGCGTGCCGGCGGAGGCGAGGGAGCTGGTGTTCGCCGACGGCTGGTCCACCAAGGAGGCGGCACCCCACCGCCCCCGGGGGCTCGGGCTCGCGCTCGTACGGCGGCTGGCGGAGCGGTACGGCGGCTCGGCCCGGGTGGGTGAACGGCCCGGCGGCGGGGCGGTGTTCACGGTGGAGCTGCCGGAGGCGCTGCGGCCGCGGCCGGCGCAGGAGACGCGCGTACCCGAAGGAGTGAACCGTTGATCGAGGTCCTGGTCGTGGACGACGACTTCCGCGTCGCCGAGATCAACGCGGCCTACGTCAGCAGGGTGCCGGGCTTCCGCGTCCGGGCGACGGCCCACAACGCCGCGCAGGCGCTCGAGGCGCTGGAGGGCGGCGGCATCGACCTGATGCTGCTCGACCACTACCTGCCGGACGAGACGGGCCTGTCGCTGGTGCGCCGCGTCCGGCAGCTGGGCCACCACACCGACGTGATCATGGTCACCGCGGCCCGGGACGTCGCCACCGTCCAGACGGCGATGCGCTACGGCGCGCTGCAGTATCTGGTGAAGCCGTTCACCTTCCCGGGGATGCGGGTGAAGCTGGAGGCGTACGCGCGGCTGCGCCGGACGCTCGACGGCGCCGGCGAGGCGGGGCAGGACCAGGTCGACCGGATCTTCGGCGCCCTGCGCACCGCCTCGGCGACCGCTCCCCTGCCCAAGGGCCACTCCGCGCCGACCGCCGACCTGATACGCCGGGTGCTCTCGGACGCGGCACGGCCGCTGTCGGCGCACGAGGTGGCGGAACGCTCCGGACTGAGCCGTTCCACCGCCCAGCGGTACCTCAAGCGGCTGGAGGAGTCGGGCCGGCTCAGCCTGACGCTGCGCTACGGGGAGACGGGCCGGCCCGAACACCGCTACGCCTGGGCGGGCCGGCAGTGAGGATCAGATCCGCGCGCAGGAGAGGATCTTCAGGTTGCGCTGACAGGCGTAGACGTGGGCGAAGCACTCGTTGGTGAATCTTCCGATGAAGCCGTTGGAGAATCTGCAGACGACCGGGTCGTAGTCGGCCGTGCAGACGGACGGGCACTCCTGGGCCACCGGAGCCGGCGCCGTCGGCGCGGCCGCGGCGGGCGCGCTGAAGGTCAGGCCCGCCGCGCCGGCCAGCAGCAGGGAGGCGAGTGGTGCGACGAACGTGCGCATGGGAACACTCCTTCGCTCGCGTGTGCCCCACGTCTATCAGCGGCCGTCCCCCGCCGTAAGCCGGTGGGCGCTCTTCCGCCCGGACCGAATCGGCCGACTTCCGCCCGGCCGCGGACCGTAGGCGCTCACGCCGCCCCCGCGCCGGTCAGCGCCCGCACCTCGGTCCGCGCGTGGGCCGCCGGGTCGGCGGGGACGGGCGAGAGCCGTGTGCCGAGCCAGCCGGCGAGGAAACCGGCGGGGACGGAGACCAGGCCGGGGTTCTCCAGGGGGAAGAGCGCGAAGTCCAGGCCGGGGAAGATCGCGCCGGGGGCCCCGGAGACCACTGGCGAGAGGACGACGAGGAGCACGGCCGGAACCAGCCCGCCGTAGACCGACCAGACCGCGCCGCGGGTGGTGAAGCGCCGCCAGAAGAGCGAATAGAGCAGCACGGGGAGGTTCGCGGAGGCCGCGACGGCGAAGGCGAGGCCCACGAGGAAGGCGACGTTGAGGTGCTGTGCGAGGAGCCCGAGCCCGATGGCGACCGCTCCGGTGCCGGCCGCGGCGACGCGGGCGACCGCCACCTCGCCGTGCGCCCCGCGCGCTCCGCGGCGGCTCAGTGAGGCGTAGAGGTCGTGGGCCACCGAGGCGGAGGAGGCGAGGGTGACCCCGGCGACGACGGCCAGGATGGTGGCGAACGCCACGGCCGCGACCACGGCGAAGAGGATCGTTCCTCCGGTGGACCCCGCGCCGCCGCCCAGGTCGAGGGAGAGCAGGGGGACGGCGGTGTTGCCGGCGGAGCCGGCGGCCCGCACGGCGTCGCCGCCCAGCACGGCGGCCGCGCCGAAGCCGAGCACGATGGTCATCAGGTAGAAGCCGCCGATGAGACCGATGGCCCAGACGACCGAGCGGCGGGCGGCGCGGGCGGTCGGCACGGTGTAGAAGCGCGAGAGGATGTGCGGCAGCCCCGCGGTACCCAGGACGAGGGCGAGGCCGAGGCTGATGAAGTCCAGCCGGGAGGTGAGGTCGCGGCCGTACTTCAGGCCGGGCGCCAGGAAGTCGCGGCCGTGACCGCTGCGGTCGGCGGCCGTGGTCAGCAGGGCCGAGAGGTCGCCGTGGAAGCGGACCAGGACGAGCACGGTCAGGGTGATCGTGCCGCCCATGAGCAGCACGGCCTTGACGATCTGGATCCAGGTGGTCGCCCGCATCCCGCCGAGCGTGACGTAGAGGACCATCAGCGCCCCGACGCCGACGACGGTCCAGCCGCGCGCCCGGTCCCCGGTGCCGCCCAGCAGGAGTGCCACCAGGCTGCCCGCGCCGACCATCTGGGCGACGAGGTAGAGCACGGAGACGGTGACGGAGGAGACGCCGGAGGCGATGCGGACCGGGCGTTCGCGCAGCCGGGCGACGAGGACGTCGGCGAGGGTGAAGCGGCCGCAGTTGCGGACGAGTTCGGCGACGAGGAAGAGCACGACCAGCCAGGCCACGAGGAAGCCGACGGAGTAGAGCATGCCGTCGTAGCCGTAGAGGGCGATGAGGCCGGAGATGCCGAGGAAGGAGGCGGCGGACATGTAGTCACCGGCGATGGCGAAACCGTTCTCCAGGGGAGAGAACAGCCGTCCGCCCGCGTAGAACTCCTCCGCCGACCCCCGGCGTTCGCGTCCGGCCCAGGTGGCGATGGCCAGCGTGACGACCACGAAGACGCTGAACAGCACCAGTGCCGAGGTCTGGTGAGGGCCCGTCACCGCAGGCTCTCCCGCTCCGGGGTGCCCGCCGTGAGCGCGAGCCGCTCCGGACGGCCGGCAGGCAGCGTCTCCAGCGTGACCGCCCAGCGCAGCTCCATGGCGGCCGGGTCCCGGCGCAGCCGCGCGTGACGGGCGTACGCCCAGGTCAGCAGGAAGGTGGTGGCGAACTGGGCGAGCCCGGCCACCATCGCCACGTTGACCGCGCCGGCCACGGGCCGGGCCATCAGGCCCGGCGCCAGCGTCGCCGCCAGCACGTAGGCCAGGTACCAGCCGAGGAAGGCGGCGGTGGCGGGGAGGACGAACCGGCGGTAGCGGCGCCGCACTTCCCGGAAGGCGGGGCTGCGGTGGACCTCGTCGTAGATGCCGCCCGCCGCGTCGCGTACGGGCGCGGTCCCGGCCGCCGCCGTCGGCGCGCCGCTCCGCTGAACCGTTACGGCAGCGCGGCCGTCGCTCTCGTCCACAGAACACTCCTCGGTCGCCGACCCGGTTGGCCGCGTGCCCAAGAATGGACAGACCGAGAAGATCCGGCCCCGCTCACAGCGGGACGTTCACCCCATCAGGTGAACAGCGCAGGGGCCGGACCCGGGACGTGCCCGGGCCCGGCGCGCCGTCAGGCGTCGATGCGGGAGCGGTCCAGCGTGGCGGCCGAGTTGGTGATGAACTCCTTGCGCGGGGCGACCTCGTTGCCCATCAGCAGGTCGAAGGCGCGCTCCGCGGCCTCCAGGTCGCTGATGTTGATCCGGCGCAGGGTGCGGTGGCGGGGGTCCATCGTGGTCTCCGCGAGCTGGTCGGCGTCCATCTCGCCCAGGCCCTTGTAGCGCTGGATGCCCTCCTTGTACCGGACGCCCTTGCGCTCCAGCTCCAGCAGCGTCTGGCGCAGCTCGCTGTCGGAGTAGGTGTAGATGTACTTGTCCTGGCCCTTCTTCGGGTGGGTGAGCTCCACCCGGTGCAGCGGGGGCACCGCCGAGAAGACCCGGCCCTCCTCCACCATCGGCCGCATGTAGCGCTGGAAGAGCGTGAGCAGCAGACAGCGGATGTGGGCGCCGTCCACGTCGGCGTCGGCGAGGAAGATCACCTTGCCGTACCGCGCGGCGTCGATGTCGAAGGTCCGGCCGGACCCGGCTCCTATCACCTGGATGATCGCGCCGCACTCGGCGTTCTTGAGCATGTCCGAGACCGACGACTTCTGGACATTGAGGATCTTGCCGCGGATCGGCAGCAGCGCCTGGAATTCGGAGTTCCGCGCCAGCTTCGCGGTGCCCAGCGCCGAGTCGCCCTCGACGATGAACAGCTCGCTGCGCTCGACGTCGTCGCTGCGGCAGTCGGCGAGCTTGGCGGGCAGCGAGGAGGACTCGAGCGCGGTCTTCCGGCGCTGGGCCTCCTTGTGCTGCCGGGCGGCGATGCGCGTCCGGGCGGCCGCGACGACCTTCTCCAGCACGGCCCTGGCCTGCTGCTTCGCGTCCCGCTTGGTGGAGGTCAGGAACGCCTTGAGCTCCTTGGCCACCACATTGGCCACGATCCGGGAGGCCGCCGAGGTGCCCAGGACCTCCTTGGTCTGCCCCTCGAACTGCGGCTCGGCCAGCCGCACGGTCACGACCGCGGTGAGCCCCTCCATGGCGTCGTCCTTGACGACGTCGTCCTCGGCGACCCGCAGCAGCTTGGCCGAGCGCAGCGCCTCGTTGACGGTCTTGGTGATCGACCGCTCGAATCCGGCCACGTGCGTGCCGCCCTTGGGGGTGGCGATGATGTTGACGAAGGACTTCACCGTGGAGTCGTAGCCGGTGCCCCAGCGCAGGGCGATGTCCACGCCGAGCTCACGCGTGACCTCGGTGGGCGTCATGTGGCCGCGGTCGTCGAGGACCGGCACGGTCTCCTTGAAGGTGCCCTGCCCGGACAGCCGCAGCACGTCGCAGACGCCCTTGTCCTGGGCGAGGTACTCGCAGAACTCGCTGATGCCGCCGTCGTAGTGGAAGGTCTCCTCGGTGGGCTCCCCGCCGTCGATGCCCCGCTCGTCGCGGACGACGATCGTCAGCCCCGGCACCAGGAAGGCGGTCTGCCGGGCCCGTCCGTAGAGGGTCTCCAGCGAGAGCTTGGCGTCCTTGAGGAAGATCTGGCGGTCGGCCCAGTAGCGCACCCGGGTGCCGGTGCGGGTCTTGGGCACCTTCTTGCCCTTGAGCAGACCGTTGGCGGGGTCGAAGGGGGCCTCGGGGCCGGACTCGGTGAAGATGCCGGGGACGCCCCGGCGGAAGCTGATCGCGTGGGTGCGGCTGTTGCGGTCGACCTCGACGTCCAGGCGCGCGGAGAGGGCGTTGACGACGGAGGCGCCGACGCCGTGCAGACCGCCGGAGGCGGCGTACGAGCCGCCGCCGAACTTGCCGCCGGCGTGCAGCTTGGTCATCACGACCTCGACGCCCGACAGCCCGGTCTTGGGCTCCACGTCCACGGGGATGCCCCGGCCGTTGTCCCGCACCTCCACCGAGGCGTCGTCGTGGAGGATCACCTCGATGCGGTCGCAGTAGCCGCCGAGGGCCTCGTCGACGGAGTTGTCGATGATCTCCCAGAGGCAGTGCATCAGGCCGCGGCTGTCGGTCGAGCCGATGTACATGCCCGGCCGTTTGCGGACGGCTTCGAGACCCTCGAGGACGAGCAGGTGCCGCGCGGTGTAGTTGGATCCGTCCCGGTCTGCCCCGGTCAGCAACGCAGTGGACGGCACGGACGTATCGGCGGTCACGCGGTTCGCTCCTCGCTGAATTTCTGTCTGGCCCGAGTTCGGGCACATGGGTGGCTCGTTCGCCGTTCAGAGGGTACCGAGGCCTGGTAGAGCCTTTGTGCCGCGACCCTTGAGAACAACCATGCTAATCGAGAGTCGATCAGATGTTCGATACCTCGATGGAGTGACATGCACATCACGTTCCCTTCGAGGCATGAACCATTTAGGCTCCGGGCACGTCCTCAAGAACAACCCGGCAAGCCGGCCGGGGAGGACGACAGCCCCCAGCGACGTGAAACCGTAAGCCAACGCAATACGGCTCATTCGCCGCCAAACGTCAAGATCCGGCCCACTCGGAAGGAACTTTCGAGGAAAAGCCACGAGCGGGAACGTTTTCGGCCTGGTTGGATGTTGACCCTGGTACGACAGCTCGTCGAGCTAGAGAAGAGGCGACGTGACTACTGTTCTGACCCCCGCGAGCCCGCTGACGGCCGCAGACCGCTGCGACCGGTGCGGCGCTCAGGCTTACCTGCGCGTCGTTCTCATGAGCGGCGGTGAACTGCTCTTCTGCGCCCACCACGGTCGCAAGTTCGAGCCAGAACTCAAGAAGATCGCCGCGGAAATACAGGACGAGACGGAGCGGCTCACGGCCGTCCCGGCGTCCGCGTCCGACGAGGACCGCTGAGTCCCCGGTCGAACGCCGACCCATCGCATCCACGACGAGCGAGGTCCCGCCGCCCAGGGCGGGACAGCCGCGGGCGGCTCCCCCCGAGGGGGAGGCCGCCCGCTCTCGTACCCGCATCCGGTTGCCGGTACCGCCGTGGCGGTCGCCGCTCTCACCGCGCCACCAGGCCCGGGCGCGGCGCCGGTGACGGCGCGGGAACGGTCTGCGGCGCGGGCGGTGAGGCGGGCGGGGCCGCCGGAGGCGGCAGTTTCGCCGGAGGGACGTTCTCGGGCAGGGGTTCGGCACTGTGGGCCCGAACCATGGCCGCGACCGCGGAGATGCGCGTGTAGACCCCTGGATGGCCCGGCTGGGCGCAGCCGCTCCCCCAGGACACCAGGCCCACCAGCCGTCCCCGGGCCACCAGAGGCCCTCCGCTGTCCCCCTGGCACCCGTCACGGCCGCCCATCCGCAGCCCCGCGCAGAGCATCGTCTCCGGGCTGTACGTGCCCTCCGGGCCGCCCGGATAGGCCTTGCGGCACAGCGCGTCCTCCAGTACGAGCACGCGCGCGGCCCGCAGCGTCTGCGAGTACGAGCCGTGGCCTGTCGTGTCGCCCCAGCCGTAGACCCCCGCGGCCGTGCCCGGCTCGTAGGCCGGGTCGCCCTGCGGTGCCATGCCCAGCGGACGGCTGCCCGGCAGTTGCTCCGCCAGAGTGAGGACGGCCACGTCGCCGGCGTTGGTCTCCATGTTGAACTCGGGATTCACCCACGTGGACCGCAGCGGCACCTCCACGCCCCCGGAGCCGCGCATGTCGGCGCGCCCGGCGATCACCCGCAGGTCCTTGGCCTCGGCCGGGTCCACGCCCAGGACCTCCCGGCTCAGGCAGTGGGCGGCCGTCACGATCGTCCTGGGCCCCACCACGACCCCGCCGCAGAACTGGCCGGACCGCACGTCCCCGAACCGCTCCCGGCTCCCCAGGGCCACCATCCAGGGCACGTCGGACACCTTCACGGCCACGCCCCCGACCACCCTGTGATCCCCCGCCCGCACCGGGGCGGGCGCCGCGAGCAGCAGCACGACCGCTCCGACGAGCAGGTACCTCAGGGCGCGCATACGGATTCTCCCCACGCAGTGGAGTGCTGAGCCTACCCAGCGTCACACCGTGCGTCCGGGAGCGCATCCGGAAAGCCGCCGGGCCCGGCCCCTCCGAGAGGAGGAACCGGGCCCGGCGGTGAAGCGGTCGGAGCTGGTCCGGGTAGTCGGATCCAGTCCGGGTGGTCGGACCTAGTCCAGGTAGTCGCGCAGGACCTGCGAGCGCGACGGGTGACGCAGCTTGGACATCGTCTTGGACTCGATCTGACGGATGCGCTCACGCGTCACGCCGTAGACCTTGCCGATCTCGTCGAGGGTCTTCGGCTGACCGTCGGTGAGACCGAAGCGCATGGAGACCACACCGGCCTCGCGCTCGCTGAGCGTGTCCAGGACGGAGTGCAGCTGCTCCTGCAGGAGCGTGAAGCTGACCGCGTCGGCCGGCACGACGGCCTCGGAGTCCTCGATGAGGTCACCGAACTCGCTGTCGCCGTCCTCGCCCAGCGGGGTGTGCAGGGAGATCGGCTCGCGGCCGTACTTCTGGACCTCGATGACCTTCTCCGGGGTCATGTCGAGCTCCTTGGCCAGCTCCTCCGGGGTGGGCTCGCGGCCCAGGTCCTGGAGCATCTGGCGCTGGACGCGCGCGAGCTTGTTGATGACCTCGACCATGTGCACCGGGATACGGATGGTGCGGGCCTGGTCGGCCATCGCGCGCGTGATCGCCTGGCGGATCCACCAGGTCGCGTACGTGGAGAACTTGTAGCCCTTGGTGTAGTCGAACTTCTCCACGGCGCGGATCAGACCGAGGTTGCCCTCCTGGATGAGGTCCAGGAAGAGCATGCCGCGACCGGTGTAGCGCTTGGCCAGGGAGACCACCAGACGGAGGTTGGCCTCCAGGAGGTGGTTCTTGGCGCGCCGGCCGTCCTCGGCGATGATCTCCAGCTCGCGCTTGAGCTTCGGGGCCAGCTTGTCGGAGTTCGCCAGCTTGTCCTCGGCGAACAGACCGGCCTCGATGCGCTTGGCGAGCTCGACCTCCTGCTCGGCGTTGAGCAGGGGGACCTTGCCGATCTGCTTCAGGTAGTCCTTGACCGGGTCGGCAGTGGCACCGGCGACCGCGACCTGCTGCGCGGGAGCGTCGTCCTCGTCCTCGTCGGACAGGACGAAGCCCTTGGTCTCGCCGCTCTCGTCCTCGTCGTCACCCTTGCCCGGGGTGGGGGTCTCGTCGAGGAGCTCGTCGTCGAGAAGCTCGTCGGAGTCCTTCTTGGCGGCGGTCTTCTTGGCCGCCGTCTTCTTCGCGGTGGTCTTCTTGGCCACCGCCTTCTTCGCCACGGCCTTCTTGGCCGCGGTCTTCTTGGCGGGCGCCACGGCCTCGTCGGCCTCGCCGTCGTACGCGCCCTGGGCGGACGCCGAGGACGTCGTGGACGCCGAGGAAGACGACTGCCGCGCCGTGACCGTCTTGGAGGAGACGGCCTTGGTGGCGGTGCGCTTCGCCGGGCTCTTCGCTGCGACGCTCTTGCGGGTGCGCTTGGGCGCCTCTGCGGCACTGACCATCAGCGTCACACCCTCCTCGTCGAGGACCTGGTTGAGGCTGCGCAGAACGTTCTTCCACTGGGTTGGCGGAATCTGGTCAGCCTCGAAGGCCCGACGCACGTCGTCGCCGGCGATCTGCCCCTCGGCCTTTCCCTGCTCGATGAGCGCCATCAGAGACTCGGATTCGGCGATCTCCGGCGGGAGCGTACGGGATGTGCTGGCCGACACGAACAACCTCTCGGAACGATGGAAACGGCTTCCGGACCCGGGCCCCTGTGACGGGCGACCGGCTCCGACGACCGCCGGCAATGGATGAACCGACGGCGCGGGCGATAGTGCAGAGCAACACAGCACCTCGAGCGAGGCCTGTATTCCCTCCGCGGCTACCACCTCTTTAGTCATCGCGCTGCCTCAAGGAGCGTTACGCCCAATCCCCGTGGCCCGAGTCACACCACATAGCGGGCGAAGACAGATGAAGCGGACAGATCACCGCTGCGGCCGTCGCGCACGGCCGTGCGGAACGGCCCGTCCGGCTCGCGCGTACGGCCGCACGCGCGCGCTGGACGAGCGGTCCCGCACGAACCGCCCCCGAGTCCTGCGATCCCGCCCGCGCTCAGTGCTCGCGCGGGGCGGGCACCACTCGCTCGACCTCGGGGTGGGCGATGAGCAGCTGCCGCATGGCCGCCTCCGCCCCGGTGCCGTCACCGGCTCCGACGGCGTCGACGATCCGCAGGTGCAGGCCGACACCCGCCTCGGTGGGGCGGTCACAGCCGCCGGCCGAGGCCCCGGAGACGTGCAGGGCGGCGGAGACGATGCCGGACAGGTGCTCCAGCATGCGGTTGCCCGCGACCTGCAGCAGCAGGGAGTGGAACTCGGCGTCGGCGCGCGCGAAGGTGAGGGAGTCACCCTGGGCCAGGGCGTGGCCCATGATCTCGGCCATGTCGGCGAGCCGCTGCTGGACGTCCTCGCGGCCGTGACCGGCGGCGAGCCGGGCGGCCAGCGGCTCGATGGTCCAGCGCAGCTCGCACAGCTCCCGGCGCTGGTCCTCTCGCTGTGGCCCGAAGGCCCGCCATTCGATGATGTCCGGGTCGAGGAGGTTCCAGTCGCTGACCGGCCGGACCCGGGTGCCGACGTTGGGGCGGGCGCTGACCAGGCCCTTGGCCTCGAGGACGCGCAGGGATTCACGGACGACGGTGCGGGAGACCTCGAAGCGCTGTCCGATCTCCTCGGGGACCAGCGGGCGGTCGGCCCCCAGGTCGCCGGAGACGATCATCTGGCCCAGCTGCTGCACGAGCTGGCCGTGCAGCCCTCGGCCCCGGCTGCCGGCGGCGCGGCGGCCGGCCCGGCTCAGCTCCGTCTCGCCGTCCCAGGTGGGCACGGCGCCGCGGTCGGCCCCGGAGGCCTCCGCGTAGGAGTAGCGGTCTAGCTCGCCCGGACCGGCGAGGCCGGAGTCGGCGGGACGAGCCGCGGTCATCATGGTGTGCGCAAGGGTACTCACGCTTCCTTTGTCGGCGACACCTCGAAGCCCCTTGAGGTCTTTGGTGAAAAGCACACGAAAGGGTGATCGCCCATTACCTCACAATTGACGCCCAAACGGACAGAAAAGGGCACCGTACGAGGCGGGGCAACTGCGGAGCGTGACGGTAATGGGATTTCTCCTGCGCCCCCTCCAGGCTGATTGTCACTCTGCGTTCCCTCGTGTCCGGCATGGCGCAATAGCACAGCCATCACCTCGGGCGGCCACGGAAGACCGTCAGGACGTAGGCCCCGAGCAGTCCCGTCAGACAGAGGGCGAGCGCCCAGCCGATCGGCTGGGACATCAGCCGCAGCGCCGCCGAGACGCCCTGGTCGAGTCCGGCCGGCCACTGCACCACGGCGGCCGAGCGCAGCCGTTCCGGAAGCCCGATCAGCGACCGGGCGGCCGGCTGGGAGAGCACGCCGCCCAGGACGGGGACCACCACCGTCGGCACCGCCAGCACCGCCACCAGCCCCAGGGCCGTGGACCGGAACAGGCCCGCGGCGAGCAGGCCCGCCCAGGCGCAGCCCAGGCCGAGCCCGGCCGACCCGGCGAGCATCGTGATCCAGCCCGGGGGCGGGAGGGCGACGGATCCGCCGAAGAGCAGCCGGAGCGCGGCACCGTCGAGGGCGATGGCCGTGAGGGCGAGGAGAAGGGCGGCGGCGGCCGTGACCGCGAGCTTGGCCCCGAGGAGGCCGAGCCGGCGGGGCACGGTGCCCTGGTCGGGGGCGAGCGCGGGATAGCGGAACTCCTGGCCGAAGGCCAGCGCCCCGAGCAGCCCCGCCCCGAAGGCGGCCGGTGGCAGGGGCAGCCACGAGGGCCAGCCGGTGAGCAGGCGCAGGTCCGCGGCGGCGCCGGTGCGGGCGAGGAGCACGGAGGCGAGCAGGGAGGCGAAGAGGGCGACCGCGGCCACCGTCCAGCCGGTGCGCACGCCCATGGCCCGGCGCAGTTCGTAGCGCAGGGGCCAGACGGGCCCGGGGGCCGGGAGGGGAGGATGCGGCCGGGGCGGGGCGCCCGCCGCGATCGCCTCGGCGGCCTCGGAGCCGACGGCCTCCGAGTCGGGGGCCTCTGAGCCGGGGGCCTCGCCCCGGCCGTCGGCGCGCTGGAGCGGGGTGACGGGCCCGGTGTCGGCGACCTCCTCCACCAGGCGGTGGACCAGGATGCCGTGGCGGTAGGCGGCCTCCCCCACGGCGGCACAACTGCTGCCGTAGACACAGATCCGGCTGCCGCCCTCGTGCACCACCTCCACGGGGGGCGCGCCCGCCGTCTCGTGCGCCGTGTCGGCCTCGGCGGCGAGCACGTGGGCGAGGCGGTTGGCCAGGGGCGACTGGACGGCGACGCGGGGCCGCAGCCGGGAACCGGCGAACGCCGCGGCCTCCTGGTCGGCGATCAGGCGGCCCTGGTCGATGGTGACGACCTGGTCGGCCAGCCGCGCCGCTTCGATGGGGTCGCCGGAGGTGACGAGGACGGCGCCGCCCTGGGCGGCGTAGCCGCGCAGCAACCCGTGCAGCCAGGCCGTCTCGCGGGGCGAGAGGTCGCGGGCGGGCTCGTCGAGCACGAGCGTGTGGGGGTCACCGAGGAGCGCGGCGGCGACGCCGAGGCGTCGGTCCATGCCGAGCGAGAAGTCACCGAGGCGCTGGTCGGCGAGGCCGCTGAGGCCGACGACGTCGAGCACCTCGTCGGCGCGTTCGGCGGGGACCCCGGCGGCGGCGCTGAGCATGCGGAGGTGGCCGCGAGCGGTGCGGCCGGGGTGGCCCGGGACGTCGCCGAGGAGGACGCCGATCTCGCGGGTGGGGTGGGGGATCCGGTCGAGGGCGCGGCCGCGGAAGAGCGTGACGCCGCGGCCCGGCTCGAGCCGCAGCATCAGCCGCAGGGCGGCGGTCTTGCCCGCTCCGGGGGCGCCGAGCAGGGCGGTGACGCGCCCCGGGCGCGCCTCGAAGGTGAGGTCGTCGACGGCGGGGGTCTGGTTGCGGCGGGGGACGCTGGTGAGTCCGATGGCCTGGATCATGGCTTCACTCGCGGGACGGCGGGACCGTACCGCAGCACCGTAACCCGATATGTCCTATTTGCTACGCAACGTAGGCCTCTTCCATCACGCGTGTCCCGCCGGTGCGCGAGCGAGCCCGGCGCCTCCGCCCTGGCCGCTAGGCCTCGGGCCGCAGCATGGGCGGGTTGAGGAGCGTGGCGCCGCCGGCCCGGAAGAGCTGCGCGGGGCGGCCGCCCTGGCGTGTCGTGGTCCCTCCCGTGGGCACCAGGAAGCCGGGGGTGCCGGTGACCTTGCGGTGGAAGTTCCGGGGGTCCAGGGCCACGCCCCACACCGCCTCGTAGACCCGCCGCAACTCGCCGACGGTGAACTCCGGAGGGCAGAAGGCGGTGGCGAGGGACGAGTACTCGATCTTGGACCGGGCCCGCTCCACCCCGTCCGCGAGGATGCGGGCGTGGTCGAAGGCGAGCGGAGCCTCCTGCTCGCCGTCGCGGCCGTACCCCGCCTCCTGGTCCAGCAGGTCCTCCACGGGCGCCCAGCGCACGCTGCGCGCGTCGCCGCCGGGGCGCGGGGCGGGCAGGTCCGGCGCCAGCACGAGGTGGGCGACGCTGACCACCCGCATCCGGGGATCGCGCTTGGGATCGCCGTAGGTGGCGAGCTGTTCGAGGTGGGCGTCGCCCGCCACCACCGGGCCATCCGGGTCGTGCGCCTGCAGGCCCGTCTCCTCGGCGAGCTCACGCGCCGCCGCCGTCGCCAGGTCCTCGTCGCCCCGTACGAATCCGCCGGGCAGGGCCCACCGGCCCTGGTACGGCGGCTCACCGCGGCGGACGACCAGCGCGCACAACGCGTGGCGCCGCACGGTGAGCACGACCAGGTCGACGGTGACAGCGAAGGGCGGGAAGGCCGACGGGTCGTAGGGCATGACGCGATCATAGTCGTCTGCCTGACGATAAACAGGAGCTTGTCCGACGCCCGTCGACAGCTCGCCGGGCAGTCGGGCGCACACCACGCTCACACCCCCAACTGCAGGCCGTCGGCAGCCTCCTCGACCATGCCCAGCCCCAGCCTGCTGACGCGTACGGCGAACGGCTGGTCGGCGACGCGGAGACCGGTCAGCCGCAGTTCGCCCAGCGGAGCGCTGCGCGGCGGCCGTACGGCCACGCTGCCGGCGGGCACGTCCGGGCGTATGCCGGCCAGCGAGGTCAGCAGCTGCACCGCCCCCGCCGCCGCGACGGCCGCCGGCCTGCAGGCCGCCGGGTGCGGCAACGGAGCACTGCCGGTGGTGCGCTGCTCCCCCGCGTACATCTCCGGCAGCCGGTGGCCGAAGGTCTCGGCGGCGTCGAGCACTCCCCACAGCAGGCTCTGCGCCTCGTTCTCGTAGCCGGCGGCGAAGAGGCCGGCCACCGCGACGGCCGTCTCATGGACCCGGACGGCTCCGCTGCGGTGCCCGAAGGGATTGTGCCCCGGCTCCTTCGCGCCCAGGCTGCGCAGGCCCCAGCCGGAATCGAGGGCGGGCCCGCCGAACAGCCGGGCGAGCTGCTCGGTCCGGACCGCGTCGAGCAGCCCCGGGGCGTGGCCGCCCGCCCCGAGCAGGCCGGTGTCCAGCAGGTGCGCGGCGGCGGATCCCAGGTGCGGTATCCGGCGGCCGTCGGGGGCCACGGCGGCCAGGGGACGGCCGCCGGCCATGTCGTCGGCCCAGAAGTCCTCCCGGAAGCGGCGCCGCAGGGCGCCCGCCCACTCCCGCAGCCCCTCCGCGCCGGGCCGACCGTGCGCCTCGAGGAGGTCCGCGCCGAGCAGCGCGGCCCGGTGGGCGTGGGCCTGGACCTCGCAGCGGTACGGACCCGCCGGGGCCGGATCCGCCAGGTACTCCCCGTCCCCGACGGCCGTCCTCAGCCAGTCCAGGCACCGTTCGGCCGCGGGCAGCAGCGAACGGGTCTCCTGCTCCGCCAGCCCCCACCGCCGGGCCTCGGCCAGGACCACGGGGAAGAGCAGCGTCGCCTCGACCCCCGTGCAGCCGGGCGGCAGATGCGCTCCCGAGTGACGCAGCGCGCCGGGGATCAGCCCGCGGTCGGGGCCGGGTCCGGGCATCTGCGTGCGGGCCAGCGCGCGCAGCGTCCCGGCGGCCAGCCGCACGCCCAGGGGCAGCATCATGCGCGCCGCCCACAGCGCCTCGGCGGGCGAGAGGTGCCCGCAGCGCCAGGGGATGCCCCCGGCGAGATGGACCTCGCCCGGGTGGGCGGGGTCGCGCACCAGCAGTGCCCGCAGGTCCTCGAGGCTCGCCGCCAGCAACGCGGCGGCCCGGGGATCGTCCCCGTCGGCCTCGGCGTCGCCCCAGGGCGGCGCGGCGCTGCCGCCCTGGGCGGGCTCGGGCCCGCGCGGCCTGCCGGGCCGCTCGGCCCGGACCCGCAGCTCGACACTCCGGGAACCGCCCGGCGGCAGATCCATCTCCCAGCAGAGCAGGCCGGCCGAGGCCAGGACGTCCCCCGGCGCGGGGTCGGCACTGACGACCGCCCGCAGTCCGGGCGCCGACCAGCGCAGCCCGGAGCCGTGCACGGCGGCCGGGATCTCCGGCCCGGCCTGTCCTGCGGCGACGGCGCCCAGCTCGGCGAGATCGGTGCCCAGGGACACCTCGAGCACGAGCCGAAGCTCCCGGACGGCCGCGCTGCGCAGGGTGATGCGCTCGACGCCGGTGGCATCGCGCAGCCGTTCCACGGTGACGGCCGGATCGGGCCCGGCGTCGGCGGCGGTCCGTACGGTGCCGACGAAGCGGGCCCGGTCCGCCGCGAGCATCCGGCCCTGCACGGGCACCGGCTCGATCCCGCCCACCCGCACCCGGCACCGGGCGAGCAGTCTGCGTCCGCCGCGGTAGAAGCCGTCCAGCCCTCCTCCGGTGAGCTGCCCCTGGGTGCCGGAGATCGCGAGAGCGGGTAGTGCGACGCAGATCAGCGCCTCGTGCACGGGCCGCGGTCCCTGGGCCCGGCCGGGGGCGGTGCGCTGTGGCGGGACGGGGCGGCTGAGCGAAGGACCGTTGGGCGCAATGCCTCGCATCTGTCTGCTCCCTTGGGCATCGCGGACCTGGATGACCGACAACGAGTGAGGGCCACTCAGGTGAACGTCGGCGGGCTGGGCGAGGTCACGGTGGCCGGCCCGGAGTCGGCTCACTGCCGCCCCCGCACGCCCCGCTGCCCGGCGCGGCGGCGCGTACGCGCCTTCCCGGCGGGCCCCTTCACTCCCGCCGGACCGCTCGCACCCCCCGGCCGGGAGGGGCCGCCCGGCCCTGGGGAGGCGGCGCCCGCGGCGGGAACGACGGAGGCGGGGCCGGCCGGGCCGGCCTCCTCCAGGCCGTCATCCGGCTCGCCCGCTCCGGCCATCGCCCCGGTCATCGCCACGGCGTCCGTGCCGGTGTCCGTCCCGGTCCCCGCGGCCGGGGGCGCACCGCGGCCACGGCGCTCGCCGCGCAGGCAGCGGCGCAGGGGCTCCGGGTCCATGCCGTCGTTGCAGGCCCGGTGGAGGAGCTGGGCGAAGAGGTACTCGGGGTCGGCGGCCAGGGCCTGGCTCAGGGCGATCCGCGCCTCCGGCTGGTCGCCGGTGGACCACGCCACCCAGCCGGCGAGGGTGAGCGGCGCGGCCGCGTGCTCGGTGTACGGCGGCACGCAGCGCCGGGCGAGGGCGCGCCAGACGCGCAGCACCGCCGCCGCCCGCGGGCCCTCCATCCATTCCGCCGCCCGGTCGCGGGTGACGCGGTCCTGGAGGCCCAGGACGATGGCCGCCGCCTCGTCGCCGGCGAGGAGCGCGTCGTCCCGGGCATCGGCCTCCGCCGGCACGGCGAGCGGCGGCGCCGCGTGGAACCGCTCCACGACCAGGTCCGCGAGGTCCAGCGTCTCGCGGCGCAGGATCGCGCCTCCCGTGCCGCCCAGGATCCGGGGGATGAGGTCGGCGGCCGCGGCGTCGAGGGCGGACTCCTGCTCCCGGGCGCGTTCGCCGACGAGCGGGGCGTAGCGGGCCTCCATCTCGCGCAGCGTCCCGCGCACCTGGATCCCCGCGTAGGCGGCGGCCGCCGCCATCACCGAGGTGCCCGGGAGGGCCAGGAGCGTGCCCTCGGCCGGGCAGCAGCGCTCGTCGGGGCAGCAGTAGGACCAGAACCGGCCGTCGGACAGGCACAGTGCTTCGTACACGGGCACGTCGAGCCCTCCGCAGGCGAGGCGCAGGCTCTGGGCGAGCGGGCGAAGGCGTTCCATCACCTCGCGTCCGCTCTCCCCCGTCCTGGGGTCCTGGCACAGGAACAGGACGATGCCGTCGGGGCGCGCACCCCTCTTGACGCATCCGGCGACGAGGGTCTCGGCGAGCTGGTCGCTGACCTCGGGCCACTCCTCGCTGTTGCGCGGAATGCCGAGCCTGAGCCGCCCGCCGAAGCGTCCGCGCTCGCCGTGCAGGGCCAGGAGCACGACGCTGTCAGTTGGATGAAAGCCCATCAGGTAAGGCAGGGCGTCGGCCAGTTCGGCCGGGCTGCGGAGGGTGATCTGCGTTTCGGTCCGGGCGTCCCACGCGGGGGACGGGGCGGCGGAGGAGGCGGACGGGCGGGCTGATTCATCGCGCTGGGTCATGGCCCGAGAGTCCCGTGGTTCCGCCCGGGCCCGCCAGGCCTGTGGATAACTCCGGAATGATGGTCTTACCAATCCTGTGGACAATGCCGCCCGCCGGGTTTTCCACAGGCCGCGGCCGCCCATTCGCGCTTTGTCAGTGCCCTCGTGTTGCATGGGGGCATGACCAACGAAGCCCTCCGCACCTCGGCAGACCATGTCCTCGCCCGTCTCGTCGGGGACACCACGGGCACGGCGAAGCTGCGCGAGGACCAGTGGCGCGCGATCGAGGCCCTCGTCGCCGACCGGCGCCGGGCGCTGGTCGTCCAGCGCACCGGCTGGGGCAAGTCGGCGGTGTACTTCGTCGCCACCGCGCTGCTGCGCGAGCGCGGCAGCGGTCCCACGGTGATCGTCTCCCCGCTCCTGGCGCTCATGCGCAACCAGGTGGAGGCGGCCGCGCGCGCGGGCATCCACGCGCGCACGATCAACTCCTCCAACACCGAGGAGTGGGACACGGTCCAGGCCGAGGTCGCCGCGGGCGAGGTCGATGTGCTGCTGGTGAGCCCCGAGCGGCTCAACAATCCCGATTTCCGCGATCAGGTCCTGCCCAAGCTGGCCGCCGCCACCGGGCTCCTGGTCGTCGACGAGGCGCACTGCATCTCCGACTGGGGCCATGACTTCCGGCCCGACTACCGCCGGCTGCGCACGATGCTGGCCGACCTGCCGCCGGGCGTGCCCGTGCTCGCCACGACCGCCACGGCCAACGCGCGCGTCACCGCCGACGTCGCCGAGCAGCTGGGCACGGGCGAGGGAGCGGAGCAGGCGCTCGTCCTGCGCGGGCCGCTGGACCGGGAGAGCCTCAGCCTGAGCGTGCTGAGCCTGCCCGACGCCGCCCACCGGCTGGCCTGGCTCGCCGACAACCTCGACGAGCTGCCGGGCTCCGGCATCATCTACACCCTGACCGTCGCCGCGGCCGAGGAGGTCACGGCGTTCCTGCGCCGGCGCGGGCACACCGTGGCCCCGTACACCGGCAAGACGGAGAACGCCGACCGGCAGCAGGCCGAGGAGGACCTCCTCGCGAACCGGGTCAAGGCGCTGGTCGCGACGTCCGCGCTGGGCATGGGCTTCGACAAGCCGGACCTCGGTTTCGTGGTCCACCTCGGCTCGCCCTCCTCCCCCATCGCCTACTACCAGCAGGTGGGCCGGGCGGGCCGTGGCGTGCGGCACGCCGAGGTGCTGCTGCTGCCCGGCCGCGAGGACGAGGCGATCTGGAAGTACTTCGCCTCGCTGGCCTTCCCGCCGGAGGAGCAGGTCCGGCGCACGCTGGACGTGCTGGCCGCCGCGGACCGGCCCCTGTCCCTGCCCGCCCTGGAGCCGCAGGTGGAGCTGCGCCGCTCGCGCCTGGAGACCATGCTCAAGGTCCTCGACGTCGACGGCGCGGTGCACCGGGTGCGCGGCGGCTGGACGGCGACGGGCGCGCCGTGGGTCTACGACGCCGAGCGGTACGCCTGGGTCGCCCGGCAGCGCGAGGCCGAGCAGCAGGCGATGCGCGAATACGCCACGACCACGCGATGCCGCATGGAGTTCCTGCGGCGGCAGCTGGACGACGAGCAGGCGGTTCCCTGCGGGCGGTGCGACAACTGCGCGGGGCCCCGGTTCACCGCCGAGGTGTCCTCCGGGGCGCTGGACGCCTCCCGGGGAGAGCTGGGCCGTCCGGGTGTGGAGGTGGAGCCGCGGCGGATGTGGCCGACCGGCATGCCCGCGGTCGGCGTGGACCTCAAGGGCCGCATTCCCGCCGGCGAGCAGGCCGCTCCCGGCCGGGCGCTCGGGCGGCTGTCGGACATCGGCTGGGGCAATCGCCTGCGGCCCCTGCTGGCACCGCAGGCACCGGACTCAGAGATTCCGGATGATGTCGCGGACGCCGTGGTGACCGTGCTCGCCGACTGGGCGCGCGGGCCCGGCGGTTGGGCGTCGGGAGCACCCGGAGCGCCGGCCCGCCCGGTGGGCGTCGTCACCGTCGCCTCCCGCACCCGGCCACGGCTGATCCACTCCCTCGGCGAACGCATCGCGTCGGTCGGCCGCATGCCGCTCCTGGGCACCGTCGAGTACGGGGACCGGGAGACGGAGACCCGCGCGCCGCGCACCAACAGCGCGCAGCGCCTGAAGGTCCTGGACGGGGCCCTCACCGTTCCTCCCGCCCTCGCGCAGGCGCTGGCCTCGGCCAAGGGGCCGGTGCTGCTCGTGGACGATCTGGCCGACACCGGCTGGACGCTCGCGGTAGCCGCCCGAATGCTGCGACGCCACGGTGCGCAGGAGGTGTTTCCGCTGGTCCTGGCTGTCCAGGGGTGAGGTGGGGGCGGGGTGCGTCCGGGGCCGGGCGGAATGTGGAGGGCCGACCGTCGGATACCGGTCACTGGCGTCAATTGATCGTTGCCGCAGGGCCGGTGGGGCCGGGAGAATCGACGTGGTCCCCCGCTCGCGCCCGTCTCCGGCCCGCCGGGACCGCCGCTGCGGCACGCGCCCCCGCCTGACCTCCCGCCCCGGACCGTGGGCGTGCAGACGAAGGGAGAATCATGGCCCTCGGCTTCGCCCCACCGTTGTCCGCCGATTCCGCTTCCCGTCTGGGCAGGCTGCTCGAACCCGCCGAATGGGCCGCGTCCGGCATTCCGCTGCTGCGCAATCCGCGCGAGGTCGTCACCGGCCTGTACGACCGTCACCTGCCGGTGTCGTCCACGGCCGTCGTCGCGGTCCTCCACCCGGACGAACGGCTCGCGGCGAGTGCCTCTTTCGTACGCCGGACCGGGGCCGCCGACGGCTGGGAGCTGCGCAACGCGCTCCTGTCCCAGCTGCGCCGGGTCATCCCGCACGACCTGCGCAGACGGTCCCCGGTCCGCACGGCCGTCCTGCTCTACTGCCGCGAGGGCGAGGCCCATTGGACCGAGGAGGACGGCGCCTGGATGTGGGGACTGCGCGACGCCTGCACCCTGCACGGGCTGCGCTGCGGCGCGTACATCACACTCACCGCCGCCGGCTGGCAGATCCTCGGCGAGGGCCGCAACGGACGTCAGCCGCACTCGTCCGTCCGCCCGCCCCTGCGCGCCGGATCCGGCGGCGGTCCGGGCGGGGCGTACCGCCGCGCGGTCGCGCGGTGACGGGACGGGTCACGGCGGCCGATCAGCCCCGTACGGGACGGCCGGCCACCGGAATCACCCGTCAGACGCCCGCGGCCAGGAGGGTGTTGACCCGCTGGGGATCGCCGCAGACGATCAGCAGCGCGCCGGCGCGGGACATCGCCGCGGGCAGCGCGCGGGCCACCGCGGCGTCCGTGCCGCCGTTGACGACCACGACCACGACCGGGCGCGGGCGGGCCCGCTCGGCGTCGGCGGCCGCGTAGAAGACGTCGTCGCCGGCGTCGTGCTGCGCCCAGTAGGACGCCTCGCCGAAGGACAGCTCGTGGGCCGCCCACGGGTGCGGGTCGCCGGTCGTGAGCACCAGCACCTCGCCGGGCGTCCGGCCGGTGTCGAGCAGCAGGTCGATGGCCTCGTCCGCGGCGTCCAGGGCACCCTCGACGGACGCGGGTATCAGCTGGATCTGCGCGGTGGACGCCGGGGCGTCCGCCGTCGCCGCGCGCGGGGCGGGCCGGGGCGGGGCCGGCACCGGGCCGCGCGGGGAGCCGGGACCGGACCGCGTGGGGGCCGGGCGGGGACCAGGAACAGGGCGGGGGGTCGGCGCGGTGCGGCCGGGGGCCGGAACTGCGCGGGGACCCGGGACACTCTCGTGAATCTGAGGCTCCTCGGGGATGAGAGGCATGAGTCGATATTTATCAAACGCCGGTGCGAGTCGCGTCGGCGGGTGGCGTTTTGGGCCACTCAGAAGTCGAAGCCGAGCTGGCCACCGGCCTCCAAAGCCATGTTGTCGGGGGTGATGCGCACCCTCTTGAGATGCTGCCACTTCGGCAGCGCGTCCAAGTAGGCCCAGGACAGCCGGTGGTGCGGGGTCGGGCCCAGCTCCTCCAGGGCGGCGCGGTGCACCGGGGAGGGGTATCCGGCGTTGTCCCCGAAACCGAAGTCCGCGTGGACGGCACCCAGTTCGGCCATCATCGCGTCCCGCCTGACCTTGGCGATCACGGAGGCCGCCGCGACGGCCACACAGGACTGGTCGCCCTTGATGACCGTACGGACCCTCCAGGGGTCGCCGAGGTAGTCGTGCTTGCCGTCGAGGATCACCGCGTCGGGCCGGACGGGCAGGCCCTCCAGCGCGCGGGTCGCCGCCAGCCGCAGCGCCGCCGTCATGCCCAGCTCGTCGATCTCCCCCGGGGAGGCGTCGCCGAGGGCGTAGGCGGTGACCCAGCTCTCCAAGGTCGTGGCGAGGGCGGTGCGGCGCTTGAGGGTCAGCAGCTTGGAGTCGGTGAGACCCTCCGGCGGGCGGCGCAGGCCGGTGACGGCGGCGCACACGGTGACCGGACCGGCCCAGGCCCCTCGGCCGACCTCGTCCACACCGGCGACGATCTTTGCTCCGGTCGTCGCTCGGAGAGAGCGCTCGACGCTGTGGGTAGGCGGTTGGTAGGGCATGGCGCCAGTAAGGTTACGCCCCTGGCGCCGGGCTGTCCCGCCCCGCCCCCACTCCTCGTTTCCCCGGCCGCCCTCCGGTCAGCGCGGGGCGTCCGGCAGCCAGGCGGGGAGCGCCTCGGTGTCGCGCAGCCAGCCCTCCGGCGGAGCGCCCCGTTCCGCCGCGGCGACCACGCCGCAGGCGATGGCGGACGTGGTGTCCACGTCCCCGCCGGCCCGCGCCGTCGTCCAGAACGCCTTCTCGAACGAGTCGAGATGGCGGGCCGCCGCCCACAGCGCGAAGGGCACCGTGTCATGGGCGCTGGTGCGGCGCCCGCAGCCCAGCACCGCGGCCACGGTGGTGACGTCCGCGTAGTCGAGCATGTCGCGGGCGCGGCGCAGCCCGGCGTGGACCGCGCTGCGGGGCACCAGCGCGATCACGCCGTCCAGCAGCGCCTCGGGGGCGACGGTCCGGGAGGGGTCGCCGGCGATGGCCGCCGCCGCGGCCACCGCCATGGTCCCGGCCACGGCCTCGCGGTGCTGGTGGGTGGTGTAGGCCGAGATCTCGGCCTGGTGCGTCGCCTGCTCCGGGTCGTCCGCGTACCAGGCGCCCAGCGGGGCGATGCGCATGGCGGCGCCGTTGCCCCAGGACCCCTGCCCCTTGAACAGCCCGGCGGCAAGCTCACGCCAGTCGCCGCCCTCCCTGATCAGGCGCAGCATCCGGTTGACCGCCGGACCGTAGCCGCGGTCGAAGTCGTGGCGCTCGGCGAAGGAGCGCGCGAGGGCGTCCTGGTCGATGCGGCCGTGCTCGGCGAGGACGGCCAGCACGGAGCAGGCCATCTCGGTGTCGTCGGTCCAGCGCCACGGGGCGGGCGGCAGCTCGTGGCGCTTGAGCGACGGATAGTTGGCGGGGACGAAGAACTGGGAGCCGAGGGCGTCACCCACGGCCAGCCCTCGCAGACTCGCCAGGGCTCGGTGGAATCGGTCAGCGCTCATCGCAGCGAACTCTAACCGGTGAAGCCATACGATTCAGGGGTGCACCAGCGCTCGAACGGCCTGTCCAGGTGATAGCGGCCGTCCTGCCCGAGCACCAGCATCCGCGTCTCGGCGTTGCCGGGGTTCGACAGCGACTCGAACTCGGCGACGCTCCAGTGCAGCCACCTCATGCAGAACAGCCGCATGGTGAGGCCGTGGGTGACCAGGAGAACGTTCGGCGGATGGCCGGGATCGTCGAAGCTGCGCCACAGGCTCTCCAGGAAGGCACCCACCCGGTCGTACACATCGGCACCCGACTCGCCCTGGGCGAAGCGGTAGAAGAAGTGGCCGTAGGCGTCGCGGTAGGCCTTCTGGCGGCGGACGTCGTCCCGGTCCTGCCAGTTCCCCCAGTCCTGCTCGCGCAGCCGCGGCTCCTCGCGGACCCGGATGCGGCGCGGGTCGAGTGCCAGTGCCTGGAGGGTCTGGTGGGCGCGGCGATAGGGCGAGACGTAGACGGAGACCTCTTCGTCCCCGAAGAGCTCCCGCAGCCGGACTCCCGCCTCCTCGGCCTGCTTGCGGCCGGCCTCCGTCAGGCTCAGGGCGTGGTCCGGCTCCCGTTCGTACACCGTGTCGTCGACATTGCCCTCCGACTCTCCGTGCCGGATGAGGACGATGCGCCGGGGCCGTGACATGCCGCCACCCTAATTCGAACGGAGAGCGGGCGCCTCACGCCCCCGGCCCGGCCGGCGTGATCAGCGTCCGGCCGTCGCGGATCTCGCACCTGTCGCCGGCGAAGCGCCTGCTCAGCGCCCTGTCGTGGGAGACGATCACCACGGCGCCGGGCCATGCGGCCAGGGCCTGCTCGAGCTCCTCGACGAGGCCGAGGGCGAGGTGGTTCGTGGGCTCGTCGAGGAGCAGCAGGTCCGCCGGGCGGGCGAGCAGCCGGGCGAGGCCGAGGCGGCGGCGCTGCCCGACCGAGAGGGAGCCGACGGGCACGTGCAGGTCGCGCTCCCGGAAGAGGCCGTACGACAGCAGCAGCTCCCGCTGTTCCTCGGCATCGCCCGGCAGTCCGCGCCGGAAGGCGTCGGCCAGTCGCTCCGCCGGCCGGTCGACGGGTATCTCCTGGGCGAGGTATCCGATGCGTCCTCGGCGGCGAACGGTGCCGGTGTCGGGATGGGCGGCGCCGGCCATCAGCCGCAGCAGTGTCGTCTTCCCGGCTCCGTTGGGGCCGTGGACCAGCAGCCGCCCGCCGGCGCGGACGGTGAGCGCGTCGACCGTCAGCCGGTCGCCGACGCGTATCCCTTCGAGCGTGACCAGCTCCCCTTCGGCGGCACCGGCCTCGGGCCGGGCGGCGAACCGCAGGGGGTCCGGCGGGCGGGGCACGGGCTCCTCCCGCAGCCTGCGCAGGCGCTCGTGCGCGTTGCGCACGCGGCTCGAGACGGAGGACTGCACACGGCCCCCGTTGCGGTCGTACGCCATCTTGTTGCCGTCCTTGATCGCGCGGCCCACGGCGACGTCGCGGGCCGTGGTCGCGGCGGCCTCGACGAGCGCCTGCGTCTCGGCGCACCAGCGCGCGTAGGCCTGCTCCCACCGGCCGCGGGCGGCGGCGCGCCCGGCGACGTACCCGGCGTAGCCTCCGCCGTAGCGGACGAGCGTGCGCCGGTCGGCGTCCACCTCGATCACGGCGGTGGCGACGCGCTCGAGGAAGACCCGGTCGTGGGAGACGGCCACCACCGTGCCGGAATGCGCCCGCAGGCTGTCCTCCAGCCAGGTCAGGGCCGCGGCGTCCAGATGGTTGGTCGGCTCGTCCAGGAGCATCACCTCGGGCGCGGCGGCGAGGAGGCAGGCGAGTCCCAGCCGGGCCTGTTCGCCGCCCGACAGGCTCCCCAGGCGCCGCTCGCGCGCGATGTGGGCGACGCCGAGTCCGTGCAGGGCCTTGTCGACCCGGGCGTCGGCCTCGTACCCGCCACGGGCCTCGAAGGCGGTGAGCACCTCCCCGTACTCGGCGAGCGCCTCCGCGCCCGCGGCATCGAGCCCGGCCTCCAGCTCCCGCAGCCTGCCTTCCATGGCGCGCAGGTCGGCGAGCGCGGCGTCGATCACCTGGGCGACCGTGCTGTCCATGGGCAGGGCCGGCGTCTGGCCCAGGTGGCCGATGCCGCCGCCGGCCGACGTCACCACCGTGCCGTCCGCAGGCCGTTCGAGTCCGGCCAGCAGTCGCAGGAGCGTGGACTTGCCCGCGCCGTTCTCCCCCACGACGCCGATCCGCTCCCCCGGTCGCACAGAGAGGGACACGCCGTCGAGCAGCAGGCGGTCTCCTCGGCTGACGGACACATCACGCAGAGAAAGCTGAGCAGGCATGGACGACCCCCCGAGGACGAACAAGCGATGGCCGCGGGCGGTGAAGCACGCCCGCGAGGACAGCAAACGCAACCGAAGTTGCGTTACCCTCAGCATGGCATAGCGCCCCCACTAACACAACTGGAGTTGCAATTGCCTTCGGAGAACCCGTCCTCCAACGCTCCGGGCACGGTCCGTCCCGGCGGACGAACCGCCCGCACCCGCGCCGCCGTCCGCGACGCGGTCCTCGCCGGCCTCGTCGAGCACGGCTACCCCGGGCTCACCATCGAGTACGTCGCCGAGCACTCGGGCGTGCACAAGACCACGCTCTACCGGCGCTGGGGCGGCGTCGAAGGGCTGGTGGCCGACGCCCTGGACTTCGCGGGCGAGGACAGCTGGACCCCACCGGACACGGGATCGCTCGAAGGTGACCTGCGGGCCCTCGCCCTCGAGATCGTCGAGACCTTCACCGACCCGGCGGGCGCGGCGGCCCCCACCGCCTTCATCGCCGCCGCCTTCCAGTCCGAACGCGCCGCCGACGCGCTGCGCGGCTTCTACGCCGAGCGCTTCTCGCGCTGCGCACCGCTGGTCGAGCGGGCCGTGGAGCGCGGCGAGGCCCCGCCCGGCACCGATGCGGGCGCCGTCGTGCGGGCCGTTTCCGCGCCCGTGTTCCTCCGGCTCTTCATCACCCGCGAACCCCTGGACGCGGCCACCGCGCACCAGGCCGCCGACGCCGCACTCGCCGCGATCCGGGCCGGGACCTACGCCTCACGAACCTGACCGCGCCCAGCCGACCACGCCACACCGAGCACGACCGAGCACGACGAACCGAGCACGACGAACCGACCCGCACCGAGCCGTGCCACGCCGCTCCCGGACAGCCCGGGCCCGGAGTCACACCGTCCAGGACTGCTCTATCTTCACCACATCACCGGTGATCGCCGCGACATCGGCCTCGGTCTGCGCCCGCAGGCCGAGGCGCTCGACCCGGTCGGCCCGGTATTTTCCGTGCTCGGCCTCGGAGTTCCACAGGGACAGCACCAGGAACTCCTGGCCGGGCGCCTCCCCGAAGACCCCCCGCAGCATGCCCGGGGAACCGGCCATCGCCGGATTCCACACCTTCTCCTGCATGAGCGTGAAGTGCTCCACGCGGTCCTCGCGGATCCGGCAGTGGGCGAACCGCACCACGTCCGCGTCCGCGAATTGCGGCTGAAAACCGACCTTCACATCGAAGCGGTGCTCGAAGAGCCGCACCTGGATGTTCTTGTACGTGCCGGCCTGCGCGGCCGCCAGTCTGTCGTGCGATCGCGCCATGAAGGAGTCGTAGAAGGCCCGGCTCTCCCAGAAGCCGAAGAGGTGCACGACGTCAGGGCGGGCCCGGCTCCAGCCGCCGCCCTGCCCCCGGAATCCGGGCTCGCCCAGCAGTCCCGCCCACTTTCGCTGCCCCCGCTCGAACCCCCGGCGGTCCACCACGGTGCAGCGAATCCACTTGACCAGCACCGACCCATCGTACGGCCCCGGCAGTGGCGTGGGTCACGTACGCGAGGAGTACACCCGACAGGACGGCCCGAAACCGCACAGACCGAGACCGCACGGACCGAGACCGCACAGACCGAGACCGCACGGCCGGAGCCGCGCGTGCCGTCAGAGACCGAGCAGCTCCGCGAGGGTGCCGCCGAGGACGCGATCGCGCAGCGCACCCGGTCGGGTCACGCGTTCGACGGTGGCGCGGGCGAGAACCGGGTCGCCATAGGGGGCGTCTGAACCGAACAGTGTGCGGTCAGGTACCTCGTTGATGGCCAGTTTCACCGCGAAGATGACGTTGGCCGTCGACAGGTCCAGGTACATGTTCGGGGTTTCCCTGGCCAGCTCGATGGCCGTCAGCCAGTTCGGTCCGCCGAGTTGGCTGATCACCAGGGGGACGGTCGGATGGCGGCGCGCGAGACCGGCCAGGGTCGCCAGGTCACCCGCCGTGGTCGGCGCGAACCCGTGCACGACGACCGGCAGCCCGCCGTGATCGGCGGCTGCCCTCAGGACCGGCTCGATCCGACCGGCCTCGTCCGGCGGCGGCGTCAGCTCGCCGATGCCCGCGAAGCCCCGGCCGACGATCTCCCGCTCGACGTCCGCCGCGATCTGCTGGGCCGGCAGGTCCAGGCGAACCTTGCCGAAGCCGATGAAACGCCCGGGGTATGCCGCGCACGCCGACTCGAGTTCCCGCCTCGCGGCCTCGTGGCTGTCCGGACCGTCGGACCGTCCATTGATCGTCTCGCCCAGCACACTCATTTCGCGCCGGAGCGAGGCCAGATCGGTGGCCCGCTCGGGATGCGGCCGGGTGCCGAAGAGCACGGCCCGGTCGACTCCTGCCTCGTCCAGCAGGGCGATGTGGCTGTGCACGGGATCGTGGACATGGCTGTGCGCGTCGATGATCAACGATTTCTCCTGGTCAGGACCGGTAACGGCGACGGAATGCCGCCGCCGGCCCCATCGTTGAAGGTTGACACCATGGCAAGGTCAAGCTCCGCGGAGAAACGATGCTGATTGGGCAGTTGGCCAAGAGAACCGGGACGAGTGAGCGCCTCCTCCGCTACTACGAAAGCGTCGGCCTTCTCGCCTCGACCCGTCAGGCCAACGGATACCGCGACTACGACGATGCCGCCGAGCAGACGGTCGGGCAGATTCGCGCCCTCCTGGCGGCCGGCCTGTCCACCGGTGTGATCCGGCAGGTGCTGCCCTGCGCCCTCGCGGACGGCGCGCTGCGTCCGTGCCCGGGAGTACTGAACAAGCTGCATGCCCGACTCGCCCACCTCGACCGGCGCGCGGACGAATTGGCGCAGGCTCGCCGGACCCTGCAACGGGCCATTGCGGCAGCCGAACAAGCCGAAACGCCCGGTGGGGTGTCGACATGACGTCGACACCCCACCTGAGCAGCTAATTCACGCCCGATGAGGGCTCACGGTCAGCTGCAGCCGCTGGTGGAGCCGCAGCCCTCGCACAGGTAGCAGCTGCCCGCGCGGCGCATCTTGGTGCCGCAGGAGAAGCACAGCGGCGCGTCGGCGTTCAGGCCCAGCTGCATCTCCACGAGCTCGGTGGAGTTGTGCACCTGCTTCGGGGCCGGTGCGGCGGCCGCCGGCTGGACCGGGGCCTCCGGCTTCGCGGGCTCTACGTGGCGCGGGGCCGACTGGGCGAGACCCTCGACGTCGACCTCGTCGTCGGTCGGCTCGTACGAACCGGTGTCCAGGTGGCGCTGGCGCTCCTCGGCGGAGTGGATGCCCAGGGCGGAGCGGGTCTCGAAGGGCAGGAAGTCGAGCGCCAGGCGGCGGAAGATGTAGTCGACGATCGACTGCGCCATCCGCACGTCCGGGTCGTCCGTCATGCCGGCCGGCTCGAAGCGCATGTTGGTGAACTTCGAGACGTAGGTCTCGAGCGGCACGCCGTACTGCAGGCCCACCGACACGGCGATCGAGAAGGCGTCCATCATGCCCGCGAGGGTCGAGCCCTGCTTGGACATCTTCAGGAAGACCTCGCCGAGACCGTCGTCCGGGTAGGAGTTGGCGGTCATGTAGCCCTCGGCGCCGCCCACCGTGAAGGAGGTGGTGATGCCCGGGCGGCCCTTGGGGAGGCGCTTGCGGACGGGGCGGTACTCGACGACCTTCTCCGCGACGGGGGCGGCCGCGGGAGCCTTGGCCTCCTCCTTCTCCTTCTTCTTGGCGGAGAGCGGCTGGCCGACCTTGCAGTTGTCGCGGTAGATCGCGAGGGCCTTCAGGCCCATCTTCCAGCCCTCGAAGTAGACCTCCTCGACCTCCTCGACGGTGGCCGACTCGGGCAGGTTCACGGTCTTGGAGATCGCGCCCGAGAGGAACGGCTGCGCGGCGGCCATCATGCGCACGTGGCCCATGGCGGAGATCGCGCGCTCGCCCATGGCGCAGTCGAAGACCTCGTAGTGCTCGGCCTTCAGGCCCGGGGCGTCGATCACATTGCCGTGCTCGGCGATGTGGGCGACGATCGCCTCGACCTGCTCCGGCTGGTAGCCGAGCCGCTTGAGCGCCTTGGGGACCGTGTTGTTCACGATCTGCATGGAGCCGCCGCCGACGAGCTTCTTGAACTTCACCAGCGCCAGGTCCGGCTCGACGCCCGTGGTGTCGCAGTCCATCATCAGGCCGATGGTGCCGGTGGGGGCCAGCACGGAGGCCTGGGCGTTGCGGAAGCCGTTCTTCTCGCCGAGGCGGATCACGTCCTGCCAGGCCTCGGTCGCGGCGGCCCAGACGGGGGTGTCCAGGTCGTCCATGCGCCGGGCGGAGGTGTTGGCGTCGGCGTGCTGCTTCATGACGCGCTGGTGGGCGTCGGCGTTGCGGGCGTAGCCGTCGTACGGGCCGACGACCGCGGCCAGCTCGGCGGAGCGCCGGTAGGACGTGCCGGTCATCAGCGAGGTGATGGCGCCGGCCAGGGCGCGGCCGCCGTCGCTGTCGTAGGCGTGGCCGGTGGCCATGAGCAGGGCGCCGAGGTTGGCGTAGCCGATGCCCAGCTGGCGGAAGGCGCGGGTGGTCTCGCCGATCTTCTCGGTCGGGAAGTCGGCGAAGCAGATGGAGATGTCCATCGCCGTGATGACCAGCTCGACGACCTTGGCGAAGCGCTCGGCGTCGAACGACTGGTTGCCCTGGTCGTCGTCGCGGAGGAACTTCATGAGGTTGAGGGAGGCGAGGTTGCACGAGGAGTTGTCCAGGTGCATGTACTCGCTGCACGGGTTGGACGCGGTGATCCGGCCCGTCTCCGGCGAGGTGTGCCAGTGGTTGATCGTGTCGTCGTACTGGATGCCCGGGTCGGCGCAGGCCCAGGCCGCCTCCGCCATCTTGCGGAAGAGGCCCTTGGCGTCGATCTCCTCGATGACCTCACCGGTCATCCGCGCGCGCAGGCCGAACTTCGAGCCGGTCTCGACGGCCTTCATGAACTCGTCGTTGACGCGGACGGAGTTGTTGGCGTTCTGGTACTGGACGGAGGTGATGTCCTCGCCGCCCAGGTCCATGTCGAAGCCGGCGTCGCGCAGGGCGCGGACCTTCTCCTCCTCCTTCACCTTGGTCTCGATGAAGGCCTCGACGTCGGGGTGGTCGACGTCGAGGACGACCATCTTGGCCGCGCGGCGGGTGGCGCCGCCCGACTTGATCGTTCCGGCGGAGGCGTCGGCGCCGCGCATGAAGGAGACGGGACCGGAGGCGTTGCCGCCGGAGGACAGGAGCTCCTTGGAGGAGCGGATGCGGGAGAGGTTCAGGCCGGCGCCGGAGCCGCCCTTGAAGATCATCCCCTCTTCCTTGTACCAGTCGAGGATGGACTCCATGGAGTCGTCGACGGAGAGGATGAAGCAGGCGGAGACCTGCTGCGGCTGCTTGGTGCCGACGTTGAACCAGACCGGCGAGTTGAAGCTGAAGACCTGGTGCAGCAGGGCGTAGGTCAGCTCGTGCTCGAAGATCTCGGCGTCCGCCGGGGAGGCGAAGTACCCGTGCTCCTCACCGGCCTTGCGGTAGGTGAGCACGACGCGGTCGATCAGCTGGCGGAGGCTGGACTCGCGCTGGGGGGAGCCGGTGGCACCGCGGAAGTACTTGCTGGTGACGATGTTGACCGCGTTCACCGACCAGAAGTCGGGGAACTCGACGCCACGCTGCTCGAAGTTGATCGAGCCGTCGCGCCAGTTGGTCATGACGACGTCCCGGCGCTCCCAGACCACCTCGTCGTACGGATGCACGCCGGGGGTGGTGTGGACGCGCTCGATCCGCAGCCCCTTGCCGCCCTTGTTTCCCTTGGAGCGGGAACCTCGCGCGGAGCCGCTCGTCGTCTCGGTCATGCCGCCTCCCTCTTCGGGCAAAAACGCCCTAATGCGCCTAATTCTTCCGGGGCGCGATGTGTTCTGTCACCCGGCTGCGCTCAGCGCGCCGGGCAGGTCTGGATTGGTCGCCGCTAGTCGGCGGCCGGAGCGGGCGCGGGGACTTCGCCGCCCCCGGCGCGGCAGGCCGCGACCGGCACGCAGCCGTCGCCGGCGCCGCCGTCCTCGCACAGGCCGGCGCGGAGCTCGGCGACCGCGGCCTCGAAGTCCTCGAGCGAGTCGAACGCCTGGTAGACGGACGCGAAGCGCAGGTACGCGACGAGGTCGAGGTCCTTGAGCGGGCCGAGTATGGCGAGCCCGACGTCGTGCGTGGAGAGCTCGGCGCTGCCCGTGGCGCGCACCGCCTCCTCGACCCGCTGGCCGAGCTGGGCCAGGGCGTCCTCGGTGACCGGTCGCCCCTGGCACGCCTTGCGCACTCCGGAGATCACCTTGGTGCGGCTGAAGGGCTCGGTGACCCCGCTCCGCTTGATGACCATGAGTGACGCGGTCTCCACGGTGGTGAACCGGCGGGAGCAGTCGGGGCACTGGCGGCGTCTGCGGATCGAACAGCCGTCATCGGTGGTCCGGCTGTCGACGACTCGACTGTCGGGGTGCCTGCAGAAGGGGCAGTGCATCGCTCTCCACCCTCCTTCACCCTCGAGGAACCTCGAAACAACGTCCAAAACCGCTGACGAACGCCGCCGAACGCCGATGAACATCGACAAATACCGACAGGTGCGTACGCCTCCGGCACCGGCGGTCCCCGTCAGGGGTCTCGCCGGGCAGCCCCCAGCATAGGCGATGGCCACCACTGGGGATGACCAGGAGGGGGCACCGACCACAACTTGTGGGTAGCCGTCGCCATCAAAGCACTAGATCTGGTGCCAGGCACCCAACCGGCGCCCAGCGCGTGTCGTGTCGGCGGGGCGGGAGGCGTGCCTGCGCGCCGGGCCCGGGGGCGGGCCGACGACGCGTGGGTGACACACTGGACCCAGGGCGCGGCGACGCCGCGCGGTGCCGTCCGGCAGGTCCCGAATCGGCTAATGTCCGGCTACCGCCCGGCCCGGGCGCGCTCCGGCAGCGGCCCGTCGGACACGGGGTCCGGTCCCCTGGGCTTCGTGCCGGAGGTTACCGTAATGGGGCGAATTGATCTCCGCTCGTACACCCTCTCCCTTGATCACGTCAGCCGATCCTCGATATTTCACTCGAACGTGTGTTTGGCGCAACCTTTCGAAAGCAACTACCGTTGTCCAGCTAGGGAGAACATCTCGAGAGGGGCCGACGTGACCACCACCGCAGACAGCGCCACCATCACCGCCCAGGACCGCTCCCAGAACCGACTCGACCAGGCACACCCGATGAATGACGCAGCCATGAACGCCGAGGGGCAGAAGCCGGCCCGATCGCTCCCCGGGCGGCCGCCGGGCATCCGCGCCGACAGCTCCGGGCTCACCGACCGGCAGCGCCGCGTGATCGAGGTCATCCGGGACTCCGTCCAGCGCCGTGGATACCCACCTTCCATGCGCGAGATCGGCCAGGCGGTGGGGCTCTCCAGCACCTCGTCCGTCGCCCACCAGCTCATGGCCCTCGAACGGAAAGGCTTCCTCCGCAGGGATCCGCACCGTCCCCGGGCCTACGAGGTACGCGGCTCCGATCAGCCGAGCACCCAGCCCACCGACACCTCGGGCAAGCCCGCCGCCTCGTACGTTCCCCTGGTCGGCCGCATCGCCGCCGGTGGCCCGATCCTGGCCGAGGAGTCCGTCGAGGACGTCTTCCCCCTCCCCCGCCAGCTGGTGGGTGACGGAGAGCTCTTCGTCCTCAAGGTGGTCGGCGACTCCATGATCGAGGCCGCGATCTGTGACGGCGACTGGGTGACGGTGCGCCGCCAGCCGGTCGCGGAGAACGGCGACATCGTGGCCGCCATGCTCGACGGCGAGGCCACGGTCAAGCGCTTCAAGCGCGAGGACGGCCACGTCTGGCTGCTCCCGCACAACGCGGCCTACCAGCCGATCCCCGGCGACGACGCCACGATCCTGGGCAAGGTCGTGGCGGTGCTGCGGCGCGTGTGAGACCACCGCCGGAAGACCGGCCCCGGAACCACTGCGCCGGTTCCGGGGCTTTTCTCTGCGCCAGGTGAGGCCCTGGCGAGGCCGGGTTCTAGCGGCCCTCGGCCCTGGCCGCCGCGTCGATGGCGGCCAGCGAGCGCCGCGCCTGGTTACGGTCGGTGGTGTACCAGAAGTCGGGCAGCGAGGCCCGCAGGAAGCTGCCGTAGCGGGCGGTGGCCAGGCGGGGGTCCAGCACCGCGACGACGCCCCGGTCCCCCGAGGCCCGTACGAGCCGGCCCGCGCCCTGAGCCATCAGCAGCGCCGCGTGCGTCGCGGCGACGGCCATGAAGCCGTTGCCGCCGTTCTCCTCCACGGCCCGCTGGCGGGCGCTCATCAGCGGGTCGTCCGGGCGCGGGAACGGCACCCGGTCCATGACGACCAGCTGACAGCTCGGCCCCGGGACGTCGACCCCCTGCCAGAGCGAGAGGGTGCCGAACAGGCACGTGCGCGGGTCGGCCGCGAAGTTCCGGATGAGCTCGCCGAGCGTCTCCTCGCCCTGCAGCAGGATCGGCACGTCGAGCCGTCCGCGCAGCTCCTCGGCGGCCGCCTGCGCGGCCCGCATCGACGAGAACAGCCCCAGCGTCCGTCCGCCGGCGGCCTCCACCAGCTCCGCCAGCTCGTCGAGCATGTCCCCGCGGGTGCCCTCGCGGCCGGGCTGCGCGAGGTGCTTGGCGACATAGAGGATGCCCTGCTTGGGATAGTCGAAGGGCGAGCCGACGTCGACGCCCTTCCACTCCGGGAGGTCCTCGCCCTCGACGCCCTCGGGGGCCAGCCCCAGGGAGGCGCCGACGCCGTTGAAGTCCCCGCCCAGCTTGAGCGTGGCGGAGGTGAGCACCACGGACCGCTCGTTGAAGAGCTTCTCCCGCAGCAGCCCGGAGACCGACAGCGGCGCGACGCGCAGGGAGGCGCCGAAGCGGTCGTGCCGCTCGTACCAGACGACGTCGTACTCGGAGCCCTCCACGATCCGCTCGGCCACCGCGTGGATGTTCTCCACGGACGCGAGGGCCTGCTTGCGGACCGCGTCCTCGTCCTGGACCGACTTGTCGCGGGTGTTGCCCAGCGCCGTGATCACCGTGCGGGCGGCGTCGCGCAGGGACATCAGGCAGTAGCCCAGGTCCTCGGGGATCTCCTCGAGCCGGCCCGGAAGGGCGAGCTCCATCAGCCGCTCGAAGCTCTCGGCCGCGGTCTGCAGCGCGTCGGCCGCCTTCTCGTCCACCAGCTTGGCGGCCCGCCGCACCGCGCGGTTGACCTGGCCGGGGGTGAGCTCGCCGGTGGCGACGCCGGTGACGCGGGAGACCAGCTCATGGGCCTCGTCGACGATCAGCACCTCATGGCCGGGGAGCACCGGCGCGCCCTCGATCGCGTCGATCGCGAGCAGGGCGTGGTTGGTGACCACGACCTCCGCCAGCTTGGCCCGCTCGCGGGCCGCCTCGGCGAAGCACTCGGCGCCGTACGCGCACTTGGAGGCGCCCAGGCACTCCCGGGAGGTCACGGACACCTGCGACCAGGCGCGGTCGGAGACGCCGGGCGTGAGATCGTCCCGGTCGCCGGTCTCGGTCTCGTCCGCCCAGTCGCGCAGCCGCAGCAGGTCCTTGCCGAGCTTGCTGGACGGGGCCGCCGCCTCGAAGGGGTCGAACAGCCCCTCCTCCTCTTCCTGCGGCACGCCCTCGTGCAGCCGGTGAAGGCAGAGGTAGTTCGACCGGCCCTTGAGCATGGCGAACTCCGGGCGGCGGCGCAGCAGCGGGTGCAGCGCGTCGACCGTCCGTGGCAGATCGCGCTCGACGAGCTGCCGCTGCAGCGCGAGCGTCGCGGTGGCGACGACCACGCGCTCACCGTGCGCGAGGGCCGGGACCAGGTAGCCGAGCGACTTACCGGTGCCGGTGCCCGCCTGCACGAGCAGATGGGAATTGCCGTCGATGGCCGCGGAGACGGCTTCGGCCATCGCGACCTGGCCGGGCCGCTCGGTGCCCCCGACGGCGGAGACGGCCGCGTGCAGCAGTTCGGTGAGAGTAGGCGAGGTGGCAGTCATAGCGCTGTCAGCCTACGGGGCGGCACTGACATCGTGTGCCGGGACGGCCCTCCCGGCACACGGCAGAGCCCTCGAACCGGCGGGAACGCCGCCCGCCGCCGCCCGGTCAGGGTGGCGGCGGAACGCCCCGCGTCAGAGCACCGCGCGCAGGACACGATCGCGGATCATCACGGCGGCGCGCTTGTCGGGCAGCTGCACCTCGCCGGACAGCCGGAAGCCCGCGCCGAGGAAGGCGGCGAGGGACGGAGTGTTGCGCAGATCGGGCTCGCCGACGACCCGGCCGCAGGAGGGCCGGTGATCCAGCACGAGGTCGGAGACGGTCCGCAGCAGCAGTGTGCCCAGGCCCCGCCCCCGGTCGGCCACGTTGCCCAGGAGGAAGTGGATGCCGGTGTCGTGCGGCCGGGAGGGGTAGTGGCGGGCGATGGGGTCGAGGTCCGCGCGGTAGACCTCCCAGTAGCTCATGGGGATGCCGCCGAGGACTCCCAGGCAGGGGACGCTCCGGCCGTCCCCGTCGAGCTGGACCCGCAGATGGTCGGCGATCACGCCGTCCGGGCCGGACAGCCCCCAGAACGCGGCGACTGCCGGATCGTTCATCCACTGGCCGATCAGCCGGATGTCGCGCTCGATGCCGACCGGTACGAGCCGGAAGGGGCCCGCTTCCGTACCGACGGCCCCCCAGCCGGCGACGCCGTCGAGGAGGTCGGGCCCGGGTGGCGGCCCGGGGGTGCCCTGGCGTTCGTAGGCGAGGAAGTCGATGAGCCCGTCGGTCAGGGGCAGTTCGAGCGTGTCCGCGATGTCCGCTCCGGCCGGCCCGGCGAACGGGTCCGGCGCGGCGAACGGGTCACGCGGCGCATCAGGCAGCAGACCGGTCAGCGGGTCCGGCAGCCGGCCCGTCAGCGCGTCCGGCAGCGGGTCGGTCAACGGGTCGAAGGCGGGGGCGATGCGGCCGTCGTCCCTCTCGGTGCTCATCCGCCCTCACCCCGCCGATGCCGCGAGCGGGTTGGCGACGGTGACGTAGACGGACTGCGTGTCCACCGGCCCCACGAGTTCGTCCAGGCCGCGCAGCCTGGTCAGCAGATTGGCCTTGCAGCGCAGGCTCGGCGCCTCGAGGAAGTGCCCGGGGAGCGACGAGCTCGTGGGGGACGGACCGGAGAGGGAGTCCTTGAGGAAACGGCGCAGGGCGGCCAGCAGGATCTCCTCGTCGGCCAGGCGCTGGGCACCGAAGGCGCCGATGAGCCCGAGGACGTTGTTGATGCCGAGGTAGTAGAAGAACCTTTCGTCGGCGACGTCGTCGGGGACGAAGGTGTCGCTCTCCTTGCTGATGGCGGGCAGCCGGCGGGTGAGCGCGGCGCGGTGGGACTCCCGGAAGTAGTAGCCCTGGTTGTCGCGGAAGCGCCCGCCGACCGGCCAGCCGTCGGTGTCGAGCAGGACGAGGGTGTTCTGCTGGTGGGCCTCCAGGGCGATGCCCGCTTCTCCGTCGAGCCACAGCAGGGGGCGGACGACCGCGTCCAGGTAGCGCAGGAACCACTCGGTGGCAACGGCTCCCCCCGGCCGGCCCGTGCGGTGGGCGAGCCGGGCGATCGTCCGGGCGAGGCGCGAGCTCATGGCGGGCTGCCCGGCGGCGGTCGCGGTGCCGGGCCAGGGCCGGGGCGAGGTGAGTCCGGCGACGCACACGGCGTCGTCGCCGGGCCCGAAGGGGTTGTGGCGGATGACGACGTCGACCCCGGGAAGCGGGGCGCCGTCGGGGGTGTCGACGGCAAGCCAGGCGGGGTCGCGGACGATGTCGAAGCCGAGGCCGCCGGGGCAGGCCGCCCGCCAGCGCTCGGCGAGACCGCTGCGCAGCAGCCGGTGCACCTCGACGCCGCGCCACAGCTCCTTGCGGAGGTTCTCCCGGCGCGAGTTGGTGATGCGCAGGCCGAGGGAGAACTTGAGCATGGCGGGTGCGCCGGGCCGGTGCGCGGTGCGCAGGGAGGAGGTGGGGTACCAGGGTTCGCCGTGGGCGCCGAGGTCCTGCAGCAGTCCGGCGTCGAACAGGCGGGCAGCGTCGGGGCGGTGACGGATGTCGCGGGCCTGCCAGGGGTGCATGGGCAGGGCGACGGTGCCGTCCGGAAGCGTGAGTTCCAGCCCCGGTCCGGCGATGCGGGCGGCGAGGGTGGGCGCGTCGACCGCGCGGCCGCGTTCGGTCCAGGCGGAGTCGGCGGCCAGTACGGAACGGTGGACGGCCAGCCAGTGCAGCGGGAAGCGGCCCCGTGACTCGGGTGAGTAGCCGGTCGCTTCGGCGTCGGAGAGGCCTTCGCGGCTCTTGGGCGTGGGGTGCAGGGGGTGCCCGAGGAGGAGGGACTGTTCGCCGTGGAGGAAGAGGTTCCCGTCGTCGGGGTCGGCGGGCCGCTCGCGCCGGTCCGCGAGGAAGACGGCCGTGCGGCGGGCCGAGTCGGCGACCCGGGCGACGAGTTCGGCGCCGCCGTCGGCGGGGGCGTGCCCGGCCTGCGCGGCGCGGTGGGCGGCCTCGCGGCCGAGCAGGGCGGCCAGGGTGACGGCGTCGAAGGCCGGGGCGTCGTCGGGGCCGCCCGTGAGGGTGACCTGACCGAAGCGGTGCCAGCCGGTGCGGGACCAGTAGCGCACCGGCACGCTCAGCGGGATCCCGGACGCGTTGAGCGGGAGGTAGAGGATGTCGCCGTGGGGGCGGGGGATGTCGTTCTCGCGCACCCAGCAGCGCAGCAGGTTCTCCACGGCGGCCGCGTCGGCGGCCACGCGCGGGTCCGAGTGGTCCAGCGGGTCGGCGGGGGTGTGCGGGCCCGGCTCCGGTGGGTCGCCGCGGTGGCCGCCCGGCCGGGGCACCGCGGAGGACAGTCCCTGGCCGGCCGGGGACGCATCGGTGGGGCGGGACGCGTTCATGCGGTGTGCGGCGCGCGGGTGGACGGCGTTCCGGCCGGGGTCGCGGCGCCTGCCTCCTTCGGCGTTCGGGGGGTGGGGATCCGGCGGCCGGTGCGCGAGGCCGCGGCGATGGCTTCGGCGAGGCGGTCGAGGACGGCCTCCGCCTGTTCGTCGGTGATGGTCAGCGGCGGCAGCAGACGGACCACGGACGCGTGCCGGCCGCCCAGCTCGACGATCAGCCCGCGGCTCAGGCACTCCTGCTGCACGGCGGCGGCCAGCGCGGGCGCGGCGGGCAGCGGCTCGGTCCGGGGGCCGGCGCCGGAGTCGGGCGCACCGCACCCGGACCCGGCGGCCTCGGCGGCCACGGACCCGGCGGACCCGGATCCGTACGTGTCCTGCGCCGGGCCCTCGGGGTCGACGATTTCGACGCCGAGCATCAGCCCGCGGCCGCGCACCTCGGCCACGCAGTCGTGTTCCGCGGTCAGGGGGCGCAACCGGTCCAGCATGCGCTCGCCGAGCGCGGCGGCCCGTTCGGCCAGGGCGTTCTCCCGGACGTACTTCAGGGTGGCCGTGCCCGCCGCCATGGCCAGCTGGTTGCCCCGGAAGGTGCCGGCGTGGTCGCCGGGCCGCCAGGCGTCGAGCTCGTCGCGGTAGACGATGACGGCGAGGGGGAGACTGCCGCCGATGGCCTTGGACAGGACCATCACATCGGGGACGATCCCGCTGTGTTCGACGGCCCAGAAGGCGCCGGTCCGGCCGACGCCCGTCTGCACCTCGTCGGCGATCAGCGGGATGCCGCGGGCGGCGGTGATCTCGCGCATGCGGCGCAGCCAGCCGTCGGGCGCCGGCAGCACGCCGCCCTCGCCCTGCACGGGTTCGACGATCATTCCGGCCGGTGCCGGGACTCCGCTGTTGGGGTCGTCCAGCAGGCTCTCCGTCCAGCGGGCCGCCAGGCCCTCGCCGGCCTCGCCCCCGGTCGCGAAGGGGCAGCGGTAGTCCTGTGGAAACGGCAGTCTGGTCACGCGTACGTTCGGCGCTCCGCCGGAGACGGCCAGGGCGCCGGACGTCATGCCGTGGTAGGCGCCGGTGAAGGCCAGCAGTCCCTCCCGGCCGGTGGCGGTGCGTACGAGCTTGAGCGCGGCCTCCACCGCGTCGGTGCCGGCCGGTCCGCAGAACTGGATGCGGGCGGACTCGGCCAGTCCGCGTGGCAGGGTGGCGAACAGCTCGCTGGTGAAGTCGTCCTTCACCGGGGTGGCGAGGTCCAGAACGTGCAGCGGGGCGCCGGAGTCCAGGACGGAGCGGATGGCCTCGAGCACCACGGGGTGGTTGTGGCCGAGGGCGAGCGTTCCGGCGCCGGAGAGGCAGTCGAGGTACCGGCGGCCGTCGGCCCCTTCGATCGTCAGTCCGCGCGCGCGGACCGGCACGATGGGCAGCGAGCGGGCGTACGTGCGCGCCGCCGATTCGCGCGCCGACTGCCGTCGAAGGATGCCCTCGTGGCCGGCCGGAGCGCCCGTGGGCGGTACGGGCGACGGTAGTTGAGTCAGGGCCACGGCTCGGTTGCCTCCTCCTGCCGCTGAACGACGGTCGTGTGTCCCCCGTACGTACCAACGACGCCGGGAGCTGCGGATCACGGCCGGAACACAAGATCCTTCACAGCGGAACCGCGGACCCGCCCTCGTCCGTCTCCCCCGGCACCGGCATAGTGTGGCCCTGCCCCTCGCCGGGGCGGTGCATGACAAGTTCACAACATTCCGCACGCAGAGCGGGCATTCGTCCGCAACAGGTACAGATCACAGGGGGAGTCCACTCCATGCCATCGACACGCCGGCCGGCCCTGGCCGCCGCCGCCCTGACCGCCGCGTTGGCGCTGACCGCCACCGCGTGCGGTCCGTCCGACGACAAGGCCTCGGGCGGCGACACCAAGCCCAGCGCCGCCGCGAGCCAGAAGGGCGACGAGCTCCCCAGCCTGCCGAAGGGAATCCCGAGCCAGGACCTGGAGAAGTGGAAGAAGAAGTGGAAGGACGGGGCCTGGAAGAACTGGGACAAGGAACAGTGGGTGCGTGAGGCCCGCGACTTCATCAACCCCATCATCGAGGGCCACTGGAAGCCCGACACGATGAAGGACGCGCGCTCCAGCGACAAGACGCTCGCCACCCAGGGCGCCCCCGGCTCGGTGCCCGGCAGCGGCTCGAGCGACCAGGGCGTCACCGACCCCGAGCCGCGCCCGGTGCAGGCCAAGGCCGTCAATCTGCCGTACCACAACAACGCCGCGCCGGTGGGCAAGGTGTTCTTCGACAGCCCCGAGGGCCACATGGTCTGCTCGGCGACGGTCGTCAAGGACCCGGCGCACCCCGGTAAGTCCAACATGGTCTGGACCGCGGGCCACTGCGTGCACGCCGGCAAGAAGGGCGGCTGGTACCGCAACATCGCCTTCGTGCCGTCGTACAACGACAAGGGCCTGCCGGCCGCGCAGGTCAACAGCGCGCCGGTGACGGACATCGCGCCGTACGGCGTGTGGTGGGCGGACTGGGCGCAGACGTCCGGCCAGTGGATCTCCCAGGGTGCCGAGACCGGTGGCGCGGGCGCCCCGTACGACTTCGCCGTGCTGCACGTGAAGTCCGAGGGCGGCAACGGCAAGTCCCTGGAGGAGACGGTGGGCAACGCCCTGACCGTCGACTTCAGCACCCCGCAGGTGAAGTCCATCCGCAGCATGGGCGCCTGGGGCTACCCGGCCGCGCGGCCCTTCGACGGCCAGAAGATGTACGACTGCATCGACAAGCCGGGCCGCCTGACGATCGAGCCGTCGCAGCCGACCATGTACCGCATCGGCTGCACGATGACCGGCGGTTCCTCCGGCGGCGGCTGGTTCGCGCCCGGCCCCGACGGCAAGGCGGTGCTGGTCTCCAACACCTCGATCGGCCCGTCCAACAGCACCTGGCTGGCCGGCCCGCGCCTGGGCACGGAGGCGAAGGGCGTCTACGACGCGCTCAGCCAGAAGTTCGCGAACAAGCGCTAGGCGCGCACCCGAATACGCACAAGCGGAAGGCCCGCCTCGACGGTCGTCGGGGCGGGCCTTCCGCTTGCTTGTGCGCGGCCGGTCAGGAACGCGCGGCGGGTACGTACCGCTGGAGCTCGGCGGCGAGCTCCTCGTGCACCCGGACCTTGATCAGCGTGCCCTCCGGGGTGTGCTCCTCGGAGATCACCTCGCCGTCGGCGTAGGCCCGCGCGACCAGGGAGCCGTGGGTGTACGGCACGAGGGCCTCGAGCTCCACGGCGGGCCGCGGCAGCTCGGCGTCGATCAGCTTGAGCAGCTCCTCCATGCCCTGGCCGGTGCGCGCCGAGACCGCGATGGAGTGCTTCTCGATGCGCAGCAGCCGCTGCAGGACGAGCGGGTCGGCGGCGTCCGCCTTGTTGATCACGACGATCTCGGGCACGTCCAGGGCGCCCACGTCGCGGATCACCTCGCGGACGGCGGCCAGCTGCTCCTCCGGAGCCGGGTGCGAGCCGTCGACCACGTGGAGGATCAGGTCGGAGTCGCCGACCTCCTCCATGGTGGAGCGGAACGCCTCGACCAGGTGGTGCGGCAGGTGCCGGACGAACCCGACGGTGTCGGCGAGGGTGTAGAGCCGGCCGGACGGCGTCTCGGCCCGGCGCACGGTCGGGTCGAGGGTGGCGAACAGGGCGTTCTCCACCAGCACGCCCGCGCCGGTGAGGCGGTTGAGCAGCGAGGACTTGCCGGCGTTGGTGTACCCGGCGATGGCGACGGACGGGATCTTGTTCCGCCGGCGCTCCTGGCGCTTGATGTCGCGGCCGGTCTTCATCTCCGCGATTTCCCGGCGCATCTTCGCCATCTTCTCGCGGATCCGCCGCCGGTCCGTCTCGATCTTGGTCTCACCGGGACCACGGGTGGCCATGCCGCCGCCGGACGAACCGGAGCCACCACCACCCATCTGCCGGGACAGCGACTGACCCCAGCCGCGCAGCCTCGGCAGCATGTACTGCATCTGGGCCAGCGAGACCTGGGCCTTGCCCTCGCGGGACTTGGCGTGCTGGGCGAAGATGTCGAGGATCAGGGCGGTCCGGTCGACCACCTTGACCTTGACGACGTCCTCGAGGTGGATCAGCTGGCCGGGGCTGAGCTCACCGTCGCAGACGACGGTGTCGGCGCCGGTCTCCAGGACGATGTCCCGCAGCTCCTGCGCCTTGCCCGAGCCGATGTACGTGGCCGGGTCCGGCTTGTCGCGCCGCTGGACGACACCGTCGAGGACGAGGGCGCCCGCGGTCTCCGCGAGCGCGGCCAGCTCGGCGAGGGAGTTCTCGGCGTCCTGGACCGTTCCGGACGTCCAGACGCCGACCAGCACCACGCGCTCCAGGCGCAGCTGCCGGTACTCGACCTCGGTGACGTCCTCGAGCTCGGTGGACAGTCCCGCCACGCGGCGCAGCGCCGCGCGCTCGGAGCGGTCGTACTGCTCGCCGTCGCGCTCTCCGTCGATCTCGTGGCTCCAGGCGACGTCCTCTTCCATCAGGGCGTCGGCCCGAAGGCTCTCCGGGAGGCTCTGCCGGTCCTGCCGGTCCTGGGGAAGGGAAGAAGAGGAGGTCATTTGATCCTTTACGTCGTCGGTACCTGGCGCCCTCGCGTCGAGGGCTCTCATGGTCGGCAACGCCCGGAGGGCCCCGGAGATTCCCGGGGCCGGCGGCCTCGCCGACCCGTCGATGGTCCCACGCCCCCGCCGGGCCGTCACGCGGGTTTCCGGGCTGCCGCCTTCCAGTCGGGGTGGCCGGGCATGGGCGGGGTCTTCTGTCCGTACAGCCAGGGCTTCAGGAAGCCCGACTGGTCGCGGCCGGACACCTCGGAGGCCAGCGCGACGAAGTCCGCAGTGGTGGCGACGGAGTCGCGGTGGCGGGCGACCCACGTGCGCTCCAGGCGGTCGAAGGCGGCCGCCCCGATCCGCTGGCGCAGCGCGTAGAGCACGAGCGCGCTGCCGTCGTAGACGATCGGGCGGAAGATGCTGATCTTCTTGCCGGGGACCGCCTCCTTGGGGGCGGCGGGCGGTCCGCCGTCGGCGCGCCACTGGTCGGAGAGGCCGTAGGCGGCGCGCATGCGGTCCTGGAGCCTGCGGCCCGCCTTCTCGTCCGCGTACAGCGCCTCGTACCAGGTGGCGTGGCCTTCGTTGAGCCAGAGGTCGGACCACTGGCGCGGGCTGACGCTGTCGCCGAACCACTGGTGGGCCAGCTCGTGGACCATGACCGACTCGATGTACCAGGCGGGGAAGCCCGGCTTGACGAACAGGTCCCGCTCGAAGAGCGAGAGGGTCTGGGTCTCGAGCTCGAATCCGGTGGAGGCGCCGGCGATGAGCACGCCGTAGTTCTCGAAGGGGTACTGCCCGACCTTTCCCTCCATCCAGGAGATGTGGGAGGGGGTCTTCGCCGTCCAGGTGTCGAGCTCCTTCTGGTCCTCCGCCGGGACCACGTCGCGCAGCTGCAGCCCGTGCGGGCCGGAGCGCTGGGGCACGGCGGAGCGGCCGATGGCCACCTGGGCGAGCTCGGTGGCCATGGGGTGGAGCGTGCGGTAGACCCAGGTGGTGTCCGCCCCTTCGGTGCTGCGGCCGGCGGGCCGTCCGTTGGCAACGACCGTCAGTTCCTTGGGCGCGGTGACGCGGAAGGTGAACAGGGCCTTGTCCGAGGGATGGTCGTTGCCGGGGAAGACGCGGTGGCCGGCGTCGGCCTGGTTGGCCATGACGAGGCCGTCCGCGGTGGGCACCCAGCCGCCCTCGCCCTCGCCGCGCGGGTCGCTGGTGTGGTGGACGGTGACCGTGAAGGACCCGCCGGAGGCCAGCGCCTGGGCCGGGGTGACGACCAGGTCCTCCCCGGCGGCCGCGTACTGGGCGGCGACGCCGTTGACCTCGACCTTGCCGACCGTGCCGTGGGTGAAGTCCAGGTTGAAGCGCTCCAGCCGGGAGGTGGCGCGGGCGACGATTCTGGTCACCGCGTCGAGCGGCTGGTTGTTGGCGCGGTAGGTGAAGGAGATGTCGTAGGAGGCGATGTCGAAGCCGGGATTGCCCAGGTGCGGGAAGAGCCGGTCGCCGATTCCCACGGCGGCCGGGCCGGGCGGCGCGGCGGCTCCGAGGACCAGGGTGGCCGCGGCCGCGACCAGGACGGCACGGCGGCGCAGGGACTGACGGCGCTGAGGGGAGCGGCCCCCGGGTGAGTACGGCATGCGTCCACCGCTACCAGCGCCCGGCGGTCCACGAGCGGCGGCGCGGCGCGGTCCCACCCGTACGAGCGTCTCGCATGGTGGTACGAGTGTCGTATCAGCACTCTGCGGGCAGGGGACTGCTCCGTCTGCTCGGTCCGCGCGCGGCCGTCCCGTCCGCGTCTACAGGGGCGCCGCGGCCACCGCCCGGCCGGCCCGCTCGACGTCGTAGACGCCCGGCACGCGCCGCATGGCCCGCATCAGCTCCGGCAGGAGCGCCGCGTCCGGCAACTGGAGGGTGTAGGTGTGCCGGACGCGCTGCTCGTGCGGCGGCTCGACCGCGGCGGAGATGACGGCGGCGCCCTCAGCGGCGATCACTTCGGTGAGGTCGGCGAGGAGATGCGGCCTGCTGAACGATTCGGCGCGCAGGGTGACCCTGTAGTCGCCCGTTCCGGCGACGTCCGGGCTGCTCCAGCGCACCCGCACGGGCTGCCGGCCGGAGGTGACCATCCGGCCGACGACGGGACACTGCGCCCGGTGCACGGTCACCGCCCCGCCGCGCACCGTGAAGCCGGTGATCTCGTCCGGCGGCACGGGCGTGCAGCAGCCCGCCAGGCGCACGCTCCCGCCCGGCGGCGCCTCGCCCTCGGCGACGACGGCGACCGGCCCGCGGGCGGCGGGCGCGCCGGAGCGCCGGGCGGGCCGGGGCGGCACGGGGGCCGGGGGCGCGGCGGGCGCCGGGGCGGTGGGCTCGGGGGCGGGATGGGCGGCCAGCCAGCTGTCGATGGCGATGCGGGCCGCGGGCGTACGGGCGTGCTCGAGCCAGTCGGGAGAGGGCCCCGAGGCGGTGTCGGGGGACATCAGCAGGTGCAGCGTGTCGCCGTCCCGCAGCACCGTGCTGAGGGTGGCCAGCCGGCCGTTGACGCGGGCGCCGATGCAGTGGTGGGCGCCGTCGCCGTACTGCGCGTACGCCGCGTCGACGCAGCTGGAGCCCGCCGGGAGGCCGATCGTTCCGCCGTCGGCCCGGAAGACGGTGACCTCCCGGTCCTGGGCGAGGTCGTCGCGCAGGGAGGTCCAGAAGGTGTCGGGGTCGGGGGCGGCCCGCTGCCACTCCAGCAGCCGGGACAGCCAGCCGGGCCGGGTGGGGTCGGCGCGCTCGCCGTCGGCCGCGTCGGGGGCCTCGGGGGCGGCGTAGGGGTTGCCCAGGGCGATGACGCCCGCCTCGGCGACCCGGTGCATCTGGTGGGTGCGGATGAGCACTTCGGCCGCGTGGCCGTCCTCGCCGGCGACGGCGGTGTGCAGCGACTGGTAGAGGTTGAACTTGGGGACGGCGATGAAGTCCTTGAACTCCGAGATGAACGGCGTGAAGCAGGTGTGCAGCTCGCCCAGGACGGCGTAGCAGTCGGCGTCCTCCGCGACGAGCACGAGCAGCCGCCCGAGGTCGGCCCCGGTCGGCCGGCCGCGTTTGAGGAGCACCCGGTGCACCGAGACGAAGTGACGGCGCCTGACGAGGACTTCGGCGGCGATGCCGGCCTCGCGCAGGACGGCCCGTACGCGCGCGGCCGTGGCCTGCAGGGGGTCGGGGCGGCCGGCGTGGGCGAGGACGAGGTCGCGGGTGCGGGCGTACTCGTCGGGGTGGAGGACGGCAAAGACCAGGTCCTCCAGCTCGGTCTTCAGCGCCTGCACGCCCAGCCGTTCGGCGAGCGGGATCAGCACGTCGCGGGTGACCTTGGCGATGCGGGCCTGCTTCTCGGGGCGCATCACCCCGAGGGTGCGCATGTTGTGCAGCCGGTCGGCGAGTTTGATGGACATCACGCGGACGTCGTTGCCGGTGGCCACGAGCATCTTGCGGAAGGTCTCGGGCTCCGCGGCGGCCCCGTAGTCGACCTTCTCCAGCTTGGTGACCCCGTCGACCAGGAAGCGCACCTCCGCGCCGAACTGCTCCCCCACCTGATCGAGCGTCACCTCGGTGTCCTCGACGGTGTCGTGGAGCAGGGACGCGGTCAAGGTGGTGGTCTCGGCGCCCAGTTCGGCGAGGATCAGGGTGACGGCCAGCGGATGGGTGATGTACGGCTCGCCGCTCTTGCGCGTCTGGCCCCGGTGGGAGGACTCGGCCAGGGCGTAGGCGCGGCCCAGGATGCCGAGGTCCGCGCCGGGATGGTGGCTCCGATGGACCTTGGCGACGTGGTCGATGGCATCAGGGAGCCGGCCGCGGGCGCCCGATCCGCTGAGCGCCGCCCGTCCGAGCCGTCTCAGGTCGATGCGGCGGCCGCGCTTGCGGCCGGGAGCACCTTCGTTCGTGGCCTCTGCGCTCATGGGCACCTCCGGCAGCGTCGACCGGCGGTCGGCTCACGCCTCCAGACCGGTGCTTGATGCTACCGAGCCCATCACGCACCGCTCACCCGCTCTCGCCCAGAGTGAACCGGATCACCCATTCGAGGGAGCCCGTCCCCGGAAAGGGCGGCACCTCTTCCGCAAGCGCGCCGGACCCGGCCCGAGGCCGGGCCGGAACCGGAAGGCCGGGAGCCGGAAAACGCGTCAGGCGGTGGCCCGGCCGAACCAGGAGGCGTCCAGCACGCCTTCCGCGACGATCACGGCGGGGCCGGTCATCTCGACCGTGCCGTCCGGACTCTCGCTGATCACGAGACGGCCGCCGGGCACGTCCACGGTGTACGTCACCGGGTGGCCGAGGACGGCCGGGTCGGCACCGTCCCGGCGGGCCGTCGCGACCATCACCGCGCAGGCGCCCGTCCCGCAGGAACGGGTCTCGCCGGAGCCGCGCTCGTGGACCCGCAGGGCGACGTGGCGCGGTCCGCGGTCGACGACGAACTCGACGTTCGTGCCGTCCGGGTACGCGGCGGCGGGGCTGACGGCCGGGGCCGTGAGCAGGTGCCCGGCGTCGGCGAGGTCGTCGACGAAGGTGACGGCGTGGGGATTGCCCATGTTGACGTTGGTGGCGGGGCGGGTGCGGCCGTCGACGGTGACGGTGACCTCGCCCCCGGGGAGCACGGCCCGGCCCATGATGGTCGTGACGTCGCCCGGCTCGCCGTCGGGGCCGGCCTTGGCGATGTGGATGCCGCGGATTCCGGCGCGGGTGGCGATCGCGACGTCGCCCTCCCCGGCGAGGCCCGCCCGCTGGAGGTAGCGCGCGAAGACGCGGGTGCCGTTGCCGCACATCTCGGCGACGCTGCCGTCGCTGTTGCGGTAGTCCATGAACCACTCGGCCTCGTCGGCCATGGCCCGCGCCTCGGGGTGGGCGGCCGAGCGCACGACCCTCAGCACGCCGTCGGCGCCGATCCCGGCCCGTCGGTCGCACAGCCGGGCGACGTCGGCGGGGGACAGCTCGATCCGGCCGTCGTAGTCAGGGATGATCACGAAGTCGTTCTCGGTGCCGTGACCCTTGAGGAAGGCGATCTGCGCGGTGCTCACGTCTTCGATGGTACGGGGGACCTGCGACAACGCCTCCCCGGGCCCGTCGGAGCCTCAGCGCAGCCGGGCCACCCGCCACACGGCGAGCACCACCACCACGATGACCACGGCGGTGTACGAGGCCACGTAGCGCCAGTCCGGGCGGCGCCCGGAGCCGCGGGGCGGCAGGCCGGGCCAGGTGTAGCCGACGCGGCGGGCCGCCATCACGCCCCAGCCCGCGGCGCAGCAGCTGATGAGCAGGCCGAGCATGGCCACCACGGGGCCGCCGTCGCCGAACTCGAAGGCGAGCGGGAAGGCGAACATCAGCGAGCCGACGGCGGCGAGGACGACGATGGGCGCGAGCTGCCAGACGCGCAGCCTGCGCGGCGGCCGCAGCTCGCGGAACGACGCGGGCGCCGTCGCCTCCGGTACGGGCTCGACGGTGTCGTCAGGACCGTCCGGAGTCAGCGTTTCCGGCTCTCCCCCGGCCACCGGCGGGAGGTGCCCCCCGCGCGGCGGCTGCTGCGGTCTGTCACGAGGGCCGGCCTCCATCGCCACGCGCCCTCCCAACTCGCACTTCACGGCTCGATCGAGCCTTGATGATGGCACGTCGGACGAGGCCTGCACGGCGCGCGGAGCGTCCCGATGCCATCACGTGATCAGGCTGTAATCGCCCGTTCGACCAACGCCAGCGCTTCCCCGGGGAGTTCCGTGCGCCGGTCGGCCGCGCCGCTGAGCCAGTGGACGCGCGAATCCCGCCGGAACCACGAGTCCTGACGGCGCGCGAAGCGCTTGGTGGCGCGTACGGTCTCGGCCCGCGCTGCCTCCTCCGTGCACTCCCCCGCGAGGAAGTCGAGCACCTGCTGGTAGCCGAGGGCGCGCGATGCCGTGCGCCCCTCGCGCAGGCCCTCGCGCTCCAGCGCGCGCACCTCGTCCACGAGCCCCGCCTCCCACATGCGGTCCACCCGCACGGTGATCCGCTCGTCCAGCTCGGGCCGCTCGACGTCGACGCCGATCTGCAGGGCGTCGTAGACGGGCGTCTCGCCGGGCAGGTTCGCCGTGAAGGGCCGTCCGGTGAGCTCGATGACCTCCAGGGCCCGCACGATGCGCCGGCCGTTGCCCGGCAGGATGGCGCGGGCGGCCTCGGGGTCGGCCCCGGCGAGGCGGGCGTGCAGGGCGCCCGGGCCGAGCTCCTCGAGCTCGGCCTCCAGCCGGGCCCGGACGGCCGGGTCGGTGCCGGGGAACTCCATGGCGTCGATGGCGCCCTTGATGTACAGGCCGGAGCCCCCGACGAGCACCGGGGTGCGGCCCTCGGCGAGCAGTCGGTCGATCTCCATCCGGGCCAGCCGCTGGTACTCGGCGACGCTGGCGGCCTCGGTGACGTCCCAGATGTCGAGCAGGTGGTGCGGCACGCCCTGCCGCTCCTCCAGGGTCAGCTTGGCGGTGCCGATGTCCATGCCGCGGTAGAGCTGCATGGAGTCGGCGTTGACGACCTCTCCGCCCAGGTGCTGGGCGAGGGCGACGCCGAGATCGGACTTGCCGGCCGCCGTGGGACCGACGACGGCGATGACCCGGGGTGCGGGGGCTGCGTTTCTCACCCGATCAGTGTCCCAAACCTCACGACCGCCCCACGAACGAGCGACGTGACGCGACGCCGACGGGTTCGTTGCCTGTTGCGAGGTTCCGAGAGCCGGTTCGCGGACCGGTGTTCGCCGGCGGCGCCATGGGACGCCCCGGGCGACACGGGATTTCGCTCACACCAGTAAGGTAATGGAGTAGATATGGGCGTGTTTGCAAGGCTTCTCCGCAAGAAGTCGCCGGCGTCAACGGAAGAGGCCGCGACTGCCACTCGGACGGCGGAATCCACCGACGTCGCCGAGACGGCGGAGGAGAAGCCCGAGGAGGCGGCCGAGGCCAAGGCCGAGGACGCCGCGGACGAGGCGGCCGAGGGAGTGGAGATCCCCAAGCAGCAGTCCGCGGAGAAGGCGGCCGACAGCGAGGCCGGTGAGGGCGCCCGCAAGTAGGTTTGGCAAGGAAAGACGAGGGGCGATCACCATGGGGCTGTTGAACGATCTCAAGGCCAGGCTCGGTCCGCTGAAGGGCAAGGTCGGCGATCTCGCGCAGCAGCACGAGGCCAGGATCGAACGCGGGCTGGAAAAGGCCGCACAGGTGGTCGACGAGAAGACCAAGGGCAAGTACCACAGCCAGATCCGGACCGGCACGAGCAAGGCCAAGGACGCCCTCGGGCACCTCGCCGAGAAGGACGGCAAGGGCGGCGGTACGGACTCCCGGCCCTGATCTTCCGCACACCTCGTCGGCGGCCGGCCGTGGAGCGCGCTCCGCGGCCGTCGCCGTGCCGGGGCCCCGCCCCGGACCGCTAGGACCAGCTCGCCACGAAGTACCCGACGCCGTACGGCGCGTCGTCGTAGAGCAGCTGACCGCTCAGCCCGGCGCCCTCCGCCGCGCCCGCCAGGACCTGCCAGGACGCCCGTCCCGCGGCCTTGAGCTCGTGCGCCGGCTCCGCCTCCAGCGCGGCCAGCGCGGCCGTGTCGGCGGCCCCCAGGGCCCGCGCCACCTCCGCGTCGAAGGGTTCGGCCCGCTCGTCCAGGTAGCCGGGCGCCTTCACGGTCCGGCAGGCGCTGCCGTCGCCCATCGCCAGCAGCGCGACGCGCCCGGCCCCGTCCGCCAGTTCGCGGCCCGCGCCCAGGCAGCGCTCGGTCTCCAGTCGCTCGCCGACGCCCAGACCCTCCACGGGCGCCGTCGCCCAGCGGGTGCGCTCCAGCAGCCAGGCGGCCACGGCCAGGGACTGCGGCAGCTGCCGGTCGTCCTCCGGCTCGCCCGCCTCGCCGTCCCGTCCCAGCCGCACGTCGAGGTCGACGCCCAGGCTCCGGAAGGACCCGGCGGCACCCTCCCGGTACGTTCCGCGGCCCTCGGTCGCGGCGGGGCCGACGACGACGAGGCGGTCCGGCCGGGCGGCCGCCAGCACGGCCACGGCGTCGAGGCAGGCGGCCCGCAGGGCGTCCAGTTCGGGGGCGGCCCCGGCGGCCACCTCCGGGACGAGCAGCGGCGGGCAGGGGCATACGGCAGCGGCGACGAGCATGCCGGAACGATACGCCCCACCCCGGGCCCGCCGTCGGCGCGGACCCGGGGCGGCGCGCGGAATCAGCCGGTGAAGCCGCAGCCCGAGGTGGCGGGGGCCGGCGTCGGCGCGGGCGCGCCGACGGTCGGGATGCCCAGCATCACGCCGGCCGGCTCGGCGGCGGCAGCAGCGGTGCGCTTCTCCCACGCGTCGCCCGCGCGCGTGCGGCGCACGGCCTTGGAGGGGCCCTCGGCGAGCAGGTGGTGCGGGGCGGCGTAGGTGATCTCGACGGTCACCACGTCGCCCGGGCGGACCGGCTCGTCGGGCTTGGTGAAGTGCACGAGGCGGTTGTCGGGCGCGCGGCCGGAGAGGCGGTGCGTGGCGTCGTCCTTGCGGCCCTCGCCCTCGGCGACCATGACCTCCAGGGTGCGGCCGACCTGCTTCTTGTTCTCGTCCCAGGAGATCTCCTCCTGGAGGGCCACCAGACGCTCGTAGCGAGCCTGCACGACCTCCTTGGGGATCTGGCCCTCCATGGTCGCGGCTGGGGTGCCGGGGCGCTTGGAGTACTGGAACGTGAAGGCGTTCGCGAAGCGCGCCTCGCGGACCACGTGCATGGTCTGCTCGAAGTCCTCCTCGGTCTCGCCGGGGAAGCCCACGATGATGTCGGTGGAGATCGCGGCGTCCGGCATGGCGGCGCGGACCTTCTCGATGATGCCGAGGAAGCGCTCCTGGCGGTACGAGCGGCGCATCGCCTTCAGCACGGTGTCCGAGCCGGACTGCAGCGGCATGTGCAGCTGGTGCATCACGTTCGGGGTCTCGGCCATGGCGGCGATGACGTCGTCGGTGAAGTCGCGCGGGTGCGGGGAGGTGAAGCGGACCCGCTCCAGGCCCTCGATCTCGCCGCAGGCGCGCAGCAGCTTGGAGAACGCCTCGCGGTCGCCGAGGTCCGAACCGTACGCGTTGACGTTCTGGCCGAGCAGGGTGATCTCGCTGACGCCCTCGGCGACGAGCGCCTCGACCTCGGCGAGGATGTCGCCGGGACGGCGGTCCTCCTCCTTGCCGCGCAGCGCGGGGACGATGCAGAACGTACAGGTGTTGTTGCAGCCGACGGAGATGGAGACCCAGGCGGCGTACGCGCTCTCGCGGCGCGTGGGCAGCGTCGAGGGGAACGCCTCGAGCGACTCGGCGATCTCGACCTGCGCCTCCTCCTGGACGCGGGCGCGCTCGAGCAGCACGGGCAGCTTGCCGATGTTGTGCGTGCCGAAGACGACGTCGACCCAGGGGGCGCGCTTGACGATGGTCTCGCGGTCCTTCTGGGCGAGACAGCCGCCGACGGCGATCTGCATGCCGGGCCGCTTGGTCTTCATCGGGGCGAGCCGGCCGAGGTTGCCGTAGAGCTTGTTGTCGGCGTTCTCGCGCACCGCGCAGGTGTTGAAGACGACGACGTCCGCGTCGCCCTCGGCTGTGCCCTCGGGGGCGCGGACGTAGCCCGCGTCCTCCAGCAGGCCGGAGAGCCTCTCGGAGTCGTGGACGTTCATCTGGCACCCGTAAGTGCGTACCTCGTATGTTCCCTTAACGTCCACTACCTGGCTCCGGTCGCTGCTGGTCATGGAACAAGGGTAGGCGGTGCCCGGCGAAGCTCCTCCCGAAGCCTGGATCGCGGGGGGACGGCCTGGCAGTATCCGCGCATGGCCCCACGACTCGCACTCCCGGGCAGGCGCCGCGCCGTCCAGACGGGCGTGGTGGCCGCTGCCGTGCTCGCGCTGCTGATGTGGTGGCTGCTGCCGCCGGACGCGGCCCCCACGCCGAGCGGCCGGATCTCGGTGGCGACGGGCGTGCCCACCGGCGTCTACGCCAAGTACGGCGATCTCCTGAAGGAGGACCTGGCGCGGGACCTGCCGGCCCTGGAGGTGCGCCTGCGGAACAGCGAGGGCTCGGTCGACAACCTGCGGCAGCTCACGAGCGGCAGGGCCGACTTCACCCTGGCCACCGCCGACGCGGTGGGCACCTACGGCGACGAGCGGCAGCCGGGCGCGGAGCGGCTGCGGGCCTGCGCCCGGCTGTACGACGACTACATGCAGCTCGTGGTGCGCAAGGACTCGCCGGTGCGGTCCACGCGGAACCTCAGGGGCATGCGGGTGGGGGTGGGCGCGGACGCGTCGGGGGTGCAGCTGATCACCCGGCGGCTGCTGAAGGCGGCCGGTCTGGACTTCGACCGGGACATCACCGCGGTGCGGGTCGGCATCGACCGGATGCCGGGGCTGCTGGAGAAGGGCGAGCTGGACGCGTTCTTCTGGTCCGGGGGCCTGCCGACCAACGCGATCCAGACCCTCGGCGAGCGGGTGCCGCTGCGGCTGGTCCAGCTCGGCGACCTCATCGGGCCGCTGCTCGCGCAGGGGCGGCAGACGCGCTTCTACCGGGCGGCGATGATGCCGGCGGACGCCTATCCGGAGTTCGGTGCCACGACGGACGCCGTGAAGACGATCGCGGTGGCCAATCTGCTCGTCACGACGGACGAGACCGACCCCGAGCTCACCGAGAACATCACGCGCACGGTCATAAAGAGCCGTGACCGCATCGGCACCAAGGTGCACGCCGCGCAGAAGGTGGACCTCCGCACGGCGATCTTCACGGACCCGCTGCAGCTGCACGAGGGGGCCCGTCGCTATTACGTCTCGGTCAAGCCCTGAAACGTGTCCCCCGTCACGGGGCGGACCCCTTCAGTGGCCCTGGCCGTGGCGCGGCACCGCGATCGTCGCCCGCAGCCCCTTCGGCTCGTTCGGCGCGTAGGTGAGCGTGGCGTCGCCCGCCGCCAGGAGGGCGCGGGATATGGACAGGCCGAGGCCCGAACCGGAGACGTTCTGGTGGCGGCCGCTGCGCCAGAAGCGGTCGCCGATGCGGGTGAGCTCCTCCTCGGTCAGGCCGGGGCCGTGGTCCGCGACCGTGATGTGGACGCGGTCGCCGACGACCGCGACGCCGACGTCGACCCGGGCGCCGGCGGGCGTGAACTTCAGCGCGTTGTCCACGACGGCGTCGAGGGCGCTGGAGAGGGCGATCGGGTCCGCCCAGCCGGTCACCGCGGAGGGGCCGCTGTAGGCCAGGGCGACCCGTTCGCGGCTCGCGACCGGGGACCAGGCGCCCACCCGGTCGGTGACGATCTCGGCTATGTCGGTGAGCTGGGTGTCGCTCGCGGCGTGCTCGGCCAGCGCCAGGTCCAGCAGGTCGTCCAGGACGCGGGCCAGCCGCTTGCCCTCGGCGCGCACGGAGAGGATCTCCTCGTGGCCCTCGGGGAGGTCCAGGGCCATCAGGTCGATGCGCAGCAGCAGGGCCGAGAGGGGGTTGCGCAGCTGGTGCGAGGCGTCGGCGACGAACGCGCGCTGCTGCTCCAGGACCTCCTCGACGTTGTCGGCCATCTCGTTGAACGAGCGGGCCAGGCGGCGCAGTTCCGGCGGGCCGTTGTCGGCCGCCACGCGGGAGTTCATCCGCCCGGTGGCGATGCCGTGGGCGGCGGCGTCGAGGGTGCGCACGGGCTTGAGCACCCATCCGGTGAGCCGGAACGCGGCCGCCACGGCCACCAGCATCGCCGCCGTCTCCCCGGCCCCGAGCAGCAGCCAGTCGTGCAGGATCCTCGAGCGCAGCCGCCCGGTGGGCGAGTGGGTGACGACCACCGCGACGACGTCCCCGTCGCGGATGACGGGCGAGGCGACGGTGAGCCTGTTGTGCCGCCAGGGCCAGACCTGCCCGGGGTCGCTGCTGCGGCGCCCGGCGAGCGCCTCCTGGAAGGCCTTCCGGACCTCGCCCTCGAGCGGCAGGGCCCACTTGGAGGGCGCGATGGCCATGGGCGCTCCGGTGCGGTAGAAGACCCCGGCCCGGATCCCGTACAGCTCCTCGTAGCGGCCGAGCTCCGAGTGGAGCGCGAGGAGCCGTTCGTCCATGGCGTCGGCCGGCCCGGGCGACGGGGTGGCCAGGACGTACTGGGCGAGCGAGGCGAAGCGGGCGGTGTCGTCGATGCGGTCCATGACCACCCCCTGCTGCTGCACGGCGGCCAAGCCGGCGGCGAGCGGGAAGCCGAGGGCCAGCAGCACGCCCGCCATGAGGACGATGAGCAGCGGAAGGAGTCGGGTGCGCACGGTCTCGCGTGCCTACGCCGGGACGACGATCTTGTAGCCGACGCCCCGGACCGTCTCGATGAGGGCGGGCATCCGCAGCTTGGAGCGGAGCGAGGCGACGTGCACCTCGAGGGTGCGCCCGGTCCCCTCCCAGCTGGTGCGCCAGACCTCGCTGATGATCTGTTCGCGGCGGAAGACGACGCCGGGCCGCTGGGCGAGCAGCGCCAGCAGGTCGAACTCCTTGCGGGTGAGCGGGACGGTGGCGCCGTCCACGAAGACGCGGCGGTTGGGGAGCTCGATGGTCAGGGGGCCCAGCCTCAGGGCCTCCGGGCCGCCGGGCTCGGGCGGCCGGCCGGCTTCGGCGGCCGGGGTGCGCCGGGCGACGGCGTGGATGCGGGCGAGCAGCTCGCCGGTGTCGTACGGCTTGACCACGTAGTCGTCGGCGCCGAGGTTCAGCCCGTGGATCTTCGAGCGGGTGTCGGAGCGGGCGGTCACCATGATGACGGGCGTGGCCGTGCGCTTGCGGATCTTGCCGCAGACCTCGAACCCGTCCTGATCGGGCAGCCCCAGGTCGAGCAGGACGACGCCGAAGGGCACGCCACCGCCCGGCAGGAGCGCCTGCAGGGCGTCCTCTCCGCTGCGCACGTGGGTCACCTCGAAGCCGTGCCGGGCCAGTACGGCGGACAGGGCGGCGGCGACGTGGTCGTCGTCCTCCACGAGCAGCAGTCTCATGGGCCCCCTCCGGGCGGCTGTGGTGCGGCAACACCGCATCCACGCCGATGGATGGCCGCTGCGTCAAGGGGTTCCTGCCCTCGCGGGGGCTTCTGTTATGCAGCCGGTACGCCCGTACGCCCCCGGGTGTCCTGTTGACGCTCAGTGTCCGTTTGAGGCCGGATCGTTATGCTCAATTTCAGCTCAGATGTAATGACGCTGCTCGTTGCCGCTCATTAGGGTCCACCCCAACCGAGGAGGACGGAGCGAGGAACGCCGATGAGCGAGATATCGGTGACCAAGGACGCGGCACCCGCCGCGGACGCACTGGTCGTCCTGAGCAAGGTCAACAAGCACTTCGGCGCGCTGCATGTGCTCCAGGACATCGACCTGACCATCGCGCGTGGCGAGGTCGTGGTCGTCATCGGGCCGTCGGGGTCCGGAAAGTCCACGTTGTGCCGCACGATCAACCGGCTGGAGACCACGGACTCCGGCTCGATCACCATCGACGGCAAGCCGCTGCCCCAGGAGGGCAGGGAGCTGGCGCGGCTGCGCTCGGACGTCGGCATGGTCTTCCAGTCGTTCAACCTCTTCGCGCACAAGACCGTGCTGGAGAACGTGACGCTGGGACAGGTCAAGGTCCGCAAGAAGGCCCGCAAGGAGGCCGAGGAGAAGGCCCGGACGCTGCTCGACCGGGTGGGGGTGGGCGCGCAGGCGGACAAGTACCCCGCGCAGCTGTCCGGCGGTCAGCAGCAGCGGGTGGCGATCGCCCGCGCGCTGGCGATGGACCCGAAGGTGATGCTCTTCGACGAGCCGACCTCGGCGCTGGACCCGGAGATGATCAATGAGGTGCTGGAGGTCATGCAGCAGCTCGCCCGGGACGGCATGACGATGGTCGTCGTCACCCATGAGATGGGCTTCGCCCGCTCCGCCGCCAACCGCGTGGTCTTCATGGCGGACGGCCGCATCGTCGAGGAGGCGCGGCCGGACCAGTTCTTCAGCAACCCCCGCAGCGACCGGGCCAAGGACTTCCTGTCGAAGATCCTGCATCACTGAACCGTCGCTTCTTCCCCACCGGCGCACCGCCGCGTCCGGCCGTCGCCGCGAACCGCGCACCGTTTACGGGCGGGTTCCCTTCAAACCTCTCCCCCCACCGTTGTCGCACCGGCAACCGACGCCAACGCCCCGCAGACGCAAAGGATGTTCTTCATGAAGCTCCGCAACACCGCCGCAGCGGCCGCCGTGGTGCTGGCGCTCGCCGCGACCGCGACCGCCTGCGGCAAGTCGGGCAGCCCCGACGACAAGGGTGACAAGGCCTCCGACGGCGCCTCCGCGCCGTCGGGGCTGACGTACAAGGTCAACACGTCGGCCGACGTCAAGGACTCCCCGGTCTTCGCGAAGGTCAAGGGCAAGACGATCACGATCGGCACCAAGGCGGACCAGCCCGGCCTCGGCTACGAGAACCCCGGCACCAAGAAGCGTTCCGGTTTCGACGTCGAGATCGCCCGCATGATCGCGGCCGACCTCGGCTTCGACGAGGACCACATCAAGTTCGTGACCGTTCCCACCGAGGCGCGCGAGACGCAGATCGCCAGCGGCGGCGTGGACCTGTACGTCGGCACGTACACGATCAACGACGAGCGCAAGAAGCAGGTCGGCTTCGGCGGCCCCTACTACATCGCCGGCCAGGACCTGCTGGTCAAGGCCGACAGCTCCATCAAGGGCCCCGACGACCTCAAGGGCAAGAAGGTCTGCTCGGCGACCGGCTCCACCCCGCTCAAGCGGATCAAGGAGGAGAAGTACGGCGTCGCCGAGGCCAAGGCGCAGCAGGGCTACCAGCTCTGCGTGCAGGACCTGGTCAACGGCTCCATCGACGCGGTCACCACGGACGACTCGATCCTCAAGGGCTACGCGGCCGAGAACAAGGGCGCCCTGAAGGTCGTCGGCAACACCTTCTCCAAGGAGCCGTACGGCGTCGGCCTGAAGAAGGAGGACACGGCGCTGCGCGAGGCGGTCAACAAGGCGCTCGAGGCCCACGTGAAGAACGGCGACTGGAAGAAGGCGTACGACGCCACGCTGGGCAAGTCCGGAGCGGCCGCTCCCAACCCGCCCGCCGTCGAGCGTTACTGACCCGGCGATCGGTGCCGGATGACCGCCACGCGATACCCGGAGAAGTGACGTGAACGTTCTGTCGGACAACTTCGCGATGTTCCGCGAAGGTTTCCTCGGCACCGTCGAGCTGACGGCGCTCAGCGCAGTGCTCGCCCTGGTGCTGGGCACCCTGATCGCGGCGTTCCGCGTCTCTCCGGTGCCCGCGCTGCGAATATTCGGCTCGGCGTGGGTGACGCTGCTGCGCAACACCCCGCTGGTGCTGCTCTTCCTCGCGGTCACCCTGGGGCTGCCCGCGCTCGGCCTGAAGGGCTGGGACTCCTTCTGGCTCGCGGTGATGGCCCTGGGGTGCTACACCTCGGCGTTCATCTGCGAGGCCATCAGGTCCGGCATCAACACGGTCCCGGTCGGACAGGCGGAGGCCGCCCGCTCGATCGGGATGACCTTCAGCCAGACGCTCGGCCAGATCGTGCTGCCGCAGGCAGCCCGGACGGCGATCCCGCCCATCGGCAGCCTGCTGATCGCCCTCGCCAAGAACACGGCGATCGCGTCGGGCTTCAACGTCACCGAGCTCGGCTCGGTGCAGAAGACGCTCAACGCGGCGTCGGGCTACAACATTTACGTGATCTTCCTGTGGATCGCGATCTGCTACATCATCATCACATTCACGATCAGCGGCCTCTTCCGGCTGCTGGAGAACCGGCTGGCGGTGGCCCGATGAGCGGCAGCGTCCTGTACGACGTCCCGGGGCCCAGGGCCCGGGTCCGCAACCGCCTCTACGGCGCTCTCGCCACGGTCGCCCTCGTCGCCCTGATCGGCTTCATCCTCTACCGGCTGGACGACACCGGGCAGTTCCAGGCCGGGCTGTGGGACGACTACGAGTACGCCGAGACCCAGCAGCGCATCGTCGACGGCCTGCTGACCACGCTCAAGACCTTCGCGATCGCCGCGGTGCTCTCACTGGCGCTGGGCGCGCTGCTGGCAGCCGCCCGGCTGTCGGACCACAAGCCCGTCCGCTGGGCGGCCACGGTGGTCGTGGAGTTCTTCCGGGCCATGCCGCTGCTCATCATGATCTTCCTGCTGTACGCGGCGGTGTTCACGGCGGACCCGATGTGGGCGCTGATCATCGGGCTGGTGCTCTACAACGGCTCGGTGCAGGCGGAGATCTTCCGGTCGGGCATCAACGCCGTGCCCAAGGGGCAGAGCGAGGCCGCCTACGCGATCGGGCTGCGCAAGACGCAGGTGATGGCGAGCGTCCTCGTCCCGCAGGCCGTCCGCTCGATGCTGCCGTCGATCATCAGCCAGCTGGTGGTGACCCTGAAGGACACCTCCCTCGGCTTCATCATCCTGTACGAGGAGCTGCTGTTCGTCGGCCGCGCCTTCGCACAGCAGACCCCGCCCGTGAACGGCGTCTACGCCTTCATCCCGATGGTGATCGTCTTCGGCTCGATCTACATCCTGCTGTGCCTGGCGTTGTCGTCCGTCGCCACCTGGGTCGAACGGCGCACACAGCGCTCCCGCAAGGGCGCGCCGCCGGCGATGCCCGCCGACGACCCGGCGCTCACGGGCGACAGCGCCCACGGGTGAACCCCGGGCGGCTCCGGCGCGCCGGAACCGACTCCCGGCGCGGAACGCACAGCTGATGCCCCGTCGGCCCGCCCGGGCCGGCGGGGCGCACGCGTCCGGCGCGCCGTGGCGAGGCCCCTGATCGCTTGACGCAAGCAGCGGCAATGGGTTGCATACGTTCTGTGATCGCGCACCGATTTCCCCCTGCCAGTCCCCGTACGTCCCGTACGCACCACGCACACGGTCAGGTCACCGTCCGTACCAGGGCTCGGGGAGCTGTGCCGTGGACCCGGTGATCGTCGTCGGGGCCGGGCCGGTCGGGCTCACGCTGGCCCTGGCCCTGGCCCGGTACGAGGTGCCCGTCACGGTGCTGGACGAGTCGCCCGCCGAGGCCCTGGGCCAGGAGGACGGGCGCCTGGCCCGGACCGCCGTGCTGCGGCCGGAGACCGCCGCGCTGCTGGACCGGCTGGGGTGCGCCACGCCGGAGGGTGCCCGCTGGTCGGCGTGGCGCACGATGCGCCGGCGGTCGGTGGTGACGCGGGTGTCGTTCGCGGCTCCGGGTGGAGTGGTGAACTCCGGTGAGCCCGAGGGCTACGAGGAGGCCGGGGAGTCCAGGGAGCCCGGTGAGCTCGAGATGTTCGAGGCGGCCGGTGAGGACGGGGCGGCCGGGGCGTCAGGGGACGACGCGACCACGGGAGGCGCGGCAGAACCGTCTCCGCTGCACCTGCCCCAGCACGCGCTGACGCGGGAGCTGTGCGCCGCGCTGGCCAAGGAGGCCGACGTGCGGATCGTCCGCGACAGCCGGCTGACCATCGTCAAGCAGGATTCCTCCGGCGTCACCGTGCACACCCGCGGCGACAACGGCACCGTCTGGCGGGCCAGTTATGTGATCGGCTGCGACGGCGCCCGCTCCGTCGTGCGCAAGCTGCTGGGCGCGCGCTTCCCGGGCCGTACGGCCGTCGAGCGGCACGCGGTCGCCGCGCTCCGGGTCGAGCTGCCCTGGCCGGGCGAGGCCGTGCTGCACCGCTCGCCGCCGCGCGGCCGCGAGGTGACGGCCCGTCCGCTGCCGGACGGAGTGTGGCGGCTGGACTGGCTGCTGCCGCCGGACGGCGGCCTGGTGACCCCCGACGCGCTGCTCGAGCACGTCCGCGACGCGCTGTCGGTGTGGTGCGGGGAGGTACCGGCGTACGACCTGCTGGACACCGGCGTGCACGCCGTGCACCACCGCCTCGCGCGCCGCTGGCGCAGCGGGCGCGCCTTCCTGGCCGGGGACGCCGCGCACCTGCTGGGGGCGCTGGGCGCCCAGGGGCTCGACGAGGGGCTGCGGGACGCCGAGAACCTCGCCTGGAAGCTGGCGCTGGCCTGGCACCACGGCGCCTCGGACGCGCTGCTCGACAGCTATCAGGCCGAGCGCCGGGGCGCGGTGGCGGAGCGGCTGCGCGCCGCCGACCGCGCGCTGCCCGCGGTGCGCGCCGAGGGCGGATGGCACTCCGTACGGCGCACGGTCGTGCCGGGCGCCGTACGCGGTCACGACACGCTGCTGACCGATGGCCACCTGGGGCGCGGGACGCAGGCCGCGCCGCCGGTGTACGCCCGTACGCCCCTGCTTCCCGCCGCCCCGCCGGCCAGCTCGGTGCTGGTGGGCACGGACGTGGGGGCGCCGGTGACCGACGTTCCGGTGACGGCACCGGACGGTTCGGAGGTGTGGCTGCGGGACCGGCTGGGCGGGGATCTGCTGGTGGTGCTCGTCGCGCCCGGCACGGGAGTGTGGGAGCGGCGGCACTGGCTGGGCGCCGGCCTGATGCCCCGGCTGGCGGCCGCCGTCTCGGCGCTGCCGATGCGGGCGGAACTGCTGGTCGCCGAGGGCTATCCGGGCGCGGCCGCGCACACGGTCCTGGTGGTGCGGCCGGACGGTCACCTGGTGGCCGCGCTGGAAGGGGTCCGGCCCGCGGAGCTGTACGCGTGCGCCGACGCGGCGCGCGGCGGCGCGCGGGAGGCCGCGCGTGCTCCGGGCGTGGCCGAGGGGACGCCCGACGAAGCCACCAGTGAGGCTACGGCCAATCGTTGACCGGCCCGGACCACCATGGTTGACTCCGGAGCGTGACTGACGACGGCGCGCGTTTCTGGCGGAGGGTCCATCTGGACCTGGTCCGCTACGCGGGCTGTGTCTGTCGTCCGTCCTGTTGATCCGCTTCCCCACCCCGCGCGGCCGCGCCCTCCCAGGGTGCCGGCGTCGCGCGCTTCCTTCGCGATCGCTCAGGACGGTTCCCTGTGTCTTCCCCCGTACGCGCCTCCCTGCCTGTTTCCGCCCGGCCCGGCCGTCCCGTCGAGGCCGAACTCCTCGACTTCGCGCGCCGGACGGCGGCCGACGCGCGGCTCGTTGCCTCGCTGCCCCTCGACCCCGAGGGGCGTACCTGGATCCGGCTGGAGGGGCCGGGCGGCAGCGACGCCTGGCTCATCGGCTGGCCGCCGGGCACCGGCACCGGCTGGCACGACCACGGCGGCTCGCACGGCGCCTTCGCCACGGCGGCCGGACGGCTGACCGAGCAGTCGCTGGCCGCCCAGCTGCCCACCGAGGGCTGGACGCTGCTGGAGCTGGCGGACGGCGTCGACCGCGAGCGGCAGCTCGACGGCGGCCAGGGCCGGGCCTTCGGCCCGCACCATGTGCATCAGGTGTTCAATGCCTCCGCCGACGCCCACGCGGTGTCGGTGCACGCCTATTACCCGCCGCTGCCGATGATGCGGCGGTACAGCCGCACCGGTCAGGTGCTCAGGCTCGAGCAGGTGGAGTGGGCGGAGGAATGGCGATGAGGGTCGAGGAACTGCTGGCCGCCGCGCGCGCGGAGCTCGACCGCCTCGGCCCCGCCGAGGCCGCCGCCGTCCAGGCCGACGGCGGGCTGCTGGTCGACATCCGCTACGCGGCGCTGCGGGAGCGCGACGGAACGATTCCGGGCGCGCTCGTGGTGGAGCGCAACGAACTGGAGTGGCGGCTCGACCCGCTCTGCGACCACCGCGCGGACCGGGCCACCGGCCATGATCTGCGGGTGGTCGTGGTCTGCGACGAGGGCTACGCGTCGTCGCTGGCGGCCGTCTCGCTGCGCAGGCTGGGGTTGCACCGGGCGACCGATCTGGCCGGGGGCTTCCAGGCCTGGCGGGCGGCGGGACTGCCCGTCACACACCGCCCCGCGCCGTTTCAGTCCGAGGGCAGGCGTCAGTCCGAGGGCAGGTAGGCGTCGAGCAGCTCGGAGTCGTCGCCCTCCTCCTCCAGGGCCCGGCGCACGACGCGCAGGGCGAGGCCTTCGGAATATCCCTTGCGGGCCAGCATCCCGGCGAGGCGGCGCAGCCGCTTCTCCCGGTCCAGGCCGCGGGTCGAGCGCAGCTTGCGCTCGACCAGCTCGCGGGCCGTGCGCTCCTCCTGCTCGGCGTCCAGCCGGCCGACGGCCTCGTCGATCAGCGTGGAGTCCACGCCCTTGGTGCGCAGCTCGCGGGCCAGGGCGCGGCGGGCCAGGCCCCGGCCGCGGTGCCGGGACTCCACCCAGGCGTCGGCGAAGGCGGCGTCGTCGATCAGGCCCACGTCCGCGAACCGGGACAGCACCTCCTCCGCCGTCTCGGGCGGTATGCCGCGCTTGGCCAGCGCGTCCGCGAGCTGCTTGCGCGTGCGCGGCGATCCGGTGAGCAGGCGCAGGCAGATCGCCCGCGCCTGCTCCTCCGGCGACGGTGGCGCTCCGCCCCCGGCCCTCGACGAGGAGTGGGCGCCACCGCCCGTACGGGCGTCCGCGCGAGGCTCGCGTGGCTCGGGCCACTCGCTTCGCTGTGCCACCGCTAGCTCTTGGTCGCGGCCTTGGCGGCCTTCCCCGCGGACTTGGCGGCCGGGGCGGGCACGGACTTGGCCGGCTCACCCGCGGAGGCCGCGGCGTCCGCGCCGGGCTCGGCCGCCGGGGTCTCGGGCTTGACGCCCACGCCCAGCTTCTCCTTGATCTTCTTCTCGATCTCGTTGGCGAGGTCGGGGTTGTCCTTGAGGAAGTTGCGGGCGTTCTCCTTGCCCTGGCCGAGCTGGTCGCCCTCGTACGTGTACCAGGCGCCGGCCTTGCGGATGAAGCCGTGCTCGACGCCCATGTCGATCAGGCCGCCCTCGCGGCTGATGCCCTGGCCGTAGAGGATGTCGAACTCCGCCTGCTTGAAGGGCGGCGAGACCTTGTTCTTGACGACCTTCACGCGGGTGCGGTTGCCGACCGCCTCCGTGCCGTCCTTGAGGGTCTCGATGCGGCGGATGTCCAGGCGCACGGAGGCGTAGAACTTCAGCGCCCGGCCACCGGTCGTCGTCTCCGGGGAGCCGAACATGACGCCGATCTTCTCGCGGAGCTGGTTGATGAAGATCGCGGTGGTCTTGGACTGGTTGAGCGCGCTGGTGATCTTGCGCAGCGCCTGGCTCATCAGGCGGGCCTGCAGACCCACGTGCGAGTCGCCCATCTCGCCCTCGATCTCCGCGCGCGGCACCAGGGCGGCGACGGAGTCGATGACGATCAGGTCGAGGGCACCGGAGCGGACCAGCATGTCCACGATCTCCAGCAGGATGAGGTTGTCGGTGTCGACACCCAGGGCCCGGGCGTACTCGGGGTCGAGGGCGTGCTCGGCGTCGACGAAGGCGACCGTGCCGCCCGCCTTCTGGGCGTTGGCCACGGCGTGCAGGGTGAGGGTGGTCTTACCGGAGGACTCCGGTCCGTAGATCTCCACCACACGGCCGCGGGGCAGTCCGCCGACGCCGAGGGCGACGTCGAGAGCGGTCGACCCGGTCGGGATGACCTCGATCGGCTCGTTCGCCCGGTCGCCCAGGCGCATCACGGCGCCCTTGCCGAATTGCCGTTCAATCTGTGCGAGCGCGGCGTCCAGCGCCTTCTCGCGGTCGGTGCCTGCCATGGGTTCCACCCGGTTTGCTTGAGTCGATCGCTTCACGTCCACGACGCTAACGCCTGCCACTGACAATGCGCCCGGGCGTCGCCCCGGCCTGTGGATAACCCCGGCGGATTTCGCGCCTCCGCGGGGCCGGGAACCCCATAAGAATGGATGTTCGATTTTGCTGTCAAGCGCGCCACTCCGGCCCGCCGCGGCCCCGGATCAGTGCCTGCGCAGCGCCCTGCGCAACCGCTCGAGCCACGCGGGGCGCTCCCCCGGCCGCCCCCGCCGGCCCGGCCGGCGCCCGCGGTCGGCGTCCGCCACCTCCGCCGCGACCTCATAACGTTTGACGTACGCCCCGAGAAACGCCTGCAGCGTCGCCGTCGCCGGAATGGCGACCAGCGCGCCCACCGCGCCGAGCAGCGCGGCGCCCGCGACCACCGAGCCGAAGGCCACGGCCGGGTGGATGTCCACGGTCCTGGCGGTGATGCGCGGCTGCAGCACGTAGTTCTCGAACTGCTGGTAGACCACGACGAAGCCGAGCACCCACACCGCGTACCAGGGGTCGACCGTGAAGGCCAGCAGCACCGGCAGCGCGCCGGCGAGGTAGGTGCCGATGGTCGGGATGAACTGCGACACCAGGCCCACCCACACGGCGAGCGCCGGGGCGTAGGGCACGCCCAGCACCTCCAGCAGGACGTAGTGCGCGATGCCGGAGATCAGGGCCATCAGGGCGCGCGAGTAGATGTAGCCGCCGGTCTTGGCGACCGCGAGCTCCCAGGCGCGCAGGACCTCGGCCTGCCGCTGCGGCGGCAGCACCGAGCACAGCGCGCGGCGCAGCCGGGGCCCGTCGGCCGCGAAGTAGAACGAGAAGAGCAGGACGGTCAGCAGCTGGAAGAGCCCGCCGAGGACCGTGGCGGAGACGGCCAGCACGCCGCCGGCGCTGTTGCGCACGTACTTCTGCAGCCAGTCCGAGTGCAGCACGCTGTGCTGGATCTCCGGCCGCGACAGACGGGTGTGGAAGGTCCGGTTGATCCACCGGATGACCGAGTCCAGGTAGGAGGGGAAGTTCTCCACCATGGTCTGGATCTGCCCGGCGAGCATCGAGCCCAGGAGCGTGGAGAAGCCCACGATGACGACGGTCACCGCGAGGAAGACCAGGCCCGTGGCCAGTCCGCGGCGCATGCCGCGCGCGGACATCCGGTCGACGGCCGGCTCGATGGCGAGCGCCAGGAAGAACGCGATCAGGATGTTGACGAGGAGGCCGATGAGCTGGTGGAAGGCCCAGCTCGCGAGCTGGAAGCAGGCGAACAGCGCGAGGGTCACCACCACCGCGCGGGGCAGCCAGCGCGGCATGCGCGCGTCGTCGGCGGCGGTCCGGGGCGGTCGGGGCTCGTCCGGGGCGTTGTCGTCTGTCGCTGCCACGGAGCAAGTGTGGACTATCGGACGAAATGAACTGCGGCTTCACGACCCGGACGCACCCTCACGGCATCCGGGCGGACCAGGGCAGGCGTCAGCGCCTGTCCTCGGGGATCTCCAGAGCCCTGCACACCGCGCGCCAGACGTCCTTGGCGTTCCAGCCCGCGTCCAGTGCCTGGTGCACCGTCCTGCCGCCCAGCTCGGACATCACGTGATCGCGCGCGAAGGAGTCGGCGTACGCCGCGCCGAAATAGTCAGCCATTCGCTGCCAGAAGACCGTCAACCGCATGGGCCAAGTATCCCGCCCCTGAGAGTGCAGCCGCGCACGAGCCGCTGACCGGGGGCACCGGGCCGCCCTACGGTCTTGTGCATGGCCCCATCCGGAGCATCCGCCGTAGCCCGTGCCGAACACTTCATCTGGCTCACCGCCCGCGTCCTGGAGCAGCGCAGATTCGCCTTCCACTTCCTGGGCGGCGACCCCGGCGCCGTCGAGGCGTCCCTGGCCGCGTACGAGGGCGAGGACGGGGGCTTCGGGTTCGCCCTGGAGCCCGATCTGCGCGGACCGGTGAGCCAGCCGCTGCACACCGCGCACGCCCTGCGGGTGCTGGACGAGATCGGGCACTGCAGGGACCGGCGGGTGGAGCGGGTGTGCCGCTATCTGACGGCGGTCTCCACCCCGGACGGCGCGCTGCCCGCCCTGCACCCCTCGCTGCGCGGCTATCCGGCGGCCCCCTGGATCCCGGTGGTGGACGACCCGCCGAGCGACCTGCTCGCCACCGGCCCCGTGGTGGGGCTGCTGCACCGCAACGAGGTCTGGCACGCCTGGCTGTTCCGGGCCACCGACTTCTGCTGGGCCGCCGTCGACGCCCTGGGCAAGGGGGCGCGGACCCATCCGTACGAGGTCAAGGCGGCCATCGCCTTCCTCGACGGGGCGCCCGACCGGGGCCGGGCGGAGGCGGCGGCCGAACGGCTCGGCCGGGCCGTGCGGGAGCAGCGGCTGGCGGTCCTGGACCCGGAGCACGCGGACGGCCACCCCCTGCCGGAGGGCTACGCGCCGGGCGAGTACCACTTCCCGCACGACTACGCGCGCACGCCGGCCTCGCTGGCCCGCTCCTGGTTCACCGACGCCGAGCTGGCACGGTCGCTGGACTTCCTCGCCGCCGCCCAGGAGCCGGACGGCGGCTGGCCGGTGCTGTGGCGGGCCTGGGCCCCGGGCACGCTCCTGGAGTGCCGGCCGATGGTGACCATCGACGCGCTGCTGACGCTGCGGGCGTACGGACGCCCGCTCCAGCACCCGTGACCTGCGCCTGAGGGCATTGTCAGTGGGGCGGTGCACGATGGGGGGCATGGCGAACGACACGGAGCACGTTCCGGCGGACGACCCGGCCGCGTCCCTGGACGCGTTCTCCCCCGCGACCCGCGCCTGGTTCACGGGGGCCTTCACCGCGCCCACGGCCGCCCAGGCCGGGGCCTGGCGGGCGATCGGGGAGGGCTCGGACGTCCTGGTCGTCGCCCCGACGGGTTCGGGCAAGACCCTGGCCGCCTTCCTCGCCTCCCTCGACCGGCTGGCGAGCACCCCGCCGCCCGCGGAGCGGGGGAAGCGCTGCCGGGTGCTGTACGTCTCCCCCCTCAAGGCCCTCGCCGTCGACGTCGAGCGCAACCTGCGCAGCCCCCTCACGGGCATCCGCCAGGAGTCGGTGCGGCTGGGGCTGCCCGAGCCGGACATCCGGGTCGGCATCCGCTCGGGCGACACCCCCGCCGCCGAGCGCCGGGCGCTGGTCACGCGCCCGCCGGACATCCTGATCACCACGCCCGAGTCGCTGTTCCTGATGCTCACCTCCGCCGCCCGCGAGGCGCTCACGGGCGTGGAGACGGTGATCCTGGACGAGGTGCACGCCGTCGCCGGGACCAAGCGCGGCGCCCACCTGGCGCTGTCCCTGGAGCGCCTGGACCAGCTGCTCGCCCGCCCCGCCCGGCGCATCGGCCTGTCCGCGACCGTACGGCCGGTCGACGAGGTGGCGCGCTATCTCTCCCCGCACCGCAAGGTGGAGATCGTCCAGCCGCCGTCCGGCAAGGAGTTCGACCTGTCCGTGGTCGTGCCGGTGGAGGACCTCGCGGAGCTGGGCGGCTCCCCCGTGCAGGAGGGCGGCGACGGCAAGGAGAAGCCGTCGATCTGGCCGCATGTGGAGGAGCGCATCGCCGATCTCGTCCAGGCCCATCGCTCCACGATCGTCTTCGCCAACTCCCGCCGCCTGGCCGAGCGCCTGTGCAACAGGCTCAACGAGATCGCCTACGAGCGCGCCACTGGCGAGCCCCTGCCCGAGCACCACTCCCCCGCCGAGCTGATGGCCGAGTCCGGGGCGGCCAGGGGAGCCCCCGCGATCCTCGCCCGCGCGCACCACGGCTCGGTCTCCAAGGAGCAGCGGGCCCTGGTCGAGGAGGACCTCAAGGCGGGCCGGCTGCCCGCCGTCGTGGCCACCTCCAGCCTGGAGCTGGGCATCGACATGGGCGCGGTGGACCTCGTCGTGCAGGTGGAGTCGCCGCCCTCGGTCGCCTCCGGGCTGCAGCGCGTCGGCCGCGCCGGGCACCAGGTCGGCGCGGTCTCCACGGGCGTGGTCTTCCCCAAGTACCGCGGAGACCTGGTGCAGGCGGCCGTGGTGACCGAGCGGATGCGGCAGGGCGCCATCGAGTCGCTGCGCGTGCCCTCCAACCCCCTGGACGTGCTCGCCCAGCAGATCGTCGCCATGACCTCCATGGACACCTGGGACGTGGACGAGCTGCTGGCCCTGGTGCGGCGCGCGGCCCCCTTCGCCTCGCTGCCGGAGTCCGCGTACTCCGGGGTGCTCGACATGCTCGCCGGACGCTATCCCTCCGACGCCTTCGCGGAGTTGCGGCCCCGCCTGGTCTGGGACCGCGTGGCCGGCACGGTCACGGGCCGCCCGGGGGCGCAGCGCCTGGCCGTCACCTCCGGCGGCACCATTCCCGACCGCGGGCTCTTCGGGGTCTTCCTGGCGGGCGCCGACCCCAAGAAGGGCGGCGGCCGGGTCGGCGAGCTCGACGAGGAGATGGTCTACGAGTCGCGCGTGGGCGACGTGTTCACCCTGGGCACCACGTCCTGGCGGATCGAGGACATCACCCGCGACCGCGTCCTGGTCACCCCCGCCCCCGGCACGCCCGGCCGGCTGCCGTTCTGGAAGGGCGACCAGCTGGGCCGACCGCTCGAGCTGGGCCGCGCGCTGGGCGCCTTCCTGCGGGAGATCGGGGGCCTCGCGCCCGACGCGGCCCGCGAGCGGCTCACCGCCGCGGGCCTCGACCGGTGGGCGGCGGACAACGTCCTGTCCTACCTCGACGAGCAGCGCGGCGCGTGCGGGCACGTGCCCGACGACCGGACGATCGTCGTCGAGCGCTTCCGCGACGAGCTGGGCGACTGGCGGGTCGTCGTCCACTCCCCCTTCGGCGCCCAGGTGCACGCCCCCTGGGCGCTGGCCCTCGGCGCCCGGCTCGCCGAGCGCTACGGCATGGACGCCCAGGTGATGCACGCCGACGACGGCATCGTGCTGCGGCTGCCCGACGCCGACGTGATGGGCCTGGACCTGCTGGACGCCGATCCGGCGCGGCAGGGCGCCGAGTACGACGGCGAGCAGTCCCCCGTGGGGGCCGCGGACGTCACCATCGACAAGGGCGAGGTCGAGCGGATCGTCACCGACCAGGTCGGCTCCTCCGCCCTGTTCGCCTCCCGCTTCCGGGAGTGCGCCGCCCGCGCCCTGCTCCTGCCGCGCCGCAGCCCCGGCAAGCGCACCCCGCTGTGGCAGCAGCGCCAGCGCGCCTCCCAGCTGCTGCAGGTGGCGAGCGAGTTCGGCTCGTTCCCGATCATCCTGGAAGCCGTCCGCGAATGCCTCCAGGACGTCTTCGACGTCCCCGGCCTCACCGAGCTGATGGGGGACATCGAGTCCCGCCGGGTCCGGCTGGTGGAGGTGACCACCACCGAGCCCTCGCCGTTCGCCCGGTCGCTGCTCTTCGGCTACGTCGCCCAGTTCCTCTACGAGGGCGACTCCCCCCTCGCCGAGCGCCGGGCGGCCGCCCTCTCCCTGGACTCCCGGCTGCTGTCCGAGCTGCTGGGCCAGGCCGAGCTGCGCGAGCTGCTCGACCCGGAGGTGCTCACCGAGCTCGAGCGGGAGCTGCAGTGGCTGACCGAGGACCGCCGCGCCAAGGACCGCGAGAGCGTGGCCGACCTGCTGCGCCTCCTCGGCCCCCTGACCGACGCCGAGCTGGCCGAGCGCGGCGCCGAGCCGCTGTGGGCGAAGGAGCTGTCAAACGCCCGCCGCGCCCTGCGCGTGCGGATCGCCGGCCGGGAGCACTGGGCGGCGGTCGAGGACGCCGGCCGGCTCCGCGACGCCCTGGGCACGGCCCTGCCCGTGGGCGTGCCCGAGGCCTTCACCGAGCCCGTCAAGGACCCGCTCGGCGACCTCCTGGCCCGCTTCGCCCGTACCCACGGCCCGTTCACCTCGGCCCAGGCGGCCGGGCGCTTCGGCCTCGGCACGGCCGTCACCGACGGCGCGCTGCACCGGCTGGCGGCGGCCGGCCGGATCGTCCAGGGCGAGTTCCACCCCTCCGGCATCGGCCAGGAGTGGTGCGACGCGGCCGTGCTGCGCAGGCTGCGCCGCCGCTCGCTGGCCGCGCTGCGGCACGAACTCGAACCCGTGCCGCCCGCCACCCTCGCCGCGTTCCTCCCCCAGTGGCAGCACATCGGCGCGCACGGCCTGCGCGGCGTCGACGGGCTGGTGCGCGCCGTCGAGCAGTTGCAGGGCGCCCCGGTGCCGGCCTCCGCCCTGGAGAAGCTCGTCCTGCCCTCCCGGGTGACGGACTACTCCCCCGCCATGCTCGACGAGCTCACGGCGGCGGGCGAGATCGTCTGGGCCGGTGCGGGCGCGCTTCCCGGCAAGGACGGCTGGGTCTCCCTGCTGCTCGCCGACGCGGCCCCCCTGTTGCTGCCCGCACCGCACCCGCTGGAGCTCTCGCCGGTGCACCAGGCGGTCCTGGAGGCCCTGTCCGGCGGCTACGGCCTGTTCTTCCGTCAGATCGCCGACCGGGTCCGCGCGGCGGCCCCGGACTTCGGCGACTCGGCCGGCACCGACGCCCGGATCGCCGAGGCCGTCTGGGACCTGGCCTGGACCGGCCGCCTCACCAACGACACCCTCGCGCCGCTGCGCTCCTTCCTCGGCTCCGGCCGTACGGCAGGCTCCACGGCCCACCGCGCCAAGCGCGCGGTCCCGCGCGGCCGCTACGGCGCCTTCCTCGGCCGTACGGCCGCCCCCGCCCCTCCCGGCAGGCCCACCGCCTCGCGCGGCGGTCCCCCGACCGTCGCGGGACGGTGGTCGCTGCTTCCCGAACGCGAGCCGGACGCCACGCACCGGGCGCACGCCCTGGCCCGTACGCTCCTGGACCGGCACGGCGTGGTGACCCGGGGCGCGGTGGCAGCCGAGGGCGTGGAGGGCGGCTTCTCCGCCGCCTACCGCGTCCTGGCGGCCTTCGAGGAGAGCGGCCAGGCCCGCCGCGGCTACGTCGTCGAGGGTCTGGGCGCCGCCCAGTTCGCCATGGACGGCGCCATCGACCGGCTGCGGGCCGCCGGCACGGCCCGTGAGCGCTCCGGCGGCGCCCCCGAGGCGCCCTGGGACGTCCGGCCGCCGTCCGACCGGCCCGCCCGCCGCCGGGCGGTGGTGCTGGCCGCCGCCGACCCGGCCAACGCCTACGGCGCGGCCCTGCCCTGGCCCGAGCCGCCCGCCGGCGCGAGCCACAAGCCGGGGCGCAAGGCGGGCTCCCTGGTCGTCCTCCTCGACGGCGCGCTGGCGCTCTACGTGGAGCGCGGCGGCAAGACCCTGCTGGCCTGGCCGCAGCAGGAGGGCGACGGCCCGGCGAGCGCCGACGACCCAGGCCTGCGGGAAGCGGCCGCCGCCCTGGCCGAGGCGGCCCGCGCGGGCGCCCTGGGCACCGTCACCGTCGAGCGCGTCAACGGCGCGGCCGCCCTGACGTCCCCGCTGGGGGCCCTCCTGGAGTCGGCGGGCTTCCACGCCACACCGCGGGGGCTGCGACTGCGCGCCGCCTGAGCGAGGGCGACATCATGGGCTCAGGCCCGAAGGAGATGTCCCATGCCCGAAGGAGACACCGTCTGGCGCACCGCGCGGGACCTGCACCACGCCCTGACCGGCGAACCGCTGCTCCGCTGCGACCTGCGCGTGCCCAAGCTCGCCACCGCCGACCTCACCGGCCGCGCCGTCACCGAGGTCGTCCCGCGCGGCAAGCACCTGCTCACCCGCGTCGAGGGGGGTCTCACCCTCCACTCCCACCTGGGCATGGACGGCTCCTGGCGGATCCACGCCCCCGGTGAGCGACCGCGCGGCGGCCCGGCCCACCAGATCCGGGCCGTCCTCGCCAACTCCGGTCACACCGCCGTGGGCTACCGCCTCCTGGCCCTGGACCTGCTGCGCACCACCGACGAGTCCACCGTCGTGGGGCACCTGGGCCCCGACCTGCTGGGCCCCGACTGGGACGCCGAGGAGGCCGTCAGCCGGCTGCTCTCCGACCCCGGCCGCACCGTCGGCGAGGCCGTCCTCGACCAGCGCAACCTCGCCGGCATCGGCAATGTCTACAAGTCCGAGCTGTGCTTCCTGCTGCGCGTCACCCCCTGGCTGCCCGTCGGTACCCTCCCCGACCCGGTCCGCCTGGTCGCGCTCGCCCGGAAGCTGCTCGAGGCCAACAAGGAGCGCACCGCCCGCATCACCACGGCCGACGCCCGCCCCGACCGCCGCCTGTGGGTGTACGGCCGGGCCGAGCGGCCGTGCCGCCGTTGCGGCACCCCGGTCCTCGCCGCCGGGCAGGGCCCGGCCTGCCAGGAGCGTTCCACCTACTGGTGCCCCCACTGCCAGACGGGCCCCGCGCCGCCCACCGGCTGACCGCCCCGGAGGCCGCTGGGCCGGCCGGGTGATCCCGGGCGCCCGGTCGGGGTTCAGCGCCCTCAGGGCTTCCCGGGCCGCGCGTCCCGGCGGCGTTCGCGGCGCGGGGAGCAGTGCACGGGCAGCAGGCTCAGCCCCCATCCGCCGGTCGCGATCAGCCCTTCCGCGAGCCCGGTGCGTCCCGGCTGGAGCAGCAGCCGGAAGACGGCCCAGCACCACAGCCCGCCCGCCACCAACGCGAGCACCCTGACACCGGGCCCCGGGGGCTTCCGGTGGCCCCGGACGTTCCGCCGGACCATGTGTGCCTCCTCGGCCGGGCCTCAGTCGGCCGGCTCGCCGCGCAGCCGGGCCAGCTCGCGCTCCAGCGCGTCGATCTCCCGGTCGCGCCGGTGCAGCTCGACGACCACGCGCTGCTCGCCCTCCCGGACGCCCTCCTGGTAGACCGCGCGCACGAAGACTCCCGCCGTCTCCTGGTCGAGGTCCGAGACCACCGTCAGCTCATCCGTGAAGCGGATCACCGGGTGCTCACACATGGGGGCTCCGCTCAGGCGTCCTCGGCCTGGAACATCCAGTGGTGTTTCTCGAGATCGCCGGTGAGGCCGATGAGGATGTCCTGGGTGACCGGGTCCGGTTCGGCCGTCGCCTCGATGCGCTCGCGCATGCGCGTGATCACCGCACCGAGCGCGTCCACCAGGGTCCGTACCGCGTCGGTGTCCTTGATCCAGCCGCCCCCGACGGGGTCGATGCCGCTGGTCTTGGCGACCGTCTCGGCCCGCCCGTCCGGGGTGATGCCGAGCGCCGAGGCCCGCTCGGCGACCGTGTCCCCGTGCGTGCGCGCGCTCGCGACGACGTCGTCGAGCTGCAGGTGCACCGAGCGGAACCGCGGGCCCACGACGTTCCAGTGAACCTGCTTGGCCACGAGCGAGAGATCGACGAGGTCGACGAGCGCGCCCTGCAGGGCATCGCCGACGATCTTGCGGTCCTGCTCGGACAGAGGGCTCTTCACAACAGACATCCGCTTCCTCCTTCGCCCCGTTGTGTCACTATGGCCCGCTTTTCCCACCATGGCACAGCCAAACCGAATCAGCCGGAGGAAGCCGAACCGGCCCAGGGACGCGAAGACCCGGGCGGCCGGGGGACGCGCAGAGCGGACGTCCGGGGGACGCGAAGACCCGGGCGGCCGGGAGAGGCAAGACCCGGGTATGCGAAGACCCCGGCCGGAAGTTCCGGCCGGGGTCTTGCACGTGAAACAGATGCCGTCCAGGCTGTGTCTGCCCGGATCAGGCCGCGACCACGTCCACGGCCTCCGCAGGGGCCTTGATGGTCACGCGCTCCCCCGGAACGCCCGTCACGGACGTCACGGACACCGAATTGAACATCGGCCGCATCGGCGCGGGTACCGGCTCGCTCGCCGCCGCCGACTGCGCCAGCTCGGCGAGCGACAGCTCGTCACTCACCTCGCGCATGACCTCGGACATCCGTACGTCCAGAGCGTCGCAGATTGCGGAGAGAAGCTCGGAGGACGCCTCTTTCTGACCGCGCTCGACCTCGGAGAGATATCCGAGCGAGACCCGGGCGGACGAGGAGACCTCGCGCAGAGTGCGGCCCTGGCGTTGGCGCTGCCGACGCAGCACGTCACCCAGCAGGCGACGGAGCAGAATCATCGGTGGCTCCCTCCTTGGACCGCGAATCCGGTTCCTTCACGCCCCACCGTACCGTCTCGGGGTGCGGCCGTGCGGGGAGCTATGTCGTGTTCACTCAGGGCTGCAAACATCAATTCCCCCCGTTGTGTTCCGTATCCTTTGCCCTCGCGTTCCCCGTGAGTTCGCGCATAAGCAGCGCGAGGACCGCCCGTACGCTCTGCGCCCGGATCTCCGCGCGGCCGCCGTCCAGCGACAGCCGTCGCACGGCACCCGCTCCGCGCGGCCCGGCGACGGCGACGAACACCGTGCCGACGTCCTTGCCGTCCTGGGGATCCGGCCCGGCGACCCCGGTCGTCGCGACCCCCCAGTCGGCGCCCAGCAGCATCCGTACGCCCTCGGCCATCCGGCGGGCCACGTCGCCGTCCACGGCCCCGCGCTCGGCCAGCAGCACCCCGTCCACGCCCAGCACATCGTGCTTGACGTCGGTGGCGTACGCGGTGACCGAGCCGCGCACCGTGCGGGAGGCGCCCGGTGCGGCGGTCAGCTCGGCGGCGACCAGGCCGCCCGTGAGCGACTCCGCCGCGGCCACCGTCTCGTCGCGCGCCAGCAGGGCCCCCAGGACGTCCGCGGCGGCGCCGCCCACCGCCGCACTCACCGCGCCGGACTCCCGGAGCGCCCGGCCCGGCGCAGGACCAGGGCCTGCTTGACGTAGTCGAGACCGGTCAGGACGGTCAACGCGACGGCGACCGCCATCACCCAGAAGCGCAGGGTGGCCAGCGGCCCGGTGAGCGCGAGGATGTACATGCCCACGCCCACGCCCTGGGCGAGCGTCTTCAGCTTGCCGCCCCGGCTGGCCGGAATGACACCGTGCCGGATGACCCAGAACCGCATCATCGTGATGCCGATCTCGCGGAGCAGGATCACGCCGGTGACCCACCACGGCAGGTCGTCCAGGACCGACAGGCAGATCAGCGCCGCGCCCATGATCGCCTTGTCCGCGATCGGGTCGGCGATCTTGCCGAAGTCGGTGACCAGGTTGTAGGTGCGCGCCAGGTGGCCGTCGAAGAGGTCGGTGATCATCGCGATGGCGAAGGCCGCCCAGGCGAAGGAGCGCCAGGCCGGGTCCTTGCCGTCGTCGTGCATCATCAGCAGCACGAACCCGGGCACGAGCAGCAGCCGCACCATGGTCAGGATGTTGGCGATGTTCCACAACCCGGCCGGCCGCACGCCCGTCGTGGGTGCCGGGCCTCCTGCGGCGGAGGCCGGGAGTCCGCTCATCTGCCCGCCTCCTCGGTACACCCGCCCTCGATCCCGAGCGGCTCGGCGATGAGGTCCACGCCCTCGCTCGCCACCACCTTGGCCACGACCATCCGGCCGGGCGCGGGCTCGTCGTCCATGGTGAGCAGCACCTGGCCGTCGGTCTCGGGAGCCTGGTGGGCCGCGCGGCCGATGACTCCGTCCTCGTCGTCCACACGGTCGACGAGTACCTCGATCGTCTCACCGACGCGCTCCTCCGCGCGCTGCGCGGTGAGCTCCTCGGCCAGCCGGGAGATGTGGGCCAGCCGCTCGGCGACGACCTCGGGGGCGAGCTTGCCGTCGTACGTGGCCGCCTCGGTGCCGTCCTCGTCGGAGTAGCCGAAGACACCGATGGCGTCCAGGCGCGCCCCTACCAGAAAACGCTCCAGCTCCGCCAGGTCTTCCTCGGTCTCGCCGGGGAAGCCGACGATGAAGTTGGACCGGGCACCCGCCTGGGGCGCCTTGCCGCGGATCGTCTCGAGGAGCTCCAGGAACCGGTCGGTGTCGCCGAAGCGCCGCATCGCGCGCAGCACGCCGGGCGCGGAGTGCTGGAAGGACAGGTCGAAGTAGGGCGCGACCTTCTCCGTGGAGGTCAGCACGTCGATGAGGCCGGGCCGCATCTCGGCGGGCTGCAGGTAGCTGACCCGGATGCGCTCCAGGCCGTCGACGGCCGCCAGCTCCGGCAGCAGCGTCTCCAGCAGGCGGATGTCGCCGAGGTCCTTGCCGTACGAGGTGTTGTTCTCGGAGACCAGCATGATCTCCTTCACGCCCTGCTCGGCGAGCCAGCGCGTCTCGCCCAGCACGTCGGAGGGGCGGCGGGAGATGAAGGACCCGCGGAAGGAGGGGATGGCGCAGAACGAGCAGCGCCGGTCGCAGCCGGAGGCGAGCTTCACGGAGGCGACGGGGCTGGACTCGAGCCTGCGGCGCAGCGGCGCCCGGGGCCCGGAGGCCGGCGCGATGCCCTCCGGCAGGTCGGCCGGGGCCTCCTCGGCCGGCTGGGCGTCGGCCGCAGCCTGCGCGTGGCCGGGCAGGGCGACCTTGCCGCCCTGGCCCGCGCCCTGCCGCTCGGCAGGGCTGATCGGCAGCAGCTTGCGCCGGTCGCGCGGGGTGTGGGAGGCGTGGACGCCGCCGGAGAGGATGGTCTGGAGGCGGTCGGAGATGTCGGCGTAGTCGTCGAAGCCGAGCACGCCGTCGGCCTCGGGGAGCGCCTCGGCGAGCTCCTTGCCGTAGCGCTCGGCCATGCAGCCGACGGCCACGACGGCCTGGGTACGGCCATGATCCTTCAGATCGTTGGCCTCGAGCAGGGCGTCGACGGAGTCCTTCTTGGCGGCTTCGACGAAGCCACAGGTGTTGACGACGGCCACATCGGCATCGGCGGCGTCCTCGACGAGGTCCCAGCCATCCGCCGCCAAGCGGCCTGCCAGCTCCTCCGAGTCCACCTCGTTACGGGCGCAGCCAAGTGTGACAAGAGCGACGGTACGGCGTTCGGGCATAGGGCTCAGCCTACTTTGTCCCGGCGCCGCATCCGCTGCCGAGTGGCCGACGGGCGCGGAGAGCCTGATCACCCACCGGCCCGCCGCGCCCCGCGTCGTGCGCCCCCGGCCCCGGTCAGCCCGCCGAGGGGTCGCCCCGGGTGTAGCTCAGCCGCTGGACCTGGCCGTCGTCGCCGAGGTTCTTGACCTCCTTGCCGTTCACGAACAGCTGCACGGCCCCGGCGTTGCCCAGCACCAGGTCGATCCGCTTGCTGTCGGTGAAGGTCTTGGACGCGCCGCGCTTGAGCACGCCCTCCTCCAGCAGCTTGCCGTTGTGGTCCTTGGCCGACATCCAGGTCTGGCCGTTCTCGGCGGTCAGCTTGACGGTGACCTTGTTGGCCGGGACGCCGGCGATGGCGCTGGCGGACGCCTCGGCCTTGGGGTCGGACACCTTGGGGTCGGAGACCTTTTTGGAGCCCTTCTTGACGCTGGGCGCCGCGGACGGCTTGCTGGAGGCCGGGTCGGCCGAGATGGGGCCGCTCTCCGCTCCGCCGTTGAAGAGGGTGAACCCCACGAAGCCGACGACGGCGACGATGGCGGCCACCATGGCGGCCGTCCAGTTGGGCCGCCGGGGCTCGGGGCGGATGCGCTCGGCGTCGAAGAGCGGCGCCGCGGGGGTGGGTGCGGGGCGGCCGCCGTGCTCGGCGTCGTACTGCGCGACGAGCGGGGCGGGGTCGATGCCGGCGGCCCGCGCCAGGGTGCGGATGTGTCCTCGGGCGTAGACGCGTCCACCACAACGGGTGAAGTCGTCCTGTTCGATCGCGTGAATGATCGGAACGCGTACACGGGTGTTCGAACTGACCTCGTCCACGGTCAGTCCGGCGTCGATACGGGCTTGCTGGAGGGATCGTCCGACGGAGGGCCGGTCGTCCTCGATCCGGTCGTCCTCGACGGAGGGCCGGTCATCCTCTTCTGGAGAGTTGCCGATGGACACGTGGGCGCCTTTCGAGCGTGCAGCCACCTGCTGGAGATTCAGTCTAGGGGGGATGCGAAACGGTCGGGCAAGCGGGAAGCCGGACTTTGTAGGCCATCAGAATGCTCTGGCGTAACAGCGGTGGCACATCGCCCCTCCCCCCTCGCTCAACTCCGCTCATGCTCGAGAGAAACGGTTGGTCAGGGATCTTTTGCAGCGGCTAGGAGGCGTCCCCGCGGATGACCGCCAGGACCCCGTCCAGGTCGTCGGGCTTGACGAGCACATCGCGCGCCTTGGAGCCCTCGCTGGGGCCCACGATGCCACGCGACTCCATCAGGTCCATCAGTCTGCCCGCCTTGGCGAATCCCACACGCAATTTCCGCTGCAACATCGAGGTCGAGCCGAACTGGGTGGAGACGACGAGCTCGGCGGCCTGGCACAGCAGGTCGAGGTCGTCGCCGATGTCCTCGTCGATCTCCTTCTTCTTCGCCGTGCCCACGGTGACGTCGTCGCGGAAGACCGGCGTCATCTGGTCCTTGCAGTGCTGGACGACGGCGGCCACCTCGGCCTCGGTCACAAACGCGCCCTGCATGCGGACCGGCTTGCTGGCCCCCATGGGCAGGAAGAGCCCGTCGCCCTTGCCGATCAGCTTCTCGGCGCCCGGCTGGTCGAGGATGACCCGGCTGTCGGCGAGCGAGGAGGTGGCGAAGGCGAGCCGGGAGGGGACGTTCGCCTTGATCAGGCCGGTGACGACGTCGACGGACGGCCGCTGGGTGGCGAGCACCAGGTGGATGCCGGCGGCCCGGGCGAGCTGGGTGATGCGGACGATGGAGTCCTCGACGTCGCGCGGGGCCACCATCATCAGGTCCGCCAGCTCGTCGACGATGACCAGCAGGTACGGGTACGGCGTGAGCTCCCGGCCGCTGCCCTCCGGCGGTTTGACCTTCCCGGCCCGCACGGCCGCGTTGAAGTCGTCGATGTGCCGGAAGCCGTAGGCGGCCAGGTCGTCGTAGCGCAGGTCCATCTCGCGCACGACCCACTGCAGCGCCTCGGCGGCCCGCTTGGGGTTGGTGATGATCGGGGTGATCAGGTGCGGGATGCCCTCGTAGGCGGTCAGCTCGACGCGCTTGGGGTCGACCAGCACCATCCGCACGTCCTCGGGGGTGGCGCGCACCATCAGCGAGGTGATCAGGCAGTTGATGCAGGACGACTTGCCGGAGCCGGTGGCGCCGGCCACCAGGATGTGCGGCATCTTGGCGAGGTTGGCCATCTCGTAGCCGCCCTCGACGTTCTTGCCGAGCGCGACGAGCATGGGGTGGTCGTCCTCGGCGGCGGCCGCCAGGCGCAGCACGTCCCCGAGGTTGACCATCTCGCGGTCGGTGTTGGGGATCTCGATGCCGACGGCCGACTTGCCGGGGATCGGGCTGATGATCCGTACGTCCGGACTGGCGACGGCGTAGGCGATGTTCTTGGTGAGCGCGGTGATCCGCTCGACCTTGACGGCCGGGCCCAGCTCGACCTCGTAGCGGGTGACCGTCGGGCCCCGGGTGAAGCCGGTGACGGCCGCGTCGACCTTGAACTCCGCGAAGACGTTGGTCAGCGCGGCCACTATCGCGTCGTTCGCAGCGCTGCGGGCCTTGCCCGGGCCGCCGCGCTCCAGCAGGTCGAGCGAGGGCAGGGAGTAGGTGATGTCCCCGGCGAGCTGGAGCTGCTCGGCGCGCGCGGGCAGCCCTCCGGTGGGTTCGGGCGCGGGCTTGGTGAGGTCGGGTACGGCGGCGGGGGTCGGCTCGGGCGCGGCCTGTGCCGCGCGTCCGGCGCCGCGGGCGGGCGCGGGGGCGCCGGTCCGGCCGGCGTCCGGCGAGAGCCCGCTGCTGAGGTCGGCCACGAGCGGGGAGGGCTGGACGCCGTGCAGGACGGCTCCGTCCAGCGACGCCGCGGCCGCCGCCGCGATGTCCACCGCGTCGGGCTCGCGGCCCGCCGGGGGTGCCACGGGCGTCCGGCGCGGCGTGCGGCGCTTGCCGAGCTCTTCCGCCTCGGCGGCCTCGGGACCGGTGGCGGGCGCGCGCCGGGGGCGGCGGGCGGGCGCCGCGTCGCGCCACTCGTCGTCGTACTCGGCGTAGGCCTCCTCGGCCCTCGGGTCGTACTCCCCGGGCCGGGGCTCGACGACGCCCAGCCGCACGCCGAGCTCTCGCAGCCGCCGCGGGATGGCGTTGACGGGCGTCGCCGTGACCACCAGCAGCCCGAAGACGGTGAGCAGGGCCAGCAGGGGTACGGACAGGACCTCGCCGACCGAGTACAGCAGGGGCTTGGAGGCGGCCCAGCCGATCAGGCCGCCCGCGTCCTGCAGGGCCTGGGAGCCGTCGCCGCGGCCGGGCGACCCGCAGGCCACGTGGACCTGCCCGAGGACGCCGATGACCAGCGCGGACAGACCGATGACGATCCGTCCGTTGGCCTCGGGCCGCTCGGGGTGGCGGAAGAGCCTCAGGGCGATGACACCGAGCAGTACGGGCACGACCAGGTCGAGGCGGCCGAACGCGCCGGTGACGAGCAGTCTTATGAGGTCGCCCACCGGGCCGTCGAGGGTCGACCAGGTGCCGGCGGCGACGACGAGCGCCGCGCCGAGCAGCAGCAGGGCGAGGCCGTCCTTGCGGTGGGCCGGGTCCAGTCCCTTGGCGCCGCGGCCGACGCCACGGAACAGCGCGCCGGCGCCGTGCGCCAGCCCGGCTCCGACGCGGCGGGCGCCGCCGGGCCGCTTGGGCGCCGCCTTGGCGGCGGGCTTCCTGGCGGCCGCCTTGCGCGCGGGCGGGCGGGCCGCGGACTTGGCGGGCGCCTTCTTGGCGGGTGACTTCGCGGGTGCCTTGGCGGGCGCCTTCTTGGCGGCGCCCCCGGGACGTCCGGCGCGCTGCTTCGAGTTGCCCGCCGTGCTCTGGGAACCCTTGCCGGACGTACGTGAGGCCATGGTGCCGAGATTACCGGTGTCCGCCCTGCGGTACACGTGCGGCCGGTCGTTCACCCATTCGTGTCGTGATGCTGTGGTGACACGGGTGACACGACGTCAAGGGGCGGGGCTACGGGTCAGTTCGGCGCGGGGAGCGGGCTCGCGCCGCTGCCGGTGCCGGGCTCCAGGGCGTCCAGGGCCCGCCGCAGCCCGGTGAGCTTGCGCTCCAGATGGGCGGCGGTGGCGACCGCGGCGGCGTCGGCGGACTCGTCCAGCTGTTTGGAGAGCGCCTCGGCCTGCTCCTCGACGGCGGCGAGCCGCGCGGAGAGCTCCGCGAGCAGGCCGGCCGGCTCCTGGGGTTCTATCGCCCCGCCGCGGCCGGACTGGCCGCTCTCCAGCTGCAGGCGCAACAGGGAGGCCTGCTCGCGCAGCTGGCAGTTCTTCATGTACAGCTCGACGAAGACCGAGACCTTGGCGCGCAGCACCCACGGGTCGAAGGGCTTGGAGATGTAGTCCACCGCGCCGGCCGCGTAGCCGCGGAAGGTGTGGTGGGGACCGTGGTTGATGGCGGTGAGGAAGATGATCGGGATGTCCCGGGTCCGCTCCCGCCGCTTGATGTGCGCGGCGGTCTCGAAGCCGTCCATGCCGGGCATCTGAACGTCCAGCAGGATCACCGCGAAGTCGTCCGTCAGCAGCGCCTTGAGCGCTTCCTCCCCTGACGATGCCCGCACCAGTGTCTGATCGAGCGCCGAGAGGATGGCCTCCAGCGCCAGCAGATTTTCCGGCCGGTCATCGACCAGGAGGATCTTGGCCTTCTGCACCATGCCCCGTCCTCCTCGTCCCGGCTTGGGGTCTCCCCAGCTCGAAGAGCCGGGGGAAGTACCGGGCGCCGCCCCAGGGGACGACTCCCTTGCGCCGCCCGTCCTTGTGCCGGTCATGGTAGCCGCACCCCGGCCGTCACCACACCCTGTCACCGCGATGTCACTGTGCACGTAGCAGAAACGTGGTGGGAGACCAGAAGGTTCCCCGAATACCGGTGCCCCACACGTCCTCGGCCACACTCCGTCAGCAGATCGTCAAATAGTGAACGAGATTCCGTCACTCTGCGCGCATCCACTGCTCCATCACCGTCAGAAGATGGTCTGTATCGACTGGTTTCGTGACATAGTCGGACGCTCCGGCATCGATGCTCTTCTCCCGGTCCCCCTTCATCGCCTTCGCCGTCAGCGCGATGATGGGCAGCCCCGCGAACTGCGGCATCCGGCGGATCGCGGCCGTCGTGGCGTAACCGTCCATCTCCGGCATCATGATGTCCATCAGGACCACCACGACGTCGTCGTGCTGCTCCAGCACCTCGATCCCCTCGCGGCCGTTCTCCGCGTAGAGCACCGACAGCCCGTGCTGTTCCAGCACGCTGGTGAGGGCGAAGACGTTGCGGATGTCGTCGTCGACGATCAGCACCTTCTCGCCGTGGAACGTGCCGCTGAAACCGGTCTCCGCGGGCTCCCCCGCGCCGGTGTGGGCGCCGGTCAGCCACGGCTCGTGCGGCGCGGCGCCCGTACGGGACGTCCGCGCGCCCGGGACCGGGCCCTCGCCGGCGGCGGCCCCGGCCAGCGCCTGGGCCTGCCCGGCCGCCTGCGCGGCCCTGCGGCGGCGCAGGACGAGCCCCGCGGCCTGCCGTGCGGGCGAGCTCTCGATCTCGGGCCGGCCCGGCTCCGCCGCGAGGCCGGCGACGGTGCCGTCGGACTCCGGCTGCGGGTACGCCTGCGGCGGCAGCTCGCCCGGGTTGAGCGGCAGGTAGAGCGTGAACGTCGAGCCCCGGCCCGGCTCGCTTGCCGCGTCGATCTCACCGCCCAGCAGCCGCGCGATCTCCCGGCTGATGGACAGCCCCAGGCCCGTACCGCCGTACTTGCGGCTGGTGGTGCCGTCCGCCTGCTTGAACGCCTCGAAGATGACCCGCATCTTGCTGGCGGCGATGCCGATGCCGGTGTCGGTGACGGAGAAGGCGATCATCTCGCCGTCCGCGTCGCGCAGCGAACCGGCCTCCAGCAGCTGCTCCCGGATGGTGTCCGGCACGTCCGCGCCGGCCGGGCGGATGACCAGCTCGACGGCGCCCGTGTCGGTGAACTTCACCGCGTTCGACAGCAGGTTGCGCAGCACCTGCAGCAGCCGCTGCTCGTCGGTGTGGAGCGTGGCCGGGAGCTCCGGCGAGACCCGCACCGAGAAGTCCAGGCCCTTCTCCGCCGTCAGCGGCCGGAACGTGGCCTCCACGTAGTCCACGAGCTGGACCAGCGCGATCCTGCTCGGGCTGACGTCCATCTTGCCCGCCTCGACCTTGGACAGGTCCAGGATGTCGTTGATCAGCTGCAGCAGGTCCGAGCCCGCGCCGTGGATGGTGTCGGCGAACTCGACCTGCTTCGGTGAGAGGTTGCCGTCGGCGTTGTCGGCGAGGAGCTTGGCCAGGATCAGCAGCGAGTTGAGCGGGGTGCGCAGCTCGTGCGACATGTTGGCCAGGAACTCGGACTTGTAGCGCATGGAGACCGCGAGCTGCTCGGCGCGCTCCTCCAGCACCTGGCGGGCCTCTTCGATCTCGGTGTTCTTGACCTCGATGTCGCGGTTCTGCCGGGCCAGGCGTTCGGACTTCTCCTCCAGCTCGGCGTTGGAGATCTCCAGGGCCTTCTGCCGGTTCTCCAGCTCGGCCGACCGCTCGCGCAGCTGCTCGGTCAGCTCCTGCGACTGCTTGAGCAGCACCTCGGTCTTGGTGTTCACGCTGATGGTGTTGACGCTGGTGCCGATCATCTCGGCGATCTGGCTGAGGAAGTCCTTCTGGATCTGGGCGAACGGCTGGAAGGACGCCAGCTCGATCACGCCCAGGACCTGGCCCTCGAACAGCACCGGCAGCACGATCACATGGGCGGGCGGGGCCTCGCCCAGCCCGGAGGCGATCTTCAGATAGCCCGGCGGGACGTTCTCCACCAGGATCGTCCGCTTCTCCTTGGCCGCCGTTCCGATGAGCGACTCGCCCGGGCGGAAGGAGGTGGGCATGGCGCCCATCGAGTAGCCGTACGAGCCGAGCATCCGCAGCTCGTAGGCGTCCTCGTCGCGCTCGGCCTCCTGCGGGTCCGTGGGCATCGCCAGGAAGAACGCGCCGTGCTGCGCGGAGACGACGGGGGTGAGCTCGCTCATGATGAGCCCCGCCACGTCCTGCAGGTCGCGGCGGCCCTGCATCAGGCCGGAGATCCGGGCGAGGTTGCCCTTGAGCCAGTCCTGCTCCTTGTTGGCCAGGGTGGTCTCGCGGAGGTTGGCGATCATCGTGTTGATGTTGTCCTGGAGCTCCAGGATCTCGCCGGCCGCGTCGACGTCGATCTTGAGGTTCAGGTCGCCCCGGGTCACGGCCGTGGCGACCTCGGCGATGGCCCGCACCTGGCGGGTGAGGTTGCCGGCCATCTCGTTGACCGACTCCGTCAGGTCGCGCCAGGTGCCGTCGACGTCGCGCACCCGCGCCTGGCCGCCGAGCTGGCCCTCGGTGCCCACCTCGCGGGCGACGCGGGTGACCTGGTCGGCGAAGGAGGACAGCTGGTCGACCATCGTGTTGATGGTCGTCTTCAGCTGGAGGATCTCGCCCCGCGCATCGATGTCGATCTTCTTGGTGAGGTCGCCCTGCGCGATGGCGGTGGTCACCATGGCGATGTTGCGGACCTGGCCCGTCAGGTTGGACGCCATCGAGTTCACCGACTCGGTGAGGTCCTTCCACGTACCGCTCACGCCGGGCACCCGCGCCTGACCGCCCAGGATGCCGTCGGTGCCGACCTCGCGGGCCACGCGCGTGACCTCGTCGGCGAAGGACGACAGGGTGGTGACCATCGTGTTGACGGTGTCGGCGAGCTGGGCGACCTCGCCGCGCGCCTCGACGGTGACCTTCTTGGTGAGGTCGCCGTTGGCGACCGCGCCGGCGACCTGCGAGATGTTGCGGACCTGGCTGGTCAGGTTGTTGGCCATCAGGTTGACGTTGTCGCTGAGGTCCTTCCAGATGCCGGTGACGTCGCGCACCCGCGCCTGGCCGCCCAGCTGGCCCTCGGTGCCCACCTCACGGGCGACGCGGGTGACCTGCTCGGCGAAGTCCGACAGCTGGTCGACCATCGTGTTCACGGTGGTGACGAGCTCGAGGATCTCGCCCTTGGCGTCGACGGTGATCTTCTTCGAGAGGTCGCCCTTGGCGACCGCCGTGGTCACCTCGGCGATGTTGCGCACCTGCGACGTCAGGTTGTTGGCCATGAAGTTGACCGACTGCGTGAGGTCCTTCCAGGTGCCGGAGACCCCCTGGACCTCCGCCTGGCCGCCCAGGATGCCCTCAGTGCCCACCTCCCGGGCCACCCGCGTGACCTGGTCGGCGAACGAGGACAGCTGGTCGACCATGGTGTTGATGGTGTTCTTCAGCTCCAGGATCTCGCCCCGGGCGTCCACGTCGATCTTCTGCGACAGATCACCGCGCGCCACCGCCGTGGCGACCTGGGCGATGTTGCGGACCTGAGCGGTCAGGTTGCCCGCCATGCCGTTGACCGAGTCCGTCAGGTCACGCCATACGCCCGCCACGCCCGGGACCTGCGCCTGGCCGCCGAGCCGGCCGTCGGTGCCGACCTCGCGGGCCACCCGCGTGACCTGCTCGGCGAAGGCGGAGAGCTGGTCGACCATCGTGTTGATGGTGTTCTTCAGCTCCAGGATCTCGCCCCGGGCATCGACGTCGATCTTCTGCGACAGGTCGCCGCGCGCCACCGCCGTGGTCACCTGGGCGATCTGCCGCACCTGGGAAGTGAGGTTGCCCGCCATGAAGTTGACGGAGTCGGTCAGCTCCTTCCAGGTGCCGCTGACGCCGTCCACACGCGCCTGGCCGCCCAGCCGGCCCTCCGTGCCCACGTCCCGCGCCATCCTGGTGACCTGGTCGGCGAAGGACGACAGCTGGTCCACCATCGTGTTGACGGTGTTCTTCAACTGCAGCATCTCGCCCGAGACATCGACGGTGACCTTCTGCGAGAGGTCGCCGTTCGCGACGGCCGTCGTCACCTGCGCGATGTTGCGGACCTGGCCGGTGAGGTTGCGGAAGGCGGTGTTCACCGAGTCGGTGAGGTCCTTCCACGTACCCGCGGCCCCCGGCACCGCCGCCTGACCGCCGAGCTCGCCCTCGACACCGATCTCCCGCGCCACGCGCGTCACTTCGGCACCGAAGGACTGGAGCTGGTCCACCATGCCGTTCACGGTGTTCTTCAGCTCCAGCATCTCGCCGGAGACGTCGACGGTCACCTTCTGGCCCAGATCGCCGTTGGCCACCGCCGTGGTCACCTGCGCGATGTCCCGCACCTGGCCGGTGAGGTTGCGGAAGGCCGTGTTCACCGAGTCGGTGAGGTCCTTCCACGTACCCGCGGCCCCCGGCACCGCCGCCTGACCGCCCAGCCTGCCCTCGGCACCCACCTCGTTGGCCACCCGGGTGACCTCGTCGGCGAAGGTGCGCAGCGTCTCCGTCATCTGGTTGATCGTCTCGGCCAGCTGCGCGACCTCGCCGCGCGCCGTCACCGTGACCTTCTGCGACAGGTCGCCGTTCGCGACGGCCGTCGTCACCTGCGCGATGCCGCGCACCTGGGCCGTGAGGTTGCCGGCCATGAGGTTGACCGAGTCGGTGAGGTCCTTCCAGACCCCGGCGACCCCCGGCACCTGCGCCTGGCCGCCCAGCTCGCCCTCCGTGCCCACCTCCCGGGCCACGCGGGTGACCTCGGAGGCGAAGGAGGACAGCTGGTCGACCATCGTATTGACGGTGTTCTTCAGCTCCAGCATCTCGCCGGCCACATGGACCGTGACCTTGCGGGAGAGGTCGCCCTTGGCGACCGCGGTCGTCACCAGCGCGATGTCACGCACCTGGGCGGTCAGCCGGGACGCCATGGTGTTGACGGAGTCCGTGAGGTCCTTCCACGAACCGGACATTCCGCGTACCCGGGCCTGCCCGCCGAGCTTGCCCTCGGTGCCCACCTCGCTGGCCACCCGGGTCACCTCGTCGGTGAACGCCGAGAGCTGGTCCACCAGGCCGTTGACCGTACGCCCGACCTTCAGGAACTCGCCCCGCAGCGGATGCGCCGCGCCGTCCGCGCCCTGGGAGCGCAGGTCCATCCGCTGCTCCAGGTCGCCCTCGGCCACCGCCGACAGCACCCGGCCCACCTCGGACACCGGCCGCACCAGGTCGTCCACCAGGGCGTTCGACGCGTCGATGGCCGCCGCCCAGGCGCCCTCGCAGGCACCGACCTCCAGGCGCTCCGTGAGTTTCCCCTCACGGCCGACCACCCGCCGCACCCGGGCCAGCTCACCGGTCAGCTGCAGATTCCGGTCCGCCACCTCGTTGAACACCGCGGCGATCTCGGCCATCACGCCGTCGCCGGAGACCGTCAGGCGCTTACGGAAGTTTCCGTCGCGCATCGCCTCGAGCGCCGACAGCAACCGGTTCAGCGCCGCGGCGTCCACCTCCGTGGTGCCATTGGGCCGGGACCGTCCGCCCTTCGCGCGCGTGCTTGCGCCCCGCGCCGCTGCGCCAGACTCCACCGTGTCCCTCCCGCTGGGTCGATCATCCTCGCCGGGCTTCCGCTTCGAGCTTTCCCAGTGTTTCACCCCGGCCCTACCAGGCCATAACAGTCGGCAGCATCGCACACGGTCCACCCGCACCCCGCAAGGTGGAATCCCTGTGCACCGCCATCCGCAGACCTGGCGGAGGTAAGTAACCTGGCATCCGGCCAGGGCAATGGAGGGGCGCTGCACATGCGTGAGCAGATCGCCGAGACGTACACGAGGAGACCTGTGATCACCGCGCGGGCAGCCGCCACCTTCGAGCCGGTCGGACGCTCGGTCGCCGCCGCCCGGGCCTTCGTCCGGGACACCCTCCAGGGCTGGGGCTTCCCCGACATCATCGACGATGCCGTCGTCCTGACCAGCGAACTCGTCACCAATGCCGTCGTCCACGCAGGCACTCATGCGGACGTGCTCTGCGTACGTATGAACACCGGCGTGCGCGTGGAGGTTGCGGACCGCTACCCCGAACGCGAAGTTCCGCTGCAGGAACCCGGACGCCAGTTCGGCAGCGTCGACCGCGAGGGCGGCCGCGGCCTGCTCCTGTGCGCGGCCATCGCCTCCCGCTGGGGCGTCGAGTACACCGCCACCGCGAAGACCGTGTGGTTCCGCCTCGACCTGCCCGACCGCCCGGCCGGCACCCGCTCCGCCGGCCCCGCCCTCCCCGCCGAGGCGCTCCCGCTCGCCGACACCCGCGTCCGCGTCGCCGTCGTCCAGATCGACCACACCGGGGCCATCACCGCCTGGAACGACGACGCCCACGAACTCTTCGGCTTCACCCACGACCAGATCCTCGGCAAGCCCCTGACCGACCTCGCCGCCTGGCCCCACACCCCCGGCACCTCCACCGGCATCGCCGAGGCCCTGCGCCTCTCCCGCTGGGAGGGCTCCTACGGCATAAGGGGCGCCGACGGCCGCGTCATCCCCGTCTACGCCTCCCACCTGCGCGTCCGCGACACCGCGGGCGCCCCCTCGACCGTCTGCCTGCTCGTACGGGACGAGGAGCGCGCCGTCCTGCAGAGCCCGCCCCGCTCCTCCGCCGGCGACTCGGGCACCGGCGACCGCGGCACCTCCGCCGACCCCTTCGAGGTCTTCATCGGCTCCCCCGCCCCCGACGACCTCGACGGACTGCTCCAGCGCACCGTCGAACGCGCCCGCGACATGCTCGACGGCGACTCCGCCTATCTGCTGCTCGCCACCGACGACGAGACGGAACTGGAGGTCCGCGCCTCCACCGGCCTGCCCTCCACCCGCCAGCGCTTCGCCCGCGTCCCCGTCGAGGCGGGCACCGGACGCTACGGCTCCGCCCGGATGCCCGCCGTCCACGACGACCTCGCCGCCGTCCCCGGCGCCGTGCCCCTCCTCAACGACACCGGCATGCGCTCGGTCGTCACCGTGCCCCTCAAGGTCGAGGGCCGCCTCACCGGCTCGCTCGGCGTCGCCGCCGAATCGCCCCGGCGCTACGGCAACGAAGAAGCCCTGCGCCTGCAGTTCGCCGCCGACCGCATCGCCCTGGCCGTCGAATCCGCCCGCCTCGGCGAGCTGGAACGCCTCCGCCGCGGCTCGCTCTCCTTCCTCGTCGAGGCCTCCGACCTGCTCGCCGGAACCCTCGACCGGGACCAGACGCTGGCCCTCATGGCCCAGATGACCGTCCCCACCCTCGCCGCCTGGTGCGCCGTCTACACCATCGCCGACCAGTCCTCGGAGCCCGAGCTCTCCTACGTCCTGCACGAGGACGAGGACCGCATCGACGGCCTCAAGGCCCTGCTGGCCAAGGTCGCCCCGCCCGAACCGGTCCCCACTCCCGGCGCCCGCGTCTGGACCGCCCCCACCGAGGCCGCCCACTCCGCCGCCCTGCGCACCTCACTGCGCAGCCTCGGCCTCGCCGACACCACGGGAAACATGCCGGCCCCCGGCACCTCACTCGCCACGGCGGCCGCGGTCGGCGGGGAGACGGTCGTCCTGCCGCTCGTCGCCCGCAACCGCGTCATCGGCATGCTCACGCTCGGCAAGCCCACCGACGACCACTTCCGCCAGGAGATCCTGGAACTCGCCGAGGACCTCTCCCGCCGGGCCGCGCTCGCGCTGGACAACGCCCGGCTCTACAGCGAGCGCACCGCCATCAGCCAGAGCCTCCAGCGCAGCCTCCTCCCGCCCGAACTGCCGGACGTCCCCGGCGTGGAGGTCGAGGTCATCTACCGCGCGGCGGGCGAGGGCAACGAGGTCGGCGGCGACTTCTACGACCTCTTCCCCATCCGCGACGGCGCGTACGGCTTCGCGATCGGCGACGTCTGCGGCACGGGACCGGAGGCCGCCGCCGTCACCGGCCTGGCCCGCCACGCCCTGCGCCTGCTGGCCCGCGAGGGCTTCGGGGGCCCGGCAGTGCTGCAGCGGCTGAACGCGGCCATCCTCGACGAGGGCGCCCGCAGCCGCTTCCTCACGCTCCTCTACGGCGAACTGTGGCCCCAGCCCGACGGCAGCGCCCTCCTGAAGGTCGTCTGCGCCGGCCATCCGCTCCCGCTGCGCCTGCGCCAGGACGGCACCGTCGAGCCCGCGGCCGATCCGCAACCGCTGCTGGGCGTCATGGAGGACCTCGAGCTGTACGAGCAGACGGTCACGCTGGACCCCGGCGACGTCCTGCTGTGCGTCACCGACGGCGTCACCGAGCGCCGCGAGGGTACGCGCATGCTGGGCGACGACGGCCTGACGGACGTCCTGACGACGTGTACGGGCCTCACGGCGGGCGCCGTCGCCGCGCGGATCCTGCGCGCGGTCGAACGTTTCGCCGCCGAACCGGCCTCGGACGACATGGCCATCCTCGCGATGCGCGTGCCCGAACCGCAGGAGTGACGACAGCAAGAAGGCCCCCGCCGAATGGCGGGGGCCTTCTTGTGATGGAGCCCCAAAACGGAATCGAACCGTTGACCTTCTCCTTACCATGGAGACGCTCTGCCGACTGAGCTATTGGGGCCGGCAACGAGATAAAGCATACCCGATGTTCGTACGGGCTTTTGACCACCTAGGCCGCGGCAAGGGGAACGAGTCCGCCCAGAGCGTTGCACGCCGACACCAGCCGCTGCAGGTCCCGCCGCGTCATCTCCGCGTCCACGGGCAGGGCAAGGCATTCGTCGGCGGCCCGCTCGGTCTCCGGAAGCCACAACTCCCGGCGAAAGGGCGGCATGCGGTGCACGGGCGTCTGTACGGGCACGCGGCACCGCACCCCACGAGCGCGGAGAGCACGCGCGAAGGCGTCCCGGTCCGGCCGGCCGTTGCCGGGGACACGCACGACGTAGGAGTCGTAGCGATGCCCCACCTCAGCGGCGATCACGGGCGTGAGGACGCCGGTCAGACGAGAGGTGAGGTACGCGGCGTTGGCCCGACGCCGGGACGTCTCCGCGTCCGTACGAGTGAGGCCGGCGGCATCCGTGGGCTCGACGAGGAGCACACCGTGGGCGTCGGCGACGAGCCGCAGGGCGATCAGGTCGGCAGGGTGACCGAAGAGGTGTACGGGCACGACGGCGGCGGTACGTGGCGTCAGGGCGCCGGCCACCGAGGCCGGGTCGAGGCAGTAACTGCCCGGATCGATGTCGGCGAAGACGGGCAGCGCCCCCACTGCGCGAACCGCCTCCGCGACCGCGGCCGGCCCGTACGACGGCACGACGACCTCGTCCCCGGGCCCCACCCCTGCGGCTGCCAGCCGCTCTTCAGTCCCCATGCCGCGGATGGTGCCCGCGCGACGTTAACGCCGCATGACACCGCACAGTTCATCGTGAAAACAAAAAAGCTCTGACGCGTGAACCGAGGTTCACACGTCAGAGCTTTTTTTAATATTAGTTCGGCGGCGTCCTACTCTCCCACAGGGTCCCCCCTGCAGTACCATCGGCGCTGAAAGGCTTAGC